>SCOX01000002.1 GCA_005503055.1 Lysobacteraceae bacterium P | reverse complement strand
ACATGCGCCGATGGTAGTGTGGCCTAAGCCATGCAAGAGTAGGTCATCGCCAGGGGCTTTACCCCAGAAGGCCGGTCCAACAGGACCGGCCTTCTTCTTTTGCGCGAGCGAAAACGAACAACCCCCATTTTCACCCGATGAAACATCGGATCGCCGGGCTCTGGACTCGTTCAGACCTATCGCCTAGCTACTCGCCTGCTACGTCTTCTTCGTAGTTCCGCCTGAAGCGCGGCAGACGGATCCGCGTCGGAGGGCTGCAGCTCGGCCCTCTTGTGTGATTCAGCAGGGACAGCCTTCGACAGCGACGAGCCGCAAGCGCCAGCATGCAGACAGCCTTCGCCCAGCGTCGCCAGCCATCCGCGTAGCCGCGCGAGCGTGCCTTCCGTGCTGCGCGAATGAGTGCCGAAGCCAGGCTACGGATCTCAGACAGCGACTCGACCAGCCGTCTAGGCCGCCAGCACCTTGCGTTTGAATGTCACGACGAGCACGTCGCGATGCGCCGCTGCCGTCGGATCTTCCGGCTCTACGGCAGTCACGCCATGGAATACGCGCGTGTCGTCCACCAGCGCGGCATCCAGTGGATGGCTCAGCGTGAAGCTGCCAAGCAGGCTGCCGTCGGCCGAGTGGATGGTCGTCGTGCCGCTGGCGATGTTATGGCGGTCGATCAACAGCACCAGAACGAAATCCACGCCGTCGCGATGCACGCCCTCGGGCGTCGGCTGGCCGGGCTCGTCGGCCCGCGCCTCGATTCGGAACTGGTGAAGCTCGACATGCCAGGCCGGTACGGTCGGCGCGAGGGCGCCGAAAAATCTCAGGCAGAAATGCAGGATGCTGCGAAGACTGGCGCTGTCGACAACCTCCGCCTGCATGGGTGCGAACCAACGCTCGATGCCACCTTGCAGCGTGTTGTAATCGCGACTCTGGTAATGCGGCTGATGCGGCTCACGTACGATCGCCTCCCGAGTTGCGCTGAACACTGCGTGCCTTCGCCGACGGTGCAGGCCAACGGTCGCCAGGTAGGTATCCGGCTCCAGCAGGTTCCAGCTCGCCACGAAGGCGTCCCAATCCGAAAGCGGAGCGACGGCATCGAGCATCTCGCGCATCGCCGTGCTTTCGACGAAGCGGAAACCCTCCCGCTGCAGCGCAAGTGCAGCGGGAGCGGTAAGTGTTGGCGACATATTCACTTCGGAACTCGGCAAGGCGTACAGCTCACGGCGCGATGTGCATGGCGGCCTGCACCAGCAGGATCACTACACAGGCGAAGCCCAGCGCCCAACACAGCGAGCGCAGGTAGTGCCGACCGGCGACATACGTGATGCCGTGCAACACGCGCAAAGTCACGAACGCCAGCGAAAGCGCGGCAATATGCGAATGCGCCACGCCCGCTAGCTGCGCCAGCACGACGCCCGCCGCGAACGGCGCGAATGCCTCATAGCTGTTGAGCTGGGCCGCGTAGGCGCGCTGCGACTTGGAGCTTTGTTGCTTCTCCTGCCATCGCCGCGGATCGCGGTTGTCGTAGCGTTCGCCACTCGCCTTGGCGACGGCGACCCACAGATAGGGCAACAACGCGGCGATCAGGACACACACGTAGGCGGTGGTGAGCGTCATGGCGACTCCGGCGGGGAGGAAAGACGCATCAGCGTAGCCGAAAACGACAACGGCGCCTGTTCAGGGCGCCGTTGTCGGTCGTGCGATCGCGATCGGCTTACTTCGCCGTCTGCATCAGCTTGTCATGGGCCGCGCGGAACGCGTTGCCTTCGTACCAGTTGGGCCATTGTTCGCCGCCGGCCAGGGTACGGCCCACGCCGTAAAGGGCATCGAGATCCTGCACCACGCCGTCCATCTTCCAGCTCGGATCGAACTGATCGCCGGGCTTGTGGTAACGGTTGTCGCGGTAGTCGGATTCCGCCATGCGGCCGGCGTCCAGGCCTCCGTCGGCCAGATCGCTGCCACCCTTCGCATACAGCGCCGGCACGCCGGCCTTGGCGAAGTTGAAGTGGTCGGAGCGGAAGTAGAAACCGTCCTCCGGCGTCGCCTCGGCATGCAGCACGCGTTGTTGGCCGTCGGCCTGCATCTTGAGCAGGTCCTCCAACTCGGAGCTGCCGAAGCCCACCACGGTCATGTCCTTTGCCTTGCCGATCACCGGCATCGCATCCAGGTTGATCACCGCCACCGTCTTGTTGAGAGGGATGGCCGGGTGCGCCACGTAGTACTTCGAACCCAGCAGTCCCGACTCCTCCAGCGTCACCGCCAGGAACAGCAGCGAACGATCCGGCGGCGGCGTCTGCTTGCTGAAGGCCTCGGCGATCTCGAGGATGCCGGCCACGCCGGTCGCATTGTCGATGGCGCCGTTGTAGATGGTGTCCGCATGCGGCTCGCCAGCGCCGGCGCCGCCGTGCTCGTCTGCCTCGTGGGCGTGATTGCCCAGGTGATCCCAATGCGCCATGTAGACGATCGCCTCATCCGGACGCTTCGCGCCCGGCAGCAGCGCGACCACGTTGCGCGAGGACTTTTCGCTGGTCTTGCTTTTCAGGTCGACCGAGAGCTTCCCGTCCAGCGGGATCGCCTTGAAACCCGGTTTGTTGGCCGCCTTGTAGAGGTCGTCCAGATTCTGGCCAAGGTCGGCCAGCAGCGTGCGCGCCGCCTGGCCGGTGATCCAACCCTGCACCGGCAGGCGCGGTTCCGGATCATCCTTCGCCGGCAGGTCGAACTGCGCGCCGGACCATGAGTTCTTGACGACATCCCAACCGTAGGACGCGCCCTCGGTGTCGTGGATGATGATCGCCGCCGCGGCGCCTTGGCGCGCCGCCTCTTCGAACTTGTAGGTCCAGCGGCCGTAATAGGTCATCCGCTTGCCTTCAAACAGCTTCGGATCCTGGCTGTGGAAGCCCGGATCGTTGACGAACATCACCACCGTCTTTCCCTTCACGTCGACGCCGGCGTAGTCGTTCCACTTCTGCTCCGGCGCGTTGACGCCGTAGCCGACGAAGACCAGATCGCTGCCGTCGATCTTCACTTCATTGCGGCCGGTGCGCGTGCCGACCACCATGTCCGTGCCGAACTTCAGGATGTGCGGCTTGCCGTTCGCGTCGATCTGCAGCTGCGTCGTCTCGTCCGCGGTGGTTTCCACCATCGGCACGGTCTGGAAGTAGCTGTCGCCGTTGCCGGGCTTGAGACCCATGCGCTTGAACTGCGCCTCCAGGTACTGGACGGTCTTCTCTTCGCCGGCGCTGCCGGGGGCGCGGCCCTCGAATTCGTCCGACGCCAGCACTTTCACGTGCTCGGCGAAGTCGGCGGAGTCGATCGCGACGTTGAAGGGGTGGCTGCCGGCCGCGGGTGCGGTCGTCGGCGCAGGAGCGGTCGCGCTGGGCGCGTCGGCGGGCTTGGAGCAGGCGGCCAGCGCGATGGCGCCGGCTGCGCAGGCCATCGCCGTGTTGAGCAGGGAAACGCGGGACATGGAACCTCCGGAATGGACCAGGCCCCACGACGCCGGCAGGGGACGTCGCCGTGGAAGCGAACCCCATTCTAGGCATGCTTCCGGACCGCCACCGTGCGCGGTCCGGCAGTTCACATCCCGTGCCTTGTCGCCCGTACTTGCCGGGCCTTACTGCCCCGGCGGGGTCGCGCCGTCGAAGCGCATCGCGGTGGCGCCGGTGACCGGGCCGATCTTCGCTGAGTTATGGACGTAGAGTTCGACCTTGCGCTCGAACACCAGCGGGCCGTCAACCACCGCGTTCGGTCCGATGATGACCTTCGGGTCGCGCTTGTTGAACGAGAACCACGACTGGTTCGGCTTCGTGTAGCGGATCCCGCCCTTCACGTGCGAATTCACGCCCACGGTGAGGTCGCCGTTGACGGTGGTGATGCCGCCCGACAGGTCGGTGTCGACCAGCCCGATGGCGCCGTTCACGGTCTCGATGTCGCCGTGCACGTCGCCGCCGCGGTCGACGAAGACACCGCCGTTGACCGTCTCCAGGTTGCTGCTGAGCTTGCCGTTGCCGGCTACGCGAATGGAGCCGTTGACCGTCTCCAGGCCGCCGGCCTCGACGTTCTCCGCGACCGTGATGCTGCCGTTGACGGTTTCGGCCTTGCCGGTGCGGGCGTTGGCGCCGATTCGGATGGAGCCGTTGACCGTCTCCAGGTTGCCGGCGGTCTGGCCGGGCTCGACGGTGATGCTGCCGTTGACTTTGTCGATGTCCTGGGCGGCGAACGCCGGCGCGGCCAGCACGAGGGCCAGCGGAAGAACGTACAGGGGGCGGATTCGCATCGTTTCGGGTTCCGTGTTGGGACGGGCTTCAAGGCATGGGATGCCCTGGAGGCGGAATCGGTTTACATCGCTTCGCTACAATCGCAGCCATTGTCGGCGCGGACCCGTGCCCGAAGTCACCGTTCATCTCCCGATCCTGGAATCAGACGACGTGCCAGCCTCCTCCATGCGCCCCAAACCCGTGGTCCTGCTGATCCTCGACGGCTGGGGGCACCGCGACGACCCGACCGACAACGCGCTGGCCCAGGCCAAGCTCCCCAACTGGGACGCCCTGCTCACGTCGGCGCCGCATACGCTGATCCATACCGAAGGCCGCCACGTCGGTCTGCCGGACGGGCAGATGGGCAATTCCGAGGTCGGCCACATGAACCTCGGCGCCGGCCGCATCGTCTACCAGGACCTCACCCGCGTCGACGCGGCGATCGAGGACGGCAGCTTCTTCGGCAACGAGGAGCTGCGCGCCGCCTGCGCCGCCGCGCAGTCCAACGGCGGCACCTTGCACGTGATGGGCCTGCTTTCGCCCGGCGGCGTGCACAGCCATGAGAACCACATCTTCGCGATGCTCGAACTGGCCAGCCAGGCGGGCGTTTCCAAGGTGGCCGTGCATGCCTTCCTCGACGGTCGCGACATGCCGCCCAAGTCGGCCGAGCCGAGCCTCAAGAAACTGCAGGACGTCTGCCGCAAACTGGGCAACGCGCACGTCGCCACCGTCAGCGGCCGCTACTACGCGATGGACCGCGACCAGCGCTGGGACCGCGTGCGCCGCGCCTGGGACGCGATCGTCGACGCGCGAAGCGAGCACACCACCACCGGCCCGATCGAGGCGCTGCTGCAGGCTTACGAGCGCGGCGAGAACGACGAGTTCGTCGCGCCCACGGTGATCGAAGGCTATGTGCCGATGGCCGACAGCGACGCGGTGGTCTTCATGAACTTCCGTGCCGACCGCGCGCGCCAGCTCACGGCGGCGTTCGTATCGCCCACGTTCGACGGTTTCGAAGCGCGCCGTCCGAAGCTTTCGCGTTTCGTCTGCCTCACCGAGTACGACGCGAAGTTGCCGGCGCCGGTGGCTTTCGGCCCGGACGATCTGCGCCACACGCTCGGCGAAGTGCTGGCCGACAACGGCCTCACGCAACTGCGCATCGCCGAGACCGAGAAGTACGCACACGTCACGTTCTTCTTCAGCGGCGGCCGCGAGGAACCGTACGCCGGCGAAACGCGCATCCTAGTGCCGAGCCCCAAGGTCGCCACGTACGACCTGCAGCCGGAAATGAGCTGCCCGGAACTCACCGAAAAGCTCACGGCCGCCATCCGTTCGGGACAGATCGACGTGGCCATCTGCAACATCGCCAATCCCGACATGGTCGGCCACACCGGCGACCTCGCCGCAGCGATCAAGGCCGCCGAGGCCGTCGACATCGCGATCGGTGCGATCGCGCAGGCCGTGCGCGACACCGGCGGTGCACTGCTCGTCACCGCCGACCACGGCAACCTGGAAATGATGCGCGACGCTACGACTGGCCAACCGCATACCGCACACACGGTCGGGCCGGTGCCGTTCGTATACCTGGGCGCGCGCAAGGCAACGCTGCGAAGCGGCGGTGCGCTGCGCGATGTCGCGCCGACCATCCTCGACCTGCTCGGACTGCCGAAGCCGGCGGAGATGAGCGGAACCAGCCTGCTCGCGGGCTGAGCGGATGCAGCGCGGCGGCTTTGTGCCCAGGGTCTTTGCGGTCCTGCTCATCGCCGGCATGGCGCTGGCAGCGCCCGCCGTCGCGCAGAACAGCCGCGATGCCGAGCGCAAGCTGGAGAAGATCCAGCGCGAGCTCAAGTCGGTCGCGGCCGAGCGCCGGAAGATCGAAAGCCAGCGCGGCAGCGCGTCACGTCAGTTGCGCGATGCGGATGAAAAGGTGGGCCTGTCGAACCGCCGTCTGCGCGAGATCGAAACGCGGCTGGCGAAGGAGCAGGCTTCGCTCGCCGGACTGCAGGAACAGCGCGCCGCACTGCACGAGCGCATGGGCGCGCAACGCCAGGAATTGGCGCAACTGCTGCGCGCAGCGTACCTGCAGGGCCAGGACGCACCGCTCAAGTTGCTGCTGGCGCAGGACCGCGTCGCCGACGGCAGCCGCATGCTCGCCTACTACGGCTACCTGCAACGCGACCGCACGCGCCGTATCGGCGAACTCGACGCGCAACTGCGCGAGCTGGATGACCTCGAGCAGGCCATCGTGCAACGTCGCTCGGAACTCGACCGCACGCGCGAGCAGCAGCGTTCCCAGCTGGGTAAGCTGCAAAGCGACCGCAAGGCGCGCGCGAGCCTCATGGCCGAACTCGACGAGCGCTATAAGGATCGCAGCACACGCGAGCGCGAACTCGGCCGCGACGCGGCGGGCCTCGAACAACTCCTGAAGAAGCTGCGCGTCGCCGCCGCCCGCGCCGAGGCGCAACGTCGCGCGGCGGCCGAGCGCGCCGCGCGCGAGAAACCCGCCGACGGCAGCGCGCCGCGCCGCAAGCCGACCACCATCGCCAGCGCGCCCGCGCCGCAGGTTGGCGGGTTGGGCTGGCCGGTGTCGGGGGCGTTGCTGGCCGGATTCGGCGCGACGATGCCGGACGGCCGCGGCAGCGACGGCCTGCTGATCGCCGCCGCCGCCGGCACGCCGGTCAAGGCGGTCGCCGACGGCCAGGTGGTCTACGCCGAATGGATGACCGGCTACGGCCTGCTGCTGATCGTCGACCACGGAAACGGCTACATGAGCCTGTACGCGCACAACGACGCGCTGCTCAAGGACGTGGGCGACGCGGTCAAGCGAGGCGACGCGGTCTCCACCGTCGGGACGTCCGGCGGCCACGGTCGTGCGGCGCTCTACTTCGAGCTGCGCCGCAACGGCTCGCCGGTGAACCCCGGCGCATGGCTGCGCCGCTGACGCTGAATGGCCGGCGCTCCCTTCGACGGGATTAACGAAAGCCTTCCATTGCGCTCCCCCGCCGTGCCCATAATCACGTCGAGGCGGCTCGTACCGCCGATCCGCCGCGTCGCCCCCGGAGTTGCCCGAATGTCCTTGCGTTACCTCGTCCCGCTCGCCCTGGCCGCCTTCGTCTCCCTGCCGGCCATCGCGCAGGAAACCGACGAACCGGCGCCGGCCGATGCGCCGATCGAATCGCCCGATGCCGAGACGGCGGAAGGCAAAGTTCCGCTCGACGAAATCCGCCGCTACGTCTCGGTGTACAACGCGGTGAAGCAGGCGTACGTGGAACCGGTCGAGGACCGCAAGCTGATGCACTCGGCGATCCGCGGCCTGCTGTTCGACCTGGACCCGCACAGCGTCTATCTCGACAAGGACGACGCCGAAAGCTTCGAAGAACAATCGCGCGGCGCCTACGACGGCGTGGGCGTGGAACTCATGCGCCAGCCCGACGGCTCGCTGCGCGTGATCGCACCGATTGACGACACGCCCGCCGCACGTGCCGGCATCAAGGCGGGCGATGTCATCACCGCCATCGACGGCAAGCCGTTCAAGCCCGATGAAGGCGACAACTCCGGGCCGCTGCGCGGCGAGTCCGGCAGCAAGGTCACGCTGACCGTCGTGCGCGAAGGCAAGGACGCGCCCTTCGACGTGACGCTGCAACGCGAAACCATCCGCGTGGCCAGCGTGAAGAGCCGCATGCTCGAGCCGGGCTACGGCTACGTGCGCATCAGTGCCTTCCAGGCCGACACGGCGGCGGATTTCGAAAGCCAGCTCGACAAGCTGAAAGAGAAGGCGGGCGGCAAGCTGCGCGGTCTGGTCATCGACGTGCGCAGCAATCCCGGCGGCCTGCTGACTTCGGCGGTGCAGATCGCCGACGACCTGCTCGACTCGGGCAAGATCGTCTCCACGCGTGGGCGCATCGCCATCAGCGACGCCGAGTTCGGCGCCACGCCGGGCGACAGGCTCGACGGCGCGCCGGTTGTGGTGCTGGTGGATGCCGGTTCGGCGAGCGCGGCGGAAGTGCTCGCCGGTGCGTTGCGCGACAACGATCGCGCGCGCATCGTCGGCAGCCGCACGTTCGGCAAGGGTTCGGTACAGACCGTGCTGCCGCTCGACAACGGCGACTCGGTCAAGCTCACGACCGCGCGTTATTACACGCCCAGCGGCAAATCGATCCAGGCGCTCGGCATATCGCCCGACGTCGTGCTCCGACCGGGCAAGAGCGCCGACAAGAGCATCCGCAACTTCAGCGAAGCCAGCCTGCCGGGTCACCTGCGCGGCGATGGCGAAGGCGACAGCGAAGGCCAGCCGGGCGAGAACGCCGGCGACGTGCTCGACGGCGACGCACCGATCGCTTCGGCGCTGGTGGAACTCAAGAAGCCGGTGGCCAGTGCGGCCACCCTACCGGCGGCAAAGAAGAACTGAGCGTCGTGCCTAGCGTGACGCTTCGGCGATCAAGCTGCACGACAACCGGATCGGCGCGCGCGATGCGACGGCGAGCGTGCCCTGGAACATCCCGCATTCGAGCAGGTTGTCCGGCGAGGAACGACGCCCCGAGTAGACGTTGATGTTGACCTGCGGCGCATCGGGCGCGTCGGTCCAGGCAAGCGGCTTCGTATCGAAAGTCACGGCGGGGAAGCGCGCCGTCGGCGTGCCATCGAGCTGCGCGCCTTCGAGTTCGATCTGCGCACGGTGTAGCGTCAACCAGGGATTCTCGCTGCCGGGCACGTGTTGCGCCTGCGCCTGCGCGCTCGGATAGCCGAAGTAGTCGGCGCTCGCGATCAACGATTCGTGCTGCGTCGCCAAGCGCTCGCGCGCGGCAGGGGACAGCGTGATCTCGACGGTGAAGGCGTTGCTCTCCGCGGAGACTTCGGATGCCGCCGGCTGGGGCAGTGCGTCGGCGTTCGCCGCTGGTGCAGGCGCGGATTCGCGGCCGCATGCGCACAGGGCGATCGACAGGACCAGCAGTGCGCTGCGCGCGAGTCGTTTCATCGCGGCAGGCTAGCGTGGCTTCGCCGGCAGCGGGAAGGGCGTCACGACTTTTTCGCCTGTCGATGCGTCACGGATCGCCGACTGTCCTTTGCGTTCGACCTCCTCGATGCGCACGATGCTGTGCATCGGCAGATGCAGCGCGCGCGTGTTGCCGAACTCATCGCGCAGACGCTCTTCCGTCGGATCGATCACCACGCCGTCGTGGACGTCGAAGACCAGCTCGCTCACTTCGGTGAAACCCCACAGTGCGCCGGACGCGACGGTGCGCGCGTAGATCTCGTACACCTTGCCGGCATTGAGGAAGGTCACTTTATATAGCGGCTTGGACATGGTTCGGGGCATCGCACGCGGCGGGATCGCAGGCTGACGATGGGGGCGCAGGCGCGGCCAATCAAGCCGCGGCGCTCGGCTCACAGGCCGCGCCGCCGCCGCATCCGTCGTGCGATGCCAGCGCGGGCGATCAGCGCGAACGCACCGCCGAAGGCGAATCCGGCCAGGTGCGCGGACCAGGCCACCGCGCCGAAGGCCGGGCCGATGAAGGTAAAGACCAGCTGCAGCAGCGCCCACACGCCGATCAGCAACGGCGCCGGCACTTTCACGAACTGCAGGAACAGCCCCAATGGCACGACCACGCCCAGCTTCGCGCCTGGAAACAGCGCGAGGTAGGCGCCGATCATGGCCGACACCGCGCCGCTGGCGCCGATGATCAGGCGGTCGGGCGTACCGATGGAGATCACCGCGGCCAGGTTAGCCACCGCCCCGCCGAGCAGGAACAGGACCAGGAGTCGCCATGGCCCCATCGCGCGTTCGGCCGGCAGGCCGAAGATCAGCAGGAAGACCAGGTTGCCCAGCAGGTGGGCCCAGTCGGCGTGGAGGAACAGGGCCGTGAACAGGCGCAGGGCGCTGCCGGAGTGGACGGCCTCGAGCCAGGATGCAGGGGTACCCAGGCCACCGGACAGCGCGCCCCATTCCAGCAGCAGGCGCAGCTGCTCCTGGCCGGGCATCACCTCCACGGCGACGAAGCACAGCCACAGCAGGCTGAACAGGGTCGGCGTGGCCCAACGCAGGGGTATGCGCTCCCGACCGGGGATGCTTACGAACACCGCGCGCGTCCTTGCCTATTCAGCATTAGCGAGCATCCCTCGTTGAGAAAAAGCCCTGTTTTACAAGTGCGGACGGGCATGCCGGCTATTGTTAGCCTCAGGTTAAAAGCCGGGTTATAGTGCATACGGCGTCGTACGTCGGGAGGGGTTTCCGGCGCGCACTGGCGTCCGAACGACCGGGGTGCCAAGGCAATGACGGTCGCGGAACCAAAAAATACTCCAATGGAGACTACACGCATGCAACACGCTTCTCGTTTCATCCAGCTGTCCGCGCTCGCCTTCGGCATCGCCGGCGCGCTGGCGGTTGGTCAGGTCCATGCTTCGGGCTTCCAGCTCAAGGAAAACAGCGTCAAGGGCATGGGTGCCGCTTTCGCCGGCGTCGGCGTCAACGAGACCGATTCCTCGGTCGTCGCCAACAACCCGGCCACCATGGCGCGCTTTGAAGGCACCACCATGCAGGTCGACCTCACTGCGATCGACCTCAGCTACGAATTCAAGGGCACCGGCACCGACGCCGCGGGCCGTCCGCTGACCGGCGGCAACGGTGGCGACGCCGG
This sequence comes from Lysobacteraceae bacterium P, assembly GCA_005503055.1. Lineage (GTDB taxonomy): Bacteria > Pseudomonadota > Gammaproteobacteria > Xanthomonadales > Xanthomonadaceae > Lysobacter_J. The sequence continues at coordinate 362,003 of SCOX01000002.1, read as the reverse complement.
CGACATCGCGGCGGTGCCGGCACTGTCGGTGGTCCACAAGCTCGACAACGGCCTGGCGTTCGGCGCCATGGTCAGCGCCCCGTTCGGTCTGAAGACCGAGTACGACAACAACTGGCAGGGCCGTTACTTCGCCCATACCTCCGACGTCGAAATCGTCGACCTGACCCTGGCCGCCGCCCTCGACATCATTCCCGACCGCTTCTCGGTCGGCGCCGGCATCATCTACTCGCGCGCCGACGTGACGCTTTCGCAGTCGGTCGATTTCGGCACGGCGCTGTTCGCTCAGCGCGTTCCGCTGCCGTTCGCCGTGCCGCAGGGCGCCGACGGCTTCGCCGAGGTGCAGGGCGACGACACCGGCTTCGGCTGGACTGTCGGCGCGAACCTCAAGCCGACCGATCAGCTCGCCATCGGCGTGAGCTACCGTTCGGAAGTCGACTACGAGCTGGAAGGCACCGCCGACTGGACCGTGCCGGGCAACGTCGCCGCCGTGTTCGCGGCCAATCCGGCCACGCGCACTCGCTTCCAGGACGGCGCGGTCGTCGCCAAGCTGACGACGCCGTCGGTGCTGAACGTCGATGTGCGCTACGACTTCAACGACAGCTTCTCGATGATGGCCTCGTGGGCGCAGACCGGTTGGGATTCGCTGCGCGAAGTGCGCATCGACTTCGCCAACGCCGCCGATCCGGACTCGGTCGAGCCCTTCGACTGGAAGGACAGCCAATTCGCTTCGCTGGGCGGTGAGTACAAGCTCAACGAGTCCTGGATCCTGCGCGCCGGCGTCGCCTACGACGAAACCCCGACGCACCTCGAGACGCGCACCCCGCGTCTGCCCGACGCGAACCGCTTCTGGTACTCGATCGGCGCGAGCTGGATGGCTACGCAGGCGCTGGAAGTCAACTTCGGCTACACCCGCATCGAGCCGGATTCCCCGAAGATCGACATCACCAACAGTGCCAGCCGTTCGCACCTGGTGGGTCCGTTCGACGGTCACGCCAACCTGTACGGCGTCTCGGCGCAGTACAAGTTCTGATCCGCGCCGCTCGCGGCCCGGCATCAACGAAAAACCCCGCTTCGGCGGGGTTTTTTTGTTGCCTGCGCGCGGCTCATTCGGCGTGCCGAAAGCGCGGCGGCGCACCGCCTTCGAACTGTCGTTGCCATGCGTCGTCGCCTTCCGCGCATCCGCCTAGCGATCCGGCCCGAATCCGATTCGTGGAAGGTGCGCAGTGCGCCGGCGTGCACTCGCCGGTATGCGCGTCGCCTTCGTGCACAGCGGCGCGACACGCTTCGGCGAGGTCGCTCAGAGAAGTGGGAGCAGTGGCTGGTGGACGCAACGCAGGCGGGTCCGGAGCCGCCCGGAGCATTCTGTCCGGCAGCAGCCAGCCGGCGAAGGCGGCGACGCTCAACAGCACGAACACGCTCCACCACCCATACCACCCGGGGCCACCCGCACGTGTTCCAAGGACCGCTTGTGCGGTTCGCGCCTGCGGCACGCGTACGGATGCCAACGTCGCCGCTTCTGCGGTGCCTTCGCGTACGGGCGCGATCCAGCGATAACCGAAGCGCGGCACGGTGCGGATCAGGAGCTGTCGCCCGCCCGAGTCGCCAATGGCCTTGCGTGCGCGCAACAGTGTCTGCGCGACGACGGTGTCACTGACTTCGATGCGGCCCCAGACCGCCGAGATCAGTTCGTCGCGACCAACCGCGCGATCGCGATGCGAAAGAAGATAGGCCAGGCATTCGAACGACTTCGGCGGCAACGCGACGCGTTCGCCGTTGCGAAGCAGGTCGCGCGCCGCCGGGTCGAGTTCGAACTCGTCGAAACGGTACTTCGTGGAGCACATGCGTCCGTCAGCTCCGTCGACGCGCCGATACCCCATGCATCGGACCCCGTTTGGATGCTATCGATCCGACCGACGGAACTGACGTGCCAGATGACCCTCGCGCGGCGCAAACTCCTAAGAAAGATTCCCACCACCCCACCGCGGCGGAGCATCGTGCTCCGCCGCGGTGCTTGTCAGTACACCTTCGCGCGTACCGTCACGCCTGCCGAATCGGCGGTGGCCTGAACTCGGAAGTAGTAGCGACCTCCCGCAGGCGCACTGATCGTGACGACCTGATTCGTGCCGGGACGCAGCGAAGAAGCGAGATTCATGGAAGCCGTGGGATCGGCTTCGTAGCTGCCATAGACGCCGAGCGTGCCGCGCCCACCGAAGCTGAGGAACTCCAGCTTCGTCGCGCCTGCGGGCACGTCGATGCCGTAGAGCACGGACTGGCCCGCGCCGAGCGGCGGCAGTGTCTCGCCGACGCCGTTGGTCAGCGGCACGGACACGAGCGGTTGGCCGAACGAGCGCGCGCGCTCGACCGCGGCAGACGCATCGACGATGCCGACACCGATCGGGCGATCGGGGCGCGTGGGAAACGGTCGCGCCGATGCCTTCAGAAGCCCTTCGACCTGTGCAGGCATCAACGGCTTCGGCGCCACGCTCTGCATCAGCGCGACGATGCCGACGACGTGCGGCGTGGCCATCGACGTGCCGCCCATGCCGGCGTAGCGGTCGGCCAGCGGCGTGGTGGTGCCGGTGTTGTGCGTGGACCAGATGTAGCCGTTCGGCGAGCCTTCGATACCGGCGCCGCCGGGTGCGGACAGATCGATACGGCTGCCGTAGTTGGAATACGACGCGCGCTGCCCGCTGTAGCCGGTGGCGGCCACCGTCACCACGTTGTTGCAGCTGGCGGGCGAGTGGTTCGACGCATCCGCGTTTTCGTTGCCGCCGGCGACCACCACGGTGGTGCCGAGCGAAACCGCGGCGTCGATGGCTGCCTGCGTGACGAGCGGGCAGGCCTGTGAACCGCCCAGGCTCATGTTGATGACTTCGGCCGGATGGGGGTTCTCGGGGACGCCGTCGATATGCCCACCCGCGGCCCAGACGATCGCGTCGGCGATGTCCGAGGTGTAGCCGCCGCAGTGCCCCAGCACGCGCAACGGCACGATGCGCGCGTTGGGCGCGATGCCTGCGCCGCCGATGCCGTTGCCGGTGACTTCCGCGATCGTGCCGGAGACATGCGTGCCGTGCCAGCTGCTGCTTCTTGCGCCCGATCCTGCGCCGCATTCGCCGGCCGTGGTCCAGTCGCCCAGATCCCAACCGCCGGGAACGCGCTCGTCGGTCGCGCGTCCCGAGACCTCGTGATCGGAAATGAAGTCGTAGCCGGGCAGCAGGTTCGCTTCCAGGTCCGCATGGTGGGTGACGCCGGTGTCGAGCACGGCCACGACCACGCCGTCGCCCCTCGCCCCCTGCTCCCAGGCGCCAGTGACGCGCGCGCCGCCGGCGCCTGCGCCGTAGTGCCACATCTGGTGCGTGGCGAGCAGCGGATCGTTGGGCAGCGCGGCCGGCTTGAGCATCGCATCGACGGCGACGTACTCGACGTTCGGATCGGCCGCGATCGATCGCATCAGCGTCTCGGCTTCGCTGCGCGACAGGCGCCGCGACGCCTTCACGACGTGCATCCCGCTGCGTGCGATCGCGCGAAGCGTGTCGACGCGCAACGTCGACTTCGCGCTGGCCGCGCCTGCCGCGCCGCTCGCGCGAAGCTGGGTCTGCATGCGTCCTGCCGCGGCTGCGAGCGAGCGATCGCGCGCGGCCGCTTGCGTACGCTCGGCCGAGCCGGTGCGGTACTTGACGATGAAGCGCGACGACACGGTGGCATCGTCGAGGGAGGAGAGGTCGATGCGCGCTTCGGCGGCGAGCGCGGGAGCGCAGGCGCCGGCGAGCATCAGGCTCAGGAAAGTGCGACGGAAGGTCATGGAGGATCCCTGTGGCAAATGGTTGGAGTGCGTCGCGGCGCGCCAGGCGCCGCGACGTCGTGAGGGTTCACAGATCGATGCCGAAGCCCACGCCGGCGGAGCTGTCGTCGCTGCTGAAGGCGCCGCCGATGGAGAACGACGCGCGATCGGAGATCGACTTGGAGTAGCCCACCGACAGCGCGCTCTCGCCGTTCTGCCAGCCGGCGCCGACGGCGACGCGGCCGCGCGGGCTGCGTGAATTGGCGGCGTTGATCGCCATGTTCATCATGGCCGAGCTCATCGCGCCCTGACGGTCGATGCGTTCGTCCTGACGGCCCAGGCGCAGGCCGATCTCGTCACGCAGGCCGCTGAACTCGTCGCTCAACGTCTGCATGCGCGAATCGGTGTAGGCGTTGGCGCGCGTCAGTGTCTTCGCCGCGGTGGTGTCGGTGTAGACATTCGCGGTCGCAACGGCTTGCGCGTCACCGGCCTGCATCTGAGCGACGTTGGCCGCGTCGGTGCCGGCGGTGCCTGCGGCGACGTTGACCACGCGACGCTCGTTGCCGACGCTGCCGACCGACACGGTGTTGGCCTGGTTGGCCACGGAGCCCTGACCGATGGCCGTCGCGCCTTGTGCGGTGACCGATGCACCCTGGCCGACAGCGGTGCCCGCCGCGGCGGTGACGCTGCTGTCGGCGCCCACCGCCACGGCGTTGGTTGCGGCGACGCTGGTCGTCGCGTTGGAGCCCAACGCGGTGCTGCCATCGGCGCTGGCGGTGGCAGCCGAGCCGTACGCGGTATCGCCGACGGCTTCCGCGTGACTGCCCTCGCCGATGGCGAGCCCGGCGCCCGTGCCGATCGGCACGCCGAACCCCGGCGTCTGTTCGAGATTGAACATACGGTTGCTCAGGTTGGTCAGCGATAGGTCGATGGCCGCAAAGGCACCGAACACCGTGCCATGGCCGTTGCCCTGCACCATGAAAACGGGTCCGCCGAACAGGCCGTTGCCGTCGAACCGCGATCCACCGCCAAGGACGGCGGCGAGCGAGGACAGCTGCCCGAAGTTGACCGCTTCGTCCGCCTGCATGCCGGCGCGGACGTTCGCCAGCGTCGTGCCGCCGGCCCCCGCGAGTGTCGCGCGGGTTTTCTTCGGCGCGTCGTAGAGCACGGCGTTCGCCGCAACATCGGCCACGTCGCCGACGCGCGCATCCAGATCGTCCACGCGTGCGTTGGTCTGGAACAGCTGGCTGCCGTTGATCGCGTCCGTGCTGGTTTCGCTGAGGGCGCCTGCCGCGACGTTGACGACTTTGCGCTCCGCACCGACCTGGCCGACGGAGACCGTGTTCGCGGCATCGGCCAGTGAGTCGGCACCGATGGCGACGCTGTTGTCGGCGGTCGCTTGTGCGCGAGCGCCCATCGCCAGAGTGTCGACGCCGCGCGCTTCGGCTTCCGCGCCCAGCGCTGTCGCGCCGTTCGCCGCCGCGACACTGGAGAAGCCGACCGCGGTGCCGTTGACGATCTCGACGATGTTCTCCGGCCGTCCGTCCGCGAGGCTCCATGTGAAGCCACCGCCCGCGTAGGCCCACGTGCCCAGCGCGGTGGTGCCTTCGCCGAAGGCCAGTGCCGAGCCGAACGCCGCGCTGTGATTGCCGCGTGCCTCTGAGTAGAAGCCGACCGCGGTGCTTTCGTATCCATATGCGTAGGCGCCGCCGCCAAGCGCGGTGCTGTAGACGCCCGTCGCCTGCGCGCCCGTGCCGAAGGCCGAGGCCCAGCCGCCGGTGGCCAGGCTCCGCGCGCCCGCGGCGACCGATCGACCGCCGCTGGCCACCGCGACGTCGCTGCCATCCTCCAGGCCTTCTGCGGCGAAGTAGTCATTGGCGTCGGACAGGGTCGTCGCGACCGCCTTCAGCTGCGCAACGTTCACCGCGTCGGTATCGCCCGCGCCTGCGCTCACGCCGGTGATGCGGCGTTCGTCGCCAGCGGCGCCGATGTTCACTTCGCCGCTGGCCGTGCCGCCCACGCGGTACGCCGCATCGCCCAGCGTCACTCCGGTTGCGATCGCACCCGCGCCGAGCGCGACGCTGCCGTCGAACAGCACGACCGCGCCATTGCCGATGGCGGTGGCGCGCGTCGCATCGGCGATGGCGAAGGCGCCGATGGCGGTGCTGTCGTCGCCGTTGGCGAGGCTGTTGTAGCCGAAAGCGGCGCTGTTGAAGCCAAGTGCGAAGGCGTTCGCGCCCACCGAGGTGCCGTACATCCCCGTGGCGAGGGCGTAGGCGCCCAGTGCCGTGGCGTACTCGCCCTCCGCCAGGCTGCTGTCGCCGTAGGCGGAAGCCGAAGTGGCGAGCGCCTGCGCGGCGTTGCCGCTGGCGATGGAGCTGTCGCCGACCGCGGACGCATTCGCACCCACGGCGACGGTCTTGGTCGTGCCAGCGGCACCCCCTACGCCGGCAACGGCGCCATATCCGATGGCGACGTTTTCGTGCCAGGCCGCCTCGGCGCTGTCGCCGATCGCGACCGCGTGCATGCCCCCGGCGCTGCTGCCGTTGCCCAGCGCGGTTGCCCACGCACCGGCGAAACTCTGGTTGCCTATCGCCACGCCGTACTCGTACTTCGCGTGGCTCAGCGGGCCGACCGAAATGCTGGCGTGGCCCTCGGCCAAGGCCATGAAGCCCATCGCGGTGGAGCCGTTGATGACCGTCGGGTCGTTGCTGTTCCCCGCGTAGAGCGGGTCGAAAAAGCGGTTGTCGCTGGTGGCTGCACCCGGGCCGACGGCGGTGTCGTAGTTACCCCAGGTGTAGGTGCCGCTGCCAAGCGACTGCGAGCCAAGACCCAGCGAAATGGCGCGGCCATAGGCGCCGAAACCTGGATTCGGCCGGGGCGTGCTGCCGAATGCGGCCGCCCAGTCGAGATAGCCGCCGATGGCGCTCGACTGCGTACCCACGGCATACGCGTAGGTGCCGATGGCGGTGGTCTGGTAGCCGTACGCGAACGCGCGATAGCCCAGTGCCGTGCCCCAACCGCGCACGGAGGCGGCTTCGTTTCCGACGACGGTGTTGTTCTGGTCCTTCAGCAGTTTCGTGCCGGTGGGGTCGGTGCCGTCGCCGGCCGTCATGGCGCCGGCGCCGATCACGACACTGTTGGTCCCCTGCGAGCGCGCACCGGTGCCGATCACGGTGGAATTAGTCGCGGGCCCCGCCACGTAGTAATCGGCAGTGCCGCCGAAACCGGTCAGCGTTTGCCCGACTTTCGCCTCCGCGAACGCATTCGCGCCGATGACGATCGTGCCGTTGCCGTTGGCCCGGGCGCCGGTGCCCACCGCGATGGCATTCTGCACGGGGCCGGTGGTGGTGGTCTGCACCAGCGTGCTGACGCCGCCGGTGGTGGACATGCCCAGGGTGTTGCTGACCAGTTCCGTCGTCGCGCCGGTGCCCATGGCGATGTTGTTCGTGCCGTTCGCGCGTGCCTGGCTGCCGACCGCAACGCTGCCGGTGCTGGCCGCGCCGGCTTCGGTGGCGGTCGTCGTCGTCACCGTGTTCGGCGTGCCCTGAACGGTCGTCTTGGTGGTGGTGGTCTTCAGCGCTTGCGTTTGTGCCTGATTGCCCAGCGCCATGCTGTCGTCGAGCTGGGCGACCGCGCGCACGCCGATCGCCACGCTCGACTTGCCCAGGGCCTGTGCGGCTGCGCCGAGCGCCGTTGCGCCTTCACCGCCGGCCCAGGTGATTTCGTTGGAATCCACCAGGCCGTCTGCATCTAGGTCGACCCAGGAACCCAGCGCGGTGCTGTTCCGGCCGCTGGCCTTGGTCCGCGCGCCGACCGCGGTCGCGCCGTCGGCGAGGGCCTGCGCGAGCGGCCCGCAGGCGAGCGCATCGGCGCCCTCGGAGGTGCTGTCGACCGGGAGGCGCTGCCCCTCGTCGTCCACCAGTTGGCAGTGGATGCCTGGCGTTGGGGGCTTCGGCGCGGCCACGGCGGGAGCGGCGAGCGCGGACAACAGGGCGACGGTGAGCAGGTGCCGTTGCAGGGAACGGGGGAAGTGAGCGGGCATGAGGGGTTCTCGCGAAGAGGAACGGGTCGCGGCGCAAGGACGTCGTCCTGGCCGAACCCCAACCGTCACGGCTGCCGACATCGCCGGCTTGAAATACCCATCACAGACCTGCCCGCGACCTCACAACGCGATGACAGCCTCGCCAAACGGTGATGACATTCGGCGGCGTATCCGGGTCGTGGGTGCGGAGCCCGAAGTGGCGCAGTCCGCTCGTTGGACACGAGGAACCGGCACGCCGACACATGCCGGCGCACGCGCGGCGTCGGTGGGGAGAGCGGGTCGCATGCGCTATACGAGCGTGGGACGCGCGAAAAGCGCGCTCGCGCTGTGCGACAGCGCCGATGAGGCATGAAGTGCGAAGGATCCGCAGTGAGTCAGTCGGCGGATTCCCTCGCGGCGTCAGGACCGCGAGGGACGAAACTCGACGCATCGGATCGCGATGCGAAAAGCGCCGGGGTCGCCCCGGCGCCGATTGGGCACGGGCCGGGATTGCCCCGGCGCCGATTCGACGCGGGCCGGGATTGCCCCGGCCCTGTGGGGCTCAATCGCCCAGCGTCAGCAGCGAGGCGTTGCCGCCGGCCGCGGTGGTGTTGACGGTGATGGTCTTCTCGGTGGCGAAGCGCGGCAGGTAGTGCGGGCCGCCGGCCTTCGGACCGGTGCCGGACAGGTTCTGTCCACCGAACGGCTGCACGCCGACGACCGCGCCGATCTGGTTGCGGTTGACGTAGCAGTTGCCCACCTTCACCCGCGAAGCGATCCGGTCGATGGTCTCGTCGATGCGCGAATGGATGCCCAACGTCAGACCGTAGCCGGTGGCGTTGATCTGGTCGATGACGGCGTCGAGCTGGTCGGCTTTCCAACGGACCACGTGCAGCACCGGTCCGAAGATCTCCTTGTGCAGTTGATCCAGCGACTTCAGCGCATACGCGCGCGGGGCGAAGAAGCTGCCGTTGGCGGCGGCGTCGTCGAGCGCGACCTCGGCGATCTTCGTCGCTTCCACGTCCATGCGCGCGGCGTGGTCGACCAGCACCTTCAATGCGTCTTCGTCGATCACCGGGCCGACGTCGGTCGACAGCAGTCCCGGGTCGCCGACCTTCAGCTCGGCCATGGCGCCGGCGAGCATCGTGGTGACCTTGTCGGCGATGTCGTCCTGCACGAACAGCACGCGCGCGGCCGAGCAGCGCTGGCCGGCGGACGTGAACGCGGAGGCGATCGCGTCCTTGACCACCTGTTCCGGCAGCGACGACGAATCGGCGATCAGCGCGTTCTGGCCGCCGGTCTCGGCGATCAGCACGCCGATGGCGGCGTCGCGCGCAGCCAGTGCGCGATTGATCGCGCGCGCGGTGTCGGTCGAGCCGGTGAAGGCGACGCCGGCGATGCGCGGGTCCTTCGTCAGCGCGGCGCCGACGGTGGCGCCGTCGCCGGGCAGGAACTGCAGCACGGCTTCCGGAACGCCGGCTTCGTGCAGCAGCTTCACCGCGTAGTAGCCGATCAGGTTGGTCTGTTCGGCCGGCTTGGCGATGACGCTGTTGCCGGCGGCGAGCGCCGCGGCGATCTGGCCGGCGAAGATCGCCAGCGGGAAATTCCACGGACTGATGCACACGAACACGCCGCGGCCGGACAGCTGCAGCGTGTTGGATTCGCCGGTCGGGCCGGGCAGGGCTTCAACGGCGAACTGCTTGCGTGCCTGGCCGGCGTAATAACGCAGGAAGTCCACGGCCTCGCGCACTTCGGCCACGCCGTCGGGAATCGACTTGCCGGCTTCGCGCGTGCACAGCGCGAGGTACTGCGGCATGCGCTGCTCGAGGAGGTCGGCGGCGTGTTCGAGGATGGCGGCGCGGCTGGCGGCCGGCGTCGCGTTCCACGCATCGTGCGCGGCCACGGCGTTGCGCACCGCCTTTTCGACGGTCGCGCTGTCGGCGGCCTTCCACTGACCCACGATCTGGCCGCGATCGGCCGGATTGGTCACCGCAATGTCGGGGCCGGCGGCGCTGGCGCCCGGCACGAGCGGCGCGGCGCGCCAGTCTTCGCGCGCGGCGGCGTTGATCTGCTCGGCGAGCGCGCGCAGTTGGTCGTCGTTGGCGAGGTTGATGCCCATGGAGTTGGTCCTGTCGATGCCGAAGCTGCGGTACAGATCGAGCGGCTGCGGGATGCGCGGATGCGCGATGGAGTCGAATGCGGAAACGGTTGCGACCGGATCCTGGATGAGGTCATCGATGGCGATGTCCTCGTCGGTGATGCGGTTGACGAAGCTGGAGTTGGCGCCGTTCTCGAGCAGGCGGCGCACCAGGTACGGCAGCAGGTCCTCGTGCGAACCCACCGGCGCGTACACGCGGCACGGCACGTCCAGGCGGTCGGCCGGGATCACTTCGGCGTAGAGGTCGTCGCCCATGCCGTGCAGCTTCTGGAACTCGAAGTGCTTCGCACGCCCCATCGACTTCGCGCGCTGGTGGATCGTCGCGATGGTCTGCGCGTTGTGCGTGGCGAACATCGGGTAGATCGCGTCCGACGCTTCCAGCATGCGGCGCGCGTTGGCGAGGTAGCTGACGTCGGTGTTGGGCTTGCGCGTGAACACCGGGTAGCCGAGTTGGCCGTCCACTTGCGCGCGCTTGACCTCGCTGTCCCAGTACGCGCCTTTCACCAGGCGCACCGGAATGCGGCGACCGGTGCGGCGGGCGAGGTCGGCGATGAAGTCGATCGCTTCCGGCGCGCGCTTCTGGTACGCCTGGATCGCCAGGCCGTAGCCTTCCCAGCCGTCGAGCGACTTGTCCGAATACGCGGCGGCGATGACGTCGAGCGAAAGTTCGAGGCGATCGGATTCCTCCGCATCGACGGTGAAGCCGATGCCGTAGGACTTGGCCATCTGCGCCAGCTCGAGCACGCGCGGCACCAATTCGGCGAACACGCGCTCACGCTTGGCGTGCTCGTAGCGCGGATGCAGTGCGGAGAGCTTGACCGAGATCGACGGCGTGGCGAACACGTCCGCGCCAATGAACGAGCCGCCGCCATCGCCAAGGCGATGGCTGGAGGCGCTCTTGCCGATTGCGTGGATCGCGTCGCGGTAGGCCTGCTGGTAGCGCAGCGCGTCCTTGGTGGTCAGCGCGCCTTCGCCGAGCATGTCGAAGGAGTAGCGGTACGCCGCGTTGCCGTTCTTCTGCGAGCGCGACAGCGCCTCGCCGATGGTGCGGCCCATGACGAATTGGTGGCCCATGATCTTCATGGCCTGGCGCACGGCCAGACGGATCACCGGCTCGCCGACGCGGCCGAGCAGTCGCTTGAAGGCGCCGTGCACATCGCGCTTGGTGTCGTCGGCCAGGTCGACCAGGTGGCCGGTCAGCATCAGGCCCCAGGTCGATGCGTTGACCAGCACCGAGTCCGACTGGCCCATGTGCTTCTTCCAGTCCGCGTCGCCCAGCTTGTCGCGGATGAGCTTGTCGGCGGTGTCCTGGTCGGGGATGCGCAGCAGGGCTTCGGCCACGCACATCAGCAGCACGCCCTCCTCGCTGCCCAGGTCGTACTGACGCATGAAGGCTTCGATCGCGCCCTGGTTCTGCGCGCGGGCGCGGACCCGGCGGACCAGATCGGCGGCGGTGGCCTGGGCGGCGGCGCGCTCGGCCTCGGGGAGGCGCGCGCTTTCGAGCAGACCGGTGACGTGGGCGGCTTCGTCGCGGACCCAGCCGGCGGTAATGGCGGCGCGGGCGGCGGACGGCGGCGGCGGGAGTTCGGGGCTGATCAGCGCGTGCGGCGCCGGCGGGCCGTCGCTGGCGACGGCAGTGGCGGAATGGGTGGTCATGGGGGCCAGGGACAGCCGTGGGAAGCCCAATAGTCTAGAGCGTCCCGGTCGCCCCCGGTGTTGCGCGGATGGCCTGCTACCGTCCCGCCGGCCGCTCCGGAGACCTGCGCGGAGGCCGTGACGTTGCGAAATTTGCCGGGAGTCCCTTGTAGTTTGATAGTTGCGGTTGTTGGGCCCGCGTATGGTCGGTAAAATGAGCGGTTCCGCGGGGCGGAATCCGCTTCCCTGTCCGGGTCTTCCCGGACTGTGACGCCCACCCCGTATTACGGATGAGCCCGCAAGCCAAGCCGAACGGCTCAGCCAGTTTCCACCATTTACCTAGCGCATTTCTGGGGCTCGAACAGATGAAAGCCGGTCGTTTCAAGCAGTGGGGCGCGGGCATCGCCGCGATGGCGCTGCCGGTCCTTGCCAGTGCGCAAGCGGCCGATCCGAAGCCGTGGCAGCTCAACATGGGCCGGGGCGTGACCATGCAGTCGGGCAACGCCTACGACGCGCACATGTTCGCGCTGTGGGTCTGCGTGGTCATCGGTGTGCTGGTTTTCGGCGCCATGGCCTATGCCATGTTCAAGTTCCGCCACTCCAAGGGCGCGGTGCCGGACAAGGACTTCACCCACAGCACCAAGCTGGAAGTCATCTGGACCGTGGTCCCGGTCGTGCTGCTGGTCCTGATGGCCTTCCCGGCCACCAGCAAGCTGATCAAGATGTACGACACCCGCAACGCCGAGATGACCGTCAAGATCACCGGCTACCAGTGGATGTGGAAGTACGACTACTTGGGCGAGAACGTCGGTTTCACCAGCCGCCTGGACCGCAAGAGCGACGAGATCCGCCAGAGCGGCGTCGACGCCCGCACCGCCAACCACCCGCATTACCTGCTCGACGTGGACAACGTGCTGGTCCTGCCGACCGACACCAAGATCCGGTTCGTCATCACCGCCGACGACGTGATCCACGCGTGGTGGGTGCCGGCCCTGGGCTGGAAGCAGGACGCGATCCCGGGCATCGTCAACGAGGCCTGGACCGAGATCGACAAGCCGGGCATCTACCGCGGCCAGTGCGCGGAACTGTGCGGCAAGGACCATGGCTTCATGCCGATCGTGGTCAAGGCCGTGCCGATGGCCGAGTACCAGCAGTGGCTGGCCGCGCAGAAGGCGAAGAACGCCCCGGCACCGGGTCCGGCCGCCACGCCGGCCGCCCCGGCCCAGCCGGAAGCCACCACCCCGAACACCGACGCCACGGCCGCCGCTGCTGAAAAGCAGGCGCCGGTCGCCGGCTGATCGTCCCGCATCTCCTGAGGTAGGCCATGGCCGTCACGCACGCTGATACCCACCACGACGATCACGCCCACAAGCAGGGCTTCATCGAGCGTTGGTTCTTCTCGACGAACCACAAGGACATCGGGACGCTGTACCTGATCTTCAGCTTCATCATGTTCATCATCGGCGCTGCGATGTCGGTGGTGATCCGTGCGGAACTGATGAAGCCGGGCCTGCAGTTCGTCGAACCGATGTTCTTCAACCAGATGACCACCGTGCACGCACTGGTGATGATCTTCGGTGGCGTCATGCCGGCCTTCGTCGGCCTGGCCAACTGGATGATCCCGCTGCAGATCGGCGCGCCGGACATGGCGCTGCCGCGCATGAACAACTGGTCCTTCTGGATCCTGCCGTTCGCCTTCGCGATGCTGCTGCTGACGCTGTTCCTGCCGGGCGGCGCTCCTGCCGGCGGCTGGACGCTGTATCCGCCGCTGTCGCTGCAGGGTGGCAGCAACGTGGCTTTCGCGATCTTCGCCATCCACATGATGGGCATCAGCTCGATCATGGGCGCGATCAACGTGATCGCCACCGTCCTGAACATGCGCGCCCCGGGCATCGACCTGCTGAAGATGCCGATCTTCTGCTGGACCTGGCTGATCACCGCGTTCCTGCTGATCGCCGTGATGCCGGTGCTCGCCGGCGCCGTGACGATGCTGCTGACCGACAAGTTCTTCGCCACCTCGTTCTTCAACGCGGCTGGCGGCGGCGACCCGGTGATGTTCCAGCACATCTTCTGGTTCTTCGGGCACCCCGAGGTCTACATCATGATCCTGCCGGCGTTCGGCGTCGTGTCGGAAATCATCCCGACCTTCAGCCGCAAGCCGCTGTTCGGCTACCAGGCCATGGTGTATGCGACCGCCTCGATCGCCTTCCTCTCGTTCATCGTGTGGGCGCACCACATGTTCACCGTCGGCATGCCGCTCGGTGGCGAGATCTACTTCATGTTCGCCACGATGCTGATCGCCGTGCCGACGGGCGTGAAGGTGTTCAACTGGGTGACCACGATGTGGCGCGGCTCGATCTCGTTCGAAGCGCCGATGCTGTGGGCGCTGGCGTTCGTGATCCTGTTCACCATCGGCGGCTTCTCGGGCCTGATGCTGGCCATCGTCCCGGCCGACTTCCAGTACCACGACACCTACTTCGTGGTGGCGCATTTCCACTACGTGCTGGTGACCGGCGCGCTGTTCTCCATCATCGCCGCCGTCTATTACTGGTGGCCGAAGTGGACCGGCCGCATGTACAACGAAGGCATGGCGAAGTTCCACTTCTGGTGGACGATGATCTTCGTCAACCTGCTGTTCTTCCCGCAGCACTTCCTGGGACTGGCCGGCATGCCGCGCCGTATCCCGGACTACAACGTGGTGTTCGCGGACTGGAACCTGGTCAGCTCGATCGGCGCGTTCGGCATGTTCGTCACGCCGTTCATGATGGCCTTCATCCTGTGGCGTTCGAAGGCCGTGGGCGCCAAGGCCGAGGCCCGCGCCTGGCCGACCGCGCGTGGCCTGGAGTGGACCGTGCCGAGCCCGGCGCCGCACCACACCTTCAGCACCCCGCCGGTCATCCGCGATGGCGACCTCGCCCATGGCGACATCACGCATTGATTGGCATTTGATGGATTGAAGCAGGAGGCGTATCGGCTTCGGACAAGTGGGCATGCATCCACAACCCCGCCGCCGCGCCGCTTCGCGACGCAACGGCCGCCCCCTTAACTTAAGGGGGCTCCAGAAGCAGAACCTCCTCTTCGTTCACAGCAGCAGGCAACGACCATGAACCAGCCCGACCGCAATCCCGCCGACCTCGACGCACGCCGCAAGGCGGCGCGTCGTACGGCGCTGTGGATCGCGGCCATCGCGGTCACGATCTACGTGGTCTTCATCTTCAGCGGGACCCTCGGCAAATGAGCGGCGCGCCGGAACAACGCAAGAGCGCCGGTCTGACCAAGATGGTGGTGGTCGCGATCGGTGCGTTCGCGTTGACCTTCGCGCTGGTTCCGCTGTACCGCATCGCCTGCGAGAAGGTGTTCGGCATCCGCCTGGAGCGCACTGCCGCCGAGGGTGTGAGCGACGCGCAGGCCACCCCGGCCAAGCGCGTTATCACGGTGCAGTTCGATGGCGGCGTCAACTCGAAGCTGCCGTGGGAGTTCACGCCCAACAAGGTGACGATGCAGATCGTGCCCGGCGAGCTGTACGAAACCACCTACCACGCGCGCAACACCTCCGACCGCACGGTCGTCGGCAGCGCGGTGCCCTCGGTCGCGCCGGCGCGCGCCTCGGGCTTCTTCAGCAAGACCGAATGCTTCTGCTTCACCGCCCAGACGCTCAAGGCCGGTGAAGTGCGCGACATGCCGGTGCGTTTCATCGTCGATCCGAATCTGCCGGCCGACGTGAAGACGATCACCCTGTCGTATACCTTCTTCAAGAACGACGCACTCACCGCGCAGGCGCAGGGAACGGCAAAGGCCGCCCCCTCGCCGCTGTCGGCGCCGTGACGCATCCCACTTCCTTGCAATCGCATCACTGACCGGAACGCCGCCATGGCCCAAGCCCACTCGCCAGACGCCAACACCTACTTCGTGCCGCATAGCAGCCGTTGGCCGTTCCTCGGTTCGATCGCGCTGTTCACCACGATGCTCGGCATCGCCAGCTGGTTCAACGAAGTCAGCTGGGGCAAGCCGGTGTTTTTCTTCGGCATCGCGCTGCTGTGCGGCGTGCTGTTCGGCTGGTTCGGCGACGTCGTGCGCGAATCGGTCCGCGGCAACTACAACAAGCAGGTCGATACCTCGTTCCGCATGGGGATGATCTGGTTCATCTTCTCCGAAGTGATGTTCTTCGGCGCCTTCTTCGGCGCGCTGTTCTACGCACGCCATTACGCGATGCCGTGGCTGGGCGGCGAAGGCGACGGCGTGATGACCAACGCCCTGCTGTGGCCGAACTTCAACGACGCCTGGCCGAGCAACGGTCCGGGCGCGGTCGGCGGCGTCTACCAGACGATCCCGGCCTGGGGCCTGCCGCTGCTGAACACGCTGATCCTGCTGACCTCGGGTATCACCGTGACCGTGGCGCACCACGCGCTGAAGGCCGGCCACCGCAAGCAGCTGCTGATCTTCCTCGGCCTGACGGTGCTGCTGGGTGCGACGTTCCTGTTCTTCCAGGCGGAGGAATACATCCACGCCTATACCGAGCTGAACCTGACCCTGGGTTCGGGCATCTACGGCTCGACGTTCTTCATGCTCACCGGCTTCCACGGCGCGCACGTCACGCTCGGCACGATCATGCTGGCGATCATCTGGTTCCGCTGCCTGAAGGGCCATTTCACCAAGGACAACCACTTCGCGTTCGAAGCGGTGGCCTGGTACTGGCACTTCGTGGACGTGGTCTGGCTGGGCCTGTTCCTGTTCGTGTACGTGCTGTAAGCCGGGATTCGGGAATGGGGATTCGGGATTCGTAGAAGCGAAGCGAAAACCTGGATCCCCAACGCGAAAGGCGACGGCATTGCCGTCGCCCTTTTGCTTTTACGAATCCCGAATCCCGAATGCCGATTCCCGGCCCTTCACGGCCCGCCGTGGAACTTGATCCAGCCCATGTAGTTGGCCAACACCACCAGCAGGATCAGCGCGACGGACAGCGCGATACGACGGGTCAGCGCATTCACGGTGCGCTTGCTCTCGCCCTTGTCCACGAGCATGTAATAGAGGCCGGCGCCCAGGTTCCACAGGATGACGATCAGGAACGCGATGATCAGCAAAGTCTTGAGCGAATCGTTCATGGCGTCCTCCGGGCAGCCCCGCGATGGGGCGTGCCGGGCATTATCGCAGCGCCAGGCGAGGAAGTCGTGAGCCGGGGTCGCACGCTCGTCGTCGGCTGGATCGCCGCGTTGCTGGCGATCGCCGCGTTCGTGAACCTCGGTCTGTGGCAGTCGCACCGGGCGGTCGAGAAGCAGGCGATGCTCGATGCCGCCGCGAAGGTCATGGCCACGCGCACGCCGCAATCGCTGTCCCTGGCCGGCGACCCGCAACGCACGCGCGATTACGACTGGGCCGTCGGCACCGGCGCGTTCGACGCGCGCGATGCGCTGCTGCTCGACAATCAGCAGCGCAACGGTCGTGCCGGCGTGCGCGTTTACCGCATCTTCCTGCCGTCGCAGGGCGGGCCGATGCTCGTCGATCTGGGTTGGCAGCCGCTCGCGGGCGACCGCAAGCTGCCGCAGGTGCCGAACCTGCCGGGCACGATGGAACTGCGCGGCCTGCTCTCGCCGCCGCCGTCGACCGGCCTGGCGCTCGGACCCGGACTGGGCAGGCAGGGCGATGCGTGGCTGATGACGCGCGTGGACCTGCCGGCGATCGCCACCGCGACCGGGCTCTCCGTTCCGCTCGCCCCGCGCGTGCTGCGCCTGGATCCGGCGCTGCCCATCGGTTACGAGCGCGACCTGGAACTGCTCGCCAATACGCTTCCGCCGGACCAGCATCGCGGCTATGCCGTGCAGTGGTTCGCGCTGGCGGCCGCGGTGCTGGCGACCGCTTTGATCCTCACCTTCCGCAAGCGCCGTCGGCCATAAGGAGTTCGACATGAGCGACGACACAAACGTCCCGAACCACGACGTCCCCAATCGAAGCCGCAACCGCATGCTGCTGGTGCTGCTGTTCGTGATGTTCTTCGGCAGCATGCTGGTCGCCGGACTGCTGCGTTTCTCCGGCTGGCGTCCGGCGGGCAGCAAGAACGTCGGCGAACTGCTGGAACCGCCGGGCGACGTGCGCGCGCTGTCCCCCAAGCTCCACGGCGGCGGCGAATACGTGTGGAAAGCGGGCGAACGCACTTGGCGGATCGTGGTCGCGCCGCCGGCCGATTGCGGCACCGAATGCACCACGCTGGCGCGCGAGATCGACACCGTCTGGCAGCTGTTCGGCAAGGATGCGGACGACGTCCACGTGCTGTGGCTGTGTCCGACCGACGCCTGCGCCTGGCCCGCCGGCGCGCCGCGGCCCGGCACGCTGAAGCTGCTGGCGCCCAACGCGCAATTGCGCGCCGGCCTGCCGCGCGTGGACGAGGTCGCGGTCAAGGACGTCGCCAATGCCCGCGGCGTGCCCGCCTACGTGATCGACCCCTACGGCTTCGTGATTCTGCGCTACGCTCCCGGCTTCGATCCGTCCGGCCTGCGCACGGACGTGGCCAGGCTGGTCAAGCTGAAGTGACCGCGGATCAACGACAGGATTGATGAGCAGCATGATTTCGCCCACCGAATCCCGAGCGGCCTCGCGCCCCGCGATTTCCCGACCCGCCGTCCACAGGCATTTCCACAGGATCGCCTGGCTCGCCGTCGCGCTCGCTCTGGGCGTGATCGTGTTCGGCGCATTCGTGCGCCTGTCGAACGCCGGCCTCAGTTGCCCGGACTGGCCGACCTGTTACGGCCGCGCCGCATGGCCGTCGACCGCGCATGAAGTCGTGGACCACGTAGCCACCGCGATCCGTCCGGTCGAGGTGCACAAGGCGTGGCGCGAACAGTTCCATCGCATGATCGCCGGCACGCTCGGTGTGCTGGTGCTCGCGCTCGCGCTGCTGGCGGCGCGCCGTCGCAAGCACGGCGTGCTGCAGATCGTCGCCGCCGCCGCGCTCGTCGCCATCGGCATCCCGATGTACATGCACGGCGAACACGTCGCCGCCTCGATCCTGGCCATCGCCGGCGAGGCGATCCTGCTGTTCGCCGCGCTGCGCTGGAGCAACCTGGACCTCGCGCGCGTCGCGGCCATCACGCTGGCCGTCATCATCTTCCAGGCGTTGCTGGGCATGTGGACGGTCACGTGGCTGCTCAAGCCCGTCGTGGTGATGGGCCATCTGCTCGGCGGCCTTCTGACGTTCTCGCTGATCCTGTGGATGGCGTGGCGCGCGACGCACAGTCCGATCCGCCTGGCCGACGCGGGCCTGGTGCGCAAGCTGGTGATCGCCGGCATCGTCATCCTCACCGTGCAGATCGCGCTCGGTGGCTGGACCAGCGCCAACTACGCCGCGCTCGCCTGCGGCAACGATTTCCCCACCTGCGTCGGCCAGTGGTGGCCGAACCACGATTTCCGCGAAGGCTTCGTGCTCTGGCGCGGCATCGGCGTGGATTACGAAGGCGGCATCCTCGACGGTGAGGCGCGCATCGCGATCCAGCTCGCGCACCGGATGATGGCGATGGTGGTCTTCGTCTACCTGCTGTGGCTGGCGCTGCGCCTGATCCGCACGCCGGGCATGCGCGGCTGGGCGACGTTGCTGGGCCTGCTGGTGTTCGCGCAGGTCGGACTGGGCATCGCCAACGTCAAGCTCGGCCTGCCGCTGTCGATCGCCGTGCTGCATAACGCGGGGGCGGTGCTGCTGCTGTTCGTGCTCGTCTCGCTGCTGGCGCGCCTGCGCTCGCCCGAACCTTGATGGCCGCCGCCATGTCGCGCCCCACCGCCAAACAGTACTGGGACCTCACCAAGCCGCGCGTGGTCGCGCTGATCGTGTTCACCGCACTGGTGGGCATGTTCCTGGCCGTGCCGGGTCTGCCGCCGCTGCGCGAGTCGGTGCTGGGGTTCCTCGGGATCTGGCTGGCCGCGTCGAGCGCGGCAGCGATCAACCAGCTGCTGGACTCGCGCATCGACGCGAAGATGGCGCGCACCTCGTGGCGTCCCATCGTCGCCGGGCAGATCACGCCCCGGCAGGCGCTGGTGTTCGCGCTGATCCTCGCTGCGCTTTCGATGGCGATCCTGGTGGTGTGGGTGAACACCATCACCGCGATCCTCACCTTCGCCTCGCTCATCGGATACGCGGTGGTCTACACCGTGTACCTCAAGCGCGCGACGCCGCAGAACATCGTGATCGGCGGCATCGCCGGCGCGGCGCCGCCGCTGCTGGGCTGGGCGGCCATCACCGGCATGCGCGGCGAGTGGGACTGGCCGCACGCGCTGTTGCTGGTACTGATCATCTTCGTGTGGACGCCGCCGCACTTCTGGGCGCTGGCGATCTTCCGCCGCGCCGATTACGCGCGCGCGATGGTGCCGATGCTGCCCGTCACGCACGGCGTGGAGTACACGCGCTGGCAGATCCTGTTCTACACCGTGCTGCTGGTGGCGGTGACGATCCTGCCGTGGGCGGCGGGCATGAGCGGGCTGTTTTACCTCGGCGGCGCGCTGGTGCTGGGCGTGGTGTTCCTCGGCTACGCATGGAAGCTGATGGATCCGCCCGACGAGATGTACGCGATGAAGGTCTTCAACTACTCCATCGTCTATCTGATGGCGCTGTTCGCGTTCCTGCTGCTCGACCACTGGCTGATGCCGCTGCTGCAGCCGGCGCCGTTGATGGAGTTCCACCCGCAGCGCTGATCCACCACCTCCACCCTGCACAGTGAGCCGCCGATGACGCGCAACCGCTTGAGCCTCGCCTTGACCTCGTTGTTTGCTCTCGCCTTCGCCGCTTCCGCGCAGGCGCCGACCGTGGTCGATGCACAGGCCCAGGCCGGCGACGTGGTGGTCACCGCCGACCGCCTGCTCGACGTGCGCACAGGGCGGATGATCGAACGTCCGCAGGTGCTGGTTCGCAACGGCCACGTCGTCGACGTCGGCCGCGCAGGCGCGGCAGTTCCGCCGAACGCGCGTCGCATCGACCTGCCCGGCATGACGCTGATGCCCGGCCTGATCGACATGCACACGCACCTGGACGCCGATCCCACTTACGGCGGCTACACCGGCCTGCAGTTCAACGACCGCTTCTGGTCGATGCTGTCGGTCGTGCACGCACAGCGCACGCTGATGGCCGGTTTCACCACCATCCGCAATGTCGGTTCCGATGCATGGAACGACGTCGGTCTGCGCCAGGCCATCGACGAAGGCAAGCTCACCGGGCCGCGCATCGTCACCGCCGCGTACTCGTTCGGCGCCACCGGCGGGCATTGCGACTCGACGTTTTATCCGCCGTCGATGAACCAGAAGAGTCCCTACAACGCCGACACGCCGGAAGAAGGTCGCCAGCGCGTGCGCGAGCTGCGCAAATACGGTGCGCAGGTCATCAAGATCTGCGCGACCGGCGGCGTGTTCTCGCGCAACACCGAGCCGGGCCAGCAGCAGTTGAGCCTGGCCGAGATGAAGGCGATCGCCGATGAAGCGCACCAGTGGGGCCTGAAGGTCGCCGCGCACGCGCACGGCACGGCCGGCATCAAGGACGCGATCCGCGCCGGCGTGGACACCATCGAGCACGCCAGCCTGATCGACGATGAAGGCATCCGCCTGACCAAGCAGCACGGCGCGTGGCTGTCGATGGACATCTACAACACCGACTACACGCAGGCCGAAGGCAAGAAGAATGGCGTGCTCGAAGACAACCTGCGCAAGGACCGCGAAGTCGCCGACATCCAGCGCGAGAACTTCCGCCGCGCGCACGCGGCCGGCGCGAAGATGATCTACGGCACCGACGCCGGCATCTATCCGCACGGCGACAATGCCAGGCAGTTCGCCGTGATGGTCCGCTACGGCATGACGCCCGTACAGGCGATCCAGGCCGCGACGCTCAATGCGTCGCAGGCGCTGGGGCGCGAGGACGTCGGTGTGATCGAGGCCAATCGTTTCGCCGACATCATCGCGGTGGCCGGTGATCCGACGCAGGACGTGGCAGTGCTGGAGCATGTGCCGTTCGTGATGAAGGGCGGGGTGGTGGTGAAGCAGGAAGCGTTGGCGCGCTGACGTTTCGCCGGCGCGCATCTCCGCCATCGTCATCCCGGCGAAGGCCGGGAGCCAGGCCTTCAGACTTTCCGAAACGTCATCCCGGCGAAGGCCGGGATCCAGACCGGCGCGCCATCCGCCCCATCACGTCATTCCAGCGAAAGCTGGAACCCATTTTGATCTTGCTCCTGCTCTGCTTCGGAACAGTAAAGCAGAAGCAAAGCTTCCGATCGGCCTGCGTTTGGGCAATCAAAGAAAAGTGACCCGAGCGGCACAGCCACAGCCACAGGTCAGAGCTGAGTTCCGTCGATGCGGCCCGCCGCTACCTCACTGCGCCGCAACGCGCGGCGCCAGCTCCGCATCCAGCAGCGGTGTGGCCGACGGCAGGCGCGAGGGGTCGAGCATCGCCGCCATCATCGGGTCGGATGGGTAGGCGGTGCCGTCGAATTCCAGCGCGACCGTGCCGGTCTCTTCGCCGCTGCCGACATTCACCAGCAGGTCGTGCCAGCCGCGATTGACGCGGCTGCCCACGGCAATCGGTGCGCGGACGGACACCGACTCGCTTACGAGTTTGTCGCCGTCCTTGCCGCCGTGGAACACCAGCAGAGTGCAGCCGTCGCCCTGACACCAGTTCGCGTCGTCGAGCAGCATCACCAAGTCGGACGTGCCGTCGCGATCGAGGTCCGGCGTGGCGTCGCGGTGGACGGGCACTTCGCGGATGCTGCGCGAGGCGAGGAAGGTCGCCAGCGCCTTGTCGGCTCGGGCCTTCTCGTTCACCGGAACGGGCAGAGGTGCGCTGGCCTGGGTGTCGCCGCGCGGCTGCGTGCTGCAGCCGGTGACCGCGAAACTGACCAGTGCGATGGTCGTGAACAGGGTGCGCATGGCTCGCTCTCCACCGAAGCTGTGAAGAGCTTGCGCCGCGCCGCGTGGTGGCCGAGTCAACGGATCTGGGACGGGTTCGGCCTCGCGCATCGAGCAGAAAGCCCGGAGCGTCGAGCTCGAAGCCCGGCGCGTCGAGCAAAAAGCCCGGAGCGCCGAGCAAAAAGCCCGGAGCGTCGAGCAAAAAGCCCGGCGCGTCGAGCAAAAAGCCCGGCGCGTCGAGCAAAAAGCCCGGAGCGCCGAGTTCGAACACTCGCGCGCCGAGCTAAAAGCCCCGCGTGCCGAGCAAATAGCCCGGAGCGCCGACCTCAAAGCCTCGCGCCCCGAGCAAAAAGCCCGGAGCGCCGAGCTCCGAGTCTCGTGCGCCGACTACCCGGAGCGACGAGCCCGAAGCCCCGTGCGCCGAGCAGGCAGCCCCGCGCGCCAAGCGGCAAACCGGGGCGCCCGCGACATCACTTCGGGCCGCCGATAAGGTTCTGCTGCCAGAACAGCATCGTCGCCGCATTGAAGTAGTCCACGTTGGTCTTCTTCTTGAAGCCGTGGCCTTCGTCGTCGTACAGCAGGAACCAGACCGGCTGGCCGTTGGCGCGGACCGCCTTCACGATCTGCTCGGCCTCCGTGTACGGCACCCGCGGGTCGTTCTTGCCCTGCGCGACGAACAGCGGCGAGGCGATGCGGTCGGCGTGGTTGAGCGGCGAGATGCGTTCGAACACCTTCGCCATCTCCGCATCGCGCTCGTCGCCGTACTCGGCGCGACGCAGATCGCGACGGTAGCTTTCGGTGTTCTTTAGGAACGTGCCGAAGTGCGAGATGCCGACGATATCGACGCCCGCCTTGATGCGATCGCTGTAATGCATCAGCGACGAGAGCACCATGTAGCCGCCGTAGCTGCCGCCGTACACGCCCACGCGCGAGGCGTCGAGTTCAGGCTGCGCCGCGATCCAGTCGAGCAGCGCGCCGATGTCCTTGACCGAGTCCTCGCGCTTGTCGGCGTTGTCCAGACCGAGGTAGCCCTTGCCGTAGCCTTCGGAGCCGCGCACGTTCGGCAGCAGCATCGCCACGCCCAGCTCGTTGGCGAGGAACTGCGCGGTCGGGTTGAACGTCGGCAGCGACTGGCCTTCCGGTCCGCCGTGGATGTTGATCACCACCGGGATCTTCTTGCCCGCCGGAACGTTCGCGGGACGGTAATAGAACGCGGGAATCGAACGCGGCTTACCGTCGACCGTGTCGAAGGTCGGGTAGTGCACCAGCGTCGGGGCGACGAACTTCGCCGCATCGAGTCCGCCGACTTCGCTCCGCGTCCAGCGCGCGAGCCTGCCGCTGCGAAGGTCGATCACGTACACGTCGCTGGGCGAGGTCGCGGAATTCAGCGTCACGGCCAGGCGCTTGCTGTCGGGCGAGAAGCCCAGGTTCACCACCACGCCGAGCGGCAGCGTAGGCAGTTTCACTTCCTTGTGCGAGGGCAGCGACAGGACGTGCAGCTTGTAGATGCCGTCCTCGTTGGTCGTGTACGCCAGATACCTGCCGTCGTCGGCGATCGACAGGTCCGCGACGTCCCACTGCGTGGATGCGGTGAGCACTTCGAACTTCTTCGTCGCCGGATCGTGATGGCGCAGCGTGAGGAATTCCTGCGCCCTGCCGTCGATGGGCTCGTCGGAGATGTAGTACACGCCGCGTCCATCCGGGGCGTACCTGAAGTCCTTCAGCGCCGCCTTGCCGCCATCGACCGGGAACATCTCCAGCTTGCCGCTGGCGACATCGACCACGCCTGGATACGACTCGGCGGCGGACACGTCCTTGAGCACGAGCAGCTGCTTGCCGTCGGGCGAGAAATCCATCGCGTTCCACTGGCCGCCCTGCGCGACCAGCACGCGCGGCTGGCGCGTGGCGAAGTCCATCACCCACACGTCGGTGTCCTTTCCGTTGCGCACGGTGCTGCTCCATGCGAACTGCTTGCCGTCGTGCGAGAACAGCGGGCCATCGTTGCGCGCCTTGCCGTCGGTAAGCAGCGTCGTGTTGCGCGATGCGAGGTCGAACCAGTGCAGCTGCCAGAACTCGTTGCCGCCGACGTCCTTGCCGAACACGAACCCGTCCAGCTTCGAGGCGCCCGGCGCGGCCTCCATCGCCGCCAGCGGTTCGGGATAGAACGTGAGCTGCTCGCGCATGCCCATCGGCTGGCACACGCGGTGCGCCTGCGCGGTCTCGGCGAAACGCGTGCTGATGAGCATGCAGTCGCCGCTCCAGCCGGCGAAGGTGGCACCGCGCGTGTTCTGGTAGCGGCTGAGTTGCTCGGCCAGCGCCGGTGGAATCGTCGGAATGTTTTCGCTGATGCGATTGCCGATTTGTTCGCGCGCGACGGGCGGCGACTTCTGCGCCGATGCGGGCGCGGCGGCAGCGAGCAGCAGGGCAAGGGCGAGGACGGAGCCACGTGGCGACATCGAGCATCTCCGGATGAAAACCCGAGCTTAGCCCGCCCGACGCGGACCGGGGCGACGCACCCGGGTGCGGCTTTGCCTTACCCGGGCTACGCATGCGGGATGAGGATTTCAACCCGTAGGGCGCAATAACATTGCGCCGCGCCTCAGCGTCGTGGGTGCGCGCTTCGCCTATTGCACCCTGCGACCACAGAACCGTAGCCCGGACAAGCGCAGCGCACCCGGGGTCGCGCCCCGACTCAGCGGCGCAGCTGCGCGCTCAGGGTCAGCAGCTCGCGCAGCTCCTGCTTCTCGGCATCGGCCAGCGAGGCCACGCGCGACTGCAACGACTCGATGCGCTGCTGCAACGCCTGTGCGTCGAGCCGGCCGATCGCGTCCAGGAACGTCCGCTGGCGGCGTTCGGAATCGTCGAGCACGCGCGCATCCAGCGGCGTTGCCGCCGTCGTCTCGACGGCGCGCGCGGTGGCGAGCTTGGTCAGCGCCGGCGCTTCGCTGCGATCGGCGAAGTGTTCCAGGATCAGGCCGGTGGAAATGTCCGGGCGCCCGTGCACGAGCTCGATGATCTCCACCAACAGGCCGATGCCCGGCTGGTCGAGCGAGGCGAAGTGCAGCGAGGACGGCAGTGCAAGCGCCACCGCGGGCTGTTGCAGGAGCATGGTGATCGCGCTGCGAACCAGCGATGGCTTGTTCGCGTGCTGCGCGTTGGCCGACGCGCGTGCGCGCTGCGTGGGCACGTGCGTCTCCGGCGTGGTGGCACGCGCGCCGACGCCGGTGAGTTCGGTCAGGCGCTGCTTCATCAGGTCGCCGAAGGCGCCGTCGGGAATCTGTGCGAGCAGCGGTTTCGCGCGTTCGGCCAGGCGGCCCTTGCCTTCCAGCGTGTGCAGGTTGACGTCGACGCTGAGCGAATCGAAGAAGAACTGCGACAACGGCGTGGCCTGCTGCAGGCGCGCTTCGAAACCCTCGCGGCCTTCGGTACGGATCAGCGAATCCGGATCCTCGCCGTCGGGCAGGAACAGGAAGAACGCCTGGCGCCCGTCCTTCATGCGCGGCAGCACGGACTCCACGGCCTTCCACGCCGCGCCACGGCCGGCACGGTCGCCGTCGAAGCAGAAGAACACGTCGGGCGCGTTGCGGAACAGCAACTCGGCGTGGTCGGGCGTGGTCGCGGTGCCGAGCGTCGCCACTGCCGTGTCGACGCCGTTCTGGAACAGCGCGATCACGTCCATGTAGCCCTCGACCACGATCAGCCGGGGAATCTTGTTGTGCGCCTGTCGCACCTGCCACAGGCCGTAGAGTTCGCGGCCCTTGTGGAAGAGTTCGGTCTCGGGCGAGTTGAGGTACTTCGGCCCGTTCTCCCGGCCGTTATCGGTTTTGTCCAGGACGCGGCCGCCGAAGCCGATCGTGCGCCCGCGTCGGTCGAGGATCGGGAACATCACGCGGTCGCGGAACTTGTCGTAGACGTGGCCGCGATCGTTCTTCGAGAACAAGCCGCCGCGTTCGAGCAGTTTCATGCGGCGCGGATCGGTGCCCAGCGCATCGCGCAGCGCGTTGAAGCCCTCCGGCGCGTAGCCCAACGCGAAGCGCGCGCGGGTGTCGGCGTCGACGCCGCGGCCGTCGAAATAACCCAGCGCGCGACCGTTGCCTGCCAGCTGCTTCTGGAAAAACTTCGACGCCGCTTCCATCGCATCGAACAGCTCCTGGCCGTCCGGGTTGGCGTTGCGCTGGTGCGTATCGCGCGGGACTTCGACGCCCAGCTGCTTGGCCAGTTCTTCCACCGCGTCGAGGAACTCGAGGCGGTCGTAGTTCATCAGGAAGCTGATCGCCGTGCCGTGCGCGCCGCAGCCGAAGCAGTGATAGAACTGCTTGGTCGGCGAGACGGTGAAGCTGGGCGAGCGTTCGTCATGGAACGGGCAGCGCGCCGAATACTCCTTGCCCTGGCGCTTCAACGGCACGCGCGCGCCGATGATCTCGACGAGGTCGGATCGCGCAAGCAGGTCGTCGATGAATGCGTCGGGGATGCGGGCCATGAGGTGTACAGGATGCCACGCAGGTGGCAGGGACGACGAAGCCGGGCAGGTGCCCGGCTGCGGTGTCGCAGGGAATCAATCCCTGGAAGTAGTGGGCCCGTTCGGACCCTTCATAACGGCCGCTGCGCAGGCAACAGTTCCTTGAACCTCCGGGTCGAGCCGCACGGACAGGGATCGTTGCGTCCGAGCTTCTCGACCAGTTGCTTGCCTGCGTGGACGATCCGGTCGCCGCGTTTGACGCGGGTCTCGGACGGATAACCGCGGCGTCGCTTACGGGTGACTGCGAAAGCTGGCGGTCGGGTGATCGTGGCGTTTCATGGTGCACCTCCTTGCGGGGCCCGCCGGGTGGCGGGCCCTTAAACCTCTTACGGGGTCAGCCGCTTCTTCACCAGCGCCGACACCTGGCCCATGTCGGCCTGGCCGGCGAGCCTGGCCTTGAGCGGACCCATCAGCTTGCCCATGTCGGCCGGTCCGGTGGCGCCGGTCTCGGCGATGGCGGCCTCGATGGCGGCCAGGATCTCGGCCTCGCCCATCTTGGCGGGGATGTAGCGCTCGATGACGACGATCTCGTCGCGTTCGACCTGGGCCAGGTCCTCGCGGGCGGCGGCTTCGTACTGGCTGACCGAGTCGCGGCGCTGCTTGACCATCTTGTCGAGCACGGCGATGACGGCGGTGTCGTCCAGTTCGATGCGCTCGTCCACTTCCTTCTGCTTGATGGCGGCGTTGATCAGGCGGATGACCGCCAGGCTCGCCTTGTCGCCGCCCTTCATGGCGGCTTTCATGTCGTCGGTGAGTCGCTGCTTGAGGCTCATCGGGCTGCTCCTTGGCTCAGGTCGCGCGGCGCGCGCGGGGAAGGGGGCCGGGCCGGGGCGTCGGTCACCCGCAGGCCGGGGTCCGGGCGGGGAAAGCCCGGGCGCCGGAAACACAAAAAGCCGGCAGCGCAGGGCGCGGCCGGCTTGTGTGATGCGTCCGGAAGCGGGTCGCGCGAGGCGCGGACCCGCCAGGGGCGATCAGTACAGGCGCTGACGCTTGGTCACGTCGCGCGAGGCGCGACGCGCCTGGCGCTTCACCGCGGCGGCGGCCTTGCGCTTGCGTTCCTGGGTCGGCTTCTCGTAGAACTCGCGCTTGCGGGTCTCGGCCAGGACGCCGGCCTTCTCGCAGGTGCGCTTGAAGCGACGCAGAGCAAACTCAAAAGGCTCGTTTTCGCGGACTTTGACGCTGGGCATACGTAATCTCGTTTCAGGAACCGGCCCGGGCAGGCCGGGGAAGAGCCGCGCATTATAGCGGCGGCCTCCTTGAAGGTGCAACATAGGCCCTCATTCTGGACGCAGGTCCTTGAATCCACACGCTTCCGGCGGTGCCGGGAGCCTCCCTGCGTCCCCTCGCGGAAGTTCCGTCTTGAAAGTCCTCGGCATCGAAACCAGCTGCGACGAAACCGGTGTGGCCGTCTACGACACGGACACCGGCCTGCGCGCGCACACCCTCTACAGCCAGATCGCCCTGCACGCCGAGTACGGCGGCGTGGTCCCCGAGCTGGCCAGCCGCGACCACGTCCGCAAGCTGCTGCCGCTCGTACGCGAAACCCTGAAGGAAGCCGGGCTGACGACCGCCGACCTCGACGGCGTGGCCTACACGGCCGGTCCCGGGCTGGTCGGCGCGCTGCTGGTCGGCGCCGGCGTCGCCCGATCGATGGCCTGGGCGCTGGACGTGCCGGCCATCGGCGTCCACCACATGGAAGGCCACCTGCTGGCCCCGCTGCTGGAGGACGATCCCGAGCGCGGCCGCCCGGAACCGCCCTTCGTGGCGCTGCTGGTCTCCGGAGGGCACACGCAGCTGGTGCACGTGGAGGCCATCGGCCGCTACCGGCTGCTCGGCGAGACGCTGGACGACGCGGCCGGCGAGGCCTTCGACAAGACCGCCAAGATGATGGGCCTGCCGTACCCCGGCGGGCCGCAACTGGCCGCACTGGCCGAGCAGGGAAAGCCGGGCGTGTTCAAGTTCGCCCGCCCGATGACCGACCGGCCCGGCCTGGATTTCAGCTTCAGCGGCCTGAAGACGCAGGTGCTGCTCGCCTGGCAGAACAGCGACCGCAGCGACCAGGTGCGCGCCGACATCGCGCGCGGCTTCGAGGACGCGGTGGTCGACACGCTGGCGATCAAGTGCGAGCGCGCGCTGGATGCGGCGGGCTGCGAAACGTTGGTCGTCGCCGGCGGCGTGGGCGCCAACAAACGCCTGCGCGCGAAGCTCAACGAGACGACCCGCAAGCGCGGTGGCCGCGTCAGCTTCCCGCGCCCGCAGTTCTGCACCGACAACGGCGCGATGATCGCCTTCGCCGGCGCGCTGCGCCTGCAGGCCGGGCAGCACGGCGATCTGGCGGTGAAGGTAACGCCGCGCTGGGACATGGCGACGCTGGAGGCCGTGGCGCCAGCGCGGGAATCGGGAATCGGGATTCGGGAATCGTAAGAGCGGCGCGCGTGCGCGGTAAGCTTTCCGCTTCAGCGAATCCCGAATCCCCACTCCCGAATCCCGGCCCCATGGACCACGTCTTCATCGAAGGCCTCGAAATCGAGGCGCTGATCGGCATCTACGACTGGGAGCGGCGCATCCGCCAGCCGCTGGTGTTCGACATCGAGATGGCCTTCGACAACCGCGTGCCGGCCGCGACCGATGCGATCGAGGACACGCTCAACTACAAGGCCGTCAGCAAGCGCGTGGAGGAGTTCGTGAGCCAGTCCGATTTCGGGCTGGTGGAAACGCTGGCCGAACGCGTAGCGCAGATCATCCTGACCGAGTTCGGCGTACAGCGCGTGCGCCTGAAGCTGAGCAAGCCCGGCGCGGTGCGCGGTGCGCGCGCGGTGGGCGTGTCGATCGAACGTTCGGCGTCCTGACGCAGTGCCCGGCATTGCGATGAGCCGCGCCTACCTGAGCCTGGGCAGCAACGTCGATGCGTCCGCGCACCTGCGCGCGGCGCTGGACGCCTTGCGCGAGCGCTTCGGCGCGGTGGTCGTCTCGCCCGTGTACCGCACGCGCGCGGTGGGCTTCGACGGGCCGGACTTCCACAACGCCGCGGCGATCATC
The DNA here is from genome assembly GCA_005503055.1 of Lysobacteraceae bacterium P. Classification (GTDB taxonomy): domain Bacteria; phylum Pseudomonadota; class Gammaproteobacteria; order Xanthomonadales; family Xanthomonadaceae; genus Lysobacter_J. The sequence goes on along the minus strand of SCOX01000002.1, from coordinate 331,981 downwards.
GATAGCGACCTGGATCCGCACGCGCTCAACGCGTGGCTGCATGCGCTCGAAGACGCGCACGGCCGCGACCGCAGCGGCCCGCGTTACGGCGATCGCACGCTGGACATCGACATCGTCCTGTTCGACGGACTGACGCTGGAGGGCGCGGGCAACCTGCGTATTCCACGGCCCGAACTGAAGCACGCCTTCGTGCTGCGGCCGCTGGCGGAAATCGCGCCGGATGTCGTCGTGCCCGGCACCGGGCAGACGTTGGCGCAGTTGTGGGCGCGCCATCCCGAGCACGGCGCGGCCCTGGAATCGATCGCGCTCTGACGCGGTCAGGACCGCGCCGGCCGTCCGAATTCCCGCGCGTCCCCCTTGCCGCGACCGGCCCATCGGACCGAGGATGCGCGCTGGTCCATGGGGGACTTTGGGGAAATCGCGATGTTCGAGAAGTTCTCACGCAGTTGGGAGCTGGTGAAGGCGAGCGCGGCAGTGCTGCGTTCGGACAAGGAACTGATGGTGTTTCCGATCGTCTCGGCCATCGCCACGCTGGTGGTGCTGGCGACGTTCCTGGTGCCGGCGATCGGCTGGCGCGTCTTCAGCCACGGCTTCGCGTCCAGCGTGATCTGGGTGTTCCTGTTCTACTTCTGCCAGTACACGGTGATCATCTTCTTCAACAGCGCGCTGGTCGCCGCGGCGATGATCCGGCTGGAAGGCGGCGATCCGACGCTGGCCGACGGGTTCAATGCGGCCAAGGCGCGGCTGCCGGCGATCCTGGGCTACGCGGCCATCGCCGCGACGGTGGGCGTGCTGCTCAAGCGCATGAAGGACGACGACAACGTGCTGATGCGCCTGGTCGGCGGCGGCCTGGGCGCGGCCTGGACGCTGGCGACGTTCCTCGTCGTGCCGGTGCTGGTGCACCAGGAAGTCGGTCCGTTCGAAGGGCTCAAGCGCAGCGCGAACCTGCTCAAGCGCACCTGGGGCGAGAACGCGATCGGCAACGTCGGCATCGGTCTGGTCTTCGGCATGGCTTCCTTCGCGGTGATCGCGGTCGGCGCGTTGCTGGCCTGGGTGGCCGCGCAATTGTCGGTGGCGCTTGCGATCGTGATCATCGTGCTGTTCGTGATCGGTCTGCTGCTGATGGGCGTGTTCCAGGCGGCGCTGAGCGGCGTCTATGCGGCCGCGCTGTACCGCTATGCGATGGAAGGCGAGGCGCCGCCGGCGTTCCGGGCGCTGCAGTTGGAATCGGCGTTCGCCGCGAAGTGATGTTCGGGGCGCCGGTGCGGACGCGCCGGCGCTCTTGGTCGCTGTTTCGCTCGTGCGTTCCTTGCCGTCATCCCGGCGAAGATCGGGACCCAGGCCGTAACGCCCTCGGGAACGTCAGCCCGGCGAAGGCCGGGACCCAGGCTGTCACGCGTCCCGCTATGTCACGTCATTCCAGCGAAAGCTGGAACCCATTTTGATCTTGCTCCTGCTCTGTCCCATTCCGAAAACGAAACAACAACGCAGAAGCAAAGTTTCCGATCGGCTGCGCCGCTCGGGTCACTTTTCTTTGCTTGCCCAAAGTCCGACTGGATTCCCTTCGGTCAAAAAGTAACCAAAAGAAAGGGCAGTGGGCCCAACCCAATCCCACGACCGGATGGGGAGTAGGCGCGTTCGCGATTCGCCTTCCATGGCTCAGCGCTCACCGCCGCACGTCCTGTGCGGCGCCCTTCGGGGCTAGCGATTTGTTTGACTGTTCGACAGCGACAGCGACAGCAACACAACAACAACAACAAGATCACAGGCCGCCACGGACATCTCAATTGGTAGCGCATGCAACGGTCACGCGGCAGCGATTCCTGCGCGCTTAAACCCCCAGCATCCGCCCGCCATCCAGATGCAGCACCTGCCCGGTGCTGTAGTGGGCGTCCTGCAGCAGCCAGCGGACGGCTTGCGCGACTTCGTCCGGGGTGCCGGTGCGGCCCAGTGGCGTGCGCGCGAGCATCGCCTGCTGCGCATTGGTGTCGGTGCGGTCTTCCGGCCACAGGATCGCGCCCGGTGACACGGCGTTGACGCGCACCTGCGGGCCCAGTTCCAGTGCGAGCGAGCGCGTCATCATCAGCAGCGCGGCCTTCGCCATGCAGTAGACAGAGTGCTCGCGCAATGGGCGTTCGGCGTAGAGGTCGGCGAGATTGACGATCGCGCCGCCCGTTGCGCGCAAGTGCGGTGCGGCCGCCTGCGCCAGGAAGAACGGTGCGCGTGCGTTGCTGGCGAACAGCGCGTCCCATTGCGCGGGCGTCGTCGCGCCAATGGGCGTCGGGGCGAAGCCGGAGGCGTTGTTCACCAGCGCGTCGAGGCGACCGAATCGGCCGACGCATTGCGCAATGAGTTCGGGCAGGCGGTCGAATTCCGCCAGGTCGGCCTGCAGCAGCAACGTGCTGCCGGCGCGCACCGCCTCGAGCTCCTCCGCCAGTGCATGCGCGTCTTGCGACGACTCGCGGTAATGCAGCGCGACGTCGTAGCCCGCCGCATGCAGCATGCGCGCGATCGACGCACCGATGCGCCGGGCCGCGCCGGTGACCAGGGCGACGGGTGTCGTGGCGGAGTGGGGCGTGGTCAACGGAGCATGCTCATGACGGGTCTCTCCAGGCCGTGGCGTATCCTGAGCGGCCAGTGTTCCCACCGCGATGCCGCATGTCCACCGAATCCCCCTCGCATCGCCCCGGCGCGCAGGAGCGCCAGCGCGAAGCCGGCACCTTGCCGGCGCCCGACGCCGACGCGCTCGCCCACAGCGCGCGCCTGGGCGAACTGATCCGCGCGCAGATCGCCGACAACGGCGGCGCGATCCCGTTCTCGCGCTTCATGGAGCTGGCGCTGTACGCGCCGGGTCTGGGCTACTACAGCGCCGGAGCCAGCAAGTTCGGCGAAAGCGGCGACTTCGTCACCGCGCCGGAGATCGGCCCGATCTTCGCCGCTTGCGTGGCCGACAGTCTGGCACCGGTGTTCCAGCAGATCGGCACGGATGCGGGCGCGGAGTCTTCGCCGAGCAGGTTCCTCGAACTGGGCGGCGGCACGGGTGCGTTCGCCGAAGTCGTGCTGAAGCGGCTGATGGAACTCGACGCGCTGCCCGACCGCTACTGCATCCTCGAACCCAGCGCGGAACTGCGCCATCGCCAGCGCGAACGGCTGCGCGAACGCCTGGTGCCGCCGTTGTTCGAACTGGTCGAATGGCTCGACGGGCCGTTCGATGACGACTGGGACGGGGTGCTGTTCGCCAACGAAGTGATCGACGCGCTGCCGACGCCGCGCTTCGCCATCGAGTCCGGCGAGGTGTACGAGGAGCACGTCGCCGTGGAAGACGGTGAGCTGGTGCGCGTGCTTCGCCCAGCCGATGCGTTCCTGTCGAACGCGGTGCGCCACGTGGAGCGCCAGCTCGGCCGCGAATTCGAACACGGCTACCGCTCCGAAACGCTGCCGCAGCTGCCGTACTGGGTGCAGGCGGTGTCCGGCGGCATGCGCCGCGGCGCGATGTTGTTCGTCGATTACGGCTACCCGCGTGGCGAGTTCTACCTGCCGCAGCGCAACGACGGCACCCTGCGCGCGTTCTACCGCCACCGCATGCATGGCGAACCGCTGCTGTGGCCGGGCCTGCAGGACCTCACTGCATCGGTGGACTTCACCGCGCTTGCGGAGGCGGGCGTCGCGGCGGGATTCGACTTCGCCGGTTATTGCTCGCAGGCGAGCTTCCTGCTCGGCAATGGCCTGGCCGGCGTGTTGGAGCGCATCGAGCGCATCGAAGACGAAGGCGAGCGGTTCAAGCGCACCCAGGAAGTGAAGCGACTCACGCTGCCCAGCGAGATGGGCGAGCGCTTCCAGGCGATGGGCTTCGAGAAAGGCGTGGAATTCGGTACGGCCTTCATGGCCGGCGACCTGAGTTTCCGTCTGTGAGTGCGGCAATCGAACGCGGGTGGCTGCGCGGGTTCCGCTGGCCGGTGCTCTGGGTGGCGATCTGGCTGGCGATGATCGGCGCGGTGGTCGCCAGCTCGTTGCTCCCGGCCGACGAGCTTCCGCCGTCGCCGTTCGACGGCTTCGACAAGGTCGAGCATTTCCTCGGCTACTTCGCCCTCGGCGCGTACGCGGCGATGTTGTTCGCCGGTCGGCGCGCGCAGGCGCTCGCGGCGGTGGGGTTGATGGCGCTGGGCATCGGGCTCGAATTCGCCCAGGGCGCGCTGACCGCCTCGCGCATGGCCGATTCGGCCGACGCGCTGGCCAACTCCCTGGGCGTCTTCGCCGGCCTGATGCTGGCGCCGACGCCGGTGGCCCGCGCGCTGCTTTGGGTCGAGCGTCGCCTGGCGCGCTGAGACGCGGGCCGTGATGGCCGTCACCCGGTTAAAAATTCGCCATAAAGCCATACAAGGCAAAGCGACGCTAGGTATTGCGCAAAGGTTAAAGGATGGTTAAAGCTCCGGGTCGGGCTCGACAGGGGGAGTCCGCCCACCCTGAGTAAGGAAACCGCCATGTTCGTCGCAACCCGCAATCGCCTGACCCTGGCCGTCGCTGCCGCCCTTCTTTCCACCGCGCTGCCGGTCTTCGCGCAGGACGCCGCGACCCCGGCCGCGCCGCAGCCCGCGCGCCAGGATGCCGTTGACCTGGACAAGCTGGTCGTCACCGGTACCCGCGTACAGGGCCGCTCGCCGACGCAATCGCTGTCGCCGGTGGACGTGTTCCGCCCGGCCGACCTGGAGAAGCAGGCCTCGGCCGACTTCACCGACCAGCTGGCCAACATCGCGCCTTCGTTCAACACCCAGCGCTTCCCGATCGCCGACGGCACCGCATTCGTGCGTCCGGCCAACCTGCGCAACCTGCCGCCGGACCAGACGCTGGTGCTGATCAACGGCAAGCGTCGCCACCGCTCGGCGCTGGTGAACCTGCAGGTCGAGCCGTTCGGCACCGTCAACCAGGGCTCGCAGGCCGTGGACTACAGCCTGATTCCCTCCGCCGCGATCCAGCGCGTGGAAGTGCTGCGCGACGGTTCGTCCGCGCAGTACGGCTCGGACGCCATCGCCGGCGTGATCAACGTGCTGCTCAACGATTACGACGACGGCGTCCGCATCGAAGGCCAGTACGGCTCGACCTACCAGGGCGACGGCGACAAGTGGCGCAGCTCGTTCAACGCCGGCGCCGCACTGGGCGATGGCGGCTTCATCAACATGACCGTCGAGTACTTCGATTCCGACCACACCTCGCGCGGCATCCCGCGCGCCGATGCGGCCGAGGTCGGCGCATTCGTCGGCCCCGGCGTGGTGCCGTTCGAAGGCCTGGGCCAGCGCTGGGGCGATCCCGACGGCGAAGGCCTGCGCACGTTCTTCAACGCCGAATACCCGATCAACGAGAACGTCAGCCTGTACGGCTTCGGCAGCTATTCCGACACCGAATACGTGTCCAGCTTCTTCTACCGCACGCCGGTGGGCGTGCCTGGTGTCGCGCCGCGCGGCACGCTGATGGTGGATGCCGACGGCAACGGCGTGGCCGATCCGGTCGAGCAGTCGCTCATCGACGAGATCCGCGCAGGTGGGCTCAATCCCGCCGACTACCTGACCGCCGATGCGTCGAGCCCCTCGGGCTTCATCGCGCTCAACCCGATCTACCCGCTGTTCCCGGGCGGCTACACGCCGACCTTCGGCGCGGACCTGCAGGACTACGAAGGCGTGTTCGGCGTGAAGGGCGAGACCGCCGCCGAGCTGCGCTGGGATTTCAGCCTGCGCCAGGGCGAGAACCAGATGATCTACACGATGACCGACTCGATCAATCCGAGCCTGGGTCGTCTGAGCCCGACCAGCTTCAAGCCCGGCAACCTCACCCAGCTCGAACGCGGCGCCAACGCCGACTTCGCCTGGCCGTGGCAGAACGACGTCTTCGCCTCGCCGCTCAACGTCGCCTTCGGCGCGGAGTGGCGCGAGGAAACCTACGAGATCCGTCCGGGCGATACGGCCTCGTGGCAGAACGGTCCGACCGGTGCGCTGTTCGGCGTGGGCTCGGACGGCTTCCAGGGCGACTCGCCCGAAGCGGCCGGTGATTTCAGCCAGTACAGCCGCGCGGCGTACGTCGACCTGGAAACCGATGTGGTCGAACGCTGGACCGTCGGCGTGGCCGGCCGCTACGAGGACGCGTCGCAGTTCGACAGCACCTTCGACTGGAAGGTGTCGACGCGCTTCGCCTTTACCGATGCCTTCGCCGTGCGCGGCACCGTCAACACCGGTTTCCGCACGCCCACGCCGGGCCAGCTCAACACGCTGGACGTGACCACCACCGCCGACTCCACCGGCAACCTGGTGCCGCTGGGCACATTCCCGGTGGGCAGCGAGGCGGCGATCGCGCTCGGTGCGCAACCGGTCACTGCGGAAGAGTCGACGTCGTACTCGGCCGGCTTCGTGTACGCGCCCAACGACGTGTTCACCCTGACCATCGACTACTACAACATCGAAGTCGAAGACCGCATCGCGCTGCAGACCATCAACGTCGCACCGGGTTCGCCGGAGCAGCTGGCGCTGATCAACGCAGGCGTGCCGGGCGCTGAGCTGCTGCGCCAGGTGTCGTACTTCGTCAACGGCTTCGACAGCACCGTGCAGGGCATCGACCTGGTGGCCGTGTACCGCGCCGACTTCGGCGCATGGGGCACCGGCGTGTTCGACTGGCGCCACAGCTACAACAAGCAGGAGATCGACAGCGTCGCCGTTATCGAAGGCACCACCACGCCGGTGATCGACGCCGAGCGCGTGGCCGACCTGGAGAACCAGCTGCCGAACAACCGCAGCGTGCTCACCGCCGACTGGCGCTCGCCGTGGAACGTCAACTTCACCGCGCGCGCCAACTACTACGACAGCTGGGAGGACTTCACGTTCGGTGAGAAGGGCGAGTTCAGTTCGGAGTGGCTGTTCGACATCGCCGTCACGTTCAACCTGATGGAAGACAAGCTGCGCCTCACGGTCGGTGGCAATAACATCTTCGACAACTTCCCCGACCGCGAGACCAACAGCACGCTGACCTTCCTCGGCGCGAAGTACCCGCTGTCCTCGCCGTTCGGTTTCAACGGTGGCGAGTGGTACGTCAAGGCGACCTACGAGTTCTGATCGACGCGGCGCGGGTGCCGGACGGGAGGTCCGTCCGGCATCGGCCTGCACGCTAGGCGGGAGAGCGATCGCGCGATGCGATGGCGTTCACGGTTGGCGGCGCAGGCCTGCTTCGGCAGGGTTGGCGGCACGAAATCCTGTGACCGCCGCATCGTTCCGCCACGGGGGCTTCACGTATCTTGGCGCCGCGATGTCGGTCCACGTGCCGGCAACACCACGAGGTCGGTCCCAGTGCCAGGGGGCGCGGGACGCGGCACGTCATACCCGCAGGGGGGAGAAACGCCGGACGACGGGGAGGTCGCCCGGCGTTGCTTTTTGTGCGCTGCCGTCCTTCATGCGGACCATCATCGTCATCACGGCCGGGACCCAGGCTGGCACGCATCCGCTCCCAACTCTTCATCCCGGCGAAGGCCGGGATCCAGGCTGTCAGCCAATCCGCCACATCACGTCATTCCGGCGAAGGTCGGGATCCAGGCTGTCACCCAATACGCCCCCATCACGTCATTCCAGCGAAAGCTGGAACCCATCTTGATCTTGGCTCTCCCATCGAAGGCGAAAGCGGAAGCAAAGCTTCCGATCGGCTGCGCCACTCGGGTCACTTTTCTTTGCTTGCCCAAAGTCCGACTGGATTCCGTTCGGTCAAAAAGTAACCAAAAGAAAGGGCAGTGGGCCCAACCCAGTCCCACGACCGGAATCCACAAGGGCGCGTTCGCGATTCGCCATCCATGGCTCAGCGCTCACCGCCGCACATCCTGTGCGGCGCCCTTCGGAGCTGGAGATCTGCTGGGCTGTTCAACAGCAACAGCAACAGCAACCGCCCAACAGCAACAGCAACAACAACCGCAACAGAAAGCTCCGTCGTCCCGGCGAAGGCCGGGACCCAGGCTGTCACGCTGTCCGGCCCGCCACATCATTCAAGCGCCGTAGGGTGCAATAGCGCCCATCGCACCGCGCGCCGCCGCAGCACGAAACGCGCTACAGCCTCTTCCCCGTCGCCTCGGCGATCGCGCGAATGCGTGCCTGCTTGATCGCTTCGCCGACCTGTGCCCCGCTCAATCCCCGCGCCACTTCGTCGGCGCGCACCGTCATCGCCGCGGCTAGTGCGGCCTTCAGTGCATCGCCCTGCGGATACGGTTGATCTTCCAGTCCTGCGCGGCCTCGCTTGTCGGCCTCGCATACCAAAGCGATCTGGGCGATGCGTGCGGGCTTGCGGAAGCCATCGCAGCGCGCGAGCAGTTCATACACCGTGCTCGCGCGCAACTCATCGAAACGATGCACGTTGAGGTGTTCGCGGCAGGCGGCTTCGGCCAGTTGCCGGTGCTCGGTGGGGACTTTGAGCCGGTCGCACAACGCGCGCAGCGGCGCGACGCCGGCCTGCTCATGGCCGATGTGCTTGGGCAGGATGTGTTGCGGCGTCAGCGCCTTGCCCAGGTCGTGGGTGAGCGCGGCGAAGCCGATCAGGTCGTCGCCGGGCGCGAGCTTCGCGGCCATGTCGCAGACCAGTTCGATGTGCACGCCCGTGTCGACTTCCGGGTGGTACTCCGCGCGCTGCGGCACGCCGTAGAGTGCGTCCACCTCCGGCAGCACGACGGCGAGCGCGCCCGCCTCGCGCAGCGTGCGCAGGAACGCCGATGGCGTGGCGTAGGCAAGCGCGCGACGGGTTTCCTGCCATACGCGCTCCGGGGTGAGTTCGGACAACTCGCCCGAGCGCACCATTTCGCGCATCAGCGCCATCGTTCCCGGCGCGACGGTGAACCCGAGCGAGGCGAAGCGCGCCATGAAGCGCGCCGCCCGCAGCACGCGCAATGGATCTTCCGCGAATGCCGGCCCGACGTGGCGCAGCACACGCGCCTGCAGGTCGCGCGCGCCGCCGTAGGGATCCACCAGCGCGCCGTCTTCGTCCTGCGCGATCGCGTTGATGGTGAAATCGCGGCGCTGCAGGTCTTCTTCCAACGTCACGGAAGGATCGGCGTCGACCACGAAGCCTCGATAGCCGCGGCCGCTCTTGCGCTCGGTGCGCGCGAGCGCGTGTTCCTCGCCGGTGTCCGGATCCAGGAACACCGGGAAATCCCGGCCGACGGCGCGGTAACCGGCGTGCTCCATCGATGCCTGCGATTCGCCCACGACCACCCAGTCGCGATCGCCTGCCGGCAGGCCGAGCAACCGGTCGCGAACCGCGCCCCCGACGAGATAGCGTTTCAACGAAGCCGGCCGCATGCGTTCAACGCGGCGCGTGCTGCGCCAGCAGCGAGAGGATCTCGCGCACGCCGCCATCGCGGCCGAGCGCGCGCGTGATCGGCTCCGGTTGGCCGGACAGCCAGATGCGCAGTTCCGAGTCCATGTCGAAGTGACCGGCGGTCTCGACCGAGAACATCACGACGCTGCGGTACGGAATGCTCAGGTACTGCACCTTGCTGCCCGTGACGCCTTGCTTGTCGACCATGATGATGCGCCGGTCGGTGAACACGATGAGGTCGCGCACGAAGCCGAACGCGCGCTGCAGGCTTTCGCCCGGTGCGAGCAGCGGCGCGAAGTCGTCGGCGAGTTTGTCCAGGGACTTCTCGCCCGCGTGGCCGAGCAGAGTGTCGATGAGGCCCATGGCGCGTGTCTCCAGGTCGAGGCAGGCGACGATCCTAACGCACCGGCGCGGCGCGCCCTGTATCCGTCGCCTCGGGCGCGCGTCAGCAGTCGGCCAGGATCTGCCCCAGCTTCGGTTCCACCGCGGTGGGCGTCACGCCAAGTCGGCGCAGGCCGTCTTCCATGCTCACCGAATCCAGTTGCAGCGAACGCCAGTTGTCGCGGCTGATCGGTTTGCCCGGCAGCCATTCGCCGACCTCCGCCTGCAGCTTGCCCAGCGAGGCGGGCAGCCCCAGTACCACGCGGTGACGTCGACGACCGCGCGCGGCCAGGCGCACGATCTGCTTCAGCGTCAGCACGTCCGGGCCGACGAGGTCGTAGCTCTGGCCGACGCTGCGCGGCTCTTCCAGCGCCTTGGCATAGGCCTCGACGACGTCGCCCACCCACACCGGCTGGAACCGCGCGTCGGCGCGACCGATCGGCAGGACCGGCGCGAACTTCAGCAGACCGTCGAAGCGGCAGAACAGGCCGTCGCCGGGACCGGCGATGACCGAAGGGCGGAACAGCGTCCAGTCCAGGCCCGACGCGCGTACGTGTTGCTCGGCGCGCCCACGCGCCTGCAGGTAATGACTTTCGCCGCGACCGGCGTTGAGCGCGCTCATCTGCAACAGGCGGCGCACGCCCATGCGCTTCATCGCTTCGATCAACGCGTCGGTGATGCCTACGAACACGCGTTCGAAGCCGTCGCCGCGATCGCCCTTCTCGTTGAGGATGCCGACCAGGTTCACCACCGCGTCGGCGTCGTCGAGTACGGCGGCGAGGAAGTCCGGATCGGACACATCGGATTCGATCAGGCTAGCGCCGCGCGGTTTCATCGCCCGCTTGCGGGCGTCGACGCCACGGCTGAGGACGGTCACGCGATAATCGCTTTGGAGCAGGCGCGCGACCAGATGCCGGCCGACGAAGCCGGTGCCACCCAGGATCACCACGTGCCGCTGTGTCATGCGTGCAAGTGTAGGCGAGGCGTCAGGTCAGCGCTGTGATCGCGGGCGGGGTTGCACGGGCGCGGCAGAGGCAGGCGCGGTAGCCGCGGCCGTCGGTGTCGGGCAGACGAACTGCTTGCGCGGGCCGTCGATGCGTCCGCGCAGGCGGTCGCTCAGCGTCAGCGCGTCGCCGTTGAGTCGCCAGTCGTAGAGCACGCTGAAGGCCAGCACGCGGGCGACGTACTCGCGCGTTTCCTTGTAGCTGATGGTCTCGATCCAGAAGTCCGGATCCATACCGGGGCGCTGTGATTGCCAGCGCGACAGCGGCGCCGGACCGGCGTTGTAACCGGCGATCACCTGGTACGGCTGGCCGCCATACTTGTCCATCAGCTGGCGCAGGTAGGCCGTGCCCAGGACGATGTTGGTGTCCGGATCGTACAGGCTGTCGGCACCGCCCCAGGGCACGCCGAGCTTTCCTGCGACGCCCGCGCCGGTGCCCGGCAGGATCTGCATCAGCCCCATCGCGTTCGCGCTGGATCGTGCGCGGGGAGCGAAGATGCTCTCGGCGCGGATCTCGGCCGCGACCCAGGCCGGATCGATGCGCTGGGTGGCGGCTTCACGCCGGATGGTGGCCTCGTGATGCAGCGGGAAGCGCAGGCCATAGAGCCGCGATTCGTCCGGGCCTTTACCCAGCGAGAACACCGCGCGATCGAACCAGCCGTTGCCCTGCGCGACTTCCACGGCGATGCGGCGTTGTTCGTCGTTGAAGCGCGAGAGGGCATCGTCCCATTCGCGCGTCGCCCAGCCGATGCGGTCGATCTGGAACAGTCCCATCGCACGCACCATGGACGGATCGCGCGCGATGGCCTGCTGCGCGGCGAGGCTAGTCTCCGGCAACCAGGGGCACAAGGCGTAAGGCAGGTTCAGCCGGTCCGCCGCGAGGAAACCGTGGAACTCGGGCTTTTTCGCCGCCTCGCGATACAGGCGTTCGGCGTCGGCCTTGCGGCCTGCGATCTCGCTCAACCGCGCCTCGAAATACATCCAGCGCGAATCGCTGCGCTGCTTGGCGCCCATCTTCTGGATCGCGGCCAATGCGCCGTTCCAGTCCGAACGCGACATCGCCTCGCGCACGCGCCATTCGTGCAGGCGTTCGTCGTAGGCGGAGGCCGGGACGGCGTTGAGGCGGCGTGCGGATTCGGGCTCGTACGACGCCACGGTCCATAGCGCGATCTGGTAGAGGACGCGGCCGCGCTGCGCCTCGTCCAGACCCATCGCGTCGGCGAAACGCGGCAGCATCGCCTCGGCCGAGGCGGGCGAGGACTTGCCGAGCTTCGCCAGTCCGTGGGATGCGATCTCGCGACTGCGCTGGGTCTTCGGCCAACCAAGCGCGCGTTCGTGCGGCGACTCGAGGAACGCCGCGTAGTCGCTTGCCTGCGCGAGCTGGTCGGCCGGCAATCCGCGCGCTGCGGCACGCATGACGCCCGGCTCCCATTCGGCTGCCGCCAGTTCGATGCGCTCCCAACGCAATTCGGGGGACAGGCCGCCCTGCGCGGCCAGCGCCGCCATCGGCGCGTCGCAGGAATCGGGCAGCGACTTGCCGGTGCGCCACAGCGCCTGCGCGTCGCGCGTCCACTGCGCATCGACGCGGCCCGTGGCCTGGCGCGCATTCAATTCGTTGCAACGCAGGGACGTGCTCTTGATCTTCGGGTCCCAGGCCGCGATCACCGCCGACCAGTCCTCGCGCCGCGCGGCGGCGGCGATCCACGCCTCGCGGAAGACGTCCGCCACGGGCAGGCCACGCTGGCGCGCCAGGAAAGCCTGCGCCTGCTCCGGTGCGAGGTTGTCGATGTCGCGGCGCAGGGCGGCGTATTCGATCCACGGATAGAGCGGATGCTTGGCCAGCTCGGCGTAGCGGCTGGCGTCGAAGCGGCCGAGTTCGGCGTCTTCCAGCGCGGCGCGCACGAGCGGCAATCTGGAGTCGGTCATCGCCTTGGGCAATGGCGGAATGGCGACGGCGGCCGCGGCCGCGGACGTCTGCGCGCAGGCGGATGCGGCGAGGGCGAGGCTGCACGCAGCCAGTGCGATGATGAATGGGCGGGGGACCATTCGTGGGACTATAGCCCAGCATCGTGAAGCAACTGTCGGCACGTACGCGGTCGCTTTCAGGCGAGGTTGCGTTCCGATTGTGTAGCGCCGTGATTGAGTACATCCCATGCCCATGCAGCGGCGTGTTTGCATGACATTCGCAAGGAGAAACATGCTCAGCGCATTACTGGTGTTCCTCGCGCTCGGCACCATCGCTGGAATACTCGCCGGCCTGCTGGGCGTGGGCGGCGGACTGGTGTTGGTGGCCGCGCTGGTGTGGTTGCTGCCCGGCATGGGCATCCCGAAGGAAGCGGCGATGCATGCGGCTCTGGCGAGTTCGCTGGCCAGCATCGTGCTCACCGCCGCGGCGTCGGCACGCGCCCACGCGCGACGTGGCAGCGTGATATGGCCGACGGTGGCGTGGATGGTGCCCGGCGTCCTGGTGGGCGGATGGCTCGGAAGCGGCGTGGCGGTGCGCATCGACGATGACGTGCTGCGCTGGATCGTCTCCGGGTACTGCTTCCTCGCCGCGGCGCAGCTGATCTTCGGCGGCAAGCGCAACGCGGGGAGCGATGCAGTGCCGGCGCCGCGCGGTGCCCCGATGACGGCGGCCGGTCTCGGCATCGGCGCGGTCTCGGCGGTGGTCGGCATCGGCGGCGGAAGCATGACCGTGCCGCTGCTGGTATGGCGCGGCGTGGCGCCGGTGCGCGCGGTCGGGACCTCGTCCGCCTGCGGCGTCGCGATAGGTTTGGCGAGCGCGGTCGGTTACGCGCTGCACGCGCCGCCCGGCGCGCTGCCGCACTATGCCGTCGGCTATGTCTATCTGCCAGCAGCCATCGGCGTGGCGGCCGCGTCCGTGTTCGCCGCGCCGTACGGCACGCGCCTCGCCCACTACCTGCAGGGCGAAACGCTCAAGCGTTTGTTCGCAGGATTCCTGATCCTGGTGGGAACGAGCCTGGCGCTCGGCGTGTGACCCTCGTGCGCGAACGCGGCGGTCGATCAACCGCCCGTGTCGTGCGTCGTTCTGTGCGGTTGCGGCGCTGCCAACTCGAGTTCGGACTCGACCGCCTGCAAGGTGGCGACGATCGCTTCCCGACGCGCCGCCGTCCCACGCCGCTCCGCGTCCGCGCCCGTGAGCGGGCTCGCAACTAGGCTCAGCGCGCCTTCCATCCGATGCAGCAGCTCGCGTTGGCGCGGCTCATCCCCTGCCTCGAAGGCGCGGTCGAGTTCGCGCAGCTCGTCGCGGCTCATGTCGAGAAGATCGCGCAGGACACGAAGGAACTCGGCCGGATCCTGGTATACGGAGCGCAGACCCTGGAAGGCGTCCGGCAACGCATCGGGCAGGACGGCTCCCGGCGCGATGCGCAGCAGCGTCGACAGCTTCGCGGCGAGCGCATCGAGTTGGATGGGCTTGGCAAGGAAGTCGTCCATGCCCGCGTCGCGGCAACGGTGGACCTGGTCAGGCAAGGCGCTGGCCGACAGGGCGACGATCGGAATGCCCGCGTTGGCTCCGTCCGACGCCCGCAATGCACGCGTGAGCGCGTAGCCATCCATCACCGGCATGTGGCAGTCGGTCAGCAGCAGGTCATAGCGGTTGCGGGCAAGTTCGGCCAGGGCTTGTTCGCCGTTCTCCGCCATCTCATACGCGTAACCGAGCTTCTCCAGCATCCGGCCGATGACGGCGCGATTGATCGGATGATCCTCCGCCACCAGCACCCGTGTGCGTTGCCGCGACCCGGTGGCGACGGACACAGGGATGCCGTCGTCGCTGGCGATTCCCAGAGCATTGCGACACGCGGCGAGGAGGGAGCGCATCGATTGCGGGTCGCCGCGCAACACGATGCCCGACGCGCCATCGGAGGCGGCGACGCCGGTAGCGCCCGCCACGCGCAGCATCGGGCAGCGAAGCAGGTTGTGGGGTACCGCGATCCCGGCGTCGACGACGAACAGGTCGGCGTCGCTGCAGTCGAAGTCGGGAAGGTCGGATGTCTCGATCTCGATCAGGCTGAAGCCCAGCGAACTCAGGTCGTTGCTGATCTCCTGCGTGCGCAGTGGGTCGGCCACGCAAACCACGACGGTGCGCCCGTCGAACTCGGGGCGCGGCCGCAGCGGTTCCACCACTTGCAGCGACAGCTCGAAGATCGCGCGCGTTCCCACGCCGGGCTCGCTTTCCAGATGCAGCTCGCCGCCCATCATCGTCGCCAGGCGACGGCTGATCGAAAGGCCCAGCCCGGTGCCGCCGAATCGACGCGTGGTCGAATGCTCCGCCTGGGTGAACGGCTGGAACAAGCGCGACAGATTCTCCGGTGCGATGCCGATGCCGGTATCGGAAACCTCGATCCGCAGGCGCTGCCCGTCGCCGGCTTCCTCGATCAACCGCACGTGCAGTTCCACGTGACCGTCGGAGGTGAATTTCAGGGCGTTGCTGAGCAGGTTGGTGACGACCTGCCGGATGCGCATGGCGTCGCCGCGAAAGCGCGTGGCCAGGCGCCAGTCGACGATGGAGTACAGGCGCACCTCGCCCTCCCGCGCGCGCGCGCCGAAGAGCCCCGCTGCGCCGTCGATCAGGTCGCGCAGGTCGAAGTCCGCACGTTCGATGCTCAGCCGGCCTGACTCGATGCGCGAGTAGTCCAGGATGTCGTCGAGGATCTGCAGCAGCGCCTTGGCCGAGTCGCGCGCCATCAGCGCCATGTCGGCCTGGTCGTCGCCCAGCCGGGTCTGCGTCAGCAGTTCGAGCAGGCCCAACACGCCGGTCATCGGCGTGCGGATCTCGTGACTCATCGCTGCCAGGAAGATGCTCTTGGCCGCCACCGCGGACTCGGCCTGCGCCTTGGCTTCGGTCAGGGCCTGCGCCTGGTCGTGCAGTTCGGTCGTGTCGACCCAGAAACCGCTCCATTCCACGGCGCCGTCCGGCAGGCGGCGCGGCATGCCGCCTTCGGTGCGCAGCCAGCGCCAGCCTTCGCCCACGCGGAAGCGCAGGTCGAAGGGCCGCATGGGCTGCAGCGTCGTCGCGGCGACCTCGACATTGCGCACCACCAGCATCTGGTCCTCGGGGTGCACGCGGGCCAGCACGCGGGGCTCGTCCGCGAGCAGCTCCTGCGCCGGCATGCCGAGCATGCCGAACGCGTCGCCGGCCACATACGTGAAGCGGCGTCGCCCATCGGGTTCGACGTGAAGCTGGAAGACCAGGCCGGGTATCGCCTGGGTGATGTCGTTCAGGCGCTGCTCGGATGCGCGCGCACGGGCTTCGGCGGCGCGGATGTCGCTGACATCGACGATGGTGCCGAGCAGGCGCGACGCTCCGTCGGCGCTGGTGACGGGATGACGCCAGATGATCAGACTGCGCACCTGGTCCGACTCGGATCGGCGCATCTGGTATTCGCGTCTGGTGCTGCCGCCCGCGCGCAGCAGTTCCGCGTCCTCGTGCATGATGACATTCGCGTCGACGTCGAGTAGATGATGCGTCTCGACCGAAGTACGGCCGATGAGGTCCTCGCGCCGCTTCTCGAACATCGTTTCGTACGCACGGTTGACGGCGACGTATCGGCCCTCGCTGTCCTTCACCAGTACGGGATAGGGGATCGCCTCCAGCAACGCATGCTGGAACGCAAGTTGTGCCGTCAGTTCACGCTCGGCCTTCGCCTGCGCCTTGGTGGCGCGGCGAAGGCGCACGTACGCGAACACGATCGCGCCCACCACCATGAGCACACCGGCAGCGGTGAGCAGAACCCACCGCCATGGCGCGCCGTATGCGTACTCGGTCGTGAGCCAGCGCGAACGGATGTCTGACGCTCGCCTTCGTCCATGCTGTCGAGCACGCGGTCGAGCAGCGGCAAGAGTGCCTCGTGCTCGCGTCGCACACCGAATGCCAGTTCGGTGTCCATGCCGGCCGGGCCAACGACGCGCAACTCGGCGGCGTAGCGGTTGCGGATCAGCGCATCGATGGCCGGAAGCGTGCCGACGTAGGCATCGGCTTCGCCGTTGGCGACCTTCGTCAGGCCGGCCTCGTTGCTGCCGACGGCGATCAGCCGCGTGCGTGGTAGCAGGGCGCGCAGGCGCGCCAGTACGCCGGCCTCGTCGCGCACCGACACGTTGCGGCCGACGAGGTCCTTGGGTCCGGCAATCGGCGGACCGTGCATGCGTGCCACGATGACTTCGGGGAAATACTCGTAGGGCCGGCTGAAGCCCATTTCGTTCGGGTCGAAGTCTTCGCTGCTGCCTGCGGCGATCAGGTCGATCTCGTGCGCGAGCACCATCCGTTGCAAGCTGTTCCAGTCCTGCGCGGGCACCAGTTGCACGCGCAGGCCTGTCTGCTCCTGCAGGACGCGAAGGTAGTCCGCCGCCATGCCGTCGAACGCGCCTTTGCGATTATTGAAGCTGTACGGATAGCGATCGATTTCGTATCCCACGCGAAGCTCAGGCATCTGCGCCAAGCGCTTGCGCTCGGCGTCGCTGATGCCGGTATGCGCAAACGGCTGCGCATCGCGCTCGCCCAGACCCCAGCGAGTACGAAGCTGTTCCAGGTCGCGTTCGGTGATGGTGGCTTCCGCCTTGCGCAGAATGCTGGCCAGCTCGTTCAGGTCGCGTCGAACGGCCGGTGCGAACTCGAACGTCGGCATGCCGAACGGCCCAAGGATCGCAACATCTTCCGCTTGCCGTTGCTGCACCAGCGTACGCGTGCGCGCGGCGGTCACGCCGACATAGGCATCGGCTCCGCCGCGCACCAGCATGTCCAGGGCCTGCGCGCCATCCTCGGAATAGACGAGCGTCGCGCGCGGGAACTCGTCGTGCAGCGCGCGCGCCACGATGTGGAAGCGCCGCTCCAGGACGATGCGTGCGGAATTCAGATCGCCGGCGCCGCGGATCTGCAAATCGCCCTTGCGCGCCACCAGCACCACCTGCTGCGCCATCGCGAACGGTCGCAACATGTGGAAGCGGTCCAGCCGCTGCGGCATGACCGGTTGCGCGAGCAGCATGTCGTACGGCATCGGTTGCTTCGATTCCCCCAGCGCGATGCCGACCCAGTCGGTGTACGGACGGAACTCCAGTTGAAACCCGGCGCGTCCCGCGAGCAGGCGCGCATAGTCCACGCCCAGTCCCTCAGGCTGTCCGCCGCGCCATGTTTCGAAGGGCGCGAAGTCGCCGGCGAATACGCCCACCTGGATGACCGGATGCGCCTGACGCCACGCGACTTCCGACGGCGCCAACGTCACCGAACCGGGGACTCGTTCCTGCGCACCGGCGACGCCACAGATTGACAGTACGCACAGGAGGACCAGGGCGCTGCACATCGAGCAGATGCGATGCAGTGAGATGCGAGAACCCATGGAATACCTACTGCTTCGGCGACGAGCGCCCGTCGCCCCACACTATGTTCCGTGGCGGAGGGGCTGCCATAGGAATGATCTGAATGTAAACGCAGGCGCCTTCGAGGCGGCTTGATTGCACGCGGATGTTGCGCGCCCTCAAGCGTCCACTCAATCATCCGCGATGGCGTGATCAACACGTGAAGTGCACCGAGCGCGTCCACTTCGTGCGTTCGAAAGCACGGCGCTCGCGCGAACAAGATCCAGTCGAACCGGGGAATTCGCAGCCGTAAAAGCCACCAGAGCCGAGCGGCCCTATCCATCTTCAAGGCATGCGTTCCCTTGAGGTGCGTATGGAGCGATCGACGATGCCTTGGCGCTGCGCAAGGTAAGTGGCCCCCGGGGGGCGCGAAGCAAAGTCGGCAAGCGTTCCTTGTCCCGAGGACACTGCGCCGTCGACATCAGGGCGACCCGATCGCTTCCTTGTCGGCGAAGTTGCGCGGGAATGAGTCGCACCGGGAGGCGTCACCCGGCTGCACCGAGCGTCTGTTTGGTTTCAGCCTCTGAACCACGGTCGCCCAGGAGGGCGAAACCGCCCTCACCGTCGACGGCGACCGCGACCGCCTTGGGGGAACGCCTGCTCTTCTCCGGCGAAGGCGCCCGTTTGCGCGCTGCACCCCTGGCGGTCCAGGCCTGCCGACCGCTGGCGCGCCGCAACAATCGGCTCGCCGCGAGGCGGTCCACTGCCCTGCTTGTCCTTGCAAACCATTGATTCATATGGACTCGAGATACGGCCCGGTGAGAAATTTGCTTGGGCGTCGGTGTGGGTGCTGGTTGCGCGGAATGCGCGTCCTAGCCTCCAACGGCGGGTCGCTGGGGTATTCGCGGCCAACTGTGCCGAAAGTGCGTCTTACTCTTTGCCGCTTGTGGCGGATTCACGAATTGTTTACAACCTAGGGGCGCCGCTCGGGCAGGGGAGGCGGCGACAACTGCTGTTCATTTCATTTCGAGGGAGAGAGATTCAATGAAAGCCATGCGTCGCCAATCGCTGACGAGAGCCATCCAGCTGTCGTTGTTGCTCACCCTGCCAGGCCTTGCCGCCGCGCAGGAGACCGCCCCGCCGGCCACACAGGGTTCGGCCACCACGCTCGATACCGTCACGGTCACGGGCAGCCGTATCCGGCAGACCAACGCGGTCACCGCCCAGCCGGTGTTCGTGCTGGACAAGGCCAAGATCGACCAGACCGGCCTGCAGACCGTCGGCGATCTGCTCCAGCAGCTGACCTCCAGCGGCAAGGCGCTCAACGCCAAGTTCAATTCTTCCGGCAACTTCGGCTATCCGCCGGACGGTGGCGGCATCGGCGCCGGTTCCGCGCAGGTCGACCTGCGCAACCTCGGTTCGCAGCGCACCCTGGTGCTGGTCGATGGCGTTCGTTGGGTCAACGAGTCCTCCGCCTCGGGCGTGAGCGGCAGCGCCGACCTCAACACCATCCCGCTGGCCATCGTCGAGCGCGTGGAAGTGCTGGAAGACGGCGCTTCGGCGATTTACGGCTCCGACGCCATCGCCGGCGTGGTCAACATCATCACCCGCCGCAGCTTCGACGGCGCCGAAGTGCACGCCTATTACGGCGAGTACGAGGACGGCGGCGAAACGACCGAAGCCAGCATGACGCTGGGCGGCAGCGGCGATCGCTGGTCGGCGGTATTCACCGCCAGCTACTTCGAGCAGGAAGAGATCAGCTCCGGTTCGTGGGAGCAGTCTTCGTTCCCGACGCCGGGCACCGGCGTGCGCGGCGGCAGCTCAGGCATCCCGCAGGGCCGTTTCTTCTTCTGCGACCCGACGCGTCCGACCACCGGCGCGGGCGGTTGCGATGACGATACCGAGAACTGGTACGACATCACGCTCAACAATGGCACGACGACGCCGGCGTTCGATCCGAACAATCCCAATGGCGGCACGTACCACAGCTTCGGCGGCGCGGACCGCTTCAACTTCGCGCCGTACAACCTGTTGCTGACGCCGCAGAAGCGCAAGTCGATCTTCACTAGCCTGTATTACGACGTCACCGATAACACCCGGTTGCACATCAAGGGCCTGTACAACAACCGCACCTCGACCAACCAGGCGGCGCCGGAGCCGATCTTCGTCGGTCCGGGCGCGGGCACCGGCGGTATCGCCGACACCATCAGCATCCACGCCGACAACCCGTACAACCCGTTCGGCTACACGCTGGATGCGAACTCCAACTTCCTGGTGGCGACGCGTCGCCCGGTCGAAGTGGGCCCGCGCATCTTCCATCAGGACGTCGACACGCTGTATTTCAACGTCGGCCTGGACGGCACGTTCGAGCTGGGCGACAACAGCTTCGGTTGGGACTTCAATTACGCGCATGCCGACAACAAGGCGACGCAGGAATTCCTCAACGGCTACAACGTTGCGAAGCTGAAGCTGGCGCTGGGTGATCCGGCGATCTGCGCACAGGTGGCCGGCTGCGTCCCGCTGGACATCTTCGGCGGCCAGGGCCGTCCGATGACGCAGGAGATGATCGACTACATCCGCACGCGCCAGATCGACTCGTCGGAACAGATCCTCGATCTGTACTCGGCGAACATCACCGGCGACATGTTCGAGATCGGCGATCGTACCGCGGGCTTCGCGGCCGGCGCCGAGCACCGCCGTTATCGCGGCAAGTTCAACCCCGATCCGCTGCGCCAGAGCGGCGAGTCGCAGGACTCCTTCGCCGCACCGGTGTCTTCGTCGTACGACGTGGATGAGGTCTACGCCGAGTTCCAGTTCCCGGTGCTGTCGACCCTGGACCTGCTCGCGGCCGTGCGCTATTCGGATTACTCGACCTTCGGTAGCACCACCACCGGCAAGGCGGGCTTCCGCTGGCAGCCGATCGAGGACATCGTGGTCCGCGGTACGTACTCGCAGGGCTTCCGCGCGCCGAACCTGGGCGAGCTGTACGGCCTGACGCAGTTCGGCGCCACGCTGGTCGACCCGTGCGGTTCGACCGGTAGCCCGGGCCCGGCGGATCCGTCCTTCGCGGCGGGCTGCGCGGCGCAGGGCGCGCCGCCGAACTTCGAACAGGCCAACACGCAGATCACCACCTTCACCGGCGGTAATCCGGATCTGCAGCCGGAAGAGTCCGACAGCTACACCTTCGGCGTGGTGTATGCGCCGAGCTGGGCGACCGGGATCGACTGGTCGCAGCGCCTGGACTTCGAAGTGAGCTACTACCACCACAAGATCGACGACGCGATCCAGTCCCGCGACATCCAGGCCCTGCTGGAAACCTGCCTGCGCGAAGGCGGCGTCGGTTCGGTCAACTGCACGCCGTTCACCCGCGGCGCCGGTGGCAACCTCAATCCGCCGGAGAACTTCCTCGACAACCTGGGCCGCATCGAGACCGACGGTGTCGACTTCAAGGTCAACTGGGCCAGTTCCGACTTCAGCTGGGGCCGTCTGAGCGCTTCGCTGCAGTCCACCTTCGTCAACGACTACGAGGCCGTCGACGTCGATGGCAATCGCTCGCAGCGCGAAGTGGGCATCGAGGTGAACGACAGCGCGATCCCGGAGTGGCAGACCAACATGCAGACGGGCTGGACGCTGGGCGACTTCAACGTGGGCTGGACGGTGCGCTACATCTCGTCGGTCGACGAGTTGTGCTCTAACGTGCCGGTCGCCGAGGCGCCGGGTTGCCAGGGCGGCGTGGAAACCAACAAGCTGGGTTCCACCACCTACCACGACCTGCAGTTCAACTGGAGCGATGCGTGGGTCGACAAGCTCAAGCTGACGGTCGGCGTGAACAACGTCTTCGGCAAGGAGCCGCCGGTGTGCCTGAGCTGCTCGCTCAACGGCTACGACGCGGGTACGTACGATCTGCCGGGTGCGTTCTGGTACGTCAGCGCGGACTACCGCTTCTGATCGGCTGATCGTCAGGAAGGCAGTAAACGGAACGGCCGGTGGTTCGCCACCGGCCGTTCTGTTGTGCGGACCGAACACCTTGGTAGCGCGGGTAAGCGAAGCGCCCGGGACGAAGGTTCTGTGCGCGAGCTTGCCGGGTGCGCTTCGCTTTCCCGGGCTACTGCAGCTCAGCAATAAACACGCGATCAGCGCAGCGCGCTGTCGGGCACGTGCAGGTCGATCGACAGGGCCAGATGGTCCGAGGCGGCCGCCGGCCGTGCGCGCGCATTGGTCGTCCTGAGTCCGTCGCCGACCAGGATGTGGTCGATCGCGCGCTGCGGACGCCAGCTTGGAAACGTGAAGACTTCGCCGTCCGGCGGTTGCAGCCGTGTGTTGCGGAAGAGCGCGTGCATCTCGGGGCGGTCGAGCGAGCAGTTGAAATCGCCCATCAGCACGGCGTTGGGATGGTCGTGCAGCAGCTCGGCGATGAAACCCAGTTGCGCGGCGCGCGAGTTGGCGCCCAGCGACAGGTGCGCGACCGCGATCAGCAGGCCCTTGTCGCCTTCGCCATAGCGGGCCAGCAATACACCGCGCCCGGCGATGCGGCCGGGCAGGGCGTGGTCGATCACTTCGCGTGGTTCCAGCCGGCTCAGCAGGCCGTTGGCGCTGGAAGCCACGCCACCGACGCGGCGGTTCGGCTGGTGGCTCCAGTAATCGAAGCCCGCGCGCTGCGCCAGGTAATGCGTCTGGTTGGTGAAGCCCGAGCGCAGGCTGCCCGGATCGCTTTCGTTGAGGCCGACGATGTCGTGCTCGCCGGCCAGCTGCGCGATCGCATCCAGGCTGTTGCGCTTGTTGCCTGCCGGCAGGACATGCGACCAGCTGCGCGCGACGTAGTCGTGATAGCCGCGCGTGCTGGACCCCGCCTGGATGTTCGCGCTGAGCAGGCGGAGCCGGCGGATGTCCATTCCGATGCGACGTGCGAGGCGGTTACTGGCCGCCCGCGGCCGGTGCTGCGCCGGCGGCCTTGGCGCGCTCCTGCGCGACCAGGTGCTCGGTGATGCGCAGGGTGTCCTCGAAGTTCTTGCCGACGACCTTGTACTTGCCGTTGACCACGATCGACGGCGTCGAGTCCACGCCGCTGCGGGTGATGAACTGCTCGGCGCGCTTGAGCTTTCCGGTGATGGCGAAGCTCGACATGGTGCTGGCGAACTGCTTCGCGTCGACGCCGTACTTGGCGTAGAACTCGCCGATCTGCTCGTCGGTCGGCAGCGGCTGCACCGGCAGGGTGCGGTCGACGTGGATGGCGTTGAACATCGCCTGGTGCGTCTTGTCGAGCACGCCCATCGTCTGCGCGGTGTAGTACGCCTTCGCGTAGGGCATCCAGTAGCCGCCGAACGGCGCGGCCAGCGCGATGAACTTCACGTCGGCCGGCTGCTTGGCCTTCCAGGACTCGACCAGCGGCTCGAAGTGCGCGCAGTGCGGGCAGGTGTAGCCGAACACTTCGACGACTTCGATCTTGCCGCCCGTGGGCTCGTACGGCTGGCCGCCGGCGATCTCGATGAAGTCGGTGCCGGCGACCGGCGCCGGGCCTTCCGGCGGGGTCGCGCTGGCCGCGGGTGCGGGCGCCGCGGTCGTCTCGGCGGGTGCTGCCGGTGCCGGGGCGGTTTCGGCGGGCTGCGCAGCCGGTGCGGTTGCCGTCGGCGTGGCGGGAGCGGTGGTCTCGGCCGGTGCCGGCGCCTGCTTCGAACAGGCCGACAGGGCCAGCAGTCCGGTCAGGACGACAGCGAGGTGGGGCAGACGCGAATTCATGCAGACAGTCTCCGCAGAGGGCTTGGAAGCGAGGGCCGGCGCCCGTGTCGGACAAGCCGGCGAAAAGGTCGTGGGCAAGAATACCCGGCCGCGAGCGGCCGGCGCACACGGTTCAGCGCGTTTTGCCGTCGCGTTCACGCGCGATCAGCGCATCGGCGATGCGCAGGGTGTCGTCGAAATCGTGACCGACCACGCGGTACTTCCCGTTGATCACCAGCGTCGGGGTGGACTCCACGCCGCTGCGGCGGATGAACTGACCGGCCTGCTCCATGCGCTGCGCGGCGGCGGCACCGTCGTAGGCAGCGGCGAACTTCGCCGCGTCCACGCCGTAGCGTGCGTAGAAGGGGGCGATCTCGTCCGGCGTCGCATTGCGCAGCGGAAGCGTGCCGTCGGTGTGCAGGGCGAGGAACATCGCATCGTGGCTCTTCTCGGCCACGCTCAGTGCCTGGGCGGCGTAGTAGGCCTTCGCGTAGGGCTGCCAGGAGCCGCCGAACGGCGCCGCCAGCGGCACGAAGTTCACCGCCTTCGCGTTCTTGCGCGCCCAAGCCGAGACCTGAGGCTGGAAGTGCGCGCAATGCGGGCAGGTGTAGCCGAACACCTCCACGACCTCGACCTTGCCCTTCACCGGGGCGAACGGCGCGCCGCCTTCGATCACCTCGTAGTCGGTTCCCTCGACCGGAGCGCTCTTGGGTGCGTCGGCCGCCGGCGCGGCGAAGGGAAGCAGGGCGGTCAGCAGCAGGCAGGACAGGAGCTGGCGGCGGGTCATCGGCACGTTCTCGCGAAGGGTGGGGCCGGAAAGTAAAACGCCGGCCGTGGAATCACGGCCGGCGCAACCAGACAACGAAGGAGTACCGCCTACGACCGCGGTCACCGGCGCAAGTTCACCGGCTCGGGCTTCACCCGGACTCAGGTACCGCTCGCCGGCGCCGCGGCCGGCTCGGCCGGTGCCTGCGCAGGTGCCGCGGCGGGAGCCGGAGCGGCGGCGGGTGCAGCGGCCGGAGCCGCAACGGCCGGAGCCGGGGCATTCGTCGCGGCGACGTCGTCGCGGCTCGGGTGCAGGCCCTGCAGGTAGCTCGACAGCGACACGATTTCCTCGTCGGTCAGCTGCTTGGCGACGCCGGCCATCACGTTGAACAGGTGGGCATCGCGCTGGACGGTGGTACCGGTGCGGTACTCCTCCAGGCGGCGCTGGCTGTAGGCGGCCTGCTGGCCGGCGATGTGCGGATAGGCCGGGCCGGGGTTGCCGGCGCCGTCCGGACCGTGGCACGCCATGCACGCCGGAATGCCGCGGGCCTTGTCGCCCGAGCGGAACAGCTGCTGGCCCACTTCGAAGAACTTCTTGCCGGTGTTGGGGCCGGTGGCGATGACGCTGTCGTCGGCGACGCCCGCGCCCGCCTTCTGGGTAGCGAAGTACGCGCCGATGTCGCGCGCATCCTGGGCCGACAGCGCGTCGGCGAAGGGCTTCATGACCGCGGCCATGCCCGTATTGCGCTCGCCGGACTTGAACAGGGCGATCTGGTGCGCGATGTAGCGCTCGCTCTGCCCGGCCAGGCGCGGGTACTGCGGATCGATCGGGTTACCGTCCAGGCCGTGGCACGCGGCGCAGGTGCCCGCCTTGGTGGCGCCGGCCTTGGCGTCGCCCCACACGGTCTTTTCCGGCGCGGTGTTCAGCGGTGCCTGCTGGACCGGCGCGTTGTTCGGGACCGGATTGACGGTGGTCTGGGCGTACGCGGCGGCGGCGGCCACAAAGGCGACGACACCGACGATGCGCAGGACGCGGGCTTGGCTCATGTAGCTGGGCTCCGAAACACTGATGAGGCGAACCGTGAAACGGACGCCGGAACCGCGGAATTATCGTCGCCGCTCCGTGGCCGGTCAACGCGGACGGCATGCCGAAAGCGGCCGCAGCCGGCATTTCCCTCCGAATCGGCCCGGTTTTCCGGCCGGGCGCGGACGGAATGGGCGGTGGCGCACGCGCCCGTGCGATCCTAGTGGCATGGCCAATCCTTTCGTCCGCGCGAGCTACCTGCTCTCGGCGCATACCCACAGACAGCTCCCGCCCGAGGGCGGCTTCGAGGTCGCCTTCGCCGGCCGCTCCAACGCCGGCAAGTCCAGCGCCCTCAACGCGCTGTGCCAGCAGAACGCCCTGGCGCGCGTCTCCAAGACCCCCGGCCGCACCCAGCAGCTGGTCTATTTCGACATGACCCCGACCGGCGCCGAGCAGCCGCGCTTCCTGGTGGACCTGCCCGGCTACGGCTACGCCAAGGTCCCGCAGGACCTGCAGGCGCATTGGCAGGCCTTCATCGACCAGTACTTCCGCACGCGCGAGTCGCTGAAGGGGCTGGTCGTGGTGATGGACATCCGCCATCCGTTGCGGGATTACGACCGGCAGATGCTCGGCTACGCCGTCAGCCGCGGGCTGCCGGCGCACGCGCTGCTGACCAAGGCCGACAAGTTCGGTCGCGGGCAGCAGTCGCAGACCTTGCTGGCCGTGAAGAAGGAGCTGTTCAGCGCCTTCGGCGACACGGTGAGCGTGCAGACGTTCTCGGGCGAATCCAAGCAGGGCGTGGAAGAGGCGCGGGCGGTCGTGGCGGGCTGGCTCGGGCTCTGAGCGGCCGTCGCTCCCCTGGGGCCAACCGCCGTGCAGCTACTCCGGCCGCTTCACCTTCATCAGCGCGTCCAAGCGTTCGCGCAACGCCGGCTGCGTCACCGGCGCATCGAGCAGGAAGACCTCCACGCCGTGCGCGGGCACTGTCGCCCGCAGCGAACCGCCGGCGCGCACCTTCGATTCTCCGCCCGCGATCGCCGCGCGCCAGGTGCCGGCCTGCAGCCATTGCGTCACTTCGAACTTCGCCGGCGCATCGCCCTTGTTGAGCAACACCAGCGCGATTTGCGAGACGCCCTCGTGGTGGTACACGCGATAGAACGCCGCGCGCTCGCCCTTGAGTTCAATGTTGAGCTGCAACCCGCGCTGCAAGGCCGGTGAAGCCGCCCGCACGTGCGCGATGCGCGACAGCTTGCGGTGGATCGCATGCGACGGCGCACTGGCGACGCGTTCGGCGCCGAAGTAGTTGCGGTTGCCGTCGTGCTCCGGCCGGCCACGCATGAAGCCGATTTCCGAGCCGTAATACACGACCGGAATGCCGCGCGCGGTGAACAGCCAATTGTGCGCGTCGATGAAACCTTCGTCGCTCGCGTCCAGTCGCGCCATGTCGTGGTTGTCGTAGAACGTGGCCAGCTCGTACGGATTCGCGTACGGTCCGCCCTCGAGGTGCAGGCGATCGGCCAGCGTTTCGAAACCCGCGCGCTCGTGGCCGAACACCTTCTCCAGGCCTTGCTTGAGCGGGAAATCCAACACGCTCACGTCGGCATTCTTCGCCCACGTGTGCTCGGCGATCTTGCTCGCGTCGTAGTCGAAGGCCTCGCCGAACATGAACATCCCCGGCTTCTCGCGGCGCATGCGCGCCACGAACTCGTGCCAGAACGAATGCGGCAGCCAGCCGATGGTGTCGATGCGCAGCGCATCGGCGCCCTGGTCGATCCACTGCGCGTACGCGCCGGCGAGATAGTCCATCACCTCCGGATTGTTCTCGTTGAAGTCCGACAACTCCGCCAGTCCGGGCGTGGTGTTGTAGAAGCGGTGCAGCGGGTTGTGCTTCGGATCGAGCTTGCCCGGCGGCAGGTTCTGATGGTCGGCGACGAGCTTGCCGTCGGCGTCAAACACCTGCCCGTACTTCGGCTGCGGCGCCGGCATCGAGTACGACGGCGATCCGTGGTTGCCGACGATGTCGAGCACCAGCGTCATACCGCGGCCGTGCACGGCATCGGCCAGCCCCTTGAAGTCTAGGCCGGGGCTCGGCAGGTGTTCGTCGAGTTCGTAGAAGTTCACGCCCCAGTAGCCGTGATAACCGGTCTTGCCGCCATCTGTGAGAAAGCCGCCTTTTACGGCGGGCTTGCCGCCGGTGAAGGCTTCATCGGGGTTGTCGACGATCGGCGTGATCCACAGCGAGGTAAAACCCATGCCGCGGATGTAGTCCAGATGATCGGCGATGCCCTTGAAGTCGCCGCCGAGGTAGCCGATGTTGTCGCCCGCACCGCTGCCCGGCGTGGGCCTGTCGAACGTGCGCTTGCCCGGATCCGCGCCGCCCTGTTCGCGATGGTCGTTGGACGGGTCGCCGTTGACGAAGCGGTCGGTGACGACGAAGTACACCGCCTCCTTGGCGAACGGCTCCAGCGTGCCGTAATAGTCCGGCGCCGTGTCGGCCGCGTTCGCCGCGCCAATGCAGGCTGCGAGCGATACCGCGAGCGCGCTGGCCCGGCGACGAATGGTGCGAACGTTCGAACGCATGCAGTGCTCCTCAATTTCCCGTGGACGCGACGGCCGCGTCGCGTCGGCTTTCGATGTGCGGTTCCTGCACGCGCAACACGCACAGGCCGGCGACGATCAGGCTGACGCCGCCGATGGCCAAGGCCTGGATCGGATGCCCGCCGAAGAATTGCTTGAGCAGGAACCCCAGCAGGCTCGCCGCCACCAGTTGCGGAATGACGATGAAGAAATTGAAGATGCCCATGAACACGCCCATCTTCTGCGCGGGCACGCTGTCGGACAGCAGCGCGTACGGCAGCGACAGGATCGACGCCCAGGCGAAACCCACGCCCACCATCGACAGCAACAGCCATCGCGGGTCGTCGATCAGCAGGAACGACAGCAAGCCAAGCCCACCGAGCGTGACGTTGACCAGATGGCTCACGCGCAGACCCATGCGCCGCACCATCCACGGGATCACGATCGCCGCCAGCGCGGCAAAACCGTTGTAGGCGGCGAACAGCACGCCGACCCAGTTCGCGCCGTCGTTGTACGCGGCCGACGAGGTATCGATGCTGCCGAAATGCACCTGCGTGACCGCGCCGGTGGTGTAGATCCACATCGCGAACAACGCAAACCAGGAGAAGAACTGCACGACCGCGAGTTTGCGCATCTCGCCCGGCATGTCGTGCAGGTCGCCGATGATCTGCGCGAAGGCGCCTTCGCCGCGCAGGACGCTGGCGACGATCAGCGACGCGCCGTACGCGACGAGCAGGCCGGTCAGGATGTAGAGCTGCTTGTCGAGCGCAAACTGCCAGACCGCGAACGCACCCGCGACGCCGACGATCAGCCAGACGCCCCCGTTGCGGCGCGCGCGCGGGCCATCCAGCGCGCGCTGCGGTGCCCGTGCCACGGTGTCGTGCGCACGCAGCACGTCGGGCGGGTATTCGCGCGTGCGCAGCACCGTCCAGAGCACCGCCAGCAGCAACACAGCGCCGCCAAAATAGAACGCGTATCGCACGGTGTCGGGCACTTCGCCCGGGCCTGCCGTGTTGCCCACGCCCGCGTGCGCCAGCAACCACGGCAGCAGGCTGGCTATCACCGAGCCCACGCCGATGAAGAAGCTCTGCATCGCGTAGCCGCTGGCGCGCTGCGAGGTCGGCAGCTGATCGCCGACGAACGCGCGGAACGGCTCCATCGAGATGTTGATCGACGCATCCAGCACCCACAGCAGGCCGGCGGCGATCCACAGCGCCGACGAATTGGGCATGAAGAACAGGGCCAACGTCGCCAGCACGGCGCCGATCAGGAAGTACGGACGCCGCCGTCCGAGCCGCGTCCAGGTGCGATCGGACAGATAGCCCACGATCGGCTGCACGATCAGTCCCGTCAGCGGAGCGGCGATCCACAACACCGGGATGTCGTCCATGCTCGCGCCCAGCGTCTGGAAGATGCGGCTGACGTTGGCGTTCTGCAGGGCGAATCCGAACTGGATGCCGAGGAAGCCGAAACACATGTTCCAGATCTGCCAGAACGACAGGCGCGGTTTCGTGCTCATGGCGAAGGCCTCGAAGTCAGTGGCATGACGTGCAGTGCGCCGATGTCGGCCGCGTTGAGCGGACCACCGACGCCGCCTTCGCCGCCGGTGTAGCGCGCGTTGTGGCTCAGATAGGACATGTTGATGCCATCGCGCAACGTGAATCGGCACGTTGCGCCGGCGCGAACCTCGATCGTCGCCGGACTGGAGCGCTGCATCGCCGCACCATGCGGCATCACCAGCGTGCCAGACTGGGCCGTCGCGCCATCGCAATCGGCGATCAGTGTCTTCACCGCGGCGGTGATCCCGGTGTTGATCGGGCCGTGCGTATTTCGGAAATCGACGTCGAGTGCATAGCGTCCCGACGTCGGAGCGCGCCAGGTTCGCGGCCATTCCCCGTCGATTCGGACATCGGCACCGACGCATCGCGTGGGCGAATGCAGCGATTCGACGCCGCGTTCCATTCGCGTGAGGCTGGCGCATTGCCGGGCGTCGCGCATCGACAGCGTTGCGTGTCGCGCCTGCGACGATGCATCCAGACGGAGCGAGCCGTCGACGTACAGCCGCTCACCGGGCGCCACGTCGATGCGCCACTGCGCGCCTTGCGACACCCACTGCGGTGCGTCGGGCGACGTCGGCGCGAACGCGGTCGCATCCAGTCGTGCGCCAGCGTGTTTGGGTGCGGACGACGGCGGCGCGGATACCAGCTGCACGTGTACCTTGCGCCCGTCGCGGGTCGTCTCGCCCGCCACCAGCAGGGCGCCGTCGCCGTGGTCCGGACGCTGCAGGACGATGTCGCGATCGCCCAGCGAGAGCGTGATCGTCGCGGCGTCGCCGAACAACATCGGCACCAGCGACGTCGGCAGCTTCGGCGCAACCGAGCCATCGGCCTGCACGCCGAACACGCCTTCCATGACCATCTGCAGGTACCCGCCGACCGACCACAGTTGCCGCGGCGAATTGACCACCGGCCCGCTCAGCGCGCCGTCGTCCACATGCGCGGCCTGGGTGCTGAGCTCGAAGTTCTCCATGTTCGAACCGGCCAGCGCGGCGCCGCGCAGGATCGAACGGATCTCGTGCTCTATGCGCCTGGCGTCGTCCGTCGTGCGGGCGGCCCGCAGCGCGTAGGCGCTCACGAATGGCCAGATCGCGCGGTTGTGGTAGATCGCGATGCCCGGCTGCTGCGGCCAGATCACCGGGCTGCCGGACTCGAGGGTGGGGTAGTTCGACAGCGCGCGGCGCGCGCGCTGCGGCGGTGCGATTCCGCTTTCGATCAGCAACGAAAGCCCGAGCAGGTCGTAGGCTTCGAACGATACCGGATGCGCGGCGGTGCCGATGTAACTCATGTAAAGGCCGCGATCTTCGCGCCAGAAGCGTCGTTCGATCTGCGCTGCGAGCGCCTTGGCTTGCCGGGCGTAGTCCGTCGACCGTGCGTCGCCACGCTCGCGCGCCATGCGCTCGCCCAGTCGCAACGCTTCGTAATGCAGCACGTTGGTCGACAGCGCGAAGGATTGCGCGAGGAAGGCGACGTCGTCGGCCGTCCAGCGCGGATAGGACTGCTCCCGCCAGTCGAGGAAGGACGTCTCGCCGCGATACAGGCCCATCTGGGCGTCGAAGACGTATTGCCGGTCCTGCGCCAGGGTATCGGTCAATGTCGCCCACGTTTCCTCGCGGAAGCGCGCAGTGTCCGTGTCGCCATCCTGCGCGTCGAGCAAGCCGCGTGCGGCGAGGAACCACACCATGCGGTCGCTGCTGATCGGCCAGCTGCCGCCGGAGCCGGTGTCCTGGACCACGTAGGTGCCCTGCGGCGCACCGGCGCGCAGATCGGAGAGCTTGAAGCGCAGCGACGCCCGTGTGCGCTGCGGGCGCAGGCGGGCGAGGGCCAGGTCGGCGGCGAAGGACAGGTCGCGCGTCCACACGTACCGCCATTTCTCGCCGGTTTCGAAGCAGGCGCACGGGATCGGGCGTCCGTTGTCGTAGGCGCTGTCGGTAATCGACTCGACCTGCGCCTGCGCCAGTTCGTACTGGGCCAGCGCGAACAGGCCGTCGAACAACGGGCTCGCGGTCCGGCTGCGCAGCGGCTGCGCGGGGATGCGCACGTCAGCGCGAACGCCCGGCGCATCGGTGCGCAGACGCCAGCCTTCGCCATCGGCCTGCATGCGCGCAACGAAGCCCCGCCATGCGATGGCATCGCGCCACGGCACGTCGGGCGATTGCGCCTGCGCCAACGCGCACACCAGGGTTAGCGCGGTGGCGAGCGTGGCGCGTGGCAGGCGGCGCATCGAGCGCGCCGGACCGGTTCGATTCATGCAGCGTCCCCAGCTGGGTGAGGCCATGGTAGTCGGCGGCAGGGCAGCGGCGGCTCGCGCTGTATACGTATTCATGGCCCGACCGGCACCGCCGGCAATGCGCGGCGACGACACGCCGTGGAATAGTGCACGCCATCGCGCGCCGTGGCGTGCGTACGGTTCGGCACGGACGGCACGGCAACACACGGACGACAGCGTCGGGGATGGGAAGGCAGATGGCGGCAGGCAGTAGCGCGGAACACACGGCATGGTGGCGGGGCGCGGTGATCTATCAGATCTACCCGCGCAGCTTCCTGGACACCAACGGCGACGGCGTGGGCGACCTGCCGGGTATCGAGGCGCGGCTGGACTACGTCGCCAGCCTAGGCGTGGACGCGATCTGGATCTCGCCGTTCTTCAAGTCGCCCATGGCCGACTTCGGCTACGACATCGCCGACTACCGCGACGTGGATCCGTTGTTCGGCACGCTGGAAGATTTCGACCGCCTGCTGGCGAAAGCGCATTCGCTGGGCATCCGCGTGATGATCGACCAGGTGCTCAGTCACACCTCGATCGAGCACGCGTGGTTCAAGGAAAGCCGCGAGAGCGCCGACAACGCCAAGGCCGACTGGTACGTCTGGGCCGATGCGAAGCCCGACGGCACGCCGCCCAATAACTGGATGTCGCTGTTCGGCGGCGTCGCGTGGCAGTGGGAGCCACGGCGCGGCCAGTACTTCCTGCACAACTTCCTGGCCTCGCAGCCGGATCTCAACTTCCACAATCCGGCCGTGCGCGAGGCGACACTGGACAACGTGAAGTTCTGGCTCGATCGCGGCGTCGATGGCCTGCGTCTGGACGCCATCAACTTCTGTTTCCACGACGCGCAGCTGCGCGACAACCCGCCCAAACCGGCGCAGCTGCGCACCGGGCGCGGCTTCAGCCCGGACAATCCCTACGCGTTCCAGTATCACTGGTACAACAACACGCAGCCGCAGAATGTCGCGTTCCTCGAGGAACTGCGTGCGCTGCTGGACCGGTATCCGGGCGCGACGACGCTGGGCGAGATTTCCTCGGAGGACTCGCTGGCGACGATGGCCGAGTACGTCAACGAGCGTCGCCTGCACATGGGCTACAGCTTCGAGTTGCTCACCGACGATTCCAGCGCCGCGTACATCCGCGGCACGGTCGAGAACCTCGAAGCGAAGATGCGCGACGGCTGGCCGTGCTGGGCCATCTCCAACCACGACGTCCGGCGCGCCGTGACGCGCTGGGGCGGTGGCGCGGCCGATGCGGACCTGGCCAAGCAGCTGGTCGCGCTGGTGTGTTCGCTGCGCGGCTCGGTGTGCCTCTACCAGGGCGAGGAACTGGGACTGACCGAAGCCGAAGTGCCGTTCGAGGCGCTGCGCGATCCCTACGGCATCACCTTCTGGCCGACCTTCAAGGGCCGCGACGGCTGCCGCACGCCGATGCCGTGGAACGGCGAACACAATGGCGGCTTCAGTGCGACGCCTCCGTGGTTGCCGGCGCCGGCCGAGCACGGTGAGCTCAGCGTCGCGGTGCAGGATGCGCGAACCGACTCCGTGCTCAACGGCGTTCGCCACCTGCTGCGTTGGCGCAAGGTGCAGCCGGCGCTGGTGACCGGCGACATCGCGTTCGTCGATGCGCAGGAGCCGGTGCTGGCGTTCACGCGCAGCACCGGCGACGAAACGCTGCTCGTGGCCTTCAATCTTTCGGACGTGGCGCAGCACTGGGTAGTCCCGGCGACGATGCGCGCCGTAGCACCGCTCGATGACCACGGGCTGCGCGCCGGCGAACTTCGCGACGGCGTGCTGCACCTTCCGCCACGCGCCGTGTTCTACGCGCGCGTGGCCTGAGCCCTGCGTGCGAACGCGATGACGTCCGAGCGCATGCAATCGTCAGAACGCGCGATGCCGCGCCGAACTCGATTCGACGTGCGTTTCCTGTTCGTGCCGTGCCTGCTGTTCGTTGCGAACATCGCCGGTGCCGTGGAGCCACTGGCTCCGGAGCCGGTGACCGGCGAGGTGACGACGCAGGCGCTCACGCTGGACGCCACCGCATTCGCACCGCAAGGCATGCGGGCAACGGTGTACCTGCCGCCAGGCTACGCTGAAGGCTCGCGACGTTATCCGGTGCTTTATCTCAACGACGGGCAGGACCGCGAGGCCGTCCGCCTGCGCGAATCGTTGAACGAGCTCATCGCGATCGGGCAGATCCGCGCGCCGATCGTCGTCGCCATCGACATGCCGCCCGATCGCCTGGCCGCCTACGGCCTGTCGGACCGCAAGGCTGGCACCGCCGTCATCGCCCAGACGCGCCACGGTGCGATCGGAACCAACGCGCACGCCTATTCGCAATGGGTGGTGGACACGCTGGTGCCGACCATCGACGCGCGTTACCGGACGCGCACCACGCCCGATGCGCGCGCCGTGCTCGGCTGGTCGCTGGGCGGGCTGAACGCGTTCAATCTGGGCTGGCAGTATCCGGAAGTGTTTGGGCGCGCGGGCGCGTTCTCGCCCTCGTTCTGGCCCGCCGCCGACACCACCGATGACGCCAGCACGCAGCGCACGCGCATGGTGCAGCGCATGGTCGACGCCAGCGAGCCGCGCAACGGCGCGCGCTGGTTCTTCGCGGTCGGCACCGAGGAGGAGACCGACGATCGCGACGGCGACGGTATCAACGATGCCATCGACGACACGCGCGATCTGCTCGATGGCTGGAACGCCGGCGCCGGTGGAATGAAGGGCGTGCGCCAGCTCGGCTACAGCATCAACTACGACCATGCGGCGAAGGCCACGCGCGCGGACGCGTCCCTGTACCTGCTGCCCGGTGGCCGTCACGACCAGGCCAGCTGGGCGCGCATGTTGCCGGTTTTCCTGCGTTGGGCGTACGCCGTACACGCGCCGCCGCTGCAGGCCACAGGACGCGTCGACAGCTACCAGGACGTCCCGTCGGCGCACGTGGCCGCGCGCAATGTCGACGTCTGGCTGCCGCCGGGTTACCGGTCGCATCCGAAACGCCGCTACCCGGTGCTGTACATGCACGACGGGCAGAACCTGTTCGATCCGGCGCTCTCGTACACGGGCATCGACTGGGATGTGGACGGGACGATGACGAAGCTGATCGCCGCCGGCCAGGTGCGCGAGGCGATCGTGGTCGGCATCTCGAACACGCCGCTGCGCGTGGCCGAATACATGCCAGCGAAAGCCGTGCCTGCCAAAGCCGTGCCGGCCGGGCCTAGCACGCAGCTGTTGTCCGACGAGTACCTGCGCTTCCTGGTAGAGGAACTCAAGCCCGCCATCGACGCGACCTACCGGACCGAGCCCGCGCGCGCCGACACGCTGGTGATGGGCGCGAGCATGGGCGGCCTGATCAGCGCCTACGCGATGAGTGAGTACCCGCACGTGTTCGGCGCGGCCGCGGGCCTGTCCACGCACTGGCCGGCCGACGACGGCGTCGTCATCGACTACCTCGCCGCGCATCTGCCCGCGCGCGGCACGCACCGGTTCTACTTCGACCACGGTACCGCGACGCTCGACGCGAGCTACGCGCCTTACCAGGAACGCATGGATCGGGTTTTGCACGACGCCGGCTGGCGACGCGACCGCGGCTGGATGAGCCGGGAATTCCCCGGAGCGGAACACAACGAACGCGCCTGGCGCGATCGCCTGGACGTGCCGCTGCGGTTCCTGCTCGGCCGTTGAAAGGCGGAGCATCCGACACCCGCGTCCACCGCGGGCGCGCCGTCGCGCGCGCAGAAAACGCTTGCACGCGAGATTCGCCCGACGCCACCGCGATGAATACGTATGCAAAGGAATTTGTGCGGGGATGGGGCCGTCTACCATCGCCGCTACGTCCCGGACCGGAATTTTTTTGCCGATTCGGGCGCGGGTCCCGACGAGCGCTGGCGAATCGCGGCGACGGACGCGGGCCGACACACAAATAAAAGCCGGTTCATTTGGGAGGGGAGATGCAACTCAAGCGCAATCTGCTGAGCGTGGCGTTGGCTTCGGCGACGATGTTGATCGCTGCTAGCGCACAGGCTCAGGTGGCCACACAGGCACCGGAATCGGAGCCGTCGAGGACGGATGAAACCACCACGCTCGAATCGGTCGTCGTGACCGGCATCCGTGCCGGCATCGAGAGCTCGATCGAAACCAAGCGCGACTCGACCTCGATCGTCGAGGCGGTCTCGGCCGAAGACATCGGCAAGCTGCCGGACGTGAGCATCGCCGAATCCATCGCACGCCTGCCCGGCCTGTCGGCGCAGCGCGTCGGCGGTCGTGCCCAGGTCATCAGCGTGCGCGGCCTGTCTCCGGACTTCGCCACCACGCTGCTGAACGGACGGGAGATGGTGTCCACCGGCGACAACCGCAGCGTCGAGTTCGACCAGTACCCGGCCGAACTGATGAGCGGCGTGACCGTGTACAAGACGCCCGACGCGGGCCTCGTCGGACAGGGTCTGTCCGGCACGATCGACCTGCGCACCGTGCGTCCGCTGGATTACGACAAGCCGGTGATCGCGGTGAGCGGTCGCCTGCAGCGCAACTCGCTGGGCGACGCGGCCAACGCCGACGACGACGGCAACCGCCTCAACGCCAGCTACATCGGCCAGTTCGCCGACCGCACCATCGGCTTCTCGATCGGCTATTCGCACACTGAACTGCCGATCCAGGAAAACCAGGTCGGCCTGTACGAGCCGTGGAGCCAGACCAACACGACCGACCGCGTGCGCAACGGCGTGCCGACCGGCGTGTTCTTCTCCGACGGCATCAAGGCGCTGCGCCGCACCGGCGACATCGAACGCGACGCCGTGATGGCGACGCTGCAGTACCGTCCGTCCAACGACTGGACCAGCACGCTGGACGTGTTCCACACCACGGCCGACCAGGAAGACACCGCGAACCAGTTCGAGGTGAATCTGTCCGGCTACAACGGTGGCGGCGCGAACGACCCCAGCGTGATCACGCTCAATCCGCAGGTCAACGGCAGCGGCACGTTCATCGGCGGCGCTGTCCAGAACGTCTATCCGCTGGTTCGCGGCATGTACCGCAAGCGCGAGGACAAGATCGACGCGTTCGGCTGGGCCAACGACTTCAACGTCGGTGCGGTCCGCATGAAGGCCGACATCGGCTGGTCGCGCGCCAAGCGCGACGAATTGCTGCTGGAAAACAACACGCAGCTGGTGCCGAGGCTGCAGCTCGACAACATCAACCTGGCGTACAACAGCAACAACTTCTCCTGGGTGGTGCCGGGTCGGGACTACTCCAATCCCGAGACGCTGTTCCTGACCAACACCATCTACGGCTCCGGCTACGGCAAGGTGCCAAGCGTCGAGGACGAGCTGAAGACCTACACGCTGGCCGCCGCGTTGCCCGCTCCGCAGGCGCTGGGCTGGATCGCCGACATCGACGTCGGCCTGAACTACGCCGACCGCGAGAAGCAGAAGACCCAGCCCGAAGGCAACATCAACGTCGGCGCGCAAGGCGACACGGCGATCGGCCGCGACCTGCAGTACGGCCTGGTGGACCTGGGCTTCGCAGGCATCGGTCACATCCCGTCGTGGAATGTGCCGGCGGCGGTCGCGCGTTACATGTCGTTCGAACCGGTCGACAACCTGTCGTACCTGATCCCGAAGGCGTGGACGGTGGACGAGAAGCTGAGCACCGGCTTCGTCAAGGCGAACATCGACACCGAGTGGGGCAATGTCGGCGTGCGCGGCAACCTCGGCGTGCAGATCCAGCATGCCGACCAGTCGTCGCAGGCGAGATTCTTCGATGGCACGCAGCCGGAGGGCAGCCAGATCGTGCCGTACGAGAACGGCAAGACCTACACCGACTACCTGCCGAGCATGAACCTGGCGTTCCTGTTCGCGCACGACCAGACGCTGCGACTGGCGCTGGCACGACAGGTCGCGCGCCCGCGCGTGGACCAGTTGCGCGCGTCGCTGGAGTTCGGCGTCGACACGGCCACCGGCAAGCCCGGCGCCAGCGGCGGCAACCCCGAGCTGGATCCGTGGCGTGCCAACGCGTTCGACATCTCCTACGAGAAGTACTTCGGTACCAAGGCCTACCTCGCCGCTGCCTACTTCTACAAGGACCTGCGCAGCTACATCTACACGCAGACCAACGACAACTTCGACTTCTCGGCCTTCGTCGCCGACTACGTGCCCGGTCCGAACGAGCCGCCGACCCAGACCACCGGCAACTTCACTGCGCCGTACAACGGCAAGGGCGGCAAGCTGCAGGGCATCGAGCTGAGCGCATCGCTGCCGCTGGACATGCTGTGGGCGCCGCTGGAAGGCTTCGGCATCCAGGCCAGCGCGAGCTTCACCGACAGCGACATCGAGATCCTGGATCCGGAAAGCGCGTCGAGCGTGGGCACCGATCCGATCAGCCTGCCGGGCCTGTCGGACGAGGTCTACAACTTCACCGCGTACTACGAGCGCAGTGGTTTCGAAGCGCGCGTGAGCCAGCGCAAGCGTTCGGACTTCATCGGCGAGATCGGCAACTTCGATGGCAACCGCACGCTGCGGTACGTGGTGGGCGAGGACCAGATCGACGCGCAGGTGAGCTACGCCTTCGGTGAGAGCAGCTCGCTGGCGGGCCTGACGCTCACGCTCGAAGCGAGCAATCTGACCAACTCGCCGTACCAGACCTATGCGGGCACGAAGGATCGTCCGCTGGAGTACATCGAGTGGGGTCGCACCTACCTGGTGGGCGCAAGCTACAAGTTCTGACGGCCCCACCTGCAGTACACGAACCCCCGCCGGCGCGATCCGGCGGGGGTCGTCGTTTCAGAGGACAGGCAATGGGCGTGCGACGGAGCGACGAAGCCGGGCTACGCTCCGCTCGATTTGCGCACCACCAGCGACGTCGGCAGCGTGATGCTGTGCGTTTCCTCGCCCGTCACCTGGCGCAACAGCGTCTCCACCAGCAGTTCGCCGGCGCGCTTGGTGTCCTGGAACACCGTGGTCAGCGGCGGGTTGGCGAATCGCGCCGTCGGGATGTCGTCGAAGCCGACGACGGCGATGTCCTCGGGCACGCGCAATCCCGCGTCGGCGAATGCGCGCATCGCACCGATGGCGATCAGGTCGCTCGCTGCGAACACGGCATCGAACGCGCCGCCGCGCGCCAGCAGCTCGCGTGCCGCCGCGTAGCCGTCTTCCTCGGAGCTTTCCGCGTCGACCTGCAGGATGGCCTCCATAGCGCCGCCGACTTCGCGCAGCGCGGCATCGCAACCGCGGAAGCGATCGAAGAATTCCGGACAGTGGCTCGATGCCCCACCCAGGAACGCGATGCGGCGACGACCCAGCCCGACCAGGTGATCGCCCGCCTGGCGACCGCCATTGAAGTTGTCGCAGCCGATCGACAGCCCCGGCTGGTCCGGCAGCACCGCGCCCCAGCGCACGAAGCGTGTGCCCTGCGCGACCAGTTTCTCCAGCTTGCCCTGGTAGGCCAGGTAGTCGCCGTAGCCCAGCAGGATCAGGCCGTCGGCCTTCATGCTGTCCTCGTAGTCGGCGTGCCAGTCGTCGGAAAGTTGCTGGAACGAGATGAGCAGATCGTGTCCTTCGCGCGCGCAGGCCCGTGTGATCGAGCCAAGCATCGACAGGAAGAACGGGTTGATGTGCGATTCGTCCGGCGTGGGATCCTCGAACAACAGCAGCGCCAGCGTGCCCGAACGCTGCGTGCGCAGGCTGGAGGCGTGGCGGTCGACCTTGTAGTTGAGCTCGCGCACCGCGTCCTCGACGCGCTTGCGCGTTTCCGCGTTGACCAACGGACTGCCGCGCAACACGCGCGACACCGTCGCCTGCGAGACGCCGGCGCGGTGGGCGATGTCCAGCGAGGTGATCTTGGTCTTCTTGCTGCGACCCAGGTAATGCACTTGCGACATGACCGCAGTATGTAAGGGCGGTCAGGCGAAGGCATGCCGCAGTGCGGCATGCGCCGGTTCAGACGGAAACGTCGAACAGCGAGCCCACCGCCGAGGAGGCCGCCATCGCCATCGCGCCCCAGAACGCCACGCGGAAAGCGCCGCGCAGCATCGGCGCGCCGCCCGCGCGCGCGGCGAGCATCCCGGACAGGAACAGCGCGCAGATCGTCGTGGCGATGGTGACCGGCTGCACGATCGACGCCTTGGACAGCAGCACCGAGGCCAACGGCAACAGGCCGCCAGCCACGAATGCCGTCGCCGAGGCGATCGACGCCTGCACCGGGCGCGCGCGCAGCGTGTCGGTGATGCCCAGCTCGTCGCGCGCATGCGCGGCGAGCGCGTCGTGCGCGGTGAGCTGTTCGGCGACCTGGCGCGCAAGCTCCGGCTGCAAGCCCCGGCGCACGTAGATCAGGGTGAGTTCGTTGAGCTCGTACTGTGGCTGCGCGGCCAGTTCGCGCCGTTCGATGGCCAGGTCCGCGTGCTCGGTATCGGCCTGCGACCGCACCGAGACGTATTCGCCCGCGGCCATCGACATCGCACCCGCCACGATGGCCGCCACGCCGCTGGCGAGTACGGTCTCGTGCGAGGCCCCGCTCGCCGCCACGCCGACCACCAGTCCCGACACGGAG
Organism: Lysobacteraceae bacterium P; assembly: GCA_005503055.1. Lineage (GTDB taxonomy): Bacteria > Pseudomonadota > Gammaproteobacteria > Xanthomonadales > Xanthomonadaceae > Lysobacter_J. The sequence continues at coordinate 291,510 of SCOX01000002.1, read as the reverse complement.
ACGATGCCGTCGTTGGCGCCGAGTACCGCCGCACGCAGCCAGCCCACGCGGCCGGAGCGATGCGATTCGCTATGGCGCGTGGGCACGTCCAGCGGGCGATGCGGTGACGGCGCGGTCTCGCGCGATGGAGGGTCCAGGGCCATGGCCGGCAGCGTAGCCCAAGCCGGAGCGATTGGCCGATCAAGCGGCCGATCGACACGGCAGCGGGCGAACAGGCAGGCCCGTGGGTTACTGCGTTGCATGGCCGGCGATAGGTGCATTCACGCCGCCTCGCTACACTGGCGTGATGGCACGCACAGTCTGGACGCAGGTCCAACCGCGATGCCCGCCGCCGTCCGCCATCGGGCGCGGCATCCACGCGATGCGTCCGCATTGCGCGAGTGGGGCCGGGGGCCCTGCAGACCCAGCTTCTTCAACGAGGTGCACGTGTCCGGTCCCAGCCAGGTCAAGGATGTTCCCATCGAGGGTCGGGCCCAGCTCGTCGAGTTCCTCAGCTCTGGCGCGCGTCCGCGCGAGGACTGGCGCATCGGCACCGAGCACGAGAAGTTCGGCTTTCGCAACGACGACCTGCGTCCGCCGACCTTCGACGGCGAGCGTGGCATCGAGGCGTTGCTCAAGGGACTGATCCGTTTCGGATGGGAGCCGGTCGAAGAGCATGGCCGCGTCATCGCGCTCGCACGCGAACAGGCATCGGTGTCGCTGGAGCCGGCCGGTCAGCTGGAACTGTCCGGCGCGCCGCTGGAGAACCTGCACCAGACGTGCTCGGAAACCAACAGCCACCTTCGCGAGGTGCGCACCGTCGCCGAGCCGATGGGCCTGGGCTTCCTGGGCATGGGCTTCCAACCCAAGTGGCGGCGCGACGAGATGCCGTGGATGCCCAAGGGCCGGTACAAGATCATGCGCGAGTACATGCCCAAGGTCGGCTCGCTCGGCCTGGACATGATGACGCGCACCTCAACCGTGCAGGTGAATCTGGACGTCGGCTCCGAGGCCGACATGGTGAAGAAGTTCCGCGTATCGCTGGCGCTCCAGTCCGTCGCCACGGCGCTGTTCGCCGATTCGCCGTTTACCGAGGGCAAGCCCAACGGATACCTGAGCTACCGCTCGCACATCTGGACCGATACCGACGCCGGCCGCACCGGTCTGCTCGATTTCGTCTTCGAGGACGGCTTCGGCTACGAGCGCTACGTCGACTATCTGCTCGATGTGCCGATGTACTTCGTCTACCGCGATGGCGAGTACCTCGACGCCTCGGGCCAGTCGTTCCGCGACTTCCTGGATGGAAAGCTGCCGGCATATCCGGGCCATCGTCCGGTGCTGCGCGACTGGGCGGACCACAGCACCACCGCCTTCCCCGAAGTTCGACTGAAGAAATACCTGGAGATGCGCGGCGCCGATTCCGGCCCGTGGAACCGCATCTGCGCGCTGCCGGCGTTCTGGGTCGGCCTGCTGTACGACGACGCCTCGCTCGACGCGGCGTGGGACCTGGTCCGCGACTTCTCCCTCGCCGAGCGCCACGCCTTGCGCGACGGCGTGCCGAAACAGGCCCTGAAGCTGCCGTTCCGCGACGGCACGGTGCTCGACCTGGCGCGCCGCGCGCTGGAAATCTCCGCGCACGGCCTGCGCCGGCGTGCCCGCCTGAACCCGAACGGCGCCGACGAGTCGGTGTTCCTGGAGCCGATGATGGAGTTCGCCGAAGCCGGCATCACGCCAGCCGAACGCAAGCTCGATCTCTACAACGGCGCGTGGCAGGGCGACATCGACCGGGTCTTCCGCGAGTTCGCGTACTGATCGGCCGCGCCCCCGTCTGAGGGCGCTGTCTCGCACAAACGCCACGCCAGCGGCTAGCATCGCCCCATCCATCGGTGGGGGGCGTGCGCATGCGTTCAGTCGTGTGGAGTGTCGTGCTGGGGCTGGCGGTCGTCGCCGCGTCCGCGCAGGCCGGACCGGTCACCGCGCTGGTTGGCGGGACGCTGGTGGACGGCACGTTGCGCGAACCGATCCGCGACAGCGTCATCCTCGTCGACGGCGAACGCATCCTGGCCGTCGGCACGGTGGACACGCTGCGCGTACCCGACGGCGCGAAGGTCATTTCCACCGAAGGCATGACGGTGCTGCCCGGCCTGTGGGACATGCACGTGCACCTGATGATCAACGGCCACGCCGATTACGATTACTGGGATCGCACGTATCCGCCGCGTTTGCGCAACGAGATCATGCCGGCCTCGGCCTTGCAGCTGCTGCACGCGGGCGTGACCGGCGCGCGCGACCTGGGCGGCCCGCTGGAAGACAGCATCGCGGTGCGCGATGCGATCAACGCCGGGAAGATTCCCGGGCCGACGCTGTTCGTCTCCGGCCCTTTCATCCAGAAGAAGCCGTATCCCGGCACCGAACTGTTCCGCTGGGGCGTGGACTCCCCGGCCGATGCGCGCGCGAAGGTGCGCCGTCTCGTCCAGGCCGGCGTGGACGTGATCAAGCTCATCGACCAGGACCAGATGAGCGACGCCGAAGTGCAGGCGATCGTCGATGAGGCGCACAAGCACAAGCTGCCCGTCGTCGCGCACGCGCACCGGCCGGAGGAAATCAGGCGTGCCCTGAAGGCCGGCGTGGACTGCTTCGAGCACACCGGCCTGGCCGCATCGCCCGAGTACCCGGAGGACATCGTCGCCGCGCTGCGCGAACGCACTGCGAACATGGCGGCCGGTCCGCTGTTCTGGACGCCGACCATCGAGGGCCTCTACAACTTTCCGTACACGGTGAAGGACCACGAGTTCGTCGACGGCGACGCCTGGCACGAAGGCCTGGCGCCGGACACCGTGGCCGATATCAAACGCTCGCTCGCGCATCCCGAGCGCATCTCCTATTTCCAGCAGACGCCGCAACGCTGGCCGACGCTCAAGCGCAAATTCCAACAGTTGCGCGATTCGGGCGTGCTGTTGCTGGTGGGCACCGACTCGGGCATCCCGATGAAATTCCACAGCGGCAGCACCTGGAACGAGCTGGACGTGTGGGTGAACCAGCTCGGCGTGCCGCCGATCGACGCGATCCGCGCGGCGACCTACTGGCCGGCGGTGGCGATGAAGGCCGACAAGGATTACGGGAGCGTCGTCGAGGGCAAATACGCGGACATCATCGCGGTGAAAGGCGACGTGCTGAAGCAGGTGGCGTTGTTGCAGCGCGTGGACATCGTGCTCAAGCACGGGCAGCAGGTGAAGTGACCGGTGAGCTCACCGCGTACGGCAGCATCACCATCACCCGCAGTCCGCCTTCGACGCGATTGAGCAACGCGATGTCGCCGCCGTGCGCCAGCGCGATGCTGCGGGCGGTGGCCAGGCCCAGGCCGATGCCGCCGGTCTCGCGGTTGCGCGATGTCTCGCCGCGCACGAACGGCATGAACAAATGTTCGCTGCGCGAGGCGTCCACGCCCGGGCCATCGTCGTCGATGTGCAGGGCGTAGCCATCTGCCTGCGCATGCAGCGACAGCCGCGCGCGCTGCCCGTACTTGAGCGCGTTGTCGACCAGATTGCCGACCATGCGGCGCAGCGCGAGCGGATCGCCGCGCAATGGCGCCGATGGGCCGTCCGACAATTCGATCTCGCTGCCGACGTCGGCCAGGTCGTCTACCACGCTTTCCACCAGCAGGCGCAGGTCCAGGCGTTCGCGCACGCCCTTGCGGTGCTGTTCGCGGATGAACTCCAGCGCCGCTTCGATCATCTGCGACATCTCGGCGATGTCCGCCGTTGCCTTCTCGCGCGTATCCGCCGGCAGGCCGTCGAGGCGGAACGACAGACGCGCCAGTGGCGTGCGCAGGTCGTGGGCGATGGCGGCGACCATCTGCGTGCGCTCGCGCACCAGGCGGTTGATGCGAGCCTGCATCGCGTTGAACGAGGCGGCCGCACGCAGGATTTCCGCCGGCCCTTCCAGCGGCACCGGCGGTGCATTGGCGTCCTGGCCCATGTGGTCCGCGGCGGCGGCGAAGCGGCGGATCGGACCGGCCAGCGCGCTGGAGAACCACCACGCCAGCGGCAACAGCGCGATCAGGCCCATCGCGAACATCAGCGCGAACGCGCGGCCGATGCCGACGCCCGATCCGAGCCGCTCGACCACGCGCCAGCGGCCGTCGGCCAGGCGCACGGCGGCGACGAAGGCGAAGGACAGGTGCGAGTCCGCGCGCCAGCCGCGCCCATGCAGCACCGGATCGGCGACGATCTCCGGAGCCCCGACGCGCACCACCAGATCCTCCGTGTCGTCGCGGGCGGCCGCAGGTTTCGCCGCGACGGCCGTCGGCGGCGCGGCTAGCTCGGATGCGACCGGAGAGACATGCACGTACGGCGGCATGTACTGGCGCAGGTACGCCGTGGACGGGTCCGGCACCGGCAGTGCGACGTCGGGCTCGGCGTTTGCCGAGGCGACGAGCGCCGGCGCGGACGACGACGTGGTGGCGGACGCCGCAGCGCTTACGGTGGCGGCCGCGCTCGTCGCCGCCGCGACGCGACGCCGTTCCTCGCGCCGGGCGCCAATGCGGTCGGCAGCGAAGTCCAGGCGCTCGCGATAATGGATCGGTGCCTGCGCGGCCGCCGAGGGGATGACCAGGTCGAGCAGGGCCATGTTGTGGGCCAGCGGCCCCGTCGGTGCGACCACGATGCGCCGGAACGGCGGCAGCATGTTCGGCCCGGCGATGTAGAACCGGACGCGATCCTCGGGCATGTCGAGCCACTGCGCCAGCAGCGTGCGCAGCGGCGGCGGGCTGAGGTAGCCCGACTCGGGCAGCGGCGGTGCATCGGCCTCGCTCACCATCAGCAGCGGATTGCCGGAGGGCATGCGCGTCGACAGCAACGCGACCACCTCCGACATGCGTACCGCCGGCGGCGGTTCGCGCAACGCGAGCAGGGCGATGCCGATCCCGTACGCGACCGCCAGTGCCGCCAGCAGCAGCAGGAAGGTGCGCGCGAAGATCGGCAGGCCGTGCCAGTTCACAGGCGTGTCACCGCCGGCAACAGCATGTAGCCCTCGTTGCGCACCGTGCGGATCAGTTCGCTGTGGCCGCGGTCGTTGATCTTGCGGCGCAGGCGGCTGATCTGGCTGTCGATGGCGCGGTCGAACACTTCGATGTCGCGACCGCGCGCGCAGTCCAGCAGCTGATCGCGGCTGAGCACGCGCTGCGGGTGTTCGACCAGCGTGCGCAGCAGCGAGAACTCCCCGTCGGACAGGTTGATGTAGGTGCCGTTGGGGTCGCGCAGGGCGCGCTGGATCACGTCCAGATGCCAGCCGGCGAATTCGTACTGGTGTCCATGGGAGGCGTCCGCCGCGAGCTGCCGACGCCGCAGCACGGCGCGTACGCGCGCGAGCAATTCGCGCGGGTTACAGGGTTTGGCGAGGTAATCGTCCGCGCCGACCTCCAGCCCGATGATGCGGTCGGTGTCGGTACCCAGCGCGCTGAGCATGATCAGCGGCGGCCCGCGTTCGGAGGTGAGCCGGCGGGCGGCGCTCAGGCCGTCTTCGCCGGGCATCATCACGTCCAGGATGATCAGGTCCGGACGTCGTTCGTCGAGCACGCGACGCATCTGCGCGGCGTCTTCGGCCGTTTCCACCCGGTAGCCGTGTTCGGACAGGAAGCCGGAAATGAGCCGGCGAAGGTCGGGGTCGTCGTCGACGACAAGGAGGAGCGACTGCGGATCCATGCCACCACGAACGTTGGGCGTTGCCGAGTGTAGGCAGCCCGGGGGTGGTTTGTGTCAAGCGCGGCGGGCCGGGCGCGGAAAAGAAAATGCCGTCGCCGGGGGATCTCCGGCGACGGCAACGGGACACATGGGTCCACGACTCGCCATCGATCCTGCCGGCGCGATGTTGTCGGCCGATGCCGGTTTGTGTCAGGGCTGACAAAAATGGGCTGGGCTGGGCGGGTTCGGGGTTCCCGGGCTACGCCTGGGGTCGGGGAGGGGGCGCGGCCCTCGGCCACGGGAGTCGCGATGGGTCGTCGTCCCGGCGAAGGCCGGGATCCAGGCTGTCACGCTTTCCGGAACGTCGTCCCGGCGAAGGCCGGGATCCAGACGCCAACGCCCCTGGCAGCCGGCCCTCAGAATCGCGACGCCACCAGCTTCACGTCGGACCACTGCCACGCCGCCGCCTGGCGTCGCTCGCTTTCGGCGGCGGCGTCCTTCAGCTTGAGTTTCCTCTGCGCCTGCGCCAGGCCGTACAGCGACCAGCCGTTCTCCGGGAACCGCTTGAGGTCCTCCTCGTACACAGCCACGGCTTCCTTAGCGCGACCTGCGTCGAGCAGCGCTGCGCCCAGGTAGGGGCGTACCGGCAACGGCCAGTCCGGCGGTTCGTTGTAGTTGAGCAGGTCCTCGGCCGCCACCGCCTGCCGCAGCGACGCCAGGCCCGCCTTGGTCTGCCTGGTCGATAGCGCGATCTCGCCGGCCAGCATGTGCTGGGCGACGTCGAGCACACGGTCGGCACGGTTGATGTCAAACAGCACCACCTTCTCCATCGCCGGGTCCTTTGCGATCGCCTGCAACGCCTGCAGTTCCTTGCGCGCCTGCGCGGGCTTGTCGGTGCGCACCAGGGCCATGCCGCGGGCGAAGTGCCAGATCGCGCGCGGGAAGGCGACATCCGACGGCGGCGCGTCCTGCGCGAGGATCGCGTCCCACTCGCCGAATCGCACGCGCGCGAACAGCGGTGCGACGACGAACTGCTGCATGAATGCCATCGCCTCCATCTGCTGCGGATCGGTGCGTTGCGCGGTCTGGTCGGCGGCTTCGATCGCCAGCGTGCGCGAGCCATGCAGCGCCGCGGTCATCGCCGCGAAGTGCCAGTTGTGCGGCACGTAGCCCAGCGGATACGCGCCGTTGCTGCCGCGGCACACGGCCAGGAACGCCTTGTCCGCCGTGCTCGCGGCGAGATTGCTAAGCGTCGCGTCGTGGTACCGGCCGACGCGGATGTAGACGTGCGCGGGCATGTGCACCAGGTGGCCCGAACCGGGCGCGAGCGCGGCCAGCCGGTCGGCGTAGGGCTCGGCACGCTGCGGCTCGTTCGACGCCTCCACCGCGTGGATGAAGTAGTGCGCCGCGCCGATGTGGCGCGGATTGCGCTCGAGTACGGTCTCCAGCGTGGTGACTATCGTCGGCGTGTACTGCGTCGGCTGGCCCTGCGCGTTCCAGTACGCCCATGGCGTCAGGTCCATCAGCGATTCGGCGTACAGCGCGGCGATGTCGTCGTCGGTGGGGAACTGCTTGTGCGCCTCGCCCATCGCCTGCGCATAGGCCTGGTCGAGCGGTGCGCGATCGGCCGGCGCCGGCGTCGCATAGCGCTTGACCAGCGCCGCGATCAACGCCTGGTCGGCGGGTTTCGCGTTCTTCGACAGTTGCTGGGCGCGCAGTGCGAGTGTGGTCGCGTCGGCGGCGAGGTCGGGCGACATCGGCAGGTTGATGTTGGGACCGAGCACCAGCGCCTGGCCCCAGGCGCACATCGCGCACTTGGGATCGAGCCGCTCGGCCTCGGCGAAGGCGCGCGCGGCGGCCTCGTGGTTGAAGCCGTAGGCCAGGCGCAGGCCCTGGTCGAAGTAGCGCTGCGCTTCGGGCACGCGCGTGCCGATGTCGCGGTGCAGGTCGCCGAAGGTGTCGAACAGCGGCGGCGCGGTCGACTGCGTCGTGTCCTCGCGCGACGGCGCGTGGCAGGCGGCGACGGCGAGGCAGGCGATGGCCACGCCGAGGAGGGGGCGGTGCAGCGTCATGTTGCGGGGCTCCGTCGCAGGGGTGATCAGGAAAAACAACGTGTGAAGCGCCGCGCTGCGGACACGCCGACCGTTGCGCCTGTAACCGTCGCGCCATCGAATGTTGCAGTGCGGTAGGCTCGGCGGATGACCCAGCCACCCGCTCCTGCCGCCGAGTCCGCCGAAGAACCCCTGCGCGTCGTCGAGTTCGCCGCGCACGACGCATTGCTGCGCGAAGACGTGAAAACCGTCGGCGCGCTGGTCGGCGAAATCCTCGCCGAACAGCGCGGGCCGCAGTTCCTCGCCGCGGTCGAAAACCTGCGCCGCGCCGCGATCCGCCGCCGTGAATCCAACGCGCCGGTGGCCGAACTCGCGCAGGCGCTGGCAGGCGTCGAACTGGAACGCGCCGGCGATCTGGTCCGCGCCTTCGCCACGTACTTCCAGGCGGTGAATGTCGCCGAGCGCGTACATCGCATCCGCCGCCGGCGCGACTACGAACGGCAAGGCGCCAGTCGCCAGCCCGGCGGCCTGCGCGACGTGCTGTCTACCCTGGCCGCGCAGGGGGTGAGCCTGGAGGAAGTGGTCGCGCTGCTGCAGCGGCTGCGGATCGAACCGGTGTTCACCGCCCATCCCACCGAAGCGGTGCGTCGCGCGCTGCTGGAGAAGGAACGCCAGATCGTCACCTGCCTCATCGACGACATCGACCGCACGCGCACCCCGTACGAACACCGCGCCGACCTGGAACGCATGCGCCTGGCGCTCACCGCCAGCTGGCAGACCGCCGAAACGCCACCGGTGAAGCCGAGCGTCGCCGACGAGTTCGAGCACGTGGGGTTCTACCTCTCCGATGTTCTGTATCGCGTGTTGCCGGTGTTCTACGAACTGTTCGAGGACGCGCTGCGCGAGACGTACGGCGAGCACGTGGCGATGCCAACCGTGATCGGCTTTGGCACCTGGGTCGGCGGCGACATGGACGGCAATCCGAATGTCGGCGCCGACACGATCGCCGCGACGTTGGCCGGGCAGCGCACGCTGGTGCTGGGCGCGTACCGGCAGGAGATCACCGCGCTGGGCGAGCTGCTGAGCCAGTCGCTGGAGCGCGTGGGGGTCGCCGACGCGGTGCTCGCGCGCATCGAGGAGTACCGCTACCTCCTGCCCAAGGCCGCGGCGGCATTGAAGCCGCGCCACGCCGACATGCCGTACCGGAACCTGCTCGCGCTGATCGGCGCGCGCCTGCGGGCCACGGCGGAGGATCACGTCAACGGCTATCTCGATGCCGCCGCCTTCCTGGCCGACATCCAGCTGATCGAAGACAGCCTGCGCGCGCACCAGGGCGAGCACGCCGGGGGCCATGCGGTGCGTCGCCTGCGCCGACGCGTGGAGTGCTTCGGCTTCCACCTGGCAGGCCTGGACCTGCGCCAGGACTCGGCCACGCACGACGCCGCGCTCGCCGAAGTGCTGGGCGATCCGCAGTGGGAATCGCATTCGCGCGAAGAACGCGCGCATCGCCTGCACGCCCTGCTGGACGGCCGCGCTCCACCGCCCGGCGTCGGCAACGGCACCGCGCGTCCGACGCTGGACGTGTTCCGCGCCGTCGCGCGCCTGCGCCCGCGCTATGGCGCGCGCGCGTTCGGGCCCTACATCGTCAGCATGAGCCGCAGCGCCGCCGACGCGCTCTCCGTGCTGGCGCTGGCGCGGGTCGCCGGCTGCATCGACGGCGAAGGCCGCGTGCCGATCGACGTCGCGCCGCTGTTCGAAACGGTGGACGACCTCGACGCCGCAAGCGACACGCTGCGCGCCCTGTTCGCCGATCCCGTGTACCGCGCGCACCTGGCCGTGCGCGGAAACCGGCAGGTGGTGATGCTGGGCTATTCCGACAGTGCGAAGGACGGCGGCATGCTCGCCTCGCGCTGGGCGCTGCAACGCACGCAGATCGCGCTGACCGAACTGGCGCGCGAAAGCGGCGTGCGGATCGCGTTCTTCCATGGCCGCGGCGGCTCGATCAGTCGCGGCGGCGGCAAGACCGAGCGCGCGGTGATCGCCGCGCCTCGCGGCTCGGTCGACGGCTACCTGCGCCTGACCGAGCAGGGCGAGGTGATCCACCGCAAGTACGGGATCCGCGCGATCGCATTGCGCAATCTCGAACAGGCCGCAGGTGCCGTGCTGCGGGCGACGTTGCGGCCGCGGCCGCCGGAATCGCGCGAGGAACGATGGCGCGCGATCGCCTCCGAGCTCGCACGCGACGCACGCGCGCATTACCGCGCCCTGGTGCACGAGGATGCCGACTTCCCCGCGTACTTCCGCGCCGCCACGCCCATCGACGTGATCGAACGGCTGCGCATCGGTTCGCGCCCGAGCAAGCGTGCCGGCACGGGCGATGTCGGCTCGTTGCGCGCGATCCCGTGGGTGTTCGCGTGGTCGCAGAACCGCGCGGGACTGACCGCGTGGTACGGCGTCGGCAGCGCACTGGAAAAGGGGTTGCAAGCGCACGGCCGCGAAACGTTGGCGGAGATGGCGCGCGACTGGCCCTTCTTCGGCACGCTCATCGACGACCTGGAAATGATGCTCGCCAAATCGGACCCGGGCATCTTCGAGCAGTACTCGCTGCTCGCGGGCGAACTGCACGAGCGGTTCCACCCGGGCATCGCGGCGGAGTTCGAACGCACGCGCACCGCGGTGCTGGCGATCAAGGGCAGCGACGAACTGCTGGCCGGCGACTACCGGCTGCGGCAGTCGATCCGCCTGCGCAATCCGTACGTGGACCCGATCAGCCTGCTGCAGGTCGACCTGCTGGCGCGCTGGCGGGCGGCGGGCCGACCCGACGACGCCCTGTACCAGGCCCTGGTGGCGACGGTGAACGGCATCTCAGCAGGCATACAAAATACGGGGTGAGCGCACGCGCTTGCGAGCCACTGGCTCGCGCGTGCGCGAACGACCGGCCAGGATGGCCGGGCCGGGCGATCCGGAGCCGGAAGCGTCGCGCCATGGATGGCAGCCGGTGCGCGAATCGAAGTGGACACTGCGGCATGGTCTGCCAAAACGGCCGATGGCCAGGCCGGGCGATCCAAAGCCCGAAGCGTCGCGCCATGGATGGCAGCCGGTGCGCGAATCGCAGCGGGCACTGCCGCCCAGCTCGGACACCCACCCCTACGCCCGCAAAAAATCCTGAACCATTCAGAAAATCCCACACCGTTTCACGCCTTCCGACGCCGCGCGGGCGTAGTCTTGGGGTCGCCGCTACTGTGGGAGCCGGCCATGAAACGCATCCTCTCGATCCTCTGCGCAGCCGCACTGCTTGCCGGGTGCGCGACCACGCCGGCCGTGTTCACCGACTTCGATCCCGGCGTGAACTTCGGCCAGTACCAGACCTACCGATGGACGCAGCGACCGGAAGGGTTCTCGCCGTTGCAGACGCAACGCGTGGTCGCCGCCGTCGATGCCAAGCTGCGCGAGCGCGGCTGGACGCAGTCGACCAACGCGCAGGTCACCCTCGCCGGCACCATCGTCACCGAGCGGCGCATGCGCGTGGACACCTGGAACAACGGCCCGATGTGGGGCGGTTGGGGTGGCTGGGGCGGCGGCTGCTGCTGGGGCCCGGGCTGGGGCGCTTGGGGCAGCTTCAATACCACCACCACCGTTCGCGACTACACCTACGGGACGCTCGTGCTCGACATGTTCGATGCACAGACGCAGCGACCGCTTTGGCGCGGCATCGCCATGGGCACCGTACCCGATTCGCCCATCGCGCAGACCAACGCGATGCAGCTGAGCGTCGATCGCATGTTCGCGCAGTTCCCGCCGACGGCGGCTGCCGCGCAGATGCCCTGAGCGACGGCAGGCACGCCGGCAGCGAGCCGGCACCAACACGCATGAGGTGAGCGGGCGACGCATGTCGCCCGCCTGATACGCGCGGGTTCGAATATACTCCACCCCAGTACCCTCCCATCGGCCCAGCCCGTGCCGCATTCCCCTGAAGAAAAGAAGCGCGTGCAGGCCCGCATCCGACGGATCAAGGGCCAGGCCGATGCGCTGGAGCGTGCGCTGGAGAGCGGTGCCGACTGTGGCGCCGTACTGCAGCAGATCGCCGCAATCCGCGGGGCCGTGAACGGGCTGATGTCCGAAGTGCTCGAAGCGCACATCCGCGAGGAATTCGGCCGCGCCGCCACCTCGGCGCCGCAGCGTTCCGCGCGCGTGACGGAGCTGGCCGGCCTGGTTCGCTCGTACCTGAAGTGACGGCGCTGGCCGTCGCCACCCACCCCATTCGCCAATCCCCATTGCAGGAGTCCCCATGAAATCCCGTGCCGCCGTCGCGTTCGCCGCAGGCCAGCCGTTGCAGATCGTCGAGATCGACGTCGCACCGCCCAAGGCCGGCGAGGTGCTGGTGAAGATCACGCATACCGGCGTGTGCCACACCGATGCGTTCACGCTCAGCGGAGACGATCCCGAAGGCCTGTTCCCCTGCGTGCTGGGCCATGAAGGCGCGGGTGTCGTGGTGGAAGTGGGCGAGGGCGTCACCAGCGTCAAACCGGGCGACCACGTGATTCCGCTGTACACGGCCGAATGCGGGCAATGCCTGTTCTGCAAGTCGGGCAAGACCAACCTGTGCGTGGCGGTGCGCGCGACCCAGGGCAAGGGGGTGATGCCCGACGGAACGACGCGTTTCTCGTACAACGGCGAACCCGTCTACCACTACATGGGCTGCTCGACCTTCAGCGAATACACGGTCGTCGCCGAGGTCTCGCTGGCGAAGATCAACCCCGAGGCCAACCCCGAACACGTTTGCCTGCTCGGATGCGGCGTGACCACCGGCATCGGCGCGGTGCACAACACGGCGAAGGTGCAGGAAGGCGATTCGGTCGCGGTGTTCGGATTGGGCGGCATCGGGTTGGCGGTGATCCAGGGCGCGCGCCAGGCGAAGGCCGGACGCATCATCGCCATCGACACCAATCCGTCGAAGTTCGAACTCGCGCGCCAGATGGGCGCCACCGATTGCGTCAACCCGAAGGATTCGGACAAGCCCGTCCAGCAGGTGATCGTCGAGATGACCGGCTGGGGCGTGGACCATTCCTTCGAATGCATCGGCAATGTCAACGTGATGCGCGCGGCGCTGGAATGCGCGCATCGCGGCTGGGGGCAGTCGGTCATCATCGGCGTGGCCGGCGCGGGCCAGGAGATCTCGACGCGTCCGTTCCAGCTCGTCACCGGTCGCAAGTGGATGGGCACGGCATTCGGCGGCGTGAAGGGCCGCTCGCAGCTGCCGGGCATGGTCGAGGATGCGATGCGTGGCGACATCGAACTGGCACCGTTCGTGACCCACACGATGGAACTGGAGCGCATCAACGAGGCCTTCGACCTGATGCACGAAGGCAAGTCGATCCGCACGGTGGTGAGGTTCTGAAGGGCCGGGATTGGGGATTCGGGATTCGGGATTCGGGATTCAGATGCAACAGCAACTGCTTCCATCGCCTCCCTGGGGGCCATGAATCCCCAATCGCCGATCACCGAGCGCTAATCCCAAATCCAAAATCCAAAATCCCAAATTCCAAATCCCAAATCCCAAATCCCAAATCCCAAATCCCAAATCCCGAATCCCGAATCCCGAATCCCGAATCCCGAATCCCGAATCCCGAATCCCAAACCCATGCAACGCATCGAACACCGCGCCTGCTTCGGCGGCTGGCAGCACGTCTACCGGCACGCCTCCTCCACGCTCGATTGCGAAACCAATTTCGCCGTCTACCTGCCGCCGCAGGCGGAGCAGCGGTCGTGTCCGGTGCTGTACTGGCTCAGCGGGCTCACCTGCAACGAGCAGAACTTCATCACCAAGGCCGGCGCGCAGCGCTACGCGGCCGAGCATGGCGTGATCCTCGTCGCGCCGGACACCAGCCCGCGCGGTCCCGGCGTGGCGGATGCCGACGGTTACGGCCTGGGCGTCGGCGCCGGCTTCTATGTCGACGCGACGCAGGCGCCGTGGTCGAAGCATTACCGCATGTTCGACTACGTCTCGCGCGAGTTGCCCGACCTGATCGAAGCGCAATTCCCGGCGACGAAGGCGCGCGCGATCAGCGGGCACTCGATGGGCGGGCACGGCGCGCTGATCGTGGCGCTGAAGAATCCGGGTCGCTATCGCAGCGTGTCGGCGTTCTCGCCGATCGTCGCGCCGAGCCAAGTGCCGTGGGGGCAGAAGGCGTTCGCCGCGTACCTGGGCGAGGATCGTGGGACGTGGGCGCAGTGGGACGCGACAGCGCTGATCGCCGATGCGACCGAGCGCCTGCCGTTGCTGGTCGAACAGGGCGAAGCGGACGAATTCCTTTCCACGCAGTTGCAACCGCAACGGCTGCGCGACGCCTGCGATGCCGTCCGGCATCCGCTCGAGCTGCGCCTGCGCCCGGGCTACGACCACAGCTACTACTTCATCGCCAGTTTCATCGGCGAGCACATCGCGCACCATGCGGCGGCGATGAAGGGCTGAGCGGTCGAGAAATGTCGCCCGGGCAAGGCCGCAGGCACCCGGGAAATCGACGTCACACCGACCGCAGTTTCCCGGGTGCGCTTCGCGTACCCGGGCTACGTGCTTGCTTCGGCTACGGCCTACGCCGACGTCACGTCCCGCAACTCCCACGCGCTGCCTGCGAGCCAGCGCAGCCGCTGGCGCAACAGTTCGCCGGAAATGCGCGTGGTCGCGACCAGATCGACGTGCAGGTCGGCCTGCTCGCCGCGCACGACGGCATCGGGGTCGGTGGCGCCGAGCGCGGGATCGACCGCGTCGGGATCGTCCTGCTTCGCCTTCCAGCGTTCGAACAACGACGGATCGCGCAACGCGGCCTGCAGTTGTTCGGCGAACCCTTCGGCGCTCACCGCCGTGAACGACAGCGACGAATCGCTGCCGCGTGCGCGTTGTGCGTCGGGAAGGCGGATGTAGTAGCGGGCGGCCATCTCGGGCTCCTTCGGTGTTTGCGCCGAGTGTAGGTGTCGCCCGCCATGGGTCGCGTGAACGCCGGTCTTCGTCAGCCGGCGAATGTCACGCGGTGAATTTCTGCCCTTCCGCGGCGAAGCCCACCACCACCGCGCCCTTGCCGACGTTGACCATGCCGGTGAGGCTCATCACGCTCTCGAACAACTCCACGTTGTTCGACGCGCAGGCATCGCGCAGGCGTTCGTAACCGGGCAGCGCGCGCAGTCCTTCGAGTTCGCCGCCGTAGCTCAGGCACATGGTTGGGGTGAGCAGTTCGTTGCGTTCCACGCGATGCGCGGCGTGTTCGAACAGCTTGGTCACGGCCGGATCGAATCCCTTGATCTTCGCCACCGGGCCGGTCTCGCCGCGGTTGGCGTGCAGGATCGGCTTGATGTCCAGCGCGCTGCCGAGGGCGGCGCTGAGGAAGCCCACGCTGCGATCGCCCTTGGCGCGGGCGCGGTTGCGCAGGTAGTAGAGGTCCGGCGGCACCATGTAGCCCTGCGTGTGCAGCGCGAGGTGTTCGAGCCGCGCGCGAATCTTCGGCGCGCCTTCACCGGCGGCACGCAGGCGGACCGCCTCCACCGCCGTGACGCCCTGCGCGGCGAACAGGTTCTGCGTGTCGATCACGCGCAATGCGAACGGCGTGGTGTTGCCGGCCGCGGCGCGAACGGGCTTGTACTCGTTGAGGATCGCGAAACTCGCCTGCTGCGCGTTGTCGAAGATCGGGCTGCGCGTCTTGGTGATGGTCATGCAGAAGACGTAGTCGTAGTCGATCACCAGACGCTGCAGGAACAGGTCCTGGATCTGCTGGACCGTGTACGGCATGGTCTGCGCCTCATGACCGCGTTCGGCCACGTGCGCATGCAGGAACTCGAGCGTGGCTTCCTCGTCTCGATGGTCGGCCAGCACGGCCTCGCCGATACGGACGGTGATCGGCAGCACGGTGACCTCGTGCTGCTCCAGATATTGCAATGGCAGGTCGCAGGCGGAATCGACGACGAGACCGATGCGCATGGTTCCCCTCCCGGAAGAGCGCTGGCTTTCGAAGTGTGACGGCCAGCATACCGGTTTTGGGTTGTGTGTCGCGAAGTGCCTGACGTCAGGGGTCAGCGGCGCCGATGCAGGCCCACCGGGAGCTCGCTCACGCGGCGCATTTCGTCTTCCTGCAGCAGGGTCGGGTCGTTCAGCGCGGCCAGGGCGAAGTCGAACGCGTCGTTGCCCCAGAACAGTTCGTCGCCGATCGCCAGCGTCGGCACGCCGTAGACGCCGGCGGCGATCGCCGCGTCGGTGTTGGCGCGCAACGCGGTCTTGGTGGCATCGGACTCGAGCGCGTCGGCGGGGATGTCCAGCGCGGCCAGCAGCGGCACCAGCGTCTCCACGCTGTCACCAGCGCGGCCATGCGTCCACAGCCAGTCGAACACCGAGTCCACCGCTTCGGGCGTATTCCCCGCGGCGATGCTCAGGCGCAGCGCCGCCAGCGGATTGAACGGGTGCGTCGGCGGAAAACGCAGCGGCACGCCGGCCTGCCGCGCCAGCCAGAGCACGTGCCGGTAGGTGAACTCGCGCTTGCCGGGGATCTCGGCCGGCCCCTTCTGCCCGCAGGCGTCGAGCACCGCGGCGAAGACGATCGGCACCAGCGTCACCGGCGCCTCGCCCGCGTTCTCGCGCTCGCGCAGCAGCGGCTTCAGGCGCTGCCACTGCAGGTACGAGAACGGGGAGATGAAGTCGAAGTACCAGACCAGCGGTGCGGCGGTCATGGCGACGTCCTCAGTGCCACGCGCCCAGGATCAGCCCGTACAGGCTGAACTGCGCGATGTGGTAGCCGGCGTCGATCATCCACAGCTTCACGCTGCGCTGGGCGAAGGCGTAGTTGATGCCGAAGCTCATCGCCACGAAGAACAGGCCGATGATGAAGCCCAGGCCGAAGCCCTGCGCGGCCGTGGCCGTGGGCGGCAGCGAGGCGGCGAAGATCAGCGCGGACAGCAGGCTGCACACGAACGCCGTGGCGAAGATGCGCGCCGGATGCGAAGGAGCCGAGTCAGGATCGATGCCGGCCTCCCGGCACCATGCGCGCTTGAACAACGGGCCGTACCAAAGCCCGCCCAGGACGAAGGCGGACACGGCGGCGGCGATCACCGCCAGCCAGTTGAGATCGATGTGCGGAATGTTCATGGCGGTCCCCGATAGGGCGGGCGCGGTGCGTGGGCCCGAAGACGCCAGCATAAGCCGGCCACGTAGCCCGGGTAAGCGAAGCGCACCCGGGCCGCGGTCGGGGAGTCCCGGGTGCGCTTCGCTTACCCGGGCTACCCCGGTCCCTCTCCCGCCGGGAGAGGGGCTTCGACGTCAGCGGCCGGAAGCCGGATACGCCCGCGGCATCCCGCCTTCCTGCGCCGGTGCGGCCGAGCGAAGGTAACGATCGCGCAGTTCGGTCTGGCGGCTGCGCATTTGGATCGCGCGGCCGTCCATCCACACCTGCAGCGCGACGGTGTTCACTTCCAGCGGATCGCCGCTCCACAGCACCAGGTCCGCGTGCTTGCCCGGCGCGATGCTGCCCAGGCGATCGGCGACGCCGAATGTCTCGGCAGGGACGCGCGTCAGCCCCGCAAGGCCGTCTTCCCACGGCAGGCCGTTGGCGACCGCGTTGCCCGCCAGCTGACGGATCTTTCGCGCGTTGTGCGACGCATCGCCCTCCTGCGAGAAGCCGACCTGCACGCCCCCTGCACGCAAGCGCGCGGCGTTCTCCATCGTCGCGCCGATCTGGTCGAAGTCGTAGGGCAGGTTGCCCAGCGGGTCGACGAACACCGGCACCTTCGCCGACGCCAGCATCGGCGCCACGCGCCAAGCCTCGGCGCCACCGGCGATGGCCACACGCACGTTGTGGCGTGCCGACCAGCGCAGCAACTGGCGGATGTCGGCAGCGCGATCCACCGACACCACCACACGACCGCCGCCGCCGATGTACTTCGCCAACGCGGCGCGACCGGCCGGCGTCAGCAGCGCGGCATTGGCGTCGGGCGAAATGCGCCCGCGGACTTCGTCGATCAGCTGGTCCAGGATCATCCACTGCGCCGCGCGCGAATTGCCGGTCAGCCCGGCCGCGTCCCCGCCGCCGATGCGCAGGAACAGCTCGCGCGGGCCGATCGGGTCGGCGCTGCCGTCCAGCCGCACCACGCCGCCCTGTCCGGCGACGATCGAACCGCCGGTCGCGGTGCCCGCGCCGAGCAGCGTCCAGCCGATGCCTTCGATCCGCGTCACCGGAATCACGATCGAGTCCGGGTTGAACGCCAGCGTGACGTCGAACTCCGGGCGCACCGTCATCTGCTTGGTGTCGGCGCCCAGCGAAAGCGTGCCGTCGACGGTGTCCTTCTCGCCGGAAACCTCCTCCAGGCCGATCTCGGTGATGCCGCCGAACAGCGTCGGCGTCACCGGGCGGCCCTGTGCGTCGATGACCTGCGCGCCAGCCGGCGCGGCCAGGCCGGTGCCGACGGCGCGGATCGTGCCGCCGGAGACCAGGACATCGGCGCCCTTGAGCGTGCCCTGCGCGCCGGCGGTGTGCACGGTGGCGTTGCGGATCAGCAGTTCCTGCGCACCGGCCGACATCGACGCCAGCAACAGGCCGATCAGCAGGAAGCTGCGGCCCGAGGAATGGAAGTACGACCAGCCCGCGTCGCGTTCGCAGCAGGCCAGTTCGAACGTGTCGGCCGGCGGGTTGTGCCGCGAGCGGCGGAATTCGATGAAGCGCCTCATTGCACACCTCCCTGCGGCGCGGCGCCCTGGCCGAGCATGAAGTCCGACACCGGCTGGCGGTTGCGGTCGTTGCGATCGAACACGCGCGCGCCGTCGATATACACCTGCTCGGCGTGCGCGTAGACGCTGAAGGGATTACCGTTCCAGACGACGACGTCGGCCATCTTGCCCGGCTCCAGCGTGCCGGTCTGGTCGAGCACGCCCAGCGACTTGGCAGCGTTCTGCGTCATCCAGCGGATCGCACGCTCCGGCGGGATGTCCATGCCGGACAGCTTCGCGTGCGCCATCACCTTGGCCGCTTCCTGGTTGAGGCGCTGGATGCCTTCGTCGGAATCCGAGTGCACGATCGCGCAGCTGTTGGGCGGGCGATCGACCAGGGCGAGGTTCTCCTGGATGCCGTCGAAGGCTTCCATCTTGAAGCCCCACCAGTCGGCCCACAGCGCGCCGCAGACGTTCTCGGCGGCGAGGCGGTCGGCCAGCTTGTAGGCCTCCACGCCGTGGTGGAACGCGGCGACCTTGAAGCCGAATTCCTTCGCCAGGTCGAGCATCACCGCCATCTCGTCGGCGCGGTAGCAGTGGATGTGCACGCGGATGTCGCCGTTGATCGCGCCGGCCAGCGTGTCCATCTTCAGGTCGCGCTTGCCGCCGGTATCCTTCTCGCTGTCGGCGTTGCCATTGCCGCCGGACCACCAGCGCTTCTTCTTCGGCGCTTCTTCGTCGGACTTCTTGCCACCGTTCTTGCGCAGGTATTCGCTGGCGTCGATGAACGCCGCGCGGTAGCCGGCGACGTTGCCCATGCGCGTGGCCGGGCCGCTCTTCTGGCCGTAGACGCGCTTGGGGTTCTCGCCGCAGGCCATCTTCACGCCCCACGGCGCGCCCGGGAATTTCATCGCCTGGTAGCTGGTGGCGGCGACGTTCTTCAACGTCACGCCGCGCCCGCCGACCAGGTTGGCCGAACCGGGCAGCACCTGCAGCGAGGTGATGCCGCCGGCCAGCGCCGCGGCGAAGCCGGGATCCTGCGGCCAGACCGAATGCTCGGCCCAGACGTTGGAGGTCACCGCGCCGGTCATCTCGTTGCCGTCGCTGTGGGCACTGACGCCCGGGACGGAGTACACGCCCAGGTGCGAGTGCACGTCGATCAGTCCCGGCGTCACCCACTTGCCGGTGCCATCCACGCGCGTGGCGCCGGCCGGGGCCTGCAGCGACTGGCCGACCGCAACCACCTTGCCGTCCTGGAACAGCACCGAGGCGTCGTCCAGGCGCTGGCCGGTGCCGGTCAGGACGGTGGCGTGTTCGATCAGCACCGGCGCGGCGGCGATGCGCTGGTAGGTGCTGGGGTAGGGGTCCTCGACGAAGCGGGACCGGGTGGAGGTCGATCCGGATTCCGCAGCCTGCGCGGCACCGATCGACAGCACCGCGACGAGCGCGGCGGTCAGAGGTCTAAGCATGGAGTTCCCCGAAGAAGTGCGACTCGCAACCCCCGCACCGTAGCCGCCGCGGCGTGGGGATGCCAACCCTGACGATGGTCACGAGGGCCGGGATTCGGGATTGGGGAGTCGGGATTGGTGAAGCCGATCACGTCGACGACGCCCGGTCAGGACCGGATACGCGCTCGCCGCCCTGCATCCGCAGCCGTATGCTCTTGCGAATCCCCAATCCCGACTCCCGAATCCCCCATGAAAGACAAAGAGCAGATCGTCGACAACTGGCTGCCGCGTTACACGGGCGTGCCGCTGGACCAGTTCGGCGAATACGTCCTGCTGACCAACTTCGGCGGGTACGTCGCCAACTTCGCGCGGATGACCGGGGCGCAGGTCGTGGGCGTGGACCGCCCGATGCCCAACGCCACCGCCGACGGCATCACCATGATCAATTTCGGCATGGGCAGCCCCAACGCGGCGACGATGATGGACCTGCTCAGCGCCATCTCGCCCAAGGCGGTGTTGTTCCTTGGCAAGTGCGGTGGCCTGAAGAAGAAGAACCAGCTGGGCGACCTGGTCCTGCCGATCGCGGCGATCCGCGGCGAAGGCACCAGCGACGACTACCTGCCGCCGCAGGTTCCGGCGCTGCCGGCGTTCGCGCTGCAGCGCGCGGTGTCGACGATGATCCGCGACCTCGGCCACGACTACTGGACCGGCACGGTCTACACGACGAACCGCCGCGTGTGGGAACACGACGAAGCCTTCAAGGAGCGCCTGCGCACGATGCGCTGCATGGCCATCGACATGGAGACCGCGACGATCTTCGCCGCCGGTTTCGCCAACCGCATTCCCTGCGGCGCGCTGCTGCTGGTGTCGGACCAGCCGATGATTCCCGAGGGCGTGAAGACCGAAGCCTCCGACGCACGCGTGAGCGCCGACTATGTCGACAATCACATCAACGTCGGCATCGAAGCGCTCAAGCTGATCCGCCGCAACGGCAAGTCGGTGCGCCACCTGCGCTTCGACGAGTGATCGCACCCAGCGACCGGAAAAACGAAGGCCGGCGGGAGCCGGCCTTCGTGGGGAGCCGCGGTGAGGCAGGTCAGTCGCAGTCCATCTGCCATTCGTAGGTCTGCGTTTCTTCGTTGAACACCTGTTGCGCCACGCATGCGGGCGCCACGGGCGCGGACGCATCGGATTGCAACGACGCGAAGAGCGCATCGGATGCGGACGCTTCGGAGAACGAGCCGCATATCCTTTGAATCGGAGGGAGCGGCGTGCCAGCGGGCTGGCAGTACATGCGCGGTGGGCTGCACACCATGTAACAGTTGAAGGCTTGTGCGTGCGCGAGAGCGGGAACGAACAGTCCCGCCAGCATCATTGCGGCGAGGAGCATGTGCTTCATGGGATTTCCCTCGGGGTGGGAAGTGGAGCGGGGGATCGGCGCGACTCGGGGGGAGGGTATCGAAGCCCTCGTGGGGCTTCCACGAACTGCGCCAATTCAGTGTTGTGCACATCGTGTAAAGGCGATGTGGACTGCGGGCACGCGAGTGAACCCGAGCCCCATTCAGCCTGCCGGGGTCGCCCGGCTCCCCAGCCAGATGGAGCTTTGGCTCCTGAATGCTTCACGCCCGGGGTTTGTGAGCCCGCGGCCTGCGCGCCAGGTCGCATCGCCTGCGACGTCCCGCGGGCACACTGAGCGCCTGGGCAAGGAGAGACAAGGGGGACGCGATCATGGAGAAGCTGCTGTACCTGGCACTGGGCGCCGTGCTGACCTGGGTGTTCTATTTCATCCAGCGCCGCGTGGAAAAACGCAGCGCGGTGGAAGCGATCGAGCGCAACCAGAAACTGCTCGAACTCAAGCAGGGCCTGGACGAATCCAACACCAACCTCGACGACCTGCGCCGCTTCGAACAACGCCTCATCGGCAAGGCCGAAACCGCGGCGCGCATCGCCGACAACTACTTCACCAAGGCTGAAGAGGTCGCGCGACAGAGCGATGACCTGGCGATCACGCATCACGACATGAACCAGCAAGCCCTGGCCGAATTCCAGCAGGCGGACGCACGCCTGGCGACCGTGGTCGCGCACCTGCGCCGCCAGCTCGACGAAGAAACCCTGGCCGTCTTCGACGAGGCGCATCGCAGCTGGCTGCAGTTCCGCGACCGTTACGCGCGCTTCGTCTCGCAGTCCTACGCCGGTGGCGCGATCCGTCCGCTGATCCACGCCGTGACGCTGGAGAGCGTCACACAGCTGTGGACGAACGAGCTGGAAACGCAGTTGGGCGACGAGTCGGTCTGATCGGCCAGGCGCGTGAGGGCCGCGTGGGGGCCGCCTCCGTTACGCTGTGCGCCCCCACTCGAACGATCACGGCATGTCGATCAATTCCATCACGCCGCAGGATGTCCTGGCCTTCTGGCATCAGGCCGGTTACGACCGCTGGTTCGCGCGCGACGACGCCTTCGACGCGCGCTGCCGCAGCGATTTCCTCGATGCGCACTTCGCTGCCGCATGCCGCGAACTCGAACCGTGGATGGACACCGCCGACGGCGCGCTCGCGCTGGCGATCGTGCTCGACCAGATACCGCGCAACGTCTTCCGCGGAAGCGGCCACGCGTTCGCCACCGATTCGCTGGCACGCCACTACGCCGGGCGCGCCATCGATCGCGGCGATGACCTCAAGGTGGATCCGCTGCTGCGGCCGTTCTTCTACATGCCCTTCGAGCATTCCGAGGCCATGGCCGACCAGGAGCGCTCGGTCGCGCTGGCCGCCACGCTGGAGGGCGATTCGGGTCGCAGCTATCTCGACTACGCGATCCGGCACCGCGACGTGATCGCACGCTTCGGCCGCTTCCCGCATCGCAACGCGACGCTGGGGCGCGAATCGACGCCGCAGGAGCAGGAGTGGCTCGACGCCGGCGGGGGGTTTTGAGGGGGGAACTGCGTCGGGACAGCTTTCACCCCCGCGGGAGGCGGGATCCAGCGCGCAGGCGTGTCACGCAGGACGGAGGGTGAAGGATCGGAACGTTGGATCCCCGCCTTCGCGGGGATGACGGTGCTTCTGCCAAATCCCGAATCCCGAATCAGTACTTCGCGATGCCCGCGTCGAAATCGGCCCAGGCGTCGATGCCGCCGACGACGTTGTAGACCTCGCGGAAACCCAGGCCGCGGAAGTGCTCCGCCGCCTGCTGGCTGCGACCGCCGTGGTGGCACAGGAACGCCAGCGGCGTCTCTTTCGGCAGCGCTTCCAGCGCATCGGTGCCCTGGTCGAGCGTATCGAACGCCACCGGCGCGCTGGCCAATGCGCGCTCCGCCGCCGGACGCACGTCGACCAGACGCAGCGCACCGGCGCGAATGCGGGCATCGGCTTCCTGCGGCGTGATCGTGCGCACCGCGGGAGCGGCGAGCGGGTGGTGGACGGTCAGGCCGCGGCCGCGCTCGTCGTCGACCCAGTCGATGCGGATGCCGTCGGCGCTGCGCGCCTGCAACGCGTCGATCTGCAGGCGCACGCCATCGATCTCGACGGCGACCAGGGCGGCGTCCACCGGCGCCAGCTGGAGGCGCACCGTATGGCGCGCATCGACATCGATCTGCACCGCGTAACCGCCACCGGCGTTGTCGATCGCGCTGCGCAGCATGTCCAGCGCGGCCGGCGTGATGGCGACCTGCGGCGGCGTGCGGTCCGGCGGCGGCAGGCCCAGCACGCTGTGCAGTTCGCCGCTGCCGGCCATCTGCTCGACGATGTCGCTGCCGCCGACGAGTTCGCCGTCGATGTACAGCTGCGGGATCGTCGGCCAGTTGCCGTACTGCTTGATGCCCTCGCGGATGTCCGCGTCGGCGAGCACGTTCACGTGCGCATAGCCCTGCGGCAGCAGTGCGTTGAGCACGCCGACGGCCTTGGCCGAGAAGCCGCACTGCGGCGCCTCGGGCGCGCCCTTCATGAACAGGACCACGCGGTTGGACTGCAGCAGGGTTTCGATGCGCGAGAGCAGCGCGGGATCGAGCGACATGGGCGGACTACCGGATGCGGTGGGAATGGGGTGCATGTGGGGGCGATGGGCGAGTTTGGCAAGCGTGAGGTGTGGGAGGGCGCGCGAAGCCGCGTCGAGGCGAGCCAACCGCTCCATCTCGTACCATCCCCTCATGCCCGCCGACGCCCTGCACCGACCACCCCGTCACCCGCACGCCTGGGCCTGGATCTTCGTCGCCTCGCAGCTGGCGGTCGTCGCGATCTGGTGGGCCTGGGGCTGGAAGGCCGGCCTGGCGGCCCTCGCGGCCACGCATCTGGCCCTGGTCTGGGCCACGCTGCGCCCGCAATCGCGCGTGCTCAGCCCGGTGCTGAGCCGCCTGCCCACCGATGAGCGCGTCGTTTGGCTCACCATCGACGACGGCCCCTCCGACGACACCCGCGCGATGCTCGATCTGCTCGACGCTCACGGCGCGCGGGCGACATTCTTCCTGGTCGGCGCGCGCGCGCAGGCACGACCGGAGCTGGTGGCGGAGATCGTGCGTCGTGGCCATGGCATCGGCCAGCACAGCCATACCCACCCGCAGGCGTGGTTCTGGGCCCTGCCGCCGCGGGCGATGCGCGAGCAGATCGACAACGCGCAGGCGGCGCTGACCTTCCTCGCCGGCGCGCGTCCGCGCTGGTTCCGGGCGGTGGTGGGGATGTCCAATCCCTTCGTCGCGGCGCAACTCAAGCGCCACGGCCTGGCGCGCGTGGCCTGGTCGGCGCGCGGCTTCGATGCGGTGCTGCGCGATCCGGCCGGCGTGGTGGCGCGCATCGAGCGCGACCTCGCGCCCGGCGCGATCGTGCTGCTGCACGAGGGCGCGGCGCACGGGCGCAACGTCGAGACGCTGGCGGCCTTGCTGGTGCGGATGGACGCGCTCGGCTACCGCACCGTGTTGCCCGAGGAACTGGAACCCCTTCCGCTCGCGTCCTAGTCGGCGCGCGAGGCGACGATCCGCCAGTTGTTGAACGGCGTGTTGCCGCGCAGCGGCGTGAATTCCGAACGCAGGCCGGCGGCGAGGAAACGCGCGCGCAGCATCTCCGCGTCGGGGTAATGGACCGGCGCGGCGTTCATCCAGCCCACGACCTTGGCGAACACGTCGACCGCGCGCGTGACCTGCGCGCGGTGGCTGCCGTCGGCCAGGCCGGTGCGGATCACCAGCTTCGCGCCGGGCTCGAGCATGCCGATGAAGGTGTCGATCGCGCGCATCTGCGCGTCCTGCGGAACGAACTGCATCACGTCGAGCAGCGCCACGCTGCCGCGATGGGCCGGCAGTTCGGCGCCGAGATCGGCGTTGCCGAAGTCCACCGCGTCCAGCCCGCAACGCCGTGCCGCCTGGCGTGCGCGCTCGACCTTGCTGGTGTCGTTGTCGTAGCCGCGATAGGGCATCGACTGGCCGTCGGCGCGCAGCGCATGCGCGAGCAGCCCCAATCCGCAGCCGATGTCGAGCAGCGGCGCGCGCGTGCCGCGCAACACGTCGCACACGCCGGGATACAGCGGGTCGGTGCCGAGCTTGGTGCGCGCGTAGTAGTAGTCGTAGCGGACGTACCAGCGCGGCAGGAATGCCCGCGCGATGTCTTCGGCGCGTTGCGGCGGCAGCGGGCGGGTGAGGCTGTCGGCGTTCAAGGCGCGGCGCTCAGCGTTGCAGCAGCGTGCGCGCGGCCGGCAGCGCGAGCCCCGTCCACAAGGCGTACATCGAGGCCGACGGATGCAAGCCATCCTCGGCCAGCATGTCGGTCTGCGCGCCGCGCTCGCGGGACACCTGGGTGATGTCGACGAAGGCCACGCCGTGGGCCTCGCACACCACCTGCGCGGCGGCGTTGTAGGCGTCCAGTTCGGTGGCGATGGTCTGCGGCGAAGCCGTGGTCGTCTTCACGAACGGCGTGACGCCCCAGTCCGGAATGGACAGCACCAGCACGCGATCGCCGCGTCCGCGTGCATAGCGCGTCGCGCGTTGCAGCAGCGATTCGAATTCGCCGCGATAGTCGATGGCGCTGCGGCCCCGGTACTGGTTGTTCACACCGATCAGCAGCGTGACGAAATCCCATTCGCCCAATGGTTCCGCGCCGTCGATACCCCACGCCAGCTCGTCGGTGGTCCAGCCGGTGGTGGCGATGATGCGCGGGTCGGCGAGCGCGATGCCCTCCGCGCGCAGCGCCGCGGCCAGCTGCACCGGCCAGCGGCCGGCCTCGGGCACGCCTTCGCCGATGGTGTAGCTGTCGCCGAGGGCGAGGAAGGACAACGCGGGAGTGGGCGCGTTCGACATCGTTCAGGCCACGGCGGCGCGTGCGTCGGTCTGGGCGTAGCGGTCGAGCAGGCTCTCGACGCGGCGGAACACCTCGCGCAGGTCATCCGGCTGCGGCAGCAGCGTGACGCGGAAGTGGTTGCGGTAGGGCACGTTGAAGCTCGAACCCGGCACGACCAGGACGTCCTGCGTCTCCAGCAGTTCCAGCGCGAAGCGGTGGTCGTCGAAACCCTGCGCCGCCGCGCCCGTCACCGCCGGGAATGCGTACAGCGCGCCGGCCGGTGCGACCAGTTGCAGATGCCTGCTCTGCGCGATGCTCTCGATCACCGCACGGCGTGCTTCGAACAGGCGCCCGCCCGGTGCGCACAACGGTGCGATGGTGTCTTCGCCATGCAGCGCGGCTTCGATGGCGAACTGCCCCGGCACGTTCGCGCACAGGCGCAGCGCCCCGAGCAGGTCCATCGCGTGATGCAGGTTGCCGCTGGCGACCGGATCGCCCGACAGCACCGCCCAGCCCACGCGCCAACCGCAGGCGCGGTGCACCTTGCTCAGGCCGCCGAACGACAGGCACGGCAGGTCGCCGGCGATGGGCGCGATCGGTTCGAACTTCGCATCGCCATAGAGAATGGAGTCGTAGATCTCGTCGCACATCAGCAGCAGCTTGTGGCGCTGGGCGATGGCGACGATCTGCTCCAGCAGCTCGCGCGGGTAGGCGGCGCCGGTGGGGTTGTTCGGGTTGATCAGCACGATCGCCCGCGTGCGGCTGGACACCAGCGATGCGATTTCGTCCGGGTCCGGCAGGAAGCCGTTCTCCGGCAGGCAGCGGTAATAGACCGGGCGGCCGTCGTTGAGGATGGTCGCGGCCGACCACAGCGGGTAATCGGGCGAGGGCAGCAGCACTTCGTCGCCCGGATTCAGCAGCGCGCGCAAGGACAGGTCGATCAGCTCGCTCACGCCGTTGCCCAGGAACACCCGCTCCGGGCTCGCATTGGGCGTGCCGCGCTGCTTGTGGAAGGCGGCGACCGCTTCGCGCGCGGCCGGCAGGCCTTGCTGGTGGGTGTACGGATCGGTGTCGGCGATGCGGTCGGCGATCGCGCGCTGCAGGTGTTCCGGCGCGCGGAAACCGAACGCCCCCGGGTTGCCGATGTTGAGCTTGATCAGCTTGCGGCCCTGGCCTTCCAGCTCGCGGGCTCGCCGTGCCAGTTCGCCGCGGATCTCGTAGCGGACTTCGGAGAGGCGTTCGCGGGTCTTCACGGGGGGCAGGGACATTTGCTGCGGCGCAAGGGGGGGGTGGACCGCCAGACTAGCCGAAACCGGGGGCCGGTACAGCGATGAGGGCCAGCGAAAACCGCCTTACCGGCGGCGATCTCCGTCGAAACTTCCAACGCAGGAAACAACGCAATGCGACCACGACGTCCCCCCGGCGCGCGTGCCGCACTAGAATCCCGCCCCATGGACCTTACTTTGCGCTGCCCTTGATGATCGCCTTCGATGCCCTCCGGGCGATCGGCTGGCCGCTCCCCGCGGAGGCGCCGGCACCCGAGCACGCATCGCCGGACGACGCACCGTGGCATGCCGTGTTGGCGCAGTATCCGCAGGCACGCCCGGTGCGGGTGACCGAACAGCACCGCAGCGGCTACGTCGTCGCCGACGGCCCGGACACCGGTTTCAAGGTCGAATCCCTGCCCGAATGGCAGCGCCCGGCGGGCTATCGCAAGGGCACCGTCACCATCGACCAGCGCCCCGGCGTGGGCGACTGGCTGCTGATCGAAGGCCACAAGGCCGTGGCCCTGCTGCCGCGCCGCAGCGCGATCAAGCGCGGCGCCGCCGGCGAGCACTACCAACAGCAGTTGATCGCCGCCAACGTCGATACGGTCTTCGTCGTGTGCGGACTGGACGCCGACTTCAACCCGCGCCGAATCGAGCGCTACCTGCTGCTGGTGCGCGGCGGCGGCGTCGAGCCCGTCGTGGTGTTGACCAAGGCCGATGAGGCCATGGCCGCCGACGCGGACACGGTCTCCGACGCCATGGCCGCGCTGGCCGAGCTGGCCGCGCAGGACGTGGCGGTGCGCGCGGTCAACGCGAAGGACCCACAGAGCGTGGCGACGCTGGACGAATGGCTGGGGCCGGGCCGCACCGCGGTACTGGTCGGCAGTTCGGGCGCGGGCAAATCCACGCTGACCAACACGCTGCTGGGCATCGAGCGGATGAAGACCGGCGCCGTGCGCGAGAGCGATTCGCGCGGCCGCCACACCACCACGCACCGCGCGCTGATCCCGCTGCCCAATGGCGCCTGCCTGATCGACACCCCCGGCATGCGCGAGCTCAAGCCGACCGGCGAGGAAGACGTCGCGGAGAATTTCAGCGACGTCGAGGCCTTGGCCGAGCAGTGCCGCTTCCGCGACTGCAAGCACGCCAAGGAGCCCGGTTGCGCCGTGCGCGCGGCCATCGAGGCCGGCAAGCTCGATCCGCAGCGCTTCGCCAATTACCTCAAGCTCAGCGAAGAAGTGGCCGGCGCGGCCAACAAGCTCGCCAATCGCCGCGCGCAGAAGGCCGAGGAAAAAGTGCAGGGCAAGGCGCTCAACAAGCGCCTGGACGACAAGTATGGGCGGCACTAGCCAGCGGCGACAGATGGCGGTTCGACCTGCCCTGATTGCCGGGGAGTGACGGCGTGTTCGAGCTCGACGGCTACAGCCCCGACATCGCCCACCACGCCGCCCTCGACGCGCGCATGGTCGTGGCGGCGCGCGATATCCGCCTGCTCGCGCTGGTGAGCTGGCCCGCCGGGCAGGAAGCGCATTTCCTCGCCGACTTCGCCCGCGGTGCGGTGAAGCTGCCGCGTCCGGAATACCCCAGGCTCGACTTCAGCCAGACGCGCGCCGAACTCGACGCCATCGCCGCGGCCGCCGACCCGAGCCACCCGCTGGGCCAGTACCTGATCGAATCGGCGCGCAGCTGGTCGACCGCCGCCGCGCTGTGCGAACGCCTGGGCACGCACGAGGCCTGCGAGCTGTCGATCCAGCTGTTCGGCCGCCCCGACCAGGCGCTGCCCGGCGACGGGCCGACTACGCGCGAGGCCGCGCGGCACTTCATCTCCATCGCCGACGAACTCGACCACGAGCTGATGGCCCCGGCCGAGCACGTCACCATCTCGGCGACGGCCCTGCAGTTGCAGTTGCAGCGCGAACTCGACGACTACTTCGACGGCCGCGTGATCGACGTGGTGCTAGATCCGGACCTGATCGCCAAGGCCGCCGCCGGCGCCACGCGCATCCGCCTGCGCCACGGCGCGGCCTTCAGCGATTACGACCGCCATCAGCTGGTGCAGCACGAAGCCTTCGTGCATTCGCTGACCGCGCTCAACGGGCGCGAGCAGCCCGTGCTGCCAAGCCTGGCGCTGTCCTCGCCGCGCATCACCGCCACCCAGGAAGGGCTGGCGACATTCGCCGAGCAGATCACCGGCAGCATCGACATCGGTCGCATGAAGCGCATCAGCCTGCGCATCGAAGCGGTGGCGATGGCGCTGGGCGGCGCGGATTTCATCGAGGTGTTCCGCTACTTCCTCGGCGCCGGGCAGACGCCGGAAGACAGCTTCGCCTCGGCGCAGCGCGTGTTCCGCGGCGTGCCGACCACGGGCGGTTCGGCCTTCGCCAAGGACACCGTGTACCTGCGCGGCCTGGTCGGCGTGCACACGTTCTTCCGCTGGGCGCTGCGCGAACAGAAGCTGCAGCTGGGCCGCTGGCTGTTCGCCGGCAAGATGACCCTGTCCGATGTCCAGCGTTTCGAACCGCTGTTCGCCTCGGGCGTGCTCAAGCCAGCGCGCTGGCTGCCGCAATGGGTGGCGCGTGCCAACGGGCTGGCGGGCATGCTGGCGTTTTCGCTGTTCGCCAACCGGATCCGGCTGGACAAGATCGTCGCCGACGGCCACGTTCCCGATCTGTGAGCCGGCCGCGGTCGCCGCGGCCCGATCTCCCGATTTCGCCTGTGCGCCTCGTGTTCCGCGCGCGTTTTTGCGCGCTGCGGCACGCCCGGCCCATACCCTGCCGTCCTCGCGGTTCACCCGAAGCGGCTAGAATCGGCGGCCCGACCGTGGTTTCCGCCCTGATGTCCGATCAATCGCCCGCCGACGAGCTCAAGCAAGCCGCGCTCGACTACCACCGCCTCTCGCCCCCCGGCAAGATCAAGGTCACCGCGACCAAGCCGATGGTGACGCAGCGCGACCTCGCCCTGGCGTACTCGCCGGGCGTGGCCTTCGCGTGCGAGGCGATCGTCGCCGATCCCACCGCGGCCAGCGAGCTCACCGCGCGCGGCAACCTGGTGGCGGTCATCAGCAACGGCACGGCGGTGCTGGGCCTGGGCGACATCGGCCCGCTCGCCGGCAAGCCGGTGATGGAAGGCAAGGGCGTGCTGTTCCAGAAGTTCGCCGGAATCGACGTGTTCGACATCGAGATCGACGAGCGCGACCCGGACAAGCTGGTCGACATCATCGCCAGCCTGGAACCGACGTTCGGCGGCATCAACCTGGAAGACATCAAGGCGCCGGAGTGCTTCATCGTCGAGCGCAAGCTGCGCGAGCGGATGAAGATCCCGGTCTTCCACGACGACCAGCACGGCACCGCGATCATCGTCGGCGCGGCGGTGCTCAACGCGCTGGAAGTGGTCGGCAAGGACATCGGCCAGATCAAGCTGGCCACCACCGGCGCGGGTGCGGCGGGCATCGCCTGCCTGGACATGCTCGTGGCGCTGGGCGTCAAGAAGGAAAACATCACCGCCTTCGACCGCGACGGCGTGATCTACGCCGGCCGCGATCACCTGGACCCCGACAAGGCACGCTACGCCGCCGATACGAAGGCGCGCACGCTGGCGGAAATCGTCGACGGCGCGGACGTGTTCCTGGGCCTGTCGGCCGGCGGCATCCTCAAGCCGGAAATGGTCGCCACCATGGCGCCGCGCCCGATCATCCTCGCGCTGGCCAATCCCTATCCGGAAATTCTGCCCGAGGACGCCAAGGCCGTCCGTCCGGACTGCATCATCGCGACCGGCCGTTCGGACTACCCGAACCAGGTCAACAACGCGCTGTGCTTCCCGTACATCTTCCGCGGCGCGCTGGACGTGGGCGCCACCGGCATCAACGAAGCGATGAAGCTGGCTTGCGTTCGCGCCATCGCGCAGCTGGCGCGCGAGGAATCGGCCGACCTGGGCGCGGCCTACGGCGGCGACGTACCGGAGTTCGGCGCCGACTACCTCATCCCGCGTCCGTTCGACCCGCGCCTGCTGGTCGAGCTGGCGCCCGCCGTCGCCCGCGCGGCGATGGAATCGGGCGTGGCGACGCGCCCGATCGAGGACATGGACGCCTACGAGGAAAAGCTCGGCACGTTCATCTACCGCACCGGCCTGGTGATGAAGCCGGTCTACGACCGCGCGCGCAGCGACCTCAAGCGCGTCGTCTACGCCGAAGGCGAAGAGGAAACCGTGCTGCGCGCCGTGCAGACGGTGATCGACGAAAAGCTCGCCTGGCCGATCCTGATCGGCCGTCCGGACGTGATCGACACGCGCATCAAGCGCCTGGGCCTGCGCATGCGCGAGGGCGTCGATTTCGAACTGACCAACATCAACGACGACCCTCGCTTCAACGACTACTGGCAGCAGTACCACGCGCTGACCGAACGTCGCGGCGTGTCCCCGGCGGCGGCGAAGAACCTGCTGCGCTCGCGCCCGACGCTGATCGCGGCGCTGATGGTCGAGCGCGGCGAAGCCGACGCGATGATCTGCGGCCTGGTCGGACGCTTCCACAAGAAGCTGGGCTACCTGCGCAGCGTGTTCGACTTCGACCCCGGCGTGACCGGCACCTCGGCGATGACCGGCGTCATCAACGACAAGGGCGTGTGGTTCTTCCTCGACACCCACGTGCAGTGCGACCCGACCGCCGAGCAGATCGCCGAAGCGGCGCTGCAGGCCTCGTTCCGCCTGAAGCTGTTCGGCATCGAGCCCAAGGTCGCCCTGCTGTCGCACAGCAACTACGGCAGCCACGACAACCCGTCGGCGGCGAAGATGCGCAAGGTGTTCCAGCTCATCAAGCAGCGCTACCCGAAGCTGGAAGTCGACGGCGAAATGCAGGCCGACACCGCGTGGGACGAGGAGCTGCGCCACCGCATCTTCCCCAACACGCTGCTCAAGGGCCGCGCCAACCTGTTCGTGATGCCCAACCTCGACGCGGCCAACATCACCTACAACATGGTCCGCGTGATGACCGAAGGCGTGGCCATCGGCCCGATCCTGATGGGCCTGGACAAGCCGGCGCACATCCTGACGCCGGCCTCGACGCCGCGCCGCGTGGTCAACATGACGGCGATTGCCGCCGTCGACGCGCAGATCCGCGCGTCGATCGCGCAGGGCATGCACGCGCCCTGACGGATGCGAGATCACCGGAGCGGTCGAGGTGTCGCCTCGGCCGTCGCCCATCGCAACGGCCGATGCGGGCCGCGCTAGATAAGCGCCCCGGCGATGGCGCACTCGCAGCCTTTCGACAGCGGGCCGGCGCCTACGACTTCCACCGTGACCGTCCGCTTGAAACCGGTCAGGTCGACGCCGTGCAAGTAATGCTCGTGATAGTAGGCGTCGAGCGCGATCTGCCGTTCTCCGTCGGAAATGCGCACGGAACCCGACCAGGGATGCCGTACGAGGATCAACGCGCGCGGTGGCGTGGGGAAGTCGATGCATGCCCTTGTCCCTGCACCCGACAGGATCGATACCTCCGGATTGCGCACGGTGCCTTCCGGAAATACGAACCCGTCATCCCAGTGCGTAAGGAACGTGCGACCCGCCTTGGAGAAATGTTCGGCCAGGCGCCGTGCGGCGGTTTCGTCGATCGAACCGTCCGGCGCACGCGTGGCCAGGATCGTCAGGTCGCTGGTTTCGATGTAGACACGCCCGACGCTGTGCGATCGCACGTCGAAGCCGGTGTACGCGAGCAATGCGATCCACTCGTCCGGCCCAAGGAAGAGCAGGTGTTCGCCGCTGTCGTCGAAGCCAAGCGGTACCGACATGAACAAGTGGCCGCCGTCGCGCAAGACGCGGCGGATTTCCAGCAGGGTCGACACGATATCGACCGAGTGTTCGAGGCAATGGCTGGAGAAGACCAGCTCGAAGTCTTTTTCGAATGGCAGCGACGAAACCTCGCCGCTGCGGAAGTTCTCCCGGTGCAGGCCGACTGGCGCCATCAGTTCGGCGAGCTCGCGCACGGTCGTGGGGTCCAGGTCGAAAGCGTGGTAGTCGAGGCGGTGCTGTCCGATCAGCAAGTCGAACACCTCAGGTGGCATCCAGCCTGCCCCGATGTCCAACACGCTCGCTCGTTCGCCAACGTGTGCCAGTGCCTCGCGCCAGCGACGCACGTAGCGGCGCGTCCGGTCTTGCATCAAGTCGAACCCTCGCTCAAGCGCCTCGGCCTTCGCCGCATTGAACAGGACCCGCTGATTGTCCATCAGGGGTCGCACTTGAAGGATGTCGGACGGACTGCCGAACGTCTTCGAAGTCATGGTGCTCTGCTCACGTCGGAGGGGCAGTGCGGCACGGACTGGCGAGCCGGAGCGTAACAGATCGTCGTTTCGGGCCGCGGCGCGTGCCGGCAGGGCGCCTCGTTCAGGGCTTTCCGCCCTTGGCGGCTTTCTTCTTCTTCGCCGCCGCCTGGCGCACACGCACGCTTTCGACTTCCGTCGGCAGCGCGCGCTGCAGCAGGCCGAGCAATGCGGCGGTGGCGTCGCTGTCGATGGGTTTGCCCGCCGGCGTGGCCGCGGTCACGCGCGTGCGCATCACGTTGCCCGTCTCGGCGGCGGTCATCGCCTTGGTCAGGATGAGGAATTCCACGCCGCGATAGCGCAGCGAGTACAGATCGAGCATCTGCGCGCGCCCCAGGTACTCGACGCCGTCGGTGCGCACGACGATCTGGCCGACCGCGTTCCACACGTCCAGTTTGTCGGCCGGCAGGGTGAACTCGCCGCGCGTCGCGGTGATGGGTGCCGGCGCTGCGATGGCAGCCGGTGCTTCTTCGGGTTGCATCGCGCCCGGCGCGTGCGTCGTGCGGCATCCCGCCATCAGCAGCGTCATCAGAAGCAGCCAGGGCAGGCAGCCACGCAGCCATCGCCCACACATGGGTGTTCTCCCGTTGGCGAACCGCGTCCCGGCGATGGGTCCGCCGCCGCGACACGCTGGAGGCAGCCTAACCGCACGCCCGTCATCGCGACGCGATACCGGCCCGCGCTTACCCGCCTGCCTTCCAGCCGATGCCGAGCGTGAAGCCGCGCCCCGGCGCCGGTTCGAAGTAGCGCGCATTGCCCTCGTTGACGATCACCGATCCGGCGTAGTCGCGGTCGAACACGTTGTCCACGCGCGCGAAGCCGTACCAGCCCGACGCGGCCGCGCGCCATTGCAGGCGCAGGGCGAGGGTGGCGTAGCCGTCGGAAGCATCGGTGTTGCGATCGTCGGTGGGCACGCCGTCGCTGGCGCGCATCTCCACCGCCGCGACGGTGCGGCCGTCGTGCGTGTTCCAGGCCAGTTCGGCGTAGCCGTCGGCGCGCGGAATGCCGGGAATGCGATTGCCCGCGTCCACCACCTGCACCGCGCCGCTCGTCACGCGATACGCGAACGGCCCCGTGAAGCGCGCACGCAACCAGTTCGCCGTCAG
This sequence comes from Lysobacteraceae bacterium P, assembly GCA_005503055.1. GTDB lineage: Bacteria > Pseudomonadota > Gammaproteobacteria > Xanthomonadales > Xanthomonadaceae > Lysobacter_J. The sequence continues at coordinate 256,741 of SCOX01000002.1, read as the reverse complement.
TGCGTACGACCATTGCGGATGGAAGCGGCCTTCGAACCCCGCCTCCATGCCATCGCGCTGCGTGCTGCCGGCGTTGGCGTAGCTCGCGCGGCCCCCGCTGTTGGTCGCCGGCACGATCTCGTCTTCGCCTTCGATGCGGTACACCGACACGCTCGCCGTGTTCGACGCAAACCGCCAGCGCACGCCTACTTCGGCCGTGTCGAAATGCGCCGGTTGCAGGTCGGTGTTGAAGCCGGCGCTGCCGTCGGGCCGATACGCGAGCTCCGTCACCGTCGGGGTCTCGAACCCGCGTCCGACGCTGGCGAACACCTCACCCGAATCGAAAGCGCGCGACACGCCCAGCGCCGCCGCGGTTTCGCCGTAATCCAGCGTGCCGCTGTCGTCGCCGTTGCCGGGCGCGATGTAATGGTCGTCGGACTCGAAGCGCAGATTCGCATGGCGCACCGCGCCGAGCAGCGTCCACGCCTCGGCCGGGCGCAATTCGCCGAGCACGAACGCCTCGTTGCTGCGGATGCGGTTGTCTTCATCGCGACGCAGAGCGCCGCGCACGCCGAGCTGCGTGCCGACGAAGTTCTCGTAGCCGCGCCGTTGCTCGTTGAGCCAGCCGGACTCGACGCCCAGCGTCAGTGCGCTGCGTTCGAAATCCCAGCGATGTCCCGCGTCGATGCCGCTCGAACGCCGCCCCAGATCGATCACGCCACCCGCGCTGCTGGGCGCGCGCTGCGCGGCGATGGGGATGGCGAGGTATTGCACCACGTCGCGCGTGACGCCATAGCCGCCGATCCAGTACTCGCGGCCGTGCGCGTATTCGTCTTCCCAACGCGCGCCGACCTGCGCGTTGTCGATCTTCTTGCGCGTATCGAACTGTTCGGCGACCGGATCCGTCCCATGCGGATCGCGCTCCCACTGCGCGCGCGTGAGGCCCAGCGGGTCGTCGGTATACGGCTGGCTCAATCCGCCGGCGACGATGCGCAAACGCGAATTGTCGTCCGGCGTGTACTGCGCGATCGCGTCGAGTTGCGAACGTTGCGCCGAGCTGTGCGGGCGATCGCCATCGGTGGTGAAGAAACTGCCGAGCGCGCGCCATTGCCACGCCTCGGAACTCGCGCCTTCGAAACCGGCCGCGACACGGGCGCTGGAATTGGAACCCACCCAGCCTTCGGCCTCCGCCGACGGCCCATCGAACCCCGTCTCGCCGACGATCGCACCGCCTGCCGCGTTGCCGTATTGCAGTGCGAGCGGCCCGCGCAGCACCTGGATGCGGTCGAGCGCGCTCAGCGGAAAGCTCGCCGCCTGGCCCTGGCCGTCGAGCGCGGACGACGGAATGCCGTCCACGATCAGCTTGATGCCGCGAATGCCGAAGGTGGAACGCGCGCCGAAGCCGCGGCTCTGCACCTGCAGGTCCTGCGCGTAGTTCTGGCGGTCGAGCACGGTGATGCCGGGCGCGCGCACCAGCGCTTCGGCCAACGACACCTGGCGCTGGCCCGCGCGCAGCGTGTCGCCATCGATGACGCTGATCGAGCCCGGGAAATCCGACAGCGCATGCCGCGCACCCAGCACCTCCACCGTGTCGAGCGTGGTCGCCGCGTCGCGCGACTGCGCGTGGGCCGGCACGAAGAGCGCGCCGGGCAGGGCAAGGACGGCGGACATCGCGATGCACAGCGGCGTGGCGGCCGGTCGGGGTCGCGTGTGCCGTGAAGGCTTGCACACAGGCCCCTCGTTAACGTGGCGGCCGAAATCGTCCTGCAGGGGTGGGGTCATGAAGGTCGCAATCCGCGCAATGCTCGTGCTGGCCATTGTGGCCGTGCCCATCGTGATCTGGGCGCAGACGACGCCGACCGCGCCCGTGTCGCCCTCCGTTCCGCCCAATCCCGCAACGCAACCCGCAGCGCAGGTCGCCCCAACGCCGCCGCCGTCGGACGACCCGATGCCGATGGACCTGGACGGCGACGGCGTGGTCACCGCCGCCGAACACGCCACCGGCGCGCGTGCGTTGTTCGACCACATGGACGCCGACCACGACGGCCGCGTGACGCGCGAGGAAATGATCACGTTCCAGCGCCAGGTGCTGGGCATGCCGGTCGCACCGCCCCCGGGGAAGTAGCGCGTAACGGCCCTCATCCCGTAGCCCGGGTAGCGAAGCGCACCCGGGACAAGGTTGCGCGGGACCGCATGATCCCCGGGTGCGCTTCGCTTACCCGGGCTACGGCGCCTGGGCAGGCCCCCGTGACCGCCGCCAGCCCGTCATCCCGGCGAAGGCCGGGAACCAGGCCGTCAACTTGTCAGAGAGCCTGCGTCCGTCGAGCACGTGACGTCGAGAGCGCCTCGGCGATGAGCACAGCAAAAATGGATTCCAGCTTTCGCTGGAATGACGAGACAGCGCGGAGGACGTGACGGCCCGGATCCCGGCCTCCGCCGGGATGACGACTGACCGCTGTCGCTGGAATGACGAGACAGCGCGGAGGGCATGACGGCCGGGGCCGCGGCCCTCGCCGGGACGGCGGAATCGGGCCGCTCCCGGCCACTTCCCACCCATCCGCCCCCGTACGCAAACCCGCGCCGCAATTCGCCTTTCGTCGCAACGCTCCGGCCCATTCCACGGGGTCCGGCGGCCCGGATCGCCCTGTTAGAATCGGTGCTCTAACCCGTCCCCACACGAGGCGCGGCCAATAGGGGCCGCGATACGCATGACGTCTCTCCACGCTGTCATTACCGACCTGCTCCAGAACGACCCGGATCCGACCGAGACCCGCGAGTGGATCGAGTCCGTCCAGGCCGTCATCGAGCGCGAAGGCGCCGAGCGCGCCCACCAGCTGCTCGAAGGCATGGTCGAGGTGACCCGCCGCGCCGGCGCGCACCTGCCGTTCTCGCCGACCACCGAATACATCAACACCATCCCGTCGCACCTGGAGGCCAAGAGCCCCGGCGACCATGCGATGGAATGGCGCATCCGCTCGATCCTGCGCTGGAACGCGCTGGCAATGGTCGTGCGCGCCAACCGCAAGCCGGGCGATCTGGGCGGCCACATCGCCTCGTTCGCCTCCGCTGCCACGCTCTATGACGTCGGCTTCAACCACTTCTGGCGCGGCCCGGACGGCGACCACCCCGGCGACGTCATCGGCGTGCAGGGCCACAGCTCGCCGGGCATCTACGCCCGCTCGTTCCTGGAAGGCCGCATCAGCGAATCGCAGCTCGACAACTTCCGCATGGAAGTCGACGGCCGCGGCATCTCGTCCTACCCGCACCCGTGGCTGATGCCGGACTACTGGCAGGTGCCGACCGTGTCGATGGGCCTGGGCCCGCTGGCCGCCATCTACCAGGCGCGCAACTGGAAGTACCTGGAAGGCCGCGGCCTGCTGCCCAAGACCGACCGCAAGGTGTGGGCGTTCCTGGGCGACGGCGAGACGGACGAACCCGAATCGCTCGGCGCCATCTCCGTCGCCGGCCGCGAAGGCCTGGACAACCTCGTCTTCGTCATCAACTGCAACCTGCAGCGCCTCGACGGCCCGGTGCGCGGCAACGGCAAGATCATCCAGGAACTGGAAGGTCAGTTCCGCGGCGCCGGCTGGAACGTCATCAAGACCATCTGGGGCAGCTACTGGGATCCGCTCCTGGCGCGCGACACCACCGGCAAGCTGCGCCAGCTGATGATGGAAACCGTCGACGGCGAATACCAGAACTGCAAGGCGTTCGGCGGCAAGTACACGCGCGAGAACTTCTTCAACAAGTACCCCGAGACCGCACAGCTCGTCGCCAACCTCAGCGATGACGACATCTGGCGCCTCAACCGCGGCGGTCACGACCCGCACAAGGTCTACGCCGCGTACCACGAAGCGGTGAACACCAAGGGCATGCCCACCGTCATCCTCGCCAAGACGGTGAAGGGTTACGGCATGGGCGCGGCCGGCGAGTCGCTCAACCCCACGCACCAGACCAAGAAGCTCGACGACGAAGCCGTGCGCGTGTTCCGCGATCGCTTCAACATCCCGGTGACGGACGCGCAGCTGGCCGACGGCAAGGTGCCGTTCTTCCACCCGGGCGAGAAGTCGCCGGAAGTCGAATACATGCACGAGCGCCGCAAGGCCCTCGGCGGCTACCTGCCGCAGCGCCGCCGCAAGGCCAGCGAATCGCTCGAAGCGCCCAAGCTCGAAGCCTTCGAGCGCCTGCTCAAGAGCACCGGCGATCGCGAAATCAGCACCACGATGTCGTTCGTGCAGTCGCTCAACATCGTCCTGCGCGACAAGCAGGTCGGCCCGCGTTGCGTGCCCATCGTCGCCGACGAAGCGCGCACCTTCGGCATGGAAGGCCTGTTCCGCCAGATCGGCATCTACGCCCCGCACGGCCAGAAGTACAAGCCGGTGGATCGCGACCAGCTCATGTACTACCGCGAGGATTCCGCGGGCCAGGTGCTGGAAGAAGGCATCACCGAGGCCGGTGCGTTCTCCAGCTGGATGGCCGCGGCCACCAGCTACAGCACCAACAACCTGCAGATGCTGCCGTTCTACATCTACTACTCGATGTTCGGCTTCCAGCGCATCGGCGACAGCGCCTGGCAGGCGGCGGACATGCGCGCGCGCGGCTTCCTGCTCGGCGCCACCGCCGGCCGCACCACGTTGAACGGCGAAGGTCTGCAGCACGAAGACGGCCACAGCCACCTGCTGGCCAGCGCCATCCCGAACTGCCGCAGCTACGACCCCACGTTCGGTTTCGAAGTCGCGGTGATCCTGCAGCACGGCATGCAGCGCATGCTCACCGAGCAGCAGGACGAGTACTACTACATCACCCTGATGAACGAAAACTACGCCCACCCGGACATGCCGGAAGGCGCGGCCGAGGGCATCATCAAGGGCATGTACCTGCTGCAGGACGCCGGCAAGCCCAAGAAGGGCGAACTGCGCGTGCAGCTGATGGGTAGCGGCACCATCCTGCGCGAAGCCATCGCGGCGGCGGAACTGCTGGACAAGGACTTCGGCGTTACCGCTGATATCTGGTCCTGCCCCAGCTTCACCGAACTGGCCCGCGACGGCGAAGACGCCATCCGCGCCAACCGCCTCAACCCGGAAGCCAAGGACGCGCGCAAGCCGTACGTCACCACGCTGCTGGAAGGCCGCCAGGGCCCGGCGATCGCCGCCACGGACTACGTGCGCAACTTCGCCAACCAGATCCGCGAATTCGTGCCGATGAAGTACACCGTGCTGGGCACCGACGGCTTCGGCCGCAGCGACACCCGCGCCAACCTGCGCCGCCACTTCGAAGTGGACCGCTACTACATCGCCCACGCCGCCATCGCGGCGCTGGCCGCGGAAGGGAAGATGACGGCGAAGGATGTGGCGAGGGCTATCAAGCAGTACAAGCTTGATGGGGAGAAGCCGAATCCGATTGGGGTTTGATGCCTGTACCCCTCTCCCCTCGTGGGAGAGGACGGGCGAGAAGAAAGGCGGCCGACAGGCCGCCTTTCTTATGTCTGACGATCATTCCCCGGAATCGCTGCAAATTCTGGCGCGATTCGGCGGCATTGTGCAGAGTGCGAGTCCGTCTCAGCGACCGCATGGCCTCATGCAATTCCAGCTTTCGCCAAGCGGCTCAATTCGCGCGACAACACTGGCGAGATTTCGGATGCGACGGTGTGCCGATCCCGATCGTCCTCGCAACTCTTGATTTGGATAACTCCCCCATCACGTGAGAGACCCACCGCGCGCGGGGAATAACGCTCATGGAGGTTACGGGCGAGGGCAGGGAAGATCGCAAGACTTCCTGCTCTCGGCTCACAGCTCATGGACGCCATCACCGCACTGCTGCCTGCGCTTACGGTGCAATGGGAAGGCGCAGCGCAATGGCTCTATTACGACGTCGTCTTCGATTTCATCCACCGGGAAATCGACACCTTCCGCGACAACATGCTCCACGAAATGATGCGCTGGGTTGGCAGCAGTGCGGCCGTGCTGTTGGCCCTGCGGATAGCGTGGCTCGGCGTCCGCATCCTGCAAGGCAAAGCGTCCCACGCCATGGAAGGCGTGGTCGATACCGCGCGTGCCGCCTTCATTGTCACCCTGGCGATGACCATGACATTCGGAAACGCTCAGCTGTACGCGTTCCTGGTGAACGACCTTCCGATGGAAATCACGCAGCTGATGACCGGCAAGGAGCAGCGCGTCGAGGACGTGGTCAACCAGAGCCTGGCCAAGATGGAGGCGGCGATGGTCGCCATCGACATACTGAACTTCTACGACGGCAGCGAGAACCTCCACACGGACAAGGGCCGCGCGCAGTGGCTGGCCGGCCTCGGCACGGGCGGGCCGGCACTCATGGGCGGTGCGCTGCTGGTGATGTACCAGATGGCGCTGGCGCTATTCGTCGGTTTCGCGCCGTTGTTCATCCTGAGCCTGCTGTTCAAGCCGACGCAGGCCCTGTTTCAGAAGTGGTTGCTGTACGGCATCGGCACCCTGTTCGGTCAGGCCGTGCTCGCGTTCTGCGCCGTAATGATGATGAAGATCGTGCTGGCGACGTCCGAGGTGCTCATCGGCGTCTATGTCGCCGCGGCCAACACCGGATTGAACCCGGTGAGCGTGAGCAGTGCGGCAATGATGCAGGGTGGCATCGGCCTCATGCTCACGATCGTCCTGTTGCTTATTCCCCCCATTGCGACGTTCTACTTCCAGGGCACGCTGGGCAGCTTTCTCGCGTTCTCGGTATTTGGGCGTGCCGGGGGTGGACGCTCGCGCTCGGAATCGGAGGTGGGCGATGCGCAGAGACAAGCGCATTCCGCCCCACCACCGAGGGACAGCGAAGGGGAGCTTCCGCCATTTCCGTTCAGGCTGCCGCAGGATCCGACGCAGGCCGAAGAGATCAAGAAATCTCACCCGATGGTGCATATGGCGGACGGCGGAAACAGCGCCGCCGTCAATCCGGTTGATGAGAGCGCGGCCTTCTCGGAACGCTATCCGGATGCGCTGGCGTCCAACAGTTTGATTGGCGGCGGTAACCCCCTGCCGTCCGGGCTGGACCCTATCGCCATCGGTAGTCTTCCTCCGCCGATCGATTCAGCGTTAGAAGGATTCCGGGGTACCGACGAAACTCAGCGGGTCATCCAGGACCAGGCATTCGCAGATGCGTTGCTTCGGTCAAACAACCGCAACCCGACTGAAGTTCTGGCGGCACAGCGGATCGTCCGTGAAGCGGGCTATTCGTTGATGACCCGAAGCTTTGAGCGAAATCCACCGCACCCTGAAGGCGTGACGGGGAGTTGGGGCGCAGAAACGGAGGGGGCGCTACGCGCCTTCGTGCGCGAAACACCCGAGAACATCACCCGCCGAAAAGATGCCGTTGATCAGCTGGCCAGCCATTTGGAAACTTCAAGCTCCACACCCGAAACAGGCACCAGTACCTACTTAGAACAGGACGGACGCCAATACAACTTCAACTTCGTGGCAGACTCGTACAGCAACGCCGTTGATTACGGCTACTCAGCGCGCAACGCCGTGATGAATGTGGACGTAGGCGCCTACCTGGCTGCCGCCGATGCCGCTGGACACATATCCGACCAAGGCGCGGATGTGAGCTTCAGTGTTAGCAGTGGTTGGCGGCCAAATGTCGGTTCTGGTACCCGTGCTGACCTGTTAGTGACTGCTACGGTACCGCATCTCCTAACGGTCTGTGGGTTCCTAAACAACGCGCGTCGCGACAGCCTGCGCACCGTGTGGAAGAAACTCTACGGGCACCACCACGGCGTCATGGTTGCCACGCATTTCTACGAGAGCGTCAGCCGCCACGACTACGAGCACCGCGCGCTGGCCAGCGGCGAGCGCCCGCAAAGCGTGGAGCTGGAGTTCACCGCGCAGACCGGCGAGCCGCTCTACATCCCGGTGCTGTGGTTCCGCTGGACGGACGGCGTCGAGGAACTGCTGTCGTGCGCCGCCATCACCGACGAGCCGGAGCCGGAAGTGGCGATGACCGGGCACGACCGCACCATTCTCAACATCAAGCCCGAGCACGTGGACGCGTGGCTCAACCCGGACCCCGGCAACCTCGCCGCGCTCGATGCGATCCTGGAAGACAAGCAGCGTCCGTACTACGAGCACCGCGTGGCGGCGTGAGGGTGTCGCGTCATGAGGGACCCGGGTGCGCTGCGCTTACCCCGCCTACGGGGCCGCCAGGTTTCGATCACTCGCAACCCACGCCGTCCCCATCGCGATCCAGGTGCCGGCCATAACCGGCATCGCCACGACGCACGGGAGCGGCACCGGCGGCGCGTGCTTCGGCGCAATTGCGAAAGACGTGACCGGACGCGGCACCGGGTTGCAAGGCGTTCGCATACGGCAACGGCTGCGACCTCGCCGGGCCCGTTGCGGGCGCAGCGCCACGATGGCAGTGGTAACCGCCGTTCTTGCGGTCGTGATGGCAGCCCTCTGCATTGAGCCCGCCGCCATGCGCCCACGCACCGCTCGCCAGCGCGAGCAGGCAAACGGTCATCGAAAGTCGTTGCATCGTGTGGCCCCCCTGCCGATGAAGAAGGTAACGCATTCGCGCGCCAGCGCCGGCTTTCCCGCGCACCTACGCCCATTCATGCGCCCCCATGACCGCACCCGCGCACCCCACGCGTTCTTCCCGATGCGGCCATTCCCGGGATGCGTGTCATGGACGAAACGGACGATCTGAGCGGAGCGGCGGGCTTCGGTTCTGGCCAGGGCGGTGAGGGCGGCGAGTTGCCAGCGCTTCCGGACTGGTTGGCGGCGCGATTGCAGCGGGTGTTGCAGGGGCTGCTGGGGCGCGGCGGGACCGGTATGCCGGAAGGCGGGCCGGGCGGCGATCCGGTCGTGCCGCCGGGGGTGCCGATTCCCGGCGGGCTGATCCCCGAGTGGGAGATCAAGCGCATCCGCGACGCGATCCTGAAGGACATCGTCGGCGGCATCTTCCTGCCCGAAGCGGGCATCTCCATCGTCGGCGTGGAACTCACGCAGGCGATCCAGTTCTTCAACTTCGACAAGCTCAGCAGCGGCGCGGGTACGGACAACTCGGTGCCGCTGGTGGCGGGCAAGGACCTGCTGGTGCGCGTGTTCGTCGCCAGTACGTTCGGCATCGGCGCTGCGGCGGACACCGTCAACGGGCGCATCGTGGTGGGCGGCAAGACCCTCCAGTCGCTCAACGGGCCGATAGCGCCGCTGCCGTCGAGCCAGCTGCGGCGCTCGCAGCTCAACCATTCGCTCAACTTCCGCGTGCCTGCCGCGCTGTGCCATGGCAACCGCACCATCAAGATCAGCGTATTCGATGCGCGGCCGCGCAATCCCTATATCGACGTGTACGGCCCGTCCAAGCCGAAGCTGGCGCGCGCCTCGCGCAACGTGGTGGCCTCCTTCCAGGACGTGCCGCCGATCCGCCTGCGCGGCTTCCTGGTCAATTACACGGGCGGCGGGCTCAACATCGCGGCGCCCACGGGCAACGCGTTCATCGACACGGTGATGCGGTTCCTGCCGATGTTTCCGACGCACGGTTACGACTTCGGTCCGTGCGAGGTCATGAGCTGGTCGGATGACATGAGCATCGCCAGCGGCAACAAGAACAGCGGTTGGGATTCGCTGATCAACAACCTGCTCACCACGCGCAGTGCCTCGAGCATCCGCGCGGTGTCCATCGGCCTGCTGCCGCCCAACCTCGCCGGAACGCTCGGCAGCAGCCAGCGCGGAATCGGCAATTGGGGCGTGGCGATTTCCGCGCAGGACGACACGCGCGCGCTGTCGCACGAGATCGGCCACGCGTTCGGGATGCTGCACCTCAACGACGGCATGGCCGCCGGGCCGTACGACACGGCGTATCCCACCTACGCTACGTTCCCGTTCGCCAGCATCGGCGAGTTCGGCGTCAACGTGCAGCGCATGACGCTGTTCAATCCCAACACCACGCGCGACTTCATGTCGTACTTCGATGCCACCGACGTGCCGTTCCCGGCCGCCACGTGGATCTCGCCGTACTTCTACCGCGACCTAATGGACACGGTGATCGTCAACGACGGCACCGGCGACCTGGTCCTGAAGGTGGTGCTCATCGTGAAGATCCTCAGCTTCCGCATGCACCGCGACGGGCGCGTGGAACTGCTGCCCAGCTACACCGTCGAAGTGCCCGCGCCGGACGACCACCGCCCGCGTTCGGAGGTGATGATCGACGTGCGTGGCGCCGACGGCGAAGTGATCCGCAGCCACCGCTGCCATGCGCCCAATCCGTACCAGGATCCCGATGGCCCGTGGCTCGACTACCACGAAGTGCTGCCGTGGTCCGACGATGTCACCGCGCTCACCTTCGTCCGTCACGGCAAGGAACTCGACACGCACGAAGTCGATCGCCACAAACCACGCGTGCAGCTGGCACCGCTTCATCGCGCCGAACGCGACGGCGACGACCTGGCGCGCGTGGAATGGAACCTGGAAGACGGCGATGCGCAGTCGCATGCGCTGGTGCGCTACTCCAACGACGACGGACGCACGTGGACGGCGTTGGCGTCGGGGATTGCCGATGGGCGCTACCTGTCGCGCCTGCACGATCTCCCCGGCGGCGAGCGTTGCCGTTTCGAAGTGATCGTGTCCAGCGGCCTGGCGTCGACGTCGGTGCGCACGGAGGCGTTCGCGGTGCCGGTCAAGCCGCCCAAGGCGCATCTGGTCTCACCGCGCGATGGCGAGCGCTTCGCGCAGGGCGCGCCGGTGCATTTCGCCGGCGGCGGATATTCACCCGATCACGGCATGTGCGATGCGGCCGACGCGGTGTGGACATCGAGCCTGCAAGGGGTGCTCGGCACCGGCGCGCAGTTGATCCGCGACGACCTGCTGCCGGGGCGCCATCGCATCACGCTCACCGTTGCCGACGATGCGCGCGGCGAGGCCAGTGCAAGTGTCACGATCCGCATCGTCGAGCGCGGCGAAGGCGAGGGGCACTGCGCGGATTGAGCCCGCCGCCAACATCCGTGCCAGCTTCACACCGTCCATCGGCCATTGCGTAATGGGCGACGCAGGGTAGGCCGGCCAGCACGCAAACTGCGTTGGAACCCAATGCGCCTGCCCGGCGCTTGCGGGCAGGCGCGTCCTCCTTCCCCCACAGGACATCGCCATGAACTCCCCACGCTCGCACTCGCGGCGCGCCACGCGCCGATTGCGGCTTGTCGCCGCGCTTGCGCTTTCGATCACCCTTCCGGCGCAGGCCGATTCAGTCACCGACTGGAACGCACTCGCCAGCGGGCCTGTCGTCGGTCCACGCTTCGGCGGACCGCAACAGCAGGCACGCGCGGTCGCCATCGCGTCGCTCTCGGTGCACGATGCGCTCAACTCGATCCAGTCGCGCTTCAACACCTACCGGCCGGTGACGAGCGCACCGGGCAACGCCTCGCCCGATGCGGCGGTGGCGGCGGCCAATCGCACCGCATTGCTGGCGATGATCGGTGCGTTGCCTGCCCCGCCGACGCCCGCCGAAGCCACGGCACGCGCGAATGCGATCGCGGCGATCAACGCGATGTACGACGCGGCGATCGGCCCCGGTGCGCCGGATGCTTCGGAAGCGGCGGGCATCGCCGCGGGCGAATCGGCCGCCGACACGATCATCGCGTTGCGTTATGCCGACAATGGTTCCGGTGGACTCATGCCCATCGACGGTTCGGGCACGCCGAACCTTCCCGCGTACTCGCTGCCGCCGTCCGTGGGCGTGCACCAGGCGACGCCCGCGCCGGAATTCCCGGCCGTCACCACGCCTGCGTTCACGGGCTGGGTCTTCGTCACGCCTTTCGCGGTGACCAGCGCGGCGCAGTTCCACGCACCGCCCGGCAAGATCTTCAAGGTCACGAGCCCGAAGTATGCGTCCGAGTACAACCTGGTGAAGTCGATAGGTGACGCGCGGATGCGCGGTGCACAGCCGAACTCGCCGCCCAGCGACATCGCGCGGTTCTGGCCCGCCGGCGGGCTGGACTGGAACGGCAATGCGCGCCTCGCCTCTGCCATTCGCGGGCTCGATCGCTGGCAGCACGCACGGTTGTTCGCGTTGTTGAACATGGCCACGGCCGACGCGCTGATTACGAACATGGCCGACAAGTACACGTACAACTTCTGGCGCCCGGTCACCGCGATCCGTTGGCCCGACGATGGCAACCCGTTCACCAGGAGCGATCCGACATGGCGGCCGTTCCTGCAGACGCCGCCGTATCCGGATTACCCGTGCGCATCGACGTCGATGACCGGCGCGGCCGCGCAGACGTTGCGGCGCTACTTCAAGAGCGACGCGGTGCCATTCACGCGCACCGTCAATGCAGCCATCAACCCGCTGCCGCCGCCGCTGGTGGACCTGCCGGCGAAGACGATCACTCGCAGCTATCCGTCGCTGTCCACCGCGGAGCAGGAGCAGGCGATGGCGCGCGTGTACTCGGGCATCCACTTCACCGAAGGCTGCCTGGCCGGATTGAAGGCGGGCAACCAGGTGGCGGACTGGGTGTTCGCGCGGTATTTGCAGCCGAAGTGACGACACATACCCTCCTCCCGCGGGCGGGAGGAGGGCGTTGTCGTCATCGAAACCTCAGGCGTCGTCCTGCTTCTTCAGCGCCGCGTCGAGTTCCTTGATCTGCTTGAGCGCGGTGAGGCGGGCGACCTCCGCTTCAAGGCGCGTGAGTTCCTGCTGCTGCGACACGGTGGCGGGCGCTTTCGCGGCTTCGAGCTGCGCGAGTTCCTGCTGCTTCTTGAGCATGGCGATCTGCTCGTCCAGCGCCTTGCCCGGCGCAGCGGCCGTTTCGGCGAGTTCGGCCTTTTCCTGCTCGCGCCGTTCCTTGCGATACGCCAGGTACTGGTCGGCGCCGTCGCCAAGCATGTTGGCTAGGTTCTCGCCGCTGGCTTCCTTCACGTCGTAGCTCAGCCAGTCCAGCGAACCGTCTTCGCGGAACACCGCTTCCACACGGTTGTTGGCGCCGAAGCCGTTGCGGAACGGCAGGATGGTCAGGCGCCCCAACTGCGGAACGCTCACCGTCGTGTCCAGCAGCATCGGCTGCGTGGTGCCGTACGTGCATTCCGGAGCGGTAAGCGCCTTGCACACGCGCAGGCGTGCCTGCACCGGGTTGCGGAACGCGATGCCGGGGATGGCGCGCGGCTTGCCGTTGCCCCATTCGGGCATTTCCGGGGATTCGCAATCTTTGGCTTGCAGGTTCGCCTGTTCGCAAACGGAAGGAGGCGCCGTCACCGACCCCGGCACCGGGTTCGGCTTCGGTTTCGGCTCCGCATCCAGTATCAGGCTCGCGCTGACCGTGGCCGATTCCCGCAGCAGCTTCACCAGTTCCTTGGGCAGCACCGTGTCGTTGATGTCGAACATCGCGCGCAGTCGTTGCGTCTGCATCGCCTCGGTCTTCCCGCCGGGGAAGGCGAACTCGTGCGAGTTGTCGGTCTTTCCGCTCTGCGGCGTGAACGTCACGGTCTCGACGAAGCGCACCTTCTCCGCATACGTGTCGTACTGACGCTGCACGGCGGCCTGCTGGTCGGTGACTTCCAGGATCTTCTTGCGCAGCGCCGCGACTTCCTGCTTCTGCTCCTCCGTCGCCAGGCCGATCAGCGCCGGCACGACGATGGCATCGAGCTTGCGGGTCAGCTTCGACAGTTCCGCCGTCTTGTCGTCCAGCGCGTCGCTGGCCTGCTTCATCGAGGCGACTTCGGACGGGCATTGCGGCAAGGCGGGCAGCGTGGCATCGGCGATCAGTTCGCGAAGCTTCGACATGTCGCTCGCCAGGGCGTTGTGCTTCAGCGCGCCGAGTAGTCTTTGCGCCTCTGTTGCGGTCACCTGGGTCGGGGCACGGGCCACCGAACCTCCGGGCATGCCGCTAACAATGCGCGCAGCCGTCAGCACCGTCTTCACCGTCGCGCCGATGATCTCCGGGCTGCGATCGTCCGCTTCGGAGTTGACGCCCTTGAGCGTCTGGTTCGGGAACGTGCTGATCTTGAAGCCCGACGTCTTGTGCCAGTTGCCGAGCGCGCTGTAGTCGATCACGTAGCGCTCGCCGGCCACGAAGCGCGGCGCGTGCTCGACCTTCGCCTCGAACTCGAGCTTTTCGATCGTGCCATCCGGGGCGAGCTTGCAGCCCACCAGCGTGCGCGTCACGGTGAGGTCGTGATGGACGACCGGCAGCGCGTACGGCGCGCCTACCACGCCATGGACGCCGTTTCCGCTCGGACGCGTCTCCATCTGTGTCGTGCACGCCGTCGCGCCGATGGCCGCGACGGCCACTAGCCAATGCTTCATTGAGTTGTCCCCTGTACGCGGGCTCCCTGCCCGCGCCTTGAGCTTACGAAATTTTGACGACGCCCCGGCCGGCGGGTCGCCACGCGCGCGCCTCTTCATCCCGTACGCGGGACTCAGACTCCCCCGATCGCCGCCTTTATTCCCGCCCTTCCGCGACCACGTCATTGCTCAGCACCCGCCCACTCGCGGGTTCGTTCCTCCTCTCCCATCAGGAAATACCAATGAGCAAGCTCGCAGGAAAAGTCGCCATCGTGACCGGTGCATCGAAGGGCATCGGTGCCGGCATCGCGCAGGCGCTGGCCGCCGACGGCGCTTCGGTCGTCGTCAATTACGCATCCAGCAAGGCCGGCGCGGACGCCGTGGTCGAGCGCATCGCGAAGGCCGGCGGCAAGGCCATCGCGGTGAAGGCCGACGTGTCCAAGGCCGACGAGGCGCAGGCGTTGGTCGACGCGACCGTAAAGGAATTCGGCCGCCTCGACGTGCTCGTCAACAACTCCGGCGTGTACCAGTTCGCGCCGCTGGAAGAGATCACCGAAGAACAGTTCCATCGCCAGTTCGGAATCAACGTGCTGGGCCTGCTGCTGACCACGCAGGCGGCTGCCAAGCACCTGGGCGAGAGTGGCAGCGTGATCAACATCGGCTCGGTGGTATCGCACATCACCCCGCCGGGCAGCGCCGTCTACAGCGGCACCAAGGGCGCGGTGGACGCCATCACCGGCGTGCTCTCGCGCGAACTGGGCCCGCGCGGCATCCGCGTCAACTCCATCAACCCTGGCATGGTCGAAACCGAAGGCGCGCACGATGCGGGCGTCATCGGCTCGGACTTCCAGGACGAAGTGGTGGGCCACACGCCGCTGGGCCGCATCGGCCAGCCGGACGACATCGCACGCGCGGTAGCGTTTCTCGCCTCCGACGACTCGCGCTGGCTCAGCGGCGAGCTGGTCAAGGCGGCGGGCGGATACCGCTGATCGCGCAAGCGTTGCGGCGATGACATCCACGCGAGGCGCAGCCGGCTGCGCTTCGCGTTTCGTTCCTTCGACGTACGGGTCGCAAGACCTGGGCGCGGCCGCCAGAAGGCGGTGCGGCGCGCTCAGGCCGCCAGGTCGCGCGTGCCCGACTGAGTGCCGTCCACCCAGCGCAACTCGGTGGATTTGCAGTCCGCGCTGCCGCGGATCGCATCCAGGCCGGTGAAGTCGGCGCCGCCGTAGAACTGCTGCTTCGGCGTCAGGGTCACGGTGGGTGGTTTCAGATCCACGGGAATGATCGTGTTCGAGCGCGCCAGCGTGAACTTGCGTGCGAGGAACAGCGCGGTCAGCTCCGCCGAAACGCGTTCCACCCACGGGCAGCGGCCGCGCTCGGCCATGCACAACTGGTTGGAGGGCAGGTAGTCGAAATGCTGGCCCGGGTGTTCCAGCCCGTACTTGGTACCCGGGATGTTGTCGAACATGCCGTGGCCGTCCATGTCCTCGAAGGTCACGTTGCGCGCCCACTGGAAGAACGACGGCGCGCCGATGGAGTTGAGCACTTGCTGCGGGTCGACATCGATACCGTGGAAGTCAATCCACGCGCCGCTCAGCGCGACGAGGGCGCCGATGTTGCCGCGCGCGCGCGCGACCTGCGCCGACAGCAGCGCGCCGAACGAATGGCCGACCAGCGCGACCGCCTCGGGGCGCTTGTCCACCCATTGCGCGTGTTCCCACGACGTGCGCGCCCAGTCGATGACGCTGTTTGCGAAGGCGATCAGCGGCGAATCGTTGGCGGGCAGGGCCTGTGAGTACTTCGGCACCACGACGACATAGCCGCTGCGGGCCAGCATCTCCGGGATGCGCCGCCAGCGCAGGTAGTACTGCATGTCGCTCAGGCATGCGGGTTGGCCGTGCAGGAACAGCACCACCGGCCAGCGGTCCAGGCAACTCTTGAGGATCTTGCGCGCGCCGCCGTCGAACGGCGTCTGGTACGAGGGGTAGAACACGCGCAACGTCGACGGCGCGCCGTCGGCGGTGGTGTAGTCCTTCAAGCCGAAGAACACCGGATGCATCACGTCCGGCGTCCAGTCGATGCCGCCGCTCTCGGACGGATCTTCCGGACAGGCCTGGCCGAGCACGTCGATCAGCGACTTGCATCCGGACAGCGTCAGGGCGGCAGGAACCACGCCGAGCGAAAGCGCACGGCGAAGGAAGTGGCGGCGGTCCGGCATGGGCGTCTCCTCGCGCCGCCTGCGGTCGCGGCGCGTGCACGTGGTGCTCCTTTGGGAATACAACGCCGGGGTCGCGCGTCGGCGGCCAGCGATCAGAAATCGAAACGCAGCGCGAATGCCGCGAACGCCGTCGACTCGGCGCCCACGTCGATGCGCGCACCGGTGTCGTCTTCGAAGTCGTGGTGGCGGTCGAACTCGCTGCCGACCTGCGCTGCGACGCCCCACTGCGACGCGAAGCGCCAATCGGCGGTGAGCGCGGCGCGCCAGGCTTCGACGGTGTAATCGAAATCGGCGCCGTCGCGTTCGTCGCTCACCACGTGCCAGCGTGCGCCGGCCGGTTCGACTTCGATACCCAGACGCCACGCGTGGTTCGGACGCCAGTGCGCGCTCGCGCGCGGCCAGCCGAGTTCGAGTGCGAACGACGAGGCGGCGTACGTCATCGCCGCGATGGGGTACGCCTTGGGGTCGCCGAAGCTGTCGTCGTATGCCGCGCCAAGCCGCCAGCCCCAGCCTTCGTCCGCGGCGCGTTCCAACGTCGCGCGTGCGTACAGTTGGAAGTCGTCGCCTGTGCTGCGCGAGAACAGGTCCTTGAAGATGTTCGACGAGGTGGCGACGGTGGGAATGGCCGTGATGGTGACCGAGGTCGCGCCCTGCGAGGCCCACTCCAGCGGGATGGCGAGACGGTGCAGATCGCGGTCGCGCGTGGGCAGGCCTTCGTATTCGTAGTGCGTGTAGAGGTAATCCGCGCCGACGGCGAAGCCGGCACCGAAGGTCGGCGTCCACGCGCGCAGACCGGTTTCGAAACCCGACATGCTCGCCGGGCCCAGGCGCGCATCGTCCAGGTGCAGGTAATGCGCTTGGACGCTGCCTTCGCGCAGCTGTGCGAACGCATCCGGCGTCAGGCCGAGCGCGGCGACCAGCGGAAGGATTCCGGAGCGGGCCATGGAGGCGATCCCGTGCGGTGCCGCGCGAGGATAGCGCCGTCGGGCTTCAGGCGATGTCTACGTGCCGCGACCGCGCCTGGGAGGCACGACGAGCCACGCCAGCAGCACCAGCGCGGCGAATGCGCTGTACGCGGCGACGAAACTCCACCACGGCGCGTCGAAGAAGATCAGGCGTGAGAGCCAGTGCTCGATGAAGGATTCGCCGTAACTGGCCTGCCCGGCGCGGCGGCGCAGCGCTTGTTCCCACACGGTCAGCGGACACAACGCGCCCAGCCACGCCTGCAACGCGATGAACACCATCAGCAGCACGTGCGTCAGCCGCCAGCGGAAACCGCGCACCCACGGCCAGCGCCTGCGGCCGACGAAGATCGCGATGGTGCCCAGGATCACGAACGCGACGATGCCAACGTGCGTCACGAGGATGGCGTCGGCCAGGCGGGCGGCGAGGGCGGGCGAGAGGTTCATCGGTGCACACTCTAGCCAGCTTCGGGGCGATACCGCTCAAGCCGGTCTTTCACGCGGGCGCAGGCACAATCGGGCGCATGCGCTACCCACTGGTCATCTTCGATTTCGACGGCACGCTGGCCGATTCCTTCCCGTTCTTCGTGGAGGCGCAGCACGTGCTGGCGCAGCGGCACGGGTTCGATGCCATTCCCGAAGACCGCATCGACGAGATGCGGCGCATGGGCACGCGCGAGTTGCTCGACACGCTCGGCTTTCCGAAATGGAAGCTGCCCATCGTCGCGGCCGACTTCGTGCGCACGATGCGCGCCGCGCCACCGGTGCCGCTGTTCCCCGGCGTGGCGCAGGCGCTGCGCCAGCTTCGCGAAGGCGGGGCGCGGCTGGCGATCCTGACGTCCAACTCGGCCGACAACGTGAGGCGCGTGCTCGGAGAGGAGCTGATGGCGGCGATCGAACGCGTCGATGGCGGCGCGCACATGCTCGGCAAGCACCGGCGCATCGCGCGCATGCTCAATCAGGCGAAAGCGGATGCGTCCCAGGCGATCTATGTCGGAGATCAGGTCAGCGACGGCGAGGCCGCCCGCCGCGCCGGCGTGGCCTTCGGCGCGGTCGGCTGGGGCTACGCGCACGCCGATGCGTTGCGTGCGGCGGGAGCGGAGGAGTTCTTCGACTCGGTGGCGGAGTTGCGGCGATTGGCCCTGTAGCCCGGGTAAGCGCAGCGCACCCGGGGTGGTGAGCGCCCGACCCCGGGTGCGCTGCGCTTACCCGGGCTACGATGCTTGCGCGATCTGGCCGGAACCGCGCCCATTCAGCCTCGAGGTCGCGTCGGTTGCTGCGATGCAACATAATGCACCCATGACCCCCGCATCCTCTCCCGCGCTCAGCCCGCGCCAGGTCACGCTGATCCTCTTCGCCTTGGCCATGGGCGGCTTCGCCATCGGCACCAGCGAGTTCGTGGTGATGGGGCTGATCAGCGACATCGCCCGCAGCCTCGGGGTGAACGAGCCGCAGGTCGGCCACGTCATCAGCGCCTACGCGCTGGGCGTCGTGGTCGGCGCACCGACGCTGGCGATCCTCGGCAACCGGATGTCGCGGCGCAGCCTGTTGCTGTGCCTGATGGGCTTCTACGCGTTCGGCAACCTCGCCAGCGCACTCGCGCCGGGCTACTTCACGCTGATGTTGGCGCGTTTCGTCGCCGGCCTGCCGCACGGCGCGTACTTCGGCATCGCCGCGCTGGTGGCGGCGCGCATCAGCCCGCCGGAACAGCGCGGCCTCGCCGTGGGCCGGGTGATGCTGGGCCTGTCGATCGCGCTGCTGGTCGGCAATCCGCTGGCGACGTGGCTGGGGCAGAGCTTCGGCTGGCGATGGGCGTTCGCGCTGGTGTCGGTGCTCGCGCTGGCGACCGTGGCGATGACGATGCGCGTGCTGCCGCGTGGCATGAACGCGCCGCGCCCGGATGCGTGGCGAGAACTGCGCGACTTCAACCGCAAGCCGGTGTGGCTGGCGCTGGGCATCGGCGCGATCGGCTTCGCCGGCATGTTCTGCGTCTTCAGTTACCTGGCGCCCACGCTGGTCCACGTCACCGGCGTGCGCGAGTCGTTCGTGCCGTTCGGCCTGGTCGCGTTCGGCATCGGCGGCATCCTGGGCACCCTCGGCGGCGGCTGGTTGTTCGACCGATTCGGTTTCCGCGCCGCGCCCATGGTGCTGCTGTGGTCGGTCGCGGTGCTGCTGGTGTTCCCGCTCGCCGCGCATTCGCCGTGGACCGTGCTGCCTGCGGTGCTCGCGGTGGGCACGATGGGCGCGCTGGCGACCGTGTTGCAGGCGCATCTGATGGACGTGGCGCGTTCGGCGCAGACGCTGGCCGCCGCGTCGAACCACTCGGCCTTCAACTTCGCCAATGCGCTCGGCCCGTGGCTAGGCGGCATGGCGATCACCGCCGGCTACGGCTGGACCTCGACCGGCGTGGTCGGTGCGGCGACCGCGGTCGCGGGGCTGCTGATCTATGCATGGGCGCGCGCGGACCAGCGCCGCACGGCCGAACTCGCGCTGGGCGAGTGCGACTGACGCGTCCTACTTCGACGCGTCGCCGCGCGCCAGCGCTTCTTCCACCGCGGTAAACGCCGAGCGCTCGCCGCGCGGCGCATCGGCGACGCCGGTCGCGAAGTACGCCACGCCCGTCCCGGACGCGCGATCGATCCACACGCCCGACAGCAGTCCGTACGCCGCGCCCGCGTGGCCGACGCGCGCGACGCCGTCGCCGAAGGGATCGTCGCGGCAGCCTTCGCGCTTCGTCGCCAGCGTCTGCACGGCCAGCCCGTAGCGGCAGAAGAAGCCGCGCTGCGACTGGCTGCTGTCGTCCTCTTCCACGGTGAGGCCGGTGCCCTCGGCATACGTCCACAGGGGCTGCGCGAGCGTGCGCACCGATTCGGCCGAGAGCAGCCGCACGCCGTCCACCTCGCCCTCGCCCAGCAACAGGCGACCGACCTTCGCCAGCCCGTTGCACGAGATGCGCAGCCCGCCCTGCGGCGAGAACAACGCGCCGTTGCGGCCGGGCTTCCATTGCGACAGGTCGCAATCACCGTGCGTGGAGAGGTTGACCGAACACGCCGGCTTGCGGCCGCCGTTGTCGTCGCGGATCGGCTTGCCGTCGGTGTCGTACAGGACCACGGCGCGCGCGACGGTCGCCTCGTTGCAACTCTCCCAGTTGAAGCACGCATCGATGTGCAGCGGCGCGAACACCAGGCGCTGCATCAGCGTGTCGAAGCGCTCGCCCGTGGCGCGTTCCATCGCCGAGGCGACGACCGGGAAGTTGAGGTTGGCGTAGCGGAAGAACGTGCCGGGCGCGTGCGCGTTGTCCCATGCGCGCGCGTCGTCGGTGACCTCGCGCAGCGCACCGTCGAGCGGGATCGCGTAATAGCCGGCGTCGTCGGTGAGGCTAGCGCGGTGCGACAGCAGCAGGCGCAAGGTGATGGGCGTGTCCGGAAACCCCGGATGGCGCAGGCGCCAGCCAAGCAGCGACGAGACGTCGGCGTCGAGGTCCAGCTTGCCCTGTTCGACCAGCCGCATCGCGCCGATCGCGGTAAGCATCTTGGAGATGGATGCGATACGCACCGGGTCGTCGGCGCTCACGGCGCGTTGCGTGGCGACGTCCGCCCATCCCCGCGTCTGCGTGGAGACGATGCCGTCGCGATCGAAGGCGACGCGCACGCTCGCGACCGGTTCCCCGGCCATCGTGTGTCCCGTGAGGCCGCACAGGGCGGCGAGCAGGAAAAGGGTCGGGATTTGACGGGTCATCGGCGGCGGCGGCGGACGCGATCGCGGAGCGTCGCAGCGTAGCCGTTCCCGGCCGCCCGTGGACACGCGCCGCCCGTCTCTCTGCAGGCCTGCGATCACGCTGAACGTCGCAGTCAGCACCTTCACGGGGACGCACCCATGCGCGGGGGCACACTGCGGGGGACTTCCGCGGGAGCAAGCGAATGGACAGCCATGCGCTCCACCCGCCGGTCGACGAACAGACCATCAAGGACATGCTCTGGGCGTTCGCCGTGCGTTCGTCGGAGCACGCCGCGCTGCTGCTGGGCGCCCAGGGCGAGGTGACGTGGACCAACGCGGGCGCGGAGATCATCCTCGGCGCCGCGCCGGGCGGACTGGTCGGATTGAACATGGCGCGCTTCTTCCTCAAGCGCGATGTGAACGCAGGCATCCCGGAGCACGAACTCGTCGAATCGCGCCATCGCGGCACGGCGTCGGACGATCGCTGGATGGCGCGCCTGGACCGTTCGCGGTTCTGGGCGTCCGGCGTCACCGTGTTTCTGGACGGCCAGCTGCCGGGCTGCAGCTATCTCAAGCTGTTCCGCGATCTCACCGAGGTGAAGATGCAGATGGAGAGCAGTCGCGAGCGGTGCCGCGCCGCGACCCAGTCCAGCGATGCCAAGAGCGCCGCCATCGCGCTGCTCGCGCACGAACTGCGCAATCCCCTGTCGGGCATCAGCCTCGCCGCCGGGCTGTTGCGGCGGCGCTGCGACGGCGACGAAAAGATCACCGCGCCGATGGAGGTGATCGAACGCAACGTCTCGCTGGCCGCCCGGCTCATCGAAGACCTCATGCACCACAGCAAGGTCCATTCCGACGGCTTCTGCCTGGAACGTACCCGTTGCAGCCTGCGCGAATTGCTGGAAGCGTCCTCGGACATCGCGCGGCGACAGATGCAGGAGGACGGTCGCGTCCTGCGCGTGCTCGTCCCGCGCAACGACATCGAAGTGCGCGTGGACCGCATGCGCATGCAGCAGGTGTTCGTGAACCTGATCGCCAATGCGCTGCGCTACACACCCGCGCCCGGCCGGATCTGGGTGAGCGGCACGCTGGAAGGACTGGAGGTGATCGTGCGCGTGTCGGACGAGGGCGTGGGCATCGCCTCGGAACGGCTGGAGCGCCTGTTCGAAATGTTCACCCTGCAGCGCGTGGAAACCTCGAAGCTGGGCCTGGGGCTGGGTCTGGCGCTGGTGAAGAAGATTGTCGAGCTGCACGGCGGCAGCGTGCAGGCGCGCAGCGAGGGACCGGGCAAGGGCAGCCAGTTCGTCGTGCGCTTTCCCGCGCACGACTGAGCGCGTGCGCCCGCTGCAGTGCGTGCAGCGTTACATCGCCCCGGTACGTACGTGGAATCCGAGCGCGCCGGCGACCGTGCGCAGCGCCTCGTCGTCGCGCTGGCGGGTGATGAAGCCGGCCTGCGCGTTCTCGCCGGTTTCCCAGGTCCACAAGGTGTAGTGGTGCTCGCGCAGGCGGTCGAAGGCGACGTTTACCAGCGCGGGCACTTCGGCATCGGCGAGGAATTCCGCCTCGTCGGTGTCAGCGCCCCATTCGATCCGCAGGCCAAGGCGCGAGGCGAGCTCGTCGAGCACGTCGATCAACCCGGCCGGGTCGCTGTCGTCGATGTAGAAGCCCGAACGCCAATCGATCGCCTCGCGCAGCAGTGCGACCGGGTCGGCGCCTTCGGCCAGCGCCTCGCGGATGGCGGAAAACTGCTCGAACGCCGCCTCGTCGTCGCCGGGATTGATGAGCAGCAGGAACTGCCATGCGACCGCTTCCAGCGCGTCGTCCTCGTCGATGTCGGCCTCGCTGTGGAACGAGCGGGCGAAGTTGTCGTCGGGATCGTATTCGGAGTGCATGGCCGCGGCGCCGGACGTGGGGCGCACAGGATACGGCGGGACGCCGTGGCGGTGCGTGCAGGTGTGTGCGCAGCGCGTGGACGAAAAAAAGGGCTGCGGAAGGTTCCGGCAGCCCTGAAAGGAGCGGACGCCCGTGGGGGATGGGCGCCCTGGACCGACTCGCACGGCCCGGGCCAGATTTGCAGCGCCGTTCGCCTGCCGCCATCGGACGAATCCGAAACGCATCCATCCGTCGGATGGCCCGCAACGGGCGTGGCGGCCGCGCGGCACCGGCGTCAGGCTGGGACACCCTGCTTTCGCAAGGAGAAATCCGATGGCGTCGATCCACCGCGACATCGATGTCGACGTCCCGCTGTCCACGGCGTGGGATGCGCTGCGCGACGTCGGCCACATCCACGAACGCCTGGTTCCCGGCTTCGTCGTCGACTGCCGGATGGAGGGGCGCGTGCGCGTGGTGACCTTCGGCAACGGGACGGTGGTGCGCGAACCGATCATCGGCATCGACGAGCAGCGCCATCGCGTCGCGTGGGCCGGCGTCGGCGATTCGTTCGAGCACTACAACGCGTCGGTGCAGGCGTTCGAACACGGGAACGCAGGCACGCGGCTGCGCTGGATCGCCGACCTGCTGCCCGACGAAGCCGCCGGGCCGGTCACGGCGATGATCGAGGAAGGGTTGCGTACGATGAAACGCACGCTCGAGGGCGCTGCGCCCCCTGAATGCGTCTGAGAAGGACGCGCACCGCAAAGAGGACCCGACCCCATCGCGCGCGCCGATGCGGTCGGACCCGAAGCGATGCGTCACGGCAACGCGGTGCCCTGGTCGGCGATGGCGAGCCAACGGCGACCGTCGTGGCTGTAGGTGACGCCGGTGTAGGCGTGCTGGCGGAAGCCGATGCGCGGGATCTCGTACACCGTCTCGTAGAGGATGAACGCGGAGTTGCAGCCGTCGACCACGCGGTAGAGCTCGGTCCAGGTCCACTGCGCCTCCCGGTTGGCGAAGTGGCTGGCCAGCGCGGTCATGATCGCGTCGATGCCGGTGAACTTCGCGCCGCTGGCGAAGATGGTGATGGCGCGGTCGTCGTGCACGGCGCGGAAGGTCTCGGCGTCGTAATCGCGGAAGGATTCCATGTCCATGCGCTGGGCCAGCTCGAACTGGCGCGCGCAGCCGCGGGCGCCGTGGTCGCCGCCGTGGCCACCGGCGAAGGCGGGCGCGATCGCCGCCAGCGAGAGCAGGGAAACGACCGCGAGCATGCAGCGCCGCGGCATGGAGGAGGTACGGGTCGTCGTCATCGTCGGGTCCTCGACGTGGGGGAAGGGCAGGACGACGGTAGGTCGGCAATCGGTTCCATTCGAGTGCCAATGCAGGGCCGATGCGTGGGGCCAATGGGCCTCATCGCGATACGACGGCGGCGTCAGACGGGTTCGGATTCCATCGGCGGGAATTCGCGATGGCGTGGCAGGCCGTCGGCGATGCCCAGCCAGGGCAGGCGCTCGCCATCCCAGTAGTGGAAGTGGGGCGGCAGGCGCGCAGGGTCGTCGAAGCTGCCCAGCGTGAGATCGATCAGACCGGGCAGGTAGTCGGCGGTGAAGCTCAGGCCGGTCCCGCACCGGCCGCAGAAGCCGCGCCGCGCATCCGCCGACGACGCGTGCTCGACGCGGCGTTCGCCCGTGAACTCGACACGATCGGCTTCGAACATCGCCCAACCCAGCATCGGCGCGCCGCTCGAGCGACGGCACATCGAGCAGTGGCACAGCGCAACCATCGTCGGCTCGGCGGTCGCGCGGTAGCGCACCGCGCCGCATTGACAGCCGCCTTCCAGGGGGATCGACATCGCCGTGCTCCATCGGGGGGAACACAGCGTCGCAGCAGCGCGTTGATCGGGATTGCTGAATGCGCGCGACGGCACTGGCGCGGTGTGTCGCCAAACGTAATATGACGAACATCATATAAGCGCGAATCGCCATGCGTTACCACGCCGACCACAAGCTCGAAACCCGCCAGCGCGTCGTCCGCGCCGCCGCCCGCGCGCTCCGCGCCGACGGCCCGCAGCGCATCGGCGTGGCGGCAGTGATGCGCGAAGCCGGCCTGACCCACGGCGGCTTCTATGCGCACTTCGCATCGAAGGACGAACTGGTCGCTGCGGCCATCGCACGGATGTTCGAGGACGCGCTCGATCACTGGGCGCGATGCAACGAAGGCCGTGACGATGCGCAGGCGCTGACCACCTACCTGCGCCTGTACCTGTCGATGGCGCACCGCGACGCACCCGGCAAGGGCTGCCCGATCGCCGCGCTCGCCAGCGACCTGCCGCGGCTGGACGCGCCGGCGCGAGCAGCGTTCGCGGCGGGCGTGCAGGCGCTCGCGCAGGCACTCGCGCCGCCGCTGGCGCGGCTCGGTCATGACGACGCGCACGGCCTGGCGAGTTCGGTGCTGGCCGAACTCGTCGGCGCGATCACCCTCGCGCGCTGCGAACCCGATCGCGCGCGTGCCGTCGCCCATCTGGACGCGACGCGCAGGCAACTCGCCACGCGCCTGTCGCTCGAGCTGCCGCCGCTGGAGCCGTGCGCATGAGCCTGATCGATCCCGGCGGCCGACTGCTCGCGTCGGCGACCTCGTCGCAGCCGATGTTCGAACGCGCGCCGGTCTGAGGTCCCTTTCCCCCACCGCATCGCCCGCGATGCATTCGCACGAGTCCCGCCATGAATTCCCACGATCCCGTCGTCATCGTCTCCGCCGTCCGCACGCCGTTGGGCCGCTTCCTGGGCGCGTTGTCGCCCGTCACGGCACCGCAGCTGGGCGCACACGCGATCCGCGCCGCGCTCGAACGCGCGACGCTCGCACCCGAGCGCGTGAGTGAAGTGCTGATGGGCTGCGTGCTTCCGGCCGGCCAGGGCCAGGCGCCCGCGCGGCAGGCGATGCGCGCGGCGGGCCTGCCCGACGACGTCGGCGCAACCACGGTGAACAAGGTCTGCGGCTCGGGCATGAAGGCGACCATGCTGGCGCACGATCTGCTGCTCGCCGGTTCGGCGGAATTCGTGGTGAGTGGCGGTATGGAATCGATGTCGAACGCGCCGTACCTGCTCGCCAAGGCGCGCGGCGGTTATCGCGTGGGCCACGACCGCATCTTCGACCACATGATGCTCGACGGCCTGGAGGACGCCTACGAACCGGGTCGCGCCATGGGCGAGTTCGGCGAGGCCGCCGCGCAGCGCTACGGTTTCGACCGCGCGGCGCAGGACGCCTACGCAATGGAGACGCTGCGCCGCGCGCGCGAGGCGATCGAGACGGGCGCGTTCGCGGACGAAATCGTGCCGGTGGGCATCGCGGCGAAGGGCGGGGAGGTCGTCGTGGACACCGACGAGCATCCGCTGAAGGTGTCGCCGGAGAAGATTCCCACGCTCAAGCCCGCCTTCGCCGCCGACGGCACCATCACCGCCGCCAGCGCCTCGGCCAATGCCGACGGCGCCGCCGCACTGGTGCTGACGCGACGGTCCATCGCGCAACGCGAAGGCCTGCCGATCCTCGCCGAAATCCGCGCCCACGCCACGCACAGCCAGGCGCCGGCCTGGTACACCACCGCGCCGATCCCGGCGATCCGCAAACTGCTCGATCGCACGGGCTGGGCCGTGGACGATGTCGACTTGTTCGAGATCAACGAGGCCTTCGCGGTGGTGGCGATGGCGGCCGCGCAGGAGTTGGGCATCGCACGCGAGCGGTTGAACGTGAACGGGGGCGCATGTGCGCTCGGACATCCTATCGGCGCCACCGGCGCGCGCCTCATCGTGACGCTGCTGCACGCGCTGCAACGACGCGGACTGCGTCGCGGCGTCGCGGCGTTGTGCATCGGCGGCGGCGAGGCGACGGCGATCGCGCTGGAAATCCCGTCCGAAACGAGCCGCTCCTGAGGTTCCGACCCACGAGGTGACACATGGACATCCGCAACGCCGTGGTCCTGGTGACCGGCGCCAATCGCGGCCTGGGCCGCGCGTTGGTCGAAGCCTTCCGGCAGGCGGGCGCCAGGAAGGTGTACGCCGCCGCGCGCGATCCATCGACGATCCACAAGGCCGACGGCGTCGTGCCGGTCGCCCTGGACGTGAGCTCGCCCGACAGCATCGCGCTGGCCTCGCGCCAGTGCTGCGACGTCAACGTGCTGGTCAACAACGCGGGCATCGCCAAGGGTGGCCAGCTGTTCTCCGACGAGGGCGAACACAAGGCGCACGAGGAACTGGAGGTCAACCTGTTCGGGCCGTGGCGCGTGACGCGGGCTTTCGCCTCGACGCTGGAGGTCAACGGCGGCGGCGCGGTGGTCAACGTGCTGTCGGTGCTCAGCTGGCTCACCATTCCCGCCAGTGCGACGTACTGCATCTCCAAGGCCGCCGCATGGGCGCTCACCAACGGCCTGCGCAGCGACCTGGCCGCGCAGGGCACGCAGGTCACCGCGGTGCACGTGGGGTTGATGGACACCGACATGACCGCCGGCATGGATGCGCCGAAGATCTCGCCACGCGAGGTCGCCGAGCAGATCGTGCGCGCGGTGGCGGACGGAACGCCGGAGGTGCTGGCCGACGAGACGAGCCGGCAGGTGAAGGCATCGTTGTCCTCGCCGCAGGCGGCTTACCTGGCGGCGCCGCGGGAATAGCGCGATCGCGGCGACGCGGCACGGACGCGGGCGGGACACAAAACCCCGGCATAATCGAGTTCCCCACGTCATCGGAACCGCCCCCATGACCCTACTCGTGACCGGCAGCGCCGGCCATCTGGGCGAAGGCTTGATGCGCGAACTGCGCGCCGCCGGTCGCGATGCGATCGGCATCGACATCAAGCCCTCGGCCTTCACCGACCACGTCGGCTCCATCACCGATCGCGACTTTGTCCGCCGCCACATGAAAGGCGTGCGTGCCGTCGTGCACTCCGCCACGCTGCACAAACCGCACGTGGCCACGCATCCGCACCAGGACTTCATCGACACCAACGTCAGCGGAACCCTGGTGCTGCTGGAAGAGGCGGTCGCGGCGGGCATCGAAGCGTTCGTGTTCACCAGCACCACCAGCACCTTCGGCGCCGCGCTCACGCCTGCGCCGGGCGAGCCGGCGGCGTGGATCGACGAGGACGTCGCGCCGATCCCGAAGAACATCTACGGGGTCACCAAACTCTCGGCCGAGCAACTGTGCGAGCTGTTCTACCGCAAGCGCCGCATGCCGGTGCTGGTGCTGCGCACCTCGCGCTTCTTCCCCGAGCCCGACGACAGCATCGACGTGCGCAACGGCTTCTCCACCCTCAACGCGCAGGCGAACGAACTGCTGTACCGGCGCGTGGACATCGCCGACGCGGTGGACGCGCACCTGCTCGCCGTCGAGCGCGCGAAGGCGATCGGATTCGGCCGCTACATCATCTCGTCGACCACGCCTTTCACGCGCGAGGACCTGCCGCTGCTGCGGCTCGACGCCGCCGCGGTGCTGGCGCGGCACTTCCCCGACGCCGCCGCGCTGTACGCCTCACGCGGCTGGCGCATGTTCCCGCAGGTCGATCGCGTTTACGACAACGCACACGCGCGCGAGCAACTGGGCTGGCGTCCCCGCCACGACTTCGCGCACGCGCTGCAGGCGCTCAAACGTGGCGAAGACTTCCGCAGCCCGTTGGCCGAGGCGGTGGGCAGCAAGGGTTACCACGAGACCGCGTTCGAAGAAGGGCCGTACCCGGTCGCGTCGTAAGCGCGCGCCGCCTACTTTCCCTTCGGGCGCACCGATATCGCCGCCGCTTCGGTGAACGCCACGCGCAGCATGTCGCCGACCTTGAGTTCCGACATTCGGGCCTGATGCTCGGGCTTCTGTACGTCGAGCGTGACGACATTGCCGCGCGGGCCCTCCACCGTGATGGTGTGGTTGACCGTGTCGATCGCGCGGATCGGCGCCAGCACGGTCACCACTTCCGCGGTGCCGAAGCGCGGCCGTTCGCCGGTCTTGGCGACATCTTTCCCCTGCTGGATGAAGGCGCCGGGCTCTGCACTGCCGGCGGGCTGGATATCGACGGTGACCGCGCGCAGGTAGTCCAGCGCCACGATGTCGCCCACGCGAACCTGTTCGAAATTGCGCACGGTGTCGTCGGCGTGCACCTCCACCTCGTTGCCGTCGGCGCCGCGCACGGTGATCAGGCGGTTGGGCGTGTTGATGTCGGTGACCTGGCCTTCGACGGTCATCGTGACGGCGGCGGTCGCGCTGGGGCTGGGGCCGCGCGCGGCGGTCTCGGCCGGCGCAGTGGTGGTGCAGCCGGATGCGAAGGCGAGCGTCACGACGAGGGCCAGCGGAGCGGGGCGAAGCGAGCTGAGCGGGAAGGTCTTCACTGCATTCTCCGTGCGGTGCGTGCGAATGGCGCATCGCGCGGGCGCGCGATGGAACGCCCATGCGGCCGGGGGGCGGCATGGGCGCGGGTTCAGTCTGTGCACGGAAAAGTGAAGGCGGCGTGTGGCGCGGTCAGTGCAGCGTGCGGCCCTTGTGCTCGCGATGGCGCACGGTGGCCAGGGTGTCGTCCCCTGAGTCGCGCGCGCGCTTCGGACCCGTTTCGGGTGCACCGTCCTGCCGATCCCGCTTCTGATCCTTGGCGCCCGATTTCCGCGGCGCCTGCGATTTGGATTTGTCCGGTCGCATGGGGCCGCCTTCAGTGATGGCGCTTGTCGCTGCCGCTGCGATGGTCGTCGCGACCGTCCTCGCGCGTGGAGGGCTCCTTGTGGGTCGCCGACTTGCGCTGGGTGGGACCATCGTCGCCGGCGCGCAGGGCGTGATCCCGATCGGTGTTGCGATTGCCGCCGGACGGCGGCGTGATGTCGCCGCTGGCGACACGATCGCGTGCGTGCTTGTTGGTGCCCATGGGTGCCTCCTGTGCGATTGGAGCGGCACACGCTAGAGGCCGGCGCGTTAGCAACGTCGCACCAGGACGTAAGGCCAGCGTTACCCGGGCGCGTTCAGCGGAAAAGACAAAGGCCCCGTGAGGGGCCTTCGTCGTTCGCTGGTCCCTGCCCGCAGGCAGGGTGGGCGTGGATCAGTGATGCAGCAGCACGTCGGCGATGATGCCGGTGGCCACGGCGATCAGGACGTAACGACCGTCGTCGCTGCGCACCCAGCGGTGGCCGCGCGGCGGCTCGCGCAACTCGTAGCGCGGGTAGTCGTCGACGTACACGCGGCGTTCGACATAGACCACGCCGCGGCGGTAGTCGTGCTTGTGGTGGCCGTTCTTGCGGCCGCGATCGTGATGGTCGTCGTCGTGATCGTGGTGGTGGCGATCGCGGTCGCGGTCGTGGTGGTGCTTGTCGTGGGCGGATGCGGCGAACGGCGAAGCCAGCAGTACGCCGATCGCGAGAGCCGACAGCAGGTGCTTCATGGAGTCCCCTGTTTGAATGCGAGTGTTGTCATGGACCGCGATGCGATCCTGACTGGGCCGCATGCGCTGGCAAGTGGGGAGCGCGCGAAACCATGACGCAGTTCGCGATTCGTCGCGGGAATCCTTCACGTGGGCTTTAGGTAAGCGCTTACAACGCCCGCGACGAAGCAGATAGAACCGGGGTGGCGCGCGAGGCCCAGTTCGCGCGTCACCCCGGGGGTCTCCCTGACGAGGAGAGCGCGCAGTGTGGACAGCGGCCGTCGCACGGGACGAGACGGCCGGCGGCCCGGCCTCCTACACTCGCCGGACCGCGCATCCGCCAAGGGGAAGGGAATGAAGCGTCGTACCGTCGTGGCCCTGACGGGTCTGTCCGTTGCTCTCTCGCTCGCCTCCGCCGCGCCGGCGCAGGCTCCGGCCGCAACGCCGCCCGCGCCGCCCATCGTGCTCAAGGCCGCACACCTGTTCGATGGCCGCAGCGGCCGGCTGGTATCTCCGGGCGTGGTCGTCGTGCAGGGCTCGCGCATCGCCGCCGTCGGGGAATCCGCTGCGCCGCCCGGCGCGAAGGTCATCGACCTGGGCGATGCCACGCTGATGCCGGGCTTCATCGACGCCCACACCCACATCGCCTCCAACCACGACGACAACTGGGCGGAAGGCTTCTACGAGAACATGCTGCGCCTGCCGGTGGAGCAGTCCTTCCACGCCGCGCACAACGCGAAGCTGACGCTCGACGCCGGCTTCACCACGGTGCGTGAAGTCGGCGCGCCGGATTTCGTCGACGTCGCCCTGCGCAACGCGATCCGCGACGGCCTGGCGGAGGGCCCGCGCATGTTGGTCGCCGGCCACGCCATCGGTTCCACCGGCGGGCATTGCGACATCGCGCCGTTCCCGCCCGAGCGCGTGGCGCCTCTGGGCCCGCGCGACGGCGTCTGCAACGGTGCCGAGCAATGCCGGCTGGCGGTGCGCGAGCAGATGAAATACGGCGCCGACCTCATCAAGATCTGCGCCTCCGGCGGCGTGCTGTCGGAGGCCGACCCGGTCGACGTTCCCCAGCTCACGCCCGACGAGCTGCGCGCGATCGTGACCGAGGCGCACGCCTGGGGCCGCAAGGTCGCCGCGCACAGCCACGGCGATCTGGCCGCGAAGCTGGCGGTCGAGGCGGGCGTGGACTCCATCGAGCACGGCAGCTTCCTCACCGCGCCGACGCTGAAACTGATGAAGCAGAAAGGCACCTACCTGGTGCCCACGCGCATGACCCAGGTGTGGGTGGTCGACAAGGCCGACACCTACCCGCCGCAGATCGGTGCCAAGGCGCGCGCGGCGGGCGCCGCGCACCAGACGATGTTCAAGGAAGCGCTGCGCGTGGGCGTGCCGATCGCGCTGGGAACGGACGCGGCGGTGTATCCGCATGGGCTCAACGCGCAGGAGTTCGGCGACATGGTCGAGCTGGGCATGACGCCGGTGGCGGCATTGCTCGCCAGCAGCCAGGGCTCGGCGAAGCTGCTGGGGATCGAGAACGAAACCGGCACGCTGGAAGCCGGTCGCTTCGCCGACGTCGTCGCGGTTCCGGGCAACGTGCTGGAGAACATCCGCGCGACCGAGAAGCCGCTGTTGGTGATGAAGCAGGGGAAGGTGGTGCGCGGGGGCGCTGCCGAACGCTAAGGCGAAGTCCCAGGCGGAGTGGGCCGAGCTTGAGAGGGCGCGCTTGAGAGGGCGCGCTTGAGAGGGCGCGGGGGATTGACCTACGCTCGCCCGAGGGGAGCCGGCCACGGGCCGGCGCGACGAATGGGGATCCAAATGGAACTTGGCAGGGAGAGTTGCGCGCCTTTGGTGCGCGCCGTGGCGGCGGTGCTGTGCGCGATGGCGGTTGCGTCCTGCGGTGGCGGAGGTGGCGGAGGCAGCGTCCGCAACGATCCGCCGCCCGCGGGTGGCAGCGCGCCGCCACCGACACCGCCCACTCCTCAGCCGCCGACCACACCTGAGCCACCAGCAGTGCCCGAGCCTCCGGTCACGCCGCCTGTCACGCCACCGGTGACACCGCCGCGACCGCCGATCGAGCGCGCTCCCCCAGTGCTCAATCCGGCCATCGATGCGCACCGGCAGCTCATCCCCGGCTTCTCGGGCTATCCCTATTACGGCAGTCGATCGAAGGTCGGCATCATCGACTCGGGCGTCGACAGCACCCGACTGTCGCCCTCCGGGTTCGTCACCGGTTCGCACCTCGTGTCCGATCCCACCACGATGGACACCTCCGTGCCGGACAAGGCCGGGCATGGAACGCAGGTGGCGCGCATCATCCTGGGATACAACGCGAACGGACACCCGGGCGGCGTCGCGATGCAGGCGACACTGGCTTCGTTCCGCTATCTGGCTGACGACCGTTCGCCGGTGCAGAACGTGAAAGCCGACGGCGCCTTCAGCGCCGGCGCGCAATGGTTGGCCGACCGCGGCGTCAACGTCGTCAACGTATCCAGCGACGCCCTGCGCTGGGACAGCGACGCCGGGCGCAATGAGCTCTACGACGGATTCTCGCGCCTTACCGGACGCGACGCCCTGGTCGTGGTCGCCGCCGGCGACGCGGCGGACTTCGAGCCGTCCCAACTGGCGGCGTTGCCGCTCACCGGCGAGGATCCCGATGGCGTGCGCAAACGCTGGCTGGTCGTGGGGGCGGTGTCGAGTGAAATGCCCAATCGCATCTCGGCATATTCCAATGCCTGCGGCGCGGCCAAGGACGTGTGCCTGATGGCGACGGGCGATGTGAAGACGGTCGATCCGAACGCGACGGGCCTGGTCGACGGGCACAGCACCGGTTTCGCCGCCGCGCAGGTCAGCGGAGCGGCCGCGATCGTGCGCGACCGCTTCACCTACCTCAATGCCGAACAGACGCTGCAGATCCTCTTCGGCACCACCACCGACCTGGGCGCACCCGGCGTGGACGACGTGTACGGTCACGGACTGATCGACCTCAACAAGGCGATCAACGGGCCAGGGCGCCTGGACTGGGGTCAGATGGCGTTCGACTTCAGCCGGATCGTGTCCAGCGGCTTCGGCGGCAACTGGTCCAACGACATGACCGGTGCCGGCGGGCTCACTCTCGACGGCGGCAACCGCCCGCTGCTCATGTTCCTCTCGGGCCGCAATACTTATGCCGGTCCCACGATTGTGCGCGGCACCAGCGGCATGACCGTGGGCATCCTTGGCGAACAGGCCAGCGACGTCGTGGTGCAGGACGGTGGCTGGGTGACCCTCGCCGACGGCGCGGTGCTCAAGGCCGACATGCGGGCCGAAGCCGGGGCAGGCGGCGTCTCGTTCGGTGCGCCCGGTGGGGTAGGGGGCTGGCCCGGAGTGCGCGGTGGTGACGTGACCATCGGCGGCGACTTGATCAACGGATCCAACGTCTGGCTGCCGAGCAACGGCATCGTCGCTCGAATCGGCGGCGACTACGTGCAATCCGCGGCCGCCGGCATGTCGATGTACCTGGGCGCCAAGCCGATGGAGATCGCTGGCACTGCGCGACTCGACGGCAGCCTGCACATCGTCGGCACGGTCAACGGTTACGTCTTCAACGCGCGCGCCGACGTGCTGCAGGCGGCGCAGGTGGAGGGCACATTCGACTTGGTCGACTGGACCGCGCCCTCCTACCTGCTCAGCGCGACACCGCACTACGAGCCTCAGGGCGTGTGGCTGGAACTCACCCGCAACAGTGTCGCCACGACGGCGGCTCGTCTCGGGCTGTCGTCCGCGGCCATCGTCGGCGCCGAACGGCTGGAGGCCGCTTTCGGCCAACTCGATGCCTCGACGGCATTCGCGGATGCCGACTTTCTGTCGGGCGCCGCAGCCCTGCAATCCACCGCATCGGTGGCGCAACTGGAGCGTTCGCTGGCCTCGCTGTCGGGCCAGTTCCACGGCATGGACGCCACGTTCACCCGCATGGCGGCCGATGACGCGCGACGTTCGCTCGAATCGCGCATGGACGAGATCGCCGGCCGAGACGCATCGCCCATGTGGTCACGCACGTTCGAGCAGCAGCGCGCCGGATCCGGCGTCGACATGCAGGCGAGCGGCTGGTCCATGGGCGCGGACGTGCACCGCGCGACCGCGACGACGATGGGCGTGTCGATGACCTCCACACACGGTGATGCGTGGCACGGCACGCGCGCCGACCGGGAACGCGTGAACCTGTTCGAAGGGCAGTGGTATGCGAACCGGGATCTTGGCGATGGACGTTACGTGCTGGGCAGCCTCGGCTTCGGCCAAGGCCAGCGTACGCTGCATCGCGAGATCGACCTCGGCATCGAGCGCTTCCGCGTGGATTCGGACCTGCGCCAGCAGCACGCGACGCTGGCTCTGCAGGTCGGCACGCGGATTCATTGGGGACACCTGTCGATAGTGCCGTACGCCGGTCTGCAGGCGATCCGGATTCGCCGCGACGCGTTCCGTGAAGAGGGTGCAGCGGGCTTCGGCCTCGCCGCGGAAGCCTCGGACGCTACCTCGACGATGAGCATTGCCGGCGCCCGTTTCAGCCAAGAGCTGTCGGCAGGAAGCGCCGCCTGGACATTGCAGGGGCGGGCCGAGTTGCAGCAACTGTTATCGCAGTCCGATGACGTGCAGGCGCGTTTCACTGGCATGGCTGCCTGGGCGCCGCTCGGTGGCGCCGGATGGGATGACGACGTCGGCCTGCTGGAACTCGGCCTGCATCGTGATGTCCAGGGCGCGCAGTTGCGCATTGGCCTGGGCGTCCACAATGCCTCGGAAGAGCGCTGGGGCACGGCAGGATTGGAATGGCGGCAGGCGTTCTAGATCCTGCGGTGCGATGCGCCTTCACACCGCACGGCACGCGCAGCCCGGAAGCGATCAGTTCTGAAGAAGCGGCAGGACGTCGGGGTCGCTAGCATCGGCCCCGGTTGCCTCTCAACCCGCGCGGTCTCGTGACCCGACGCGTCTCGCCGTCTTCCAAGGAGGTTCCATGATCTGGAACAAGTGGATTCGCCAGGTCCATCGCTGGCTGTCGATGGCCTTCACGTTGTTCGTGATCGCCAACTTCGTGGTCATGGGTCGCGGCGACATCGCGCTCTACGTGGGCTTCGCGACCCTGCTCCCGCTGGTCCTGCTGCTGCTCAGCGGCTTGTATCTGTTCGCGCTGCCGTACCTGGCACGTGGGCGAAAGGGCGCGCAGGAAAGCACCTAACGCTGGGCGGTACCAATCGCATCCTCCCGCAAGGGAGAAGGTGCAGCCCTGTCTCACTTGCGCGTTCCAAATTACCTGACTAAAGTCAGGCAATGGACGAGACGCAGATCCAGCAGGTCCGCACCTTCAACCGCGCGGTGACGCGCCGGATCGGCGTGCTGTCCGACGATTACCTCGGAAGAGGGCGGCCGCTCGCCGAGTCGCGGCTGCTGTTCGAAGTCGGACACGACGGCGCCGATGTTCGCGATCTGCGCGCGCGTTTGTCGCTGGATTCGGGCTACGTGAGCCGCCTGCTGCGCTCGCTCGAGGCGCAGGGGCTGGTGAAGTCGAAGCCGGCCCCGGACGACGCGCGCGTACGTCGGGTGTCGCTCACGGCCAAGGGGAGGCGTGAGGTGGATGCGCTCGACCGCCGTTCGCAGGATTTCGCGATCTCGCTGCTGGCGTCGCTCGGCGCCTCGCAGCGCGAGCGCCTGACCGCGGCGATGTGCGAGGTCGAGCGCCTGATGCGTGCCGCGTCGGTGGTCGTCGAAACGGCCGATCCGGCCAGCGCCGACGCGCGCGCATGCATCGATGCCTATCTGCGCGAACTGGCCGAACGTTTCGAGTCCGGCTTCGATCCCACCCGCGGCCCTTCGGCCGATCCGCAGGAACTGGTGCCGCCGTCGGGCGTGCTGCTGCTGGCGCGGCTGGACGGTGAAGCGATCGGATGCGGCGCGTTGAAGGTGCTCGGCGACGGCGACGGCGTCGGCGAGATCAAGCGCATGTGGGTCGCGCCCACCGCACGCGGCCTGGGCATCGCCCAGCGCATGCTCGATGCGCTCCAGGCGCAGGCGCGCGCGCTGGCGCTCGACACGCTGCGCCTGGACACCAACCGCACGCTGCTGGAGGCGCGCGCGCTGTACGCGCGCAACGGATACGTCGAGATCGCCGCCTACAACGACAACCCGTACGCGGACCATTGGTTCGAAAAACGCCTGGGCTGAGGCGCCTTTATGCCCCCACGCGTACCCGCACCGTGTCCATGTCGCGCACCGGACGCACTTCGATCGAACCGGTCCGCGTCCAGGGGAAACTGTTGGCGATCCGCACCGCTTCCTCGATGTCCGGCGCTTCGATCAGGTTGAAGCCGGCGAAGACTTCCTTCGCCTCGGCGAACGGGCCATCGACGATGTGCGTGTTGCCGTTGCGCGTGCGCACCGAGCGCGCGCTCGAAGGCAGTTCCAGTTGCTGTGAATCGAGCAGCACGCCGGCGGCGCGCAGTTCGTCGGCCTTGTGCAGGCAACCTTTCATCAGGCGGTCGAACTCGCCTTCGGGCAACGCATCGAGCAGCACCGGATCGGTGTAGACCATCAGCAGGAATTTCATGGCGCTCCAGCGTGTGGGGTCTTCGGATCGCGCATTGTGGCCCATGCAGGCGACAGGGCCGTGTACCGAAAGACACCCTTGGCGCATTCGCCCGCTGACGGGACGGTTCCTCCCCCCGATACGGGCTTATCGTCGCGGGCGTGCGTGCCTACCCTGTCGATCCCCCAATGCCGCACGGATCGCCGCCATGCTCACGCCCCGCCAGGCCCAGTTCGCCTTCGTCCCGCTGGTCGTCACG
This sequence comes from Lysobacteraceae bacterium P, assembly GCA_005503055.1. Taxonomy (GTDB): domain Bacteria; phylum Pseudomonadota; class Gammaproteobacteria; order Xanthomonadales; family Xanthomonadaceae; genus Lysobacter_J. The sequence continues at coordinate 219,563 of SCOX01000002.1, read as the reverse complement.
CTGATGTCGGGCGTGATGAGTTTCGCCATGACCGCGCTGCATCGTGGCTTCGGCCCCGGTCTGGTGGACGCGTGGTTGCGTGGCTGGCCGGTGGCGTTCGCGGTCGCGTTGCCGGCGGCATGGGTGATCCTGCCCGGTTCGCGTGCGCTTCTGGCACGCGTCACGCGGGCCTGCCGCGAGGCCACGGATCCCGCGCGCCGCCTGGGCCGGATGGGTTGAGCGGCATGCACGGCGCGCCGCTCCGGTACGATGCGGACGATTCACCGAAGCAGAAGGAACGCGGCATGGCGCCGAACGGCGATACGCAGACCCACGATGCCGTGATCGACGTGAGGGGCCTGACGAAGACCTACTCGACCGGCTTCCAGGCGCTCAAGGGCATCGACCTGCAGATCCGCCGCGGCGAGATCTTCGCGCTGCTCGGTCCCAACGGCGCCGGCAAGACGACGCTGATCAGCATCGTCTGCGGCATCGTCAACGCCAGCTCCGGCACCGTGACCGCCGACGGCCACGACATCGTGCGCGACTATCGCGCCGCGCGCAGCAAGATCGGCCTCGTCCCGCAGGAGTTGTCGACCGACGCGTTCGAGAGCGTGTGGGCGACGGTGCGCTTCAGCCGCGGCCTGTTCGGCAAGCCGCGCGACGACGCGTATCTGGAAAAGGTCCTGCGCGATCTTTCGCTGTGGGACAAGAAGGACAGCAAGATCATGGCGTTGTCCGGCGGCATGAAGCGACGCGTGCTGATCGCCAAGGCGCTCGCGCACGAGCCGTCGATCCTGTTCCTGGACGAACCCACCGCGGGCGTGGATGTCGAACTGCGCCACGACATGTGGGAAATGGTGCGCCGGCTGCGCGAGAACGGCACGACGATCATTCTGACCACGCACTACATCGAAGAGGCCGAAGACATGGCCGACCGCATCGGCGTGATCAATCACGGCGAACTGGTGCTCGTGGAGAACAAGGCCACGCTGATGCGCAAGCTCGGCAAGAAGCAGCTCACGCTGACGCTGCAGACGCCGCTGGACAGCATTCCGCAGGACCTGTCGGACTATGCGCTGGAGCTGGCCGAGGACGGCCATTCGCTGGTCTACACCTTCGACGTGCAGGCGCAGGAGACGGGCATCGCGGCCCTGCTGCGCCGGCTCGCGCAGCACGGCATCGACTTCAAGGACCTGCATTCCAGCGAGAGTTCGCTGGAGGACATCTTCGTCAGCCTGGTGCACCGCAGCCGGGAGGCGCGCGCATGAACCTGCACGCGATCCGCGCCATCTACCGCTTCGAGATGGCCCGCACGTTCCGCACTCTGATGGAGAGCATGGTCTCGCCGGTGCTGTCTACCTCGCTGTACTTCGTGGTGTTCGGTGCCGCCATCGGCGGGCGCATGGGCGAGGTCGATGGCGTCAGCTACGGCGCCTTCATCATCCCGGGCCTGATCATGCTGTCGCTGCTGAGTGAGAGCATCTCCAACGCCTCGTTCGGCATCTACATGCCCAAATGGGCCGGCACGATCTACGAACTGCTCTCCGCGCCCGTTTCGGCGATGGAGATCGTGATCGGCTACGTGGGCGCGGCGGCGACCAAGTCGCTGATGCTCGGTGCGCTGATCCTGATCACGGCCCGCTTCTTCGTGCCGTACCAGATCGAGCACCCGTTCTGGATGCTGTGCTTCCTGGTGCTGACCGCGCTGACGTTCAGCCTGTTCGGCTTCATCATCGGCCTGTGGGCCGACAGCTTCCAGCGCCTTCAGCTGGTGCCGCTGATGATCATCACGCCGCTGACCTTCCTGGGCGGCGCGTTCTATTCGATCGGCATGCTGCCGCCGCTGTGGCAGAAGATCGCGCTGGTCAATCCGGTCGTCTATCTGATCAGCGGCTTCCGCTGGAGTTTCTACGGCATCGCCGACGTCAACGTCGCCATCAGCGCGGCGGCGATCCTCGGCTTCCTGCTGCTGTGCCTGGGCGTGGTGTGGTGGATCTTCCGCACGGGCTGGAAGCTCAAGCAGTAAGCGGTCAGGCCCCGGGTTGCGGGGCCGCCAGTTCGCGATTCACCCAGCGGTCGATCATGCGTTTCTCGAAGCGCAGCGGATCGCTGTTGAGCGAGGAGCTGTCGCCCATGAGGAACGCCGTGTCGCTGAGCTTGCGCTCCCCCTGCGCGATGACGTTTCCATCGGCGTCGGTGAGGCGCACGTTGAGCGTCATGCGCGGCGGATAGACGTCGCGGATGATGCGCGTGTACTGCAGGTTCGGCCCGTGCCAGGGTTCGAAGGAACCGGCGCGCCGGATGTCGACGATGTCCACGTCCAGCCGCTGGCCCGAAGGCAGCTGCTTTTGTGCGCGCTCGCGCAGATAGACGGCGAGGTCCTGTACCCAGTTGCCGCGGGCGGCTTCCCAGCGGTTGCCGCTGTAGCGCAGTTCGCTGAATTTCGAAGGATCCTCCCAGCGCACGTTGACCGGGCCCGCTTCAGGCAGGGCGCGCGGGGCATTGGGGTCGGTGACGTTGCGCACGGCTGCGCTGGCGGTTGAAGCGGCGAGGGCGAGCGCAAGGGACAGAACGACGAGGCGCGGCTTCATGGCGACCTCCTGGATGGGTGCCCTTGGATTCTCCCACCGCGCACGCGCCTCGGCGATGCGCGAACGCGTTGCGTACAGGCGGCGTTTCCCTGTCCTGGCGGGCTAAGGCCTGAACCGTTCCGGGGCGGACGCGCGCGCTGAACCGGGCGGCGAAGGGCTCTGCGACTTTTTCGGACTGGTCTCATATCTGCGCCCCGGACGGTCCGGAGAATCCGCCCCCGCACCCAAGTGCAACGCCCGGCATGCGGTCGCGGCGAATCCCAGGAGTCCCCTCTCGCGTCCGCCTCAGGACGCCAGCCGTCCACCGGAGCCATCCATGTTTCCCGTCGTTCGCAATGCCGAAGTCCTTTCCCGTCGATGCGCCTGGCGCGCCAGTCTCCAACTGATGTGCGCCGTTGCCATCCTCGCTGCCAGCGCAGGCGGGGGTTCCGCCGCGGTCCGCGCCCGGGCGGTGGCACCTCCGGTCGCAGGGAAGGAAGAAGGCCAGGGCGGGCCCTTCATCCCGGCCGACGCGACGACCGTGAAGTACGCATTGGCCCAGGGAGCGCTCGCGATGGATGCGCTGCGCCCCGAACCGGACGACGAAGCGCTGGACCTGTCGGCCTCGATGTGGCGCCCGTCGGCGCCGGCCGACAACCGCAATCTGCCGGAACTGCTGCCGGTCACGCCGCTGCGCATCACCTCGGGTTTCGGGCGTCGCCATGACCCGCTCGGGCGGGGCGATGCATTCCACAGCGGGATCGACTTCGCCGGGAGGGTCGGCACGCCCGTGCATGCCTCCGGCGACGGCGTGGTGGTGCAGGCGCGCTACAGCAAGGACTACGGCAACGTGGTGATGATCGACCATGGCCGCGGCGTGGTGACGCTGTACGCCCACAACAGCAAGCTGGAAGTGCGCAGTGGCGACATCGTGCTGGCCGGCCAGGAGATCGCCAAGATGGGATCGACCGGGCGTTCGACCGGGCCGCATCTGCATTTCGAAGTGCGCCAGTACGGCCAGCGCATCGACCCGGGCCGTTACCTCGCCGGGCTGTAAGGGTGGGGCCACGGCGCCCGTGCCGCGGCCCGGGGCATCACTCCGTCGGCGGGGCGTCGCGGAACCAGGCTTCGACCTTGCCCTTGGCCTTGACGGTCATCGGGTTGCCGCGACGATCCAGCGACTTGCCGACCGGCAGGCGCACCCAGCCTTCGCTGATGCAGTACTCCTCGATATTGGTGCGCTCGGCGCCGTTGAAACGGATGCCGACGCCGCGCTCGAGTGCGGACTCGTCGTAGAACGGGCTGCGCGGGTCGTTGGAGAGGCGGTCGGGGGGCGTATCGGTCATGAGCTCGGTCCGTTCGATCAGTCCGGCGCGGCCGCCGGCGGGCGCACAGGATACGTGCGGCCAGCCCGTCCCGCAGCCTCAGTCCCGTTCGCCGCGGCCCTGCGCCTTGGCCACCGCGATCACCGCTCGGACCTGGGCCCGGTCCAGATGCCGCGAGATGGCGACGGCCCCCAGTGCGATCGCGCGTTCCCGAAGTTCGGACGGCACATCGTAGTGGGCGCCGGAGGTCTTGTTCTGGAAGGCCCGGCGCGGGATGCCCAGCTGCTGCGCCATCGCGTGGAGCTCCGCGAGCGTATCGGCCATCAGGTGGGCCCAGCGCTGGCCGCGCCAGAGATGGACCGCGTCATCGACATAGACCGTCATGGGCGCGGTCGCGGAGGGTTTCCGGGGCACGGAAACCTGAACGGGCGCCCAAACTTAACGACCGGGGTGGACCAGGATTTGCAATGTGGCCCAAACACGTCCACCATGAACTCCGCTGCGTTAGCCAAGGGTCACCGTGACTGTGACCCGATGTTGATTCTTCTTCATCGTTGCACCTCGCTTTCTCCTTGCGACCAGCTCCAATACCGCGTCAGCGGTCCATACATCCGTAACAAGGAGAAATATCATGTCGAACCGTGAGAACGGTACCGTCAAGTGGTTCAACGATGCCAAGGGCTTCGGCTTCATCAGCCGTGAGAACGGTGAGGACGTGTTCGTCCACTTCCGTTCCATCCAGGGCTCGGGCTTCAAGAGCTTGCAGGAAGGCCAGAAGGTTTCCTTCACCGTCGTCCAGGGCCAGAAGGGCCTGCAGGCCGACGCTGTGCAGCCGCTCTGAGCCACTGCGCACCGTGATATGAAAAACCCGGCTTCGGCCGGGTTTTTTTTTGCCTGAATCCCGGCCTCGATGCCAGGCGGCGGTTATCGCGCCGCGCCGCGTACCCGCACCATCCGGTCCATCAGATGCTCCAGCGACGAGCCCGCCTGCGTGCAGCGGCCCAAGTGCACCGGCGAGGTCTGGATGATCGAGCTGCGCCTGGCCGTCAGCCAGTGGAAGCGCGCGCGCTGCGGCAACTGGCCGATGGGGCCGCTGCCCGGGCCGCCGGCGCAAATCGCCTCGATTGCCGCCAGGTGCCGACGAACCGTATCCAGATCGAGGTCCGGGTCCAACGCGCGCAGCCGCGCCTCGTCGACCTCGATGCGCGCCTCCAGGAACTTGGTCCCCGGGCACGACATGAGAATGCCGACGTTGACGAACTCCTCGCGCTCGACGCGCGGCACGACGCGGATGACCGCGTAATCGTAGGTGTCCCGGCGCGAGGTCTCAGGCGCGTGCATGGATCGCCTCCTCGACGAAGCGCTGGCGCTGCGCCAACCGCTGCATGAAATGCTCGACGTAGGCGGCGCGATGCTCCGCCGGATCCTGTGGCGTGTCCGGCCCCGTGAGCCAGGCATCGGGCACGTGCGCGACGATCGCCTCGAAGTCCGCGCGGGCCAGCTTGCCCGCCAGCCGTGCATCCGCACCGGCAATGTCGTCGGCCTGCGGCAGCAGCACGTGTTCGCGGATCATCGGGAATGCGTTCCCGGCTTGAGCGGGCGAGCCGTCCCAGCCGTGGTGGAAGTACAGCGCCGCGCCGTGGTCGATCAGCCACGGATTTCGATGCCAGACCAGCAGGTTCGGGTTGCGGAAGCTGCGATCGACGTTGCTGGTGAATGCATCGAACCACACGATCTCCGAAGCCAGCGCGCCGGGCACGCGTTCGGCGACGGGGTCGAAGTTGATCGCGCCGGGAAGGTAGTCGAGCGCGAGATTGAGGCCGTCGCTCGCGCGGATCAGTTCCTGGATCTCCGGGTCCGGCTCGGTGCGCGCCAGTTCCGTGTCGAGTTCGACGAAGACCAGTTCCGGTATCGGCAATCCCAGCCCGCGCGCGATTTCACCGGCGATTAGCTCGGCGACCAGCGCTTTCACGCCCTGGCCCGCGCCGCGGAACTTCAGCACGTACAGGCCGTCGTCATCGCCTTCGATGACGGCGGGCAGCGAGCCGCCCTCGCGCAATGGCGTGACGTAACGGGAGGCATTGACGGTGCGCAGGGCCATGGTTCGCCGCGGATGAAAATCCGCGACAGGTTACCTGCACTCGCCGCGCCGCGGCGGATTCGCCTGCGGCGGAAGATCAGCGACGATCGGCGTCCTTCGGGGGTTTGGTGGTCGCCGGGGCCGGCGCGGCATCGCGCTGGCTGCCGCCGCTGAAGCCCTTCCAGTCCTTCTCGCTGCGCTTGGTGTTGCGATCGCCGGAGCTGTGTTCGTACTCGCGTTGCGACTTTCCGGGCGACTTCGGGTCGGTCTCGACGTGGCGATTGGTCATCACGTGGTCTCCGTTGGACTTAGGTCCGAAGATGCGCGCGAAGGCCTGAACCTGCCGTGTTGAGAATGTAAGCAGCGCGCGAACGTCGCTCGGCGCCCCGACGCCTACCAGGTGTCCTCGAGCATGCGCGGGCGGCTCGCCAGCCAGCCGCCGTAGAGCAGGGCCACCAGGCACAGCGCAAGGAAGGCGAATGGCCAGGTCCAGCCGTGCGTGGCCGCGTGCAGCCAACCGAACAGGAGCGGCCCCAGGCAGCTCAGGCTGTACCCCACGCCCTGCACGAAGCCCGACAACCGCGAGGAACCGCCCGCCGTGCGCGTGCGCAGGTTGATCAGCGTCAGCGAGAGCGGGAACGTGCTCGGCCCCAGGCCCAGCAGCGCCACCCACAGCAGCGGCGCCGCCATCGGTGCGAACAACAGGCCGGCGAACGCCGCCAGATAGCTGACGCCACACGCCACGACGATCGGGAACGGATTGGCGATGCGCACCGCCAGCGCCGGCAGCACCAATGCGGCGAGCAGGCCCATCGTCGAGAACAGCGCAACCATCGAGCCGCCCAGCGCCGGGCTGCCGCCGGCTTCGGTCAGCAACTTGGGCAACCAGGTGAACATCGAATACGTGGTCAGCGAGGTCATGCCGAACATCAGCGTCAGACCCCACGCGACCGGCGAACGCCAGACGCGGCCGTCGGCGGATTTCGCACTCTCGAGTTCGGGCGCTTCATCGCCCGGCACGACCGCGCAGTCGTGCGCATCCGCCAGCGCCTGCGCCTGGCGCGAATGGCCGAAGCGCTCCATCCACAACACGCCGATCCACGGCAGCGCCGCCGCCGCCGCCAACATCGACCAAGCGCCCAGCGATACGCGCCAGCCCGCCGCATCCGCGATCGGAACGGCGAGCAGCGCCGGCAGGATCGTGCCCAGCTGCAGCACGGTGATGTACAGCGTGCTGACGGTGCCGACGCGATCGGCGAAGTAGCGCTTCACCAGTGGCGGCAGCACGACGTTGCCCATGCCCATGCCCGACAGCGCGATCGCCGAGGTCACCAACAGCATCGCGGTGTCGCCCACGAATGCGCGCACGAACAGACCGACCGCTGCCAGCGCCATCGACAGCAGGGCGGTGCGTTCCAGTCCAAGCCGGTGCGCGATCGCCGGCGTCACCACGCCGAACAGCGCGAACGCCGCGGTCGGCACCATGCCGAGCACACCGGTCATGGTCGAGCCGAAGTGGAACGTTTCGCCGAGGCGATCGAGCAACGGGGTGAGCGAGGTCACCGCAGTGCGCAGGTTGAACGCCGACATCGCGATGCCCGCGAGCACCAGCGCACGGTCGCGCCACAACGGGCGTACGGGCGCAATGGCGAGGGAGTCGGCGTTCATGCGGGAAATCCTGTGCATCCCGCAGGACGGGTGCGTATCTGCGGTTCGGTGTCAGGCGCAATGGCGCGCGCCGCGCGGCGGGGACGAGACTCGACTTGAGCATCGCAGCGCACAGTGTGCGCGAGCGACCACGCGGGAACCACCCGCGAGGCGACAACACTGGGTTCCATGATCCGGGCACGCCGGCAGATGCAGGGTCGCCTTCATCCCCTCATCACCTTGCTGATCCGCGCCCCGAATCGAGCGGCCCGATTCACCGAAGGTTCGCGCCGCCCGCACAAAACTCCAGTCCCCTGCCACCGAAGGAGGAGACGGATGAAGAAGACCATCATGCTGAGCGCGCTGCTTTCGATCACCGCGCTTTCGACGAGCGCGTTCGCCCAGGACACCGCGCCGAAGGAGCCGCTCACCGAAGCGCAGGTGCGTGCGCGGCTGACCGAGCAGGGCTATACCAAGGTCAACGACGTGAAGTTCGAGGACGGCGTATGGAAGGCCGATGCGCACAGTGCCGAGGGCAGCGACGTCGACGTGCGCCTGGATGCGAAGACCGGCCGCGTCTATCCGGACAAGCAGGTCGCCAATCTGAGCGAGGCCGACGTGCGCGCGCGCCTGGCGACGGCCGGCTACACCAACGTGCACGACGTCGATTACGAGGACGGCATCTGGAATGCCGAGGCCGACGATGCGGCGGGAAAGGACGTGGAGCTGAAGCTCGACCCGGCGACGGGCAAGGTCATCGGCAAGGAAAAGGATTGACCGGCGAGGCCCCGTCGAAGACGAAACGCGCTGATTCTGCAAAGCCAGGGCCCCTCCCGCACGGGCGGGGCCTCGTTGCCGGCCGGCCCTGTGCATTTGGTTGACTGGCAGCCGGACCCCGTCGTCCTTACCATCGACCGGTTACTCCGACCCAGGTCCCGTCATGAAACTACCGGCTGTATCGCTGCTCTCGTTTTCCCTAGCCGTCGCCCTCAACCCTGCGGTCGCCGGCAAGCCCGCCGGTCCGGGGATCGATCCGGCGCGCCTGTCGCAGGACGTCAAGGTGCTCTCTTCCGACGAATTCGAGGGCCGCGGCCCGGCCACTGCCGGTGAGACCAAGACCGTCGAATACGTCGTCGCGCAGATGAAGGCCGCGGGCCTGCAGCCGGGCGGCGATCTGAAGGGCGGCAAGCGCGAATGGACCCAGGCCGTGCCGCTGGCGCGTGCCGAAATCAAGGGCACCCCGACGCTGTCCATCGACGTGAAGGGCAAGGCCCAGGCGCTGAAGCAGGGCGAGCAGATCGCCGTTCGCGCCGCGCAGGACGGTTCGACCGCCATCGACATCCGCAAGGCGCCGCTGGTGTTCGCCGGCTACGGCGTCAACGCGCCGGAACGCGGCTGGGACGATTTCAAGGGCGTGGACCTGAAGGGCAAGATCGCAGTCGTCCTGATCAACGATCCCGACTTCGATGGCGGCGAAGGCGACTTCGGCGGCAAGGCCATGACCTACTACGGCCGCTGGACCTACAAGTACGAAGAGGCCGCGCGCCAGGGCGCGCTCGGCCTGCTGATCGTGCACGAGACCGACCCGGCGTCCTACGGCTGGGCCACGGTCAAGAATTCCAACACCAACACCATGTTCGACGTCGTGCGCGACAACCCGGCCTCGGTGCATCCGATGCTGGAAGGCTGGATCCAGCGCGACTTCGCCGTGCATCTGTTCAAGCAGGCCGGGCTCGATTTCGACGCGCTGAAGGCGCAGGCGAAGACCAAGGCGTTCAAGCCGGTCGAACTCAAGGGCACGACGCTGAGCGCGAAGTACGACGTGAACCGCGAGATCATCACCTCGCGCAACATCGCCGGCCGGATCGAAGGCGCCAAGCGTCCGGACGAAACCGTCATCTACTCCGCGCATTGGGACCACCTCGGCGTCGGCCAGCCGGACGCGAAGGGCGACACCATCTATAACGGCGCCGTCGACAACGCCACGGGCACCGCCGCGCTCATCGAGCTCGGTCGCGCGTTCGCCAAGGCGCCCAAGCCGGACCGTTCGGTGGTCTTCCTGGCCGTCACGGCCGAGGAAAAGGGCCTGTTGGGTTCGGAGTACTACGCCTCCAAGCCGCTCTATCCGCTGGGCAAGACCGTGGCCGTGATCAACATGGACGCGCTCGATCCCCATGGTCCCGCGCGCAACTTCACCACCTCCGGCAGCGCCAAGCAGGACCTGCTCAACGACCTGATCGACAAGGCCAAGAAGCTGGCGAACCTGGATTACGTGACCGATCCGAAGCCGGAAGCCGGCCACTTTTTCCGCTCCGATCACTTCCCGTTCGCCAAGCGCGGCGTGCCGGCGATCTCGTTCGGTTCGGGCAACGACCTCGTCGACGGCGGCGTGGAAGCCGGCAAGAAGATGGAAGACGCCTACGTCGCCGACCGCTACCACCAGCCGGCTGACCAGTGGGAAGCCGACTGGATGTTCCTGGGCATGTCGCGCGACCTGTCGCTGCTCTACAGCCTGGGCCGCGATCTGGCCGATTCCGACCGCTGGCCGAACTGGGATGCCTCGTCGGAATTCCGCGCGGCGCGCGACAAGACGGCGGCGGATCGCAAGTAAGGCGTTGCTACCTTGATGTGGACGCCGAAACGGGCGGGGCGCAGGCTCCGCCCGTTTTGTTCGGGTTCCGGTCCGACTCGCCGCCACGCACAGCCGTTCGCCCTGAGCGTGGCGAAGCGAATTCGAAGGGTGGACGGACCCACGAATTGTCCGTCCATCCTTCGACTCCGGCGCTTGCGCGTAACGGCGGCGCTTCAGGCCGCGTCTTTCCCCCGAAGCCCCGCAATCACCTCATCCGTGTCCATCACCTGCGCGAACTCCGCCCGCAGCGTCGCCAGATGCGCGCGCTGGATATCGTCGGCGCGGATCACCGAACCGTCCGCGTCCTTCAGTTCGAAGCAGGCGCAGGCATCGCCGACGACGACGGTGCGATAGCCCAGGTTCGCCGACACACGCGCGGTCGTCGACACGCACATGTCGGTGCTGATGCCGAACAGCACGACCGTGTCGATGCCCAGGCGCCGCAGCCGCAGGTCCAGGTCGGTGCCGATGAAGGCCGCGTTGACCGACTTGGTCACCAGCGCCTCGCTTTCCAGCGGCGCGTATCCCGCGCGATGCGCATTGCCCGGATGCCCGGGCGCCAGCGTCGAACCCTCGACCACCGAATCGTGGCGGACATGGATCAATGGCAGTCCGGCACGACGCCACGCATCGAGCAGGCGCAACCCATTGCCTTCCATCGCCGGGTTGCTGCGCGGCGGCCACGGCGGAAAGTCGAACCCGCACTGCACGTCGATGGGAATGAGCACGCTGCGTGCGTCGAAGTTCATGCGAAGTCTCCGTGCCGGGCCGTCCCGGCGGAGCGCACACGATGCGCGCTCGCCTACGCCGGTCTCAACCCGCAGAATGCCGGCGACACCGGCACCGCCCATGCAATGAAGACCCTGGACGCCATCGACCGCCAGCTGATCGCGCTGTTGCAGGACAACGCGCGCCTGTCCACCGTGGCCCTGGCCAAGGCGGTGGGCCTGGGCCGAAGCACGGTGCAGGAGCGCCTGCAACGGCTGGAAAACGCGGGCGTCATCGCCCAATACACGGTGCGCCTGGGCAGCGCGGGCGATCCGTTGCAGGCCTGGCTGATGCTGCGCTACGCCGACGGCTTCAGCTGCGACGACGTCATGCCGTTGCTGATCGCGATGCCGCAGGTGCGGCTGTGCCACAGCGTCGCGGGCGAGATCGACCTGCTGGTGCTGGTGCAGGTCGACAGCCCGAGCGAATTGGCCGACCTGCGCGAGCGGATCGCCGGCTTCAAGGGCGTGGACGACGTCACCACGTTGCCGGTCCTGCGCACGACGCTGGACCGGCGCTGAGGCGCAGGCTCAACCGAGCTTGCGCGCCGCCGCATAGGCCAGCAGGTTGCCCACGCCGGTCACGCCGAGCAGCACGGCGACCACGCCCGGCGTGATCTCGCGCCAGCCGAAGGATTCGATCATTCCGAAGCCGATGCCCACGCACAGCAGCAGGATGCCCCAGCGCAGCGAGGCGTGGCGGCGCTGCTGCGATTCGGCTTGGACCAGCGTGCGGATCAGCTCTTCCGAACCGTTGCCGGCGATCAGCTTGGCCCGGGTGCGCGCGTCCACCACCACCTTGATGGTGTAGGCGATGCAGATGAACAGGGTGATGGGAATGAGGATGTCGAAGTCCATGGCGGGATTCTCGGGCCGTTGCGGTGGGTTCGGGAAGGGAGATACGGCCGGGCGGCGGTCGGTTGCAGGCGACCTCGACGCGATTTCGTGAAGGCCGCGTTGCAACCATTGGGCCCCTGAACGTATCCACAAAGTCATGACCGGCGAAAACCCGTGACCGAGGACGACCGCAGGCTAGTCGATGCCGTGCTGGGCAATGTGCCCGGCGCGTTCGAGCGGCTCGTGCGCGAGTACCAGGGCCTGTGCTGGCACATCATCCAGCGCATGGTCCGGCAGCCGGAGGACACCCGCGAGCTCTGCCAGGAGACCTTCCTGCGCGTCCACCAGTGCCTGCACCAGTACCGCGGCGACAGCGCGCTGAAGTCGTGGATCGGCCAGGTCGCCTACTCGGTGGCCAAACGGCACCTGGAGAAGCGCCGGATCGCGATTGTCGAACCCCTCGGCGACGAAGACGACGGCGCGTCGCTACTGGACCAGATCAGCGACGGCTTCGACCTGGAAACCGCCTGCGCCGACGCCGAGATCGCCGCCGGGCTGCACGAGGAAATCGAAGCGCTGCCGCCCCTGCATCGCACGCTGCTGACGCTGTATCACCTGGACGAGGTACCCATCGTGGAGATCGCCCGCATCACCGGTCTCGCCGAGGGTACGATCAAGAGCCATCTGTTCCGGACCCGGGCGCGACTTCGCGAACGCCTGCAGGCCCGGATGGGAGTGACCGCATGAACGCACCTGACAACAGCACGCCTGACCACGATCCGCCCGTCGGCCCCATCGGCCCCGCCGGTTGGCGCAGCCCGGGCGCATTGCGGCTTGAAGCCGAATGGCAGGCACAGGAGCGTGCGCGTGCCCAGGAACGGCAAGGCCTGCCGCTCGATCGCGCCGATTCGCGCTTGGCCGAGTACCGCCTGATCGCACGCGCCCTGCGCACCCCGGCGATGGAGCCGGTGCCGTACGACCTGGCCGCACAGATCGTGCGTCATGTCGAGGGCACGCCCGCCGTCGGCGAACTGCTCGAACGCTGGCTGCTGCGCGGTCTCGGAGTGGTCTTCGCGTTCGCCGCGCTGGTGGCGGTCGCCACCTACGGCGAACAGTGGGGCCCGGCCTTCGCGGCGTTGTGGCCGAAGCTCTCGCCGCAGTCGGCCGACTGGACGGGTCTGGTCATCGGCTGCCTGGCGATGTCGCTGGCATGGCAGGGCGTGGCGCGGTTGATGCGCCACGACGTCAGCGCAATGACGGGCGCGGCCTGAGTCGGCTTCCCCGTACTTCCCGGCGTCGTCGATCCGGATGCCGTCTTGCGCCAGGTCGTCACCCGCAACGCCGTCATTCCCGCGAAGGCGGGAATCCAGGTTTCCGCGGCGTCACGCTTTGCGAAGGGCTGAAGCGCCGGAGCGTTGGATCCCCGCCTTCGCGGGGATGACAGCATTCAAAGATCGGAAGCCGATCAGGCCGTCTGCATAGTCGACGCATCGGCGATGCGTGCGTCTCATTGCAGCAGCGGTGCAAGCTGCGTCCACACATGGTCGCGCAGCTTCGGTTGCGCGCTGGCGATCGGATGCAGGTTGTCGTTCTGGAAAGCGCTGCGATCGAGCGCGATGGGTTCCAGCAGGAACGGCAGCAGCGCCACTTCGTGCTGCTTCGCCAGCGCGCTGTAGTTTTCGCTGAAGCCCTGCGTGTACTCGCGGCCGAGGTTCGGCGGCATGCGCATGCCGACCAGCAATACCTTCGCGCCGGCCGCCTTCGATGCGCGGATCATCCGGTCCAGGTTGGTGCGCGACTGCCCCAGCGGCAGGCCGCGCAGGCCGTCGTTCGCGCCCAGTTCGATCACCACCACCGCGGGTTTGTTGCGCTTGAGCTCGCCATCGATGCGCGCCGCGCCGCCCGCGGTGGTCTCGCCGCTGATGCTCGCGTTCACCACGCGCCAGCCGGGCTTCGTCTTCGCGATGCGGTCGGCGGTGAGCGCGACCCAGCCCTGCGAGGCCGCCAGCCCATAGCCGGCCGACAGCGAATCGCCCATCACCAGCACCGTTCGCGCCGGCTTCACGGCCGCGGCGGCCTTCGCGGTCGTCTGGGCGGCGGCGGGCAGCGCAAGGGCCAGCATCAGCCACGCAGCCGCGACCCAACCGATGGCACATTGCAGGGGCCGCCGCGCGGCCGCATGACTGCGGGAGGCTCGGATCGCGCCCTCGAAAGGCGAGCCCTTGAAAGGCGAGCTCTTGAAAGGCGAGCTCTTGAAGATCGGGCTCTTAAAGATCGGGCTCTTAAAGATCATTTAATCCGCGCTCCCAATGATGACGATGAACGACAAGAGCATAAGGACGAACATGGCCGATTCCATCGCACCGCGCGCGCGGACTCAAGCGGCGCTTCAGGTCGCGGGGCTGGGCAAGCACGTGCCGTTGCCCACGGGCGAGCTGACCATCCTGGAGGACGTGAGCTTCGACATCGCGCCGGGCGACAGCGTGGCGATCGTGGGCGCGTCCGGCTCGGGCAAGAGTACGCTGCTGTCGTTGCTCGCGGGTCTCGACACGCCCAGCAGCGGCCGCGTCGTGCTCGATGGCGAACCGCTGTCCACGTTCGACGAAGACGGTCGCGCACGCGTGCGTGGCGAGAAGGTCGGCTTCGTGTTCCAGAACTTCCAGCTGCTGCCTTCGCTGACCGCGCTGGAGAACGTGATGCTGCCGCTGGAGCTGCGCGGCGACCGCGAAGTGGATGCACCCGCGCGCGCGATCCTGGAGAAGGTCGGCCTGGGCCAGCGTCTGGGCCACTATCCGCGCCAGTTGTCGGGCGGCGAGCAGCAACGCGTCGCGCTCGCGCGCGCGTTCGTGACGCGGCCGTCGCTGCTGTTCGCCGACGAACCCACCGGCAACCTCGACACGCACACCGGCCAGGCCATCATCGAGCTGTTGTTCGAACTCAACGCGCAAGCGGGCACGACGCTGGTGCTGGTGACGCACGACGAACACCTCGCCTCGCGCTGCGGCCGCCTGTTGCGCCTGGACAGCGGACGGCTGGTGGCGTCATGAAAACCTTCGCGCTGGCATGGCGCCAGTTGCGCCGCGATCTCGCGGCCGGCGACGTGCGCATCCTGATCGCCGCGCTGGTGCTGGCGGTGCTCGCGGTCACCGCGGTCGGCTTCGTCACCGACCGTGCCGAGCGCGCGCTGGCGATCGAAGCCAACCGACTGCTCGGCGGCGACGCCGTGGTGCGCGGCGATGCGCCCATCGCCGGTGCCGTGCGCGCAGCGGCCAACGTGCCACAACTGCAACGGACCGAAACCGTCGAACTGCAAACGATGGTCCGCGTTGGCGAACGCCTGCAACTGGGCGACCTGCGCGCGCTGGGCGAAGGTTTCCCGCTGCGCGGCGCGTTCCGCATCGCCGGCGCCGATGGCGTCGAGCGCGACGCCGGAAGCGTGCCTGCGCGCGGCACGATCTGGATGAGCCGTGCCGGCGCCGACACGCTCGGCGCCAAGCTCGGCGACGAGATCGCGCTGGGCGATGCGCATCTGCGCCTGGCCGCGCTGGTCGTGC
The DNA here is from genome assembly GCA_005503055.1 of Lysobacteraceae bacterium P. GTDB lineage: Bacteria > Pseudomonadota > Gammaproteobacteria > Xanthomonadales > Xanthomonadaceae > Lysobacter_J. The sequence goes on along the minus strand of SCOX01000002.1, from coordinate 204,169 downwards.
AGGAACCCGACGCGGCACTGGATTACTTCAACGTCGCGCCCAAGGTCTTCCTCAACCTCGCCGACGTGCCTGCCACGGGCCTGGTGCAGGAAGGCAGCCGCATCCGCTATCGCCTGGTCGTCGCCGGACCGGCGGCGGCAGTCGAGCAGTTCGTCGACACCGCGCGCCCCGCGCTCGATCGCGGCCAGCGCCTGGAAACCATCGCCGACGCGCGTCCCGAGATCCGCTCCGCGCTCGACCGCGCCGGCCGCTTCCTTGGCCTGGCCGCGCTGGTGTCGGTCGTGCTCGCCGCGGTCGCAGTGGCGATGGCCGCGCGCCGGCACAGCGAAAGGCACCTTTCCGGAACGGCGGTGATGCGCTGCCTCGGCGCCAGCCAGCGCACGGTGGTCGGCATCCAGGTAGGCGAACTGCTGATGCTGGGCGTGATCGCCAGCAGCATCGGCGTGGCACTGGCGTTCGCATTGCAGTGGGCGATCGGCGGCTGGTTGGCGCAGGCGCTCAAGCTGTCGATCCCGCCCGCGGGCTGGATGCCGGCGCTGCAAGGCCTTGGCGTCGGCCTCGTGGTACTGATGGCCTTTGGCGCGCCGCCGGTACTCGCACTGCGACGCGTGCCCGCGTTGCGCGTGCTTCGCCGCGATCTGGATCCCACCGAACCCAGCGCATGGCTGGTGGCCATCGCCGGTTTCGCCGGTCTCGCCGCACTGCTGTGGTGGAAGGCCGGATCGGCCGCGCTGGGCCTGTCGATGCTGCTGGGCATCATCGCCACGCTGGCGGTGCTCGCGCTGCTGGCTTGGGGCCTGATCGTGGTGCTGCGGCGGGTGCGTTCACGCCTGCGCGGCAGCCTGCGCTACGGGCTGGCCAACGTGAGTCGCCGCGCCGGCGCGAGCATCGCGCAGGTGTCCGCGCTGGGCCTGGGCTTGATGGCGTTGCTGCTGCTGACCTTCGTGCGCACCGATCTGCTCGACCGCTGGCAGCTCGCGTTGGCCGCCGATGCTCCGAACCGTTTCATCGTCAACGTGCAGGACGACCAGGTCGATGCGGTGCGCGGCTTCATCGCCGAGCAGGGCATCGCCGCGCCGACGCTGTATCCGATGATCCGCGGCCGCCTGGTCGAACACGACGGCAAGGCGGTCACCGGAAAGGACTACGCCGAGCAGGGCGATCGCGCGCAGCGCCTGGCCGAGCGCGAGTTCAACCTGTCGGTGGCCGGCCATCTGCGCGACGACAATCGCGTCACCGAAGGCAAGTTCTGGAGCGGCATGCCCGCGAAACCCGAAGCCTCCGTCGAGGAGGAATTCGCCAAGCGCCTGGGTTGGAAGATCGGCGACCGCATCGCCTTCGACATCGCCGGCCAGCGGTTCGAGGCGACCATCACCAGCCTGCGCAGCGTGGATTGGGAGAGTTTCCGGCCCAATTTCTTCGTGATCGCCTCCCCGGGTTCGCTCGACGGATTCCCGGCCAGCCACATCACCGCGGTGAGCGTGCCGGCGCAGCGTCCGCGTTTCACCGCCGACCTGGTCGAACGCTTCCCGAACCTGTCGGTGATCGACATCGACGCGGTGCTCAAGCAGGTGCGCAGCACGGCCGACCAGGTATCGACGGTGGTTGAAGTGGTCTTCTACTTCTCGCTCGTCGCCGGCGTGCTGGTGTTGATGGCCGCGGTGAGCGCGAGCCAGGACGAGCGCCTGCTCGAAGGCGGGGTCATGCGCGCCATCGGCGGCAGCCGCCGCCAGTTGCGCCTGGCGCAGGCGTCGGAGTTTGCGGCGATCGGCCTGCTGTCGGGACTGACGGCGGCGATCGCGGCCTCGGTGCTGGCGGGCGTCGTCGCCACGCAGGTGTTCGACCTGCCGTGGGAAGCGGACTGGCGCATGGCCGCGGTCGGTGCGGCGCTGGGCGTGCTGGCCGCATTGCTCGCCGGGATGTTCGCGACGCGGCGTGTGCTGGATGCACCGCCGTCGGTCACGCTGCGCGAATTGCAATGACGGCTTTTCGCGCCAGGGCCGACGCTTTTCGCGTCGGCGTCGACGCAAAAAATGTCGGCAGCGACGAAAAAAGCGTCGGTGCCTGCGCTTGAAACGCCAGCTGTGACGCTTTGCACGCCGGCGCTGGCGCAAAAAGCGTCACGCGTGAGGCTTTTGCGGGCTCGGTTGGCGAAAAAAGCGTTACCGCCGGCGCTCAAAGCGTCGGCGTTGGCGAAAAAAGCGTCACCGCCGACGCTTTTTTGATCGCGCCCCCGGCGACAAAGCCTCATCGGCCACGCTTTCCGCGTCATCTCCGACCCGAAAAGCGCCGTCGCCGACACTTTCCGCGAGACCCGCGACGCTTTCCTTGTCGTCGCTGACGAAAAAAGCATCAACGTTGAAGCTTGCGTGTGCTCGAGAGCCGGGCGATGCCCGACGCGATGCGTGACCCCTACTGCATCACCGCCTGCGGCCGCGCGCTGAAGCGGCGTGCGTAATCGCGTTCGCCGATGACCCGGTCGATTTCCTCGTTCGCCAGCTCCGGCGCGCCGTAGACGGCGTAGGCGATCTCGCCCTGCCGCATGCCGATCTGATGCAGCCTGTAACGCGGGCGCCCCGCGCCGGTGTTCTCGGGGTAGTGCAGGGGCGGCTCGGCGCCGTCCATATCGAGTTCGCTGTTGTCGACCAGACCGCCGACGAAGAGGGCGCGCATCGCGATTCTCCTTCTGAGCTCAACCTCGATGGTGGCCTGCGCGGCGTTGAATCGGCATGAAGTCGCGACGAAAGACGCTCGGGCGCGGCATCCGGCAAAGGTAGAATTGACGCCCATCACACCCGTGGACCTGCCTATGCGCGCCGAAGACGACGCCGCACTGGAAACCCTGTTGCTGCCGTTCATCGACGGCCTGCTCGCCTGGCCGGCCGAGGCAACGCCCGGTGGAGCACTCTTTCTGCGCGCGCGCGATGGTTGGCCGCTGCATCAGCGCGCATGGCCGGGCCTGTTGTGCGAACAGAGCTTCCGCCCCGAGGCGGAGGCGCTGGAACGCTCGGGATTGTCGCTGCTGGATGAAGGCGACGAGCGGCGCCACGCACTGGTCCTGGTGCTGCCTCCGCGCCAACGCGACGAGGCCCGCGCGCTCTTCGCCCGCGCCGTCGCGCGCTGCGCGCCCGGCGGGCGCATCGTCGCCTGCCTGTCGAACGACGAGGGGGCGAAATCGGGCGAGTCGGATCTGGCACGCATCGCGGGCAAGGTGTCGAGCCTGTCGAAGAACAAGTGCCGCGTGTTCTGGACCGCGCCAATCGACGGACCGGCGGACGAGGCCCTGGCCGCGCAATGGGCGAAGGCCGATGCGCCTCGCCGCATCGTCGACGGGCGCTTCATGAGCCGCCCGGGCGTATTCGCCTGGGACCGCATCGACGGTGCCTCGCGCCTGCTCGCCGAGCATCTCCCGGCCGACCTGAGCGGCCATGCGGCCGACCTCGGCGCCGGCTACGGCTACCTCGCGACGGAACTGCTGACGCGCTGCCCCGGCATCACGGCGGTGGATCTCTATGAAGCCGAGCGCCGCGCGCTGGACCTGGCGCGCGTCAACCTCGCACCGTTCGCCGGGCGCGCCGCGCTGGGCTTCCACTGGCATGACGTCACGCGCGGCGTGGACGAACGCTTCGACGTTGTCGTCTGCAATCCGCCGTTCCACGCGCAGGGCCGCGGCGACCGCCCCGACATCGGACGGCGCTTCATCGCCGTCGCCGCGCAGGCGCTGAAGCCGAGCGGGCGCCTGTGGCTGGTGGCAAATCGGCACCTGCCGTACGAGGCCGAACTCGCCGCGCACTTCGCTCGCGTGCGCACCGTGGCGCAGGACGGCGGCTTCAAGATCGTCGAATGCGAGAAGTCGCGCGCCGAGCCGACACCGCCGGCCAGGCGCGCGCCGATCGCGCCGCGCAATCGCAGGCAGTGACCAGCACGAAGTGGCAGCACGAAGAGAACCAGCACGAGGACACACAATGAAGTTGGTCAAACTCATCGCCAACCTCGGATACGGTAGCCGCAAGGACGTGGCGGCGATGTTCCGCGAAGGGCGCATCACCGATCCGCAGGGCGAGGTGCTCTACGCCGACGACAAGGTGCCGTTCGACGCCATCCGCGTCGACGAGAAGCCGCTCGATCCGCCGGCCGGCATGACGCTGATGCTGCACAAGCCCGTCGGCTACACGTGTTCGACCAAGGACCCGGGCCGCGTCATCTACGACCTGCTGCCGCCGCGTTTCCGCGCGCGTTCGCCGTCGCTGTCCAGCGTCGGCCGGCTCGATCGCGACACCAGCGGCCTGCTGCTGATGACCGACGACGGCGCGCTGCTGCATCGCATCGTCTCGCCGAAGGCGAAGCTGGCGAAGGTGTACGAGGCCACGCTCGCGCAGGACCTGACCGGCAGCGAGGCCGCGCTGTTCGCCAGCGGCACGATGATGCTGGAGACCGAAACCACGCCCCTCGCGCCCGCCGCGCTGGAGGTGCACGACCCGCGCCACGCCGCGCTGACCTTGACCGAAGGCCGCTACCACCAGGTGCGGCGCATGTTCGCCGCCGTCGGCAACCACGTCGAGGCGCTGCATCGCAGCCGCATCGGTGGCCTCGGGCTGGCCGATCTCGCGGCGGGGAAGTGGCGGCTGTTGGACGCCGGCGATCTCGAGACCTTGTTCGGGGCCAACGCATGAGCCTGCTCGCGCCGGTGGACTTCACGCCCGTCGCGGTGTTGTTCGACATGGACGGCCTGATGATCGAGAGCGAGCGCGCGCTGCTGGAATGTTGGCGCGAGACGGCGCTGGAACTCGGCCTCGAACTGGACGACGCGTTGTGGCTGTCGTTCGTCGGGCTTTCCGATCGCGCCTGCCACGACATCCTGCGCGAACGCCTCGCCAATGAGGACACCGTGCAGGCCTTGCTGCACGGCTTGCAGACGCGCTACGACGCGCGCGTCGACGCGGGGCTGCCGCTCAAGACGGGCGTGCTCGACCTGCTGGCGCTGCTGAAGGCGCGAGGCATTCCGCGCGCGGTGGTCACGTCCACGCGGCGCCCGCGTGCGCTGCAGAAGCTCGAATCCACGGGCCTGCTGCCGCACTTCGACGACGTCATCACCGGCAACGAAGTCCAGCATTCCAAGCCCGCGCCGGACATCTATCTGCTGGCCGCGCAACGGCTCGGCGTCGCGCCTTCGCACTGCATCGTGCTCGAGGACTCGGTGCCGGGCGTGCGCGCTGCGCTCGCGGCGGGAATGACGCCGATCCAGGTGCCCGATCTGGTGCTGCCGGACGACACCGTGCGTGCGCTGGGGCATCGCATTGTCGACTCGCTGGTGCATGCGCGGGCGCTGATCGAACCGGCGCTGGGGAACCGGTGAGTCGGCGCGCCATCGCCGGGCTGATCGTGTAGCCCGGGCAAGGCCGAAGGCCGCACCGGGGGCCGGATGCCGCGCGCCCTTCCGGGTTGATGCGCTGATCGCACCCCGGGTGCGCTGCGCTTACCCGGGCTACGCGCTGGGCATCTTCTCCCGGTGGGAGAAGGAAGACCCTTCGGGCACCTTCTTCCGGCGGCGGGAGAAGCAACACCTTCAGCGCATCAACTCGTCCCAACCCTCGCGGCCGAGTTTCTCCAGCGTCGCGATATTGCGCTCGACGATCACCTCCGGATCCGGGAACGCCGCTACCGCGCGGTCGATGCTCGCCTCGCGCAGCAGGTGCAGCGTGGGGAAGGGCGATCGGTTGGTGAAGTTCCCCATCTCGTCCGGCGCGGTGCCGGCGAATTCGTACTGCGGGTGGAAGCTGGCGACCTGGATCTCGCCTTCCAGGTCCAGCGCCGCGACGGCGGCGTCCGCGCGGTCGAGGAAATCGTTGTAGTCGAGGAAATCCGCCAGCACCTGCGGATGGACCAGCAACGTGGTGTCCACGATGTCGGGGTCGGTCGCGGCCAGCAGAGCCAACTCCGCGGCGAGCTCCTCCAGCAGCGCGTCCGGCGTGGTCGCCGCGCTCAGCACGAAGCGCACCTGCTGCTTGACGTACACCGCCTTGGCGAACGGGCACAGGTTGAGACCGATCACCGCCCGTTCCAGCCAGCGACGGGTCGCGGCGATGGGGTCGTCGCCGGCGGACATCGCCGTCAGTCGCGGAAGTTGTCGAACTGCAGCGGACGCTCGTACTCGGTGCCCTTCAGGAGCGCGATCGCCGTCTGCAGGTCGTCGCGCTTCTTGCCGATCACGCGCAGCTTGTCGCCGTTGATCTGGCTGTCGACCTTGAGCTTGGCCTCCTTGAGGCCGGACTGGATCTTCTTGGCCAGTTCACGCTCGATGCCCTGCTTGACCGTGATCTTCTGGCGCGCGCCGGCCAGGTTGGTCTCGACGTCGCCGAACTCCAGGCAGCGCGCGTCGATGCCGCGCGCGATCAGGCGCGCGCGCAGGATGTCGTTCATCTGCTTGAGCTGGAATTCACTCGGCGCCGACTGGCTGATGGTTTGCTCTTCCAGCTCGAACTTCGCATCCACGCCCTTGAAATCGAAGCGGGTACCGAGTTCGCGGTTGGCTTGGTCGACGGCATTGGTGAGTTCGTGGCTGTCGACTTCGGAAACGATGTCGAAGGAGGGCATGGCCGGCTCCGGGATGCGCAATTCGGGGCGCAAAGCGTAGCGCAGCGGACGCGAACCTGCAGTAGCGCAGCGGACGCGAAGCCGCAGCCGCGCAGCGGACGCGCGCTGCAGCCGCGCAGTTTCAGGGTTGGAACGCTGCGTCGGCCACCGTGCGCACAGTGCGGGCGGGCCGAGGCGACTAGACTTCCACGGCGATCCTTCCAAGACACGCCTTCCAAGATTCGCGCACTCTCGAGGAACCCCATGCTCACCACGCCCGCCTATGCCGCACTCAGCGCCACGACGCCGCTGGAACCGTTCACCGTGGAGCGTCGCGAGCCCGGCCCGCGCGAAGCGCTGATCGACATCCTCTACTGCGGCGTGTGCCATTCCGACATCCACCAGGCGCGCGACGGCTGGGGTGGGTCGAGCTTCCCGATGGTGCCGGGGCACGAGATCGTCGGGCGAATTTCCAGGGTCGGCGCGGAGGTTTCGGCGTTCACCGTGGGCGATGTGGTCGGCGTGGGCTGCTTCGTCGATTCCTGCCGCCAGTGTTCCTCGTGCCGCGCGGGCGAGCAGCAGTACTGCGACTTCGGCATGAGCGGCACCTACAACAGCTTCGAGCGCGACCCTCAGACCGGCCGTTTCGACAAGAGCCGGCCGACCTATGGCGGCTACTCCACCCGCATTACGGTGGACGCGGACTACCTGCTGCGCATTCCCGAATCGATTCCGCTCGACCGTGCGGCGCCGCTGTTGTGCGCCGGCATCACGACGTACTCGCCGCTCAAGCACTTCGGCACCAAGCCGGGCGACCGCGTGGCGGTGGTGGGCCTGGGCGGACTGGGCCACATGGGCGTCAAGCTAGCCGCGGCGATGGGCGCGCACGTGACGGTGCTCAGTACCTCCGAATCCAAGCGCGCGGACGCGCTCGCGCTCGGCGCGAAGGACTTCGCCGCCACCCGCGATGGCGAGGTATTCAAGACGCTGGCCAACTCCTTCGACTTCATCCTCGACACGGTCTCGGCCGAGCACGACTACAACCTCTACCTCAACCTGTTGAAGCTGGACGGGACGATGATCCTGCTCGGCATTCCGGAAGCGCCGGAGGTGGTCTCGGCCGGCGCGCTGATCCGCAAGCGTCGTCGCCTGGCCGGCTCGATGATCGGCGGCATCGCCGAGACGCAGGAGATGCTCGACTTCTGCGCCGCGCACGGGGTCGCCTCGGACATCGAGTTGATCCGCATGGACCAGGTCAACGAGGCCTACGAACGCATGCTCAAGTCGGACGTGCGCTATCGCTTCGTCATCGACCTGGCCAGCCTGGCCCGAGTCGACGACTGAGCCCCGGCAGGGGCATGCCGGGACCGCGCGCCTTATAGTGCGGGGCCCCCACGCCGATTCCCGCCATGTCCCCCTCGCACAGTCCGCACTCGGGTCGCGCCATGCTGACCATGCTGGTCGCCGTGGCGATGTTCGCCATGATGGATGCGGCGCTGAAGCAATTGTCGACGCACTATCCGCCGTTCCAGGTGGCCTCGTTGCGCGGTGCCGCGTCGCTGCCGCTGGTGCTGGTGTGGGCGCTGGCGACCGGCGGCGTGGCGACGCTGTTCCGCGTGCGCTGGTCGCTGCACCTGCTGCGCGGTGTGCTGGGCGTGGCGATGATGGCGACCTTCATCTTCGCGGTGTCGAAGCTTCCTCTATCGACGACCTACTCGATCTTCTTCATCGCGCCACTGCTGATCACCGCGCTTTCGGTACCCGTGCTGGGCGAGAAGGTCGGGCCGCGGCGATGGACCGCCATCGCGGTCGGCCTGATCGGCGTGATGGTGCTGCTGCGCCCCACCGGCGAGGGCATGGTGAGCCTTGCCGCGCTGGCGGTGGTGGTGGCGGCGGTGATGTACGCGGTGAGCGCGATCACCGTGCGCGTGCTCGCGCGCACCGACAGCACGCAGTCGATGATGGTGTGGCTGATGGTGATGATCGCCGTGGGCGCCGGCGCGCTCGCGTGGCCGGACTGGGTGGCGATCCGCCGCGAGGACTTGTGGCTCATCGCGGGCGTCGGCATCGCCGGCGCGCTGGGTCAGTACGCCATCACCGAAGCGTTCCGGCTCGGCGAGGCGTCCGCCATCGCGCCGCTGGAATACACCGCGCTGGTGTGGGGCGTGCTGTTCGACCTGATGTTCTGGGGCGTGCTTCCCGATGCCATCACCTGGCTGGGCGCGGGCATCATCGTCGTCAGCGGCCTGTACCTGATCCGCCGCGAGCGCGTGCACGTCGAGGCCGAACATCCCTAGCGTGGCGCTCTGAGCGGCAGGCTCAGTCTTCGAGCACGTACACCTTCTGGCAATGCTCGCAGAAGAACGCACGGCGCTGGGCGCGCCCGAGCTTGGCGCGATAGGTCAGGCGGTTGCCATCGCGCGGGCAGATCGTGCGCGTGTGCACCTGGTAGTGCTTGCGCAGTTCGTAGGCTTTCTTCCAGCGCAGGAAGTCGAAGCTGTACTCGCGCGCCTGCTTCACCAGCTCGCCCAGCTTGCGTGGCGACAGCGCGCCGACCTGACTTTCCGGATGCAGGCGGATGCGGTGCAGCACTTCGTTCTTGATGATGTTGCCGACGCCGGAAAAGATCGTCTGGTCGAGCAGGGCGTCGGCGGCGAGCATCTCCGGCCGGGCCCGCAGCTTCCGTCGCGCGCGGGCGGGATCCCACGCGTCGGCCATCACATCGGCGCTCCAGTCGTAGACGGTATCGAGGTCGCCTTCGATGTAGCGCAGCGAGCAGGCGTAGAAGTTGAGCTCCTCGCCGCCCTTGAACTGCAGGCTCATCCGTGGCGCGGCTTCGCGCCGCTCGTTGATGCGATAGCTTCCGAACAACATGAAATGCACGCGCATCGTGAACGCAGGGAAGCGGATGAGGAAATGCTTTCCCCAGCTGCACAGCGCGGTGATGCGTTCACCGCGCATGCGCTGCAAGTCCAGCCGGCTGTTGCCGGCGACTTTCGATACCACGCGCCCCTCGAACCCGGCCGCCTCCTCGCGCAGGATGACGATCGACGGGCCCTCGGGCACGGGGGTCAGCGTTCGGTGCTGGCGGACAGGGCGGCGCTGAGCGCCGTGTTGCCGTTCACCAGGTCGGCCCAGCGCAACTCCTGACCATTGCGGCGGCCCTTCTCCACCAGCTTCAGGCCGTCGGCGTCGACGGTCAGGGTGTACGGCCGTTCCTCGATCACGATTTCGCGGCGAAGGGGCTTGTCGAGCTTCGTGGTCATGCGCAACTCCTCAAAGGCAGTCAGTGGAGGTCACCGCGACCCTAACGGGAGGCGGTTATCGCAGCGTGAACGCGTTCAGCGCGCGGTGGAGCGCGATGTGACGATGGCGTGGTGGTGTGTGCAGTCGGACAGGAAACGGGCCCCTTTCGGGGCCCGTTTCGTCATCGGTGGAACGCTGGCGTCAGAAGCGCGCGCCCAGGCCCACGCCCACGGTCACCGGGTTCAGCTCGGCCTTGCCGACCTTCGCCCCGTCGACGGTGACGTTCGGCTGGCCCGTGGTGTCCTGCATGTAGCGCACGTCGGCGCGGGCGAACCAGGTCGGGGTGATGTTGACGTCCACGCCCGCGGTCGCCATCGCGCCCTTGGCGGTGCCCACGCCGATCGTCCGGCCGGCGAGCGCGCCGCTCGGTTCGGCCTTCTCGCCGTCGGTGTTGGCTTCGTAGTAGCCCAGGCCCACGAACGGACGCGCGATGCTCTGCGTCGTGCCGAAGTGGTACTGACCGCTCAACGCATACGGTTGGGTGTCGATGCTGGCGACCTTGCCGTTCGGCGTGCGCACGCGATTGCCGAACTTGTCGGCCGCGCCCCACGCCTCGACGGCGATGTTGTCGGTGACGTAGTAGCTGGCGCTCAACGTGGCGGCGCCGCTGCCGTCCACCTTGGTCCGCGTGCCATCGATCAGGGGATTGCTGGTGGGTTCGGACAGCGCGTAGCCGCCGACGACGGCGAAACGCTTGCCGCTCGTGTCCGGACCGGTGATTTCCTGCGCGAACGCGGAAGGGGCGATGGCCAGGGTGGCCAGGACGGCCAGGGTCAAGTGACGAAAATGCATCATGGAGAGAACTCCTGTTATTGGGATTCGCGCCTTGGGGGAGGCTGCCTTTCTCAAGGCGGGGCCACCGTAGCGATCCCCGCATGAACCGCGCTTGCGCCGCCGAACCGCGCTCACGGAACTTTCGCCAAGCCTTCATGCCAACGCGGTGCGAGCGCGCATGCCATGCACGCGATGAATCACACTTGACCGCGCGGTCCTCGCGTTAACGCACGCTGCACGCCGCGGCGGTTCGGTCCGCGTGCAGAGCCGATGCACGACAACGGCGACGGCGCGAGGCAAGATAGGAAGCCACGGCAAGGACGGGGAGCGCTCCATGAATCGACTCTTAGCGTCGGGCGTTCTGCTCGCGGCGTGCGCCTGTCAGGGCGCGTTCGCAGCACAGGTGGAGGTCGATGCGTCCTGCGACATCGACAGTGACTACGACCTGACCATCGACGAACGCAGCGTCATCCTCACGCGCGAGTCCGGCGTGCCCAGGGCGATCGTGATGCGCCAGGGGCGCTTGTTCGTCGACGACCGCTGGGTCGAGCTGAATGCCGCCGACCGGCAACGCATCGCCGACTTCGAGGCGGGTACGCGCGAAGCGATGCCGGAAGCACAGGCCATCGGCCGCGATGCCGCCGACATCGCCTTCTCGGTGCTGGGCGAAGTCGCGGCCGGTCTCAGCAGCGACCCCAAGGCGATGCAGGACAAGCTGGACCGCGCGCGCACGCAGATCGATGCGCGCCTGGCGCGCTCGGTTACCGCCACGCGCTTCAACGGCCGCGACCTGGGCGAGGGCATCGGCGAAGCGGTGTCGGAGGTGATCCCGAGCATGATCGGCGACATCGTTTCCGACGCCATCGGCGCGGCCTTCAGCGGCGACGCGACCCGGCTGAAACGGCTGGACAACCTCGACGCCCAGATCGAAGCGCGGGTGCAGCCGCGCGCCCGTGCGCTGGAACAGCGCGCCGACGGCCTGTGCCGGCGCATGGTCGAGCTCGGCCGGATCGACGACGCGCTGGAGTTCCGCCTGCCCGACGGCCAGGCGTTGAACCTGCTCGAAGCCCGGCCGGCCGGTCGCGATGGCGCTTCCGCTGCACCGCCCGGCCCGGACGAAGCCGAAGCCGGACGGGGTGGGCAAGAGGCCGGGACGACACGCTGAGTGCCGGATACCGTGACGTACGGCGGGCGCGGTTGGCGCATGGGCCGGCAGGCAGCACAATAGGGTTTTCGCGTCTGCGGGACCCCCCACAATGGCTGAGCTCAAAGAAGCACGCGTTCCCGACATCGGGGACTACGACGGCGTGCCGGTGATCGAATTGCTGGTCGCGGTAGGCGACACCGTCAAGCAGGACCAGGGCTTGGTCACGCTCGAATCCGACAAAGCGACGTTGGAAGTCCCGGCGCCGTTCGCCGGCGTCGTCCGCGAGATCAAGGTCAAGCTCGGCGACGAGCTGTCCGAAGGCAGCGTGGTTGCGCTGATCGAGCCGAGTGAAGCGGTGCCTGCCGCCGAAGCGCCGAAGGCTGCCGCCGCGCCCGCCGCTCCGGCCAAGGCCGCCGAGCCGCCGCGTGCCGAGCCGGCCGCGCCCTCCAAGGAAGTCCGCAGCGCCGAGACCGGTGCCCAGGTCGAGCCGGTGGTCGTGCCGCAGCAGGCCGACCGCATCGCCCAGGCCTCCATCGACGCCTCGCGTCCCGGCACCGATCCCGAAGCTATGCCGCCGGCGCTTTCGCAGCCGTCGTCGCCGCCGGTCAATTTCGATGCCAACGAACTGATGCCCGACAAGGTGCCCTACGCCAGCCCGGCGGTGCGCCTGTTCGCGCGCGAGCTCGGCGTGGACCTGTCGCAGGTGGCGGGCAGCGAACGCGGTGGCCGCATCGGCAAGGACGACGTTTCGAAGTTCGTGAAGTCGGTGATGGAAGGCGGCGTGGCCGCACCCGTCGGTGCGGCGCCAGTCACTGGCGGCGGCGGTGGCCTCAACCTGCTGCCGTGGCCGAAGGTCGATTTCGCCAAGTTCGGCGAGATCGAGAACAAGCCGCTCTCGCGCATCCAGAAGCTGTCCGGCGCCAACCTCGCGCGCAACTGGGCGATGATCCCGCACGTCACCCAGCACGACGATGCCGACATCACCGAGCTGGAAGAGCTGCGCGTCGCGCTCAACAAAGAGAACGAAAAGAGTGGCACCAAGCTGACCATGCTCGCCTTCCTGATGAAGGCCTCGGTCGCGGCGATGCACAAGTACCCGAACTTCAACGCCTCGCTCGACGCCACCGGCGAGAACCTGGTGCTGAAGAAGTACTTCCACATCGGCTTCGCCGCCGACACGCCCAACGGGCTGGTCGTGCCGGTCGTGCGCGACGTGGACAAGAAGGGCGTGATGCAGATCGCGCAGGAAACCTCGGAACTGGCCAAGAAGGCGCGCGACGGCAAGCTCGGCCCGGCCGACATGAGCGGCGGCTGCTTCTCGATCAGCTCGCTGGGCGGCATCGGCGGCACCAAGTTCACGCCGATCGTCAATGCACCGGAAGTGGCGATCCTCGGCGTGTCCAAGTCGGCCATCCGCCCGGTGTGGGACGGCAAGCAGTTCGCGCCGCGCCTGATCCTGCCGCTGTCGCTGAGCTACGACCATCGCGTCATCGACGGCGCTGCGGCTGCGCGATTCACCGCGTACCTGGCGCAGTTGCTGGCCGACATGCGGCGCGTGCTGCTGTGACGTCCCGCGCGCTGGGCCTGGCCGCGGCGGCACTGGCGGCACAGCTGGCGATGTCGCCCGCCGCGCGCGCCCAGGAGGCGTGCACGGTGGAACTCGGCCGCGGCTGGCCGCCGGCGACGGAAAACTACGGCAGCGCTGTGGAGCAACTGTTCTTCGCCGGCGCCAAGCCCGTGCTCAGCCTGACCCGCCTGCCCGCGCGCAGCGTCGAGAGCGGCGTGCAGTTGTTCGCAGGGGAAGGCGAGGGCGACTGGCGCCTGCGCTTCACCGAGGCCGACGAACGCGTCGAAGTATGGAGCGGCGGCAAGCGCGAACTGCGCGTCGGGCAGCAGCCGGACGTCGTAGAAGTGCCGATGCCGGCCGCGCTCGCGCGTCGCGTCGTCGCCAACTGGCAACGTGCGCTGGGCACGCAGGTGCCGAGCGACCGCGCCGCTGCGTTCCACGAGGGCGAAGTGCTGCTCTTCGTCGTGGACGATGCCGCGGGCCAGCCGCTGCGCGTGAGCGGCCTGCAGCCGGGCTGCGGACCGGTCGCGAATCTGATGGAGCAGGTCGGCCTGATGATCGAGGCCACCGACGACAGCGACGAGAAGCGCTTCAAGCGCTGGCGCGAACTCGAACAATCGCTGGACCGACTGGAACAAACGCTCGCCGGCGCCACCGGCTGAGCCGCAGGAGAACCCCACAATGGCGACCATTGAAGTCAAGGTGCCGGACATCGGCGACTACGACGGCGTACCGGTAATCGAACTGCTGGTCGCCGTCGGCGACACGGTGAAGAAGGACCAGGGCCTGCTCACGCTCGAATCGGACAAGGCGACGATGGAAGTCCCGTCGTCGGCCGACGGCGTCGTGAAGGAGATCAAGGTCAAGATCGGCGACAAGGTGGCCGAAGGCGCGGTGATCGCGATTCTCGAAAGCGCCGCTGCCGAAAGCGCAGGCGGGAGCGCCAAGCCTGCCGCCGCCGCAGCGCCCGCGCCGACAGCGACCGCCGCACCGGAAGCATCGAAGCCGCCCGTCGCGCCGTCGCCCGCCGCGCCGCCGAGCGAGGCGCCCAAGCCCGCGCTCGGTACCGGTCGCAAGGCCGACATCGAATGCCGTCTGGTCGTGCTCGGTTCCGGTCCCGGCGGTTATACCGCGGCGTTCCGCGCGGCCGACCTCGGTCTCGACACCGTGCTGGTCGAACGCTACGCCACGCTTGGCGGCGTCTGCCTTAACGTCGGCTGCATTCCTTCCAAGGCGCTGCTGCATGCGGCGGCGCTGATCGAGGAGGCCGCGCATTCGTCCGACATCGGCATCAGCTTCGACAAGCCGAAGATCGACCTCGACAAGCTGCGCGACTTCAAGCAGAACAAGGTGGTCGGCCAGTTCACCAAGGGCCTGGCCGGCATGGCCAAGCAGCGCAAGGTGCGCACGGTGCAGGGCGTGGGCAGGTTCGTTTCGCCCAACGAGCTGGAGATCGCCGGCGACGACGGCAAGACCCAGCTGCTGCGTTTCGAGCAATGCATCATCGCCGCCGGTTCGCAGGCGGTGAAGCTGCCGAACTTCCCCTGGGACGACCCGCGCGTGATGGATTCCACCGACGCGCTGGAGCTGGCCGAGATTCCCAAGACGTTGCTCGTCGTCGGCGGCGGCATCATCGGACTGGAAATGGCCACGGTGTTCAAGGCGCTGGGCAGCGAAGTCACGGTCGTGGAGTTCATGGACCAGCTGATGCCGGGCGCCGACAAGGACCTGGTGAGGCCGCTGGCCGATCGCCTGAAGAAGCAGGGCGTCGTGGTGCACCTGAAGACCAAGGCAGCCAAGGTCGAGGCGGCGAAGAACGGCATCACGGTCTCGTTCGAGGCGGCCGAGGCCGGCGGCAAGCCGGGCCTGGAATCGGGCACCTGGGATCGCGTCCTCGTCGCCGTCGGTCGCGCGCCGAACGGCAACAAGATCGATGCCGACAAGGCCGGCGTACAGGTCACCGATCGTGGCTTCATCCCGGTCGACCGCCAGATGCGCACGAACGTGCCTCACATCTTCGCCATCGGCGACCTCGTCGGCCAGCCGATGCTGGCGCACAAGGCCACGCACGAAGGCCGCGTCGCGGCGGAAGTCGCGTCCGGCGAGAAGCGCGAGTGGGTTGCGCGCGTCGTGCCGTCGGTGGCCTACACCGATCCGGAAATCGCCTGGGTGGGCGTCACCGAAACCGAGGCCAAGGCCAAGGGCCTGCACGTGGGCGTGGGCAAGTTCCCGTGGGCGGCCTCCGCGCGCGCGGTCGGCATCGGTCGCGGCGAGGGCTTCACCAAGCTGGTCTTCGACGAGAAGACGCATCGCATCATCGGCGGCGGCATCGTCGGCGTGCATGCGGGCGATCTGATCAGCGAGGTCGCGCTGGCGATCGAGATGGGCGCCGAGGCCGGTGACATCGGCCACACGATCCATCCGCATCCGACCCTCAGCGAGACCGTCGCAATGGCGGCCGAGGTGTACGAAGGCACCATCACCGACCTCTACATCCCGAAGAAGAAGTAGGTCGGCGACGAGGTTCGAAGCAGGGAAACAGGCGCGGATTCCGCGCCTGTTTCCGTTTTGCGACCCGCCTCAGAACGAGAACGACACGCCTGCGACCGGACCCTTGAAGCGGTGATCCAGGCCGAGTGAACCGTCGCGGCCATCGCGCTGGGCGTCGAGCTTGAACCAGTCGTAGCCGACGAATACGCCGAACATCGGCGTGAAGCGGTATTCGACCGCGGCGTTGGCGCGCGAAATGCTTCCGTCGTAATCGCCGAAGTCGCCCCAGTCGGCGTCCAGGTACTGGCCCTGCAGGTTGATCAGCCACTTCTCGTTCGGCGTGATGGTGAAGCGCGCGCCGACCACGGGCGCGTAGCCGTCCTGTTGTTCGCTGTCGCGATACCGGTACTGGCCGGCCTCGGCCAGCAGCGTGCCGTCGAGCTTGGCCCACTCCGCGCCGATCTGCAGGCCCAGCTCGAACTGGTCGGTGTCCACCACCGCGTAGTCGTACATCAGGCTCGCCAGCGTGAACTCCACTTCCGCGCGCGCGAAGCTGCCGGCGGGAATGGTCACGTCGTCGAAGGAAAGATCGCCGTCGAGCGTGGCGGTCTTCTCCTTGTCGTACTGGAAGTAATCGAAGACCAGGCGTTGGCGATCGGAGAAGCGGAACGTGCCGTCGATGCGCGGTGAAATTTCGTCGCTGCCGAAATCGAAGTCCTGGCTGTAGCGCAGGTCCTGTCCCATGAAGCGCGTGCGTGCGGTCAACTCGCTGGATGCGTCCGCATCCATGGCGCCCACGCGCAGGGTGAATCGATCGTTCTGTTGCGCCTGAGCGGCGCCTGCAAAAAGTGCGGTCGTTACGGCCAATGCGAGGCCCAAGTGCTTCAACTGCATCATCAGTAGTCCACTCCTTCGATGCGAATGCGAGCGCGTAGGGATGCCCTACCTGCAATGCAGCGAGAGTGAAAATCGGCGCCGCATGCGCGACGGCCTGCCAGCGACCTTTCGAACAGTGAACGCTGTCACACGTTATGGACTGCGTTGCGCGATCCGAAAAGGCGAAGCCCCGGCAGGGGCCGGGGCTTCGGAATGCCCACCGCGACGGCGATTGACGAGGAAAGTGCGTCGGTGGGCGATCGTAAGGTGGGACCGGCGATTGGCGAAAAGGTTCCGCGCGCGCCAACGATCGGTCAGGCGACGACGGCGTCCCGGGCGACGCGGCCTTGTCGGCGTGCCTCGATGCGCTTCCACACCTTCTCGTGGAAGTGGAACGCGACCGTATTGCAGGCCGGTTCCACGAGGGCGAGGGCGCCGCCGACCCACACGCTGCCGGTCATCAGGTAGCCGACGGTGAATGCGACGCTGAAGTGGATGGCGGCGAAGCTGAAGGTCTTGGCCATGGCGGATGCCTGGAAATAAGAGTGGTTCTCATTATGCGCGGCGCGAAGTGCGGGTCCAATCGAATGTTCAATCTGAATCGATAGCCTGCGTCTATGGCCTGGATAATGCCGCCGCGGCCCATGAAGCGGGGCTTCGCGAGGCCGTTTGCCCCGACATGACGGGTGCCGGTTGCCCGGACTTAAGGGGACCTTTATACTTTTGCGGCTCTACCGGGCGCTTTGCGCCTGCCCCAGACCGACGAGTCCCGCGTGCACGATCCCTTGTCCGCAGGTCGCCGTCTGGCGTCGCGCGCGATTGCCTGGCAGGCCGGCGCGGCAGCGCTGGTCGCGCTGGCCTTCCTCCCCCTCGGGGCGCCCATGGCGCTCGCGGCGGCGGTTGGCGGCGGTGCGATCGTCGCGGGCGGACTGGTGGCGGCCTTGATGGCCTTGGGCGGCGGCATCCAGCCGGCCGGCATGGCGATGGGGCGGCTTCTGGCCGGGTTGATGTTGAAGTGGGTGGTGGTGTTTGCAGTTTTAACGCTCGGCTTGGCCGGGTTCAAGCTGCCGCCGTTGCCGATGCTGGTGGGAGTGCTTGCGGCAACGCTCGCATTCGTGCTGGCCAATCTTTTGAAACGATAAGGTGTCTTTCGTGAGCGAACAGACCGGTTCGGGCGGCCTGAACGAATACATCCAGCATCACCTGCAGCAGAACACGATCGAAGTGTTCGGCGGTGCGTTCCATATCGACACCTGGGCGGTGTCGCTGGTGCTGGGTCTCATCTTCATCGCCTGGTTCGCGTTCTTCGCGCGCAAGGCCACGTCGGGCGTGCCGTCCAAGGGCCAGGCTTTCGTCGAACTCATCCTGGAGTTCATCGACGGCCAGGTGAAGGACAGCTTCCACGGCGACCGTCGTTCGATCACGCCACTGGCGCTGACGATCTTCATGTGGGTCGTGATGATGAACTGCATGGACCTGCTGCCGCTGGATGCGCCGTACACGGCGATCAAGCTGGCGGCCGGCGCCGAGGTCGCGCATCACACCTACTTCCGCTGGGTTCCGACCGCCGATCTCAACACCACGCTGGCCATGTCGGTGGTGGTGTTCTTCCTGATCCTGGGTCACTCGATCAAGGCCAAGGGCGGCTTCGGCTTCGGCAAGGAACTGCTGACTGCGCCGTTCCACGCGCACGGCACCGGCGCCAAGATCGCGCTCGCGCCGGCCAACCTCGGCCTCAACGTCATCGAGTACCTCGTCAAGCCGGTCAGCCTGGCAATGCGACTGTTCGGCAACATGTACGGCGGCGAGCTGGTCTTCATGCTGATCGCCGGCCTGCTCGGCGGCAGCATCCTGATGTTCGTGCCGGGCGTGGTCTTCAATGTCGCCTGGGCGCTGTTCCACATCCTGATCGTGCTGTTGCAGGCCTTCATCTTCATGATCCTCACCGTCGTCTACATCGCCGGCGCGTACGAGAGTCACTGATCCGCTTCACCTTCCGCTTTACCTTCCAAGCTTCACCTTCCCAAGTCGTCCAAACCAAAACGTTTCAGTAGGAGAAAACCATGGAATTCATCGCCAGTGTGCAGGGCCTGACCGCGATCGCGATCGGCATGATGGTCGGCCTCGGCGCGATCGGTGCGTGCCTCGGCATCGCGCTGATGGGCTCGAAGTTCCTTGAGTCGGCTGCCCGTCAGCCGGAGCTGGTTCCGATGCTGCAGGGCCGCATGTTCCTGCTGGCCGGCCTGATCGACGCGGCGTTCATCATCGCGCTGGCCGTCGGCCTGCTGTTCGCCTTCGGCAACCCGCTGCTGGGCGCGCTGACCCAGGCTGCCGGCGCCTGATCAGGCTGCACGGTTTTGCTGAGCCGTCCGCGCAGCGGACGGCTCTCCCGGGCATACCGCTCGAAAGAAAAAACGTTCCATCGGAGCTGTCATGAATCTCAACATGACCTTCTTCGGCCAGATGATCACGTTCATCGTGCTTATCTGGTTCACGATGAAGTTCATTTGGCCGCCGCTGAACAAGGCGATCGAAGAACGTCAACAAAAGATTGCCGAGGGTCTGGCCGCTGCCGAGCAGAGCCAGAAGAACCTCGCGCAAGCCCAGCAGAGCGTCGATGCCGAGCTGCGTTCCGCCCGTACGAAGGCCAACGAGATCATCGAGCAGGCGCATCAGCGCGCCAACCAGATCATCGACCAGGCCAAGAACGATGCGGTCGGCGAGGCCAATCGCCAGAAGGCGGCGGCCGAAGCCGAAATCGCCGCGGCGTCGAACCGTGCCCGCGAGGAACTGCGCAAGCAGGTGTCCACGCTGGCCGTGACCGGCGCCGAGAAGCTGCTCAAGCGCGAAATCGATGCCAACGCCCACAAGGCGCTGCTCGACGAGCTGGCAGCCCAGCTTTGACCTGTGCGGCATCAACAAGGCTCGATCGAGCGGAATGATCTGAAATGACCCAGGCCCTGACCCTCGCCCGTCCATACGCCCGTGCCGCCTTCGCGCTGTCGCGCGAAGGTGGCCGCATCGCCGCATGGTCGCAGGCGCTCGCCTTCGCTTCGCGCGTGGCGGCCGATCCGCAGGCACAGGCGCTGCTCGGCCATCCGCTGCTGAACCCGGCCGACGCGGTCGGCCTGCTGGCGATGGACGGTGCGGACGAAGCGTTTACCCGCTTCCTCGGCCTGCTGGCCGACAACCGCCGTCTGGCGCTGCTGCCGGAGATCACCGGCCAGTTCGAAGAACTGCGCGCCGAAGCCGAGCGCGTCGTCAAGGCCAAGGTCACCGCCGCCAGCGAGCTGCCCGGCGCCGAACTCGAAGCCATCAAGGCCGCGCTGAAGAAGCGCTTCGGCCGCGAGGTCGAGATCGAGACGGCCATCGACGCATCGCTGATCGGCGGCGCCGTGATCGACGCGGGCGACGTGGTCATCGACGGCTCGCTGAAGGGCAAGCTCGAACGCCTTCAGTCGACGCTCTCGCAATAACGAATTCATCTGCAAATTCCGGGTAATGCCGGATCAAGGGACTCACCCATGGCAAGCACCACGCTCAACCCGTCCGAAATCAGTGAACTGATCAAGACCCGCATCGAGAAGGTCAAGCTGACCGCCGAAGCGCGCAACGAAGGCACCGTGACCTCGGTGTCGGACGGCATCGTGCGCATCTACGGCCTGGCCGACGTGATGCAGGGCGAAATGATCGAGCTGCCGAACAACACGTACGCGCTTGCGCTGAACCTGGAGCGCGACTCGGTCGGCGCCGTGGTCCTGGGCGACTACGAGCACCTGCGCGAAGGCGACGTGGCCAAGACCACCGGCCGCATCCTCGAAGTGCCGGTCGGCCGCGAACTGCTCGGCCGCGTGGTGAACGCGCTGGGCGAGCCGATCGACGGCAAGGGCCCGATCGCCGCCACGCAGACCGCTCCGGTGGAGCGCGTCGCCCCGGGCGTGATCTGGCGCAAGTCGGTCGACCAGCCGGTGCAGACCGGTTACAAGACCGTCGACGCGATGATCCCGATCGGCCGCGGCCAGCGCGAACTGGTCATCGGCGACCGCCAGACCGGCAAGACCGCCCTGGCCATCGACGCGGTGATCAACCAGAAGGGCACGGGCATCAAGTGCGTGTACGTGGCGATCGGCCAGAAGGCCTCGACCGTCGCGAACATCGTGCGCAAGCTCGAAGAGAACGGCGCCCTGGCGCACACGATCGTCGTCGCCGCCACGGCGTCCGAGTCGGCCGCGATGCAGTACATCAGCGCCTACTCCGGCTGCACCATGGGCGAGTTCTTCATGGACCGCGGCGAAGACGCGCTGATCGTGTACGACGATCTGTCCAAGCAGGCCGTCGCCTACCGTCAGATCTCGCTGCTTCTCAAGCGTCCGCCGGGCCGCGAAGCCTACCCGGGCGACGTGTTCTACCTGCACAGCCGCCTGCTCGAACGCGCCGCGCGCGTGTCCGAGGAGTACGTCGAGAAGTTCACCAATGGTGAGGTGAAGGGCAAGACCGGTTCGCTGACCGCGCTGCCGATCATCGAAACGCAGGCCGGCGACGTGTCCGCGTTCGTTCCGACCAACGTGATCTCGATCACCGACGGCCAGATCTTCCTCGAGACCGACCTGTTCAACGCCGGCATCCGCCCGGCCGTGAACGCCGGCATCTCGGTGTCGCGCGTCGGTGGTGCGGCCCAGACCAAGATCATCAAGAAGCTGTCGGGCGGCATCCGCATCTCGCTCGCCCAGTACCGCGAGCTGGCTGCGTTCGCGCAGTTCGCATCCGACCTGGACGAAGCCACCCGCAAGCAGCTCGAACGCGGCCAGCGCGTCACCGAGCTGATGAAGCAGAAGCAGTACGCGCCGATGCCGATCGCGCTGCAGGCCCTGTCGATCTACGCCGTCAACGAGGGTTACCTCGACGACGTGCCGGTCAACAAGATCCTGGCATTCGAAGAAGGCCTGCACTCGCACTTCATCAACACCCAGGGCGAGCTGGTCAGCAAGATCAACGGCACCGGCAACTGGAACGACGAGATCGAGGCGACCTTCAAGCAGGGCATCGCCGAGTTCAAGCAGACGGGTACCTGGTAAGGCAGCGATTCGAGATTCGGGATTGGGGATTCGCAAGAGCCCAATCCCGCTTCTGACGAATCCCCAATCTCCAATCCCGAATCCCGAGCGAGCGAAGCGAGCACGAAATGGCAGGCGGACGCGAAATCAAATCCAAGATCAAGAGCGTGCAGAACACCCGCAAGGTGACGCGCGCGCTCGAGATGGTCTCGGCTTCCAAGATCCGCAAGGCGCAGGAACGCATGAAGGTCTCGCGTCCGTATGCGCGCGTGATGAAGCAGGTCATCGGTCACCTGGCCCAGGCCAATTCCGACTACCAGCATCCGTTCCTGGTCGAGCGCCAGAACGTGAAGCGTGTCGGCTACATCATCGTGTCGTCCGATCGCGGCCTGGCCGGCGGCCTCAACAACAACCTGTTCCGCAAGCTGCTGGGCGAGTTCCGCAAGTGGCAGGAGCAGGGCGTCGAGATCGACGTCGTCACCATCGGCCAGAAGGCGTCGGTGTTCTTCCGCCGCATCAAGGTCAACATGGTCGGTTCGGTCACCCACCTGGGCGACCAGCCGAAGCTGGAACAGCTGGTCGGCGTGATCAAGGTGATGCTGGACGGCTACAGCGCCGGCGATCTGGACCGCGTCTTCATCTGCTACAACGACTTCGTCAACACGATGACCCAGCGCGCGGCGTTCGACCAGCTGCTGCCGCTGCCGCCGTCGGAGACGCAGGTCGCCAAACACGACTGGGACTACATCTACGAACCCGACGCGGCGACCGTGCTGGAGCACGTGCTCAACCGTTACGTCGAGTCGCTGGTGTACCAGGCGGTGCTGGAGAACGTGGCGTCCGAGCATGCCGCGCGCATGGTCGCGATGAAGGCCGCCTCCGACAACGCCACCAAGCTGATCGGCACGCTGAACCTGGTCTACAACAAGGCCCGCCAGGCGGCGATCACGCAGGAAATTTCGGAAATCGTCGGCGGCGCCGCCGCGGTTTAAGACCCGGGATTCGAGATTCGGGATTCGGGATTCGAAAGAGCAGCGAAGCGCGCCTTTAACGAATCCCCAATCCCCAATCCCAAATCTCCGAGAAATCGATGGACGGTTTTCCGTCCGACCAGACAAAGTTAAATCGGAGCAACCACAATGAGTCAGGGCAAGATCGTTCAGATCATCGGCGCCGTCGTCGACGTCGAGTTCCCGCGCGAGTCCGTGCCGAAGGTGTACGACGCGCTTAAGGTCGATAACACCGAGATCACGCTGGAAGTGCAGCAGCAGCTGGGCGACGGCGTCGTGCGCACCATCGCGCTCGGCTCGACCGACGGCCTCAAGCGCAACCTGGTGGCCAACAACACCGGCAAGGGCATCTCGGTTCCGGTCGGTTCCGGCACCCTGGGTCGCATCATGGACGTGCTGGGTCGCCCGATCGACGAAGCCGGCGACGTCGTCGCTTCGGACCATTGGGAAATCCATCGCGCTGCCCCGTCGTACGAGGACCAGTCCTCGGGTAACGACCTGCTCGAAACCGGCATCAAGGTCATCGACCTGATGTGCCCCTTCGCGAAGGGCGGCAAGGTCGGCCTGTTCGGCGGCGCCGGCGTCGGCAAGACCGTCAACATGATGGAACTGATCAACAACATCGCCAAGGCGCACTCGGGTCTGTCCGTGTTCGCCGGCGTGGGCGAGCGTACCCGCGAGGGCAACGACTTCTACCACGAGATGAAGGACTCCAACGTCCTCGACAAGGTGGCGATGGTGTACGGCCAGATGAACGAGCCGCCGGGCAACCGCCTGCGCGTCGCGCTGACCGGCCTGACCATGGCCGAGTACTTCCGCGACGAGAAGGACGCCTCGGGCAAGGGCCGCGACGTGCTGTTGTTCGTCGACAACATCTACCGCTACACGCTGGCCGGTACCGAAGTGTCGGCGCTGCTGGGCCGCATGCCGTCGGCCGTGGGTTACCAGCCCACGCTGGCCGAGGAAATGGGCGTCCTGCAGGAGCGCATCACCTCGACCAAGACCGGTTCGATCACCTCGATCCAGGCCGTGTACGTGCCCGCGGACGACCTGACCGACCCGTCGCCGGCGACTACCTTCGCCCACCTCGACGCCACCGTCGTGCTGTCGCGAAACATCGCCTCGCTGGGTATCTACCCGGCCGTCGACCCGCTCGACTCCACTTCGCGTCAGCTCGACCCGAACGTGATCGGCCACGAGCACTACGACGTCGCGCGCAAGGTCCAGTCGACCCTGCAGAAGTACAAGGAACTGAAGGACATCATCGCGATCCTCGGCATGGACGAGCTGTCGGAAGAAGACAAGCAGGCCGTGTCGCGCGCCCGCAAGATCGAGCGCTTCTTCTCGCAGCCGTTCCACGTGGCCGAAGTCTTCACCGGTTCGCCGGGCAAGTACGTCGCGCTGAAGGACACGATCCGCGGCTTCAAGGGCATCGTCGAAGGCGAGTACGACCACCTGCCGGAGCAGGCGTTCTACATGGTCGGCGGCATCGAGGAAGCGGTCGAGAAGGCCAAGAAGATCACCGGCTAAGGCCGGCGATCTTTTCGGGATTAGTGATTCGGGATTAGGGATTCGTAGAGCAGGGCGTCGTCGATCGCAGGCATTCGTGCCTTTGCGAATTGCGAATCCCGAATCACGAATCCCGTCGAGCGAAGCGAGACAAAAATGGCATCCACGATTCGTTGCGACATCGTCAGCGCCGAGCAGGAAATCTTCCACGGCGAGGCCGAGCTGGTGGTCGCCACCGGTGAGATCGGCGAGCTCGGCATCGCGCCCAAGCACGCGCCGCTGATCACCCGCCTCAAGCCGGGCAAGGTCGTCGTGACCCTGCCGGGCGGCGAGCAGCTGGACTTCGCGATCTCCGGCGGCATCCTCGAGGTGCAGCCGACGGTCGTCACCGTCCTGGCCGACACCGCCGTGCGCGCACAGGACATCGACGAAGCTGCCGTGCGCGCCGCGAAGGAAGAAGCCGAGCGGATCCTGGCCAAGAAGGATCCGAAGATGAGCATGGAAGAGGCCCAGGCCCAGTTGGCCATGAGCGTCGCCCAGCTCAGCGCGCTGGAACGCCTGCGCAAGAACATGAAGCACTGAATCCGCAGCCGGCCCCACGGCCGGACTCGGACCGAAGAACGCCGGCCACGTGCCGGCGTTTTTCGTTTGGGCAGGTACGGCGGGCGCTCAGCGGCGATAGACCCAATGCCGCGAGAACGCAAAGCCGACCGCGCTCAACGCCAGGTCGATCGCCGGCTTCGCCAGCCACGCCCATCGCAGGCCCACGGTGTCGTCCACGTGGCCGACCGCCCAGGTGCTCACCGCCGTCGTCACCAGCCACAACGCCGCGAACCGCGCGAACTGGCGACGACCGACCGCCGTGTCTTCGCCCGCGAAGGTGAAGCGGCCGTTGAGCCAGAAGCCCAGCATCGCGCCGCTCACACGCCCCACCACATTGGCCGGCTCCACGGCCAGGCCCGACGCAGTGAGCGTCACGAACATCGCCCAGTCCACCAGCAACTGGAGCAGGCCGATCATGGAGTAGCTGCCGCCCTGGCGGATCAGCGTGGAGCCGGTAAACCATCTGCGCATGCGCGGATTCTAGACAACGTCGCGTGAGGCCGCCGCTGCGGATGAACCCGGCCTTCAGTCGCGCTGGCAACGATGCCGCGCAGTCACCCCGATTGCTAAGATTCCGCGATATCGTCGTGGCACAGCACAGGATGGCCGCATGAACCCGTTACACGTCGTCATCCTCGCCGCGGGCGAGGGCAAGCGGATGAAGTCCTCCACGGCCAAGGTGCTGCAGAAGATCGCCGGCAAGCCGATGCTGGGCCACGTCATCGACACCGCGCGCCAGCTCGGCGCTGCGGGCATCCACGTGGTGTACGGCCACGGCGGCGAACAGGTGCGCGCGGCTTTCTCCGAACAGACCGACCTGCACTGGACCGAGCAGGAGCAGCGCCTGGGCACCGGCCACGCCGTGCAACAGGCGATGCCGGCCGTCCCGGTCGACGCGCGCGTGCTCGTGCTCTACGGCGACGTACCGCTGATCGCCGCGCACACGCTGCAACGGCTGCTCGCCGCGCCAGGACGCATCGCGGTGCTGGTCGCCGACCTGGCCGACCCCACGGGCTATGGCCGCATCGTGCGCGATACCCAGGGCCGCGTGGGGCGCATCGTCGAGCACAAGGACGCCGACGACGAGCAGCGCGAGATCCGCACCGTCAACACCGGCATCCTCGTGGCCGACGGCGAAGCGCTGCGTCGCTGGTTGCAGAACCTGGGCAACGACAACTCACAGGGCGAGTACTACCTCACCGATGTGTTCGCTTCGGCGGCGGCCGAATTCAACGCGGCCGAGATGGTGCACGTGCAGGACCCGATCGAGGTCGAAGGCGCCAACGATGCTTGGCAGCTTGCGCAGCTCGAACGCGCGTTCCAGCGCCGCGCCGCGCGCGCGCTGTGCCTGCAGGGCGCGCGCCTGGCCGATCCTGCGCGGTACGACCAGCGCGGCGAGGTGCACGTGGGCCACGATGTGGAGATCGACGTGGATGTGGTTCTGGAAGGCAGGATCGTGCTCGGCGACGGCGTGCGCATCGGCCCGTTCTGCCGCCTCAAGGACGTGGCCCTGGGCGCGGGCACGGAAGTGCGCGCGCACTGCGATCTCGACGGCGTCGTCGTCGAGGGCGCCGCGCAGATCGGCCCTTACTCGCGCCTGCGTCCCGGCACGGTGCTCGCCGACGGCGTGCACGTCGGCAACTTCGTCGAGACCAAGAACGCGCGCATCGGCGTGACCAGCAAGGCCAACCACCTCACCTACCTGGGCGACACGGTCATCGGCTCGGGCGTCAACGTCGGCGCGGGCACCATCACGTGCAACTACGACGGCGTGAACAAGTTCACCACGATCATCGAAGACGGCGCCTTCATCGGCTCCAATTCGTCGCTGGTGGCGCCGGTGACCATCGGCAGGGAAGCGACCATCGCCGCTGGCTCGGTCGTCACGCGCGACGCGCCGGAGGGCATGCTCACCGTGGCGCGCGCGCGTCAATCCACGATCGAAGGCTGGCAGCGCCCGAAGAAGAAGCCCAAGGCCTGAGCCGCCGGTTCACTCGACCGGCAGCGTCAGACTCACCGTCAATCCGCCGCCTTCGCGATTGGCCAGGCCGATCCGGCCCCCGTGCGCCTCGGCGATCTCGCGCGCCAGCGCGAGGCCCAACCCGCTGCCGGTGCGCTTGGTCGAATAGAACGGCACCAGCGCATTGGCCAGCACCGCATCAGACATCCCCGATCCGCGGTCGCTGACATCCACGCGCACGACTCGACCGATCTGGCGCACCGCCAACGTCACGTCGCTCTCGGCCGAGCCGGATTCGTGCGCGTTCTTGAGCACGTTGATCAGCGCCTGCTCGACCTGGACCGGATCGAAGCGTGCGGGCACCGAAGGGATCTGCCCCCGCTGGAACGCATAGTGTTGTTGCAGCCGCGACAAGAACGGTGCCCAGTCGACCGATTCCAGTTCCGGAACCGGCAGCTTGGCGACGCTGGAATACGCGCGCAGGAAGCCGTGCAGATGCCGTGCGCGCTCCTCGATGGTCTCGAAGATGCGGCCCAGCTTCTCGTGCTCCCTGCGTCGCAACAATTCCGAACCCGAATGCGCCAGCGACGTGATCGGTGCCAGCGAATTGTTGAGCTCGTGGCTGATCACACGGATCACCTTCTTCCACGTCGCCACCTCCTGACGGTTCAACTCGGCGGTGAGCCGCTTGAACATGTAGAGCGTGTGCACGCGCCCGTTGAGGTGGAAATCGCGGCGCGCGAGGTGGTAGGTCTCTTCCTGTCCTGCGTGCTCGAAACTGAAGAGCCGGTCACGGCCTTCGCCGAGCGCTTCGCGCAGCGGCGCCGGCGTGTTCTCGATCAACTGGGCGAACTTCAGGCCTTCCACCTTGCGGCCGTCGTGGAAGAGCTGACGCGCGGCGAGATTGCCGTACACGATCGCGCCGCGGCCTTCGATCAACAGCAGCGCGGTCGGCGTGTTCTGCACCACGGTGTCCAGCAGCAACTCGCGCTGGAACAGCGACTGGCGTTCCAGGCGCAGCACGCGCCCCAGCTCGTTGTGCGCTTCCACCAGATCGTCGAGTTCATCGCTGGACGGACGCGTCACGCTGAAACTGAAATCGCCGTCGCGGAAGCTCGCCACCGAACCCGACAGCGCACGGAACAGGCTCAGCTGCCGCGCCAGGTAGCGTTGTGCGATCCAGGGCGCGACGATCGCGCAAGCCAGCAACGTCAGGCTGGCGCCGAGCAGCGCGTTGTCGAGCCAATCGACCAGGAGCGCGCCCAAGGCGACGGCGCCCAGCATCGCCGCGAAGAGCAGCAACGCGAGTTTTCCGGCCAACGAGAAATGGTGTTTGTGCTGGCGCATCGCATCACCGCGCAATGCCGAGCTTGTCCAGGCGCCGGTACAGCGCCTGTCGGCTCAGTCCGAGCTCGGCCGCGGCCTGGCTCATCACGCCTCCGGCGCGCTGCAGCGCCGCCTCGATCGCATCGCGATCCGGCTCGCCGTCGCCGGGCGCACGTGGCATGACCGCCAGCGTCGGCAGGCCGAGTTCGTCGGCCTCGATCATCTCGGCGTGCCCCAGCAACAGCGCACGCTGGATCGCATTCTTCATCTCGCGCACGTTGCCGGGCCACGGATGCCGCAGCAGTGCGCTGCGCGCCGCATCGCTGAGCCGACGCCGTCCCTCGAGGAAATGCTCGGCCAGCGGCAGGACATCGCCGCGACGCTCCGCCAATGGCGGCACTCGCAGTTCGATCACGTTGAGGCGGTAGTAGAGGTCCTCGCGGAACGTGCCTGCGCGGATCATCGCGGGCAGGTCGGCGTTGGTCGCCGCGATCACCCGCACCTTCACCTGGCGCTCGCGATTCGAGCCAAGGCGCTGGAAGCGGCCGGTCTCCAGCACGCGCAGCAGTTTCACCTGCCCCGCGGGCGGCAGATTGCCGATTTCGTCCAGCAGCAGCGTGCCGCCGTCGGCAGCTTCGAACTTGCCTTCGCGCGACTTGGTGGCGCTGGTATATGCGCCGGCCTCGGCGCCGAACAACTCCGCTTCGATCAGCTCCGACGGCAGCGCACCGCAGTTGAGCGTGACGAACGGGCCGTCGCGCACCGACGAGTTGGCCTGGATGATCTCGGCGATCCGCTCCTTGCCGGCGCCGTTGGGGCCGCTGAGCAGCACCGGCACGTCGGCGCGCGCAACGTGGCAGGCGAGGCTGATCAGCCGTTCGCTCGCCGGATCGGCGAACACCACGCCGCGCAGGTCGTACTGGCGTTCCAGTTCCAGCCGCCGGCGACGTTCGCCGTCGCGGTGCTGGGCCAGAGCGCGGTTCGCCTCGCCCAGCTCCACCAGGTTGGTCACCGTGGTCATCAGCTTGTGGTCGTCCCACGGCTTGCCCAGGTAATCGGCGGCACCTGCCTTCACCAGCGCGACGGCGGATTCCAATCGCGTCCACGCGGTCAGCAGGATGATCGGAAGGTCCGGGAAGCGGTCGCGAATGGTGCGGAACAGCGCGATGCCTTCCTCGCCCGACGTCGTGTCGGCGGTGAAGTTCATGTCCTGGATGACCAGGTCGATCGTTTCGGTCTCGAGCATCCGCAGGCCCTCGTCGGGCGACTGCGCGCTGAGAACGCGCAGGTCGGCCAGCGAGAACAGCACGTCGAGGGCGACGTGCACGGCATGGTTGTCGTCGATGACGAGGATCGTCCGCATGCGTCCTAGCCTAGCAGTGGTGCGCGCCCGGCCGCAGGAGGCCGGGCGCGCGGGGCGTCAGACGGTGCGCGTGGCGACCGCCGGGGACACGCGCGAGGCGCGGGTGGCCGGTCCGAACACGGCCAGCTGTCCCAGCATCAGCACGGTCAGCGCACCCAGTGGCGCGTAGTACCACGCCAGGCGCGGCAGTTCGTAGTGCTTCATCAGCCACAGGTTGAAGCCGTAGGTCAGCAGCAAGCCCAGTGCGATACCGATGCCCACCACGATCACGTTCTCGACCATGAAGTAGCGGCGGATGTCGAAACGGCGCGCACCCAGCGCACGACGCGTGCCGATCTGCTTCACGCGGCGCGTGACCCAGAAGCTGACCATGCCGACGATGCCCAGTCCCGTCACCGCGAGCAGCGAGAAGATCACGGCCGTGAGCACGAGGGTCATGGCGCGGTCCTGGCGGTAGCTCTCGCCGCGCACTTCCTCGATCGAGCGCAGGCCGCGCACGATGCGCCCGTCGTTGACCTCGCCCAGCTTGTGCTCGGCCTGCTTCATGACTTCATCGCGACGTCCGGGCTCGGCGCGGACCAGGTAGCGTGAACTGTTCGCGTCGAATTCGCCGAGGCTCATCTGCGGCACGAGGATCGCGTGCTCGACCTTGTCCCAGCCCACCCACGGCGCCTGCAGGCGCTCGATGACGCCGATCACCGTCACCGGCGCGTTCTTTCCGGGGAGGCTGCTGTAGAGCGTCTTGCCCACCGCGTTTCCGCCGGGGAACACCTTGTCGGCCAGCGCCTGCGTGATGATCACCGAATGCAGCGTGCCCTTGTCGTCCTTGGTGCGGGCGCTGACGTCGCCGGCGTTGAAGTCGCGGCCGGCGATGAGCTTGACGCCGAGCGTATTCAAACCGTGCTCGTCGACCATGTAGATCGACGAACTTTCGCGGATGCGCTTCTCCTGCGGCACGCTGTCGGGCTGCTCGGACACGCCCTCGCTCCAGCCGCCCTGCGACAGCGGCACCGAGTTGATCGTGGTCGCGTCCACCACGCCCGGAATCGAGCGCAGCGCATCGAGGTCCTGGCGGATGCTGCCGGCCAGGTCGAAGTTCGGCGTGAAGCCCAGGCTGCTGACGGTGAAAAGACCGGCTTCCTGCATGCCGCTGGGGCGGTTCACCTTCTCGATGCGCTGCAGGATGATGAAGACGCTGTTGCATACGATCGCCAGGGTGATGGCGACCTGCAGCACGATCAGCAACAGGCCGGTCTTGTTGCGCATCAGCGCATTGAATACTGGACGAAATTCCATGACAGGCTCCCTTACTGCGTCTTCAGTTGCGTGGCCGGTTGCACCTGGCAGGCGCGCCACGTCGGGTACAGACCGGCGATCAGGCTGGCGACCAGCGCGATCAACAGCGACACGCTGACCATCGTCCAGTCGAGCTGGGCGAGCTTTTCGATCGACGTTCCGGCATAGAGCTTGCGCAGGGCGAGCAGGCCCAGGCCCGTGAAGGCCAGGCCGATCACGCCACCGGCCAGACCGACCAGTCCCGACTCGGTCAGGTACTGGGCGAACACCGCCGGCTTGCTCGCACCGACCGCTCGGCGCAGGCCGATCTCCGAGGACTTGCCCATGAACTTGGCCAGCAGCAGGCCAACCGTGTTGATCAGGCATACCGCGAAGAAGGCAAACGCGAGCCACACCTGCGTGCGTGCATCGCGACTGACCACGCGTTGCACCACCAGCCATTCCGACACGTTGCGCAGCTTGTTGTTGAGCGGGCGCGGGAAGCGCCCGTTCTTCTTCTGGTCGGTGACGTAGTTGTTGAGGAAGCTCAGATAGCGCTGCGCGTCGGCCTCGTCCTTGACCTGTACCCACAAGTCGACCCAGATGCACTCCGAGGCGAGCAGACCCTGGTAACCCGGATCGGAACGATCCTCGTAGCAGCTGTTGTTGGAACCGCTGACCAGCTCCTTCTCGATGCCGATGCTCATCGGCACGAAGATCTGCTGCGGGTCGTTGAAGGCGCCAGCCGCGACGTGGTAGACCAGCGGCGACGGATGCCATTTCTCCAGCACGCCGACCACGGTGTAGTCCTCGCCGCTGAGGCGCAGCTTGCGGCCGACGCTGTTCTCGCCACCGAAGATCTTCTCGTTGGTTTCTTCGTTGATCACCGCCACGCGCGCGGCGTTGTCGTCCTCGGCCTGGCTCCAGCCACCGCCGTACTTGAAGGGCGGTTCGAAGATCGGGAAGAAGCCGTGAGTGGTGAACAGCGCCTCGACCATGTACGGCTTGATCTCGCGCCTGGCCGGTTCCAGCGACAGCACGTTGGGGAAGAAGCCGGCTTCCTGCTCGGCCTTGTGCGCGGCGAGCAGGTTGCGCACGTCCTGATAGGTCATCAGGTCCGGCGGTTCGGCCGGATTGTCGTCGTCCCA
The DNA here is from genome assembly GCA_005503055.1 of Lysobacteraceae bacterium P. Taxonomy (GTDB): domain Bacteria; phylum Pseudomonadota; class Gammaproteobacteria; order Xanthomonadales; family Xanthomonadaceae; genus Lysobacter_J. Next base: position 172,188 of record SCOX01000002.1, on the reverse strand, counting down.
GGGATTGTTGGCGTCCCAGTTGTCGAGCTGGACGCGGCGCACCTGGGTGTCCTTATGCGACATCGGGTTGGCGGCCATCATGTGCAGCACCGTCATCGAGGTCATCGACATGCCGATGCCGAGCGCGATGGCGGCCACCATCAGCGCGGTGAGGATGCGATTGCGCTTGAGCGAGATCATCGCCAGGCGCAGGTAGTAGGCGAGCATGGCGGCGTCCTCAGTTGGCGGGAACGGCGGTCGCGGACTCGGCGATCTCGTCGCTGTGCAGCGCATCGCCGCCCAGGCGCGGCGCATCGTCCAGGTCGGTGACCTGGCCGTCGATGATGTGCACGTTGCGCTGCGCGCGCGCGGCCAGTTCCGGATCGTGCGTGACCATCACGATCGTCGTGCCCTGCGCGTGGATCTCTTCCAGCAGTTCCATCACGCCGCGCGCCATCAGCGAATCCAGGTTGCCGGTCGGTTCGTCGGCGAGCAGCAGTCGCGGCGATCCGGCCAGGGCGCGCGCGATCGCCACGCGCTGCTGCTGGCCGCCGGAGAGTTCGGAGGGATAGTGCTTCATGCGCGACATCAGGCCGACGCGGCCGAGGGCATGCTCGATGCGTTCCTTGCGCTCGGCGGCGCCCATGCGGCGGTAGCGCAGCGGAACGTCGACGTTGTCGAACAGGTTCAGATCGGGGATCAGGTTGAAGCCCTGGAAGATGAAGCCGATCTTCTCGTTGCGCAGGCGCGAACGCGCATTGTCATCCAACCCCTTCACCGATACTCCGTCGAGCAGGTAATCGCCGTCGTTGAAATCCTCGAGCAGGCCGGCGATGTTGAGGAACGTGGTCTTGCCCGAGCCGGACGGCCCGGTGACGGCGACGAATTCGCCTTCGCGCACGTGGATGTCGAAGCCGCGCAAGGCGTGCGTCTCGATCATGTGGGTACGGTAGACCTTGCTCAGGTGAGTCATCTTCAGCATGGCGGGCTCCTGGTGCTGCTTGTATTCGGCGTGATGGAATGAAGTGTCGAAGTGCGATACGCGATGCGGTCAGTCGTTGACCATCACCTCGTCGGCGCCGTTGAACGCGGTGGTGTCGGAAATGACGACGCGGTCGCCCGGCTTCAGGCCCGACAGCACTTCCACGTCGGACAGGCTGCTGGCACCGGTGGTGATCGACGTCTTGATGGCGGTGTCGCCGTCCATGAGGTAGGCCACGCGGCCGCCGCCGGTATCGAGGAACGGGCCGCGCTGCACCATCAGCACATTGGGCTTCTCTTCGATCATCACGCGCGTGCTGACGCGCTGGTTCTGGCGCAGACCGGTCGGGCGCTTGCCGTCGGGCTGTTGGTCGGCAAAGCGCACGCGTGCCATCACCTGGCCGTTCACCACTTCCGGAGAGACCGAGCGCAGCGTGCCGTTGTACTTCTGCCCGCCATAGCTGATCTCCGCGCCCATGCCCAGGCGCAGGTCGTCGGCGTAGCTTTCCGGCACGGGCAGTTCGACTTCGAGCTGGCGCAGGTCGACCACCACCAGCAGCGGCTGGTTCAACGGCACCACCGTGCGATCGGTGATGTTGATCGTGCCGACCATGCCTTCCACGGGCGAGCGGATGTTGAGTTCGTCCACCTGCCGCTGCAGGTCGTTGACGAGCGCCTGCTGGCGCTGTGCGAGCAGATGCTTGTTGCGCGTGTCGAGTCCGGCGCCGCGGTCCTGCAGGCCGTAGTCGCGCTGCGCGTGCGACAGGCCGATGTCGGCCTTCTTCAGCGTGTCCTGTGCGCGGGCGACCTCGATGCTGGAGACCGCACCGCCCTCGAAGCCGCGCTGGCTGCGTTCCAGGTCGCGCAGGGCGGCGGTTCGGTCGATCTCGGCCTGGTCCAGCGCCTTTTGCGCGGTCGAACGCGCCAGTTGCGCGTCCAGCGCGGCACGGCTGGCCTCGGCCTGCAGGCTGGCCAGCGTCGATTGCTCCTGCACCAGCTTGCTGCGCAGTTCGGGACTGTCGATCACGGCCAGCGCCTGGCCCTGCTTGATGGTGTCGCCGGCCTGCACCTTCAGCGTCACCGTGCCCGCGGCGGGCGCGTACAACGTGGGGCTGACGGCGGCGACCATGCGGCCCTGCACCGAGACATCGCGCACGAGCGTGCCGCGGCGGACTTCGGCGGTGCGCAGGCGCTCCCCGCTGACGGACTGGCCGGCGCCCAGCCAGCGACCCAGCGTGGGCACGCTCAGGGCCACGAGCAGGGCGGCCGCGACGCCGCCGCCGATCAGCAGCTGCTTGCGACGCGGATTCACGGGGGGCGCGGCGATGACGCGGTCTTGGCCTGAGGTGTCGCGGATCATTCGGTCGTTGGACGAGTCGGGAACTCCCCTGATAAAGCAGGGATCGTGCCAACTATCGTGTCCTTGTATTTCAGCTACTTGCGTTCAATTCGAGGTGTCCGGACCGTCCGCGCGGACACCGGGGTGTCCGCCGTACAGCGGCCGTCGCGTCCCGCCCGCTAAACTGTCCGTCTTCCCCGATCTGGAGTGCCGCTGCATGTGCGGAATCGTTGGTGCGATCGCCGATCGCGACGTGGTGCCGGTGCTGATCGAAGGCCTCAAGCGTCTGGAATACCGCGGCTACGACTCCGCCGGCATTGCCGTGCTGGACGGGAGCGACGTCCGCCGCGTCCGCCGGACGGGGCGCGTGGCCGAAATGGAAGCCGCCGCCCAGAGCGAAGGCTTCAGCGCCATGCTCGGCATCGGCCACACGCGCTGGGCCACGCATGGCGGCGTGACCGAAGCCAATGCCCATCCGCACATCTCGTTCGGCGAGCTGGCAGTGGTGCACAACGGCATCATCGAGAACCACGACGAACAGCGCGAAGCGCTGCGCGCCAAGGGCTACGTGTTCGAGTCGCAGACCGACACCGAGGTCATCGCCCACCTCATCCACTTCCACCAGTCGCAGGGCGCAGATCTGCTGGCTGCCGTGCAGAAGGCCGTGCGTGAACTCGTCGGCGCCTATGCAATCGCCGTGGTCAGCAAGCGCGAGCCGGAACGCCTCATCGTCGCGCGCATGGGCTGTCCGCTGCTGGTCGGCCTGGGCGAGGGCGAGAACTTCGTCGCCAGCGATGTCTCGGCGATCCTGCAGGCCACGCGCCGGGTGATCTTCCTGGAAGAAGGCGATACCGCCGAAGTCACCCGCCAGGGCGTTCGCGTGTTCGACGCCGACGGCGCGCAGATCGCGCGCGAAGTGCACGTCTCCGACGTGTCGCTCGCGTCGCTGGAACTGGGCCCGTACCGCCACTTCATGCAGAAGGAAATCCACGAGCAGCCGCGCGCCATCGCCGACACCATCGAGGCGGTGATGGACACCAACGCGTTCAGCCCGCTGCTGTTCGGCGCGAATGCCGAGCAAGTGCTGTGCGACGTGGAAGGCGTGCAGATCCTCGCCTGCGGCACCAGCTACTACGCCGGCCTGACCGCGCGCTACTGGATCGAGGCCATCTCCGGCCTGCCGTGCTCGGTCGAGATCGCCAGCGAATACCGCTATCGCAAGGCGGTCGCGAATCCCAAGCACCTCATCGTCACCATCTCGCAGTCCGGCGAAACGCTCGACACGATGGAGGCGCTGAAGTACGCCAAATCGCTCGGCCACGACCGCACGCTGTCGATCTGCAACGTACCCGAGAGCGCGATCCCGCGCGCCAGCAAGCTGGTCTACTACACCCGCGCCGGCGCGGAAATCGGCGTGGCGTCGACCAAGGCCTTCACCACGCAACTGGTGGCGCTGTTCACGCTGGCCGCCACGCTGGCGAAGTTGAACGGCCGCCTGAGCGTCGAACAGGAAAGCCAGTACCTCGACGCGCTGCGCTTCCTGCCCGGCAGCGTGCAGCACGCCTTGAACCTGGAGCCGCAGGTCACCGCCTGGGCGGAGCGTTTCGCGCCGAAGCAGCACGCGCTGTTCCTCGGTCGCGGCGTGCATTACCCGATCGCACTGGAAGGTGCGCTCAAGCTCAAGGAAATCTCCTACATCCACGCCGAAGCCTACCCAGCGGGCGAACTCAAGCACGGTCCGCTGGCGCTGGTGGACGCGGCGATGCCCGTGGTCGTCATCGCGCCCAACGACAGCCTGCTGGAGAAGGTGAAGTCCAACATGCAGGAAGTGCGCGCGCGCGGCGGCGAGCTGTTCGTGTTCACCGACGAGGACAGCCAGTTCGGTCCGTCCGAGGGCGTGCACGTGATCCGCGCGCCTCGGCACGTCGGCGTGCTTTCGCCGGTCGTGCACGCGATTCCGGTGCAGCTTCTGGCCTACCACGCCGCGCTCGCACGCGGCACCGACGTCGACAAGCCGCGCAACCTGGCCAAGTCGGTGACGGTGGAGTAGGCCGTCACTGCGGCCACGCAGATGGTGTCTACAGGAAATAGAGTTCCATCTTGGGGAATAGAGTTCTATTTCAGGTAATAGAGTTGTATTCGCGAATAGTTGGTGGGCAAAAGTTGGTTCAATTGGAAGAGCAGGGCCAACGATAGTTGGCCCAACCGATGCTCGAACGTTGCTGAGGGAGCGGTGGCCGTAGCTCTGCAATCCTCTGAAGCCTGGTAAAGGCCATTGATGTTCCTTCGGGGAGGACGGCAAGTCTGGCCAGCTATTGACCGAAGCAGGTACCTGTCGCGAATTCGTAACTCCGGCGCTTCGGTGGCCGGATGGGTTCAGGCTCCCTACGCCATCGGTGAGCCGCACCAGATCGCCGCGATGCTGTATCCGGACGGCGCCGACGACCAGAAGTTCTGGGTCAGCCAGGCGCGCAACGCGTTCATGGCGTTCTCGCTGTATCTGTTCGAGAACTGGGACGACGCCTGCAAGACCACCCTTCCGCATCCGCCCAAGCCGACGCTGGGTGCGATCTACCGGCTGTCCACCGGCACCGGCGGCGAGCTCAAGCCCTACCTGCAGGGGCTTTCGTTCCGTTCGTTCCTCAGTGATAACGCCAGGACCGCGTTCGCCGGGCTGCTGTCGCAGGCGGACGAGACCTTCGCGTCGATCATGGGCACCTTCAAGGAGCCGCTGAACCCGTGGATCAACCCGGTGCTGGATGCGGCGACCAACGCCGACGATTTCCTGCTCACCGACGTGCGCAAGAAGCGCATGACGATCTACATCGGCATCCAGCCCAACAAGCTGGCCGAGGCACGGCTGATCGTGAACCTGTTCTTCAGCCAGCTGATCAACCTCAACACGCGTGAGCTGCCGCAGAACAATCCGCAGCTCAAGCATCAGTGCCTATTGCTTATGGATGAGTTCACCGCGATCGGAAAAGTCGACATCATCGCAAACGCCGTGTCGTACATGGCCGGCTACAACATCCGCCTGCTGCCGATCGTCCAGAGCATGGCGCAGCTGGATGCGGTGTACGGCAAGGACGTCTCTCGCACCATCATCACGAACCACGCCCTGCAGATCATCTATGCGCCGCGCGAGCAGCAGGACGCGAACGACTATTCGGAAATGCTGGGCTACCGCACGGTTCGCAAGCAGAACGTCACGCGCGGCCGTGAAGTCAGCCGCAGCGTGTCGGAAGAGCGTCGTGCGCTGATGCTGCCGCAGGAGCTCAAGGCGATGGGCTTCGACAAGGAGGTCTTCCTGTACGAGGGTATCGAGTACCCGGTGATGTGCACGAAGATCAAATACTTCCAGGACAAGTACTTCACCTCGCGCCTGCTGCCCAAGACCGAGGTGCCACAGCTCAGGGTCTGACGACGACGCGATTCCTGGCTTCGACGGCGTTCCCGGACTGGCCCTTTGGTGGACGCCGCGATGCTGGGTGAATCCAGAGAGGGCGATGCTGTGTGCAGGCAGAGTTTCCCTGTCAAGGCGGCAGGATGCCAGGCACGTGACGAGGCACGCAGCAAGATCCGGATAGTGGAGGCGCAGGACAATTGCGAAGCTGAAGGTCGTTCAGACCGACGCGACGCCAATGAAGGCCCTGCTACTCGTTGGCGCATGCGCCGCACTGCTGCCAGCCCCGCCAACCCACGCCGATTGCACGCTCGCGTTCGCACCGCCGCAGGTTCGCGATGCGGCCAACCAGCACTACTACCGATCGTCTCTGCACGATTCGACACCGCCGGGGCACCTGCCGTCGCCCGTTCGACCGCAGATGCACGCATGTGAGCGGACAGCGTCGTCGTCCCACGCCTCGGAACCGGAACGCTTCTTGCCCGACTCGTGCGACGAGCGTCCCGTCAGCGGGCAGCCAATTGTCCTGGGCCGTTCGTCAGATAGCGCGGCGGGAACGAGGTGACATCGTCTGCCGCGCGTGATGCGCGCATGAAGCATCCGCTTCAGTTCCCCGACAGCCTGGGCGCGCTTCATTCACGCCACACCGCATTGCCCCCACGCAGCATGCGCACGTGTCCTCATCGCATGGCTGTCCATGAAATCGATCCTGCGTGCTGCGCTGCTGTCCGTCCTCATCATTCCCGCGATCCCGCACGCGCAAGTCGCGCCGACGCAGCCGCCGACGCTGTTGCAGGCCAATGACGTCGCGACCCTGCCCGGCGATCTGGGTGACGATGCGAACATCGCCGCGCGCCTGCGCGTGCAGGTGCTGCTCGATCGCGCGCAGTTCGCACCGGGCGAAATCGACGCGCGCTGGGGGAGCAATACGCAGCGCGCCATCGCCGCGTTCCAGCGCAGCCGCGACCTCGATCCCAGTGGTTCGATCGACGAAGCGACATGGCACGCGCTCAATGCCGACACCGCGCCCGTGCTGGTCGAGTATCGCCTGACCGCGCAGGACGTCGCGGGTCCGTACAACGTGCTGCCCGAAGACATGATGGCCAAGGCAGCATTGCCACAACTGGGCTTCGCCTCGCTTGCCGAAGCGCTGGGCGAACGCCATCACGCCAGCCCGGCGCTGTTGCAGGCACTCAATCCGGGCGCCGACCTGACGCGCGAAGGCACGACGTTGTGGGTCCCGAACGTGCAGGCGGCCGCTCCGACGAAAGCCGCGTCGGTAATCGTCGACAAATCGGATTCGTCGGTGATGCTGCGCGATGAGGGTGGACGCGTGTACGCGCGCTTTCCGGCTTCCACCGGCAGCGAGCACGACCCGCTGCCGATCGGGCGATGGACGATCAAGGGCGTCGCCCGCGATCCGCATTTCCAGTACAACCCCCAACTCTTCTGGGATGCGGAGCCTGGCCATGCGAAGGCGAAGCTCGCGCCGGGGCCAAACAACCCGGTCGGCGTGGCATGGGTGGACCTGAGCAAGGACCACTACGGCATCCACGGCACGCCCGAGCCGGGCAAGGTCGGCAAGACCGAGTCGCACGGCTGCATCCGCCTGACGAACTGGAACGCCGCCGCGCTGGCCGGGGCCGTGGCGCCCGGGACGCCGGCGGTCCTGCAGCAATGACGCAGTGAGGCAACGGAGGCGCAGATGCTCAGGGCCGTGCTCGTATTCCTCGTGATCGTGCTGTTGGGCGCCAATCTGGCGCTGTATCGCTATTGTCGCGCGGTGACGCCGACCACGGCTGCCGCCACGCCTGCGCCCCCGGTGGCTTCGGTCGCTGCTGCCGCACCGTCGTCCATCGCCGCGTCGTCGGCACCGGAGAAGGCAAAGCCGACGAACGTGCCGATAGCCGTTACGCCGACGACGACGGCGTCCTTCGTGGCGGACGACAACGTCGCGTTGCTGATCCCCGTGCAGGGCGTGGCCGCAGTGCAGTTGCAGGACACCTTCAGCCAGGCTCGCGCGCAGGGGCGCGTGCACGAGGCGATCGACATCATGGCGCCACGCGGGACACCGGTGATCGCGGTGGCCGACGGCACCGTCGAGAAGCTTTTCACCAGCGTCCCCGGCGGACTGACGATCTACCAGTTCGAACCCGGCGGCCGCTATGCCTACTACTACGCGCACCTGGACCGTTACGCGGACGGACTGAGCGAGAAGACAAGGATCCGGCGCGGCGAGGTCATCGGCTACGTCGGCAGCACCGGCAACGCCGATCCGTCCGCGCCGCACCTGCACTTCGCGATCTTCGAGCTGGGGCCCGAGAAGCAATGGTGGAAGGGGACGGCGATCAACCCGTATCCGGTCCTTCGAGGCGATCAGTAGGCGCCTCGCGCGTCCGACGCGATTCACAAGCATGTAAACGCAGAATCTCGCGGGATTTTCCCACGTTCTTCGCATCAAGCCGCGCCGGCGATAGCGATCCCTTGTCAGCGTTAGCGGTATCGCGACCGACGCGTCCCGTCGCCACGCATGCACCGATGGCGCATGCGTTTCCCTACCCGCAACCGTAAGGCCGCCGTCATGCGGCAACGGCAAGCTTGCCCAGGGGACGACTTTCTTCCCTTGACTTTGCATGGTAGGTTGCGCGTCCCGGCGCGAGTCGGGTGGTCGTGCAGAAACGGAACCGGGCTTCGGCCCTGATGCTCTGGGGAGAGCGGTATGGACAGCAGACACGGCCAGACGGGCCGTCGTGCGCGCACGCGCATCCTGGGATTCGCCGGCCTGGTCGGGCTGGTCGTACTGTCGGTGGGCATCGCGCTGGCATCCGGCGGCGGGCATCGGTGGTGGGACTTCTTCGATTGGGGCAAGGGGAATCCGGGTCATGGCGGTTCCAATCCCCAACCCGAACTGTGCTCGGTCTATCCCATCGCGGTTCCGTCCAGCCTGCTGTCCGGCGCGCAGCCGGGCGCCATCTTCGATCGCGTGCCGCGCGGCACCGGTTCCGGCCAGTACGGTTGGTTGACGTGGGCGGGCAGTCAGAGCGCGCCGACGCTGGCGCAGAGCCTCGTGCCGCCGGGCGACAGCGACGACTATCGCAATCCCTACGACTCGCGCGATCGCCAGCTCGATGCCGGCGACTGGGTGCTCGGCGCGGCAGGCTCGATGAACGCCTCGGCGGTGCGTCGCAACCTGGATGCGCTGATAGGCAAGGACATCGTCGTTCCCGTGTACGACCGCGCCAGCAAGGGCGGCCACGACGACGATGACGACCACGATCACGACTACGGCAAGGATTGCGATCGCAAGGGACACAAGCACGGCAAGAACGAATCGCACGGCAAGACTTCGGCCGCGACCAGGAGCAAGAACGGCCAATCCGGTGGAAAGGGCGGCAACGGCAACGACGGTCATCACGACGATGACGACGATCACGGCGGAAACTCCGGGCAGAGCGGCAAGTTCGCCTATCGCGTCGAACGCTTCGCCGTCATCCGCCTGCGCGGGTATCAGCTCACCGGAAACGGTTGGCTGAGCTACGAATACCGCGGTGCCAAGCGCTGCTACAACAAGGAACCCGTGGCGAAGGACGCCGCGTTCACCACGCCGGAAGACGTGCCGGTCGACGTTGCCTTGACGGCCATCGATCCGCAGTCGGATCCGCTCACCTACACCGTCGTCGAAGCGCCCGCACACGGCGCGCTGTCGGGCACCGCGCCGGCGCTGGTGTACACGCCGCTCGCCAACTATCACGGCCCGGACCACATCACCTTCCGCGCCAGCGACGGCGAGGCCGACTCCAACGTCGCCACCGTCACGCTCACCGTCACGCCGGTCAACGATCCGCCGCGCATCACCAGCATCGCGCCGCTGCTCACGGCCGACAATCTCGCCTATCGCTATCCCGTCACCGCCGAGGACATCGATGTCGGCGACGTGCTCACCTTCAGCCTGGTGGCCGCGCCATCGGGCATGACGATCGATCCGACCACCGGCGTGATCGACTGGCAGCCCGGCTTCGATCAGGCCGGCGAACACCCGGTCACCGTCGCCGTCACCGACAGCGCCGGCGCGAGCGACGCGCAGTCCTTCGTGCTGATGGTCGAACGCAGCAACCGTCCGCCGACCATCGTCAGTCCGCCGGTGCACGATGCGCTGGAACTGGACGGATACCTGTACGCGTTGATGGCGCAGGATCCTGATCGCAACGACGTGCTCACGCACTCGCTGGTGCAGCGTCCGGACGGCATGACCATTGCCGCCGACAGCGGCCAGATCGCCTGGAACGGCGCCGGCTGGCCCGGCAACAGCCGCACGCCCAACACCATGTGCATGGCCGGCGGCGAACGCGTGAGCAGCCTGGCACCGGCGGCCGACGTGGTCGTGGTGGTGGACGAATCCGGTTCGATGGACGGCGAGCATCAGTGGATCGCCGACTTCGCCGCGCCGCTGGAAGCGCACCTGACCACCAACGGCGTGGGCGAGGGCGCCGTGACGAACCGTTACGGCCTGCTGGCCTACGACCCGGTGCCGCTGCCGATCAACGTCGGCACGCAGCCGATGGGCGACTACCGGCAGTTCATCACCGCTTCGGCCCAGCTCGCGCTTCGCGGCAGCGGCACCGAAGACGGCTGGCGCGCGGTGCGGCACGCCATCACGCAGTACCCGCTGCGCGAGACGGCCGCACGCAACATCATCCTCGTCACCGACGAGGACCGCGACAACACAGATTCCACCATCACCTACGCCTCGCTCCTGGCCGAAATGCAGGGCGCCAAGGCGGTGCTCAACGCCGTGGTCAACGCACGCTTCAAGTGCGGCGACGGCTCGGTCGCGCTGGGCCTGGGCCAGCACAACGTGGGCTACAAGGCCGACGGTCGCGGCGGCTTCCAGACCTGCCCCAACGCCAGCGCATTCGGCGGCGACGGCAACACCATCAACGATTACGTGAAGATGGCGCTGGAAACCGGCGGCGCCGCGTGGGACATCGAAGTCCTGCGTGACGGCGGGCGCGTGGCGCAGTCGTTCACCAACGCGCTGCTGAAGATCAAGGTGCAGGAAATCCTGCAGCAGCTGCCGACCCGGAACCTGTCCGACGTCTACGTCCACGGCCTGCAGTCCAACGGCAACACGGTGGAACTGGACATCGGCAACCGTGGCCTGGCCGCCGTCGGCAACGCCGTGGCCGTGCAGGTCTTCGCCGACGATCAACTGATTTCCGTCGAAGCCGTGCCCGATCTGGCCGCGGGCGACATCATCCATCTGAGCGTGCCGTGGTGGGTGGCGACGGGCCCCGAGCCCAAGCGCCTGAGCGCGCGCATCCTCGTCCCGCAGGACGTCACCGAATGCGCCGTCGACAACAACACGCTCGACGCGGCGTGGGTACGCGCGCGTGTGACCGACCGCGGCGGTCTGAGCGACGAGCAGGGCTTCTCCGTCCAGGTCGTCGACCAGAACCAGGCGCCGGTCTTCACCTCCACGCCCGAGCCCACCACCGGCGTGGGCCGGCGTTACATCTATCGCGCGGCCGTCAGCGATCCTGATCGCGGCGACGCCGTCGCCTGGTCGCTGGGCACCGCGCCCATCGGCATGTCGATCAACCGCATCACCGGCGAGTTGAGCTTCATCGCCGACGTCTCGCAGCAGGGCGCGCACACCATCGAGGTAATCGCGCGCGACCTGTCCGGCAGCGAAGTGCGCCAGAGCTTCACGCTCACGGTCGATGCGGCGATCCTGCCGCCGCGCTTCACTTCCGAGCCGGAGCGACGTGCGGTGCAGGGCACGCCTTACGCGTACGCCACCCAGACGACGGCGGCGCCGTCCTCGCTTTTGCGCTACGACGTGTTCATGGGCCCGGTCGGGCTGACGATCGACGAAGCCAGCGGCCTGGTGCAATGGCTGGTGCCGGCGGCGTTCGCGGGCAAGAGCGAGCGCGTCGTGCTGCGCGTGCGCGATCAGCATGGCAACTACGACCTGCAGGTCTACACGCTGCTGGGCGACCTGCCCAACCAGGCGCCGCGCATCACCTCCGCGCCGGGCCTGCAGGCCACGGCGGGGACCGCGTACGCGTATTCGCCGACGGTGTCCGACGTCAACGTGCTCGAGCAGTTCACCTGGCAGGGCACCACCGTGCCGGGCGGCGCCACCGTGGATACGGCCGTGGGCCGGCTCAACTGGCCTGCCGCGTCGGTCAATTCGGCCCATCCGGCGGCGATGTCCGCGCAGAACCCGTTCTGCCTGGCGCGCGATCCCGCCGTCGGCGAGTTCGCGCCGGCCTCGCGCTGGGTCAACAGCCGCGTGCGGTTCCCGACGCAGCCGCTGGTCGGCCCGCTGGTCGACACCGACCTGGATGGCGAGCTGACTTCCAAGGACCTGGTGGCCGTCGTCGCGGTGAGCTGGACCGACACCACCGTCGCCAACCGCCGCCTGCACGCGCTCGATGCGCGCACCGGCGAAACGCTGTGGAGCTACAACCAGCGCACGCCGGACTGGTACGTGCAACCGGCGATGGCGGACCTTTCGGGCGAAGGCGACGTGCGCATCCTGTTCGTCGACAGCCAGCGCTACCTGGTTGCGCTGCGTTCCGACGGCACCCAGGCGTGGGTCAGCAACGCGCCGATCGCGACGACGGCGCTGGACTACAACGCCATCAGCATCAGCGACCTGGACGGCGACGGGCTGGCGGAGATCCTCGTCGGACCGTCGGTCTTCAACGCCTATGGCCTGCTCAAGTGGCAGTTCCCGGCGGGCACGGACAACCGCGGCCATGCGCTGGCGATCGACTTGGACAACGACGGCCGCCGCGAAGTGATCTACCGCGGCGAGATCCGCGATGCCAACGGCGCACTGCGCAAGAAGCTGCCCAGCACGGTCGATGCGACCATCAACTTCGCCTTCTACGCGCCGGTCGCGCTGGAAGGGAGCGCCCGTCCGTACATCGCTGTCAGCGAGTACACCAACCGCGGCTATCGCCTGAGCCTGGTGGATGCGGACGGCAATCTCGTGTGGCTGCGCACCGCGCAGATCGCCAACGCCGGCCCATTGCTGGTGGCCGACTTCGACGGCGACGGCGCGCAGGACATCTTCCTCGCCGCGTCGGGCCGCCTGCATTCGGTGGTCGCTGGCGAGACGATGTGGGAGATCAGCGGCGCGACCAACTGGACCGCCAGCAACTTCCGCAGCGCGATGGCCGCCGACATCGACCGCGACGGCGAGCTGGAAATCTTCACGACCAACGTCGGTTACGTGCAGATGATTGCCGGCCGCACGGGTAGCGTGCTGTGGCGGTTCACCGGCATGAGCGACACCCACGGCCACACGCCGACGCTCGCCGACATCGACGGCGACGGCAACGCCACGCTGCTGCTGAGCGAGAGCAACGCGCTGCGGGCGTACCGCTCCAGCACGATGCCGTGGCACGCCAGTTCGCGCGTGCTTCACCAGAGCGCGTTCGCGCTCGACCAGATCCGCGCCGACCTCAAGCCGAATCCGGCCGACGTTTCGCGCCTGCCCGCGCCGCTGTACGTGCAGGGCCGTCGCCAGAACGTGGACAAGGCGACCGTCTTCATGCCGGACCTGCGCGTGTCCGCGCCGTACGGCGCGCAGAACGGCGCCACGCTGACGCTCACCGCCGACGTCAACAACCGCGGCACCGCCACCAGCCTGCCGCTGGAAGTCGCGTTCTACCGCGGCGACGCCGGAAGCGGGACGTTGCTGGGCAAGGTCGCCGTGCCGGCGCTCGCACCGGGCCGCAGCGTGCCCGTGCAATTGGCGACCACGCCGGAGGCGATCGGCAACGGTGAAGTGACCGCCGTCGTCATCACCGCGGCCGACGAAGCCGAGTGCGAAGTCGGCAACAACCTTGCCAGCGGTCGCGTCGCCGGCGTCTCGGTCAGCGACCACGGCGGGCTGCAGGCGCAGCAGACGTGGGCGATCGCCATCAGCGAGCGCATGCTCGCGCCGACCGTCACCGGCACCGCGCCACGCACTGCCATCGAGCACCAGACCTACCGCCACCAGGTCGCGGCGACGTCGCCGCACCTGGGCGACGCGGTGACCTTCGAACTGAGCACCGCGCCCGACGGCGCCACCATCAACCCGCGCACCGGCCAGATCCTGTGGACGCCGCGCTGGGGACAACTGGGCAGGTTCAGCATCGTGGTGGCCGCGCGCAGCCTCAACGGCAACGCGGCGCAGCAGTCGTGGACCGTGGACGTGACGGCCTCGACCGAGCCCAACCAGCCGCCGGTGATCGACTCCACGCCGGTCACCGCCGCGACGGTCGATCAGTACTACCGCTACGACGTGCGCGCCACCGATCCGGAGGGCCAGCGCATCCGTTACGTGCTGGAAGGCGCGCCGGCGGGCATGCGCATCGACGAGCGCACCGGCACGATCCTGTGGCAACCCGATACCGCACCGGCCGCGCCGGTGCCGGTGAAGGTCGTGGCGATAGACGAGCGCAATGCGCGCGCCGAACAACCCTTCGCCATCAAGGTCTACGCCACGCCGAACAACGCACCGACCATCACCAGCGTTCCGGCGCTGGCGATGACGCTGGGCCAGTCGTACGAGTACGCGGCCACCGCGACCGACACCGACGGCGACGCGCTCACCTTCGTATGGAACGCGTTGCCCGCCGGCGCGCAGGTCGGGCCGGCCTCGACCGCGCGCTGGACGCCCGACGCCTCGCAGCTGGGCGCGCAGGCGTTCGAACTGGAAGTGCGCGACGAACGCGGCGGCTGGGCGCGCCAGCGCTTCACCGTCTTCGTCAACGACGCGTCCAACCGCGCACCGCAGATCACCAGCGCGCCCAACCCGCGCGCAGTGATGGGTCAGGCGTACGCCTACGCCGTGTCGGCACGCGACGACGACGGCGACACGCTGGCTTTCGAACTGATCGAGCGTCCGCAGGGCATGACCATCGCCGCCGACACCGGCCTGATCGCATGGACGCCGGGCCTGAACCAGCTCGGCACGCATGCGGTGAAGGTGCAGGTCACCGACGGCCGCGGCGGTGTCGCCTGGCAAACCTTCACGCTCGAAGTGGCGGAGGAGGGCGGCAGCGGCAATGGCGCGCCGGTGATCCTGAGCGCGCCGGCCACCTCGGCGAAGGTCGGTCGTGCGTACCGCTACGACGTGATGACGCGCGATCCCGACGGCGACCGCCTGGCCTTCAGCCTGCCGCAGGCACCTGCCGGCATGACGATCGACGCCGAGACCGGTCGCATCGACTGGCAGCCGGCGCAGGCCGGCGAGTTCCCGGTGCGCGTGCGCGTCAGCGACGGCGCGCTGTGGACCGAACAGGCCTGGTCGTTGCGCGTGGTCGAAGGGCTCGCGTTGAGTGCGACGATGGACGTCACGCCCGCGCAGGTCGGGCCGAACGAAGTGGTCACCGTACAGGTGCAGCCGCTCAATGCCGGCTCGCAGGTCAGCGTGGAACTGCGCATGGACGGCGCACTGGTACCGGTGGACGCGAACCTGCGCGCGCTGGTGCAGACCACGGTCATCGGACGCCACGAGCTGACGGCCACGGTCACCGACGGCATCGACACCGCGCAGGCCATCGGTGAGTTCGTCGTGCTCGACGCCAACAGCAGCGAAGGCCCCACGCTCACGCTCACCGCGCCGGCCGACGACGCCGTCGTTTCCGCGCCGACCACCGTGACCGGCTCGGTTCAAGACAGCGATCTGGCGGGCTGGAAGCTCTACCTGATCGATCGCAACGGCTCCGCCGCGCAACAGCTCGCCAGCGGCGACACCGAACTGTCCGGCGCGCTCGGCCAGCTCGATCCCACGCGCCTGCTAAACGGGCAGTACGTGGTCGTGCTGGAAGCGTGGGACCGCGCCGGTCACCAGTCCAAGGCGTTCAGCAGCATCGTGATCGAAGGCGAGATGAAGCTCGGCCACTTCAGCCTGAGCTTCGAGGACGTGTCGATCCCGCTGATGGGCCTGCCGATCACGGTCACGCGCACCTACGACACGCGACGCAGCCACGAGCGACTGGACTTCGGCTACGGCTGGAGCGTGGACTACCAGAACGTCCGCGTGCACGAGTCGCGCACGGTCGGCCTGGGCTGGAGCCTGAACGAATACCGCCAGGGCTTCTTCAGCAACTGGTGCGTGCAGCCGCAGGGCGATCCGATCGTCACCGTCGCACTGCCGGACGGAAAGCTGGAGAAGTTCCGCGCCAAGGCGATGCCGGAGTGCCAGTTCCTGGTGCCCAACATCGACGTGCAGATCGCCTTCGAACCGCTGCCGGGCACGACGTCCAAGCTGGAACAGACCAGCCTGGGCAGCGTGCGCCTGGCGGGCGGACAGCTGATCGACCTGGGCGACATCGGCCCGGCCGATCCGGACGACTACGCGCTGACCACCAAGGAAGGCATCCGTTACGACGTGCGTCAGGGCGTCGGCATCCGCCGTGTCACCGATCTGGACGGCAACACGCTGACCTACACGCGCGACGGCATCCTGCATTCCAGCGGCGTCGGCGTGCAGTTCATCCGCGACAGCGCCGGCCGCATCGCCACGATCCGCCTGCCGGACGGCAACTTCCTCGACTACACCTACGACATGGCCGGGGACCTGTCCGCGTCGGTGGACCAGAACGGCAACGTTTCCACGTACGGCTATGTGCAGGGCCGCTGGCCGCACTACCTGCAGGACATCGTCGATCCGCGCGGCGTGCGCGCGGCGCGCACGGAGTACGACGAGAACGGCCGCATGGTCGCGCACGTCGACGCCGAAGGCCATCGCATCGAGTACACCGTCGACATCGAGGGCCGCACGCAACTGGTCAAGGACCGCCTGGGCCACACGACCACGCGCGTGTTCGACGAGAACGGCCGCGTCACGCAGGAGATCAACCCGCTGGGCGAGGTGACCAAGCGCAGCTACGACGCGTTCGGCAACGAACTCACTCGCGAGAACGGCGAAGGCGAGGTCTGGAAATACGAGTACGACGCCGCCGGCAACAAGACCAAGGAGACCAACCCGCTCAACCAGGTCACGCGCTGGACGTACGACAGCCGCGGCCAGGTGTTGACGCAGACCGACGCCAGCGGCCTGGTGACGGCCAACAACGTCTACAACACGCGTAATGGGCAACTGACCTCCACGACGGACGCGATGGGTCGCAGCACCGCGTTCGGCTACGCCACCAACGGCACGTTGACCGAGTTCCGGCAGGCCGACGGCTCGGCCCTGGGCTACGCGTACGACTCGCGCGGCAACAAGACGCGCGAGACCGACGCGAACGGGGCCAGCACCGCCTACACCTACGACGAGGGCGGACGCGTACTGACCGAAACCCGGCAACGCACGGCCGCCGACGGCAGCCTGCGCACGCTGGTAACGCGCCATGCGTACGACGCGAAAGGCAATCGCATCTCCACCACCGATCCGATGGGGTATGTCACGGGCGTGGAGTACAACGCGATCGGCAAGCAGGCCGCGCGCATCGACGCCAACGGCAAGCGCACCGAGACCGACTACGACGCCTCGGGCAACCGCGTCGAGGTCCGACATCCGGACGGCACCCGCGAGCGGTGGTCGTACGATGCCGAGAACCGGCTGGTGACGACCGTGGACCGTGGCGGACGCACCACCACGATGGTGTACGACGCGGCCGGGCGCCTGGTGGAAACCCACCATCCCGATGGCGCCATCACGCGCACCGGCTACGACAAGGCCGGACGCAAGGTGCGCACGGAGGACGCGCGCGGCAACGTCACCGGCTACGGTTACGACGACGCGGGCCGCGAGACGCTCGTCACCGATGCCCTGGGACGCAGCACCACCACGACGTTCAACGCCGATGGCACCAAGGCCAGCATCAAGGACGCCCTGGGCCGCGTGACCAAGTTCGTCTACAACGCGAACGGCCGCCTGGTGGAGACGATCCATCCCGACTCCACCTCCAGCGACACCGACAATCCGCGCACGCGCCTGGCCTACGACCTGGTCGGCCGCAAGGTCGGACAGACGGACGAGATGAATCGGACCACGACGTTCGAGTACACGCCGGCGGGCAAGCTGTCGGCCGTGGTCGACGCCGCCGGTGGTCGTACATCGTTCGGATACGACGAGCTCGGCCACAAGGTCGTCCAGACCGACGCGCTCGGTCGTACCACGCGCTGGGCCTACGACGACGCAGGACGCGTCGCCGCGCGCGTCCTTCCCGGTGGCCAGGGCGAGACCTTCGCCTACGACGCAAACGGCAACCGCGTGGAACGCGTCGACTTCAACGGATCCACCAGCCGCTTCCGCTTCGACCCGATGAATCGCGAAGTCGAAGCGCGTCACGGCGACGGCTCCGGCGTGGTCACGACCTACACCGCCAGCGGTCAGGTCGCGACCCGCACCGACGCGGCCGGCACGACCGCCCACGACTACGACGCAGCCGACCGCCTGCTGCTGGTAGCGCATCCGGACGGCGTCGGCATAGGCTATGCGTACGACCTGCACGGCAACCGTGTGCGCATGACGACGGCGCAGCAGGACGTCGCCTACGGCTACGACGAGTTGAACCGGTTGGCGAGCGTGACGCGCGATGGCGCCGTCACGTCCTTCGGCTACGACGAAGTCGGAAACCGCAACCTCATGCGCCTGCCCACCGGCAACCGCGCCGACTACACCTACGACGTCCGCAATCGCCTGAAGACGCTGGTGCATCGCGCGGCCAACAATGCGGTCCTGCTGAGCCTGACCTACACCGTCGACCATAGCGGCCTGCGCACGCAGACGGTGGAGAGCGGAGTGGGCGCGACCCGCACCGTCGTCTACCAGTACGACGAGCTCAAGCGCCTCAAGCGCGAACAGGTCACCGACAGCACCCGCGGCAACCGCACGACCGACTGGACGTACGATGCGGCCGGCAACCGCGCGACGCAGGTACGCACCAAGGCCGCCGTCACGCGGAGCACGACGTACGCCTACGACATCAACGATCGCCTCGAACGCGAGGACGCGAGCGACGGCCGCGTCGTGCAGTACCGCTACGACGCCAACGGCAACATGATCGAGCGCAACGACAGCGCCGGCCAAAGCCTCTACGGCTACGACGGCGCGGGGCGGTTGGTCGACGCGATCACGCCGTCGGGCGCGATGTCGTACCGCTACGATGCGGACGGGATCCGTCAGTCGCAGACGGTCAACGGCGTGGTGACGCGTTTCGTTGTCGACCCGGTCGCCCAACACGACCAGATCGTCGAGGAGCACATCGGCCTGCGCACGGTGCTGCACCTGGTGGGTGATGGCCGCATCGCACGCACGGAAGGCGGCCAGACCACCTACCTGCATGCCGACGGCCTGGGCAGCACGCGTTTGCTGACGACCTCCACCGGCGTTGCGGCCGACCGCTACTGGTACGAAGCTTTCGGCGAAACCGAGTCGCACACCGGCACCAGCGACAACGCGTTCCTGTTCGCCGGCGAGCAACTGGATCCGAACCTGGGCTTCTATTACCTGCGCGCGCGCTACATGGACGCCGCATCGGGCAGGTTCATGTCGATGGACAGCTGGGACGGCGTGGACACCGATCCGGTGACGCTGCACAAGTACCTGTACGCCAACGCCAGTCCGGCCAGCTATACCGACCCGTCGGGCCACATGGCGCTTGCATCGGTGGGCATCAGCCTGAACATCAACATCTCGCTGGCGCAGTTCGCCACGGCGACGGCGATCACGGGCGCCACGCTGATCGGCACCAAGGCGATCGTCGATTCGATGGGGAACCGCAAGTGGGCGCTGTGGGACGTGCTGGCGGTATCGCAGTTCCGCGCGCGCACGGTCGCCCAGGAACAGGACGTCGCCACGACCGCGCCGCCGCCGAGGATGGAGGGACACCACACCATCCCGGTCTACATGTGCGGTTCGATGGCGCAGGAACTGTCGGTCATTCCGCACGAGTACCACGTCGCCATCCACGGCCAGATCGCGGGCCTGCGCCTGGCGCTGGACGGCGCGGAGGAGTACGCCACCCGCACGATCGGCCGCAACCGCAGCATGGACCTGCTGCGCGTGGCGCAGACCGAGCCGGGTCGCAGCTCCATCGTCAACGCCTTGAACTGGGTCTACACCGCCGGCGGCTGGAGCGGTGTCGGCGTGCGCCCGATCGGGGTAGTGTTGGCGAGCGAGAGTCCGGCCTACATCAGCGGCGTCAAGACCTCGCTACCTTGGTGCTCGCGCGATGGCAGTCCCTGAAGAACCGCTGGAAGAAATCGAAATGACGCGTTGGGAGTGGACCGATGTCCACTCCCTTCCGGTCCTGTGGTCGATGCGCGGCGCGCGCGCGCGGATGATCTGGACGGACATCGAGGAGCTCGATGCCGTGCTGCTGACCTTGCTGGCGCCGAGGGAGCGCATCTTCTGGAATTTCGGCGAAAACCATCGGGCCTTCCTGGCCGGACGCGCGCGTTACGCCCTGGCGCTGCAGACCGGGCAGGCGACGGTGTCGCGCGTGGACGAGTTGTGCCGGGAGGTCGGTGCGGCTCGCGCCTCCTTCCTGGCGGACATCGTGTTCGCAGGCCTGACCCGGTTGTTCGGCGACCGTTACGGACCGGCGGACATCGGTACGGATCACTACCTGCGGGCACAACGCCATGTGTCGGTGGTGGTGCCCTCGCAATGCCGGGAGGCCGTCTCGCGCTACTTCAGGCGCCAGGCCGGCGTCTTCGGCGACTCCGCGTTCCTGTCGTGCCGCGAGACGGTTGCCGTCGTGGGTGGCGCGGAGCCCGACGCAGTGCGCGCGGCCCTGGCGATCGGCGTGGAAGCGTTGAACGGGCAACAGCGTCGCGACGCGATCGCCTGGCTGGCGCAGGCGCTCGACGGCCCGGACCCGCGACAGGACACCGGACTCGCGCTCGCGTGCACGGGAACCGTCCTTGCGCTGTTCCGCGCGCCGGCCGCCACAGCGCTGGATGAAGTGGCCGAACTGCTCCGCCTGCGCGTGCGCTTCGTGGTCGAATGCGGCGCGCTGTCCGCCGTGGAGGCGACCCGGGCCACTCTGGCGACCCCCGGCTGGGATGCGGTCGAGGTCGCGGACCTGCGAGAATTGCTGATCGGCGCCCTCGACGCGAGGCTGTGCCCTTATCCGATCCTGCAGACCGATCCGTACGCCGCCTGGAAACCCGAGCCGCGCTGAGTTTCGAATCCACCTCACTCGGCACAGTCCCCCGCACAAGGCCTGTCCCCTGAACGACCCAGCGCACAATTTGCGCCATCGCGCCGTCGTCGATCGCCGCTTCTAGTCCGATCGTCACTTGACGACCCCCGATCCGGCTGCCCACAGTCGGCGAGCATTTGTCCTGTTCGTTCGCCCGCCGCGCACTCGCCGCGATGCGGGCCCATCTGGGGGTATTACAACAGTGGATAGACGTTCCTTCCTGACGATGTCCGGCATTGGCGTGGCCGGGCTCATGATGCCGTTCGGCCGTTCCATCGCCGCCGAAGCCCTGCTCACGACCATGGACGTGGGCCGGAAGAAGGCCCTGGCCGACGCCGCGCTGCAGGCCGCGACCTCCGCCGGCGCGACCTATTGCGACGTGCGCATCGGCCGTTACCTGCGCCAGTTCGTCATCACCCGCGAGGACAAGGTCCAGAACGTGGTGAACACCGAATCCACCGGCATCGGCGTGCGCGTGCTGGTCAACGGCGCCTGGGGCTTCGCCGCCACCAACGACCTGGGCACGCAGGGCGTGGTCAAGGCCGCGCAGCAGGCCGCCGCGATCGCCAGGGCCAACGCGAAGATGCAGGGCGCGCCGGTCCAGCTGGCCAAGACGCCGGGCGTGGGCGAAGTCTCCTGGAAGACGCCCATCAAGAAGAACGCGATGGAAGTTCCGCTCAAGGACAAGGCCGATCTGCTGCTGGGCGTCAACGCCGCGGCGATCAACGCCGGCGCGAACTTCGTCAACTCCATGCTGTTCCTGGTGAACGAGCAGAAGTACTTCGCCTCCACCGATGGCAGCTACATCGACCAGGACGTGCATCGCATCTGGGCGCCGATGACCGTCACCGCCATCGACCAGGCGACCGGCAAGTTCCGCACCCGCGACGGCCTGTCCTCGCCGATGGGCCTGGGCTTCGAGTACCTCGACGGCGCGCAGTCGGGCAAGGTCGTCTCGCCCAACGGCGTGGTCAATTACGGCCTGTCGTACGACATGAAGGAAGACGCCATCGCCGCTGCGAAGCAGGCCAAGGCCAAGCTGTCCGCGCCGTCGGTGAAGCCGGGCAAGTACGACCTCGTGCTCGACCCGTCGCACACCTGGCTGACCATCCACGAGTCCGTCGGCCATCCGCTCGAACTCGACCGCGTGCTCGGCTACGAGGCCAACTACGCCGGCACCAGCTTCGCCACGCTGGACAAGCAGAAGGAACGTTTCCAGTACGGCAGCGCCAACGTCAACATCTTCGCCGACAAGATCCAGCCGGGCAGCCTGGGCGCCGTCGGTTACGACGACGAAGGCGTCAAGACCAAGAAGTGGGACCTCATCAGCGACGGCAAGCTGGTCGATTACCAGACCATCCGTGACCAGGCCCACATCCTGGGCAAGACCGAGTCCGACGGCTGCTGCTATGCCGACTCGTGGTCGAGCGTGCAGTTCCAGCGCATGGCCAACGTCTCGCTGGCGCCGGGCCAGAACAAGCTGTCGGTGGCCGACATGATCAAGGACGTCGAGAACGGCATCTACATCATCGGCGATGGTTCCTTCTCCATCGACCAGCAGCGCTACAACGCCCAGTTCGGCGGCCAGCTGTTCTACGAGATCAAGAACGGTGCGATCAGCCGCCAGATCGAGGACGTCGCCTACCAGATCCGCACGCCGGAATTCTGGAACGCCTGCGTCGCGGTCTGCGACGAAAGCGACTACCGCCTGGGCGGTTCGTTCTTCGACGGCAAGGGCCAGCCGGGCCAGGTCTCGGCGGTCTCGCACGGTTCGAGCACGGCGCGCTTCAACGGCATCAACGTCATCAATACCGCCCGCAGCCTCGGCTGATCGCGCGCTGGAGAATCAACATGAGCATCTTCACCGAAGAACAGGCCAAGGCCATCCTCGACAAGGTCATCAAGCTGTCGAAGGCGGACCAGGCCACCGCCACGCTGTCGGGTTCCATCGACGGCAACATCCGTTTCGCACTGAACAACATCTCCACCAGCGGCATCGTGGACAACACCGAACTGGCGGTCGAAGTCGCCTTCGGTAACCGCGTGGGCACGGCCACCATCAACGAGTTCGACGACGCCGCGCTGGAGCGCGTGGTGCGGCGAGCCGAAGACCTCGCCCGCCTGGCGCCGGAGAACCCGGAGTTCATGCCGGCCATCGGGAAGCAGACCTACAAGCCCAGCCCGACCTTCAGCGAGTCCACGGCGGCCATCACGCCCGAATACCGCGCCAAGGTGGCGGCCGACTCCATCGGTCCGTGCAAGGGCGAGAAACTGATCGCCGCGGGCTTCCTGGAAGACGGCCAGAACTTCGTGGCCATCGCCAACAGCAACGGCAACTTCGCCTACCAGCGCGGCGGCACCTTCAACTACACCTGCACCGTGCGCACCGAAGACGGCCGCGGTTCGGGCTGGGTCGGCCGCAACCTCAAGGACGCGTCGGACTTCAAGGCCGACGCCGACATCCGCACCGCCATGCGCAAGGCCACCGAATCGGCCGAAGCCAAGGCGCTGGAGCCGGGCAAGTACACGGTGATCCTGGAACCGGCCGCGGCCGCGGGCCTGATCTCGTTCATGATGAATTTCTTCGACGCGCGCCAGGCCGACGAAGGCCGCAGCTTCCTGTCGAAGAAGGGCGGCGGCAACAAGCTGGGCGAGCAGGTCTACGACTCGCGCGTGAACATCAGCGCCGACCCGTGGGACCCGCGCGCGCCGGTGCTGCCGTGGGATTCCGAAGGCCTGCCGCGCGAGAAGATGGCCATCGTCGAGAACGGCAAGGTCGTGGCGATGAACTACTCGCGCTACTGGGCCAAGAAGCAGGGCAAGCGCGCCGTCGGCGAGCCGGGCAACCTGCTGGTGGCCGGTGGCGACAAGTCCACCGCCGATCTGGTTCGCGGCACGCAAAAGGGCATCCTGGTCACGCGCACCTGGTACATCCGCATGGTCGATCCGCAGACCGTGCTGCTTACCGGCCTCACGCGCGACGGCACGTTCTACATCGAGAACGGCCAGATCAAGCACCCGGTGAAGAACTTCCGCTTCAACGAGTCGCCGGTGATCATGCTCAACAACATCGAGGAACTCGGCCGTCCGGTGCGTGTGGCCGGCGATGAGTCCTCGTTCGTGATGATGATCCCGCCGATGAAGCTGCGCGACTTCACGTTCACCTCGCTGTCGGATGCGGTGTAACGGAGAAGGTGTTCGATCGTGCAACGTCGTGATTTTCTCAACCTCACCGGTGCGAGCTTCGCCGGCATGCTGCTGCCATTCGGCCGCAGCATCGCCGCCGAGGCCTTGCTGGAACCGGTCGATACCGTGCGTCGGCGCAAGCTCGCCGACGCCGCCCTGACCACCGCACGCGCCGGCGGCGCGCAGTATTGCGACGTGCGCGTGGGTCGCTACCTGCGCCAGTCGGTCATCACGCGCGAGTCGCGTGTGGAGAACGTGGTCAACGGCGAGTCCTCGGGCGTCGGCGTGCGCGTGCTCGCCGACGGCGCGTGGGGCTTCGCCGCCACGCACGTGCAGACGCCGGAAGCGGTGGCCGATGCCACGCGCACCGCGCTGTCGATCGCCAGGGCGAACGCGCGCAACCAGACCCGCAAGGTCGAACTCGCGCCCACGCCGGGCGTGGGCGAGGTGCGCTGGGCCACGCAGGTGCGCAAGAACGGCATGGAAGTGCCGATCAAGGAAAAGGTCGACCTGCTGCTGTCGGTGAATGCCGCGGCGATGCAGGCCGGCGCGGACTTCTTCAACTCCACGCTGTTCCTGATCAACGAGCAGAAGTATTTCGCCTCCACCGATGGCAGTTACATCGACCAGGACATCCACCGCATCTGGCTGCCCGTGACGGCGACCGCGGTGGACAAGGCCAGCGGCAAGTTCCGAACGCGCAATGGTTTGTCCGCGCCGATGGGCATGGGCTACGAATACCTGGACGGCGAGAAAGCCGGAAAGCTCGCGCTGCCCGGCGGCGTCACCGCCTACGCGACAAGCTACGACGTGATGGAGGACGCCGTCGCAGCCGCACGCGACGCGCGCGCCAAGCTCAAGGCGCCGTCGGTGAAGCCGGGCAAGTACGACTTGGTCATCGACCCGACCAACCTGTTCCTGACCATCCACGAGAACGTCGGCCATCCGCTCGAACTCGACCGCGTGCTCGGTTACGAAGCCAACTACGCCGGCACCAGCTTCGCCACGCTCGACAAGCGCGACGCGGGCTACCGTTGGGGCAGCGACATCGTCAACTTCGTCGCCGACAAGACGCGTCCCGGCAGCCTGGGTGCGGTCGGCTTCGACGACGAAGGCGTGAAGACCAAGCAGTGGGACCTGGTGCGCGACGGCATCCTCGTCGACTATCAGGCCACGCGCGACGAGGCGCACATCCTCGGTCATGCGGAATCGCACGGCTGCAGCTACGCCGATTCGTGGTCGAGCGTGCAGTTCCAGCGCATGGCCAACGTGTCGCTGATGCCGGGCAAGACACCGCTCAGCGTCGCCGACATGGTCAAGGACGTGGAGAACGGCCTGTACATCCACGGTCGCGGTTCGTACTCCATCGACCAGCAGCGCTACAACGCGCAGTTCGGCGGCCAGCTGTTCTACGAGATCAAGAACGGCAAGGTCACCGGCCTGGTCGAAGACGGCGCGTACCAGATCCGCACGCCGGAATTCTGGAACGCCTGCGTCGCCGTCTGCGACGAACGCGACTTCCGCCTCAACGGTTCGTTCTTCGACGGCAAGGGCCAGCCGAGCCAGGTGTCGGCGGTATCGCACGGCGCGGCGACGGCGCGGTTCAACGGCGTCAACGTAATCAACACCGCTCGATCGATATGAACCGAGCGCAGTTCCTCCGCCTGATGTTCACGGGCGCGGCGGGGGCGCTGCTGTCGCCATTGGCGCGCGCGGCGGGTGCGGAGTACGACTTCTGGCTGACCCGCCTGAAGTACGACTCCGGCGACTGGGACGTCGACCAGCGCATGCCGGCGAACCTGATCACCTCGCTGATCGACTACACGAACCTGCGCGTGGACCCGAAGGAACACGTGCTGGCGCTGGCCGATCCGAAGATGCTGACCGCGCCGCT
Source organism: Lysobacteraceae bacterium P (assembly GCA_005503055.1). Classification (GTDB taxonomy): domain Bacteria; phylum Pseudomonadota; class Gammaproteobacteria; order Xanthomonadales; family Xanthomonadaceae; genus Lysobacter_J. Next base: position 146,242 of record SCOX01000002.1, on the reverse strand, counting down.
GTGCTACCTGGCCGGTCACAAGCTGGTGGAGTTCAACCCCGCCGAGCGGCGCAACTTCGAACGTTACGTGCGCAACGGCGGCTTCGTGTTCGTCGACGACTGCAACCACGACATCGACGGATTGTTCGCCAAGTCGTTCGAAGAACAGATGACGACGATCTTCGGCGCGAAGGCGTTGAAGAAGCTCCCTCAAAACCACCCGCTTTACCGCAGTTTCTTCGAGTTCAAGGACGGCCCGCCGGCCACTACTTTCGAACTCAACGGCTGGGGCGACGACCTGGTGCACGACTACCTCAAGGGCATCGAGATCGACGGCCGCCTGGGCGTGCTCTACAGCAACAAGGACTATGGCTGCGAGTGGGACTACGACTGGCGCAACAAGCGCTTCCTGGCCGAGGACAACACCAAGTTCGCGGTCAACATCGTGATGTATGCGTTGAACAGCTGATGGAGCTGAAAACCTCATTCGCACGCGTAGCTCGGGCAAGCCGAGCGCACCCGGGTCCCGCGACGCCAACCCCGGGCGCGGCCTGCGGCCTTGCCCGGGCTACGCAAGGCCCGTCATTCCCGACGAGGAACACATTCGCATGAACGACACCCTCACCGAAGCCGACCTCAAGACCCAACTCGACAAGCTCGGCACGCTGCGCAATGCCATCGCCCAGGCCATCGTCGGCCAGGACGCCGTGGTCGAGCAGCTGCTCATCGGTCTGCTCGCCGGTGGCCATTGCCTGCTCGAGGGCGTGCCCGGCCTGGGCAAGACCCTGCTCGTGCGATCGCTCGGGCAGGCGCTGGAACTGCAGTTCCGCCGCGTGCAGTTCACGCCCGACCTGATGCCCAGCGACATCCTCGGCACCGAGTTGCTGGAAGAAGACCACGGCACCGGCCATCGCCATTTCCGTTTCCAGCCGGGCCCGATCTTCACCAACCTGCTGCTGGCCGACGAACTCAATCGCACGCCGCCCAAGACACAGGCCGCTCTGCTGGAGGCGATGCAGGAACGCACCGTCAGCTACGCGGGCGTGACGCATACCCTGCCGGCGCCGTTCTTCGTGCTGGCCACGCAGAACCCGATCGAGCAGGCCGGCACGTACCCCTTGCCGGAGGCGCAGCTCGATCGCTTCCTGCTGCACATCCGCGTGGATTACCCGAGCGAGCGCGAAGAGCGCGACATCCTCGCGCAGACCACCGGCACGCACAGCGCGCACGTGCCCAGCGTGATGCACGGCGAAGAAGTGCTGGCGTTGCAGGCACGGGTTCGCGAGGTGCATTTCGGCGAGGACCTGCTCGGCTGGGTCACGCGTCTGGTGCGGGCCACGCGCCCCGGCGAAGGCTCGCCCGCCGAAGTGAAGCAGTGGGTGAAGTGGGGCGCCGGTCCGCGCGCGGGGCAATCGCTGGTGCTCGCCGCCAAGGCGCGTGCGCTGCTGCACGGACGCCTCGCCGCCACGCGCGAAGACATCGTCGCGCTCGCAGCGCCGGTGATGCGCCATCGCCTGCTGCTGTCGTTCGCCGCCGAAGCCGAGCAGAAGAGCGCCGACGACGTGATCGCCGCGCTGCTGCGCGCCGTGCCGTTCAACGGCTGATTCCGCCGGACCGATCGAAGCGCACGTGAACCTTCCCGGCACCCGCATCGCCGACTTCATCCCGCCGCAGGTGCGCGCGCGGTTGAAGGACCTGCGCCTGACCTCGCGCCGCGCGGTCGGTCTGCAGGGTCTGGGCCTGCACCACAGCCGCAGCCGTGGCACCGGACTGGAGTTCGCGCAGTACCGCGCTTACGAGCCCGGTGACGAGTTGCGCCAGATCGACTGGAAGCTCTACGCACGTTCGGACCGCTTCTTCGTGCGCGAGGCCGAGCGCGAGAGTCCGCTCGCCGTGTGGCTGCTCATCGATGCGAGCGCGTCGATGGCGCAGGAGGACAAGGCGCGCCCCGGTTGGTCGCGCCTGGCGGCGGCGAAGGGATTGGCGGCGTGCATCGCCGAACTCGCACTGCGCCAGGGCGACCGCTTCGGACTGGTCGCCTTGCGCGACGATGGTGTGCGCCTGCTCGCGCCGGGTGCCGGACTGCGCCAGCGCGATCGTTTTCTGTTGGAACTGCACGGCCTGCAGGCGCGCGGGACGTGGCCCGCGCCGCATCAACTGCGCCCGCTGTGGGAGCGCATCGGAGCGGGCGATCTGGTCGCGTTGCTCAGCGACGGCTTCGACGACGGTTCGGTCGAGGTGATGACGCGGCTGGCGGCCGCGCGCCGCGAAGTGCTGGCCGTGCGCATTCTCACCGCCGAGGAGCGCGACTTTCCATTCCAGGGCGGCCACCGCTTCCATGACCCGGAAACCGGCGAGGAGCTGCTCGGCGACGGTGCAGCGATGCGCGCGGACTTCATCGCGCGCTTCGCACAGGCACGCCGCGAGCTCGATGCGCGCCTGGACGCCAGCGGCATCCGCCATGCCGAGTACGTTCTCGACCAGGCGCTCGATCTGCCGCTGCGGCGGCTGTTCGGCGCGCGCGACGCCGCGGAGTACACGTGAGCTTGGCGTTCCTCATTCCCGCCGCGCTGGCGGCGCTCGCCGCACTGCTGATCCCGCTGCTGATCCATCTGGCGCGGCGCAGCGAGCAGCGCCCGACGCAGTTCGCCGCACTGCGCTGGCTTCGGCAGAAACCCAAGCCGCGTCACCGGATTCGATTCGACGAGTGGCCGCTGTTGATCGTGCGGCTGCTGCTGATCGCGCTGATGGCGGCGTTGCTGGCACGCCCGGTGCTGCGCGGTGGCGAAAGCCATGCGCCGTACGTCGCGGTCGTTCCCGGCGTCGCGTCCGCGCAGCTGCGCGATGTGGCGGGTGCGCCCGAAGCGCGATGGCATTGGTTGGCGCCCGGATTTCCTTCCATCGAAACGAAACCGACGGCCTCGACCGCATCGGTCACCAGCCTGCTGCGTGAACTCGACGCGAATCTGCCGGCCGACGTGGCGTTGACGGTCGTCGTTCCGGAACGCTTGCAGGGCGCGGACGGTCAGCGCGTGGTGCTGTCGCGGCCCGTCGACTGGCGCGTCGTTGCGGGTGCGATGCCGGACGGCGCTGCACCGCCCGCATCGCCGCCGCCGGTCCTCCTCGTGCGGCATGCAGCATCGAACGCGCTGTCCGTGCGCTACCTGCGGGCGGCATCCGCCGCCTGGCGAAAATCGGGCATGCCGCCCGTCGCGCCGGATGCCGCGGGCATCGAGCAACCGTGGCCGGCGACCGCGAGGCACCTGGCATGGCTCGCGCCCGGCGCGGTGCCGGGGAACGTTCGCGACTGGACGCGCGCCGGCGGCACGCTGCTGCTGGACGCGAAGGCGGCGTTCGCGGATGCACCGCCGATGGCGCCGCTGTGGCGCGACGCAAGCGGCGAGGTTCTGATCGAAGGTGGCGCCTACGGGCGCGGGCGCGTGCTGCGCTTCACCCGCGAGCTCGTGCCGCAGGCGATGCCGCAATTGCTCGATCCAGACTTCCCGACGCACCTGCGCGCGGCGTTCGAACCGCCGCTGGCGCCGCCGACCCGCGTCCTTGCGGCCGGGCATGCGCCGACCGTTGGCGCCGCATCGTTCCCGATCGCCCCGCGCGACCTTCAGCCCTGGTTGGCGCTCGCGATCGCGCTGCTTTTCCTTGGCGAGCGTTGGCTCGCGACGCGCCCGCGCGGTTCGGTGTCGCCATGAACGCATCGGCACGCCTTCGCCACGCCCTGAAGCAGGCGCGCTTGCGTTGCGCATTCGACGTCGCGCTGCGCGCGCTGCCGTGGGCGCTGGTCGCGGCGGCGCTGGCGTGGCGTTGGCATGGCGTCCGACCTGCGCTGGCGGTCTTCGCCGTGTGCGCGATCGCGGCCCTCGTCTTCGCGTTGCGGCAAGCGCGGGCGCTCGACACGCGCTGGCTGGTGCAACGGCTGGACGCCGCGCGTCCGGACATGGACGACAGCAGCGATCTGCTGTTCGCCCCGGAGTCGTCGATGACGACGCTGGAGCGCTTGCAGCGTGCGCGACTTGCACAGCGCCTGGAACATGGACCGGCTCCGGATCTTCGCCCGCGCTGGGCCGCACGCGCGATCGCGCTGTCGCTCGCGCTGGCGTCGCTCGCGCTGGCGACGACGCTGCTGTGGCCCGAACGGACGTCGAAGGCCTTCGACGACGTCGTCGCGCAACTCAGCGGCGAGGCGGCTGCGCCCACGCACACGCGCATCGTCGAACAGAACCTGCGCGTGATCCCTCCCGCGTACACGCGCCAGCCGGCGCGCGATGAACCGACGCTCGACGCACGCGCACCGCAGGGCACGCGCCTGCAATGGACATTGCATCTGGCGCCGCAGCCGGCCGCGGCTGAACTGGTTTTCCACGACGGCCGTCGCGTCGTCCTGCATCGCGACGGCGACGCCTGGCGTGGCGAGTACGTGCTCACGCGCTCGGCGCTGTATCGTCTTGTCCTGCGTGACGCACCGCCGTTGCGCGAGGCGAAGCCGCATCGCCTGGACGCGGTCGCCGATCGACCGCCGCAGCTGCGCGTGGTCGAACCCGATCGCAGCCTCAGCCTCGCCACGCAGGGCCAGAAGGCGTGGTCGGTGGCGTTCGAAGCCACCGACGATCATGGCATCGCGGCGACCGCCAAGCTGCGCGTCACCCTCGCGCAAGGCAGCGGCGAGAACATCACGTTCCGCGAACAGACGTTGACCGTGCGCGGCACCGGCGGCGCGACCACGAAGCGCTTCACGCATCGATTGGACCTGCCCGCGCTCGGCTTCGCGGTGGGCGACGACCTGATCGTGCAGCTCGAAGTGGAAGACAACCGCGCGCCGTCGGCGCAGAACGCGCGTAGCGCCAGCGTGATCCTGCGCTGGCCGTCCGACCTGGGCACCGAAACCAGCGATATGGAGGGCATGGTGCGCAAGGTGATGCCGGCGTACTTCCGCAGCCAGCGCCAGATCATCATCGACGCCGAAGCGCTGCTGAAGGAAAAGCGCCGCCTCGATGCCGAGGAGTACCTTCGTCGCAGCGACGCCATCGGCGTGGACCAGCGCATCCTGCGCCTGCGATACGGCCAGTTCCTCGGCGAAGAGGCCGAAGGCGAGCCCAAGCCGCCGCCGACCTCCGACGACGTTGCGGCCGTGACCGAAGCGGACACCGAGGCGAAGGACCAGGCGCACGCCGATGAGCCCGCCGCGACGCACGACGATCACGCGCAGCACGAATCCACCTCGGGCGCGACGTTCGGCCAGGAAGGCGCGGTGCTGGAGGAATACGGCCACACGCACGACCACGCCGAGGCCGCGACGTTGCTCGATCCGGAAACGCGCGCCACGCTCAAGCTCGCACTGGACGCCATGTGGCAGTCCGAAGGACACCTGCGCCAGGGCCATCCCGAGCAGGCGTTGCCATACGCGTATACCGCGCTCAAGAACATCAAGCTCGTCCAGCAAGCCAGCCGCATCTATCTGGCGCGCGTTGGACCGGAGCTGCCGCCGATCGACGAAACGCGACGCATGGGCGGCGATCGCGCCGGCATCGCACGCCGCGATGACGCACTGGCAAAGGCAACGCCGCCGGATCCGACGCTCGACGCGTTGTGGCGCGCGCTCGACGACGCGCCTTCGGGCGCCGCCGCACCCCACATCGAATTCGACGCGCTCGAACGCTGGTTGCGGACCAACGAATCGCGCATCGCAGATCCGCTTTCGTTCATCGCCGCCGTCGACGCGCTGCGCGCCGAGCCGGCCTGCGCGCCGTGTCGTCGCGAACTGCGCGCGCAACTGTGGCCGCTGCTGCCGCGTCCACCGGCCGCGCCATCACGTCGCGACGATGGCGACGCGGCGGGTCGCGCCTACCTCGAGGCCTTGCGCGAGGAGCGCGCGCGATGACCGACCTGTTTTCGCCGATGACGACGGCGCTGCTGCTGGCGCTCGCGGCGGCCATCGCCATGGCGCGGCTGCTTTATCGGCACCTGCGCGCGGAGCCGGCGCAGCGCTCGCGCGCCTGGCGCATCGCCGCGTTGCTGCTCGCACAACCGGTGTGCGCGACGCTGCTGTACTTCGCGATCTGGCCGCCGACGGTACCGGGCCGCGCAGGCACGCTCGTCATCGCCACCGCGGGAGCGCAGCGCGCACAGGCCGGCGCGGGCGAGGCACTCGTTGCGTTGCCGGAAGCACCGGCGTGGTCGGACGTGGAGCGCACACCGGACCTGGCGACTGCGATCCGCCGGCATCCGGGTACGCAGCGCGTACGCGTGATCGGGGACGGGCTGGAGTCGCGCGACCGCGACGCCGCGCGCGGGCTGTCCATCGAATTCGTCGCGCCGCCGCTGCCCCGGGGCTTGGTGGAAGTGGATGCACCGCAGCGCATCGCCACCGGCGACGAGTTCCGCATCTCCGGGCGTGCGGCGCAATTGGCGGGCGGACAGGCGGAACTGCTCGACCCGGCACGGCGATCTGTCGATCGCGTTGCGATCGGCGTCGACGGACGCTTTGCGTTGTCGGGAGCCGCGCGTGGACCGGGGGGCGCGACCTTCGCCATCGGCTTGCGCGACGCGCAGCAGCGCGTGGTCGAACAGGCCGACGTGCCGCTGCAGATCGAAGCGCCTGCGCCCGCGCGCGTGCTCGTGCTCGCCGGCGCGCCCGGACCGGAAGTGAAATACCTGCGTCGCTGGCTCGACGACGCCGGCTTGCCCTCGCACGCGCAGATCGCGGTGGGCGGCGGCGTGCAGCTCGGCGACGCGCCGATCGCATTGAATGCCGGAAGCCTGTCGCGCTTCGACGTCGCCATCGTCGATGAGCGCGCGTGGTCGTCGCTGGGCGAGGCGCAACGCAGTGCGCTGGAAGCCGCGGTGCGCGATGGCATGGGCTTGCTGCTGCGCGTCACCGGGCCGCTGTCGGCGGTCGAGCGCGGACGTTTGCGCTCGCTCGGGTTCGCGCTCGACGGCGGTCGCGACTCGACGCCGGTGACGTTGTCGACGGGCGTGCGCGACGATGCCGCCGAACGCGCGCGCATCGGTCCCGGAACGCAGGACGCGCCGCGCGCGCACGACGAAGCGCCCGCCGAGGTCGTGAAGCTGACCCGACGCGATGCGAGACTCTTCGCCGCCGATGCTGTGGCACTTTCGCGCGACACGGAGGGCGCTGCGCTCGGCATGTGGCGTGCGCACGGGCGCGGTCGTGTGGGGGTGTGGCTGCTCGGCGACAGCTTCCGTCTCGTGCTCGGCGGTCGCAGCGACGTGCATGCCGCGCTGTGGAGCGAAGTGGTTTCGACGCTGGCTCGTGCGCAAACACGTACGGGTTTCGGGATCGAAGGCGACGCGCGCCAAGGGCGTCGCGTCGCGCTGTGCGGCATCAGGGATGGCGCAGTCGCCATCGCGCCGGACGGCAGCTCGCACGCGCTGCTGCGCGACCCCGCGACCGGCACGCGCGCTTGCGCGGCCTTCTGGCCCATCGCGAGTGGTTGGCACCTGTTGCGCTCGGGCGGGCGTTCGCAGCCGTTCTTCGTCCGCGCGAACGATGCGGCACCGGGCCTGCACGCGCACGCGCTGCGCGAGGCGACGCTGCAGCTGACGGCCACGTCCACGAGCACCGCCGTCGGCGCGGCATCGGCGCAGGCATCGCGCCACCCGAGTGCGCGTTGGCCGTGGTGGCTCGCATGGCTATTCGCCAGTGCGGCGCTGTGGTGGCTGGAGCGCTCGCGCGCGGGACGTCGCCTCAGCGCAGCGTGATGGTGCGCGATGGTCGGGTGTCGACCTGGAGCGAATCGCGCAGCAGCTTCAAGGATGCCTGTTTGCGACCCGGCGATTGCGAAGCCACGCAGTCGGACGGCACGCGCAGCGCGTATCCATGCATGTCGGCGTCCGTGGCCGTGGCGAACACGCACACATCCAGCGCGATACCGGTGAGGATCAGCGTCTTCGCGCCGAGTTGATCGAGCAGCATGCGCAGCGGCGTGTCGCGGAAGCCGCTGCGTTCGGGCTTGAGAACGAAGAAGTCGTCATCCTGCGGACGCAGCAGTTCGACCAACGGCGCGCCGATGGACGCCTGCGCGCCGCATCGCGCGATCACGTGCTGGAAGTCCGAGCGCCACTGCCCGTAGTTGTCGTTGACGTAGATCGCCGGAACGCCGCGTGACTTGAGCCGGGCCTTGAGGCGCGCGATGCGCTGCGCGGCCGGCCGCGCGGTGGCGAGCAGCTTCGCGCCCTGCGGGAAATCGAGCGCGTTGATCATGTCGATGATGATCAGGGCGTGGCCGGTCACGTCGCACGCTGAGTAGGGCGGGACTACAGGATCGGCACGTGCAGGTGAGCGCGGCGTCGTCGTGGACGCCGCGCCGGGTTCACAATGGCGCTCAGTTCATCGGTGCATACCGAAGCGTGAGGAACCACTCACGCCCGGCCTGGTTGTAGAAGGCTACCGTCTCGTAATCGCGATCGAACACGTTGGCCACGCGGGCCTGCAGCGTCAGCGACTGCGTGATGGCGTACTCGGCGCGCAGGTCGAGCGTGCCATGGCCGCCCAGGCGGCGCGTGTTGGCGACGTCGTCGTAGCGCGAGCCTTCGCCCACCGCGGTGACGCCGACGCGGAAATCGCCGAAGGCGCGGTCCACGTCGACGCGTGCGCTGTTCTTCGCGCGCCGGGCGAGGTCGTTGCCCTCGAAGAAGCCGCTGCGGTTCTCGGTGTCGAGGTAGCTGATCGCGCCGGCGATGGTCCACTCGGCGACGGTCGTGTCCACGCCGAGCTCGGCGCCCTGCATGCGCGCGCGTTCGACGTTGTTGGGCAGATTGATCGACGCGTCGAAGGCGATCAGGTCGTCCACTTCCGTGCTGAAGGTGTCGAGGCGCACGTTGACGTTGTCCGCGCGCCAGGCGACGCCGAGTTCCCAGGTTTCCGAGTCTTCCGGGCGCAGGTTCGCGTTGCCGAAGAACGGGAAGTACAGCTCGTTGAACGTCGGTGCCTTGAACGCGCTGCCATAGCCGGCGGTGACGCGCCAGTTCTGCGCGAAGTTGATGCCCCACGCGGCGCCGCCGGTGGTGTGGCCGCCGAACTGCTCGTTGTCGTCGCGGCGCACGCTCGCTTCCAGCGACTGCGCGTCGAAGCGTCCCTGGTACTGCACGAAGGCGGCCTTGTTGTCGCGGCTGGTCTCGTCGTACTGCGTGGTGCTGCTGACGCTGTCGTCGAGCCAGTCCAGGCCGACGGTGAGCAGGTGGTGCTCGGCCAGGCCGAAGTCGCCCTGCAGCGTCGCGCTGTCGCGGTAGGTGCTGAAGTAGTCGAGGTAGGTGTCGCCGAGGTAGTTGTCGGACGAGTCGAGGTTGCGGCCGGCGGTGAGGTGCAGGTCGACGCGGTCGTTCGGGCGCCAGCGCAGCTTGCCGCCGACGACCTGTTGCACAGTCTGAGCGCGATCGGTGAAGTCGCCGTCGAATTCGTTGTCGCCCTCGTTGCGCAACGCGTGGCCTTCCAGCGTCCATTCGTCGGTGATGTCGACGCCGCCGCGTACGGACAGCGCATCGCGCGTGTAGCCGTCGCGGTCCGGCTGGGAGTCGGGCGCGATGAAGCAGCCGGCGCCGTCGAAAGTCATCGGGTCGAAGTAGCCGTTGCAGGCATTGATGCCCTGCGTGTGGCTGCGCGAGTAATCGGCGCCGAACCACGCGCGGCCGCTGCGCCCGCCGAAGCCGGTGGCGAATTCGTTGAGACCGTTGGAACCGCCGCCGACGCTGACGCGCGGCGCGAAGCCGGCGCGGTCGCGCCGCGTGAACACCTGGATCACGCCGCCGATGGCGTCGGCGCCGTACAGGCTCGAACGCGGGCCGCGCACGATCTCGACGCGATCGATCAGGTCGACCGGAAGATCCTGCAGCGACGCCAGGCCCGATGTCGCCGAACCGATGCGGATGCCGTCGACCATCACCAGCACATGGTCGGATTCGGCGCCGCGCAGGAACAGCGTGGTGAGCTTGCCCTGGCCGCCCTGGTTCGACAGCGTGATGCCGGCGCGGCCGCGCAGCAGGTCGGGCAGCGTGCGCGCCTGGCTGCGGCGGATCTGTTCGGCATCGATGACCTCCACGGGCGCCAGCGCGTCGTTCACGGTCACCGCGGTGCGGTTGGCGGTGACGATGACTTCGTCGAGGTTCGTCGCCTGTGGCGCGGCGTTGGCCAGCGTGGGAAGGGCGAGCGCGCAAGCCAGCGCGAGGACGTGGACGGGAGCGGTGCTGCGCAGGGACATCGGGGTTTCTCCAGCGCGTGATTGCGCCGACGGCAAGGGGATCGGTTGCCGGGAGAATCGAGGCCGCGGAGCGGGCGCAGCGCGCCAACGTCGCCGCCGCGACGCCCTCCGCATCGCAACCAGTGGCGGTCCGCGCGCTTTACAGGCGCGACCTTGCGTCGAGGCCGGTCTCCGGACTCGCGAGTGGAGGACATCCTCGTCGAGGGCATCTTCCGGCTGCGGCGCCTTCCCGTGCGTGTGCACAGTGGCGGTGTGCCGAGCCCGGGCCCTGACGGACCCGCCTTCGCTTACCGTTGCGGGGGCAGTGCCGGGTTGGCCGCGTGCGGCGTCACCGGCTTCCCGTTTCAACCCGCCGGCAGGACGCCGCCGGGTCACCTCGAAGCGGGGCGAAGTCTACGGCATTCGGATACGAGGCGGGATTTTCGCCTTGCGACCGCCGGATCGTCAGTCGCGATCGGCGGCTTCGTCGAACAGGCTCGGCATCGCCATCGATGCGTCTTCGGCCACCTGCGTGGTGGTGACCGGCGCGGCCGCGGGGCGGTAGCGCGGCGGCGGAAGCAAGGCGATGGCGGCATCGGCGGCCTGGATCAGCTCGCCGCGTCGCTCGTCGGAAATCTCCTGCCAGTGGCAGTCCTGCAATGCGCCCTCGATGGCGTAGAGCAGGTTCAAGGTCGGCTTGAAGCCGGCGCGCTTGACGCGCATGAAAGCATCCACCGTGCCCGCCGCGGCGAGGTCCTCGCGCGTGCGCAGCCCGACCTGGCGCAGCCAGGCGGCGGACTTGGGTCCGATATTGCGCAGCTTGTCGGTCTGCTTTGCGTCGAGCTTGCCCGTCGTCATTCCTGTGACTCCACGAAAGCCCGCGCGATCGACTCCAGGCCGTGCTGGTCTTCAACGTCGAAACGGTCCAGGACCGGACTGTCGAGATCGAACACGCCGATCAGCTCGCCGTTCGCACCGACGAGCGGCACGACCAGTTCGGAGTTGGAAGCCGAGTCGCAGGCGATATGCCCGGGGAAAGCGTGCACGTCGGCGATGCGCTGGGTCTGACGGGTCGAGGCGGCCGCTCCGCACACGCCTTTGTCGAGCGGGATGCGCACGCAGGCGGGCAGGCCCTGGAACGGGCCCACGACCAGCTCGGTGCCGTCGAAGAAATAGAAGCCGGCCCAGTTGAGCTGCGGAAGCGCGTGGTAGACCAGCGCCGACACGTTGGCCGCGTTGGCGATGCGGTCGGGCTCGCCGTGCATGAGTGCGCGCGCCTGTGCGAGCAACTGCTCGTACTGTTCGGCCTTCGTGCCGCTTAGACTTTCACTGGTGAACATGAGTGCCTCTTTTCCGCAGTCTATCAGCGTAGTTGGGGCCGGCGCGGCCGGTCCCAAAGGGGGTGCGCGGTGAATCGGGGGTGGTTCGTCACCGGCACCGACACCGGCATCGGCAAATCGCTGGCCAGTGCGACGCTCCTGCATGCGCTGCGCGCGCGCGGGCTGCGCGCGGTGGGCATGAAGCCGCTCGCCAGCGGCTGCGAACGCACGCCCGATGGATGGCGCAACGAAGACGCGCTGGCCCTGCAGGCCGCCAGCGCGCCGCGACCGGCCTATGAGGACGTCAATCCCTTCGCCCTGCCCAATCCGCTCGCGCCGGAACTGGCTGCCGCCGATGCCGGCATCCGCGTTACCCTTGCCCCCATCGAGGCCGCATTCGCGCGCTTGTGCTCGCAGGCCGATGCGGTGGTGGTGGAAGGCGTCGGCGGCTGGGCCGCGCCGCTGGCGGCCGACCTGGATCAGGCGGACCTGGTGCGCGCGCTCGGTCTGCCGGTGGTGATGGTCGTGGGGCTGCGGTTGGGATGCCTCAACCATGCGCGTCTCACCGCGCGGGCGATCGAGGCCGACGGCCTGCACCTTGCGGGCTGGATCGCCAACGACATCGACCCGGCGATGGCCCGTGCCGACGACAACTTCACGCTGTTGAAGCAGCGGCTGCCAGTAGCGTGCTGGGGACGGCTTCCGTTCCACGAAATGCCCGATCCGGCACGTCTGAAGTCTTTGCTTGAACCGCCCGATCGGCGATAGGCGTGACCAATGGGAGATGGGCTGCTCCCGATGAATGCTAGACTGGCCGGTATAGGAATTAGAACCCCATCCGGGCTTCGACGCTCGTAACGAAGGAACTGGAGTCTTCCCCCATGGTCAAGAACCCGCGCACGGTGGCCATCGCCGCCGCGTTGGCCCTCGTACTGTCCGCCTGCGGCGGCAAGGATCAGGCTCCCGGCGACATGCCGCCTCCGGATGTCGGCGTGGTCAAAGTGCAACCGGGCGACGTTCCGCTGCAGAAGGATCTCGTCGGCCGCCTGGCCGCCTATCGCAGCGCCGACGTCCGCGCACGCGTGCCGGGCGTGCTTCAGCGCCGTGTCTATGAGGAAGGCAGCGACGTGAAGGCCGGGCAGGTCCTGTTCCTGATCGATCCGGCGCCGTTGCAGGCCGAGGTCGGCCAGGCACAGGCCTCGCTCGCTTCCGCCCAGGCCACCTACGCCAACGCGAAGGCCGCCGCGGAACGTGCCCGTCGCCTGGCGCCTGAAAAGTTCGTCTCGCAGTCCGATCTGGACAACGCCCTGGCCGCCGAACGCAGTGCCGGCGCCTCGGTGAAGCAGTCCGAAGCGGCGCTGGCGAATGCCCGCATCAACCTGGGCTACGCCACCGTGACCGCCCCGATCAATGGGCGCGCGAACCAGCAGATGGTCACCGAAGGCGCGCTGGTCGGGCAGGGCACGCCGACGCTGCTGACCACGGTCGACCAGATCGATCAGCTGTACGTGAACTTCTCCCTCAGCGTCACCGAGCTGGAGCAGGTTCGTCGCGCGCAGACCACGCAGGGCGATTCGCAGGTGACCGTGGTGTTGCCCGACGGCACGCCGTACAACCGTACCGGCAAGCTGGATTTCTCGGGTGACGTGGTCGATCCGAGCACCGGCGCGATCGCGTTGCGCGCGCTGATCCCGAACCCCGACAAGACCTTGCTGCCGGGCACCTTCGTCACCCTGAACGCGACGCTGGGCATCCAGCCCAACGCCTACCTGGTGCCGCAGGCCGGCCTGCAGCGCGACGCCAAGGGCGCGTTCGTGCTTGTCGTAGGCAGCGACGGCAACGTCGCCCGCAAGGAAGTCGTGGCCGACCGCCAGCAGGGCGGCAACTGGGTCGTGACGAAGGGGCTGGCGCCGAACGACCAGGTCATCGTCTCCGGCGTGCAGCGTGCGCAACCGGGCAAGCCGGCCAAGGCTTCGCCGGTCGACGCCGCGGGCAAGACCGCCGCCGCAGGCGACGCCGCGAAGGCCCCCGCCGGTGAGCAACCGGCGACGAAGGACGCAGCGCCTAAGGACGCTGCTTCGAAGGACTAATCCCCCGCCATGTCCAGATTCTTCATCAACCACCCGGTCTTCGCCTGGGTCATCGCGATCCTGATCTCGCTTTGCGGCGTGCTCGCGATCCTGAACCTCGGCGTGGAGTCCTATCCCAGCATCGCGCCGCCGCAGGTGACGGTGTCCGCGTCCTATCCGGGCGCCAGCGCCGAAACGGCCGAGGGCGCGGTCACGCAGGTGATCGAGCAGCAGCTGACGGGCATCGACAACCTCGTCTACTTCTCCTCGTCCTCCAGCTCCAGCGGCGGCTCCAACATCACCCTCACCTTCGCGCCGGGCACCGATCCGGACATCGCGCAGGTGCAGGTGCAGAACAAGGTCGCGCTCGCCACGCCGCGCCTGCCCACGGAAGTGGTGCAGCAGGGCGTCGTCGTGGCGAAGGCCAACGCCGGCTTCCTCAAGGTCGTCGCGCTGCGCTCGGAAGACGAGTCGATGGACCGCGATGCGCTCAGCGACATCGTCGGTTCGCGCGTGCTGGACCAGATCGCGCGCGTGCCGGGCGTGGGCAGCACCCAGCAGTTCGGCAGCGAATACGCGATGAACATCTGGTTGAACCCCGACCAGTTGCGCGGCTTCGGCCTGTCGGCCACGCAGGTGCTCACCGCGGTGCGCGGCCAGAACGTGCAGTTCGCGGCCGGCAAGATCGGCGCCGACCCGGCACCGGTGGAGCAGGGCTTCACCGCGACCGTGTCCGCCGAGGGCCGCTTCAGCACGCCCGAGCAGTTCGGCAACATCATCCTGCGCACCAACGGCGACGGCACGACCGTCCGCCTGCGTGACGTCGCGCGCATCGGTCTGGGCGCCACGTCCTATGGCTTCGACAGCCGCTGGGACGGCAAGCCCGCCGCCGGCTTCGCCATCCAGCTCGCGCCGGGCGCCAACGCGCTGGGCGTGGCGGAGGCCGTCACCAAGCGCATGGATGAATTGCAGGCCACGTTCCCGCAGGGCGTGACCTGGTTCTCGCCCTACGACAGCTCGACCTTCGTCGCCGTCTCGATCAAGGAAGTGATCAAGACGCTGCTCGAAGCGATCGTGCTCGTCTTCCTGGTGATGCTGATCTTCCTGCAGAACCTGCGGGCAACGCTGATCCCGACGCTGGTGATCCCGATCGCGCTGCTCGGCACGTTCCTGGGCATGTATTTCATCGGGTTCACGATCAACCAGCTCAGCCTGTTCGGCATGGTGCTGGCGATCGGCATCGTGGTGGACGACGCGATCGTGGTGATCGAGAACGTCGAACGCATCATGACCGAGGAAGGGCTCTCGCCGAAGGCCGCCACGCGCAAGTCGATGGGCCAGATCAGCGGTGCAGTCGTGGCGATCACGGTCGTGCTGGCGGCGGTGTTCATCCCGTCCGCGTTCCAGGGCGGTTCGGCGGGCGAGATCTACAAGCAGTTCGCCATCACCATCGCCATGGCGATGTTCTTCTCGGCGTTCCTCGCGCTGGGCTTCACGCCCGCGCTGTGCGCGACGCTGCTGAAGCCCACCGCCGACCACCATCGCGACAACTTCGTCTTCCGTACCTTCAACAAGTACTACGACAAGGTCGCCACGACCTACATCGGCCACATCGGCAGCGCGATCAAGCACACGCCGCGCTGGATGATGCTGTTCGGCGTGCTGGTGGTGCTGTGCGGTTTCCTGTTCACGCGCATGCCCGGCAGCTTCCTGCCCGAGGAAGACCAGGGCTACGCGATCGCACTGATCAACCTGCCGCCGGGTGCGACGATCAACCGCACCAACACGGTGCTGGATGAAGTGCGCGAGACGATGCAGAAGGAAGACGGCTTCGACGGCATCTTCACCGTCGCCGGCTTCAGCTTCGTCGGCCAGGGCGAGAACGTCGGCATCGCGTTCATCCGCCTCAAGCCGTGGGACGACCGCAATGTCACCGCCTCGGAGTTCATCCAGAAGGCGAACATGGCGCTGTTCGGCATCCGCGACGCGCAGATCTTCGTGATCAACCTGCCGACGGTGAGCGGTCTGGGCCAGTTCGGCGGCTTCGACATGTACCTGCAGGACCGCAGTGGTCAGGGTCGCGCGGCGCTGACCGATGCGCGCAACACGCTGCTCGGCAAGGCCGGGGAGGACAAGGCGCTGACGGGCGTGCGTCCGAACGAACTGGAGGCATCGCCGCAGTTGCGACTGGACGTCGACCGCGTGCAGGCGCAGTCGATGGGCCTGTCGGTGGGCGACATCTACAGCGCGATCCAGCTGATGCTGGCGCCGGTCTACGTCAACGACTTCGTCGACGAAGGCCGCGTGAAGCGCGTGACCATGCAGGCCGACGCGCCGTACCGCACTGGTCCGGAATCGCTGGCGCGCATCTACACGCCCAGCCCGCTGACGCAGGCGGCCCCGGGCGAGGCGGCCTCGATGGTGCCGCTGTCGAATGTCGTGCGTAACCACTGGATCACCGCCTCGCCGTCGCTGACGCGCTACAACGGTTATGCCGCGGTGGAGATCGTGGGTTCGCAGGCGCCGGGGCACAGCTCGGGCGAGGCGATGAGCGCGATGCAGAACATCGTCGAGAAGGACCTGCCGCAGGGCTTCGGCTACGACTGGACGGGCCAGTCGTACCAGGAAATCCTGTCGGGCAACCAGGCGCCCGCGCTGCTCGCGCTGTCGATCCTGGTGGTGTTCCTGTGCCTGGCGGCGTTGTACGAAAGCTGGTCGGTGCCGGTCGCGGTGTTGCTGGTGGTGCCGCTGGGCGCGCTCGGCGCGGTGCTGTTCTCGCTGCTGCGCGGACTGCCCAACGACATCTATTTCAAGATCGGCCTGATCACGGTGATCGGCCTTGCGGCCAAGAACGCGATCCTGATCGTGGAGTTCGCCATCGAGCAACGCCAGGCGGGCAAGACGCTGCGCGATGCGACGATCGAGGCCGCGCACCTGCGCTTCCGTCCGATCCTGATGACGTCGTTCGCCTTCATCATGGGCGTGTTCCCGCTGGCGATTTCCACGGGCGCCGGCGCCAACTCCCGCCACGCCATCGGTACCGGCGTGATCGGCGGCATGATCTTCGCAACGTTCCTCGGCCTGCTGCTGATCCCGGTGTTCTACGTCGCGGTGCGTCGCCTGCTGGGCGACAAGATGGACGAGAAGCCGGTGATCGAACGCGACGACGAGGAAGAGGAAGCCCGACCGCGTCCGGCGACCTGATCCTGCGTTAGCGACAGTGAAAAGCCCGCCAATTGGCGGGCTTTTCTTTTATGGGGCCCGATCGCCATGCGGCGTCATTCGGGCGCGGCTCCAGCATCCGATGCGCTCGACCACGCGCTCCCATCCTGCGGGAGTTGTCTATCCGGGTCGTGCACGCGCAACAACCGCGCGGGCAACTGGCTCGAATTGAACAGCACCAGGTTCGTGCCGCCCGCGCGCACGGCGGAAGGGAAGAGGATGCCCGCCGCGCCGGCGTCGAGCGCCAGGTCGCCCAGGACCCAGCTCGACGGTTCGATGTGTTCTTCGAATGCGAGATGGCGCCAGTTGCAGGCGTGCTCGGCCCAGATCGGATCCCAGCGACCGTTCTCGTAACCGCGCGCGAAGTCCACGACCGTCAGCGGGCCCACCAGGAAGGTCACCAGCGTGCCCGGCGGCAGCAGCAGCTCGTGCTGCCGGTACTCTTCCACCGCTGTTTCGACTTCGCGGGACAAGTACAACGCTTCGAGACCGGAGCGGTTGAACCGTCCGCCCTTGCGCGCGGCGCCGGCGCCGGAGGTCGGTGAGTGCGACCAGCGCGGGACGATGACGCGATACAGCGCGTCGCCATCGTCCAACTCGCGCAGGATCATCCGGTCGCGCCGCCGGCGATCGACTCGATGTAGTCGATGACGGCCTGCGCTTTTCCTGCCTGCACCAGCGCGTCGGCGGTGAGGTAATCGAACTCGGGCAGCGGGTCGTTCATGAACCAGAAGATGGCGCGCGTGCGATCGCCAGCAGCGGCGTCCTCGGCGGCAGCGATGACGCGCACGACGTCGCGCAGGTACTGCTGGAGATGCTCGTTCTGCGGGCGCGCGGTCGGGGTGTTGCGGCTGACGCGGGCGCGTTCGGCCAGGCTCTGGACCTGCAAACCCAGGGCCTCGCCGATGCGGCGGGGCGAGAGATAGACCTGTTCGGGCTCTCGCAACGATTCGGCGAGGCCGGTGTGCGGCTTCATGACGGCGTTCATGGACAGACTCCGACCGTGGCTACGCACGCATAATGCACGAAATTCGCCCGAAATGCGATTCGCCGGGCTGCCGTCCGGGCAATAAAAAACCCGACAGCTTGCGCTGCCGGGCTTTCCAGACCGCCGGGAGGGGTGGCGGAGTGTTTGGAAAAATAAAGCCAGTTAAGGAGAGAGATTCGGAATTACTTGGCCTTCGGCGCAGCGGCAGCGGCGGCCTGGACGGTCTTGGCGACGTCGGCCTGCACACCGCGGGCGGCGGCTTCGAACTGGGACTTGGTCAGCTCGGTGATCGCGCCCTGGGTCTTCAGGGTGCGGCCGAAAACTTCCTGGCCGGTGGCGATGCCGCGCTCGAGGTTCTCGCGGGCCACCTGCGCGCCCTTCGGCCACAGGGTCTTGAGGCTGTCGAAATCACGCACTTCGGCCGCTTCGCCGAGGAAGGCGAAGGTGGCGTTGACGCGGTCCTCGAGGGCCGAAAGCTGCAGGCCGAAGATGGCCTCGGCGTTGTCGAGGGCCAGACGGTTGGCCTGTGCGGCCGTGTCCGCGAACTGGCGCGTAGCGGCGGCAAACTGTTCGTTGAACGGCTGGTACATGGCGGTCTCCTGAGCAATCCGGGGGAGGGAGTTGGATTGTGCGGTGCAGCATAGCGCGATGTTTGTTGCAGTGCAACAAGTCCCCGGGCGGGTTCATTTTGCATTGGGGCTTCAACGGCGCGATGGCAGAATCGGGCTGCGACGGGGCCCCGGCGCGCAGGCTCGCCAACCAGGATGACCGGACGATGATGGACGCGACCGCCCGCCCCACGCAGCTGCGCCGCTTCGGGCGGATCCTGGCCTCGGTGGCCCTGTCGATCGCGTGCCTGGCTGCGATTCCCGCCAGCGCCCAGACGCCCGCCGTGCCGCAGGAACCGCCCTGCATCGGCCTGGTTCTCGGCGGCGGCGGCGCCCGCGGCTCGGCCCACGTCGGCGTGCTCAAGGTGCTCGAACGCGAGCGCATCCCGGTGTGCCAGATGGCCGGCACCAGCATGGGCTCGATCGTCGGCGGCCTGTACGCCACCGGCTACACGCCGGCGGAAATGGAAGACCTGATCCGCACCATCGACTGGGCCGACATGTTCGTCGACGACCCGCCGCGCCCCGGCCAGCCGATGCGGCGCAAGGACGCCGACTTCCGCTACCTGCTCAACCTGGAGATCGGCTACGTCGACGGCCGCGTCGTGCTGCCGGTCGGCATCGTGCAGGGACAGAAGTTGCTGATGCTGATGCGGCGGCTGACGATCTCGACCTGGGACGTGCACAACTTCGACCAGCTCCCGATTCCATTCCGCGCCGTCGCCGCCGACATCGTCACCGGCGACAAGGTGGTGTTTTCCGATGGCGATCTCGCGCTGGCGATCCGCTCGAGCATGTCGGTACCCGGCGCGTTCGCACCGGTGCGTGTGGGCGATCGCCTGCTCGTCGACGGTGGCATGGTCGACAACGTGCCGGTGGACGTCGTGCGCGAGATGGGCGCGCACCGGCTGATCGTCGTCGACGTCGGCTCGCCTCTGCACAAAGAGGAGTCGTTGACGAACCCGCTGGTCATCATGGACCAGATGATCTCGGCGCTGATGACCGACAGGACCGAGCGCGCGCTCGCCACGCTCAAACCCGACGACGTGCTGATCCGACCCGAACTGGGCGATATCACCGCGTCGGAGTTCAATCGCGGCGAAGAGGCCATCGCCATCGGCGAACGTGCCGCCGAGGCCGCGTTGCCGCGGCTGCGCACGATGTCGGTGGACGAGGCGACGTACGCGGAATACCGCAAGCGCCAGCGCATGCGCGCGTTCGATCCCAAGCTGGTATCGTTCCTCGAGGTCGTCCACGGTCGCTCGCCGTCGGCGACACGCCAGGTCGAGCGCGCGGTCGCGGAAAACATCGATCAGCCCTTCGATGCGGAGCGCCTGGAGAAGGACATCGGCACCGCGTACGGCGACGGGCGCTTCCAGCAGATCGATTACCGCCTCGTCGAACGCGACGGCGAACGCGGCCTGCAGATCATCCCCGCCGAGAAACCGTGGTCGGCGTTCGGCAAGCTGGGCTTCCAGCTGGACGACAACTTCAACGGCCGCAGCAACTACATGGTGTCGGCGGAGCTCACGTTCAACGACGTGAACGCATTGGGCGCGGAATGGCGCAACGTGATCCGCATGGGTCGCATCACCGGCCTGCGTTCGGAGTTCTACCAGCCCTTCGGGCAGACCGGCGCGTTCTACCTGCAGCCGTCGCTGGAACTGCGCAACGAATCGCTGCCGTTGTGGCGCGATGGCGACCAGCTCGCCGAATTCCGCATCAACCGGCGCCAGCTCGCATTGCAGGCCGGATTCACGCCGCAGCCGGAATGGCGCATCAGCGCGGAGCTGCTGCGCGGTCGCGATCGCGGCGATCTGTTGATCGGCAACCCGCAAGACTTCAGCGGCCAGGCGGAGGAATACGCCGGCATCATGTACAACGCGACGTGGGACACGCTCGACAGCATCAACTTTCCGACCCGCGGCGTGCGCGTCAGCGCGGATCTGGAGGCGTACACCGAAACGATGGGCGCCAACGTCGAAGGCAACGTCGCGCGGCTCACCGCCGACTGGGCGCAGGCATGGGGCCGCTACCACCTGCTGCTCGGCACGCGACTGACCAGCGCGCTGGAGGACGACAACTTCTTCCAGGCGCAGGGCTTCCTCGGGGGCTTCCTCAATCTGTCGGGCTTCGACGAACGCGCGCTGGCCGGCAACCAGACCGCCCTCGCGCGCGCGGTGATGTACCGCCGGACCGGCAACACGAGTCGTCTGTTCTCGCTGCCGATGTTCGTCGGCGCCAGCCTGGAAACGGGCAACGCCTGGAGTAGCAAGGACGAGGTCGACGACGACCTCATCCTCGCCGCCAGCCTGTTCGTCGGTTTCAGCACGCCGCTGGGGCCGATGTTTCTCGCCTACGGCGGAAACGACGACGGCGAGAGCTCGTGGTACCTGACCTTCGGCTCGCTGCTGCGGCCGGAGGTGAAGTGATCGCTGGGATGTCGTGGCGCACGGCATGACGCTTCGATGGCGCCGCCGCTGCCGGCGATGGGCTCCACGGAGAAGCCTCCGTAACATTCCATTCGATCATCCATAGCCGGGCGTTCGCGACTGCGCGGTGCGCGCAGTGCGCCGTCTTCGGTTACGAACGTGGCCGGGCGCTCGGCAGGCCGCGCGGCAGTGCCGCGCAAGCGGCCTGCCTCACGCTTTGTAGCTGCAGCCCGACGTGCAGGTCTCGTGCACGACCACTTCCGACAGCAGCGGCAGCGCGGGCTTGAGGCGCTCCCAGATCCACACCGCCAGGCGTTCGCTGGTCGGGTTGTCCAGGCCTTCGATGTCGTTGAGATAGTGGTGGTCGAGCCGGTCGTAGAGCGGCATGAAGGCCGCCTTCAGATCGCCGAAGTCCATGACCCAGCCCGCGTGCGGGTCGATCTCGCCCTCGACGTGGATCTCGATGCGGAAACTGTGCCCGTGCAGGCGCGCGCACTTGTGGCCCGGCGGTACGTTGGGCAGCCGGTGCGCGGCTTCGAGCGTGAATGCCTTGAAGATCTTCATGCGCGCCAGTTTAGCGCCGCAGGTGCCGGGCGGTGCGACCCTCGCGGCCGGCGCGGCATCCAGACAGGAAACCCCCGGGGAATACGCCATGCCGAACCTGTGCCGCGCCGCCGCTGTCCTGCTGTTGTCCTTCGCTTCGGTCGTGAACGCCCAGCCGGCGCCACGGGAGGCCGTCGATGCCGTGGCCGACGCCATCGCCAGGCGCTACTTCGACCCGGCGCGGGGCGGGCAGATCGCCGACGCCCTGCGCCGCGACGCCAGCGCCGGCGCGTTCGACACGCTCGCCGATCCGCAGGCCCTCGCCGATGCGCTGACTGCGCGGCTGCGCCCGCTCGACCGGCATTTCCGCGTGCGATGGAACGGCGCGGCGGATGGCGCGCGTTCGGCTGCACCGCGACGCGCGTCCGCGCCCACCGCTCCCAATGGAATCGCGACCGTCGAACTGCGGCCGGACGGTATCGGCGTGCTGCGCATGACCGAGTTCGCCCATTTCGAATTCGACGATGAGCGTGCGCCTGCGCGCGTGGCGATCGACGATGCGCTCGCGCGCCTGTCGGCCAGCCGCGCGATGATCATCGACCTGCGCGGCAACCGGGGCGGCTCCCCGAGCATGGTCGGCTATCTCGCCAGTGCCTTCCTCACGCCTGGCACCCAGGCCTACAACATTTTCCGCACTCGCACCGAAAGCTACAGCGAGGCACCTGCGACGCCCTACGCGAAGCCGCGGATGCAGGTGCCAGTGTACGTGCTGATCGATGGCGGCACGGCCTCGGCGGCTGAGGCGTTCACCTACACGCTGCAAAGCGCGAAACGCGCCTCGGTGATCGGCGCGCGCAGTGCGGGCGCGGCCAATCCGGGTGGCGAGGTCGACATCGGCGGAGGTTTCAGCGTGTTCGTCTCCGATGGATCGCCGGTCAATCCGATCACGCACACCAACTGGGAGGCCGTCGGCGTCGCGCCTGACGTGGCGGTCGCACAGGACACCGCATTCGACGCCGCGCTGGGCCTGGCGAACGCGCGCCGCTGAGGGTCGCGCATGCCGCGTACACGCCGGTTTCGCAAGCGTGAATGCTCACCCCGTGCAAAATCACGGATACGCGCGGATTTCACGCCGCGATACGCGCACGCACCGAAAGCTGTCGTCACCTTTACGGGAGGAACGACATGAACATTCGAAAGAACAAGACGCTGTTTGCCGCCGTCTTCGGCGCGGCCGCCATCGTCGGCGCCATGCCGATGCTCGCCACCGCGCAGGATCGCCCGCAGGCCGAAGCCGAAGAAGGCGACTCGGCCCAGCCGGTCAACGACACCTGGATCACCACCAAGGTGAAGGCCGATCTGATGGCCACGCCGGACGTGCCCGGCACCACCATCGATGTCGAAACCGTCAACGGCACGGTGAGCCTGTCCGGCACCGTCGACAGCAAGGCCAACGCCGACAAGGCAGTGGCGGTCGCGAAGAAGATCAAGGGCGTGAAGAGCGTCGACGCCAGCGCACTGACGGTCGCCAAGAAGACCAAGTAATCGGCGAGTAATTCCTGCGAGGGCCTCTCAGCGGGCGACGCAGGCACGAGCGCCCGGGTGTTCGCACCCGGGCGTTCCCGTCACCGAAACGTGAGGGCACGGGCATGGCGAAAGAGAAGAAGCCGGCGTCGAAGGCAGCCGGCACGGCGGCCAGGCAAAGGTCGATCCAGAAACAGGTGGAAGCCAAGGACGCCAGACAGACCAAAGCGTCTGCGAAGAAGGAACCGGCCAAGAAGGCCGTGCAGGCCGGCGTGCGCAAACAGCCGGAGAATCCGCTTCCCGCGCAGCATCAGAAGAAGCCGGGACACGAACACGAACTCGACCCACGCCCGCGCTACCTCGCTCCCGACTACAAGGGCAGCGGCAAACTGCAGGACCGCGTCGCGATCGTGACCGGTGGCGATTCGGGCATCGGCCGCGCGGTCGCCGTCCTGTTCGCGCGCGAAGGCGCGGACGTCGCCATCGTGTACCTGAGCGAACACGAGGACGCCGAGGAAACGCGCGCTGCCGTGGAGAAGGAAGGTCGTCGCTGCCTGGTCATTCCCGGCGACGTGAAGGACGCGACGTTCTGCAACGGCGCCGTCGCCGCGACCGTGCAGGCCTTCGGCCGGCTCGACATCCTCGTCAACAACGCCGCCTTCCAGCTGCATGCCAAAAAGCTCGAAGACCTGACCGACGAACATCTGCAGGAAACCCTGCAGACCAACATCGCCGGCTACTTCCACATGGCGCGCGCGGCCCTGCCGCACATGGAGCGCGGCGCATGCATCATCAACTCGGGCTCCGAGACCGGCCTGTTCGGCTCCAAGCACCTGCTCGACTATTCGGCGACGAAGGGCGCGATCCATGCCTTCACGAAGTCGCTTGCGAGCAACCTGCTCGAGCGCGGCATCCGCGTTAACGCCGTCGCGCCGGGTCCGGTGTGGACGCCGCTCAATCCCGCCGACAAGCCTGCCAAGGACCTGGCGAAGTTCGGCGAGTCCAGCGACATGGGCCGCCCCGCGCAGCCGGAGGAGATCTCCCCGGCGTATGTATTCCTGGCGGCGCCGGTGTGCTCGTCGTACGTCAACGGCATCGTCCTCCCCGTAATGGGAGGACCGAGGGGGTGAGGCAGGCCACTTGCGCGGCACTGCCGCGCGGCCTGCCGAACGCCCGGCCATGGATGGCCGGGCAGGGCGATCCGAAGTCCAGCCGTGTAACGCCATGGACGGCCGCGGCAGCGCTATCGAAGTTGCGCATCGCCGCACTGCCGCGCGGCCTGCCGAACGCCCGGCCATGGATGGCCGGGCAGGGCGATCCGAAGCCCAGCCGTGTAACGCCATGGACGGCCGCGGCAGCGCTATCGAAGTTGCGCATCGCCGCACTGCCGCGCGGCCTGCCGAACGCCCGGCCATGGAACTTCAGGCAGAGCAATCCGAAGCCGGATCCGATCGCCATGGATGGCCCCCAATCGCAATCGAGAACGATGCACTGCGCGCGCGGAGATCTGGGATCCAGCCGCCTACGAATCCCCATCCCCCTCCACAACCCGCTCCCGCAACCGCGCCTGCGCCGCTTCCTCGCGCGCACCCATGATCATCTCCGCCAGCCACTTGATCAGGATCGCCGTATAGGCCTTCTGCGCGGGCTTCTGCGAGAACGCATGGTCCGCGCCCTCGATCACGCGACGCGTCAACGAGTGCGCGTTACGGAACGCGTTGGCGTAGTTGTCCATCACCGGATGCGGGACGACGGTGTCGTGTTCGGCGGCGACCAGCAAGGCATGGCCGCGATAGTCCGCACAGGCGCGAAGCACGCGGTTGTCCGGCCAATCGATGCGCCGCTGGCGGTAGTCGGCCAGACCGGTGTCGATGTGCAGCTGCAGCTTGGGAAGCTCCCAGCCGTCGTCCTTGTAGATCGCCGGCGAGCGCAGCGCGAGCCATCGCACCGGACGCTGCGCGGACATCAGGGCGGCAAGGTATCCGCCATAGCTGATGCCGACGACGGCGATCGCGCTCGGATCCACGTTCGGCTGCGCCGCGAGCCAGTCGTATGCCGCGAGCAGATCGGCCAGGTTCTGCGGGCGATTCACCTTTTCCCAGTGGCGCGCAGTGCGTTCGTGGCCACGCAGGTCGAAGGTGAGGCACACGCAGCCGATGCCCGCCGCCTCGCGCGCGCGGACCAGGTCGTGTTCCTGGCTGCCGCCCCATCCGTGCACGAACAGCACGCCCGGCAACTGCGACGCGGGCGAGAGCACCGTGCCGCACACCAGATCCTGCTCGACCGTCAGTTCTATGTTCTCGAGCCTAACGTCCATGCGCATCGTCCTGCGCATTGAGCAAGGCGTACTTCGTCATCGGGCCGACGGCAGGATCCTCGCCGCGGAAGTACACCTGCGCGCCCAGCGGCGCGTCGATCATCTCGTAAACCTCATGCGTGGAGACGCTCACCCGGGCCAGTTCCGGATCCAGGTGCATCGCCTCCAGCGCCAGGATCTCCGCCGGTGTCGCCCCACCGATGCGCCACGATTGCTCGAGTACGCCCGTGCGCGGCACGCCTGAAGGATCCACGCCAAGTGCCACGTCGTAATTGCGGCGCGACGCGAAGAACGCCGGGTAGGCGCGCGAGACTTCCGCGTCGTAGCGGATCGCACAGCGCAGCACGCGACGCTCGGCCTCGTCGTCCAGCGTCGCCAGCAGGTCCTCGAGCTCACCGCGCAGGCACGAGAGCGTCGACCCGCCGTAGACCGAGACGCCGCGGCGATTGCGCGTGAGCCGCTGGGTGCCGAAATAGGCGATGCGGTGGGGCCCCGCGACCACGGTCCCGATGCTGTAGGTCTTCACCGGCTTGAGGTTGAGTTCGATCACCGCGCCAAGGCGTTCCAGACTGTCCGCGTCGAGGTGCGCCAACGCGGCGTCGAGCGTCTTCCTGTCGGTGGCGACGGACTGGCCGAGACCGCCGATGCCGTCGGCGCGCTTGATTCGCGCCGGCAGGCCCTGGTCGAAAAGGTGGCGGGCCGCGCGAGCCGCATCCTCCGCGCTGAACGCCGTGAAGCCGGGCAGGGTGACTTCGTCGAGTTCGGTGCCCAGCGTGCTCGACCAACCCTGCGGCACGACGCGCGCGCCGTCGACCAGCGGATGGGTGATCGACTTGGTCGCGACGAAGGGATGCGGCACGACGCCACCGAGCAACTGTCCCGGCCCGTGGATGCCCAGGTCGTGCGCTTCCGACACCAGCAGCGTGGTGTCGGGAACGAAGAAGGGCGGCGCCTCGTACGAAGCGTCCTGCGCGTGCACGCCGCCGTACTCGAAGCCGAGCAGCGCAGCGAGCCGCTCACCGATCCACCGACCGGTGGCTGCTTCGTGTTCGGTGCGGTGTTCGCGCCGCACCAGTTCGACGACGCAGCCGGAAGCGTCCGCGCTGCGGGCGCGGTCGGCATCGGGTGCGGTGGCTGCACAGGCGCCGCCGGCCGCCATCGCGCGGGTCAATCCGGCGCCTTTGCGGGAACGAACGGCGACACCGGATCGCTCGCCGGGAAGGTTTCCTCCAGCGCCTGGTCCTGGTTCTCGCTTTCGTGCTGCTTGCGCTTCTCGCGATCGCGCGCGTCTTCGGGTTTGTGCGGCGGCTTCTTGTCGTCGTGCAGCGGCGGGTCTTTGCGATCTTGCGACATGGCGTGCCTCCGGGCTTGCGTTGTCGGTTGAACGAGACGATACGACCGCGGCCGTGTAACGCCGCGTGATGGTGGCGCAAGTCGAAAGGAGGCCTGAACGGCGCGGCTGTTCACGCAAATTTGGCGGCGCACGGCGGAAGGTTTCGGCAGCGACGATCGGCCGCGCCAAGGCAAGCAACACATGGGTTGGCACGCAAAGCTCGCCAAGGCCGCGGCCCGCTGGACCGGCAATGCCTCCTGCTTCGGCCTGGCGGCGCTGGTCGTGGTGGTGTGGTTGGTCAGCGGCCCGCTGTTCGGATTCAGCGACACCTGGCAACTGGTCATCAACACCGGCACGACCATCGTGACCTTCCTGATGGTGTTCCTGATCCAGAACACGCAGAACCGCGACACCGAGGCCATGCAGATCAAGCTCGACGAGCTGATCCGTGCGACGCGACGGGCGGAGAACGCCGTGCTCGATCTGGAGGAGCTGGACCAGGAGGAACTCGACCGCCTGCGGGATCGCTACGAAGAACTGGCGCGACTGGCACGCGAGCATGGGCTGTCGCGGCAAGGCGATGCGGGCGGGCGCGGGCCCGCGCGGACGACTGGCGCTGGCAGCCGGGGCGGCACCGGCAGCGAGCGCGGCCACAAGCCCGGCTGAGGCCGCGCGACGCGATGCGCCGTACGTCTGGCCTGCACGGGTTGCGCGCTACCCGCGCGCGGGTGCACCGCTGCCTGCGCTCGAGTCTCCGGCGGGTTCGCGCGGCTACGCGGCAAGGTCGGGAGGGTGCAGCGCTGCCCTCGCGCCGCGAGATTGTCGCAACGCGAGGGCCCGGCGCACCCGCGCGAGGGCACGACGTACCCGACGGAGGCCACCGGAGACCCGGCCGAAGGTAGCGAGTTACCCGCGCGATGCGAAACAGTCGCAACGCGAGGGTTGCCGGAAGGCTCGCGAGGGTTCCGGCCTGCCCGCCCGAGGGTCGTGGAGAGTCGATCGAAGGCAGCGTCGTACCCGCGCGCTGGGAGCGGGTCGCAGGACGCAGCCGCCGCTATTTTTCCGGCACCAGGAAGGTCACCACGAAGCGCAGTCCCCAGTCCGGCCCGCCGCGCGGCGCATCGACATAGCCGCGCACGCCGCCGGCGAAGCTCATCGTCTGGCTGCCCACGCGCGTGACCTTCGAGTAGACGACGTTGAGCGGGACCGTCCACTGCTCGTTCTCCCAGTCGTAGGTCGACTCCGCGTTGAACGTGAGCGTGCGCCCGCCCTTGAACTGCCGTGCGAAGAACGGTTGCAGGAAGGTGTTGCTGATGTCGGGATCGTTGCGCGATCCCGACACCGACCAGATGTGGTTCGCCAGCACGCCGACGGTCCAGTGCGGGGATTGCTTGAGCACCAGCAGGCTGGGTCCGGCGCCCCATTCGTCGACGCCGAGCAGGTCGTTGCTGGCGGTGGGAAGCAGGAACACCGGGCCCAGGCCCCAGGTGATGCCGCCCGCGGTGGGCTGGCTGGGCGAGAAGAAAAAGGTGGGCGTGACATCGCCGAGGCCGAACTGGCTGCCGGAGTTCCCCGCGATGTCGTCCTGCTGGATCACCGGCACGATGACGCGCGTGATGAGGTTCCACTTCTCGGACAGCTTGGCCGGAATCACCGGCTGGATGTTCAGCGTCTGCTTGGTTCCATCCTCGCTGCCATAGCCGAAGTCGATGTTGT
Organism: Lysobacteraceae bacterium P; assembly: GCA_005503055.1. Taxonomy (GTDB): domain Bacteria; phylum Pseudomonadota; class Gammaproteobacteria; order Xanthomonadales; family Xanthomonadaceae; genus Lysobacter_J. Next base: position 117,984 of record SCOX01000002.1, on the reverse strand, counting down.
ACTGGAACGGCACGCTGATCATCGAGGCGACGGGATTGGACAGCTTCTTCGCCAGTTCGTCGGCGCTTTCCTGAGCGAAGGCCGATGTCGCCGCGAACGCCGTGGCGAGGGCGAGGGCAGTGCGGGCGATGGTGCGCGCAGCGATCATGGAGCGACTCCTGTCGAAAGGTTCAGAACGTCACCGTCGCGGTGACCATCAACGGATCGCCCTTGAGCCGGCGTTTGACGTCGAATTCCGTCAGCCAGCGCGCCGCGAATTCCACTTGGCCGCCGTCCCATTTTTTGTCGTAGGTGACGATCGGGCCAAGGGCCAGCGAATGCCCCTTGAAACCGTCGAGCAGGTCGGCGGTCGGCCCCTCGTCGTCCTCCAGTTGCTCGATCCAGCCGCCCACGCCGCCCACACCCCAGCCGTTGGCGAAGCGCTTCAGCAGCTGCGCATCGATGCGGAACACGGCGCCGTTCTGGTAATCGGTGGCGTCGTTCTCCGTGTAGACGTCGACGGCGGCGACGGTGGTGAATTCGAGCGTGCCCTTCTGCATCAGCTGCGTGTAGCCGAACGTGGGCGAGTAGGTCCAGTTGTTGAGGCTCAGGTTCGCCAGGCGGTCGGGGTCGTAACTGCCCCAGTCGCTGTAGATGTACAGAGCCAACGTCATGTGCCGCGTCTGGTCGAAGTGGTAGCCGGCGATGATGGGCGCGAAGAACGGATCGAACACGTCCCAGTCGGCTTTGTCGCTGGTCTGTCCGGTGCGCGGGCCGAGCGAGACGTTGGCGCTCACGTCCACGGTGGCGAACGGAAGCGTCGCCATCGAGGCGAAGTTCCAGCGCCCTTCGCCGGTGTCCCACACGTACAGCCCGGTGACGCTGAGCATGTCGAAGTCCGCGTCCAGGCCGAGCGTCAGCAGGTTGTTGACGGGGGTCGCGCGCTCGGCGCCGATCTCGCCCGAGTAATGCACGTAGCCGATCGCCGCCGAGAAGCCCGGCGTCGGCGGGACGACGCCGGCGTAGGACTGCACCGTCGTGCCGGTGATGGTGCGGCCCAGGGCGCCTTCGGTCGCCATGGCCGGCGTGGCGACGCCAAGCGTCGCCATCGCGATGCAGGACGCGAGCAGATTGCGTGTGTTCATCGATCTCTCTCCATGACGAATGCAGACAAGCCCATCGCGTCAGCGCTGGCCCGTCCTGGGGCCGTGTGCCGCGGCGATGGGTTGATGCATCGCCGCCGCGCGATGGAGTGGTACGTCAACGCCTGCGGAATCCGCCACCGCCACCACGGAAGCCACCGCCACCCAGACCCGGCCGGAAACCGCCGACCGGCCGCTGGTAGCCGCCGGCCGGACGCTGCATGCCGCCGCCACCGCCGCCGCCCGTGCGTTCGAAAGCGCCGCCCTGGCGCTGGAACGCAGCGGGATTCATCGCGCCGTTGTCGCCGCGCATGCGTTCGTCGCCGCGCTCGCGTGCGAAACGATCGCGGTCGAGGTTGGCCGGATCGACGTTCTGCGAGCGGTCCGGGCGATCGACTTCGCTCCAGCCGTTCTCGTCGTGTTTGTAGACGTTGCCGTCGTGGCCGGCGTAGACGTTGTCGTTCACGTCGACCACGCCGCCGCGATGCAGCGTGCCGGTGTCGGCGTTGTAGTGGAATCCGCCCGCACCCCTGGCCTCGTTGCCGCCCGGGCCCTGCGTGTTGAACGCGCCGCCCGCCGCCGCACCGTTCGGGCCGATCGCCGCGCCACCGGCGGCCTGGGTCACGCGCCCGGTGTTGGTGTTCACCACGGTGCGCTCGCCCGCGCGTGCAGCCTGTCCGGTGTAGGGATTCACCGCCGCCGCGCCGCCACCGGCGACCACGCGCCCGGACTGCGGGTTGTAGCGGATGCCCTGCGCGCCGGCGGTGGTGGTGCCGGTGTAGGCGTTGGTGTTGATGCCCGCGCGGCCCACACCGCGACCGCCGGTGGCTTCGTTGTAGTAGCCGCCGCGCGCGCCGCGTCCGACGTTGCCGGTCCACGGGTCGGCCCATGCCGCCGCCGTGCCGCGCACCGCGGCGTTGCCCCAGTGTCCGTACACGTTCCATGCGGCCGCGCCGCCGCCCCACCAGCCGTAGGGATACGCCGGCCCGTACCACGGACCCCACCATGGGCTGTACGGCCCGTACCAGCCGTCGTTCCAGCCCCAGCCCCAGCCGAAGGTCCAGCCCACCCACGGATTCCAGCCGAAATAGGCGCCCATGCCGTAGGTCGCCGGGCAGCCGTACCAGTACGCGCCGACCCAGGGCGTGCATGCATAGCCGGTGCCGTACACGACGACGTTGTCGGTCACCACCGTGCCGTAGTAGCCCGGCGTGTAGCCAACGTACACCTCGTCGCCGCTGCCGCCGTACACGCGCACGTAGGTGACGTAGTGCAGCGGCGAGTTGGTCGGGATCGCATAGATGGCCGCCGGCACGCTGGTCGCCACCGTCCATGGACCGGTCGCGGACTTCGCGGTGAACCACACGCCCTTGTCGACGGCGTAGTAGCTGTCGCCCGCCACGCGGATCACCGGGACCGGCGTGTTGCGCGCGTACTGCAGTGCCGTGCCTTCGATCGGCGCGAACTGCGGCGCGCCGTCGTAGGTGACGCTCAACTTCGCCAGACTCTTGTTCACCGTCGCTGTCTGCGGAATGTCGTTGGCGATCAGTGCCTCCTTCGACTCCGGTGTGCCGGGAATCGAGGCCAGCACGCCGCTCTTAGCGCTGTCGGACGGGATCTTCGCGAAGTCCGCCGGCAAGGCGCCCGACGCGACGTACTTCCACGGGCCCTTGCTGCCCGGCGCGGTGAACCAGCGGCCCGACACCAGCGCATACCAGGCGTTGTCGTCGCCGCCGTCGACGAACACGTCGGCGCCGGTGTTGGCGATGTAACTCAGGCGCGTGCCGGGCACCGCTGCGAACTGCGGCTCGCCTTGCGAGGTGATCAGTTCGGCCGCATGCGTGCGTACGTAGAGGTCCGGCATACCGCCATTGGCGAACGCCTGCTTGAGCGCGTCGGGCGGGTTGTCGAGCGTGTCCACCTGCTTGGACGACACCGCCTGCCGCATCGCGTTGGTGAGCGCGCCGTCCACGGTCGCCACCGCGCTCCACGGGCCGGCGAGCGTGGACGCTTTCGCCCAATGCCCGCCCAGGTAGGTGTAGTACTGCCCGCCCTGTTGCAGCAGCAGCGAGCGGCTGTTGATCACGCGCTGCACGCCGGCCTCGCCGCTGGGCTTCAGCGCCGGCTCGCCGTCGACGAGGATCAGCACCGCAGGCTGCGTGCTGAACACGATGTCCGGCGGGTCGTTGCGCACGGGCAGCGAAGCGGGAGCCTTCGCATCGACCGCGGCGATCGCCATCGCCGATTCGAGCTGGTCCAGCGACACGGTCAGCGTCGATTTCTGCTTCATCTGCGCGCGCGCCAGGTCGAGGTAGTGCGCCTGCCTGGACGTCGCGGTCGGAAAAGCGGCGCTGGTGAACGCGATGTCGGTCAGCACGACCGCGCGCGCGTCCTTGTCGACCTGCGTGCGTGCCTGGAACGTCACCACGCCGTAGTCGGCGGTTTCCTCCGGCTTGCCGTCGGAGCCGTTATGCGTGCCGGTCTTGACCGACATCGCGAAGCGCCCCTTGAGCTGATTGCCTTCCCAACTGTCGTACTGCGGCTGGTGCACGCTGAAGGTGGTGTTCTGCTGGGTGAATTCGCGGGGGAAGGGGCGCGCGTCGATGTTGGCGGCCGCATTCGCCGATGCGGCCTGCGCGATCGCGAAACCGACGCCGTCGGAGGCCATTGCGGGGAGAATCAGAAGTGCCAGCGTCGTTCCCAGGACCAACGAGTGAGTTCGCATGAAGGCTCCGAATGGTGTGCGGCGTTCGGTGGTGCGGCGTGCGGTGGTGCGAATGCGGTGGCCCCGGCTGGCGCGACCCCGGTCAGCCGGGCGGATTCACCACCACGTACTGCACCGTGGTGCCGGCGTATTGCGGCTGATACCAGGTGCTTCCGCACTGCTGGTACGCGACGCCGTTGACCACCGTGCTCACGCAGCTGGGCGGCACCGAGTACGCGATCGAACCGATCGCCGCCGCCGTCACCGCCACCGCCGTCGTCACTGCTGCGGCAGCTGCGACGGGATGGTCGCCGCCCCAGCCGTTGTTCCAGTGATCGTCCACGTCGATGTCGATGTCGTTGTGGACGTCGATGTTGCGGTTGACGTTGGTGTTGCGGTCGTAGTTGCGGTTCGCGTTGGCGGTGCGGTTCGCACCGGCGCCGCGGTTGACGTTGGCACCGCCGCCGCGATTCGCGGCCGCGGCACCGCCGCCGCCGGCGTGGTTGACGCTGGTGCGCGCGCCGCCGCGGGCGTGCGGCCCGGCGTGTGCATCGGCAGTGACTGCAAGCAGCGCGGTCGTGCCCAGGACCATGCCCAGGCAGGTGGCAAGCGGAATGACACGGCGAGCGGCGTTCATCGGGCGTCCTCCTGCGCGACGACCGCATCCACTTCCACGAGCTGGATGCGGCTTGCATCCTTCGGCGGTGTGAAGGCGAAATCGGAGTCGCGGATAGCGGCGTTGGTGTTCCAGGTCAGCGTGCTGGCGAACTGCGGCCGAGCCGGATCATCGGTGGTGGTGATCACCAGGCGTCGCGGCAGCGGCTTGTCGCCGGCTTCGATCCATATCTGCCAGTCCACGCCGTCCTGGCGGAACGCGTACTGGTTGGTGACGCTGCCCTCGATGCGCCCAGGCCCGACGAAGACCGCCGACTTCAGCGCCGATACCGGCGCCTTCTCGGTGCCCCACAGGAACAGGTCCGCCAAGGGGAAATCGATGCCGTACTTGTCCTCGGCCACGGCGAGCAGTTGCTTGATCGTCGGCGGCGCATCGGTCTGCGCGTAGAGCTTGTTCTTCGGGCCGTACACCGTCAGCGTCTTGCCGTCGTAGTACAGGCGGCGCTGCTTGCGGTCGGTGCTCATGTCGATGAACAGACCGTTCGGCGCGCGCGCCTTGTAGTCGATCGTTCCCGGGAACTGCAGTGTCTGGTCGTCGTCCGTGACCAGATCGAGCGTGGTGTCGGCATGCAGCGCGAAGCTCTTCAGGCCGCGCAAATACTTGCCCATCTTCTCCAGCGCAGCCAGCGCTTCGGGCTGCACCTTGGATGCAGCGGCGACCGCGGCCGACGGTGGAACATCGGCCTGCCCGCCAGCGGCGGCAGGACCCATCGTCGCGCACGACAACAGCGTGACGGCGGCGAACCAGGGTAAACGGCGCATTGCGCATCTCCTCGATGTAGTGGGCTCCGGGCGATGCCGGACCCCCGAAAGCCGCGCGGCGCGCAGCATGAACCTCACCGTCCGGCGGCTGCCGGAGCGGCGAGTGGATGAGGTTCGTTGCAGGAAACGTCGCGCGGGACACGGTCGGCGAGTCGGGCCGATCCATCGGCCGCACGCATGCATGCGGCTCGCGCGCGGCGATGGCATGGCAAGGCGTGCTCGTTCGACACCGTCCCTCCCTCCCGACATCCGATGCCCGGTGGTGCATGACGCGTGCGATGAAGAACGTGCCGGCCGTATCGGCCAATGGTTCACCGCCGACACATTTCCGGCCGTTTGGCGTGAAACCGTTGTGACGACGCTTTGCCGTTCAGCTGAACGCAACGGCTTGCATGCGATTCGTCGCGTACAGCGCGTCGGCCAAGGCCACGATGCGTGCTGCGTGTGTACGCTGACGACCTCGTTGAAGCAATCGCGTCGGGTGAGCGAACCTGGCCGCGCCAGATTCGCGTTAGATCACGCCGCCGTCCTTGGCGTCGTCGCGCTGGGTGATGCCGTGCAGATGACGCTCGAACTCGCCGATGTGGTCGCCCAGCCGGCGCATCTGTTCGTCGTCCAGGTGCTGCATATCGCCGAGCATCGCCGCGAGCCGGGTCAGGCGTTCGCTTTCGTCGCGCACCTGCTGCCGTTGGCGCAGGGCCTGCTGTTCGTCGGCGTTGGGCCCGCTGCGGCGATGCAGCTCGATGAGAATGTCGTACAGGCGTTCGGCGATGCGACGGTCGCCATCGCTCCACTGCACGCTCTGTCCGCGCACGGTCTCGCGCCATGCGGCAAAGCTGTGGCGCGGCGCGATGCGCGTGCCGTCGTCGGTCGGAACCGTCGCCTTGTGCGGTTTGCCCGCCCACACGACGTCCTCGACCTGCTCCCTGCGGAAGCAGTAAAGGCCGTCGCCGTCGCGGCCGAAGGCCATCGACAGCACGCCGGCCAGACCGTCGGCCGGTTGCGGATCGCTGCGCCATTCTTCGCGGCGATGCGAGACCGCCACGGCACCGGCGCGTGCCGCGCCCCACGCGCACAACTCCGACAGCGACTCGCCAGCGGGCACCGGGCCGATGCTGGCCTGGCGCGCGCCGAGGATCATCATCGCGCCGTCGGCGCCGAGCAGTCGCGCCACCACGCGCAGGTAGGTGGGAAGCACGTCGGCGAGCGAGTGCCCCTTCTGCGTCGCCTCGCGCAGTACGTCGCCCAACTGCTGGCTCTGATCGAACAGCGCCATGGTCGTGGCCTGCTCATGGCCGGCGATGCGCATCGACACGTACATGCCGAACAGATCGGCCGTGGCGCGCATTCCGGGCGGCACAAGACGCGGCGCGCGATGATGGCAGGCGATCAGGCCCCACAGCCGGCCGCCGCTGACGATGGAGATCGACATCGATGCGCCCACGCCCATGTTGCGCAGGTACTCGACATGCACCGGGGAGACGCTGCGCAGCGCGTGGTGCGACAGGTCCAGCGGCGCGCCGCCGAAGTGCAGCGCGGGCTGGATCGGCACCGGCGTGTAGCTGGCATCCGGGATCACGCGCAGACGGTTGACGAGATACAGGCGCCGGGCCTGAGCGGGGATGTCCGAGGCCGGGTAGCGCAGTCCCAGGTACGGCTCGACGTCGTCGACGTGCGCTTCGGCGAGCACCTCGCCGGCGTCGTCGCCGCGGAAACGGTAGAGCATGACGCGGTCGTAGCCGGTCAGCTCGCGCACCAGCGACGTGATCTGCTCGAAGAACGTCGGTCCCGGGTCCTGGGCGGCGAGGCGACCGATCATCGCGTTGGCGCTGAGCATTCCGCCAAGATCGGTTCCCGCGCTCTGCGGCTCGATCTCGATGTGGACCAAGCCCTGGTGCAGGTGCGTGCTGACATCGCACAGCGCTCCACGCCCGCCGATGTTGGCCGTCGCGACGCGTTGCGCGGCCAGGCCCGGTTCGATGAAGCGCAATGCGCCGGCGATGGCCTCCAGGATGCCCTCGTCGAGGTGTTCGCGCAGCGAGGTGCCGAGCAGTTCGCGCGGCGACACGTCGAGCAACTCGGCCACGTTCGCCGACACATGGCGCACGGTCCAGTCCGGCCAGCTGCAACTCAGCAGATAACCGTGCGGTTGGATCGCACCGGACAGGTGGATCGGTTCGCGCGCGCAGACTTCGGCATCGGTCGTGGTGTAGGCGCTCATGCGGGGACTCTCTCGATGCGGAGGGCGTCGACCAGAGCGGCTTCGACGGCGGCGAATGCGGTGTTGCTGGCGGCCACGAGGCGGCCGAGCTGCCCGGGGTCGGGCGTTGAATCTTCCAATTGCCGCAGCACGTCGGACCACCGTCCTGATGCCGCGTGCTCGTTCAGGTAGCAGGCGCCCGAAACCGCGTCGAAGCCCAATGCCCCGGCCTGGCGCAGCAGCACGCGCGCGCCGAGCGCGGAGCCCTCGAACACGTAATGCCAGCCCAGGCGTTCGTAGCGATCCCTCGACGGGGCGGTCGCGGAGCCGACTTCATCGGCGCCGATGCCCAGCGTGCGCAGGTCGGCCGAGATCAGCGGCAGGTACTGCTCGCGTGTGCCGTCGGGGAGGGCGGCGTGCGCGACGAAGCGATGCATCGCACGAAGGTAGGCGGCGTAATCCGAACGCCGCCCGACGCCGTGCGGCAGCAGCGCATCGACGCGTGCGTGCGCCGGCGCGGTGGCCTGTCGAAGGTGGCTGCGTACTGCGCCCAGCGACATCGGCGTGCATTCCAGGCATCGGGCCGCCAAGCCTAGCGCATCGAAGCGCTACCGCGCCGATGCCCCCACGGCCCCCAGTGCGACGCCTTCACGCTGGCTGCGCGAGGCGGTGAAGGCCGAAGGATGCTCGCCGATCCTGAACCCCATGCCGGGGATAGTCTGCAGCAGCGGCGTTTCGTGGCCGCGGTCGATCGCCTTGCGCAGGATGTACAGATGGCTGCGCAGCGAATCCGAATCCGGCAGCTCCTCGCGCCATACCTCGCGCTGGATCTCGTCTCGGCTGACCACGCGCGGCGCCTGCCGCATCAGCAACTGCAGGATCTGGAAGCCGATCGGCGTCAGGTGAATGGGCGTTCCGGCCCGCTCCACGCTCATCGACTGCGGATCGAGCACCAAATCGCCCACGCGAATCGGCTCGCTCGCGGCCTTGCGCGAACGGCGCATCAAGCCGCGAAGACGGGCCTCCAGCTCTTCGATGGAGAAGGGTTTGGTCAGGTAGTCGTCCGCTCCCGCCTCCAGGCCCGCGACCCGATCTTCGATGGTGTCGCGCGCAGTCAGCATCAGGATGGGCGTGGCGCGACGCTGTTCCTGGCGGATCCGGCGGCAGACTTCGACGCCATCGATACGCGGAAGGTTGCGGTCCAGCAGGATCGCATCGTAGGGATTGTTGGCCGACAGCCGCAGCGCTTCGGCGCCATCGCGTGCGAAGTCCACTTCATAGCCGCCCGCCTCGAAGAAACCACCCAGCATCTCCGCAATGGGAAGGTGATCCTCGACGATCAGGATCAGTCGGCCGTTGTTGTTCATGTGCATACCGAACGCTCGTTCCACACCGGATTTCAAGCCTCCGAAAACACTCGTGATGCGAACGTGAGAATCCCGCGAATGAACGCATCACGAATCACTCATTCACGGATTCGTCGCCGACAACCTCACATGATCGGGCCCCACTTAGTCATGCAATGCGGAGAAAACAATGGCCAATACCAATCATGAACTGCGCGTCATCAACAGCCTGATCGAAACCACCATCGACAGCGTCGACGGTTACCGCGAGGCTGCCCGCGAAGTGCAGAACGATACGTTCCGCACGATGTTCGAGCGTCGCGCCAGCGAACGCCAGGCGGCTGCGGCCGGGTTGCAGGCGTACGTCGTGTCGCAGGGCGGCAAGGCCGAAGACGAAGGCACGGTGCTGGCGTCAGCGCACCGCGTCTTCGTCGATCTGCGCGCGTCGCTGTCCAAGGGCGACGAAGCGGTGGTGAAGGAAGTCGAGCGCGGAGAGGACCACATCAAGCACAAGTTCGAGGACGCGCTGAAGGACACCGACCTGTCGCCGCCCGCGCGCGATACCGTCGACAAGGCGTTCGCCTCGGTGCGCGCCGGCCACGACGAAATGAGCCGCCTCAAGCACGGTCTGGAAGGTCTGCACTGATTGCGGCGCGCGGGTCGACCAGAAGCGCGTCGGATGAATCCCGATGTGATCGGTTGGCTCGCGTCGGCGGTGCTGCTGGCGACGCTGGTGCGCCAGATCGTCGCTACCGCGCGCGATCCCGATGCCAAGGGCGTATCGCGCTGGCTCTTCGCGGGCCAGTGCGTGGCTTCGCTGGGCTTCGTCGTCTATAGCGCGATGGTGGGTAACGTGGTGTTCGTCGCGACGAACGCCGCGATACTCGCCACGGCTGTCGTCGGTCAGGTCATGGTGTCGCGCCGAAAATCGCGCCAGGGCGCGGAAGGCGGCTGATGGACCTGAAAAGCGGGTATCCATTCTGGGCCGTCAAGAACGGCCTGATGCAGGCGTTCGACCCGCTGCTGGAGGATGTCCGCTGCGACGTGGCGGTGATCGGTGGCGGCATCACCGGCGCCATCATCGCCGATGCGCTTGCCGACGCCGGGCACGAGGTGTGCGTGTTCGAACAGCGCGATGTCGGCTGGGGCAGCAGCGCGGCGAGCACCGCGCTGCTGCAGTACGAGATCGATACGCACCTGACCGACCTGACGCGCGAGGTCGGACAGGAATCGGCGGTGCTGGCGTACCGGGCGTGCCAGGAGGCGATCGGTCTGCTTGGCGAACTCGCCCGTGGCGTACGCGATGTGGATTTCGCGCCCAGCGACAGCCTGTATTTCGCCAGCCACCGTTGGCACGTGCGGCGGTTGCGCAATGAATTCGAAGCCCGTCGTCGCGCTCGGCTGGACACGCAATGGTTGGAGGGTTCGGATATCGCCCGCGATTACGGCTTCGACGCCCCTGCGGGCCTGCTCACCTCGACCGCCGCGCGGCTGGATCCGTACCGCATGGCGCACCGGCTGCTGCAACGGCTGCAACGTCGTGGCGCGGGCGTGCATGGGCGTACGCGTCTGATTCCCGTGCACGCCACGTCGCGTCAGGTAACGCTCGCCAGCGAGAGCGGGGCGCGCGTGACGGCACGTCATGTCGTCGTCGCCACGGGGTACGAAGCCCAGCGTTGGATCGACCAGGACGTGGCGCGCAATCGCAGCAGCTATGCCTGCATCACCGAACCGATAGACCCGGGCGTGCTCGCAGGCACGATGCTGTGGGAGACCGCGCGCCCGTACCTGTATCTGCGCACGACGGGAGATTCACGCTTGCTCGTGGGCGGCGAGGACGATTCGATCGACATCCCCAAACGTCGCGACGTCCGCGTGGAGAAGAAGGCGGCGCGCCTGATGAAGCGCGTCGAAGGACTGTTTCCGCAGCTCTCGCTGCGGCCGGCCTTCAGCTGGGCCGGCACCTTCGCGGAGACGCCCGACGGGTTGCCGTTCTTCGGGCCCCATCCCCAGTGGGGGCCGCGCGTGCTGTTCGCGATGGCCTACGGCGGCAATGGCATCGTCTACAGCATGATCGGCGCGGGGCTGCTGCGCGCGCGATTGGAGAAGCGCGCGCACCCGTTGATGAAGCTGTTCGGATTCGAACGACTGCGTTGAAGTCGTGCGCGGCTCAGCGTCCGCGCTCGCGCTCCACCCAGGCGCGAACAGCCAGGCCGATCAGCGTGGCGAACACGAGCCACGAAATCACGTCGAACACACCGTCGCCGACCAACGCGCTGGCCAGGCCGACAAAACTGGCCAGCGTGATCCATGCGGGGGCGACGAGCGGATTGCGCGAAGCGGTTGCAGGCTGGCTCATGGCGCGGATCCGGCGCGTGCCTGTGTCAGGCGCGCTTGTGCAGGGCCTTCTGCCAGGCCGCTGCGTTCGATCTCGGCGATGCGCGACTCGGTGCTGCCGCGCTTGAACCACAAGTAGAGCCCGCTGACCAATACGATGATGGTCAGCAGGTCGAGCAGCGCCCACAGCACTTTCAGCGGCAGGCCGCCGTAGTCACCGAAATGCAGCGGCTGCGAGAGCAGCAGCGTCGCCATGTAGCCGGGCAGTTGCGGCTGTGCCGTGAGGACGCCGGTTTCGGCGTCGATCAGCACGGGGCGATACAGGCGTTCGGTCAGCGGCGTGTCGCCGTGCATGAACACACCGTAGTGGTGGTCGCCGCTGTAGCCGGTCCCGGGAAAACTGACGAAGGCCGGTTTCATTTCCGGCTCGGCCGCACGAGCGGTCGCGATGGCGGCATCGAGCGACGCCAGACGCGCAGGGCGCGGACGGCCTTCGTACTGCTTGGCGAAGTCGCCCAGCTGGTCCGACTGCCAGGCTTGTTCGAGCGGACCGGCGAGCGTGTTGATCGCACCGGTGATGCCGACCACGAAGGCCCAGCCCAGCGTGACGATGCCGAGCACGTTGTGCAGATCGAGCCAGGCCAGGCGCCGGCTGCGACCGGTGCGCAGCGTGCCGAACGACAGCTTGCGCATGAACGGCCCGTACAGCACCACGCCCGAGACGATCGCCACCGCGAACAGCAGCGCCATGGCGCCGAGAAACAGCATCCCCGGCAGGCCGACGAAGATATCGGTGTGCAGGCGATACAGGAAATACATCACGCCTTCATTGAACTGCGCGACCGGCAGCAGCTCGCCCGTGTACTGGTGCAGCACGGCCGTGTGCATTTCCGGCGGCGGCGTGTCGGGCCGCGCGCCGGTGTTCACGTACACGCTGGGCGAATGGTCGTCCCAGCCGAAGAACAGCGGCACGTCGCCCGGATACTCGGCGAGTGCCTTGTTCACCAGCGCGTCGATGTTCGCCGGTTGCGCGCCGGCCGGAGCCGGTGCGACATCCGCATCGGCGCCGGTGAGGTGGGAGATCTCCTCCCAGAACACCAGCGGCAGCCCGGTAAGGCAGAGCATCAGCAGGAATACCGTGCACACCAGGCCGGTCCACTTGTGGACCAGGAACCAGACCTTGAGCGTGCTTCGTTGCATGGCGTTCCCGATGTATCAGAAGCGATTGTCAGAACCGGTACGTGACCGTGCCGACGATCGTGCGCGTGTTGCCACTGAAGCAGTCGCCGAAGTTGCGGCAAGGAGCGAAGTACTCCTTGTCGAACAGGTTGGTCACGTTCAGCGAGAAGATCCACGACGGCATCTGCAGTTCCAGCAGGGCATCGGCCAGCGTGTAGCTGGGCGTGCGGACCGTGCTGGTGGCGCCGGTCGACACCGTATCGCCCACGTAGCGGCCGCCCAGGCCCGCGCGCAGCAGCATGTCGTCGCCGACCTGGAAGCCCTTGGCCAGCCACACCGACGCCAGATCCTGCGGGGTGTCGTTGAGGCGCAGGCCGACTTCCGGCGCGAAGTTGCTGCGGGTCACTTCGGCCTCGTTGTGGCTGATGCTGGCGGTGACGGTGAAGTCGTTGCCGAAGACGTACGCGCCTTCCAGTTCGATGCCCTTGGACTCGATCTCACCCGTCTGCACGACGTTGAGCACGTTGTCGGGATCGTTGGTCTGGCGGTTGGTCTCGGTGATCTTGTACAGCGCCGCCGTGAACATGGCTTTGCGCGTGGGCTGCCATTTCACGCCGGTCTCGACCTGATGGCCGCGCATCGGCTCGAACGAGTTGCCGTAAAGGTCCTGGCCCGGAACCGGCAGGAACGATTCGGTGTAGCTCACGTAAGGCGACACGTTGGCGCCGACGTCTCCGATCAGGCCCACGCGGTACGTGGTGGCATTGTCGGTCTGGTCGGGCAGGCCCTGCGTTTCGGAAACGGCACGGTCGCGACGCGCGCCCAGCACCAGCGAGACGCGATCGGCATAGCGGATCTGGTCCTGCACGTAGACGCCGGTCTGCGTGGTGCGCTGGTCGGGCAGCGGCAGGTATTCCGGGATCGTCACGCCGGTCGAAACCGGATTGTAGATGTCGATCGGCGTGGCCATGCCCGAGAACGTCGACGAGTCCTCGCGGAAATCCGTGTAGTCCACGCCCGCCAGCAGCACGTGCTGGAACGCGCCGGTGGCGAAGTCGAACTGCAAGGAGTTGTCGGCGGTGAGGATACGATCGTGCGGCTTCACGCCATAGCTCAGGCGATTGAGCACGCGACCTTCGTCATCGATGAACGGATTCTCCGGGTTGCTGTAGGTGTCCGGGAACAACTCGCGGAAGTCGGTCTTCGAATCGATGTAACGCAGGTTCGAGCGCCACGTCACCACGTCGTTGAAGGCGTGGTCGAACAGCACCGTGGCGGAGGCGACGCGCGCGTCGAGCTGGTCGAAATCCTTGTCGCCCAGGAACGTCGACGGATCGAGCTTGCGACCCGGCGGCGCGTGCAGCGTCGCGGCAACGGGCAGGAACTGCTGGCTCGACGCGGTCTCGTCGCGCTGGTAGCTCGCCATCAGCGTCAGGTTGCTGCGCTCGCCGCGCCAGGTGACGGACGGGGCGATATAGATGCGGTCGTCGTCGATCTCGTCGGTTTGCATGCCCGAGTCGCGCACGACGCCAATCAGGCGTCCGGCCACGTTGCCCGAGTCGCCCAGCGCGCCGGTGATGTCGCCCTGCAGCTGCTTGCGGTCGAAGTTGCCGATTTGCAGGCCGACTTCGCCTGCGGTCCGGAAGCTCGGGCGCTTGCTGATCGCATTGATGATGCCGCCGGTGGCGCCTGCGCCGTACAGAACGGAGGAAGGGCCGCGCAGCACTTCCACGCGCTCCAGGCCGTAGACCTCCGGTCGCGCCATCGGGCTGAAGGTGTAGAGGCGGCGCATGCCATCCAGGTATTGCACCGGGTCCAGCGCGCGGATCGTGCTGGCGTCGCCGCGCGTGTCCAGGCCCCAGGCGTCGGCCGTGACGCCAGCGCTGTAGCGCAGGGTTTCCTGCAGGTTGCGCGCGCCGCGATCGGTGAACAACTGCGACGTCACGACGCTGATCGCCTGCGGCGTTTCCATCAGCGGCGTGTCGGTCTTGGTGGCCGTGGTCGCGCGCTCGGCGATGACGATGACGCCGTCGAGTGCGTGGGCGTCGTCGCCCGATTGCTGGGCGTGGGCGATGGCCGAGGCCAGTGCGGTGGGCACCAGCAACGACAGGACCGCAAGGCGGCGGCAACGCATGGAACGCAACATCGATCCGGCTTCCCCTATGAACAGGGGGCGGATTATGGTCAGCGGAACCCCGCAAACGCAAATGATTCGCAATAACGATGCCGCGCGGAGCGCTGGCCGCCAAGCCGTGCAAGGCCGGACCGCCCTTGATGGTGCAACGCGTCGGCCGCGCGAGTGGCTGCCGGCGGGCAACAAAAAACCCGCATCGCTGCGGGTTTTGGCGTTCTCTCGCGGTGGTGGCTATGGGTGGACTCGAACCACCGACCCCAGCATTATGAGTGCTGTGCTCTAACCGGCTGAGCTACATAGCCTCGCGGAGAACCGCGAATTATTCATGCCGGAGGGTGTGCCGTCAATCGGCCCGCGCCGGGTTGTCGTTGCGGTCGAGGCCGTGGCAGAGTCGGGGGCAGTGAATTTAGGAGTCCGCATCGTGATCGATCCGGACGGCTACCGACCGAATGTGGGCATCGTCCTGATGCACCCCGACGGACGCCTCTTCTGGGCGCGCCGCGTGCACCGCGACGGCTGGCAGTTCCCGCAGGGCGGGATGAACAGCGACGAGACCCCGCTGGAGGCGATGTACCGCGAGCTCCGCGAGGAAACCGGGCTGCTCCCCGAGCATGTCGAGGTCCTTGGCGCGACCCCCGGCTGGCTGCGCTACCGCCTGCCGCAGCGGGCTATCCGCCGCAACGACCGCCTGGTCTGCATCGGCCAGAAGCAGGTGTGGTTCCTGCTGCGGCTGATGGGCGAGGAATCGGACCTGCGCCTGGATCTGACCGATAAACCTGAATTCGACCACTGGCGCTGGGTGGACTTCTGGTACCCCGTTGAACATGTGGTCATCTTCAAGCGCGGGGTCTACGCGCGCGCGCTGCGCCATCTGGCCCCGGCCGCACGGCAGGTAGCGGGGGCCCAGGCCGTGCCGCAGCCCGAGCCGGAGTTCCGGGGGCAGGACCGCAGCGGTCGCAACTCCCGCAGGCCCCGCTGGTGCGATGCGAAGCCGGCGCGCGGTCAGGATCCGGTTAATTGACAATCATTCTCATTCATGGCGAAATGGCTCCGCAGTCGCTCCGGCTGCCCGATCCGATACCGCCACCGTGTACGTCTGCATCTGCAATGGGGTCACCGATCACGACATCCGCGCCGCCGCGGATGCGGGCTGCCGCAGCGTGCCCGAGCTGACCATGCGCACCGGCGCCGGCGCCAACTGCGGCAGTTGCCTCGACATGGCCGCCTCGCTGCTCGATGCCGCCCACGCGGTACGCGAGCTGCCCTTCGCGGTGATGCAGGAAGCCGCCTGAGCTTTTTTCTCAATCGAGACTGATTCTCGGACGCGGACGCGGCCGATTCGCGTTCCGTCATCGCTGGCCTGAACGGGCTAGAGTGCCGCCATTCCACGTTCGCGGAGGCCGGCCATGAAGGGCGACGCCAAGGTCATCGAATACCTCAACAAGGCGCTCTACAACGAGCTGACCGCCATCAACCAGTACTTCCTGCACGCCAAGATGCTGAAGAACTGGGGCCTGAAGGAACTCGCCGAACACGAGTACAAGGAATCCATCGACGAGATGAAGCACGCCGACAAGTTGTCGGAGCGCATCCTCTTCCTCGAAGGCCTTCCGAACTTCCAGGCGCTGGGCAAACTGCGCATCGGCGAGAACCCGCGCGAACTGCTGGCGTGCGATCTGGCGCTGGAGCTGGAAGGTCTGCCCGTGCTGCGCGAAGCCATCAAGTACTGCGAATCGGCGAACGACTACGTCAGCCGCAAGCTGTTCGCCGACATCCTCGATTCCGAGGAAGAGCACATCGACTGGATCGAAACCCAGCTGTCGCTGATCGAGCGCCTGGGCGAACAGAACTACCTGCTCACCAAGCTCGAAGAATGAAACCGGCGCCCGCACTGACCGGGCCCAGGAATGCAAAACGCCGCCGGTCTCCCGGCGGCGTTTTCGTTCGTGCGGTGTTGAACGTCAGACGGGACCGGGTCGCGGCGCGCGCCGGAACAGCATCCGCCATACCCACCACAACAGCACGGCCAGCGTCACGCTGATCAGCACCACGATGGCGAGCGCGATCCACGGGTGCGCGAACACCAGCGCCAGCCCGCCCACGGTGGCGACATCCTCGGTGATCGAGGCCGTCCAGTTGCTCACCGGTTCCGGCGAGGTGTTGAGCAGGGCGCGGGAGCCGGACTTGAGTACGTGACTGGTGAGCGCCACGCCGGCGCCCGCCGCCAGCGCACCCGCACCGAGGTGCCCGTCGGGCGAGAGCGTCGCCGCGGCCAGGAAGGCCCCGGCCGGCACGCGAAGCAGGGTGTGCAGCAGATCCCAGCCCGAATCGACTCCCGGAATCTTGTCGGCGAAAAACTCGCCCGCCGCGAGCAGCCCCGAAACGCCCAGAACCCAGGGCGAGGCGGTAACCTCCAGCGCCTGCGGCAGGTCCAGCCAGCCGAAGTAGCCCGCCAGGCCCACGCCGAACACCGTCAGGTAGACCCGAATCCCGGCCAGCCAGGCCAGCACTACGCCAACTGCGAACAGGTGCGCATCCGTCATGTCGCTCCCTCGCTAGACTGTCCATCGAAGTATAGGGGCTGGGGATCCGGCGACCGCAATCGCCGGAAAGACGCTTATGAACAAGCCGCCGCGCAGGCCACCGCCGCCGCGCTTCACGATCGTCCAGCAACGGCCGGATCGCCGGCCGCTGATCGCTGCCGTCCTGTCGGTGGCGTGGCTGGCTTCGCTGGTGGGGGTGTGGGTCGGCGCCGAGCGCCATGCCGCGCCGCGACTTCCCGCCATCACTGCCCAGCTCGACGCCGCCAACGATGAACTGCGCCGCTGGCGTTCGCAGGCCGAGCAATTGGCCCAGCGCGAGGCCACGCTGTCGCGGTCCGACCAGATCAGCCGTGCGGCCAACAAGGAAGTGCAGGGCGAGTTGTCCGAGCGCGAGGAGGAAATCTCCGACCTGCGCGCCAACCTCGCCTTCTACGAGCGCCTGGTCGGCGCGACCGGCCAACCCAAGGGACTGAGCGTGCATTCGGCGCGCTTCGCCGCCGAGGCCGGCGGCACCTGGCGCTACCAGATCGTGCTCACCCAGAGCCTCAACAAGGGCGCGATCAGTCGCGGCCGCCTGCGCTTCATCGTGGAAGGCGTTCGCGATGGAAAGCTGGCGACCGTGAGTTGGGACGAACTCCACCAGCGCGCCGACGTTCCCGCCCAGGATTACTCGTTCCGCTATTTCCAGCAGCTGGGCGGAAGCGTCATGCTGCCGGCCGACTTCACCCCGCAGCGCGTGCGTGTCTCGCTGGACGGCGGCGACGTCGCGGTCGAGCAGACGCTCGGCTGGGAACGCGGCGCCACCACCTGACCTTCGAATCCCCATCCGCCGGCCCGACCGGCGGCGCAACCGGAAGTACCCAGATGTTCAAGAGCAAACCCATGCAGGCCGATGGCCAGGTCGACACCCTCATCGGCTCGCAGGTCGTCCTGCACGGCGACCTGCGTTTCAGCGGCGGCCTGTATGTCGAAGGCCGGATCGTCGGCAGGGTCATCGCCGAGGACGGCCAGCGCGCCACCATCACGCTGGCCGAGCAGGGCAGCATCGAAGGCGAGGTGCGCGCCCCGGTCGTCATCATCAACGGCCGGCTCGACGGCGACGTCTACGCCAGCGAGCGCGTCGAACTGGCCGCCAAGGCCCGCGTGCAAGGCAACGTCCACTACCAGGTGGTCGAGATGCTCGCCGGCTCGGTCCTCACCGGCCGCCTGATCCATGCCGGCGCCCACGAAGGCCACGCCGTGGCTGAAGCGGATCTGGACGTCGCCGTCGCCCTGCGCTGACCGTCACCCCCGCACGCGGTAGGCTGGGCGCCGTCTTCCCACGGCGACCGGCATGACCCCGAGCGATCCCGAACAGTCCGCGTCCCCCCCTCCGGCGGGCGAGCCTGTCGGTCGCCCGACCGAGACCGTCGCCGCGCCGTCGTCCGCACGCGACGCCCTGGTCGGTCGCGGCGGCCCGCTCCTGCTCGGCCTCGTCGCGGTGTCGATGCTGTTCGGCCTGTGGGGCGCATGGCGCGTGTTCGCGCCGGCCCCGGACAGCCCGGCCGCGCAGCTGGAAGACAGCCAGCGCGAACGGCGTGGCCAGCAGGGCCAGATCGACCTGCTCCAGCAACGCGTGACCACGCTGGGCCGCTCCGACCAGATCAGCCGCGATGCCAACCGCGACCTGCAGAGCACGCTGGCCGAACGCGACGAGGAAATCGCCGGCCTGCGCGCCGACGTTGCCTTCTACGAACGCCTGGTCGGCAGCACCGCGCAGCGTCGTGGCCTGGCGGTGCATTCGCTGAAGCTGCAACCGCAGAACGACACCGCCTGGCACTTCACCGGAACGCTGACCCAGAACCTCAACCGCGGCGCGGTCAGCACCGGCCAGCTCACGCTGTCGATCGAGGGCACGCGCGCGGGCAAGCTGGAAAAACTGACGTGGCCGGCGCTGCGCCAGCAGCCCGACGCACCGGGCATGACCTACTCCTTCAAATACTTCCAGCAGGTCGAAGGCGATGTCTTCCTGCCCGCCGATTTCGCGCCGGTGCGCGTGGCGGTGCGGCTGGTGCCGCGCTCCGGCGCCGCGATCGAGCAATCCTTCACCTGGGCCGATGCCACGCGCGACGCCGCTCCCGCCACCGCGGCGCCCTGAGCAGGCCCTCGCCGTCCGGCAGGACGCAGTAACCCGTCGCGCAGCTTGAACAACGCGACCGCGCCCCCCATCCTTTTCCACATGGAATTGCCCACGATCGACGTCACGCCGGACTACCAGTCCCTCGACCGCCCCCTGCAGTTCTCCGTCGCCGCCGCCCACAAGGTGCGCGAGTTGATCGCGGAGGAGGGCAACGACGCCCTCAAGTTGCGCGTCTACATCCAGGGCGGCGGGTGCTCCGGCTTCCAGTATGGCTTCGAGTTCGACGAGGCGCAGGGCGATGACGACCTGGCCGTGCAAACCGATGGCGTCACCCTGATCGTCGACCCGCTGAGCCTGCAGTACCTGATGGGCGCGGAAGTCGACTACACCGAAAGCCTGCACGGCGCGCAGTTCGTGATCCGCAATCCGAACGCGAAGACCACCTGCGGCTGCGGCTCCTCGTTCGCGGTGTGAGCGACACCCCGGCTCCCTTCGCCTTCGTCGAAGGCGGCGTCGATGCCGCTTGTCGCGGCGCACTCGATCGCGCCGACCGCCTGCGCGACGACGCGCAAGCGCTCAAGACCATGTGGCCCAATGCACGCGTCGTCCTCCTCGACGAGAAGGGCAACGCCTATGCCGATGACGAAGGCCATCTGCGCGCGCCCTTCGGCCACGAAATCAGCGAAGGCCCGGGCGGCATCGGCGCGGCGGTATTCCTCGGACTCGATGCCAACGGCGACGCCTGGTTCGCGCTCGAAGGCGCACTGACCGCGTTCACCGCCCCGCGCCTGGTCGACCTGCGCAGCGCCGCCGCGCTGTGGCCGGCATTCGACGCGAGCGTTTTCGCCCAAGCGCGCGCGCTGCAGCACTGGCGCAGCCGCCATCGCTTCTGCGGCGTGTGCGGTGGCGAAGTCGCACTCTCCCGTGCCGGCTGGCAGGGCACGTGCAGCCAATGCGGCACCGAACACTACCCGCGCACCGATCCGGCGGTGATCGTCGCCGTCAGCGACGGCACGCGACTGCTGCTCGGGCGCCAGGCCACGTGGCCGCCGCGGCGTTACTCGGTGATCGCCGGCTTCGTCGAGCCCGGCGAATCGCTGGAGCAGACCGTCGCGCGCGAAGTGCTCGAGGAAACCGGCGTGCGCGTGCATCGCTGCCAGTACCTCGCCTCGCAACCTTGGCCGTTTCCCGGTGCGCTGATGCTCGGCTTCAGTGCGCAGGCCGACAGCGACGAACCGCAGGTCGGCGACGAACTCGAAGACGCCCGCTGGTTCACCGCCGACGACGTGCGCAACGCACGCGCACGCGGCGAATGGGGCAGCACGCTCGACGACGGCGAAGGCCCGGTCCTCTCGCCGAGCATCTCGATCTCGCGCTGGCTGATCGAGCAGTGGCTGGCGCAACAAGCGAACGAATGACGCCGTAGCCCGGGTGCGCTTCGCTTACCCGGACTACGAAACTACGTGACTACGTGACGGCGTCCCATCCACGACGCGACGCGCACGCCACAAACGATTTGCTAACGCGCCGGGCACCACCATCGGACACGCGGGCCCACGCTAGAATCGGGCCAGCCCACCGCGAGCCGGAGCCGATCGCGCAATGTCCGCCACCCTGATCGCCGTCGCTGTCGCATTGGTGCTGGGGCACATGGCCCCGTCGCTGGCGGCGTCGGTTCGCCACTTCGGCTGGTACCGCGACTGGCTGCGCTGGCTCGATTCGCGCTTCCCCGAAGGCAGCTTCTGGCGCGGACGCTGGGGCCTGGCGATCGCGCTCGTACCGCCGCTGCTGCTGGTGTCGCTGTTCCAGCTGGCGCTGCACGACGCGCTGTTCGGTCTGGCGAGCCTGATCTTCGGCGTGGCCGTGCTGTTCTACGCATGGGGCCCGCGCGATCTCGACGTCGATGTCGATGCCGTCGCCGACGCGCCCGACCCCGTCGCGCGCCGCGACGCCGCCACGAGCCTGTGGCCCGAAGGCGGCATGCCGGCGGTGCTCGATGGCGGCAGCCTGGTCGAAGCGGTGTTCCGCAACGCGCAGCACCGCTGGTTCGGCGTGCTGTTCTGGTTCCTGGTGGCCGGTCCGGCCGGTGCGCTGCTTTACCGCCTCGTCGCGCTCTCCGCCGAAGGCGAAGCATCCCACGCGCTGCCCAACGAAACCCGCGAAGGCGCGCGCTTCTTCTTCGCCATCCTCGACTGGCCCGTCGCGCAGCTGATGACGCTGGCGCTCGCACTGGTCGGCAATTTCGACACTGTGCTGGGTGCATGGCGCGATGCCGGCGGCGCCTCGTTCGACGTGACCCGCACGTTCCTCGGCGCCGTCGCGCGCGCGAGCGTGAACTGCGAACTGGCCGACGAAGCGGCCGACTACGCCGACGACGTCGGTGGCATGGAAGCCGGCGAAGCCGGATTCGCACCGCCGCCGCCCGTGCCGATGTTTACCGGCGAAGTCCCGGAACTGCGCGACGCGATGAGCCTGGTCTGGCGCAGCCTGCTGGTGTGGCTGGCGGTGATGGCGCTGTTCGTGATCGCCGGCTGGGTGGCTTGAGATCGGGGATTCGGGATTCGGGATTCGCAAGAGCGGAAGGTTGCGTAGCCCGGGTAAGCGCAGCGCACCCGGGATGCTGTGGCGATCGGTCTCCGGCGCGCTTTGCTTAGCCGGGCTACGCAACCGAGATCGGGGATTCGGCATTCGGGATTGGGGATGCGATGAACTTCCGCTTCCCGCGCGCCGCTCTTGCGAATCCCCAATCCCCAATCCCGATTCCCCAACCTATCCCGGCGCCATCCACACGGACGCCGCAAACGGCAAATTGCGCACCACTCCGAACAGCACCAGCGCGGCGATCCACCAACGCCCGTCGTGCGCACGACGATCAAGCCACGACGGCAGCAGCGGCCGTGCCAGCCACCACTGCGCCAGCATCATCGCCAGCAGCGGCAGCGCGATCATCGCCAACGGATTCATCGCCCACGCCCGCGCGATGTCGCCATGCACCAGCGCGTGCAAGGTGCGCGTGAGACCGCAACCGGGGCAATGCAGCCCGGTCACGACATGGAACGCGCACGGCCACAGGCCACCGGCGTTCGGATCGAACACCCGCAACACCGCCACACCGCCCAGCGCGAAGGCCGCCGTGGCGGTTGCCACGACGAACCTCGCGTTGCGCGCATGCGATGCGATGGCGGGCAGCGCACTCATGGCTGCGCGCGCTGCGCCTGTTCCAGTTCCTGCAGCATCTGCTGGTACTGCGCCATGCCGCCGGCGCTGATGAACCAGATCGTCCAGCACAGGCCGAGGATGGTCAGGCCCGTGGTGATCCAGCACCACAGCTTGGCGCGACGCGATGCGATCCACGCACCGGCTTCATCGCCCATGCCCAGCTTGCTGTTGACCTGCGCGGCGAAAACGATCGCGACGATGCCCGGGATGGTGCCGATGACGCAGCAGAAGAAGATCGACGCGATCGTGATCAGGATCGCCCAGACCAGGTAGTTGGGAATGCGCGGCGCCAGCCCCGGAGACGAAGGCGAGGGCGACGAGGGAATGGGAGGCGGCACGTTCATGGCGATCCTTCACAGTGCGCCGCCGGAACAGCGGCTGGCCCGATGCTAGCAGCGGGCCATGGCGCCGTCATCGCTCAGGCCGCGTCGCCACGCATCTGCCGCACCTGCGCTTCCAGCGTCGCTGCGTCCACGTTCGGATCGGCGATGGGCGCCCGCGCGATCACCTCCACCGGCGCGCGGAACCGGCGCGGCACGCGCATGCGACCCAGGCGCCCGTCGCGCCGGCTCCACATGCTGGTCCACATGTTGCGCAACGCCATCGGCACCACGGGCACGGGGTGCCCGTTCTCCCGCGCGCGCTGCAGGATGTGCTCCACGCCCGACTTGAACGGCGCCATCTGCCCGTCCTTGGTCAACGCGCCTTCGGGGAAGATGCCCACCAGTTCGCCCGCCGCCAGCGCCGCATCGATCTCGTCGAACGCCTTGCGCATCAGCGTCGGATCTTCCTTCGCACCGGCGATGGGAATCGCGCCCGCCGTGCGGAAGATCCAGCTCATCACCGGGATGTTGAAGATCTTGTAGTACATGACGAACCGCACCGGACGCGGAATGCTCGCCGCCAGGATCAGCGCGTCCATGTAGCTGACGTGGTTGCACACGATGAGCGCCGCGCCGTCGTCGGGCACGTGCTCCTCGATGCCGTGCAGCCGCAACCGGTACAGGCCGCGCACCAGCACCCAGCTCAGGAACCGCATCAGGAACTCGGGCACCAGCGTGAAGATGTAAACCGCCACCAGCACGTTGGCGATCGCCAGCGCCAGGAACACCTGCGGAATCGACCACCCCAGGAAGCGCTGCACCACGATGCCCATCACCGCCGCCAGCACGATGAAACCGGCGTTCTGGATGTTCATGCCCGCGATCACGCGCGAGATCTCGCTGCGCGGCGTGCGGCTCTGGATCAGCGCGAACAACGGCACCACGAAGAAGCCCGCGAACAGACCGATACCGGTCAGGTCCATCACGATGCGCCAGCTGCCCGGCTGCTGCAGGAACGCGCCGATGGTCAGACCGGCCGTCGTCGCCACACCGCTGCGCGCGAAGTACAGATCGATCATGAAAGCGCTGATGCCGAACGCACCCAGCGGTACCAGGCCGATTTCGACCGTGCGCGCCGACAGCTTCTCGCACAGCATCGAACCCACGCCCGTGCCGATGGAGAACAGCGCCAGCACGAAGATGTACAGCGTGTTGCCGCCGCCCAGGTTCACCTCGGCGTAGCTGGGCAACTGCGAGGTCAGCACCGTGCCGATGAACCAGAACCACGACACGCCCAGCACCGAATTGCGCACCGCGACCTGGCGCTTGGCCAGGCGCAGCACCGCGATCGATTCGGGAATCGGATTCCAGTTGAACGTCAGGTCCGGCGCGCCCGCATCGGCCTTGGGAATGAAGCGGCTGACGATGTTGCCGGTGACGGCCAACAGAATGATCGCCGTGGCCGCGACCACCGGCCCGTGCGCCCCGGCGACGACGAAGATCAACCCGCCGAAGATCATGCCGGCGAGGATCGACATCGACGTCCCCATCTCCACCAGTCCGTTGCCGCCGGTGAGTTCCTCCGGCTTGAGCACGGACGGCAGGATCGAATACTTGACCGGCCCGAACAGCGTGGACTGCACGCCCGTGCAGAACAGCGCGATCAACAGCACCACCATGCTCTGCGTGAGAAAGCCCACGGCCGCCAGCGACATGATGACGATTTCCATCGTCGTGGTGATGCGGATGAGCCGCGACTTCTCCAGCTTCTCCGCGATCTGCCCCGCCGTGGCCGAGAACAGGAAGTACGGCAGGATGAACAACGCCGGCGCCAGGTTGGTGTACAGCGTGCGTTCTTCCGCCGTGACCCCGAGCCAGAACAGCAGCCCGATGATCGCCTGCCGATACACGTTGTCGTTG
Organism: Lysobacteraceae bacterium P; assembly: GCA_005503055.1. Taxonomy (GTDB): domain Bacteria; phylum Pseudomonadota; class Gammaproteobacteria; order Xanthomonadales; family Xanthomonadaceae; genus Lysobacter_J. The sequence goes on along the minus strand of SCOX01000002.1, from coordinate 93,402 downwards.
AACGCCCCCAGCGACTGGGTCAGGAAGAACGGCAGAAAGCGCCGCTGCCGCAGCAGATCGAACTGGTTATGCGCCATGCGCTCACGAAGGTGGGGCGGATCGCGGGAGACTAGCAAAAGCGCAAAAACACCGTCATCCCGGCGAAGGCCAGGACCCAGGCCCTCACCCCATCCACCCCATCCCGTCATTCCAGCGAAAGCTGGAATCCATCTTCGAGCGCCCAATCCAACCCGTAACCCGGTAGCCCGGGTAAGCGCAGCGCACCCGGGTTTCGTTGTGTCGCTCGCGGTTAGGGCGCCCCGGGTGCGCTGCGCTTACCCGGGCTACGCGGCCACATAACCGCCCCAAACAAAAAGACCCCGCAACGCGGGGCCTCCTCCTTGCACAAGAAACAACCAACGTCACTCCGTCGGCAATTTCTCCACCACCTCCCGCGGCCCGACCGCGAAGCGCCTCGACAGCAACTTCTTCAACGCCTCCACGCCATCGCCCTTGCCGACGGCCTTGAGCACCGCATAACCCTCCAGCGCCGCCACCATCACGTCGCTCCCCAACGCGATCTCCGCATTGCGTGTCTGCCCACGCGGCGTTCATTCCGTGCCAATTGCGCAACTCCGGAAGCCGCGAGTACCGCTACGGACGCAGAATCCTCCTTGGTGAAGGAGCCGAGTTCGGTCGGTTTCTCGCTGCCGTTAATGGTGGCAAGGTCTATTACGACCCTGGAATAAAGCTCGAGGGGGCTTCGTCCCCCGCGCCGAAATCAAAGAAGCGCAGTCAGTTCCGTGTCAGCAGCAAGGACCTTCCGGCATTGTATGAGTCAAGTCGGGTCGTCGATGTTTGTGGCTACGCGGAAGGCTGAGCTCGGACGAAAAGCGTATCGAGGCGTGCATGCCAGCGCCTCGGTCAGGTCTTCTACCGTAGGCATGTGGATCGCTCACGAACCAACTAGCGAGAACCTGTCCCTCAATGCCGGCCGCATCGTGGCGGCCGCCGGCATTCGCCGAGTTGATCTCAGTCCATCTTCCGCGCGTCTCGAAGCACTTCGCCGATCTGCTCCGCAATCCGGCCGAAGCAATCCGACAGCGCTTCGGTGGAGACGACGATTTCGTCCCGGTCGTCGTCGCTGCGCGGCTCGGCCAGGGAGGCGAGCAGTTTCAGTTCGTCGCGGACGTATCGCAGGGTGACGTAGGCGTCGGTGGGGAGCAGGAAGGTGCTCGTGGTGGTGTAGGGGCCGACGTCGCCGTCGTCGGTGGCGGTCTCGATGCTGCGGGTTCCTTTGCGCATGGGTCTGTCTCCGTTCGGTCAGGCCGACTCGCGTTGCTTCGTGCAACGCGAGGGTGTCGGGAGGTTCAAACACCGGATACAGACGGCTGGGCTGATTCCCCTTGCGGGTTTTGTATTCGCCCCCTCCCGACGCAGAGATAATGCGTGGGATATGCCTGCGACTAGGCACAAAAAAGCCACCGATGTTTCGGAGGTGGCTTCCGCTATATCCGGAGGTTTGAAACTCCTTGCGAGCGAGTCTGCTGACGGCCTTTCGTCGCATCAATGCGAGAGTGTCGCGGTTGGTGTTGTTTGGTCACAGTTCGCGATGAGGCGCGCGGAGAGCCGCCGCTTACACGTATCAGACGGATAACGCGTTACGGAGCGCGTGATCGTTCGGACAGTTGGATCCCCGCCTTCGCGGGGATGACGACAAGGGCGACTGCGAGGTTGACGGGGGCATCGGCCTTCGCTGGATCACTCTGGAATCTGGGGCGACTCCTCACGGCTGGGTCGTCGCCCCTTGCAGGTGGCCGATGGCGTGATAAAAATGTGACGGCCGGCCGGAATTCTCCGGCCGTGAAACGGGGGAAGGGGAATGAAGAGCGTATTTGCCATGGCAGCTGCCGTGGCGCTTTTGGCTGGCTGCTCGACGGTAAACGAATGGGCCGCTATCGGCGGTAGCCGCGCGGACGGCACTGTTCGCCTTGGTTATTCACTGGGACCGTTTCAGTCTGCCAAGGTGCAGGAGTCACAGGCGGTCGCTACGGCTGCCGCGAAGTGCAAGACGTGGGGTTACACCGGAGCGGAAGCATTCGGTGGCGAAATTCGTCAGTGCACGGCCAGCAACGGCTATGGCTGCGTTGCGTACAACGTGACCAAGGAATACCAATGCACGGGCCTCGGAGACAAAGACCCGGCAAACGCACCGTAGTCAATCGGCGATGTAAAAGGATGGCTGGAGTGCCGGTCATCCTGTTACTACCTGCACAGGGGATGGCTGTACGCAGTGTGCGTGTGAATTTCACGCCGTCTCCACGCAATCGCCGCGATTTCACCTGCGAGCCAGCTTGCGCTTCGTAGGCTTCGGGGACACACCCCGAATGGAGGTCGTCATGACGGCCGATACCAAGTCGCCGCTGGAGCATGTCAACGACACGGTGTTGCAGCTCAAGGAGATGCGGCATTACTCGAAGAACAACGTGGAGATGCTCACCACGCAGTGGCTGATGTTCGACGGTGAGTTGTCGAAGTTGAAGAAGGCTTCGGTGATCGAGGACCTGATGACGAAGCAGTCGCAGTTCTACGATGCGGTGGAAACCGCCATCGCGGATCTGGAAGCGGTAGCGGTGGAGTTGACGCCGGCGCCGGAGGAAGGGACGGCGTAACGGTTCGCTGCGTAGCCCGGGTAAGCGCAGCGCACCCGGGGTTGCGGTGCGGTGGCCCCGGGTGCGGCTTCGCCTTACCCGGGCTACGAATGCTTGAGTGACAAGCGCAGCGTTGTTCGCTTGAGGCGGCTTGCCCGCTTTCGCTTCGTTGCCCCTCACCCCAACCCGGAGTGGGGCCTTCGTATGAGTCGGATCTCGTGATCGCCTTGCTGCAACAGCAGCGGCGCGTGAGGGATCGAGCGTCGGCAACAATTCTCATGGACGCACGGCCATGAAAGGCGTCTGTTGTTTCGGCTGAATCTCGGCGGCACTGGAACGTGCCGACGCAGAGTTTGGCAGGTCGCTGGTGATTGCGAACGCCGAAACGTGGAGCAGGCGAATGAAGGCAAAGAGGTGCTCGATACTTGCAGTAGCAGCGGCCTGGTGGCGAGCGCGTGCGTTGGTGCAGGCGCTGCCATGCAGACACCGGTGCCCGCGCAGACGCAGCCAGAGGCGCATGCGGCGCCGACGCCACAAGTACTGCCGCCCGAACCGATTCCGACCCGATTTGCCAACAGCCCCGTCGGGCCCGGGGAGTTCGCCGTGGAAAAGGCGATGGGCGCACGGTGCACGGAGAGCAACTGGTCGAGCGGAGGACGCGCTTTCCGGATCTATCGTTTCTGCATCGGTCAGATGCCGCAGGCACTGCGGCAGGTCATGCTGGCCCTGCCTGAAGAGGAGGTCAGATCCTCGCTCCAGGTCCGACAGCAGTGGGTCGAGCAACCGGTGATGTTCGCCGCGGTACGCGGACTGGGCCGCGAACCGGATTTCCTCGTGGAGAACCGCAGATGGTGGATTCGTTCGTTTGGTTCGCCCGATCCTGCGAAGACGGTCTACTGGGTGAACGCGCAGTTCGAGTGCCGTGGTATCGGGTACGAACACATACGAGTTGCCACTGGTGAGAATGATTGTGCGCCAGGTTTCGGGGCGTCCAGGATCTATCGCCTGACAGGCAGCGGTGCGCTGGTCGATGTGACGCTGGATGTACTACCGCCCGACCCTGTGATCACGCCTCGCATGCGCAGGCGTTTCGACCAGCACGCCCGGGGGCGAGTTGGGGCTGGACAACTTCAAGTTGCAGTACGTCCCGGTGATGCGCTGGATGATCGAGTTCGACCCGGACAACCCGTTGCCCGCTTCGGACCCGCATACGTTTGCTTACCGGGCGGGGCACTTCGGTTTCCTGGTCTGGAATGGCGAGCGCTTCACACTGGAGCAGCGCGTGCCCCGCCGGCTTTGGCCGTGCAGGCCGGTGTATCCAGGCGATTCCCCTTGTTCCGATCCGTATGACTCGCTTGCGGACAAGTTCGTTGTAGATGAGCCGCAGTCGGCGGCAAAGGGGACCGCGCATGACCGCTGAACTCGATATCAAGGCCGAGGCCGATCGCGTGATCGCCTTGTTGCAACAGCAGCGGGCGCGCGAAGGGCTGGAGTTGTTGAGCCAGTTACGGGAGGGGCGGCCCCGCGTGGTGCAGGAGTCGCTGGACCGCTTCGTGGCGGCAGGGGCGGCCGAGCAGCTTCAGCGATTGCGCCAGCCCGGCGGTGCCCACCATGACCCGGTGATGCTGCGTCACCTGGCGGACGCGATGTCCTCCCACCCGCGCTTTCCGCTCGCCGATGAAATGACAGCACTGAGCAGTGACGTCCAGCGTTATGACGTCTACGCCAGCATCGTTGCCAGTCGTGGTAACGCGGCGGCGCAGGACGCGATGGACCAGCGCGGGCAGCGGGTGATCCTGGGGTTGCGGCAGGAGGATCCCACGTGGGTTGCAGCCACGCGGGCAATCCCCGATGTGCCCCGTCCGGACCTTCTTACGACCCCGGATGTCGACGAGTCCCGCTTGGGTACCGGTGTCTACGACGACCGCATCGTGGTGCTGTGGAAGGACGCTAATGGCAGCCGGCAGATGCATGAGGTGCCCAAGGCCAACACCGAGCCGACCGCGCAGTACGACCACCACGCTGGCAACGATCGCCGACACCCACGTCCCTTCAGTGGTGGCGGGGTGGAGGCACGCGAGGTACCTGCAAGCGCGGGGTTCGGGCATATAGGGGAGCGCAAGAAGATCGAAGGCGAGGACGTCAATGGCGATACGTATCGCGACCTTGGGCGCCTGGCCGCCGGCACGATTGAAATGCAGCGGGCGACGCACCCGCGTGGGAATCACCAGGAGTTCGCTCTGCGTCCCTCAGGGGCACAGGTGGATCGTGGCGCAGGACTCGTCCAGCGTGACACCAATGGCGATGGCCGGTTCACGCAGGACGACATCAACGGCGTGCAGGACCTCAACAACAGCTTCAAAATTCACCGTGGGTCCAGCGACAACACCGACTCCGCCGGATGCCAGACGATTCACACAGGTGACTATCCAAGGTTCATCGAAGTAGTCCAAGCCAACCCACAGCAGACGCGCTGGCAATACGTGCTCACTGCCACCAGCCCCGCCATGTTCCGCGACGTAGTTGGGGGACCGGTCGAAGCGCAGCAGAACCAACAACGCGCGCCGCAGCCACCGAGGGAGCAGCCCGGTCCGCCTGCGGCGCCGCATCGGGAGGATCGGCACGGTCCGCCCGTTGGGCCGCATCGGGAGCGAGCCCATGGCGCCCACGATCCGCAAGCGAATCTGGAGCCGGGGCCCTTCAGCGACCCGTTGCTCAATCAGGCGTATGCCGCCGCACTGCGCGGCGATGACGCCGGCCTCGACCGGATCGCGCAGGAGGTTTCGCTTTCGGACGAGGAGCAACGGCTGACGCAGCTGGGCCGTGACCTCGCGGAGCAACAACAGCTTCAAGAGCAGCAGATGACACAGATGACACAGACCCAGGGCCGCGGGCGGAGCATGTAGCCATGCACGACGCCAAGAGCACAGAAGCAAGCGCGGCGCTGGAAAATAGCGCCCGCGCCCTGTTGATCCTGAAGAACTCGATCGAGCAGCGCGAACTGCAGTTGCGGTCGAGCATCGACCAGCACATCAGGAGGATGCGCAGCGAGCTGACGCAGATGCACCAGCGGGTCGATCAGGTCGTGGGCGCGGCCGGCGAGAAGATCGCGCAGGAAGCCAGGCACGCCGTCGCACCCGCATCGGCCGAGTACGGGCGCGCGGTGGCGGCGGTCACCTCGCGATTGCAGGGCGTCAACAAGATGGTGTGGGGATGGTTCGGTGCGGCAGGCGCGGACGTGCTGGTGTCGCTTGTGACGGGATGGGTGGTGCTGGGCTATTACCGTCGCGAGTTGGCATCGCTCAAGGAAGAGCTGGGCCGTTACGAGAGCGCGGTGCCGGTCGTGCAGGCGTTCTACGCGTCCGACGCCGTCATGTGCGGTGGTCGCATCTGCGTCAACGTCGATGCCAAGGGGCAGCGGCTGGGCGACAAGCGCCAGTATCGCCAGGCGAAGCCGAGGCCTGGGCAGCAGATGGCGCGGGAATGACGTCGGTCAAGTAGCCCGGGTAAGCGCAGCGCACCCGGGGTTGCGGTGCGTGTGGCACCGGGTGCGGCTTCGTCTTACCCGGGCTGCGTAGCTGTAGCGCCCTTCGACTTCGGCCTTCGGCCTACGCTCAGGGCGAACGGTGTTTTCGTGCCGAGTCTTGCCGCTGCGGCGGCCCCTCTCCCTGACCGCCTTCGGCGGTCTGTCCCTCTCCCGCAAGGGGAGAGGGATGGGCGCGAGGCTCAAGCAATCTCGGTCGCGTTCTCGCGCTCGATCGCGCGCCAGCCGATGTCATGGCGGTGGAATTCGCCGTGCCAGCTGATGCCGGCTACGCCTTCGTAGGCCTTGTGCTGCGCGTCGGCGACGCTGTCGCCCAGGGCGCATACGCACAGGACGCGGCCGCCGCTGGTGACGACGTGTTCGCCTTCCACCTTGGTGCCGGCGTGGAAGACCTTCACTTCGTCGATGTCGGGCGCGTCCCAGCTGTTGATCACGTCGCCGGCGCGCGGTGTGTTGGGGTAGCCCTCGGCGGCCATCACCACGCCGAGCGATGGGCGCGGGTCCCACAGCGCTTTCACCGTGTGCAGGCGTTCGTCGATGGCCGCTTCGACCAGGTCGAGCAGGTCCGAGCGCAGGCGCAGCATCACCGGCTGCGTTTCCGGGTCGCCGAAGCGCACGTTGTATTCGATGACCTTCGGCGCGCCGCTCTTGTCGATCATCAAGCCGGCGTAGAGGAAGCCGGTGAAGGGAATGCCGTCGGCGATCATGCCGCGCACGGTGGGTTCGACCACTTCGCGCATCACGCGCGCGTGCACTTCCGGCGTGACCACCGGTGCGGGCGAATACGCGCCCATGCCGCCGGTGTTGGGGCCGGTGTCGCGGTCGCCCACGCGCTTGTGGTCCTGGCTGGTCGCCATCGGCAACGCGGTCTTGCCGTCGACCATGGAGATGAAACTGGCTTCCTCGCCGTCGAGGAATTCCTCGATCACCACGCGCGCACCGGCTGCGCCGAAGGCGTAGTCGGCCAGCATGTCGGTGATGGCCGCTTCGGCTTCGGCCAGCGTCATCGCGACGATGACGCCCTTGCCCGCGGCTAGGCCATCGGCCTTGATGACGATGGGCGCGCCTTTGTCCTGCACGTATTCGAGCGCGGCCTCGGCTTCGGTGAACACGGCGTAGTGCGCGGTGGGAATGCCGTGGCGCGCGAGGAAGTTCTTCGCGTACGCCTTGCTGCCTTCCAGCTGCGCGGCGGCCTGCGTCGGACCGAAGATGCGGTGGCCGGCGGCGCGGAAGCGGTCGACCACGCCGTTCACCAGCGGGCCTTCGGGGCCGACGACGGTGACGCTCACGCCTTCGCGCGTCACCAGCGCCAGCAGGGCGTCGATGTCGGCGGCGGGCACGTCCACGTTGCGGCACTTGGGCTCGCTCGCGGTGCCGGCGTTGCCCGGGGCGACCAGCACCTCGCTCACGCGCGGCGACTGCGCCAGTTTCCAGGCCAGGGCGTGTTCGCGACCGCCGGAACCGATAACGAGGACTTTCATGTGCGCTCCTGCGGGTCGCGACGTGGGACCGCGGATTTTACGGAAGCGGCGCGGATGCCGCGACCCGCGCGTCCGTGGCGCGCCGTCTTCATCAAGTCGAACGCGTCCGCGTCGCCGCATCGGCCGGCGCCGCGTTCATCCGCATCTTCAGGCATCCGAGAAGGACCGGTGGTAGCGCACCGCGCCCTTCGCGGTCGCGGCGTCGTTGAACGCGAGGGACTGGAAGTACTGCGGCGGCGCATCGGCGTAGTGCAGTTCGCCGTCGTTGAGGAAGCCGAAGCGGGCGTAATAGGCCGGTTCGCCCAGCACCACGCAGCCGGCGGCGCCCTGGTCGGCCAGTTCGGCCAGCCCGGCGCGGATCAGCGCGGTGCCCACGCCGTGCCCCTGGTCGCGCGGGTCGACGGCGACGGGGCCCAGGCCGTACCAGGCCTGGGCGCCTTCGATGGCCACCGGCGAGAACACCGCGCAGCCGGCAATGCGTCCGTCGATGTCGGCCACCAGGCTTAGCGTGAGCTGGTCGTCCTCGCGCAGCGCATCGACGATGCGCTGTTCCACGCGTCCGGCGCCCGGGGCGTCGGCGAAGGCGGCGCCGAGCAGTTCACGGATCGCGGCGTGGTCGTCGAGCGTTTCGGTGCGGATCCACATAAGGCCTCCCGGCGTGTGGGGGAAGTCTGGCGGGGAGGCGGTTATGGCGGCGTCGGCGGTCCGGGCCGATGCGTTCAGTGGGCATGCGTAGCCCGGGTAAGCGAAGCGCACCCGGGTGATGCCTTGCCGAACCCCGGGTGCGCTTCGCTTACCCGGGCTACGTGTGCTGCGAGGCAGCGGGCCCGGATCCCCGCCTTCGCGGGGATGACGATCAAGAGCGGCGACGCTCTTTCGAATCCCGAATCCCGAATCCCGAATCCCGAATCACGAATCACGAATCACGAATCACGAATCACGAATCACGAATCACGATTCCCGAATCCCGGCCTCAATGCCTGAAATGCCGAACGCCCGTGAACACCATCGCCAGGCCGTGCTCGTCGGCGGCGGCGATCACTTCGCTGTCGCGCATCGAGCCGCCCGGCTGGATTACGGCCTTGATGCCGGCTTCGGCCGCGGCGTCGATGCCGTCGCGGAACGGGAAGAACGCATCCGATGCCATCACCGAACCCGGCACGACCAGGCCCGCGTCCGTCGCCTTGATGCCGGCGATGCGCGCCGAGTACACGCGGCTCATCTGGCCCGCGCCGACGCCGATGGTGCGATGGTCTTTCGCATACACGATCGCGTTGGACTTCACGAACTTCGCCACGCGCCAGGCGAACAGCAGGTCGTCCATCTGTTCCTGGGTCGGCGCGATCTTCGTCACGACCTTCAGCTCGTCGCGCGTGACTTCGCGGATGTCGCTGGTCTGCATCAGCAGGCCCGAGCCGACGCGCTTGACGTCCATGTTGTTGCGGCCTTCGCCGTGCGGGATGCGCAGCACGCGCACGTTGGCCTTCTTCTTGGCGTAGTCGAGCGCGCCTTCCTCGTAGTCCGGCGCGATCAGCACTTCGACGAACTGGCGGTCGAGGATGGCCTTCGCCGTGGCGGCATCGAGTGTGGTGTTGAAGGCGAGAATGCCGCCGAACGCGGAGGTCGGATCGGTGGCGTAGGCCAGTTCGTACGCGTCGCCGCAGGCCACGCCTTCGGCCACGCCGCAGGGATTGGCGTGCTTGACGATCACGCAGGCCGGGCGCTCGAACTGGCGCACGCATTCCCACGCGGCGTCGGCGTCGGCGAGGTTGTTGTAGCTGAGCTCTTTGCCCTGCAGCTGCGTGAACGTCGCCAGCGTGCCCGGCACCGGCCACAGGTCGCGGTAGAACGCGCCGTGCTGGTGCGGGTTCTCGCCGTAGCGCAGGTCCATCACCTTCACGAAGTTGCTGTTCTGCTGCGCGGGGAACAGCGCCTGCGAACCGTCGGCCCTTTGGAGGAGTCCGCACACGGATGTGCGGTCTTCTGTGGAGGGATCCACAAGCGAGGACAGATAGTTGCTGATGAACGCGTCGTACTGCGCGACGCGGTTGAACGCGGCCACCGACATCGCGAAGCGCGTCGCGGCGGACAGCGCGCCGCCGTTCGCATTCAGTTCCTCGACGAGGCCGGCGTACTGCGCCGGATCGGTCGCCACCGCGACGCGGGCGAAGTTCTTCGCCGCCGAACGCAGCATCGCCGGGCCGCCGATGTCGATGTTCTCGACGATCTCTTCCATCGTGCTGGAGGGATCGGCCGAGACCTTCTCGAACGGATAAAGGTTGAGCACCAGCAGGTCGATCGCGCCGATGCCGTGCTGCGCCATCACCGCGTCGTCGGTGCCGGCGCGGCCGAGCAGGCCACCGTGCACGAGCGGATGGAGCGTCTTGACGCGGCCGTCCATCATCTCGGGGAAACCGGTGACGTCGCTGACGTCCTTGACCGGCAGGCCGGCCTCGCGGATCGCCTTGGCGGTGCCGCCGGTGGAGAGCAGTTCCACGCCGTGGTCGTGGAGCGCGCGGGCCAGATCGATCAGGCCGGTCTTGTCGGAAACGGAAAGCAGCGCGCGGCGGAGTTTCACCGGCGAGGCGGCGGCATCGTTGTTCATGGGGGGCTTGGGAAGCGGAAAGCCCGGCAATTATACGCCGCGGGCCGGGTGGCACCGGTGCAGCGGACGCCTGAAGGCTCCTGCAGCCGGTGCCGGTATCGCCGTCACTTGGCCATGCTGGCGGACTTGGCCCCGGTGCTGGGGAAGTAGAACTCCATCTCGTCGCGTACGGCGAGCATCGCCGGGTCGCGCGCGAGCTTGGTGGCGACTTCCGCCGCGGTGGACTTCACCCATTCCACGCCGCCCTTGCCCAGCCCGCCGGTGCCGTCGTTGCCGGCGGTCCACAGGTTCTGCGCGCGCGTGGCGGTGCGTTCGAAGGTGTAGCTGGTCACCGTCTTGCCGTTGAGCATGACTTCGTAGCGCACCACCAGGCGATCGTTGCTGACCATCGGCAGGATGCCCAGCGTGCCGCCGGACAGCACGGCGCTCAGCAGACCGGCGGCGGTACCGGCCGCGGTCGGCCGGACCGTGTGCGTGACCACCAGCGCGAGCGGGCTGCCGGCCAGTTCCTTGTCGAGCGCAGCGAAGGCCGGATCGGCCTTGAACGCGGCCAGCACGTCGTCCCCGGCGACCGAGGCGAAGAACTTCATCGGCGGCAAGACCACCGCGGCGGCTGTGCCGCCATTGGTCACGACCGGCACCGCGATGGGCGGTGGGATCACGGGCGCGCTTGCGTTGGGTGCGACCGGCGCCACGACGGGCGTGGTGTTGGGAACCGCCGGAATCGAGGCGGGCGGCGTGCTGCCGTTGGGCACCGGCTTCATTCCCGTGGGCACCGGCGGGTCCGCGGCGAGCGCGTGCAGCGGCAGCGACAGCAGGAGGACGAACATCGACTCTCTGATCATGGCGCGCCGCCTTACTGGTAGCAGTTGAGTTGGACGGTGTTGGTCAGCGCGGCCTGGTTGGCCGCCTGCAGGCTGCCGGCGCCCTGCGGACGGATCACGTCGAAGGCGACCTTCTCGCGTTGCAGGAACATCGCGACATAGCGCGCATCCAGCGCGAAGTTCACGTTCTGCGGAATCTGACCGAGCTTGGCGAGCGCGTCGGCGTTGAGCGTGCTCACCGCCATGCCCAGCAACTCGCCGTTGTCGGACACGATCGGACCGCCGCTGTTGCCCGGCTGGATCGGTGCGGAGAACTGGAACATGCCCTGCGATCCGCGCAGGCCCTTGCTGGCGCTGATGTTGCCGCGGGTCACGTTGGGCGAATCGCCGAGCAGGCCCTGCAGCGGAAAGCCGACGCTGGTGACGGATTCGCCCAGGACGATCTCGTTGCCCTGACGTAACGCGATGGCCGAGGTACGCGCCTTGCCGGAGTCGAGCACGGCGACGTCGAGCAGATCGCTGGACGCGCGCGAGGTGACCGGAAAGGTAGTGCCGTCCTGGTGCGCTTCCATCAGCACGCAGTCGCGCGACACGTGCGCCGCGGTCAGCAGCTGACCGGTCCTGTTGACGAAAAACGCCGTGCCGGTGCGCAGCGGCTTCTCGCGGTCCACGTACGGCGACAGGTCGAGCTTCGCGGTCGAGCCGCTGGCGGGGAACTGCGTCGGGTCGGGCTTCAGCCGAGTCTGGACCGTGTACATGATCTGCTGCACGGCCAGGCCCGAAGCGGTGGCCGCACCGGCGTTGAGGTTGCCGCCGCGGATGGGCTCGTCGACGCTTCCGGTCAGCAGCTTCTTGCCGTCGAGCGCGTACACGTCGTACTTCACCGAGAGGATCGGCTTGCCGGTTTCGCGCGACCATTTCGGCGCCAGATCCAGCAGCAGTCCGTAGTGCGCGTCCGCCTCGTCGGGCACGACATGCAGCGCCGGGAAATAGCGCTTGCCCACGTCGGCGAGCGCATCGGAGAACGCCTTGCCGGGCTCGATCCACAGGTTGCTGACCGGCACGTAGGTGCGGGCCGAGAGGGCCGACGGCGGCACGTACACGGCGATCTGCGTGGGATTGGATACGACCGGGATGGACTTGCTCGTGGCCGCGTGGGCGCCGGGCAGAACCAAGGACGCGAACAGCACCAACGCGGGTGCGACCCGCACGGGCAACGACACGACAGCTTGCATTGGACAGCCCCCCTGGCTGCTGGCTGCACCGCGACGACCGGTGGCATCGCCTCCGGACACGCGGCATGAATTCGTTCGGACCGGCGTGCTTCCTCGAAGCTCCCCAAAAGCCGGTCGAACGGAGTCTAGCGGATTCGCGTGCGCCGCAAGGGCGGCGCGGCGGGCGTCAGTCCAGCCCGTACTCGCGCAGCTTCTTGCGCAGCGTGGCGCGGTGGATGCCGAGCATCGACGCGGCGCGGCTCTGGTTGCCGTCGCAGTGCTGCAGCACTTCGGCGAACAGCGGGATCTCGAGTTCGCGCAGTGCGATCTCGTAGAGGTTCTCGGTATCGCAACCGTCCAGGTCGCCCAGGAAGCGGCGGATCGACGTGGCGACATGGTCGCGCAGCGGCACGCGCGGAGCGGGGCGTGCGGCGTCGGTTCGGTCGGTTGCGGCGTTCAACGTGATCCCCATTCTTCGCGCGACCAGATCACGGTGCGAGGTCGGCGGAGGGGGAGTCTAGCGTGGGCCCGTCGCAGGCGCCAATGAGTTGCGCTCAGCGGAAATCGAAGGTGAACGCCACGATGCGCGGCGCCGGTTCCACGACTTCCAACGCCACGTTCGCACTCTGCCCGGGCAGGAGGCGATCGGCGCCACCGTGCGCTGCGCGGTACTCGTCGGGAGTGAACGCACGCACGCCGACCTGGCGGCCGTCGACGTCCGCCAGGCTCAACACCAGCGTCGGCCAGGGTTGCGACCAATGCGCGTCGTTGCGGAAGCTGGCCTCTACGGTAAGCACGCCTGTCTGGCCGGATTTGGGCCGCACGCTGCGCTGGAGCATCGTGAACGCAGCCGGTTCGCGCCACGCCGGCACCTCGCAGCGCAGGACGGTGCATGCGCCGGCGACGAGCGGTCGCCAGCGCGGATCGGCGGCCAGTTCGTGACGCTGCGCGAGCAGCAATTGCAGCGCGAGCAGCAACGTCAGTCCTGCCACGCCGGCATGCCAGCCCCAGTGCGCGCGCGCCGGTGCGGAGGGCGTGGAATGACGGGCGAAACTCGGTGCGCCCTTGCGACGCGGACGCGCGGCGCGCCGGCTCCGGTTCGCGGGAGTGCCGACGGTGACGGCGGCGATGGCCTCTTCGTACGTGCGCGTGGCGTCCGCGTCGGGCACCTGTGTGTGCGCCGGTTCTTCCACCGACGCCACGTCCGTCGCGACGGCTTCGGATGCGGCGTCGGGTGCAGCGGCTGGCGGTGCGACGGTCGATTCCTCGGGTGCGCCGGCGTACGTTGATGTTTCGATCGTGTCGGGTACGTGCGCGGTATCGCTATCACCCGGCGTCGTGTCGCCCTCGTCGATCGGCGACTGCACCAGGCCATCGCAACGTGGGCAACGCTGCGGCGCACCGTCCGCACGGACGATGAGCGCGACCAGGAATCCGCAGTGCGGGCACGGAACGAACATGGTGGCTATTCAAGCATGCCGTCGCGCGGCGTTGTCATCGACGGCGCACGCCTGTGACGCGCATCCAGTCTTCCATGCGGTCGGCGCGAAGGTGGTCGAAGTCCGCGCTGTAACGTGCGATGACGTCGTCCTCCTGGCCGGCGAGGATGCCCGACATCGCGATGCGTCCGCCCGGGGCGACGCGCGCGGCGAGGGTGTCGGCCAGCGACACCAGCGCCGAGGCGAGGATGTTGGCGACCACGACGGGGTAGGTGTCGGCGGGTTCGTCTTCCGGCGCGAAAGCCACGAGGCGTTCGTCCACGGCGTTGCGCTGCGCGTTGTCGACGGTGGCGATGAGCGCCTGCGGGTCGTTGTCGACGCCGACGGCCTGCACCGCGCCCAGCTTCAACGCGGCGAGCGCGAGGATGCCCGAGCCGCAGCCGAAATCGAGCACGCGCTGGCCGGCCAGCACGCCTTCGTCGGCGAGCGCATCGAGCCATTGCAGGCACAACGCCGTGGTCGGGTGGGTGCCGGAACCGAAGGCCAGGCCGGGATCCAGGCGCACCACGGCGGCGTCCGCCGCGTCGGCGCCGTCGGGCAGCTCGTGGTTCCACGGCACGATCCAGGTGCGGCGACCGAACTGGAGCGGCTCGTACTGGTCCATCCAGGCGCGTTCCCAGTCCTGGTCCTCGACGTCGCGGAAGCTCGCCCGCGACCAGTCCAGGCCTTCGTCGGCGGCGCTCAGGGCATACAGCAACAGTTCCTGCGGCGTGCCGGCCTGGAACAGCGCGGTGAGCACCAGCTCATGCCACAGCGGCGTTTCGCCCACGCCCGGCTCGAAAATCGCCTGCTCGTCGGGCGCGTCGGCATGGGCATCGGCCAGGGTGACGGCCAGCGCGCCGACACTTTCCAGTGCGCGCTCGTAGCGCGGCTGCTGGACCTCGGTGCAGGGCAGGGTGAGTTCGAGGAAGGGCATGGCGGGGCGGGAAGGCGACGACGGGCGGTCATGGTGGGGCGAGCCGCCGGTCGCGTAAAGCGGGCTGGCGGTCACACGGACGGGCGGGTCGCCCGCATTCAGCCGGGCACCGTGCCGATGGCGGCGGCAGCTTGGCCTTAGAATGGCCCGACGCCGATCCCCCACCGATGGCCAATACCTTCCAAACCGAGTTGAGAGGACGATCGCTTTCATGGCCGAGCACCCGCACGCTCGCATGGGCGACGTTGGTCGTGCTCGTCATCGTCTCGGTCGCGGCCTGGGTGCAGGGAGGCGACCGCAGCAGCGTGCAGCGTGTCACCATCGCTACGGCGGTGGACGCGCAACTGCCCGCTAGCGCGCCCAGAGTCGCCGTCGACCACG
Organism: Lysobacteraceae bacterium P; assembly: GCA_005503055.1. Taxonomy (GTDB): domain Bacteria; phylum Pseudomonadota; class Gammaproteobacteria; order Xanthomonadales; family Xanthomonadaceae; genus Lysobacter_J. Next base: position 78,308 of record SCOX01000002.1, on the reverse strand, counting down.
CGCGTCCCAGCGCGATCGCCCCGCAGGCGGGAGCGCAGGTTCCGCTGGGCACCTCCATCCGCGAGAACTTCGCCACCACGCCCGATCTCTACGCCTACGTGCAATCGCTCGAGCCGGCGGTGCGCGAACGCGATCCCGATGCGATGTGGATGATGAGCCGCGCGTATGAGTACTGCTCCAGCTTCGCGATGGCGCCGGCGGCGTTCGACCGCGACACGCGCGTGATCGGAGACATGGCGATGCGCGGTTCGGCGGCGATGGTCGCCGCACGCGAACGCGTCAGTCAGCGCTGCGCGCGCTTCGTCCCGCAGGATGAACTCACCCCGCGCATGATCGTGCTCCAGCGCGTCGAAGCGGCGGAGGCCGGCAGCGTCGCCGCCGAGGCCTCGCTGCTCGCAACGGGCGAGCCGTTGAAGGATACGCCCGAGTACAAGCGCGATCTGGTCGAGCGCGTGCAGGAATCGGCCGACCCGGAAGCGTATTCGGCGCTGTCGCCGGCGATGGGCGTCGCCGCAAGCGGCAAGCTCGAACTGGCCGACCAAGTCGCCGGCACCCAATTTTCGGAACTGGCCTGGCAACTGGCGGCATGCCGGCTCGGCATGGACTGTGCCCCCGACAGCGCGCTGATGACTTCGTACTGCGCCAACGGCGGTATCTGCTCGCGCGTGCCCGGACAGGATTTCGAACGCTTCGTATTCGACGCTGCGGTCCCGCGCCAGGGCGCGGACGTCATCAATGACATGGTCGACTCGCTCATGGGCGGGAAGAGGGAAAGGAAATGAAGAACCTACGATTGGCAACCAAGACTCGCCGGTATTTCTGGGCGCTGTTGTTCGCCACGTACTCGGTGGCCGCAGCGGGCGTGATGATCGACGTGGTCGGCGATGAATACCGCCATCTGTCGCAAGTGGCGGTGACCACGGTGCACTCGTCGGAGGACATGCGGATCTCCGGAGCCGCGCAGGTCGCGGCGGTGTATCGCGCCAGCAGCGGAGCGCCGTTCTCGACGCTTCCGCCGGGCAGCACCTTCAAGGTGGTTTGGCCCGACGGTTCCAGCGAGTACGTGATGGTGGTCAGTCCATCCTCCAGCGCCGGGACGCATCCGATCGCGGGCACCCAGAACAACGCAGCCGACGATAGCGACGCCACTGCCGACGCCTCGGCCCAGGCATCGGACCGCTAACGCATCAAACCGGCGGCCTCAGCGCGCCGCCCGATCGACCCGACCGGTGGACGCCCCGTCCGTTTGTGGCGGCACGAAGTCCACCGGGACCCTGACCAGGGCCCCCGTCTCCTGGCGGTCGGACTGGATGCGCCAGCGCCATGCGGCGTTGATCGCCGACTGATCCAGCATCGGATAGCCCGAAGACTCGCTCAGGCGCACCGCGCGCACTTCGCCGCAGGGATTCACCAGCAGCCGCAGCTCCACGCGTCCGCCTTCACCGTGCCGCGCCAGCGACGCCGGGTAAGGCGGAGGCGGCATGTCCTTGGGCGCCGGCGTGCAGGCCTCGCGCTCGATCAGTCGACGCCACGCGGCGTAGCTGGGGCTCTCAGTGTCGGTGAACGGTTCCGGCGGCGTCATCGCCGCGGTCTCGGCCTGCAGCTTCTTGCACGCAGCGGTGGCGGGATTGCAGTACACGCGGGCGACGATGCGGTACTGGTTCGCGTCGGAGTGGTCGATCACCTGCACCGCGCTGTCCGGCCAGCGGCCCTGTTGCGGCGGAGCGAAGGTCCACAGGCCCGCGAACTCGCCCTGGTCGATGGAGAAGCTGGTCAGGTCGGGGCGGAACGCGAAGTAGTCGGTTTGCGGAAGCGAATCCAGTTCGCCGCCATCCATCGAGCCGCTGGTGCGATACCAGGACAGCAATTGCTCGCGGTAGACGCGCGCGACGGTGTCCTCGGCGGCGCCGGCCGTTTCGACCTGGAGCCAATTGCCGGCCGTTTTAGGCGCGGCCGTCGCATGCGACGAGGCCAGGCCGATGAGCAGGGCGATCAAGATTCGCGGGGTCATGCGGGCATTCCTCGGCACAAAGAAAAACCGCGGCCTGGGCCGCGGTTCGCAGATCACACGATCGACAGCGCCTTTTCCTTCTGTTCCTTCAGGCGCTTCTCGAGGTAGTGGATGTTCATGCCGCCCTGCTGGAAGCCGGCGTCGGACATGATCCGCTGCTGCAACGGGATGTTGGTCTTGATGCCGTCGACCACCATCTCGCTCAGCGCCACGCGCATGCGCGCGATCGCGGTCTCGCGGTCGGGGCCGTGCACGATCAGCTTGCCGATCATCGAGTCGTAGTTCGGCGGCACGCGATAGCCTTCGTAGATGTGGCTGTCCACGCGCACGCCGGGGCCACCCGGCGCATGGAAGTGCTGGATCAGGCCGGGGAACGGCATGAACGTGTCCGGGTCCTCGGCGTTGATGCGGCACTCGATCGCATGGCCTTCCAGCACGATGTCGCTCTGCTTGATCGACAGCTTGTGGCCGGCGGCGATGTTGAGCTGCTCGCGCACCAGGTCGATGCCGGTGACCATCTCGGTGACCGGATGCTCCACCTGGATACGGGTGTTCATCTCGATGAAGTAGAAGCTGCCGTTCTCGTACAGGAATTCGAACGTGCCGGCGCCGCGGTAGCCGATGCGCAGGCAGGCTTCCACGCACACCTTTCCGATCTCCGCGCGCTGCTCGGGCGTGATGCCCGGCGCCGGCGCTTCCTCGACGACCTTCTGGTGGCGGCGCTGCATCGAGCAATCGCGCTCACCCAGGTGGATCGCGTGGCCCTGGCCGTCGGCGAGCACCTGGATCTCCACGTGGCGCGGGTTCTCCAGGAACTTCTCCATGTAGACCATGTCGTTGCCGAACGCGGCCTTGGCTTCGGACTTGGTGGTCTGGATCGCGGTGACCAGATGCGCCTCGGTGTGCACCACGCGCATACCGCGACCGCCGCCGCCGCCGGCGGCCTTGACGATGACCGGATAGCCGATCTCGCGCGCGATCTTGACGTTGGTCGCCGCGTCGTCGCCGAGCGGGCCGCCGCTGCCGGGCACGCAGGGCACGCCGGCGGACTTCATCGCGCGGATCGCTTCGACCTTGTCGCCCATCAGGCGGATCGTGTCGGCCTTGGGTCCGATGAAGATGAAGCCGGACTGCTCCACGCGCTCGGCGAAGTCCGCGTTCTCCGACAGGAAGCCGTAGCCGGGATGGATCGCCTGCGCGTCGGTGACCTCGGCGGCGGCGATGATCTGCGCCATGTTGAGGTAGCTGTCGGTGGACGGCGCCGGGCCGATGCAGACCGACTCGTCGGCCATCGCGACGTGCTTGAGGTTCCGGTCGACGGTGGAGTGCACCGCGACCGTGCGGATGCCCAGCGCGTGGCACGCGCGCAGGATGCGCAGCGCGATCTCACCGCGGTTGGCGATTACGACTTTATCGAGCATGGGATTCGGGATTCGAGATTGGAGATTCGTAAAGCGCGGGCATCTCGCGGACGTGACGCGGCTCCGAATCGAGGGAGCGGATCAGTGCGTTGAGACGGGCGAAGGTTCGATTGAGCAGGTCGTAAATCTGCGGATCTGAATCCATGTACTGGAGCCGCTGCGCAATCTGGAGTTGCGTATCCAGTTCCGCAAGCGAGCCGCGCGCGATCGAGAGGAATCGGAGGTATTCCTGTCTTGAGCGTCGCGCGGCGCCTTCGGCAATGTTGGAGGGAATGCTGACAGCGGCCCGACGCAGTTGCGTTGTCAGGCCAAACCGCTCATCGGCGGGAAAGGGCGAAGTAATCCGGTAGGTCCATTCGACAAGCGACATCGCATCGCGCCATACCTCCAGGCGCTCGTGGGGCCGCTGTAACGAATCCCGAATCACGAATCCCGGCTCTTACCCAATCACAAACAGTGGCTGGTCGAATTCGATCGGCTGGCCGTTCTCGACCATCATCTTGAGCACGGTGCCGGACACGTCCGCTTCGATGGGGTTGAACATCTTCATCGCTTCGATGACGCCCAGCGTGTCGCCGGCCTTGACGGCCTGACCGACGCTGACGAACGCCGGCTTGTCCGGCGCCGGCGAGGCGTAGAAGGTGCCGACCATCGGCGCGCGCACGACATGGCCCGCGGGCAGGTCGGCGGCGGGCTTGGGCGTGCCGCCGCTGGCGGCTTCGGTGGGGCCTTGCATCGGCATGACCGGCGAGGGCGCGGCGACCGGCGCATGCATCATCTGCGGCGCCGCCGCGACGGTGCCCTTGGGCGTGCGGGCCAGGCGGACCGACTCCTCGCCTTCCTTGATCTCGATCTCGGCGAGATTGGATTCCTCGAGCAGGTCGATCAGCTTCTTGATTTTGCGCAGGTCCATGGTGGGCCTCTGGTGTTCGGGATTGGATATTCGGGATTCGGGAATCGGTTGGATCCGGGTCGCTTTCGCGAATCCCTAATCCCCAATCCCCGATCCCGGCTGTAAACGGGACAGGGCCGCATCGAGGGCGTAGCGGTAGCTGTCCGCGCCGAAGCCGCACACCACGCCCACCGCCAGATCGCTGAAGTAGCTGGTGTGGCGGAAGGGTTCGCGGCGGTGCGGGTTGGACAGGTGGATCTCGATGAAAGGCAGGGCGACCGCCGCCAGCGCGTCGCGGATGGCGACGCTGGTGTGGGTGAAGGCGGCGGGGTTGATCAGGATGAAGGCGGTGCCGTCGGCGCGGGTAGCCTGGATGCGTTCGACCAGCACATGCTCGGCGTTGGCCTGGAGCGTCTGGAGGGTGTGGCCGGCGGCCTCGCTGCGCGCGTGCAGGTCGGCGTCGATGTCCGCCAGGGTCGTGCGGCCATAGACCTCCGGCTCGCGCGTGCCGAGCAGGTTGAGGTTGGGGCCGTGCAGGACCAGCAGTTTCGCCATCGGGGCCGGAATTTTCGCGTTGAACAGAGCCGAAGGGCGGCAGTGTGCGCCATGCCTTTCAGGGTGTCCAGACGTTCGCCGCCGTATCGACGAAGTTCCCGGAAGTTAATCAAGTGTTTGAGTGGTCGCTCTAATCTGCGACCCAGTCGTCGATTTCGCCGTGCTGGAACGGGCCGATCTTCTGCCGGATCAGGCGGCCGTCCGCCGAAATCAGCGCGGTGTAAGGCAGCACGCCCTTCGGATTGCCGAGCTGCACGCCGGCATCGCGCGGGCCGGCCTCGTCGAGCAGGATCGTGTAACGCACCGGAACGCGCTTGAGGAAGTCCGCCACCGCGGTGCGGTCATCCAGCGCGATGCCGACCACTTGCGTGCCGTTCGCGCCCTGGCTGGCGGCGAAACGGTCCAGCTCGGGCATCTCTTCGATGCAGGGCCCGCACCAGCTCGCCCACAGGTTGATCAGCACCGGCTTGCCGGCGTAGGCGGCGGGGAGCTCGACCGGCGCGCCATCGAGCGCAGGCAGGCGGATCGACGGAATGACGTCGCCGCGGCGCGCGACCTTCAGGTCCGCCGGGGGCGTCGGCGCAGACGCCTCCATGGCCGACTGCAAGGCGCGCTGGCCGACCTCGGTGCGCAACAGCGGGCCGGGGCCATTGACCACCAGTCCCGCCACGACCCCCAGGGCGCCGGCGATCACCGCGATCAGCAGCACCTTGCCCGTCGAACCCATCAGCGCGTCGCCCGCCCGGCACGTTCGACGAAGTTCTCCGCATCCTCGAAGCCGAACAGGCGCAGCTCGCGGCGCTCGGCGCCGTGCGTGAAGTACAGCGTCGCCGGCGGACCGATGATGCCCAGCCGCTTCATCAGCGCCTGGTCGACGTCGTCATTGGCGGTCACGTCGGCCTTGAGGAGCACGAAGCTGGCCAGAGCCTGGTGCACGGCGGGTTCGGGGAAGGTGTACTTCTCCATCTCCTTGCAGGCCACGCACCAGTCGGCATAGAAGTCGAGCATCACCGGCTTGCCCGCGGCCTTCGCGGCGGCGACTTCGCGGTCCAGATCGGCCAGCGACTTGATCTTGCGGAAGGGCAGTTCGGCTTCCTGCGCAGTGCCGCCGCGCAGGCCGGCGAGCGGCTTGAGCGGATCGCGGCTGCCGGCCATCGCGCCGACCAACTGCGCGGCCCCGAACAGGCCCAGGATCAGCACCGAGGTCCAGCCGATGATGCGTGCACCGTCGTGGTGCAGCGGGCGCAGGCCGATGGCCACTGCAGCCGCTCCGGCGAGCAGCAACACGCCCCACAGCGCCAGCGTCCACGGCGCGGGCAGGATGCGCGACAGCATCCACACCGCCAGCCCCAGGAACACGAAGCCGAACACGCGCTGCACCGTGACCATCCACGGCCCGCTGGTCGGCATGCCCTTGCCTGCGGCCACCCCGAACCCGAGCAGCGGCACGCCCATGCCCATGCCGAGCAGGAACAGCGCCACGCCACCGAACACCGGATCCTGCGTCTGTCCGATGTAGAGCACGGCGGCCGCCAGCGGCGGGGCGACGCAGGGGCCGACGATCAGCGCCGACAACGCGCCCATCGCCGCTACGCCCGCCATCGAACCGCCACGCTGGCGATCGCTCATCGCGCCCAGGCGGCTGCGCAGCGCGGCCGGCAGCTGCAACTCGTACAGGCCGAAGCTGGACAGCGCGAGCACCACGAACAGCGCCGCGAACGCGACGATCACCCACGGCGTCTGGAAGGCCACCTGCAGGTTCGCGCCCGCCAGTCCGGCGACGACGCCGGCCGCGGTGAAGACCAGCGCGTTGGCCAGCACGTAGACGAACGACAGCGTGAACGCACGGCGCGCGCCGAGGTTTGGTCCCTGGCCGGCGATGAGTCCGGACAGGATCGGAATCATCGGCAGCACGCAAGGCGTGAATGCCAGCAGCAGGCCGAAGCCGAAGAAACTCGCCAGCGCCCACCAGCGGTTCGGGCCGGACAATGCGGCCGCGATCCGGCTGTCCTCGGCCTGCTCGACGCCGCTCGGGGCGACGGCGGAAGGCTGGGGTGCCTGCGCGGCCGGCGCCGGTTCGACGCGGGGCACGGGCGGCGCATCGGCCGCGGCGTTGCCGGCGCCCTTCGAGTCCGCGCTCGTTGAACCGCTGGGCAACACCGGCGTCGCCACCGCACCCACCTTGCCCGCCGGCAGCGCGACGTCGACGGTGCGCGTCATCGGCGGGTAGCAGATGCCGTCGGTCTGGCAGCCCTGGAAGCCGGCCGTGAGCCGGAGCGTCGCGGCATCGGGCTTCGTGCGCGCGACCGCCACCGGCACCTCGACCTGGTCGAAGAACACGGTGACGTCGCCGAAATGCTCGTCGCGATGCGCCGTGCCTCGGGGCCAGCGCGGGGCGCCGAGCGTGAAGCCGGCCTTCGATGCGGCGGCGTCGAGCTTCAGCGTCGTCTTGTCGCGATACAGGTAATAGCCCTTGGCGGGCGTGAAGCGCAGCAGCAGGGTGTTGCCGTCGCCGGCGATCGCCTCGAAGCCGAACGCCTGTTCGGGCGGCAGCGGCAGGGCCTCGGTGCCGGTCGTCTTCGCGCCGAGCAGGCCGCCGCCCAGCGGCGCGCCGCGACTACCGAAGTTCACCAGCGGGCGCGCACCTTCCGTCGCGTCCGTCGCCGCCGGCAGCGCGACGGTCACGGTGCGCACCTGCGGCGGGTAGCAGATGCCGGCGTCGGCGCAGCCCTGGTACTTGATCTTCAACGTGACCGGGCCGGCCGTCGCGCGGCCGGGCAGGACGGCGGTCAGCGCCTGCCGGTAGGTCTCGACCTTGCCGAAGAATTCGTCTTCGTGCGCATCGCCCTTGGGCAGCTGCAACGGCTGCGCGGCGAAACCGGCATCGGCCTGCACGGCGATGCGGTGCCGATACAGGTAATAGCCGTCGGCGATGCGCCAGCGGATCTCGATGCGGTCGGCGGACGGCGCTTCGGCGCGCAGCGCGAAGGCGTCGTCGACCGGCAGCAGATCGTCCGGATCGATCGCCGCGCTGGCGGGCATCGCCACCAGGCACAGCGCCAACGGAAGGAAGAAGGAAAGCAGGCGCGCGGCGCGCGCGCGAATCGAATCAGTCATCGTCACGGGTCTGTTCGGCCACCCAGTCCAGGTATGCGGCGAGGCCACCGATGGCTTCGACCGCGAGGGCTTCGGGCAGTTCATACGGATGCAGTGCCTTGAGGCGTTCGACCAGCGCGTCCTGGCGGTCGGCGGTGGTCTTGATCAGCAGCAGCACTTCCTCGCTGCGCTCCACGGCGCCCTGCCAGCGGTAGGTCGAGCGCACGCCTGGCAGCACGTTGACGCAGGCGGCCAGCCGCGCCTCGACCAGCGAGGTGGCGAGGGCATCGGCGGTTTGCGCGTCGGGGCAGGTGCTGAGCACGAGCCGCACCGGCGGTGCGATGGGCGTGGGCATGAGGGGCGCCAGTGTAGGGCCTGCCCCACGCCGATGCCCGTGCCGGGGCGGTCCACAGTGTTGCGGCGGGCTTGCGCAGTGCCGCCGTCTTTGTCGTAGGCTGCCGGCGCCGGGCCCCATGCCGGCGAGGAGGCCCGATGTCCCACCGACCGATCCTTGCGTTCGCCTGCCTGCCCCTGGCGCTGGCCAGCCTGGCCGCGATCGCGCAGACCGGCGACGCCCACGGCATCCGCGTGCGGGCCGCCTGCCTGCAGGCCGAACCGACGCCGCGCCTGCTCGTGGACCTGAGCTGCGAGAACGCCATGGATTGCTGGGGCGACCCCGCCGCGATGGGGGTGCTCGATGTCGAAACCGGCGAGCGGCTGGCCGCTTCGGGGCAGAACCTGGTCTATGTCGATCCCGCGGGCGCGCCGCAGGCCGAGCCGCCGATGCAGGGCACTATCCGCGCGGTGTGGACGCTGGTGCTGTCCGCGCCTGCCTCGGCCAAACACCTGCAACTCGTGCAGGGCGATGAAACGGCCACGTCCGCCTTCACGCCTGCGGCCGACTGCGCCGCTTTGCCGCCGGCCGCCGTCAAGCGGCTCGCCGGCGGCTGAGCGTCACCCTCGCGTCGATGCCGTCGGCGTGCGTGCCCGGCCGGTGCGCAGTTCGGCCAGTTGTTCGACCACTTCCACCAGCGGCGCCTTGGCCCGTGTCGGCGCGGCCCGGAACGCCGCCAGCAGCCGCAGCTCCAGCGGGTCCTCGACCAGCGCCGCGTCGGCGGCGGCCACCGAGTCCAGCGCGGTGTCGGCCGACAGCCCCATGTTGCCGCGGCCGGTCGCCAGCCATTCGAACTGGACGCCGGTAACCATCGCGATTTCGCGCAGATGGGCCACGGAAGGAAACTTTCCGCGCGCGGCTTCCCAGTGACCGACGGCGCTGCGCTGCACGCCGACCAACGCGCCCAGGGCGGCCTGCGAAAGCCCCGCATGGCGACGGGCGAGGCGGATGCGTTGCTGGGATGTCACGTTGGCTACCTCCATTCACAGGGCGAACAAAACTCACCCAAAGCTGTGTTCTGAAGGTAGCCGGATCGCCGGACGAAGCAAGCTTGGGCAAGCAAGTCTGGCAAATTCGCGTCCCATTGGGCTACCGCCAGTCAGCAGCCGTGGGCCGCGCCCCTCTGGCTGGAACCTGACGAACTGCACACCATTCGCGTGCGCCATGGCATGGCGTGGGTTCGGGGTGGCGCAGGGACGGCGCCGGGCCAGGATGGCAACCCTTAAGCCCAAAGAGCGCGTTCCACGGGACGCGCTCTTTCTTTTTCCGACGCCCTTTCCGGCGCCAATCCCGCGCCATCGTTCCGCTCGTTGCCGGGATCGGCGCATTCCTGCGTTCGAAGGGCGAAGGTCGGGCGGATCCGCAACCGGCTCTTGAAAGCCCGGCCGGCCCCCCCATCTCCCACGCATCCCGGTTCGCCGGTATTTGTTTGCCCGCGATCTTGGCACTCGTCGCGGGCGACTGCTAAAATTCTGCCACTTTTTCGTTCGTTTCAACCACTTACGTACTCCTCGGAGGTTTTTGTCGCCATGAATATCAAGCCGCTCTACGACCGCGTGGTCATCAAGCGCATGGAAGAAGAAAAGATGTCCGCCGGCGGCATCGTCATCCCGGACTCGGCGACCGAGAAGCCGATCAAGGGTGAAGTCGTCGCAGTCGGCGAGGGCAAGGTGCTCGACAACGGCAACGTGCGCGCGCCGAAGGTCAAGGCCGGCGACAAGGTGCTGTTCGGCAAGTACAGCGGCACCGAGGTCAAGCTCGACGGCACCGAGTTCCTGGTGGTGAAGGAAGACGACATCTTCGCGATCCTCGGCTGATCGCCGTAAGGCGGGGATTCGGGATTGGAGATTCGGGATTCGCAAAGCGCCGCGCGCTGACGAATGCCCCTCTCCCCCGGATCCACCCGCACCTTCGCTTTTACGAATCACGAATCTCGAATAACGAATCCCGGAGTTAACAACAATGGCTGCCAAAGAAATCCGTTTCGGTGAGGACGCGCGCGTCAAGATGGTGCGCGGTGTCAACATCCTCGCCAATGCCGTCAAGGCCACCCTCGGCCCGAAGGGCCGTAACGTCGTGCTCGAGAAGAGCTTCGGCGCCCCGACCATCACCAAGGACGGCGTGTCCGTCGCCAAGGAAATCGAGCTTGCCGACAAGTTCGAGAACATGGGCGCGCAGATGGTGAAGGAAGTCGCTTCCAAGACCTCCGACAACGCCGGCGACGGCACCACCACCGCCACCGTGCTGGCGCAGGCGCTGATCCGCGAAGGCATGAAGGCCGTTGCGGCCGGCATGAACCCGATGGACCTCAAGCGCGGCATCGACAAGGCCGTGGTTGCCGCCGTCGATGAGCTGAAGAAGATCTCCAAGCCGTCCTCGACGAGCAAGGAAATCGCCCAGGTCGGCGCGATCTCGGCCAACTCGGACACCAACATCGGTGACCTCATCGCCCAGGCGATGGACAAGGTCGGCAAGGAAGGCGTGATCACCGTCGAAGACGGTTCGGGCCTGGAGAACGAGCTCGACGTTGTCGAGGGCATGCAGTTCGACCGCGGCTACCTGTCGCCGTACTTCATCAACAACCAGCAGTCGATGTCGGCCGAGCTGGATGATCCGTTCATCCTGCTGTACGACAAGAAGATCTCCAACGTGCGCGACCTGCTGCCCGTGCTCGAGGGCGTGGCCAAGGCCGGCAAGCCGCTGCTGATCGTCGCCGAGGAAGTCGAAGGCGAAGCGCTGGCGACCCTGGTGGTCAACACCATCCGCGGCATCGTGAAGGTCTGCGCCGTCAAGGCCCCGGGCTTCGGCGATCGCCGCAAGGCGATGCTGGAAGACATGGCCGTGCTGACCGGCGGCACCGTGATCTCCGAGGAAGTCGGCCTGCAGCTGGAAAAGGCCACGATCAAGGATCTGGGCCGTGCCAAGAAGGTGCAGGTCTCCAAGGAGAACACCACCATCATCGACGGCGCCGGTGATGCCGACGGCATCCAGGCCCGCATCAAGCAGATCAAGGCGCAGATCGAGGAGACCTCCTCCGACTACGACCGCGAGAAGCTGCAGGAGCGCGTGGCCAAGCTGGCCGGCGGCGTGGCGGTGATCAAGGTCGGTGCTTCGACCGAGATCGAGATGAAGGAAAAGAAGGCGCGCGTCGAAGACGCCCTGCACGCCACGCGTGCGGCCGTCGAGGAAGGCATCGTTCCGGGCGGCGGCGTTGCGCTGCTGCGCGCCAAGGCCGCGATCGCCGGCCTCAAGGGTGCCAACGAAGACCAGAACCACGGCATCCAGATCGCCCTGCGCGCGATGGAAGCGCCGCTGCGCGAGATCGTCACCAACGCCGGTGAAGAGCCCTCCGTCATCCTCAACAAGGTGATCGAAGGCAAGGGCGCGTTCGGCTACAACGCCGCCAATGGCGAGTACGTCGACATGCTGGAAGCCGGCATCCTGGACCCGACCAAGGTCACGCGTACCGCGCTGCAGAACGCCGCGTCGATCGCCGGTCTGATGATCACGACCGAAGCGATGGTCGCCGAGCTGCCGAAGAAGGACGAGCCGGCGATGCCGGGCGGCGGCATGGGCGGCATGGGCGGCATGGACTTCTAAGTCCCGCTTCCCGCGCGTCATCCGCGATACGAAGAACCCCGCAGAGATGCGGGGTTCTTTTTTTTCGTGGGCCCGGGGCGGGTGCAGGCATGCGCGTGCCCGGATAAGCTCGCGCGCATGCCGACCTCACTGATCATCGTCGACGACTTCCTCAGCCCGCGCGACGCGATGCAGTTGCGCGAGGTCGGCCTGCGACTGACCTACCCGGAACAGCAGGGCGCGTTCCCGGGTCGCAACTCGCTCGAACGCATCGAGATGGACGGCCTGGACCAGCGCGTGTCCGATCTGGTCGGCGAGCGCCTGCGTCCGGTCTCGCCGCTGCAGTCGCACGCGAAGTTCCGCATGACGCTCGCCGCCGACGCCGGTCGCGCGAAAGTCCACATCGACCAGGCCTACTGGTCGGGAATCCTCTACCTGAGCCGTCCGGAAGATTGCCGCGGCGGTACCGAGTTCTTCCGCCACCGCGCGACGAACTCCGATCGCGCACCGCTCGACGATGCCGAAATGCGCGCCATGGGTTACGACTCGATGCAGCAGATGCACCGCGAGATCATCGAGCGCGACAGCATCGACGATGCGAAGTGGGAGCCGACGATGCAGGCGCCGATGCGCTTCAACCGTCTGGTGCTGTTGCGGCCCTGGCTGTGGCACACCGCCGGCCCGGCATTCGGCGACCGGATGGAGAACGGGCGGCTGGTCTATCTGATGTTCTTCGAGGCGGCCTGACGCGCGGATTGCATGGCGTGATCGGCGTTCCATACCTGAACAGGGTGGCCCGTAAAGGTTCGATTGGCACGCTATTTGAACCGCTGAGTTCTATTTTGCAGTGCAGCGTGCAAACCCCCTAACGGTTCCTTCACGATCGCCCTGCATCCCGACGTGGGGGAGGGAGCAGGCCCGCAACCGGTTCGACCGGGGCGGGCTTTTTATTTGTCCTGTTGTCGGCGAGCGGGTAGTCGGCGAGAAAGTTTCCCGCCGCCAGGCAGCCGTTGCGCACGCACGCCCCCGCGCGACGACAGCGGAATGGCCCATCCAGGGCGCATGACAGAATCGGCGGAATGATTCCTTCCGCACCTTCCGCGTCCCACTCCGTCCAGTTCGAGCCGCTTCTCGCCCGCGTCCTCACGCGCCTGCGTGGGTCGCTGCCCGCGCCGAGCGAGCTGCTGGCCGCCCCCGACGCGATCCCGCGCATCGAACGCGTCGCGATCGCCAGCGACTTCGCCATCGACACGCTCGCACGCCAGCCGGATCTGCTCGAACGCCTGCTGGGCGACGACGGCGCGCAGCCGCTCTCCGAGCCCCGGCTCACCGCGGAGAACCGCGCCGACTGGCCGGCGCTGCTGCGCCGCTATCGCACCGCCGGGTCCACGCGGCTGATCTGGCGCGACGTGCTCGGGCTGGACGAGGTCGACGACACGCTCGCCGGGAGCACGCAGCTGGCCGAGCGCTGCCTGCAGATCGCGCTCGAGGCGATCGAGCAGGAGTTCGAGCAGCGCCACGGCCTCGTGCGCGACCGCGAAGGCCGGCCGCAGCGGCTGGTCGTGTTCGGACTGGGCAAGCTCGGCGGCGGCGAACTCAACTTCAGCTCCGACGTGGACTTGGTCTACACCTACGAGCACGACGGCAGCGCGTCGTCCGGAAGCAGCGATGGCCCGCGTCCGCTCGACGCCGAGCACTACTTCGCGCGCCTGGGTCAGCAACTGGCGAAACTGCTCGACGAGCCCACCGTCGACGGGTTCTGCCATCGCGTGGACCTGCGACTGCGCCCGTATGGAAACGCCGGCCGAGTGGCATGGTCGTTCGCCGCGATGGAGCAGTACTTCCAGCGCGAAGGCCGCGACTGGGAGCGCTACGCCTGGCAGAAGGCGCGCCCCGTCGCGGGCGATATCGAGGCGGGAGAGCGCTTCCTGGTCGCGCTGCGTCCGTTCGTGTATCGCCGCTACCTGGACTTCGGAGCTCTCGACGGGCTCCGCAGCATGAAGGCGGCGATCAGCGCGGAAGTCGCGCGCAGGGAACTGGCGGACGACATCAAGCGCGGGCCCGGTGGCATTCGCGAGATCGAATTCCTGGTCCAGGCGTTGCAACTGATCTATGGCGGGCGCGAACCGAGCCTGCGTGATCGACGGCTGCTGCCGTCGTTGCAGGCGCTGGTCGAGGCGCGGCAGATGGGCGCGGAGGCCGGCGCGATGCTGGCGGCGGCGTATCGTTTCCTGCGTCGCATGGAGAATCGCCTGCAGATGCTGCGCGACGCGCAGACGCACGCGCTGCCCGAACGCGATGACGACCGCGAGCGCATCGCCGCGTCGTTGCGGTACGCCGACTGGAGCGCCTTGCGCGAAGCGCTCGATGCGCAGCGCGGGCGCGTGACCGCGGAGTTCGAGGCGCTGCTCGCGCCGCGCCGCCGTCGTAACGCGCCCGATGCCCTGACCAGCTATTGGCGCGCGCTGCCCGAGGGCGGCGACAGCGAGGCGCTGGCCGACGCCGGTTTCGTCGAGGCAGGAAACGCCGACGCGGCGTTGCGCGATTTCGCGCGCAGCCCGGGTGTGCGCGGCCTGTCCGACAGCGCCCGCTCGCGTCTGGATCGCGTGCTGCCATCCCTGCTGCAGGCGGCGGCCGCATCGAGCGAACCGATGCTCGCGCTGCGGCGCCTGCTGTCGCTGTTGCACAACGTGCTCAGGCGTAGCGCGTACCTCGCGCTGCTGGACGAACAGCCCGCGGCGCTCGCGCGGCTGGTCGAAGTGGTCACGCACAGCGCGCTGCTCGCCGAGCGGCTGGCCGCATATCCGCTGCTGCTCGACGAACTGCTCGATGCGCGCGTCGCCGGTCCGTTGCCCGATCGCGACGAACTGCATGCCGCCTGCACCGACGTCGCGCGCAACGACAACGATGATGCCGAAGCCGTGCTGCAGGCCCTCAACGAAGTGCGCCAGGCGCTGAGCTTCCGCATCGCGATGGCCGTACGCGATGGGCGCCTGTCGGCGGTGGACGGTGCCCGCCAGCTGGCTTGGCTGGCCGACGGCGTGGTGATGCGCGTGCTGCGCCTGGCCGAGCACGAAGTCGCCGGCGCGCATGGCCGCGTGCCCGGTGCGCGTTTCGCGGTGATCGGATACGGCAGCCTGGGCGGCGAGGAACTCGGCTTCGGATCCGATCTCGACCTGGTCTTCATCTACGACGCACCGGGCGGCGAACACGCGCACTCCGACGGCGCCCGGCCGCTCGAAGCCACGCGCTGGTTCGCGCGCATGGCGCAGAAGGTCGTCGCGCTGCTGGGCGCGGTGACGGGAGCCGGTCGCCTATACGACGTCGACGTGCGCCTGCGGCCCGACGGCGCCAAGGGCCTGCTCGTGTCGAGTCTGCCCAGCTACCGCGACTACCAGCGCGAACGCGCGTGGACCTGGGAACACCAGGCGCTGGTGCGGGCGCGCTTCATCGCCGGCGACGCGTCGCTCGGCGCCGACGTCGAGGACGTCCGCCGGCAGACGCTTTCACGCCAGCGCGAAGTGCAGCGCGTGTGCGAGGACGTCGTGTCGATGCGCCGTCGCATGCGCGCCGAACTCGATCGCAGCGATGCGGCCGCGTTCGATCTCAAGCAAGGCGAGGGCGGCCTGGTCGATCTCGAATTCCTGCTGCAGTACGCGGTGCTCGCGCACTCCGCGCAGCATCCGCAGTGGCTGTCGTCGCGCAATACGAGCGAGCTGATCCAGGCCACCGGCGCAAGCGGCTGGCTCGACGAGGGCGAAGTCGCGTCGCTGACGCAGGCGCACGCGGTGCTGGTCGACGCCGGCCTGGCGTGCACGCTCGACCGTCGGCCGCGGCGTTTGCCGATCAACGAGGCGATCGCACAGGCGCGCGAGGCGATAATCGCCGCGACGCATGCGCACGGACTGATTTTCGACAGCTGACGGCGCGGGACTATCCGTCGAGTCGCTGGCGGACTTGCGCGGCGATACGCGCCGTTTCGCGCAGGGGCGTCACGGCGAACGCCTGTGCGCTTTCGTCGAGCACACGAACGCGGCCGCTGTGCAGCAACGCATCGACGAAATGGCGCGGACGCCCCTGCACGCGCTCATGTCCGGCGACGAAGACCGGCGCCCAGGTCGCGACGGCTTCGGAGAGCATGTTGACCGAGTCGGCGGTGCAGACGATGCGGTCGGCCCAGGCGAGCAGGCCCGCATAGGGGTTCGGGCCGTCGGCGCCGTCCGTCCACACCAGTCCGGGCACCGCATGCAGGCGATCGCGCAGCTGGCCTCCCACGCTCGGCGGCGTACGGCGCGAGGTGGTCGCCAGGACGCTGCCGCCTTCATCGCGCGCGATGCGCTCCACGCGCTGCATGAGTCCGCCGTAGGTGGCGTCGTCGAACCGCGCGTGCGCGCTGGCGCCGCCGACCAGCAGCGCGATGCGCGGGCCGGGCAGCGTGCCCAACGCGGGAAACGCATGCCGCGCCGAGGCCAGCCACAGGTCGTCGACGGGATGCAGGCTGCCCATCAGGGTGATGACATTATCGCCTTTGAGCTCATCGTGTTCCGGTGCGATGACGAGGTCCCAATGGCGCGGATCGATGCGTGGGTCGAGGATCTGCACCGCGCGCGCGCCGCGCGCACGCAGCAAGCGCGTCGCCAGTGCCCCCTGCCGACCGCAGCCGATGGCCAGCGACGGCGGCGCGTGCATGGCATGCGCGAAGGTGGGGCCGAACGCACCGTCGCCGCCGGGCACCCGGCGTGGCGCGAACCAGCGCCAGGGCCGGCGCGGTGCCAGCGTCCAGGCGCGGAACGGTTCGCCCAGCGCGCCCGCCAATGCGTGCGCCTGGCGCACGTTTCCGGCGTGACCGTCGGTCAGCGTCCAGGTCGCGTAGGCGGCATCACGGCGGGTATCGGGGCTCGTTCGTTGCACGTTTGTGATCAATCCGTTCCGGATCAGTCGGCTGTTGCGAACGTGCCAGACTCTACACTCTCGAACCTCGGCCGCGGCGATGTCGCGGTCTTTCATGGAGTACACGATGTCGCACGCCGCCCACCCCTTGCCCGCGTCCGCGCTGGACCAACTGTTTCGCACCGCCCGCACGCACAACGAGCTTGGTGGCGAGGTCAGCGACGAGACCCTGCGCGAGCTCTACGACCTGGCCAAGTGGGGGCCGACCAGCGCCAACATGTCGCCGCTGCGGCTGGTGTTCGTGAAGTCCGCCGATGCCAAGGCCAAGCTCGGCCCCGCGCTGGATGAAGGCAATTACGCCAAGACCATGGCCGCGCCGGTCACCGCCATCGTCGCCTACGACCTGAGCTTCTACGAGAAACTGCCTTATCTGTTCCCGCATACCGACGCGCGCAGCTGGTTCGACGGCAAGCACGAAGATGCACTGACCACCATCGCCCTGCGCAACGGCAGCCTGCAGGGCGCCTACGTGCTGATGGCCGCGCGTGCGCTGGGCCTGGACACCGGGCCGATGTCCGGTTTCGACAACGCGAAGGTCGATGAAGCGTTCTTCGCCGGCACGAAGATCAAGTCCAACTTCCTGATCAACCTTGGCCATGGCGACACGGCCAAGCTGTTTCCCCGTTCGCCGCGACTGTCCTTCGACGAGGCGGCGCGGATCCTGTAACGGATCCCGCATTTCAGCAGTGCACGTTCGTTCGCAACCCTTCACCGGAGAAGCACCCATGTTCAAGCGCATCGCCCTCGCGGCGGCCCTCGCCGTCGTCAGTACCGCCGCCTTCGCCGCGCCGGTCACGTACAAGATCGATCCGAACCACACCTCCGTGGTCGCCAGCTGGAGCCACTTCGGCTTCTCCAATCCGATCGCCAACTTCGGCGATGCCGAAGGCTCCATCACGTACGATCCGGCCAACGTCGGCGCCTCGAAGGTGGAAGTGACCCTGCCGCTGTCGGGCCTGGACTCGCACGTGGCGAAGTTCGACGAGCACCTGCGCAGCGCCGATTTCTTCGACGCCGAGAAGTTTCCGACCATCACCTTCAAGAGCACCAAGGTCGAGGCCGCCGGCGACAAGAAGCTGCGCGTGTCCGGCAACCTGACGATCAGGGGCATCACCAAGCCGGTCGTGCTCGACACTACGGTCAACAAGGTCGGTGAGCAGCCGATGGCCAAGCGCGCCGCGGCCGGCTTCGACGCCACCACGACGATCAAGCGCAGCGACTTCGGCGTGGACAAGTACGCGCCGAACGTGAGCGACGAGGTGACCCTGCGCATCACCACCGAAGCCGTGGTGCCGGCCGCGAAGTAAGCGGCGGAGCGGACTTCCGCAGCGGGAACGGGGACAATCGCGCATCGCGGTCCCCGTTCCCGTTATCGGTTGCTTGCCCGACATGATCGTCCGACGCCCTTCCAGCGCCCGCGGCCAACCCGCCGCCGGCCGGACCGACAGCCGCTACGGCTTTTCCTTCGGCGGGTATTACGACCCGGCCTGGATGGGATTCGGGCCGTTGCGCGTGATCAATGAAGACCGCGTCGCGCCCGGCGCCGGCTTCGACCGCGCCCGGCACGCGAACATGGAACTGCTGGCTTACGTGGTGTCGGGCGAACTCGCGCACGAAGACAGCATCGGGGGCAACGGGCCGGTTCGCGCCGGCGAGCTGCAATGGCTCAGCGCCGGTCATGGCGTGGAGCATTCCGAACTCAACGCCTCCGATTCGCAGCCGCTGCACCTGTTGCAGATGTGGATCCAGCCCTCGCGCCTGAACCACGAGCCCGCGTACGCACGCACGGCCGCTGCCGACGTCCGCGGCTGGTCGCTGCTCGCTTCCGGCGATGGACGCGATGGCAGCCTGGCGATCCGCCAGGACGCACGATTGCTGCAGGTCCGCCTGGACCGCGGCGAAACCTCGGCGCTGGAACTCGATCCTTCGCGTCTGTACTGGCTGCAGGTCGCCGTCGGCCGCGTCACCGCCAACGCAGACACGCCGCTGGACGCCGGCGACGCGCTGGGCCTGCGCGAGGAGTCCGGAATGCTGCGCCTGCAGGGCGGCAGCGACGAACGCGCCCTGGTCCTGCTGCTCGACCTGCCCGAATAGGCACGGCGCCCGACCCTCGTCCTGATCCGTGCGGTGTCCGGCCGTAAGACGGTCTTCGCGCCGGGACTGGTAAACTTGCGGCCCGCGTCGCCACACCGTCCGCCCCATGACCGCTCCCAACGCCCATCCGACCCTGGCCAACGCCGAACAGCGCTATGTCGTGCACCGCAGCGACCTGCCGCTGAGCTGCCCGCTGCCGTCGATGGCGTTGTGGAATTCGCATCCGCGCGTGTACCTGCCGGTCGAGGCCGACGGCGGCGAAACGCAGTGCCCGTACTGCGGCTCGCATTTCGTCCTGCAGGACTGATCCGACTCCGGACGACGAGGCCCTGCGAACGGTGCGCATGCGATCTCCGCGGAGCCGCGCATGCGCCGCCTGACCGTCGTCCAGTTGTTGCCGGCGCTGGAATCGGGCGGCGTCGAACGTTCCACCCTGGAAATCGCCCAAGCTCTGGTCGAAGCCGGCCATCGCGCGATCGTCGTGTCCAAGGGCGGACGGCTGGTGCCACGCCTGCTCGACCTGGGCGCCGAGCACGTCGCGCTCGATATCGGCCACAAGGCGCCATTGACCTTCCGCCACGCGTTGGCGCTGCGCGTGCTGTTCGTGCGCGAAGGCGTGGACATCGTGCACGCGCGTTCGCGGCTGCCGGCGTGGGTCGGCGAAACCGCGCTGCGCAGCCTGCCGTCGTCGAAGCGACCACGCTGGGTCACCACGGTGCACGGCCTCAATTCGCCCTCGCGCTACAGCGCGGTGATGACGCATGGCGAGCGCGTGATCTGCGTGTCGCAGACGGTGCGCGATTTCGTCCTGCGCCACTATCCCTCGACCGATCCGTCGAAGCTGCGCGTCGTCCCGCGCGGCATCGATCCGGACACCTTTCCGCGCGCGCCGATGCCCGATCGCGATGCGCGCGCGTGGGCCGCATCGCTGCATCCGGTGCTGGGCGGCGACGGCCCGCTGCTGTTGCTGCCCGGTCGCGGCACGCGCCTGAAGGGGCACGCCGATGCGCTCGTGCTGCTCGCGCGGCTGCGCGCCGACGGGCTCGATGCGCGCCTGTGGCTGCCCGGTGCGCGCGAGGCCGGACGCGAGGCGTACATCGCCGAACTCGAACGCGAGGCGGTCACGTTCAACATCGCCGACGCGCTGGCGTTCACCGCGCCGACCGATGCGATCGCACGCGCCTATGCCGCAAGCGACCTGGTGCTGCAGCTCTCGCGCAAGCCCGAGGCCTTCGGCCGCACGGTGCTGGAGGCATGGTCGGTCGGGCGCCCGGTGCTGGGCTGGGCGCACGGGGGCGTCGGCGAACTGCTGGCGCAGTGGCAGCCCGATGGTGCGGCGGCGCCGTTCGACATCGACGCGCTGCATCGCGGCGGCTACGAACTTCTTACGCATCCTCCGGCGCCGCCGGCTACGATTCCGCATTCCTTGCGCGCGATGCAGGAGGCCACGCTTGCCGTCTACGCCGAACTCGTCGATGAACCCCGCCGCTGACGCCACGCCGGCCGGGCCGCGCGTGCGCGGCTGGCGCTGGGCGCCGGCGTGGATCCTGGCCTATGTGGCGCTGTGGCCCGCGCCGGGCTACGCAGAGGGCGTGCTCGTGCTGGGCGCGCTGGCCGCGATCGTGCACCTGGCGCTGTCGCGGTTCCGCGGCGGTGCCCAGTTGCTGAGCAATCCCGCGTGGGCGCTGACCAGCGTGCTGTTCTTCGCGTACTGGACGCCGGAGCTGGTGTCGGCCATCGATGCCATCGATCCCGCCCGTGCGCTGCGCGAAGCCGCGGTGGATCTGCGCTATCTGCCGTTCCTGTGGCTGGTCGCCTCGGCGGTGGCCGATCCGCGCGGGCGGCGCATCACCTTCGGCGGGTTGGCGATCATCGTCGGCATCTGGACGCTGGATGCGCTGGTGCAGGCCGCCGGTGGATCGAGCCCGCTGTTTTCCGCCATCGACGGCATCAAGCGCGCCATCAGCGGCCACGGCATGTGCACCCCGCAGGAAGTCGCCGGTGTCGACCGGCTCAGCGGCGTGCTGGGTCCGTGCAACCTCAAGCTCGGTCCGGTGCTGGCGAGTCTTTCGCCG
Organism: Lysobacteraceae bacterium P; assembly: GCA_005503055.1. GTDB lineage: Bacteria > Pseudomonadota > Gammaproteobacteria > Xanthomonadales > Xanthomonadaceae > Lysobacter_J. Next base: position 57,241 of record SCOX01000002.1, on the reverse strand, counting down.
TTCGTGCTGTTCGTCTGTGGCCGGCGCCTGGGCACGGTGGGCTGGCTGATGGCCGCTGCTGCGATGGGCGTGGTGCTGGTGCTCGCCGGCTCGCGCGCGTCGTGGATCACCTATGCCGTCGCGCTGGTGCTTTCGGGCTGGCGGCTGGTGGGCTGGAAGAAGCTGGTGGGCGTGTTCGCGATCGGCGCGATCGCCGTCGTCACGCTCAGCCTCACTGCGCCGCAGGTGCGCGAACGCATCTCGCGCACCACCCATGCGCTCACCGCCGACGTGGAAGGCGTGGACAGCGCGTTGTCGGGGCGCGCGCGCATCTGGAGCGCGGCCGGCTGCATGGTGCGCGAACATCCGTTCAACGGGGTCGGCGCGCGCGGGTTCCGCGAGGCATTCCCTGCCTGCGATCCCACGCCCGGCGAACGCGCCATCTGGGGCCTCGGCCCGGCGCTGCACGCGCACCAGATCGTGCTGGAAGTGCTGAGCGAGACCGGTGCGTTCGGGCTGCTGATGTGGCTGGCCGGCCTCGCCCTGGCCTGGCGGGCATGGCGTTTCGCCGACGAACAGGCGCGCGAACGCGCGCGTCCGGCGATGTGGGCTCTGGCAGTCACGGTGTTCCCGTTCAACACGCACCTGGCGTTCTATTCGACGTTCTGGGGCGGGCTGACGTTGCTGTTGGCGGCGCTGTACGCGGGCAGCCTGCTGGCGCGGGAGTGATCAGCGCTTGCCGTAGGGCGAGCTCATGCCGGGCGGGCGTCGCTTGAAGCGTCGGTGGATCCACAAGTACTGCGTCGGCGCCTCGCGCACCATCGCTTCGATCGCGCCGTTGACGCGCGCGCTGTCCACGGCCACGTCGTCCGACGGGAAATCCTCCAGCGGTGCGCCCACGCGCAGCACGTAGTCCGCGCCTTCGCGGCGGTGGAAAAACGGCACGACGGCGCAGCCGCTCAACCGCGAGAACTGATGCGTGGCGGTGATCGTCGCCGCCGGTACGCCGAAGAACGGCGCGAACACCGTGTCCTTGCCGCGCATGTCCTGGTCCGGCGCGTACCACAGGAACCCGCCCTGCTTGAGGTGGCGGATCGCCGGGCGCACTTCCTCGTTGGTGAACATCGCCTTCGCATAGCGCAGGCGGCCTGCCTTGACCGCCCACTCCATCACAGGGCTGCGGTGGCGACGGTACATGCCGGCCAGCGGCAGGTGGTCGCACATCAGGCGGCCACAGATTTCCAGCGTCATGAAATGGCCCGACACCATCAGCACGCCACGGCCCTGGGCCCGGATCGCGTCGAGCCGTTCCAATCCTTCGATGCGCACGGTACGACGCACCGGATCGACCGAACCCCACCAGGCGCGTACGAATTCGAACAAGCCGATGCCCAGATCGCGAAAGCTCTCGCGTAGCAGTCGATCGCGTTCGCCCGGTGTCATTTCCGGAAAGCACAGCGCCAGGTTGATCTGCGCTGCACGCCGCCGTGCGCCGGCCACGCGCAGCGCGACCGCGCCGATTGCGCGGCCCAGCGCGCGTTGCACCGGCCAGGGCAGGCGCGCGCCGATGCACATCACGCCGAACACCAGCCACATCGGCCAGTGGCGCGGACCGAGCGGTGGCGAGGGCGGAGAGGTAGGGGACTCGACGACCTTGGACATCCCGGGATTCTAAAGGGCCCGTGCCCATGCGAAGTAGATGCGGCGATGCATGGCGATCTTCATCGCCCGCTCGTCACCGGCTTCGTTATCCTAGTGCCGATGCCGACGGACCCCATCGAGCGCCTGCTGCGCGGCCTGTACTCGGTCGCCCTCTATCTGTTGGCACCGATCACGGTCTATCACCTGATCTGGCGAGGCCTTCGCCAACCGGCGTATTTCCTGCGCTGGCAGGAGCGCTACGCCTTCTACGGCGATGCCCAATCCAAACGCACGCTGTGGGTGCATGCCGTCTCGGTGGGCGAGGTCAACGCCGCGGTGCCGCTGGTCAACGCACTGCGACGCGCGCGGCCCGACATGCGCCTGCTCGTCACCACGATCACGCCGACCGGTTCCGAACGAGTGCAGGCGCTTTGGGGCGAGGCCGTGGAACATGTCTACCTGCCGTACGACCTGCCGGGGGCCGTGGGGCGCTTCCTCGCGCACTACCGCCCGTATGCGGCGCTGATCATGGAAACCGAGCTGTGGCCGAGCCTGCTGTTCGGTTGTCGCGACGCGCGCATTCCCGTGATGATCCTCAACGCACGACTGTCCGAACGTTCGCTGCGCGGCTATCGCGTACTCGCGCCGCTGGTCGCGCGCGCGTTGCGCACGGTCCAGACCGTCGCCGCGCAATCGCGCGCGGATGCCGGGCGCTTCGTGCGGCTGGGCGCACGTCCGGAGCAGGTGATCGAAGTGGGCAACCTGAAGTTCGACGTCGCCGTACCCGAGGACCTGGCCGGGTTCGCCACGCAGTGCCGCGCGCATCGCGGTCCTCGTCCGGTGTGGATCGCAGCGAGCACGCACGAGGAGGAAGAGCCGGCCGTCATCGCAATCCATCGCCAGCTGCGCGCGCGCTTCCCCGACCTGTTGTTGCTGTGGGCGCCGCGCCATCCCGAGCGCTTCCGGCCCGTGGCCGACTTCGCCCGCGCGGCCGGTTGGATCGTGTCCACGCGCTCGCGCCAGCAGTGGCCGCAGTCGGGCGACGCGGTGTTCGTCATCGACACGCTGGGCGAACTGATGAGCTTCTACGCCTGCGCCGACGTCGCCTTCGTCGGCGGCAGCCTGCAGGCGGTCGGTGGGCACAACCTGCTCGAACCGGCGGCGACCGGCACCGCCATCGTCACCGGCCCGCACCTGCATAACTTCGTCGAGATCGCCCAGCGCCTGCAGGACGCCGGCGCGTTGCTCGTCGCGCCGGACGCGGAGCAAGTCGAGCGGTCGCTCACCGAACTGCTGGGCGACCCGCAGCTGCGCGAACGCATGACGACCGCCGGACGCGCGCTCGTCGAGACCGGCCGCGGCGCACTGGCGCGAACGATGGATCTGCTGCAGCCGCTGTTGCCGCCGCCGCCCTGATTCCGCTGCGTCGTTCCGTCGGCCTGCCATGAAAAAAAAACCGCCGGAGGTCCGGCGGTTTTTCCGTGCGTCGCGGTGGAGCGGTCGATCAGCCCGGCACGTCGCCCGGGGCCACCTGTGCCTCGGTGTCGACGGTGAGCAGGCGGTTCACGTCCTGCACGTCGGCGATGTCGAGCGTGCCGGCGGCCTGTTCCAGCAGCAGGCGGCTCTGCAAGTGGTTGTAGCGGGCGCGGGCGAAGTTGAGCTGCGCGGCGAAGAGGTTGTTCTGGTTCTGCAGGACGTCGAGCACGGTGCGCGTGCCGACTTCCAGGCCGACCTGAGAGGCGTCGTAGGCGGCTTGCGCGGACACCAGCGCGAGGCGGCGCGCCTCGACTTCGCTGATGCTCGCTACCAGCGTCTGGTACGCGTTGCGCGTGTTGCGGACCAGGGCGCGCTTCTGCTGTTCCAACTCGTCCTGGGCGACATCGCGGCGGGCCAATGCCTGGCGCACGCCGGACTGGGTGGCGCCGCCTGCGAAGATCGGCACCGACAGGGTCAGGCCGACCGACGGGCCGAAGTTGCGGCCGTCGATGTCGCGCGTGGTGTCGAGCACGGTGCGGTCGCCCCAGGTCTCGCTGTCGCCGTAGGAGCCGTTGAGGTACAGGCGGGGCCAGTGGCCGGCGCGTGCGGTCTCGACGTCGGCCTCGGTGGACTGCACCTGCAGGTCCTTGGCGCGCAGGGCCGGGTTGTTCTCGACGGCGGTGGTCACCCAGCGCTCGACGCCGGTCGCTTCCGGCATCGACGGCTGGTAGTCCTTCGGCAGGCCCTTGATGTTGCGGACTTCCTGGCCGGTGATTTCGGCCAGTGCCTGATAGGAATCCTCGACGGCGTTGCGGGCCAGGATCGTGTTGGCGCGTGCGCTGTCGTACTGGGCACGGGCCTCGTGCACGTCGGTGATCGGCGCCAGGCCGACTTCCAGTCGCTTGGAGGCGTAGTCGAACTGCTTCTTCAGCGCGGTTTCCGCGGCTTCGGCGGCGGCCAGCGATTCCAGCGCGATCAGCACGTTGAAGTACGCGGCCGAGGTGCGGGTGGTCAGGTCGTTGCCCGAGGCGGCGAGCTGGAAGTCCGCGGCCTGGCTCAGCGCCTTCGCGCTCTTGTGGCGGGTGAAGTTGCCGCGGTCGTAAACCATCTGGCTCAACTGCACCTGGCTGCCGCGGGTGGTGCTTTCGGTGTCGCTGTCGCCCGTATTGACCGAGCCATCGGCATTGATCGAGGCATTGCCGCGGCTGTAACTGCGGCCCTTGGTGATCGAGGCGGTGCCGTCGACCTGCGGCAGCATCGCCGCACGCGTCTGCACCGCGCCTTCCTTGACCGCCAGGCGGTTGGATTCGGCCGCCGCGAGTTGCGGATCGGCCTGGCGGGCCAGCTCGTAGGTCTGCAGGAGGTCTTCGGCGGAGGCCGTGGCCGGCAGCAGGGCCGACAGGGTCACGGCTGCAGCGAGGGCGATGACGAGCGGGCGGCGGATCATGCGAGGTCCTTGTCCGATAACGTTCTTATGGAGCCGCCCGCCTGATGGCAGGTGGGCGTGTGGGGGTGTCGTGTCAGAACTTGAACGCCGGCGCGGGGGCCGCACCGGCAAGATAGGGCAGGTCGGTCTCGAACAACGATTGGATGCGCGACGCGTTGACATCGTTACGCAGCAGCACCGCTTCCATCGCCGGCGACCGGCCGCGGACGATGAACATGCGGCCGTCCGGCTGCAGCCAGTCGATGAAACGCTGCGGGATCGCATCGACGGCGCCGGTGACCAGGATCGCGCTGAAGCGGCGATCGGTGGTCCAGGCGAACGCATCGGCGACCACGACCTGGGCGTTGTCGACATCCTGTTCGGACAGCGTGGCGACGGCGGCTTGCGCCAGGTCGCCGTGGAGTTCCAGCGCGAGGACATCGCGCGCCAGGCGACCGGCGCAGGCGGTGAGGTAGCCCGTGCCGGCACCGATCACCAGCACGTCATCCGAGGGGTCCAGCGCGAGCGCCTGCAGAACGCGACCCTGCACGACCGGCTTCATCGTGAACTCGCCGTGGCCCAGCGGCAGCGCCAGATCGGCGTAGGCCAGGTTGCGATGCTGCGCGGGCAGGAAGGCCTCGCGCGGCAGCGACGCCATTACATCGAGCACACGCGGGTCGAGCACGTCCCAGGGACGCACCTGCTGCTCGACCATCAATTCGCGTGCCTTGTTGTAATCCATGGGGTTCATCGGGGTGGATCTCGCGCGGAAGACCGCGAATTGTACCGGTAATGCCGCTGCCGACCTTTGCAGGCGCGGCGCACAGGATGGCTGCGCGCGTTAAGGCGACTGAGTGCCAGAAGTAACCGAGACGGATGTCATCGACGCGACCGGCCGCCGGGCGCAGGGCGGTCCGGGTCCGCGCCGCGCACCTGATGCGCGCGCAGGAACAGGTCCACCGCCGAGGCCAGGTGCGCCTGGATCTGGTCCGCGCCCGGCTCCGGTCCGCCGAACACCAGACACGCATGCGGCTCGCCCTTGAGCAGGCTGAAGAACTGGCCCGCAGCGCGCGGAACGTCGGCGATGTCCAGTTCGCCCGCGGCGATGCGTCGCTCCAGCAGGGCCGCGAAATCGCTCTGCACGCGCATCGGGCCCGCTGCCCAGAACAGCTTGGGCAAGCCCGAGTTCGCCATCTGCGGCGAACAGAGCATGCGATGTCCGGCGATCGCCTCCGGCGCACTCACCATCGAATAGAAAGACTGCGCGATGTCCATCAGCCGCTCGCGCAGCGGCGTGCCGGGAGAAGGCTCGAAGAGCGTCGAGGGGAGGGACTGATCGCAGTGCGATTCCACCGCGGCCAGGAACAGCGCGTCCTTGTCGCCGAAGTGGCTGTAGACGGTCAGCTTGGACACGCCGGCTTCCGCGGCGATCTGGTCCATGCTGGCCCCGTCGAATCCGTGCTGAGTAAACATTCTTTTCGCCGCCTCCAGGATGGCGGCGCGCTTGCCCATGTCTTTCGGACGGCCGGGGCCGGCCGACTTCGTGCCGGCGTTGGGCGTGCTGGCGGCGCCCGGGCGGGGCGCGGCGGGCTGGCGTGAAGCGGTCATGAGAACAATACTAGACTAATCAGTTTGATATTTATACAGTACTCCCAGGTACATTAATTAACCGCAGGGACCCCCGCAATGCGCAGTTCCTCCCCCACTGCGTTCCGTCGATGTGCATGGACGCTGATCTGCCTTTCCTCCCTGCTGCTTGCCGCCTGCGGGCGCGGCGGTCCAGTTGAGGAGGCCCCCCGCCCGGTCCTGGTGACCCACCCGACCGCTTCCGACCACACCGCCACCGCATTCGCCGGTGACGTGCATGCGCGCGAGGAAAGCCCGCTGTCGTTCCGCGTCGGCGGCAAGCTCGTGCAGCGCAATGTCGACGTCGGAGACCACGTGCGCTCGGGCCAGGTCCTGGCCGTGCTCGATCCGGGCGACCTGCAGGCGCAGGCACGCGCGGCGCAGGCGCAGCTCGCCGCCGCCGAGGCCGAACTCGGCCGCGCCCGCGCCGACCAGGCCCGCTTCGGCAAGCTCGCCGGCGAGCAACTGGTGAGTCGTTCCACCCTCGATGCGCAGAACGCCGCCGCGACGGCCGCGCAGGGCCAGGTCAACGCCGCCCGCGCCGAACTCGAAGTGGCGCGCAACCAGGCCGCCTACTCGCAACTGCGAGCCACGCGTGACGGGGTCATCGCCGGGCGCCAGGCCGAGGCCGGACAGGTCGTCGCCGCCGGGCAATCGGTCTTCACCCTCGCCGCCGACGGCGTGCGCGAAGTCGCCTTCGCCGTTCCCGAGGGCATGATCGCGACCATCAAGGCGGGCCAGCCGGTGCAGGTCGAAGCCTGGTCGCAGGCGGGCCAGCGCTGGGATGGGCGCATCCGCGAGATTTCGCCCGCCGCCGATCCCGCCTCGCGCACATTCGCCGCGCGCGTCACCGTCGATGCGCCGACCGGTGCGCTCGACCTGGGCCAGAGCGCGCGCGTCTACCTGCCCGTCGACGGCAATGGCGGATTGAGCGTGCCGATCGCTGCGGTCCAGCGCGAAAACGGACGCGCCGCGGTATTCGTGGTCGACATGAAAGCCGGCACGGTGAAGTTGCGCCCCGTGCAGGTCGGCGCATTCGGCGAGGAGCGCGTGCCGGTGAAGAGCGGCATCCAAGCCAGCGACTGGGTCGTCGCCGCCGGCGGCCACCTGCTGCGCGACGGACAAAAGGTGCAGCCGGTCGATCGCGACAATCGCCCGGTCGCCGGCGCGGTTGCGGCGGACGCCGCCAACGACGCCGCCGCGCGCTGAGGCCGCCATGCGCTTCAATCTCTCCGAGTGGGCGCTGCGTCACCGCAGCCTGATCGTCTACGCGATGCTGGTGATGGCCATCGCCGGCACGTTCTCGTACCTGCGCCTGGGGCGCAGCGAGGATCCGGCCTTCACCTTCAAGGTGATGGTGATCCGCACGCTGTGGCCGGGCGCGACCGCCGAGGAAGTCTCGCGCCAGGTCACCGAGCGCATCGAAAAGAAGTTGATGGAAACCGGCCAGTACGAGTTCATCCGCTCGTACTCGCGCGCCGGCGAATCGCAGGTGATGTTCATCGCCAAGGATTCGTTGCGTTCCAAGGACATCGAGCCGCTGTGGTACCAGGTGCGCAAGAAGATCGGCGACATCCGGCCTACCTTGCCCGGCGACGTGGTCGGTCCGTTCTTCAACGACGAGTTCGGCGACACCTTCGGAAACATCTACGCACTGACCGGCAAGGGCTTCGACTACGCCGTACTCAAGGACTACGCCGAGCGCGTGCAGCTGCAACTGCAGAAGCAGCCCGACGTGGGCAAGATCGAGTTGTTCGGCGTGCAGGACGAGAAGGTCTGGATCGAACTTTCCAACGTGAAGCTCGCCACGCTCGGCATTCCCGCCGCCGCGGTGCAGCAGGCATTGGACGAGCAGAACGCGATGGTGCCCGCCGGCTTCTTCGAGACCGGTAGCACGCGCGTGCCGTTGCGGGTGGGCGGCAAGTTCAAGTCCGTCGAAGAGATCCGCGAGTTCCCCATCCGCGTCGGCGACCGCACGTTCCGCCTGGGCGATGTGGCCGACGTGCGCCGCGGCTTCGCCGATCCGCCCGGGCCGCGCATGCGCTTCATGGGCGAGGACGCCATCGGTATCGGCGTGGCGATGAAGCAGGGCGGCGACATCCTCAAGCTCGGCAAGATGCTCGAAGTGCAGTTCGCGCAGTTGCAGAAGACGCTGCCGGCCGGCATGGAACTGCGCAAGGTCGCCGACCAGCCCGCGGCCGTCACCGAATCGGTCGGCGAGTTCATGCGTGTATTGTCCGAAGCTGTCGCCATCGTGCTGGTGGTGAGCTTCTTCTCGCTCGGCCTGCGCACCGGCTTCGTGGTTGCGTTGTCGATCCCGCTGGTGTTGGCGATGACATTCGCCACGATGGACCTGTTCGGCGTGGGCCTGCACAAGATCTCGCTGGGCGCGCTGGTGCTGGCGCTGGGCCTGCTCGTCGACGACGCGATCATCGCGGTGGAGATGATGGCCATCAAGATGGAGCAGGGCTTCAGTCGCGTGAAAGCCGCGGCGTTCGCCTGGGATTCCACCGCCTTCCCGATGCTCACCGGCACGCTCATCACGGCCGCGGGCTTCCTGCCCATCGCCACGGCGAAGTCGAGCACGGGCGAATACACGCGTTCGCTGTTCGAAGTGGTGACGATCGCGCTGTTGGTGTCGTGGATCGCGGCCGTCGCCTTCATTCCGTACCTGGGCGACAAGTTGCTGCCCGACTACGGGCACGCGGCGAAGCCGCCCAAGCCGGGCTCGATACCGTATCGCTGGCACGCATTGCGCGAGCGCGTCGCCAGCCGCTTCCCGAAGCTGCACGACTACATCGCGCCCAAGCCGCCGATCGACGGTCACGCGCACGATCCGTACGCGACGAAGTTCTACCTGCGCTTTCGCGAGTGGGTGACGTTCTGCGTGCGCAGGCGCTGGCTGGTCATCGCGATCACCGCGGCGGCTTTCGTCGGTTCCATCTTCATGTTCCGCTTCGTGCCGCAGCAGTTCTTCCCCGACTCCACGCGCCCGGAGCTCATGGTCGACATGGAACTGGCCGAAGGCAGCTCGCTGCGATCCACCACCGAGCAGGCGCAACGCTTCGAGAAGATCCTCAAGGAACGCAAGGATCTGGCGAACTTCGTGGCCTACGTCGGCACCGGATCGCCGCGCTACTACCTGCCGCTGGACCAGCAATTGCCGGCGGCGAATTTCGCCCAGTTCGTGCTGACGCCAAAGAATCTGGAATCGCGCGAGGAGATCCGGCAATGGCTGATCGACGAGGTTTTCCAGCGCTTCCCCGAACTGCAGATGCGCGTGACGCGCCTGGAGAACGGTCCGCCGGTGGGCTACCCCGTGCAGTTCCGCGTCTCGGGTGAGCACATCGACCAGGTGCGCCGCATCGCCTATCAGGTCCGCGAGAAGATCCGCGCCAATCCGCACGTGGTCAACGTGAACCTGGATTGGGACGAACCGAACAAGGTCGTGCGTCTGGTCGTCGACCAGGAGCGCGCGCGTGCGATGGGCGTGAGTTCGGCGCGGCTGTCGCAGTTCCTGTCCAGCTCGCTGTCCGGCTCGCACATCAGCACGTACCGCGAGGGCAACGAACTGGTCGAGATGCTGCTGCGCGGCCCCGCGGAAGAGCGCCTGCGCCTGGAGATGCTGGGCAGCCTGATGGTGCCAACCGAAGGGGGCAAGAGCGTGCCGCTCACGCAGATCGCAACGCTCGACTACGGCTTCGAGGAAGGCATCATCTGGCACCGAGACCGCCAGCCGACCATGACCGTGCGCGCCGACATCTACGATGGCACGCAGCCGGCGACGGTGACCGCGCAGATCTCGCCGACGCTGGACGGGCTGCGCGCGAAGCTGCCGTACGCTTATTCGATCGACGTCGGCGGCAGCGTGGAAGACTCCGCGCGTGGCCAGAATTCGATCAACGCCGGCATGCCGTTGTTCCTGTTCGTGGTTTTCACATTGCTGATGCTGCAGCTGCGCAGCTTCTCGCGCAGCATCATGGTGCTGCTGACGGCGCCGTTGGGCCTGATCGGGGTGACGCTGTTCCTGCTGGTGTTCCGCGTGCCGTTCGGCTTCGTGGCGATGCTGGGCACGATCGCGTTGGCAGGCATGATCATGCGCAACTCGGTGATCCTGGTGGACCAGATCGAACACGACATCGGCGAAGGGGCCGCGCCGTGGCAGGCGATCGTGGAGGCGACCGTGCGCCGCTTCCGTCCGATCGTGCTGACCGCGCTCGCCGCGATCCTGGCGATGATCCCGCTCTCGCGCAGCGCGTTCTTCGGGCCGATGGCGGTGGCGATCATGGGCGGACTGACCGTGGCGACGTTCCTGACCTTGCTGTTCCTGCCGGCGTTGTACGCGGCGTGGTTCCGCGTGAAGCCGCCGCAGCCCGCGTGATCCGTTCCGATCGGGAATGAAAAGGGGCGCCAGTGCGGCGCCCCTTTTTTTACTGCTTCGGTGCGACCTGCTTCGGTGCGACGCTCCACGGCGGTGGTGGGGCCGGGATCGGGTGCTCGAGGTCGAACTCAATGCGGACCCTGCGTGCCGGCCGCGTCAGCTCGTAGACGAAGCGCTCGTGCGGCTCGACTTCGAGCGCCCACACGTTGTCGACCGAGGTGGCGCGCTTCTCGCGAACGAACAAAGCCTTCGACGCGGCGTCCGCCGGAAATTCCTGGCGCTGCGCCGTGCCCGGAACGAGGGTGTCGCCGCCGTACTGGGTCAGCGCATCCTCGCTGCCGTCGGCGTGGCGATGGTCGTGCTTCAGGCGCAGGCCCGTCGACGTGCGCGTGAGCACCCAGGTGCGGGATCGGTCGCTGCCGACGGAGAACGGGATGCGGATCGTGTCGTTGCTGCATTCGCGGACATGCATGACCAAGGCCTTGCCCGCGAACGGGTTGCCGTCCGTGGGCGGCTGATCCTCCACGACGCGGCCGGCGAAGGCCTGGCCGCACAGGGCCGCCATGTTGTGGAAGAAGGCGTCCTGCGGCGCCGCGCTCGAAGCCGCCTCCGGCGTGGAGCCGCAGGCGGCGAGGCAGCAGGACAATGCGATCAGCAGGGCGGGACGTGTGTTCATGGGCGCACACGCTAGCCCGAAGCCCGTGAAAGGCGCAATGCGGTCCTGCGACCGCTTGCGCCATCCGTGGCTTCAGTCGCGCATGGCGACGGGTTGGCATTCCAGTTCGAGCTGTTCCAGCACCGCCGCGGTCGCGGTCTGCGTGGAGACGCCGCGCCCGGCCGGGGCCAGGTCGGCGGTGAACACGCCCGCGCCGAGCGCGCCATCCACGGCCTTCTCGATGCAGCGCGCCTCGGACTCCAGTTCCAGTGAATGGCGCAGCAGCATCGCCGCGCTGAGGATCGTCGCGTAAGGGTTGGCGATGCCGCGACCGGCGATGTCCGGCGCCGAGCCGTGGATGGGCTCGTAAAGGCCGACCCGGCCTTCGCCGAGCGAAGCCGACGGCAGCAGGCCCAGCGACCCGGCCAGCATCGAGGCCTCGTCGGTGAGGATGTCGCCGAACATGTTCTCGGTGACGATCACGTCGTATTCGCGCGGCTTGGCCAGCAGGTGCATCGCCATCGAATCGACCAGCTGGTGTTCCAGCCTGACGTCCGCGAACTCCTGCTGCACCACGCGGGTGGCGACTTCGCGCCACAGACGCGAGGTCTCCAGCACGTTGGCCTTGTCCACGGACGTGACATGGCCGCGACGTGCGCGCGCCAGCGTGCAGGCGCGGCGGATGGTGCGTTCGATCTCGGCGACGGTGTACTCGCACAGATCGCTGGCGCGGTCGCCGTGGCGCTCCTTGCGGCCGAAGTAGATGCCGCCGGTGAGCTCGCGCACCACGAGCAGGTCCACGCCGGTCAGCAGATGCGGTTTGATCGGCGACGCGCCGAGCGCCGCCGAATGCGGCTTCACCGGACGCAGGTTGGCGTACAGCCCCAGCGCCTTGCGGATCGCGAGCAAGCCCTGCTCCGGGCGTACCTTCGCGCCGGGATCGGACCATTTCGGCCCACCGACCGCGCCCAGCAGCACGGCATCGGCGGCGCGCGCTGCGGCCAGCGTGTCGGCCGGCAGCGGCTCGCCGGTCGCATCGATGGCGGCGCCGCCGATGAGCTTCTCGGTGAAGTGGAACGAATGGCCGTAACGCTGGCCCACGGCGCGCAGCACCTGCACCGCGGCGGCAGTGACCTCCGGGCCGATGCCATCGCCCGGCAGAACGATGATCTCAGCTTGCATGGCGGAACTCCTGCGATTGGCCTTGTTGTTCGGAACGCGCGGCCTCGAACCGCGCAATGGCTGCGTCCTGCTTGAGCAGATAGCCGAGCTGATCGACGCCGCCGAGCAGGCAGGTCTGGGCGAACGCGTCGAGCGGGAACTGCACGCTGCGACCGTCCGGAAGCGTCACGCTGCGGCCGGCGACGTCGATGCGCAGCTCGATGCCGGGACGGTCGAGCAGTTCGTCGACGATGCCGTCCTCCAGCACGATCGGCAGCAGGCCGTTCTTCAACGCATTGCTGCGGAAGATGTCGGCGATCTGCGCGCTGATGACCGCGCGCAGGCCCAGGTCGGTCAGCGCCCAGGGCGCGTGCTCGCGCGAGGAACCGCAGCCGAAGTTGCGCCCGGCCACGAGGATGCGAGCGCCGACGTTTTCGGCGCGGTTGAACGGAAACTGCGGGTTCGGCGATCCGTCTTCCAGCGTGCGCCAGTCGTTGAACGCGTGCTTGCCCAGCCCCTCGCGCTGCGTGGTCGTGAGGAAACGCGCGGGAATGATCTGGTCGGTATCGATGTTGCGCTCGCGCAGCACGACGGTGCGCGAGACGACTTCGGTGATCGGATGCATCAAGCGGTCTCCAGCTCGGCGATGCGCGCCGGTTCGGTGGTCAGGTACGGACGCGGATCGGTGATCTCGCCCGCCACCGCGCATGCGGCGGCGGTGAGCGGCGAGGCGAGCACGGTGCGCGCGCCCTTGCCCTGGCGGCCCTCGAAATTGCGGTTGCTGGTCGACACGGCCAGCTGGCCCGCGCCGACGATGTCGCCGTTCATCGCGATGCACATCGAACAACCCGGCTCGCGCCATTCCGCGCCGGCGGCACGGACGATGCGGTCGATGCCCTCGGCTTCGGCTTCGCGCTTGACCTGCTCGGAGCCCGGAACCACCAGCATGCGCACGCGCGGATGCACGTGCCGGTCGCGCAGCACGCTTGCGGCTTCGCGCAGGTCGGACAGCCGCGAGTTCGTGCAGCTTCCGACGAACACCACGTCCACCGGGCGACCCGCCAGCGCGGCGCCGGCGTCCCAGCCCATGTAGTCGCGCGCCTTCGCATCGTCGCCGTCGCCGGTGGACACGTTAGCGGCGATCGCGGCGACCTGGCCCGGATGCGTGCCCCAGGTGACGGTCGGCTGGATGTCGCGCGCGTCGATGCGAACTTCGCGGTCGAAGCGGGCGCCTTCGTCGGTGTGGAAGTGCTTCCATTCCTCGATCGCCGCATCGAAGTCCGCGGGCACGCGCGGCCTGCCGCGCAGGTAGTCGAAGGTCGTCTGGTCCGGTGCGATCAGGCCGGCGCGTGCGCCTGCTTCGATCGACATGTTGCACACCGTCATGCGCTGCTCCATCGACAGCGCGCGGATGGTGGAGCCGCGGTACTCGATGACCTGGCCGGTGCCGCCGTTCACGCCGATCACGCCGATCACATGCAGGATCAGGTCCTTCGCGCCGACGCCGGGTGCGAGTTCGCCATCGACCGTGATCGCCAGCGTCTTCGGCTTGCGCTGCAGCAGGCATTGCGTTGCCAGCACGTGTCCAACCTCGCTGGTGCCGATGCCGAACGCGAGTGCACCGAACGCGCCATGAGTGGCGGTATGGCTGTCGCCGCAGACGATGGTCTGGCCGGGCTGGGTGAGGCCCAGTTCCGGACCCATCACGTGGACGATGCCGCGCTGCGGGCTGTCGTAATCGAACAGCTCCACGCCGAAGCGAGTGCAATTGGCGCGCAGCATGTCGACCTGCGCGCGCGCCTCCGCGTTCACGTAGTTGCGCTGACCGTCGGCACCGACCGGCAGCGTCGGCGTGGAATGGTCGAGCGTTCCCTTGGTGCGATCGGCGCGGCGCAGGGGAAGGCCGCGCTGCTCCAGCTCGGCGAAGGCCTGCGGCGAGGTGACTTCGTGGATCAGGTGCAGGTCGATGTAGAGGATCGCGGGGGCGGCATCCGTCTCGGGAGTGACGAGGTGCGCATTCCACAGTTTGTCGAACAGGGTTTGGGGTTGGCTGGTCATGTGGCTTGTGACTTGGCTTGTCTGGGCTTCTCTCTCGCGCCCGTCAGGAAGAGGCGTGGGCGAGAGAGAAGTGCGGCGACGGCGGGACAGGACGGCGGATTCACGCGATCGCGGCAGCCCTCGTCTCCGGAATCTGCGCACGCTTGCGCTGCAGGCGATTGGCGACGTCCAGCCAGGCCAGCGCGCTGGCTTCGAGGATGTCGGTGCTGGTGCCCGAGCCCGTCAGCTCGCGGCCATCGACGCGCGCGATGATCTGCGCCTGTCCCTGCGCGTCGTCGCCGGTGGTGACGCTGGAAACCTGGTAGCTGTCGATCTCGAGCGCGATGCCGGTGGCGCGTGCGAGCGCGGCGAACAGCGCATGCACCGGACCGTCGCCGACGGCCGCTTCGCTGACCGTCGCGCCCTCCGCGTCGATCAGCTGCACGCTGGCGGTAGGCAGGCTGTCCTGGGCGACGCCCGTGCTGACGTGGAAGCGCGTCAGGCGATGGCCGCGCGCCACCCGCGCATCGGCGCCGAGCACCAGCGCCTCCAGATCGGCGTCGAATACTTCGCGCTTCTTCTCGGCAAGTGCCTTGAAACCGGCGAACACCGAGTTGAGCTGCGCCTCGTCCAGCGTAAAGCCCAGCGCCTGCAGCCGATCGCTCAACGCCGCGCGCCCGCTATGGCGGCCCATCACCATCTGCGACTGCGCCCAGCCCACGTCCTCGGGGCGCATGATCTCGTAGGTGCCGCGGTGCTTGAGCATGCCATGCTGGTGGATGCCCGATTCGTGCGCGAACGCGTTCTGTCCCACCACCGCCTTGTTGCGCTGCACGGCCATGCCGGTGATGCGCGAGAGCAGGCGCGAGGTCGGCACCAGGCGGCGTGAATCGATCCGCGTGTGCGCGCCGTAGTACTCGCCGCGCACGCGCAGGGCCATCACCAGCTCCTCCAGCGCGCAGTTGCCGGCGCGCTCGCCGATGCCGTTGATCGTGCATTCGACCTGCCGCGCTCCGCCTTCGATGGCGGCCAGCGAGTTCGCCACCGCCAGGCCCAGATCGTTGTGGCAGTGCGCGCTGAACACCGCCTGCCCGGCGCCGACGACGCCCGATTCGCGCACTGCGGCGCCCAGGTATTCGAACAGGGCGCGGATCTCGCTCGGCGTCGTGTAGCCCACGGTGTCGGGAATGTTCAGCGTCCGCGCGCCCGCGGCGACGGCGGCGGTGCAAATCTGCGCGAGGAAGTCGGGTTCGGTGCGCAGCGCGTCCTCCGCGGAGAACTCCACATCGTCCACATACTTCCTCGCCAGCTCCACGCCCATCACCGCGCGCTCCAGTACCTGCTCGCGGCTCAGTCCGAGCTTGTGCTCACGATGCAGCGGGCTGGTGGAAATGAAGACATGGATGCGCGGATGCACGGAGTGCTCCAGCGCGCGCGAACACGCTTCGATGTCGCCGGTGTGGCAGCGCGCGAGCGTCGCCACCGTCGCGCCGCGCACTTCGCGCGCGATGGCGCGCACGGCGTCCATGTCGGCCTCGGAACTGGCCGGGAAGCCCGCCTCGATCACGTCGACGCCGAGTTCGGCGAGCGCATGCGCGAAGCGCAGCTTCTGCGGCGCGGTCATGCTGCATCCGGGCGACTGCTCGCCGTCGCGCAGGCTGGTGTCGAAAATGCGTACTCGCGCGTCGGGGCGACTCGAGACGGGGTCGTTCATGCGTGGAGCTCCTCGTGGACGCGCGCGGCGGGGACGGCGGCGCGCGGCGGGGTGAAGGGAATGGGATTGAGAGTGGCGATGGCCGGCTCCGCGACGACGGCGGGCACATCGCGATGGCGACGACGCGGACGGCGCGGCGCGCGCGGGCGAACCTCGGACAGCAATTGCGCGAGCACGCCCGCATCGAGGTTGCCGCCCGACACGACAGCGCATTTGCGCTTGCCGGCGATGCGGCGTCCGGCAGCCAGTGCGAGCGCGCCGGCGCCTTCGGCGATGACGTGTTCTTCCAGCGCCAGGCGCACCAGCGTTTCGCGAAGCTCGGCCTCGCGCACGACGACCACGTCGTCGAGCAGTTTGGCCAACAGGCGCTGTGTGAGAAGGCCGGGTTCCTTTACCCGCACGCCGTCGGCGAGCGTGGCGACGGGATCGCGTGGCGTGTGGTCGCCGCGCAGGGCGCGCAGCATTGCGTCGACGCCTTCGACCTGCGCGCCGATGATGCGTACGCCCTGCGACTTCAGCGCCAGGGCCACGCCGGAGGCGAGACCGCCACCACCGATCGGCACGAGCACGACGTCGGGCGCGAGCGCGGCCAGTTCCAGGCCGACGGTGCCCTGACCGGCGATCACGTCGGGATCGTCGAACGCGGACAGCAGCCGGTAGCCGTTCTGCGAAGCGAGGTCGATGGCGAATGCCTTGGCCTCGTCGTACGTCTCACCATGCAGGCGCACCGTCGCGCCCCAATGCGCCACGCCGGCGATCTTGGTCTGCGGCGCGCAGCGCGGCATCACGGTGATCGCGTTGACGCCCAGTCGGTAGGCCGCCCATGCCAGGCCCTGGGCATGGTTGCCGGCCGACGCGGCGATGACGGGGCGGTGATCGCCGCGCTCGCGCGCGGCCAGCAGCGCGTTCAACGCGCCGCGTACCTTGTACGAGCCGGTGCGCTGCAGGTTCTCCAGCTTGAGCCAGCAACCGAAGCGTTCGGCATGGTGAAGCGGCGTCGGCGACAGGTAGCGACGCAGGCGCGCCTGTGCCGCGAGCACATCGGCCGCGGTAACGCGTACATCGGTGCCTACGTCGCCGTCCATGGCCTCAGACCGCCGTCAGCCAATGGGCGTAGCCGAATTCCTCGCCGCGCACCACTCGCCCGTACAGCGCTTGCACCTCGCGCGTGATCGGGTTGTCGCCGAATTCACGCCGGTCCAGGGCGCTGATCGGTGCGACCTCCGCCGCCGTTCCACAGACGAAGACCTCGTCCGCATCCAGCAGTTCGTGGTGGGTAACCGGGCGCGACTGCGCACCGGTGAGGGCGATGACCGTTTCGCGCGTGATGCCCGGCAGCGCGTCGCGATGCTCGACCGCCGTGACCTCGCCGTTGCGCACCATGAACACGTTCGCGCCGGTGCACTCGACAACATGGCCGACCTCGTCGACGAACAGCGCTTCGTCGAACCCGCGCAGCCGCGATTCGCGCTTGGCGAGGATGGAGTTGATGTAGGCGCCGCACAGTTTCAGCGGCGGCAGCGACGACGCCGGATTGCGCCTCCACGGCGAGACGGTCAGGCGCGAGCGCTTGCCGTTGAGATGCACGACGGTGGGCAAGGTCACGACCATGAAGTGCTGGCTCAGACCGGGCACGTCCAGGCCGACCGTGATGCCGTCCGCGCCGGTGCCCAGCCAGGTCAATGGACGGATATAGGCATCCCGGTGCCCGTTGGCGCGCAGGGTCTGCAAGGTCGCATCGAAAGCCTGTTCCACGTCGAAGTCGATGCCGAGCAGGTCCGCGCCCCTGCGCATGCGCTCCAGGTGCTCGGGCAGCCGGAACACCGCCGCGCCGTCACGCGTGGCGTAGCTGCGGATGCCTTCGAACACGCCGGTGCCGTAGTGCATGGCGTGCGTGGTCAGGGGGGCCTGCGCCGTATCGGCGCTGGACAGCTCGCCGTCGAACCACAGCAGCGGCATGCCCGGTCGGCGCGCTTCGTCGCGCAGTTCGATGGGGCGCGGCTGTTGTCGCGCGCTTGGGGGCGATGGGGTGGCGGTCACCGACATGGCGACACCTCCACCGACAGGCAGTCGTAGAGCTTGGACAACTGGTGCTGGAGGTTGGCGTCGTCGCGTTCGCCTTCGACGGTGAGCCGCAGGTACCACCGGTCGCCGTCGGACTGCGCTTCGCCATCGACGGCGAGCGGACGGAACCCGCGACGTTCGGCCGCGCCCAGTACCCGCGACAGTGCGCCTTCGGCCTGACGGAGTGTGAGATCAAGCTGGTATCGCATGGCGGGAGTCCTCATTGGGGGTGGGAACGGTGTCGGCATCGAGCTCGGGATCGAGCATCTGCGCGTTGTTGTGGTTGGGCGGCACCAGCGGCCACACGTTGGCGGCCTGGTCGATGGCGACGTGCAGCAGCGCCGGGCCGTCGATGGCGAGCAGCGCCTGCAATGCGTCTTCCACGCGATCGGCGCGATCGACATGCAGCGCCTGCACGCCGAACGCTGCAGCGATCGCGCCGAAGTCGGGGTTGTCGGACAGGTCCACCTCGGAATAGCGGCGGTCGAAGAACAACTCCTGCCACTGGCGAACCATGCCCAGCGCCTGGTTGTCGAGCAGCACGATCTTGATCGGCAGGCCGTAGCGGCGCAGCGTCGCCAGCTCCTGCACGTTCATCAGGAACGAGCCGTCGCCGCTCACGCAGACGACCTGTGCGTCTGGCGACTGGAATTGCGCGCCGATCGCGGCCGGCAGTCCGAAGCCCATCGCACCGAGCGCACCGCTGGTCAGGTGCTGGCGCGGTTCGCCGAAGCGCCAGTGTTGCGCGACCCACATCTGATGCTGGCCGACGTCGCAGGCGACGATCGCGCCGGGCGACATTTCCGACAGGCGCTTCAGCAGCGCCGGTGCGTACACCGTCTCGGTCGGCGCGTCGTAGCGCGCGGCGAAATCGTGCATGCGCTGCTGGCAGGTGGCGCGCCAGGCGCGACGTGCGGCGCCGTTGCGGCCGTGCAGGTGGGCGGCGCAGGGCAGGGTGAGCGAAGTGAGCGTGCGACGCAGATCGCCGCACACGCCGACGTCGGCGCGGCGCAATTTGCCGATCTCGCACGCGTCCAGGTCCATGTGGACCACGCGTGCGTGCGGCGCGAACTCGGCCAGCTTGCCGGTCGCGCGATCGTCGAAACGTGCGCCGACGACGATCAGCAGGTCGGATTCCTGCACGGCCAGGTTCGCCGCGCGGCTGCCGTGCATGCCCAGCATGCCCAGGTTGAGCGCGTGCCCCGTAGGCAGTGCGCCCAGGCCCTTCAACGTCAGCACGGTCGGAATCTGCGTCGCATCGACGAAGGTGCGGAACGCCTGCAGCGCATCGCCCAGTGCGATGCCGCCGCCGCCGTAGACCACGGGCCGTTGCGCCTGCGATACCAGCGCCAACGCGGCGTGCAGCGAGGCGTCCATCGGCGCCGGTGTGTCGTCGATGTCCAGCGGAACGTGCGGCGCCAGCAGCGAGGCATCGCCGATCTGCACGTCCTTGGGCAGATCGATCAGCACGGGCCCGGGACGACCCGAACGCGCGATGCGGAACGCCTCGGCGACGACGTGCGGCAACTCTTCCACGCGGCGCAGCAGGAAGCTGTGCTTGACGATGGGCATCGTCATGCCGAACACGTCCAGTTCCTGGAACGCATCCGTGCCCATCAGCGCGGTCGGCACCTGTCCGGTGATGACGACCATCGGCACCGAGTCCAGCATCGCGTCGGCGATGCCCGTCACCAGGTTCGACGCGCCGGGACCGGAGGTCGCCACGCATACACCCACGCGCCCGCTGGCCCGCGCATACCCGTTCGCCGCGAAGGCCGCGCCTTGTTCGTGGCGGACCAGCACGTGCTTGAGCTGCGATCCGTGCAGCGCATCGTAGAAGG
The DNA here is from genome assembly GCA_005503055.1 of Lysobacteraceae bacterium P. Classification (GTDB taxonomy): domain Bacteria; phylum Pseudomonadota; class Gammaproteobacteria; order Xanthomonadales; family Xanthomonadaceae; genus Lysobacter_J. The sequence continues at coordinate 37,240 of SCOX01000002.1, read as the reverse complement.
GCATGATCGCGCCGCCCGGGTAGCCGAAGAGCGTGTCGACGCCTTCGGCCGCCAGGGCCTGCACCAGCCAGCGGGCGCCGTTCATCACGCGGCCTCGGTCTGCGCCTGGCGCGCGTCTTCGGACGCGGCGGGCGTCGCCTGCGGCGCGGTGGAAAGCCACTTCATGTTGGCGCGAAGCTTCCTGCCGACGGCCTCGATCGGATGCTCCAGGTCGCCCTGCTTGAGCGCCTTGTAGTTGGCGTTGCCGGCGGCGTACTCGGCGATCCATTGGCGCGCGAAGGTGCCGTCCTGGATTTCGGTCAGCACCTTCTTCATCTGCGCGCGCGTGTTGTCGTCCACCACGTACGTGCCGCGCGTGAGCGCACCGTACTGCGCGGTCTCGCTGATGAACTCATGCATGCGCGTGATGCCGCCCTCATAGAACAGGTCGACGATCAGCTTCAGTTCGTGCAGGCATTCGTAATAGGCGACTTCCGGCTGGTAACCGGCTTCGACCAGCGTTTCCCAGCCGGCCTGCACCAGCTTGGTCGCACCGCCGCACAGCACGGCCTGTTCGCCGAACAGGTCGGTTTCGGTCTCTTCCTTGAACGTCGTGCGGATCGCGTTCTGGCGCGCGCCGCCGATGCCGGCGCAGTAAGTCAGCGCGAGTTGCTCGGCGTTTCCGCTCTTGTCCTGGTGGACGGCGTAGACCGCAGGCACGCCGCGGCCGATCTCGTACTCGCGACGAACCAGCGCGCCGGGACCTTTGGGCGCGACGAGGACGACATCGAGGTCCTCGCGCGGCGTGATCTGCCCGTAATGCACGTTGAAACCGTGCGCGAACAGCAGGCACGCGCCCTGCGCGATGTTCGGTTCGATCACCTCGCCGTAGAGCTGCGGCTGCACCATGTCCGGCGTGAGCACGGCGACGAGCTGCGCGTCCTTCACCGCCTCGGCCGGCGTCCTGACGGTGAAGCCGTCCGCCTTGGCCTTGATCTCGGTCGGTCCGCCGGGACGCAGGCCGATGGTGACGTCGAAGCCGGAGTCGCGCAGGTTGAGCGCATGCGCGCGCCCCTGGCTGCCGTAGCCGACGATGGCGATGCGGGGTTTGGCTTGGGTGGTCATGGTGATGTCCGTTGGATGGTTGGAGGGCGGTGCGGAGGGTCAGACGAGATCGCTTCGTTCGTTCCTGGCCAGAGCTCAGACCAGAATCAGTTCCTTCGTTTCTTCGGGCGTCATGGGCTCTTCGACGACCTGCATGGGGATGTCGCGCGACCTGGCGCGCGCCGCGTCCAGCGGACCGGGCGCGGTGACCGCGCCGCGCGAGGCCGAGCTCACCTGCGCGGCGTACTTCGCCAGCACGCCGGTGGTGACGCGCGGTGCGATCCGCGCCGCAGCGCGGGCGCGCAGGTCCGCCGCCACGTCGATCCGCCGCGTGGCGACGTCGATGCGCACGCGGTCGCCGTCGCGCAGCTTCGCGATCGGGCCGCCGCGCGCGGCTTCCGGTGCGATGTGGCCGACCATGAAGCCGTGCGTCGCGCCGCTGAAGCGGCCGTCGGTGATCAACGCCACGTCGTTGCCCAAACCCTGGCCCACGAGTGCAGCGGTGACGGCTAGCATTTCGCGCATGCCGGGACCGCCGGCGGGGCCTTCGAAGCGGATCACCACGACGTCGCCGGCGCGGATGCCGCGCGCCTGCACGGCGGCGAAGGCCGCTTCCTCCGAATCGAACACCCGCGCGGTGCCCTCGAAATGCTCGATGCCATGGCCGGCGAGCTTGACGATGCAGCCTTCCGGGGCGAGGTCGCCGTAGAGGATCGAATAGCCACCGCGCGGCTTGAAGGGATTGGCGATCGGGCGCACGACGTCCTGCGCGGCGGGCGCCGGAACGTCGTCGAGTTCGGCGAAGAAGCTGCGGCCGGTGACGGTGGGGATGTCCTCGATCAGGCCCGCCGCGCGCAGTTCACGCGCGACCAGCGCAGTGCCGCCGTGCACGAACATCTCCGCGGCGGTGTACCGGCCGCCGGGCTTGAGGTCGGCGATGACCGGCGTGCGCGCCGCGGCCTCGAATTCCTCCAGATCGAACGCCACGCCGGCTTCGTGCGCGATCGCCAGCAGATGCAGCGCGGCATTGGTCGAGCCCGCGGTGGCCGAGACCGCGCACGCCGCGTTGCGCAGCGCGACGGGAGAGAGAATCTCGCGCGGTCCCGGACCACCATCGCGCAAACGCTGCATCACCATCGCGCCGCAGGCCCGCGCGGCGGCGGGCTTGTCGGCGTGGATGGCGGGAATGTCGTTGAGCTGGAGCGGCGACAGGCCGAGGAAGGTCAGCACCATCGCCATCGTGTTGGCCGTGAACTGGCCGCCGCACGCGCCCGCGCCCGGGCAGGCATGCGATTCGATGCGCTGCAGTTCGGCGTCGTCGATGCGCCCGGCCGAATGCGCGCCGACGGCCTCGAACACGTCCTGCACCGTCAGCGCCTTGTCCGTGCCGTCGTTGCGGCAGTGACCGGGCATGATGGTGCCGCCGTAGAGGATCACCGTTGGGATATCGAGTCGCGCCGCCGCCATCGCCGCGGCCGGAATCGTCTTGTCGCAGCCCACCAGCAACACCATCGCGTCCAGGCAGTGGCCGTTCACCGCCAGTTCGATGGAGTCGGCGATGGTCTCGCGCGAGGCCAGCGATGCACGCATGCCGTCGGTGCCCATCGCGATGCCATCGGTGACCGCGATGGTGTTGAACTCGATCGGCGTGCCGCCGTTTTCGATCACCCCGGCGCGCACGTGCTGGGCGAGGTCGCGCAGGGTGAAGTTGCACGGCGACACGTCGGACCAGGTATGCACCACCGCGACCAGCGGCTTGGCGATGGCCGCATCGTCCAGTCCGGTCGCGCGCAGCATCGCGCGTGCGGGAGCGCGTGCAGGGCCTTGCTTGATGGCGTTGCTTCTCACGTACCGCGTTCTCCTGACTGGGCGATCGACAACTCGTCAGGCCGAAAAACAAAAACCCCGCGCCGTTTCGGGCGCGGGGTCTTGGGTATCGACCTGGGTGTGTGGTTCTTACTTACACAAACCCGTACTCCGCGCTGGCATGCCCGGTAATAAGTACGAGTACAAGAATGAGCGCCGAGATGGGCGCAAGCTTGATCAGGACCTCGGCAAGACGCGTGTCGCGAACCTCACGCAGCGCGACGACCGGGCGGCGGCCCGGATTCGATGCGATCTGCGGATGGTTGCTGCGCTGCGTCATGTGGTCGAGGTAAACATGGCCCGAACGGCCATGTCAACAGTTTCTTTCGTAACCGCGGCGAATTGTGATCGCGGGCAGCGCAGTGCCCGCGATGGTTTCGCGTGCAACTACGCGACGCCTTCGCGCAGGCGCGTGCGCAGCGCCGCGTAGTCGACGGGCAGGCGTTGCGCCGAGACCGGCCACGCCAACGTTTCGGCCAGCGCGGGCGGCGGTGTCACCGTGTGACCGACCAATGGCTCGACGATGCCATCGAACTTCGCCGGATGCGCGGTCGCGACCACCGCCCACGGGCGCGCGTCCCCGTGGGCGCGCAGCCCTTCGAGCACATGCAGCCCGGTCGCGGTATGCGGGCACGGCACGACGCCGTGGCGAGAGGGCGCGCGGCGCACCGTGTCGGAAATGGTCGCGTCGTCCACGCGCGAGGCGGTCATCGCGGCACGCAGCTCGTCGTCGTCGCGGTGCCAGTGGCGAAGGCGTTCGAAGTTGCTCGGCGCGCCGACGTCCATGGCGTTGGCCAATGTCGCCTTGGTCGCCTGCGGCTGGTAGGGCTCGCCGGCGAAGAAGCGCGGCAGCGCGTCGTTGGCGTTGCACGCCAGCACCAGCTCGCCCACGGGAAGTCCCATCCGCCGCGCGACGAACGCCGCGCACGCATTGCCCAGGTTCCCGGTGGGTACGATGAAGTTGAGCGGTTCGCCGTGCGCGCGATGGAATTGCAGCGCGGCATGGGCGTAGTACGCGACCTGCGGCAGCAGCCGGCCCAGGCTGATGCTGTTGGCCGAGCTCAGCGGCACGTCGCGGCGCAGCGCTTCGTCCGACAGGGCCTGCTTCGCCAGTCGCTGGCAATCGTCGAAAGTGCCTTGCACGCGAAACGTGCGCACGTTGTCGCTCCAGCATTCCAGCCCCTGCGCCTGGCGCGGAGAAACGCGGCCCTCGGGATAGAGGATGACGACGTTAAAGCCGGCCCGACGGTGGAAGGCCGACGCCACCGCGGCGCCCGTGTCGCCCGAGGTCGCCACGACTATCGTCGTCGGTGCGGCACCGTCGGCCCGCAGGCGCGACAGCGACTCGGCGAGGAAGCGCGCGGCGTAATCCTTGAACGCGGCGGTCGGGCCGTGGAAGAGTTCGAGCAAGTGATCGCCGTCGCCTGTCATCGCGCGCAGCGGTGCGTCGAACGAGTACGCATGCGCGCAGAGCCCGCCCAGGGTCTCAAGCAGCGACGACTGCGCGAAGTAGGGTGCGAGCACGCGCGTTGCCGTATCGGCGAGCGTGGCACCCGCTTCGATGGCGATGCGCGGAATCGATTTGGGCACGTAGAGGCCGCCGTCCGGCGCGAGGCCTGCGACCAGCGCGTCGTCGATGCCGGTGGGCGGCGTAGCGCCGCGCGTGCTGAGGAAGTTCATGCGCGCCCCATGACCTTCGCCTTCGGGCCTGCCACGGGCGTGACGTACGCGCGCGAACCGTACCCGGCCGCCGCGAACGCCGCCTGCATCGCCGGCGCGGCCGCTTCGGCATGCCCGCGCGAGGTGAACCAGGCGAACGTGCTCGGCCCCGCGCCGGAGATGCTGGCGCCGAGCGCGCCGTGATCGAGCGCGGCGGCCTTGGCTTCGAGGAAGCCTGGAATCAGCGGTGCACGGCGCGGCTCGACAAGCAGGTCGTGCAGGCCCTCGCGCAGCAGCACGGCGTCTCCGCGCTGCAACCCGGTGAGGAACAACGCCAGGTGCGCGTTTTGTTCGACCACAAGCGACAGCGGATACGGGTCGGCCAGGACCGCGCGTGCGCGTCGCGTCTCCAGCATCTGGTCGGGATGGACCACGACCGCGTGCAGCCACGCGGGCACGTGCAGCGCGATCATGCGGGTGGCGGTCGCCATCACCACGCCGCCCAGCAGCATCGGCGCCACGTTGTCGCCGTGGCGGCTGCCGCTGGACACCGATTCGCCGTCGAGCGCGAACTCGTACAGTGCCTCGCGCGGCAGCGGGGCATCGAGCAGCGCGTTCGCGGCGACCAGGGCCGCGACGCACGAGGCCGCCGATCCGCCAAGCCCGGAGCCGAGCGGGATTCCCTTCTCCAGTTCGAGCTCGAAGCCGTGCGCGAGGCCCAGCTTCCTCCGCAGCGCGATCAACGCCTGTCCGGCGGTGTTGCGTTCGGCCTGCAGCGGCAACGTGTCCGCGCCCGGCACGTCGCCGCGTATCGCCGTGATGCGAACCTGCGGCTCGTCGATGCGTCGTACGATCGCCACGTCGCGCACGCCTTCGATGGAATGCCCGAGCAGATCGAAGCCGACACCGATGTTGCCGACACTGCCGGGCGCGAAGGCGCGCACGGTGCGTGTGGCGTCGATGCGCTGCGCGTCGATGTCCTCGCTCATGCGTGGGCCTGCGCGCGCGGTTCGGGCAGCGGCGCCGACAGGCCCGGCGGTGAGCCGAGCGACTGGGCGATGGCCAGCACGTCGCCGAACACCCCGGCGGCGGTGACGTCGGGGCCGGCGCCTGGTCCCTGCACGACCAGCGGGTTCTCGGCGTAGCGGCGGGTGCGGAACTGCACGAGGTTGTCGGTCAGGCGCGTATGGCAGCAGGCGTGCTCGGCGGGCAGCGCGACCACGCCGACGTGGGCGCGTCCATCGCGGTCGAGCTGGGCGAGATGGCGCAACGAGTTTCCTTGCGCCGCCGCATCGCGGAAACGCGCGAGCATCGGCGCGTCCATTTCCTCCAGCCGCGCGAGGAAGGCCTCGCGGTCCACATCGCGCAGCGCCGGCGGCACCAGATTCTCCACTTCCACATCCTCCAGCGACAGCGCGCGACCGGCCTCGCGCGCCAGGATCACCAGTTTGCGCGCGACGTCGAGGCCGGAAAGGTCGTCGCGCGGATCCGGTTCGGTGTAGCCCAGCGCCTGCGCTTCGCGGACAAGCTGCGAAAACGGCACGGTGCCGTCGAACCGGTTGAACAACCACGCCAGTGTGCCCGAGAGCATGCCGTCGATGCCGTACAGCTCGTCGCCGGTGTCGAGCAGATTGCGCAGCGTGAGCATCACCGGCAGGCCGGCGCCGACGGTCGCTTCGTAACGAAAACGGCCGCCGCCACGGCGAGTGGCGTCCTGGATGGCGGCGTAATGGTCCCACGGACCGCTGCCGGCCTGCTTGTTCGGCGTGACGACGTGGATGCCGCGCGCGAGCCAGCGCGGGTAGTGCGCGGCGACGTGCGGACTGGCGCTGCAATCGACGATCAGCGCGTGCGGCAGGTGTTCGCCGCGCACGTGGTCGACGAAGCGGTCCAGATCGAGGGCCTGCGCCGCGCCGCCGTGCAGGCGCGCGGCGGCGTCGGCCGGCTCGACGCCGCGTTCGTCCAGCACCATCGCGCGACTGTTGGCGATGGCGCGCAGGCGCAGGTCGAGGCCGGAACGTTCGCGCAATTGCGGCAGTGCCGCGGACATCTGCAGCAGCAGTGCGCTGCCGACCTGGCCGGGGCCGATCACGCCCACCGAAAGCGTCTGCGGCGACAGCCAGAACGCGGCGTGCGCGGCGCGCAGCGCACGGGTCGCATCGTTCGCACCAATGGCAATCGAAATGTTGCGCTCGCCCGCGCCCTGGGCGATGGCGCGCGCATTGACCCGGGCCTGGGCGAGGCCGCCGAGCAATCGCGCCGCCACGCCCGGCGTGCCGACCATGCCGTCGCCGACCGCGGCCAACACGGCGATGTCGGGCGTGAGCGTCACGCCCTGCGCCTGGCCGTCGGCGATGGCATCGGCGAATGCGGCGGCGGCCGCGTCGCGCGCGCGTTCGGCCTGGTCGGCGCGCAGCACGCAGCAGATCGAATGCTCGGACGAACCCTGCGAGATCATCGTCACCGACACGCCCGCGCCGCGCAGCGCGCCGAACAGGCGTTCGGCCGCGCCCGGCACGCCGACCATGCCGTTGCCGACGAGCTCGACGATGGCCAGATCGCGCACCAGGCTGAGGCCTTTGACCGGCGCGGCATCGTGGCCCGTGTGCGTGGAGATCAGCGTGCCGGGCGACTCGGGCCGGCGCGTGTTGCGGATCCACAGCGGGATGCCGCGCTCCTGCACGGGCGCCATCGTCTGTGGATGCAGCACCTTCGCGCCGAAGTAGGCCAGCTCGCAGGCTTCGGCGTAGGACATCGACGGCAGGCAGACCGCCTCGGGAACCAGGCGCGGATCGGCGGAAAGCACGCCGTCGACATCGGTCCAGATCGTCAACGCCTCCGCGTCGAACAGGTTGGCGAAGATCGCAGCGGAGTAATCGCTGCCGTTGCGGCCCAGCGTGGTCGCGTGGCCGTCGGCATCGCGCGCGACGAAGCCGGTGACCACGACGTCGCCCTCGCCCCGGCGCGCACGCCATGCCGCCAGTCGCGCGCGGCTCGCGGCCCAGTCGACGGCCATGCCCATTTCGCCGGCATGCACCACGAGCACGTCGCGTGCGTCGAGGCGACGCCAGTCGGCCGCATCGCCGCCGAGCGCGGCGTGCATCAGGTGCGAGGACAGGATTTCGCCGAAGCCGGGGAGGCCGCGCCCCAATGCGTCGTCGGACGCAGGATTGGCGCAGATCGCCTGGAGCTGGTCGTGAAGAGCGTCGAACTCGCGCGCGAGCGTGGCGTCCAGGTCGTGCATACCGTCGGGATCGAGCGCACCGGCAGCGGCGGCATGGCGCTCGCGCAAAGAATCGAACGCGTCGCGCCATGGCCTGCCGTCACGCGCGGCGTCGACCAGTGCGATCAGCGAATCGGTGACGCCCTGCATCGCCGACACGACGACGACGCGGCTGCCGGTCGCGTCATCGAGCAGCGTGGTGGCGGCGCGATAGAGGAGGGCGTCGGCAAGGCTGCTGCCGCCGAACTTGTGCACGTGGCACGGCGGGGCGGAACGTCGGGATGCATCTGCGGGCGGCATGGTCGGGCTCCTGGTGGATTCCCGCGACGGCCCGGTGCGAAACCTCCGCGACCCGGACCGGGTGCGGAGGCGTGGTTACGATCAGCTGGACACGCCCGTCCGCACCCGCAAGCGAGTGGTGCCGGTACCGGTGGTAATCGCAACCGCGACGGACGCATTCGCCACGCCGATCGGCGCGGTGCGGATGGTCTGCGTGGGCATGTTGCGATGCGTCATGAGGCGAGAAGACCATGGCATTTCGGGGGCTGTCAACAGTTGCATACGAAACCTCGGGGCAGCTCCGGCCGCCGCGCGGCTGGCCCCTGCGCCGCCAGCGTGGTCAAATGCACGCCGAAGCGGGGGTACCGGCGCCACGGGCAACGGTTGAGACAGACCCTTCGAACCTGATGCGGTTGAGACCGCCGTAGGGAAGCTTCGCGACACCGCCCCCGCCGGCGGTGCGCGCCGCCGCTTCGTCCCGCCTCCTCAGGACGAACGCCATGAACGCTGTCCCCACCGAACTGCTCCAGAAGGCCGAACAACTGTCGGCCGACGTCACCCGTCCGATTCCGGGCTCGCACAAGGTTCATGTCGAAGGCTCGCGCCGCGACATCCGCGTGCCCATGCGCGAGATCGTGCTGGCGAAGACGCCGACGATGTTCGGTGGTGAGGAGAACGCACCGCTTGCCGTGTACGACACGTCCGGCGCGTACACGGATGCGGGCGCCGCCATCGATCTGGCGCAAGGCCTGGCGCCGCTGCGCGCGCAGTGGATCGCCGAGCGCGGCGACACGCAGGCGCTGTCGGCGTTGTCGTCGGAATTCGGTCGCAAGCGTGAGCACGATCCCAAGCTCGACGCCGTGCGTTTCCGCAATCGGCCGCTGCCGCGCCGCGCCATCGCAGGCGCCAACGTCACGCAGATGCATTACGCACGCCGCGGCATCGTCACCCCCGAGATGGAGTTCATCGCCATCCGCGAGAACCAGCGGATCGAAGCGATCCGCGAGGCGCACCTGCTGCGCCAGCATCCTGGCGAGAGCTTCGGCGCGAACATCCAGAAGATCATCACGCCGGAGTTCGTGCGCGACGAAGTGGCGCGCGGCCGGGCGATCATCCCCAACAACATCAACCATCCGGAAAGCGAGCCGATGATCATCGGCCGCAACTTCCTGACCAAGGTCAACGCGAACATCGGCAACTCGGCCGTGTCGTCGGGCATCGCCGAAGAGGTGGAGAAGCTGGTGTGGTCGATCCGCTGGGGCGCGGACACCGTGATGGACCTGTCGACCGGCAAGCATATCCACGAGACGCGCGAGTGGATCCTGCGCAACTCCCCGGTGCCGATCGGCACGGTGCCGATCTACCAGGCGCTCGAAAAGGTGGATGGCCGCGCCGAAGAGCTGACGTGGGACATCTTCCGCGACACGCTCATCGAACAGGCGGAGCAGGGCGTGGATTACTTCACCATCCACGCCGGCGTGCTGCTGCGCTACGTGCCGCTGACGGCCGGGCGCGTTACCGGCATCGTCTCGCGCGGCGGTTCGATCCTCGCCAAGTGGTGCCTGGCGCATCACAAGGAGAACTTCCTTTACACGCATTTCGAAGAGATCTGCGAAATCATGAAGGCCTACGACGTGGCCTTCTCGCTGGGCGACGGTCTGCGTCCGGGCTCGATCGCCGACGCCAACGATGCGGCGCAGTTCGGCGAACTGGAGACGCTGGGCGAGCTGACCAAGATCGCCTGGAAGCACGACGTGCAGACCATGATCGAAGGCCCCGGCCACGTGCCGATGCAGCTGATCAAGGAGAACATGGACAAGCAACTGCGCGAGTGCGGCGAAGCGCCGTTCTATACGCTCGGTCCGCTCACGACCGACATCGCGCCGGGCTACGACCACATCACCAGCGCGATAGGTGCTGCGATGATCGGCTGGTTCGGCACTGCGATGCTTTGCTACGTCACGCCCAAGGAGCATCTGGGCCTGCCGAACAAGCACGACGTGCGCGAAGGCCTGATGGCCTACAAGATCGCCGCACACGCGGCGGACCTCGCCAAGGGCCATCCCGGTGCGCAGGCGCGCGACAACGCGATGAGCAAAGCGCGGTTCGAGTTCCGCTGGGAAGACCAGTTCAACATCGGCCTGGACCCCGAGCGCGCCCGCGAATATCACGACGAAACGCTGCCGAAGGACGCGCACAAGGTCGCGCACTTCTGCTCGATGTGCGGCCCGCACTTCTGCTCGATGAAGATCACCCAGGACGTGCGCGATTACGCGAAGGAACACGGCATGGACGAACAGGCCGCGCTGTCCGAGGGCATGGCCGAGAAGTCGGCGCAGTTCCGCGCCGAGGGCGCACAGGTCTACCACAAGGCCTGACCGGCGCCGCTGTCGCGCGACGACGTCGGGGCATCCCGGGTTCGGCTACGCTTTGCCGATCCCGGGACCGGCGCGAGACGACATGGCAGACACCCGCATCGGCAAGTTGCGCTGGCGCGTGCAGGCGCGACGCCATCCTTCGGCGTTCCTGCTCGGCGCGCAGTTGCTGAGCCTGGTCCTGTATCCGCTGTTCGACGAGATGCGCGGCGGCCGCGTGCTGTTCGGCGCGCTGGGCGTGGTGGTGCTGATGCTGGCGGTGTGGGTGGTCAACCGCAGCCCTGCGAAAGTGTGGGTGGCGTGGCTGCTGGCCGCGCCTGCGTTGGCGCTGTCGGTGGCGTCGGTGGCGCTGGTCAACGACACGCTGCTGGTGGTGTCCTCCGCGCTGGAGGCGCTGCTCTACCTGTATGCCGCGGCGAGCCTGACCGCGTACATGCTCGGCGATCACCGGGTCACGACCGACGAGCTGTTCGCCGCGGGCGCGACCTTCACACTGCTCGCCTGGGGTTTCGCCTACGCCTTTTTCGTATGCCAGGCGTGGTACCCGGGAAGCTTCGTCGGGGCGATGCGGCCCGAGGAGCCGCGCACGTGGCTGGAACTGCTGTTCCTGAGCTTCACCACGCTCTCGGCCACCGGGCTGGGCGACATCCTTCCGGTGTCTTCGCCGGCGCGGGTGCTGGTGATGCTGGAGCAGTTCGCCGGCGTGGCCTACATCGCGGTCGTCGTCTCGCGCCTGGTTGGCCTGACCATCCTGCGCTATGGCGCGAAGTAGCCTGGGCCAGGCCGGAGAAAAAGATTCGCGCCGGGGCGGGCGCGAATATTGGAACGTTACGTTCTGTAGGACGTCGGCGAGAGAGGGCCTGAAGCCCACCCCCGTGTAAACGGGAGTAAGCCTGCGGACGTTAGAATGTTTGGGCGAGCCATGCTTTCCCCGTCACGTCTGGGCTTTTTGCTGGATCTGTCGATTAGTCATGCCAAACCCTTTTGGCACATGACGGCTGTTCAGCTTGCCGCTCACCATTTCCGGATTCATGCCCAGACCTAACGAGCCCTCCGCTTCGCCCCTACCGTCCGAAAGGTTGCGCGTGGGCGAATGCGTGGTCGACGTGCCTCTGCGCGAGATCCGCGCACCGGGCAAACGTCGTCCGCTGCGCATCACGCCAAAGTCGATGGGCGTGCTGTTGGTGCTGGTCGAGCAGGCCGGGCGGGTGGTGAGCCGCGACGCGTTGATGGCCGAGGTCTGGCCCGACACGCTGCCGACCAACGATGTGGTCACGCAGGCCATCACGCAGCTGCGCAAGGCGTTCGATGACGAGCGCGGCAACCCGCGCTACATCGAAACGATCGCCAAGAACGGCTATCGCCTGCTCGCGCCGATCGAGTGGGTTTATTCCGCCGCGCCTTCGGGCAGTGCGGATGTCGTGTCCGGCGACGAGCGCTGGGCCGATCCCACGCGCACGACGTCCAAGTACCCGGCGATCGCTGGCGCCGATCCGAGCGAACCGCTGGCGCCGGTGCCATTTCCCGCTTCGGCCTTGCCGCGCGGCACCTGGGTGTCGATCGCCACGGCGGTGTTCACCGTGGCGCTGCTGGTCGCGGGGCTGGTCATGTGGACCTTGTTGCGCTCGCCCGTCGATCCAAGCGAGGCCGCCACGCCGGTGGCGGTGTCGGGCATGCAGGGACTGCGCAGCGAACGCCCGTACCGCCGGATCACCTCGGCGCCGGGCTTCGAGGTCTCGCCGGCGCTGTCGCCCGACGCGGGCCTGGTCGCCTACGTGGCCATTCCGGAAGGACAGCGCGGCACCGCGATCATGGTGCAGACGACCGAACAGACCCAGCCGCGCCAGCTCACGCGTCCGCCCGAAGGCGCGGACGACAGCGCGCCGGCGTGGTCGCCCGACGGGCGCTGGATCGCGTTCATGCGCACCACGCCCGACGGCTGCAGCATCCGCCTGGTCACGCCCAACGGGCGCGGCGAACACGAAGTCGGCGGTTGCGACCGCCGCAGTCCGCCGACGTTCGATTGGACGCCCGACAGCAACGGACTGATCTTCGGCAGCATGAGCAGCGAGCACGGCAGCCTCGGGCTGCGCGTGCTCGACCTGGACAGCGGCGCATGGCGGCCGATCGAGTATCCGCACGACCCGGGCGAGTTGGACACGTCGCCGCGCTATTCGCCGGACGGACGCTGGATCGTGTTCGTCCGCAATCCGCCGCTGGGCGATTTCTGGCGCATCCCGGCGCAAGGCGGCAATGCCGAGCGCCTGAGTCGGCTGCGCGCCGACCTGCGCGGCTGGGACTGGACGCCGGACGGGGGCGGACTGTTCTTCAGCGCGATGGTCGACGGCGAGTACCGCCTCTTCCGGCTCGACACCGGAACGGGCGAGGCTCGCCCGGTGGGCCTGGACGACGCGCAGTCGCCGGTGACGGCGCGTTCGCGGCGGGCGATCGCCTTCGTCCAGCGCCGTCCGTACTTCGGCCTGTACCGGGTGCGGTTGGACAACGGCGACGGTCCCGGCCGCGTGCACGTGGTCGAGCCGCTGTACGCCTCGTCCTCGCGCGATCTGTTGCCGGCGATCGCCCCGGACGGGCGCCAGCTCGCGTTCGTCTCGGACCGCTCCGGCAGCAACGGGCTGTGGGTAGGCGATCTGGAGCAGCCCGACACCCTGCGCATGATGAGTGGGGTCCGGCCGGGCACCCGCTACGCACCGGCGTGGTCGGCCGATGCCCGTCGCCTGATGGTGACGGGCACGGACGAAGAGGGCCGCGCGGTGGTCCAGGAAGTCATGGCTTCCAGCGGGCAGGTGGTGACCCTGCCGATTCCGGATCCCGACCCGCTCCAGGCCCAATACATGCCGGATCCGAACCGGTTGCTCGTGCTGGCGGCGAACAATGACGGCATGCCGCAGTTGCGTCTCTACAACCGGGCCGCGACGCCCTGGCGTTCCCTGGCCCGGATCGACGGCGTCTCGCATTTCCAGGTCGATGGTCCGCGCCGGCGCATCCTGTTTACCCGCCTCACCGAGGCCGGGCTGTGGGAAGCCGGCCTGGATCTGTCGGTCGCCTCGATTCGTCGGATCAGCGCATCGGAGCCGACCGCCGACCGCTACCGCCTGTGGACCGTCTCCCCCAGCGGGGAGATCCAGTACCTCGAGCGCTTGCAGGGATGCGCCGCCAGCTTGCGCCGGATCGTGCCCGCCGATACCGCTCCCCCGCGCTGCCTGGACCAGACTCGGCGCTCGGCGGTGAACGGATTCAGCCTCGGTGGGCCGCGCGGTGACGTCGCATTTCTCGCCCTGGTCGACTGGGATGGCGCGGATATCGGTTACATGGACCTTCCGAAGGAAACGAGGGAAGTGGTACCCGGTTGGATCAAGTAATTGATCGCACTGGAGAAAGTGCTTTCGGAAGTCCTTCGGTTTTGCCCTCGTTGCGAATTCGGATAAGTCTCCGGCAACTTTCCTGATGGCGACCCCCCCTCTCAGGCAAATCCATTGACCATTCTCGGCACATGAGGTGGACCAATGGAGCAAGTGCAATGGGCGGATCGCGGGCAGCTCCTGCAGCTCGACACGTCTGACGGCGCGGTTCAGGGCGGCTGCATCGGCGTTTCGCGGCTGGGCAGCGTCCAGGTCTCGGGCGGCTTCTCGTTCTGGCTTCAGCTTCATGGCAGCTCGTGGGTCGAGGCGAAGGAAGGCAAGTTCCGCCTGCGTGGCGGCGACTGGATCGCCTTCGAAAAGGATTCCAAGCCGACCATCCAGGCCGACCGGTTCGGCATCTGCGTCGGTCTCACGCTCTCAGGCGAAGCGCTGCGCGAGATGACCCGTTTCGCCGATCGCGGCCTCTACGCCGGTCGCGGCCAGATGAGCCGGCACGACGCCCGCATCGGCCTGCGCCTGTGGCGCGAGGCGGCGGCCCGTCTGCAGGAGAACCCCGGCACCGGTTTCGACGCCGCCATGCTGCGCCCGATCCTGCTGCACCTGGCGGGCGTCCAGCGCGACCTGGCCGCGCGTATCCCGCGCTGCCCGGGTCGTTCGCGCAGCCGCAAGCGCCAGGTCTTCGGACGCCTCCAGCGCGCCCGCCTGTACCTGGAAGGCAACTGCGACCGCGTCGTGCGCATCAGCGAACTGGCCGAGCTGACCAGCTTTTCCAGCTGGTACTTCTCCAAGACCTTCCACAGTCTCTACGAGGAAAGCCCGCAGGCGGCCTCGGCGCGCATGCGCCTGGAGCATGCCGCGGACCTGCTGACGAGCACCTCGATGATGATCGGCGAGGTCGCGGCGGCCAGCGGGTTCGACAACTGCTGCAGCTTCGCCCGCGCGTTCCGCGCCCGCTTCGGCGAGTCGGCCACGCGCTACCGCGCTGCGTCCATGCGTGGCGATGCGAACCGCTCGCTCGCGGTCACGCGCAAGTCGATCGAACGCAAGGCGCTTGCCACGGGCAGCTGATCGGCAAGCATCTGGCAGGACCGAACGGCCGGCGTTTCGTCGGCCGTTTTCTTTGTGTGCCTATTAGTGCGATCACGGTCTCAGGTTGATGGCTTGCGCGCTTCGCACGTGACGTGCACCCAGGATCGCCTCGTTAAGATCGTGTGCTCGCAGGCAGATTCAGCAAAGTCTGTCAGCGGCACACGCAAAGCTATTGCGCTCTCTAGAACTTAAGTTTGATGGGCGTTTAACACGCCCATAACAGATATCTGGAGAGAGATAGATGAACCATCGCAATTTGCGCACCGCGTTGCGCGTCGGCATGCTGCCGGCCGGCATCGCGATCGCACTGGCGCCGGCGTTTGCCGTCGCGCAGGAAGGCGAGACCCAGGGTGCAACCAACCTCGATCGCATCGAGGTCACCGGTTCGCGCATCCGTCAGGTCGACCTTGAAACGGCCGCTCCGGTGCTGCAGCTGACGCGTGCAGACATCGAGAAGCAGGGCTTCAGCTCGGTCGCCGACATTCTGCAGAACATCACTGCCGCCGGTTCCCCGGCGATCAGCCGCACCTCGCCGCTGTCCTCGGGCGAAGCCGTTGGTGGTCAGTACATCGACCTGCGCAACCTCGGCCCGAACCGCACGCTGATCCTCGTGAACGGCAAGCGCTTGGGCATCACGAACGACGGTCTGCAGGACGTCGCCTCCATCCCGGCTGCCATGGTCGAGCGCATCGAAGTCCTGAAGGACGGCGCTTCCACCATCTACGGTTCGGACGCCATCGCCGGCGTGGTGAACATCATCACCCGCAAGAACATCGAAGGCGCTGAGGCCAATGCCTACTTCGGCCAGTACGGCCAGGGCGACGGCACGCGCGAAGTCTATGACTTCGTCATGGGCTTCACCGGCGACCGCGGTTCGGTGACCATCGGTGCCGAATACTCGAAGGAAGATCCGGTTTGGGCGCGCGACCGCTGGTTCTCGCGCGACCGTTTCCCGACCGGCGAGAAGAGCGCGCCGCGTCCGGGCGGCACCTCGGCGATCTCGCAGTTCGGCACCGTCACGAATGGTCCGGCGTACCAGACCGGCGTTGACGACGACGGCGAACCCGTCTTCAGCCGCAACTGGACGCTGAACCGTGGTGGCGATGCCACCAACTGGGCTGACTACCACCAGACCAACGCTCAGGACGTCAGCAACCCGGCGCGCGCCTCGACCGTGTACTCGGGTCTTGAGCGTCGTTCGCTGTTCGCCAACGGCCACTTCCAGATCACCGACGACGTCTCGTTCGACACCGACATCCTGTACACGGACCGTGACTCGTTCGCGCAGAACGCCGGTTACCCGTACCAGTCGGCTGCCTACGACACCCCGATGTCGGCCGACAGCTACTACAACCCGCGTGGCGACCGCTTCCTGGGCGAGGGCCTCGGCGAGGAACTCAGCTTCAACCGTCGTGGCTGGGAAGTGCCGCGTGGCGTCTGGAACAGCCTGACCACGTACCGCTTCACCGGTGCGTTCAGCGGTTCCTTCCAGACCGGCGAGCGCTACTGGGATTGGGACGCCGGCTATCTGTACAACCAGAACGAAGGCAAGCAGGTCAGCACCGGTAACCTGAACACCGCTGCCGTGCGCAATGCCGTCGGTCCGTCGTACGTGAACGCACAGGGCCAGGTCCAGTGCGGTTACGCCGACGACGAAGAGCCGATCCCGGTTGGCTTCGGTCCGGGCGCCTGCACCCCGTGGAACCCGCTCGTCTCGGCCGGCAACAACGGCCAGGGCGGTCTGTGGGATCCGAACGTCCAGGCTTACCTGTACCTGCCGGGCCAGGCCCTGTCCGAAACCACCACCAAGAGCTACTTCGCCAACCTGACCGGTACGCTGTTCTCGCTGCCGGCCGGTGATGTCGGCGTCGCCGTCGGCTACGAGTACCGCGATGAAAGCGGCTCGTTCTCGCCGGACGCGCTGGCCCAGACCGGTATCTCCACCGACCTGGCCGCCGGCCCGACCGCGGGCGGTTACACGCTCGACGAGTTCTACGCTGAAATCAACGTGCCGATCCTGGCCGACGTGCCGTTCGCACGCGAGCTGAGCATCAGCGCCGCCAGCCGTTACTCGGACTACTCGACGTTCGGCGACACGATCAACAGCAAGTTCGGCTTCAAGTGGAAGCCGCTCGACCAGCTGCTGGTCCGTGGTACCTGGTCGGAAGGCTTCCGCGCTCCGACGGTGGCCGATCTGTACGGCGGCATCTCGCAGACGTTCGAAAACTACACCGATCCGTGCGACACCCTGTTCGGTGCGGTCGGCGGCAGCGCGCAGTGCTTGGCCAACGTTCCGGCGAACTTCCGCCAGAAGGGCCAGGGCGGCGAGCTCGCCGAAGGTCCGGGCGAGGCGACTCCGGTTCCGTTCATTTCCGGCTCCAACCCGGAACTGACCCCGGAAACCTCGGAGTCGAAGACCCTCGGCTTCGTGTGGAGCCCGACCTTCGCCGAGAACCTGAACATGTCGCTCGACTGGTGGAACATCCGGATCGAGAACACGATCGTGGGTGACACCCCGACCGACATGCTCAACGACTGCTACGTGCGTGGCATCACCTCGCGCTGCAGCGGCTTCACCCGCGACGCCGCTGGTGACGTGGTCGCGCTGTCGTTCGGTAACCGCAATGCTGGTTATCAGGAAACCGAAGGCTTCGACTTCGACCTGAACTACCACATGGACACCGACTACGGCCGCTTCGACCTGGCCTGGTTGAACACCTACGTCTCGAAGAACGAGCTGAAGACCGACAACCTGGAAGGCGCGCCGCAGCAGCTCAACGGTGTGTTCGGTGGTTCCGGTGCCGCGTTCCGCCTGCGTTCGAACCTGAACCTGTCGTGGACCAAGGGCGACTTTGCCGTCAGCTGGGGCTCGCGTTACTTCTCCGGCGCCCGCGAAGACTGCTACTTCGCCGACCGCTGCACGCTGCCTGACTTCACCGCTCCGGAGTTCAAGGGCGAGATCGTCAGTGCCAACGAGCTGGGTTCCAACACGTTCCACGACCTGCAGGTCAGCTGGAATGCTCCGTGGAACGCTACGGTCGCCATCGGTGCCAACAACGTGTTCGACCACTACGCCGCTCCGGCGTACAACCAGCCGAACTCGGGCTACTCGTACTACGGCGGCTTCGACATCGGCCGCTTCACGTACCTGAAGTACCAGCAGCGCTTCTGATCGAGCGTTGTTAACGCGACACGCAACACCACTACGGCCCCGAAAGGGGCCGTAGTTTTTTGCGGCAACGCGTGCCGGAGCTTTTGCGGAGTCTGGCGCCGGGCGTCGCTGACGGTACGATAGCGGCTGGTTTTCCGGCGCGATCCCCGATGAAATTGCAGGTACCGTTCCTCCAGTTGCCCGTGTCTTTCGACGCCACCGCGCTGGCGGACGAAATCGCCGCGCTGGGCGAGGGGGTGTGGAAACCGCACCCGCAGGGCTTCGCCGGCAATTCGATGCTGCCGCTGGTCTCCGCGCACGGCGATGCGGCGAACGAGGCCTTCTCGGGGCCGATGCGGCCCACGCCCGAACTGCTTCGCTGCCCTTACCTCACCCAGGTCTTTGCAAGCCTGGGCGCGACGGTGGGTCGCAGCCGGCTGATGCGCCTGTCCGGGCATGCCGAGGTCACGCGCCACGCCGACCAGGGCTATTACTGGGCCGAGCGCGTGCGCGTGCACATTCCCGTCGTCACGCAGCCGACGGTGCGCTTCGAATGCGATAGCGCCGTGATCAACATGGCGCCGGGCGAGTGCTGGATCTTCGACACGTGGCGCCAGCACCGCGTGCTCAACGACGCGGTGGAGTCGCGCGTGCATCTGGTCGTGGACACCGTGGGCGGGGGCCGTTTCTGGGACATGGTCAACCGAGGCCGTCCGCACGACGCACCGAAAGCCGGTTGGCAGGACATGCGGATCGCGCCGAAGGCGGGCGAGGTCGCGTCGTTCGCATGCGAAACCGTGAACGTGCCCGCCGTGATGACGCCGTGGGAACTCAACGACCACCTGGGCCTGCTCTTCGCCGATGCGGTGCCGCATCCGAACCTGGCCCAGGCCAGGCAGATCGCCATGCGTTTCGCGCGCACGTGGCAGGGTCTGTGGTTCGAATTCGGCGAACGGGAGGAAGGACGCGCCCGTTACGGCGAGGCGCTGCAGCGTTTCATCGAAGAGATCCGTGGCCCGACCCAGCCGATGCTGCTGAAGAACGAACTGCGCTGGTTCAATGCGCTGATGACGATCGTATGCAAGTTCGCCGTGAGCGATGCCGTGCAATTGCCGGCGACCGCGCAACGGCAGCGGGAGATGGGCGACAACGCGTGAGGCGCGGAGTTGCGTCGGGATGGCGCAAGCAACCGCCGCGCAAGAAAAAGGCCGCCCATGAGGCGGCCTTTTCCTTGCTCGCGATGTCGGCAGCCGATCAGAACTTCGGCTTGTCCTCTTCCGCGTTGTAGCGGGCGATGGCGTCGTTGAGGATCGACTTGGCCTCGGCGGCATTGCCCCAGCCTTCGATCTTCACCCACTTGCCCTTCTCCAGATCCTTGTAGTGCTGGAAGAAGTGGCCGATGCGATCGAGCCAGTGCTGGGAAACCTGCTCGATGTCGGTGACGTGGGCATAGCCGCCGAAGATCTTCGGCACGGGCACGGCGATCAGCTTCTCGTCGCTGCCGGCCTCGTCGCTCATCTTCAGCACGCCCACCGGCACGCAGCGGATGACCGAGCCCGGCACCAGCGGCAGCGGCAGGATCACCAGCACGTCGGCCGGGTCGCCGTCGCCGCACAGGGTGTGCGGGACGTAGCCGTAGTTGCACGGGTAGCGCATGGGCGTGGACAGGATGCGATCGACGAAGATCGCGCCCGAGGACTTGTCTACCTCGTACTTGACGGGCTCGGCGTCCTTGGGAATTTCGATGATGACGTTGATCTCATCCGGCGGATTCTTGCCGGTGGGGACGAGGTCCAGACCCATGCGTTGCTCCAACTGCGTAAGGCCACGCCGGACGGCGGGCGGGGGTTTTCGGGATTGCGGGCGGGCATTTTACGTGGACCGCTGCTGCGGCGCAGCAGTCGGACGGCGAAGGCTCCGTCGAGGGCCGCATGCGGGCCTTGCGGGGACGAAGTGACTTCCGGGCATGCTCCGCCCCGGGCCGGCAACGTACCCTCGCCGTAACCAGTCACGCAGGGAGGCGGCAGATGCGGCACCTCATGGTCATGATCTTGGCCGGTCTGTGCGCCAGCGCCCAGGCGCAAGTGCCCGCCCCGGCGGCGGAATTCGGATGGAACGCCGGCGCAGCCGACTGCGCGGCGACGCCGCAGCCGCCGCTCCAGGTCCAGCGGCTCGACGCGAGCACCTTCGTGCTGCGCCAGAACCCGTGCGCGAGCTTCGAGGCGAACTTCCTCTACCTGCTTATCGGCGACACGCGCGCGCTGCTTGTCGACAGCGGCAGCGTCGCCGATCCGGCGCGCATGCCGCTCGCGCAGGAAGTGACCGCGCTGCTGCCCATGCGCGATGGCGCGAAGCTGCCGTTGCTCGTCGCGCACACGCACAGCCATCGCGATCATCGTGACGGCGACGCGCAGTTGGCGCCGCTGGCGAAGGTGGAGATCGTTCCGCCGGACGAGGCGGGCGTACGGGCGTTCTATGGATTCACCCGTTGGCCCGAAGGCGAGGCGCAGCTGGACCTGGGCGGGCGCACCATCGACGTGCTGCCCGCCCCGGGCCACAACGACAACCAGGTCGTTTTCTACGATCGCCAGACCGCAACGCTGCTGACCGGCGATTTCCTCCTGCCTGGCCGGGTAACGGTCGCCGACACCGACGCGTTCCGCGCCAGTGCGCGACGCATCGCCACGTTCGTGCGGGACCGCCCGGTCGCGCGCGTGCTGGGCGGTCACGTCGAGATGGACAAATCCGGGCGCCTGTATCCGCACGGGACGACGCATCACCCCGACGAGCGTGGCCCGGCGTTGGCGAAGTCCGACGTGCTCGCGTTGCCTTCGGCGATGGATGACTTCAACGGTTTCTACTCGCCGCACGGGAACTTCGTCATCACCCATCCGACCCACATGCTCGCCGCACTCGTCGCGGGCGTGCTGCTCGTGCTGGCCGGACTGGCATGGCTCATGGTCCGCACGATGCGCCGCCGCCGCGCACGGGCTGCCGCGCGAGGTTGATCCTTTCGCGTGATCCGCGGCGCAAAAAAAACGGCGACCCGAAGGTCGCCGTTCCGGATTGCGAGGTCGTCTGGCTTACAGCAGCGGCACCATCAGCAGCGCGACGATGTTGATGATCTTGATCAGCGGATTGATCGCCGGACCGGCCGTGTCCTTGTAGGGGTCGCCGACGGTGTCGCCGGTTACCGCCGCCTTGTGCGCGTCGGAGCCCTTGCCGCCGAAGTTGCCGTCCTCGATGTACTTCTTGGCGTTGTCCCAGGCGCCGCCGCCGGTGGTCATCGAAATGGCGACGAACAGACCGGTGACGATCGTGCCGATCAGCAGTCCGCCCAGCGCCTTCGGGCCCAGAAGCAGGCCGACGATGATGGGCACGACCACGGGCAGCAGCGACGGCACGATCATTTCCTTGATCGCCGAACGCGTGAGCATGTCGACCGCCTTGTCGTACTCCGGCTTGGCGGTGCCTTCCATGATCCCCGGGATCTGGCGGAACTGGCGGCGTACTTCCTCCACCACCGCGCCCGCCGCGCGGCCGACGGCTTCCATCGCCATCGCGCCGAACAGGTACGGGATCAGGCCGCCGATCAACAGGCCGATGATCACGGTGTGGTCGGACAGGTCGAAGGTGAACACCTCGCCCGGGTTCGCCGTCTGCAGGTTGTGCGTGTAGTCGGCGAACAGCACCAGCGAGGCCAGCGCCGCCGACCCGATCGCGTAACCCTTGGTCACCGCCTTGGTGGTGTTGCCCACGGCGTCCAGTGGATCGGTGACGGCGCGCACTTCCGGCGGAAGCTCGGCCATCTCGGCGATTCCGCCGGCGTTGTCGGTGATCGGGCCGTAGGCGTCGAGCGCGACGATCATGCCGGCCATCGACAGCATCGCGGTCGCGGCGATGGCGATGCCGTACAGGCCACCCAGGTGGAACGCGAGCCAGATCGCCGCGCACACCGAGATCACCGGCAGCGCGGTCGATTTCATCGACACGCCCAGGCCCGCGATGATGTTGGTGCCGTGGCCGGTGGTCGAGGCCGCGGCGACGTGGCGCACGGGCTTGTACTGCGTGCCGGTGTAGTACTCGGTGATCCACACGATCGCGCCGGTCAGCACCAGGCCGATCAACGCGCAGCCGTAGAGGTTCATCGCACCGTGCGCGTTGTCGGACATCAGCTGCGTGGTGATGGGGTAGAACGCGATCGCGGCGAGCACGGCGGAGACGATCACGCCCTTGTACAGCGCGCCCATGATCGACCCGCCCGCCTTCACTTTCACGAAGAAGGCGCCGATGATCGAGGCGATGATCGAAACGCCACCGAGTACGAGCGGGTACAGCACCGCATTGCGTCCGGCTTCGCTGGCCATCAGGCCACCGAGCAGCATCGTCGCGATGACGGTCACCGCGTAGGTCTCGAACAGGTCGGCCGCCATGCCGGCGCAGTCGCCGACGTTGTCGCCCACGTTGTCGGCGATGACCGCCGGGTTGCGCGGGTCGTCCTCGGGAATGCCCGCCTCGACCTTGCCGACGAGGTCCGCACCGACGTCGGCGCCCTTGGTGAAGATGCCACCGCCCAGTCGCGCGAAGATGGAGATCAACGACGAACCGAACGCCAGGCCGACCAGCGCGTGCAGCGTGTCCTCGACGCTGTAGCCCATGTACCGCTGCAGCACGACGTAGTAGCCGGCCACGCCCAGCAGGCCCAGGCCGACCACGAGCATGCCGGTGATCGCGCCGCCGCGGAACGCGACGTCCATCGCCGGACCGATGCCGCGGCGCGCGGCTTCGGCGGTGCGCACGTTGGCGCGCACCGAGACATTCATGCCGATGTAACCGGCCGCGCCGGACAGCACCGCGCCGATCAGGAAGCCGATCGCCGATGCCCAGTTGAGGAAGAAGCCGATGAGCACGAACAGCACCACGCCGGCGATCGCAATCGTCGTGTACTGCCGGTTGAGGTAGGCGCGCGCGCCTTCCTGGATCGCGCCGGCGATCTGTTGCATTCGTTCGTTGCCGGCGGGTTGCGCGCCGATCCAGCGCGCGGAGATGATCCCGTAAAGGATCGCGATGACGGCGCATACCAGCGCCAAGGCCAAACCGTACTGCTCCAGCATGAACCGCTCCCCGTCAGAAGTGGATGCACCAGGAATTTCGAGTTATTGAAAACCTTTCGAGTTGTAGTGCTGCGCGGGTCGTGGGCCACCGCGGCAACGGTCCGACTATCGCACAGGCCCCCGGCCGGACGCACGCCGTGAACGCAGCATTCAGCGCACCCGTGCCAGCCTGCGGTCTCCGTCACGGAAAGGTCTCGCCATCGCCATGCGCGTGTCGTCCCTCCTTCTCCTCGCATTCACGGCGCCGGCGCTGGCCGCCGGGCCGAAGCCGGACGCCAAACCGGAGATCGCCCGTGGCCCGGTGCAACCGCAGGCGCAAAACGCCGTGCATACGTTGCGACAAATTCCGGAGGCCTGCGCCCGGCTGGAAGGCATGTTCACCGGCCAGGCCGCGGAGCCTTACACGTTCACCGTGGTGCGTATCAGCCCGCAGTGCCAGCCGCGTGCGCGTTTCGTCGACGCGGCCAAGGCCAAGCCGGCCGAGAACGGTTGGGTGCTAAACGACGTGATCCGCGTCCCCAATGCGGCGTGTCCATCGCAGCAGGCCGTGGTGCATGTGTGGCGCAAGCCCATCGACAAGACGCCCAAGCTCGACGGCCAGGGACAGGCGCGCATCTATCTGAAGGAATCGTCGGACAAGGCCAAGGCGGGGCAGCTCGATGCGGTGCCGATGTACGCCGCGCAGATGAAGGTCGAGGGCCCGTCCTGCGCGCGCTGATGCTCAACCGTCGAAGGCAGGCAGCTTCTTCGGCACCAGCACGTTCTTGAGTGCGACGTACTTGGGCAGGCCATCGCGGCCGTACGGCGGCGGCGCTTCGCCGCGGATCAGCGGCTCCAGGTAGCGGCGCGCCGGCGGCGTGATGCCGTAACCGTCCTTGCGGATGAAGTTCGCCGGCATTTTCTTTTCGTGGTTGGCGATCTTCGACAGCGGCGCGGCTTCGATCTTCCAGCGGTACGGTGCATCGGACGTGCGCACGATCACCGGCATTACCGAGTTCATGCCCTTGAGCGCGAACTCCACCGCCTTGCGACCGACGGCCTGCGCCTGGTCCAGGTCGGTCTTCGACGCCAGGTGCCGTGCGGAACGTTGCAGGTAATCGGGCAGGGCCCAGTGCACCTTGTAGCCGAGCGCGTCCTTCACCCGGCCGGCGAGGAACGATGCGACGCCGCCCAGTTGCGTGTGGCCGAAGGAATCCTTGCCGCCGCCTGCATCGGCGACGAAGCGACCGTCGGCGGTCTGGATGCCTTCGCTGGCGACGACGACGCAATAGCCCACGCGCTCGACCGTGGCTTTCACCTTGGCGAAGAAATCCTCCTCATCGTACGGACGCTCGGGGAAGAGGATCAGGTGCGGCGCGGCGTCCTCGCCGTCGCCGGCCAGTCCCGCGGCGGCGGCGATCCAGCCCGCGTGCCGGCCCATCGCCTCGTAGACGAAGACCTTGGTGGAGGTGTCGGCCATCGCCGCCACGTCGAGCGCGCACTCGCGCACCGACACCGCCGTGAACTTGGCCACCGAGCCGAACCCCGGGCAGCAGTCGGTCACGGCCAGGTCGTTGTCCACGGTCTTGGGCACGCCGACGCAGGTCAGCGGATAGTCGTACTGCGCCGCCAGCTGCGAGACCTTCAACGCCGTGTCGGCCGAGTCGTTGCCGCCGTTGTAGAGGAACCAGCGCACGTCGTGGGCGCGAAAAACCTCCAGCAGCCGCTCGTAGCGGGCGCGATCCTGTTCAAGCGACTTGAGCTTCACGCGGCACGAGCCGAACGCGCCGCCCGGGGTATGGGCGAGGCCACGGATGGCGGCGGCCGATTCCTTCGAGGTGTCGACCAGCTCTTCACGCAGAACCCCGAGGATGCCGTTGCGGCCGGCGAGCACGCGCACCTTGCGGGCGCGCGCAGCTTCGATCACGGCCGAAGCGGTGGCGTTGATGACGGCGGTGACGCCGCCCGATTGCGCGTACAGCAGGGTTCCGGAGGCCATGTCCAATTCCAGTCCGACGTCAGGATGGGGGGCGGGATGCGGTAAAGTGGCCGCAATATTGGCCCGGCGGGGCCGGGCGCTGCGAGTGTAGCGCCGCCTCGCGGGCGGGCGACGGGGCCTTGGCCGACGTCTGCCAGGCCGACGGCGGCCAAACCACTTTCCCGTTCTAGGAGTGATGTTGATGCGATTGGTTCTTCTGGGCGCGCCCGGCTCCGGCAAGGGCACGCAGGCCACGCGCCTCAAGGAGCATCTGCAGGTTCCGCATATTTCCACCGGCGACCTGCTGCGCGCCGAAGTGGCGGCCGGTAGCAAGCTGGGGCTGGAGGCGAAGGAAATCATGGCCTCGGGCAACCTCGTCAGCGACGAGATCCTGCTGGGCATGCTGGAACACCGCCTCTCGCGTCCCGACACCCAGGGCGGTTTCATCCTCGACGGCTATCCGCGCAACCTCGCCCAGGCCGATGCGCTCGACAAGCTGCTGGGCCGCATCGGGCAGCCGATGGACTACGCCGTGCAGCTGGAAGTGCCGACCGAGATGCTGGTCGAACGCATCGCCGGCCGCGCCAAGGCCGAAGGCCGCGCCGATGACAGCCCGGAATCGGTGCGCACGCGCCTGACGATCTACAACGACCAGACCGCGCCGGTGATCGAGTTCTACCGCCAGCATGGCCAGCTGACCGTCGTCAACGGCGTGGGCACGCTGGACGACGTGTTCAACCGCATCATCGAGGCGCTGGCGCCGGCGAAAGAGGTTGGGTGAGACAGGCCGCCCACGCGGCAGTGCCGCGTGGCCTGTCGAACGCCCGCCCATGGATGGTTGGGCCGCGCGTTCCGAAGCCGACCGCGCTTCGCCAGGGATGGGAGTGGCTCGCCTGAAACACACCGCACAACCCATCCCCGGCCGCCAGTCTGGCCCTGCGCTGGTCGCGGGTTTGTCCGCGCAGACGAATGTCGCCACCGTTTAGGACGTCCCGAACTTGAAGATTCATATCCTGGGCATCGCCGGAACGTTCATGGGCGGCGTCGCCGCGCTCGCGCGCGAACTCGGCCATGAGGTGGAAGGCAGCGACCAGGCGGTGTATCCGCCGATGTCCACGCAGCTGGAAAACCTCGGCATCGCCCTGCGCCAGGGCTACACGCCGGAGAACATTTCCGCCGACTGCGAGCAGATCGTCGTCGGCAACGCGCTCTCGCGCGGCAACCCGGCGGTGGAGCAGGTGCTCGACGACGGTCGCCGCTACACCTCCGGCGCGCAGTGGCTCAGCGAGAACCTGCTGCCGGGCCGCGACACGCTGGCCGTCGCCGGCACGCACGGCAAGACCACCACGACCACCATCCTCACCTGGCTGCTGCAGGCCGCCGGTCGCGAACCGGGCTTCCTGATCGGCGGCGTCGCCGAGGATTTTGGCGTTTCCGCGCGCGTCGGCGCGGGCCGCGAGTTCGTGGTCGAGGCGGACGAATACGACACCGCCTTCTTCGACAAGCGCAGCAAGTTCGTCCACTACCGTCCGCTGGTGGCGATCCTCAACAACCTCGAATACGACCACGCCGACATCTTCCCGGACGTGGCGGCGATCCAGCGCCAGTTCCACCATCTGGTGCGCACCGTGCCGCGCCGCGGCCGGCTGGTCGTGAACGGCGAGGACAAGTACCTGGCCGAAGTCCTGGCGATGGGCTGCTGGACGCCGGTGGAAACCTTCGGCCTCGACGCGAGCCTGCTGCCTGCAACCCGTCCCGCCGGCAGCCACGGCGACCGTGCCGACGAAGGCGCGGCCGCACGCGCCGCCTTCGACTGGACCGCGCGCCTGATCGCGCACGACGGCAGTCACTTCGCCGTCGTGCATTCCGGCGAGGAAGTGGGCGAGGTGCGCTGGCCGCTGCTCGGCCGCCATAACGTGATGAACGCGCTCGCCGCGCTCGCCGCCGCGAACGCGGTCGGCGTGGACGTGCGCGGCGTGCTGCAGGCGCTGGCGGAATTCCGCAGCGTGAAGCGCCGGCTGGAAGTCATCGGCCAGGCGCAGGGCGTCACCGTGTACGACGACTTCGCCCATCATCCGACCGCCATCGCCACCACGCTCGCGGGCCTGCGCGCGAAGGTCGGCGATGCGCGCATCGTCGTGGCGATGGAACCGCGCAGCAATTCGATGCGACTGGGCGCGCACTCCGAAGCGCTCGCGCCGTCGCTGGAACTGGCCGATACGGTCGTGTTCCTGCACCGCCCCGAGCTTGCGTGGGATGCCGGCAAGGTGGTGTCCGCACTGCGTGGCGAAGGCGTCGCCGCAGCGGACGCCGATGCGCTGATCGCCGCACTGCGCGAGCGCGTGCGCGACGGCGACCATGTCGTGTTCATGTCCAACGGCGGCTTCGACGGCGCGCCGCGGCGTTTTCTCGGCGTGCTGAAGGATGCGACCGCGCGCTGACGCGCCGCATGCTTCCTTCGCACCCCCGGGACCCACTCGGTTCTAGACTGCACGCGATGCCTGCCGACGACGACGAGCTGCAATCGCTGGGGCTGTTCCCGCTGCATACCGTGCTGGTGCCCGGCGCGGCGCTCGGGCTGCGCGTGTTCGAACCGCGCTATCTCGACCTGATCCGCGAATGCAGCCGCCACGGCAAGGGGTTCGGCGTGTGCCTGATCATCGACGGCGAGGAAGCCGGCGCGCCCGCCAGTGCGGCCGCGTACGGCACCGAGGCGGTGATCGAGGATTTCGGTCGCGGCGACGACGGACTGCTGACCTTGCAGGTGCGCGGCACCCGGCGCTTCCACGCGCAGCGCGTGCGTGTGCGCGACAACGGCCTGCAGGTCGCCGACGTGAGCTGGTGCGAGCCCGATCCGGACGACCCGCTGCGGCCGGAGCATGGCCTGCTGGGCAAGCTGCTCGAGCAGATCGTCGAGAAAGTCCGTGGCGAGCATGCCAAGGCACCGCAGGCGCGGTTCGACGATGCGGCGTGGGTGGGCTGGCGGCTCGCGGAACTGTTGCCTCTGGAAAACGCGCAGCGCCAGGTGCTGCTGCAGATCGACGACCCGCACGCACGGCTGGACCGGCTGCTGGCGCTACTTCCCTGAGGCTTCGCCGGGTTGCGCGGTGCGCACGCGCAGCACGGTCGTGTCACCGTGCGGGTGCGCGCTTTCGGTCGTGTCCAGGTCCTTGAGCGCCTCGCGCACCAAGGCATGTGCGCGGCCGTCGTCGTTGGTCGGCAGCCACAGCGCGGCGGCGGCCAGCGGCTTGTTCAGACGCAGCGTCTGACTGGTGCCGAGCCACAGCGGCGTGCCGTCGTCCAGCAGCACCGGCGCGCGCCACAGGCGCAGGACGAACTGCTCGCCCTCGCTGGCGCCGTCGTGCAGCATCAGCAGTGTTTCGGCCTGGGCGTCGAGCGTGGCCGGCAGCACCGCCTGGTCGTGCGGTGAGGCGTCGTCGTCCAGCAAGCCCAGCGTGGCGACCCAGTCCGCCTGCGGCTGCACGTGCCAGCCTCTGGCTTCCAGCCGCTGCTGCAAAGGTTCCAGCGGACCGGCGACCTGGAGGTCGAGCGGCCAGCGGCGGCGCTGGTCGCGCTCGTTGCGCTGCGCGGGGAGCTCGCTCCAGCCGTCGCGCCACCATTGCTCGTGGTCCATCACCGATGTCGGCGCCGCGGCGGCGAAGCGCGCGAGCAGGGTGTCCGCCGTTCGGGGCGCATGCCACAGCGCGGCGATCGCGAAGGTGCCGTAGAACAGCCATGCGAGCGGTCGCATCCAGAACGAGCGCTGGACGTGGCGCCGGTAGGCGATGCCCAGCGCCAGCAACCAAAGCACGCCGAACAGCGTGCCGCCGACCAGGTCGCTGGGCCAGTGCGCGCCCAGGTACAGCCGCGCGAAGCCGACCACTGTCGTGACCACGCCTGCCAGCAGGTACGGCCAAACGCGCGTGCGGCCGGGCAACTCGCGCGCGATCAACACCGCGAAGAAGCCGAAGACGATGGTGCACATCGTCACGGCAACCGACGGAAAGCCGAAACCCGCCGGCGCGGTCGGCGGCCGCGGCATGTCGATGGCCGCTTCCAGCAACGAGGTCAGCACCAGCCCGAACACGATGGCCGCGGCGAAATGCGCCGCCGCCATCCAGCGCTTGCGCCAGACCAGGTAGGCCAGTGCCACAAGCGCTGCCGGACCCAGTACGGACGCATCGCCGATGCAGGCCAGCGCCGCCATCAGGCGGTCGGCGAGCGGATTGCGCAGGCTCCACATGAATTCGTGGATGGTGTGGTCGATCGCGAGCGGCCCGCCGCTGGCGAGCAGCGTCGCCAGCAGCGTGAACCAGGCCCAGCTGATCGCCAGCAGGCAGACGGCCAGCATCAGCAGGGAGGGCGATTCAGGCCGGTTCGGATCGATCAGCGCTGCCGCGTACGGGCCCAGACGCGGGTGTTGGCGTGTCCAGCGCAGGGCCCGCGCGAGCAGGTTATCGGCGTGGTCGGCGAACCAGCGCCACGTATACAGCACCACCGCCCACACCAGTGCGACGGCGACCGCGAGTGCGCCCAGCACCAGCGCGAGGCGATCGGCCACGGCGGCGACCGCATCGTAGGAGCGCCCCAACACCCAGCCCGGTGCGAGGAACAGCGCGGACCACGCGATGCAGGCGATCAGGCTGGGCAGCGCGTAGCGGCGCAGCGGCATGTGCAGCATGCCGGCGATGGCCGGCACGAACGGTCGCACGGCGCCGACGAACCGGGCGATGAAGATGCTCTTGGTGCCGTGCCGGCGGAACATCGCCTCGCCGCGATCCAGCCACTGCGGATAGCGCGAAAACGGCCAGCGGCTTCGCAGCTGAACTCCCCAGCGCTTGCCGACCCAGTAGCTCAGTCCGTCGCCGAGGAACGCGCCCAGCGTGGCGCACACCAGCGCATAAGGGCCGCTGATGTGGCCCAGCCCCACCAGCGCGCCCACCGCGAACAGCAGCGGCAGCGCCGGCACGACGATGCCCAGCAGCACCACCGCATCGCAGAAGGCGATGAAGAAAATGACAGCGCCGGCGGCGGTGGGGTTTGCCGCGATCCATGCGGTCGCGCTTTCGATCCAGGCCGGTTCCATCGGGCGATTATAGGCAGCGGCCACATGACGGCGCGATGGCTGAAGTGCCCCGTGACGTTCGGCCGATCGTGCAGACCCGTCGTGCGAGCGCCGGATCGGATGCGGCATCGCGATTCCGTACACTGGCGCGATGCCCGACCGCACCGACGCCATCGAGATCCAGGCATTGAAGGCCGACAGCTTCGGCCGCATCGCCCTGATGCGCGATGGAAACGGCGTGTTCGTGCGTCGCGACCTGGGCCACGTGCCGGCATGGTTGCGCATTCCGGCGTGGTGGCTGGCGCGGCGCGAGGCCCGCGCACTGCGGCGCGCGGAGGGCTTGCCGGACATGCCGCAGTTGCGGGGCTGGGACGGACGCAGACTGGATCGCAGCTACCTCGACGGTGCGGCGATGTACCAGCGCCCGCCGCGGGGCGACGTTGCCTATTTCCGACGGGCGCGGCGCCTGCTTCAGCAACTGCATCGCCGCGGCCTGGCCCACAACGATCTGGCCAAGGAGGCGAACTGGCTGGTCCTGGCCGACGGCCGACCCGGCATCGTCGACTTCCAACTGGCCACGCTCGGCGACCCACGCTCGCGCTGGATGCGCCTGCTGGCCCGCGAAGACCTGCGCCACCTGCTCAAACACAAACGCACCTATTGTCCGCAGGCGTTGACGCCGGTTGAACGACGCGTGCTCAAGCGCCATTCGTGGCTGCGCGAGGCGTGGTTCGCCACCGGCAAACCGGTCTACCGGTTCGTAACGCGGCGCCTGCTGAAATGGGAAGACAACGAAGGCCAGGGGCCCAAGCCGTGACGAGCGCGCCGTGACGAGCGCGCCATGACAAGGCAAGCCGTACGCCCCAGCGGCGCGGCCCTGGACAACCAAGGAGGACGCGCCATGCGCACCCTGTCCGGAAAGACGCTTTTCATCACCGGTGCCTCGCGCGGCATCGGCCGCGCCATCGCATTGCGCGCCGCGCGCGACGGCGCCAACATCGCCATCGCCGCCAAGTCGGCCGTGCCCAATCCCAAACTGCCCGGCACGATCCACACCGTCGCCGCCGAAGTGGAAGCTGCCGGCGGCAAGGCGCTCGCGCTTCAATGCGACATCCGCGAGGAAGATGCGGTCAAGGCGGCCGTTGCCGCGACCGTCGAGGCGTTCGGCGGCATCGATATTCTGGTCAACAACGCCAGCGCGATCTGGCTGCGGGGCACGCTGGACACGCCGATGAAGCGCTACGACCTGATGCAGGAGGTCAACGCGCGTGGCAGTTTCCTGTGCGCGCAGGCCTGCCTGCCGCACCTGCTCAAGGCGGCCGATCCGCACATCCTTTCGCTCGCGCCGCCGCTCAACCTGGATCCGAAATGGTGGGCGCCGCATACCGCCTATACGCTGGCGAAGATGGGCATGAGCTTCGTCACGCTGGGCCTGGCGGCCGAGTTCGGTCCGCAGGGCGTGGCCGTCAACGCGCTGTGGCCGCGCACGGTGATCGCCACAGACGCGATCAACATGATTCCCGGCGTACGCACGGAACAATGCCGCACGCCGGAGATCGTCGCCGATGCCGCGCACGTGGTGCTGACGCGACCGTCGGACGAGTACTACGGCCATTTCCTGATCGACGACGACGTCCTCTTCGCCGCCGGCGTTACCGATTTCAGCCGGTACGCGGTCGACCCGAACAGCACCCACCTGCTGCCGGACCTGTTCCTCACCGATTCGCAGCTGGCGCGCAAACCGCGCTGACGCGGTGCTTCAGCCGGTCGCGGACGGCAACGCCTGTCCGCAGTGCCGGCAGAAGTGCGCGGCCGGATCGTGGCCCTCCAGCCCGCAGCGGGAGCAGCCGCGTCGATCGAGATGGCCCGTGTCGTGGCTGGCCTCGCGCAGGCTGCTGGCCAGTTCGGCGGTGTAGATGCCGGTGGGCAAGGCGATGATGCTGTAACCGATCAGGATCAACAGAGAGGTGATGAAACGCCCCAGCGTGGTCTGCGGCGCGATGTCGCCGAATCCCACCGTCGCCATCGTCACCACCGCCCAGTACATGCTGGTGGGAATGCTGGCGAAGCCGTGTTCCGGGCCTTCGACCACGTACATCAGCGCACCGAAGATCACCGTGATGGTGAGCACCGCGCACACGAACACGAAGATCTTGCGTCGGCTGCGCCACAGCGCGCCCATGAGCACGCCGCCCTCCTCGACGTAATTCGTGAGCTTGAGGATGCGGAACAAACGCAGCATGCGCGCGATGCGCAGCGCCAGCAGGCTCTGGCTGCCCGGCAGGATCAGCGACAGATAGGTGGGCAGGATCGAGAGCAGGTCGATCAGTCCCCACAGGCTCAGCGCATAGCGCCACGGATTGCGCAGCACCATCAGCCGCAGCAGGTATTCCACGGTGAACAGCACCGTGAAACCCCATTCCAGCACGTATAGCACCCCGGAATGGCGAGCGTGGATGCGCGCCACGCTGTCGAGCATGATGACCATGACGCTGGTCAGGATCGCCACGATCAGCAGCAGGTCGAAGTTGCGCGAACGCCGCGTGTCGTGGCGGAACACGATGTCGAACCAGCGGCCGCGCCAACCTGTCTCGGTCGCGGGGCGGAGCTGCGGCTCCATCAGCAGGGACATGGGCATCCTCCTGCGGCCGATTGTGCGCAGGCGCTCGTGCAGGCCACGCCAACCCGTCGCGGTCCGATCGCGCCGGAGGATTCGAACGGACCGCTGCGATGGGCGACAATGTCGCTTTCCGCCTCTCCGCCCGAACGCCATGACCGCTTCCTCCGCCGACCTGTTCTCGCTGTCCGAACGCTATTACCTGCCGGTGTACCGACCGCGCCGGATCGTGCTGGATCATGGTCGCGGTGCGCGGGTATGGGACCGCGACGGGCGCGAATACGTCGATTTCGGCGCCGGCATCGCGGTCAACGCGCTGGGTCATGCGCACCCGGCGCTGGTGGCGGCGCTCACGGAGCAGGCCGGCAAGCTGTGGCACACCAGCAACGTTTTCGTCAGCGAGCCGCCGCTGCGCCTGGCCGAAGAACTGGTGACCGCCTCGCGCTTCGCGCAGCGCGTGTTCTTCTGCAATTCCGGTGCGGAGGCCAACGAGGCGGCGATCAAGCTCGCGCGCAAGTGGGCCACCGCGCAGGGCCGCGCCCCGGCGCAGCGGGGCATTCTGACCTTCCGCGGCAGCTTCCACGGCCGGACGCTCGCCGCCGTCACCGCCGGTGCGCAGCCGAAGTACCACGAAGGCTACGAGCCGCTGCCGCCGGGCTTCGTCTACAGCGACTTCAACGACCTCGCCAAGGCCGAGCAGGCGATGGCCTCCGGCGACGTCTGCGCCGTGCTGGTCGAGCCGATCCAGGGCGAGGGCGGCGTGACGCCGGCGACGTCGGAATTCCTGCTCGGCCTGCGCGCGCTGTGCGATCGCTTCGGTGCGCTGCTCATGTTCGACGAGATCCAGTGCGGCATGGGGCGCATGGGCCATTTGTTCGCCTGCCACGCATACGGCGTGACGCCGGACGTGGTGACGCTGGCAAAGGCCTTGGGAAGCGGGTTTCCGATCGGTGCGATGCTGGTGGGCGAGAAGGCCGCCGACACCATGCAGTTCGGCGCGCACGGCACCACCTTCGGCGGCAACCCGCTCGCGGCGGCGGTCGCGCGCGCTGCACTGCGCGAGATCTCGTCGCCGCAAGTGCTGGCCAACGTCGAGCGCCAGTCGCTCGCGATCCGCGACGCGCTGGCCGAGATCGAC
Organism: Lysobacteraceae bacterium P; assembly: GCA_005503055.1. Taxonomy (GTDB): domain Bacteria; phylum Pseudomonadota; class Gammaproteobacteria; order Xanthomonadales; family Xanthomonadaceae; genus Lysobacter_J. The sequence continues at coordinate 3,244 of SCOX01000002.1, read as the reverse complement.
GCCGAACTGGGCCTGTTTTCCGAAATCCGCGGCCACGGCCTGTTGCTTGGCGCGCAGTTGCGCGAGGCGCATGCGGGCAAGGCCGGCGAGATCCTCGACCTTTGCGTCGATCACGGCCTGCTGTTGCTGCAGGCCGGTCCGGACGTGCTGCGCTTCGTGCCGGCGCTGAACATCGGCGACGAAGATATTTCCGAGGGTCTTTCGCGCCTGCGTTCGGCGCTGCACGCGTTCGCGAAGCCGTAACGGGCTCGCGACCATCGGTGCCTGACAAGCAAGAAGGCGGACGAGCGTCATGCTCGCCCGCCTTTTTGCATGTTGCGGGATGGAAACGCGGCTTAGGCGCCTGCGATTTCCTTGAACGATTCGCGCGCCGCGTTCAGGGTATGGGCGATTTCCGCCTCGCCGTGCGCGCTCGACACGAATCCGGCCTCGAACGCGGACGGCGCAAGGTACACGCCGCGGCCCAGCATCGCGTGGAAGAAGCGGTTGAAACGGGCGGTGTCGGAAGCCTTGGCGTCGTCGAACGTCTCCACCGGCCCTTCGCGGAAATACAGGCCGAACATCCCCGGCGCACGCGTGGTGGTGAACGCGATGCCGGCTTCGCGTGCGGCCGATTCCAGCCCGTCGCAGAGCACGTTCGTGCGGCGCTCCAGATCGGTGTGGAAGCCCGGAACCTGGATGAGATCCAGCGTCGCAAGCCCCGCCGCCATCGCCACCGGATTGCCGCTGAGCGTGCCGGCCTGGTAGATCGGGCCGCTCGGCGCCACCTGTTCCATGAGGTCGCGGCGACCGCCGTACGCGCCCACCGGCATGCCGCCGCCGATGATCTTGCCGAACGTCGACAGGTCCGGCGTGATGCCGTAACGCTCCTGCGCGCCACCGAGTGCGACGCGGAAACCGGTCATCACTTCGTCGAAGATCAGCAACGCGCCGTGCTTCGTGCACAGCTCGCGCAGATGCTGCAGGTAGCCGTCGCGCGGCAGGATGCAGTTCGCATTGCCGACGATGGGTTCGATGATCAGGCCGGCGATGTCGCCGCCGACTTCATCGAAGAGTATCGTCGCGGCATCGAAGTCGTTGTAGGCGATCGTCAGCGTCAGGTCGGCGAGCGCCGACGGCACGCCAGGCGAGTTCGGCAGGCCCAGCGTCATCACGCCGCTGCCGGCTTTCACCAGGAAGCTGTCGCCATGGCCGTGGTAGCAGCCTTCGAACTTGACGATGCGCGAACGCCCCGTCGCGCCGCGCGCGACGCGGATCGCCGACAGCGTCGCTTCGGTGCCGGAGTTCACCATGCGCACCATCTCGCAACTCGGCGCGATCTTCGTGATGCGCTCGGCCATGGTCACTTCCAGCGCGTTGGGCACGCCGAAGCTCAGTCCGTTGCGCATGGTTTCCGCGACCGCCGCTAGCACCTGGGGATGCGCGTGACCCGCGATCATCGGGCCCCAGGAACCGACGTAGTCGACGTAGCGATTGCCGTCGACGTCGGTAATGAACGCGCCTTCCGCGCTCTGTGCGAAGAATGGTTCACCTCCGACCGACTTGAATGCGCGCACCGGCGAATTGACGCCGCCGGGGATGAGTTCGCGGGCGCGGGAGAACAGGGCGTGCGAGCGGTCGTGGTTCATGGCGTGAAGTGATCCGTGGAGATGGGGGGGGGCATGTCGCGCCGGTCGAAACATGCGCGGTATGCGCGCACGGCGGCGGCAGGATCGGGCGCATCGAACACGCCCGAAATCACTGCGAGAAGGTCGGCGCCCGCATCGACCAGAGGTCGCGCATTGTCCGGCGTGATGCCGCCGATCGCCACCAAAGGCAGGCCCAGGGACGCGGCATCGCGCAGAAGATCGGGCATGGCGCGACGTGCGTTGGGCTTGGTCGGCGAAGGGTAGAAGGCGCCGAAAGCGAGGTAGCTCGCACCGGCCGCGACCGCGTTTCGCGCGCGTGCGACGTCGTCATAGCAGGACGCACCCAGCAGGGCGTTCTCGCCCAGACAGGCGCGAGCCGCGGCCAGTTCGCCGTCGTCTTCGCCCACATGCGCGCCGTCGGCGCCGATCTCTGCGGCCAGCCGCCAGTCGTCGTTGACGACAAGTGGCACGCCAAAGCGGCGGCACAGCGGGAGCAGGCGGCGTGCCTGATCCTCGCGCAGGGCGGGATCGGCGGCCTTGTTTCGATACTGGAGCCAGGCGACGCCGGCATGCAGCACGGCTTCCACCCGTGCGAGCAGGCGTTGTGTATCGCCGTCGTCCGGCGTGATGGCATAGAGGCCGCGCGGCGGCCTGGGCGAGTTCATCCGGGATGCTTCCGTGGGCGCGGACGCAGTGGGACAATGCGCGTTCCGCAATCCCCGCATTATCCGCCCATGTCCGAGATCGCCGCGACCACCACTTTCCGCACCTGGATGTGCGTCGTCTGCGGCTTCATCTACGACGAGGCCCAGGGCCTGCCGGAAGAGGGCATCGCCCCCGGTACCCGCTGGGAGGACGTGCCCGACACCTGGACGTGCCCGGACTGCGGCGTCACCAAGGACGATTTCGAGATGATGCCGCTCTGATCCGGGCCCGTGGAGCCGGCGCGGCTCAGGGGCCGGCGAGTCCCGGGCCGAAAGTCAGTTGCGCCCCGTCCTTCAGCTTCAACCGAGCGGCTTCACCGGCATTGAGCTCCAGCACGTAACGCGCCGGCGCGTTGCTCGGGTACGGCGGGCAGCCGTCGCCGAGCGAGCAGGGCGGCACGTCGCGCTGCTGCGAGACCAGCTTCCGCCCCGAGTCGAAATACAGGATATCGAGCGGGAGCTTGGTGTTCTTCATCCAGTAGGCGAGGGGCTCCTGGCGCTCGTGGATGAAGAGCATTCCGTGGTCCGGGGCCATTTCGTCCCGGAACATCAGGCCGCGGGCGCGTTCTGCGTCGTCGTCGGCCACTTCCACCGAATAGCGCTGGCCGTTCAGTTCGACCCAGGCATCGGCACCGCTGGCGCAGCCAGAAAGGGCCAGGCCGCAGCAGGCGAACAGCAGGCGAAGGGCGGTCATGCAGGACTCCTGAAGACGGCACGAAGGAAGAGCGCGAACATCCGGCAGCACTCGCGACGAGTCAATAGACGAATCTCTTACCGACCCCCTTCCCAAAGTGCGAACGCATGTGCACAATGCGCGCCCCGCTGAGGTGAAGTTGATCGAAGCGGGGCGCGGTTGAAGCGGCGGAATCGAAGGGCGGTTGACGAACTTCGAAGGTGCTGTAAGATGCGCGG
>SCOX01000024.1 GCA_005503055.1 Lysobacteraceae bacterium P | reverse complement strand
ATGTGCCGATCAGAACTTCTGCGAGTAGCGGAAGTAGAAGAACTGGCCCGGCAGCTCGTACTGCGGATCGAACGTGTTGGCGAACGCGTTGAGCACGATCGGCGGGTTCTTGTCGAACAGGTTGTTGACGCCGATGGTGACGCGGGCATTCCACGGGGCGTTCCAGTAGGCCGAAACGTCGTGGTAGGTGGTCGCGCCGATGTGGTGCGTCGATTCCTTGATCGAGTTGATGCTGTCGCCGCCGGCAGTACCGTCCCACACACCGTTGTTGTTGGTGTCGCTCGGGACGCCGATGAAGCGGTCGGTCTCGGTGCACAGGTAACCGAAGCCGTACTCTTCGAACTGATCAGGGCAGACTTCGTCCTGCGACGAGTAGTAACGCACGCTCCAGGTCGCGCCCCAGTCGCCCATTTCCCAACGGGTCATCAGGTTCGAACGGATGCGCCACTTGTTGTCGTTCTGCGCGTATTCGCCGACCAGGTTGCCGCCTTCGTTGTAGTTCAGCGGAGCGCCGATTCCCGGAGCGAGCTGCTCGTCTTCGCCGAAGATGCCGTCGCCGTCGATGTCATCCTTCTGCTCGGCCAGGTACGTGGTATCCCACGAGAAGCTGAACTTGCCCCACGCCGTTTCCGGCAGGCGATAACCGACCGTCAGGTCGTAGCCTTCCACCTTGGTGCCACCGATGTTGGTGGTGGTGTTGATCAGGGTCAGGATGTTGCCGTCGGACTGACGGGTGTACAGGCCGCAGGTCTGGCCGGTACCGCCGGAATCGACGCACTGCTCGATGATGGTCTGGCCGCCGATCGTGGTGATCGCGTCGTCCAGCTTGATCTTCCACCAGTCAAGGGCGATGTCGAGACCTTCGACGTAGCTCGGGCTGTAGACGAAGCCGAACGTGGTCGACTCGGCCTTCTCGGGCTGCAGGTCCGGGTTGCCGCCGACCGTGATGCGGATCTGCTGGCTGTCCTGGCGGTAACCGCCAGCCGGCACGCCTTCGGCACGGCACTGGGCCTGCGCCTGCGGCGACTGCTGCGCGTATCGCGCCGTGTTGCAGGGATCCTGCAGGGTCGGGAACGAATCGGCCTGGCCGGCGAACAGCTCGGCGATGGACGGAGCGCGGAAGCCTTCCGACCAGTTGCCGCGGACCAGCAGGTCTTCGATCGGCTTCCAGCGGAAACCGAACTTGCTGTTGAGCGTGTCGCCGAAGTTCGAGTAGTCCGAGTAACGCGTGGCGATCGAGAAGTCGAGCAGCTTGGCGAACGGCACGTCGGACAGCACCGGCACGGCCAGTTCGAGGTAAGCCTCGTCCAGGTCGTAGGAACCGGCGGTCGCCGTACGGGCGTTGCCGGTGGTGGAACCGGAGTTGATCAGCGCGTCCGGCGAGTCGTAACCCTCTTCGGTGCGGTGTTCCAGGCCGAACGAGAAGCCCAGCGGGCCGCCCGGCAGCGCGAACAGGTCGCCGCTGATGTTGGCGTAGTACGACTGCTGCGTGTAGCTGTACTCGTCGTGCGCGGTGAACGTCGAGAAGTCCAGCATGTCCTGCGTGATACCGCCGACGCCGCCGATGAAGTTCATCGGGACGCAGCCGGCGATCACGTTGCGCTCGTTGACGGTCGGCGTCGCCGGATTGTCCGGACGGCCGCAGAGGATCGAACCGTCGGCGTCGCGGAACGACGGGCCCAGCGACTGGCGCAGGGCTTCGACGTTGAACAGGCCGAAGGTGGTGTTGTTGGCCTTGTTCTCGCCGCGGAAGTAGCCGGCTTCCCAGTCGAAGTACTTCTCGTTGAAGTTCAGCGTGCCTTCCAGGCCCGCCGACATCGCGAAGGTACGCACGTCCTGGTTGAACGAACGGCCGCCCGTCTCGGTGGTACGACGGCTGATGCGGGTGATGTTCTCGTTGAAGCCGCCCTGGGCGAGTTCGTTGTAGTAGTTGTCCTGATCGATGATCACCGTACCGGCCGGCGTGCCGGCAACCGGCTGGCCGAGCGTCACCGGCATGGCGGCGAGCAGCTGCTCGGAGACACGCTGGTTGTAGGTGACGGTGGTCTTGAAGCGAACGTCGTCGGTGATGTCGACCGAGGCGTTACCGAAGACCGAACGACGCTCCTGCGGGGTGAGCAGGTAGTTTTCCGGCGCGAAGTTGTACGCGTCGTCGCCCGGAACGTACGGGCGGAACGGGCTGCCCGCGCCGTCATACGTGATCGTGCCCGGCTGGCAGAGCGTGGTGATCGCGTTGGGTGCCTGGCCGCCACGGGCGACCATTGCACGCAGCTCGTTGCCGTCTTCGTCGAACTGCGGCGTCGTCACGAAGCCCGCGCCGCCGTCGGCACGCGTCCACAGCAGCTGGCCGGCGTTGTTCTGGCGCTGGCAGGCGGCATCGCCGAAGCCGAAGCGGCCGTTCGGGCTGGTGCCCGAACCGAAGAAGTTGCCGGTGGTGTAGGTCGGCTCCTTCGAGATGTAACGGTCGCCGGCCATGACCGGCTCTTCCTTGACGTAGCCGTAGCCCAGCATCGCCGAGAAGCGGTCGCCGCTCGTGCCGATGATGAAGTCGTACGCCTGACGCGTGCCGTCGCCCTTGTCGAACTGGCCGATGTAGGCGTTGGCTTCGGCGCCTTCGAAGTTCTGGCGCAGGATCACGTTCACCACGCCGGCGATGGCGTCGGAACCGTAGATCGTCGAGGCGCCGTCCTTCAGCACTTCGATGCGCTCGACCGCAGCGGTCGGAATGGTGTTCAGGTCGACCGCGCCGCCCAGGCCCGTGCCACCGACCCAGCGGCGGCCGTTGACCAGCACCAGCGTGCGGTTGGAGCCGAGGTTGCGCAGGTTGACGCGCGTCTCGCCGTTGCCGCCGTTGTTGTAGGTGCTGTTGAGCGTGGAACCGTTGGCGGTGATGTTCTGGATCACGTCGCCGACGGAGGTCAGGCCCTGCGCCGTGATGTCATCGCGGCTCAGCGAGAAGATCGGCTGGGACGTTTCGATGTCGGCGCGCTTGATGCGCGAACCGGTCACCTCGAT
>SCOX01000023.1 GCA_005503055.1 Lysobacteraceae bacterium P | reverse complement strand
TTTCGCTCGCGCAAAAGAAGAAGGCCGGTCCTGTTGGACCGGCCTTCTGGGGTAAAGCCCCTGGCGATGACCTACTCTTGCATGGCTTAGGCCACACTACCATCGGCGCATGTGCGTTTCACTTCCGAGTTCGGAAAGGGATCGGGTGGGACCACACAGCTATTGTCACCAGGGAGAGGGTGGAGGGTCGCGGGTCTCGATGGATTGAGTCGCGCACACGCTCTCGTTGGGTTGCTTGGGACGGACTGACCGTCTTGGGCGAAAGGGTGGAATAAGTAGCGAGTGAGCCGAATGCTACGACGTATCGTCGAGTCTAAGGCAACTTGAGGTTATATGGTCAAGCCACACGGATCATTAGTACAGGTTAGCTCAATGCATTGCTGCACTTACACACCCTGCCTATCAACCACCTGGTCTTGATGGTTCCTTTAGGGGAGTCAAGCTCCCGGGAGATCTCATCTTGAGGCGCGCTTCCCGCTTAGATGCTTTCAGCGGTTATCGCTTCCGAACATAGCTACCCGGCAGTGCCACTGGCGTGACAACCGGAACACCAGAGGTTCGTCCACTCCGGTCCTCTCGTACTAGGAGCAGCCCCTCTCAAATCTCCAACGCCCACGACAGATAGGGACCGAACTGTCTCACGACGTTCTGAACCCAGCTCGCGTACCACTTTAAATGGCGAACAGCCATACCCTTGGGACCGACTACAGCCCCAGGATGTGATGAGCCGACATCGAGGTGCCAAACACCGCCGTCGATATGAACTCTTGGGCGGTATCAGCCTGTTATCCCCGGAGTACCTTTTATCCGTTGAGCGATGGCCCTTCCATACAGAACCACCGGATCACTAAGACCTACTTTCGTACCTGCTTGATCCGTCGATCTTGCAGTCAAGCACGCTTATGCCTTTGCACACAGTGCGCGATGTCCGACCGCGCTGAGCGTACCTTCGTGCTCCTCCGTTACACTTTGGGAGGAGACCGCCCCAGTCAAACTACCCACCATACACGGTCCCCGATCCGGATTACGGACCCAGGTTAGAACGTCAAGCACTTCAGGGTGGTATTTCAAGGATGGCTCCACCAGAGCTAGCGCCCTGGTTTCATAGCCTCCCACCTATCCTACACAGAAGAACTCAACGTTCAGTGTAAAGCTATAGTAAAGGTTCACGGGGTCTTTCCGTCTTGCCGCGGGAACGCTGCATCTTCACAGCGATTTCAATTTCACTGAGTCTCGGGTGGAGACAGCGCCGCTGTCGTTACGCCATTCGTGCAGGTCGGAACTTACCCGACAAGGAATTTCGCTACCTTAGGACCGTTATAGTTACGGCCGCCGTTTACCGGGGCTTCGATCAAGAGCTTCGCCTTGCGGCTGACCCCATCAATTAACCTTCCGGCACCGGGCAGGCGTCACACCCTATACGTCCACTTTCGTGTTTGCAGAGTGCTGTGTTTTTGATAAACAGTCGCAGCGGCCTGGTCACTGCGGCCCTTCTCAGCTATGAACCAAAAAGGGCGCACCTTCTCCCGAAGTTACGGTGCTATTTTGCCTAGTTCCTTCACCCGAGTTCTCTCAAGCGCCTGAGAATTCTCATCCTGCCCACCTGTGTCGGTTTACGGTACGGTCTGCGTAAGCTGAAGCTTAGGAGCTTTTCCTGGAAGCGTGATATCGGTTGCTTAGTCCAAAAGGACTCGTCCTTAGTCTCAACGTTGCCCCCCCGGATTTGCCTAAGGGGACCGCCTCAACTCTCTCACCGGGACAACCAACGCCCGGCCAACCTAACCTTCTCCGTCCCTCCATCGCACTTACGCGAGGTGCTGGAATATTAACCAGCTTCCCATCGACTACGCATTTCTGCCTCGCCTTAGGGGCCGACTCACCCTGCGTCGATTAACGTTGCGCAAGGAAACCTTGGGCTTTCGGCGTGCGGGCTTTTCACCCGCATTATCGTTACTCATGTCAGCATTCGCACTTCCGATACCTCCAGCAGACTTCTCAATCCACCTTCATCGGCTTACGGAACGCTCCTCTACCGCGCACAAACAAGTTGTGCACCCCAAGCTTCGGTTCCGTGCTTAGCCCCGTTAAATCTTCCGCGCAGACCGACTCGACCAGTGAGCTATTACGCTTTCTTTAAAGGGTGGCTGCTTCTAAGCCAACCTCCTGGCTGTCTGTGCCTTTCCACATCGTTTTCCACTTAGCACGAAATTTGGGACCTTAGCTGTGGGTCTGGGTTGTTTCCCTTTTCACGACGGACGTTAGCACCCGCCGTGTGTCTCCCATGCATTCTGTCCTGGTATTCGGAGTTTGCCATGGTTTGGTAAGTCGCAATGACCCCCTAGCCATAACAGTGCTCTACCCCCAGGAAGATTCACATGAGGCGCTACCTAAATAGCTTTCGAGGAGAACCAGCTATCTCCGGGTTCGATTAGCTTTTCACTCCTAATCACACCTCATCCCCTACCTTTGCAACGGGAGTGGGTTCGGGCCTCCAGTTGATGTTACTCAACCTTCACCCTGGGCATGACTAGATCACCCGGTTTCGGGTCTACTGCCCGCGACTATGCGCCCTTATCAGACTCGGTTTCCCTTCGCCTCCCCTATACGGTTAAGCTCGCCACGAACAGTAAGTCGCTGACCCATTATACAAAAGGTACGCCGTCACCCTTGCGGGCTCCGACTGCTTGTACGCACACGGTTTCAGGGTCTATTTCACTCCCCTCTCCGGGGTTCTTTTCGCCTTTCCCTCACGGTACTGGTTCACTATCGGTCGGTCAGGAGTATTTAGCCTTGGAGGATGGTCCCCCCATGTTCAGACAGGGTTTCTCGTGCCCCGCCTTACTCGATTTCATCGAATGAGCCCTTTCGCATACCGGGCTGTCACCGTCTATGGCCAACCTTTCCAGGTTGTTTTGCTAAAACTCATTCGACTTAAGGGCTAGTCCCCGTTCGCTCGTCACTACTTAGGGAATCTCGGTTGATTTCTTTTCCTCCGGGTACTTAGATATTTCAGTTCTCCGGGTTCGCTTCGCATAGCTATGTATTCACTATGCGATACCTCTTGCGAGGTGGGTTTCCCCATTCGGACATTACGGGATCAATGCTTGTTGCCAGCTCCCCCGCACTTTTCGCAGGCTGCCACGTCCTTCATCGCCTCTGACCGCCAAGGCATCCACCGTGTGCGCTTATTCGCTTGACCATATAACCCCAAGTTGCCTCAGGGCCGTTTGGGTCCAGGGGTACAAAGCCCGGACTCGAATATAACGACTCAATTAATAAAGTGTCCGAAGACACTCGCCTTAGCCTCACGACACGTCATGGACATTCGTCTCAAAACGCTCGCTACTTATTCCAATTTTCAAAGAACGCGATCTGGCCTCAACGCCAAAACGCTTCAATTCTTGATGTGTGCGCAATCTAGTTCGTCGTGCGGGGATGTGGTGGGTCTGGGAGGACTCGAACCACCGGCCTCACCCTTATCAGGGGTGCGCTCTAACCACCTGAGCTACAGACCCAAAAGTCGTGCACGGCTGGTTTGGTGGAGCTTGTCGGGATCGAACCGACGACCCCCTGCTTGCAAAGCAGGTGCTCTCCCAGCTGAGCTAAAGCCCCATTGTTCAAACGGGACGCTCCCGCAGACATCCCCTGTGGGATGTCCCGGAACTAGATGCAGGTCACTTGTGCGGACGTCCGGCCAGCAATTTGCTGTCTTTAGTCTCTAAAGGAGGTGATCCAGCCGCACCTTCCGATACGGCTACCTTGTTACGACTTCACCCCAGTCATCGGCCACACCGTGGCAAGCGCCCTCCCGAAGGTTAAGCTACCTGCTTCTGGTGCAACAAACTCCCATGGTGTGACGGGCGGTGTGTACAAGGCCCGGGAACGTATTCACCGCAGCAATGCTGATCTGCGATTACTAGCGATTCCGACTTCATGGAGTCGAGTTGCAGACTCCAATCCGGACTGAGATGGGGTTTCTGGGATTGGCTCGCCCTCGCGGGTTTGCAGCCCTCTGTCCCCACCATTGTAGTACGTGTGTAGCCCTGGCCGTAAGGGCCATGATGACTTGACGTCATCCCCACCTTCCTCCGGTTTGTCACCGGCGGTCTCCTTAGAGTTCCCACCATTACGTGCTGGCAACTAAGGACAAGGGTTGCGCTCGTTGCGGGACTTAACCCAACATCTCACGACACGAGCTGACGACAGCCATGCAGCACCTGTGTCACGGTTCCCGAAGGCACCAATCCATCTCTGGAAAGTTCCGTGCATGTCAAGGCCAGGTAAGGTTCTTCGCGTTGCATCGAATTAAACCACATACTCCACCGCTTGTGCGGGCCCCCGTCAATTCCTTTGAGTTTCAGTCTTGCGACCGTACTTCCCAGGCGGCGAACTTAACGCGTTAGCTTCGATACTGAGTGCCAAATTGCACCCAACATCCAGTTCGCATCGTTTAGGGCGTGGACTACCAGGGTATCTAATCCTGTTTGCTCCCCACGCTTTCGTGCCTCAGTGTCAGTGCTGGTCCAGGGTGTCGCCTTCGCCACAGATGTTCCTCCCGATATCTACGCATTTCACTGCTACACCGGGAATTCCACACCCCTCTACCGCACTCTAGTAAGCCAGTTTCCAATGCAGTTCCCAGGTTGAGCCCAGGGCTTTCACATCAGACTTAACAAACCACCTACGCACGCTTTACGCCCAGTAATTCCGAGTAACGCTTGCACCCTTCGTATTACCGCGGCTGCTGGCACGAAGTTAGCCGGTGCTTATTCTTCCGGTACCGTCATAACACCCGAGTATTAATCGAATGCTTTTCTTTCCGGACAAAAGTGCTTTACAACCCGAAGGCCTTCTTCACACACGCGGCATGGCTGGATCAGGCTTGCGCCCATTGTCCAATATTCCCCACTGCTGCCTCCCGTAGGAGTCTGGACCGTGTCTCAGTTCCAGTGTGGCTGATCATCCTCTCAGACCAGCTACGGATCGTCGCCTTGGTGGGCCTTTACCCCGCCAACTAGCTAATCCGGCATCGGCTCATCTATCTGCGTGAGGCCCGAAGGTCCCCCACTTTCACCCGTAGGTCGTATGCGGTATTAGCGTAAGTTTCCCTACGTTATCCCCCACAAATAGGCAGATTCCGATGCATTCCTCACCCGTCCGCCACTCGCCACCCAAGGAGCAAGCTCCTCTGTGCTGCCGTTCGACTTGCATGTGTTAGGCCTGCCGCCAGCGTTCACTCTGAGCCAGGATCAAACTCTTCACTTAAAACTGCTGGATCCGAAGATCCAATACTTTGAGTGCAGAGTCGTTCCAGGCACCAAATTTACTCGCTTGCATTTGCATGCATTTGAATTTACTTGTTGCTCTGTTACGAACATCTGCTTGATGGACAACCATCCACCAGCCAGACGTCCGCACAAGTTACCTGCGCACACTGTCAAAGATCTCGGGGCCGGCCTCAGCGCCTTTCCCTTTACTCACCCCGTCGCACCTAAGTGCCCGAGGGAGCCGACTACTATACAGTCAATTTCGATTCCGTCAACACCGCGACGTCCTCTTTTTCGACCTCCCCGCCGCCATTCAGCTCGTCCCGAAGG
>SCOX01000022.1 GCA_005503055.1 Lysobacteraceae bacterium P | reverse complement strand
ACATCTGCGCCTTCTGGCTTTCGGTGTAGCAGATCCTTGCCCGGTACTTCATATGCAACACTCCTGCTGCCGAAGCAGCCTTCAGTGTGTTGCATCGACCGGTTGAAACCGCAACCCGAAGAGGACACTGCGTTGGGCCGGCGCTGTCTCTGACAGGTACTTGTTGCTATGGACAATCCACCGCTCGCAGACGCGATCCTCGTCGCTGAGCTAGGCATCGTTATGTCTTTGGCCTGAAAGCTTAGGAAGCTGAAATGGTTCGTCCGCATTCCTTTGGCCACATTGCTGGGTTGGCCTGTTGTCGCCTTCGGCACAGCGACCTTATGGAAGGTGCTGGCGGCTTCGACTAGGACAGCCGCAGAAGCAGAGTGGTTGCGTCCCACGATTCCGGCGCACCGGTGGTTTCTCTGATTCTCGGGTGGGTGTATGCCTTTGCCGTGGCGCTCACCGTCGAGCTTTGTAGAGACCTGGCCGCGGGTATGCAGCACCTTTGGCGTTCGAAGGCCACGTAGCCCGGGTAAGCGAAGCGCACCCGGGGAGTAGACCTGAAAGGCTGAGGGCCCCGGGTGCGCTTCGCTTACCCGGGCTACGCCCGTTTGATAGCCGGCGAACCCGCGGACAAAATTGCGGCGGCCGTCAGACCAGATAAACGGGTTGCGCTCTGGACCTCAGTCTACCTGCCTGACCGCCGGTGGCTTCCAGGTGCCCTTCGCAACGTCTTCCTTGGGGGAATACAAGCGCAACGCCAGTTTGAACGTTCCCTCCTTCGGAGAGGGAAGCCAGTTGCTTTCCTTGTCCTTTCCCGGGGAGTCACGCTGGATGTAGATCGTGAGCGAGCCATCCTTGCCGAACTTCATGCGACTGCGATCACCCAAGGCGTAGCGGTTGATCGCATTGGGAACCAGGTAGCTGTCCTTGTCGTACATGGTGACCGACCAGAAGGCGTTCACTGGTGGGATCTGGTCTTTGGTGAAATGAAGTTCGTACTTGTGCGCACTGTCGAATGGCTTGCCGTCTGCCTGGGTTTCACCAAATGGATAGACCGCGTCTTCCGCCAGGTTGCCGCCCACGCCATAGAAGGTCCAGCCGGCGCGATAGGGGTACTTGGTTCCATAACGTCCGAGATCCAGCGCGATGCGCCAACCGTTGACGTCCTCGCCTCGCGGCGTCTCGTTCATGAGTTTGACGCCATCGCGCATGCCTTCTTCGATCGCGTTGCGAACTTCCGGCGTAAAGGAGTCCAGTTTGAACGTCTTGCCGGGTCCGATGCCCAGCTTGGCAATGCGCTCCAACATCGTCGTGTCGTCGGCATAGGGCGGGTTCTTCACCATCAGCCAGTTAAGGCGACTGAAGAACTCCTGGGGACCCATGGCCAACACCTGCCCGGGTACCGGCCCGTCAGCGACATCGGGCTTGAGCGGTACGTTCCCGGGTGGAGCGTACGTCTTGCCCCACTGCGAAAGCGGCACGAGTTTGTACTGGTCCTGGATCGCGTGCACGGCAGCGTAGTCTTCCTGGCCTCCGGTATAGGTACGGCCACCGATCATCACGAAGTTCGTGGGCACTCGCAGTTCCGTAACTCCTTCCGGCAACGCCCCCTTCCAATCGGGCCCTACCAGAGCAAAGTTGCCGCCCTTTCCGCCGACCGTGCGTGAACCTGGCGCATGAGGCACGTTGTTCCATGCATCGATGATCTGCATGATCCAGAATCGATCGCCCATTGGCGGTACCGAAAGGACCATGGGCTCCTGCGACAGATCCAGGCTTGCCAGCGAATAGAGCGTGTCGACGTTGAACCCGACAACGGTCTTGTTGTTGGCATCCGGAAACTGACGGTAATGGACGAACTGATTGACCGGCGCGCGCGCCGCGTCGGGTTTGGCGACGTGCGTGGACACGTCGATCTGGGTGCCGATGTACACCAGCGGCAAGCCGAATACCCACGCGTCGCGAGCGATCGCCCGGGCGTCATCGACGGAGATTGCACTGCCCGCTGCGACCTTGGCGACACCGTCCGAAGACGGGGGCGGCGTGTCGCGCTGGCATCCATACATCGATAGCGACAATGCGCCGGCACATGCGATTAAAGCGAGTCGGGGCAGCATGGCGTCGATCCCGGTAGCTATGGTGCGGTGAGCTTACCCGCGCGCGCGTAGACGCGGTGAAAACAACCACTGCTGGCCCGATAACCGCCGTGCAGCCAGCCTGGAGGGCCAGCGGCCGGACACGATCGCGGCGGCCGTCAGGGCGGCGGAACGAACGGGTGCGGCTCCGTTGGTATGACCAGATACACGGGCTGCGAGATGATCACGAACAACGAATAGGCGACATGGCCGAAAGACAAACTGCCTGAAGCCGAAAGATGCAGATGGAGCCTGACGGTTTCGTCCCTCGTGCTCGCTTCGGTCTTCTCCACCGCCAGCGAACCTCCCTCACTCGATGCGGCGAACGGCATTCCCTGAACCTGCAGCGCAACCCTCGCGCTGCCGGACACCACTCCGGATGTCGTGTCGGCGAATCCGAACACGGGGGCGTCGCCTTGAACGAAACCGGTCAACGGGCTGCCGATGCTTCCGGCATAGGCCACCGACGACGGCGATGCAGAGGCGATGGCCCGCACGACCTTCCGGTCGAAGTGCGGAATCTGGCTCGCCGGCAGCTTGAGAACGTCGTGCTCCACCAGCTCGCGGCTGGGCCCCTCGGGGAAGGCGAGTCTGAGCGTTCCGGTCTGGATGAGCAGGATCGTGTCGTAGTCGCCCAGACCGCGAAGAATCAATGGCTTGTCGTGCGAGTGCCCAACTACCTGGATGCTCATCGCCCGTCTTCCTTGGCTGCGGATCCATTCTCCCAACGGGGATTTTCCCGGAGTCCGGCCAATGTCCGGCGTAGCGCGACCATCCCTGCCCGCTTCCCCGGACTGCGCTCGCTCCCGACACCAGCCTCCGGTGCATCATGGCTGGGGCGCGCGGGGAGACGAACCGACTTGGGCAAAGATCACACGGACTTCTTCATCGAACAGGGATTCCTGCGGCTGCAGGGTTTCCATCCGGGAACCCGGATGATGGCGATCAGGCGAAGAGTCGTCGATGAGGTCAAGCGACTCTCCGGCGGAGGCGGGATTCCCCGACTCGTACGTGACCTGCCGGTTTTTCAGCAAATCGGAAAACTGTCCGCGCGAGTCAATGTGCCTGGGCTGCACGAGGTACTGATGACTGCGCCGTTGATCGACCTCGTCACCCGACTGGGTCGTACGCCTTCCGTTATCCAGCCGACGCAACTGCTGCTCTCTCCTCCCTCGCAGGGAGCCTGGACCCTGGATGGACTGAACTGGCATGTAGATATCGCGGGCGTTCGAGATGGCATTCCTGGAATCCAGGCGTTCTTCCTGATCGACGATGTGGCTCCTCGTGGCGGTGCTACGCTCGCACTGGCAGGGTCGCATCGTGTTGGTGGGCACCGATCGCCATCTGCATCGGAACTACGGGGAATGCTGCGCGACACAACGGATCTGGAGCAGAAGGCCAACGGCCTGGGGGTTTCAATCATGGAAATGTCCGGACGGGCCGGCGACGTGTTCCTGATGGACATGCGCCTGCTGCATACCCCATCCGTGAACTCGACGAAACGCATGCGGATGATGGCCACATCGCGTTGCCTTATGGATGGCGCGACGTGACGAGCGTATCGGCTCGTGTGCGAGCAACTCCGCTTCGCTGAAGTCGTGGTTGGGCTGGGGGCACGTGATCGAAGAGCGCCGGGGTTTGTGTCCGCAGTTTATTGGTCCGCTTTCGACCCAGAAGCGGAATCGCTCACGAATGGACGACTGATGATCTTCCTGCTTATTGCGGCAGTGCTGGTTGAAGCCTCCCTCATGTGCTTCTGGAATCGCAGCTACTTCGGCTGGGGCGTGCCTGTGTTCAAGCAGCGTATCGCGGCGCCGGCGGCGTTGCTTTCCCATTTCCCGTTCAACTGGTTGGAAGGCGAGTATCCGCCGGCAAGCTGGGCGACGATCGTATTCGAGCCGCTGTCCGAGAACACGTGTGCTTTTCGCGAGGCCCTTTTGATGCCCAGGGGGCCTGGCTATCTGCCGAT
The DNA here is from genome assembly GCA_005503055.1 of Lysobacteraceae bacterium P. GTDB lineage: Bacteria > Pseudomonadota > Gammaproteobacteria > Xanthomonadales > Xanthomonadaceae > Lysobacter_J. The sequence continues at coordinate 2,971 of SCOX01000022.1, read as the reverse complement.
CATGCGCGGACTGATCGTGGCTGATCGCCAGCGGCGCGAAGTCCGTGTGATCGGGTGGTGCAACTGGAGCGTGCTGGTCATCGCCGCGACCCTTGTTCCGGCGCTGATCGTGATGCCGGCCGTAGCACTGTTCTTCGCAGGTTTGCTGGCGGCCAGTTATCTCGTGCAGAGGCGCAGGTTCCAGAATGTCGCGATCGCGGTGGGTGCCCTGCTGGAGACCAACAAGGCATGGTCGCCACCGATCGAGCGAACGCCCGCGCCGCCGGGGCCATGACGTCCGGGTGGGCACGATCCTGCGTCTGATAGGCGGATAAACGCTTCTGGCCGATAGCGGACATTTCAGGGGCGGGCTGGCAACGTGTGATCATTCAATGGGATGTCGGTGTGCCGACATGGACGAAAGACGGCGGATATCGATGGCATGGACCGACTTCTCACGTCGGGTGCGGTGGAGTGTGGGCTGGTGGATCGGCGGATTTTTCGCGATGGCTGTGACCGCGGTGGTTGCCGACCTCGGTGACACAGCCACTTCCGCCCTTTTCGTGGCCTGGTCTCTTGGAATTATCGCAACGAGCCTGCGCGTGCTCCAATTCCGGTGCCCTCACTGCGGCGGCCGCTTCCTCGGCCCATTCTGGGGCGCACCGCAGCGTTGCCAGCATTGCCGCGTGATCCGTGGACGTTGAGCGCGTTAACGGCCGCTCCTGGCCGTTAGCGGACAGCGGGGCTGCCGGGGCGCCAGGGCCGATGCTAACGTCCGCTTCCGACCCGAAGCGGTCGTTGCGTGTCGCCAACTCGGTGGGGGATTGATGACGCAGAAGGATCTAGCGACCGCGGGCTACTTGCTCTTTGCGGAAGTGGTTGGTGGAACCACAGTGGCATACGCACTCGGGCACCTGGCGATCGATGCGGGCGACTTTGTGTTCTTGGCGGTGCTCGCGACGAACTTGGTCACCGCGGTCTTTCTGGCGCGGGCTGCGCGCGCGCAAGGACGCAGTTCGCTGCTTTACGGACTGTGCTCGATCCTGCCTCCGGGGGCGCTTTGGGTGTTCTGGCGCCTACGGGATAGGGAGCTGTGGGGCACCTAGTGGCGTCCGCTCCTGGCCGGAAGCAGACATTCGTCAGCGCCGATCCGTGCTTCGGCCCTGCGCAACAGAGAAGGCCCGCCGTTGGCGGGCCTGAAGACTGGGCGGAGGTTCCAGAGCTGACTTGATTACCTCCGCCCCCATTCTCTGCCCACTTCTTTCGTTTCGGGGGCCGGCTGGGCCCTTACTGCGCCAACGCCTTGACCAGGTCGAACAGATAATCGCGCCCGACATACACCGAGCGCACTTCCAGCCGTTCATTGAGCCCGTGCGCGCCATTGCCATCGGGATCGCCCCACATGCCGGGCACGCCATAGGTCGGGATGCCCACGGCCGACATGTAGAGTCCGTCGGTCGCGCCGGTCGACATCGACGGGATCACCGGCACGCCGGGGAAGTACTTCGCACTCAACGTCTCCATCGGGCCGATGATCGCCGGATCGAGCGCGGGCGACTTGGCCAGGGGCTTGTCCTTGCGTGCCAGGTCGATCGAGATGGCGGGATTGCCGATGACCCCGGCCAGCGCGTCCTGGATCTCCGCCGGCGTATGGCCGGGGAAGATGCGGCAATTGACGTTAGCTTCGACCCGCTGCGGAAGGGCATTGACCGCGTGCCCGCCGCCGATCATCGTGGCCACGCACGTCGTGCGCAGCATCGAGTGGAAGCCCTTGTCGGTGTTGACGACTGCCTCCGCCCTGCCGTCACCCGGATCCTTCGCCAACGCCACCATCGCCGCCCCCAGGTCATCCTTGCGCGCCGCACCGGCGCGCGCGAAGAAGGCGCGGGTAGTGTCGTTGAACTCGGCCGGGAACTCGTGTCCTGCGACCTTCAGCAAGGCCTCGGACATGGCGTAGATCGCGTTCTCGCGCACGGGTTGGGAACTGTGTCCGCCGGGATTGGTGGCGACCAGCTTGTAGTCCTGGTAGGCCTTCTCGCCCACCTGGATCGATTGTGCGACGAGGTGCCCCTTGCCATCGGTGTCCCCGCCGCCGCCTTCATTGAGGGCGAAGGCCGCGTCGATGAGATCGCGTTCGTGGTTGGCCAGGTACTGCGCGCCGTTGAACGCGGTGTCGGTCTCCTCGCCGCAGGTCAGCGCCATCTTGACCGTGCGCCCGGGCTTGTAGCCGCTCTGCTTGAAGCGGATCAGCGTGTCGGCCCAGGTCGCCGCCATCATCTTGTCGTCGGCGATGCCGCGCGCGTAGTAGTAGCCGTTCTCTTCGACCAGCGTGTACGGGTCGCGCACCCAGTCGGCCCGCTTGGCTGCCACGACGTCAATGTGCGCCAGAAGCAGGATCGGCTTGAGCGTGCTGGACGTGCCGGGATAGATGGCTACCAACCCGCCTTCCTTCGGGTGCTCGGGCACCGAGAACAGCGTGATCTGGTCGTCGGCAAAGCCTGCTACCTTCAGGCGCGCGGCGATCTGCCCGGCGGCCTGGGTGCAACTGCCGGTGGTGACCGAGGTGTCGGTCTCGACCAGTTGCTTATAGAGCTCGAAGAATCGCTGCTGGTCAGGACGCAGCGGGTCCATCTTGCCGGTCGGCACCTGTGCCACCACCGGACCCGCGATCAACGCGGCCACCGCCAACCCCATCCACATCGTTCTCATGCCTCACCCCTTGATTGTGTCCGCGAATGGTGCGCGAGCCCGCGCAACCGCCCCCCGAATCGAAGGGCCCTGACCAGCCTTCTACAGTATCCAGCGAGCGACGTCCGCTTCTGGCCGATAGCGGACGCTCGGTCGGGACGGACGGCTGTGGTGCTGCTAATGTCCGCTTCCGACTGCGGTTTCAACCGGTCGATGCAACACACTGAAGGCTGCTTCGGCAGCAGGAGTGTTGCATATGAAGTACCGGGCAAGGATCTGCTACACCGAAAGCCAGAAGGCGCAG
>SCOX01000021.1 GCA_005503055.1 Lysobacteraceae bacterium P | reverse complement strand
GTCGCACCTAAGTGCCCGAGGGAGCCGACTACTATACAGTCAATTTCGATTCCGTCAACACCGCGACGTCCTCTTTTTCGACCTCCCCGCCGCCATTCAGCTCGTCCCGAAGGGCTGCCCCGGGCGACCGGGCCGCGCATCTTACAGCACCTTCGAAGTTCGTCAACCGCCCTTCGATTCCGCCGCTTCAACCGCGCCCCGCTTCGATCAACTTCACCTCAGCGGGGCGCGCATTGTGCACATGCACATCGCGATTTGGAAGGGGTTCGAGCAAATTTTTTTGCGCCCTTCGCGAACGACGCATCTGCGGTGGCCGTTAGAGCACGTCACGCCACATGAATCGCTCAGACCGAGACGAGCCGAACGCGCGCAAACGTGCGCTTCCCAACCGCGAGCACGCCTTCGAAACCCACCGCGAACACGCGCTGCGCATCCTCGATGACTTCTCCGTCGATGCGTACCGCGCCCTCCTTGAGCTTGCGGTTCGCTTCGGAATTGCTAGGCGTGAGACCGGCCGCCGTAAGCAGCGCCGCGATGCGCAGCCCCTCGGCCGGCACGGCGACATCAGTGATGGGGAGCGACGCGGTATCGCCTTCGCCGCGGACTGCCGCATTCCAGCCGGCCACGGCCTGTTCTGCCGCGGATTCGCTGTGGAAACGCGCCGCCAGCTCGCGAGCCAGACGCAGTTTGAGGTCGCGCGGGTTGAGCTGCCCGCCCTCGATATCGCGCTTGAGCTTTGTCGCCTCGGCGATTCCGATCTGGAAACTCAGCAGATCGATCCAGCGCCACATCAGCACGTCGTCGATCTTCATCGTCTTGGTGACGATGTCGATGGCCGGCTCGTTGATGCCGATGTAGTTGCCCAGCGACTTGGACATCTTGTTGACGCCGTCCAGGCCTTCCAGCAGCGGCATCGTCAGCACGATCTGCGGTGGCTGCCCATGGTGCTCTTGCAGGCCGCGGCCCATCAGCAGGTTGAACTTCTGGTCGGTGCCGCCGAGTTCGACGTCCGCCTTCAGCGCAACCGAGTCGTAGCCCTGGACCAGCGGATACAGGAATTCGTGGATGGCGATCGATTGCTGCGCCGCGTAGCGCTTGGCGAAGTCGTCGCGCTCGAGCATGCGTGCCACGGTGTGCTGCGCGGCGAGCTTGATCATGTCGGCCGCGCCCATCTGGCCGAACCATTCGGAGTTGAAGCGCACCTCGGTGCGCTCCTTGTCGAGCACCTTGAACACCTGTTCGGCGTAGGTCTGCGCGTTGGCCAGGACGTCCTCGCGGGTCAGCGGCTTGCGGGTGACGTTCTTGCCGGTCGGGTCGCCGATCATTCCGGTGAAGTCGCCGATCAGGAAGATCACCTGGTGCCCCAGGTCCTGGAACTGCCGCATCTTGTTCAACAGGACCGTATGGCCCAGATGCAGGTCGGGCGCGGTCGGGTCGAAGCCGGCCTTGATGCGCAGGGGGCGACCAAGCTTCAGACGGGCCTCGAGCTCCTCGCGCTTGAGGACCTCGTCGGCACCACGGGAGATCAGGTCGAGGGCGTCTTGGACGGAGGCGGGGGTCTGGAGGAGCAAAGTGGGACTCGCTACGTGAATGGTGAACGCGAGATGCGATCACGATCATGGATTTGGGTTAAACAACGGTTAAACATAACCGCCGGGGCACGTGAAGAAAAACCCTATTCAGTTCAAGGGTTTGACGCACACTGCTCGCAGCTCTATGGTAACGCCGCTACATGGCCTTCACACCTGCGCGCGGGATTTCAAAATGACAGCATCCGAGAACGGTACGGACCGGCGCCAACGCCTCAAGGCGCTTCGTGAAGCCGCTCTGCACCGCTCGGTGCCCGCTGCCCAGGTGACACACGGATTCAACGGCCGCTGGACGCGCCGCCACTGGGCGCACGCCAGCCTGTTCGCGACGCTTGGTGTGCTGGTTGCCGCGATCGTGCCCGGTTTCGGCTCCGGCTCCAATGTGACTTCGGTGCATACGCAGCGCAGCTCGCTCGCATTGTCGCTGCCGCCGCTTCCGCTGGCGCGCCTGAAGGGCCACAACGGTGACAGCTGGCAGGTCGTGCGCATCGAGCGCGGCCAGACGCTGGGCGCCGTATTCGAGAATCTGGACCTGCCGGCCGCGACCATGCACCGCCTGCTGGACGCGGTACCCGGCGACAAGTCCGTGCTGACCCGTCTCAAGCCCGGCAGCGAGCTTGCCTTCGATCTTCCCGTCAGCGGCGAGCTGCGCACCTTCCGCTACGACCGCGACGACAGCCACCGCGTGGAGCTGTCGATCGCCGGCGACAAGGTTTCCGAGAAGGTGGTCGTCCGCCCGACCGAGACCCGTACCGTGGTCCTCAGCGGCAAGGTCGGCAAGTCGCTGTTCCGCTCGGCGCGCAAGCTGGGCCTGTCGGGCAACAACATCAACACGCTGACCGACGAGATCTTCAAGTACGACATCGACTTCAACGAGGATGTCGGCGCCGACGACCGTTTCAGCGTCGTGGTCGAGCAGACCTGGCGCGAAGGCGAGCTGCTGCGCACCGGCCCGGTGCTGGCCGCCACCTTCACCACCGGCGGCAAGCTGCACACCGGTTTCCGCTTCGAGCGCAGCGGCAAGGCCGAGTACTTCACCGGCGACGGCCGCCCGCTGAAGAAGAGCTTCATCCGCATGCCGATTCCGTACGCGCGCCTGACCTCGAACTTCGGCGCCCGCAAGCACCCGGTGCTGGGCCGCACGCGCATGCACAAGGGCGTGGACTACGCCGCACGTACCGGCACGCCGATCATGGCCGCCGGCGACGCGCGCGTCGTCTCGGCCGGCTGGCAGGGCGGCTACGGCAACGCCGTCGTGCTCGACCATGGCCGCGGCTACACCACCCTCTACGGACACATGTCGCGCATCGGCAAGATCCGCTCCGGCCAGCGCATCGCCCAGGGCACGGTGATCGGCTACGTCGGCAGCACCGGCATGTCCACCGGCCCGCACCTGCATTACGAGTTCCGCGTCAACGGCGTGCACCGCAATCCGCTGTCCATCACCATGCCGCCGCCGGAGCCGCTGTCGGGCGCCGCGCTGGCGCAGTTCCGTGGCCAGACCGCCGTCGCCCTGGCGCGGATCCAGAAGGTCGAAAACATCATCTACGCCGACGTCGGCAATGCCGTCTCGCCGGTCGCCACGAAGGCGAAGAAGCCGGCCAAGACCAAGGCCTGACGTGCCCGCCCTTTTGGCCGGGCCGGCCGGCGGCCCGCTCGACGGGCTCTTCGTCGGCCTGATCTCCGGCACCAGCGCCGATGGCATCGATGCCGCGCTGGTGCGTTTCCAATCCCCGCAGGCCAACGACGCTCCTGCCAGTGTCGAACTCGTCCGTGGCCGCACCTATGCCTGGAACGACGCGCTGCGTGCCCGGCTGGTCGCGCTGGGCCAGGGCTCCGACGCGCAATCGCTGGACGAACTGGGCACGCTCGATGTGCAGATCGCCGAGGCCTTCGCGGCCGCGACGCTGCGCCTGCTGGAGGAGGCCGGCGTGCCGGCGTCCGAGGTCCGCGCGATCGGCTCCCACGGCCAGACGGTGCGGCACCGCCCCGCCGGCGCGCGATTCGACGGGCGGCATCCCTTTACCTGGCAGATGGGCGATGGCGGCTTGATCGCCGAGCGCACCGGCATCGCCACCGTCTCGGATTTCCGCCGTCGCGACGTCGCCGCCGGCGGCCATGGCGCACCGCTGCTTCCGGCGCTGCATGCCGACCTGCTGCACAGCGCGGACGAAGATCGCGCCGTGCTCAATCTGGGCGGGATCGCGAACTTCACCCTGCTGCCCGCCCAGGGCGCGGTGCGCGGCTTCGACACGGGCCCGGCGAATTGCCTGCTCGACGCCTGGTGCCTGCGCCACACCGGTGCGGCCTTCGACGCGGGCGGCGTGTTCGCGGCGCAGGGCCAGCTCGATCCGGACCTGTTGATGCGCCTGCTCGACGAGCCGTGGTTCATGCTGCCGCCGCCGAAAAGCACCGGCCGCGAGCACTTCCATCTGGCCTGGGTGGAACGCCGCCTGGACGGCGACGAGTCGCCGACCGATGTGCAGGCCACGCTGCTCGAGTTGAGTGCGATGACCATCGCCGACGCCCTGCGCGCCCACCAGCCCGGCACGCAGCGCGTGCTGGCCTGCGGCGGCGGCGTGCACAACCCGCGCCTGCTCGAGCGCATCGGCGCGCAGCTGCCGGGCGTTGCGGTCGAATCGACGGCTCGCCACGGCGTGGATCCGGATTTCGTCGAAGCGATGGGCTTCGCTTGGCTCGCGCGACAGACCCTGTCGGGACGGCCGGGCAACCTGCCCAGTGTCACCGGTGCGATCGGACCGCGCGTGCTCGGCGCGATCCACCCGGCGGCCTGAGCCTCAGCTCTTCTGGGCGTAGGCCATCAGGTCACGGTCGACGTCGGTCAGGCCCGCCTGTTCCAGCGTCGCGACGCTGACGTCATGCGGACGCTCCATGCGCCCGATCTTCGAGAAGCCGGGATCGCTGGGAACGCCTTCCAGCGCGGAAATCGCGGCTTGCAGGGCCATCGCGTCGGTGTCGCTGAAGCGCGCGGCCAGTTCCGCCTCGCACGCGAACAGCCCGTGCTCGAGCAAATGCATCAGCGCCTCCTGCATCGGCCAGCTGCGAGTGGTCGCCACGCGCTTGATGCGGTCCAGCAGCAGTGGGTCTATGTCGTGCAGGATGATGTCGGTCATTTACGTGTTCCCCCTCCCCGGCGCGGGGATGCCGGGTCATTGCACCGCGGGCGCGTTAGGGCCGGCGCCGGGACGGCGTATGGCCAGGATCAGGCATAGCAGCAGGGCGGGGACGCCGATCAGGGCCGTACCGGCGAAGAATAGCGAATAGGCTTCCAACAAACTGCGGCCCACTTCCAGTTGTTCGATCGCCACCCCGGACAGACCCTTGAGCACTTTGCCGGGCAGCGCATAGAACGAACTGAGCAGCGCGTATTGCGTGGCCGTGTAGCCGACGCTGGTCAGGCTGGACATGTAGCCGATCAGCGCCACCCCGGCGAAGCCGCTGCAGAAGTTGTCGATGGCCATGACCGCCGTGAAGACGCCGGCGTCCGCGCCGTGCAACGCCAGATACGAGAAGGCGAGGTTCGAGCCCGGCCCCAGCACCGCCCCGGCGAGGAGCGTGCGGAAGAAGCCGAAACGCACCGCCGACAGACCCGCCGCTGCGATCCCCAGGATCGTCGCCACCAGGCCGAACGAGCCGCGCACGGCCCCAACGGTTTCCTTGTCCAGGCCCAGGTCGGCATAGAACGGATTGGCCATGGGCCCCAGCACGAAATCCGGCAGACGGTAGAGGCTGATGGTCAGCAGCATCAGCAACGCCCAGCTGCCGTGGTCGCGGAAGAACACGACGAACGGGCCAAGCACCGCGTCGTACAGGCCTTGCGGGGTGAAGAGCGCCGGGTGCGTTTCGGCCGCGGCCTTCAGACTCGAGGCGGGCTCGCGCGCCATGAACGTGGCCACCACGCCCACGCCCATCAGCAGCGCCATCATCTGGTAGGAGTGCGACCAGCCGATGTGCGCGGCGAAGATGAGGATCAGTGAATCGGTGACCAGCAGAGCGCCGCGGTAGCCGAGCGCCGAAGTCGAGGTCAGCAGGCCCTGTTGCTCGTTGTTGGCGGCGATCTCGATGCGCCATGCATCGATGACGATGTCCTGCGTGGCCGAAGCCAGTGCGACCACCAGCGCCAGCGCGCCGAACACCACCAGCTGGTCCAGCGCAACGCCGGCCAGCATGAGTTGCCCCTGTTCCGGCTGGACCATCGCCATGCCGACCAGCGCCGCACCGCACACCAGCTGCGTCAGCAGCATCCAGCCGCGACGACGGCCGAGCCACCGCCCCAGCAGCGGAGCGTCGACCTTGTCCACGATCGGCGCCCACAGGAACTTCAGCGAATACGCCAGGCCGACCCACGACAGGAACCCGATCGTCGACAGCTCGATCGCGTTCTCGCGCATCCAGTAGCCGAGCGTATTGCCGACCAGATAGATCGGGATGCCGGAGCTGAAGCCTAGCAGCAGCATCGCCAGCACTTTCGGCTCGCGCAGATTGGCGGCGACGTAGCGCCAGCCGGTCTGCGCCGGCTTGGCCGCCGGTGCCGCGGCTTCAGAGGTCATAGTCGACGCTGAAAGGCGCGTGATCGGAAAAACGCGGCTCGCGCAGGATCGAGCAGGCCTTCAGCTTCGACGCCAGACCCGGCGTGACGAGCTGGTAGTCGATGCGCCAACCGACGTTGTTGGCGCGCGCGGCGCCACGGTTGCTCCACCACGTGTAGTCCTGGCCTTCGGCGTGCAGCGCGCGGTACGCATCGACCCAGCCGGCGGTGTCGATGCACAGGCCGTTGAGCCAATCGCGCTCGGGCGGCAGGCAGCCGGAGTTCTTCTGGTTGCTCGTCCAGTTCTTGATGTCGAGCCTGGAGCGCACGATGTTCCAGTCGCCGCACAGCACGTAGTCGCGGCCGCTGGCGAGCCACTCGTCCAGGTGCGGCTTGAGCCAGTCCATGACTTCGAACTTGAAGCCCTGGCGCAGCTCGCCCGACGAACCGGACGGAATGTAGAACGACACGACGCTGAGGTTGCCGAAACGTGCCTCGATGTAGCGCCCCTCGTCGTCGAAGGGCGCCCATCCCATGCTGGTGCGCACCTCGTCGGGTTCGCGCCGGCTGTAGATGGCGACGCCGCTGTAGCCCTTCTTGGTGATCGCGTCCTTGAACCAGGCGCGGTAGCCCTCGGGCAGGAATTGCGGGCCGGCGAGCTGGTGCTCCTGCGCCTTGGTTTCCTGAACGCACAACACGTCCGCATCCTGTGTGCGGAACCAGTCGAAGAAGCCCTTGTTGGCGGCCGAACGCAGGCCATTGGCGTTGAAGCTGACGATGCGCATGCGCACTCCACGACGATATGCGCACGATCATAGCGCCAAGCGCCCTGCCCACGAGGCCGCGCAGCAGCGCAGGCCCTATCATGCAGTCCATGTCCGCCGTCACCGCCCGCGTCCGCGTCGAACCGATCGTGGACCCCGACTCTGCCGCCGCGAGCCAGGTGCGGGCGTTGCGCGTGTCGCCGGAGCAGTACCGCTACATCGGCGACCCCGCCTTCAACCTCTCCGATACCTTGCGCGACCCGAAAAGCGAGGCGCTGGCGGTATTGGCCGATGGCATCGTCGTGGGCTTCTACCGGCTCGATTTCGCGCCCAACGCGGTCGTCGGCCGATCGCTCGGCGCACCCAGTGTGGGCCTGCGCGCGTTCCTGATCGACCATCGCCATCAGGGACGCGGCTACGGCACCGGTGCGATGACCGCCTGCTGCGACGACCTGCGCCGGCGTCACGCGGATCGCGCGCTGCTGGTGCTCACGGTGAACTGCATCAATGCCCCGGCGATCGCGGCATACCGAAAGGCCGGCTTCATCGACACCGGCGAACTCTTCCGCGGCGGCAGCGCCGGCCCGCAGCACATGATGCTGCATTCCCTCCATCCACACCCCACGCCATGACCGACTCCCGCAACGACCACCGCGCCCGTTTCCTCGAATTGGCCCTGCGCGCCGACGCCCTGCGCTTCGGCGAGTTCACGCTCAAGTCGGGCCGACAGAGCCCGTATTTCTTCAACGCCGGCAGGTTCGATTCCGGCGCCGCGCTGGCCGGGCTGGCCGCGTGCTATGCCGATGCCGTGGACGCGCACGGCGTGGCTTTCGACCTGCTGTTCGGGCCGGCCTACAAGGGCATTCCGCTGGCGACCGCACTGGCCTGCGAGTACGCGGGCCGCGGGCGCGATCTACCGGTGGCCTTCAACCGTAAGGAAGCCAAGACCCACGGCGAAGGCGGCAACCTCATCGGCGCACCGCTCGAAGGCCGGCGCGTGCTGATCGTGGACGACGTGATCACCGCCGGCACCGCGATCCGCGAGGCGCTCGGGTTGATTGCGCAGGCCGGAGGCGAGGTCGCGGGCATCGTCATCGCGCTGGACCGCCAGGAGGCCGTCGACCCGGCCAAAACACGACGCTCTGCGGCACAAACGGTCGCGGCCGAGAATGGCCTGCCCGTCATTGCGGTGGCGACCCTGGCCGATCTGCTGGACTTCGCCGGCGGAAATCCCGAGCTGGCAACGCAACGCGAGCGTTTGTTGGCCTACCGGCAGGCGTATGGCAGCGAATCGCTGTGACGCAGTTCCGGCTGGCGTGACTCTTGCATGCGCTCTGGGAGATTCCCGACAGATCTTTCGGACTTTGCTGACGTCATGAAACGCACTCTGCCGCTACTCGCCTGCACTTTGATGCTCATCACGACGGGCCATTCCTTCGCCCAGCAGAAGCGCCCCGCCGGTTCGGCTCAGGCGAAGAAGCTGTATTGCTGGAACGAGAACGGCGCCAAGGTGTGTGGCGACGCGTTGCCGGCGCATGCCGTGGACAACGCGCGAACCGAGATCAACGCCAAGAGCGGCATGGCCACCGGCCAGGTCGCGCGCGCGCTGACCGGCGAAGAGCGTGCAGCGGCCGATGCCGCGGCCAAGCTTGCCAAGGACGCCTCGGCGGTGGCGGAGGCCAAGGATCGTCGCGACCGCGCGATGGCCGAGTCGTATGCGACCGAAGCCGACCTGCGCCGCGCCTTCGGCGAGCGCCAGGCGGTGATGGACGAATCGATCAAGGCTTCCCGACTCGGCGTGGAAGGCCGCCGCACCAGCCTGATCAGCCTGTTGCGCCGCGCCGGCGAAAATGAGCTGTCCGGCAAGCCGGTGGCCGCGCCGATGCAGGACAACGTGCGCATCCAGCACGACCAACTGCTGCGCCAGCAGGCACTGCTGGCACAGCAACTGGGCGATCGCGAAGTGATCGACGAGGAACTCGCCGCCGCGCTGGAGCGCTACCACGCGCTGAAGAAGGCCGCGAACGGCTGAGGTCTCGCTTCCAGCCCCAACACGAGAAAGGCCGGCGGTTCGCACCGCCGGCCTTTTCGTTTGTTCCTTCCGGCTGCCGTCAGAACGGCAGCGACAGGTCCGGCCGCAGCGCCAGGAGCTGGGTGCGGAAGTCGCCCTTGATGCGGGCCAGCGTCTCCGGCGAATCGGCGTCGAAGCGCATGACCAGCACGGGCGTGGTGTTGGATGCGCGGACCAGGCCCCAGCCATCGGGCCAGTCCACGCGCAGGCCGTCGATGGTCGACAGGCGCGCGCCCTCGAACTTCGCCTCGTCGCGGAACCAGTCGACGAAGCTGTGCGGATCGCCGTCGGGCGCATCGACCTTGATCTCCGGCGTGGACACACCGTTGGGCAGCGCCGACAGCGTTTCGGTCGGGGTACGCGGCTGCGCTGCGAGGATCTCCAGCAGGCGGGCGGCGGCATAGATGCCGTCGTCGAAGCCGTACCAGCGCTCCTTGAAGAAGAAGTGGCCGCTCATCTCGCCGGCCAGCTCCGCGTCCGTCTCGCGCATCTTGGCCTTGATCAGCGAGTGACCGGTCTTCCACATCAGCGGGCTGCCGCCGTGGCGCAGGATGTGGCCGGGCAGGCGCCCGGTGCACTTCACGTCGAACAGGATCACCGCGCCCGGGTTGCGTTCCAGCACATCGGCGGCGAACAGCATCAGCAAGCGATCGGGGAAGATGTTCTCGCCTTCGCGCGTCACCACGCCCAGACGGTCGCCGTCGCCGTCGAAGGCGATGCCCACGTCCGCTTCCAGGCGCTGCACCATGCGGATCAGGTCCGTGAGGTTGTGCGGCTCGCTGGGGTCCGGATGGTGATTCGGGAAGGTGCCGTCGATGTCGCAGTACAACGGCGTGACGTCGGCGCCGATCGCGGCCAGCACGCGCGGGCCGATCTCGCCGGCCACGCCGTTACCGGCGTCGACCACCACGCGCAGCGGGCGATCGATCTGCACGTCGGACGCGATGCGCTGGACGTAGTCCTCGGAGATGTCGCGTTGGACCAGCGAGCCCAGGTCGCCCAGGTGCAGGCGATCGTCGGCGATGCGCGAGTACAGGTCGGTGATGGCATCGCCCGACAGCGTCTCGCCGCCGACGACGACCTTGAAGCCGTTGTAGTCCGGCGGGTTGTGGCTGCCGGTCACCGAGACGCACGACCCCGCGCGCAGGTGGTAGGCGCCGAAGTAGACCACCGGCGTCGGCGCCAGGCCGATGTCGATGACGTTGCGACCCGCCTTGCGCAGACCGGCGATGAGCCCTTCCACCAGCACCGGGCCGGAGAGGCGGCCGTCGCGGCCGACGACGATGTCGGTCAGTCCCTTCTCGTGCATCAGCGAGCCGACGGCGTGACCGATCAGCTCCGCCACGCCTGCGTCCAGCGTCTTCCCGACCACGCCGCGGATGTCGTAGGCGCGGAAGATGCCGCGGTCGATGGCGATGGGCGGGAAGACGCTGGACGCAGGCGT
>SCOX01000020.1 GCA_005503055.1 Lysobacteraceae bacterium P | reverse complement strand
GCCTGCGTTTCGCGATCCGCGAAGGCGGCCGTACGGTCGGCGCCGGCGTGGTGGCGAAGATCATCAAGTAACGAACCGGCCCGGGTGCGCCAGCGCACCCGGGTCTGTCTGTTTGCAAGCCCCGCGAGAGCGGGGATCCAGCGACCGGATGCGTCCCGCGGTCCCAAAAGCTGGAAGTCGACAGGGCGGGCTTCGGTCCGCCTTCGCCGTCTTAAGAAAACCCATACACTAGGTTTCATACGCCAGTAGCTCAATTGGCAGAGCAGCGGTCTCCAAAACCGCAGGTTGGGGGTTCGAGTCCCTCCTGGCGTGCCACCCATGCGGGTCCTCCGCAAAGTCCGGTCAGACGTGGTCGGTCTTTCTCTCAACTGACGCGGCTTACCTGCCGCGCGATGGATCGGATGAACAGCAAGGTCGAACAACCCGGGTCCGCCTCTGCCGGCGATATCGTCAAGTACGCGCTGGCGCTGCTGTTGGTGGCTGCCGGCGTCGCCGCCTACATCTACTTCGACCAGTGGGCCGGTCCAATCCGCGCCTTGGCCGTCGCGGCTGGCCTGGTGCTGGGCGCGGTGGTGTTCCTGACCAGCGGCAAGGGCCTGCAGACCCGTGAGTTCTTGTCCGAATCGCGCTTTGAGCTGCGCAAGGTGGTCTGGCCGACGCGTCAGGAAGCCATGCGCACCACATGGGTGGTGATGATCGCCGTGGCGATTCTCAGCCTGATCCTGGCCGCCATGGACCTGGTCATCCAGTTCCTGGTCAAGCTAATTCTGGGGCAGTAAGAAATGACCGAAGTGCACAAGCGCTGGTACGTCGTCCACGCCTACTCGGGCTTCGAGAAGTCCGTGGCCCAGGCGCTGCGCGACCGCATCGCCCGCGATGGCATGCAGGACAAGTTCGGCGAAGTACTCGTCCCGACCGAAGAAGTCGTGGAGATGCGCTCCGGACAGAAGCGCCGTTCCGAACGCAAGTTCTTCCCGGGCTACGTGCTGGTCCAGATCGCAACCCATGAAGAGGCGGGCATCCCGCGCATGGACAGCGAGAGCTGGCACTTGGTCAAGGAGACCCCGAAGGTGATGGGTTTCATCGGAGGCACGGCCGACCGCCCGCTCCCGATCGCCGACCGCGAGGCCGACGCCATCCTCCAGCGCGTTCAGGAAGGTGTCGAGAAGCCCAAGCCCAAGGTGCTGTTCGAGCCGGGCGAGATGGTCCGCGTCATCGACGGCCCGTTCAACGACTTCAACGGCGTGGTCGAAGAAATCAACTACGAGAAGAGCCGCCTGCGGGTGGCGGTGCTGATCTTCGGTCGCTCGACCCCGGTCGAGCTCGAGTTCGGCCAGGTCGAAAAGGCCTAAATCTCTGATATACTTGCCGGCTCGCTGCCTCTGGCGCGCGCCGGAAGGTCGGCCGCCCTCGGGGCGGCCGTTGCCGTGTCAGCGGCAATTTCATCAAAAACGTGATGCCGGGACACGTGATTTTCCCGGTGCGATGGGGAGCCTGAAGTCCAGGCGCTAGCACCCGGAGAGAGAGAAAATGGCTAAGAAAGTAGTCGGTTACATCAAGTTGCAGGTCAAGGCCGGCCAGGCCAATCCGTCGCCGCCGGTGGGTCCGGCCCTCGGTCAGCGCGGCCTGAACATCATGGAGTTCTGCAAGGCCTTCAACGCCGCGACCTCCAAGCTCGAGCCGGGTCTGCCGACCCCGGTGATCATCACTGCGTACTCGGACCGCACGTTCACCTTCGTCACCAAGTCGACCCCGGCTTCGGTGCTGCTGAAGAAGGCCGCGGGCATCGCCTCCGGCTCCAAGCGCCCGAACACCGAGAAGGTGGGCAAGGTCACCCGCGCCCAGCTGGAAGCCATCGCTAAGCAGAAGGAGGCCGACCTGACGGCGGCTGACCTCGACGCTGCGGTGAAGACGATTGCGGGTTCGGCCCGCAGCATGGGCCTGGTGGTGGAGGGTTAAGACATGGCAATGAACAAGCGCGAAAAGGCCATCAAGGCCGCTGTCGTCCCGGGCAAGACGTACGCCATCGACGAAGCTCTCAAGATCATCAAGACCGCCACCAAGGCCAAGTTCGTCGAGTCCGTCGACGTCGCCGTGCGCCTGGGCGTGGATGCGAAGAAGTCCGACCAGCAGGTGCGCGGTTCGACCGTGCTGCCCGCCGGTACCGGCAAGTCGGTCCGCGTGGCCGTGTTCGCTCCCGCCGGTGCCAAGGCTGACGAAGCCGTCGCCGCTGGCGCCGAAGCCGTCGGCATGGACGACCTGGCCGAGAAGATGATGGCCGGCGACCTGAACTACGACGTCGTCATCGCCACGCCGGACGCCATGCGCGTCGTCGGCAAGCTGGGCCAGGTGCTCGGCCCGCGTGGCCTGATGCCGAACCCGAAGGTCGGGACCGTGTCGCCGAACCCGGCCGAAGCGGTCAAGAACGCCAAGGGCGGCCAGGTGCGCTACCGCACCGACAAGGCGGGCATCATCCACTGCACCATCGGCAAGGCTTCGTTCGAAGACGCTTCGCTGAAGGACAACCTCCACGCCCTGCTGCTTGACCTGATCAAGGCCAAGCCGGCAACGGCCAAGGGTCAGTACCTGCAGAAGATCTCGATCAGCTCGACCATGGGCCCCGGCGTCGCCGTGGACCAGGCTTCGCTGACGCTGAAGTAATACGTTTCACGCCGGTCGCGCTTGCGCGGCCGGCACCTTTTGAGGGCATCGCGCGAGTTTCGGCCCGCGCGATAGCCGTCAAAGACCGCAGGTGCGGTCAGCGCTCATCGGCGACGGGCACGGATGCTCGACATGGCAGGGAATCGCCGTCGATGGAAGCGGGGCTGCTTAATCCGGACCTTCCGGGGTCGGCCTGCGTAGATGGTGCCTTCTGGAAAATTTTTCTGGAGTGGCCACCACCGGGATGTTTCGGCATCCCCGGCGCCATGGATCCGGTGCCGCCCAGGACCGCAGACGGCTGGAGCCGCGAGCGGAGTTCATTTGGAGGAGTGCAATGGCTCTCAATCTGTCCCAGAAGCAAGAAGTAGTCGCCGAACTGGCGGAAGTCGCTTCGAAGGCCCACTCCTTGGTTGCTGCCGAGTACGCAGGCACCACGGTCAGTCAGATGACCGCGATGCGCAAGAAGGCTCGTGAATCCGGCGTGTTCTTGAAAGTTGTCAAGAACACCCTGGCTGCGCGCGCCGTCGAAGGTACCGACTTCGAGTGCACGAAGGATGCACTGGTCGGTCCGCTGCTGTATGCGTTCTCGTCGGAAGACCCCGGTGCTGCCGGGCGTCTGATCAAGGAATTCGCCAAGTCGAACGACAAGCTGCAAGCGAAGGTCGTTTCCATCGACGGCAAGCTCTTCCCGGGCTCGCACGTCGAGGTGCTGGCCTCGCTGCCGACCCGCGAACAGGCCCTGGCCATGCTGGCCCGCGTCCTGGCCGAGCCGGCCACCATGTTCGCCCGCGCCGTCAAGGCCGTGGCCGACAAGCAGGGTGGCGGTGAAGCGACCGCAGAAGCTGCAGCCGAGACCGAAACGGCCTAAACGCCGATTCGTCTACGCGACTGAACACATTCGTACGTTAAAAATTTTCCAGAGGTTAACAACATGTCCCTTTCCAACGAACAGATCGTCGACGCCGTTGCCGGCATGACCATCAGCCAGGTGATGGACCTGGTCAAGGCGATCGAAGACAAGTTCGGCGTCACCGCCGCTGCTCCGGTTGCTGTTGCCGGTCCGGCCGTCGCCGCTGCTCCGGTCGAAGAGCAGACCGAGTTCAACGTCATCCTGAAGGCTGCCGGCGAGAAGAAGGTCGAAGTCATCAAGGCCGTCCGCGCCATCACGGGCCTGGGCCTGAAGGAAGCGAAGGACCTGGTCGAAGGCGCGCCGCAGACCGTCAAGGAAGCCGTGTCGAAGGAAGACTCCGAGAAGTTCAAGAAGGACCTCGAGGCCGCTGGCGCGACCGTCGAACTGAAGTAAGCAGTACGCGTCGCCAGCTCTTGGCCAAGAGCGCAGTACCGGCGACCAACTGAAGGCTGGGGGCGAAAGCCCCTGGCCTTTGGCCGTTGTTGTAATACCCGGTTCCCTGGCACGGAACCGACCAAAACCCAATCGAGTTGGTAGTTGGAAGCAGCACTAGAAGGCGTGCGGGTGCCGGCAATACCCGCGGCTTCCAACTGACAGTTCATTTCCCCACGGGGTTCGAGATTCGGGATTCGAGATTCGCAACCACCGCACGAACGGCACCGCAATGGGCCGAACCTGCGCACCTCCGTCAGCCGATGCGCTCGCGGACAGAAGCGAATTCCGACTCCCCGGTTCCGAATCCCGGCATCAAGCAAACCGAGGCGGCAGCTCATCATGACCACGGCTTCCACGACGAAATATTCGTTCACCGAAAAGAAGCGCATCCGCAAGGACTTCGGCAAGCGCAAGTCGATCCTTGAAGTGCCCTTCCTGCTGGCCATCCAGGTCGATTCCTACCGCGAGTTCCTGCAGGAGCACACCGATCCGGCCAAGCGTGCCGATCGCGGCCTGCACGCGGCGCTGAAGTCGGTGTTCCCGATCGTCAGTTACAGCGGCAATGCCGCGCTCGAGTACGTCGCCTACAAGCTCGGCGATCCGCCGTTCGACGAGCGCGAGTGCCGCAACCGCGGCCTGTCCTACGGCGCCCCGCTGCGCGTGACCGTGCGCCTGGTGATCTACGACCGTGAGTCGTCGACCAAGGCCATCAAGTACGTGAAGGAGCAGGAGGTCTACATGGGCGAGATTCCGCTCATGACCGACAACGGCACCTTCATCGTCAACGGCACCGAGCGCGTCATCGTCTCGCAGTTGCATCGCTCGCCGGGCGTGTTCTTCGACCACGACCGTGGCAAGACGCACAGCTCGGGCAAGCTGCTGTACAGCGCCCGCATCATTCCTTACCGCGGCTCGTGGCTGGACTTCGAGTTCGACCCGAAGGACGCGCTGTTCACCCGTATCGACCGTCGCCGCAAGTTGCCGGTGACCGTGCTGCTGCGTGCGCTCGGTTACAACAACGAAGAAATGCTGCGCGAGTTCTTCGAGATCAACACGTTCCACATCGACCCCAACGAAGGCGTGCAGCTGGAGCTCGTGCCGGAGCGCCTGCGCGGCGAGACGCTGAACTTCGACCTGGCGGACGGCGAGAAGGTCATCGTCGAAGCCGGTCGTCGCATCACCGCGCGTCACGTCAAGCAGCTCGAGCAGGCCGGCGTCGCCGCGCTCGCCGTGCCGGACGAATACCTGATCGGCCGCATCCTGTCGCATGACATCGTCGATTCCCGCACGGGCGAACTGCTCGCCACGGCCAACGACGAGATCAACGAGGACCAGCTGGCGGCGTTCCGCAAGGCGGGCATCGAGGCAGTGGGCACCCTGTGGGTGAACGACCTGGATCGCGGCGCTTATCTGTCCAACACGCTGCGCATCGATCCGTCGAAGACGCAGTTGGAAGCGCTGGTCGAGATCTACCGCATGATGCGTCCGGGCGAGCCGCCGACCAAGGACGCCGCGCAGAACCTGTTCCACAACCTGTTCTTCACCTTCGAGCGCTACGACCTGTCGGCCGTGGGCCGCATGAAGTTCAACCGTCGCCTGGGCCGCAAGGAAACCGAAGGCGCGTCGGTCCTGTACGACGCCAAGTACTATGCCGAGCGCAAGGACGAAGAGTCCGTGCGCCTGCGCAATGCTTGCGGCGCAACGTCCGACATCCTCGATGTCATCCGCGTGCTGACCGAGATCCGCAACGGCCGCGGCACCGTCGACGACATCGACCACCTGGGCAACCGTCGCGTGCGTTCGGTCGGCGAAATGGCCGAGAACGTGTTCCGCGTCGGCCTGGTCCGCGTCGAGCGCGCCGTCAAGGAGCGCCTGTCGATGGCCGAGTCCGAAGGCCTCACGCCGCAGGAGCTCATCAACGCCAAGCCGGTGGCCGCCGCGATCAAGGAGTTCTTCGGCTCCTCGCAGCTGTCGCAGTTCATGGACCAGAACAACCCGCTGTCGGAAGTCACGCACAAGCGTCGCGTGTCGGCCCTCGGTCCGGGCGGCCTGACCCGTGAGCGCGCCGGCTTCGAAGTGCGCGACGTTCATCCCACGCACTATGGCCGCGTCTGCACCATCGAGACGCCGGAAGGCCCGAACATCGGCCTGATCAACTCGCTGGCCGTGTTCGCCCGCACCAACAAGTACGGCTTCCTCGAGACGCCGTACCGCAAGGTCGTGGACGGTCGTATCACCGATGCGGTCGAGTACCTGTCGGCGATCGAAGAAAACGAGTACGTCATCGCCCAGGCGAACGCGCCGACCGACGACAAGGGCCATATCACCGCCCAGTTCGTCGCCTGCCGTTACCAGGGCGAGTCGATGCTGCGTCCGCCGAGCGAAATCCACTTCATGGACGTCTCGCCGATGCAGACCGTGTCGGTCGCGGCCGCGCTGGTTCCGTTCCTGGAGCACGACGACGCCAACCGCGCACTGATGGGCGCGAACATGCAGCGCCAGGCCGTGCCGACGCTGCGTGCGCAGAAGCCGCTGGTCGGTACCGGCATCGAGCGCGCCGTGGCGCGCGACTCGGGCGTGACGGTGAATGCGCGTCGTGGTGGCGTGATCGAACAGATCGACGCAGGCCGCATCGTGGTCAAGGTCAACGAGAGCGAGATCGTCGGTGAGACCGATGCCGGCGTCGACATCTACACGCTGATCAAGTACACGCGCTCCAACCAGAACACCTGCATCAACCAGCGTCCGCTGGTGAACGTGGGTGACGTGGTCGCGCGCGGCGACGTGCTGGCCGACGGTCCCTCGACCGACATCGGCGAGCTGGCGCTGGGCCAGAACATGCTGGTCGCGTTCATGCCGTGGAACGGCTACAACTTCGAAGACTCGATCCTGCTCTCCGAGCGCGTGGTCGAAGAGGATCGTTACACCACGATCCACATCGAAGAGCTGACCTGCGTCGCGCGCGACACCAAGCTCGGTCCGGAGGAAATCTCCGCCGACATCCCCAACGTCTCCGAGCAGGCGCTGAACCGCCTCGACGAGTCGGGCGTGGTGTACATCGGCGCCGAGGTGCGTGCTGGCGACATCATGGTCGGCAAGGTCACGCCGAAGGGCGAAAGCCAGCTGACCCCGGAAGAGAAGTTGCTGCGTGCGATCTTCGGCGAGAAGGCGTCTGACGTTAAGGACAGCTCGCTGCGCGTGCCGCCGGGCATGGACGGCACCGTCATCGACGTGCAGGTCTTCACCCGCGACGGCATCGAGAAGGACAAGCGCGCGCGTCAGATCGAGGAGTACGAGATCCGTCGGGTCAAGAAGGACTTCGACGACCAGTACCGCATCCTCGAAGCGGCCATCTACGACCGTCTGCGCACGCAGCTGGTCGGCAAGGTCGCCAATGGCGGTGCCACGCTGAAGAAGGGCGACACGGTCTCCTCGCTGGTGCTCGACAGCATGGCGAAGAAGGACTGGTTCACCCTGCGCATGAAGGACGACGAAGCCGTCGAGGCGATCGAGCGCGCGCAGAAGCAGATCGAGATCCACAAGGCCGAGTTCGAGAAACGCTTCGCCGACAAGCGCGGCAAGATCACCCAGGGCGACGACCTCGCTCCGGGCGTGCTGAAGATGGTGAAGGTGTTCCTCGCGGTGAAGCGCCGCATCCAGCCGGGCGACAAGATGGCCGGCCGCCACGGCAACAAGGGTGTCGTGTCGACCATCGTGCCGGTGCAGGACATGCCGTATGCGGCCGACGGCCAGACCGTCGACATCGTCCTGAACCCGCTGGGCGTGCCGTCGCGTATGAACATCGGCCAGATCCTCGAGGTGCATCTGGGCTGGGCCGCCAAGGGCCTGGGCCAGAAGATCCAGCGCATGCTCGAGGCGCAGCAGGCGGTTTCCGAACTGCGCAAGTTCCTGGGCGATATCTACAACCACGACAGCAAGACGGTGGGCGAGCGCGTCGATCTGACCCAGTTCAGCGATGAGGAGCTGATGCGCCTGGCGAAGAACCTGACCGATGGCGTGCCGATGGCCACGCCGGTGTTCGACGGTGCGGCCGAGTCCGAGATCAAGCGCATGCTCGAGCTCGCCGAACTTCCGAGCAGCGGCCAGACGATGCTGTTCGACGGTCGCACGGGTGAATCGTTCGAGCGTCCGGTGACCGTCGGCTACATGCACATGCTGAAGCTGAACCACCTGGTCGACGACAAGATGCACGCGCGTTCGACCGGTCCGTACTCGCTCGTCACCCAGCAGCCGCTGGGCGGCAAGGCGCAGTTCGGCGGCCAGCGTTTCGGCGAAATGGAAGTCTGGGCGCTGGAAGCCTACGGCGCGGCCTACACCCTGCAGGAAATGCTGACGGTGAAGTCCGACGACGTGCAGGGCCGCAACCAGATGTACAAGAACATCGTCGACGGCGAGTACGAAATGGTTGCCGGCATGCCGGAGTCCTTCAACGTTCTCGTGAAGGAAATCCGCTCGCTCGCGATCAACATGGAGCTGGAAGAGAACTGATGCGGAGGCGGGAAGCGCCGCGAGACGCGCGCTTCCCGTCGCACTGAAACAGTTTTCCACGGCCCATCGACGAATTCCTCCGATTGGAGAAAGACATGAAAGACTTGCTCAACCTCTTCAACCAGCAGCGCACGACGATCGACTTCGATGCGATCAAGATCGCGCTGGCCTCGCCAGACCTGATCCGTTCGTGGTCGTTCGGCGAAGTGAAGAAGCCGGAAACCATCAACTACCGCACCTTCAAGCCCGAGCGCGACGGCCTGTTCTGCGCGGCCATCTTCGGTCCGATCAAGGACTACGAGTGCCTGTGCGGCAAGTACAAGCGCATGAAGCACCGCGGCGTGGTCTGCGAGAAGTGCGGCACGGAAGTGACGCTGGCCAAGGTGCGCCGCGAGCGCATGGGTCACATCGACCTGGCCTCGCCGGTCGCGCACATCTGGTTCCTCAAGTCGCTGCCCTCGCGCATCGGCCTGATGCTGGACATGACCCTGCGCGATATCGAGCGCATCCTGTACTTCGAAGCCTACGTGGTGACGGAGCCGGGCCTGACCGCGCTTGAGCGCGGCACGCTGCTCACCGAAGAGCAGTTCCTGCAGGCTCGCCAGGAGCACGGAGACGACTTCGAAGCCGCGATGGGCGCCGAGGCCGTCTACGAACTGCTGCGCACGATCGACCTGCAGTCGGAAATGGTCACGCTGCGCGAGGAGATCGCCGCCACCGGCAGCGAGACCAAGCTCAAGCGACTGACCAAGCGCATCAAGCTGGTCGAAGCCTTCCTCGAATCCGGCAACCGTCCGGAGTGGATGGTCATGACCGTGCTGCCGGTGCTGCCGCCGGACCTGCGTCCGCTGGTTCCGCTGGACGGCGGCCGCTTCGCGACCTCCGACCTGAACGACCTGTACCGCCGCGTCATCAACCGCAACAACCGCCTGCGTCGCCTGCTCGAACTCAATGCGCCCGACATCATCGTGCGCAACGAGAAGCGCATGCTGCAGGAGTCGGTCGATGCGCTGATGGACAACGGCCGTCGCGGCCGTGCCATCACCGGCACCAACAAGCGCCCGCTCAAGTCGCTCGCCGACATGATCAAGGGCAAGCAGGGTCGTTTCCGCCAGAACCTGCTGGGCAAGCGCGTGGATTACTCGGGCCGTTCGGTCATCGTGGTCGGTCCGACGCTGCGCCTGCACGAGTGCGGCCTGCCGAAGAAGATGGCGCTGGAGCTGTTCAAGCCCTTCATCTTCGCCAAGCTGCAGCGCCGTGGCCTGGCCACGACCATCAAGGCCGCCAAGAAGCTCGTCGAGCGCGAAGAGGCCGACGTTTGGGACATCCTCGAAGAGGTGATCCGCGAGCATCCGGTCCTCCTGAACCGCGCGCCGACGCTGCACCGCCTGGGCATCCAGGCGTTCGAGCCGGTGCTGATCGAAGGCAAGGCGATCCAGTTGCATCCGCTGGTCTGCACCGCGTTCAACGCCGACTTCGACGGTGACCAGATGGCCGTGCACGTGCCGCTCTCGCTGGAAGCCCAGCTGGAAGCGCGTGCGCTGATGATGGCGTCGAACAACATCCTGTCGCCGGCGAACGGCGAGCCGATCATCGTGCCGTCGCAGGACGTCGTGCTCGGCCTGTACTACATGTCCCGCGCCCTGGAGAACAAGGCGGGCGAGGGCATGGTGTTCGCCAACGTCGCCGAAGTGAAGCGCGCTTACGACAACCGTGTCGTGCAGCTGCACGCCAAGTGCAAGGTGCGCATCACCGAGACGGTGAAGAACGAGGACGGCACCAGCGAGCAGAAGACGTCGATCGTCGCCACGACGGTCGGCCGCGCCCTGCTGCGCGAGATCCTGCCGGAAGGCCTGCCGTTCGCGTTGGCCAACGTCGAGCTGACCAAGAAGAACATCAGCCGACTGATCAACTCCTGCTACCGCATGCTTGGCCTGAAGGACACGGTCGTGTTCGCCGACAAGCTGATGTACACCGGCTTCGGCTACGCCACGCGTGCCGGCGTCTCCATCGGCATCGACGACATGCTGATCCCGGTCGAGAAGAAGGGCATCCTCGCCGAGGCCGAAGCCGAAGTGCTGGAAATCCAGGAGCAGTACCAGTCGGGCCTGGTCACGGCCGGTGAGCGCTACAACAAGGTCGTCGACATCTGGTCGCGCACGAACGAGCGCGTGGCCAAGGCGATGATGGACGCGATCGGTACCGAGAAGGTCCAGAACGCGAAGGGCGAGACCATTGACCAGAAGTCGATGAACTCGATCTACATCATGGCCGACTCCGGCGCCCGTGGTTCGCAGGCTCAGATCCGCCAGCTGGCCGGTATGCGCGGCCTGATGGCCAAGCCGGACGGCTCGATCATCGAGACGCCGATCACCGCGAACTTCCGCGAAGGTCTGAACGTTCTCCAGTACTTCATCTCGACCCACGGTGCCCGTAAGGGTCTGGCCGATACCGCGCTGAAGACGGCGAACTCGGGTTACCTGACCCGTCGCCTCGTCGACGTGGCGCAGGACGTGGTGATCACCGAGAGCGATTGCGGTACGTTCGAAGGCCTCACCATGACCCCGATCGTCGAAGGCGGCGACGTGGTCGAGCCGCTGCGCGACCGCGTGCTGGGCCGTGTCGTGGCCGAGGACGTGTTCCTGCCGGGCAACGACGAGGAACCGATCGTCACGCGCAACATGCTGCTCGACGAAGCCTGGGTGCAGAAGCTCGAGGACGCCAGCGTCCAGTCGATCAAGGTGCGTTCGACCATCACCTGCTCCAGCCCGTTCGGCGTGTGCTCGCACTGCTACGGTCGCGACCTTGGCCGCGGACACATGGTCAACCATGGCGAGGCGGTGGGTGTCGTCGCCGCGCAGTCGATCGGTGAGCCGGGTACCCAGCTGACCATGCGTACGTTCCACATCGGTGGTGCGGCGTCGCGTGCGGCAGCGATCGACAACGTCACGGTGAAGACCACCGGTACGATCAAGTTCAACAACCTCAAGCACGTTGCGCACGCCGGTGGCCATCTGGTCGCGGTGTCGCGTTCGGGCGAACTGTCGGTGCTGGACGGCCACGGCCGCGAGCGCGAGCGCTACAAGCTCCCGTACGGCGCCACCGTTTCCGTCAAGGACGGCGCCGACATCAAGGCCGGCCAGACCGTCGCCAACTGGGATCCGCATAACCACCCGATCGTGTCGGAAGTGGCGGGCTTCGTGCGCTTCATCGACTTCGTCGACGGCGTCACCGTCATCGAGAAGACCGACGAACTGACCGGCCTCGCCTCGCGCGAGATCACCGATCCGAAGCGCCGCGGCTCGCAGGGCAAGGACCTGCGTCCGATCGTCCGCATCGTCGACAAGAGCGGCAAGGACCTGTCGATCCCGGGTACCGATCTGCCGGCGCAGTACCTGCTGCCGCCGCGCTCGATCGTGAACCTGCAGGACGGCGCGCCGGTGGGCGTGGGCGACGTGGTCGCCAAGATCCCGCAGGAAGCGTCCAAGACCCGCGACATCACCGGTGGTCTGCCGCGCGTGGCCGACCTGTTCGAGGCGCGCAAGCCGAAGGATCCGGCCGTGCTGGCGGAGCGTTCGGGCATCGTTTCGTTCGGCAAGGACACCAAGGGCAAGCAGCGCCTGATCATCAAGGACACCGACGGAAACGAGCACGAAGAGCTCATCCCGAAGTACCGCCAGATCATCGTGTTCGAAGGCGAGCACGTGGAGAAGGGCGAGACCGTGGTGGACGGCGAGCCGAGCCCGCAGGACATCCTGCGCCTGCTGGGTGTCGAGCCGCTGGCCGTGTACCTGACCAAGGAAATCCAGGACGTCTACCGCCTGCAGGGCGTGAAGATCAACGACAAGCACATCGAGGTGATCGTTCGCCAGATGCTGCGCAAGGTCGAGATCACCGACCAGGGCGACAGCAAGTTCCTCAACGGCGAGCAGGTCGAGCGTCAGCGTCTCATCGAGGAAAACGCCAAGCTGGCATCCCGCAATGAGATCGTCGCCGGTTTCGATCCTGTGCTGCTGGGCATCACCAAGGCCTCGCTGGCGACCGAGTCGTTCATTTCGGCCGCTTCCTTCCAGGAGACCACCCGCGTCCTGACCGAGGCCGCCGTGCGCGGTACCCGTGACGGCTTGCGCGGCCTGAAGGAGAACGTGATCGTGGGCCGCCTGATCCCAGCCGGTACCGGCCTGGCGTACCACACCCAGCGACGTCGCGGCGCCACTGGCCTGACGGAGTCGGAGCTGGAGACCCTGGCGGGTCCGGTGACGGCGGCCGAGCCGGTCGAGACCGCAGACGTCGAAGGCGAAGAGTCCAGCGCGTCGTAATCGCCAGTTTCATCCGCGGCGGTTTGCCGGTACAATTCCGGCACTTTGGCGGCCCCCTCGCGGGGCCGCCCAGATCACGAAATGAGGTTGCCAGGATGGCCCTCGTGTTCGGCCCAGGAAGGGCGGGATCGCAGTGACGCCCATGCCGCGTGCCGCTTCGGTGGCCGGCAGGGCATCAGGTTTAGTCCGCGTTGACGGTGACGTCTAACGCGGGCTATACTTTTTCGTCTCGGTGTGCCGGATGCTCCGGCATGCCGTTTGGTTTTTTCCACGTAAAGGCCGATCCGGTCTTTCTTCAAAGAGTTCCAGATGGCGACGATCAATCAGCTGGTGCGCAAGCCGCGCAGCCCTGAAACCTACAAGAGCGCCTCGCCGGCGCTGGCGAACTGCCCGCAGCGTCGTGGCGTTTGCACCCGCGTCTACACCACCACCCCGAAGAAGCCGAACTCGGCACTTCGCAAGGTGGCCAAGGTTCGCCTGACCAACGGTTACGAGGTCATCTCGTACATCGGCGGTGAAGGCCACAACCTGCAGGAGCACTCGGTGGTGCTGATCCGTGGCGGTCGCGTCAAGGACCTGCCGGGCGTGCGTTACCACACCGTGCGCGGTTCGCTCGACGCCGCCGGCGTCGCCAAGCGTCGCCAGAGCCGCTCCAAGTACGGCGCCAAGCGTCCGAAGTCCTAATCCGGTCGGCCGCTATCGCGGTCTCCGTACAAGAATCACGAAAATAGGTACGCACCATGTCGCGTAAAGGTTCCACCCCTCAGCGTTCGGTCCTGCCGGATCCCAAGCACGGCAGCGAGACGATCGCGCGCTTCATCAATATGGTCATGCAGAGCGGCAAGAAGTCCGTCGCCGAAAAGATCGTCTACGGCGCGATGGATGCCATCGGCGAGAAGAACCCCAATGCGCTCGAGCTGGTCGAGAAGGCGCTGGGCAACGTGTCGCCCGCGGTCGAAGTGAAGTCGCGTCGCGTCGGCGGCGCCACCTATCAGGTGCCGGTCGAAGTGCGTTCGTCGCGTCGCATGGCGCTGGCAATGCGCTGGTTGATCGAGTCGGCCCGCAAGCGCGGCGAGAACTCGATGCCGCGCAAGCTCGCGGCCGAGCTGATGGACGCCTCGGAGAACCGTGGCGGCGCGATCAAGAAGCGCGAAGAAACCCACCGCATGGCGGAAGCGAACAAGGCGTTCGCCCACTACCGCTGGTGATCTGAGCGAAGCGACCCCATATAGGGGTCGCTGGCCCCGGCAGCCCGCTGAGCTGCCGTGGCGGCCCATCAGCCGCCATGCGAACCGGACGCCGCCCCTGAGGCGGCATCTGGCCATCTGGAATTCGAAAACTTACGAGAGGGTCCCGTGGCTCGCACCACTCCCATCGAGCGTTACCGCAACTTCGGCATCATGGCCCACATCGATGCCGGCAAGACCACCACGTCCGAACGCATCCTGTTCTACACCGGTGTCAGCCACAAGATCGGCGAAGTGCACGAAGGTGCAGCGACGATGGACTGGATGGAGCAGGAGCAGGAGCGCGGCATCACGATCACGTCGGCCGCGACGACTGCGTTCTGGAAGGGCATGGACAAGTCCCTGCCGGAGCATCGCTTCAACATCATCGATACCCCTGGGCACGTCGACTTCACCATCGAAGTCGAGCGTTCGCTGCGCGTGCTCGATGGCGCGGTGTTCGTGCTGTGCGCCGTGGGTGGCGTGCAGCCGCAGTCCGAGACCGTTTGGCGCCAGGCGAACAAGTACTCGGTGCCGCGCATGGCGTTCGTCAACAAGATGGACCGCACCGGCGCTAACTTCGACAAGGTCGTCGAGCAGCTGAAGTCGCGCCTCGGCGCGTACGCTGTTCCGATGCAGGTGCCGATCGGCGCCGAAGACGGCTTCGAAGGCGTGGTCGACCTGCTCAAGATGAAGGCCATCCATTGGGATGTCGCATCGCAGGGCACCAAGTTCGAGTACCGCGAGGTTCCGGCCGAGCTGCTCGAGAAGGCCCAGGCTGCGCGCAGCTTCATGGTCGAAGCCGCTGCCGAAGCAAACGAAGCGCTGATGGACAAGTACCTGTCCGAAGGCGAGCTGACGGAGGCCGAGATCGTTGGCGGCCTGCGTGAGCGCACCCTGCGCGTGGAAATCGTGCCGGTGTTCTGTGGCTCGGCGTTCAAGAACAAGGGCGTGCAGGCCATGCTCGACGGCGTGATCAACCTGCTGCCGTCGCCGGCCGACCGTCCGCCGGTCGCGGGCATCGACGAGCACGAGAAGGAAGACACCCGCAAGGCGTCCGACACCGAGCCGTTCTCGGCGCTGGCCTTCAAGATCATGACGGACCCGTTCGTCGGTTCGCTGACGTTCTTCCGCGTCTACTCGGGCGTGCTCAACTCCGGCGACCAGGTGTATAGCCCGGTCAAGTCGAAGAAGGAGCGCGTGGGCCGCATCCTGCAGATGCATGCCAACCAGCGCGAAGAGATCAAGGAAGTCCGCGCCGGCGACATCGCCGCGGCTGTGGGCCTGAAGGACGTTACCACCGGCGACACGCTGTGCGCCATGGACCACGTCATCACGCTCGAGCGCATGGTGTTCCCGGAGCCTGTCATTTCGATGGCGGTCGAGCCGAAGACCAAGTCGGACCAGGAAAAGATGGGTCTCGCCCTGGGCCGTCTGGCGCAGGAAGATCCCTCGTTCCGCGTGCGTACCGACGAGGAATCCGGCCAGACCATCATCGCCGGCATGGGCGAGCTGCACCTGGACATCCTCGTTGACCGCATGAAGCGCGAGTTCAACGTCGAAGCCAACGTCGGCAAGCCGCAGGTCGCGTATCGCGAAACGATCCGCAAGTCGGTGAAGGTCGAAGGCAAGTACGCGCGCCAGACCGGTGGTAAGGGTCAGTTCGGCCACGTGTGGATCGAGCTGTCGCCGAACGAGCAGGGCAAGGGCTACGAGTTCGAGAACGCGATCGTCGGCGGTGTGGTTCCGAAGGAATACATCCCGGCCGTGGACAAGGGCATCAAGGAAGCCGTGAACAACGGCGTCCTGGCCGGTTATCCGATCGTCGACGTCAAGGTCAAGCTGGTCGACGGCTCGTACCACGAAGTCGACTCGTCCGAAATGGCGTTCAAGATCGCCGGCTCCATGGCGTTCAAGGAAGGCTTCATGAAGGCGAGCCCGGCCTTGCTCGAGCCGATGATGAAAGTCGAGATCGTCAGCCCGGAGGATTATCTGGGCGACGTGATGGGCGACGTCAGCCGTCGTCGCGGCATCCTGCAGGGTCAGGACGACAGCCCGTCGGGCAAGATCATCAACGCGATGATCCCGCTGGGCGAGATGTTCGGCTATGCGACCACGCTGCGTTCGATGTCGCAGGGTCGCGCGACCTTCACGATGGAGTTCGACCACTACGCCGAAGCGCCGACCAACATCGCCGAATCGGTGATGAAGAAGTCCTGATCAGGCATGGGGGTCCGGAACGATCCGGATCCCCGTTTTCCCCGCATCCCAAGCAATAAAAGTTAAAGAGAGATAGCCATGGCCAAGGGTAAGTTTGAGCGCACCAAGCCGCACGTGAACGTGGGCACGATCGGTCACGTCGACCACGGCAAGACCACGCTGACGGCGGCACTGACGAAGGTGGGCGCGG
>SCOX01000001.1 GCA_005503055.1 Lysobacteraceae bacterium P | reverse complement strand
GATGGGGGGCGGACTGGCCGCGGGCGGGCTCGGCATGGGACTGGGCGCCGGCCTGGCGGACGAGGCACAGACGGACGAGGACCGCTAGGCGGGGCAGACGACCTGCATCAAAGAGAAAGCCCGCCATGGGGCGGGCTTTCGTCATTGCGTGCCGGGCGAAGCTGGACTTACTTCTTCTCCAGCGCCGTCACCGCGTCCAGCGTTTCCTTCACGTGCTTCTGCGGATTGAGGTCGGAATACACGTGGGAGATGGTGCCGTCCTGGGCAATCACGTAGGACGTGCGGTCCGACCATTCGGGCTTTTTGTCGAGGATCGCGTCGTACTGCTTGGCGATCTTCGCGCCGGTGTCGGCGGCGACCGGGAACTTGCCGCCGCAATGCTCGGTGGACTTGGAGAACGCGGCCAGCTGGTCGGTGTTGCCGGCCGTGATGCCGATGACGGTGGCCTTGCCTGCCTTGAACTTGTCGATGGCCTCGGAGAACAGGTGCGCCTCGAGGTTGCAGCCGGGGGTGAATGCGGCCGGGAAGAAATACACCACCACCGGACCCTTCTTCAGCGCATCGGACAGCTTGAAGGTGAAGGGCTCGCCGGCGAGGTAGGCGGGGGCGCTGAACTCGGGCGCCTTGGCGCCGGCCTTCAGCGCGGCGAGGGCGGGCGTCGCCACCGCGGCGACGACGACCAGGCCGGCGGCGGCCAGCTTCAGCATGCGGGTCTTCATGGAACGCTCCACTCGGGACGGGTGCGCATACGATAAGGAAATTCGCGGCCCGCGCGCGGATTTGCGCTGGCCCACCTCAGGCGTGGGCCAGCGCCTGCGCCTTGCGGGCGCGCTTGACCGCATACATCGCGGCGTCCGCGCGGGCGATGAGGGCGTCCGGTGCGGGCCGGTCGTCGCCGGCCACCACCACGCCGACACTGGCGCCGGCGTAGTCCACGGCGACCTCGCCCAGGTCGAACCGGCGGCGCGTGCATTCGGCCAGGCGGTCGCCGAATGCGGCGATGCTGTCCGGCCCTTCGGCATGGGCGACCGTACCCACCACCACGAACTCGTCCCCGCCCAGGCGCGCGGCGAAGTCGTCCGCGCGCAGTGCCGAGGCCAGCGTGCGCCCCATCGCGCTGAGGAAACGGTCGCCGGCATCGTGGCCATGGCGGTCGTTGATCGCCTTGAAGCCGTCCAGATCGATGAATGCCACCACCAATGCTTCGTGCTGGCGCTGGCAGTGCGCGATGCGGCGCGTGAGCTCCTGCATCAGCGCCCGCCGATTGGGCAATCCGGTGACGGGATCGACCAGCGCGCTCGCGGCGAGCGCGGCGTTGGCTTCCTGCAGCCGGCCGAGCAGGCGCTCGCGTTCGAGCTGCTGCCCGATCAGCCGCGAGAACATCTGCAGCGCCCGCCGTGCATCGTCGGCCAAGGGCAACTGGCGCGCACTGGCCGCGCACAGCGTGCCGTAGAGCGTGCCGTCCTCCAGCCGCACCGGCGTGCTGACATAGGTCTGGATGCCCAGCGCCTTCGCCGCGTCCGAATCGCCCCAGCTGCCCGGCACGTCGTCGGTGTACGGGCAGTCTTCGTCGAGCGCACGTCGGCACAGCGTGTCCGTCCACGGCACGACCAGTGCCTCGGGAATCTGCATCTGCCGCGAGTTGCGCGAAAACAGCACGTGCTGCACGCCGGCGTCCTCGTCGATGGAGGTCAGATACGTGGATTCCATGCCAGTCAGCGTTTCCAGCACTTCCAGCAACGGACGCACCAGTTCCTCCAAGGTGCGCGCGGCAGCGACCGAATCGGCGATCAGGGCGAAGGGCAGCGGCGCGGGCGGTGTGACGATCGGATTCATGGCGCCATTTTAGGCCGTCACGGTGGGGTTTTTCGCGATGAATGCCCTGTGCGGTGCACCCGGGTCCGGCCGCCACGTCTGTTTGACGCGGTTTCCCGGACAGTCGCGCGATGACGAACCCGCGTCCGCTCCTGCGCCTGCTCTGGCTTGTACCGGTCTTCCTCGCGCTGGGCCTCGCCTGGGCGCTGTGGGCCGGGCGCATCCGGATTCCGGACGATTGGAATCCCTGGGCGCCGCTGCGCATCGATGCGACGCCCAACCTGCTCACGCGTTTCAAGCTCGGGCGCGCTTCGGACGACCCAGCCATGTGCCGCCGCGCATTGGCCCAAGCGCGCATGGCCTGGACGCCGCTGGAGGACCGGGTCACCGGCGAGCATTGCGGCTTTACCGACGCGGTGCGGATCGAGCGCAGCAGCGTGGCGGTCGGCGAGGCGTTCTCGCTCAGTTGCCGCTCCGCGCTGTCGCTGGCGATGTGGGAGCGGCACGTGTTGCAGCAGGCCGCGCAGACGCACCTGGGCACGAAGGTGACGCGTATCGAACACCTGGGCTCCTACGCGTGCCGCAACCTCTACGGTGAGCAGGGCCGGCGCCGCAGCCAGCACGCCACCGCCGATGCGCTGGATCTTGCGGGCTTCGTGCTCGAAGACGGACGTCGCGTGCGCGTGCTGGCGGACTGGCCCGCGCCGTCGCAGACGACGCGGGTGTCGGCGGGGGAGGTCGCCTCACCATTGCGCGAGAAGGACGAGGCCCGTTTCCTGCGCGCCGTGCACGACGGAGCCTGCGATTACTTCGATGTCGTGCTGGGTCCGGACTACAACCGCGCCCACGCCGATCATTTCCACTTCGATCGAGGTGCCGCGCGCGTCTGCCGCTGACGGTCCAATCGCATCCGCGAGGCCCGGTTCGCTTCGAGGCCGCGGCTTTACGCAGCCGTTACGCATCGGCGTGCGTCATGCATTGAGGCTTTACGCGGCACGCAAGGACACTGGCGTCCACTCGAACTGGAGGCCAATCGCAATGTCCATCGCCATCCTGACAGCACCCGGCGACGCCGTCCGCGGCGTGCACGGCCTGCCGAAGGAAATCGTGTCGCAGCTGGTCGGACGCGCGTCGCAGGCTGGACGAACCGTCGCCGTGCGCGGCTGCCGCGACGTCGCAGAGATGGTCGAATGCCTGCGCCGCGTGGACGGCAAGGGCACCGAGTTCCTGCTGCTCGACCCCGGCGCGCGCCGGTGCGGCGACGCTGCGCTGGGCGCCGCTCTAGACGATGTCGGCGTTCCCTATATCGAAGTGCACGTCGACGGCATTCGCGCCGCCGCCGCTGAGCCGACGGGCCATCCGCTCGACGTGGTCGACGGCTATGGCGTGCAGGGCTACGTGCTGGCGCTGTCGATCGCCCTGGAGCACCTGGGCTGCGCCGAGTGCGAGAACGACGTGCACCCGGCGACGTGAACGTCATGCGTTACTGCTTCTTCGTGGACTACGAAATCCACCTTGCCGAGCGCCTGTGCATCCGCGGCCAGACGACGCTCGTGCACGCCACGCCGGACGGCGTCGCGC
The DNA here is from genome assembly GCA_005503055.1 of Lysobacteraceae bacterium P. Classification (GTDB taxonomy): domain Bacteria; phylum Pseudomonadota; class Gammaproteobacteria; order Xanthomonadales; family Xanthomonadaceae; genus Lysobacter_J. The sequence continues at coordinate 904,881 of SCOX01000001.1, read as the reverse complement.
TCGATCCGGCGCAGGTGCTCGATGGCGTTCGCCGACAGGCCGCGAACGCGCACGGCGTCACCCCGGCGGAAGTGCGCGTGCGCGCGCTGAACCGGCTCGACTGATGCATGGACATCGTGATCCTGCAGGGGCCGCACCGGTTGCGGAAGCCGCTGGACGCCGAAGCGCTGGTCGGGCTGCGCCGCATCGCACGCGCGGCCGGACGCATGCTGTGCGTGCGAGCCTGCGATTCGCTGCGGGATTTGATCGCCTCGTTGCGCGCGGTGCGGCGCGGCGTGGGCGCATTCGTCCTCCTCGACCCGGGCGATCTTGCCGGACCGATGCGTTCCGACGCCGCGTTGCGCGAGGCGATCGAAACCATGCACGTGCCCTACGTCGAAGTGCACGACAGCAGCGCGAGCGTGCTGGAACTTCCACTGCACGCACAGGCGATGCCGACGGCGACCATCGTCATCAACGGCGACCTGGCCGCCAGCTATCGCATCGCGCTGGGCATCGCCTTGCGCAGGCTCGAACGTCACGCCGCGCACACGTGACCGCTCACGCCGGAACGACAACGGGGCGATTACCGTCCGTTGCAACGTAACGGTCATGGAGTTCCTGCGATGTTCAAGTGGGCCATCATCTTCGCCGTCATCGGCCTGATCGCCGGCGCACTGGGTTTCAGCGGTGCCGCGGGCGCAGCGATGGGCGTCGCCAAGCTGCTGTTCTGGGTGGGACTGGCGATCGCCGTGATACTGCTGATTCTGGGCGTGACCATCGCCAAGAAGGTGACGTAAGTCGCCACCGCCGCCGGTGCGTGGGGCACCGGCGGCGGTTTCTTTCAAGGCCCGGTCATTCCGGGCCGGGCTGGATCGTGACCACGCGTACGTCGAAACGTTTGCAGTCCGGGCTGTCCGCTTGGCAGATGCCGTTGATCCAGACCTCGCCCCTGCCGAACATCACGCCCCGATAGCTCGCGAACAGATCGGCGTACTTCTGGTTGCGCACGATCTGCACGATCTCCGGGGTGAGGATGCGCTCGTAATCCGCAACGAACGCGGACGCATCGGCCATCGTCTTCTTCTTTCCGCCGATGGTCGCCTGGAACGGGTAGTCGACCATGCCCGCGACGGCGGCCTTGTCGCCGCGCACCACGGCCGACTGGAAATCGCGGATGAAAGGCTCGTATCGGGCGTGATCGCCCAGGTTCTCGTCGATCGCCGCGTTGGTTTCTGCGTCGCCCGGCACGGTGCTGGGCGGGGGCGGCACGGCCGAGGCGGCCGCGTCGGCGAGCGCCCGCTCCGGCGCGGCGGTTCCGACGGCGGGCGCGGGCGTCGGCGATGCGGGCTGCGCTGGCCGCGCGGTGACGGGAGCGGGCTGCGCCTGCGCCGGCGGCTGCGGCGTCGAGGTCGGCTGGCAGCCTGCCAGCAGAAGGGTGGCGAACAGCCAGGTGGTGCGGTGCCTTGCCGTGGCGTGCGTCATCGCGATCTCCGTCGGTGAAGGGGCGCGCGGTGCACCGGGCGAGGCGTCCGCTTCGGTACGGTGACGCATGGAGTGTCCACGGGAGTTGAACGTCGGCCGTTCGTCGCGCCTGGGCTTCGCACTGGCGAGGCGCACGTTGCGCGTCGTGCATTGCCCGCTATCCTCGCGGCACGCCCGACCCACCGCCTCGGAGGTTTCCCATGGCCGATAGGCCCCGTCGCAAAGCCAGCGATTTCGATCCGGAAGTGCTCAAGCTGTTCGACCAGTACGTGCACGGCGTCATCGACCGGCGCGGGTTCCTGAGCGGCGCGGCGCGATTCGCCGTGGGGGCCGCTGGTGCGGCGGGTCTGCTGGCCGCGTTGACCCCGCAGTTCGCCGCCGCGCAACAGGTCAAGCCGGACGACAAGCGCCTGCTCGCCCACTACATCGAATTCCCGTCGCCGCAGGGCTACGGCACTGCGCGCGGCTACCTCGTGCGGCCGGCGTCGAAGCGCGGGCCCTTGCCGGTCGTGCTGGTGATCCATGAGAACCGCGGCTTGAATCCGCACATCGAAGACGTCACCCGCCGGCTCGCACTGGAGGGCTACATCGCCTTCGCGCCGGATGCGCTGTTCCCGCTGGGCGGCTACCCCGGCGACGAGGACCAAGCGCGCGCGGAGTTCGCCAAGCTCGACCAGGCGAAGACGCGTCAGGACTTCCTCGCTGCGGCGAAGATGCTGCGCGCCGTCGAAGGCGGGAACGGTCGCCTCGGCGTGGTCGGCTTCTGCTACGGCGGCGCGATGTCGAACTTCCTCGCCACGCAGTTGCCGGACCTCGATGCCGCCGCGCCGTTCTACGGCTCCGCGCCGGCCGTGGAAGACGTGCCGAAGATCAAGTCGCAGATGCTGATCGTGCTGGCCGCCAACGACGAACGCGTCAACGCCGGTTGGCCCGCGTACGAGGCCGCGCTGAAGCAGGCGGGCGTGCGCTACGAGCTGTACCAGCCGGCCGGCACGCAGCATGGCTTCAACAACGACACCACGCCGCGTTTCGACGAAGCCGCCGCACGCGAGGCGTGGAAGAAGACGCTGGCGTTGTTCGATCGGACGCTGCGCAAGCCCGCGGCGTAACGTGCTCCCACACCGCGCCATGCTCGGCGGCGCGGCGGTCATCGATACGACGAGGTGCGCGATGAAACGCATGAAGGTCTGCCTGGCCGCCGCGCTTCTGTGCTGCGCGCTTCCGCTGGTCGCGCAGGAGGCGCCGGCCACGGCGTCCTTCGACCCGGCGCTCGCCAAGCGCCTGGGCGCGGACGAACACGGCATGCGCCGCTACGTGCTGGTCGTGCTCAAGACCGGCTCCAAGCGCGTGCCCGAGGGCGAGCAGCGCAAGGCGATGTTCGCCGGCCACTTCGCCAACATGGAGCGGTTGTCGAAGGAAGGAAAGCTGGCGCTGGCGGGCCCGTTCCTCGACGACCCGGCCGGCTGGCGCGGGCTGTTCGTCTTCGCGGTGGCCGATGTCGAAGAGGCCAAGCGACTGGTCGCCACCGATCCGGTGATCGTCCAGGGCGAAATGGTCGCCGAGTACCACCCGTGGTACTCCTCGGCGGCCGTCATGCAGGTGCCGCAGGTGCATGAGCGGCTGGCGGTGCCGGCGAAACCTTGAGGCGTTCGCGACTGCGCGATGTCAGAGACTGGCGGTGCCGGTGCCGGGCGTGGCCGGTACCGTGTCGTCGAACCACGCCGCGTAGGCGGGCGCCACGAGCGGCTTGAGGACGGCGCCGGGCACTTCGATCTCGTCGCCGTCTCCGGTCTGGAAGCGCAGGCCGGCGATGCGGCCGGCGGAATTGAAGCGGGGACTGAAAACGTGCTGCAACCCGCGCGCGCTGGCCGGCCCTTTGGCGGCGGTCAGCGAGGCCGATTCTTCGCGTTCGCGATCGAGGATGTACTCGTGCACCGTCGACCACGCGGCTGGGTTGGGGATCATCTCGTCCGGCGACAGCAAACGGTTTTCCTCGGGCAGCCACAGGAAGATGGCATGGCCGGCCCGGCTGGTCAGGCCGCCGGTGAACATGTCTTCGTCGGCCGAGACCGCGAACATGCGCGGCGCATCGGCCAGCGTGGTGAAGCGTAGTATCAGCTCATAGGGCACCGGCGGAGCGGGCTTGCGCTGGAGCGCGGCAGTCAGCGCCGAGCGTCGCGCGGCGGCGTGTTCGACCACGAGCTCGGCGAGCGCGGGAAACCGTTCCAACCCGGGCGGGTAGCTGATGCCGACGATCGAATGTGCGGTGCGTTCGAACACGTCCTGCGGCGCGACGAACGGTTGCACCTTGCTCACCTTGGAAGCGCCATCGGCCACGTCGTGCGTGGTGGCGTTATCCAGGCACGAGGCCAGTGCGAATGCGAGCACGCAGGCAAGCAAGGGAACGGAGAATTGCGGCGGCGCGACGCGCCGCGGGGTCTTGATGAGCACGGCGGCATGGGAAGGCTTGCGAGGCGGAGAACGTTATCAACGCGTCTGCATGCGTTCTCTCAGAATCCTCCTATTTTCACGGCGTTTGCGCGCCACGTCCCTGTTAAGGAAGCCGTGGCGCCTTCTTCGCGCGACGTTTTCGTGTGCGGTGGCAGCATGGCCGCACACGCGAAGCGAGCCGAGGTGGCAACCCATGCATGAACGATCCGCGTCCAATACCTTGGGCACCCTGTGCAATGTCGCGCTGGCGTTCGCCGCCGGCGCGCTGATGATGTATTTCCTCGACCCCAATACCGGCCGAAGGCGCCGCGCGCTGGTGCGCGATCGCGGCGTCTCCATGAGCCGTGACGCCGAACGTCTCGTGCGCGGCAAGTCCAAGCGCGCCGCGGACCGGCTCAAGGGCTTGGCGGCGCGTACGCGCGCGAACCTGTCCTCCACGCCCATCGACGACGACATGCTGCACGACCGCATCCGTTCGCGGCTGGGCCGGCTGGTCGGTCATCCGCATCACGTCGAAGTGCACGTGCACGACGGCTGGGTGCAATTGAAGGGCACGGTGGCGGAGGAGGAGTTCGAGGATCTGCTGCACGCCGTGTCCTCGATACGCGGCGTGCGCAACCTGGAAAGCCTGCTGCGCACCGCATCGTCGCCGACGGCCACCGTCGCCGCGCCAGGACCGCACTGACACGTCGACGCCGGCATGCGGTGCACGCGCCGCAGTGCCGGCTCCTTCCGCCAAAGGAAATCCCCAAAGGAAAGCGTCATGGAAACGCAGGAACTGCATCGAGGCCGCCTCATCGACCACATTCAGCTCGTCGTGCGCGACCTGCCGGCGAGCCGCCGCTTCTACGAAGCGGTGTTCGACGTGCTCAAGGTGCCGATGGCCGGCAGCGGCGAGGATTACTTCTGGGCCGATGAGCTGTTCATCTCGACCAAGGAAAGCGAAGCGGCGCAGGGCAAGTTGACGGGACGGCACCATCTTGCGTTCCAGGCGCAGGATCGGGCGATGGTGGACGGCTTCCACAAGGCGGCCGTTGCCGCCGGCGGCACCGACAACGGTGCGCCCGGCGAGCGGGCATACCACCCGGGCTACTACGGAGCGTTCGTGCTCGATCCCGACGGCAACAACATCGAGGCGGTGTACCACGGCGAGGCCAAGCGCAGCGCGCCTTCCGTCAAGGTCACGTTCTGACGCCGACGCGGCGGCGTGCGGTGGCGTTCCCGACAGGGCCGGTCATCGCACGCGCGCCGCCAGCACCTTGCCGATGAACTGGTCCAGCGCGTCGCCGCGATCGATCCAGCGCACCACGATCAGCAGGTCGTTGTCGCGGTCGATGTAAACGATGTTCTGGCCGTTGCCGCGGAAGGTGACACTGCTTTCGGGTGCCGAGGGCAGCGCCTTGCGGCCGGTGTTGAGGAACCAGTTGCAGTAGCCGTACTCGGCGTTGTCGGCGCCGGGCGTTCGTGCCTTGGCGATCCATTCGCGCGAAACAATCTGCTCGCCGTTCCAGCGGCCATCGCGCAGGAACAGGTATCCGAAGCGGGCCAGGTCCCAGGCGTCGATGAACATGCCGCCGCCCCAGTGGCCGCCGCCCGATACCGACTGCATCTGCTGGCCATCCAGCTCGATCCACGAATTGCGGTAGCCGTGCCAGCGCCAGCTCGTGCTCGCACCGATGGGGTCCATCACGTTCTCGCGCAGCACTTCCGGCAGCGGCCGGCGCCACACCTGCAGCGCGGCGAGCGCGAGCACGTTCACGCGCACGTCGTTGTACATGTAGTGCGTGCCGGGCGCGTGGCGTTCGCGGTTCGGCCATTGCTCGGGCGGGCCGGACGGACGGTCGGCCCAGTCGGGCTTGCCCCACAGCGTTCCCTGCCAGTCGCTGGTCTGGCGCAGCAGGTGCTCCCAGGTAATCGGCGCGTTGTGTTCGGAGGCGAACAGGTCGACGTCGCGCGGCATGTAGCCGGCGACGCGATCGTTGGTGTCGCGGATCAGCCCGCGTTGCCAGGCCAGGCCGACGACCGTGCTGAGGAAGGTCTTGGCCACGCTGTGGCTCATGTCGATGGCATGGGTGTCGCCGAACTCCGCCACCACCTTGCCGCGATGCACGATCACGCCGTTGAGGCCGGCGCGCACGGCCGTGGCGCCGATCTGCCCGTCGAAGAACGGCTCCTTCGCACCGAAGCTCTGCGCCAGCGAGAGCGCCTGGTCGCGCGGCTCCTTCGCTTCGTGGGCGAGGGCGAAGTCGACGGCTTCCTGCAGGCGCTGCGGGTCGAAGCCCGCCTGTACCGGCGTTGCGTGCGCCCATTCGCCGCGCGGCGGAAAATACCCGCCTCCCTGCGCCCAGGCGGCGGATGCCAGCAACAGCCATGACAGGACGAAAAGGCGGGCGTGAAGCCGGTGTGGAGTCATCGGGGTGCGGGCGGTCCGGAATTGCCGCAGCATAGCCGAGCCCCACCGCACGCAATCCGGCGTCGTCTGTCGATTCGGCAAGTTGTCGATTCCGTCCGCGCCCGAACGTCGTATCCAGGAAGGACGCGCTCCCACGCCGGCATCGACGGCGGCCGCATCCATGTTCGAAGGAAATCCCATGCGTTTTATGTCCATGATCCGCCTAGACGAAACCACCGGCCAGGTGCCGAGCGAGCGACTCATCGAGGAAATGACCCGCCTGATCGACGAACTGCGCGCGTCGGGCAAGCTGCTCGACACCGGCGGCCTGCAGCCGACCGCGCAGGGTCGCCGCGTGCGCCTGCACAGCGGCAAGTTGTCCAACCTCGACGGGCCGTTCACCGAAGCCAAGGAAGTGATTGGCGGCTACGCGATCCTGGAGGCGGCATCGCTCGACGAGGCGACCGAACTGACGCGCCGTTTCCTCCAGGTCCACGGCACCGAATGGAACCTGGAGTGCGAGGTCCGCCAGATCGAGGACCCCGGAAACTGCGGCTGATCCGCGACGCGCGTCAACGACGCGCGCGGCGTTCGATCAGGTCCAGCAGCGGTCCGGTCATGGCGGTGGTCACCAGCGCCATGACCACCAGCACCGCGAACAGTCGGTCGCCGATCAAACCCAGTTCGTAGCCCAGGTTGAGCACGATCAGCTCCATCAGGCCGCGCGTGTTCATCAGCGCACCCAGGCGCATCGCATCGACGTTGGGCATGCCCGCGCTGCGTGCCGACGCCCACGTGCCGATGCCCTTGCCGAGCGTCGCGACCGCGATGACACCCAGGCCCAGCAACAGGTCCGACGCCTGCCATCCGTCCACGCGCAGGCGCAGGCCGGTCATCGCGAAGAACAACGGCAGCAGCAGGGAAATGGCGAACGGCTCGACGCGTTCGACCAGCAGATGGCGCAGTCGCGCGTTGCCCGACACCGCCACGCCGGCGAGGAACGCGCCGAACAGCGCGTGGATGCCCAGCGCCTCGGTCACCAGCGCGCAGGCCAGCGCGAGCAGCAGCAGCGCGATGAGCGCCCGGCCTTCGAGTTGCACGGGGATCTGGCGACGGGTGATCCACGGCCGCGCCAGCGCGAGCACGGCGACCGCGAAGACCAGCGTCCCGAACAGGCTCACCGTCGCCACGCCCCAGCCGCTGGCCTGCACGGTGGCGACGATGACCGCCAGCAGGCACCAGGCGCTGGCATCGCCGAGCGCCGCGCAGGCGATGGCGACGCGGCCGATGTCGGTGTGGGTGAGGTCGCGATCGGACAGGATGCGCAGCAGCACGGGGAACGCGGTGATGCTCAGCGACACGCCCATGAACAGCGCGAAGCTGGCGAAGCCCACGCCCGGCGGCCCGTGCTGCGCGAACAGCGCGAAGGCCAGCAGCACGCCGCACAGGAAGGGCAGGGCGATGCCCGCATGGCTCACCAGCAGCGCGAAACCCCGGCGTCCGTGCAGACTCGTCAGGTCCAGCTCGGCACCGGCGACGAACAGGAACATCAGCACGCCCAACTGGCTCACCAGTCCCAGCGCGCCCAGGCTCTGCGGGGCGAACAACCAGCCCTGCACCTCGGGCGCCACCGCGCCGAACAGCAGCGGGCCCAGCAGGAGGCCGGCGGCCATCTCGCCGATCACCGCCGGCTGGCCGAAGCGGCGCAGCAACCAGCCGGCGCTCTTGGCCACCCCCAGCACCACCAGCAACTGCAGCAGGAAGCGCGAAAGCGGCGAGGTCAGCGGGCCGTGCGCGACGGCCTGTGCGGCGTGCAGCGATTCCGGCTGCGCGGAAGGCACCGTCAAAAGCGGGTAATGCGTGATGAGCGCGGCCGCCAGGAGTGGCACGATCACCAGCAGCAGGTACCACCATGTCAGCTTCGGTCGCATGTGCGGTGCCGGCGTTTGGTCCACGAATCGTTCCCCGTTCGGATGCCCGGACTATAGCGGGGCATGTGGGAGCGGCGAAGGTTTCGTCGCGATGCGCCCCTTCCATCGTGTCCGACGCAGCCCGGGTAAGGCCAGAGGCCGCACCCGGGGCCATCACCGCATCGATCCCGGGTGCGCTGCGCTGGAACTGGGCAAAGATTTCCGTCGGCCCGCCGCGCGAACGCGGTTTTAACGGGCGCCGCGCGTCGCGGTCCTATCCTGCGCGCATCCCCAGAGGACGACGCGCCATGGCCACCGATCGCTTCCAGTCCGCCGTGTTCGACGAGTACCTGCGCAACGCGCGCACGCACGCCACCGACTACCTGCGACGGTTGCCCGACCGCCATGTCGGCGCGCGTGCGGGTCGTGACGAATTGCTGGCCGCCTTGCGCACCGACTTGCCGCAGCAGGGCGACGAAGGCGGCGAAGTGATCGACCTGCTCGCTTCACAGGTGGAACGCGGCGCAGTGGCGTGCAACTCGCCGCGCTACTTCGGCTTCGTCATCGGCGGCGCGTACCCGGTGGCGTTGGCGGCGGACTGGCTGGTTTCGACCTGGGACCAGAACGCCGGCATCTACGCGATCTCGCCGCTGGTATCGGTGGTGGAGGAAGTGGCCGGGCAATGGCTGCTCGATCTGTTCGACCTGCCGCGCGAGAGCGGCGTCGGTTTCGTCACCGGTTGCCAGATGGCCAACTTCACCTGCCTGGCCGCCGCCCGCCATCATGTGTTGCGCCGCGTGGGCTGGGACGTGGAAGCCGATGGCCTGCCGGGCGCGCCGCGCATCCACGTGGTCGCCTCGACCGAATCGCACATCACCATCGACGTCGCGCTGCGCTACCTCGGGCTCGGCACGCGCGCGGTGCATCGGGTCGAAACCGACGCGCAGGGCCGCATGCGCGCCGACCGGCTGCGCGAAGTGCTCGCCGGGCTGGAAGGGCCGACCATCGTCTGCGCGCAGGCCGGCAACGTGAACACCGGTGCGTTCGACCCGTTGCGCGAAATCGGGCTCGCCGCGCGCGAGCATGGCGCCTGGCTGCACGTGGACGGCGCCTTCGGTTTGTGGGCGCGCGCGAGCGAGTCGCTGCGCGCGCTCGCCGATGGCGTCGAACTCGCCGATTCCTGGGCGACCGACGCGCACAAATGGCTCAACGTTCCCTACGACTGCGGCGTCGCGATGGTGCGCCACGCGCAGGACCATCGCGTCGCGATGACGTCGGCGGCGGCGTATCTCATCCAGACAAAGGGGCCCGAACGCGACGCGGTGGACTGGGTTCCGGAATTCTCGCGCCGCGCGCGCGGCGTGCCGGTGTACGCGACGTTGCGCGCGCTGGGCCGCGATGGCGTGCAGGACCTGGTCGAACGCAGCTGCGCGCGCGCGCGGCAGATGGCCGACGTGCTGCGCGTGGCGGATGGCGTGCGCGTGCTCAACGATGTCGTGCTGAACCAGGTCCTGGTGCGCTTCGGCGACGACGACGAACTCACCCGCGCCGTCATCGAAGGCGTGCAGCGCGACGGTACGTGTTGGCTCGGCGGGACGACGTGGCAGGGGCAGGGGGCGATGCGCATCTCGGTGTCCAACTGGGCCACGACCGAAGACGATGCCGCACGCAGTGCGGCGGCGATCCTGCGCGTGTTCCATTCGTTGCGCACGCCGGCATAGCCGCGCGGCGGAACGTGCACCGATCGGCGTCGGCGGCGGAGTGCGACGTTCCGGGAGTGACCGTTCGTCGGCCGGCCGCTCCTGGCGGCCGGCGCACGGAACGTGTCAGGTGGTGCGCACGAGATGGCTGTTCAATTCCTGGATCAGCTCGCCGAGGCCGACCGGCTTGCGGCAGCGTGGGATGTCGCGATATGCCGCCGGCAGGGCGGCGTCGTCGTAGCCGGTGAGGAACAGCATCCGCACACCGCGCTGGCGCAGCGCCTCGACGACGGCGAAGGAGGTTTCGTCGCCCAGGTTCACGTCCAGCAACGCTCCGTCGAGCGCCTGCGCCTGCGCGATGCCGCGCAGCGCTCCCTGGACGTCGGGATATGGGCCGACGACATGGGCGCCTTCCAGTTCCAGCGCCTCCTGCAGGCCGGACGCCAGCAGGTAGTCGTCCTCCACCAGCAGCAAACGGAGTCCGTGCAGGCCATTGCTCGCCATGAGGTCGCTCCTGCGCACCTGGAGTCATTGTTGGTTGTGCAAAGTTAACGGGGCGAGACGAACGGCGGATTCACGTCACGGCGAACGGCAACTGGGTGGAATGGGGGCATGCGAACGCGCCAGGAATCCCCGAACATCGCGAGCCCCTCGCCTGTCACGTCCGCCAAACCGGTGAGCGCGGAGGTGTCGGGTTTCCTCGGCATCGCTCCGGCCGAGCATGCCGACCGCCGCCGCGCGGCATGGGTCATGGCCGGGTTGCTGCTCGCGTTCCTGGCGACCAGCCCGTTCGCGGAGATCGTGTTGCCGGCGGTGCCGGCCTTCGTCCCCGCCTACGACGCCGCGATGATCGTGTTGGCCGCGATCGCCGCGCTGATGCTGCACGCGCAATATCGCGACCTGCACCAGCGCGGGTTCCTGTGGCTGGCCTGCGGCTACCTGTTCAGCGCGTTGGCGGCGCTGCTGCACGGCCTGACGTTCCCCGACGCGTTCGTCAGCGGCAGCCTGTTCGGCGGCGTCCAGACCACGGCCTGGTTGTGGATCGTCTGGCACGGTCTGGCGCCACTGTTCGTCATGGCCTACGCGCTGGATGAAACGCCACCGCGGGAAAGCGCCGCATCGCCCCTGCATCGCCTGGCATACCCGGCGACGATCGCCGTCGTCGTGGTCGCCGCGCTGCTGTTGGTGCGCTTCGACCACCGCCTTCCACAACTGCTGACCAGCGCCTATTTCCGGCCACCGTCGACGCGCTGGATCGGCGGCCTGGTATGGGCGATGCACCTGGCGACGTTGGCGGTGCTGATATGGCGCACGCGCCTGCGCCGGTTGCTGGACCTGTGGCTGTGCGTGTCGCTGGTGGCGGCCGTGATCGAGCTGGCGCTCAGCGGCATGATGATCACCGCGCGCTACCAGCTCGGCTTCTATGTCGGCCGCGTGTACGGGCTGGCAGGCGCGCTGTTCGTGCTGGCGCTGCTGCTGCGCCACGCGCTGCTGCTGCAGGCCGGCCTGGTGCGCGCGGCTTCGGCCTTGCACGACAGCGAGCGGCGCTATCGCGATCTGTTCGACAGCATGGGCGAGGCGTTCTACCTGGGCGAGGCGGTGACCGACGACGATGGCCGCGTGGTGGACCTGCAGTTCCTGCAGGAAAACCCGATGGCGCGCCGTTACGTCGGGCGCGATATCGCCGGCAAGCGCCTGTGCGAGGTCGCGCCGGATTTCGGCCGCGAATGGCTCCACGTCGTCGACGAGGTTGTGCGCAACGGCGGCGAGCGCTCGCTGGAGCGCGCGTCGGCGAGCACGCGCCGGTTCTTCCAGTACCGCATCTTCCGGCTCAAGGGGCGACAGAAGCAGGTCGGCATCCTGTTCCAGGACGTCAAGCCGCGCCGCGACGCCGAGAAGGCGCTGCGCGACAGCGAGGAGCGCTTCCGCCAGTTCGGGCAGGCATCGTCCAACATGCTCTGGATCCGCGACGCCGCCGCGCTGGAGATGGAATACGTGAGCCCGTCGTTCGAAACCACCTGCGGCCATGCCGGCGCGGCGTTGGTCGGCAGCGACTTCGACACGTGGCTCGGCATGGTGCACGCGGACGACCGCGAGGACGTGCGGCGCGTCATGGCCCGCGTGCAGCAGGGCGAACGCGTCGAGCACGAATTCCGCGTCATCCACGGCGAGACGGGCGAGGTCCTGTGGATCCAGAGCACCGAGTTCCCGATGCGCGACCCCGAATGTCGGATCAATCGGACCGGCGGCATCGCGCAGGACGCGACCTTGCTGAAGAGGGCGCAGGTGCGGCTGCGCGAGAGCGAGGAACGTTTGCGCAGCGCGATCGCGGTGGGGCGGCTGGCGACCTGGGACTGGAACCTGGCGACGGGTGAGGTCGTCTGGTCGGACGAGCACTACCGCATCGAGGGCTATACCCCAGGCGAAGTGGTTCCCAGCTACGAGGCATGGATCGCGCGCGTGCACCCGGACGATCGCGAGGCGGCCGAATCGGCGGTGCTGCACGCCATGCAGACCGGCGGCGAGTACGCGCGCGAGGTCCGCTTCCTGCATCCCGACGGCTCGGTGCACTGGGCCAACGCGCGCGGCCGCTTCTTCTACGACGCCGCCGGCGCGCCGCTGCGGATGGTCGGTTCCATGCTCGACACGACCCAGCGCCGGGAATTCGAGGAGGCCCAGCGCGTGCTCGTGGCCGAGCTCCAGCACCGCACGCGCAACCTCATCGCGGTGGTGCGCGCGATCTCCGACCGCACGCTGCGCGAAAGCGCCGACCTGGGCCAGTTCGCCACCGTGTTCAGCGAGCGCATGGAGGCGCTGGCGCGTGTGCAGGGCCTGTTGTCGCGCCTGAAGGAAGGTCAGCGCGTGACGTTCGACGAACTGTTGCGGATGGAGCTGGCCGCGCACCTGGACGAAAGCGACGGTGAGCGCTTCACCCTGATCGGGCCTGCCGGCGTGACGCTGCGCTCGTCCTCGGTGCAGCCGTTGGCGCTGGCGATCCATGAGCTCATCACCAACGCGGTGAAGTACGGCGCACTGCGCGATCCGCGCGGGCGCCTGCGCATCGCCTGGCATGTGGCGCCCGAGGACGGTCGCCCATGGCTGCATGTGGACTGGCTGGAGACCGGCGTGGCCGTCGGCACCGGCGAAGCGGAGCCGGGCACCGGCGCCGGACGGGAGCTGATCGAGCGCGCGCTCCCGTACCAGTTCGGCGCGCGCACGCGCTACGTGCTGACCGACGAGGGCGTACACTGCACCATCGCCATGCCGATATCGCGACGAGAGGCCGTGTCACCCCTCCGTCATGACGTGCGGTTATGACGTCATCAGGACCGGTCCTGTCAGTGAGGGCGCGGCGAATGATTGCTTCGCCACCGCTTAACCTGCCACCGGTGAAGCTGTTAGCCCGAACGACAGGTTTACTCCCCCATGACCACCCGCAAGCCGCCCGTTCCTGGTGCGACGACGTCGACCCGACCCCGCGTACCCCGGGTGGTGCGCCTGCCATGGCGGGAAGACACCCGCAAACCGACCCGCGCCGATCGGGCCGAGCAGCAGCTCCGCCTGCGCCGCTTGAGTGCCGGGCAAGCCTGAACGCGTCGTTGTCTGCGCGGCCTCGACCGCGTGCTACGATCGCCACAGAAGGGGAGTAGCTCCACGTGCTGTCGCCGTCATTACGAGAGTTCCCGTCAGGGGACTGATCCGGTGCAGCAGCAGGCCCGCAGCCTGTGAGCAAGACCTTCGCCGTGCCACGGCGAAGGTGCGTCCCGAGTTCGAAACGGATGCGATCGCGAGTGGGCCACGGCATCCCGCCCACCGCAACGAACCCATCCGATGGACATCTTCCTCAATCCCGAACTCTGGATCGCACTTGCCACGTTGACGGCGCTCGAGCTCGTGCTCGGCATCGACAACATCATTTTCATCTCCATCCTCGCCGGCAAGCTTCCGCCGGAGCAACGCGACAAGGCGCGCAAATTGGGCATCGCGCTCGCCGCGATCACGCGCCTGGGCCTGCTGCTCACGATCGCCTGGATCGTCGGCCTGACCGCACCGCTGTTCTCCGTGTGGGGCCATGAATTCTCCTGGCGCGACCTGATCCTCATCGGCGGCGGCCTGTTCCTGATCGCCAAGGCGACGCTCGAAATCCACCACAAGCTCGAAGGCGCCAGCGAATCGGTCACGCCCGGCAAGGCCGTGGGCGCAAGCTTCACTTCGGTGATCGCGCAGATCATGGTGCTCGACATCGTGTTCTCGCTGGATTCGATCATCACCGCCGTCGGCATGGTCGACGAGCGCTGGGTGATGGTGGCCGCGATCCTGATCTCGATCGTCTTCATGCTGATGTTCGCCCGACCGATCGGCGATTTCGTCGAGCGCCACCCGACGGTGAAGGTCCTCGCGCTGAGCTTCCTGATCATGATCGGCCTGGTGCTGATCGCCGACGGTTTCGGCCAGCACATCGGCAAGGGCTACATCTACACGGCGATGGCCTTCTCGGTCTTCGTCGAGATGATCAACCTGTGGATCCGCAAGCGCGAGGCGAGCAAGGCCGAGCCGCTGAAGCTGCGCGAGCGCTACGAGGAACGGCCGGCGGACTGACGCTTCCGCGGGCCGCACACGCAAAGCCCCTTTCCCTATTGCGGGAGAGGGGCTGCATGCGAGGCCATTGCGGCATTCGGGGCAGCCGCGCGTGAGCGGCGTCACGAACCTCGAACGCCGCCCGTTGCCGAGCGCTCACGCCTTGCGTCTAATGGGGTGTCCGGCGGTGGGGACTGCCGGGCGCATCCGCGTCGTCTTCAGCCGCGTCCGGCTCGTCCATCAAGGGAGTGGTCATGAACCGTATCGCCCTCGCATCGTGTCTGTTGCTGGCCGGCGCGGCATCCGCCGGCGAACTGGCCCATCGCGCCACATATACCGCAAGCTCGCTCGGCGAACGCGGCATCACCTCGGTGTCCTCGCTCATCGGCGACTACGCCAAGGCGCAGAACCTTGCGTTGAACACATCGCATCCGCCGGTGTTCCTGCTGGAAGGCAAGCATCAGATCCTGACCGCAGCCGAACGCGAGGCCGCCCTGTCCGGCGCCGCCTCGGTCGAGCTGATGAGCGATGGCGACGCGGTCGTCGTCAACGTGCGCAAGTAGCGTGCGCGCAAGGCCCGGCTAAGCGGACTGCTGCTTCGCCCATTCTTCGCCGCGAAGGCGCATTTCCTCGTCGCTCACGTCTTCGACGTGGGTGCCGAGCATCCAGCGATGGCCGAAGGGATCGACCACGGTGCCCATTCGGTCGCCCCAGAACTGGTTCTCCACCGCCTGCAGCACGCTCGCGCCTGCCTTGATCGCGCGTTCGAACGACGCGTCCACGTCTTCGACATAGATCAGCAGGCTGCCGGTGGTGCCGCCGCGCGATTCCGGCCCCAGCGCGTCCCACTCGGGGAACTCGTCGGACAGCATCAGGCGCGAATCGCCGATCTGGATTTCCGCATGCGCGATCTTGCCGCCCGCTTCGAGCCGGAAGGTTTCCTTCGCCCCGAAGGCTTTTTCGTAGAACGCCAGCGCGTCGGCCGCATCGGCGACGACGATGCTGGGGGTGAGGCTGTGGTAGCCGGGTGGAGTGGGATTGACGGCCATGGTCTGCGCTCGCGCGGGGCGGGAGCGCAGCATGCATGCGCCGGCGTTATGCGCCGATGATGCGATGACCGCGGGGACGCGTCAGTAGAACGCGACGCCCGGCCGCAGCAGCAACTGGAACACCAGCAGCAGCGCGATCGCCGCCAGCAACGGCAATACGAACGAGCCCATGCGTCCGCTGTGCACGCGAACGTCGCGCACGCGCCATGCGCCGGCCAGCATCCACAGCACGCCCGGTACGCCCACCAGGAGGGGTAGCAGCACCACCTCGATCGTCTCGCGCGGCACGCGGAACGGAATCACCAGCGCGGTTCCGATCAGCATAGGCACCGCGATCGCCTGGCAGATGAAGCGCGTGCGCGCGCCGGCCGTCGCGACATCGGCCGGCTGCGGTGCCAACGCCAGCGTCGGCCGCAGCAACGCGAGTGCGACGGCGGCGATCGCGACCAGTGCGAACAGCGCGGCGATGTCCTTCGCCGTTTGCGGCAAACCCAGGTACACCATCGCCATGCCGACATCGCTGCCCGTGCTGAGCGCGCCGATCACCACCTGTGGCAGCGCCATCAGCAGGCCGCAGTACGCCATCCACACCACGAACAGGCGGCTCGCGCCGCCGTGGGGCCGACCGGCGCGCAACGCGATCAAGCATGCCAACCCGATCAGCGCGGTCGCCAGTGCGCCGGTGCCCTGGAACAGACTGGCCAGCGCGTTCTCGCCGAGCCAGCGATGGTTGTTGTGGAACAGCGTCGGCTGCAGGCCCGGCGTGAGCGCCTTGGGCACCACGAGGAACAATTCCTGCACGAAAAAAGTGAGGTTGAAGGCGAGCGTGTAAAGCAGAGACGAGGTGGCGACCAGCGTCCAGTTCCAGGGCGACGGCGTCGCATCGGAAACCACGCGCGAGGACGCGCGCCATCCCGCCAATGCGAGCAGCGCGGGTCCGACCAGCAAGACGATGGCGACGGCGGGGAGGATCATGCACGGTCCAGGACGGGATCAGCGCGCATCATCGCAGCGGGGCGACGATGCGCGGAAGTGACCGCCGGCCTAGTCGCGGTCCGGTGCCCCCAGCGGGAAGAAACTCCGGTACGGCCGCGCTTCGTCCACGGCGCGGGCGAACGCACGCCGGGCAAGCAGGCGCGCGCGATAGGCGAGCACGTGCTCGAAGCGCGCATCGATGCGATGGGTCCAGTCGGCGTAGAACAGGAACGGCCCCGCGCCACAGTCGGCGAGACTGAAGCGGTCGCCCGCGGCCCATTCGCGTCCGCGCATGACGCCGTCGAGCCAGGCGTAGGCGGTTTCCAGCATGGCCCGCGCTTCGGCCACGCCGTACGGATCGCGGTCCGGCTCGGGGCGGATCGCGTTGAACACGACCTTCTGCTGCGGCGTGGAGATGTAGTTGTCGAAGAAGCGGTCCATCGTACGCACGTCGAGCGCGTCGTCCGCATCGTCCGGGATGAGCGGGACCGGGCCGCGATGGTGCACGTGCAGGTACTCGATGATGCCCGTCGCCTCCAGGACGACGCGCCCCTCATCGACCAGCACCGGGAAGCGCTGCACCGGCCACATCGCCGCCAGTTCTTTCCAGGCCGGGCAATCGGGCGATTCGAGCAGCTTCCATTGGAACGGAGTGCCGTTCTCGTACAGCGCGGTCAACACCTTCTGGGAATAGGACGAGAACGGGTGGGCGTACAACGTCAACATGGGGACTCCGGGGAAGACGAGGCCGTGTGCCTCATCTTCCCCGACGAACGCGCGTCTGGCGAATCGACATCGATGGCCCGGGCCTCGATCACGGGTCCGGCCATCGCGTGCGCGCTTACCGTTCGATGTCGTACTGGGCCGAGGCGGCGTTGCTCACGAGCGACGACAGCGGCAGCAACTGCGAGAGGAAGCGGTTCCAGCGCGTCACGCCGGCCGGTCCGACCCACACCACATCGCCGGGACGCAGCCGGAACTTGTCGCCGAGCGCAAAGGCCACCGGCGACTTCGCATCGAGCTGGTAGACCGTCGCCGGCGACTGCGTCATCTCCTCGATGCCGCGGATCACGTACACCGCTTCGCCTTTCGACGTGATCGGATTCAGGCCGCCGCTGCGACCGAGTGCCTGCGTCAGCGTCATGTCGGTGGTCTTGAAGTTCAGCGCCTGCGGACGCAGGACCTCGCCGATCACGTAGACCTCCTTGCGGTCGTTGAACGGCAGGAACAGGCGATCGCCCGGCTTGAGGTAGATGTCCTGCGCGACGTTGCCGTCGCGGTTCAGGGCGTCCAGATCGAGCGGGTAGTTGCGGCCGTCGCGGGTGAGCACCAGCCCGGCCAGATCGGCCTGCTCGACGTCGATGCGCGCGCGGCCGACCGCCTGCGCGAGCGTAAGCGGGACGGTGGTGACCTCCTGCGGCGCGGTGTCCTCGAACGCACCCTGCAGCGCGACGCGGCTGCCGAATCCGACGACGTTGACGTCGAGCTGCGGATTGGTGAGGTACTTCGCCAGGCGGGTGCTGAGCGTGGTGCGCAGATCCTCGATGGTCATGCCGGTGACGTTGAGCTTGCCCGCATAGGGGAAGTAGAACGTCCCGTCGGGCTGCACCAGGCGGCCGTTGGTGACGGCCTGCTGCTGATTGCCCGCAGGCGTCGTCAGTTCGGGGTGATCCCACACGGTGACGATGAGCGTATCGCCGGGCTGGATCTTGTACGTCTCGCCACGGAAGGCGAGCAGCTCCTGTGGCACGGTGGCCTTGGGTGACGGCGCGGACACCACGTCGGTGGTGATCGGCACCATCTTCACCTCGCCGCCGATGAAACGCGCGTCCTGGATGTCGCCGCGGGTCATCTGCTGGCCGGTGCAGCCTGTAATCACGGTCGCGATCGCTACCGAGCAGGCAAGAGTGAGCGTCTTCAATGCATGATCCTCGAGGTCATTGGCAGGACACCGGTCGATGTCCCTTCGTCATGCGTTTCCTGGCAGACGTGCCGGGTTGACGGTGGCGCGCGAGCGACGCGACCAGCAACGTATGCGATGTCCCTGCGTTCGCATATGGAGCCTAAAACGCGCTGGGCGCATGCGGCGTGAGGGGCGCGACCCTACGGTCGGGCCACATTCAGTGAAGCGAACGCGAAGCTGAAGAAAGACTGCGTACATTCAGTTCTGTATACGTGCCATCACGATCGCGCCGACTTCCTTGATCGCGCGTCCACTGCGCCATAACGCGCGGCGCGACGGAATCCAGCGCTGCTTCCAGCTATCGCGGTTCGCGCGCTCTGGAACAGGGACCGGAACGACATCCACACCCGCTTTGCGGAACTCGATCACGGCGCGCGGCATGTGCAGCGACGAAGTCACCAGCAGGATGCGATCGAAGCCGTGCTGGTCCGCAAGGGCAGCGGTGAATCGCGCGTTGTCGCGCGTGTTGCGGCTTTCCGGTTCCAGCATCAGCGCATCGGCAGGAACGCCCAGGCGCTGGATCGCATTGGCCATCAGCCGCGCTTCGCTGTTCTTCGGATTGCCGCCGTTATCGCCGCCGCCCGACAGGACGATCACGGGCGCCTTGTGCGCGAGCCAGGCGCGCGCGCCCGCGGCAAGGCGGCTGTTCTCCAGTTCGTAAGGCGTGACGTGCTCGCGCTCCAGCCAATAGAAGTGCATCGCGCCACCGAGCACGACGATGGCATCCGCAGAGGGAAGGGTAGATTCGTCGACGGGCGGGTAGTGGCGCTCGATGCGGTCGCGCACCCAGTCGGAGACGGTGGGAACCGCCAGCAGACCCGACCATGCGACCGCCAGCACGGCCATGCCGATGCCCAGGCGCGTGCGCCGAAACAGCAGCAACGCGACCGCGACGCCAAGCATCAGCAGCGTCAGGGCAGGAGGGTAGGTGAGTGCGACGGCAAGCTTCAGCAGCGACTGCATGCGTGGCGCGCTTCCTCAGATGACGATTTCATTGGTCACGTAGTAGTAGAACGCTGCGCAGGACACAAGCAGTCCGAAGCGCAGCAGCAGCGGGTGGCGCACCAGCGAGACGCGGCTGTGCACGACCATCGCGGCCAGGATCAGCGAGATGGAAAGCCAGGCCGGCAGAAGATATCGGTTGGAGAAGAAGCCCCAGCCTATGCCGAAGAACGGCAGCATCATGACCAGGTAGACGGCGGTGCTGTCCTTGATGCGTTCGCGGTACTCCGCCCGCACCAGCGGTGCCAGGGCATGCGGCAGCAGATACCAGAAGATCGAGAACACGGCGAAGTCGATGCGCACGCCGGAACGGTAGTACGAGTTGGCGGTGTAGCTCATCACCACCTCGTACAGCGCCGGGATCAGGGCCCGCACCAGCACCATCGACAGACCGCTGACGTACAGGGCGAAGGCGGTCACCGCGATCACCCGCTGCATGCGCGTCCCGAACAGCAGCAGCGGCGCGAACAGCAGGTACAACAGCGAAGACAGATGCAGGCTGCTGGCGATCGCGCCGAAGAGCACGAAGCTGCCCCATCGTCGCTTCTGGAACGAGAGCAGGGCCGTGAACACCAGCAGCGCCGCCAGTCCCTGGCGCACCGCATTGATCGAGGCGTTGACGAACATCGGCGAGACGAACAGCAGCATCACCGACACACTGAGGAAGGTCAGGTAGCCGCGATCGTCGCCCAGGTAGTCGAAGTAGCGGCGCGTGGAGACCACGATCGTGCCCAGCAACAGCAGGAACAGCGCCGTCTGATAGCCCACCACGCCGACGCCCATCTTCCACAGCACGTAGGTTAGGTAGACGAAACCCGGCTCCAGGCGCGTTTCCATGCCCTGGTCGTTCTGGTTCTGGAAGAACCCGGCGTAGGTGTTGGTGTCGGTGCCGACATCGGGCGAACGCATGCCCACCAGCCAGCACCCGAAGGCCGCCACCGCGAGCAGCAACAGGATGCTGAGCACCGTCGCGGCGGAAACGTCGCTGGCACGTCGCGGGGGAAGCACGTAGGCGTCGCTGCGCATGTTCACCACGCGCCTCCCGGTGACGCGCGGCGCAGGCCGAGGATGATGCGCTGCCGCGCCTTGCGCAGCATGCCGAAGCCGCGCGCGAACAGATGTTCGGGCAGGCTTACCAATCCCTGTCGCAACAGTTCGCGGCGAACTTCGCGGCCGGCCCGATGCATCGCCGCCAGATCCTCACTCAATCCGCCGGCGCCGTAATTGGCCTTGTGCCAATACGCGAGCACCGCGTCGACCATGGCGCAGCGATGGCCCGAGAAGGCGATCTGCCCCCACAGCAGGAAATCCTCGACGCGCCGGTAGTCCTCGTTGAAACGGAACGGCAGGTCGCGGCGCAGGATCACCGAGGCGGTGGGGAAGGGGTTGTTCAAGAGCAATCGTCGCCTGCGCACGAGGCGCGTGCGCGCGGTTTCGGGCGGCGCAGGAAGCGGGCCGCGTTCGCGCACCTTCATGCGGTGTGCGATCAGGGCGATGGCGGGGTCGTCGCGCAATGCGCGCATCTGGATCTCGAGTTTGGTCGCGGCCCAGGTGTCGTCGGAATCGAGGAACGCGATGTATTCCTGCGTGGCGCGCTCCCAGCCCGCATTTCGCGCGGCCGATGGGCCGCCGTTGCGCGGCAGTTCGACGACGTTGATCCAGCCGGGGGTGTACGACCCCGCCAGCGCGTGCAGCGCAGGTGCGGTGCCGTCGCCGCTGGCGTCGTCTACCAATACCACCTGCCGAGGCGGTAGCGTCTGCGACGCGATCGACGCGACAGCATCGCCGATGGTCGCGCCGCAGCGGTAGCAGGGCACGACCACGCAGACCGGGGCGGTGACGGCGGGTTCATTCGTCACGCGGCGGTGCTCGACACGTTGGACTGGGCTGCGGGCGGGATCGACCATGGTGCGCATTGGAATATGTCCTGCGCCTGTTGCGCGTATAGATCGGGTGAAAGACCGGGTCGGGTGCCGTCGTCGTTCAGCAATGCATCAAGGAGGCGCATGAATGCGGCGGTGTCGTGCGTGTCGCCGGTAACGCGCAGGCCCGGGGGCAAGCCGATGTCGTCGGCGAAATCCCGGCACTTTGGGTGGTAGTCGACGATCGCGAACGGCACCGAACACAGGTAGGCCACGATTGCGCCGTGAAGGCGCGCGCTGATGAATGCGTCGCACTGGGCGATCGCATCGACCGTCGCCAACGGATCGCCTCCGCCATAGGCATGAAGGCGGGTAACCACCCCGCGTTCACGCAGGCGATGCTGCAACTGCGCGGCCAGCGCTTCGTCGCCGTGCTGGGCGTGCGCGTTGAGACTGAACACCTCCACCTGCAGCGGCGTGCGCGCCGCCATGCGTGCTACCGCGTGCACCACGGCGTCGTGCCATTGCGTAGGCGTCGGGGCGGGATGGTCGCTGCGTACGTCGTAGCGGCAGGGGGCGATGCCGATGCGCGGCACACTGCGATCGTCGGAGGCGAGACTGCGGGACGACAGCGGCCTCACATCGCGCAGCAGTCCGGCCAGATCGCGGCCGTGATGGGCAATGGTCTCCAGCCCCATCCGCCTGGCCAACTCGTAGGAGCGCCGGTCGCGCACGGACAAGTAGGAGAACTGCCGCACGAATGCCGCCGCGGACGCTTCCGATGCGGCGTCCGGGAACGGGCCTACCGACACGCCCAACGCCGCCAGCTGCAACCGGCCGCGACGCATCGCCGACAGCATCATCGGTTTGCGGAAGGATTCCCGTGCGGTGATGACCGAACCGCCGCCCATCACGAGCACGTCGCTGGCGCGCAAGCCGCGCACGAAACCCATCACGCGTGCCGCCTTGCCCAGTGCCCCGGACGAGCCGTACAGCGCGGACGGAAGCATCGCCGGCCATGTCGCGCGCGCCTGCACGCCATCGAGCCCGGGGCCTACCAGCAGCGGATCGGCGTCCCAGTAGCGGCGCGCAGCGGCCGCGCACAACACGCCGAACAGGTCGTCGCCGAAGTTGCGCATGCCGTAGTAGCCGGTGAATCCCACACGCAGTCGCTTGGTCACGGCGCGACCTCCGGTCGCGCCAGACGGCGCGTGCCGATCCACATCGCGATGAGCAGGATGGTTTCCGCCACGACCGTGGCCCAGGCCGCGCCGGTGGTGCCCCATCGCGGAATCACGGCCCAGTTGAGCAGCACCGCCGCGACCGTCGCCACCAGCATCGCGAAGACGCGATAGCGCATGTGGTGCTCGGTGAGCAGCGCCGAGCCGACGGCGGTGGAGAGGAAACGGATTGGCACGCACAACGACAGGATCGCCAGCAGATTCGCCACATCGGCGAAGGCCGGACCGAACGCCAGCGGCACCAGCCACGGCGACGACAGCGCGAGCAACGCGCCGACGAGCACGCCGAGCGCGAGCATCGCGATGTTGCCCGCGCGGTACACGCGCCAGAACGTGGTGCGGTCGTGGACGGCCCAGCGATGCAGGCGCGAAAGCAGGAACTTCTGATAGACAGTCGCGGGGAACAGGTAGGTGGCGGTCATCACCGCCAGGGCGACGCCGTAATGGCCGGCCTGCGCGTTGCTGCCCAGGTACTTCAACAGGACCGTGCTCACCTGGAAGAACACCGGATACAACACCGCCGCCACACCGTACGCCCACGCGCTGGACCACAACTGCCATGCACCGGGCGTTGCGTCGAAGGCCGGCGACGACGGACGCGGCCCATGGCCCTTGAGGTCGGTGCGTCCACGCTGCATCGCGATGAGCTGAGGCAGGGCGAGCGCGGCGATCAGCAATGCGACCATTCCGTAGCCGAGCGCGGCCGCCTGCGCGCTCGCGAACGGTAGGGCAAGCAGCGTCGCCGCCACGGCGAGCCGGCCGGCGGGCATGAGCATTTGCCACAGCGCCAGCGCGCCGTGACGCTCTTCCAGGCGCAGCTTGCTTCCCACCAGGTCGACCGCGAAAACGCCGGCGATCACCGGCACGAGCAGCAGCAGCGTCAGCCGCGTCGCATCGTCCACCGCCTCGCCGCCGATCGCCCAGGCGATCACCGCCACGCAGGCGAGCGCGCCGGTGAACGCGGAGAACCTCAGCGATGGACGCAGCCAGCGGTCGGCAGCCCAGCCTTCGGCGCCGTAGGCCTTCAGGCGGAATTGCGAGAGCCCGAAGCCGGCCATCGGCGCCAGCACCGTCACCGTCGCCAGCGACGAGGCAAAAAGACCGTAGTCGTCCGGACCGAGGCGCCGCGCCAGCAGCAACTGCGCAAGGAACACCATGCCCACGCTGGCCACCGTGGCCAGCCACAGCAGTCCGATCGCCGTCGCCGCCGGTCGCCACGTGCCGGCACTCATGCGCGCGCTCATCCTGCGACGGCCGAGCGCACGGGCAACGGGTCGGACAGCAGCTCCGCGTACACCTCCAGGGTCCTGTCTATGACGAGTCGTTCGTCGAAGTGGCGTTCGGCGCGTTCGCGCGCCTTGGCGCCCAGTCGTTTTACCAGCGCCCGGTCGTCGTCGAGTTGCATCAGCAAGGCGGCCAGCGACGGTGCGTCGCGCGGCGGCACCTGCAGGCCGTCGACGCCGTGGTCGGTGACGACTTCGCGGCAGCCGGGCAGGTTGGTGGTGATCAGGCAGAGCCCGCTCGCGGCGCCTTCGATGAGGCAGCGCGGGACGCCTTCGCGGTAGTAGCTCGGCAAGGCCATCACGTGCACGCTGCGCATCAGCGCGGGCATGTCCTCGACGTGGCCGAGCCACTCGATCAGACCCTGTTGGTGCCACCGCTCGATTTCATGCCGTTCGAAGGACGACGGGTTGCCGGGGTCCGGCGTACCCGCCAGCAGGAACCGCACATTGCGCCCGCGATGCTGCAGCATGCGCGCGGCTTCGACGAACTCGCCCACGCCCTTCTCGCGCAGCATGCGCGCGGCGAGCAGCACGCGCAGCGGCGTGGTGTGGTCGTGCTCGACCGGGCGGAAGCGGTCCACGTTCACGCCGGAGCTGCGGATGATGCGGATGCGATCGGGCGGGACGAGCCTGGATTCCGTCAGCGCCGCGGCATCGTCGGGATTCTGCAGGATCAGGCGCGAATGCCCGTGGCCGAGGGTGGAGCGCATCAACGTGTTCACGACCGGGCGCAGCACGCGCGCCTTCAGGCCGTTGCTCGCGTAGACGTAACCCATGCCGGCCACCGCGTTCACCACCGCCGGGACGCCGGCCAGGCGCGCGGCGAGGGCGCCGTAGACGGCGCACTTCACGGTGAAGTTGTGGATCAGCTGTGGACGTTCACGCCGCAGCAGCCGTGTGAGGTGGCGCACCGTCGCCGCTTCGCGGATCGGATTGAGGCTGGCGCGGTCCATCGGCAGGACTTCCCAGCGGATGCCGTGTTCGGCAAAGCGCGCCCCGAACTCGCCAGGCGGCGACACCATTACCACTTCGGCGCCGTTCGCCTGGAGGCGCGCCGCGGTGGAGAGTCGGAAGTTGTAGAGATACCAGTCGGTGTTCGCGAAGAAGACGATACGCATCGGCGGGTCGGGCCGTGCACCGCGTGGAGCCTGGCGATGCGAGCGGCGGAACGTCCGGATCGGGGAGGTCATCGGATGTTAGCGAACGCGTTTCGTCGTTCCTAAACAGCGCTGTCACGTTTCCATCGCCAGATGAACGGACGCGCTTGCATGTTTCGAAGACGAAACAGTTGTGCGGAAGATCACGGACGGCGACGCATGCTTTCGCGCCGGAAACGCAAAAAAACGGCCGGCTTTCGCCGGCCGTGGCCCGTGACGAGTGTCAAAGTTGATTCGAGTGCGTTTACTTCGCGTACTGGTTCGTCGTGACGCGGATGTCGGTGCTGTCGCTGGTCTTGGCGATGTGCGCACCGTTACCGGTATTTCCGCCGACCAGGCCGGTCATCGACACGTATGGCGTGGTGGCGGTCTTCACGCCGTGCAGGCGCGTGTGGTTGTTCTTGAACACGTTGCCGCTGGCCTGGTACGACTTGGTCGAAGCGCTGAACATCACGCCATACAGGTAATTGTGCTGGAAACGGTTCTGCGCGATGTAACCGCCGTTCGGCGTGACGCACAGCAGGCCGTAGCCGCCGTTGTACTCGATCGTGCAGCTCTTGACCGTCACGCCTTTCACGCGCTTGTAGGACAGGATGCCGTTGCCCTTGTTGTAGCGGATCAGGCAGTTCTCGATGTGGACGGTGTCGGTCGTGCGCGCGTCGTCCGAGTCGGGCTCGATGTCGATGCCGCACTGCGGCGCGATGCCGTTGGAGTAGCTGAACTCGCTGTCGTAGACCTTCACGTTGGTCGAGCAGCCGATCGTCAGGCCCTGGCGGCGATTGTTGGTGCACACCACGTTGGCAATGGCGACGTCGTTGCACGGAATGGTCGGCGCGTTGGTGACCATGGCGCCGCCGATGGAGATGCCGTCGCCCCAGCACTTGGACAGGTGCATGTCGCGGATCGTCACGCGGTTGGAGCCGCGGACCATGATGCCGTGGCCCCATTCGCCGGTGGTGCCCAGGTGATTCTCGCGGTCGCCGACGATCGCGCCGCCGGAGATCTCCACGTCGCTGACCTTGTAGACCATCAGCACGTAGGCGCGTTCGGCACTGTTGCGCTTGGCCAGCAGGCGCGCGCCGGATTCCAGCTTCAGGTGCATCTTGCTGCGCAGGCGGACGTTGACCACGGGATTGATCGCGTAGTCACCGGCCGGCACGACGACGGTGCCGCCGGAAGAGGGAAGCGAGTCGATCGCGGACTGGAACGCGGCGGTGTCGTCGTAGGTGCCGTTGCCCCTGGCGCCATGGTTGCGGACGTTCACGGAGACCGAGCCACGTGCACGCGAGGGCGGATTGTAGGTGGAGGCGGTGGTCGAGCCGGCAGCGGCGAAGACCTTGCCGATGCCGCTGAAGCCCAGCACGGGCGGAATGGCGAGCAGAAGGCTCTTGCGGATGAAGTCGCGACGTTCGGCGGTCGCAGGCGCCATGGCGCTGTTGTCGTTCACTAATGAGTTCCGGGAAGGTGGACGCCCCCGGTTCGGTCCTTCGCTGGGGCTTGGGGGACGCGAGCCACCCCCTGCGGCTTCACGTCGTCACGCCACGATCATCTTCGTGACTGCCGCGCACCTTATAGCAACGAGCATGAACTGCGACCTGAAATTTCACGTTCTGTGGACATGCGCAAACAAACGCGCCGTAATCGTTCAGGCACGCGCGCATTCAAGTTCATGACTGGGAATTGCGAAGACCGCGTCAGAGGCGATCGCGCAAACTGAACCGGCGATCGCGTGAAGGGTTCGTCACCTGCATGAAGGAGCTGCCCTTCACACGTGCGGCCCAGGCGCCCGCCGCGGGGCCTCAATCGAGGTAGCGGTTATCCGCGTTCACGTGGATGGCGACCGCGCTCTCGGCGATCGAGACGTGCCGCTTCCCGCGCCGCGGGGTGCCGTCCTTCGCGCGGCCGGGCGAAGGCCCGTTGTCGGCGAACTCGTTGCGCGCCAGCGTCACCTCGCGCGTGCCCGGTCGCACGCCGACACCGCCCAGGCCGTTGCGGCGGATGCGGTTGCCTTCGATCGTGCAGTCGTTCGCACCCAGCGCGAGCACGCCATGGCCGCGGTTGCCTTCGATCAGGCAGTCGCGGACGGTCGCATCGGTGACGCGCTTGTACAGCTGGACGCCCGCACCTCGGTTGCCGCGCACGACGCAACGTTCGATGAGTATGTCTTGCGCGATATCGCCCGCGTCGGGTTCGACATCGATGCCGCAGGCCGGCAGCGTGCCCGCGGTGTCGTTGAATTCGCAGTCGTATACGCGCACGCCGCGCGAACGGCCGATGGTGAGGCCCTGGCGTCGGTTGCCGACACTTTGCACGCGTTCGATCACGACATCGCGGCTGGGCACGATGGTGCCTGCCGCGACCTTCGCACCGCCGATGGAAATGCCGTCGCCCCAGCAATGCGACACATGCAGGTCGCGCACGGTGACGCGCTCGGAGCCGCGGATCATCACGCCGTGCCCCCATTCGCCGGTCGTGCCCTTGTGGGCCTCGCGCTCGCCGATGATGCGGCCACCGGAGATCTCGACATCGCTCACGCGGTGCGCGTTGAGCACGTAGGCGCGCTCGGCCGCATTCGGCTTGGCTAGCAGGCGCACGCCTGGCGCCATCGCCAAGTGCATGCGGCTACGCAGCTTCACGCCGACGACGGGATCGATCAGGTAATCGCCGGACGGAACGCTGACCGTGCCGCCGTCGGCGGGCAGGGCGTCGATGGCGGCCTGAAAGGCGCGCGTGTCGTCGTGCGTGCCATCGCCGCGCGCACCATGGCGGCGCACGTCCTGCGCACCTCCGCCGCGTTCGCGCACGGCCGCCCATGCCGCCGCGAAGGGAACCATCCCGGATGTCGCCAGCAGCAGCGCCTGCGAGAAGCGGCGGCGCGCAATGTCAGGCATAGGCGGCCTGTTGTGCCTCGTCCCGCGCCTGCTCGGGGCGCGCCTGGCGCGCGGCTTCCAGCCACGGCAGCACGATCGCCAGCAGATAGAACTTGGAGGCGTGGAACTTGTTGTCGAGACGATTGCGGTTGCGGTCGAGCCACGCGACGGCGCCGGGCAGGTCGGGCGAGCGCTCCGCGAAATCGCGCACACGGTCGAAACGGGTTCGCGCCAGCCCGCGCAGGTCGAAGCGGAAGCTGCCCTTGCTGCTGACGTACGGCAATCGATCGAAGCGCGTGGCGATGTGCTCGCGGATCAGCAGCTTGTTGAGCCCGGTGACGGGGTCGACCTTCTGGTAGCGCGGTACCTCGCGGTGGATCCACTCGCGCAGGGTCAGATCGCAGAACGGATATGCGGCCTTCAGCGACAGGGCTGCGCTAGCGTACAGCCCCTTCGCGAACGCGCCGGCGGAACCGGCGATCGAAGTGGACATGTCGCGCCATTCCCACAGGCTGGTCGCGGATCCTATTTCGTCCATGAACAACCCCAGCCGCTCGCGCGAGCGGTGCGAGATGCGCTCGCCGAAGAGTTCGTCGACTTCGTCGTCGCTGAAACGCGAACCCGGGAAGACACGCTCTATCGGGTTCATGCGCAGCGTGCTGAGCAGGTAGCAGGCTTCGAAACTGCGATCCACGCCCGGCATCTCCGACAACCGACCGGGCACCGGGAGATTGCATGCCAGGCGCTTGAGCCACTGCTGACGGCGGCTCATCGGCGTGCCGAAGTAGCTGTCGGCGCCGAGCCCGTCGATCACGCCATCGCCGCCGCGATCGCCGATCTCGGTGCCCAGGTCGATGCACGACAGCAGGGCGAAGTCGGCGGTGAGCAGCGGCATGCGATCGACCACGTCCAGGTAGCGGTCGTAGGCGCGGCCGGTGTCGCACACCAGCGTTTCGTGGCGCAGGCCGAGCGTGCGCGCGACATGCGTGGCCGATGCCACTTCATCCTCTTCGTCGCCGCCGAGGTAGGTGATGCAGGTGGTGTCCGGTCGCGCATCGGCGAGCGCGATGGCGAGCGTGGTCGAATCCTTGCCGCCGCTCTGCAGCAGCCACGGCGCATTCATGCCAGCGCAGCTGCGCTGGATCGCTTCGCACAGCAGGCGATGGTAGACCGCGACCCAGTCCTGGTCGGACGCCGGGTACTCGGGCACTTCGCCGGCATTGCGGAACTTGAACTTGAAATGCGGTTCGGAGTGCATGTCGTCGTGCGGGCAGAAGCCGAACGTGACCAGGCGCACGCCCTCGTAGATCGAGTACGGCGGATAGACGAACGCGTTGCGCAGCAGATCGGCGACGGAGACCGCGTCGACCTGCGGGCGCGGAACGTCCGGCTGCATCAACCGCGAGAAATCCGGCGTGCCGTAGTACGGCGACATGGTGATCTGTGTCCGCATTCGGTTCACCTCGCCGGCGCAGGATCGCGCATCGGTTGGTAGTCGTAGTAGCTGTAGGCGTACTGGCCGGAGCCGCGCTTCTGCACTGCGTTGAAGATCGCGCCGCGCACTTCCACGCCGTTCTGTTCCAGGCGCTGCTTGGCCAGCGCGATCTCGCGTTGCTGGTTCAGGCCCCAGCGCACCACCATCAGGCAGGTGCCGACGTGGTGGCCGATCACCGCCGCATCGGTCACCGCCAGCACCGGTGGGGTATCGATCACCACGATGTCGTACTGCGCCGAGAGCTTGTCCAGCAGCGCGGTGAAGCGCGGGTGCATCAGCAGTTCGGACGGATTGGGCGGAATCGAGCCGCGCGAGATGAACGACAGATTGTCTGTGCCGCCAACCTTGCGCACCGCCTGCACGTCGTCGATCTGGCCGGAGATCAGCTCCGACAGGCCGCCGTCGGCGCGCGTGCCCAGTGCCATATGCAGCGTGCCGCGGCGCATGTCCGCGTCGATCAGCAGCACGCGCTGGCCGGCCTGCGCCATCGTCACGGCGAGGTTGGCGCAGACGAAGGTCTTGCCGACGCCGGGGCTCGGCGCGGCGATCATCAACTGGTTGTTCTTCATCTCGAAGCGGGCGAAGTGCAGGCTGGTGCGCAGCGTGCGCAGTGCCTCCATCGCCAGGTCCGACGGCGAGCGGAACGCCAGCAGGCGCTGTTTGCCGTCGCGACGCCCCTTCGTGCCGGGCTGCACGGCGATCTGCTGGCCCTTGGCGCTGAAGGGAATCGACGCGTAGACCGGCAGGCCCAGCAGTTCGATGTCCACCGGATCCTCGACGCCGCGGCGGAACATCTGCCGCGTCAGCACGAAGGCGACCATGAACATCGCGCCCAGCAGCGTGCCAGCGCCGATCACGATCAGCGGCTTGGGCCACGACGGGCTGTCCATGTTCACGTCGGCCGGATCGATCACGCGCGCATTGCCGACCGCGCTGGCGGCGGCGATGTTGAGCTGCTGCGCCTGGTCGAGCAGGTTGGCGTAGGTCTGGTTGATGACCTCCACGTCACGATTGAGGCGGAACAGGCCCTGCTGCGTGTCGGGCAGGTTGCCGATCTGCCCCATGATCTGGTTCTTCTTCGACTCGAACTGTCCGATCTGGCGCATCAGCGACTGGTAGACCGGGTGCTCGGGCGTGTAACGGCTGGCGATGTCGGCGCGCTGCACCTGCAATTGCTGGATGCTCTGGTCCAGCGCCACGCTCTGGTCGAGCAGCGCCTTGTTCGAGATGCCCACGTCCATCGTCCGCGTGCGCGACTGGAAGTCGTTCAGGCGTGCCTGCGCATCGGCGAGTTCGCGACGCACCTTGGGCAGCTGTTCGGTGACGAACTGCAGGCGCTTGGCGGCCTCGGCCGAGTTGCGCGCGACGTTCTGGCGCACGTACGCCTGGGTGATCTGGTCGAGCACCTGCTTGGCGCGCAGCGCATCGGCATGCGCGTAGGTGAGGGCGATGATGCCGGAATTGCGACCCTGCTCGGTGACGGTGATGTCGTTCTTCAGCGCGGCCATGATGGCCATCGAATTCAGGCGCTTGATCTCGAACCGCGCGCCAGGGTTGGCCGCCAGTCGCTGCACTTCCAGCGTCATGCCGCGGCCGTTGCTGGCCACCTGTCCGACGCGCCCTTCGAGCAGCAGCTTGCCCTCCGGATCGAGGAGGCGATAGCGGCCGCGATCGCCAGCGATCAACTGCAACGGGATGCCGACGAACTGCTCGGGCAAGTCGAAGCGGCCGATGTCCAGCTGCTCGCCGCCCCAGGTGTAGCTGCTCAGGCCGAACAGCGGCGAGGCCACCTCACCGGGGTTGAAGCGCTGCTGCATGCGCGCGACGGTGTCTCCGATCAGCGGCATCCGCACGGGTTTCACGATGGTGTCCAGGTCGAGCCGTTCGATCGCCTCGCCCAGCACGCGGCGCGAGGTGAGCAACTGCGTCTCCGTCGCCGCGGGCGCATCCACGATCGGCGGCGTCGGCGCGGTGGTCGGGCTGTTGAGGCCGGGCACCGTCGGCGGTCGCGACTCCACCTGCACGACCGCATTGGCCTCGTACTTCGGTGTCGCCAGCAACACGTACGCCACCGCGATCACGAAGAACGCCAGCGTGCCGAAGAGGATCGGCCACCGGTTGTCGTTGAGCGTGGAGACGAGGGTGGGGATGTCGATGTCGTCGTTGCGTGCCGCGCTCGCTGCGGAAGGAGGCGCGGTGTAGGGGGCATCCGCCCGGGGGATCACGTGAGTGGCCATTTCGTCACCTGGTGAGGGTCATGCGGGAAAGCGAGCGCGCGCGGTGCGGCGCGCGATGGAGGTTCCACGTCCGCGGCCGGGCTGCCGCGGAGGTGCGCGTGGTCGCAACGGCAAGGCGCGTCGTCATGACGCACCCCATGCATTGCGAATCGCGACGTGGTTTGGCGAACCGGCGTCCCGCGACAGCGCGGGAATCGCATGGGCTGCAGGACGCAGGCCCGCCAAGGCATCGGCGACGCGCGTATCCGCGCCGCCCGGTTCGGTATCTCCGTAGCCCGTCTCGTCTTCGACGGCGCGCGGCATCGGTACATGGACGTCGTCCAGCAGGCGCAGGACCTGTGCGGTGATCGCATCGGCGTCGTGCTCCAGCGGATGCATGCGCGCACGCAGCTCGGCATCCGGCTGCTCCAGTGCGAGCAGCGGTACATCGAGCGCCAGCGCTTCGGCCTGCATCGACGGACCGACCAGCGCCAGGCGCGCACGTCCCAGCAGGAACAAGGCATCGAGATAGTCGGAGGCCTCGATGCGGTGCAGGTTCGGCGGGCCGGCATCGAGGAACAACGGGCCGACCGCGCAGACGACGTCGATGTCGTCACGCTTGGACGCAAGGCGATGCAGCGCTCCGCACATCAACAACGTCTGCGACTCGCTCAGCTCATCCCCCAGCATCAGCACCAGCGGATGGCCGTCGCGCAGCCCGGCGAAGCGCTGCGCGAGATCGCGGCCGATGCCCGTTTCGGGGTGGAGGCGTTCCAGCGCCGCGCGAAGCGCTTCCGGCGCTGCATTGTGGGTGACCAGGACGCGATTGGCCGGCACGCCTTCGGCGACGAGCTGGCGTCCGGCCGATTGTCCCGATGCGACATGCAACGACGCGAGCGCGCGCGCGATGCGACGTCCGGGATCTTCGGCGGCACGCGGTGCCGCGCTGCTCGCAAGCCCGCCGTCGATGCACACCACCGGCACGTGGTGGTAGTGCGCGGCCAGCGTGGCGGCGAGCGTCGCCGGTGCGTCGCCGGGGACCACGACCAGGTCAGGCCGCACCTGGGTCATCACGCGCTTCATGCCGCCCAGCACGCTGGACGTGATCTGCGCGGCGTCATCGCCGGCCGAGGTCATCGCAACCTCCACATCGGCGGCGAGGTCGAACAATTCCAGCACCTGGGCGGAGTCGCCATCGGAGCCGGTCGCCACGCACACGGTGGTGTGGAAGCGATCGTCGCCCGCCAGTTGCTGCGCGATCGGTGCCATGCGCAGCGCGTCGGGCGAATCGCTCAGCACGCACAGAGCGCGCAGGGGAGGCTGCGGTCCGACGTCGATCCCGACATCCGTGTCAGATGCGGCACGGAGCGCGTGCTGCAGGTTCGGCAGGGACATGCCGGCCCGCGTCGGCGGCGGTACCAGGCGGTCCTCGTCGTGATCGTCGAAACGCGCCAGGCCGGCCACGAACGTGATGCCGTGGTTGGTCGGGGTGCGCGCGAGCGGCGGCACCGGCAGGGGCCGCGGTGCGCTGCGCGGCCAGCGCCCGCGCAGGCCCATCAGCACCTTCGGCACCCACCACACGTGCAACGCGAGCACCAGCATGAAGGCCGCGAAGCCCAGCGACTGCGGCACGTTGCGCAGCGACCAGCCGAGCAGGACCAGCAGTCCCGCAATGGCGACCATGCTCAGCAGCACCAGTCGCGGCGGCATGCCCGTGTCGCAGAGCAGATGGTGCAGGTGCTGGCGATCGGCGCGGAAGGGCGAGCCACCCGCGCGCAGTCGGCGATACATCACGGCCAGCGTGTCCATCACCGGCAGCGCAACGCACCACAGCACGTCGGGGGGATTCAGGCGCCCGACCTTGGTGTGGCTCATGTAGATCAGCGACCAGGCGAGGATGAAACCGATCAGCGTGCTGCCCGCGTCGCCCATGAACACCTTGCGGCCGTCGGGCCAGCCAAGGTTGACGAACAGATACGGGATCAACGCGGCGAACAGCACCTGCAGCATCAGCATCACGCCCGGCACGGACCAGGGCGACTCGTCGAAGAGCAGGATCGCGCCGATGCAGACCATCGCCATGGAGGCGGCGAGGCCATCGATGCCGTCCATCATGTTGAATGCGTTGATGAGGCCGATGACGGCGATGATCGTGAACGGAATGCCGAACAGGCCGATGTCGATGTGGCGCGTGCCGATGATCTCGCCCAGGTCGTGGACGTAGAAGCCGGACATGAAGATCACGAGGCCGGCGGCGCCGGCCTCGACCAGGAGACGGGAACTCACGCTCAGGTTGCTTGCATCGTCCAGCGCACCGGCGGCGACGATCATCACGCCACCGGCCAGCAGGCTGGTAACGAATCCATCCATGTAGCCCAGATAACTCAGCCCCACCAGGGTGCCGAGGAAAAAACACAGCCCGCCAATCAGCGGAATGCTACCGCGGTGTTGCTTGCGCGCGTTGGGCCGATCGACGAGTCCGATCTTCCGCGCCCAGGGGCGCATGGCGAAGATGGCGAACAACGTCACGGCCAACGCGATCGCGCTGGCAGCAACCAGCTTGGGGTCCCTCATGCACGCACCTCGGGATCAGAACACGAATTCGTTGGGCAAGGCGTGTTGGATTCCGTGTGCTTTTCGCACCCACCACTACCAATCGCATTGCATGAAGGCATCCGGCCCGTGCGTCCTGGAACATCCTTCAGGCGCCATCCTCCATGCGCGAACGAATCTATGTAGCGCGAGTTGATGAGGAGATGAAATAAACACGATCTTCGCGACGACGCGTAAAACGCCTACAACTCAGGTTCAGTTGCATGAATCGCTTCACTGCGTCGGCACAATGATGAAGCGATTGGATTGAACGTGTCACAGTTTCGTTCGCCAATCGCGTATACAAGACTCTATGCGGTTGAACGCGGCACCGAACGCATCCTGCTCGCGTCCGTACGGATCCTCGATGTCCTCGCCGTCGTTCCAATGCGAAAGCATGAACACGCGTCCGCGCAGCGTCGGGCATAGCGCCAGTGCTGCCGCGACGTGGCGCTGTTCCATCGCCAGCAGCAGGTGCGAGTCGTTCATCAATGGCTTGGTCGCCTGGCGTGCGACGTGGGAGGAGCCGTCGTAGCCGTGCGCGGCCAGTTCGGCCTGCGCGCGGGGGTCGATCGGATGGCCTCGCATGGCCGCCAGCCCAGCGGAGGTGACCTCCATGCCCTCGCGCGCCAGGCGCGTGCGCACGATGACTTCGGCCATGGGACTTCGGCAGATATTGCCCTTGCAGACGATGAGGACGCGGAATGTCATGCGCGTGACGCTAGCAAACGCGCGCGATGAAGCGTTCATCCTCGGTGGATGTCGTTCAGGAACGTAAGAGTCGCGTCAAGCTCGCGCCAGCTCGATGTGCCGTCAGCCGATGTGTTCGGGCAAGGTCTGTCGTGCACGGTGCATCGCGTGCCACGGGTCGCGCTTGAGATTGCGGGAACGCCTGATGGCCTTG
Source organism: Lysobacteraceae bacterium P (assembly GCA_005503055.1). GTDB lineage: Bacteria > Pseudomonadota > Gammaproteobacteria > Xanthomonadales > Xanthomonadaceae > Lysobacter_J. Next base: position 869,777 of record SCOX01000001.1, on the reverse strand, counting down.
TGCAGGTCGAATGCGCCCGCCTGGCGGACGCGGCCCAGTTCCTCCCAGGTCAGTGGCATGGCCACCGTCGCGCCGGCCTTGGCGCGCAGCGACCAGCTCGCCACGCTCGTGGCGCCGCGCGTGTTGCGCAGCCAGTCGATGAAGATCAGGCCTTCGCGCGCGGCCTTCGACGCGGTGGCGATGTAGCGTTCCGGCGCGCGTGCGACCAGCGATTCGGCGAAAGCATCGCAGAACGCCTTCACCTGTGCCCAGTCCGGCCCCGGCCGGATCGGCGCGACGACGTGCAGCCCCTTGCCGCCGGACATGCGCACCCAGCTGCGCAGGCGCAGTTCGCTCAGGCGGTCGCGCACTTCACGCGCGGCGGCCTTCAGCACGTTCCATTCGATGCCTTCGTCGGGATCGAGGTCGAATACGAGGCGGTCCGGCTTCTCGACATCGTCCGTGCGCGCGCCCCACACGTGGAACTCCAGTGCGTTCATCTGCACCAGCTCGAGCACGCCGTCGAGGTCCTCGACGTAAAGGTAGTCGCCCTGGCCGCTGACCTCGCGCAGCGTGATCGAGTGGACGTGCTCGCCGAGCGAATCGGCATGGTGCTTCTGGAAAAAGCACTGGCCGTCGACGCCATCGGGGCAGCGCACCAGCGACAACGGCCTTCGCACCAGCTCTGGGAGCAGCCAGCGCGAAACCACGCGGTAGTAGTCCGCGACGTCGGCCTTGGTGATCCCGGTCTGCGGGAACACCACCCGGTCGGGGCTCGTGAGGCGGGGCGTCGTGGCCATGCGTCAGCGTCGCATCGCGGGCGCGCGCGCTCAGGCCGACTTGCGCCCGGTGCGCTTCTTCGCGGTGGTGGCCTTCTTCGCGGGAGCCTTCTTGGCGGCTTTCTTCGCCGGCGCGGGCTTGCCGCTGCCGCCGCCGCCCTTCTTTTCCAGGCTGCGCTTGAGCAGGTCGGCGAAGTCGATGACGTTGGTCGCGGCGTTCTCGGGCAGGTTGTCCTCGTCGACGGCGGGCTTGCGCACGACGTTCTTGGCCTTCACGCGGTCCTCGATCACCTTTGTCAGCCGATCGCGGAAATCGTCCTTGTAGTCCTCCGGCTCCCACTTGGAGCTCATCGACTCGATCAACTGCTTGGCCATGTCGATCTCGCGCGTGGTGATCTTCCATTTCTCCAGGCCGCCTTCGGGCAGCTTGTAATCGGCCGGATCGACCAGCTCCTGCGCGAAACGCAGGATGAGCAGCATCAATGCTTCGTCCTTGGGCACCACGGCGGCGAGGTATTCGCGCGTGCGGATCACCACGCGGCCCACGCCGGCCTGGCCGGTGCGCTTGAGCACTTCGCGCAGCAGCACGTAGCCTTTCTCGGCCTTCTTGCCCGGCTCCAGCACGTAGGGCTTTTCGAAGAACTCCGGCCCGATCGCCTCCAGGTCCACGAAGGTGTCGATGTCCACCGATTCCTTGTGGTCGGGCGATGCGGCGGCGATGTCGGATTCCTCCAGCACGACATAGCTGCCCTTGTCGTACTCGAACGCCTTCACGATCTCCTTCCACGGCACCTCCTCGCCGGTTTCGGCGTTGACGCGCTCGTAGCGGATCGGGGCGTTGTTGCGGCTGTCGAGCATGCGGAAGTGCAGATCCACGCGGCGCTCGCCGGTCATCAGTTTCACGGGGATGTTGAGCAGACCGAACGACAGCGTTCCGGTCCAGATGGGGCGGGCCATGGGACACCTCTCCCGGGCGGTTCTCGGGGGTAGAACCGGAACTTTCCGGCGGGGCGCGTAGGCGTGCGGTGAAAGGGGGAGGCCATCGTCGCGAGCGCCGGCCGAGGGGCGGGGAGGGCCGGGGCAGGGCGCGGAACTGTCGAAGGACGGTGAAAAAGCCTAACCGCTGACGAAAAAAGCGCCACGCGCGACGAAAAAAGTGTCGGCAATGACCCAAAAATGCGTCGGACGCGACGCAGGAAGGGTCGCAGGCGACGGAAGCGGCCTCTGCGCCGACGGGGACAGCGCCATCAGCGGGGAAATCCGCGTCACGCGTCGAGCGGACCACCGCTCTGTCAACACTCGAAGCGTCGCGGTCGAAGGAAAAAGCCTCATCGATGACAAAAAAGCGCGGCCGCCGACGGATAACGCGTCACGGTCGGCGCAAACCGCGTCGCCATCGAAGGAGAAGGCGCCGCCATCGCCGGGAAAAGCGTCGCCATCGGCATGATTTGCGTCGATGTCGAGGTAACGGCCGCCGGCGTCGACGGGAAAAGCGTCGGCGCTGACGGAATTGGCGCCTAGGCCAAGCGGGCGCCCCGCGTAGCGGCCCGGCGCGAGGCACCGCGCACGCGCAGCAATTGCCACACGGTGGCGATCAGGTAGGCCACGAAGGCGGTGCCGATCGGGCCGAACAGGGCGGGGTCTTCCGGATTGGCGGCGTAAGGCGCGCCCAGCGGCAGTCGCGTGAGGCTCTCCACGAAGGCCGGGATGAAGTGGAAGAACAGCGCGGTCAGGTTGAGCAGCACGGCGGCGTAGCTCGATGCGCGCCCGAATCCGCGCCGCCGCTCGACGAACCATGCCAGCGCCAGCACCACCAGCGTCATCACGCTGAGCACGTGCGGTGCGCCGAAGCTGCCGCGGCGATAGATGAAGAGCCCGGTGACCGCCGCGCCGATGGTGAACCAGAAGAAGATCCGCCCGGCGCGCGACGACAGCAGGAGTTCGCGATGCGCGATCAGCGCGGTGAAGCCGGCGAACACCCCGATCAGCGCGATCGCGGTGTGCAGGGCGCCGAAGGCGCTGATGTTGAGCAGGTCGAGCATGGCGTCACCTCGTCTGGCGGAAGGGGGACTTCGTCTCTCGTTGCTGTGCGGACCGGGCAAGGCCGCAGTGTCGTAATGCCGTACCCCGGGTGCGCTTCGCCTACCCGAGCTACGGCTGGAACGACCTTCTTCCTAGAACGCAAAACACGAGCAACCCAGCGCGCCCCAGAACGTGCGCAGGTCTCCCTGCGCCTCGTGATGGCCCGCATGGGAATGATGTCGATGCACCCCGCAATCGCCGCCGTCCGCATGAACGTGCGTGTGCGCCAGTGAAGCCGCGGCGGCCCCGAGCGTGCCGGGCTGATAGCCGCCCCAGCGGCGCACCGGCGACCAGTCGGGCATGGGCTCGGGCAGCACGGGAGCGAGGCGGACGAACTCGTCGTCGCCATGCACCACGCGCCCGCCCACGACGGTCAGCACGCTGGTGATGCCCTGGATGCGCTCGTCCGGCACGGTCATGAAATCGGCAGACAGCAGGGCGAAATCCGCCAGCTGTCCGGGCGTGAGCACGCCCTTGCGGCCGTCCTCGCCGGAGAACCACGCGCTGCCCTGGGTCCACAGACGCAGCGCCTGTTCGCGTTCGAGCTTGTTGTCGTCGCCGTACATCGGCATGCCGCCAACGGTGCGGCCGGTGCTCAGCCAGTACAGCGCGACCCACGGGTTGTAACTGGCCACGCGCGTGGCGTCGGTGCCGGCGCCGACGGGGACGCCGGCGTCGAGCATGCGCCGCACCGGCGGCGTGCGCTTGAGCGCGTCCACGCCATAGCGCCGGGCGAAGAACTCGCCCTGGTAGGCCATGCGGTGCTGGATCGCGATGCCGCCGCCGAGCGCGCGCACGCGGTCGATGTTGCGGTCGGAGATGGTTTCGGCATGGTCGAGGAACCAGCGCGTGCCGCCGAACGGGGCGCCGTTGGACAGCATGTCGCCGTTCACCTTCTCGTACACGTCGAGAATGCGCGTGATGCTCTCGTCGTACGTGGCGTGGATGCGGAACGGCCAACGCTTGTCGACCAGCAGGCGCACCACGCCTTCCAGGTCGTGTTCCAACGACGGCGCAAGCTCGGGGCGCGGTTCGCGGAAGTTCTCGAAATCCGCCGCCGAGAACACCAGCATCTCGCCCGCGCCGTTGTGGCGCAGCATGTCGTCGCCTTCGCGCGGCTGGAGCATGGCGCTCCAGCGCTCGAAGTCGGCCATCTCGCCGTCCTTGTTCTGGGTGAACAGGTTGTAGGCGATGCGCACGGTGAGTTCGTCGTCGGCGTGCAGTTGGCGGATGACGTCGTAATCGTCCGGGTAGTTCTGGAAGCCGCCGCCGGCGTCGATCACCGAGGTGATGCCCAGCCGGTTGAGCTCGCGCATGAAATGGCGCGTGGAGTTGCGCTGGTACTCCGGCGGCAACTTCGGTCCCTTGGCGAGCGTGGCGTAGAGGATCAGCGCGTTGGGTTGCGCGAGCAGCAGGCCGGTGGGGTTGCCCGCCTTGTCGCGCTCGATGCGTCCGCCGGGCGGATCCTGGCTGTCCCTGGTATAGCCCACCGCGCGCAGCGCCGCGCGGTTGAGCAGGGCGCGGTCGTACAAATGCAGGATGAAGACCGGCGTATCGGGCGCGATGGCGTTGAGTTCGGCCAGCGTCGGCAGGCGTTTTTCGACGAACTGCTCTTCGCTGAAGCCGCCGATCACGCGCACCCATTGCGGTGCGGGCGTGCGCGCGACCTGTTCGCGCAGCATCGCCATCGCGTCCGCGAGGCTGCGCACGCCATCCCAGCGAAGTTCCAGGTTGTAGTTGAGGCCGCCGCGGATGAGGTGCGTGTGGCTGTCGTTGAGGCCGGGGATCAGGCGTCGGCCGCGCGCGTCGATCAGGCGCGTGGCGTCGTGCGAATGCTCCAGTACATGCGCATCGCTTCCGACGGCGACGAGGCGTCCGCCGGCCACGGCCAGTGCGGTGGCCGACGGGTTGCGCGGATCGAGCGTGGCGATTCGCGCATTGAAGACGATCAGATCGGCGCCCGATTCCACATGTCCTTCCTGCGATGTCGTGCGCTGCCTGACGGGCGCGCATCCCAGCAGCGTTCCGGCCAGGGCCGCTTCCAGCAAGCGGCGACGCCCGGTGTCCATGCGGTCAGTGGCCGCCTTCGGAAGCGCCGAACATCGTCTTGGCGTACTGGATGCCAAGTCCGTAACCGCCGGCCATCTCGTGCGCGATGCCGGTGGTGAGATCGTACGTCGCCGCGCGCGCCCAGTCGCGCTGCAGTTCGAGCATGTACTGCAGCGACGTCATCGGCCGGGCGCCGGCCTGGATCATGCGCTGCATCGCGCGTTCGTGCGCTTCGTCGGTCGTATCTCCGCAGGCATCGGCGATGACGTAGGCCTCGAAGCCCTGGTCAAGGGCCGACAGCACCGGTCCGACGATGCACACGCTGGTCCACAGCCCGGCGAAGACCAGGCGGCCCTTGCCGATGCGGTTCACCTCATCGGTGACCTGCGCGTCTTCCCACGCGTTCATGCTGGTCCGGTCGAACACGGTGGCCTTAGGGAAAGCGGCGCTCACTTCGGGAAACAGCGGGCCGGAGAACGACTTCTCCGCCACCGTGGTAACGATCGTGCTGACGCCGAACCCGGCGGCCGCCCTCGCCACCAGCGCGACGTTGGTGCGCAGGGTGGCGACGTCGATCGAGCGCGTGGCGAAAGCCATCTGCGACTGGTGGTCGATCATGACCAGCGTGTGGTCTTGCGGCGTCAGCAGTTGCGCGCCGGCGGCTGTTCTGGCGATGGGCATGGAACGGATCCTCGAGTCGTGGGAAAGCGCGGGCAGGCGGCCGCGCCAACGGCCGGATGCGGTTGCGGATGAGTGCCGCCCATTCGCGCCACGATGCGCGGCGTGAAGGGAACGTGGATTGGATGAAGGTGCTGTTTGCCGCGTTGCCCCAACCCCTCGCCCGGTGGGAGAGGGGTTGGGGCGGCATCGATGCCGGTCGCTTACGGCGCCGAATCCACCAGCACGACTTCCGCATCTTCCAGCGCCGTCACGGTGATGGCGCTTTCGTTGCGCATCGCCGCACCGTCGCGCGCTTCGATGCGCACGCCGTTGACTTCGATGGTGCCCTTGGCCGGCACGAGATAGCCGAAGCGGTTCTCGCCGAAGTCGTACTGCGCCGTTTCCCCAGCCTTCAACGTCAGGCCCAGCACGCGGGCGTGGGCGCGGATCGGCAGTGCGTCCTCGTCGCCTTCGATGCCGCTGGCCAGCGTGACGAAATTGCCGGAGCGATCGCCCTTCGGAAAGGGCTTGCTGCCCCAGGTCGGCGCACCGCCGCGGGCGTCGGGGATGATCCAGATCTGGAAGATCCGCGTGGTCGCCGCTTCCAGGTTGTACTCGGCGTGCGTGATGCCGGTGCCGGCGCTCATCACCTGCACGTCGCCCGCTTCGGTGCGGCCCTTGTTGTCCAGGTTGTCCTGGTGGGTGATCGCGCCATCGCGGACGTAGGTGATGATCTCCATGTCCGAATGCGGATGCGGCGGGAAACCGGTGTTGGCGGCGATGGTGTCATCGTTCCAGACCCGCAGCGCGCCCCAGCCCATGCGGGCGTCGTCGTGGTAGCTGGCGAACGAGAAATGGTGCTTGGCATCGAGCCAACCGTGGTTGGCTCCACCCAGGCTGTTGAACGGGCGACGTTCGATCATGGTCCTGCTCCGGGTTGTGTGGGGGAGTGACGCCACGATAGGCGTCCGCAGGCCGCCTGAGAATGGAACGGATCGAATATGATCAATTCCATTCCTTGCATGATGGATCCAACCCGTGAAATGCACGCCATGAAGAGCACGCCATGAAACTGCCCGACCTGGAAGCTTGGGCGATCTTCGCCAAGGTCGCCGAAACCGGTTCTTTCGCCCGCGCCGCCAACGAGCTCACGCTGTCGCAGGCCACGGTGTCAAAGGCGATCACCCGGCTGGAGTCGCGCCTGAAGACCGTCCTGTTCCACCGCACGTCGCGGCGCATGTCGCTGACCGAAAGCGGACGCGGCGCGCTGGAACGGGCCAGCCGCATCCTCGCCGAGGGCGAGGCGGTCGAGGCCGAAATCACCGCGCAGGCGACCAGTCCGCGCGGCACGGTGCGCATGGCGGTGCCGATGTCCTTCGGTGTCGAGCATCTCGCGCCGCTGCTGCCCGAGTTCATGGCGCGCCATCCGGAGGTGTCGCTGGAGGTCGATTTCGACGACGGCCTGGTCGATCTGGTCGGCGGCGGCTTCGACCTGGCGCTGCGCATTTCGGCGCTGGCCGATTCGAGCCTGCTCGCGCGCCGCTTGTGCGGCGTTCGCGTGATGCTGGTCGCCGCGCCCGCGTACCTCGACGCGCATGGCCGCCCGCGCCATCCGCGCGAACTGGCACAGCACAACGCGCTGTTCTACACGCTGTCGCGCTTCGGCAACGCGTGGCGGTTCCACCACCGCAAGCATGGCGACTTCTCGATCAGCGTTCCCGCGCCGCTGCGCGTGAACAACGCCGAAGCGCTCAATCCGGCGTTGCTGGCGGGGTTGGGCGTGGCCTTGCAGCCCGAGTTCCTGGTGTGGCGCGAACTCAAGGCCGGGAAGCTCGAAGTCGTGTTGCCCGACTGGGCGCCGCCGCCGATCGCACTGCACGTGGTGACGCCGCCCGGGCGCGTGCGACCGGCGCGCGTGCAGGTGCTCATCGAACACCTGGTCAAGAAGTTCGAAAAGGCGCCCTGGGCGGCGGGTTGATCCCCCGATCGGGTGTGGCGCGCGATGAGCTGCGTGGGCATGGTGCTGATCTTCGACACAGTCGAACAGCCGCCATTCCGCAGTGCGCCGATGCGCACGTGGTTGGATCCCCGCCTGTGCGGGGACGACGGCCTGTTTGCTGCGCGACGATGAGGCGGTGCGAACGTGACAGTAACCTCAGGACCCGACGCGAACGCGAAGGACGCCACCGGCCCGTGGTCCCCGCTGCGCGTGTCCACCTTCCGCGCGCTCTGGTTGGCCATCCTCGCCGGCAACGTGGGCACGTCGATCCACGACGTCGCCGCGGCGTGGGTGATGGCCGAGACCACCGGCTCGCCGTTCATGGTGGCGGCGGTGCAATCGGCGACGACGCTGCCGGTGGTGCTGCTGGCGATCTTCGCCGGCACGTTGTCGGACATCGTGGATCGGCGCCGCTACCTGATCGTCGCGCAGTTATGGATGTTCCTGGTCGCCACGGCGTTGGCCCTGCTCGCGCAATCGGGACAAATGACGCCGTGGACGCTCGTCGCGCTGACGTTCGCGCTGGGCATCGGGGCGGCGATGGCGATGCCCGCGCAACAGGCGACCACGCCGGAGCTGGTGCCGCACGCGATGCTCGGCTCCGCCGTCGCGCTGGGTTCGCTGAGCATGAACATCGCGCGTGCGATCGGCCCCGCCATCGGCGGATTGATCGTCGCGCGTGCCGGCGTGGCCTGGGCGTTCGCCATCAATGCCGCGTCCTTCCTCGGCGTCATGCTGGTGCTGTGGCGCTGGAAGCGAGCGCCCGTCGCGACCGCGTTGCCGCCTGAAACCTTCGGCGTGGCGCTGCGCGCGGGATGGCGCTATGCGCGACAGGCGACCGTGTTGCAGGCGGTGCTGGTGAAGGCGGCGAGCTTCTTCCTCTTCGCCAGCGCGCTGTCGGCGCTGTTGCCCATCGTGGTGCGGCAGGAATTGCACGCGAGCGCGGGTGCGTACGGTCTGCTGCTGGGGTGCGTGGGTGTCGGCGCGATCGCCGGTGCGCTGTGGCTGCCGCGCCTTCGGCATCGGGTCGACAGCGATCGCCTGGTGTTTGTGGCCACGCTGGCGTACGCCGGCTGCATCGCGGCGTTGGCGCTGGTACGGGATGTCCGTGTGCTGTATCCGATTTCGCTGGTCAACGGCCTGGCGTGGATCACGGTGCTGTCGTCATTGCAGATTGCGGCGCAGACCTCGGTGCCGGCGTGGGTGCGTGCACGTGCACTGTCGCTGTACATCGTGGTGTTCTCGGCCGGGCTCGCGCTGGGCAGCCTGGGCTGGGGCACGCTCGCGCAGGCGATCGGCACGCCGCGTGCGTTGCTGGTCGCTGCGGCGGGAACGATGTTCGCGGCATGGTTCGGCCTGCGCTATCGGTTGGGCGCGGCGGCGCAGGTGGACGTCACGCCGTCCGGTCACTGGCCGCAACCCATCGTCGGCCACGATGTGTCGGGCGACCGCGGTCCGGTGCTGGTGGCGATCGAGTACCGCGTGCGGTTGGAACGTCGCGATGAGTTCCTGGCGCTGATGCGCACGCTCGGGCGGGGGCGTCGTCGCAATGGTGCGGTGAGTTGGGGGGTGGCCGAGGATACGGCGGCGCCTGGGGTGTACATGGAGCACTTCGTCGATTGTTCGTGGTTGGAGCATCTGCGCCAGCACGAGCGTGTGACGCAGGATGAGCATCGGTTGCAGGATGCGATCGTGGCGTTGTTGGAGCCGGGGACGAGGCCGGCGGTTCGGCATTTCGTCGGCGGTGCGCCGGGGGCGGTTCTGGCTTCGCCGGAGGCGGGCGCTAACGCGATGGTGTGATTTGGGGCTAGGCGTGATTTGGGGCGATGGGATTCCAACAGTCACAGCGTCCGGAAAATCACCGCCATCCCGGCGAAGGCCGCGATCCAGGCTGTCACGCCCTCCGCCCCATCACGTCATTCCAGCGAAAGCTGGAACCGATCTTGATCTTGGCTCTTGACTCTTTGCTCTGTGCCAAGGCGGAAGCAAAGCTTCCGATCGGCTGCGCCGCTCGGGTCCACCACTCACTCCGTCACCAGACGCCCCAGATCCTGCTTCAACTTCTCGATCCCCGCCCAGGGATCCTTCCTGCGTCGCTTCAGTCGCGCGGGTACGTCCGCGATCGTGAACGCGTCTCCGCGCTTGAGCTTCGACAATTCGCTCCACGCCAGCGGTATCGCCACCGGTGCGCGCGGTCGTGCGCGCAGGGAGTAGGACGCCACCGCCGTGGCGCCGCGGCCGTTGCGCAGGTAGTCGACGAAAATGCGTTTGTTGCGAAGACGCTTGCTCGATACGGAAAGGAACCGGTCCGGTTCCGATTGCGCCATCACTTCGGCGAAGCTCTGCGCGAAGCGTTTGACCCGCGACCAGTCATTGCCGGGATTGAGCGGAACGACGACGTGCAGGCCCTTGCCGCCGGTGGTGCGCAGGAAGGACTCCAGTTCGAGTTCGGCAAGCCGTTTGCGCACGTCGACCGCGGCGCGCTTGACCTCGGCGAAAGGCACGTCCGGGCCCGGGTCGAGGTCGAACACGACGCGGTCGGCGCGGTCGGGGTCGTCCGCGTGCGAGCCCCAGGGGTGGAATTCGAGCGAGTTGAACTGAACCAGCTCCATCACCGCGGCGGCGTCGTTGGCGACGAGGTAGTTGGCGTTGTTCCCGGCTTCTTCCTTGAGGCGTTCGAAGTCGACCAGTTCCAACCCCGGCGTGTAGTGCTTCTGGAAAAAGCAGGGTTTTCCGGTGCCCGCCGGGCAGCGGATGATCGACAGCGGGCGGCCGGCGATCTCGGGCAACAGGTGATCCATCACCGCCGTGTAGTAGTTGGCGACGTCGAGCTTGGTGTAGCCGTCGTCGGGATAGAGCACCTTGGCCGGGCTGCTGAGCTTGGGCGGTGTGCGTGTCTTGGACGTGGCCGGGGTTTTCTTCGCCGATTTCTTCGTGGCCTTCTTCTCGCGCGCAGAACCTGCGGCTTTCGCCGGACCGCGATCGCTGTCGCCCAGATCCTCGATGGTCTTGTCGTCGCGTATCGCCTTCAGCGAGGGCTGGCGCAGCAGGCCCTGGCCGCCGACGCCGCGGAAGTTCACCTCCACCACGAAGCGCGGTTCGAACCACTTGGCGCTGCGCAGGTCGGTGTCGTTCTCGGGCACGAAAACGGTCGGTTCCTTTGCGCCGGCGCGGCCCAGGCGTTTGCTGATGTCCTTGATGAGCGTGTCGGAGAAGCCGCTGCCGACGCGTCCGACGTAGGCCCAGCCGTGGCGTTTGTCGGGTCGGGCGAGCAGCAGCGAACCGAAACCGCTGCGGTTGCCCTTCGGCGCGGTCCACCCGACCACGGCGTATTCGTCGCTGTGCAGCGACTTGGTCTTGCGCCAGTCGTCGCCGCGACCGGGGTGGTAGGGGCGGTCGGCGCGTTTGGAAATGATGCCTTCGAAGTGCTGTTCGCCGGCCAGTTCGAACGCCTGCGCGCCGTCGCCCAGCGCGTGCGAGCTGTACGACAGATGGCGCGTGCCGCCGCCCAGCAATTTTTCCAGCAGCGCCTTGCGTTCGAGCAGGGGCGCATCGGCGATATCGACGCCGTCGATGTGCAGCAGGTCGAACAGGGCGTACGAGAGCGTGCCCTGGCGTTCGCCCGACAGCGTCGCCTGCAGCAGGTTGAAGTCGTCGCGCGTGCCGCTGCCGGCGATGAGTTCGCCGTCCAGCGCGGCCGACTTCAGACCCAGCGCTTCCAGCGCCCCGGTGATCTCCGGCACCTTGCCGGTCCAGTCGAGCGCGTTGCGCGACCAGAGGTGCGCCTTGCCTTTCGCGATGGTGGTGACGATGCGGTAGCCGTCCCATTTGATCTCGTGCAGCCACTGCTCGCCTTCCGGCGGCGAGTCGCCGAGCTTGGCCAGTTGCGGTGCGAAGAACTCCGTCGGCGCGGCGGCCTTGCGCGCGCCGGGAAGTTTCATCGCCAGCTTCGCCCAGTCGTGGCGCTTCGAGGCGGCCTGCACGGGGACCTCGCTGCGGCGCTTGCGCACGGCCTTGCCGCGTCCGGCGCGCTTGGCGTCCTCCTCCGGTGGCGGAGTGACGTCGGCGAGCAGGTCGTCGGCCTCCAGCGTGCCGGCGTATTCGTCCTTGTCCTTGAACAGCAGCCACTGCGGTTGGCGCGCCGGCTTGCCCGATCGCACCAGGTGCCAACCGCCCTTGAGCTTGTCGCCGAACAGTTCGAAACGCAGGTGGCCCTTGGCCAGTTGCGCCTCCGCGTCGTATTCGGTCGCCCACACGCCATGATCGAACTGGGCGACGTGACCACCGCCGTAGTGGCCTTTCGGGATCTCGCCTTCGAAGGCGGCGTAATCCACGGGATGGTCCTCGACTTCGACCGCCATGCGCTTCACGTTCGGGTCGTAGCTGGGGCCCTTGGGGACCGCCCAGCTCTTGAGCGCATCGCCGATCTGCAGGCGGAAGTCGTAGTGGCGGCGGCTGGCGTGGTGCAGCTGCACGACGAAGATCGCCCGCTTGCCCTGCGGCAGGCGCTTGCCGGGTTCGGGTTCGCGGGTCTTGGTGAACTGCCGCTTGCGGCGGTATTCCGTCAGGGTCATCGCGGGGCGTGCACGGGGCAGGGTGTCCACCTTCCGCCCGCGCGGGTGGACGCGGCGCGAAATCGCGCGGCATTGGCGACGGCGGTAACACTCTGCGCGCGGCGGCACTTGGCGGCGCGCGTACGCGTGCGATCATGCCGCCTCGTTCCGGGGGAATGTCGCATGTACAGCCTGTACTACTCGCCGGGGGCGGCGAGTCTGGTGGTCCATTGGCTGCTGATCGAGCTGGAGGCGCCGCACGAGCTGCGTCTGGTCGATACCAAGGCGGGCCAGCAGAAGAGTTCCGAATACCTCGCGCTCAATCCCAACGGCGTGGTGCCCACGCTGGTGGTCGACGGCAAGCCGCTGTACGAAGCGGCCGCGCTGGTGCTGCACGTCGCCGACCGCCATCCGCAAGCCGGGCTGGCGCCGGCGCTCGACGACCCGCAGCGCGGCGCCTACCTGCAGTGGGTGCTCAACCTGGCCAACACCCTGCAGTCGCCGCTGCGGCTGTGGTGGCATCCGCACGACATCGACGCCGAACGCACCGAGCTCGTGCAGGACGGCGCGCGTCGCCGCATCGAAGCGACCTGGGAGCGGCTGGACGCGCACCTGGCGGCGAACGGTCCGTACCTGCTCGGCGAACGCCTGAGCGCGGCGGACTTCTATCTGACGATGCTGTTGCGCTGGACCCGCAGCATGCCCCGATCGGGCGACAGCTGGCCGCATCTGGCCGCGCTCGCGCAGCGCATGAAGGCGCGACCGTCGTTCCGCACGCTCTACGAACGCGAGGGGTTGACCGAATGGGCATGAAGCTTCGTTCCGCCGCGCTGGCTGCGGCGTGTCTGGCGGCCGTGTTGTCGGTCGCCGGCTGCAAGGAAGTGCAGGACATCCGCGAGGAGATGGGCTGGGCCAAGCAACCGGACGCCCCGCCGCCGGCGCCGGTGGTGAACCTGTCCGATCGCTGGATCCCCGCCGATGCCGGCGTGGCGGATCTGGACCAGGGGCAGTGGTCGCAGCGCTGGTGGACATGGGCGGGACGCTTCGAGGGGAAGGCGCCGTTCCAGGACGTCGACGGCAGCCGCTGCGCGATGCACCAGGAGGGTCCGGTGTGGTTCCTGGCCGGCACCGACGGCAGCTTCGGCGCCGTGCGCCATTGCACGATCCCGGCGGACACGCATCTGTTCGTGCCGGTGATGAACTGGATCGTCGCCACCGGTGAAGTGGGCGCGACGGACGCGCCGCCCGCGACGTGCCAGGACAAGCAGGGCCAGGCGGCGCGCCTGGCCGATCACGTCGTCAGCGGCCTGGTGCTGCTGGACGGCCGCCCGATCGGCGAGCTTCAACGCATGCGCGTGGCCGGCCGCACCTGTTTCGCGGCATCCACCGATGCGCCTGTCGCCGCCTCCGACGGCTATTGGCTGATGCTCAAGCCGCTGCCGCCGGGCGAGCACACGCTGGCCATCGCCGCCGGTTACCGCGAGGGCGCGCGCCAGGCGATGCAGAACTTCCAGTACACGCTGGAGGTGCAAGGAGCTGCCGACGCGGAATCGGCCGACGCGGTGGAAGACGCGGGCGACGGTTCGCTGGACGACGCGGCGGACCTGGCCGAGGAAAGCCAGGACGCCGGTTCGCTGGACGACGCGGCGGACATCGCGAAGTAAGCGCGCACGCCACCTCGGTGTCCCCATGACCCAGCCCGTCCCGCGCCGCGGGAGGGCTGGCGCCTGATTTCGCAAAGACGACCCCGCGTTCGAGGTCCCCTCGCGGCGGTTCCGGCGCACGGCCGAACCGCGCCGATGAATCAAGTCTTCGCCGTCGCCGCCCGCCTTGATACTCTCCGGGCACGGCGGAGCGTGCCTCCGCCTGTTTTTTGTCCGCCGCCGCGAGATCCGGCCGGGCGACCCCGCCGGGCGAACGGAATCGCGGCGATCACGAGCACAGGCAGAACCGGATGACGATTCCCGCAAGCGCAGCGCCCGCCGACAGCACCTCGAAGTTTCCGCGCCAGGTTCCCTTCATCATCGGCAACGAAGCCTGCGAGCGCTTCAGCTTCTATGGCATGCGCAACATCCTGGTGCCGTTCCTGATCAGTTCGGTGCTGCTGGGCTACCTGCCCGCGGGCGCAGAGCGCGACACGGCCGCCAAGGACGTCTTCCACACCTTCGTCATCGGCGTGTACTTCTTCCCGCTGCTGGGCGGCTGGCTGGCCGACCGCTTCTTCGGCAAGTACCACACAATCCTGTGGTTCTCGCTGATCTACTGCGCCGGCCATGCATGCCTGGCGCTGTTCGAGAGCAATGCGACCGGCTTCTACACCGGCCTGTTCCTCATCGCGCTGGGGTCGGGCGGCATCAAACCGCTGGTGGTGTCGTTCTGCGGCGATCAGTTCGACCAGTCGAACAAGGACAAGGCCAAGGTCGTCTTCGACGCGTTCTACTGGATCATCAACTTCGGCAGCTTCTTCGCCTCGCTGTTGTCGCCGATCTTCCTGCGCCATTACGGTCCGGCGGTGGCCTTCGGCATCCCGGGCATCCTGATGTTCATCGCGACCTTCATCTTCTGGCTGGGGCGCAAGCAGTACATCAACGTGCCGCCGACGCAGGCCGACCCGCATTCGTTCCTGCACGTGGCGCGCACCGCGCTGCTGGCGCCGGGGCCGGGTCGCGCGGGGCTGGTCGTGGCGGGCATCGGCGGCATGTTGGCGATCGTCTCGCTGCTGCTCATTCCGCAGATGGGCTTCGTCAAGGCCGCGTGCCTGGCGCTGGGCTTCGTCATCGCCTTCGGCGGGTGGGGCACGTCGATGCAGCTCGATCGTGCCCGCGGTGAGCATCCCGACGCGGCCGTCGACGGTGTGCGCGCCGTCCTGCGCATCCTCATCGTCTTCGCGCTGACCACGCCGTTCTGGTCGTTGTTCGACCAGAAGGCGTCCACGTGGGTGCTGCAGGGCAACACCATGGCGATGCCGCACGACAGCTGGTGGTGGCCGAGCTGGCTGGTGAAGGACGCCGCGCAGATGCAGGCGCTGAACCCCGCGCTGGTAATGCTGCTGATCCCGTTCAACAACCTGGTGCTGTATCCGGCGCTCAAGCGCATGGGTTTCGAGCCGACCGCGCTGCGCCGCATGGGCGCGGGTATCGCGTTCTCCGGGCTGGCGTGGGTCGTCGCGGGCCTGATCCAGCTCTACATCGACGGCGGCGATCCGGTGTCGCTGGCGTGGCAGATCCTGCCGTACGCGCTGCTCACCTTCGGCGAGGTGCTGGTGTCGGCCACGGCGCTGGAGTTCGCCTACAGCCAGGCGCCGCATGCGATGAAGGGCGTCATCATGGCCTTCTGGTATCTGGCCAGCACCTTCGGCAGCCTGTGGGTGCTGCTCACCAATGCAGGCGTGCGCAATGAAGCCGTCACCTCGCACATCGGCGCCACCGGGCTGAGCGAGAACGCCTTCCTCATGTTCTTCTTCGCCGGATTCGCCTTCCTTGCAGCGGCGGCGTTCGCGCTTTATGCGCGGCGCTACCCGATGCAGGACAACTACCGCGCAGCCTGACCCGATAGCCCAAGAGCCGGAAGAGCCCCCAGCCGATGCTGACCTTCATCCTGATTGCCGTAACCGTGCTGGTGTCCTGGCTGGCCTTCGAGCGGCCCGCGTTGCTGGAACGCCTGATCCTGTGGCCGCCGGCGATCGAGCGGAAGAAGCAGTACGACCGCCTGCTGACCCACGGCTTCATCCACGCCGATTGGTCGCACCTGCTGTTCAACATGATCACGCTCTATTTCTTCGGGCGCGTGATCGAGGCGGTGATGAGCGAGCTGATCGGCCCCGCCGGCTTCATCCTGTTCTATCTGTCGGCGATAGTCATCGCGATCCTGCCGACCTACCTGCGCCACCGCCACGATCCGCATTACCGCAGCCTGGGCGCGTCGGGCGCGGTGTCGGCGGTGCTGTTCGCCTACATCCTGCTGCAGCCGTGGTCGCTGATCATCGTGTTCTTCCTGCCGATGCCGGCCATCCTGTACGCGGTGCTGTACGTGGGGTACTCGTTCTGGATGGACAAGCGCGGCGGCGACAACATCAACCACAGCGCGCATCTGTCGGGCGCGATCTACGGCGTGCTGTTCATGCTGCTGATGGAGCCGCGCGTGGGTGCGGTGTTCATCGACCGGCTGATGAGCCCGTCGTTCGGCAACTGAGGCGGGGCGGGGCCCCGCGTCGTCAGGCGGCGACGCTGGCGGTGTCGGGCGCGGTGTCGCCGTAGGCCTGCATCAGGCGCGCATAGACTTCGGCGTCGATCTGCGCGGTCTCCACGGACTGGCGGCCATTGCGTGCCAGCTCGTACAGACGGGTCATCAGGGCGTCGTCGCTGACATGGTCCAGCGTGAGGTGGTGCACGTTCATGGGAGTCCTCCGGAGCGAGATTTCCGGTAATTGGTCACGCAGATTCCGTGCCACACGTCGTCATGCGGGTTTGTTCCGCGCAAGGTGACGCAGTCCGTCATTTCCGGTCGCAGCGTGTGGACAGGCTGACGCGTCGGGTCGCAACGCCTCATGCGCTCACCCGGCATGAATGTCCTGCGTGGTATCCCGAAATTCCCGACGGTGCCCAGGAGTCCTGGCATGGCGATGAGGAAGGCCGGCAAGAAGACCACCGCCCGCAAGGCGGCGACCAAGACCGCGAAGAAGACCGCCCGCAAGGCCAGCGCGAATACGACTGCGAAGAAGGCCGCCAAGAAGACTGCGAAGAAGGCTGCCAAGAAGACCGTGCGCAAGGCGCCGGTGAAAAAGGCCGTCCGCAAGACCGCAGCGAAGAAGGTCGCCAAGAAGGCCGTGCGCAAGACCGCGGCGAAGAAGGTCGCCAAGAAGGCCGTGCGAAAGACCGCAGCAAAGAAGGCCGCCAAGAAGGCTGTGCGCAAGACCGCAGCGAAGAAGGTCGCGAAGAAGCCCGTGCGCAAGGCAGCGGCCAAGAAGGCCGTCCGCAAGACCGCAGCGAAGAAGGTCGCCAAGAAGGTCGTCCGCAAGACCGCGGCGAAGAAGGCTATCGGCAAGACCGCCGCAGCGCGTCCGGCGGCCCGCAAGGCCGCCCATGCCCCGGCGAGCCCGGTCGCCCGCAAGGCCAGAGCGCCGCGTCGGCCGAAAATCACACCCGAGCAGGCCTTGGCCAATACCCAGGAACTGCTGGCCGCCAAGCACGAGCGCGACCACCAGCCGCAGCCGTGGCAGCAGCTCGACCCGGGCCACGCCCAGGTGCCCAAGCCCGGCTTCCAGTCCGAAAGCGCCGCATCGAAGGCCAACGAACTGCACGCCGCCGAATCCCGCCTGCAGGCGATACAGGGCCAGATGGGCTCCCTGGATCGGAAGAACCAGGGCAAACGCGATGCGCGCTGAGCCGCTTGCGGCGATCATCGCGCCTGTTCCCACCATGACGCTGCCATGACCACACACGAGATCGAGCACGACCCCGCCACCGGCGTCTTCACCACCGCCGTGGACGGAGCGGTCGCCACGCTGGAATACCGCCGCGAAGGCAATCGCATGGTCATCGTCCACACCGGCGTGCCCGACGAGATCGGCGGGCGCGGCATCGCCGGGCAACTGGTGCAGGCCGCCTTCGAGTACGCCAAGGCGCAGGCCTGGCACGTCCATCCCAAGTGCGCTTATGCGGCGGCGTGGGTGGAACGGCATCCGGAGTACAACCAGCTCCTCGTGTGACGGCCCGGAGTGGCGGTTTCCTGTGGCGGCGGGCGCCAGCACGACATCCGCCCAGGCCGCCGCTTCCTCCGGTCCGTTTAGGGCCCGCGGCCGCGGCGGGATGCGTCGGGCGCGAAGGTGTGACAGCATTCGCGCCCTTCCCCCGACACCCGCGCCGCTCCGGCGCCCCAGCGCATGCGCCTGAACAAGCACATCAGCGACACCGGCTTCTGCTCCAGGCGCGAGGCCGACGGCCTCATCGCCGAAGGCCGAGTGACCGTCAACGGCATCCGCGCGCGCGTCGGCGCCGAAGTGGGCGAGGGCGACCAGGTCCTGGTCGACGGCCAGCCGCTCAAGGTGCGCACCGTCGCCAAGGGCAAGCGTCAGCACGTCTACATCGCGCTCAACAAGCCGGTCGGCGTCACTTGCACCACCGAGTCGACGGTGAAGGGCAACATCGTCGATTTCGTCGGCCACGACCGCCGCATCTTCCCGATCGGCCGACTCGACAAGGAGTCGGAGGGACTGATCCTGCTGACCAGCAATGGCGACATCGTCAACGAGATCCTGCGAGCCGAGAACAAGCTGGAGAAGGAATACCTGGTGGCGGTGAACAATGCCGTGACCGATGAATTCCTGCGCGGCATGGCGCGCGGCGTGCCGGTGCACGGCCAGACCACGCTGTCGTGCAAGACCGGACGCCTGAACCGGTTCGGCTTCCGCATCGTGCTGGTGCAGGGCCTGAACCGGCAGATCCGCCTGATGGCGGCGCACTTCGGATTCCGCGTGAAGCAGCTGATGCGCGTGCGCATCGGCAACGTCAAGCTGGGACACCTGAAGTCCGGTCAGTGGCGCAACCTCACCGACGCCGAACTGCAAGGCCTGCTGCCGCACCGCGAAAGCTGGTGATCCAGACCGGGGACGAACCCGACCGGATCGTTAGCGCGGCGTGATTCGGACATCACGCCGCCGCCGCTAACCTGCGGCGATGCCAAGGGATTGACCATGAAGCGACTGCTCCTGCTGTGCGCACTGGCCGCGGCGCTCGCCGCGTGCAAACCAGAACCCGAACCCGTCGCCCCCATCGCCACGCCCGGCGCCGCACCTGCGGTTCCAGGCGCACCGGCCGTCGCCGCGAGCGACGCGAAGCTGGAGGACGTCTCGGAGTCCACGTCGGACTACATCATCGGCATCAGCTACCAGGTGCCGGCCGAGCAATACCCCGGGCTCGCCGCAGAACTGAAGAAATACGCCGATGCCGCGCGCAACGACCTGGTCGAGGCCGCCAAGGCCCGCAGCCAGCCCGGCGGTGCGACCAGTGCGCCTTACGATCTGTCGCTGAGCTTCACCGAGCTGATGCACACGCCCGACGTGGTCGCCGTGGCTGCCGACGGCAGCAGCTACACCGGTGGCGCCCACGGCGCGCCGTTGATCGCACGCTTCGTCTGGTTGCCCAAGCAGGATCGCCGGCTGACCGCGCAGGACCTGATTCCCACGCCGGCCGGCTGGAGCGCCATCTCCGACTACGTGCGCGAACAACTCCACGCCGCGCTGTCCCAGCGCGTGGATGCCGACGACCTGCCGCCGGAGGAGCGCGCCGAAGTCGTGAAGAACGCCTCGCGCATGATCGACGACGGCACCCAACCCGACCCGCAGGACTTCGCCCTGTTCGAGCCGATGGCCGCGCCCGACGGGCGCCTGTCCGGCCTGCGTTTCGTCTTCGCGCCGTACCAGGTGGGCCCGTACTCGGACGGCACCCAGACCGTCGAAGTGCCGGCCGAGGTCCTGCTGCCGCACCTGGCCCCCGAATACCGGGCCCTGTTCGTCGCCCCGGCCGCTGCCACCCCGGCCGTACCGCGCTAGGATTCGCATTATCCGCAGAGCGCGGAACCCGGCCCGAGGCCCGGGTAGATCGACGTCCATGCCGCCGGAGCCGCCATGTCCGCATTGCGCAGTCGGGTCGAGCAGTTGCTGTCGTTGGCCGATGTCCGCCTGGGCGGAGACCGGCCCTGGGATCTGCATGTCGAAGACGAGCGCCTCTACGCGCGCCTGCTGGCGCAAGGCTCGCTGGGGCTGGGTGAGTCCTACATGGACGGCTGGTGGCGCGTGCCGTCGCTGGACGGGATGCTGTATCGCCTGCTCGCCGCCGACCTGGACCAGAAGGTGCGCGGGATCGGCGCCGCCATCGATGCGTTGCGCGCCCGGGTCACCAATCTGCAGAGCAAGCGTCGCAGCTTCCAGGTCGGCGAACGCCATTACGACCTGGGCAACGACCTCTACCGCGCGATGCTGGGGCGTTATCTCGTCTACAGCTGCGCCTACTGGCGCGGCCGCGACGGCACGCCGTTGACCGACCTCGATGCCGCGCAGGAAGCCAAGCTCGACCTGGTCTGCCGCAAGCTCGGCCTGAAGCCGGGGATGCGCGTGCTCGACATCGGTTGCGGCTGGGGCGAAGCGCTGAAATTCGCCGCGCAACGGTATGGCGTGAGTGGCGTGGGCGTCACCGTCTCGCGCGAGCAGGCCGCCCTCGCGCGCGAACTGTGCAAGGGACTTCCGATCGAGATCCGCCTGCAGGACTACCGCGAGCTGGATGATCGCTTCGATCGCGCCTTCTCGCTGGGCATGTTCGAACACGTCGGCGTGAAGAACTACCGCCGCTACTTCGAAGTCGCGCAGCGCTGCCTGGACGACGACGGCCTGTTCCTGCTGCATACCATCGGCAACAACCGCTCAGTGCTGCACACCGATCCGTGGATCGGCAAGTACATCTTCCCCAATTCGATGCTGCCGTCCGCCGCACAGATCGCGCAGGCGAGCGAGGGCCTGTTCGTGCTGGAAGACTGGCACAGTTTCGGCGCCGACTACGACAGGACGCTGCAGGCCTGGCGCGCGAACATCGAGCGGGCGTGGCCGCAACTGGACGCCCGCTACGACGAACGCTTCCGTCGCATGTGGCGCTTCTATCTGTCGGCCTCGATGGCAACGTTCCGCAGTCGCCATTCGCAGCTTTGGCAGCTGGTACTGTCGCCAAAAGGCGTGCCGGGCGGGTATGTCGCGCCGCGGTGACGGTTTCCCCTCACCCTGCAAGCGGGGGAGGGCGTATCAGAACTCCAGGTCCAGCGCCGCGCACAGGTAATCGACGAAACGCGCCATGCCGTTGAGGTCGGTTTCCAGCGTCTTCAGCAGGCGCGGGCCGGTCATCGTCGCGTCGTCGATCACGCGGTAGGCGACGAAGTTCTTGCGCTTGAGATCGTCGGCGAACTCGAAATCGTCCGGGAACCCGCGCGGCATGCGCGTGAGCATCTCGCTGTCGTCCAGGTCGAAGCGGCGGCGGAATTTCGCGTCGTGCGCGGCGGCCTTCCAGCTGCCCGGGTTGTCGAGGATGAAATGGCGCACGCGCCGCAGCGCGGCCGATTCGGGATGCCACAATCCCGCGCCGACGAAACAGTTGCCCGGCTGGATCTGAACGTAGAACGACGGCGCTTCGATCTGACGACCGCGCTCATGGAACAGTCGCGCGCCTTGCCAGGTCTTGTACGGCGTCTTGTCGTTGGCGAAGCGCGTGTCGCGCTGGATGCGGAACATCGAGCCGCCCACGCCCTTGGGTTCGGAGCGGTAGTGCGCGCTGACTTCCGCCAGCACGGGCTGAAGATCGGCGAGCAGGCGCTGGAACGGCTCGCGCAGATGCGCGTCGTAGTCGGCCTTGTGCGCCTGGAACCAGGCGCGGTCGTTGTGGCGCGCAATGCCGCGCAGGAACTTGAAACTCGCTTCGCTGAAATAGGTCGCCATGTCCTTTCCGTTCTGTCGCGATGCTGCGTCGGCGGCCGAGGTCAGGCCAGGCTCTGCGCCACGTCGCGGCCCCATGCATCGAGTTGGTCGAGCAATACC
This sequence comes from Lysobacteraceae bacterium P, assembly GCA_005503055.1. GTDB lineage: Bacteria > Pseudomonadota > Gammaproteobacteria > Xanthomonadales > Xanthomonadaceae > Lysobacter_J. The sequence goes on along the minus strand of SCOX01000001.1, from coordinate 848,102 downwards.
TGTTTTGCCGTGTCCTGCGCGTGCACGACGCGCAGCGCCGCGATCTCCTGCGCATAGCCGGTGAAGCTGTACTCCGAAGCGCCCGATTCGCCGCACAAGCGCCAGCGGCGGTAGTCGTTCCAGCGCGCCCATTCTTCCGACGTCAAAGTGCCCGGCCAGTTGCGCGCGCGATAGCGGAACAGCATTTCCGGAAGTCTCGCATCGCGGAAGGGGAACTCGGCCAGGCCCAGCGCCTCGGGCGGGGTCGTTCGAACCTGCGGGAACATGCGCTTGTCGCCATCGCCGATGAAGCCATCGTAGAGCGATGCATCGACGTCGGAGGGCATGCGTTCGCGTTCGATCGCGAACACCTGCCGCACTTTCTCCACCAGTTCGGGGCCGGCCTGGCGGATGCGCTCGGCGCGCTGCTCGGCCAGCACCGGGTCGATGCACAGACGATCGAAATCCCGGCCGCGCAGATGGTCCCAAGACACGAGCGCGGGACAGCGGTTGGTGTGCACTTCCTTCAGCGCCACGCGCGACTCGCCTTCCGGCAGGTCGATCGCGCGCACGTACAGTCGCTCGGCGATGCCCTGCGCGTCGAGTTGCAGCAGGGCGTCGGGGTCCTGCTCCAGGTCGAACACGATCACGCGGCTGTCGATACGCGGGTGCCGCGCGACCGGCAGCACCGGCGCGGCGCACAGACGGCTCGCGGGAAAGCGCTGCGAAACATGCAACACCGGCTTCATCGCCACGATGTCGAGCAGGCTCGAGGCATAGCGTTTGTCGCGCAGCCGCAACGCGTAGTCCCACAGTTTCGGCTGGGCGGCCTTGAGCATGCGCGCCAATCCGATCAGGGCGCGTACGTCGGAGAGCGCTTCGTGCGCGTCGCCGATGCGCACGCCATTGGCGTGGGCGAGATGTTCCAGCTTGAACGACGTCGTTCCGTCTTCGCGCTTGGGCCACACCAGTCCATCCGGGCGGATCGCATGCGCCAGGCGCAGTACGTCGAGCAGGTCCCAGCGCGAATTCCCGCCGCGCCATTCGCGCTCGTAGGCGTCGAAGAAGTTGCGGAACAGCCCGTGGCGAACGAACTCGTCGTCGAAACGCAGCGAGTTGTACCCCAGCGAACAGGTTTCCGGTCGCGCCATCTCTTCGAAGATCAGCGCGAACGCAGCCGCTTCGCCCATGCCTTCGCGCAGTGCGTGCTGCGGCGTGATGCCGGTGACCATGGTGGCGCCGGGCGAGGGCAGCAGGTCGTCGGCGGGACGCACGAAGACGCTGATGGGCTCCTCGATCTGCTGGAGGTCGGCGTCGGTTCGGATCGCCGCGAACTGCGCGATGCGCGTGGTGCGCGGGTCGGCGCCGAAAGTTTCGAGGTCGTAGAAGAGGAAGCTGGCGGGCACGTCACGCGTCCAAGGGTAGCGGAGACAGCCGCTCGCGCACCGCCGCATCGACGGTAGTCCAATCGAGCGAATCCAGCGATGCATGGCCGCGCGTGAGGTCCACCAGCAACTCGCGCTGCTGCCGGCCGCGCTCGTAGGCCGTCGCGTACGGAATGCGATGGAACGTCACCATCGCGTATCGCGGCATGAAACGTTCGGGGTGGCGTTCGGCCAGGGCACGTTCGAGCGCGCGCTGCAGCAGGTAATCGTCGTCGTCAACGCGATCGCGCATTTCCAGGTAGTTCTCCAGCGCCATCTGCTGGATCGCCCGCGCGTTCGGCAGGCGTTCGGCCTGGAACGCGGCGAAGGCCGCCGACCGGTCGGGTTGCGCATCCAGGTGTTCGGCCAGCGCGACGCAGTCCTCGAACGCGCAGTTCATGCCCTGGCCGTGGAAAGGGACCATCGCGTGCGCGGCATCGCCGATCAGCACGGCGCGGTCGTCCTGGTGCCAGCGCTCAAGGTAGAGCGTGGCGAGCAGACCGGCCGGATTGCTTTCGAAATCCTTCTCGAGGCCGGGAATCAGCGGCAATGCATCGGCGAAGTCGCGCTCGAACAGGGCGCGTGCATCCGCGCCGTTGCGCACGGTGGCGAAGCTCGGCTCGCCTTCGTTCGGCAGGAACAGCGTGACGGTGAACGTGCGCTCATCGTTGGGCAAAGCGATGCACATATAGCGCCCGCGCGGCCAGATGTGCAGCGCGTTGGGATCGATGCTGAAACTTCCGTCCGGCGCCGGCGGGATCTCCAGTTCCTTGTACGAATGGCCGAGGAACTCGGTGCGTTCGCCAAGGTCCGCCTGCGAGGCCATCGCCGTGCGCAACGAGGACCCCGCGCCATCCGCGCCGACCAGCGATTCGAACGCGGCCTGGTGCGTATGACCATCGCGCGGGTCGGTGAAGGTGGCGATGCGTGCATCGAAGTCGACAGCGGACAGGCCACGGTCGAAATGCAGCCGCGCGCCCGCGCGCTCGGCGATGTCCAGCAGCACCACGTTCAATTCACCGCGATGCACCGACCAGATCACCTCGCTGTCGTCGCGACCATAGCGCTGCAGGTCGGTCCGCCCGTCGAGGAAATGCACCATGCGGCCGCGCATCATCACCGCGTGCTTCATGACCGCCTCGTCGGCGCCTGCCAGGCGCAGCGCGTGGCGGCCACGTTCGGCCAGCGCGAGGTTGATCGAGCGCCCGCCGCCGTAGCCCTGCACGCGTGGATCGCCGCGCTTCTCGTAGACGTCCACGCGCCAGCCGCGTTGCACCAGCAGGGTCGCGAGCACCGCGCCCGCGAGGCCGGCGCCAATGAGGGTGATGTGTCGGTTGTCAGGTCTGGTCACTTCGTAGTCCATGCGGTCATCCCCGCGAAGGCGGGAATCCAAATGACATCTCAACCATCACGCCAGGCTTCGACGGTGCGCACGAAGCGCAGCACGTCGGCGTGCGTGTTGTAGAGCGGCGCCGGCGAGATGCGGATCACGTCCGGTTCGCGCCAGTCGCCGAGCACGCCCTGGGTCGCCATGTAGTCGAACAGTGCGCGTCCCGCGTCGCGGCCGGTGAGACCGCGGCCGCCGATCACGCGCAGCGAGAGCTGGCAGCCGCGCTGCGCGGGTTCGGCCGGAGTCACGATCGACAGCGTTCCGTTCAGGCGCTGGCGGATCAGCGTTTCGAGGTAGCCGGTGAGACCGAGCGACTTGGCGCGCAGCGCCGGCATGCCGGCGGCATCGAACAGTTCGAGCGAGGCACGCAGCGGCGCCATGCCGAGGATCGGTGGATTGCTGAGCTGCCAGCCGTCCGCGCCGGCCGTCGGTACGAAATGTGGACCCATGCGGAAGCGCGTGCTCTGTTCGTGCCCCCACCAGCCGGCGAAGCGCGGACGGTCGCTGTGCGCATGGCGCTCGTGGACGAAGCATCCGGCGACCGCGCCCGGTCCGCTGTTGAGGTACTTGTAGTGGCACCACACGGCGAAATCGACACCGCTGTCGTGCAGCGCGAGTTCGAGATTGCCGACCGCATGCGCGAGATCGAATCCGCACATCGCGCCGTGTTCGTGCGCCAGGCGCGCGATACGGGGCAGGTCGAACGACTGGCCGGTGCGGTACTGCACGCCCGGCCACAGCACCAGCGCAAGGCGCGCTCCGTGTTGCGCGATGGCCCGCTCGATGGCCCCCATCGACGTGGTTCCATCGACGCCGTCGGGCTGCACCTCGATCAGGTCGGTGGCCGGATCGAAACCGTGGAACGCGATCTGCGATTCCACTGCATAGCGGTCCGACGGGAACGCACCGGCTTCGATGAGAATCGCAGGACGCTCGCGCGTGGGACGGTAGAAGCTGACCATCATCAGGTGCAGGTTCACCGTGAGCGTGTTCATCGCCACGACTTCGGTCGGCGCGGCGCCGACGAGACGGGCGAGCGACTCGCGCACAAGCTGGTGATAGTCCAGCCACTGCGCCTGCCCGGTGAAATGGCCTTCGACGGCTTCGGCGGCCCATTTCGACAGGACCTCCTCGACGTGCGCGCGCGCGCCACGCGGTTGCAGGCCCAGCGAGTTGCCGACGAAATAGGCTTGGTCGGCGCCGTCGTGCTGCGGAATCAGGAACTGCGAGCGCATGCCGCGCAGTGGGTCGGCGGCGTCAAGGGCGGCGGCGTAGGAATCGGAATACGGTTCGGTCATGGTCAGGCGATGGGCGCGTCGATCACGCGTTTGCTGTAGCTGCGCGCGTCGATTTCGTCGACTTCGATGCACAACTGGGTGGAAAGGGGAAGCGGCGGCAGGAGCGGCGCGAGCACGGCGGAGAGCGCTTCGGCGAAGCCGCGGCGCGTGGCCTCGTCGCGGCCGGGCAGTACCTTCAGTTGCACGTGCACGAAGGCGCGCTCGTCATCGGCCACGCCGACGCGGTAGTGGTCCAACCGCAGCGCGCGGCTCTTGATCGCTTCTTCGTCGAAGTGGCCGCTTTCGGTGAGCGCGCGGTTCATCGCGAGCAGGGCGTCGTCGGGGTCGAAGCCGTCCAGGTTGGCGGTGTAATGCAGCGTTATGTGCGGCATGTGCGCAGACTCAAGCGAAACGCGACATCGAAAGCCCCAGCCATTCCAGCGCGGTGCCGTGGTAGAGGCGCGCCTGGTCGACATCGGACAATTCCAGCGCGGCGATGCCGGCGCCGGGTTCCTGTTCGCCGAGCGGGAACGGGTAGTCGGTGCCGAGCATCACGCGGTCCACGCCGCAGGTGTCGAGCAGGTAACGCAACGCGCGCGGGTCGGCAACCCAGGAATCGAAGAAAAGCTGGTTCAGGTAGTCGCGCGGATTGCGTGGATTGTCGGTGGCGACGAGGTCCGGGCGCATGTTGAAGCCGTGTTCGATGCGCCCGATCGTGTAGGGGAAACTGCCGCCGCCGTGGGCCATGCAGACCTTGAGGTTCGGCACGCGTTCGAGCACGCCACCGAAAATCAGGCAGCACGCCGCGCGCGACTGCTCCGCCGGCATGCCCACGAGCCAGGGCAACCAGTACTTCGGCATCGTCGAGGCGCCCATCATGTCCCACGGGTGCACGAGGATCGCCGCGCCCAGTTCGCCGGCGGCCTGGAAGAAGTCGAACAGCTCCGGGGCGTCGAGGTTCCAGTCGTTGATGTGGCTGCCGATCTGGACGCCCTGCAGGCCGAGCTGGTCCATGCAGCGTTCCAGTTCCTGGATCGCCAGGCGTGGCGATTGCATCGGTACCGTGCCGATGCCGGCGTAGTGGCGCGGATACTCGCGGCAGGCCTCGGCCATGTGCTCGTTGAGCGCCTGGTGCAGTTCCAGCGCGTGGTGCGGCTTGGCCCAGTAGCTGAACATCACCGGCACGGTGCTGATCACCTGCACCTGCACGCCGAAGCGCTCGTAGTCGTCGATGCGCTCCTGCGGATCCCAGGTCTTTGACCAGATCTCGCGGAAGAACTTTCCGTCCTTGTAGATGCGATGGCGGCCGTCGTCGGTGTGGTGGATCACCGGGAAACGGTCGTCGCCGTACTTGCGCGCCAGGTTGGGCCAGTCGCGCGGCATGTAATGGGCGTGGGTGTCGATCTTCAGCATGCGCGACTCATCAGGTATCCGGCATGACGTACTTGGCCGGTGCCGGGTTCAGGTGGCCGCATTCGGTGCAGGTGCGGTGCTCGCGCGAGGCGTAGAAGCGGTCGAACACGGGCGGGAAATCGGCCTCGATGTTCTTCAGTTTGAAGAATTCCTCGTACACCTTGTGATTGCAGCGTTCGCAGAACCACATCAGGCCATCGAGTTCGTCGGGAAGGCGGCGGCGTTCGATCACCAGTCCGATCGAATCGGGCATGCGCTGCGGCGAATGCGGGACGCGCGGCGGGAGAAGGAAGATCTCGCCGGCGCGGATCGGAATGTCGCGTACCGCACCGTCCTCCTGGATGCGCAGCACCATCTCGCCTTCGAGCTGATAGAACCACTCCGCGCCTTCGTCCCAGTGGTAGTCGGTGCGCTGGTTCGGGCCGCCGACGACCATCACGATGAAGTCGCCGACGTAGATCACCTTGTTGCCGACCGGCGGCTTGAGCAGGTGGCGATGTTCCTCGATCCAGGCCTGCAGATTGAGCGGGGCGGGCAACATGCTTACTCCGATGCTCTTTGAGAGGCAGCATCGCTGCGTGGGGCGGCGATGCATTTGAGTTCGATGGCGATCGGCGTCGGCAGCGCGGTGATGCCCAGCGTGGTCCGGCACGGCGCGGTGTCCACGTCGGGAAAGTACTCGGCCCACACCGCGTTGTAGGCCCTGAAGTCGTGCTCCATGTCGGTGAGATAGACCGTGACGTCCACCAGGTCTTCCCAGCGCGCGCCGCTGGCTTGCAGTACGGTGCGCACGTTGGCGAACACCGCGCGCGTCTGCGCATCGATGTCGTAGCTGATGAGGCGGCCTTCGGCGTCGTGGACATTGCCGACGATGGCATTGCTGGCCGGGTCGCGCGGCCCGATACCCGACAGGAACAAAAGGTCGCCCACGCGGCGCGCGTGCGGGTACCGGCCCACTGGCTTCGGCGCGGCGTCGGCGCGAATGGCGTCGCTCATCGCGGCGAATCTCCACCGTAGCCGTTCACGCGCGAGATCGCCGCCTTGTACAGGCCGGCGAGCTGGTGATGCGCGCTCACGTCGATGCCCATGTCGTGCACCAGGCCGTTGCGCAGGCTGTAGACCCATCCATGCACCGTCAGTTCCTGGCCGCGTGCCCAGGCATCGCGAACGATGGTGGTGAGGCAGACGTTCTGCACCTGTTCGATCACGTTGAGTTCGCAAAGTCGGTCGTGACGCTCGCCGGCCTGTGCATGGTGCATGCAGCCTTCGTGCTTCTCGGCGACATCGGACACGTGACGCAGCCAGTTGTCGGCGAGCCCGACGCGCGTGCCGTGCAGGGCCGCATGCACACCGCCGCAGCCGTAATGGCCGACGACGAGGATGTGCTTGACCTTGAGCACGTCGACGGCGAACTGGATCACCGACAGGCAGTTGAGGTCGGTGTGCACCACGACGTTGGCGATGTTGCGATGGACGAAGACCTCGCCCGGCGCCATGTCGATGACCTGGTTGGCGGGCACGCGCGAATCGGAGCAACCGATCCACAGGAACTGCGGTGCCTGCTGTTTCGAAAGCCGCTCGAAGAACTTCGGGTCTTCGCGGCTGATGCGCTCGGACCAATCGCGGTTGTTCTTCAGCAGGTCGGTGAGGGGACCGGTGGTCATGTCGTTCAATCCAGTTGCAGGCCGACGTTCTTGGCGTCGGTGAAGAAGCGCATCGCTTCGAATCCGCCTTCGCGGCCCAGGCCCGATGCACCCATGCCGCCGAACGGCGTGCGCAGGTCGCGTTGCAGCCAGGTGTTCACCCACACCATCCCGACGCGCAGTTGCGCGGCGAGCCGGTGCGCGCGGCGCAGGTCGCGCGTCCACAGCGATGCGGCGAGGCCGTAGTCGCCGGCGTTGGCCAGCGCCAGTGCCTGTTCGTCGGTGTCGAACGATTGCAGCGTGACGACGGGGCCGAAGATCTCGTCGCGGTTGCTCGCGCTGTCCGGGCCGAGGCCTTCGATGACCGTCGGGGTCACGAACCAGCCCGGGCGCTGCAGCGCCGTGCCGCCGCACAACACGCGACCACCTTCGTCGCGGGCGCGCTGCAATGCGCTCATCACCTTGTCGAAGTGGGCATGCGAGACGAGCGGGCCGAGCTGGTTGTCTTCGTCGATCGGATCGCCCACGCGCAACTGCTGCGCGCGTTCGACCAGCGTGTCGCGGAATTCGGAGTAGATGGACCGCTCGACCAGCACCCGCGAACCGCACAGGCAGATCTGCCCGGAGTTCTGGAACGCCGAGCGCACCAACGTATCGAGGTGCTCGCGCCAGTCGCTGTCGGCGAAGACGAGCGTGGGGTTCTTGCCGCCCAACTCCAACGAGACTTTCTTCAACAGCGGACCGGCGATGCCGGCGATGCGCCGGCCGACCGCGGTGCTGCCGGTGAAGGACACCGCTTTCACGCGCGCGTCGGTGACCAGCGGTTCGCCGACATCCGGCCCCAGGCCGTGCACGATGTTGAGCACGCCTTTCGGAAAGCCGATCTTTGCGGCGAGTTCGCCCAGCATGGTCGCGGTCACTGGCGTGACTTCCGAAGGCTTGGCGACGACCGTGTTGCCGGTGGCGAGCGCGGGCGCGATCTTCCACGTGAACAGATACAGCGGCAGGTTCCACGGCGAGATCGTGCCGACCACGCCGAGCGGTTGGCGCAGCGTGTAGTTCAGGCCCGCCTGGCCGTGGTGAGATTCGCTGGCGAACTGCGTCGCGGCATGGGCGAAAAAGCGCAGGTTGCTGATCGCGCGCGGGATTTCGACTTCGCGCGCCAGCTTGATCGGTTTGCCGCCGTCGCGCGATTCGGCATGGGCGAAGTCGTCGAGCCCGGCTTCCACGGCGTCGGCAAGTTTCTCGAGCCAGCGTGCGCGTTCGGTATGGGGCAGGGCGGACCAGGCCGGGAAGGCGGCTTCGGCTGCGTTGATCGCAGCGTCCACGTCGGCGGCGTCGCCGAGTGCGACTTCGGCGAAAGGCTTGCCGTTCGCGGGATCGAAGACCTCCGCCCAGCGGCCCGATGCCGGCTCGCGTGGTTCACCGGCGATGAAGTGGCGAAGGCGCATGGGGCTAGCTTAGCAGTGCGGCCGCGCCGTGCTGATAGGTATGGGCCACCCGCCCCGCGAAGACGGATCGGCAGCCGGACTTTCGTGCGATATGCGTTGGCCTCGATCCCCGCCTTCGCGGGGATGACGGTTGCAGAAGACGCACTCCCGACTCCCGACTCCCGACTCCCGATTCCCGATTACAGCGACCGCGTCCGCCCGCCATCCACCGGCAGGTTCACGCCGGTGATGTATGACGCAGCCGGCGAGCACAGGAAGGCGATCGCCGCGGCGGTCTCCTGCGGACGCGCGAATCTGCGCATGGGAATTTCCGACACCATCTTCTCGAACACTTCTTCACGGCTGCGGCCGGTCTTGGCCGAGGTGTTGTCGATGATCTGTTCGATGCGCGGCGTCTCGGTCGAGCCGGGCAGGACGTTGTTGACGGTGATGCCCTTTGGCGCCAGTTCCGTCGCCAGCGTTTTCGCCCAGCTCGCCACCGCCCAGCGCGTGGTGTTGGAAACGCCCAGGCCTTGCAGCGGTTCCTTCACCGAGGTGGAGATGACGTTGACGATGCGCCCGTAGCCGTCGCGTTCCATTCCCGGAATCACGGCTTCGGCGAGCACGTGGTTGGCGATGAGGTGCTGGCGGTAGGCGGCTTCGAAGGCCGCGATCTGGGCGCCGTGCACCGGGCCCGGCGGCGGGCCGCCGCTGTTGTTCACCAGGATGTGCACGGGGCGCGCGCTCACCAGCGCCTCCACTTTCGCGCGCAGCGTATCGGTGTCGGCGCCGTCGGCCGCGATCCAGCCGTGTGCCTGGCCGTCGCGTGGCGTCGGCAGCGTGTCGGCGAGTTCGCGCAGGCGTTCTTCGCGACGCGCGAGCAGGGTGACATCGGCGCCCAGTTCCGCCAGCGCCCGCGCCGCCGCCAGGCCGATGCCCTGGCTGCCGCCGCAGACAAGTGCGTGCTTTCCGGTGAGGTCCAGGTCCACGTCAGTCTCCCGTTGCTTCGTTCATGCGTTCGCGCATCAGCGCGGCGGTGTCGCGGCTGGCCTCGCGCGATTGCGATTCCAGACGGCTGGCGACGGCTTCGCGGTTGGCCATCGGGTGGTTCTGGCTGAGCTTGAACTTCAGTGCGATGGATTCGACATCGAGTCGGAACCCGACGATCCCGCGCAGCTGCCGGCGTTGGTCGTCGCGTTCGATCTCGAAACGCCAGTCGCCGCCCACCGTCGCCTCGTGCTCGACGCTCAGCTGTTCGACGACGCCGGCCAGCGAGGCTTCGTCCTCGAACGTCGACAAGGTGCCGCGCAGGTGCGCCACGGCGTAGTTCCACGTGGGAACGCGCGCGGCCTCTTCCTTGTCGGGATACCAGCCGGGCGAAACGTAGGCGTGCGGGCCCTGGAAGATCGCCAGCGCGGCACCGTCGTGCCTGGCCTGCGGGTTTGGCCGCGCCCAGTGGCCGATCAGTTCCACGCGGTCGCCTTCGCGGCGGTACAGCACGGGGAGGTGGCTGACGGTCGGGTCCCCGTCGCGTACGGTCACCAGCGTGATGAAAGGGTCGCGTCGCGCCAGGTCGTCCAGCGCGGCCAGGTCCGTTTCGGCGAAGGCGCGCGGCAGGTACATGGTCGTCCGATCAGTGCCGTGAGGTGAGCTGCTGGACCATCTGCGGGCGCAGCACGTCGAAACTCTCGCCGCTGGGGGGCGCCAGCTCGTCCAGTTCGAAGCCGCGATCGCGCGCGTCTTCGCCGTCCAGGCCATCGAGTGCGACGAACTCGGCGTCCATCAGCGCGGCGCGGGCGGTGTCCTCGCTGTCGTAAGGCTGACTGACGCCGTCGCTGTCGAGCACTTCGGCGGTGCCGGCGTCGAGCAGGCGCAGGCGCGCCCAGACGATCGTGCGACCGATCGTCGCCAGCCACCATTGATCGGGGGCGGCTGCGGCGCTTTCGGGAGGCATGTTTTCGTTCATCCGATCACCACGGCGAGGAGCCAGAGCAGGGCGGCGCAGACCAGTCCGCCGATGATGGTCAACAGCGAGATGCGCGCCGGATTGGCCAGGCCGTTGAGGTTTCGATCGTCGGCCGACAGGTAGCCGCGCTTGAGCAGCCAGCCCCACGCCGACGGCCGCGCGAACGCGCCTTCGCCCAGTTGCGACTGCAACTGCGGATGGCGGTCGCGGATATGCACCAGCGACAGCGGCCAGAAGATCACGAACGCGCAGAAACCGGCGATGGCGATGGCGACGAAGAGCAGGGAAAAGAAGAGGATCACAGGATGGGATTCGGGATTCGGGATTGGTGATTCGCAAGAGCAGGGGCCGGACAAGCTTTCGGGAGGCGGCGGAGGCCGGGCTCGGCGAATCTCGTATCCCGAATATCCAATCCCGTCGATGGATCAGAACTCCGCTTGCCCCGGCGCGCGCGGGTAGGGAATGGCATCGCGGATGTTGCTCAGGCCGCAGACGTACACCACCAGGCGCTCGAAGCCCAGGCCGAAGCCGGCGTGCGGCACGGTGCCGTAGCGGCGGAAATCGCGGTACCAGCCGTAGTGCGCCGGATCCAGCCCGAACTGCGCCATGCGCGTGTCGAGCATGTCCAGGCGCTCCTCACGCTGGCTGCCGCCGATGATCTCGCCGATGCCCGGCGCCAGCACGTCCATTGCTGCGACGGTCTTGCCGTCGTCGTTCAGGCGCATGTAGAACGCCTTGATGTGCTCGGGATAGTTGGTCACGACGACCGGACGGCCGACGTGCTCCTCGGTGAGCCAGCGCTCGTGCTCGGTCTGCAGGTCCAGGCCCCATTCGACCGGGAAGTCGAACTTCTTCTTCGCGTTCTGAAGCAACTTGATCGCATCGGTGTATTCGATGCGCTCGAACGGCGCGTTGACGAACGACTCCAGGCGCGTCATCGCGTCGGGCTGCACGCGCTCGGCGATGAAGGCCATGTCGTCGGCGCGCTCGTTGAGCACGGCGCGGAACATGTACTTGAGGAATTCCTCGGCCACGCGCGCGTCCTCGGCGAGGTCGGCGAAGGCGATTTCCGGCTCGATCATCCAGAACTCGGCCAGGTGGCGCGTGGTGTTGCTGTTCTCGGCGCGGAACGTCGGGCCGAACGTGTAGACCTTGCTCAGCGACAGCGCGTAGGCCTCGACGTTGAGCTGGCCCGACACGGTCAGGAAGGTTTCCTTGCCGAAGAAATCGCGGCTGAAATCGACCGCGCCCTTGTCGTCGCGCGGCAGGTTGGCCATGTCCAGCGTGGAGACGCGGAACATCTGCCCGGCGCCCTCGGCGTCGGAGGTGGTGACGATCGGCGTGGAGATCCAGTAGAAGCCGTTCTCGTGGAAGTAGCGGTGCGCGGCCTTGGCCAGGCAGTCGCGGATGCGGGTGACGGCGCCGAACAGGTTGGTGCGCGGACGCAGATGGGCGTTTTCGCGCAGGAACTCCAGCGAGTGCGCCTTGGGCTGGATGGGGTAGGTTTCCGGGTCCTCGACCCAGCCGACCACCTCCAGGCGGCTGGCCTGGATCTCGAACGCCTGGCCTTGGCCCTGCGAGGCCACCAGCGTGCCGGTGGCGATCACCGCGCAACCGGCGGTGAGGCGCTTGACCTCGGATTCGTAGTTGTCCAGCTCGGCCGGGGCGACCACCTGGATCGGGGCGAAGCAGGAACCGTCGCTGACGTTGACGAAGCTGAGCCCGGCCTTGGAGTCGCGCCGGGTCCGCACCCAGCCGCGGACCGTGACTTCGCCACCGGCCGGGATCTTGCCCGCGAGCGCGTGTTCGACGCTGACCACCGTCATGCCTTGAATCCTTGCCGCTTCGGGCCAATAAGGGGAAAGGCCGGAGTTTACCGAACGCCCGGCATCACGTCGCTATAATCCATACTCGTAACCTGTTGATGTAACGCTGGAGTCCTCCATGGCCGTCACCCTCGCCCCCGCCGCGCTCGCCCGAGTACAGCGCTATCTGGTCGAAGATCCGGGCGCGATCGGACTGCGTTTCGGCGTGAGCCGCACCGGCTGTTCGGGCTGGCAGTACAAGGCCGACCTGACCCGCGACGCCGGCGCCAGCGACACCGTGTTCGAGCAGGAAGGCGTGCGCATATACGTCGATGCATTGAGCCTGCCGCTGGTGGACGGCACCGTGATCGACTTGGTCAAGCAGCGGTTGGGCGAGCAGTTCCTGTTCCGCAACCCGAACGTCACGGCCGAATGCGGCTGCGGCGAGAGCTTCACCACGAAGGCCGACGCGGCCTGACCCAAGGCCCTCGGCGGACGCAACGTTCCGCCCGCATGGCCCGTTCCGGCACGCCCGTGGGCGGGTCCGGCCGCTGACGACGGGCTAGAATGGCGGTTCCGCCGCCAGCCTCGAAGCCCGCCGTGAGCAACACCGCAATCCCGTCGTCCGCCGCGTCCAGCGTGCCTGTCTCGATCCGCCAGGAAGACCTGATCCAGTCCGTCGCCGACGCGCTGCAGTACATCAGCTACTACCACCCGGTCGACTACATCCAGAACCTCGCCGCCGCGTACGAGCGCGAGGAGTCGCCAGCGGCGAAGGACGCCATCGCCCAGATCCTGATCAACTCGCGCATGTGCGCCGAGGGGCATCGCCCGATCTGCCAGGACACCGGCATCGTCACGGTCTTCCTCGAGATCGGCATGAACGTGCGTTGGGACGACGCCACGATGGGCGTGGAGGACATGGTCCACGAGGGCGTGCGCCGGGCCTACAACCATCCCGACAACAAACTGCGCGCCAGCGTGCTGGCCGATCCGGCCGGAAAGCGCACCAACACGAAGGACAACACGCCGGGCGTGGTCAACGTGAAGGTCGTGCCGGGCAACACGGTGGACGTGATCGTCGCCGCCAAGGGCGGTGGTTCGGAAGCGAAATCGAAGTTCGCGATGCTCAACCCGTCCGACTCCATCGTCGACTGGGTGCTCAAGACCGTGCCGACCATGGGCGCCGGCTGGTGTCCGCCGGGCATGCTGGGCATCGGCATCGGCGGCACCGCCGAGAAGGCGATGCTGCTGGCGAAAGAAGCGCTGATGGAGCCGATCGACATCACCGATCTGCAGGCCCGCGGCGCGTCCAATCGCGCCGAGGAACTGCGCCTGGAGCTGTACGAGAAGGTCAACGCGCTGGGCATCGGCGCGCAGGGGTTGGGCGGCCTGACCACGGTGCTCGACATCAAGGTCAAGGACTACCCGACCCACGCCGCCAACCTGCCGGTGGCGCTGATCCCGAATTGCGCCGCCACGCGCCACGCGCACTTCACCCTGGACGGCAGCGGCGCGGTGATGCTCGATCCGCCGTCGCTGGCCGACTGGCCGGAGCTGACCTACGACGCCTCCAAGGGGCGCCGCGTCAATCTGGACACGCTGACGAAGGAAGACGTCGCCGGCTGGGAGCCGGGCGAAGTGCTGTTGCTCAACGGCAAGCTGCTGACCGGCCGCGACGCCGCTCACAAGCGCATGGTCGACATGCTCAACAAGGGTGAGGCGCTGCCGGTCGACCTGCGCGGCCGCTTCATCTACTACGTCGGCCCGGTCGATCCGGTGCGCGACGAGGTCGTCGGCCCCGCCGGTCCGACCACCGCCACGCGCATGGACAAGTTCACCGAGCAGGTGCTCAGCCAGACCGGGCTGCTCGGCATGGTCGGCAAGGCCGAGCGCGGCCCGACGGCGATCGAGGCGATCCGCAAGCACCGGTCGGCCTATCTGATGGCCGTGGGCGGCGCGGCGTATCTCGTCTCGAAGGCGATCAAGGCGGCCAAGGTCGTCGGCTTCGCCGACCTGGGCATGGAAGCGATCTACGAGTTCGAAGTGCAGGACATGCCGGTGACGGTCGCCGTCGATTCGACCGGCGAATCCGTGCACAACACCGGCCCGCGCGAGTGGCAGGCGAAGATCGGCAAGATCCCGGTGGTGGTGGCGTAAGCCGCGACGCTTGAGCCCCTCTCAGCCCTGCACTCCCTTCGGTCGCGACGGGAGAGGGGAGAGGGGCGGCGAAGCGACTGCATCGACCGCACGGCACTCGTCGAAGGCGAACTACAACCGCGCCACCAACGCACCGAGCTTCGTTCGGGTCTCTTCGCGCAACAGGTAATCCTGCGCCATCGACTCCAGCCCGGCGATGTTGGTTGCGCTCACGTCGTCAAGATCGTCCAGCCCGGTCAGCAATTCCGCCTGCAGGCGAAAGTAGCCGTCGCCCACCAGATGCTGTGCGATGTAGTCCACCGCATCGGTGCTGCCGTCGAAGAGCACATCGATGATGGGGATCGCCCATTCGATCGCGCCCCATTCCTGTGCCGACTTCAGGTCGATCGGACGGCTCCGCTCGCCGGTGCCGACGGACAGCACCACCAGGTTCTGCGCACTGTCCACGCGCGCGTCCTTGCGCATGGCCTCGGCGATCGCGCAGGCGGTCGGGTTGTTGGCCACCACGCCGCCGTCGATCATCGCGCGCGCCCGGCCCTCCACGGTCATCGCATGCGCGGGGAAGTACGTCGGCGCCGCGGACGAGGCGCGGCAGACCTCCCACATCCGCAGGTCGGCGTGTTCGGCCTTGAAGCTCTTGAAGACGATGGGCTTGCGGGCGATGGTGTCGTAGCTGGTGATCAGCAGCGGGATCTTCGACTGGCCCAGGCGGGTGTCGCCGAACACCTTGCGCAGCACCTCCTCCAGTCCGGTCGCGTCATAGCGCGGCGCCGAAACGCCCTGGGTGAACATGCGTCCCGCACGCGACCACAGGCGCTGCGCCATGCCGGGAAAGATCAGATGACGGTGCTGGCGATAGAGATCCGCCAGCTGCATGGGCGCCAGTCCGATGGCCAAGCCGCAGCCGACGATGGCGCCGGTGGAACTGCCGGCGAGCAGGTCGAAGGACTTCAGCAGGCCCGGTTTGCCGCCGCGCGCGAGGGCGTCCTCGACCCCGGCCAGCCAGTGGCAGCTGACCAGGCCACGGATGCCGCCGCCGTCGAGCGAAAGGATGCGTCGCATGTCCATCGTGGCCTCCGTCCGCAAGCGGTCTCCATCGGACCGACATGATGGGACAGGCCAATCGCGCAGGCTGCGACCGGACTCACGCCACGATGAATCAAGCGTTTCGCCAACAGGCGGCGTTCAGTACCACTCGAACAGGGAGATTCCCAGGCCGATGTAGGTCGCCTTGTGGTTGTAGTCGATCAGGCTTTCGCCGTAGCCATCGAACACCTGGACATGGCCGCGCAAGCTGTTGCTGATCGGGAAACCCCAATCGAACTGCACCGCGCCGTGCGAGCGATCGCCGCCGCGCAGCGAATGCCGGCCCATCAGCGAGAACTGGTGTCCGCCGCGCACATACACGAGCGTCGCGTCGCCACGGCCGACGTAGTCTTCGATGTCGCGGTTGTTGTCGTCGTTCGCGCTTTCCTCGATGCGCCACCACGGACGCACCGTCAACGCCCAGTTCTCGCGGTCCAGGCCGATCATGCCGATCACGCGGTTCCAACTGCGCGAGAGTGGATCGGCGCGGCCGTTGGACTGATGGTTCACGCCGATGCCCAGCAGGCGGCCGTTCCATCCGCCCAGCCGGTAGTTGTTGCGGAAGGTCAGCATGACCTCCGGCTCGTAGTTGGTCTCGCGGAACGGGCGCGAGGTATCGGAGCTGTAGACCTGCCAGTGCGAGGATTGGGTGTAGGCCATCCACAGGTCGCCGTTGTCGCCGAAGACGTTCTCCCACGCCTTGGTCTTGAAACTGAGCTGGAACTTCGCCTCAAGTTCGTCGACGTCCAACGGCGTGTCGACCGTGTTCTTCGGGTTGGGCGAGGACGGCGTCTGGTTCGGATCGCTGCTCCAGAACGCGGGCAGCAGGTACACCGGTTTGTAGGCGCGGAAGTTCCAGGTGCCCAGCTTGGAGTCCTTCGCCAGTTCCCAGCGGCTGTCGAGCAACGAGCCCTTGCCGGCATTGGCGATGGCGCGGTCGAGCGTCTCTTCCATCGGATACAGGTCGCTGCCGATGGGCGCTTCGGCCTGCGCGGCCTGGGGCACCACTTCCTCCGCGATTTCCAGGTTCTTCTGGATCGCCTTGGCTTCCTTGGCGGCGATGTCGGCACCGCGGGTGTCGCGCGCGCCGCGGCCGAGCGCGGCGTCATAGCACGCCAGGCGATCGGCATCGACGTTGATCGAAACGCAGGCCTCGGGCGTGGCGGCGTGGGCGGGCACTTGCGCCAAGGTGTGAACTGGCGCGGCGGCGAGGAGGGTGAGCGCGGCGTGGCGCGCGAGGAAAAGTCGATTGTGAGGGGCTTCGTGCCTGGGGGTCGGCATGGGTCACTCGCGAAAGGGAAAGTCGGCGCCGCTCAGTGTCGCATCGCAACACAACACGGCCGTGAATGATGAACTCGACGGTCAGAGGAACCAGGCCAACGCGAACAGTCCCAGCATCGCAAAGGCCAAGCCGATCTTGAGCACCACGCCGAACACGATGCCCAGCCACGTGCCGAACCCGACATGCGCTGCCTTGCGAACTTCGCGGCCGTGGATGAGTTCGCCGCCAAGGGCGCCGACGAACGGTCCGGTGAACAAACCGATCGGTCCGAAGAACAGCCCGGCGAAGGTGCCGATCATCGCGCCTGCGATGGCGAGCTTGCTGGCCCCAACGCGTTTGGCGCCGACGGCCGTGGCGAGGAAATCGATGCCGATGGACAGGACGGTCAACAGCCCCAGCACGAGCAGCGGAACCCAGCCGACCTGTTGGAAGTCGCCGGCCCAGGCAGCCAGCAGCATGCCGGCAAAAACCAGGGGCAGGCCGGGCAGGGCGGGGAGCACTGTCCCTGCGATTCCGACGAGGATCAAAAGCCCCGCCAGGACGTAATAAACCGCCTGAAAATCCATCCGTGTTGCCCCTCGCCGACAGGCACTTTGCCTGGATTGCATTTTCGCCCAGCGCGGGGTACCGTGCGGGCGCTGTGTTTGCCAGGGTCACCGTGAATCGTGGCCCGATGCGGTTGATCATCGATCCGCTACATCCACCTCGCTTCCTCCTTGCAACCAGCACGTGGCGCGCCACGTTTAAACCAGCAACGTTCCAAGGAGTGAGTGCCAATGTCAGGTCGTGAAACCGGTACCGTCAAGTGGTTCAACGATGCCAAGGGCTTCGGCTTCATCAGCCGTGAGAACGGCGAAGACGTGTTCGTGCACTTCCGTGCCATCCAGTCCCAGGGCTTCAAGAGCCTGAAGGAAGGCCAGAAGGTCACCTTCACCGTCGTGCAAGGCCAGAAGGGCCTGCAGGCCGACGCTGTGCAGCCGCTCTGACAAGAGCCGCTGCGGTCGCGCCCGGCGCGACAGGCGAAGAAAAACCCGGCCGAGGCCGGGTTTTTCTTTTCCGGCGGCAGGAATTTCGACACCACGCCAACGGCGGCCCTCGCCGAAGATGAGTCCCATCGCACAAACGAACGGCCCGCTCGCGCGGGCCGTCCGGATGCCGCTGCATGGCAAGCGTGCGTTACTGCGCCCAGGCCTTGCCGTTGGATACGCGAACGTAGGAACCCTCGCGCACGTTGCCGAGGTCATTCTGGGTGACCACGGTCGTACGACCGTCGTTCATGCGTACATAGACGTTGTACGAGGCGCCGCTGGTGTTCTTCTGGATCGCATTGCCGGCGACCGCACCGCCGACCGCGCCGGCCGCCGCCGCGATGTTCTGGTTGCCCTTGCTGCCACCGGTGTGGGACGAGATCTCGTGGCCGGCGACGGCGCCGACGATGCCGCCGAGGATCGCACCGGTCGCGCTTGGCGCGCGGCTGCCGGAGGCGACCTGTTCGATGCGGGTCACCGTGCCGCAGTCGTAGCAATTGGCCGGGGCACTGCTGTAGCCGCCGCCGCCGCCGTAGCTCGGCGCAGGCGCACTGCTGTAGCCCGGCGACGTGGCGCAGCCGGCCAGGGCAAGCGTTGCGGCAGCGGCGACACCGAGCAGACGGACATTCTGGATATTCATGCGCGACTCTCCTCCTGGAGGTGGAATGGCCGGGCCTGGGGCCCCGTCGCCATGGCGGTCACGCTAGACGCGGCGAAGTGAACTGCCGATCAATCTGCGCGCATTCGCGCACCGCGCTTTCCGGAACGTTCAGTCAGCGGAAATCCTGGTGACAGCCCTTGCACGTCTCGCCGATGCCCTGTGCCGTGGTGGCCACGCCGGCGCAGTTGAGCGGCGGGCTGGCAAGCGCGGCGTCCAGTCGCGCACGCATCTTGCTTGCGTGTTCGGCGAAGCGCTTGTCGTCGGCCAGATCGGGGAAGGCCGGTTCGAGATCGTCGGCCATCGTGCGCAGTGCCTTGAGGTTGGGCAGCACGTCGGTCGCGGTGCAGCGGTTCTGCTCGACCTTCTTCTTGAGCTGACCCAGGTGCCATTCCTGCACGTACATCACGCTCTCGTGGAAGTGGTCCTTGCGTGCCTGGATGGCACGGACGGCCATGACGGTCGCCACCGAGCCGATCACCAGTCCGAGCAGGAACAGGAACAGATAGCGTGTTGCGTGGCTGCGCGGTTTGCTGGGCTGGGTATTCATGCCTGGCCTCCATCCAAGAATTCGCGGCACGATAGCACGCGCCTCGCGACGGCCCGTGCGCGCACGGCGCTTACAATGTCGCCATGAGCACGGCCACCGTACCCAAGCAGACCCATCCCGAGCACGCACTCGATCCCGCCTGGCTGGAGCGCTTCGCCGGAGTCGACCGACTTTACGGAACGGGCACGGTGGCGCACCTGGCCGGCTGTCGCGTCGCCGTAGTGGGGATGGGCGGCGTGGGCTCCTGGGTGGCCGAAGCGCTGGCGCGCACCGGCGTGGGGCATCTCACCCTGATCGACGCCGACGACCTGTGCGTCTCCAACACCAATCGCCAATTGCCGGCCCTCGCCGGCCAGTACGGCCGCGTGAAAGTGGAGGCGATGGCCGAGCGCAGCCGCGCGATCAATCCGCAGATCACCGTGGAGGCGATCGCCAGCTTCGTCACGCCCTCGAACCTGGAGGAAATGCTCGATCGCGGCTTCGATCTCGTCGTCGACGCGTGTGACAGCTTCCGTACCAAGGTGGTGATGGCAGCGTGGTGCCGGCGGCGCAAATTGCCGCTGATCGTCGTCGGCTCGGCCGGTGGTCGCACCGACGCGACGCTGGTGCGCGTACGCGACCTTTCACGCACCGAGCACGATGCGATGCTCGCGTTGGTCCGCAAGAAATTGCGCAGCGAATTCAATTTCCCGAAGAACTCGGACCGCTACTTCGGCATCTCGGCGATCTATTCGCTGGAGAACGTGAAGTACCCGCAGCCCGACGGCACGGTCTGCGGCATCCGGCCGACGGTGTCCGGCGATGCAGCGCTCAAGCTCGATTGCGGAGCGGGGCTGGGAGCGGCCACCCACATCACCGGCACCTTCGCCTTCGCCGCGGTAGGGCGCGCGCTGGAGCTGCTGCTCAAGCGCAAGGGGGTTGCGCGCGCCTAGGCGCGGGGCAGGTCGAACAGGCGTTGCGCGTTCTCGCTGGTCGCGCGGGCGATGGCGTCGACATCTTCGCCACGAAGCTCCGCAATGGTGTGGAGCACGCTAGGCAAGCGCGAGGGTTCGTTGCGTTGGCCTCGGATGTGGGCATCGGGCTGGTCGGGCGCGTCGGTTTCCAGCACGAGATGCTCGATCGGCATCGTCGCGACGAGCCGGCGCAGGCGATTGGCGCGGTCGTAAGTTACGGGGCCGCCGAGTCCGAGCAGGAAGCCGTTCTTCCACAGCTGCTTGGCCTGTTCCTCGCTGCCGGAAAAACTGTGCACCACACCGCGCAGCCCACCGATCCGTCGGATCGTGGCGATCACCGCGTCCACCGCGCGACGCGCATGCACGATGACCGGCAGGTCGAAGTCGCGCGCAATCTTCAATTGCCCCTCGAAGAAATGCTGCTGGCGATCGGCATCCAGTCCTTCGACGAAATAGTCCAGTCCGCACTCGCCGACGGCCACCGGATGTTCGCGCTCGATCCATTCGCGCAATTGCGGGAGGTGTTCGTCGCGGTGGACTTCGAGCAGCATCGGATGCAGCCCGTAGGCGGCATGCAGGCCGTCGTCGGCCGCGCAGACCTCGCGCAGCTTCGGCCAACTGGCGGCATCGACGGCCGGCACGACCTGCCGGGTCACGCCTGCCTCGCGTGCGCGCGCGATCACTTCGGTGCGATCGCGGTCGAACTCGGCGTCGTCCAGATGGCAATGGGTGTCGACGAGGCCGTGCACGGATGGGCTCAGCGCTGCACCGGCGGCGGTGGAATGGGGGTGTCCTTGCGCTTCTTCCAGCTCGCCAGCAGCAGCGTTCCCAGGCCGAGCAGCAGCTCGTCCGCCAGAGGAATGAAGTCGGGCACGGCCAGATCGGCCACGAAAAGCCCTGCCGCCACCAGGAACAGGCGCGGGAAGCTGAGCTTCGACAGGAACCCGAGCAAAGGGGCAGTGAATGGGGAGGCCATGGCAGATCCAGTTTGACGGTCGTCGCAGAGACGACACAAGCCTGCCCAATCGGGTTCACAGTTTCGACAGCTTGATGTTAAAAAATCGGCGGCCGTTCAGCTTCCCAATGCTCGAATGGCGCCATCCACCAACCGCGGGCACACCCCGCCGCAGAGGCCTGAAATGAATAAGAACATGCTCGCAGTCGCCCTGGCTTCGCTGCTCGTAGGCGGTGTCGCAGTGGCTGCATTCAACAGCTTCCGCGGAAACGAGGCGACCCCGGCCGCGGCCGGCGCCGAAGCCCTGCCGGGCCAGGAGGGCGATCTGGCCGCTGATGGCGCCATCGGCGCCAACAAGATCGACTACGCCGACGTCACCAACGTCAAGGCGATCTCGGAAAAGGAAAAGCTGTACGCCACGGTGATCGGCAGCGACGCGATCCGCGAGACCAGCACCACCTCGACCCCGCGTGAAGTGTGCGAGGACGTGGTCGTGCAGGAGCGCGCCCCGGAGCGTGACGGCAACGTCGGCGGCACCGTGGCCGGCGCGGTCATCGGCGGCCTGCTCGGCAACCAGGTCGGCGGCGGCAATGGCAAGAAGGCCGCGACCGTCGGCGGCGCGGTTGCCGGTGGCTTCATCGGCAACCAGATCGACAAGCGCCATGTCGGTGGCAAGGTGACCAGCCGCACCGAGCGCCAGTGCCACACCGTGTCCTCCACGTCCGAGTCCTCGCGCGTGACGGGCTACAACGTGACCTACCGCAACCCGGACGGCACTACCGGCACCATGCGCACCGACAGCAAGCCGGGCAGCCGCATCCTGCTGGGTGAAGAAGACAAGGTCGTCGGCTACGACGTGACCTATCGCTACGACGGCGCCGAGCAGACCATCCGCATGGATGAGCGTCCGGTCGCCGGCCGCCTGCCGGTCATCGACGGCCAGGTGGTCACGCAGACGGCCGCCGCCGCGGGCCCGACGCGCGGCTGATACCGCAGGACAATGCCGCAGTACCCCGACGGGGCCGGAGCGATCCGGCCCCGTTTGTTTTGAGTGTCCCGTTTGCGCTGCTCGATCCTCGTAGTTGCGAGCGTTTACGCGGCCTTACCCCGGCCTCGGGGCGCCCGTACAATGACGGTCTTTCCCCTAGTCGAGTGCGCCATGGCCCTGCATCCGTACGACCTCTACGACGTCCGCTCCCTGCTCAGCGAGGAGGAGCGCGCCGTACAGGACACGGTGGCGCGGTTCACCGACGAGCGCGTGATCCCGATCATCGGCGACGCCTTCGACCAGGCCCGTTTCCCGAAGGAACTCGTCGGCGAAATCGCCGAGCTGGGCCTGCTGGGCTCCTCGCTGCCCGAGAAGTACGGCTGCGCCGGCCTCAACGCGGTCAGCTACGGTCTGATCTGCCAGGAACTGGAGCGTGGCGACAGCGGCATCCGCAGCTTCGTCAGCGTGCAGTCCTCGCTGTGCATGTACCCCATCTATGCCTACGGCAGCGAGGAACAGCGCGAGCGTTGGCTGCCCGACATGGCCGCCGGCAAGGTCATCGGCTGTTTCGGTCTGACCGAGCCGCACGGTGGTTCCGATCCGGCCAACATGAAGACCCACGCCAAGCGCGACGGCGGCGACTGGGTCCTCAACGGCTCGAAGATGTGGATTACCAACGGCAATGTCGCCGATATCGCCATCGTCTGGGCGCAGACCGATGAAGGCATCCAGGGCTTCGTGGTCGAGAAGGGAATGCCCGGCTTCGCCGCGCAGGAAATCAAGCACAAGATGAGCCTTCGCGCATCGGTGACCAGCTCGCTGTTCTTCGACAACGTGCGCGTGCCCGACGCCAACCGCCTGCCGAACGTGAAGGGGTTGAAGGGCCCGCTGGGCTGCCTCACGCAGGCACGCTACGGCATCACCTGGGGCCCGATCGGCGCTGCCATCGCGTGCCTGGACGAAGCGCTGAACTACACGAAGGAGCGCATCCTGTTCGAGCGCCCCGTTGCGGCGACGCAGAGCGCGCAGATCAAGATGGCCGAAATGGCCCGTCGTATCACGCTCGCGCAGCTGCTGGTGCTGCAGCTTGGCCGCCTGAAGGACGCGGGCACGATGCAGCCGGCGCAGGTTTCGCTGGCAAAGTGGAACAACTGCCGCATGGCCATCGACATCGCGCGCGAATGCCGCGATCTGCTCGGCGGCGCCGGGATCACTACCGAACATGCCGCGATCCGGCACGCACTGAACCTCGAATCGGTCATCACCTACGAGGGCACGGAAACCGTGCATCAGCTGGTGATCGGACGCGAACTCACCGGCATCAGCGCGTTCTGAGTGGGGCCGGCGATGCAGCTGGGGCCTACGCTCGAAACGCACCGACTGATCCTGCGCCCGCCCCAGGCCGAGGACTTCGAGGCCTGGGCGGCGTTCAAGTCGGACGAAGAGACCTGTCGCCACATCGGCGGCGTCGAGCCTCGTGCGTCCGCTTGGCGCAGCTTCGCGGCGATGATCGGTGCGTGGCACCTCAAGGGTTTCGCGATGTTTTCGGTGATCGAGAAAGCGAGCGGTGAGTGGGTTGGTCGCGTTGGACCGTGGCAGCCGGAAGGCTGGCCGGGCACCGAAGTCGGCTGGAGCATCGTGCGCGACCGCTGGGGCCGGGGCTACGGTCCCGAGGCCGCGATCGCCGCCATCGACTGGGCGATCGATACGTTGGGCTGGAGCGAAGTGATCCACACCATCGACCCGGACAACACGAACTCGAAGACCGTCGCGGCCAAACTGGGCTCGCGCCTGCTGCGCATGGGCCGCCTGCCGGCGCCGTTCGACACGAAGGACATCGAGATCTGGGGCCAGTCGCGCGAGCAGTGGCTGGCGCGGCGCGAACGCGAGGGCGCAATGTGATCACCGTCTATGGCTATTCCGCTTCCGGCAACTGCCACAAGCTGCGCCTGCTGCTGACCCAGCTCGAACGCGAGTTCAAGTGGGTGGAGGTCGACAGTACCGCCGGCGCTACGCGTACGCCGGAATACCTGGCGAAGAATCCCAACGGCAAGGTGCCGATGATCGAACTCGACGACGGTCGCATCCTGACCGAGTCGAACGCGATCCTGTGCTACCTGGCCGAAGGCACGCCGTTCTTCGCCGGCGATGCCTACGAGCGCGCGCTGGTGCTGAGCTGGCTGTTCTTCGAGCAGTACAGCCACGAGCCCTACATCGCCGTGGCGCGCTTCATCCGCGGCTGGACGCAGCTGGATTCGCCGCGCCGCGCGACGTTGCCGCAACTCCGCGAGCGCGGCAACCAGGCGCTGGCGGTGATGGAAGAGCATCTGAAGTCGCAGCCGTGGTTCAGTGGCGCGGCATACGGCATCGCCGACATCTCGCTGTTCGCCTACACCGGCGTGGCCGACGAAGGCGGCTTCGACCTGACGACCTATCCCGCGGTGCAGGAGTGGCTGGAGCGCGTGCGGCAGACGCCACGTTTCATCGCGATGCGTGCGCCGCCGGTGGAAGCATTGTCGCGGCTCGCGCTGCCGGACTGACGCGCCGCCCCGCATCATCACGAACACCGCCCGCGCGCCGGCATCGGAACCCAAGCCCCCCATGTCCCAGATTTACAATCCCATTCCCGCACGCATGAAAGGCCTCAACCGGGCCGAGATCTGCGACGTCAATTTCTCCGAATTCGTGAAGGCGTGGAGCGGCCTCGTCGATGCGCGCCCCTCGCCCGGTGATGCCATCCTGGACGGCAGTGCGCTCGACGCCCGCGGGTTTCGCGAACTGTTCGAATCGCAGCTCATCAGCCGCCACCTGGACCTGATGGCGCGCGTATTGCGCGTGCAGAACAAGGTTTTCTACACCATCGGTTCCAGTGGCCACGAAGGCAACGCGATGGTTGCGCGCCTGACGCGTCACACCGATCCGGCGTTCCTGCATTACCGTTCCGGCGGCTTCATGGCCGAACGCTTCCGCAAGCTGCCCGGCATGGACCCGGTGATGGATTCGGCGCTGAGCTTCGCTGCCAGCAAGGACGATCCGGCCAGCGGTGGCCGCCACAAGGTGTGGGGCAGCAAGCCGTTGTGGGTGCTGCCGCAGACCTCGACCATCGCTTCGCACTTGCCCAAGGCACTGGGCACCGCGGTTGCGATCGAAACGGCCAGGCGCCTGGGACACGAATTGCCCATCCCCGGCGACAGCATCGCGATCTGCTCCTTCGGCGACGCCTCGTCCAACCACGCCACCGCGCAGACGGCCTTCAACGCCGCCGCATGGACCGCGTACCAGAAGCTGCCGGCGCCCGTGCTGTTCGTGTGCGAGGACAACGGCATCGGAATCTCGGTGAAGACGCCCGGCGGCTGGATCGCCAACCGCTTTCGCAACATGGACGGGCTGGACTATTTCGCCGCCGACGGCCTCGATCTGGCGAGCGGCTATGCCGACGTGCAGCGCGCCGTCGAGCACTGCCGCAGCACGCGCCGCCCGACGTTCCTGCACCTGCGCACGACCCGCATCATGGGTCACGCCGGCACCGACTTCGAGATCGAATGGCGTTCGATCGAAGAGTTGTGCGCGGTGGAAGCGACCGATCCGCTGCTGCGTTCGGCGGCGATCGCGCTCGAGTCGGGCCTGATGTCGAAGGACGAAGTGCTCGAGGTGTACGAGGCCACGCGCAAGAAGTGCTTTGCCGCGGCGGAGGAAGCCGACCGCCGTCCCAAGATCGACAAGCTGGACGACGTGATTGCGCCGCTGGCCCCGTACTCGCCGGAAAAGGTGAAGCGGGAAGCCGAGCGTGTCGAACATGCTCAGCGCCGTCTCGAAGTATTCGGCGGCGACGCCAAGCTGCCCGAGAACCAGCCGCCGCGCCACCTCGCCATCCAGATCAACAATGCGTTGCACGACCTGTTCGCCAAGTACCCGCAGACGCTGCTGTTCGGCGAGGACGTGGCGCAGAAGGGCGGCGTCTACACGGTCACCAAGGGCTTGCAGAAGGCGTTCGGTCCGCGTCGTGTGTTCAACACGCTGCTCGACGAAACGATGATCCTCGGCATGGCGCAGGGCTTCGCCAACATGGGGATGCTGCCGATCCCGGAGATCCAGTACCTGGCGTACTTCCACAACGCCTGCGACCAGATCCGCGGCGAAGCGGCGAGCCTGCAGTTCTTCAGCAACAACCAGTACGCCAACCCGATGGTGGTGCGCATCGCCGGCCTGGGCTACCAGCGCGGTTTCGGCGGCCACTTCCACAACGACAATTCGATCACCGCGTTGCGCGACATTCCGGGCCTGGTGGTCGGCTGTCCGTCGCGCGGCGACGATGCGGCGACGATGCTGCGCACGCTGACCGCGCTGGCGAAGGTGGACGGACGCGTCAGCGTGTTCCTGGAACCGATCGCGCTGTACATGACGAAGGACCTGTACGAGCCCGGCGACGGCAAATGGCTGACGACGTATCCGAAGCCGGACGAAGCGATGCCGCTCGGCGAAGGCCGCGTGTACGGTGAGGGCTTCGATGACCTCGTCATCTTCACCTACGGCAACGGCGTGCCGATGAGCCTGCGCGCCGCGCGTGCGATCGAAGCCAAGCACGGCTGGAAGTCGCGCGTCGTCGACCTCCGCTGGCTGGTGCCGCTCAACGAGGAGTACATCCGCGCGCAGGCGAAGACCGCCAAACGCATCCTCATCGTCGACGAAGGCCGCCACAGCGCCGGCGTGGGCGAGGGCGTGCTCACCGCGATCGCCGAAGGCGGGCTGTTCAAGGGAGCGCACGGCGCGCGTCCGTTCCAGCGCGTGGTCGGCGTCGACACGTACACGCCGCTCGCCGGCGCGGCCTTCCTCGTCATTCCGTCCGACGACGACATCGTCGCGGCGGCCGATCGCCTGGCCTGATCGCATGTGCGGACTCGCCGGCCTGCTGCGCCCGACGCCGGACATCGATGCCGCGCGGCTGGACGCGCTCGCCGGCGAGATGGGCGACGCGCTGGAGCATCGCGGTCCCGATGATCGCGGCGTGTGGGTCGATGACACCGCTGGTGTCGCGCTGGCGCACCGGCGCCTGAGCATCCTCGACCTGTCGCCGCTCGGCCACCAGCCGATGGCGTCGGAAAACCACCGTTTCGTCGTCGTCTACAACGGCGAGATCTACAACTTCGCCGAGTTGCGCGAAGTGCTGGTCGCGCGCGGCCACGTGTTCCGCGGCCATTCCGATACCGAGGTGCTACTGGCCGCGGTGATGGAATGGGGCGTCGACGAAGCCGTCTCGCGCTGCAACGGCATGTTCGCCTTGGCGCTGTGGGACCGGCAGGAACGCTGCCTGTGGCTGGCGCGCGATCGCGTCGGCAAGAAGCCGCTGTATTACGGTTGGGCCGGCGGCACCTTCGTGTTCGGGTCGGAGCTGAAAGCCCTGTGGCGCCATCCCGATTTCGACAACGGCGTCAGTCGCGATGCGCTGGCGTTGCTGCTGCGGCTGGACTACATCCCGGCGCCGCACGCGATCCATCTCGATACCTTCAAGTTGCTCCCCGGCACGCTGCTGCGCATCGATGCGGCGACCGTCGCGCTAGGGCCGGCAGCGCACGACCCGCATCGCGATCAGCGCCGTTACTGGAATCCGCACGATCGCATGACGGCCGCACTGGCCAGCCCGTTCAAGGGCGACGTGCTCGAAGCCGAGAACCATCTCGACGAACTGCTGCGCGACGCGGTCGCGCTGCGCATGGTCGCGGACGTGCCGGTCGGCGTGTTCCTGTCGGGCGGAACCGATTCCTCCGTCGTCACCTCGCTGATGCAGGCGCAGAGCCGGCATCCGGTGCGCAGCTTCACCATCGGTTTCGAGCGTTCGCACCACGACGAGGCGCACATGGCGCGCGAAGTCGCCGAACACCTGCACACGCAACACACCGAGCTGTACGTGAGCGGCGCCGACGCGCTGGCGGTGGTGCCGACGTTGCCGGCGATGTTCGACGAACCCTTCGCCGACGCATCGCAGGTTCCGACCGCGCTGGTCGCGCGGCTGGCTCGCACCCAGGTGACGGTGGCCTTGTCGGGCGATGGTGGCGACGAGCTGTTCTACGGCTACAAGCGCTACGACCGCGCGTTGCGCAACTGGGACTTACTGCGGCGGATTCCGGCGCCGTTGCGACGGGCGCTGGCGCGTGGCGCGCGTGACCACGGCGAAGCGTCGCGCACCGGTGGATTCGCCGCGCTGGCCGCCGAGATGGGCGCCCGCGGCATCGGCGACGTCTACCGGCAGCGCGTTGCGCGCTGGCGCGATCCGGCCGCGGTCGTCCTCGGGGCGTCGCTACCGCACACGTTCTACGACGAGCCTGATCCGCTGCGCGGCGCTGGCACGCCCGCCGACGCGATGATGCTCGCGGACTTCGCGGTCTACCTGCCCGAAGATCTGCTGGTGAAGGTCGACCGCACCAGCATGGCGGTGAGCCTGGAGGCGCGCGCCCCGCTGCTCGACTGGCGCGTGGCCGAGTTCGCCTGGTCGCTGCCGTTGGCATTCAAGCGCCATCCCGACGGCAACAAGCATCTGCTCAAGCGGGTGCTGCGGCGCTACCTGCCCGACTCGATGGTCGATCGCGCCAAGCGCGGTTTCGGTGCGCCGGTCAGCGAGTGGCTCAAGGGCGACCTGCAGGAGTGGGCGGGGTCACTGCTCGATCCAGCGCGTCTGCGTGCGGAAGGGCATTTCGATGCCGACGCCGTGAACGATCTGTGGCAGGCGTTCCTTGCCGGTGAGCGCAAGTGGCACACGCATCTGTGGAACGTGCTGATGTTCCAGGCGTGGCATGAGCACTGGCAGCGTCAGCGCGCCGGTTCGTCTGCCTGACGCCGGATCAGCGACCGCCGCAGTAGCCACACGAACACCGCGGTCAGCAGGAAGACGAAGAAGCCGGCGCGGGTGACGTCGGTCATGTCTTCGTGAACGACGACACCGTCGAAGTAGCGCCCCTGGCCGTTGTAGGCGTAGCGGCTTCCATCGAACCAGAGCCAGGCCATCAGAGCGCAGATCGACGCGCACGCCGCAGCCGTGAGGCCCAGCGCAGCAGTGACGAGACGCCGGATCCCGTCGAGTGCGCTGCGCCCCGGCATCACTGCACTATCGGGCCAGTCCGTCGAGCAGTGGGTGCTCGCGCGCCGGTGTCGCCCCCACCTGCAACGACGATGCATCGCGCTCGATCGGCAGCACCGCCAGTGCCAGCGATCGCGCATCGTCCTGGCCGGTGGCGACGACCTTGCCCAGCGCGATCGGGCCGGCGTGCACGTCGCTGCCGGCGTCCAGCGGCGCATCGGCTTCGAGCAGGGCCAGGCCGCGCTTCGCCTGACCGAGGAAGTGCGTGCGGGCGACGATTTCCTGGCCCGGATAGCAGCCCTTCTTCACGCTGAAGGCGCGCAGTCGATCCAGCGAAAGCTGCTGCGGCGTCCAATGTTCGGCCTGGGAAGCGGGCAGGCGGGGCAGGCCATGGGCGAGGTCCAGGGCCTGCCAGCGGGCGACGGCGGTGGCATCGTCCGGCAGCGCCTGGCGCGCGCCGATGCGCAGCGTGCGCGGCCCGCCGTCGGCGGAAAGGTCCAGCTCGGCCGCCGATGCGTCGCCCGTGAATCGCGCGCCCGAGGCCTCGGCGGGCGCGGCAAAAGTGCCGGACACCTGAAGGTCGTCGTGCACCTCGATAGCTACCTTCGCCCGGAACACGAAGCGCTGCAGCGCGTTCTTCACGGGCAGGGGGTCAGTATCGGGCAGGAGCAGCCAGATCGTCTCATCCGACAGTTTCAGCAAAGCGAACAGCGCAATCACACGCCCCTTGGGCGTCAGCCAGCCGCTCCATTGCCAGTGACCGGGCTCGATCAGGGCCACGTCGTTCATGAACTGCGCCTGCGCGAATGCCGCCGCATCGCGACCTTGCAGCACGATCAGGCGGTGGTCGGGCAGGGCGAAAACCGCGTCGGACGCGGCTTGCGGGTTGTCATGCATGGGGGGCTGGAATTAACATTTAGCGCTGTGATGATAGGCCAAACCCCCGTCGAAGCGCCGCAGGCGCCCGCAGCACCGGAGCAGCCACCCGACACGGGCGATGCGAAGGCCCAGGAAATCGGAGGGCGTGAAGGCCCCGAGCCGACCCGCTATGGCGATTGGGAAAAGAACGGCCGCTGCATCGACTTCTGACGCGTCATCGCTTCATCCGCCTTCCCGCCACGCGGCTTTGCCGCCCAGCCGAGAGACCGCCACGCTCATGGCGAATCGCGAACGTCCCCTGTCACCCCACCTTCAGGTCTACGCCTGGCAGGTGCAGATGGTGACCTCGATCCTCCACCGCACGACCGGGATCATCCTCGTCGTCGGCAGCTTCATCATCGCCTGGGGGTTGCTCGCACTGGCATCGGGGCCCGAGTCCTGGGCCACCTTCACCGGTTTTTCCCGTTCGGTGTTCGGATTTCTGATCCTGTTCGGCTGGAGCTGGGCGTTGGCCTTCCACCTGATCAACGGCATCCGCCATCTCGTGCAGGACGCAGGCTACGGCTACAAGATCGAAGCCTTCGTGCGCAACAGCTGGATTTCGGTCTTCGGCAGCCTCGTGCTGACGGTGCTGATCTGGGTCGTGGCGATGATGCAGCGGGGTGGCGCATGAGCCTGCACAAGTCCCGCCTACGCAACCCGCTCAAGAGCGCCCGCGGCCTGGGTTCGGCGAAGGACGGCACCGGCCACTTCATCGTCCAGCGCATCACCGCCATCGCGCTGACCGTGCTGTCGATCTACGTCGTCGGCCTGATCGTCGCACTGATCGGCGATGACTACGCCACGGTGCGCGCGACCGTCGCGCAACCGTGCCACGCCATCTTGCTGGTGGCTTTCAGCATCGCGATGTTCTGGCACGCCAAGCTCGGCATCCAGGTCGTCATCGAAGACTACGTGCACGCTCCGTTCTGGGGCGTGTCGCTGCAGTTGCTGAACATTTTCCTGTGCGCACTCGCGGCCATCGCCAGCGTGCTCGCCATCGTCCGCATCGCGCTGGGAGCCTGACGCCGTGCCCGCTTACAAGATCCACGAACACAGCTTCGACATGGTGGTCGTCGGCGCCGGCGGCGCCGGCCTGCGCGCCACCTTCGGCCTGGCCCAGAAGGGCCTGAAGACGGCCTGCATCACCAAGGTCTTCCCGACGCGCTCGCACACCGTGGCCGCACAGGGCGGCGTCGCCGCCGCGCTGGCGAACATGGGCGAGGACGACTGGCGTTACCACTTCTTCGACACCGTCAAGGGCTCGGACTGGCTGGGCGACCAGGACGCGATCGAATACATGTGCCGTGAGGCCATCCCGGCGATCATCGAGCTGGAGCACTACGGCGTTCCGTTCTCGCGCACCGAGGACGGCAAGATCTACCAGCGTCCGTTCGGCGGCATGACCACGCGCTATGGCGAAGGTCCGCCGGCTCAGCGCACCTGCGCCGCCGCCGACCGGACCGGCCACGCGATCCTGCACACGCTCTACCAGCAGTCGCTGGCGCACGACGCGCAGTTCTTCATCGAGTACTTCGCGCTCGACCTGATCATGGACGCCAACGGCGCCTGCCGCGGCGTACTCGCACTCGACATGTCCGAAGGCACGCTGCACCTGTTCAAGGCGCAAGGCACCGTGCTGGCGACCGGCGGCTACGGCCGCGCGTACTTCTCCGCGACCTCGGCCCACACCTGCACCGGCGACGGCGGCGGCATGGTGCTGCGCGCGGGCCTGTCAATGCAGGACATGGAGTTCGTGCAGTTCCACCCGACCGGCATCTACGGTGCCGGCTGCCTCATCACCGAAGGCGTGCGCGGCGAAGGCGGCATCCTGCGCAACAGCAACGGCGAGCGCTTCATGGAGCGCTACGCACCGAGCGTGAAGGACCTCGCACCGCGCGACATGGTCAGCCGCGCGATGACGATGGAAATCCGCGAAGGCCGCGGCGTCGGCGAGCACAAGGACCACATCCTGCTCGACCTGACCCACCTCGGCCCGGAAGTGATCCACGAGAAGCTGCCGGGCATCGCCGAATCGGCGCGCATCTTCGCCAATGTCGACGTCGAGAAGCAGCCGATCCCGGTGATCCCGACCGTGCACTACAACATGGGCGGCATCCCGACCAACTACCACGGCGAAGTGGTGCAGCTGAAGAACGGCAACCCGGACGAAGTGGTGCCGGGCCTGTACGCGATCGGCGAAGCGGCCTGCGTGTCGGTGCACGGCGCCAACCGCCTGGGCTCGAACTCGCTGCTCGACCTGGTCGTGTTCGGCCGCGCCGTCGCGAACCGCGCGGCGGAAACGGTCAAGCGCGACGGCAAGCAGGCCAAGCTCGCCGCTGACGCCTGCGATCCGGCGCTGGCGCGCCTGGACCAGCTGCGCAACGCCAATGGCGGCACGCCGACTGCGGTCATCCGCGACAACATGCAGCGCACCATGCAGGCCGACGCCGCCGTGTTCCGCACCGGCGAGACGCTGTCCGATGGCGTTCGCAAGATGCGCGAGATTCACGCGTCCTTCGCCGACGTGAAGGTGAGCGACCGTTCGCTGATCTGGAATTCGGACCTGATCGAAACCTACGAATTGTCGAATCTTCTCGACCAGGCATTGGTGACGATTGTTAGCGCCGAGAACCGCACCGAGTCGCGCGGCGCGCACGCTCGCGAGGACTTCCCGGATCGCGACGACGCCAACTGGCAGAAGCACACGTTGTGTTCGGTCGACGAGGGCGGGCAGACCCAGATCGATTACCGCCCGGTGCACATGTACACGTTGAGCGACGACGTGGCCGTGGTCCCGCCGAAGAAGCGCGTCTATTGAGGCCGAGATTCGAGATTCGGGATTCGCAAGGGCAACATCAGCGACCTGACCCGCTTCCACGAATCTCGAATCTCCAATCCCGAATCCCGGACTTCAAGCCATGGCCGAATTTACCCTCCCGAAGAACTCGCAGATCCAGAAGGGCCGCCACTGGCCGGCGCAGGGCGCCAAGCAGGCGCGCACCTTCAAGGTCTACCGCTGGAACCCCGACGACGGCATGAACCCGCGCGTGGACACCTACGAGGTGGACATGGCGACGTGCGGCCCGATGGTTCTGGACGCGCTGATCAAGATCAAGAACGAGATCGACCCGACGCTGACGTTCCGCCGCTCGTGCCGCGAAGGCATCTGCGGTTCGTGCGCAATGAACATCGACGGCACCAACACGCTGGCCTGCACCAAGGCCATCGAGGACTGCAGCAGCGGCGACGTGCCGATCTATCCGCTGCCGCACATGCCGGTGGTGAAGGATCTCGTTCCCGACCTGACGCACTTCTACGCGCAGTACGCGTCGATCAAGCCTTGGCTGCGCACGCAAAGCCCGTCGCCGTCCGACCGCGAGCGCCTGCAGTCACCGGAAGACCGCAAGAAGCTCGACGGCCTGTACGAGTGCATCCTGTGCGCGTGCTGCTCGACCAGTTGCCCCAGCTACTGGTGGAACGGCGACCGCTACCTGGGTCCGGCGATCCTGCTGCAGGCATACCGCTGGATCGTCGACTCGCGCGACGAGGACACCGGCGCACGTCTGGACGACCTGGAAGATCCGTTCAAGCTGTACCGCTGCCACACCATCATGAACTGCGCGCGCACCTGCCCGAAGGGTCTGAACCCCGCGCAGGCGATCGGCGAGATCAAGAAGCTCATGCTGGCGCGCCGCGCCTGATCGCGCGGTTCGCGATGGGAACGATGACGAAGGGCGCACGCGAGTGCGCCCTTTTTTCCAGGGCATTTGGGGAGTGACATGGACATCAGACTGATCTTCCTGCCGGCGATGGCGATGGTCGCGCTCACCTGCGTGGTCTGGTGGCGCATGTACGTCATCCGCATCGGCCAGATGAAGCGCGAGCGCATCCATCCGCAGGCGGTCGCCACCTCGGCGCAATCCGCCGCGCGACTGACCGACAGCTGCGCGGCCGACAATTTCCGAAACCTGTTCGAGCTGCCGGTGCTGTTCTACCTGGCGCTGGTGGTGGCCGCGCTGACGGGGCAGGTAAACGCGGTGACGGTGTCGCTTGCGTGGCTGTTCGTGCTGGCGCGCATCGTCCATAGCGCGATCCATTGCAGCTACAACAAGGTCATGCACCGGTTCTATGCCTACCTCGCCGGCGGCCTGGTCCTGTGGGTGCTATGGGGCGCGATCGCCCTGGGCTGGTGGCGTGCATGAGCCAGGACGTCCAACGCGAGCTCAGTCGCCTGCGCTGGCGTTCGCGCCGCGGGATGCGCGAACTCGACCGGCTTCTCGAGCGGTATCTTGACCGCGCATGGCGGCAAGCACCCGAGTCGGAACACGTGGTTTTCCTACGTTTGCTGGAAGTCGAGGACGATAAGCTCTGGCACTGGTTCATGGAGCACGAAGCCCCCGCCGATGCCGAGCTCGCCGACCTCGTCGCACGTATCCGCGCCTTGCCGCCTTGAGTGGCGGCCCTCGCGCTGGCTGACGCTGACGCTGTTCGCATTGGGACTGCTGGCCGCCTTCAGCGTATTGGCCAGCGAAATGCCGCTGGCGTTCGCGATTCCGCTGGCACTGGCGGCCGGCGGGGAGGGCGTCCGGCTGGCGCGCCGCGAGCAGCATCGCCCGGCGCGGATGTTGACCGTGGTCGCCGATGGGCGCGCCACGCTGGACGGTGCGGCTATCGACGACGTCCGCCTGCACTGGCGCGGACCGCTGGCGTTCCTGCGATTCGACGCGGGCAACGGCCGCCGGCAGCGCCTGATCTGGTGGCCCGACACGCTCCCTGCGCATGAACGCCGTGAACTGAGGCTGGCCTTTCCGGTCCAACCGACTGCCCAGCCCGGGCCATCGATGGCATCCTAGCCCGCTATGTTCAAACCCATCCCAGTAGCCATCGGCCTGCGCTACCTGCGCGCCAAACGCCGAAACGGCTTCATCTCCTTCATTTCCCTGGCCTCCATCGCGGGCATTGCGCTCGGCGTGATGGCGCTGATCACCACGCTGGCGGTGATGAGCGGCTTCCAGCGCGAGATCCGCGACCGCATGTTGCAGATGGCCGCGCACGCGACCGTCAGCGCCTATGGCGAGCCACTGACGGAATGGCAGACCGCCATCGCCAAGGCCGTCGCCGACCCGCGCGTCGCTGGCGCCGCGCCGTACATCGAGAAGGAAGCCCTTCTGTCCGGCGCGCGCAACCAGCCGGCCCTGGTCCGCGGCGTGGTGCCGGAGCAGGAAGGCAAGGTCTCCGTGCTGGCCGAGAAGATGGTGGAGGGCAAGCTCGATTCGCTCGCACCCGGTCGCTTCAACATCGTGCTCGGCAAGGAGCTGGCGCTATGGCTCGGCGTGGGCATCGGCGACAGCGTCGTGATGACCACCACCGATTTCCGCAGCACGCCACTGGGCGCGGTGCCGCAACTCAAGCGCTTCACGGTAAGCGGCATCTTCGAGGCCGGTTACAACGAATACGACAAGGGCCTGGCCGTCACCAACATGCATGACATGCAGCGCGTGCTGCGCATGGGGGATGGCGTGACCGGCGTGCGTCTGCGCCTGCACGACATGGACCTGGCCTGGGACGTGGCGCGCGACCTGGCCGTGTCGCTGGGCGGGCCGTATCGCGTCAGCGACTGGACCAGCGAGAACGCCAACATGTTCCGGGCGCTCAAGATGGAAAAGACCATCATGGCGATCCTGCTCTCGCTGATCATCGCGATGGGCGCGTTCAACCTGGTCAGCTCGCAGGTGATGCTGGTCACCGACAAACAGGCCGACATCGCGATCCTGCGTACGCTTGGCCTCACGCCGCGCGGCGTCATGCAGGTATTCGTGGTGCAGGGCACGCTGATCGGCGTCATCGGCACCGTCATCGGCGTCGTCGGCGGCATCGTGCTGACGCTGAACCTGGAGCACATCCTCAAGGGCATCGAAGCCGTCATTGGCGTGCAGTTGCTCCCCGAGGACGTCTACTACATCACCGGCCTGCCGACCGACCTGCAGGCAAGCGACGTGGTCGTGATCGCCACGGTGGCGCTCGTCATGGCGTTTTTCGCCACGATCTACCCCGCCTGGCGCGCAGCGCGCACGGCACCGGCGGAGGCGCTGCGTTATGAGTGAGACGATGCAGACAAGCAAACACCAGGGCGAGGCGATCCGTGCCGAAGGCCTGGCCATGACCTACGCCGAGGGCACGCTGCGCACGCCGGTCTTCGCGGGTCTGGAACTGTCGGTGCAGTCCGGCGAGACCGTCGCCATCCTCGGGGCATCCGGCGCTGGCAAGAGCACGCTGCTTCATCTACTCGGTGGGCTCGACACACCGACCGCAGGCGAGGTGTTCGTCGCCGGACAGAAGATGAGCGCGCTCTCCGACGCCCATCGCGGCGCGTTGCGCAACAAGTCGCTGGGCTTCGTGTACCAGTTCCATCACCTGCTGCCGGAGTTCACCGCACTGGAGAACGTCATGCTGCCGGTGCTGCTTTCGGGCGCACACGTGCCGGACGCAACGAAGCGGGCGAGGGCATTGCTGGAATCGGTGGGACTGGGTCATCGCCTCGAGCACAAGCCGGGCGAGTTGTCGGGCGGCGAGCGCCAACGTGCCGCGGTAGCGCGTGCGCTGGTCAATCGCCCGGCCTGTGTGCTCGGAGACGAGCCCACCGGCAATCTCGACGAGAAGACCGCCGAAACGGTATTCGAACTGATGCTCGCGTTGAACCGCGAACAGCACACCGCGCTCGTGCTGGTCACCCATGACCGTCGTCTGGCACGCCGCCTCGACCGCGTGCTGGAACTGCACGAAGGCAAGTTGCGCCAGCTGGACCCCGGCGAGGTGTAACGGATGCCGCCCGCGGCAAGGACGCCGCCCCTCGGAATCGCCGCCTCGCTTGCACTGCTGGCCGGCGTCTGCCTCTGCCTCTGGTCACCGGGGTTGCTGCCGTGGTGGGTTTCGCTCGCGGTGCTCGGCCTGGGTGCATGGAGTATCTGGTCGGGCATCGCATCGCCGAGACCGCACGCGCTGTTGCTGGGTTGGCTGCTGGCCGGCCACGCGCTCGCGGGCCTGCACGTGGCGCACGCGTTGTCGCTGCAAGTGCCTTCTGTCCCCTCGCGGCAGGACGTAGTCGTGACCGGGCATATCAGGGAGCTCCCCGAACACGAACCGCGCCGGAGCCGCTTCCTGTTTCGCGCCGATGACGACGCGCCTCACCTTGCCTTGCGTGGGCGCGACCTTCGACTGTCCTGGTACGAAGACGATCCCGCGCGCCGCGGCCTGCTTCGCGCCGGCCAGCGCTGGCGCTTCGACGTCCGTCTTCGCGCGCCGCGCGGCCTTCGCAATCCCGGTGGCACGGATGCAGAGAAGTTCGCGATGGCGCAGCGAATCGCGGCGATGGGTTATGTGCGCAACCCCAAGTCCGCCCGCCTTCTGTCACCCGCGAGAGGCGCCGATGCCTGGCGCGATGCGATGTCGGACCGCATTGTCGTCAGCGTGCATCGTCCGTCGGCGCGTTTCGTCCGCGCCCTCGCGTTGGGCGACGTGCGCGGCTTCGACGATGCGGACTGGCATGTCCTGCGCGCGAATGGCCTGACCCACCTCATTGCGATCTCCGGCTTCCATGTCGGCCTGGTGGCGGGCTTCTTCGCGTTGCTGGTTCGCGGCGGATGGTGGGTGTGGCCGATGCTTGCGCGCCGAATTCCTGCGCAGATCGCCGCCGCGGCGGCGGGCGCGATCGGCGCGGGCGTGTACACCGCCGTCGCCGGCTTTGCCCTGCCGACGGTTCGCACGGCGCTGATGATCGCCCTGGTCGCCGCCCTGCGGATGGCCCGACGACGGATGCCGGCCGGCGAGTGTCTCGCTCTCGCGGCGTTCGCCATGGTGCTGGTCGATCCACTCGCCGTGCTGGCCGCGGGTTTCTGGCTGAGCTTTGCCGGCGTCGCATGGTTGCTTTGGTGCCTGCCGGACAGTGGCGGTCGCGTGGTGCGCGACTTTCTTTCCGCGCAGGGTGTGGCCACGCTCGGCTTGCTGCCGCTCGCAGCGATCCTGTTCGGCCAGGCGTCGTTGGCCGGTCCCTTGGCGAACCTGGTCGCCGTGCCGTGGTGGAGTCTGGTCGTGGTGCCGCTGTCCCTGGTGGGGCTGGGGCTGGAATCGCTGCATGCCGGCGCAGGGGCTTGGGCGTGGCGGGCGGCGGTGTGGTGCTTCGATCTGGCGTGGCCGCTGTTCGAGCGCCTGGCCGCAAGCCCGTTGTCGCTTTGGTGGCTCCCCGAGCCTGGCTGGTTCGCGCTTCCATTGGCCCTGCTCGGCGCCTTCTGGTTGCTGCTGCCGCGAGGCACTCCGGGCAAGCCGCTGGCGATGCTGATGTGGTTGCCCCTGCTGTGGCCGGACCGCCGCCTGCCTGAGCACGGGCAAGCCGAGCTGGTGGTGATCGACGTGGGGCAGGGGCTGTCGGTGCTGGTCCGAACCGCGCGCCATGCGGCGCTGGTCGATATGGGCCCGGCGGTGCCCGATGGGTTCGACGCGGGTGAGCGGGCTGTCGTGCCGGTGCTCCACGCGCTGGGCGTGCCGCACCTCGACGCGGCGGTCGTCAGCCATGGCGACAACGATCATGTCGGCGGATGGTCGGCGGTGAGCCGCTTGTTCCCGGCTGCGCAACTGTATGCCCCCGAAGGCCTGACCATGCCCGGCAGCGCGCCCTGCCGCGCCGGCGCGCAGTGGACCTGGGACGGCGTTCGCTTTCGCTTCCTGCATCCGCCGGCGGACTTTCCCTACCTGCGCAACGAGTCCAGTTGCGTCCTGCGGGTCGAGGCGCAGGGGCGCGCGGCCTTGTTGACGGGGGACATCGGTGAGGTGATCGAACGTCGCCTCGTGCGCGATGCGCCCGGCGAGGTCCGCGCGGACGTGGTGCTGGTCGCGCACCACGGCAGCGCGAGCTCTTCGGATCCCGCGTTCGTCGCAGGGACGGGCGCGGCGGTGGCGCTGGTCTCGTCGGGTCACGGCAACCGTTTCGGCCACCCTCGCGCATCCGTGGTCGAACGCTGGCGACGGGCCGGCGCCAGCGTGCTCGACACCGCGGCCGGGGGAGCCTTGCGCGTGCGCCTGAGCGAACGCGGCGTGGAGGTGGAAGCGCGACGGCAGGCACACCCGCGGCTGTGGGACGCCGCCCGACGGGGGGAGTCGCATCCGCCTGGGCTATCCTATCGGCCAGATCGAGACGGCCGAGGGCCGGAGGGGTAGTTCGCGTGCTGGAACTGGTCAAGGCCGGCGGTTGGCCGATGATTCCGCTGTTGTTGCTGTCCGTGCTGGCCCTGACGCTGATCGTCGAGCGCGCCTGGACACTGCGTCGCAGCGCCGTGCTGCCGCCCAACCTGGGCAAGGAAGTCCGCACCTGGGCGGGGAGCGGCAAGCTGGACCCCGCCCACATCGAATCCCTGCGCCGCACCTCGCCGCTGGGCGAGCTGCTGGCCGCCGCGCTCGACGTGCGCCTGCGTCCACGCGACCAGATCCGCGAGCGCATCGAAGACGTCGGTCGCCATCTCGTCCACAAGATGGAGCGCTACCTGAACACGCTCGGCACCATCGCCGCGGCTGGCCCGCTGCTGGGTCTGTTCGGCACCGTCGTCGGCATGATCCAGATGTTCCTGGGCATCCTCGACCACGGCATCGGCGACGTGAACCAGCTCGCCGGCGGCATCGGCAAGGCGCTGGTGTGCACCGCGGCCGGCATGATCGTCGCGATCCCCGCGCTGATGGCGCACCGCTGGTTCCGCGGCCGCATCTCCGAGTACATCGTGGCGATGGAACACGAGGCCATCGCGCTGATGGACACGCTCGACACCCGCCCGGCGACTGCCGTGCGCGCGCCGCAGGCGGCCTGAGGCGACCGGCCCGATGCGTATTCGCGACCACCGCAGCGACGATGAGCCGCACATCGACCTCGTGCCGCTCATCGACGTGATCCTGGTGTTGATCATCTTCTTCGTCGTCACCGCCACGTTCGACGCCCGTTCCGTACTCAAGCTGGAATTGCCGCGTGCAACAGGCGAGGCCAACACCGATCCGGCCAAGGCGCTGATCGTGCTGGTGAACGCCGACGGCCGTTACTTCGTCGACGATCGCGAAGTGCTGCGCAGCGACGTCGAATCGCTCAAGAGCACTATCGCCGAAGTCGCGGGCAACGATCGCGATCGCCCGGTCATGCTGCGCGCCGACGCACGCACGCCGTACCAGGCCGTCGTCACCGTGTACGACGCGCTCGGACAGCTCGGCTTTCGCAAGGTGATGAACGCGACCGCGCCGCAGACGCGCGAACCGGCCGCGGAGGCTGCGCGGTGAGCGACAACGTGTCGCCCTGGAAGACCTACCGCCGGCTGCTGCACTTCGTCGCGCCGTATCGAGGCGTGCTGCTTATCGCATTGGTGGGCATGCTGATCGAAGCCGCCGCAGCCGGCGCGTTCGCCAAGCTGATGAACCCGATGGTCGACCAGACCTTCGTCAGCCGCAATCCGAACGTCAGCCTACTGTTGCCGCTGGCCATCATCGGCATCTTCGTGGTTCGCGGCGTCGCAGGCTATCTGACGGACACGTTCATGGCGCGCGCGGGCCGCAGCATCGCGCGCGACCTGCGTGTGCAGGTGTTGGGCAAATACCTGCGCCTGCCGGGTCTGCGTTTCGACACCGAGCCGGTGTCGTCGATGCTGACCCGTCTGGGTTCGGACAGCGACCAGGTTGCGCAGGCCGCCATCGACGCGGCCAAGGTGATGCTGCAGCAGTCGCTGCAGGTGCTGGTGATGATGGGCGTGATGCTCTACACCAGTTGGCGCGTGACCCTGGCCGTGCTGCTGATGGGGCCGCTGCTGGCCTGGACGATGGACAAGGTCGGGCGCCGCTATCGGCGCATCGGCCATCGCATCCAGGAGAGCGGGGCGCAGCTGCTGCAGTCCGCCGACCAGGCACTGTCCAACCATCAGGAAGTGAAGGTGTACGGCGCGCAATCGGCGGAACTGGCGCGCTATTCGGGCCAGGCCGACCACCACCGACGCCTGAGCCTCAAAGTCGAATCGACGCGCAGCATTTCGTCGGCGATGGTCCAGCTGATGGGCGCGATCGGGCTGGCGTTGCTGCTGTTCTTCGCCGGCCGCGAAGCCATGCAGAACCGCCTCAGCGCCGGCGAATTCGTCAGCCTCATGGTGGCAATGCTCGCCGTGATCCCCGCGTTGAAGCAGCTCACCAACGTGCAGGGCATGTTGCAGCGCGGCGTGGCTTCGGCCGAACGCCTGTTCGATGTGCTCGACACCCCCGATGAGGTGGACACCGGCACGCGTCCGCTCGAACGCGCGCAGGGCCTGATCGAATTCCGCGACGTCACGGCGCGCTATCCGGGACAGGCCGAGCCGGCGTTGACCGGGATCACCTTCGAAGCGCGACCGGGTACGGTCACCGCGATCGTCGGCCGCTCCGGCAGCGGCAAGTCCACGCTGATCAAGCTGATTCCGCGCTTCTACGACATCGAGGCTGGGCAAATCCTGCTCGACGGTCATCCCCTGCAGGAATATCGCCTCTCCGACCTGCGTCGCCAGGTCGCGCTGGTCGGACAGCAGGTCATGCTCTTCGACGGCACCGTCGCGGCCAACGTCGCCTACGGCGAAATGCAACACGCCGACGCGGCGACGCTGGACCGTGCGGTGCGCGGCGCCAATGCGATGGAGTTCGTCGAGCGCCTGCCCGAAGGATTGCAGACCGACATCGGGGCCAAGGGCGGACGGTTGTCCGGCGGCCAGAGGCAGCGCCTGGCGATCGCCCGCGCGATGCTGAAGGACGCGCCGATCCTGATCCTCGACGAGGCCACCGCGGCGCTGGACACCGAGTCCGAGCGCCTCGTCCAGGGCGCGCTCGACCACCTCATGCCGAACCGAACCACGCTGGTCATCGCGCATCGCCTGTCGACGATCGAACACGCCGACCAGGTGCTCGTGCTCGACCAGGGCCGCATCGTCGAGCGCGGCACGCATTCGCAGCTGCTCGCGCTCGATGGCCTATACGCACATCTGCATCGCATGCAGTTCCGCGAGGCGGAATGAAGGAAGCACGGTGAGCAAGGGTCCGGTGAATCCCCCGGCGTACTGGTACGGCGACCGATCGGCTCCGGTCGGCGCGCGGCTGTTGGCCAGTGTGTACGGCGCACTCAGTGGCCTGCGCCGCGGTGCGTACCTAAAGGGTTGGTTGAAGCGGCACCATCCCGGCGTGCCGGTTCTGGTGGTCGGAAACATCACGGCCGGCGGCGCGGGCAAGACTCCGTTGACCATCGCGCTGGTCGAACGACTGCGCGCGGAAGGGCTCAACCCCGGCGTCGCCAGCCGCGGATACGGGCGCGAGGACGCCGGCAACGCGCGCTGGGTCGACGCGCGCACGGACGCCGCCCAGGGCGGCGACGAGCCCGTCCTGATCGCACAGCGCACCGACGCGCCAGTGCGCGTGGATCGCGATCGCGCCGCCGCCGCGAAGGCGCTGGCCGAGGCGGGCTGCGACCTGGTCATCTGCGACGACGGCCTGCAGCACTACCGGCTCGCGCGCGACATCGAGATCGAGGTGGTCGATGGCCGTCGCCGTTACGGCAACGGGCAATTGCTTCCGGCCGGGCCGCTGCGCGAACTGCCCGAGCGCGCGCAGCGCTGCGATTTCCGCGTCGTCAACATGGGCACCGGCGGCGCCGACACGGGCTTCGGCGAATGGCCGATGCGGTTGGTCGCCGACGCGGCCGATCCGATGCTGGGCGGACGCGCGCGCAAGCTGAGCTCGTTTTCCGGGCAGCGCGTGCACGCGGTCGCGGGCATCGGCGATCCGGAGCGGTTCTTCACCACGCTTCGCGAATTCGGTATCGCGGTGGTACCGCATG
The DNA here is from genome assembly GCA_005503055.1 of Lysobacteraceae bacterium P. GTDB lineage: Bacteria > Pseudomonadota > Gammaproteobacteria > Xanthomonadales > Xanthomonadaceae > Lysobacter_J. The sequence continues at coordinate 805,254 of SCOX01000001.1, read as the reverse complement.
CGTTTTCCGATCATCACCAATACCAGGCGGTCGATTTCGAGTTCGGCAGCCGGGAGTTGCCCGTGCTGATGACCGAGAAGGATGCGGTGAAGTGCGCGGCGTTCGCCGACGACCGTTTCTTCAGCGTGCCCGTGCGCGCGGAATTGCCCGAGGCATTCTGGGTCTGTTTGCTCGACCGCGTCGGCGCGAAGGCGCGCGAGTATCGCGAACGCGGCACGCAGGAAAAGTGGAAGGCATGAACACGCCCGATTTCGTCGTCGCCATTCCGGCGCGCTTCGCCGCCAGCCGACTGCCAGGCAAGCCGCTGCGCGCGCTCGCGGGTGAGCCGCTGGTGCTGCACGTCGCCCGCCGTGCGCTGGCCGCCGGCGCGCACGAAGTCTGGATCGCCACCGACGACGAACGCATCGCGACGGCGCTCGAAGGCGCGGGCGTACGCGTGGCGATGACCTCGACCGATCACGCATCCGGAACCGACCGCCTGGCCGAGTGCGCACGCATCGCCGGCTGGAGCGACGACACCGTCGTGGTGAACCTGCAGGGCGACGAGCCATTCGCGCCGGCGGCGGGCATTCGCGCGGTCGCCGAACTGATGCACGAAGACGACACCGACATGGCGACGCTCGCGGCGCCGGTGACCGATGTCGAGACGCTGTTCGACCCGAACGCGGTCAAGCTGGTGCGTGCGACGAACGGCGACGCGTTGTACTTCAGCCGCGCACCGATTCCCTGGCCGCGCGACGCCTTCGCCCGCGACCGCAGTCGCATGCCCGATGCGCCTGCGCACGCGCAATGGCTGCGCCACATCGGCATCTACGGCTACCGGGCGGGCTTCCTGCAGCGCTTCGCGGCGTTGCCGCCGGGACGGCTGGAACAGATCGAGTCGCTCGAGCAACTGCGCGTGCTCGAAGCCGGCTATCGCATCAAGGTGGGCCTGACCCCCGAGCCATTCCCGCCGGGCGTGGACACGCCGGAAGACCTGGCGCGCGCCGAGGCCTGGATCGCCGCCGGTCGTGGCTGAACCCGTCCGCCTGCTAGTCGTCTGCCTGGGCAACATTTGCCGTTCGCCGGTGGCCGAAGGCGTGCTGCGTGCGCGCATCGCGACCTCGACGCTGGCCGGACGCGTGGAGCTGGATTCGGCCGGCACCGGCGACTGGCACGTCGGCGAGCCGCCGGACCGGCGCGCGATCGCCAATGCGGCGGGGCACGGCATCGACATCGGCGGCCTGCGCGCACGTCAGTTGGCGCAGGCCGACTACTGCCACTTCGACTGGCTGCTCTGCGCCGACCGCGCCAACCTGCGCGATGTGCGCGCCCGCTCCCCGGCCGATGCGCACGCACGCATCGCACTGCTGCTCGACTGGGCCGGCGTGGAGCCGGAGGGCGAGATTCCCGACCCCTACACCGGCGGCGCATCGCAGTTTGAACATGTGTACCGGCTGCTGGACCGGGCCGCCGACGGCGCGATCGCGCGCCTGCGCCGGGAATACCCCGAACCCCTGGGCTGAACCGGCTCCAGGCAGCGTGTCGCGCACGGCGCGTCGCCTTGCCCTGACGCATAATCGGCCCCATCCCTGAGCCGATGCTCATGACCGCGATGCACCTCACCCTCCAAGCCCGAACCGCGCGGCCCGTCTGCGGATGGCGCGCACGTTCATGAGCAGCAGCGTCGCCCCCGTCTTCGACGGCAAAGCCTTCGTCAAGCACCTGAGCACCGCGCCCGGCGTCTACCGGATGATCGGGGGCGATGACGCCGTCCTTTACGTAGGCAAGGCCGGCGCGCTGAAGAATCGCGTGTCCAGCTATTTCAATGCGACGCCCAAGTCGGCGCGCATCATGTCGATGCTGGCCCAGACCGCGCGCATGGAAGTCACGGTGACGCGTACCGAGGCCGAAGCGCTGATCCTGGAAAACCAGCTGATCAAGTCGCTCAAGCCGCGCTACAACGTGCTGCTGCGCGACGACAAGAGCTATCCCTACGTGCTGATGACGCAGGAGTCGTGGCCGCGCATCGCCATGCATCGCGGCCCGCGTGCGATCCCAGGGCGCTACTTCGGGCCCTACGCGAGCGTCGGCGCGGTGCGCGACACGCTCAACCTCATGCACAAGTTGTTCAAGTTGCGCAGCTGCGAGGACAGCGTTTTCCGCAACCGCTCTCGTCCGTGCCTGCAGCACCAGATCGGTCGTTGCAGCGCACCGTGCGTGGGCCTGGTGCCGGCGCGCGACTATGCCGAGAGCGTGCGCCGCGCCGGTCTGTTCCTCGATGGCCGCAGCGACGAACTCAGCGATGAGCTGGTCAAATCGATGGAAGCGGCCAGCGTGCGGCTCGATTTCGAGGACGCGGCACGTCTGCGCGATCTCGTGCAGTCCATCCGCAGTCTGCAGGCCCGGCAATACGTCGATGGACGCGCGGCCGACCTGGATGTCCTGGCGGTGGCGACGCATGGCGCGGCAGCGTGCGTGCTTCTGCTCGCATTCCGCGACGGTCGCAATCTGGGTACGCGCGCCTTCTTCCCGAAGACCAACGGCAGCGAGAGCGCCGAGGAAGTCCTTGCCGCATTCGTTTCCCAGTACTACGGCGAGCAGACGCCACCGCGCGAGATCGTGCTGGATCGCGATATTCCCGATCGGGAACTGATCGAGCACGCACTCTCCACCACCGGCGAACGCCGCGTGCAGATCAAATGCAACGTACGCGGCGAGCGCGCGGGCTATCTCGACCTGGCGCGCCGGAACGCGGAGCTGTCACTGGCCGCCGAGCGCACCAGCCACGCCGCGCAGCACGCACGCGCGGACGCTCTGCGCGAACTTCTGGGCCTGCAGGCGCTGCCCGCGCGAATCGAGTGCTTCGACATCAGCCACACGATGGGCGAAGCGACCGTCGCTTCCTGCGTCGTGTTCGATGCAGAGGGGCCGGTGCGCGGGCAGTACCGTCGCTTCAACATCGCCGGAATCGAGCCGGGAGACGATTACGCGGCCATGCATCAGGCGATCGAACGCCGTTTCCGCCGTGCGGTGGAAGAGGGCGGGGTGGTGCCCGACATCCTGCTCATCGATGGCGGTGCAGGGCAGGTCGCGCAGGCGCGTGCGGTGCTGAACGACCTCGGCGTGGAGGGCGTGGCCCTGGTCGGCGTGGCCAAAGGCCCGGAGCGCAGGCCGGGCGAGGAGGAGCTCCTGCTGCCGGACGGCCGGACCGTGCGCCCGGGAGCCGAATCGCCCGCCCTGCAGCTGGTCCAGCAGGTTCGCGACGAAGCGCACCGTTTTGCCATCACGGGGCACCGTGGTCGCCGCCAGAAGGCCCGCAACACCAGTCGTCTGGAGGATATTGCGGGCATTGGCCCGCGCCGTCGCGCTAACCTGTTGCGGCACTTCGGCGGGCTGGGAGGCCTCAAGGCTGCGGGAATCGAGGAGATCGCACGCGTGGACGGTATCAATGCCGCGCTGGCCGAGCGTATCTATGCGACCCTGCACGGACTGGACGTCCCCGACAAACCCACCGAACGACCCACCCCCCTGGAAACGACCGAACCGACCGGCGGCGCGCGGAGCGAAGGATGAAGTTGACCGTACCGACCATGTTGACCTTGCTGAGGATCGTGCTGATCCCCGTCCTGGTGCTGGTCTTCTATCTGCCCTACAAATGGACCAACTTCGCGGCGGCGTTCATCTTCGCGTTCGCCTCGATCACGGACTGGCTCGACGGCTGGATCGCGCGTCGCTACAACCAGTTTTCGACCTTCGGCGCCTTCCTGGATCCGGTGGCCGACAAACTCATGGTCGCCATTGCATTGCTGCTCACCGTGCAGAAGCATCCGACCGTGTGGATGGCGTTGTGGGCGGCGGTCATCATCGGCCGTGAGATCGCCGTGTCGGCGCTGCGCGAATGGATGGCCGAACTGGGCCAGCGCGCCACGGTGAAGGTCGCGACCATCGGCAAGGTCAAGACCATCGTGCAGATGGTGGCGCTGGTGTGCTTGCTGTATCAGGAGCCGCTGCTCGGCGTGAACATCTTCCTGATAGGTGAATGGTTGCTCGCGGCTGCGGCATTGCTGACGCTGTGGTCGGGCTTCGCCTATCTGCGCGCAGCGTGGCCGGTGTTGCGCGAAGACGCGCGTTCATAGAGAATATGCGCATCGCGAACGCCGATGCGTTTGCTGATCCGAACGGGGAGTGGCAGCCCGATCGGCCGGTTTAGGAAAGTCCGCTGACGGGACTTTCCACGGAGTGAAAAGGTGTTGACACTTTTCGATCCATGCCTAAAATGTCGGTTCCTCTGCGGGAATAGCTCAGTTGGTAGAGCACGACCTTGCCAAGGTCGGGGTCGCGAGTTCGAGTCTCGTTTCCCGCTCCAGTTTCAGACCAGGCCCCGTTTTCGGGGCCTTGTCGTTTCAGGCCCCGGTGCATGACTGGGGCGGAAATATGAAAGAATCCGCTCGGCGGATTCGAGTCACCGGCCTGGTGGCAGAGTGGTTATGCAGCGGACTGCAAATCCGCGTACGCCGGTTCAATTCCGACCCAGGCCTCCAGCGTGAAGAAGCCCAGCCGCGAGGTTGGGCTTTTTTCTTTCCGGCGCACCGGTCCGCCAACCCGGGCCGCGCGCTGTGGCTCGCGTAAGCTAGAAACGCGTACCAGCCCGGATGGCGGAACAGGTAGACGCAGCGGACTTAAAATCCGCCACCCGCGAGGGTGTGCCGGTTCGATCCCGGCTCCGGGCACCAAGACCAGCTGAATTCGACGGCGTTGAAGTCCGCGCTCGCGTCTGACGCGTGCCGGGTTTCCGAATCAGACTTTTCTCATTGGCCCACGAAATGCGGCCACCTACGATTCATGCATCGCGGGCCATGACGCCTGCGCCACGCCGCGCGGACCCCCGGTGCGCGGTGGTGACGTTCCAAGGACTGACCACGCGCGCCTCGATGGCGGCCGCCCCCGCCAAGATTCCTCGATGCTCACGCTCCTTCGATCCAGGCGCCAGCGCGCTGAGCTGGAATCCGCGGCCCGCTACCTTGGCCCCATCCGGCGGATGGTACGCACGGCGTCGCTCGTGGCGCCCCCGCGACCATGGCGCGCTGCCGGCGTGTTCGCCGTGCCCGCACTGGAAGCGGTGGGGTTCGATCGGTCCAGCGAACTGCTGCTCATCATTTCGGGCGAAGGTCGGGGCGTGATCGACTGCAGTACCGGCGAAAAAATCGCACGCAAACATGGGCCACTCGAACCTGACACCTTTGCCGGACCCCTGCAGGCCATGGGCATTGGTCCACTCGAGGGTCAGCAGATCGCCACGGCCGGCAAGAAAGGTGGCGGGCTGATGCGTACCACGCATGACGGCTGGGCGCTGGAGATAGTGACGCTGGAATGGCCGCGTGCGGAAATCCTCCTGGTTCCGCCGCGCACTTCACTGTTCGCGTGCCAGGAGGATGAGCACGCGAGGTTCAGTCGGATCGAAAGCCATCCCGAATTGCATACGTGCGGCTTCTCGTTCTCCGGTCGCAGCCTGGCGATCGCGGCCGGCGACGATCTCACGATCTACTGTCGCGACTGACAGCGCGGTTGTCGATGCGCGACCTCCACGTGACGGGTGCCGAGGTGCAGCTTGCGCCTGACCTGGCTCGGGCGGAAATGCATGCGGCAGCCGAGGCCCGTCTTGCGCGGTATAGGATCTTCGCTGCGCCGCCGGATAGAGCGCATCGGCAAGCCGCCCTTACAATGAAGACGCGGCATCGTGGGGTGCCTCTGAAGAGGGCTGGAGATGTCGGACTCGGGCGAGATACGTATCGCGGTCATCGGCCTGGGTTACGTCGGGTTGCCGTTGGCGGTCGCATTCGGGCGATTGCACGAGACCGTGGGCTATGACATTGACGAGGCACGCGTTGCTCGGCTTCAGGCCGGCCGGGACGACAACGGTGAAGCTGGGCCGGATGAGATCGCAGCCGCTGCGCGACTTCGGCTCGTCGCGGATCCAGGCAAACTGCAGCCTTGCAATGTCTTCATCGTCACCGTCCCCACTCCCATCGACGAGCACAAGCGCCCCGATTTCCGCCCCTTGATCGATGCGAGCCGGACGATAGGCGGGGTGTTGAAGCCCGGCGATACGGTGATCTACGAATCCACCGTCTACCCCGGCGCGACCGAGGAGATTTGCGTGCCGGAGCTGGAGCGCGTATCGGGCCTGACGCTCAACGACGACTTTTTCGTCGGCTACAGCCCGGAGCGCATCAACCCTGGCGACAAGCTGCGCAAGCTGGTCGACATCCCGAAGGTGACCTCCGGCTCCACGCCCGAAACGGCCGAATTCGTCGACGCTCTGTACCGCAGCATCATCAAGGCTGGCACGCACAAAGCGTCGAGCATTCGCGTGGCCGAGGCCTCCAAGGTCATCGAGAACACGCAGCGAGATGCCAACATTGCGCTGGTCAACGAGTTCGCGCTGATCTTCCAGCGGCTCGGCATCGACACCACGGAGGTGCTGGAAGCTGCCGGCACGAAGTGGAATTTTCTGCCGTTTCGGCCGGGGTTGGTGGGCGGCCATTGCATCGGGGTCGATCCGTACTATCTGATCCAGAAGGCGCAGGCGGCGGGCTACTACCCAGACATCCTCCTTGCGTGCCGACGGATCAACGATGCGATGGGCGAACACGTCGCCACCGACGTGGTGAAGCTCATGATCCAGCGCGACATCGCCGTCGCCGGGGCGCGCATCCTGATCCTGGGCCTCACTTTCAAGGAGAACTGCGCGGACCTGCGTAATACGCGCGTGGTCGAACTGGCGCAGAAGTTCGCAGAGTACCGGGCGACCGTGGACATCCACGATCCGTGGGCGGACGTCGAGGAGGCGCGGGCGGCGTACGGCATCGAGCTGGTGGCGTCGCCCGAGCACGGGGCCTACGACGCGGTGATTCTTGCGGTGGCGCACGACGAGTTCCGTGCGCTGGGCGCGCAAGGCGCCCGGGCGTACGGCGGCCCGCGTGCATTGCTCTACGACATCAAGAGCCTGTACCCGCGCGATGAAGTCGACGCGCGGCTGTAAGGCCGGTTCAGTCGAGCAGGGCGAGCACCCGTTCCGGCGGACGCCCGACGATCGCGCGCCCGCCATGCACGAAGATCGGGCGCTCGATGAGTCGAGGGTGCGCGCTCATCGCGTCGATCAGCGCGGATTCCGGGAGCGATTCGTCCCCCAGGTTCAAGGCGGCGTACTCGTCTTCGCCGGTACGTAGCAGTGCGCGGGCAGGCAGGCCGAGCGCCTTGAGGAGTCCGCGCAGTTCCGCGGGCGAGGGCGGCGTGTCTAGGTAGGCGACGATTTCCGGTTCGATGCCACGCTCTCGCAGCAATTCGAGCGCGCCGCGGGACTTCGAGCAGCGCGGGTTGTGGTACAGGCGCGTTGCGTTCATCTGGTCTCCCCAGGTTGAAAAGCAAAAGGCCGGCTTTCGCCGGCCTTTTGCCTGAAACTGGTGGGCGGTACAAGTTTCGAACTTGTGACCCCTGCCGTGTGAAAGCAGTGCTCTACCGCTGAGCTAACCGCCCATAAGGGCTGCGAAGTATAGCGCAAAGTGGAGGCCGCTTGGCAACACCCGATCGCGAGGCAGCGGGATTCCGGCGGCTGGCCGCTCAACAATCAGAAAATTCCCGTTCCGTGTGGGGATGGGAGTCAGCGAAACTCTCTAGATGATCAGAACTCTGCTAGTTGACGACCACGCGATCGTCAGGGAAGGCTTCAAACGCCTCTTTCAGAACAGTGCACGCTATGAGGTCGTGGCCGAGGCCGCGGACGCCGCTCAGGCGCTGGAGGCCGCGCGCACGCGAACCATCGACGTGGCGGTCATCGATCTCAGTCTTTCGACGCCCGATGGCGGCCTGATCCTGTTGCGGACGTTCTCCAGGAATCTCCCGCACGTCCGCCGCGTAGTCGTGAGCATGCACGACGATCCGGGCGTGGTGCTGCGGGCGCTGGACGAAGGTGCGCAGGGCTATGTCACCAAGCGCGTGGCCATTTCCGAACTGGTGTCCATCCTCGACCGCGTCATGCGGGGCGAGGTCGTGCTCAGCAGCGACATCAGTCAGGCGATCGAACGGCCGCGCGACTTCGGACTCACCCAGCGGGAGTTGGAAACGTTGCGCGGCTTGCTCTCGGAACTTCCGCCGAAGGCGATCGCCGCGGACCTGGGGATCAGCGTCAAGACGCTCTATCGCCACCGCTCGAGCCTGATGGAAAAGCTCGGCGCGCGGACCCTGCCGGCGCTGGCGCGGGCGGCACGCGAGCGCGGTTACCTGGGAATGCTGCACCCGGAACTGTAGGCGCCTGCGACGCTTACTCCAGTTGCGATGCCGCATATGCGGCGTCGAGGGCTTCCATGGCGTCGAGCGGCTTCAGTTTGGCGGCCTTCTCGTATTCGCCTGCCGCCGCGTCCTCCTTCTTCGCGCCATGCAGCAGCATCAGCACGTTGCCGTGCTCGACACGGGCGATCGGCGAGTCCGGCGTGAGCTTGAGCGCCGTCGCGATGTGCTTCTCGGCCTCGGCCGCCTTGGCCCCATACGTCAGCCCGCCGATCATCGCGCCGACCTTGCCGATGATCTCGGCGTGGTAGAGCGCCATCGCGGTATGCGCTTCGGCGTGCTTCGGGGCGAGTTCCAGCGCGGTGTCGAGGGCCGTCCGGACCTTGCCGGCGATCCCGGCCTTCAGGGCCTTGGCGATGCTCAGGCCCTGGCTGTAACGGCCCAGGGCGAATGCATGGCGGTAATGGCTGTTCGCCTCGTCGGGCAGCGCCTTGATCGCGGCCTCGGCGAGGTTCGCCGCCTGCTCGAAACGCTTGAGGCGCTCGGCGTCGTCGTCGACCAGATAGGTCGCATGGATGCCCAGCGCCTTGACGGCGACGGAGGCGCCCAGCGCGCCGAGGGCATGGCCCGCGTCGTGGGCGGCCTTGAAATCGCCGCGGTGGAAGGCCCGCCACGCGTTCTGCAGTTCCAAGGCCAGCGTGTCGGCGTCCAAGCCCTTCGGCGCGAACTTGCCGGCGGCGGCCAGCAGTGAGGCTGCGCGCTTGGCGTCGGGGTAAGGCTCCAGATCGCCTGCATGCAAATTCGGCCAGGCCTTCTTGAGGGAGTCGCCGGCATAGGCGAAGCCCGCGGCATCGTGCGGAAACGCGGCCCAGCTGGATTTGGCGGCCATCGGCAGTCCTTTGAGGGGCGAGGGCGCAGCATCCCGCCTGTCGCCCAAGGCTGGCAAGGGGGCGGGCGCCGCGCGGCTAGTGTGTTTGCTCCAGCAGGGGCCGGAACAGTGGCCTCAATGCCGGGTCCCGCACATCCCGGCCACGGAGAATCCCATGGTTGTCTCTCGAACCCGGGCTCGCGCCATCGGCCCGACCACCCTGCGCCACGTGTGGTTGGCGGGACTGGGCGTGGTCGCTGTCTCGCAACGCGAAATTTTCGCCGCGCCCGCACGTGTCGCCGTCCGCGCAGGTGCTTGGCAGGCGGCAGCCCTTCGGCTCGCCGATGCGGCGCGCAACCGCGTCCGCGACGAGGTGCTGCCGCAGGTCGCGGGCTTCGGCGCGCAGATCGAGGCCCGCCTGGCGCCCGTGCTTGGAACGTTCGGCTTGACCCACCTCGGAAGTCAGTCGCGCAAGGGGACCGGGAAAACGCGTCGCCCTCAGGCCCGACGCACGTCCTCCCGGCCAACCAAAAAGAGCGCGACGCGCAGACGATGAGCCGCCCGGGTGTTCCGGCTGCGCGCAAACGCGCCGGTCCGGTCCGCCGTGCAGGTCAATCGAGATAGGCGCGCGTCAGGGTATTGAGGTGCATGCGTTCCGCGTCGCGCAGGAACGGAGCCAGCAGCATCATCACCTGGACGATACCGTCGCGGATCGCCGCGTGTTCGTCCTTGTCGCCGCGCGCGGCCGCGTAGTTGAGCCAGAACGTCGCGATCACCAGCACGTTCGTCGCGGTGGCGGACAGTTCGTCCTTGGACGCGCGCATGATCCCCGCCTGCACCAGCCCCCGCATCACGGTGTGCGCCTGTTCGTCGGCGCGGCGCAGGATCCGTGCGAAACGCAGGCGCAGACGCCGGTTGCGACTGAGGATCTCCACCAGGTCGCGGTGCAGGAAGCGATAGTCCCATATGCACTCGAACACCAAGTGCAACTGCAGCCAGACGTCCTCCAGCCCGGGCAGCCGTCCCTGCGGCGCGGCCAACGCAGCGTCCATGCGCTCTTCGAAGCGCGCGAACAGCTGCTCGATGATGTCGTCCTTGTTGCGGAAGTGGTAGTACAGGTTGCCCGGGCTGATCTCCAGCTCGTCGGCGATGTGGTTGGTGGTGACATTGGGCTCGCCCAGCGCATTGAACATCGTCAATGCGCTGTCGAGGATGCGCTGGCGGGTCTGTTTCGCCATCGGTCGTCAGCGGGGCGGGGGAAGGGCTGCGTCGACCGTCAGGCGGCGCGCAGCTTGTTCACCAGGTCGACGTACTTCTGCTTGGCGTCGTCGCTGCAGGTGCCCTTGAGCTTGGCCCAGGCCTCGAATTTGGCGGTGCCGACGAAATCGAAGAAGCCCGGCTTGGCGCCGCTGACATCACCCTCCGATCCCTGTTTGTAGAGCGCGTACAGGCGCAGCAGGGTGTCGTTGTCGGGCCGTTCGGGCAGCGACTGGACATCCTTGGCGGCTTGTTCGAAAGCTGTCTGCAGATCGGTCATGTGGGCGCCCCTCCCGGCGGCCAGGATGGTGGCGGCATTACCTCACGCACCGTCGGGGTGGTCAATACGCCTGGGAATTGTGGCGCGACCGGCCCTCTGGCAACTTAAGGGCTTGCCGCATGGCAGCGGCTCACCGTCAGGGAGAGGGGCATGAGTTACTTCGTCACCGGCGCCACGGGTTTCATCGGCCGCTTCCTCGTCGCGAGGTTGCTCAAGCAACGCAAGGGCACGATCTACGTGCTGGTGCGAAAGGATTCGCGCAAGAAGCTCGACGCCACCGCCAAGAAGATGGGCTGGGACATGAAGCGCGTCATCCCGGTCGAAGGCGACATGACGCAGGACAAGTGCGGCCTCGTCGCCGCGCAGGTCAAGGCGCTCAACGGCAAGGTGAAGCACTTCTTCCACCTGGCCGCGGTCTACGACCTCACCGCCAAGCCCGAAGCGCAGCACGCCGCCAATATCGACGGCACCCGGCATGCGCTCGACCTGGCCGTCGCATTGAAGGCCGAGGTGTTCCACCACACCAGTTCGATCGCTGCGGCGGGCCTGTATCCGGGCGTGTTCCGCGAGGACATGTTCGACGAAGCCGAAGGGCTCGACGATCCCTACCTGCGTACCAAGCACGATTCCGAAGGCCTGGTGCGCAGGGAAACGCGCCTGAAGTGGCGCATCTATCGCCCCGGCATGGTGGTCGGCCATTCGCAGACCGGCGAGATGGACAAGATCGACGGCCCGTACTACTTCTTCACCTTCCTCAAGAAGTTGCGCGAAATGCTGCCGCCTTGGATGCCGATGCTCGGCCTGGAAGGCGGCCGCATCAACATCGTGCCGGTGGACTACGTGGTCGATGCGATGGACCACATCGCGCACAAGCCGCGCCTGGACGGCCACTGCTTCCACCTGACCGATCCGGAGCCGATGCGCGTGGGCGAGGTGCTCAACACCTTCGCACGTGCCGGCCATTCGCCGGAGATGACCATGCGCATCGATGCGCGGATGTTCGCCTTCGTTCCCAGCAGCGTGCGCGGCGCGGTGGCGAACCTGCCGCCCGTGCGGCGCTTCGTCGGCATGCTGCTGCGCGACTTCAAGATTCCCAAGCAGGTGATGAAGTTCCTCACCTATCCCACGCGCTTCGACAATCGCGAAGCCGAGCGCGCACTCAAGGGCAGCGGCATCCATCTGCCGTCGCTGGACACCTACGCCTGGCGGTTGTGGGATTACTGGGAACGCCATCTCGATCCGGACCTGTTCGTCGACCGCAGCCTCAAGGGCAAGGTCCGCAACAAGGTCGTGCTCATCACCGGCGGTTCCTCGGGCATTGGACTTGCGACCGCGCAACGCGTGGCCGAAGCCGGTGCGATCACGATCATCGTCGCGCGCGGCGAGGACGATCTGTTCAAGGCCCGCGACGCGATGATCGCCGACGGCGGCAAGGTCTTCGCCTACACCGCGGACCTGGCCGACATGGCCGACTGCGACCGACTGGTGAAAACGGTACTCGAGGAGCACGGCCGCTGCGACGTACTGATCAACAATGCCGGCCGTTCGATCCGCCGTTCTATCGAACTCAGCTACGACCGCTTCCACGACTTCGAGCGCACGATGCAGCTGAATTATTTCGGCAGCCTGCGCCTGATCATGGGGTTCATGCCGGGGATGATCCAGCGTCGCAAGGGCCACATCATCAACATCAGTTCGATCGGCGTGCTGGCGAACTCGCCGCGCTTCTCCGCTTACGTCGCATCGAAAGCCGCGCTGGATGCGTGGAGCCGCTGCGCGCAGGGTGAGTTGTCGGGCAAGGGCATCAGCTTCACCACCATCAACATGCCGCTGGTGAAGACGCCGATGATCGCGCCGACCAAGATGTACGACAGCGTGCCCACGCTGACGCCCGACGAGGCCGCCGATCTGGTGGTGAAGGGCATCATCGAGCGCCCCAGCCGCATCGCCACGCGCCTGGGCATTTTCGCTTCGGTCATCAACGCGCTGGCGCCGAAGGCGTACGAGGTGATCATGAGCACCGCCTTCGAACTGTTCCCGGATTCGGCGGCCGCGCGCGGCGACAAGCAGGCGCTGAAGGGCGAGATCAAACCGAGCAGCGAACAGATCGCGTTCGCGGCCTTGATGCGGGGCGTGCACTGGTAACGTGCCTGGCGGCCGCCCACGCACGATGCGGGAGGAGAGAGAGACGAACGATCGCTTCGTTCGTCAGTACGACCGGCACTGAAGGAAGCGCACCTTGCGCTCGCTGCCGGCCGGCGGCTGCAACTGCAGACGCGAGGCACGCAGTGCGTCATAGCGGGCGAGCACGCTGCAGACTTCCTCCACCTGGCGCTGTTCGACGTCCTCGCTCTGCTGGATAAGCAGGGTGGAACCGGTGGACCAGAGCACGCGCTCGACCCACGGGAGCGCCGCAATGGCGTGGATCACTTCGCCGCGTTCGAACTGTTCGCGGTTCGGATCGGCGGGCGCGACCAGCGCGGGGTCCGATGCTGCTGGCGCGTGCCCAGTCGCTGCTGGAACGGCCGCTGGGGGCGGGCCGGCCACGCTGGAAGGAGCGGAGGGCGCAGGCGCTTCGTCGCCCGTCATTGCCGGCACGAAGCCGGCCAGTACGCCGATTACGACCGCGCCGATCCACGCCAGCGCCGTCTCGCGCACGCTCTGGCGGCGGGCGCTGGCGGTGATGTCGTCACGCAATGCGGCCGGCAGCATGGGACCGACCAGGGCCCACAGTGCGTCGCCGTCGTAGAACTCCAGTTCGCCAGCGACCTTGCGGGCCTCGGCGTCGATGCGGGCGGGCGTGGCGAGGATGCCGCCGGCCGCGGCGTTGAACCGCACCGCGTCGGCCAGTTCGCGCACGCTGCCCACGCCCAGGCGCGAGCGCGCACCGGCGAGCTTGCAGGCGAGCAGCCAGGGGCGGCCGTCGCGGCGCAAGCGCAGTTCCGCCTGCGGCCCCTGGTCCAACGTCTGTTCGACCGAGTCGGCTTCGAAACCGCGCGAGTGCAGGGCCTCGACCACCAGCCGCGCGAATTCGCGCCAGCGCATGCCTGAGAGAGCGTTGATGCCGGCGGCCGCTTCTTCCTGCCGACGTCGCAGCAGCCACAGCCAGGCCGTTGCGGCGGCGCCCACCAGCAGGGCGACCAGAATCGCGATCGTCAGGGAGAAACCGTCGAGCATGCGCAACCCGGTGCAGTCGGAGGCGGCGACTATACGACAGCGACGCGCATTCCCGTGTGGCGCGGATCACGCGCGATGGGCCCGGGCATGAGAAAGCCCGCCAGTCCGAAACCGTAAGGGGAGGGGAGCATACGGAAAGCGCGGACTGGCGGGCTTGTTGTGCGCCCGGGGCGACCGGGCGGTGAAGCGGTTACGGTGCGATCAGCTCGCCGACGGACGGGACTTTGCCGCCTTACGCGGCGACTTGCGAGCCGCCGGCGCCTGCGTGGCCTGCTTGCTGGCAGCGGTCTTGCGCGCGGTGCTCTTGCGCGGCGCGCTGCCGCCCTGGCGGCGCAGCTCCGCGGTGAGCGCGTCGACGCGACGGCTGAGTTCGTTGAGATCGTCGCGCCCAGGAACGCCCAGTTTCACCAGCGAACGTTGCACGCGGTCCTCGAACACCTTCTCCAGCCGGTCCCAGGTGTCGGAGGCACGTTCGCGCGCCTGCCCGACCTTCGAGCCCACGGCATCGCGAACGACGTCCGCCTGGCCGCCGGCGAAGCGGCGCGCGGTCTGCTCCAGCGTCATGCCTTCCTTGATGAGCGCGTCGAACAGTTTGGTGCCCTCGGCCTGCGCACGCGAGAACGCACCCACGCCGGCCAGCCAGATCTGCTGCGCCGATTCGCTCAGCTTGCTCGAGAGCTGCTCGGCCTGCTGTCGCGCATCGTCCTTGCCGGTCTTGGCGCGGCCACGCGTGCCGGACGCCGTGGCCTTCTTGGCCGCCTTCTTGAACTTCGCCATGCGGAATCCCTCGATGGGAGTGGCTGATGTCCCGTCACCTTCGCGCCGGGCTCTAGAGCTTTCACACCAAGCCCGCGGCGAAGTTCAGACCCATTCGCGCGAAGGCAGCGTGATCCGCCGCTGCGGCCGGCCGACCAGATCGAGGAAGCGGTTGAACACCTCGTCCGCGCGGGCCTGCATTCCGGCGATGTGGGCGCGCGTGTGCCGACGGATGGTCGCCTCGTCCGCGCGCGACGGATCGCAGCCGCCCAGCTCGGCGAGTTCCTCGCGATAGACCGGATTGCGCAGCCAGCGTTCGATCAGCGCCTCGTCCATCTCCAGGTGGAACTGGAACCCGTAGGCGTTGTCGCCGTAACGGAAGGCCTGCTGCTCGCAGCCCGGCGTGCTCGCCAGGTGCGTCGCATCGTGCGGTACCTCGAAGCTGTAACGGTGCCACTGGAACACCGGAGAGACCTCGCCGAGCGGGGCCAGCACCGGATCGGCGCGGCCGGCGTCGGTCGTTCGAAGCGGGTACCAGCCGATTTCCGGCTCGTGGTGGCGCCGCACCGGCGCCCCCAGCACGTGCGCCAGCAACTGCGCGCCCAGACAGATGCCGAGCACCGGCTTGCCCTGTTCGAGCATGCGTTCGATGGCGCGAAGTTCGGTCTTCAGGTGCGGACGCCGGGCCTGGTCCTCGACGTTCATCGGCCCGCCGAGCACCACCAGGCCCCGGTACCGGTCGACATTGGGCTCGAAGTCCGGCTGCCGTTCGAAGTTGGCGAAACGGATGCGATGGCCACGGCTGCGGATCAGCGGGTCGAGCGTGCCCAGCGGTTCGGCGGCGACATGCTGGAAGACGAGCAGGCGGGGCATGGCGCAACGGGTCGCGGGGGTTCGATGGCGACTATGCCAAATCCATCGCGACTACGCGCGCGGCGCGAATGCGATCAGCGCGATGGCGACGATCGCCAGTACGATCGCCGCGCGGTTCCAGCTGCTGGTCTTCTCGCCGAAGGCGAACACGCCCACCAGCGTGCCCAGGACGACCACGCCGATGTTCATCGCGGCGAACACCACCGACGGGTTGTCCGGCATCGCCTGGTGCGCGCGCACATAGAAGACGATGTTGCCGAAGTTGAGCAGGCCAAGCAGCAGGCCGCCGCCCAGGTTTCGCCACGCCAGCCGCGTGGTGCCACGAACGTGGCGCACGGCCTGAGCGGCGAGCATCAGCATGAAGGCGATGCCGAACGCGACCTGCAGCGCGGCCATCGACGGCGTGCCCGCTTGCGCGATGCGCTTGAGCATCACGTCCACCAGGGCGAAACCGGCCCACACCGTGAGCAGAAGCAGCCAGCCGCGTCGTTCATTTCCCGCGGACGACGGGGCGCGTGCGACGGCGTCGGGCCGCGCGACGATGCCGGCCACCGCCAGCAGGCCCAGCGCCAATCCGGACAGCCTCAGTGCGTCCACGCGTTCGCCGAACAGCGTGAACGCCGCCAGCAGCGACAACAGCAGCGACAGGCGCTGCGCGACGTCGGTGCGCACGATGCCCGCCGCGCGCACGGCCGCGCCGAGCACGAGGAACAGCGACGGCAGCACCACGGCCAGCCCGATCAACGCCGCCCATGGCGCGCCCGGTTGCCACAGGCCTTCCAGCGACGGCTTCAGCAGCCACGCGCAGAGCACGCTGGCGACGAGGTAGTTCCATGTCACCAGCTGTCCGATATCGAGCCGCGCACCCGGCGCGAGCTTGAGCAGGACCGAGACCAGCACGCTGAACAACGCGCTGAAGAGGATCAGGTGCATCGAGGAATCCGAAGGGGCGACGGTCGGCGGTCAGTGTCGCGCGCGACGTCGGACGCGCGAAGTCTTGCCGTAGCCCGGGCAAGGCGAAGCCGCGCCCGGATGCATCGGGTCGAACCCGGGTGCGCTGCGCTTGCCCGGGCTACGTTCCCGTCATCCCGCGCGTATCCGCACCCCGCATGGACTCAGCGCGGCTTCGGACGGAACCCGGCCGGCTTGCGCGGCCCGGCCCCGTGCGGCTTGCCGGCGTGTGGACGCGGGCCGCGCGGCGGCGGACGGCGGTCGTCGTCGAAGCCGCGTTCGGCCACGCGGCCGTGCGGACGCTGACCGCCGTGGCCGCCTTCGCCGGGGCGGCTGATGCGCAGCTGCTGGCCCGCCACGCGCACGCGCTTGAGGTGGTCCATCACTTCGCGCGGCATGCCCTCGGGCAGGTCGATCAGGCTGTGGTCGTCGCGGATGTCGATGCGGCCGATGTAGCGGCTTTCCAGTTCCGCCTCGTTGGCGATGGCGCCGACGATGTTGCCCGGCTTCACGCCGTGCACGTGGCCCACTTCGATACGGAAGGTTTCCATGCCGGCCTCGGGCTCGGCACGTTCGCGATGTTCGCGCGGCGGGCGCTGCTCGAACGAGCGCGGTGCTTCGTCGTCGAACATCCCCTCGGCGGCATTGGCCGGACGCTCGTGATGACGATCGGCGACAGGCCGCTCGCCGGATGGACGCTCGATCACCGGCCGCTCGTAATTCGTCGGCGGGGTGAACTGGCGGTCGGCGTGGCGCGGGCGATCGTCGCGCTCGGCGCGCGGCTCACGGGGCGGACGGCGGTCGTCGCGTTCGAAACGCGGTTCGCGGCGATCGCGCTGGCCGTCGCGTTGTCCCTCGCGCGGGCCGCGCTCGAAACCGGCTTGCGCGTGCGGCCGCAGCTTCTCCGCCGTGACGTCCAGCAGCAGCGGCATGTCGCCCTGCAGCAGCTTGGCGAGCGCGGCGGCGATCTCCACGGCCGGGACGTTCTGTTCGCGCTCGTAGCGCTCGATGAGGTCGCGGAACTGGCCGATCTCCGAGCCCTCCAGCGCCGCGGTTATGCGGCCGAGGAAGCGGTTGACGCGCTGCTCGTTGACGGTCTCGACGGTCGGCAGCGCCATCGGCTCGATCGGCTGGCGCGTGGCGCGCTCGATCGCGCGCAGCATGCCCTTCTCGCGCGGCGTCACGAACAGGATCGCCTCGCCCTTGCGTCCGGCGCGGCCGGTGCGGCCGATGCGGTGCACGTAGCTCTCGGTGTCGTAGGGGATGTCGAAATTCAGCACGTGGCTGATGCGTTCCACGTCCAGGCCGCGCGCCGCCACGTCGGTGGCGACCAGCACGTCGATCTTGCCGTCCTTGAGGTTCTGGATGGTCTTTTCGCGCTGGGCCTGCTGCACGTCGCCGTTGATGGCGGCTGCGGCGATGCCGCGCGCGGCCAGCTTCTCGGCCAGTTCCTCGGTGCCCAGCTTGGTGCGCGCGAAGACGATCATCGCGTCGAACGGTTCGGCTTCCAGGATGCGGGTGATCGCATCGAGCTTGTGCACGCCGCTCACCGGCCAGTAACGCTGGCGGATATTGGCCGCGGTCGTGGTCTTGGCCTTGATGGCGACTTCGACCGGATCCTTCAGATAGGTCTGGGCGATGCGCTTGATCGGCGGCGGCATGGTCGCCGAGAACAGCGCGACCTGGCGCGTTTCCGGCGTCTTCTTCAGCACCGCCTCGACGTCGTCGATGAAGCCCATGCGCAGCATTTCGTCGGCTTCGTCCAGCACCAGGCAGCGCAGCTGCGACAGGTCGAGCGAGCCGCGCTCCAGGTGATCGATCACGCGGCCCGGCGTGCCGACGATGACCTGCACGCCGCGCTTTAGCGCCTGCAGCTGCGGGTAGTAGCTCTGCCCGCCGTAGATCGGCAGGACGTGGAAGCCGGGCAGGTGGCTGGCGTACTTCTGGAAGGCTTCGGCGACCTGGATGGCCAGTTCGCGCGTCGGCGCCAGCACCAGCGCCTGCGGCTTGTGCTGATTGGGGTCGATGCGGGCCAGGATCGGCAGTGCGAACGCGGCGGTCTTGCCGGTGCCGGTCTGTGCCTGGCCGAGCATGTCGCGACCTTCCAGCAGGGGCGGGATGGTGGCGGCCTGGATCGGCGAGGGTGATTCGTAGCCGACGTCGGCCAGTGCCCGCAGGAGGGGCTCTGGCAGGGCGAGGTCGGTGAACTTCAGGGACGGGGTATCGTTCGAGTTGGGCGACTCGGCGCTCATGGGGGAGGACTCGGCAGCGCCGGCGTTCGCCGGTCGGGAAGACCGAACATTCTAGCGCAGCGGCGTGTGGCGGCCGTGTAGTGCGGGTTTTCGCCCCTTCTGGGCTGTCGTCTTGACGAAGGCCGCGTCGCGTCGTCCCTGCGAAGGTCGCGGTCCAGCCCATCACGCTTTCCGACATCTCCCGTGATCCTGGGCACATCCCCGCATCCCGGCGGAGGCCGGGATCCAGGCGGTCACGCCATCCGCCCCATCACGTCATTCCAGCGAAAGCTGGAACCCATTTTGATCTTGCTCTCGCTCTGCTCGCTTCTAAAGCAAGCAGCGAGTCGCAGGTGGCAATAAGCGAAGCGCATTGCACCGCATGTCGTGGTATCCGAAGGAAGATGCGTCCTACGGGCGTCGATCTTGATCGTCGTGTGACCTAAAGAAGCCAAGCTTCCGACACCACCGCACATCCTTGTGCGGCGCCCTTCGGGCTAGCGATCTTTCGGGCTGTTCAACAGCAACGACAGAGGCAAGGCAATATCAAAGGCAAAGGCAAAGGCAAATCAAGGAAGGCGATTGCAACAACCGCAACGCTCAGCGCGCCACCGCTCCTCCATTTCCGGCCCGCACATCCTTCTCCACACGCCCATCCTTCATCACGAATTCGACGCGCTTGAGCACGGTCACGTCGCTGAGCGGGTCGCCGCTGACGGCGATCAGGTCCGCGCGCTTGCCGACGTCGAGCGAGCCCACCTGGTCCGCCAGGCCGAGCAGGTCGGCGGCGTTGACCGTCGCCGCAGCGATCGCCGTCGCGGGTGTCATGCCATGGGCGACCATCAGTTCGAACTCGTCCGCGTTGCGCCCGTGCAGGCTTACGCCGGCGTCGGTGCCGAAGGCGATCTTCACGCCCGCCGGCACCGCGCGTTCCAGTGCCTTGCCGGTGATGCCGATGCGCCATTCGATCTTCTCGCGAACCTCGCCGGTGTAGGCATCCGGGTTCTTCGCAAGGCGTTCCTTGTAGCCGTTGACGGTGGACAGCGTCGGTACGTAGTACGCGCCGGTCTGGCGCAACAGCTTGATGTCGGCGTCGTCCATCAGTGTGCCGTGTTCGATCGAGTCGGCGCCAGCGCGCAAGGCCAGTGCGATGCCGTCCGCGCCGTGCGCATGGACGGCCACCTTCTTCTTGTAGAGGTGGGCGGTCTCGACGATGGCACGCGCCTCGTCGTCGAACATCTGCTGGCCCAGGCCCGCGCCGATGCGGCTGTTCACGCCGCCGGTGGTGGCGATCTTGATCACGTCCACGCCGCGCGCGACCTGCCGCCGCACGGCCTTGCGGCAGGCGTCGGCACCGTCGCAGGTGTTGCCATGCACGTCGATCGCGTCATGCAGTTCGTCGCGGAAACCCAGCGTCGGGTCCATGTGCCCGGCGGTGGCGGAAATCGCCACCCCTGCGTCGATGATCCGTGGTCCCGGCAGCTTGCCGGCGGCCACAGCGTCGCGCAGTGCGAGCGTCACGCCGTCTTCGTCGCCGAGGTTGCGCACGGTGGTGAAACCGGCGCCAAGGGTCTTGCGCGCGTTCACGGCGGCCTCGTAGGCGTGGTCGGCCACGCCTTTGGAGATGCCTTCGAGCTGGCCTTCCACGCCCGCCTTGTCGGAAGTGAGGTGGACGTGACTGTCGATCAGGCCGGGAAGCACGAAGCGATCGCGCAGGTCGACGGCCGTCGCGTTGGCGCCGTTCGCGAACGCCGAAGCCTCGACGAAGCCATCGCGCACCGCTTCGATGTGCCCGTTGCAGACCAGCACGGTGCTCGCGCCACGTGGCGCATGGCCGGGACGGTCGAGCAGGCGGCCGGCCTGGACCAGGCTGCACGAAGACGTGGGCGACGGTGCCTGCGCGACGGCCGACGAGGCCGCAAGTGCCACCAGCACGGCGCCGGCAAGCGCCGGCGTAAACGTACGCGAAGAAATGAGTGCTCGATTTGCGGTGTGCATGCGGGCGCGCGTGGTCATCCGGTCGTATCCCCTGTGCGACGGTGGGCGCCCAGCATACGCGGGCGCGCGCGGCAGCGACCGGGCCAGTCGTGACCTGCGTGCCGCATCGGGCGGCATCGACGAGGGCCGGGATTCACCGCTTGTACCGGTCCGTGGCGTCACCATCTGGAAAGCAGTTCCGACGCGGTCGTTCCATGCTGAATCCACACTTCGACAACCTCTTCGTCCGCGATCTTCCCGGCGACCCCGACTCCGCGACCGGCGTGCGGCAGGTCCACGGTGCGGCGTACTCGCGCGTGGAGCCCACGCCGGTCGCCCAGCCGCGCCTGCTTGCGCATTCGGCCGAGATGGCCCGGCGTCTCGGGTTCAGCGAGGTCGACGTCGTCTCGCCGGAGTTCGCCCGCGTCTTCGGCGGCAACGCGCTGTTGCCGGGCATGCAGCCGTTCGCGGCGAACTACGGCGGCCACCAGTTCGGGCAATGGGCCGGACAGCTCGGCGACGGCCGCGCGATCACGCTGGGCGAGATGATCAACGCCGACGGCGAGCGCTGGGAGCTGCAGCTCAAGGGTGCCGGGCCCACGCCGTATTCGCGCAGCGCAGACGGTCGCGCTGTGCTTCGCTCGTCGATCCGCGAGTTCCTGTGCAGCGAGGCCATGCACCACCTGGGCGTGCCGACCACGCGTGCGCTCAGCCTCGTCGGCACCGGCGAATGGATCGAGCGGGACATGTTCTACGACGGCCACCCGCAGATGGAACCGGGCGCGGTGGTGTGCCGCGTCGCGCCGTCGTTCATCCGGTTCGGTAATTTCGAGTTGCCGGCCTCGCGCAACGACACCGAGTTGCTGCGCCAGCTCGCCGATTTCTGCATCCGCCGCGATTTCCCGGAACTGCGTGGCCTACGACGCGGGCAACCGGTGTACGCCGAATGGTTCGCGCAGGTCTGCGAGCGGACCGCCGCGCTGATGGCGCACTGGATTCGCGTCGGCTTCGTGCACGGCGTGATGAACACCGACAACATGTCGATCCTGGGTCTGACGATCGATTACGGCCCCTACGGCTGGGTCGACAACTTCGATCCGGGCTGGACGCCCAACACCACCGACCGCCACCAGCGCCGCTACCGTTTCGGCCAGCAGCCACAGGTGGCGTACTGGAACCTGGGCCGGCTGGCCGGCTCGCTGTCGCTGCTGTTCGACGACACCGAACCCTTGCAGGCCGGCCTGCGCCGCTTCGTCTCGACCTACCTGGCCGCAGATCAGGAGAACACCGCGCGCAAGCTCGGACTGGACGAATGCCGACAGGACGACACCGCCCTCATGCAGTCGCTGCAGGACCTGCTGACCGAAGGCGAGATCGACATGACGCTGTTCTTCCGCGACCTGGCCGATCTGGACCCGATGTCGCCGCAGCTGACGCCGATGGAAGATGCGTTCTACGACCCCGCCCGCCGCGCGGCCGTGGAGCCGGCCCTGCGCGATTGGCTGGCGCGCTACGTCGCCCGTCTGGCGCGACAGGACATGGCGGCCGACGTGCGCCGCGCCAGGATGAACGCCGCCAACCCGCGCTACGTGTTGCGCAACTACCTGGCGCAGGAAGCCATCGACCGTGCGACCGAAGGCGACATCGACGGCGTGACCGAGCTCCTCGACGTCATGCGCCGCCCCTACGACGACCAGCCAGGCCGCGAGGCCTACGCCCGCCGCCGCCCCGACTGGGCGCGTGAACGGGCCGGGTGCTCGATGTTGTCCTGCAGCTCCTAGACGTCGCCTACACAGCGGCCGCGCATGATGCGGCGGCGGGACATCGCGGAGGTGGGCCATGGGCAGTCCGATTCGTGAAGGCATCAGCAACGTCCACCCGGTGGCGAAGCGCCTGCATCGTTGGGGCGTGATCGCGTTGCTGGCGTGCATGACGGGCGGTTTCGCGGCGGCCGCCGTCGCGCAGATGCAAGGCCGGACGGTGGGCACCTTGCAGCGCCACGATCCGAAGCAGCACCGCATCGTGCTCAGCACCGATGCGGCCACGGGCAGCGAGCTGGGCCAGGGCGCACCCGTCAACCTCTATTACGATGAGGCCGCGGCTGCGCGGACCCGGAGCACGCGTCCGAAGCTGCAACCCGGCGACCGTCTGCTGCTGGAGACCGTCGCCAACGGCAACCGCATCGAAGCCGTGTCGGTGCACAAGCTCGCCGACACGACGCCTGGGCAGGACTGGGGCCGTTACCTGCACGGGACGATCGGCGACCTCGTGCCGCGCAACAGCGTGCTGATGGTCGATCAGGACGGATCGCGCATCCGCAACCGCATGAAGCACGACGCGCAGACCACGGTGTACGCACTGGACGGCAGCCCGATGCGGATCGACCAGCTCAAGGTCGGCGACGAAGTGGACATGGCCTACCGCGTGAGCAACAAGGACGGGATCGCGACGAAGATCGTGCTATTGCGCCCGTCCGCCGTCCGCTGATCGTAACGGCCATCGCTCCAGGGAAGAGGGCTCGATGCCGACACGTCGGCATGCGCGCGGTGCGACGCCGTCGTCCAGGGCGATGCGGAACAGCGGCGCGATCGCGCGCAATGTGGCTGCAGCGACGCTGGCGCGCACGCGTTCGGAGCGGCGCAGCCTCAGCCGCTGCACCGCCCAGTCCGGCAGCAGGGCCGTGCCCGCGCCGAGGAACAGATCGCGCGAGAGTCCCGCCGCCGGGACCGGCAGTCGTATCCGCGACAGCACCGCCAGCACTTCGCGCGAGCGTTCGTCGAAACACAGCTCGCCCTGCATGCGCGCGAAGTAGTCGCGCACCTGCGCTTGCGATGCGGGCACGTCGCGTGCTCCGAGCGCTTCGGCCACGCGGCGGACCTCGTCGTAGTAGCGATCGGCCGCGCCGGGAGGCAGCGACAGCGGCGAGTAACAACGGAATCCTTCCAGGAACCCGTACGCCTCGGTGACATGCACCCACGTCAGCAAGGCGGGATCCTCGGCGCGGTAATCGCGCCCGTCCGGCGTGACGCCGCGCACCTGCAGGTGAATGCCCGACACGCGATCGATCAACTTGCGGGCTTCCGGGAGCGAGGCATACGTGGTTCCGGCGACGAAGTTGGTGGTGCGTCGCAGGCGGCCGACGAGGTCGGCACGGAAGTTCGAGTGATCCCACACGCCCGCCAGGGCCAGTGGATGCAGGGTCTGAAGCATCAGCGCGCACAGGCCTCCGGCGAGCATGCCCGGGAAATCCGCATGCACGCGCCAGGTCACGCTATTGGGGCCGAACAGGCCGGGATCGCCCGCGGGATGGTCGTAGTCGATCCCGCTCTGTCCCCGCGGGAACGCGGAAAGCACCCAATGGCGGATGCGGGCGGCGGCGATCGAACGCGGGTTCGGCATGGCGCGATGATCCCACGGAGGCCTGGGGCTGCCGTGCCACACGCTAGAATGGCGCCATGCCCTTGATTACCCTGAACAACGTCGACTACGGCGTCGGCGGCCCTTTGCTGCTGAACGACGTCGTCCTGTCCATCGAACCCGGTGAGCGCATCGCGCTGATCGGCCGCAACGGCGCCGGCAAATCCACGCTGATGCGCCTCATCTCCGGCGACATCCATCCCGACGACGGCGAAGTGCGCCGCGAGGGCGGCGTGCGCATCGCGCGCCTGGAGCAGGAAGTCCCGCACGGCGCCGACGGCGATGTGTGGGATGTGGTCGCCGGCGGCCTGGGCGAGCTCGGCAGCTGGCTGGCGCAGTACCACCACCTCAGCCACGCCGAGCAGGTCGACACCGACGCGCTGGCGAAGGTGCAGCAGAAGATCGAGGACGCACAGGGCTGGTCGCTGGACCAGCGCGTGACCGAGACCCTGCAACGCCTCGACCTCGACGGCGACGCCGTCTTCGCGCGCCTGTCCGGCGGCATGAAGCGACGCGTGCTGCTGGCGCGCTCGCTGGTGTCCGCGCCCGACGTGCTGCTGCTGGACGAGCCGACCAACCACTTGGACATCGAAGCCATCGACTGGCTCGAAGGCTTCCTCAAGGCCTGGCAGGGGGCGCTGGTGTTCGTCACGCACGATCGGCGCTTCCTGCGCTCGCTGGCCACGCGCATCGTCGAGATCGACCGCGGCCAGGTGACCAGCTGGCCGGGCGACTGGGACAACTACCTGCGCCGCCGCGAGGAACGCCTCAACGCAGAGGCACAGGAAAACGCGCGCTTCGACAAGTTGCTGGCGCAGGAGGAAGTCTGGATCCGGCAGGGCATCAAGGCCCGCCGCACCCGCGACGAAGGCCGCGTGCGGCGCCTGAAGGCCATGCGCTCGGAGCGTTCGCAGCGGCGCGACCTGACCGGCAACGTGAAGATGGACTTCGCCCAGAGCGAGTCGTCGGGCAAGAAAGTAGTCGAAGCCAAGGACGTGTCGTTCGCCTACGGCGAGCGCCGCCTGATGACCGATCTGTCCACCACGATCTTCCGCGGCGACCGCATCGGCCTGATCGGCCCCAACGGCAGCGGCAAGACCACGCTGCTGAAGCTGCTGCTGGGCGAGATCAAGCCCGATTCCGGCGAGGTGAAGCTGGGCAGCAACCTGCAGGTGGCGTATTTCGACCAGTACCGCGCCACCCTGCGCGAGGACTGGAATGCGCTGGAGAACGTCGCCGAAGGTCGCGAGTTCGTCGAAGTCGGCGGCAAGTCCAAGCACGTCATCGGCTATCTGCAGGACTTCCTGTTCACCCCCGAACGCGCCCGCGCGCCGATCACGCGACTGTCCGGCGGCGAACGCAACCGCCTGCTGCTGGCCAAGCTGTTCGCGCAGCCGTCCAACCTGCTGGTGATGGACGAACCGACCAACGATCTCGACGTGGAAACGCTGGAGTTGCTGGAAGAGCTGCTGGGCGACTACGCGGGCACGCTGCTGCTGGTCAGCCACGATCGCGATTTCCTGGACAACGTGGTGACCTCCACGCTCGTCATGGAAGGCGATGGCCGCGTCGGCGAGTACGTCGGCGGTTACACCGACTGGATTCGCCAGCGCCCGGTGAAATCCGTGCCGGCCGGCGCGGCGGCGAAGCCGGCGGCGGCCGCCGCCGCGCCGACGCCCGTGGCGGCGCCGAAGAAAAAGCTCAGCTACAAGGACGCGCGCGAGCTGGAGCAACTGCCGATCCGCATCGAGGCACTGGAAACGCGCGTCGGCGAACTCACCGCACAGATGAACGACCCCGCCTTCTACCAGCGCGACGCGGCGGCCATGACCGCGCACACGGAGCTGATGACGAAGACGCAGGCCGAACTCGACGCGGCCTACGACCGCTGGAACGAGCTGGAAGGCTGATATTCGGGCCGACGCGTAGCCCGGCTAAGCGCAGCGCACCCGGGAGCCGTTGCGTCGCGAATCCGGGTGCGGCTACGCCTTACCGGGGCTATGTTCCTGGGTCCTGACCCCGGCCGCCTGGTTCCGGTCTCACCCCACGAGACGCGTCCGGCCCACACTCGCGCGATGCCGCGCGCCACCGCCCAGACCGATCTCTTCGCACCCGTGTCCGCCCCGGGTCCGCGAACGCTGTTCGACGACGCCCAGGGCGGCATGCGCTACTGGCCCGAATTCCTGCCGGAGGCGCTGGCCGCGGAATGGTTCGACACGCTCCGGGACACCGTCGCCTGGGAAGCCCAGCGCCGCCCCATGTACGACCGCATCGTCGACGTACCGCGACTGGTGGCGTCCTATCGCTTCGACGACGACGCAGGCGTGCCGCCGCCGCTGGTCGACGCCCGCGACCGCCTGCGCGCCCATCTGCGCCAACCCTTCAACGCCGTCGGCCTGAACTTCTATCGCGACGGAAACGACAGCGTCGCGCCGCACGGCGACAAGATGCACATGCTGGTGGCGGGCCATCCGATCGCCCTGCTGTCGCTCGGCGAGACGCGGCGCATGACGATCCGCGCCAAGGAAGGCGGGCGTTCCCGCATCGACATCGAGCTGGAACCCGGCAGCCTGCTGGTGATGAGCCACGCCTCGCAGCTCACGCATGAGCACGGCATCGCCAAGACGCGCGAACCGGTCGGCCCGAGGATCAGCCTGGCCTACCGCGTGCGACCGCCGAAGTCGGCGCGCTGAGGCTCACTCCAGCCGCACCGGCAGATCGCGCCCGGCGGTGGCGACATTGCCGCTGTAATCGCGCGCGGTGATGCGCAGCAGGTAGTCGCCGGCGGGCAGTTCGGCCGGCTGCCAGGCGTCGGTGGCGAGTTGGCCGTCGCGCACGGTGTTGGTCACCAGGTACTGGAAGCGCGTCATCGCGCTGCCGTGCACGGTGATGCCGCTGCCCGGGCCGTAGGCCACCATCACCGCGTCGTTTTCGGCGGGCATCCGGTTGAACTCGATGTTCATGCGCGGCTGCTCGTAGCCGGGCAGGGGCCTGCCGCCCGCATCCAACCACTGGTAGCCCAGCGCATGCAGCCCGAGCCGTCGCCGTGGCAGGTTGCGGTCCACCTGGTCCCACGCGTCCACGGCGATCTGCACGTTGGCCGTCGCCCGCGGCAGGACGATGCGGCCGTGGCGCCTGTCCGCCAACGGTTGCTGCAGCGCGTCGAGCAGTTCGATGCGGTCGATGCGCGGTGCCCAATGGTCGGCGTAGTTCACGAAGCCCAGCGCGATGGCGTTGCGTTCGTAGCCGGAGGCGCCGACGCTGAGGTGCACGTGCGCCATGGCGTTGATCGTCCCCAGCACATCGCCCGCGTGGAAGCGCGTGCCGCGCCGCACGCGGATGCGCTCGGGCTTGCCGTCCTCGCCGTCGAGCAGGACGAAGCGCGAGGGATCGAGCACCTCGCCGCGCGGGGTGCGCCCGACGCGCATGTGGATGTAGCCGAGCGCGTCCAGCCCCAGGCCTTCGCCTAGCTCGCCGAACCCCCAGGCCGCGTGCGGACTGCTGACCTTGCCGTCGGCGATCGCGACGACCTCCTGTCCCACGTCGCCGCGGATGTCGAGCCCGCTGTGCAGGTGGTCGCGATTCTCCTTGCGATAGTTGCCGCGCACTTCGCCGAGCGTGCCCACGACTTCATGCCAGCCCCGCTGCGGGCGCAGCGGCCAGCGGCCGTCGGTCGCGGGCAGCGGATCGGCGGACGAGGGGCCGACGACCTGCGGCGCTTCGGCCTGCGCCGTGGCGGCGGGACCGACCCGATGCACGCGATGGCTGTCGGCATCGCTCACCCACAGCACGCCGTCCTCGTCCACCGCCAGCCCGGCAGCGCGCGCGAGGTGCTGCGCCTGGGTGCGGCCGGTGATGGTGCTCGCGCGACCGTCGCGCGCGATCTGCACGATGTCGCCCCGGTTCTGCTCGCCGACATAGAGCACGCCGTCGTGCGTGAGCGCCAGGCTCAGCGGACGGTGCACGGGCGGGTGCTCCTCTTCGGGCAGGGCGCGCGCGATCGTGCTGACCTCGCCGGTCGGGGTGATGCGGCGGATCGCGTTGTTGCGAAGGTCGGCCACCCAGACGCGGTTCATCGCATCGACGGCGACGCCGGTGGGTGTGTCGAAACGCGCCATCGGGCCGGGGCCGTCGAAGTCGCCGGGGCGCTCGCCGCCGGCCAGCGTGGTGACGGCGCCGTCGCGCGCGATCACGCGGATGCGGTCGTTGTAGGTGTCGGCGACGTAGATCCGTCCGTCGCCGCCGACGGCCACGCCAATCGGCCCGTCGAAACGCGCCTGCGCGCCGACGCCGTCGCGGAAGCCCGGCGTGCCATCGCCGGCGATCGTGCTCACCACGCCTGCGGGCGCGACCTTGCGGATCGCGTGGTTGCCGGTATCGGCCACAAAGAGGTTGCCATCGCGATCGAGCGCGAGGCCCGAAGGCGTGTCGAACATCGCCGCCGCGCCGGCGCCGTCGGCGAAACCTTCTGCCGCACCGGCCAGCGTCGCGACCGTGCCGTCGGAACGGATCACGCGGATGCGGTTGTTGTCGCCGGCGTCGGCCACGTACACCGTGCCGTCGGGCGCGCGCGCCACGCCCCAGGGGTCGTCGAAGCGAGCCTGCGCCGAGTTGCCGTCGAGCAGACCGCGCACGCCATCGCCCGCCAGCGGGTCCAGCCGTCCCGTCCATCCCAGCGTGGTGGGCACCGGGCCGAGGGCGGCCTGCGCGATGCGCGCGATGGTCGGGCGCGGCTCGAGCACGTAGGTCGCGGCGAGTGCGCCACCGGTGAGGACGACGGCGAGCAGCAGCCAGGCCTTGCGTGTCATGCGCTTCCTTGTTCGTGCAGAGGGACCGCCGGATTATGCCCGGCGACCGCGCGCGAACGCTGGTTTGCAACGCGCGCGAACGGCGACAATGGACGCGATCGCGGCCGGTTTCCGCGAAACGGACGGAGCATGCGGCAGATAGGATTGGGTTTCGATGCAGCGCCAAGCGGCGAGCTGCACCGGCTGTTCTTCGCGCTATGGCCGGACGACGCGCTGCGTGCGCGCATCGCCGACGCCGCGGCCCGCGTGGTATCGGCGCACACGCCGGGCGGGCGTTCGCTCAAGCCCGACCGCTACCACGTCACGCTGCAATTTCTGGGCGATTTCCAGCCCCTGCCGGAAACGCTGCTGGACACCGCCCGCGCGGCCGCCGACACCGTGCGCGCATCGGCATTCGAACTGCCGCTGGATTCGGTCGGAGGCTTTCGTGGCGCCAACGTGTGGTGGCTCGGCTCGCAGGCGACACCGGACCCACTGCGCGCGCTGTACGACGCACTCGGTCGCGCGCTGATGCAGCATCGCGTGCCGGTGAAATCGGCCGCGAACTTCGTTCCCCACCTCACCGTCCAGCGTGACGTGCGCCGCCACATCGCGCCCACGCCGGTGCCGGCGCTGTCGTGGCCGGTGGGCGAGTTCGTGCTGATCGACAGCCAGCCCGGGCGCGGCGTGCCCTACGACGTCGTCGGACGCTGGCCGCTGCGCTGAGCGTTCAGTGCCGCAACGCGAGGTTCGGCACGCGGTCGATGCTGCCGTCCTCCCGCACGACGACATAGTCGCGCGCGGTCGCGAACAGCACCGGCAGCGGGTGTTCCAGCGGTGTTCGCACGAACGCCAGGCGCCATCCGAAGCGCTCGCAGGCCTGCAGCATGTCGCGTTGCGCTCCGGTCAGGCCGATCCGGCGCTGGACCCGGATTCCGGTGGTCGGCGTTCGTCTGTCGCGGGTGCCCATGGCGTATCCCCCGTCTTGCCCCTTCGTTCAATCCAACGCGAAAGCGGGCGCACAATAGGACGCCACAGAAGGAACCGCGCATGCCGACCGTCGATCCGCGCATCGATGCCTACATCGCCAAGTCCGCGCCGTTCGCCCAGCCGCTGCTGGCGCAGGTGCGCCAGGCGGTCCACGCGGCCTGCCCGGAGGCGGAGGAAACGCTGAAATGGGGCATGCCGAGCTTCACCTGGCGCGGCAAGATCCTGTGCGGGATGGCCGCCTTCAAGGCGCACATGACGCTGTGGTTCTGGCGCGGCGAGTCGATCGTCCGCGACGCCGGCAAAGGCGACGAGGCGATGGGTCAGTTCGGTCGCATCACGAAGAAGGCGGACCTGCCCGGCAAGCGCGAGCTTGGCGGCTACGTGAAGCAGGCGATGGCGCTGGTCGAAAGCGGCGCGACGCGGCCGGCGGCGAAAAAGGCCGCGACCAAACCCGAACTGGCGGTGCCCGACGACCTGGCCGCCGCGTTGCGCCGCAACGCCAGGGCACGGGCGACGTTCGAGGGGTTCGCTGCGAGCTATCGCCGCGACTACATCGAATGGATCGTCGAGGCCAAGCGCGAGGACACGCGGCAGCGCCGGCTGGCGCAGGCCGTGGAATGGTTGGCGGAAGGAAAGTCGCGCAACTGGAAGTACATGAAGTAGGCGCGGCGCGTCATCGCTTCGGCCGCAGTGGATCCACCTGCGCGGCCCATTCCAGCGCGGCATCGTGTTCCTCCGGCTCGTAGGAGCGGATTTCCGTGTGCGGGAAGAAATGCCCCGAGAATTCGGAGATCCGCGCCAGCCATTGCCGGTCGGTGACGATCGCCCCGCGCGCGAAGCGGCTGTACTCGCCGAACTTGCTCAGCGCGTAGCGCAGGTCCTTGCCCATCGCCTCCGGCGTGATGCCGGTGAAGCCGGTCATGTCGCAATAGATGCCGATGCGCTCGTGCAGGCGCAGTCGGCTTTCCAGGTCGGCGATGCAGCGGTCGTAGTCCGCTCCATTCAAGGTGCCGCTGAAGCGGTAGGCGCCGACGTGCGACGGCGAGGGAAGGATGTCGATCATGGCGTGTGTGTCCCGCGTGGCCTGGCGCCACAGTGCGGGGCACCGGGTTCACGGACCGTCAAATCGACGTGGCCTCAGCGTTCTTCGATGAGGAAGGCGCCGCAGCCGGTGTAGATCTTGCCGCCCACGTGCAGCTGCGCGGTGACTTCGAACGTGGCGCCGCTGTCGTCCTGGCAGGGCTTGCGCTGCGCCGTCAGTTCCACCTGCGAGCCGTTGGCGGTCTTGCCGCTCCAGCCGTCGCCCTTGGCGTTGCGCTGCACCCGGGCGATGTCGAGCTTGCGCGCGCCGAAATCGAGTTGAGCGTGCAACGGCGGCGTTGCGCCCTTGCCGACTTCCACCAGCCAGCCCGGCTCGTTGCCGACCGCGCGGAAGGCGACATTGCGCGCCTTCGCCGCGTCCCAGGGGGATGCATTCTCAGTCTGCGTGCATTCGTGTTTCTGCCCGTCGAGCGTGAGCGTGCCGTTGGCGCCCTTGGTCCAGAACTCGTTGCCTTTTTCGTCGGCATAGCGCGCGCCGGAGCCCGACGGCGCCAACGGCAGCGACGTGCTGCGACCGCTGTGGGACAGCGTCACGCGTTGCGCGGCGTTGTCGAAGGTGGCGCCCACGCGCAGGTCGCCGCATTGCCAGTTCGTCGCGATGGTCTTCATCGCCGCGACCGTCGGACCCGGGGCGGACGCCGAAGCCATCACCATCAGGATGTCCACCGGCGTGTTCGCGCTCGGGTCGAAGGGCACGCGCGTGTCGCTGACGAACGCGAGCTTGCCGTCGCCATCGATCAGCGAGGCGCTCAGTCCGTATTGACCGTTTGCGCGCAGCTTCGCCGGATCGAAGGGCAGGGTGAAGGCGAACGGCGGACCGGCGACGTCCTTCAACGTCGTTTCGGCGACCACCGCCTGCGGCGTGTCGGCGAGCTGGTTGTCGAGCAACTGCACACGCAGGCTCGCGCCGGGCGGCGGCATGATGCGTTCGCGGTAGGTCGCATGGCCGGTGACGGCGTGCGCGCCTTGCGCCACCGATGCAACGGGCTCGTCGACGGGCGCGTTGGCAGGCGGCGTGGCCGGCGCGGCCGTTTCGGTCGTCCGGGGTTGGCAGGCGACCAGCGTCATCGCGGCGGCGAGCGCCGCGATACGGGGCAGGGCGGTCTGGAACGCGGTCATGTCACGTCTCCGTCGGGTCGGGCGCAGCCTAGCGGGACGCCCGTTGCGGCCGCGTCAGCGCGGGGCCCGGTCCACGCGCACCACCGGGTAGCGCCGGTACTGCGAGTCCCACGAAGAATGCCGGCGCGCAAAGAACTCCAGGCGCTGCTGCGGGCTGGCGGCGAACTCTGCATCTTCCTTGAGGCGCTGCTCGAAGGCGGCCTTCACCTTGGGGTCCTTCAGCATTTTGCGCGCGACGTCTTCGGCGACGTAGTCCTCCATGTACTCCTTGCGCTCGAAGTAGTTGTTGAACTCGCCCCAGGCGACCAGCGCGTCCGGCGCCTGCGGTTCCAGCAGGGCCATCACCAGACGCGCCCTGGGTTGGTCGATCGGCACGAACAGCGCGCCGGCGCCGATGTCCTGCGTTTCCGGCGTCCACTTGCCTTCCAGCACCATGCGCTGGTGTCCTTCGACCGATTGCGCGGCCGGCGTGGCCTTGTCGGCACGGAACGCATCGACCTTCGCCTTCGCCAACGGTGCATCGAGGCGGCGGTAGTCCACGCCGTGCTGGTCGAGCTTGGCTCCGACCGTGGCGGCGTGCGCGGCCGGCACGAGGTAGCCGGCCTTCGGCGCGGCGACGACGTGGTCCGGCACCAGCTCGTCGCGCATCGGAAGGCGCCAGATCTGCGGCTTGGTTTCGTCGTAGCGCGTCATCGGCGCGCCGGACACGTCCGACGGCGTGCGCGTGTATTCGTAGCCGCGGAACTCGATCGTGCGCACCTTGTCGGTCGCCTTGTAGTCCAGCGACACCGGCTTTCCGGCCAGCTGGCGCGCATGCGCGTCGGCCGCGTCGGCCTGCTTGCGCCATTGCGCGCCGTTCGCGGCCAGCAGGTCGAGCAGCGCCACGATGGTGTTGCGCGTGACGTTCACCCGGTGCGGGTAATCGCGCCAGGAGTGCGTCTCCACCAGCATGCCCAGACGGTTGCGCAGCTGGAAGTAGCCGTGCGAGAAGCGCGGCGTGGCGACGCCGTCCTCGAAGCCGGACTCGGGTTCGTCGTTGCGCACGAACGAGGGATAGAACGGCAGCGGCAACGAGCCTTGCGCCGCCAGGCGTTCGATCACGCCGTCGCGCAGCGCGGTGCCGGCCTTGCGCAGGGCGTCGTCGCCGGCGTGCACCGGTTCGACCTGGATCGACACGTCATGCTCGAACTTGGCGCCGTCGGTGACATGAAGATCGACGTAGGCCAGCGGATCCCACGCGTTGACCAGGCGCAGCATCGCCTGCATTTCCGGCGTATCGGCCTTCACGTAGTCGCGGTTGAGGTTGTAGTTCTGCGCGGTGGTGCGCCAGCCCATTTCCTCCGGCCCGCGCTGGTTGGGGCGGTTCCACGCGGCGAAGCGTTCGTGCCCGTCCACGTTGAACACCGGCACGAACAGCAGCACCTGCTTGTCGAGCGCGCCCGGTGCGGCCTGGCCGTCCAGGGCCTGGCGCAGTGCGAGGAAGCCCGCGTCCTTGCCGTCGATCTCGCCGGCATGGATGCCGCCCTGGATCAGCATGACGGGCAGGCCCTTCGCCTTCGCCTCCTGCGGCGTGAACGCGCCGGCTTTCGACACCACCAGCACCTTCATCGGCCGGCCTTCCGGCGTGGTGCCGAAGTCCTGGCAGCGCACCGCCTGCGGATAGCGGGCTGCGAACGCCTCGCACAGCGCGATGACTTCATCGTAGCGACCGGTTTTCACGAAGCCACTGCGTTCGGAGACGGTGGTCAGTGCGGCGTCGGGCGTGGCGGCGGTAGCGGGCAGGGCGGCGAGCAGGGCGACAAGCAGGAGCGTGCGGGTCATGCGGCATCTCGATCCGGGAATCGCCGCATGGTAGCCGAGCGGACCGGGTCGCCTTTGCCGTCATCGGTCACATTGCTGCCAGCACGTGTCAGCAGAGACGCCGATCGCAGGCCGCCCGCGTCGCGCGGACGGCCTGGGCGACCGCCGGGCTTACAGCGAACAGAACGTCGCGTAGTGGTCCGAAGTGAAGTAGCGCGACTCGATGATCGGCTTGCGATCGCCTTCGGTCACCAGGAAGACGACGCGGTTGCGACCGGGCGGATCCGCCTGCGGGTGCTGCGCGCGTCCGGCCCGGTACGCCTGTCCACGACCGGCGGTGGGCAGGCGGCCTTCGTTGTTGGCGAAGCCTTCGACGTTGGCGGCGCGGCAATCGGCAGAGGCCGGGTCGGTGGTGATGCAGTAGGCGAGATTGCGTTCGGCTTCGCGCACGAAGGTCGGAAGTTTGCCGCACACGGGCACCTTGGCCTGCACGAGGGTGGACGCCAGCAGCAGCGCCGCGAGCGCGGCGATCTTGTGGGTGGTGTTCATTGCACACTCCTTTGCGATGGATGGATAGCGACGGTAAGACTTGCGTCAGTTGAGGTTGATGCCGGCTTCGGCATCGACGGCGCGCGTCTGGCCGGGCCACACCCCGTACAGGTCGACGTGGCGCATGCCGGTGATCCATTCGCCGCGCGGATTGGGCCAGTGGAAGCTCTTCTTTTCGTTGGCACCGACGCAGACGAACTCCAGGTTCAGGTCGATGTTGGTCGCATCCAACGGAATGGAGCCGAAGCTGGCGGTGAGTCCACCGGAGACGCTGGTGTTCTGCGTCTGCCGGCCCGCCGAGCAGTCGTAGCCCAGGCTCGCTTTCACCACGTAGGTGCCGCCGTGGTTGTTGCGCAGCACCAGCTGGTAGGCGCCGATGTTGGTGATCCAGCGCGGCAACAGCAGGTTGCCGTCGAAGGAGGCGAAGCTGAAGGCGATGGGCGCGGTGCCGGCCGCGACCTTGCCGGGATCGGCGGGCCACAGGTGCTTGTCGGTGCTCTTGGTCGAGTTGGCGCTGACGTAGGAACCCTGGCCCTTTGCTTCGCCGAGGAGCTCGTTCACGCCCGACACGCTGCCGACAAGCGAGAACGTGTTGTCGTCGGCCTGCGAGGCCACGTTGAGTCCGCTGCGTGCGTACACCACGTTGGTGATCACGCCGAAGCCCTGCGAGATGCCGCGGCTGCTGGACATTCCGCATTGCCCCGCCTGCGTGTTGAGCCATGCGTACTGGGCGTTGAGTACCGTGTCGATGTTGTTGAGCAGCGTGGTCGAATCCAGCGCGCACTGCGAGACCATGTCGCCGCTCTTGCCCATCGTCCAGTCGACCTGCACGCCGGCGGTGATCTTCGTTCCCGATTCCGGATCGACCGCCGAACCGTCCAGCGAGACCTTGGTTTCCTTGCGCGAAACGGTACTGGTCATCATGTTCCAGTCCGAGCTCAGTGCACTGGTGATCGTGTTGGCCGGTGTCAGGCCGTTGAGTTGCTGGGTGACCAGGCGGAACGTGCCGCTGACCGGATCCAGGATGCCCACCGCACCGGGCACGATGTCCGGACTCAGGCTCCAGTTGCCCCAATAGGCCGGATAGGTGCCCCGCACCATCTGCGTGAACTGTGCATTCCAATTGTCCATGGCGATCTCCTTGTGATGCGGATGCATCACGTCCCATTGTTTGGAGATCGCGCGTGCGGGCAATTACCCCGATTACGTAGGGGTGGATAGACGGCGTCGACGGCCGCGCCCTGATGGGTGCTGCCGTGCTTGCGCCTCAAGCGGTCGCGGTGGGCGGGCCGTCCAACAGGTCAAGCTGCCGCTCGCCCTGTGCCTCGCGGTGCGCCCGCAGCGCCAGGCTGCGTGCGTAACCGCTGGCGATGCCGGCGATTTCCGTGTGCCCGGTGAGGTAGGCGTCGCGGCGCATCTCCGATAGGTAGTTCGCCGATGTCGGCATCGCGCAGGAGCCGGTCGGGTAGTTGACGCGAAGATCCGTCGGGAAAGCCCCGGTGCGTTTTACTTGCCGGGGCTGTTGCGTCGTGATGACGTCAGGGGCTTTGCCACTTGGTTTCGTCCAGCACCTCGCCCACGTCGTTGGTCAAGCGCTGGAAGCAGTTGACGAGGGCGTTGGGTGTCAGCTCCAGCTCGTGCGCGTCGTAACGAATGCGCGCGGCGCAGAGGCTGGCGAGCAGCAGCATGTGCTCGCGTGCGCGGTACAGCGTTTCGAGCGAGGGCTCGGTGATCTTGAACTGGCAGACGTAACGGGACTTCGAACGGCGGGTCTTGCTCATGAGTCGCTCCTTTGACTGCGGTTTGCCCATGCGGCGGGTGCCGTAGGGGTGTCGGGAGGGTAAGAACCGCGCATAGTCGGTGGGCAGTTTTCCCCTTGGGGGTCTTGTATGGCTGCCGCCCTCCCGACGCAGAAACGACTGCATCGGTGTGCCCGGTGAATGGGCACAAAAAACCCACCGGGTTGTCGGAGGTGGGTGCCGCTATGCGAGGAGTTCTTACACTCCGGGGGCGAGTCTCCTTTCGCCACGCACGCAGAATCAATGCGAAGAAGTCGCAGCCATCCTCCGTAGCCCGGGTAAGCGAAGCGCACCCGGGACCCCGTCACACCCCCGACGAGGTTCAAAGACTGGACCGCCAGTGATTCGAGCCTGACGCGCGAGTCTTCGAGCGTGGAGCGCCAGTCTTTTCGCCCGGAGCGCGAGGAAGATTCACTGGCGCGCCAGTGGCCGGGACTCGAACGCGAGTATCAAGGACTGGCGCGCGAGTCCGGACGACTGGCGCACGCGGCGGATTCACTCGCGCGCCAGTGGTCAGGACTCAAGGTCGAGAATCAGGAACTGGCGGGCCAGTCTTTCCGCCTCGCCTCCCGAGTCCCGGAACTCGCTCCACGCCGCCCCCGTAGCTCGGGTAAGGCCAAAGGCCGCACCCGGGGAACCACGCTTTCACGTTCGGCAAAGGCCCCGGGTGCGCTTCGCTTACCCGGGCTACGGGCGTACTCGCAACACTGCAGCCCGGATAAGGCCAGAGGTCGCACCCGGGGAAGCCGCGCTGTCACCTTCGGAGAAGCCACAGGGTGCGCTCCGCTTACCTGTTGTAGGTCTCGCGCAAGCGCTTTGCGTTGCCGCTGTTCCCGACCAGGACGGACCTGGTGCTGCCAGTAGGCGCGCACGCGTCACCGCCGACGAAAGCAGCTACCGAGTCGATGGTCGGACTTGCGCCATTCGCGGCAATGGAAGGCGGGACTCACCACGACACCGTCGCGATCAGTTGCGAAAGATTGATCGCACCGAGCTTGCGCATGGCGTTCTCGCGATGCTTCTCCACCGTTCGCGGACTGATGCCCAACGCCCGCGCGACCTGTTTGCTGGTCAGGCCGCGCGAGACCGCCTGCGCCACTTCATGCTCGCGCGAGGTCAGCGCCCGCGCGTGAGACCGGAAAGCGCCACACCGGCGCGTCCACGCGCGATTGGCGCTGGGCGTGGACCGTCAGCTGCGCGGTGCCACGCAGGCCGAGCTTGGCGCACAGGTTCGCGCGGTGTTTGCGTACCGTGTGCGGACTGATCGCCAGCGCGGCGGCGATCTCGCGCACCCGCAGATGCCGCGCGGTCAGCCAAAGGATTTCGCGCTCCCTCGCGGTGAGTGCCTCCATGGCGCAGGTCCCTTGCCGTCGCGTCCGGCCTTGCCTGGCCGGGGGGTGGTGGCGTCGGGGAAACCTGTCCGTGCATCGACGTCCTCGTCGATCCCCCGCAGGAAGTCCAACGCCGCACGGGCGTCACGGGGGACAGCGGTCGCATCGCGCGTGTGCGGAACCTGGGCGAAAAAAGAGCGCCGCGTGTTTCGACGCGGCGCCGTGGGGGCGCGGGACTGCGCAAGGCGCTTACGACTTCACGAACGCCAGCAGGTCCTCGTTGAGGCGCTCCTTGTGCGTGTCGGTGATGCCGTGCGGGGCCTTCTCGTAGACGATCAGCTTGCTGTTCTTGATCAGCTTGGCCGACGCGCGGCCGGCGGCATCGATCGGCACGATCTGGTCGTCGTCGCCATGGATGATGAGCGTGGGCACGTCGAACTTCTTCAGGTCTTCGGTGAAGTCGGTTTCCGAGAACGCCTTGATGCTGTCGTAGGTGTTCTTGTGTCCGCCGAGCATGCCCTGCATCCACCACGCCTGGATCACGCCCGGCGACGGCGTCGCACCCTGTCGGTTGTAGCCGAAGAACGGTCCCGACGGAATATCGAGGAACAACTGCGAGCGGTTGGCGACGAACGCCTTGCGGATGTCGTCGAACACCGACACGGGCAGGCCGCCCGGATTGGCGTCGGTCTTCACCATCAGCGGCGGTACCGCGGAGACCAGTGCGGCCTTCTTCAGGCGCTTGGTGCCATGGCGGCCGATGTAGCGCGCCACTTCGCCACCGCCGGTGGAGAAGCCGATCAGCGTGGCGTCCTTCACGTTGAGCTTGTCGAGCAGCTGCGCCAGGTCGTCGGCGTAGTGATCCATGTCGTTGCCGTCCCAAGGCTGGCTCGAACGGCCATGGCCACGACGATCATGGGCGATGCAGCGGAAACCGTTGCTCGCGAGGTGGAACATCTGCGATTCCCAGCTGTCCGCGTTGAGCGGCCAGCCGTGGCTGAAGACCACCACCGGACCGGTTCCCCAATCCTTGTAGTAGATCTCGACGCCGTCTTTGGTGGTGAAGGTGCTCATGGATTGGCTCACTCCGATGGTGGGGGTAGGCGGGACGTGCTCGGGTGTGGTCGCGGTGGGCGCTTCGGACGAGCTGCACGCCGACAGCGAAAGCGTGGCGCCTGCGGCCATCACGGTGCCGGCGATCAGCAGCCTTCTTCGGGCCTCGTCGATTTGTTTCAGGTTTGGAACATCCACGCTTGGAGCGTCCACGCTGGGAACATCGGTCGGCGGCGACGACATGGCGGTCTCCTGGATGGCAACGAACGGTATCGGACGGCGCAGATGGGACAGCGCGCATGGGCGCACGTCGCAGCGTGGCAAAGCACGGGGTGATGCGATTGCAGGATCGTGCGCAGCGACCTCATGCCTTGGTCGAATGCGGGTGGAGGGACCGGCAGCAGCGCGTGGGTTCAACCGGCCTGGCGGCGCACGCGTGTATCGCGTTTTGCGTAGCGGCCGGGCGAGACGCCGGTGACCTTGCGGAACACACGGCTGAAGTGGCTCTGGTCGAAGAAGCCCAGCGCGGCGGCGATGGTGGAAATGTTGGCGTCGTCGTGGCGCAGCAGATGCTTGGCCCGTTCGATGCGCTGGTTCTGCACGTACTTCATCGGGCTGTAGCCGGTACGCAGGCGGAACATGCGCGCGAAGTGGAAGCGGCTGACGCAGGCGGTGCTTGCCAGGTCGCCCAGCGAGAGGTTGTCGAACAGGCGCGCGTGGATGTACGCGATGGTGCGTTCGAGCGCCTTGTCGCTCAGGCCGGTGCCGGAGGCAGGACGCACGGGCGCGCGTTCGTGGGCGGGAACAGGCTCGGGCAAATCCCGTGCCGGAAGGAAAGCGGCTGCGAATTCGTGATCGCCGCGTCCGGCTTCGCAGGACGCGGTGCGGTCGTTGACAAGGTTTTCCATGGCGCACTCCGGGTGGGGTCGGGATGCACCGCGTCGCGATTGCGCTGCGCGGGGCTTGGCGTCGTGTGGTACCCATGGTGTCGCGCGCGCCACCGCTGCGAAACCCCGGATGGGGCGTGAGGGCGCTCCCTCCATCGGGGGGTGTGGCGCGACGCCGCTCGCGCGATGGTGGGATGGGTCGTGCCGCGCTTCAGTCGCGTTCGCCGGGGAGCCGGAGTTCGCGCCGGCCGAACATCCAGGCATCCACCGAATACGCACCCGGTCCCAGCAGCGCCAATGCGGCCGCGCACAGGCCCGTGATGACCAGCGGCGCGGTCGGTTCGCCGCTGCCGGCGTGCGAGAGCGTCAGGATCAGCATCGCGCAGTACGACACGCAGGCCCAAGGCGTCAGCACGCCCAACAGCAGCATCGCGCCGATGGTCCATGCGGCCGCCTGCACCAGCGGGGACGACGGTGGCGCCAGGGCGCCCAGTCCCTGCGCCGGTAGTCCGGTGGCGACCGCGGCGCGAAGCAGCAACAGGCCCACGCCCGGCCATCCCTGGGGAAACATGGAGTAGAGACGCTGCACGCCTACACGCTAGCGCCGTCGTCCATCCGGGCATAACCGCAGCGTGGTGGATCGCATCTCCCTCCTTCGGGGGATTGCGCCGTCGCGTCCGTCCGCGAGCCACGCATGCGGGGATCGGGCGCTTTCGGGTGCGCGACCATCGGGGGGCGACGGCCCGGCCGGGAGGCGCCGTTCAACGCGTTCAGCACTCGACGGCCTGCGGATGTCGCTGGGCGCAAGGCCGGCGCCGGCACGCAAGCCGGCCGGCGGTCGCCGCCGGGTTAGCCTATGCGCACGCGTCCCGCGCCGGGTTCAGAACCTGCCGCGAGTCGTCACCCGCCTCGAGCGCCGAGAGAGTCGCCAGTGAACTCGCACGTTTCGCCCATCCGCATCATGCTGGTCGACGATCATCCGCTGCTGCGTGAGGGTGTCGCGTCCGTCGTGGAGCGACAGAACGACATGCAACTGGTCGCCGAGGCGACGGACGGGGAGCAGGCCATCGCGCAGTTCCGCGAGCTGCAACCCGATATCACCCTGATGGACCTGCAGATGCCCGGCGTGGGCGGCGTGGAGGCGATCCGTACGATCACCGGCGAGTTTCCACATGCGCGCATCATCGTGCTCACCACCTACCGCGGCGATGTGCAGGCCCTGCGCGCGTTGAAGGCCGGAGCCATGGGCTACCTGCTCAAGAGCATGCTGCGCAAGGAACTGCTCGACACCATCCGCCAGGTTCACGCCGGCCGACGCAGCATTCCGGCGGAGATCGCCAACGAGATCGCGACCCATGTCGCCGACGATGCGTTGAGCATGCGCGAAGTCGAGGTGCTGGGGCAGGTGGCCGGCGGTCGTTCGAACAAGATGATCGCCGCGCACATGGGCATCTCCGAAGAGACGGTGAAGACCCACATGAAGTCGATCCTCGCCAAGCTCGATGCCAACGACCGCACGCATGCGGTCACCATCGCCCTCAGGCGCGGCATCCTCGATGTGAACGTGTAGCGGGTCCGGCGTTACGCGGGGTTGGCATCGAGGCGATTGTGTACGTGCGTCGCCGCGATGGCCGCGTGCCCGGTCGCCACGGATATCTGGTTCAGCGCGCTCACCACGTCGCCGATCGCGTACAAGCCGTCGACGGACGTCATCTGGTGCCGGTCCACGGTCAGCGCACCGTCCTCATCGCAATCCGCCCCCGCACCGACCGCGAGCGAGGAGCGCGAGATGACTCCCAGCATCGGATAGAGCACGTCGAACGCCTGCCGGCGTCCATCGACGTCGAACACGCAGCGACGGCCATCGAACGAAAGCGACTCCGGCACGCCGGTCAGCGCGATCCCGTCGCGCGCCAACGCCGCACGCGTTTGCGGCGAGATCTCCGGCGCGGAGGGCACCAGCGTCACGCTCGCCGAATACGTGCGCAGGAAACTCGCGTGCGACGCGGCGGTGTCGGGTGGGCCGTGCACGGCGATGGTGGTGTCGATGGCCTCGAAGG
This sequence comes from Lysobacteraceae bacterium P, assembly GCA_005503055.1. Lineage (GTDB taxonomy): Bacteria > Pseudomonadota > Gammaproteobacteria > Xanthomonadales > Xanthomonadaceae > Lysobacter_J. Next base: position 763,723 of record SCOX01000001.1, on the reverse strand, counting down.
CGTCGCAGATCGGGCACATCCGCACCGCGCCGCATTCCACCGCTTCCCCGATGCCGTCCAGCGCCGGCATCACGTCCTCGCAGCCCGTGGCCAGGATGACGTGTCGCGCGCGCAGTTCGCGGTCCTCGTGACGGACGAGGAATCCCCCGTCGTCGCGATGCAGCGCCGTCGCCTCCGAAGCGATCGTTTCCACGCCGAACGCGCGCGCCTGTTCGCGCATGCGTTCGAGCAGTTCCTGCCCGCCGACGCCGTGCGGGAACCCGGGGCAGTTACGGCTCTTCGGAATCCACGCCGCGCGTGTGCAGCCGGTGTCGAAGACGCGCACGCTGCGGCGATAGCGCGCCAGGTAGGTGGCCGCCGTCAGGCCGCCCGGACCGCCGCCGATCACCACGCAATCCAGCACCAGGCTCATGCAGGTCTCCGTTTCGTCGTTATCGATAAGTCCAGCATCGCCTGCAGACGCATCGCATCGGCCACCGCATGTCCGTGCGCGGTGTTGTCGAACACGACCCACTGGCGTCCCCGGGCCCGGCGAATTGCAGCGGCCAGGGCTTCCAGTCGAGCGTCGTCGTACGCGCTGTAGTACACGCGTGGTGAACCGTGCCAGCGCCAATAGCGCCACTGCTCGTCGCCGCCGGGTTCACTTGCCGCCTCGACGGGAATCGCCGGGTCGGCCGCCACGCGTGCGATGCGATGGCGTTGCCACAGCGCCTCGGCACGCGGCGAGAACCACGAGGCGTGGCGGGCCTCGCATGCGATGCCCGTGTCGAAACGGCGGCGCAGCATCGCAAAGAACGTCGCCGCCGTGCGCGCTTCGAATGCCAGACTCGGCGGCAATTGCACGAGCAGCAGCGCGAGCTTGCGGCCCAGGCCGTCGACCTCGTCGACGAAGCGGTCGAGCTCGCTCGCGGCGCCGTGCAGGCGCGCGTCGTGGGTAATCGTGCGCGGCAGCTTTGCCGAGAAACGAAAGCCCGCCGGCACGCTGGCGGCCCAGCGTGCATAGGTCTCGCGCCGGTGCGGCCGGTAGAAGGACGTGTTGATTTCCACCGCATCGAAGCGCGTGGCGTAGCGCGCGAGCATCGAATCACCCGCGCCGAACCCATGCCGGGACGCCGACGGCAGCGACCAGCCGGCGCAACCAATGAAGACCTTGCGCATGAAGCCTCGCCGCGGTGCACATGCCGGCATCGCACCATCGCGGGCGTGGAGGCGGTGTTACGGCGCGCGACGGTCCGGCGGATTGCGACGGCGCGGGCCCGTCGAACGGCTCGGACGGTTCGCGGCGGCTTGGTGTTCCATCTCGTCCAGCGTGCGGCGCAGGCGCGCGGTGGCGTCGTTGTCGCGGGGCGGCGGCGCCAGGCCGTCGAGCACCGACCGTTCCTCATCGCCGATCACGTCCATGCGCAGTGTGATGCCATTGGCCTCCAGCACGGGCGTCAGTTCGTGCGCGCGGCGGCGCAGGTCGGCCATGGTGTTGCGGTAGGCGATCTCGCAGATGCGCTGTCGCGCCGAGAAGCTGAAGGCGTTGGTGAAGAACAGCTCGGCGTCTTCGGCGTTGGGTTCGAAGATGAGCTGGTCGATGTCCGGATACTGCTGCGCGTAGCGGGCCAGCCCCACCTGCATGCGGGACTGCAGCAGCGTACGGAACGTCTGCGACAGCACGGCGGGCAGGCCGCCGGCGGCGAGGCTGCGTTCGTGGCTCACCGGCAGGCCGCTGCCGTCCTGGGTGAAAGGCACCAGCGGGTTCAGGCCGATCATCAGGTCCACGCCGCGGTCGAGCAGCACCGAGGCGTGCATCGTCCGCCGCAGCGCGCCGTCGACGAAGTGACGACCGCCGATTTCCACCGGCGGATACAGGCCGGGCAGGGCGGCGCTGGCCTGCACGGCGACCGAGATGGGCACTTCGTCCCAGCCAGGTGCGCCGAATTTCACCGCTTCGCCGTTGTCCAGATCGACCGCAACGACGTACAGGTCCACGCCCAGTTCGCGGAAATCGTTGCTGCGCCCGCGACGCGTGAAGACGTCCTGCAGGAACAGCTCGACCTGGCGGTTGTCGAACAGACCCGTCGGCACGAGCGCGCCGAAGTGCATCAACAGATCGGACCAGCGCGCCTCGTTGCGCGAGAACAGCAGTTCCTGCCACCACTGCGTCGCCAGGCGCGGAAGGCTGGCGGCGCGGCGCAGGTACTCGAAGATCGCCGGGCGCAGGAAGGCCTCGGGCCGGAACTGCACGTCGTTGCTGTCGCCGGTGATGAAGATCCGGCACATCTCGGCGGTGTCGATGCGGTTGGCCAGGCCGGCGGCGAGGAACGCGCCGCTGCTGACACCGACATAGCTGTCCAGGCGGGTGAGATCCAGGCCGTCGAGGGCCTCGTCCAGCGCACGCAGGGCGCCGAGCTCGTACATGCCGCCGATGGGCCCGCCGCCGGCGATCGCCAGCCCGATGCGGGCGGAACGGTCCGGGCGGGGGCGCGCCCGTTGCCGGGCCGAGTGAAGTGACAGCATGCGGGCGCGTTCGGCGAAGTTGGGCCGAGTGTAGCGGTCCGGCGCGGGCGCCGCGTCGCGACGCTTGCGGCGCCAGCGCGGGCCGCCGATGATCGGCCGCGATGCCGTCGCGCCCGATCAATTCCCCTTCGAACCGGGCCCCTGCGAATCGGCCCCCCGCGAGCCAGGCCCGTCGCCTGTTGCGCGATCTCCCGCTGCGGGAACGCCTGGAGTGGTTGTTGCGCGAGCACCAGGCCCTGCACGACCCGGCCGTCGAACCGCGCAATGCGCTGCCGTGGCTGCCCGAGCTGCGCCGCTGGCAGAGCCGCCGGCTCGAGGCGAGCTTCGACCGCTTCCTGCGCGACCCGCAGCGGCGTCCGGCGGCCCAGTTCTTCCTCACCGACGTCTACAACGAGCGCGACTTCACCCAGCGCGATGCCGACATCGCCCGGGTCCTGCCGATGATGCAGCGACTGCTGCCGGCCTCCCTGCAGGAAACGGTGGCCGACGCGATCGAACTGGGCCTGCTCACGCACGCGCTGGACCTGCGCATGGCGCAGGTTCTGGAGGTAATGGCCGGCGCGCGCCCGCGCCTGGACGCGCCGTTGTACGCAAGGGCCTACCGCCTCGCCGGCCTGCCGCGCCTGCGCGCCTACCAGATCGACCTGATCGCCCGGGTCGGCCTGGGATTGAGCCATGCGTTGGGGTTGCCGGGCGTGGCGATGCTGCTGCGGCTGTCGCGTACACCCGCGCGCGCGGCCGGGTTGTCGCAACTGCAGGGTTTCCTGGAGCGGGGCTTCGAGGCGTTCGACCGTCTGGGCGATGCCCGGGATTTCATCGCCGAGATCGAGCAGGACGAACGCGAGATTTCGCACCGGCTGTTCGCCGGCGATCCGGATCCGTTCGACGCTGCGATGGGGTGAGGCTCAGGTGAAGCGTTCGTCGAGCACGCGGCGGATCTCCGCCTCGATCGGGCCCTTCATCGTGCTCAGCAGGAAGCCCAGCTTGGCGGTGACATGCAGTTCTTCCGACTCCACGGCGATGTGGCCGTCCACGCCGCTGCGGTTGAAGTCGAGCGTGTCGCCGTCCCAGCGGTAGGCCATGCCGAAGCGCTCGGCCAGCTTGTCGGCCACTTCCTGCACGGCCTTGCGTGCCTGTTCCGGGGGCAGCGAATGCGCGTGGCGGATATCGATGTTCGACATGAGGGCTCTCCCGAAGTGGCCGGTATTGTGCGCGCCGCTCCCCGTGCTTCCAAGTAGCGCCTTGCGCGACGCCGATGCTTGGCCCGAATCGTGACTTGTCTGCTAGATTGCGCGGACGTGACCGCCCTCCGACTGCGCTTCCAGAATCGAGAACATGCCGACCTGGCCTTGAGTCCGGGCGTGCATGCCATTGGCTACGACAAGCAGGGCGCGCTGGCCGAAGTCCCGGTCGACGACGCGGTCGCGCAGTTCTGCGTGGATCGGCGCGGCGTGTGGCTGCAGGTGCGCGATGGCGCACCGGGGTTGCACGTCAATGGCCGTCCGGTGCGGCGCATGGCGATGCTGCGCGTGGGCGATGCGATCTTCATCGATGGCATGGAGTTGCTGCTGCTTGGCGGCGATCCGTTGCCGGCGCCGGCCGACTACGGCTTCAGCGGCGGCACCGACACGCGCATGCTGCTGCGCGGCGTCGGCGGCCCGCACCACGGCCGCAGTTTCACTCTGGAAACGGCGCGCCTGGTCGGTCGGGCCGGCGAGAGCGACATCCGCGTCAACGATCCCAATTTCGCCGAGCGTCATGCGCGCCTGGAGGCCCATGCCGACGGCGTGATCCTGCGCGACATGGGCTCGGTCGAAGGCAGCCTCGTCAACGGCCGGCCGGTGCGGCATGCGTTGCTGCAGCCGGGCGATCAGGTGGTGTTCGGCAGCCAGCACCGGTTCGTGGTCGAGGCGCCGATGCAGCGCACCGTCGCCCCCGATGCCACCGCGCCGGTGGTCCGCCCGCGTGAGCCGGAGGTGGAACCCACGCGCGCGCCGGTGACCGTGAAGTCCTCGGCGCGACGCATTCCGTGGCTGCTGCTTGCGGCGATCCTGCTGTCGGCGGCGCTCAGCCTGCTGCTGCTTTACGGCGCGCGCTGACGCCGGTTTTGCGGCTCCTGTTCCACAGGCGCCAGCCCAGCAGCACGGTGAGGATCCCGGCGTACAGCGCCGGTTCGCGGATGTCCGATTTCACCAGCCACCAAAAATGCAGCACCGCCAGCACGGCGATCGCATAGACCAGCCGGTGCAGCTTGGCCCAGTTGCGGCCCAGGCGCCGGATCGCCGCCTGCGTCGAGGTCAGCGCCAGCGGGACCAGCATCAACCACGCAGCGAATCCGACGGTGATGTAGGGACGCTTCACGATCTCCTCGAAGATCTGCGTCCAGTAGCCGCGCAGGTCGAGCACCAGGTAGGCGCTCAGGTGCAGCGTCGCGTAGGCGAAGGCGTACAGACCCAGCATGCGCCGGAAGCGCAGCAGGATGGGTTGGCCGGTGATCTGGCGCAGCGGCGTGATGGCCAGCGTCAGCATCAGGAACCTCAGCGCCCACAGGCCCAGGCGGTGCTCGATCTCGGCCACCGGATCGGCGCCCAGACCGCCGCTGCCGGTGAGGAACTCCTGGCGAATCTGCCAGGCCAGGATGGCCGCGGGCGTAAGCGCCAGCGCGTGGACGAGCGTCTTGGCGGCGATGAGGGCGCCGGAACCCTTGCGCGCGAGGTTCAGAACCACTTCCTCAGATCGAGTCCGCGATACAGGCCGGCGACCTGACCGGCGTAACCGTTGAACATGCGCGTGGGAATGCGTTCGGCGAACAACTTGCTGGCGGTGCCGGCGATGCGTCGTTCGCTCTTCTGGCTCCAGCGCGGGTGGTCGACGGTCGGATTGACGTTGGAGAAGAAGCCATATTCGCTGGGCTGCGATTCGTGCCAGGCGGTCTCGGGCATCTTCTCGACGAAGTCGATGGCGACGATCGACTTGATGCTCTTGAAGCCGTATTTCCACGGCACCACCAAACGCAGCGGCGCGCCGTTCTGCTGCAGCAGCGGCTTGCCGTAGAGGCCCGTCGCGAGCAGCGTCAGCGGGTGCATGGCCTCGTCGATGCGCAGGCCTTCCCGGTATGGCCAGTCCAGCACGGGCCAGACCACGCCCGGCGTCTGCTTCGGATCGGCCAGCGTGGTGAAGGCGACGTATTTGGCCTGCGAGGTCGGCTCGAAGCGCTTGAGGACGCCCGCCAGCGGCACGCCCAGCCACGGAATCACCATCGACCAGCCTTCCACGCAGCGCAGACGGTAGACGCGCTCCTCCGGCGTGAAGCCCTTGATGAGGTCGTCCAGCGAAACCTTGCCGGGTTTGGCGCAATGGCCGCCGACGGCGACCGTCCATGGCGTGGTGCGCAGCGTGCGCGCGGCCTTCGACGGATCGGCCTTGCCGGTGCCGAACTCGTAGAAGTTGTTGTAGGTGGTGATGTCCTCGAAGCGGGTAAGGGCTTCGTCGGTGCGAAATCCCGAACGCGCCTGCTGGGGCGTGATCGCTACCTTCGGCGGCGGCGGTGGCTCGGCGTCGACGCAGCCCGACAGCGCGAGCGCGGGCGCGGCGGCGAAGGCCGCGAGCAGGCGGCGGCGTTCGCGGTAAACCGATTCGTCCGTGATTTCGGCGGCGGGAATCTTCAAAGCTTCGCGCAGTGACATGACGGTTCCGGTTTTTGCGTTGGAGACCTGGGGAGGGAGCGGGGCACAGGCCGACCGCTCCACTATAGAGGGCCCGGATGAGCAAAAAGTTGCCGTGGAAACCATGAATCCGCACGCTGCTGCGGTGCGGCATACTTGGCCGCTCACCCTTTCTTCGCCTTCCTGACGGAGCGTTTCAATGTCCCGCGCGTACAACTTCAGTGCCGGCCCCGCGACCCTGCCCGAGCCGGTGCTGCGCCAGGCGCAGGCGGAGATGCTCGAATGGAACGGTGCGGGCGCCTCGATCGTCGAGATCAGCCACCGCGGGCCGGAGTTCATGCAGGTCGCGCGCGAGGCCGAGGCCGACCTGCGCACGCTGATGTCGATCCCGGACGATTACGCGGTGCTGTTCCTGGCCGGCGGCGCGACGACGCAGCAGGCGCTGATGGCGCTGAATTTCGCCGCACCGGGGCAGGCCGCCGACTACGTGGTCACCGGCCACTGGGGCAAGACCGCGCTGAAGCAGGCGCGGCCGTACGTCGATGCGCGCATCGCGGCCGACGGCGAGGCCGGCGGCTTCCGCGACATCCCGCCGCGCTACGACTGGCGCCTGACGGCCGGCGCGGCCTATGTGCACTACACGGCCAACGAGACCATCCACGGCGTCGAGTTCCGCGATGTGCCCGATGTCGGCGAGGCCCCGTTGTTCGCCGACTTCAGCTCGTCCATCGCCGCCGAGCCGCTCGACGTCTCGCGCTTCGGCCTGATCTACGCCGGCGCACAGAAGAACCTCGGCCCGGTGGGCGTGACGGTGGTCATCGTGCGCCGCGACCTGCTCGAGCGCGCGGGCCAACCGCGCGCCGACATCTTCAACTACGCCTCGCACGCGGCGAGCGACTCGATGCTCAACACACCGCCGACGTGGAACTGGTACCTCGCCGGGCTGGTGTTCAAGTGGATGCTGGCCGAAGGCGGCGTGGCCGAGTTCGCGCGCCGCAACGCGCGCAAGTCGGCGCTGCTGTACGACACCATCGACGGCTCCGGCGGCTTCTATCGCAACGAAGTGGCGGTGGCCGCGCGTTCGCGCATGAACGTGCCGTTCTTCCTGCACGATCCGGCGCTGGACGCGACGTTCCTGAAGGAGTCCGCGTCCGCGGGGCTGATTTCGCTCAAGGGCCATCGCGTGCTGGGCGGCATGCGCGCCTCGATCTACAACACCATGCCCGAGGCCGGCGTGCAGGCGCTGGCGGCGTTCATGCGCGATTTCCAGGCGCGATTTGGGTGAGCGGTCGCGCCTAGCCGATGCCCTATCGGCATCGGCTGCGAACGTGAACGCCCGGCCATGGATGGCCGGGCCGGGCGAACAGAGCCCGTAAGGTCACGCCATGGACGGCAAAGAAGCATTCAATGAGGTACTTCCCTGATGGCAAGCAAGCCGGGTAACAAGACGAATCGGGCACCGAACCAGGCCAGTAAGAGCCAGGCCAGTAAGAAGCAGGCCAGTAAGAAGCAGCCCAGTAAAATGAAGGCTGACGTCGTCCACCAGAAAACCGACGTCGCGCCGCTCGACCTGGCGACGCTGCGCGAGCGCATCGACGGTATCGACCGGCACATCCAGGAATTGATCGGCGAACGCGCGCAGTTCGCCAACCAGGTCGGCAAGGCCAAGGGCAAGCTCGCGGCGGCCGTCGACTACTACCGTCCCGAGCGCGAGGCGCAGGTGCTGCGCCGCGTGGTCGATCGCAACGACGGTCCGCTCAACGACGAAGTGCTTGTGCGCCTGTTCCGCGAGATCATGTCCGCGTGCCTGGCGCAGCAGGAGCCGCTGAAGATCGGATTCCTCGGGCCGGAGGGCACGCACTCGCAGCAGGCGGTCTACAAGCACTTCGGCCACTCGATCCACGGCCTGCCGCTGGCGAGCATCGAAGAGGTGTTCCAGGAAGTGGAGGCCGGCCACGCCGACTTCGGCGTCGTGCCGGTGGAGAACTCCACGCAGGGCACGATCCAGTCCACGCTGGACATGTTCCTGACCTCGAAACTGAAGATCTGCGGCGAAGTCGAACTGCGCGTGCATCAGCACCTGCTGTCGCGCGCCGGACGCATCGAGGACATCGAACGCGTCTATTCGCACCCGCAGTCGTTCGCGCAGTGCAAGGCATGGTTGCGCCAATACCTGCCCAAGGCCGAGAAGATTCCCGTCTCAAGCAACGCGGAGGCCGCGCGTCGCGCGCGCAATGCCGACGATGCGGCGGCGATCGCAGGCATCAGCGCGGCGAACGTGTACGGACTGAAAGCGGTGGCCGGGCCGATCGAGGATCGCCCGGACAACACCACGCGCTTTTTGGTGATCGGCCGCGAACTGTTCACGCCGTCGGGCAACGACCGCACCTCGCTGCTGGTGTTCATCAAGGATCAGCCGGGCGCGCTGTACCACGTGCTGGCACCGTTCGCGAAGCACGGCCTGAGCATGAACCGCATCGAGTCGCGCCCCGGTCACACCGGGCTGTGGCAGTACGGATTCTTCATCGACATCAGCGGCCACGTGCAGGAAGAAGCCATGCGCCGCGCACTCGACGAACTGTCCGAGTACGCACAGGAAGTGAAGGTGCTGGGTTCCTACCCGGTCGCCATCGCATGAACGCCGCACGCCATTCCGAGCCGGACTCGCAACCGGTGCGCGACGAAGCCTGGTTCGCCGCGCGCGCGTCGCGCGGCGTGCAGGGATTGAAGGCCTACGATCCGGGCCACGACCTGGTCGCGTTCCGCCGTCGGTTCGCCGCACAGGGATGTGCAAGTGCCGCGGAAGGCAGGATGCCGGGAGCGGCCGTGGAAAGCCTGGTCGAGCTGGGTTCCAACGAGAATCCCTACGGCCCGTCGCCTGCCGCGCGTGCCGCGATCGTCGATCAACTGCAATCTCTGCATCGCTATCCCGATCCGCTCGGCGCCGACCTCAAGCGCGCGCTCGCGAAGACGCATGGCGTCGCGACGGCGCAGATCCTGCTGGGCAACGGCTCGCACGAACTACTGATGCAACTGGCGCAGGTGTTCGCCGGGGCGGACGATGAAGTGGTGTTCTCGCGCTACGGCTTCGCGGTGTTCGCATTGGCGACACAGGCGGCGGGCGCGCAGCGCGTGATCGTCGACGCCTTGGCGGGAGATCATCCGACGATGCCGCTGGGCCACGACCTGGACGCGATCGCCGCGGCGATCACCGAGCGCACCAAGCTGGTCTACCTCGCCAATCCCAACAACCCGACCGGCACCTGGTTCGGTCGCGAGGCGTTCGCGGCGTTCATGGCGAACGTGCCTGCGCACGTGATCGTGGTGATGGACGAGGCCTACGCGGAAATGGCCGAGGCGGAGTCAGATGTCGCCACGGCGTTGCCGCTGCTCGATGCGCATTCCAACCTCGTGCTCACCCGCACCTTCAGCAAGGCCCACGGGCTGGCGGGGCTGCGCGTGGGATATCTCCTGGGCGCGCCGGGACTGGTCGCAGTGATGGAACGGCTGCGCGAAAGCTTCAACGTCAACGGTCCCGCGCTGGCGGCCTGCGAAGCGGCGCTGGGCGATGACGCGCATCTGCAGTCGGCGCGCGAGCGCAACGCGCAGCAGCGCGCCGTGCTGGTCGACGCGTTCGCGCGTCGGGGCCTGCACGTGTATCCGTCGCAGACGAATTTCGTAATGGTGCGCTTCGGGCCGGACACGGCGCGGATCGAGGCGGAACTGAGCGCGCGCGGCGTCGTGCTTCGGCCGATGGGAGGCTATGGCCTGCCCGAATGCCTGCGCGTGACGGTCGGCAATGCCGACGAGAACCGGCGTCTGCTCGCAGCGATCGACGAGGTGCGGTCGTGAGCGGCGGCACGCAGCATTGGATCGCCCGACCCGGGCAACCCCTGCGCGGCACCGTGCGCGTGCCCGGCGACAAGTCGGTCTCGCACCGCGCGGTGATGCTGGGCGCACTGGCGGAAGGCACCACGCACGTGCGCGGCTTCCTGGAAGGCGAGGACACGCGCGCCACCGCGCGGGTGTTCGAACAACTCGGTGTACGCATCGAAACTCCCAGCGCGAGCGAGCGCATCGTCCACGGCGTCGGCCTGCATGGGCTGCGCGGAATCGCCACGCCGCTCGATTGCGGCAATGCGGGCACCGGCATGCGCCTGCTCGCCGGCGTGCTGGCGGGACAGGCCTTCGACAGCGTGCTGGTCGGCGATGCGTCGCTGTCGAAGCGGCCGATGCGGCGGGTGATCGATCCGCTCGCGCGCATGGGCGCGCGCATCGACGCGGAGGAGGGCGGGTTGCCGCCGCTGCGCATCCACGGCGGACAGCGGTTGCAGGGGATCGAATACACGCTGCCGGTGGCGAGCGCGCAGGTGAAGTCGGCCTTGCTGCTGGCCGGCCTGTACGCGCAGGGCGACACGGTGGTCCGCGAACCGCACCCCACCCGCGACTACACCGAGCGGATGCTGGCGGCATTCGGCTGGCGGATCGAGTTCTCGCCCGGCTACGCCAGGCTGACCGCCTGCGGCCGACTGGTCGCCACCGACGTCAACGTGCCGGCGGACTTCTCCTCGGCGGCGTTCTTTCTGGTAGCGGCGAGCATCGTGCCGGGTTCGGAGCTGCGGCTCGAGGCCGTCGGCATGAATCCCCGCCGCACCGGTCTGCTCACCGCGCTGCGCCGCATGGGCGCCGACATCGTCGAGGACAACGCGACCGAGCAGGGCGGCGAGCCGGTGGCCGACCTGGTCGTACGGCACGCCCCGCTGCACGGAATCGAGGTCGGCGGTGACTTGGCCCCGGACATGATCGACGAGTTCCCCGCGCTGTTCGTCGCCGCCGCCTGTGCGCAGGGGGCGACCACCATCCGCGACGCCGCCGAGCTGCGGGTCAAGGAATCCGACCGCATCGCCACCATGGCACAGGGCCTGCGGGCGCTGGGCGTGGAGGTGGACGAGCATCCGGACGGGGCGACGATCGTGTCCGGGCCGATGGCCGGGGGCACGGTCGACAGCCACGGCGACCACCGGATCGCGATGAGCTTCGCGGTTGCCGCGCAGCGGGCGTCGGGCGAGGTGCGGATCGAGGACGTCGCCAACGTGGCGACCTCGTTCCCGGGGTTCGATGCACTGGCCCGTGATACCGGTATCTGGTTGGGTCAGGGTGCGTGACTTAGACTCACCGCCTGCCACTCGACGCCTCGATCCGACCTACGTGCATCAACCCGCCCCCGATCCCGACGCGCGCGATTCCCGTGGTGGTCGAGCCCTCGTCCTGGAGTCGCCCGGCGCACTCGGCCTGTCGCCGCTGCTGATGTGGCTTGCCCTGGCGGGCATTGCGTTCCAGGCGTTCTTCGCGATCAACGACCTGGGGCGGCACGTCCCCAACATGCATCCCGAGTACGGCACGTTCGTGGCGCTGGTCGCCATGATCCTCGCCGGCAAGCGCCCCTGGCGGGAACTGGCGGCGCACCCGGCCGTGCGGATGCTCGGGGTGCTGGCGGTGTTCATGGTGATCCATGCCGCCTATATCGCCTGGACGTTCCCGAACATCCGCTGGGCCAACCAGCTGACGGTCGTGGCCAAGGTGCTGCGCCTGGGAGCGCAGTGCTGCGTGATCGGCTGGTGGCTGTCGGTATGTCCCCGGGCGATCCCGAAGTTGCTCGCGGTGCTGATCCTCGGCCTGCTGGCGGCGGTGCTCTACCACATGCCCTGGGACGAGATGCCCGCGATCTGGTCCGGCGTGGTACGTCCGCGCTTCGGTATTTCGCAGAACCTCAGCGGATTGATCGCCGCGGTCGGCGGCTGGCTCACGCTGTGCCTGCTGATAGGCATCTGGCGCGACTATCCGCGTGGCCCACGGCGCAGCTGGCTGCTGGCCGCGGTGTTCCTGGCCTATGCGGGATGCTTCTGCGTTCTGCTGTTCTCGCAGTCGCGCGGAGCGTGGCTGTCGTTCCTGATCGCCGTGCCGGTGGCGATCGCCGGTTACTCGTTCACGCGTGGGCCGCGCAGGCGGCCGCTGCCGTGGCAGCCGCTGCTGCTGGCGGCGGTGGCGTCCGTGCTCCTGCTACTGGCCGCGCACCGCATCTTCGCCCTGCGTTTCGACGGCGCGTACCAGATGTTGCCCTCCTGGGTCGAATCGGTGCTGGTGGACAAGGACGATTCCGCTCGGCACCCATCGCCACCGGTCGCGCCCGCCGCGCGAACGCATACCGGCTCGGACCGGCCCGCGTCCGGCGCGGTCGCGCCGCAGGGCGCATCGACCGATCCGCAGGCACTGCCGCCGGACATCGACGGCCTGGACACCGCGATTCCCGGAAACCGCGCCGTCGGCATCCGCGTGTTGCTGTACCGGATGGGCGTGGAACGCTTCCTGGAGCGCCCCTGGTTCGGCTGGGGCCTGGACTCCGTGCCGGTGCTGATCGAACGCGCGCGCCTGCCCACCGGCGAACGCTTCGTCCACCTCCACAACGCCTACCTCGACGCGCTGGTGGGCCTGGGCCTAATCGGCGCGGCGCTGCTGTTCGCGGTGTTCGCGATGCTCATGCGCGAGCTGTGGCTGGCCTGGCGAACCGGCATCGTCTCCACGGCCAGCTTCTGGGGACTGGCCGGTTGCGTGGGGATCGTGCTGATCGCCAACAATTTCGACTCGCTGCTCTGGCGCTTCGAATACGCACGCGCGCCGCTGGGGTTGCTGTTCGGCTGCTGCATGGCGTACGGGTTGATTCGCGAACGCCGCGCCCGCGAAGGATGACTCCGACGTAGCCCGGGTAAGGCCAAAGGCCGCACCCGGGGGTGTCGCCATATCAGCTGTCGCCGCATCAGATCCCGGGTGCGCTTCGCTGACCCGGGCTACATGGGACGCATGCTCGGCGGATCCGCCGCCACGTGGCTCAGCGCTGCGCCTGGAAACTGATCGGCACCATCACGGTGCCCGCGCTCGGCTGGCCATTGGCCATTGCCGGACGGAAGCGCCAGCGCTTCACCGCGTCCACTGCGGCGCGGTCGAGGTGGCGCGAGCCACTGGTGGTGGCGACGGCGACCTCGTTCGGCACGCCATCGGCGCCGATCTGCGCCCGCACCATCACCGTGCCGCTCTCGCCCCGGCGCAACGCCTGAGTGGGGTAACGCGGAGCGGGCGTCTGCCCGGCGAGCGGCTCGGGCCGCGATGGCGCGGAGGAGGCTACGGGTGCGGCCTGGGTCGGCAATGCCGGCGGCGGTGGTGCCGGCCGGGTCTCGACCAGGCGCGGGCGTTCTTCGCCTTCGGTCGGTGCGGCCGCGGGCGGCGCGGCGCCCATGCCGCTGGCGTTGTCGCGATCGGCCGGCAGCGGCGCGGGCAGCGGGGCATAGCGCGGGGCGTCGGCGGTGGGTGCAGTGCCGGCGCGGAACAGCGTGTCGTCGCGATTGCGTGCCTTCGACAACACCAGCGCGAACAGCGCGAGCCCGACCGCGAAGGCGATCAGCACCCACAGGAACGAGCGTCCCGCCGGCAGCCAGTGGGAGAGCGCGAAGGCGGGAGGGCGCGGCGTGGAAGCGGGTGCGGACATGCTCGATCCGATGGGAAAGCTTCCCGGATTCTGCCGACACGGGCCCGCGATGAAGTGAACGTTTCGGCAATCGGTCGCCGTGAACCGCGGTTACACGCGATAATCGCGACTTCGATCACTCGTTCCGCCCCACGCTCCCATGCTCGATCCAAGCCTGCTGCGCCAAAACCCCGCCGAACTCGCCGCCCGCCTGCGCCAGACCCGGGGGTACGAGCTCGACGCCGGCGCGCTCGAATCGCTGGAGTCCGAGCGCAAGCAGATCCAGGTGCGCACGCAGGAGTTGCAGAACCTGCGCAACACGCGTTCCAAGGCGATCGGCCAGGCCAAGGCCAAGGGCGAGGACGTGGGCGTGCTGATGGCCGAAGTGGCCGGTTTCGGCGACGAGCTCAAGGCCAGCGAAGCGCGGCTGGAAGCGATCCGCGGCGAGATCGAGGCGATCGCGCTGACCATGCCCAACCTGCCACACGAGTCCGTGCCGCAGGGCGAGGACGAGAACGACAACGTCGAGCAGCATCGCTGGGGCACACCGCGCACGTTCGAATTTCCGGTCAAGGACCACGTCGAGCTGGGCGCCCGCAACGGTTGGCTCGACGGCGACACCGCGGCCAAGCTGAGCGGCGCGCGCTTCACCGTACTGCGCGGGCAACTGGCGCGCCTGCATCGCGCGCTCGCGCAGTTCATGCTCGACCTGCACACCAACGAGCACGGTTACCAGGAAACCAGTGTGCCGTTGCTGGTCAACGCCGACAGCATGCGCGGCACCGGCCAGCTGCCCAAGTTCGAGGACGACCTGTTCGCCACGGCGGTGGGCGACGGCGAGACCGCGCACAAGCGGTACCTGATCCCGACTTCCGAAGTACCGCTGACCAACATCGTGCGCGACGCGATCGTGGAGGCCGACGCCATGCCCGTGCGCATGACCGCGCATTCGATGTGCTTCCGAGCCGAGGCCGGCAGCCATGGCAAGGACACGCGCGGCATGATCCGCCAGCACCAGTTCGAGAAGGTCGAGCTGGTGACGATCGCCAGGGCCGAAGAAAGCTATGTCGAGCACGAGCGCATGACGCGTTGTGCGGAGGTCGTGCTGGAGAAACTCGGCCTGCCGTACCGCCGCGTGCTGCTGTGCACGGGCGACATGGGCTTCGCGGCGACCAAGACCTTCGACCTTGAGGTCTGGCTGCCGTCGCAGGACACCTATCGCGAGATCTCGTCGTGCTCGAACTGCGAGAGCTTCCAGGCGCGCCGCATGCAGGCACGCTGGCGCAACCCGGCGACCGGCAAGCCGGAGCTGGTGCACACCTTGAACGGTTCGGGCACCGCCGTGGGCCGCGCGCTGATCGCGGTGATGGAGAACTACCAGAACGCCGACGGCTCGATCACCGTGCCGGAGGCGCTGCGGTCGTACATGGGCGGGCTGGAGCGCATCGCCTGACGTGAGTTTCCTTCTTCCTTCGGGAGAAGGTGCCCGCAGGGCGGTTGAGCCTTGCCGGCAAATCACCAGTGCATCACCGCGCTGACTGTTCTTTTGCACTCACTCCGTTACCCCTCACCCCAACCCCCCTCCCGAGGGGAGAGGGGCTAGCGCAGACGCACAATAAAAAACGGGCCCGCAATGCGGGCCCGTCGCGTTTACCGGCTCAAGCGGGGAGGGATGGGCCGGTCTACGCTCCCTCAGGCTGCTTCTGCCAGAGGGGAACGGATCGACGCGTGCGCAGCGGCCATCGCGTCGGCGCGGTGCTGGTCGGAATAGGCCACGCCTTCGGCGCGGACGATCTCCAGATCGGTCACGCCCAGGAACCCGAAGACCTGACGCAGGTAGGCTTCCTGGAAGTCCGCCGGGCTGGCGTCGCCGTACTGGCCGCCGCGGCCGCTGACGATGATCACCCGCTTGCCGCCCGCCAGACCCTCGGGGCCGGCCTCGGTGTAGCGGAAGGTGCGACCGGCGACCGCGACGCGGTCGATCCACGCCTTGAGGGTCGAAGGAATGCTGAAGTTGTAAAACGGCGCGCCAATCACCACTACATCGGCAGCAAGGAACTGCTGGATCGTCGCTTCGTCGGCTTCGGCCTGGGCCGGGTCGGCCTTGGCCAGCGAACGGCCGGTAAGGTGCGGCAGCGGCTCGGCGTCGAGATCGCGGTATTCGACGGTGAGATCGGCGTTGGCGTCCTGCCAGCGAGCCACGACGGCCGCGGTCAGTTCGCGGGTGACCGAATTGGTGCCAAGGGCACTGGTATCGATATGCAGGAGCTTCATGATGGGCCTCGAATGGAACGATCGGCGGGATGCCGGGTCGGAGACCAATCTATGTCGTTGCACCTGTGGAATAAATCTGGTCAAATGTCACTAACTGTTCCGGAATTGGAATTATCGCCATGCAGGACCTGAATGACCTGTACTACTTCGCGATGGTGGTGGAACACGGCG
Source organism: Lysobacteraceae bacterium P (assembly GCA_005503055.1). Lineage (GTDB taxonomy): Bacteria > Pseudomonadota > Gammaproteobacteria > Xanthomonadales > Xanthomonadaceae > Lysobacter_J. Next base: position 747,589 of record SCOX01000001.1, on the reverse strand, counting down.
GCTTCGCAGCGGCCGAGCGCGCACTGGGCATCCCGAAGTCCCGTCTGAGCCGCCGCATCAGCCAGTTGGAGACCGACCTGGGCGTGCGCCTGCTGCAGCGTTCGACGCGCCGCTTCGCCGTCACCGATGTGGGCAACAGCGTGTACCGGCATGCGCAGTCGATGCTGGCCGAAGCGCAGGCCGCCCACGAAGTCGTGGACCGGCTGAGCGCCGAACCGCGCGGCGTGATCCGCGTCAGCGTGCCGGTGGGCATGGCGCAGCAACAGATGCCCAAGCTGTTGCCGGAATTTCTGGCGCGTTTCCCGCAGGTACGCGTGCAGTTGCTGGTCAGCAACCGCCGCGTCGACATCATCAACGAAGGCATCGACGTCGCCCTGCGCGTGCGTTCCAAGCTCGACGACGACGGCAGCCTGGTGATGCGCAGCTTCGGCCAGATCCAGGAGCTGCTCGTCGCCAGCCCCGACTACCTGCGCCGCACCGGCCGCCCGAAGAATCCCGACGAACTGTCCGACCACGTCACCCTCAGCATGAGCGAGGACGACGCGCGCCAGCGCTGGGAATTGCATGGCCCGGACGGCGACGTGCGCCGTGTCGAACTCAAGCCGCGCGTGATGGGCTTCGACTTCCCGATGCTGATGCAACTTGCCCAGCAGGGCGTGGGCATCACGCTGCTGCCGGAAACCATCTGCGCCGAGGCCGTGCGCCGGGGCGAACTGGAAGTCGTGCTGCCGGACTGGCGCCTGCCGCAAGGCATCTTCCATGCCGTGTTCGCGTCCCGTCGCGGTCTGTTGCCGGCGGTGCGCGTCTTCATCGACTTCATCGCCGAGAAGGCTCCGGGCCTGGTCGAATCCGCGCGCCTGCAGTGCAGCGAGATCAAGGGCAAGCCCTGCCCGGAGGACGCCGCGAAGCTTTCGCCGTCCGCCGTCGTCGCGCCCGCACCCCGCATCGTCACCGAGGCATGAGAGAATGCGGCCCGCATCGCGCGGGCCGCAGCGTTTTGGGCCAACGGCCGTAACGTCCAGCAACGGTACCGGCCCCGCACGCGATCGCCGCGCCGGACGCGTGCCGGCCCGCGCACCAAATCGGAGAGATGGCCGAGTGGTTTAAGGCAGCGGTCTTGAAAACCGCCGAAGGGTCAAACCTTCCGTGGGTTCGAATCCCACTCTCTCCGCCACTTCGTTCGATCCCATCGCGAACCCGCCAGGGCATCTGCCCGGCCCCTTATTCCCAGGCGCTGCCGCAGGCCTTGCCTGCGCCCCGGTGGCTGACGACACGCCACACGGCTCGCGGTTGACGCTTTGTGCGTCGCCGATTGCGGAAGAAGCGTCGCCGTCGGCGCTTGTTGCGTCGCTCACGACTCTTTGAGCGTCGGCGCTGGCGAAAAAAGCGTCACGCGCGACGCTTTCCGGATTACCCCCTGGCGAAAGAAGCGCCATCGCTGACGCTTTCCGTGTCGCTCGCGACGCATTGAGTGTCATCGCTGACAAAAAAAGCGTCACGCACGACGCTCTTTGCGATGAGGTGTGGCGAAAAAAACGTCACGGGCGACGCATTTTTGTGTCGGTCACGTAGTCCGGGTAAGCGAAGCACACCCGGGGCTTTCGCGACCGGTAATGTGTCCCCGGGTGCGGCCTGCGGCCTTACCCGGGCTACGATGGCTACGGCACGACCTCCAGGTCGGGAAGTCGCCATTGCTTGTCCATGAACGCCTTCGTCGGACCGTAGGCGCGGAACATGACTTCGAAGCCACGTTGCGGATCGGTGGGAATCCAGTTCGTCTCCTTTCCTGCCGGCGCCTTCGGCCCGATGTAGAGATCGACCGAGCCGTCCGGGTTCTTTTGCACTTCAGCACTGTTCGATGCGCGACTGGCACGGTCCACGTTGCGGATCAGCGCATGCGTTTGGCGATCGTATGCGGTCACCGACCAGTACTGTTCGACGGGAACGTTGGGTGGGACGTGGAGGCGGTACGTCTTTCCTCCGTCCAGTGCCACACCGTTCTTGTCCTTGGTGGCGATCATGTAGAACTGGCCCGCGCCCAGGCGCTTCAGTCCGATGAACGCATAGGTGTATGCCAGGCCACGTGCATCGACCGGGTAGCTATCGGGCAACACGAACCCGGCCTGCGCCGACTTGATCAGGTCGGGAATTGCCGGAAACATCCAGCGCGTGCCTTCATAGAACGGCGGAAACCCCTTGTCGTAGGCAGCCGCCAGAACCTGTTGCGCTTCGCGGATGCCTGCGTCCAACGCTTGCTTGGTTTCGGCGCTTGGCGCGTAGGCCTTGCCCTTCTCGATGCCCAGCGACTTGAGCTGATCGATCATCACGCTGTCGCGCGCGAGCCACGGTTCCTGCTGCACGATGCGGTCGAGGTTCTCGAAGAAGCTGGCGTCGTAGCGGATGGTCGAGTCGAAATCGACATCGGCCACGTCGGTGAAAACGGTTGGCGAAGCGTTTGCGGCCTGCGAGAGCGGATAGACGCGCACGCGCTTGCCATAGTCGATCGACTTGGCCACATCGGCGTCGGCGTGGCTTCCCAACGTTGAGCGAATGAGCGCATAGCTACCGAACGTGCCGGGGCGGAGGGCTTCGTAGCCCCCCGGCACGTTTCCTTCGTAGCCGGGCGGCAGGAGCAGCAGCTTCACTCCCTTGCCCTGGTCGACGCCATGCGCACCTGCGTCTTCCAGCGGCATCTGCCACACGTTGACGACGTTGGCATTGATCGATCCTTCCGGTCCCGCCGGCGGAATCTCAATCACGACCGGCCCGACGTCCTTGGTGTTCAGAAACGCCATCAGGTAGATGGTGTCGGGATTCGGGGTCAGCGTCTGGTTATGCCAGTCCAGAGGGCGCCCCCAATAGATGACCTGGTTTTCCTTGCCCTGCGTCTTGGTCAGCATCTGCTGCCGCATCAAGTCGTAGTTCACGGCCGGCATGCCCCAGATCGCCGCCTCGGTCGCGCGGCGTTCAATCGTGCGACGCGCAATGCTGGCAGGATCGACGTCCGTACCGACGGCAGGGGGGCTCGACTGCTCCTTCGATGACGCGGTCATTTGCTTACTCTCGGTTGCCGGTCGTTGGCAGGCGCTCAGTGCGAACGCAATTGGCAACACGGCCGCGACAATCGTTCTCAGGGCGCGCATGGCGTTTCCTTCGGCAGAAGAAGCCCCCAAATGCGCCACGGGGTGTGGATGGACAGTGAAGCATTCCAGGCGGTTGGCGCCCCACTGACGGCGAACTGCTGGGGCCGCACCAGGCCGGAAGCCGGCATCAGCCAGCGTAATCCGGGCAAGGAGCGAAGCCCGCAAGGCGCAACAACACCTCCGATCGGGAATCCACGAAGCGAATCGCCCGCCCATTCCCTCGCCAAATTTCCCGTTACGTCGGCCCATTCCGCGATTCATCGCAAGGCGGTTGCCGGCCGACAGGCTTGATCGCAGCCTGAGGTTGCCGGATGTCCGGCACCGTCCCGCGACATGAGGCCGACGATGAACACCTTGATTGCCCTGCTGGCGTGGTTCGTGCTGTTGGTGCTGTGCTGGCCGCTCGCGCTGCTGGTGCTTTTGTTGTGGCCGCTGGTCTGGCTGGTTTCGCTGCCGTTCCGGCTGGTCGGAATCACGTTCTCTGCGCTGTTCGCCTTCCTGCATGCGCTGCTGACGCTTCCCGCCCGGCTGCTGGGCTGGCGGCCTGGGCCGGTGGCTGCTTGAAGAAAAAGCAGCCCTCGATGGAGTCCACCTCATGATCGTTCGCCACCTGGGAAACCCTGCGCATGAAGAAGCTCGCGCCGATGGTTGTTGCTTTGATTGCTGCGACTGCGTCTGTGTCCGCGGCTTCTGCCCCGGTCGATCGGCCGGCCGATCAGGATGCCGGTTCGCTGTTCGACACCATCGCGATGCTGGATACGGCGGTGTTCGATGCGTTCAATACCTGCAGCAGCCCGCAGCAGCTGCAACGACACGCCGGCTATTTCTCGCCTGACGTCGAGTTCTATCACGACACCGGCGGCGTCACGTGGTCGCGGCAGGAAATGATCGCGAACACGGAGAAGTACGTGTGCGGAAACTTCCGCCGCGAACTGGTGCCGGGGACCTTGAAGGTTTTCCCGATCAAGGGCTTCGGCGCGATCGAGCAGGGGTCACATCGCTTCTGCCAGTTCGACAATGGCCAGTGCGACGGAATGGCCGATTTCGTCATCGTGTGGAACAACCAGAACGGCAGCTGGAAGATCACACGCGTTCTCAGCTACGGACATCGGGCCAACGAGTAGTTCCGTTGGTCGCGAGCACATCTGCTCCCGGGTGCGGCCTGCGGCCTTACCCGGGCCACGCGACACGACCCGAAAGTCCCGCGCTCCCCGGCCGATAAAGCCAGTGAGGAGGAGGGCACCCATGTCGGACAAGTTGCCAACCAAGGCCCAGGTCGTCGTCGGCGTCATGGCCGTCGCGTTGTTCGCGGTGCTGGGGACGGTCGCGGTCGGCTCGCGCGCGGCCGACGACTGCCGCTCCGCCGTCTCCCAGGCGACCACGCCGTACAAGGTCGAGAAGGCGCTGAGAAGTGCCGCGTGCAAGGAAGTCCGCGACGACGCGCGTACCGTTCCCTAGACGCGCCGGCGTCAGGCGCGTGCGAGCACGAAGGCCGTCAGCGGGTTGGCCGGGTCCGACAGTAGCTTGGCGGTCAGCACCAGGGACATGGTCACCAACAAGGGGCGGATGACCTTGCCGCCCACGCGCATCGCCAGGTGCGCGCCGAGTTGGCCGCCGGCGATGCTCGAGGCGGCCATCAACAAGCCCAGCGCCCACAGCACGTGCCCGCCGACGATCAGCGTCAGCACTGCGGCCACGTTGCTCGACAGGTTGAGGAACTTGGTGTGCGCCGTGGCCGACACCAGCCCCAGGCCGAACAACGCCACCAGCGCGGTGGTCAGGAACGAACCCGTGCCGGGGCCGAAGAAACCGTCGTAGAAGCCGATCGCCGAGACGATGCCGAGCATCGCCATGGGGCCGAAGCGGCCGTGGCGGTCGTCCTCGCTGGCCTTGGGCGCGAACACGAAATACACCACCATCAGGATCAGCAGCATCGGGATCAGCCCCGACAGGAACGCCGGGTTGATGCGCTGCAGCGTCCACGCCCCGAGCGCGGAGCCGACGAACGCGCCGATCGCCGGTTTGAGGAATCGTCGGAAATCGATGCGTCCCTTGCGTGCGAAGGCGACGACGGCGCTCGCCGTGCCGAACGTGCTTTGCAGCTTGTTGGTGGCGATGGCGTTGACCGGTGGAATGCCTGCGGCCATGAGCGCGGGAATGGTGAGCAGTCCGCCGCCGCCGGCGATGGCGTCGATGGTGCCCGCCACGAAGGCGACCGCCATGAGCAGCACGATCGTGTCGCCGCCAAGTTCCATCGTGAGCCTTCGTGCGTGCCGGTCGGGCCGCGCATGATAGTGGATCGGCGGGGCTCGACGCCGCGGGGTACGGCCTCAGCGGCCGTTGTGCGGCCCTTCGCCGAAGGCGATGTCCCAGCAGAACACCAGCGCGGCGGCCATCAACGCGGCGTGGAATCCCAGCGTCAGCAGCATGTGCAGGGTGAGCCGGCCCAGCGGCACGTCGCCCATTCTCGGGCCGGCGCGGAAGAGCGCGTGGTAGGCGAGCAGTCCCAGGGCCGTGCCGAGCACGATGCGCCCGGTGCGGGTGATGAAGCGCGAGACGCGATGGTGCACGGCCTCGACGGGCGTTTCGACGCGGATGTGAAGCACCTCGTAGCCGGCAACGGAGAAGTGCTCGCGGGCGATGCGTTCGGCCATGGCGCGGTCGTGAAAGCGCCCGAACGCGCGCGTGGCGGTCTGCCCGTCCGGGCGTCGATAGGTCACGAAGTAGCGGGGTTGATCCACGGCCGGCCTCGACGGGGGATGCCAGGGCGCGATCCACCGCGGGACCGCCAACCGGAATCACGTCGAACGCGGGCCGCGCCGGCCATGGGCTGCGCGTTCAGTCCGCTGCGCCCGGAGCGCCGTCTTCGCGTTCGCCGCGCACCGCGTAGACCCAGGCCTCGACCCGCTGTCCGTCGTCCAGGCGGACGCTCGCGGTCACGCGCTCGTAGCCTTCGCCTTCGAATTCATCCAGGCGCGGCCAGTGGCGCTGCAACTGTTCCGAGGTGAAGACGAGGCCGGGGACGTCGTCGCCTTGCGGGTCCAGTTCGATGCCCGGGAAACCCAGCGCCGCGCCCCAGCCCTGCGCGCGCAGGAAGCCGGTCGCGATGGCGGGTTGCCAGGTGCCCGGCACGTCGGCGAGCAGGTGTTCGTTCGGCCGTCCGGGTGCGAGGCTTCCGTAGACGAAGAGGCGTTCGGTCATGGTTGGGGAGTCACTGAGGTTGGAGCGGCATCGTGCGACACGACGCCGTGAGGGGCGGCGCAATGATATTGCGCCCTACAAAGCGGCGGACCGTAGGGTGCAATAAGCGAAGCGCATTGCACCGCGCGCCAACGCCGAAGGTCCGGGGCGGGACCCGAACCCATCAACGGAAATCCCGCGAGGGCGCCTGCAGTTCGCCGAGCAGGTCGCTCAGGTCGGTCAATTGCCCGGCGATCAGGTGCTCCACGCCGTCCACGCGTTCCCAGCGGCCGCGCACGGCAAGCAGAGTGGCGTCGAGCAGCGGCTTGCGCTGGCGCGCGGCGAGGTCAGGCCAGACGATCACGTTGACCATGCCGTGCTCGTCTTCGAGCGTGACGAAGATCGTGCCCTTGGCGGTGGCCGGGCGCTGCCGCTGCGTGACCAGTCCGGCGACGTGCACGCCGCGGCCATGGCGGGTGTCGCGCAGATCGCGTGAGTTGCTGATGCGCCGCGCTTCCAGCTGCGGTCGCAGCAATGCCATCGGATGCGAGGCCAGGCTCAGGCCGGTGGCGCGGTAATCGGACAGGATTTCCTCGCCGATGCGCGGCGCGGGCAGGTCGATGCCGTCTTCCCGGGGGCTGCCGGGCAGCAGCGGGCGGCGGCCCTCCAGGCCGGCCACGGACCAGCGCGCGAGATGGCGGTTGCCGACCAGGCCCTTGAGCGCATCGGCTTCGGCCAGCGCCTTGCAGGCTTTCTCGTCGAGGTTGGCGCGCAGCCGCAGGTCCTGCAGATCGGCGAAGGGACGCCGCGCGCGTGCGGCGACGATCGCGCGGCCGGTGGCTTCCGACAGCCCGTGGACTTCGCGCAGACCCAGGCGGATCGAGGGCTGCGCGTTGCGGGGATCGTCGGCGCGGGTGCCGCCGACCAGGGTGCAGTCCCAGTCGCTGTGCAGCACGTCCACCGGCAGTACATCGATGGCTTCGCGCATCGCCAGGGCGCGTTCTTCGTCGTTGGCGAATTCGTCGGCCGCACGTTTGGGCGCGCCGCGCCGGGCGTCCTGCACGATCTGGCTGGGCGAATAGAACCCCATCGGCTGCGAATTGAGCAGCGCGCAGGCGAAGGCCGCCGGCTCGTGCCGCTTGAGCCAGCAACTCACGTACACGAGCTTGGCGAACGAAGCCGCGTGGCTCTGCGGGAAACCGTAGGAACCGAAGCCCTTGATCTGTTCGAAGATCTGCTCGATGAAGGTTTCCGAATAGCCCTTGTCGCGCATGCAGTCGCGGATGCGCACGCGGTGCGGTTCCATGTCGCCGCCCACGCGCCAGGCCGCCATCGAACGGCGCAGCTGGTCGGCCTCGCTGTCGCTGTAGCCGGCGTGCATTACCAGTTCCATCACCTGTTCCTGGAACAGCGGAACGCCGAGCGTGGGCTTGAGGATCTCCTCGACTTCCGGCGAGGGATATTCGACCGGTTCCTTGCCCATGCGCCGACGCAGGTACGGATGCACCATGCCGCCCTGGATGGGGCCCGGCCGCACGATGGCGACCTCGACCACCAGGTCGTAGAAATTCTTCGGCTTCAATCGCGGCAGCATCGTCATCTGCGCGCGCGATTCGATCTGGAACACGCCCACGGTGTCGGCGCGCTGGATCATCGCGTAGGTGGGTTTGTCGCCGGCGGGGAGCGTGGCCATGTCCAGTTCCAGGCCACGGTGCCGGCCGACCAGTTCGATCGCCTTGCGGATGCAGGTGAGCATGCCCAACGCCAGGCAGTCGACCTTGAGCAGCTTCATCGTCTCCAGATCGTCCTTGTCCCACTGGATGATGGTGCGATCGTCCATCGCCGCGTTCTCCACCGGCACGACGGTGGACAGCGGCGCCTGCGAAATGACGAAGCCACCGACGTGCTGCGAAAGATGGCGCGGATGATCGGTCAGCGCGTCGGTCACCGCGAGCACGCGCTGGATCAGCGGGTTGTGCGGATCGAAACCGGCTTCGGTCAGGCGCTGCTCCATCGCCGTGCCGGCGTTGCCCCAGCCGTGGCAGCTGGCCAGCAGCGCGATCTGGTCCGGCGGCAGTCCGAACGCCCTGGCGACGTCGCGCACCGCGCTCTTGCCGCGATAGCGGATCACGGTGGCGGCCAGCGCCGCGCGTTCGCGACCGTACTTGTCGTAGACGTACTGCAGCACTTCCTCGCGGCGCTCATGCTCGAAGTCCACGTCGATGTCCGGCGGTTCGTTGCGTTCCCTCGACAGGAAGCGCGCCATCAGCAGACGGCTTTCGGCGGGGTTCACCGCGGTAATCCCGAGCGCGTAGCAGACCGCCGAATTGGCCGAGGAACCTCGGCCCTGGCACAGGATGTCGCGGTTGCGGGCGAAACGGACGATGTCCTCGACAGTGAGGAAGAACGCTTCGTACTTCAGTTCGGCGATGAGCTCCAGTTCGGTGTCGATCTGCGCGGCGATACGCGCCGGAACGCCTTCCGGCCAACGCGTGCGCATTCCCGCCAGCGTCAGTGCGCGCAGGTGCGAGGCGGGCGTTTCGCCTTCGGGCACCAGCTCTTTCGGGTACTGGTAGGGCAGGCCGTCGTTGAGATCGAACGCGCAGCGCCGCGCCAGATCGACCGCGGCCTGGAGCAGGTCGTGCGGATGGATATTGGCCAGCGTGGCGCGCGCGCGCAGATGGCGTTCGCCATTGCGGAACAGGTGCGCGCCGCATTCGGCCAGCGGCAGGTTGTGGCGGATGGCGGTCATCGTGTCCTGCAGCACGCGTTGCCGGCGCGTGGCCATGTGCACGTCGCCGGTGGCGACGGCCCGCATGCCCAGCGCCGCGGCGAGGGTCAGCAGGTGTCGCAGGTGCGCTTCGTCGTCGCGTTCGCGATGCAGTTCCACCGCGATGTGCGCGCGATCGCCGAACAGCCCGCGCAGCCAGCGGGCCGCGTTGTTGTCAGGCGCGCTGTCGTCGGGCGTGGCGTCGTCGGGCATGCGATCGGGAAGCCACAACGCGAACACGCCGGGCGCTTCACGCGCGAACACCGCTTCGACGTCCGCGCGATCGAGCCGATACGTGCCCTTGGTCGCGGCGCGCCGGCCGCGGGTGATCAGCTCGCACAAACGCGTGTAGCCGTCGGCGTTCTCGACCAGCAACACGAAGCGGATGCCGTCGAGCAGGCAGAACTCGCTGCCGACGATCAGCCGCACGCCGGTGGCGCGCGAGGCCTCCAGTGCGCGCACGATGCCGGCCAGCGAGCACTCGTCGGTGATCGCCAGCGCTTGGTACCCGCAATGGCGGGCGCGTTCGAACAGTTCTTCCGCGCTCGCCGCGCCGCGCAGGAAGCTGAAATCGGACAGGCAATGCAGTTCGGCGTAGGGCGGTGCGTCGTCGTCCAGATCGTCGTTGGCGGCATGGCGCAGGCGTGCGCTCACCTGCAACGCGCGCGGCATGCGATCGCCGGGCGTTTCCCGGTCGACCCCGTCGATGGCGTCGTCCCAGCTCATACGGGCGTGCTCATGCGAACCAGCCGTGCAGCATCCAGCCGTCGCGTTTGCCCGGGTCGGCGAAGGCCCAGGCGCGCTGTCCCTGCGCGGTTTCAAGGATGTAGTAATCGCGGCGCACGTCGCCGTCGTCCCACCAGCCGCTTTCCAGGCGCTCCGGACCGGACACGATGCGAAGTCCCTGCGATCGCAGCGGCACCGGTCGCGGCAGCAGCCACGCAGGCCGCGGCGGACGCGGCGGCGCGGGCGCGGTGCAGGCGGCGTCCTCGTCGATGCCGGCGCGTTGCCATGCGCGCTCCGGGCGCGGATCGCCCGAGGCCGCGATGCGGTACACCGAATCCTCACCGAGCCGCGCGCGCAGGCGTTCGCGCAACTGCGGCCACGGCATCGCCTGCGATGGACGCGTGTCGAACAGGTCGCGCGCGGCCGGAACGAACGGCGGCAGCTCGCGCGCGAGCAGGCGCAGGCCGACGACGGGTCTATCGATCGACGCCTGTTCCAGCCGGTTGCGCGCGATGTCCATCAGCAGCGTGGCGTCGCGCTCGGCCGCGAGCATGCCGACGGCAACGTCGGTGTGGCCCTGCTCGTGTTCCAGGCGCATGACGAAACGCTGCACGCCGCCATCGCGCGCGGACAGGTACACGGCCAGGTCGCGCACCAGTCGGCGCAACGGGAACAGCAGCGCCTGGTGGCTTTCGACCTCGTAACCCATTTCGACGCGCGCATCGAAATGATCGGGCGGCTGGTAGCAGTCGAGCGGATCGTCGGCGTTGCCGTAAAGGCGGTCGAGATGATCGAGCAATGCGATGCCGAAGCGGCGCCGCACGCCGTCGCGGGGCAGGGCGCGCACGTCCTTCAGCGTGCGCACGCCCATGCGGTGCAGGCGCGTGCCCGCATCGTCGGGCAGCGCGGCGCGGCGGATCGATACGCGATCCAGCATGGACGACAGCGCATCGGGATCGGACAACGCGAAGCCGTCGCGCAGGCCGGCGAACACCTGCGCCGCGCGTGGCGTCGGCGCCAGCGCGATGCGGTGCTGGAAGCCGAGCGAGTCCAGTTCGCGGCGCAGCTTCGCTTCCAGCTGCGGCCACGGGCCGAACAGGCGGAAGCTCGCGCTGGCTTCCAGCACGATCGCGCCCGGCCATTGCGCGCTGACCAGCGAGCTGTGACGGTACGCCCACGCGGCCAGGAAGCGATGCTCGCGTTCGTCGTTGCGTGGATCGTGTTCGTGCAATGCCGCGTGCGCGCATAGCGCGTGGGCGGCGGTCAGGCGCATGCCGGGACGCAATCCGGCCTGCGCGGCCTCGCCATTGACCGCGTACAGCGTGCGCAACTGCGCGGGGCCGGTGACCAGCGCCAGCGGCCGCGCGGGATCCTCGACCCGACGCAGGACGGCGTCGAGCGCCAGATGCGGCAAGCGGATGCACGCCCAGAGCATGGCGCGCTCAGCCCCGCGAGCCGGCGTGCGACGGTGGCGCGAATCCTTGCGAAGGTACCTGCCCGCCGCGGCATTTGCGCACGCGCCAAACATTCTGCACGGCGTCTTCCACGCGCTCGATGCGCAGCGCGGCGGGCGAGGGGTTGTTGGCATGGCGGCTGTCGCGCACGGCGAAGCCCAGGCATTGTCCGGTGTCGGCAGCCACCTGCAGACGGCGCAGCGCCGGGCCGTCGGCGCTGGACGGCCAGCCCAGCACCGCCGAGAACGCCGCGCTGCGCAGGCATTGTTCGAACGCCCACAGCGCGCCGCGCGAACCGGCCTGCACGTTGGTCTGTACGATCTCCAGATAGCGCAGGTCCACGCCCGCGCGTTGCCATGCCGGCGCATACGGGCAGAACGGCGGGGCGATCAATGCGACCAGCTGACCGGCCTGCGTCATGCGCGACAGCGTGGGCATCATCAGCGCCAGTTCGCCCACGCCTTCGACCGGGATCAACAGCTCGGTCAGTGCGCCGTGCGGCCAGCCGCCATGCGGGAGCAGGGCGTCGAGCGCGGCGAAGCCGGTGGACTCACCCAGCGGCGCAGGCGCGGCGTGGTGCCCGGCGCGCCAGACGGTGCGGGCCGAGAGCAGCGATTCGAGCGGGACGACACCTGTGCCCATGGAAGCTCCGGTCATCAGTCCGGGCGCACCAGGCCGCAGTAAAGCCCTTCGATGGCGAAGTCGCTGCCGGGCGGAACCTCGATGGGCGCGTAGTCCGGATTGCGCGGCAGCAGGCGGATGCCATGCGCCGTGCGCTGCAAGCGCTTGATCGTGATTTCCTCGTCGATGCGCGCGATCACGATCTGCCCGTCGCGCGCCTCATTGGCGCGCTTCACCGCGACCAGGTCGCCATCGAGGATGCCTTCCTCGCGCATCGAATCGCCCTGCACGCGCAGCAGGTAATCTGGCGCGGTGGAAAACAGCGCGCGGTCGATCTGCAGTTCGCGTTCGATGTGGGCATCGGCGCCGATCGGCGAACCGGCGGCGACGCGGCCGAGCACGGCGAGCGTGAGTCGGTCATCGGAGCGATTCGGCGATCGCGTCGCGCGCGTCGTCGCCAGCCGAATGCCGCGGGCTTCGTTCGGACGCACCTGCAGGTGGCCGGCCTGTTCCAGCCGCCGGACGTGCTTGTGCGCCGCGCAGGCCTGGCGGAAACCGAACGCGTCGGCGATCTGTTGCAGCGTCGGCGGCAGGCCTTCGGCGGCGGTGTGATCCTGGATGAAGGCGAGGATCTGCGCCTGGCGTGCGGTGAGGTCGGGCATCGTGACGGGCCTGGCTGAGGTAAAAATCTATTTACCTTGGCGTCCGCGGGCAAGCCCGGGATGCAGTCCCGATGAAACCTCGCTGCCGTATCACCGGCTGCGACTGTTTCTAATCAGAGGGTTACGAGGCTTACCTGAGCCGGATTCGAGTTCATCGCCGACAGGCCTGCGGCGGCCGGAACGACCGCCGCGACCCGCCACAGCGTCTCACCGGTCGCTAAACAGCGTGTTGATCTCGCCGTAGCCCATGCGTTCGACCGGGGCCGCACGGCCGTCGCGCAGGAACACGCTGGCGAGCTGGCCGGCGTGCGCGAACACGGCCTCGGCGATGTGCGAGCCCGCACTGAGACGCCGCACGCCGAGGGATTCGAGTTCCGCCAGCGCGGGCAGCTCCGGACGCAGCATCACGTTCAGAGGCAAACCCGCATTCGCGGCGATCTCGCCGATCGCCCTGGCTTCGGTCACGCCGGGCACGAACAGTCCGTCGGCGCCGGCGTCGCGGTAACGCGCGGCCCGTTCGAGCACGAGCTGCACGCGTTGCTCCGGCGGTGCCAGGCCGCGCAGGAACACGTCGGTGCGCGCATTGATGTACACGTCCAGGCCGCGCGCGGCGAGGTCCTGGCGAATGCGCGCGATCTTCGCGCACAACAGGTCGGGCGGGCCCGCGCCGTCCTCCAGGTTGATACCGACCGCGCCGGCTTCGGCCACGCGCACCACGTTGGCGGCGGCGACGACGGGATCGTCCGAATAGCCGCCTTCCATGTCCACGCTGAGGGGCACGCGGATCACCCGCGCGATTTCCTCCACCGTCTCGAGCAGTTGTTCGACGGGAAGCGTGTCGCCGTCGGCATAGCCACGGCTCCACGCCACGCCGGCGCTGGTCGTGGCGATGGCCGGCGCGCCCAGACTTTCGATCAGGCGCGCGCTGCCGGCGTCCCAGGCATTGGCAAGGCGCAGCACGCCCTGCGCATGCAGGCGACGAAAGAGGGCGGCGTGGCTGGCAACGTGCATGGGAAACCTCGGCAGATCAGGGAAGGCGCGATGCTCGCAGGCTGGCGCGAGCGTTACTTGCCATTTCCGGACGTGGCAGCGGGCGCCGCTGTGACACCCGATGCATCCCAGCGACGCAGCGCCTGTTCGACCGCATCAACGCCGCGCGCGGCCGCCGGGGCGTCGACCTGGCCCAGCTCGTCCTGGTCGGTGTGGATCACCTGCATCACCTTCGCGGGCGTGCGCGATTTCTTGCCGGCATAGGCCTCGAGCACCTGCGCGATCTCTTCGTTGCCCACCAGCGAGTACGACACGGCCGGCCAGCCGGCGCGCAGGAACGGCAGGTGATCGGTGGGCGGATACTTCTCGCCCGGGGAGAAGCCCAGTCGCAGCGTCTGCGTGGCCGCGCGGCTGCTGTCGACCAGCGCCTGCGAACTCGGCGTAGACGAGTTCTGCGGCGGCGCCATCATCCACAACGTGTCGCCCCAGCCGAACACATCGAAATTCACGTACAGCGCAGGCTTGGTGGAACCGTCGGCGACGTAGGCCTTGGAACCGAGCAGGCCTTCTTCTTCCAGGTCCCAGAACGCGATCGCCACGCGGTGATGCTTGAGCGGCTGACGCTGGAAGCGCTCGGCCAGCGCGAGCACCGCTGCGCTGCCGGAGGCGTTATCGGTGGCGCCGTGGCCCACCGCGACGCGGTCTGAATGGGCGCCGATCAACAGCAGCGGGGCGTCGGCGGGACCGCTGACGTCGGCGAGCAGGTTCTCGCCGGCCTTGCCGTTCGCTTCGAACGGCGCCTTGCGCCAGGCCAAACCGAGAGCATCCAGGCGCGTGGCGATGGCGCCGCGCCGGCCCGCGTTGTCGCCGGCGAGGGTGATCGCCTCCACGTCGGACAGCCAGGCCGTGGCGGCGGCCTGCCCGGGCTGGGCCGTTTGCGGCGTTGCGGCGGCGGCGGTGCCAGGAGCGGCGAAGGCGGTGAGAAAAAGGATCGGGAGCGTCGCAACAAACAGTCGGTGCATCGGTGGGGTCCCCCATTAGAATCGGCTGAGTGTGCCCGAGCCCGGGGATGTTGGAATGGGCCGAAAGGCCACCCCGTGCAGACACGGCCAGGCCATAGGGAACATGGCGATTCCGATCGGAGAGTTAGGGATGCAGATCCGGGTATTCATCATCGACGACCACGCGCTGGTGCGGACCGGCATGCGCATGATCCTGTCGGCCGAAAGCGACATCGAAGTGATCGGCGATGCGGAGAGCGGCGAGGAGGCCTTGCCGCTGATCCGCAAGCTCAAGCCCGACGTCGTGTTGTGCGACCTGCACCTGCCGGGGTGGAGTGGGCTGGAGGTCACCGAGCGCATCATCAAGGGCGATCACGGCTCGCGCGTGATCATCGTGTCCGTGCTGCAGGACGGCCCCATGCCCAGGCGCCTGCTCGAGGCGGGTGCGTGCGGTTACGTCGGCAAGGGCGGCGATGCGGCCGAACTGGTGCGCGCGATCCGCGAAGTGGCGCGCGGCAAACGCTACCTCGCCAGCGGCATCGCACAGATCCTGGCGCTGGCGGGTATCGACGGCGACATTTCGCCGTTCGACAGCCTCTCGCCGCGCGAGATGGAAATCGCCCTGATGCTGGTGCAGGGCATGCGCCAGGACGCCATCGCCAAGCGACTGAACCTGAGCGCGAAAACCGTCAACACGCACAAGGCGCGATTGTTCGAGAAGCTCGACATCGCCGACAGCATCGCGCTCGCGCGGCTGGCGAGCCGTTACGGGATCGTGGATCCGACGCGCGCGATCTGACTCGACGGGTTCGCGCGAAACGCTTCGAGAAATCGCAGGCAGAAAAAAACCGACCGCCCAAAGGCGGTCGGTTTTTTTGCATCGCGTCGAACGTGGAATCAGGCGTGACCGGATTCCTGCCTGCGCTCGCCTTCGTCCTGCGACTTGGCGTGCACGTGTTCCGCGGCGGTCTCGGCCGGCGACGGCGTGGACGCTTCGTCCGTCGTCGCAATGGCTTCGTCGGCCTGCGTTTCACCCTGCACCGAAGCCTCGACCGGTGACGTCACCGGCGCGGTCTCGGCGGCCGGTGCGCGGCCTTCGTGCGGCAGCGAATCGAACAGACCGCCGGTGCGCGGCACGTCGCCGTTCGAGACCGCCGACGCATTGGCCTGCGGACGCGAGTCGGCGATGTCGGCTTCGTCCTGCTTCGCCGGGCGTGTGTCCTCGACCGGCGGCGCAAGCGGCGCGGGATCGACGACTTCCGGTTCCGGGACCTTTTCCGGCTCCGGGACGGGTTCGGGCACCACGGTCTGCGGCTCGACGACCACCACCGGCTGGGCCGGTGCTTCGATCGGCGTCTCCGGCGCAAGACGGGTCGCGGCGGGCGCGATGCCTTCGGCCTGGGGCTCGATCGGGGCCTGCGTCGCGACTGCTGCAACCGCTGCGACGGTGGCCACGGCAGCGTGAGCCGGCGTGGCGATCGGGGCGGGCGCCGATGCGGCGGGCGCAACCGGCGTCTGCGTCACCGACGGCGGCACGGCGGGCGCCGACGCGGTCGGCTCGTCGTCGAACTCGAACTCCGGCTGCGAACGCGATGCGCCCGGAGCGGTCGCGGTAACCGGACCTTCCGACGCGTCGTCTTCGTCATCGAGGCCGAAACCGTCCTCGTGATCGTCATGCAGCTGTGCCTCGTCGCCCGCGGCTCCGGCTTCACCGGCACCACCGCGACGACGGCGACGGCCACCGCGACGGCCGCGACGGCGACGGCTGCCGCCATCACCCGTGCCTTCGCCCTGCGGCGCCTGGCCCTCGGCGTGGACGACGCCGGATTCGCCGGTCTGTGCCTCGACGGGCGCCGTTGCGGTCGCATCCGCCGTGACGGCGGCAGCGGCGATGACGGCCGGTGCGAGCAGTGCGGTTTCGGCGGCCGTGGTGGCCGGCGTTTCCGTCCTGGGCGTCTCGGCCTTCACCTCGCGAGCAGGCTTGGGCTCGTTGCGCGGCGGACGCGGCTCGCTGGCCTGCGCCTGCACACGCTCCTCGACCTGCTGCTGCGGCTTGGGCTGCTTGGGCTGCTGCTGTTGCTTGGGCTGCTTGGGCTGCTGCTGTTGCGGCGGCTGCTGCTTTTGTTGCTGCGGCTGCTTCTCGCGGCGCGGCTGGTCCTCGCGACGCTGTTCTTCGCGGCGGGGCTGCTGCTCGTCGCGGCGATTGTCGCGGCCCTGCTTGCCGCTGCGGCCGTCGCGGCGCTGCGCATTGCGATCGCTGCGGTCGTTGCGGCCGCCGCGGTTGTCCTGCTGGCGCGAGGCCGGCGAGGATTCGACCGCGATCGGCGCGCCGCCGCCACGGAAGAAACGCAGGATGCGTTCGACCACACCGATCGAGTGCGTCGGCGCGACGACCGGGGACGGCGCGGGGGCGGCTGCGGGCGCGGACGACGGCTCACGCGGTTCACGCAGCGGCGCCGGCTGGGCCGGCTTGACGTTGGTCACCGCCGGCGCGGCCGGGATGTTCAGGTGAGCCTTGGTCAGTGCGTGCGTCGGCAGCTTGCGCGGCGTGCTGCGCTGGTAGCTCGGCTTGCTCGTTTCCTCGCCCAGCTCATTCTCGCGAATGCGCGTGACTTCGTAATGCGGCGTATGCAGCTGTTCGTCGGCGACGATGACGATCGGCGCGTCGTGGCGCTTTTCGATCTCGCTCAGCGCGCGGCGCTTCTCGTTGAGCAGGTAATTGGCGATCTCGGTCGGAGCCTGCACCAGCACCTGGCCGGTGTTCTCCTTCATCGCGTGCTCTTCGGCCAGGCGCAGGATCGACAGCGACAGCGATTCGACGCTGCGCATGCGGCCGTGGCCTTCGCAGCGCGGGCAGACGATCTGGCTGGATTCGCCCAGCGACGGACGCAGGCGCTGGCGGCTCAGTTCGAGCAGGCCGAAGCGCGAGATGCGGCCGACCTGCACGCGCGCGCGGTCCTGCCGCAGTGCGTGCGTCAGGCGGTTCTCGACCTCGCGCTGGTGCTTGTTGGACGCCATGTCGATGAAGTCGATCACCACCAGGCCGCCGAGGTCGCGCAGGCGCATCTGGCGGGCCACTTCCTCGGCCGCTTCCAGGTTGGTGTTGAACGCGGTCTCTTCGATGTCGCCGCCCTTGGTGGCGCGCGCGGAGTTCACGTCGATCGCGGTCAACGCTTCGGTCTGGTCGATCACCAGCGCGCCGCCGGAGGGCAGGCGGACTTCACGCTCGTAGGCGTTCTCGATCTGCGATTCGATCTGGAAGCGATTGAACAGCGGCGTGTCGTCGGTGTAGTGCTTGAGCTTGCGCAGGTTGTGCGGCATCACCTGCTCGACGAAGTCGCGCGCTTCGGCGTACATCTCCGGCGTGTCGACCAGGATCTCGCCGATGTCCGGGCGCATGTAGTCGCGCAGGGCGCGGATGATCAGACGCGATTCCTGGTAGATCAGGAACGGGCCGGGCTTGGTCAGCGCGGCCTCGGCGACCGCCTTCCAGACCTGCAGCAGGTAGTCCAGGTCCCATTGCAGCTCTTCGGCATCGCGGCCGACGCCGGCGGTGCGGATGATCACGCCCATGTCGTCGGGGATGTTCAGCGCGTCCATGGCGCGCTTGAGCTCGGCGCGGTCCTCGCCCTCGATGCGGCGCGAGACGCCGCCGGCGGTGGGCGAGTTGGGCATCAGCACCATGTAGCGGCCGGCCAACGAGATGAACGTGGTCAGGGCAGCGCCCTTGTTGCCGCGTTCTTCCTTGTCGACCTGGACCACGATCTCCTGGCCCTCGCGCAGCAGTTCGCGCAGGCCCGCCTTGTTGTGGTCGACGCCCGCCTGGAAGTAGTCGCGGGAGATTTCCTTCAGCGGCAGGAAGCCGTGACGGTCGGCGCCGTATTCGACGAAGGCCGCTTCGAGGGAGGGTTCGAGCCGGGTGATGCGGCCCTTGTAGATGTTGGACTTCTTCTGTTCCTTGGCCGGCTGTTCGATGTCGATGTCGTACAGGTTCTGGCCGTCGACGATGGCAACGCGCAGTTCTTCCGCCTGCGTCGCGTTGATCAGCATTCGCTTCATTGTTGCGTTCCTCGCGCGCTCCTGCGCGTGGTCGGCGCAGGACGCATGCACGTCCTGCAGCCGCGGAACGCCGTGGGGCGTTTCGCCTCTGGATACCGCAAGCCGCGCGCCGGTCGCCTTCTGGGGCGGAGCCTGGCGCTGCGGCCTCAAGTTTTCCAGCGCTACGACACCACGGCACGCCGCGGGAGCGCTTATTTGTTTTCTATTCAAGACAGCTTAGGGACCGGCGGCGCGAACGCCGCGCGGGACGTGTTCATCACGAGCGGTTTGACCCGCTTCGGCGAGTTCGGGTTCCGCCGGGCCATCGCTGCTAACATGGCTGCCCCGGGGGCAGTGGTTAGGCGCGGACCGGAATCGCAGGAAAGGGCTTTCGGCCTTTGTGAAGTAACTTCCTGCGAAATCAAAACCTTATCTCGCGTCGCGAGTGTAACAGATAACCCCTCACGATGACCCATTCAGACCCGAACAAGAGCCCGGGCCGTACCGGAACGGCGCCGCGTGCGGCCAATGAGCCGGCCCAGGTCCGCACGGTGCGCGTCCCCGACGACCGTGCCGGGCAGCGCCTGGACAACTTCCTGCTGGGGCAGTTGAAGGGGGCGCCGCGCTCGCTGGTCTACAAGATCGTGCGCTCCGGACAGGTCCGGGTGAACGGCGGCCGCGCCAAGGCCGAACGCAAACTCGAAGGCGGGGACGAGGTGCGGATTCCGCCCGTTCGTCTCAGCGAAGCGGGCGACAGGACGCCGCCGCCCAAGGGGCTGCTGGACGCGCTGGAAGCGGCGATCGTGTTCGAGGACGCGCGGTTGCTCGCGCTGAACAAACCTTCCGGATTGGCCAGCCATGGCGGCAGCGGCATCAGCCACGGGGCGATCGAATCGCTGCGGGCGCTGCGGCCGGGGCAGACGCTGGAGCTGGTGCATCGGCTGGACCGCGACACCTCGGGGCTGCTGATCGTCGCCAAGAAGCGCTCGGCCCTGACCGAGCTTCAGGCGTTGATGCGCGAGGATCCCGCCGTGAAGGGCGCGAGCATCACCAAGCGCTACCTGGCACTGCTCACCGGGCGCATGCCCGATGGCGTGATGACCGTCGATGCCCCCCTGCACGTGGGCCTGCGCCAGGGTGGCGAGCGGCACGTGCAGGTCAATCCCATCGGCAAGCCGTCCCTGAGCCACTTCAAGGTGCTGGAACGGCGCGGCGGGCAGTCGTACTGCGAGGTGCGCATCGAGACCGGCCGCACCCACCAGATCCGCGTGCATGCACAGCACATCGGCCATCCGATCGCCGGCGACGACAAATACGGCGACGTGGAGGCCAACAAGCGGTTGCGCGATCAGGCCGGCCTGAAGCGGTTGTTCCTGCACGCGTCCACGCTGGAGTTCGCGCTGGACGGCGGCAAGACGCCTTACCTGCTCAACGCGCCGCTGGCGCCGGAACTGATCGACGTCCTCGATCGCCTCGCCTGAGCGCTGGCATCAACCGCCGCGGCGGCGCTTTTCGTCGAGCACGAAGCACGACTGCGGCCGCATCTGCGGCGGATTGAAGTTGACCGGCACCTGCAGTCGCGAGGGTTGTGCCTGGCCAGCGCGCGTGGCGGGTTTGAACGTCCAGCCCCGCACGCCCTCCTGCGCCGCCTTGTCCAGGGCCGGATTGCCGCTGCTGCGGAACACCTCGACCGAACTCGGCTTGCCGTCCACGCCGACCGTCATCGCCAGCACCACCTGGCCGCCAACGTTGTCGCAGGCCAGTTCTTCCGGATAGCCCGGCGGCGGGGTGTCGACGGCGAGCAGCTCCGTGGTCGGTACCGGCGCCGGCGGTGGCTGCGGCTGGCATGCGGCCATGGCCGAAGCGAGGACGCCGGAGATCAGCGCGATGCGGAGGCGGGACAGGACCATGCGGGGCACCTCGCGGGCGGTGGACGGGTCAGGCGACCAGGGCTTGGGCCTTGGCGGCACAGATGAAGTCGTTCTCGCTCAGACCGCCGACGTCGTGGGTGGAGTAGCGCACGACGCACCGGTCGTAGTGCACGCCGAGGTCCGGATGGTGGTCCTCGCGGTGGGCCATGAACGCCAGAGCATTCACGAAGGCCATCGTTTCATGGTAATTGGCGAAGCGGAACGTCCTGGAGATCGCATGGCCGTCCTCCACCACCTCCCAACCCGGGATCTCGGGCAGCAACTCGCGAACACGCGCTTCGCTGAGCCGATGCTCGCTGCCGCGACGGGCGATGCAGTGAGCCTGGGCGAGGGGAATCAGGTCGTTCACGGTGCGGAGCTCCTTGCGTGACATGCCGACTGAATGGAACGCATCGTCGGGCATCGCGGGTGATGGGCGCGCCATCAGGCCGCGCGGACCCCGTTAGAATAGCCCCATGATCAATATTTCCGAATCCGCCCAGCGCTACTTCCTCAAGCTGATCGAGCGCGAGTCCCTGCCGGGCCTTGGCGTCCGGCTGGCGGCGGTGCACGCCGGCACGCCGCGCGCGGACGTGCGCCTGGAATTCGCCGAACCCGGCGATCTGCAGGGCGACGAGTGGGCGATCGATTGCGAAGGCTTCACGCTCTGGCTCGATGCGCCCAGCGTGAAGTACCTCGACGGCGCGGAGATCGATTACGAAACCCAGGCCACCGGCGGCCAGTTGCAGATCCGCGCGCCGAAGATCAAGGGCGAAGCGCCGGCCGAATCGGCATCGCTGGTCGAGCGCGTTCACTGGATCGTCGAGCAGGAGATCAATCCGCAGCTCGCCTCGCACCGCGGAAACGTCTCGGTGCAGGAAGTCACCGCCGATGGCGTGGTCGTGCTGCGCTTCGGTGGCGGTTGCCACGGCTGCGGCATGGCGGACGTGACGCTCAAGCAGGGCATCGAGAAGACCCTGCTGAACAAGGTGCCGGGCGTGACGGCGGTACGCGACGCGACCGACCACGAGACCGGCGACGCGCCTTACATCCGCCGCGACAGCGCGGCCTGAGCCGGAACCGGCGACGTAGATGTTCTCCGCCGCCGACCTCATCCACGCCCTGCAGCGAAGGCTGCAGCTGGTCTCGCCGCACCTTCGCCGCAAGGCGGGTGAATTCCCGCAGGGCTGGCAGGCCTGGTTCGACGCCATGGGCGAGCGCGTCGGCGCGGTGCGCGGCGCGACGTCGGACGCGATCATCGCCGTGTTCCTGCAGCGCCCGCTGGCGTCGCGGCCGAGGCGACTGGGCGATCTGACGCGCTGGCAGGCCTTCAGCGCGCTGATGCGCCAGGACTGGCCGCACGCGTCCGAACGCTGGGACAAGTACGACCGCCGCACGCATTGGTTTGCGGCCACCTTCACGATTTTCTGGCACGTCCTTTTCAGTGCGCTGCTGCTGTACCTGATGTACCTGCGCTTCATGGCCGTCAGCGCACCGCCGCCGCAGGGCGAGGAGGTGACGATGATCGAGTACATCGGCACCGGCACGCCGAAGGAACCCGGCGGCGGCGCCAGCGAACCCACGCAGCAGCCCGATGCAACGGCCGCGCCAGCCGCCGCGCCTGCGCCTTCACCCGCGCAGCCGCAGGCCACGACGCAGGCGCAACCCGCACCTTCGCAGCCGCCGACGCCCACCGTGCCTGCGCCGCCGGCGCCACCGATCGATGCGCCGCTGCCCGAAGTCGCACAACGCGACGTGCCCGAACCGCAACTGCCGGCGCCGGCGCCGCAGGTCGAGCAGGCCGTGACGGTGAGCGAACCGGTGCCCGACGCGCCGCAGGTCTTCGTGCTGCCGCCGACGCGCCGACTGCCGCCCGAGAACGCGCTCGCGGTGCCGTCGCTGAGCGTGCCCACGCCCACCGTGCGGACCGCCGAAGTGGCCGAACCGGTGCAGCCGATTCGACCCGACATCGCACCGCGCGAAGTCGCCGTACCGATGATCGAACAACGCACTCGCGAGGTCACCGTGCGCGAAGTGCCCACGCCGTTGCCGCGTGTGCCGGTGCGCGCCTTGCCCGAACCGGCGGTGCCCGTGCCGCAGGTACGCACGACCGAGCAGGCCGTGCGCACGCGCGACGTGCCATCGCCGCCCACTCCGGCGCCGCCCGCGCCTGCCGCTTCGAGCCCGTCCGCCGCGACCCGCGCGGCGACCGCCGCCACGAGTCCCGCTCCCTCGGCCGCGTCTTCCGCTGCACCGTCGACCGCGGCTGCGGCATCCACTGCGCCGAGCGCCGCACCGTCGGGCACCGCGCCTGCGACGGCGGGCAGCGGCAGCCAGCCGGCCACCGCGGGTGCCGGCCCCCGTCCGACGCCCGCGCCGGGAACCTGGTCCACGCCGCAGCGCGGCGACGATTGGGGCGCCAGCACGCGCAACGCGCCCGGCGGTCAGCGCGGCATCACGCCGGGCCTGTACAACAGCGACGGCAGCGTGCGCGTGGCCGAGCCTTCGGGCTCCGCATCGCCGCCACGACCGCCGGGAGCGATCACCGAAGAAATCCGCGACCTCGACCGCTCTGGCACCTGGCTGCGGCGCAAACCGACCGACTTCGAACCCACCTCGTTCGACAAGTACTGGGTCCCCGACGAAACGCTGCTGGCCGAATGGGTGCGCAAGGGCATCCAGAAGGTCTCCATCCCGATTCCCGGCTCCAACAAGCGAATCGAATGCATCGTCTCGATGCTCGGCCTGGGCGGCGGCTGCGGTCTGAGCGATCCCAACCTCAACGACCAGCCGGCCGAAGCGCGTCCGCCACCGGACATCCCGTTCAAGCCTGCGTTGCAGGAAGACAACGGCAGCGTGAAGCCGTAAACGCGCACCGTCGCCGATCGGCGCCGGCAAACCGAGTCACGCATCCGTCACATCACCCGCGCGGTTAATGCGCGAACACGCGCGTGTCGACGATGCGGCGTGGCGCGCATTCAGCGCGATGGCAACATCGCCGAAGGAAATTCTTTCGCGATCGGATCGCCTTCCGCGCCACTGGCGTGCGCACGCTGCGAGGACGCCTTTGCCGTCCGGCGCGCGAATCGCGGCTTGCGAAGCGTCATTCTTGTTTCGCGCATCACGCGTAGTCCACCTTTCCAACTACGCAACTTCACGCAGTGACTGAACAATGTCCGCACTGTCTTTACATGCGACGCGGCACAGTGGTGTTGCATGCGGTGCACGCGACGCAGTGGGATCGGCCTGGGAACGGGCGCGGCACGCGGCTCCTGCCCAGTCGTGCATCGCACATCCACATCCATACCCAAACAGGAGGGTAGTCCAGTGCCTGACGAGCGATCGGGAACCGGTGAATTGAAGGCCGTTGCGCAAGACGCGTTCCGGCTCGGTGCGCGCGCCCTGGAAACAGGGCGGGCTTGGTTGAATGGAAGGAGAGGAACGATGAACGAACGTGATGAGTCCAGGCGCAACGATGAGCGCCAGCGTCAACGCCAGGCCGGTTCCGACTACGGAACGCGATCGGAGGCCGGCCAGCGCGGCACGCGACGCTGGGGCGCAGGCGAGGAATGGAACGACACCAGTCAAAGTCGCGTGCAGGGACGCTACGCAGGCGATTACGAAACCGGCCAGGGCGGCGGCATGGACCGTCAATCCGCCAGCACGATGGGACGTGAGGAAGCGGACTGGTCGCAGGGGCGCCGCGAATCCCAACGCTGGGGAGAGCAGGGCACCTACGGCGCCCAGGGCAGCAACGAATTCGAACGCCACGGCTCGGACTACGGACGCGATCGCGGCGAATACGCGAATCCGCGCTACGCCAGCCGGGCGGCGAGCGGCCAGGGCTATGCACCGCAGCAGCACGGCGACTACGAAAACCACCCTCGCAATCGCGCCAACCAGGATTACAGCAATCAGCGCGACTACGGCACGCAGGCCTACGGCCAGGGCGAACACAGCTACGGCTCGCACGGCTACGGAAGCGGCCGCGAATATCGCGGCTACGAGGGCGGCGAAGCCGGCCGCCGCGAAGGAGCACGGCACTGGGAACGCGGCTATGGCGAGGGCTACGGTCTGTCGTCGGGCTATGCCGATGATCAGGCATACGACAGTCGCTACGGCGCCAGCGGCTACGCGACTGGCTACGTGTCCCAACGCGATGAGGGGCGTGGTCACGATCAGCTCCGCAGCTATCGTGGCATGGGCCCGAAGTCCTATACGCGCTCGGACGAACGCGTGCTGGAGGACATCAACGAACGCCTCACCGAGGACGATTACCTCGATGCCAGCGACATCAACGTACGCTGCGTCAACGGCGTCATCACGCTGGAAGGCACCGTCGCCGAGCGCTGGATGAAACACCGCGCCGAAGACCTTGCCGATGCCAGCAGCGGCGTGAAACAGGTCGACAATCGACTCCAGGTGAAGTCGCAGTACGCAAGTTCGGGCAGCGAGCAACGAGCGGGCGAGTCGACCACGACACAGGGGCGCACGCGCCAGGCAGGCGGTAGCGCCTCTCCTTCGGCGACGCCAAACCGAAGCGGTGGCGACAATCCGAGCGGATCGTCACCGCATTGAGGCATGACGGTAGCGTTGGAGAGCAGGGAAGGGCCCGCGGATTGCCGCGGGCCCTTTCCAATGGCTGCCTTGTCGCGCGGCGAATCGATCGCCGAGCGCGTCACGCGGGATCGTCCGGCTCCATCACCAGGTCCCGGCAGCGGCCGCATGCCGCCTCCGCGCGGGCCAGGTGATCGCGCACGAGATCCAGGCTCGCGCCGTGGCCGAGCAGCGCGATCGCGGTCGACGTCGCCATCGTGACCACGTTGAGTTCGTTGCGAAGGTCATGGCGCCACTGTCGCGCCGCCTTCTCGTCCCGGGGTGGAAAGCTCACTCGTCCGAGCCTCGCATACGCATTCGTGCCAGCTGGTTGTGGATCGTGCGCACGCTCACGCCGAGCGCCTGCGCAGTGAGGGTGCGGTCGTTGTCGAAGTGCGCGAGAGTGCGGTCGAGCATCTCGCGTTCGACCTGCGCGTAGCTCATGCCAACGTTGAAGATCAGCGAACCCGGATCACGTTCGGACGCGTAGGGCCGCCGCGATACCGGACGGATCCGCACCACGCCGTCGTCGCTGCACAGGAAAGCGCGCTGCACCGCGCTGCGCAGTTCGCGCACATTGCCCGGCCAGGCATGCCGCATCAGCATGCGCTCGGTGCCATCGGCGAAGCGCTTGGCCGCGCCATGGCGGAGATTGAGCGTGTCCAGGAAATGCCGCGCCAACAGCAGGATGTCTTCTCCGCGTTCGCGCAGGTTCGGCAGTTCGAGTGTGAAGTCCGCGAGACGGTAGTAAAGGTCCTCGCGCAGCGTGCCGGCGTCGAGCGCGGCATACGGATCGCGATTGGTCGCCGCGACGATGCGAACGTCGATGGCGATGCTCTCGCTGCCCCCCACGCGCGTGAGGGTTCCGCTTTCGAGCACGCGCAGCAGATAGACCTGCAACGCCGGCGACATCTCGGTGATCTCGTCGAGGAACAGCGTGCCGCCGTTGGCCTGCTCGAAGTAGCCGGCATGGCGGCTGTTGGCCCCGGTGAAGCTGCCGCGCTCGTGGCCGAACAGATGGCTGGCCAGCAGGTCGGGCGAGATCGCTCCGGCATTGACCGCCACGAACTGCCCACGACGGCCGCTGCGTTCGTGGATCGCGCGTGCCACCAGTTCCTTGCCCGCACCGCTTTCGCCGCTGATGAGCACCGATGCATCGGACGGTGCAACCCGTTCGATCTGGTCCGCCACCCGCCGCATCGCTTCGCACTCGCCGATCATGCCGTAGCGCGCCGCGGCGCCGTGGTTGCGCGCGTGCGCCGCGGCAGCCTGGGTGAGCAGGGCATCGAACTGCGCCGGACAAAGCGGCTTGAGCAGATAGTCGTAGATCGGTCGCGACACCGCCTGGATCGCCGACTCCACCGACGGCTGTCCGGTGACGATCACGGCATGGTCGTGCATCGGCGCGGCAGGATCGTCGAGCAGTTCCATGCCGTTGCCATCGGGCAGTTCCAGATCGAGCAGCAACAAGTCCAACGGCGGCAGATGGCTGAACTGGCGCGATTGCTCGAGTGAATGCGCCACGTACGGCTGGAATCCCCGAACGCGTGCGAAGTCGGCCGCGGACGACGTGAAGTCCAGGTCGTCGTCGACTATTAGCAAAGATGCGGGCACGGTCGTCTCCCACGTAGAACATTCGCAGCGTATGCCGGCATGGGTGAAAGGGCTTTGAAGAACTTTCCACGCCAGGGGAAAGATCTTCCGCGGCGGGATCGTTCATGCAGCTGCGCACGCCGCCGCAACCGCGTTGCGCGCCGCTCCCGGGCAGGTACAGGAAAATCTTTCACACCTCCTTCGCGCCTGCGCACACGCCCAACGGGCTGGCACGAGAGTTGCTCATGGTTTGCTTGTCCGCCCGGAAAAGAACGGAGCGGTCGAGCCGACGATGCCACGATGAAGCATTGGAGAGAGAGGATGAACGCGAAGCTGTTCTACGGGGAACAATCAACCGTGGTCGAGGCGGTCAACATGGACGACGAGATCGCCCACTGGATGCGTCATTACCGCAACTACGTGCCCAGATTCCGCAGCGATGACTACCTGCCGGCACTGAAACTCGGACTGGATGCCTACCTGCGCGGTCATGGGCAGGACTTCGACGACATGGCCGACAACCTGCAACTGAGCTATGTGCGCGTGCGTGGAAATTCGCGACTGGACTGGAACGAGGCGCTGCCCGTTGCCATGGCCGCATGGACGCGGCTGTCCGAGCGAGGAGCGCCGCAAGCGCTCGTCGATCAGGAGTCCCGCTTTGGTTTTGCCACCATCAGGTAACTGTCGCGCACATCGAAAGAAGGGCAGGGATGCCCGATGCGGTGCCACTGGGGACGGCGCTTACTCGCCGGTCTGCAATGACTTGGCGCGTTCCAGGTGCATCGCGACGTGGTCGCGTGTGTTGATCAGGAAGTTGCGCAGCGTTTCGTCCTGCGCGGCGGGGATCAGCCGGGTCTCCAGCAGCGCGAGCGCGTCGGTGTGGCCGCGCTCCATCGCATCGAGGTAGGCGACGCGGTAATCCGCGCCTGACTTGGCGTCCAGCGCCGCCAGTTGGGTCTCCGCCTTCGTCCGCAGCGCATGGACTTCTGCGGTGCTCTGCAGTTCGACTGCGCCGGTGCCCTGGGTGAGGGCGCGCAGGGCCTCGAGGTTTTCTTCGTGTTCTCGGTGCAGGAGATTGGCGTATTTCAGCACCGCCCCGCTCACCTTCTTCCGGCGTGCTTGTTCGGCCGCCGCAATCTCGTGTTCGTCGATGATGGCGACCAGCGCCAGCGAAACGCCAGACGTCGGTGGTGGCGCGGGCGCGGCCGGCGGTGCATCGGCGCTGGTGTGGGTGTCCGATGCGGTGGTGCCCGCGCCAGTGGCATCGGTGGAGGGCGATCGCGCGACCGGCGGAATCACGGCGGGCGGGTCCGCGTCGCGCTTGCAGCCGGTGAGCGCGACGGCGATCGCAAGCACTACGAGGACCACAGGAAGGCGGAAACTGCGCATCGCGCGGTGCTGCGTCAATGCGGCGTCGCGACGCCCCTCAACAGTTCCTCCGAAGATTCTTCGTCCGCTCCGTGTGCGAAATCCGCCAGCGAGACGAAGCCGACCAGGCGCTTGTCGCGGTTGATGACGGGCAGGCGGCGAACTTTCAGGTCGGCCATGTTGCGCGCGACGTCGTCGACCTCTTGGTCCTCGAAACAGTAGCGGATTTCCTGCGTCATCACCGCACGCACGGGCGTGTCGGCATTGAGGCCCTTGGCGACCGCTCGGATGGCGATATCGCGATCGGTGACCATGCCGACCAGGCGGTCGCCATCGCCCACGGGGAGGCTGCCCACGTCCATGCGGTGCATCGTCTCGGCCGCCTCGCGGATGCTCCGGTTCGGCGCGGTGAGGAAGACGTCGGTGGTCATGATGTCAGCCACTTTCATGGGGAGTGCTCCAGTGCGGGTCGGAAACAGCGACCATCGCACCGGGGCGATTCGGCGGGCGTGAAGCGCGCGCACATTCCGCGTGAATGCGCCACTCCGAATGCGTGCGACTTCGCGAAACCCTGGCCGGCGACCTTGAGCGCCTTCACGCGTCGTGACACGATCGCGCCGATGAACGGCACGCATCCCGATCCGCAGCACCTGCGCGACCTCGCTCGCCTGCGCCGCGTCCGCGACCGGATCGACCGCGAGTACGCCAAGCCGCTGGACGTGGAGGCGCTCGCCCGCGGCGTGCACATGTCGGCCGGACACCTGAGCCGGCAATTCAAGCTCGCGTTCGGCGAATCGCCTTACAGCTACCTGATGACGCGGCGCGTGGAGCGCGCGATGGCGCTGTTGCGCCGGGGCGATCTCAGCGTCACGGACGTGTGTTTCGAGGTGGGGTGCTCGTCGCTGGGCACGTTCAGCACGCGCTTCACCGAACTGGTCGGCATGCCGCCCGGCGCCTACAAGCGCGAGCAGGCCGGCGCCACCGACGGCCTTCCGCCGTGCGTGGCCAAGCAGGTCACGCGACCGATCAGGAATCGAGAAGCGCGGGCGTCGGAGCCTTCCCTAGACTGATCACGTGGACATCACCACGCACGGAAAAACGCAGCCCATGAACATCACCCTGCACTCGACCTTCCTCCCGCACAACGATCCGGCGCAGTCGCTGGCGTTCTACCGCGACGCCCTGGGCTTCGAGGTCCGCAAGGAGGTCGCCTACAACGGCATGCACTGGATCACGGTAGGCCCGCCCGGCCAGCCGGACACCTCGATCGTCCTGCACCCGCCGGCCGCAACGCCGGGACTCACGGACGAGGAGCGCCGCACCATCGTCGAGATGATGGCCAAGGGCACCTACGCCATGATCATCCTGGCGACCGCCGACCTGGACGGCACCTTCGACAAGCTGCAGGCCGGCGGCGCCGAAGTCATCCAGGAGCCGACCGATCAGCCGTACGGCGTGCGCGATTGCGCGTTTCGCGATCCGGCGGGCAACCACATCCGTATCAACCAGGCGGCCTGAATACGGCAGTCCGGGATCGGGTCGCGCGCTAGGTGCGCGGCCCGCGTTCCTCGCGCGGTTTGGCCTTGCGATCGCGCAGCAGCGCGCTGAGTACCAGTCCGAGCCCCAGTGCGGTCGCCACCAGGAACAGCACCAGCGCCAGCCACTCGTAACGGTTCGGTGCGCCGGTGCCGGACCCGCGCAGCAGCATCGCCGAAGCGAGGATCAGCGCCGCGACCACCACGCCGGCGGCGATGCGATTGGCGATCTTCTGCAGGTTCTCCATCAGCCGCGATTCCTGCAGGCCGGTGATGCGCACCTGCAGACGGTTCTCGGCCAGCAGCGACAGCGCCGAGGACAACTTGCGAGGCGCGTCCTGCAATAGTCCCTGCAATTCGACCGCCTCCACCGCCAGCGCCGGCATCGACAGCGAACGCCGGATCTGCGCGGAGATCATCTGCGGCATGTGGCTTTCGATGATCTTCTGCACATTCAGCTGCGGCGCCAGCAGGCGGCACACGCCTTCCAGGTGCAGCAGCGTACGGCCGAGCAGGCTCAGTTCCGGTGGCGTGCGCAGCCCGCACATCGCGCCGATGCGGGTGAGGTCGAGCATCAGCCGCCCTTCGGAATGGTCCTTCAGGCCGGCGTGTGCGGCGTAGCGCGCGATGAGCTGGCCGGACTCGCGCAGATAGCGTTCTTCGTCGAAGGTTTCCAGGCGCGTGCCCAGCGCGATGACCTCGTCGGCTGCGTCGTCGCCGCGGCCTTCCACGGCGGAGAACATCAGCTTGAGCAAGCGCGTACGCTGGCGCGGCGGCACGTGCACGACCATGCCAAGGTCGATCACTGCCAGCCGTCCATCGTCGGTAAGCAGCAGGTTGCCTGGGTGCGGGTCGGCGTGGATCTCGCCATGCACGAACATCTGGTCGAGGTAGCCGCGTAGCAGCGATTCGCACAACCGCTCGAGCGCTTCGGCTCGCAGGCGCAGGTGCACGTTAGTATCGAGCGGATCGCCGTTGACCAGGTCCATCACCAGCACGCGCGTGCGCGTGAGCGGCCACACCGGGCGCGGGATTAGGAGATCGGGGTAGGCGGCCAGGTGTTCGGAGAAGCGCTCCTGGTTCGCCGCTTCCAGCGTGTAATCCAGCTCGCCGACCAGCGCCTTGCGGAACTCGTGCACCCAGTCGGAGAAGCGAACGCGCTGGCCCAGGCCGGTAGTGTGGTCCACACCGGTGGCGATCGAGTCGAGTACGGACAGGTCCTGCTTCACTTCCTCGGCGACGCCGGGGCGCTGCACTTTCACCGCGACCGGGCGACCGTCGAGCAGGCGCGCGCGATGCACTTGCGCGAGCGAAGCCGAGCCCAGTGGCGCGGGATCGAACCAGGCGAAGATCTCCGAAATCGGGCGTTCGAGCGATGTCTCCACCTGCACGCGAATGGCGTCGAACTCGACTGGCGTCACCTGGCACTGCGTGCGCGCGAGCGCGGCCAGATAGGGTCCGGGCATGAGATCGGGACGCGTGGACAGCGCCTGGCCCAGCTTGATGAAGGTCGGCCCCAGCTCTTCGAGATCCTTGACGAACTGTTCCGGACGCGGGTCGGCGACATCGACCTCGCCGACGATCGGCACCGAGGAACGCAAGTCCAGGCCGGTGAACACGCCGGTGCCGCGATAGCGCATCAGGAACCGCAGGATGCGGCCGGTACGGGCCAATCCATGCGTCTGCGGGGTCATGGTGTCCGTGCGCGGCGCGCGAGGTACGGCCGACAGCGATGGCGGTGCGGGCAGGCGATCGCGCATTCAGTCCTTCTCCTTCGCGGGAACGAAGGGCGACACCGGATCGCTGGCGGGGAACGTTTCCTCCAGCGCCTCGTCGAGGTTGTCGTCCTCATGCTGTTGCCGACGCTCCCGCGCATCCGGCTCCGATGCGGTGGTCGTGCCATTCCCGTTCCGGTGCGCCATCGTCGCCTCCGCAGGGCCACGTCGCACGTGGCGAATGAACGACAGCATAGGTTGCAGACGCTAAGGATCCGTGAGGCTTGCGCCTACGCCGCCACGTTCGTCAGTCGTCCTTGCACGCAGTGTCCTTGTCGCCCGGCATGCGCTTTTCGACCCATGCGATGACCGTCAGCACCAGCAATGTCATCGCGGTCGCAAGGCCGGCGAGCAGGTAGTAGCGGAACCCGCACATCACCCCGATCACCGCCACCATCAGGATGGAGGCCGCCGTGGTGATGCCGACAACGACCTGCGTCCCGCGTTGGGCGAAGATCGTGCCCGCGCCGATGAATGCCACGCCGGCGATGACTGCTTCGACCAGACGCAACGGGTCGAGCGTCACGCGCAGTTCGCTGTCCAGGCGATGATCGGCAAGGACCAGTTGGCCCAGTCCGATCAACAACGCGGCCGCGCCTCCCACCAGCATGTGCGTGCGGAAGCCGGCGGGACGGTTCTTGAGTTCGCGTTCGAAGCCGATCACGCCGCCGAGCAGCATCCCGATGGCGGCATCACCCAGCACGACCAGTTGCAGTGTCCAATCCATCCGGCCACGTTGGTGGGCCGGATGTGTACAAGACGTCACGGTGGGAGGCTCGACCACACACACGCGCATCACGAGGCCGTTCCTACCATCCGCCGCACCTGAGGCAGGAGTGGAGAACGTCATGGGCATCATCATCTGGCTGATCGTGGGCGGTATCGTCGGCTGGCTCGCCAGCCTCATCATGCGTCGCGATGCGCAGCAGGGCATCATCCTCAACATCGTCGTCGGCATCATCGGCGCGTTCATCGGCGGCTGGCTCGGCGGCGTCCTGGGGCTGGGCGGCGGCGACATCAACGACGGCAACTTCAGCATCGGCGGCCTGTTGCTGTCGCTGGTCGGCGCGGTCGTGCTGCTGGCGATCGTCAATCTCTTCACGCGTGGCCGAGCGCGCTGACGCGCGGCATGAAGCACAAGCGGTTCCGCTTCGGAAAGGGTTTCCGCGTCGCCTTCGACGTGCGCAAGGTGCAGGCGGCCGAAATGGTCATCGCACCGGGCGACGCCGAGGGCGGCCCGGACAACCGCCATCGCGGTGCCGACCAATGGCTGTATGTGGTGTCGGGTACTGGGCTGGCGATCGTCGAAGGACGACGCCAGCCGCTCAAGGCGGGCAGCCTGCTGGTCATCGAGCGCGGCGAGCGGCACGAAGTACGCAACACTGGGCGCTCGCTGTTCAAGACCGTCAACTTCTATTATCCGCCGGCGTACGACCGCGACGAAGAACCGCTGCCGGCCGGCCGAAAGCACTGATCCGGTTCGTCAACGCGACCGTGGCGCATACCAACGCGTGAGAGCATCGGGAAGATGCTCGTCCACCTCGATGCCGAGCGCGACATGCGCGTCGAGCACGTCCAGCACCTGTCGGCGCAGCGCGTGCATCGTCGGCATTTCGTCCAGGTGCGCCGGTTCGCCTTCCACGCTTTCCAACACCTGGCTGGCCCAGCCGTAGAGCGCGTGCGTGCGTGAACGCAACTGCGCTTCCACCCACGGGCGCAGCGGCGTGTGAACGGTATGACCCTGCGCGGACAGCGCGGCAGCCTCCTGTGCAAGCGGTTCGTACGCGCCTCGATACCACTCCGTAAGGCCCGCCGCCTGCACTCGCACGGTGAGTGGGGCAGGCGCGTTGTAGTCGTGCAGTCGGTGTCGCAGGTCCAGCTCGAGGCGGCGCGCATCGCGGACGGTTTCGGTTTCCACCAGCAGGGCGCGATCAAGGTCGAAGAACTCGAAGTAGCGCGGGTGCAATGCCTGCATCCGTTCCAGCGGCTGCCTCGAAAACCCCAGCTTGAGCAGGTCTTCATAAGCGCAGGGAAGGACGTAGAGATGGCAGGCGCCTTCGCTGGCGCCGCGTGTCTGCTCGGGGCCGGAGCTGCGCACGAAGGGCATGCGGGCATGATCGCCGATCGCGCGTGACGGCGCAGCGGCGCGATCGACGCGTATCGCCACGCAATCTTGATGCGCACGTCCGGATGCTGCGCTCATGGCAAAAGGGCGAGCAAGGGCATCCGCGAGCGGTATTCCCGATGAGGCGGGTATCGCGTCGGCCAGCGATGGCGGCCTGGTGTACGTCAGCGACGAGGAACCCGGCCTGCGCCGGCAACGGTCGGGCAAGGGCTTTCGCTACCTCGATGCGGATGGTAGGCCCGTGCGCGACGAGCAGACGTTGGCGCGCATCCGCGCGCTTGCGGTTCCGCCCGCCTACCGCGATGTGTGGATCTGCCGGCACGCGAACGGCCACCTGCAGGCGTCGGGTCGCGACGCGCGCGGGCGCAAACAGTATCGCTACCACCCACGCTGGAAGCAGGTTCGCGACGCGCGCAAGTTCGACCGCATCGTCGCCTTTGCCGCGGCGCTGCCCCGGCTCCGGCGCGCATTGCGACGCGACATGGCGCGCGAGGGCATCGGCCGCGAGAAGGTGCTGGCGATCGTGGTGTCGGTCCTGGCCGACACCCTGGTGCGCATCGGCAACGCCGAGTACGCGCGCGGCAACCGTTCCTACGGCCTGACCACGTTGCGCAATCGCCACGTCGAGTTCCTGCGCGGCGGACGCGCGCACCTGCATTTCCGCGGCAAGGGAGGGATGGAGCACGACGTCGTGCTCGACGATGCGCGCCTGACGCGCCTGCTGCGTCGCTGTCAACAACTGCCGGGGCAGATGCTGTTCCAGTACGTCGACGGAGAGGGGCAGCGTCAGCCGGTGGACTCGGGGATGGTTAACGATTACCTGCGCGAGGCAATGGGCGAGGAGTTCACCGCGAAGGATTTCCGCACCTGGGGCGGCACGCTGGTGGCGATCCGGCTACTGGCCGCGCGCGAAGTGCCGGTGCGTGAGGACGGCGAGCCCAAGGTCACGGCGATCCCCGGCGTGCGCAACGAGGTTATCGCACAGGTGGCGCACCTGCTCGGCAACACGCCGGCGGTTTGCCGCAAGTCGTACATCGATCCGACGGTGTTCGAGTGCTGGGAGGACGGCCGCCTGCAACGCGTGGTTGCCGGCGCGCGCGGCGAGCGTCAATGGGAGCAGGCGGCGTTGAAACTCCTGCGGCGCGGACGTCGCGTGAAGTCCTGACGGGCGAGGGCTATTCCCGCGGCCTGCGGGCGCGGGCCGCGGCCCCGTCCGGCAGGGCGATCAGGCTCAGGTCGTGACCGGTGAGGCGCGCGATGAGCTCCGATCCGCGTGCCGTGAGCTCCCAGTCCCATCCATCGAACGTCGCCAAGTCCATGATCTCCAGGCGCTGCATGGTCTGCGGCGCCATCAGTTCGCGCTCCCAGCGGAAAAGTTGGCTACGGTGGCACAGGGCAAGCAGCGCGAAGCGCTCGTCCTGGCTGAGTTCGGTACCGGCGAGTCGACAAGCCTGGCGCATAGGGGCATGTCCGAAACGAATGAGACCTCAGCATCCGCAACCCACGCTTGTGGTCCCATCAGACGAGTCCGAAAGGGGCCAGCGCATGGCGCCGAACCCCTCGTGGACGGGACTGGGCCCGGAACACGCCCACCCAAGCTCCAAAAACCAAACGCCCCGCAGGGCTGAAAGCCTTGCAGGGCGTGGGTTTGACGCTTTGAAGATGGTGGAGGTGGGGGGAATTGAACCCCCGTCCGAAGGCACTCCATCCCCGGCACTACATGCTTAGCGCTCCGTTAGATCTCGTCCCCCGACAGCACGGCGCGCAAAGCGCATCGGGGAACCAGCCTGCTATGTGTTAACCGGGTGCTGGCAGGCAGCCACTCCCGGCGATTCCGTGATGATGACCCTACGCTGCGAGCACGGACACAAGCAGTTTCGGGGCTTACGCCTTAAGCGGCGAGAGCGTAGTTGTCGTCGTTGGCAACTAGAAGTTTGCAGCTGGATTTACGAGGAAAGCTACCCCCTCGGCATGCACCAGGCGATTTCGCAACCCCCGTCGAAGCCAGTGCACCCCCGGGGACAGCTCACGCTGACCCGACCAGTATAGGGGCGAAGCCCGCCGCGACAAGGCCCTTGGCGTGGGCCGTTTGCGGGTGTTCAAGCCATCGCGGGCTCAGGCCTGTTCTTCCAGCAACTCGATGAGGGCGCGCTGCTTCCTGCGC
Organism: Lysobacteraceae bacterium P; assembly: GCA_005503055.1. Classification (GTDB taxonomy): domain Bacteria; phylum Pseudomonadota; class Gammaproteobacteria; order Xanthomonadales; family Xanthomonadaceae; genus Lysobacter_J. Next base: position 711,938 of record SCOX01000001.1, on the reverse strand, counting down.
GTCAGCTTGCGGACCAGCCCAACCAGACGCACTTCCTCGGGACTGTCGTACTTGGTCGCCTGCTCGCCGATCCCCTGGTCCTCGATCATCATCGGGCCACGCCCGGTGGTGAGCCACTCGTATTTCACGCGCGTCTGCACGGCGATCGCGCGCAGCCGTTCGTCCTTCGGGATCGCCAGTCCACCGGACCATTTGCGTGCGGTCTCCCGGCTCACGCTGTACTCGGCAGAGACGTGGCCGACGCGGCGTCTGCCTCGTTGAAATCCCGCCAGATCCCAGGCCAGGTTCAGTCGGCGGGCGAATTCGTGATGCGGTCCTTTTGGCATTTCCCTGCGCTCGAATGTGATGAGGTCCCAGCGCGCGATGAATCGACGCGCGCGATCACAACCCATTGTTGCGCAGGCATCGAGAAGTTCATGCAGGAAAAGGTTGCGGTGGGGCGCAACAGCAGAGCGTTTCGGCTGAGACAGTGCCTCAGCGTTCGTCTTCCAACAGCTGGATGAGGGCAAGCCGCTTCTTGCGGGAGAGGCTGCGCACCAGCCCGTTCAAGCGCACCAGTTCCGCGCTGTCGTAGCTGTTGGGTTGATCGCGGACCTCGAGGTCCGCGCTGGTCATCGGGCCGCGGCCCGTACAGAGCCACTCGTAGCCGACGCCCATCTGCACGGCCATCGCGCGCAGACGCTCGTCCCTCGGGACCGACAGGCCCAGCGACCATTTGCGTGCCGATTCGCGGCTGACGTTGTAGCGCTCGGCAACGGCCGTGGTGCGGCGATCGCCTCGCGGCACGTTGGTGTAGTCCCAGGCCTCGTGCAGGCGGTCGGCTAACGATTTTTGGCTCGCTTTCGGCATATCCCTACGCTTCGACGCGGTGGCGGCGGATGCACGCGGTGGCTGCATGAAGGTACAACTTATTGTTGCGCGTCTTGGGCGAAAAGTAGCCAATTTATGGTTGTTGATACATCCAATTTCTGGTGGTATTGATTGCGTCATGAAGATCGATAAGGATTTCGCGGCCAATCCGGTCGAGCGCTACGTCGCGTGCTTCCCTTCTTGCCAGATGGCCGCCGAGGCGGCCGGCATCAGCAGCGAGATGCTTCGTCGCATACGCAGGCGTGGTTTCGTGACGACGCGCAAACGTGCGTTGCTGATGGCGCGGGCCTGTGGTTTCCAGGTCGACGCGATCGAGCTGATGGCACTGTCGGGCGTGCGGCGTTCACCGCGGGCCCCCAGACCGCGGACGCCTGCTGACGCCGAATGACGGTCGCTCGGGGCGGCTGCGCAGGCTGAATGCGACATTGGCTCGGCCCTGTATGCTTGGTCCATGAGCCCCGAGGCCGTCCGCGAAGCCCGCACGCCCGATCTGTCCGAACTGTCGCCGCGTCGCGGATACCTGCTCGCGCTGATCGTTCTGGTGGGTTCGCTGGTGCTGGTCTTCACGGCCTGGCGCGCGGCGCGCGAGCGCGAGTTGCGTGCGGCTGAGGCGGAATTCATCAGCAAGACCGCAGAGGTCACCGAGCTGTTGCGCCAGGGCATGACCAAGTACGAGCTGGTGGCCCGCGGCGGCGTTTCGATGTTCGCTTCGGTGACGCGCCCGAGACCCTCGCCGATGCAGTGGCAGGCCTACGTGGACGGCATGGACCTGCAGCGGCGATTCCCGGGCATGGTTGGACTGGGCTTCGCCGAATTCGTGCCGGCCACGCGCCTGGCCGATCTGCAGCTGGAATGGCGCGCAGCCGGGCATGGGATGCTCGAAGTCTGGCCGCGCGGGCAACGGCGCGACTACGGGCCGATCCTGTATCTGGAGCCGAAGACGCCGGCCAACGTCGGCGCGATCGGCTTCGACATGTATTCCGAACCGGTCCGCCAGGCCGCGATGATGCAGGCCATGGAAAGCGGCAACGCGACCCTGTCAGGTCCCGTGCACCTCATCCAGGACGGGTCACTGCGCAGCACCGGCCTGGTGCTGTACTTGCCCGTGTACCGTGGCGGTGGTCGCCCGGCGACGCTCGCCAACCGGCGTGCGGACGCGCAGGGTTGGGTATACGTGCCGGTGCGCATGGACGGCTTCGTGCGCAATGCACTGGGTGCGATGCGCAACGACAACCATTTCCGTGTGTTCGACGCGACCGGAGGCGGCAATCGCCTGTTGTTCGCGACCTATGCACCGCGGGACCGGCCCGCGCCGGCGTTTCGCCATGACAGCGCCTTCGAGTTGTATGGCCGGCAGTGGCGGGTGGAGTTCGAATCGCCGCCGCTGGCCATTGCGGCGCCGCGTCTGCAAGGCCTGCAGAACCTGCTCGCCCTGGGGCTGTTTTCCTCGCTGCTGCTCTACGCAATCGCCTGGATGCTCGCGCGCACGGAGGCGCAGGCGTATCGGATCGCCGTGCGCATGACCGAGGACTTTCGCCGCAGCGAACTGCGCTTCCGGAGCGCGATGCGCTATTCGGCGATCGGCAAGGCGCTGTTGGACAGCGAAGGTCACATCGTCGAGGCCAATCCGGCGCTGGCGAACATCGTCGGCCTCACGCCGGAAGCGTTGGTGGGACGGCGCTTCGACGGATTGTTCGAAAGCGACGAGCCGGAAATGATCGCCTACGGCCATGGCACCACCGATGCGCAGGGCGTGCATCGGGCCACGCGGCGTCTGCATCGGGAAGGCGGCGAGCCGCGTCAGGCGCAGCTGACCTACGCGCCAGTGCCGGGCAACGTCGGGCAGGACATCGCCGGCCTGGTGCAGGTCGAAGACGTCACCGAACGACTGCGCGCCGAGGCGCGCGTGCACGCGCTCAATCGGACGCTGGAAGCGCGCGTGGCGCTGCGCACGCGCGAACTCAGTCAGGCCAACCAGGAGCTGGAAGCCTTCGCATACAGCGTTTCGCACGATTTGCGCGCGCCGCTGCGCGCGATCGACGGCTTCAGCCGCATTCTCATCGAACGCCATTCGGCGGGCATGGACGAGACGGGGCGCTCCTACCTGGCGCGCGTGCGTCGCGCGGCGGGGCGCATGGGCGAGCTGATCGACGCATTGCTGAAGATGTCGCGCGTCAGTCGCGGCGAGTTGCGGCTCGAGCGCGTGGACCTGAGTCGGCTGGCGAGCGAAGTCATCGAGGAGCTGCGTGTCGGCGACAGCCGGCGACAGGTCGAGGTGGAGATCGAGCCGGAGCTGTTCGTGATCGGCGACGCGCCGCTGCTGCGCAACCTGCTTGGCAACCTGTTGGGCAATGCGTGGAAGTTCACGCGCGACCGTCTCGACGCGCGCATCGAATTCGGCGCGGTGGCGACGGAGCAGGGGCTAGAGTACTTCGTGCGCGATAACGGCGCGGGTTTCTCGCAGGCCTACGTCGACAAGTTGTTCCGGCCGTTCCAGCGGTTGCACCACAACGACGATTTCGCCGGCCACGGCATCGGTCTGGCGTCGGTCAAGCGCATCGTCGAACGCCACGGCGGCAGCATCCGCGCGACCGGCGAAGTGGGGAAGGGCGCGACATTCTGGTTCACGCTGCCGCGGGAAAAACTGGGCGAGTGAGGTCTCGCGGAGTTCTCACCCGGGGCGCATGACGGCGCGTTCCGGGCGCCGCCCGGAATCAAGCATTCTTGTTGTGTCGGCGCATCACGCGCTGTTTCTCGCGCTGCCAGTCGCGCTCCTTGCTCACCTCGCGCTTGTCGTGCGACTGCTTACCCTTGGCCAGGGCGACCTCGGCCTTGACCTTGTTGCCCTTCCAGTAAAGCGCGGTGGGCACCACGGTGTAGCCATCGCGCTGGATGCGGCCGACGAGGTTGTCGATCTCGTGCCGGTGCAGCAGCAGCTTGCGCGTGCGGCGTTCCTCGGCCACCACATGGGTCGAGGCGGAGATGAGCGGGGTGATCTGCGCGCCGAACAGGAACATCTCGCCGCCTCGCACGACGGCATAGGCCTCGACGATGTTGGCGCGGCCGGCGCGGATCGCCTTGAGCTCCCAGCCCTGCAGGGACAGGCCGGCCTCGAACGTCTCTTCAAGGTGGTACTCGTGGCGCGCACGCTTGTTCAGCGCGATCGTGCCGCCGGCGCCGCCCTTTCCCTTATCCTTGCCGGTCTTCTTGTTGGAATTCTTGGACATCGCGCCATTGTCCCCGAAAGAGGGCCTCTCGCGCGACACCAGGCCACCGGACCGCCCGCCGCATGCAGACCATCCGCCGTTCCGCCCTCGTCGAACACTCCGCCGCGCGCATGTTCGCGCTGGTCAACGACGTGGCCGCCTACCCGCGCCGTTTCAGCTGGTGCGAGGCCTCGCAGGTGCTGGAAGAAGGCGAGAACCGCATGGTGGCGCGGCTGGACATCGGGTTCGGCGCGCTGCGCACCTGGTTCGTCACCGAAAACACAACGCATCCGCCGCACCACATCGAACTGAAGCTGATCGACGGGCCGTTCCAGAGCCTGGGTGGGCGCTGGGAGTTCCATGCGCTGGACGAATCGGCCTGCAAGGTCACGCTGACGCTCACCTTCGAGCCCAAGGTGAAGCTGCTGGGGCCGGCGATGGCGGTGGGGTTTCAGGGCCTGGCCGACCGCATGGTGGACGACTTCGTGCGCGTGGCCGACCGGGGCGACGAGGTGTGAGGATCGAGGTCGTACGCGCCTGGCCGCGGCGATTCGAGGCCCTTTGGCTGGATCTGCCCGAGGGCGCGACCGTCGCCAATGCGCTCGCCGCCGCCGGCTGGCAGGACGATGCGGACACCGTGGCCTGGGCCGTGTTCGGCGTTCGCGTCACCGCCGAGACCGTGCTCGTGCAGGGAGACCGGCTCGAGCTGCTGCGGCCACTGGTGGCCGATCCCAAGGACGCGCGGCGCCGTCGCGCGGAGACCAAAACAAAAACCCGGCCGTAGCCGGGTCTGGTTAACGCGTGGCGGGTCGGTCAGCGACCGCCCTTCTTCTTTTCCTTCGGCAGGTTGCGACCGAACTGCTTGACGGTCTGCTTGGCCAGCTGCTCGTCCTGCTCGGGGAAGTAGTCGCCCTCCCACTTCACCAAGCTGTCGTTCTCGAACCAAACCGTCAGATTCTTCTTCTCGGTGCGTCCGACGCGATCGGTGCGCTGGGTGGAGGTGTAGTCCCAGCGATCGTGATGGAACGGGTCCTCGATCGACGGCGAACCCAGCAGGAGCGTCACCTGCTGCTTGCTCATGCCGGTCTGCAACTGGTCGACGTTGGCCTTTTCCATCAGGTTGCCCTGGTAGATCGGCTGCTTGTACAGGATGCCGCAGCCGCTGGTGATCACGGCAATGGAAAGAACCAGCAGGAGCTTGTACGTCGTGTGCTTCGGCATCGGTGTCTGCGACAGGCGGATAACGCGGCGATGATACACTGAAGGGCGAATTCACCAAGCGCGCAGTCCGGCCCCGGCGGCCGTGTTCATGCGCCGTTCCGGCGCCACCGGTCGCGCCGCACCGTCGAGGGACCACCATGGAATCGCAAGAACTCCGCAAGGCCGGACTCAAGGTCACCCATCCGCGCATGCGGATCCTCGAGCTGCTGGAGCAGACCAAGCCCCGGCACATGACCGCCGAGGACATCTACCGGCACCTGCTCGAACATGGCGAGGACATCGGGCTGGCCACGGTGTACCGCGTGCTGACCCAGTTCGAGGCCGCCGGCCTGGTGCTCAAGCACAACTTCGAGGCCGGCCAGTCGGTCTACGAGCTGGACCGGGGCCATCATCACGACCACATGGTCGATGTGGACAGCGGCAAGATCATCGAGTTCGAGAGCCCCGAGATCGAGGAGCTGCAGCGCAAGATCGCGGCCAAGCACGGCTACGACATCGAGGAGCATTCGCTGGTGTTGTACGTGCGCAAGAAGCGCTGACGCGCCGGGATTCGGGATTTGGGATTCGCAAGAGCAGGATTCCCAGCCGCAAATAAGAAAGCCCGCCAATGGCGGGCTTTCTTTTGCTTTCCGAATCCCGAATCCCGAATCCCGAATCTCCAATCCCGACCGGGCCTCACACCACGTCGGCCAACAACCGTTTCGCCGCCGCCCGTGCCTCGCGGGTGAGTTCGACGCCGCCGAGCATGCGCGCCAGTTCCTCCTCGCGCTGCTTGGCGTTGAGCGATTGCACCGCGCTCTGGGTCACGCCTTCGCTGGCGGCCTTGCTCACGCGATAGTGCGCATGTCCCTGTGCGGCGACCTGCGGCAGGTGGGTCACGCATAGCACCTGGCGGCTGGCGCCCAGGGCGCGCAGCTTCTGGCCGACGATTTCCGCCACCGCGCCGCCGATGCCGGTGTCGACTTCGTCGAACACCATTGTCGCCACCGCGTCCAGGCCCAATGCGGCCACTTCGATCGCCAGCGAGATGCGCGACAGTTCGCCGCCTGAGGCCACCTTGCGCAGCGGGCGCGCCGGTTGTCCCGGGTTGGCGGCAACCATGAACTCCACGCGCTCGGCGCCCTGCGGATCGGGGCGATCGCTGTCCAGCGGTTCCAGTTCGACGGCGAAACGCCCGCCGCCCATGCCCAGTTCGGCGATCAGCGCCGTGGTGCTGCCCGCCAGGTGCGCGGCGGCATCGCGGCGGCGTGCGCTCAATACGTCGGCCACCTCGCGCCAGGCGCGGCGGGCGGCGTCGATCTCGCCGTCCAGCTTCGCCAGGCGCACCCCGGCGCCGCGCAGGGCTTCGAGTTCGAAGGCGATGGCGTCGCGTTGGGCGAACAGTTGCTCAGGCGTGACGCGGTGCTTGCGCGCGAGTTCGTGCAGGCGGCCGATGCGGTTTTCGATCGCCTCGAAGGCCGAGGGGTCCAGGTCGAGGTCGCTGCGCACGCGGTCGAGCAGCGCAAGCGCCTCGTCGACCTGGATCGCGGCGGCGTCGAGCATCGCGTCCACGTCGGACAGCCGCGGCTCGTGTTCGGCCACGCGCTGCAGATCGGAACGCACGTTCTGGAGGCTGCGCGACAGCGACGGACCTTCCTCACCACCCAGGTGGGCGAACGCCCCATCGCAGGCGGCGATCAGCCCAGCCGCGTGCGCGTGGCGGCGGTGGTCGGTTTGCAGGCGCGCGATGGCGTCGGGCTCCAATTCCTCGCGGTCGAGCTCGGCGTGCTGGTGCTCGAGCCAGTCGATGCGGTCGGAGACGTCGCCCTGGGCCGACAACGCGTCGCGTTCGGCGATGAGGGCGCTCCAGCGGGAGGCGGCGGATTCGACGGCGCGACGCTCGACTTCGGTGCGGCCGAAGGCGTCGAGCAGGGCGAGCTGGCTCGGGCGAGAAAGCAGCGCCTGGTGTTCGTGCTGGCCGTGGATCTCCACCAGCATCGCGGCCAGTTCGCCGAGCTGGCCCAGCGTCACCGGGCGGCCGTTGACCCAGGCGCGCGAACCGCCGTCGGCGCGGATCACCCGACGAATCTGGCAACCCTCGTCCTCGTCGAGCTCGTTGTCGCGCAGCCAGGCGGCGGCGAGCGGCACGTCGTGGAGTGCGAACTCCGCGACCAGTTCGGCGCGATCGGCGCCGTGGCGCACCACGCCGCTATCGGCGCGCAGGCCGGAGATCAGGCCCAGGGCGTCGACCAGCAACGATTTGCCAGCGCCGGTTTCGCCGGAGATGACGGTCAGGCCGGGGCCGAAGCCGAGTTCGGCCTCGCTGACCACGGCGAATTGCTTGAGGGAAAGGTGGACGAGCATCGGACCGCGATTGTGCCCTGTGTGGGTTGCGGCTTGATAGCGGTGCACCGTCTCAGGATTGGAGATTGGGGATTTCGAATCGCCGGAACCGTTCGCGGAACCTCGCTCCAGGTCCTTCTCCTGCGAACGCCGATCCCGCAGCCCGACTTGCGCCTGCGGCGAAGCCGTCATATACCCCGGCCATGAGCCGCAAACCCGCCGATCCCAGCCTCGACCCGCGCGCACGCCAGTTGCTGCGCACCCTGATCGGCCGTTACATCCGCAGCGGCGAGCCGGTGGGCTCGCAGACGCTGGCGCGCCACGCGGGGCTGGACGTCAGTCCGGCGACGATCCGCAACATCCTGGCCGACCTGGAGGACGCGGGCCTGCTCAGCGCCGCGCACGCATCCGCCGGACGCGTGCCGACGCCGCAGGGCTACCGGCTCTTCGTCGATTCGTTGCTGCAGGTGCGTCCGTTGCCGGAGTCGGAGATGGCGCGCCTGCGCGGCGAGCTCCCGGCGGGGTCGGGCACGCAGGCGTTGCTGGGCAGCGCGTCGGAGCTGTTGTCGGCGATGACCCACTTCGTCGGCGTCGTCAGCGTGCCGCGCCGCGAGCAATTCGCGTTCCGGCGGATCGACTTCGTGCCGCTGGACGGTGCGCGCGTGCTGGCGATCCTGGTCTTCGCCGACAACGAGGTGCAGAACCGCATCGTGCTCACGCGCCGCCCGTTCGACGCCGGCGAACTGGAGCGCGTGGCGAACTACCTCAACGCGCATTTTGCCGGGCGGACGGTGGCCGACATCCGCGCAACGCTCGTGCGCGAGCTGCGCAGCGCGCAGAGCGAGATGCAGGTGTTGTTGGCGCAATCGATGGAGCTGGCCGAGCAGGTACTCGCTCCTGGCGGCGACGATATGGTGCTGGCCGGGCAGACGCGACTGATGGGGGTGCAGGAGCTGGCCGATCTGGACCGCCTGCGCGACCTGTTCGAGGCCTTCTCCCGCAAGCGCGAGATCCTCCAGTTGCTGGAGCGCACCGTGCAGGCGCCGGGCGTTCGCATCTTCATCGGCGAGGAGACCGGGCTGGCGCCGCTGGAAGGCATGTCCCTGGTGACCGCGCCCTACGTCGCCGCCGGCAGCGGGACCGTGTTGGGCGTGCTGGGGGTGATCGGCCCGACCCGCATGGCCTACGACCGTGTGATCCCGGTGGTCCAGGCCGCGGCGGACGCGCTCGGCGCGGCGCTGCATCCCGACGCCTGAACCGCCCGGCCGGCGTTGGCCGGCTCCAGCCGGCGCGTTCGTCTTGCCCACTATGTCCTGGTCCGCCGTGTCCTGGGTCTGCCAAGCCCTGGCCCGCTATGTCTTGAAACGGCCAAGCGCGGCCCCATTGCTGCCCTGACGCGCCTTCGAGCGCGGTTTTCCGCATGTTTTGAGCGCCCCTGGCGCAGGGATGGAGCACCGCATGACCGCTAGCACCACTTCTGGCGAACCTAACCAGACCCCCGACGTGGCCTCCGGCGCCGACGCCGACGCCACGCTCGCCGCCCGGCTCGAGGCCGCCCAGGCCGAGCTTACCCAGCTGCGCGAAGACGCACTGCGCGAGCGCGCCGAGATCGAGAACCAGCGCAAGCGCATGGCGCGCGACATCGACATGGCGCGCAAGTTCGCCAACGAGCGCCTGCTGGGCGAACTGCTGCCGGTGATCGACAGCCTCGAGGCCGGACTGGCCGTGCAGGCCGACACCGCCGCGCACCTGCGCGAAGGCATGGAGTTGACCCTGCGGCAGCTGCTCAAGGTCGCCGGGGACAACGGCATGATCGCGCTCGACCCGGTGGGACAGCCGTTCGACCCCGACAAGCACCAGGCGATGAGCATGGTCGAGGCCGCCGGCCACGCGCCGGGCGACGTGGTCCAGGTCTACCAGAAGGGCTGGCTGCTGAACGAACGCCTCCTGCGCCCGGCGCTGGTGGTCGTCGCCCGGCACGACTGACGCCTTGAAGCGGGGCCGCGAGCCCCCCAAATCACGCACATCGGCGGATCGCACCGCCATCACACCTTCAAGCAGGCGGCCCCTGGCCGCCGCACAGTCAAAGATCAGAGAGGGAGCAACACCATGGGCAAGATCATCGGTATCGACCTGGGCACGACCAATTCGTGTGTGGCCGTCATGGAAGGCGGCAAGGCGCGCGTCATCGAGAACGCCGAAGGCGACCGCACCACTCCGTCCATCGTCGCCTTCACCAAGGACGGCGAAGTGCTGGTCGGCGCCTCGGCCAAGCGCCAGGCCGTGACCAACCCGAAGAACACCTTCTTCGCCGTCAAGCGCCTGATCGGCCGCAAGTTCACCGACGCCGAAGTGCAGAAGGACATCGGCCTGGTGCCGTACAAGATCACCTCGCACGACAACGGCGACGCCTGGGTCGAGACGGCCGAAGGCAAGAAGATGGCGCCGCAGCAGATCTCGGCCGAGGTGCTGGCCAAGATGAAGAAGACCGCCGAAGCCTACCTGGGCGAGACCGTCACCGAGGCGGTCATCACCGTGCCGGCGTACTTCAACGACAGCCAGCGCCAGGCGACCAAGGACGCGGGCAAGATCGCCGGCCTGGACGTCAAGCGCATCATCAACGAGCCCACCGCGGCCGCGCTGGCCTACGGCATGGACAAGAAGGGCGGCGACCGCAAGATCGCGGTCTACGACCTGGGCGGCGGCACGTTCGACGTGTCCATCATCGAGATCGCCTCCGTCGACGGCGAAATGCAGGTGGAAGTGCTGTCCACCAACGGCGACACGTTCCTGGGCGGTGAAGACTTCGACAAGCGCGTCATCGATTACCTCGTCGAGGAATTCCAGAAGGACCAGGGCATCGACCTGCGCAAGGACCCGCTGGCCCTGCAGCGCCTGAAGGACGCGGCCGAGCGCGCCAAGATCGAGCTGTCCAGCGCGCAGCAGACCGAAGTGAACCTGCCGTACGTGACGGCCGACGCCTCGGGCCCGAAGCACCTGAACATCAAGCTGACCCGCGCCAAGCTGGAAGCGCTGGTGGACGACCTGGTCAAGCGCACGATCGAACCGTGCCGCATCGCGCTGAACGACGCCGGCCTGCGCGCCAGCGAGATCAGCGAGGTGATCCTGGTCGGCGGCCAGACCCGCATGCCGAAGGTGCAGCAGGCCGTGGCCGAGTTCTTCGGCAAGGAGCCGCGCAAGGACGTCAACCCCGACGAGGCCGTGGCGCTGGGCGCCGCGATCCAGGGCGGCGTGCTGGCCGGCGACGTCAAGGACGTGCTGCTGCTCGACGTGACCCCGTTGTCGCTGGGCATCGAAACGCTGGGTGGCGTGTTCACCAAGATCATCGAGAAGAACACCACCATCCCGACCAAGGCCTCGCAGGTGTTTTCGACCGCCGAGGACAACCAGTCGGCCGTGACCGTGCACGTGCTGCAGGGTGAGCGTGAGCAGGCCCGCTACAACAAGTCGCTGGCGCGCTTCGACCTGACCGGCATCGAACCCTCGCCGCGCGGCATGCCGCAGGTGGAGGTGTCCTTCGACATCGACGCCAACGGCATCCTGCATGTTTCGGCCAAGGACAAGAAGACCAACAAGGAGCAGAAGGTCGAGATCAAGGCCGGCTCGGGTCTGTCCGAGGACGAGATCGCCAAGATGGTCGCCGACGCCGAGACCCACCGCGAAGAGGACCAGAAGTTCCACGAGCTGGTGCAGGCCCGCAACCACGCCGACGCGCTGATCCACACCGCGCGCAGCGCGATCAAGGACAACGGCGACAAGGTGCCGGGCGACGTCATCGGCCGCACCGAAGGCGCCATCGCCGAGCTTGAAACGGCGATGAAGGGCGACGACAAGGGCCAGATCGAGGCCAAGTCGAAGTCGCTGGAAGAAGCCGCGCAGTCGCTGTTCGCTGCCGCTTCGGCGGCCGGTCAGCCGGGTCCGGACGCCGGCGCCGGTCCTGCCGGCGGCGCCAAGGCCGACGACGTGGTCGATGCCGAGTTCACCGAAGTCAAGGACGACAAGAAGTAAGCCGGGATTCGGGAATGGGGATTCGGGATTCGGAAAACATCGTCCGGTTCCGGATCCCCTTCCTTCGTCTTGAACACACCCCGCTTTTGCGAATCCCGTCTCCCGAATCCCGAATCCCAGCTCCATGAGCAAACGCGACTACTACGAAGTTCTGGGCGTGGCCCGACAAGCGAGCGAGGAAGACCTGAAGAAGGCCTATCGTCGCTGCGCGATGAAATTCCATCCGGACCGCAATCCCGGCGATGCCGCCGCGGAAGCTTCGTTCAAGGAGTGCAAGGAGGCCTACGAAGTGCTGTCCGACGCCAATCGGCGCCGGGCGTACGACCAGCATGGCCACGCCGCCTTCGAGCACGGCATGGGCGGTGGCGGGGCCGGTGCCGGTTATGCCGACATGGGCGATATCTTCGGCGACATTTTCGGCAACATCTTCGGCGGTGGTGGTGGCGCACGCGGCCCGCGTCGCGGCGCGGACATCGGCTATGTGATGGAGCTGACGCTCGAGGAAGCCGTCGGCGGCACCGAGAAACAGATCGAAATCCCCACGCTCGACGAATGCACGACCTGCGAGGGCAGCGGCTCGGCGGACGGCAAGCTGGAAAATTGCGACACCTGCCACGGCCGTGGCCAGGTGCGCTTCCAGCGCGGCATCTTCTCGATGCAGCAGGCGTGCCCGCACTGCGGCGGTCGCGGCAAGACCATTCCCAATCCGTGCGCGGACTGCGACGGCCAGGGCCGCGTGGAACGCACCAAGACCTTGCAGGTGAAGATCCCGGCCGGCGTCGACAACGGCGACCGCATCCGCCTGGCGGGCGAAGGCGAGGCGGGTCCGGTCGGTTCGCCGCCCGGTGACCTGTACGTCGACGTGCGCGTTCGCGAGCACGAGATCTTCCAACGCGACGGCGACGACCTGCACTGCGAAGTGCCCGTGCGCATCTCGCAGGCCGCGCTGGGCGACTCCATCCGCGTGCCGACGCTGGAGGGCGAGGTGGAGCTGCGCATTCCCGCCGAATCGCAGACCGGCAGGCTGTTCCGCCTGCGCGACCGCGGCGTGAAGTCCGTCCGCAGCCGCAAGACCGGCGATCTGTATTGCCGCATCGTGGTCGAGACCCCGGTGAACCTCACCGTCGAGCAACGCGAATTGCTCGAGAAGTTCGAGGCGACTTTCGTCGGGGACGGCGCGCGCCGCCATTCGCCGCGCGCCTCGACCTTTCTCGACGGCGTGAAGGGCTTCTGGGATCGCATGACGTCCTGACCTCAGGGCTGGGACAGGAAACGAAAAGGCCGCGGCTTCCACCGCGGCCTTTTTTGTCGCCCATGCGCGGGATGCGTCAGTTCGCCGGCTTCGACCTGCGGCGAAAGGCCAGCCACAGCATCACGCCGATCACGATGCAGCCGACGCGGATCAACATGCCCGTCGACGGACCCCAATGGTCGACCCAGGCGAGCAGCTTGAATTCGTAATTGAAACGGTTGAGCACGAAGGAGCCGGCGCCGATCAACGCCAGCCACAGGCCGATGCCGGAAAGGTTCATTGGGCCTTCTCCGGTGCGGGCGAGGGCCGGCGCAGGCCGAAAATGCGGTCCTGCCGATACAGTTCGGGCAGCTCAGGGCGGGCGATGCGGATCGTGCCCTTCATGTCCCATTTCACACCGGACAGGTCGCCGCGCAGATCGTTGTTCGCGCCCGACGGCGCGGGCCACGCCGTGCTGTCCGTGGCGACCGTGATCGCATCGTCGGTCACCCCGACCACTTTCATCAGTCCGTAGGCGCGCTCGTTGTTCTCGAACTCGGTGAAGTGCGACAGCTCGCTGGCATAGAGGTCGCCCACCTTCGGTGCGGCGAGCAGGTCGCCGTCGTGCTTGCTGGAGCAGCCAGCGACGAGCGCGAGCAGGAGCGACAGTGAAGCGATCGATCTCAGAAGTTTGTTCATGCTTACCGGGTCCCCGAACCCTTCTTGGCGCCGCCCATCGCGGCGTCCCGATGCTAGGAAGGACGGTTGCGCCGAAGAATCGGACGCGTCCGAATTTGATCTGCCGGCGAGAAACGGTCGCGCCGCGCATGGCGCTTGTCGAAGCCCGATGCCACCTTCAGACTGCGCGCATGAGCGACTCCAACTCTCCCGCACACGCGTCTCCCACGCGAGTCCTGATCCACGGTGCATCCGGCCGCATGGGGCAGGCGTTGCTGCGCCTGGCCGGCGAGCGTGACGACCTCGTCGTCGTGGCCGCCGTGCAGCGCTCGCAGCCCGCGCAACGCGTGGTCGAGGGCGTGGCACATTTCGCCGCTGCGGAACTGTCGGGTGCGCCGTCGTTCGATGTCGCGATCGATTTCAGCCTGCCGCAGGGCTTCGATCCGATCCTGGCGCTGTGCGAGCAACGCGGCGCGGCGCTGGTGTCGGGCACCACCGGACTTGAAGAGCCGCAGCAGGTCGCGGTGGATGCGGCCGCGCAACATATTCCCTTGTTGTGGGCGGCGAACTTCAGCCTCGGCGTCGCCATCCTGGGCGAGCTGGTCGAGCGCGCCGCGCAGGCCCTGCAGGGCTGGGATTGCGACATCGTGGAATCCCACCACGTGCACAAGAAGGACGCACCGTCGGGCACGGCGCTGGCGCTGGGTGCCAGCGCGGAGCAGGGCGGGGCGCACCCGCGCTACGCGTCGCTGCGCGCCGGCGATATCGTCGGCGAACACTTGGTGCAGTTCGCCGCACCGGGCGAGCGCATCGAGCTGATCCATCGCGCCACCAACCGCGACATCTTTGCCCGCGGGGCGCTGCACGCGGCCGCGAAGCTGGCTGGACGTGCTCCCGGCCGTTACCGGCTGCGCGACCTGCTGGCCTGAACGCGACGACTTGAATCCGGCAAATTGGCGTTCCAGCGCAGATTGCGCTGGCGTTACCGGCGCCGGGTCGCTAGAATTCCGGCTCGCCTGAACCCCTTCCGTCGGACCGGTCCCGCACCGCGCCCGCGCTTTGCTGCAGCCCGGTTTTGCCGGCGTCTGCGCGACGGGAAGGGTCAGCACCCCCCGGCAGCCAAGGCGATCCCCGTGACCCAACCCGCAATCCTCGCGCTCGAAGACGGAACCCTCTTCGAGGGCGTTTCCGTAGGCGCGCCCGGCCTTTCGGTCGGCGAAGTCGTATTCAACACGGCCATCACCGGCTACCAGGAAATCCTCACCGATCCGTCGTACGCGCGACAGCTGGTGACCCTGACGTACCCGCACATCGGCAACACCGGTTGCACCGACCAGGACGACGAGGCCGCACAAGCCTGGGCCGCCGGCCTGATCGTGCGCAACGTGCCGCGCCGTCCCAGCAACTGGCGCAGCCAGGTGTCGCTGCCGGAATGGCTCAACGCCCGCGGCATCGTCGCCATCGCGGACATCGACACCCGCAAGCTCACGCGCATCCTGCGCGAGAAGGGCGCGCAGAACGGTGCGCTGATGGCAGGCGACATCGATGTGGACAAGGCGCTGGAAGCGGCGCGCAAGTTCCCCGGCCTCAAGGGCATGGACCTGGCGAAGGAAGTCAGCGTGCGCGAGCGTTACGAATGGCGCGACGGCCAGCTCGACCTGGACCGCAACGAATTCGTGAAGGCGGAGCCGAAGTTCCACGTCGTCGCCTACGATTACGGCGTCAAGTACAACATCCTTCGCATGCTGGCCGAACGCGGCTGCAAGCTGACGGTCGTGCCGGCGCAGACGCCGGCCTCGGACGTCTTCGCGCTCAAGCCCGACGGCGTGTTCCTGTCCAATGGCCCGGGCGACCCGGCGCCGTGCGACTACGCCATCGCCGCGATCAAGGAATTCCTCAAGGCCAAGATCCCGACCTTCGGCATCTGCCTGGGCCACCAGTTGCTGGCGCTGGCCGCCGGCGCGCAGACGGTGAAGATGGGCCACGGCCACCACGGCGCGAACCACCCCGTGCAGGACCTCGACACGGGCCGGGTGATGATTACCTCGCAGAACCACGGTTTCGCGGTCGATGAAGCGACGCTTCCGGCCAACGTGCGCGTGATCCACCGCTCGCTGTTCGACGGCACCAACCAGGGCATCGAACTCACCGACGCGCCGGCCTTCAGCTTCCAGGGCCATCCGGAAGCGAGCCCGGGCCCGCACGATGTTTCCCCACTTTTCGACCGCTTCGTTGCGCTGATGGAGAAGAACTGAGATGCCCAAGCGCACCGACATCAAAACCGTCCTGATCATCGGCGCCGGTCCGATCGTGATCGGTCAGGCCTGCGAGTTCGACTACTCCGGCGCACAGGCCTGCAAGGCGCTGCGTGACGAGGGCTACCGCGTGGTGCTGGTCAACAGCAACCCGGCCACGATCATGACCGACCCGAACATGGCCGACGCCGTGTACATCGAGCCGATCAACTGGCAGACGGTCGAGAAGATCATCGCCAAGGAAAAGCCCGACGCTCTGCTGCCGACCATGGGCGGCCAGACCGCGCTGAACTGCGCGCTCGACCTGGCCGACAACGGCGTGCTGGAGAAGTACAACGTCGAGCTGATCGGCGCCTCGCGCGATGCGATCCGCATGGCCGAAGACCGCGAGCTGTTCCGCGTCGCCATGGCCGAGATCGGCCTGGAATGCCCGAAGGCCGAGGTCGCGCGCACGTTCGAGCAGGCCGTCGAGATCCAGACCAAGGTTGGCTATCCGACGATCATCCGTC
Organism: Lysobacteraceae bacterium P; assembly: GCA_005503055.1. Taxonomy (GTDB): domain Bacteria; phylum Pseudomonadota; class Gammaproteobacteria; order Xanthomonadales; family Xanthomonadaceae; genus Lysobacter_J. The sequence goes on along the minus strand of SCOX01000001.1, from coordinate 695,617 downwards.
CGTCCTTCACGCTGGGCGGCACGGGCGGCGGCATCGCCTACAACAAGGAAGAGTTCGAAGAGATCGCCAAGCGCGGCCTCGAGCTTTCGCCCGTGCACGAAATCCTCGTCGAGGAATCGGTGCTGGGCTGGAAGGAATTCGAGATGGAAGTGGTCCGCGACACGGCGGACAACTGCATCATCGTGTGCTCGATCGAGAACTTCGATGCGATGGGCGTGCACACCGGCGACTCGATCACCGTCGCGCCGGCGCAGACGCTCACCGACAAGGAATACCAGCGCCTGCGCGATGCCTCCATCGCGGTGCTGCGCAAGATCGGCGTGGATACCGGCGGCTCGAACGTGCAGTTCGGCATCAACGCCCACGATGGCCGCGTCGTCGTGATCGAGATGAACCCGCGCGTGTCGCGTTCCTCGGCGCTGGCGTCGAAAGCCACCGGCTTCCCGATCGCCAAGGTCGCCGCCAAGCTGGCGGTGGGTTACACCCTGGATGAGTTGAAGAACGAGATCACCGGCGGCCTGACCCCGGCGTCGTTCGAGCCGAGCATCGATTACGTCGTCACCAAGATCCCGCGCTTCGCCTTCGAGAAGTTCCCGCAGGCCGACGCGCGCCTGACCACGCAGATGAAGTCCGTCGGCGAAGTGATGGCGATGGGCCGCACGTTCCAGGAGTCGCTGCAGAAGGCGCTGCGCGGGCTGGAAACGGGCAAGGTCGGTCTCGATCCGACCGGTCTGGACCTGTCCAACGAAGACGACATCGCCAAGCTCAAGCGCGAACTGAAGGAGCCGGGTCCGGAACGCATGTTCCACATCGGCGACGCATTCCGCGCCGGCATGAGCGTGGAAGACGTGCACGCGATGTCGTTCGTCGATCCGTGGTTCCTCGACCAGATCGAAGAGATCATCGCCAACGAGAAGTCCGTCGCCGAGGCCGGCCTGTCGGCGCTCGACAAGACGCGCATGCGCGCACTCAAGCGCATGGGCTTCTCCGATGCGCGCCTGGCCCAGCTCACGGGCACGGACGAAACCGCCGTGCGCACGCTGCGACGCGCCTTCGGCGTGCGTCCGGTGTACAAGCGCGTGGACTCGTGCGCGGCGGAGTTCGCCACCACCACCGCCTACATGTACTCGACGTATGAAGACGAGTGCGAGGCCAATCCGACCGATCGCAACAAGATCATCGTGCTCGGCGGCGGCCCGAACCGCATCGGCCAGGGCATAGAGTTCGACTACTGCTGCGTGCACGCGGCGCTCGCCCTGCGCGAGGACGGGTACGAGACCATCATGGTCAACTGCAACCCGGAAACCGTCTCGACCGACTACGACACCTCCGATCGCCTGTACTTCGAGCCGCTCACGCTGGAGGACGTGCTCGAGATCGCCGACCTGGAAAAGCCCAAGGGCGTGATCGTGCAGTACGGCGGGCAGACGCCGCTGAAGCTGGCGCGCGCGCTCGAAGCCAACGGCGTGCCCATCATCGGCACCTCGCCCGACAGCATCGACCTGGCCGAGGATCGAGAGCGCTTCCAGAAGCTGGTGCAGGACCTGGGCCTGGCGCAGCCGCTCAACCGCACCGCACGCAATCCGGAAGAAGCCGTCGTGCTGGCCTCGCAGATCGGCTATCCGCTGGTCGTGCGCCCCAGCTATGTGCTCGGTGGGCGCGCCATGGAAATCGTTCACGGCGACACCGACCTCAAGCGCTACATGCGCGATGCGGTGAAGGTGTCCAACGACTCGCCGGTGCTGCTGGACCGCTTCCTCGACAACGCGGTGGAAGTCGACGTCGACGTCATCGCCGACAAGGACGGCAACGTGCTGATCGGCGGCGTGATGGAGCACATCGAGGAAGCCGGCGTCCATTCGGGCGATTCCTCGTGCTCGCTGCCGCCATACTCGTTGTCGCCCGCCGTGCAGGAGAAGCTGCGCGAGCAGGTCGTCGCACTGGCCAAGTCGCTCAAGGTCGTGGGCCTGATGAACACCCAGTTCGCGATCACGTTCGACGAGCAGGGCGCCGAAACGATCTACCTGATCGAAGTGAACCCGCGCGCTTCGCGCACGGTGCCGTTCGTGTCCAAGGCCACCGGCATGGCGCTGGCGAAGATCGCCGCGCGCTGCATGGTCGGCCAGACGCTGGCTGCGCAGGGCGCGACCAAGGAAATCGTCCCGGACTACTACTCGGTCAAGGAAGCGATCTTCCCCTTCGCCAAGTTCCAGGGCGTGGACCCGATCCTCGGACCGGAGATGCGCTCCACCGGCGAGGTGATGGGCGTGGGCCGCAACTTCGGCGCGGCGATGGCGCGCGCACAGGAAGCCGGCGGCATCAAGGCGCTGCCGCAGGGCGGCAAGGTGTTCGTCTCCGTGCGCGACCCGGACAAGCAGCGCGTGTTGCCCGTCGCGCAGGACCTGGTCAAGCGCGGCTACGCGCTGGTCGCCACGGAAGGCACGCACGCCTTCCTGACCGCGCAGGGCCTGGAGTGCGAGCGCATCAACAAGGTCACCGAAGGCCGCCCTCACGTCGTGGACCTGATCAAGAACGGCGAGCTGGTCTACATCGTCAACACGACCGAAGGTCGCCAGGCGATCAACGATTCGTTCTCGATCCGCCGCGAGGCGCTGCAGCACCGCGTGACATATTCGACCACCGTGTCGGGCGCGCGTGCGCTGGTGAACTCGCTGGAGTTCCGCGGCACCGGTCCGGTGTGGTCGCTGCAGGAACTGCACGCGCAGGTGCAGGGCACGGCGTAACGATCGGCAGAGGTAGCCCGGGTACGCGGAGCGCACCCGGGTCGCCCCATGGTCGTCAAGCCGTCGCAGAGGTGCGCGATTCCGGCGGGCGAGGCGCGCGACGCTTTCAACCGGACGCCCATCTGATACAGAATCCGCAAAACGGACTGCCGGGAACCGAGCCCGGCGCACAGGAAGAAAAAGCAATGCGAGCACCCCTTACCCTTCAGGGCGCGCAGCGTCTTCGCGCCGAGCTGGAAGAATTGAAGTCGGTCAAGCGCCCGGCGGTGATCAACGCGATCTCCGAAGCGCGCGCGCACGGCGACCTCAAGGAAAACGCCGAGTACCACGCCGCCCGCGAACAGCAGGGCTTCATCGAAGGTCGCATCAAGCAGCTCGAAGCCGAGCTGTCGCATGCGCAGGTCATCGACGTGGCCTCGCTCAACGCCGGCTCGCGCGTCGTGTTCGGCGCTACGGTCGAGCTTGCGGACACGGAAACCGACGAAGAGCGTCGCTACCAGATCGTCGGTGACCTGGAAGCGGACATCAAGCTTGGGCTGATCGCGATTTCCTCGCCGGTGGCGCGTGCGCTGATCGGCAAGCATGAAGGCGACACGATCACCATCGATGCGCCCGGCGGAATCCGCGAGTACGAAATCGTCGGCGTCAGCTACGCCGGCGGATGATTACGCTGCTGCTGCCGTCGCGCGAACGCTTCGGCGGCCAGCGCCTGTCGCAAGACACCGGCAGGGCGCTCGCGCGCGGCGACCACAGCGCGCGCGCCGGCGATGCGTTGTCCGGGATTCTCGATGTCCTCCCTCGCGGCTGGCCCGTGGCCGCCGCCTCGCGCCAGCGCGACGCCGGCGACGCTGCGCACGCCTGCTGGCTGCGCGCGGATCCCGCGTACGTTCGCCCTGACATCAACGGCGCGCGCCTGCTTTCCTACGGCGAAGCGCTCGGCCTGAATACGGCCGATGCGGCGGCGCTGCTGAAGCCGCTCAAGCCGCTGTTTGGCGATGCAGGTTTCCCGATCGACGCGCCGGCTCCGTCGCGCTGGTACCTGTGCCTGCCGCAGGGCGCGAAACTGCCGGAGTTCACCGCGCCGGAACAGGCGCTCGGTGCCGACCTTTTCGATGAACTGCCGCAGGGGCCCGAAGGCCGTCGTTGGCGCGCGTTGCTAAGCGAAGCGCAGGTCGTGTTGCACAACCATCCGCTCAACGCGCAGCGTGCGGCGGCGGGATTGGCGCCGGTGAATTCGCTGTGGTTCTGGGGCGCGGGAAGCCTGCCCGATCGCGTGCAATCGAGCTTTTCGCGTATCGCCAGCGACGACGAAACCCTGACCACGCTCGCAGCGCTGGGCGGCGTGAACGTTGCCGCGAAGCCGGCTTCATGGAATGGCGGCGCGACTTCGGCCAATGCCCTGTACGACCTGCGCGACGCGCGCGACCTGGCCGTGCTCGAAGGCCAATGGTTCGCACCGCTGCTGAAAGCCGTCGCCGACGGTTCGCTCGCGCAACTGCGGTTCGAATTCGACGATGGCGCGCGCTACGACATCGCGCGTACCCAGCGTTGGCGCTTCTGGCGTCGCCCGCTGACGTCCTTCGTCAACGTGGCCGGATGAAGCCGATCGCGCGACTGCGACGGCGCGAATGCGTCGAGCCCGGCCAATGGCCCGAGGCCTTGCCGCCGCTGCTGCGCAGGCTATACGCGGCGCGCGGCGCGACCACGCTCGACCTGGCGCAGCCGCGGCTGGCGAGCCTGCATCCACCGGAACTGCTCGGCGGCCTGGATGCGGCGACCGCACTGCTCGCCAGTGCCATCGCGCAGGACCGTCACATCGTCGTCGTCGGCGACTTCGACTGCGACGGTGCCACCGCCTGTGCGGTCGGCGTGCGCGGCCTGCGCATGCTCGGCGCGCGGCACGTGTCGCACGCGGTGCCCAACCGCATCGTGCATGGCTACGGCCTGTCGCCCCTGCTGGTGGAAGACCTCGCCGCGCTGAAGCCGGACCTGCTGGTCACCGTCGATCACGGCATCGCATGCCATGCCGGCATCGCCGCGGCGAAGGCGCGTGGCTGGCAGGTGCTGGTGACCGACCATCACCTGCCGGGCGAGCAGTTGCCGCCGGCCGATGCCATCGTCGATCCGAACTTGCGCGGCGACGCGTTTCCCAGCAAGTGCCTGGCGGGCGTGGGCGTGATGTTCTACGTACTGCTCGCGCTGCGCCGGCACCTGCGCGAGCAGGGCGCACTCGAAGCACGCGAGCCGGATCTGTCGGTGCTGTTGGACCTCGTCGCGGTCGGCACGGTAGCCGACGTCGTATCGCTGGATGCGAACAACCGCGCACTCGTCGGCGCGGGCCTGCGGCGGTTGCGCGCGGGCCGGGGCTGCGTCGGCCTGAAGGCGTTGATCGAAGTGTCGCAGCGTGACGCCAGTCGCCTCACCGCCACGGACATCGGCTTCGCCGTCGGCCCGCGTCTCAACGCCGCCGGGCGGCTCGAAGACATGTCGCTGGGCATCGAGTGTCTGCTCACCGACGACCTCGCGCGGGCGCGGGACATCGCCGCGACGCTCAACGAGATCAACAGCGAGCGCCGTGCCGTTCAGCAGCAGATGACCGACGACGCCGAAAGGGCGCTGTCCCGCGTGGCGCTGGGCGAGGGCGCGGCGCCGGCGGCGGTCTGTTTGTTCGATGCGGAATGGCACCCGGGCGTGGTCGGCCTGGTCGCCTCGAAGATGAAGGAACGCCTGCACCGGCCCGTCATCGCCTTCGCGCCGGCCGAACCGGGCAGCGATTCATTGCGAGGCTCGGCGCGCTCGATCCCCGGCTTCCACATCCGCGACGCACTGGCCGACGTGCATGCGCGGCACCCGCACCTGATCGAACGCTTCGGCGGGCACGCGATGGCAGCGGGCTTGTCGATGCGAGCGGAGGCCTTCGCCGCGTTCGCGCAGGCCTTCCGCGAATGCGCCGACGCGCTGCTGACGCCGGAATTGCTGCAGGCCGAACTGCTCAGCGATGGCGAACTGTCCGCGGACGAGTTCTGCCGCGCCAGCGCCGAGGCGCTGCGCGACGGCGGGCCGTGGGGGCAGGGCTTCGGCGAGCCGCAGTTCGACGGCGAGTTCGAGGTGCTCGGCTGGCGCGTCGTCGGCGAGCGTCATCTCAAGCTCGAACTCGGACTGGCCGGGCGCCGGCTCAACGCGATCGAGTTCGGCGGTTGGACCGGTTTCGCGCCGCCTTCGCGCGTGCGCATCGCCTATCGGCTGGAAACCGACGACTACCGCGGCGGCGAGGCGGTGCAACTGGTGGTCGTGCACCGCGAAGCCAGCGACTGACTCACGGCGGAATCCTCGCGTCGCAGCCGCGTGACGCCAACGCATGCACGCGCGCGCCGTCGACGGTGTAGTGTCCCGCTGACTCGACCGCCTTGCGCATGGAGGGAGATTGCATGGATCCGGCCATCACCCTGTTCGTCGGCATGTTCACTACGCTGCTTGCGATCATCAATCCGCTGGAAGCCATTCCGGTCTTCCTCGGCCTGATGCAGGGAAAGAGCGTGGCCGAGCATCGAAGCGTCGCCGCGCGGTCGTGCGTCTATGTCGTGGCGCTCGCGTTCTTCTTCCTGGTGTTCGGCAACCTGCTGCTGCGCCTGTTCGATGTTCCGTTGAGCGTCGTGCGGGTGGTGGGCGGCGTCATCCTCGTGCGCCTCGGGTTCGCGCTGTTCTCGCCTTCGCCTGGCAACTCGCTGATCCCGAGCCAGACGCAGCCGGGTCAGGACGGCGCATTCGTGCCATTGGCGATGCCGGTCATGTTCGGCCCAGGCGCGATCGCGACGGTGATCGGACTGACCTCGACGATCCGCGCCTCGCACGACTGGATCCTGTCCTTCGTCGCCGCCTCCCTGGCGATCGTCGCCGCGATGGGCGTCACCTATGTGCTGCTCGCCTACGCGCAGACCATCCTGCGCAGGATCGGGCCGCAGGGCATCGATGCGGCCACCCGCATCGTCGGGTTCTTCGTCTCGGCGATGGGGATGGGGCTGATCTTCCACGGCAGCATGGAATTCCTGCAGGCCAACGGCGTGCTGCACGGGGTGCAGACGCCGTAGCGCGGGTCGAACGTTCCGATCAGACCGCTTCCGCGATGGGGCGCGGCTGCGCGCGCGGCGCTCGCGGCCCCAGGCCGAACAGCGGCCGCAGTACGCCGACGCGCCGCACCAACTCGAAGATCGCGAAGCACAGCGCCAGTGTCGACAGCACCAGCAGCGGTCCTTCCACGACCGGGCGCAGGCCCGCCGGCTGCAGGTTGTGCGCGAGCACCACGATGATCGTCTGATGGAGGATGTAGACCGGGAACACCGCCTCGGTCAGGTAGCGCCGTGCCGGGCTGTCGCCGGGCGCCCAGTGGGCCGCGAAGCCGACGATGGCGACGATGGCGCTCCACTGGAAGATGCCCCAGACGCCGCGCTGGATCATGCGCAGCGTCTCCGGTGGTGGCGTGGCGTCGTCGGTGAACGTGCCGAAGTACCAGACGATGAACACGTAACCGGAGACGGACAGGGCGGTGGCCGTCCAGCGCAGCGACGCGAAGCGATCCCACACCGGCTGCGAGCGCGCCACCGCATAGCCCAACAGGAACTGCGGCAGGTACTGGGCGTGGTTGTACCAGTCGTCCACCAGCGCGTGGGTGGACTCGAAGCGGCCGACCAGCGCGATCCTCGTCACGATCAGGAAGGCTGCCGGCCACACCAGCAGGCCCCATCCCGACATCGCCGCGACCACGCGCGCCTTCACGCCCGTCAGCTTGGCGCGCGTCGTCCAGCGCAGCAGGCACAGCACGACCGTGTACGCCCACAGGTAAACGACGAACCACAGGTGGTTCCAGGTCGGCACGTCGAGGCAGTCGCCGTCGCGGCAGAAGTTCGGATCGCCCGCCAGGTAGCGCTGCCAGAAGGCGAGGTAGCCGTCGTGGTAGCCGCCGGGCAGCTTCTCGACCACTTCGTAATAGGCCTGCGGGGTGACGATCACCACCATCCCGAAGACCAGCGGCACCAGCAGCCGCCACGAGCGCCGGCGCAGGAAACCGTCCGCGCCCTTGCCCAGCAGGAAGGCGCTCGCCACGCCCGAGATGAAGAACAGCAGCGACAGCCGCCAGGGCGAGGTCATCATCATGAACGGCTCGAGCGCATCGCTGGCGAACGGGCTTTTGACGTGCCAGTCCCAGGTCACGTAGTACATGCCCACGTGGTACAGCACGAGCAGCGCGAAGGCGCCGATGCGAACCCAGTCGAGGAAGTAGCGGCGTTCCATGGCGATGCGTCCTTGGGGTTGGATGCCGCCACTGTTCGCCGCGAGGGGCGCCGTTCCCAGCGCGAAGTGACCAACTTCAGGCCCATCGGGACGAATCGCGGGCGGGCGGGGACAGATCGCGCCGGCCGCGTCCTAGAATCGGGCCGATGAATGCGCCCACCGCGACGACCACCTCCGGCCCCTTCCGCTCCGACCGCTGGCGCCGCGTGTTCGAGGGCGGCTTCTGGGTCGTGACCACCTGCATCAACGCGGTGGCCAACAGCATCACGGTGCTGATCGACATCGAAAACTCCGGCTTGGGCTTCGCAGCCTGGGAGCCGGTGACCTGGGAGTGGTCGAGCGGGATCCTGATGCTCGCCCTGGTGCCGGCGGTGGTGTGGTTCACCCGGCGCGTACCGTTCCACTGGGACGGCTGGCGCCGGGCGCTGCCCTGGCACCTGCTGGCGAGCGTGGTCTTCTGCCTGGTGCACGTGGTCGGCATGGTGGCGATCCGCGAGGCCGTCTACGCCTGGCAGGGCGGCGACTACGACTTCGGTTCCTGGCCGCGCCAGTTGTTCTACGAATACCTCAAGGACGTGCGCAGCTACGCCGGCATGGTGGTGATCATCGAGGGCTACCGCTTCATCCGCCGTCGCTGGCAGGGCGAGGCCAGCCTGCTCGGCGAACCGGACGAAGGCCCGCCGATCGAACCGGTCGAGCGGCCCGAACGGTTCCTGGTGCGCAAGCTCGGGCGCGAGTTCCTGGTGGCCGCGATCGACGTGGAGTGGCTGCAGGCATCGGGCAATTACGTGAACCTGCGCGTGCGCGGCCACGACTACCCGCTGCGCAGCACGATGGCGACGATCGAGGAACGCCTGGATCCCTCGCGCTTCGCCCGGATCCACCGAAGCTACATGGTCAACCTGGGGCAGGTGGCCTCGATCGAACCGCTGGACACCGGCGACGCCCGCGTGCACCTGGCCGACGGCACGGTCCTGCCATGCAGCCGGCGCCACCGTGACGCCCTACGCGAGCGCGCCGGCTTCGCCTGAGACGACGCGAATTGACACGGCGGCAACGTTCCCGCCCCTAGGCTGAACGGCCTCACCCTTCGGCCCAGCAGGAGTGCGCGTCATGCCGTTGACCATCAATTTCGACCTGTCGGACCAGGACCTGAAGCACTTCGCCGGGGTCGTCGAATCGGCGCGCGAGGCCTCGGCGAGCCTGAGCGACAAGCAGATCATCGAAGCTGCCGAGCAACTGCTGATCAAGGCCCAGCAGAGCAATCCGCCGCAGTTCGTCACCGAGCGCCTGGCGCTGGTCGACAGTCTCATCGCGATGATGCGCGACGAAGCCTGGGGGCTCTCGACCGAGGATTGCGCCAACGTGCGCTCGGCGCTGTCGTACTTCGCGCACGGCGCCGACGCCATTCCCGACAGCGTGCCGGTGCTGGGCTTCATCGACGACGCGATCATGATCGAGCTGTGCGCGCGCGAGCTGCGCCACGAGCTGGAGGCGTACAACGACTTCTGCGATTACCGCCAGCGCGAGGCGGATCGCCGCAATATCGATGCGGCCAGCGTGGGCCGCGCGGACTGGCTGGAAAGTCGCCGCGACGAGCTGCAGGACCGCATGCACCGGCGCCGCAAGCGCGATTTCGGCGGCGGCTTCGGCAGTGGGTTCGGCACCGGCTATGGCGGCAGCAGCAGCTACGGGCCGGTGAGTCGGTATTCCGACAGCGGCTGGCGGCCGGGACCGTTCCGCTTCCGCTGACCGCAGGAGCAACGCACCGTAGCCCGGGTAAGCGAAGCGCACCCGGGGCCGATGCCGCTGCGCCTTCCCCCGGGTGCGGCTTCGCCTTACCCGGGCTACGCAACGACTCCGTCGGCGGCCACGAGGCAACTGTCCGGGCACAACTGTTAGAATCGGCGGTTCATTTGATCGCATCGAACCGGACATGATCGAGCTCAATCCCGTCCGCCAGCGCATCGCCGACCTTACGGGTCGGCTGGATTCGCTTAGGGGGTATCTTTGACTACGACAGCAAAGTCGAACGTCTCGAAGAAGTAAACCGCGAACTGGAAAGCCCGGACGTCTGGAACGACGCCGAACGCGCCCAGGCGCTCGGCCGCGAGCGTTCCTCGCTCGAGAAGGTGGTTGGCGGCATCCGCGACCTGACCGACGGCCTCGTCGGCGCCGGTGAGCTGCTCGAACTGGCCGAGATGGAAGACGACGAGGGCACCGCGCTGGCCGTGGTGGACGACGTCGAGCGATTCGCGAAGGAAGTCGAGAAGCTCGAGTTCCGGCGCATGTTCTCCGGCAAGATGGATGCGGCCAACGCGTTCGTCGACATCCAGGCCGGCGCGGGCGGTACCGAAGCCCAGGACTGGGCCGAAATCCTGCTGCGCATGTACCTGCGCTGGGCCGAATCGCGCGGCTGGAAGGCCGAGTTGATGGAAGTCAGCGGCGGCGACGTGGCTGGCATCAAGTCGGCGACGTTTCGCGTGGAAGGCGATTTCGCCTACGGCTGGCTCAAGACCGAGACCGGCGTGCACCGCCTGGTGCGCAAGTCGCCGTTCGACTCGGACAACCGCCGGCATACCAGTTTCACCTCCGTGTTCGTTTCGCCCGAGGTCGACGACAAGATCGACATCGAGATCAACCCGGCGGACCTGAAGACCGACGTCTACCGCTCCTCCGGCGCCGGCGGCCAGCACGTCAACAAGACCGAGTCGGCGGTGCGCATCACGCACGTGCCGTCGGGCATCGTCGTGGCCTGCCAGACCGAACGCAGCCAGCACGCCAACCGCGACCGCGCCATGAAGATGCTCGCGGCGAAGTTGTACGAGCTGGAGATCCAGAAGCGCAACGCCGAACGCGATGCGGTGGAAGCCACCAAGTCCGACATCGGCTGGGGCAGCCAGATCCGCAACTACGTGCTGGACCAGAGCCGCATCAAGGACCTGCGCACCGGCATAGAGCGCAGCGACACGCAGAAGGTGCTGGACGGCGACCTGGACGAATTCGTCGAGGCCAGCCTCAAATCCGGCCTGGAAGTCGGCTCCAAACGCGTCGACGCCATCTGAGCACCGCGGCCTGTGCGCCGCGGCCAGCCACGGTCGTCATGCCGTCGAACGCGGGCTTCCAGCGACTTTTGCATTTGAGCGCCAGAGCCAAGACACTGGATCCCCGCCTTGGCGGGGATGACGGACAACACCGTTCCACTTTTAGATTTCTATCCCATGACCGAACAAACGCCCACCCCGCAAACGCCCGCCGACGAGAACTTCCTGATCGCCGAGCGTCGCGCCAAACTCACGGCGCTGCGAGGGGAGGGCATCGCGTTCCCGAACGACTTCCGTCGCGCCGACTATGCCGGCGACCTCCAGGCGCAGTTCGCCGACACCGAGCAATGGACGGCCGAGGCGCTCGAAGCCAACGGCCAGCGCGTCGCGATCGCCGGACGTATCCTGCTCAAGCGCGTGATGGGCAAGGCCAGCTTCGTGCAGATTCAGGACGAGTCCGGTCGCATCCAGTTGTTCCTCCAGTCCAACGTGCTCGGCGACGTCTACGAGGCCTTCAAGGGCTGGGACGTGGGCGACATCATCGGCGCGCAGGGCGCGCTGACCCGCACCAGGACCGGCGAACTGTCGGTGAAGGCCGACAGCCTGCGTCTGCTGACCAAGTCGCTGCGTCCGCTGCCGGACAAGTTCCACGGCCTGTCCGACGTTGAGCAACGCTACCGCCAGCGCTATGTCGACCTGATCGTGACGCCCGAGGCGCGCGAGGTCTTCGTCAAGCGCAGCAAGATCATCCGCGCCATGCGCGCCTGGCTCGACGGCCGTCGCTTCCTGGAAGTGGAGACGCCGATGATGCATTACATCCCCGGCGGCGCCGCGGCCAAGCCGTTCGTCACACATCACAACGCGCTGGACCTGGAGTTGTTCCTGCGCGTGGCGCCGGAGCTGTACCTCAAGCGGCTGGTCGTGGGCGGCCTCGAACGCGTGTACGAGATCAACCGCAATTTCCGCAACGAGGGCGTATCCACGCGCCACAACCCGGAATTCACCATGCTCGAGCTGTACGAGGCCTACGCCACGTATACCGAGATCATGGACCTGACCGAAGGCGTGATCCGCGACGTCGCGCTCGAGGTGCTGGGCACCACCCAGATGCATTGGGACGGCGCCGACATCGACCTGGGCCCGGCGTTCCGCCGCTGGCGCCTGGACGAGGCGGTGCGCCACTACAACCCGGAGATCTCGATCGCCGACTGCACCGATCGCGCCGCGCTGGTCCGCCACTGCGAGCGCCTGAAGGTTCCGGTGAAGGCGGGTTACGGCTGGGGCAAGCTGCTGCTGGAGATCTTCGAAAAGACCGCCGAGCACCAGCTCGTGCAACCGACCTTCATTACGCACTACCCGGTCGAGGTCTCGCCGCTGGCGCGCGAGAGCGATGCCGAGAAGGGCATCACCGACCGCTTCGAGCTGTTCGTGAACGGCAAGGAGCTCGCCAATGGCTTCTCCGAGCTGAACGACCCCGAGGATCAAGCCGAGCGCTTCCGCGCCCAGGTCACGGCCAAGGAGGGCGGCGACGACGAAGCCATGCATTTCGACGCCGACTACATCCGCGCGCTGGAAGTCGGCTTGCCGCCCACCGGCGGCCTGGGCATTGGCATCGATCGGCTCGTGATGCTGATGACCGGTTCTGCGTCCATCCGCGACGTCCTGCTGTTCCCCTACATGCGCCCGGAAGCGGGGTGAGCCCGCGCGCTCACGGGCCACTGGCCCGTGCGCGGCCGAACGCCCGGCCACGGATGGCCGGGCCGGGCGACCCGAAAGCGGTCGCGTACCGCCAGGGACGGCGCGGAATCCTCCTCGAAGTCGATGCACGCGGCACTGCCGCGTGGCCTGTCGAACGCCCGGCCACGGATGGCCGGGCCGGGCGACCCGAAGGCGGTCGCGTACCGCCAGGGACGGCATGGAATCCTCATCGAAGTCGATGCACGCGGCACTGCCGCGTGGCCTGTCGAACGCCAGCCATGGTTGACAGGGTCGGACGACCGGAAAACCGCGCACCGCCGCGATCGCGGCAAGCTTCCAACTGGTTCCATCGCTTCAGCGATGAAGCCCCGCTAAAGCCCAGCGCACATTCGGCCGATTCCTACATCAGGCCGGGAGGTTCCCGGCTGCGGCCACCGCCGGGCCGGGGTATGCTGACCCCAATGGCCACCACAGGGGGTGGCGGCTCTTACGGAATCATGATGTGAACGTCGTCATCGTCGATGACCAAACCTCAGCGCGCACGATGCTGCGCCACATCATCGAGGACATATCGTCCGAGTTGCACGTTTCCGACTTCGGCGATCCCGAGGCGGCGCTGGGCTGGTGTGAATCCAATCAGCCGGACCTGCTCCTGCTCGACTACCGCATGCCGGCGCTGGACGGCCTGGAGTTCGCGCGCCGCTTCCGCCGCCTGCCGCTGCATCGCGACATCCCCATCATCCTGGTCACCGTGGTCGGCGACGAGCCGATCCGGCAGGCCGCGCTGGAAGCGGGCGTGATTGATTTCCTGGTCAAGCCGGTGCGCCCGCGCGAACTGCGCGCGCGCTGCCGCAACCTGCTGCAGTTGCGCCAGCAGTCGGAGAACGTCAAGCAGCGAGCGCTCTCGCTGGAGCAACGCCTGCTGTCAAGCATGCACGAGGTCGAGGAGCGCGAACGCGAAACCCTCTCGCGCCTGGCGCGCGCCATCGAGTACCGCGATGCCGGCACCAGCGCCTACCTCGAACGAATGGCCCACATCGCCGGGCTCATCGCCGAACAGCTGGGTATGTTCGAGGACGAAGTACGCGTCATCGAAATGGCCGCGCCGCTGCACGATATCGGCAAGATCGCCATTCCCGACGCGGTGTTGATGAAGGCCGGGCCGCTGTCGGAAGACGAGACCGCGGTGATGCGCCGTCATCCGCGCATCGGCTACGAACTGCTCAGCGGCAGCCAGAACCGTTTTATCCAGGCCGGCGCGCTGATCGCGTTGCGGCATCACGAACGCTACGACGGCAGCGGTTATCCCGATGGCCTGCGCGGCGAGGAAATTCCGTTGGAAGCCAGGATCGTCGCGGTTGCCGACGTGTTCGATGCGCTGATCTCGCCACGTCCCTACAAGAAGGCGTGGGACGCGGATGCGGCGCTGGGTTACCTGTATGCGCAGCGCGGTCGCCTGTTCGACCCGCGTTGTGTCGACGCGCTGATCCGGAGCCGGGAACGGCTAGAGGACATCTGCAACCGGTTCTCGACGGTATCTGCGCGCCCCGGCCTGGAGTGAGCCGTGATGTTGAGCGTCCTGAGCAATCTGAAAAAGGAGCTTTCGCGACGCCCCGACAGTGAACACGGTCAGGCGTTCGTGCGCCTGGCGGTGCTGTCCGTGGTGCTGGTCTACATGCTCGTGCGCGGTGCCACCGGAGCGCTGCCGTCGAAGGAATACGTCAACGTCCTCAAGATGGTGGAGACCGGTTTCGCCGTCGGCGCATTCCTCATCGCCTGGATTCTCTGGCGCCCCGGCAAGTCGCACCTGCGTCGCATCATCGGGATGATCTCCGACTACGGCCTGATGGCCGCGGCGATGATTCACATCGGCGAGCCGCTGGCCTGGGTGTACGTGATCCTGATGTGGGTCACCATCGGCAACGGCCTGCGCTTCGGCAACGGTTACCTGTATGGCGCGGTGGCGATGTCGTTCGCCAGCTTCGGCGCGGTGGTGACGTTCAACGAGTACTGGCTGTCGAACCGCGTGCTCGCCATCGGCTTGTTGCTGGGTTTGGTGGCGATTCCGCTGTACCTGTCCGGCCTGCTGCGCGCACTGACCACGGCCACCGACGAGGCGCGGCGCGCCAACGAGGCCAAGAGCCGCTTCCTGGCCAACATGAGCCACGAGTTCCGCACGCCGCTCAACGGCCTGGCGGGCATGTCCGAGTTGCTTGCCACCACCCGGCTCGACAGCGAACAGCGCGAGTGCCTGAGCACGATCCAGGCCTCCACGCGCAGCCTGCTGTCGCTGGTGGAGGACGTGCTCGACATCTCGGCGATCGAGGCCGGCAAGCTCAAGCTCGACCGCGTCGATTTCACCGCGCGCGAGTTGATGGACAGCATCAGCCTGATCCTGCACCCGCAGGCACGCGCCAAGCAGTTGCAGTACGAAGTCGCCATCGCGCGCGACGTGCCTGAATGCCTGCGCGGCGATGTCGGCCACGTTCGCCAGATTCTGATCAACCTCGCCGGCAACGCGGTCAAGTTCACCGACCAGGGCTCGGTGCGGGTGGAAGTCAGCGTGGTCGATTCGGTGGCCGAGCGCGTGCGCCTGCGTTTCACCGTCAGCGACACCGGCATCGGCGTGCCGGCGGCGATGCGTCAGCGCCTGTTCAAGCCTTTCGAGCAGGCCGACGTCAGTCTCGCGCGCCGATATGGCGGCACCGGCCTGGGCACGACCATCGCCAAGGGCCTGGCCGAGGGCATGGGCGGCAGCATCGGTTACGACCCGGTGGAGACCGGCAGCCGCTTCTGGGTGGAACTGCCGTTCGAACGCGTGCAGCTTGCGACGCAGCCGGAGGGCGCCGCCGCCCCCGGCTTCACGCAGACCGAAAATGCGCCGAACGTCATCGCCTTCTCAGATCCGTTCCTGCGTCATCGCGCGCGCGTGCGCAGCCTGTCGATCATCGTCGCCGACGACCACATCGCCAACCGCATGGTGCTGCAGCGCCTGCTGCAGAAGGCCGGCCATCGCGTGGTCTGCGTGGAGGGCGGCGAGGAAGTCCTGAATGCACTGGCGACATCGGACTACGACGCGGTCATCACCGATCTGCACATGCCTGACGTCAGCGGCCTGGACCTGCTGCGCCAGTTGCGCGTCATGGAGGCCGGCAGCGGCCGGCGCACGCCGGTGCTGATTCTCAGCGCCGATGTCACCACCGAATCGATCCAGGCCTGCGAACAGGCCGGCGCGCGTGCGTTCCTGTCCAAGCCAGTGTCGACCACGCGTTTGCTCGACACCCTTGCCGACATCGCCGCGAACCAGCGCATCGCCACCACCATCGTCGCGCCGCGACGCAACGAGGGTGCGCTTGCGGGCGACAGCCATTTCGACCCCTCCGTTCTGGAAGAGCTGGGCGCGCTGGGCATGGGCGCGGGGTTCGAGCGCGAGTTCATTGCGCAGTGCCTGGTCGATGCCGAGAAATGCCTGCAGCAGATCGAACTCTGCGCGCAGCGGGTCGACTGGGAGCGAACGCGCGACCAGGCGCACGCGCTCAAAGGTGTGGCCAGCAATCTGGGGCTGATCAAACTGGCCGCGATCAGCGGCGAGCTGATGCGTTTGCCGGACTGGCAGTTGGCGCGCGACTGGTCCTCGCACCTGGCGCGCCTGCGCGAACGTCTGGCGAAGGGCAGGGCGGCGCTCGATGCACGCGAGCGGCAACGTGGCGCCCGCGGCGAAGGCGAGCGCTCCCCCTGATCTCGGGCCGGATTGCGGCCCGATATCCCCCCGTTTCCGACGGCCTGCTTTTCCCCTGTGCCCGCCCGTCAGGCGGCTGCCTCCGTGCCCGAGCGACGCTCCTGCGCGCGAACGATGCGTTCCATGGTGCGCAGCGCCTTGTCGCCCAGCGCCAGCGCCGTATCCACCCACACTTCGGTGATGCCCATCAGCTCGTCGTAACCCACCGGCTGGCCGATGCCGCGAACGGCGTTCATGGCCAGATGCGCATGCGGCGCGCGCTGCTGGCGGCGGATCACGTCATTCACCGCGGCCTCGCCTTCGCCCCTGGGTACGAGGATGTCGACCACGCCCATGCGGTGCCATTCCTGGCTGGGCAGGATCGAACCGTCCAGAATCAGGCGCTCGGCCAATTGCGGCGACACCCGCTTGCACAGGAACGAATAAGCGCCCATGCCCGGGAACAGGCCGAACAGCACCTCCGGCAGGCCCATCTCGACGCCTTCCTCGGCGACGATGGTGTGGCACGACAGCGCGAGCTCCAGGCCACCGCCCAGTGCGTCGCCCTGGACCAGCGCGATGGTGCGCACGTCGCCGCCCAGGCCGGTGTGGAAGCGGTGCACGCCTTCCACGCAGCGGCGTGCGTAGGCCAGCAGATGCTCGCGATCGTTGGCGCGGATCAGTTGCGAGAACAGCTGCAGGTCGCCGCCGAGGTTGAAGGCGTTCGGGGCGTTCGATGCGAGCACGACATGGCGCAGGCGGCCGCTCTGGCGCTGGTTCTCGCGCAGCGTGATCGAGTTGAGGAAGCTCCACATGTCGTCCATGAGTTCCGTGCGGAAGCACGGACGCGCGCCCTGGGCGTGATCGTTGTGCATGTACATCCAGTGCGTATCACCCGCGGGGTCGGATTCGACGCGCAGGGTCGGATAGGCGCGCGTGCGGTGCAGTTTCTCGATCATGCTCATGTTGCGGTCCTCGGCGTAGCCGCCCGCAGGCAGGGAGTGGGCAGCGAGCGGCAGGGGATATAGCCCACCGGGCGATGCTACACCGCGCAATCTGGCCAAAAGGAAAAGCCCCTCCGCGATGGGAGGGGCTTTCATGGAGCGTCCGACAAACGGGCGGGCGACGGTTCAGTGAGGCGTCGGGGCGTCCCGCAGCTCGCGGCGCAGGATCTTGCCGACGTTGGTCTTGGGAAGCTCGGTGCGGAACTCGACGTACCTGGGATGCTTGTAGCCGGTCAGATTCGCGCGCGCGTGGGCCTTGACCTGCTCGGCGGTGAGCGCCGGGTCCTTCTTGACGATGACGACCTTGACCGCCTCTCCGGATTTCTCGTCCGGCACGCCCACGGCGGCTACTTCCAGCACGCCGGGCATCATCGCGATCACGTCCTCGACCTCGTTCGGGTACACGTTGAAGCCCGACACCAGGATCATGTCCTTCTTGCGATCCACGATGAAGAAGAAGCCCTTCTCGTCCATGCGCGCCATGTCGCCGGTGTGCAGCCAGCCGTCGGCGTCGATGGCGGCCGCCGTTTCCTCCGGACGCTTCCAGTAGCCCTTCATCACCTGCGGGCCGCGGATGCACAGTTCGCCGACTTCGCCCTGCGGCAGCTGGTTGCCGCTCTCGTCCTTGACGCAGGCGTCGGTGGAGGAGATCGGCAGGCCGATGGAGCCGTTGTAGTCGGCCAGGTCCATCGGGTTGATGCAGGCCGCCGGTGCGGATTCGGTCAGGCCGTAGGCTTCCACCAGGGTCGTGCCGGTGACCTGCTTCCAGCGCTCGGCCACTGAGCGCTGCACGGCCATGCCGCCACCCAGGGTCAGGTGCAGGCTGGAGAAATCCACTTCGTCGAATCCCGGCGTATTGAGCAGGCCGTTGAACAAGGTGTTGACGCCGGTGATCGCGGTGAAGCGAATCCCCTTGAGCTCCTTCACGAAGGTCTTCATGTCCCGCGGATTGGTGATCATGTAGTTCAGGCCGCCGAACTTCATGAAGACCAGGCCGTTCGCCGTGAGGGCGAAGATGTGGTACAGCGGCAGCGCGGTGATGATGATCTCCTCGCCGTAACGCACGTTCGTGCCCACCCATGCCGCCGCCTGCTGCATGTTGGCGACCATGTTGCGGTGGGTGAGCATCGCGCCCTTCGCCACGCCCGTGGTGCCGCCGGTGTACTGCAGGAAGGCGATGTCCGACGGTTCGATGTCGATCTCGGGCAGCGCATGGCGCTGGCCCAGCGCGAGGGCATCGCGGAAACGGATCGAGCCCGGCAGGTCGTAGTCGGGCACCATCTTCTTGATGTACTTCAGGACGAAGTTGACGATCGAGCCCTTCGGGAAGCCGAGCATGTCGCCCAGGCCGGTCGTGATGACCTGCTTGATCTGCGTGTCGGCGATCACTTCCTGCACGGTGTGCGCGAAGTTGTCGAGCACGAAGATCACGCTCGCGCCGGAGTCCACCAACTGGTGGCGCAGCTCGCGCGCGGTGTACATCGGGTTGGTATTGACCACCGTCAGTCCGGCGCGCAGCACGCCGAAGGTCGCGATGGGGTACTGCAGGCAGTTGGGCATCATGATCGCGACGCGATCGCCCTTCTTGAGCTTCAGCTCGCCCAGCAGGTAGGCCGCGAACTGCGCGCTGAGCTGGTCGATCTCGGCGTAGGTGAGGGTCTTGCCGAGGTTGGCGAACGCCGGGCGGTCGCGGTAGTTCTGGATGGCGCTTTCCAACACGGCGACGACGGACGGAAACTCATCCACGTCGATCTGTGGCGGAATCCGTTCGGGATACTGTGCCAACCACGGACGTTCGAAACTCATCGCGATCCCCTCTCCATCGCTGGTGAACCAGGTCCGTCGGTCGCATTCCATGGATGCTCCACCGTACGGTGCTTGCCCGATTGGAGCATAGGCTCCAGAGGGCTGGCAAGGCGCGTCGCGCGGTGCCGGCCCCATGGCAGGATGTACGCGCTCACGCGCCTTGAGGGGACATCGGAATGGGGAAACGAACCGGCTGCGCGCGCGCTGCCTCGATGGCTTGGCTCGTTTTGGGGTTGGCGCTCGTCTTGGCCGCCTGCAGCGGCGCGCCCCCCGAGCAACGTCTGCGCGGCACGCTTTCGCAACTGCACGCGGCGATCGAGACGAAGGATGCCGGTGCGCTCGAGGAGGTTCTGGCCGACGACTTCATCGGACCTGGATCGCTCGATCGCGACGGTGCGCGCCGCATGGCGCAACTGATGTTCCTCCGCTATGGCGCGGTGGGGGCGAACATCGGGCCGGTGTCGATCGACATGCGTTCCGGGCATGCGACGGCTCGCTTCAATGTCGCCGTCACCGGTGGCTCCAGCCAATTGCTGCCCGAGGCGGCGCGCTTGTACGACGTCGAGACCGGCTGGCGCGAAGTGGATGGTCAGTGGCAGATGACGAGCGCGCAGTGGGAGGCGAGGCTGTAGCGGGCGCGTTGCACGATGTGGGCGCGCGCCGACGGTGCCCGGCTCCAGTGTCATCTCGGCGGGCCGTCGTTCGTGCCGGCCCAGGCCATTCCTGCGCAGGCGGAGTCCGAGGTCAATGGGCGTCACGCAAACCGAAAGCCGGTGGCGGTTTGCGCGCGCATCGCTTCAACCGCTTCGCCGGCCCTCACCCCAACCCCTCCCCGGGCGGGAGAGGGGTCAAAGCAGGCGGGTCTGCCGCCGTTCCGGAGCCGGTTACGCCGACTTCTTCGAAGCCAACTGGCGAAGCACGTAATGCAGGATGCCGCCGTGGCGGAAGTATTCGACTTCCTTCGGCGTCAGCAGCATCACCTTGACCACGAACGAGACGGTACTGCCGTCCTGGCGTGCGGCGGTGACGGTGGCGCGCTTGGACTCGCCGTCGTTCAGGCCCGTCACGCTGAAGGTTTCCGAGCCATCCAGGCCGAGCGTCTGCGCGTTCTCGCCGTCGTTGAACAACAGCGGCAGCACGCCCATGCCGACCAAGTTCGAACGGTGGATGCGCTCGAAACTCTCGGCGATCACGGCCTTCACGCCCAGCAGGTTGGTGCCCTTGGCCGCCCAGTCGCGCGAGGAACCGGTGCCGTACTCCTTGCCGGCGATCACCACCAGCGGCACACCCTCGGCCTTGTACTTCATGGCCGCGTCGTAGATCGACATCTTCTCCGGTGGGTTGCTGCCGAAGTACAGCGTGTTGCCGCCTTCCTCGCCGCCGAACATCAGGTTCTTGATGCGGATGTTGGCGAACGTGCCGCGTACCATCACGTCGTCGTTGCCGCGGCGGCTGCCGTAGCTGTTGAAATCCGCCGGCTGCACGCCGCGACTGATGAGGAACCGGCCCGCCGGCGAATCCTTCTTGATGTTGCCGGCCGGCGAAATGTGGTCGGTGGTGATCGAGTCGCCGAACAGCCCCAGCACGCGTGCGCCGTGGACGTCCGAGATCGAGCCCACGGCCATTCCCATGCCGTCGAAGTAAGGCGGGTTCTTGATATAGGTCGACGATCCGTCCCAGGCGAACGATTCGCCTTCCGGCGAGGCGATCGCGTTCCAGCGCGAGTCGCCCTTGAACACGTCGGCGTAATTCTGCGCGAACAGCTCCGGGCCGACGGTCGCGGCGATGACGTCGCCGATTTCCTTGTTGCTCGGCCAGATGTCGCGCAGGTACACGTCCTTGCCGTCGGCGGTTTTGCCGAGCGGTTCACGGCTGAGGTCGATCTCCACCGTGCCGGCGATCGCGTAGGCCACGACCAGCGGCGGCGAGGCGAGGTAGTTCATCTTCACTTCGGGATGCACGCGTCCCTCGAAGTTGCGGTTGCCCGACAACACCGAGGCCACGACGAGATCGCCCGTGGCGATCCCTGCGCTGACTTCCGTCGGCAGCGGGCCGGAATTGCCGATGCACGTCGTGCAGCCGTAGCCGACGACGAAGAAGCCCAGCTTCTCCAGGTCGTCCAGCACGCCGGCCTTGCGCAGGTAATCGGTGACCACCAGCGAGCCCGGGCCGAGCGAGGTCTTCACCCACGGCTTGGCCTTGAGGCCGAGCTTGGCCGCGTTGCGCGCGAGCAGGCCTGCGCCGAGCATCACTGCCGGGTTGGAGGTGTTTGTGCACGAGGTGATCGCCGCGATCACCACCGCGCCGTCCTTCAGGCGCACGTTCTGCTGGTTGATCGTGATATCCGCCACGCCCTTGTGCAGGGATTCGTTTCCGACCGCTGCACCGCCACCCTCGGCGACGAAGTTGGCGACGTCGGGCGAACGCTTGTCGCGATTGGCCGTCAGCGGGCCCAGATTGTCGCGGAAGTTCTGCTTCATGTCGTCCAGCAGCACACGATCCTGCGGGCGCTTGGGGCCGGCAAGCGAGGGCTTCACGTCGCCCAGGTCCAGTTCCAGCGTGGTGGAGTAGTGCGCTTCCGGCGTGCCCGGTTCGTGCCACAGGCCCTGCGCCTTCGCGTACGCCTCCACCAGCGCGATGTGCGGCTCGCTGCGGCCCGACAGGCGCAGGTAGGTCAGCGATTCGGCATCGATCGGGAAAATGCCGCAGGTCGCGCCGTACTCCGGCGCCATGTTGGCGATGGTCGCGCGATCGGCGAGCGGCAGGTGCTGCAGGCCCTCACCGAAGAACTCGACGAACTTGCCCACCACGCCCAGCTTGCGCAGCATCTGGGTGACGGTGAGCACCAGGTCGGTCGCGGTGGTGCCTTCCGGCAACGCGCCGGTGAGCTTGAAGCCCACCACCTGCGGGATCAGCATCGACGACGGCTGGCCGAGCATCGCCGCCTCGGCTTCGATGCCGCCCACACCCCAGCCCAGCACGCCGATGCCGTTGATCATCGTGGTGTGGCTGTCGGTGCCGAAGACGGTGTCCGGGAAGGCGAGCTGCTCGCCGTCCACCTCGCGCTCGACCACCACGCGCGCCAGGTTCTCCAGGTTCACCTGATGGACGATGCCGGTATTGGGCGGCACGACCTTGAAGTTGTCGAAGGCCTTCTGGCCCCAGCGCAGGAAGCTGTAGCGCTCCATGTTGCGCTCGAATTCGATCTTGCCGTTGAGGTCCAGCGCCTGCGCGGTGCCGAATACGTCCACCTGCACGGAGTGGTCGATCACCAGTTCCGACGGAATCAGCGGATTGATCTGGCGCGGATTGCCGCCCAGCTTGGTCACCGCATCGCGCATCGCGGCCAGGTCGACCACGCAGGGCACGCCGGTGAAGTCCTGCAACACCACGCGCGCGGGCATGAAGGCGATTTCGGTGTCGGGTTCGGCCTTGCAGTCCCACTGCGCCACCGCCTCGATGTGCTCCTTGCCGACCGTCACGCCGCCGTCCTCATGGCGCAACAGATTCTCGAGCAGGATTTTCATGGAATAGGGCAGGCGGCCGATATCGAAGCGTTCGCCCAGCGCCGGCAGGCTGAAATAGGTAAGCGTGCGGCCGTCGAGACTGAGCTGGCGGCGGGTCGAAAAGGAGTCTTGGGACATGGGGGGCTCCTGGCGGGTCCTTGGCTGAATGGCGAGTCTGGCTCGGAGACGGGTCGATTATCCCCACATTCCGTTAAGGAACCGACCGCACGGGGACGTACACCCTAGGTACGGCGCCCATTGTGCGCTTGCAGAATCATGCTGGATTGAGTATGGGCGGGAAGGTATGTATCATTCGTGCATACTCTGAAGCGGAGAGCCGCCGTGGAAGCCATCGTTGCCGAGCGAGGCCAGATCACCTTGCCCAAGGCCGTGCGCGACGCGCTGGGCCTGACCAAGGGCACCACGCTGAAGGTCGAACTGGACGGCGGCCGCATCATCCTGCGCAAGGATGTCAGCGAGGCGCTGCGCAAGGTGCGCGGCAAGTTCAAGCTGGTCGACGGCCTGGCCACCACCGACGAGGCCTTGCGCGCCACGCGCGGCCGCGCACCGGAAGAGCCGGTGGAATGATCGCCCTAGACACCTCCGTCCTCCTCGATGTCCTCATCGGCGATCCGCGTTACGCGGAAGCGTCGGAGACGTGCATCGGCGACGCGCTTGCGCGCGAGGACGTGGTCGTGTGCGACGCGGTCGTCGCCGAAGTGCAGTCGGTGCTCGATACCTCCGTCAATCTGATGGAGACGCTCGCCACGCTCGGCATCCGCTACCAGCCCACGCTGGAAGCCGCCGCGATGCGTGCCGGGCACATGAACAAACGTTTCCGCTCGCGCGGCGGCCGGCGCGAGCGCGTCGTCGCCGACTTCCTGATCGGCGCGCACGCACTGTTGCAGTGCGACGGCCTGATCACCCGCGACGACGCCTTTTTCCGCGATTACTTCAAGGGCCTCAAGCTCATCGTCCCCAAAACGACGTGAGCGACGGCGCCTTGATATCTGTCAGCAGTTCATTGGAGAGATGAGAGTCATGCTCGAAGCCTATCGCCACCACGTTGCCGAGCGCGCCGCGCTGGGCATTCCGCCGCTGCCGCTGACCGCGCAGCAGACCGCCGACGTCATCGAACTGCTGAAGGCGCCGCCGGCCGGCGAGGAAAGCTTCCTGCTCGACCTGATCACCTACCGCGTGCCGGCCGGCGTGGACGACGCCGCCAAGGTGAAGGCTTCGTACCTGGCCGCCGTGGCATTCGGCACCGAAAAGAGCGCGCTGATCAGCCGTGAGCGCGCGACCGAACTGCTGGGCACCATGCTCGGCGGCTACAACATCCACCCGCTGGTCGAACTGCTCGACGACGCCCAGGTCGGCACCGTCGCCGCCAGCGCGCTCAAGCACACGCTGCTGATGTTCGATGCCTTCCACGACGTGCAGGAAAAGGCCGAGAAGGGCAACGCCAACGCCAAGGCCGTGCTGCGCAGCTGGGCCGATGCGGAGTGGTTTACGAGCCGTCCGGAAGTGCCGCAGTCGATGACGATCACCGTCTTCAAGGTGACCGGAGAAACCAACACCGACGACCTGTCGCCGGCGCCCGACGCCACCACGCGCCCGGACATCCCGCTGCACGCGCTGGCGATGCTGAAGAACAAGCGCGAGGGCATCGAGCCGGAAGAAGACGGCAAGCGCGGCCCGGTCAAGTTCATCGAGTCGCTGAAGGACAAGGGCCATCTGGTTGCCTATGTCGGTGACGTGGTCGGCACAGGCTCCAGCCGCAAGTCCGCCACCAACTCGGTGCTGTGGTTCACCGGCGAGGACATTCCGTTCATCCCGAACAAGCGCTTCGGCGGCGTGTGCCTGGGCTCGAAGATCGCCCCGATCTTCTACAACACGATGGAAGACGCCGGCGCGCTGCCGATCGAACTCGACGTGTCGCAGATGAACATGGGCGACGTGGTCGAACTGCGTCCATACGAAGGCAAGGCGCTCAAGGACGGCCAGGTCATCGCCGAGTTCTCGGTGAAGTCCGACGTGCTGTTCGACGAAGTGCGCGCCGGTGGCCGCATCCCGCTGATCGTCGGCCGCGGCCTGACCGCCAAGGCGCGCGAAGCGCTGGGCCTGCCGGCGTCGACGCTGTTCCGCCTGCCGCAGGACCCGGCCGATACCGGCAAGGGTTACTCGCTGGCGCAGAAGATGGTCGGCCGCGCCTGCGGTCTGCCGGAAGGCACCGGCATCCGCCCGGGCACGTACTGCGAGCCGAAGATGACCTCGGTGGGTTCGCAAGACACCACCGGCCCGATGACCCGCGACGAGCTGAAGGACCTGGCCTGCCTGGGCTTCTCGGCGGATCTGGTCATGCAGTCGTTCTGCCACACCGCCGCCTACCCGAAGCCCGTGGACGTGAAGACGCACCACGAGCTGCCGGCCTTCATCAGCAACCGCGGCGGCATCGCGCTGCGTCCGGGCGACGGCGTGATCCACAGCTGGCTCAACCGCATGCTGCTGCCCGACACCGTCGGCACCGGCGGCGACTCGCACACGCGCTTCCCGGTGGGCATCTCGTTCCCGGCCGGCTCGGGCCTGGTCGCGTTCGCCGCGGCCACCGGCGTGATGCCGCTCGACATGCCGGAGTCCGTGCTGGTGCGCTTCAAGGGTGAGATGCAGCCGGGCGTCACGCTGCGCGACCTGGTCAACGCGATCCCGCTGGCGGCGATCAAGCAGGACCTGCTGACCGTCGCCAAGCAGGGCAAGAAGAACATCTTCTCCGGCCGCATCCTCGAGATCGAAGGCCTGCCGCACCTGAAGGTCGAGCAGGCGTTCGAGCTGTCCGATGCCTCGGCCGAGCGCTCCGCCGCCGGCTGCACGGTCAAGCTCGACAAGGAGCCGATCGTCGAATACCTCACCAGCAACATCACGCTGCTGAAGTGGATGATCGCCGAGGGTTACGCCGACCCGCGTTCGCTGGCGCGCCGCATCAAGGCGATGGAAGCCTGGCTGGCCAACCCGCAACTGCTGGAAGGCGACGCCGATGCCGAGTACGCCGCGGTCATCGAGATCGACCTCAACCAGATCGTCGAGCCGATCCTGGCGTGCCCGAACGACCCTGACGACGTGAAGACGCTGTCCGACGTCGCCGGCGCCAAGATCGACGAGGTCTTCATCGGTTCGTGCATGACCAACATCGGCCACTTCCGTGCCGCGGCGAAGCTGCTGGAAGGCAAGCGCGACATCCCCACGCGCCTGTGGGTCGCGCCGCCGACCAAGATGGACGCCTCGGAGCTGACCAAGGAAGGCCACTACGGCACCTTCGGCACCGCCGGTGCGCGCATGGAGATGCCGGGCTGCTCGCTGTGCATGGGCAACCAGGCGCAGGCGCGCGAGGGTGCGACGGTGTTCTCCACCAGCACCCGCAACTTCCCGAACCGCCTGGGCCGCAACACCAACGTGTATCTGGGTTCGGCGGAACTTGCCGCGATCTGCTCGCGCCTGGGCCGCATCCCGACGCGCGAGGAGTACATGGCCGACATCGGGGTGATCAACAGCAATGGTGCCGAGATCTACCGTTACATGAACTTCGACCAGATCGAGGACTACCGCCAGGTGGCGGAGACGGTCGCGGCCTGATCGCCTGCGTTTCGTGTGGCGCAAAAACCCCGGCCACCGCCGGGGTTTTTTGTGCGCATCGTCGCTGTCCCCGCACGTGGCCGATCGCAGCTGCGCGGTGCGTGACAACAGTCAAGGACTTGAGTCCTGTGCCGTTATCTCATTACGGCACGCAGGGGGATGCGACATGAAGACGGACAAGCCGGCCCGGACCGACCGGGTGGAGCAGGCGATGCGCTGGACGATCGCCGTGGTGTTGATGGCCGCGGTGTGGTGGGCGATAGGGTTCGGGGCGATCGCGGGCTGACGGCGTCAGCCGCCCGCTCGCTTCACCGCTCGAGCAGCTCGCTCGATCACAGCCCGCTGGATCAACGTTCCAGGTGATCGCGCACGGCGGCCAGCAGGTCGCGGCGGCGCAGCATGAAGTCCCACAGGCTGCCGCCGCATTGGCGCCACAGCACGGCCGAGCGCACTGCCGCGAGCAGGATCGCGCGCACTTCCGAAACCACGGTCGCCTGGCCCAGGTAATGCGGATTGCCCTGCACGAGCACGCGCGGACGGAGGTGGCTGAGCGTCTCGGCGTACAGCGCACCGAGGGCGGCCAGCACGTCCGGATGCGCGGTGCCCAGGCGTTCGGCATTGCCGGCCTGGGCACGGATGCCGGCCTGCACGCGTTGCCCCATGTCGCCCTCTCGAACGAAGCGGCGCTCCAGCTGCATCACCGCCAGGACCAGACGCGGCAGTTGCTCGTCGCGCTGGGAATTGCCGAAGTAGTCGCGCAGCAGCGTCAGGCCTGGACGCACGGCCTCGATGTCGCCGTACACGGCGGTGGGCGAGGGCGCGTCGATGCGGAACACCGAATCCATCGCGGTAGCGAGGATGGCGGCGTTGGCCTGGCCGGTGTCCGCGACCCGCCGCACCTGCGCCAGGGCCTGCACGAGGCCGGCGAGGGCGAGTACGCGGGTGGACATCGAGGTGTTCTGGGTCATGCAGCTCGGGCCTTCGATCGTTCTTCCAGGGGCGCGTCCGTGGCGGCGATCACCGCGCCGCCCAGGCAGACCTCACCGTCGTAGAGCACCAGGGATTGTCCTGGCGTGACCGCACGCTGCGGTCGGGGGAAATGCACGGCGAGCGTGCCGTCGTCGCGGACCTCGACCTCGCAGGCTTCGTCGGCCTGGCGGTAGCGGGTCTGCGCCGTGCAGGTGAAGCGGCCGGCGGGCGGGCTGCCGGCGATCCAGTGCGCGGCCTCCGACCACAATGCCTGCGAATGCAGCCACGGGCTGTCGATGCCCTGGTCGACGTACAGGACGTTCTCCGCGACATCCTTGCCGACCACGTACCACGGCGCCGCCTCGAAACCGCGCACGCCGCCGATGTTCAGGCCTTCGCGCTGGCCGAGGGTGAAATAGAACACGCCCGGATGACGACCGATCACGCGACCGTCGGGCGTGCGCATCTCGCCTTCGCGCGCGGGCAGGTAGCGGCCGAGGAACTCGCGGAAGTCGCGCTCGCCGATGAAGCAGATGCCGGTGGAATCCTTCTTCGCCGCGGTGGGCAGTCCGGCGTCGAGCGCCATCTGGCGGACGTCGCGCTTGAGCAGGCCGCCGAGCGGAAACTTCGTCGCCGCCAGTTGCGCCTGCCCCAGCTGGTGCAGGAAGTAACTCTGGTCCTTGCTGCCGTCCACCGCGCGCAGCAGCACATGGCGGCCACCGCGCGCCTCGACCTGGGCGTAGTGTCCGGTCGCGATGAACTCCGCGCCCAGCTCGCGCGCCGCGTCGAGGAAGTGCTTGAACTTGATCTCGCGATTGCACAGCACGTCCGGATTGGGCGTGCGGCCGGCGGCGTATTCGGCCAGGAAGTGCTCGAACACCCCGGCCCAGTACTCGCCGGAGAAATCGCGGAAGTGGATCGCAATGCCCAGTCGGCCACTGACGGCGACCGCGTCGCGGCGGTCGTCCTGCGCGCGGCAGTCGCCGCTGCCGGCCGCTTTCGGCGTCCTGCCTGCAGCGGCACTCGCGCTGTCGTGCGCATCGTCATCGGCCCAGTTCTGCATGAACAAGCCGGCGATCGGCTCGCCCTCGTCGCGCAGGCGCAGCGCGGCGACGGAGGAATCGACGCCTCCGGACATACCGACAATGGTGCGCGGCGTGTTCATGCCAAATGCTGCGTGAGTTCCAGTGGATGCCGGCGGCCGCCGAGGAAGTCGGCGGCGACTCGCCAGACCAGCGGGCTGCGGTGGCGCGCCTGCGTGGCTTCCAACTCGCTCGGCGTCATCCACAGCGCGCGCACGATGCCCTCGTCCAGCGTGCGCGTCGGGTCGTGCGCGACGGGCTCGGCGGCGAAGGCGAAGCGAAGGTAATGGCGACCACCGCTGCCGTCGGGGTTGAGGGGCGCCTTCCACTGGTAGGCACCGACGAAGGCCGTCAGGCGCACGTCCCAGCCGGTCTCTTCGCGGGTCTCGCGCAGGGCGGCCTCGAACAGCGACTCGTCCGGCTCCAGGTGGCCGGCCGGCTGGTTGAGCACGAGCTTGCCGCCGACGGATTCCTCGACCAGCAACAGCCGGCCCGCGTCCACCACCACCGTGGCGACGGTGACGTCAGGCTGCCAGAAGCGACCCTGGCGGTAGCTCATCAGAATTCGTCCTGGCCGGTGAGTTCCAGTTCCATCTGGTCGGCCGTGCGCAGGACGAAATCGAGCGCGTCGTCGAGCTGCTTGGCGGTCGCATCCGCCGCCACCTTCACCACGAACACCGCCATGTCACCCTGCTTGACCCAGCCGCCGAGCTTGCTCGACTGGCTGTCCTCGAGCAGGCGATTGGCGACCGTGGCCGGGAACTGAGCCTCGCTGGCGCGATAGGCCGGCGCCCAGACCTCGCGCACCTTCATTTCGCCGAAGTTCTCCACGGCGGAGATCACGAACGCCAGCTGCGAGCGACCGTCGTCCATGTCGAAGGTGAGCTTGTAGTCGCCGTCGTCGTCCACTTCGTACTTGTAGTCCAGCCCTTCCAGCTGGCGGGCGACGGATGGATCGGCAGAACGATCCGTTTCATGCGTGGACGGCTTGTCGGCGGCGATCGTCGTCATCGGGATCGACAGCGACAGCAGGGCGGCGGCGAGCGCGTGAAAGCGCATGTGCAATCCTCGGTATGTGACGTATGCAATGGGCCATTGTGCCGGCCGGCGGGCACGGGCGTCCACGACCGCCGGGTCCGGCCCTCTATAATCCGGGCATGGCCAAACAGACCGAACACGAGCATCAGCATGGCGTCCTGGTGGAGACCAGCAAGCCGGAAGTCGCCCGCCCGCCGCTGTATTCCGTCCTGCTGCTGAACGACGACTACACGCCGATGGACTTCGTGGTGGAAGTGCTGATGCGCTTTTTCGCCATGAACGCCGAAAAGGCCACCCAGATCATGCTCCACGTGCACACCCGCGGCCGCGGCGTCTGCGGGGTTTTCACCCGCGAGGTCGCAGAATCGAAGGTGGCGCAGGTGAACGAATTTTCAAGGCTCAACCAACATCCCTTGCTGTGCACGATGGAAAAGGCCTAAAACTTCCGCTCAGTACGTCCTGAGCGATAAGGGCGGATCCGGAATCAGCGCCCCCGGGACCGCAGACCTTGCGAGCATGGAATTCCCCATGCCCGTCCCCATCTAGGACGGCAGTAGCTTTCGGAGGCTTACGCCACCATGTTCAGCAAGGATCTCGAATACAGCATCGGCCAGTGCTACAAGCGAGCCCGCGAGGCTCGTCACGAGTACATGACGGTCGAACACCTGCTGCTTGCGCTGCTCGACAACCCTTCGGCCGAGGGCGTCCTCAAGGCCTGTGGGGTCGATTTCCAGCGCCTGCGCACCGACCTGGAGCAGGCGATCGCCACCTCGGTATCGGTACTGCCCGAGGACGTCGATCGCGACACGCAGCCGACGCTGGGTTTCCAGCGCGTCCTGCAGCGCGCGGTCTACCACGTCCAGTCCAGCGGCAAGAAGGAAGTCACCGGCGCCAACGTGCTGGTGGCGATTTTCGGCGAGAAGGACTCGCACGCGGTCTACTTCCTCAACCAGCAGGACGTCGCCCGCCTGGACGTCGTCAACTACATCTCGCACGGCATCGCCAAGCACGGCGGCGAGGAGCCGTCGCGTTCGCAGGAAGAGGGTGAATCGCATTCCGGCGAAGGCGGCGAGGGCGAGGGCAAGGGAGACGCGTTGGCGGAGTTCGCCGTCAACCTCAACCAGCTCGCGCGCGAAGGCAAGATCGACCCGCTGGTCGGCCGCGCCGACGAGGTGGAGCGCACCATCCAGGTGCTGTGCCGCCGTCGCAAGAACAACCCGCTCTACGTCGGCGAAGCCGGCGTGGGCAAGACCGCCATCGCCGAAGGCCTGGCCAAGCGCATCATCGATGGCGACGTGCCCGAAGTGCTGGCCGACGCGACGATCTACGCGCTCGACCTGGGCGCGCTGGTCGCCGGCACCAAGTATCGCGGCGACTTCGAGAAGCGCCTGAAGGCCGTCCTCACCCAGCTCAAGAAGCTGCCCGAGGCGGTGCTCTTCATCGACGAGATCCACACCATCATCGGCGCCGGTTCGGCCAGTGGCGGCACGATGGACGCCAGCAACCTGATCAAGCCGGCGCTGGCATCGGGCGAACTTCGCTGCATCGGTTCGACCACCTTCCAGGAATACCGCGGGATCTTCGAGAAGGACCGCGCACTGGCTCGCCGCTTCCAGAAGATCGACATCGTCGAGCCGACGGTGGGCGAGGCCTACGAGATACTGCAGGGCCTCAAGCCCAAGTACGAAGCGCACCACGGCGTCACCTACGCCGATGAAGCGCTGCAGGCGGCCGTGGACCTGTCGGTCAAGCACATCGGCGACCGCCTGCTGCCCGACAAGGCCATCGACGTCATCGACGAGGCTGGTGCCCGCCAGCGCCTCCTTGCGCAGGACGTGCGCAAGAGCCTGATCGACGTGGAAGAGATCGAGACCATCGTCGCCAAGATGGCGCGCATCCCGACCAAGCAGGTCAGCGCGTCGGACAAGGACGTGCTCAAGAACCTCGAGCGCAACCTGAAGATGGTGATCTTCGGCCAGGATCCGGCCATCGAGACCCTGACCTCGGCGATCAAGCTGGCCCGCTCGGGCCTGGCCAACCCGGACAAGCCGATCGGCAACTTCCTGTTCGCCGGCCCGACCGGCGTGGGCAAGACCGAAGTGACCAAGCAGCTCGCGCTGCAGCTGGGCATCGAACTGGTCCGCTTCGACATGTCCGAATACATGGAACCGCATTCGGTCAGCCGCCTGATCGGCGCCCCCCCGGGCTACGTCGGTTTCGACCAGGGCGGCCTGCTGACGGAAAAGATCGTCAAGACGCCGCATTGCGTGCTGCTGCTGGACGAGGTGGAGAAGGCCCATCCGGACATCTTCAACATCCTGCTGCAGGTCATGGACCGGGGCACGCTGACCGACACCAACGGCCGCGAGGCGAACTTCAAGAACGTGATCCTGGTAATGACCACGAACGCCGGCGCCGCGCAGGCTTCGCGTCGTACGATCGGCTTCACCAAGCAGGACCACTCGACCGACGCGATGGAAGCGATCCGCCGCGGCTTCACGCCGGAATTTCGCAACCGCCTCGACGCGGTCGTGCAGTTCCAGGCGCTGGGCTTCGAGCACATCCTGCGCGTGGTGGACAAGTTCCTCATCGAGCTGGAGGCCCAGCTGCACGAGAAGAACGTGGCGCTTTCGGCCACGCCGACCGCGCGCGACTGGCTGGCCCAGCACGGCTTCGACCCGCTCATGGGTGCCCGCCCGATGGCGCGCGTGATCCAGGAGAAGGTCAAGCGTCCGCTGGCCGACGAGTTGCTGTTCGGCAAGCTGGTCAATGGCGGCAAGGTGACCATCGACGTCAAGGACGACGAACTGATCGTGACCGCGCAGGCCGAGCCGGAGAAGCTCCTCCCGGCGACCGTGTGACCACCGCCGTAGCCCGGATGCGCGTTGCCCGGGCTACGCCTAGGGAGGAAAACAAAAAGGCGGCCATTGGCCGCCTTTTTATTTCAATGGTTTGCCGCGATTACTTCATGCGGTAGGTGATGCGACCCTTGGTCAGGTCGTACGGGGTCATCTCGACCTTCACCTTGTCGCCGGTCAGGATGCGGATGTAGTTCTTCCGCATGCGACCGGAGATGTGGGCAATGATCTCGTGCCCGTTTTCGAGGCGCACCCGAAACATGGTGTTCGGAAGGGTTTCCGCCACCGTGCCCTCGAATTCGATCACGTCGTCTTTTGCCATGTGGTTCCTGTTCTGATGTCGCAAGGCCGGTCCAGGGGCGGACGGGCAACGAAGCCATGCATTTTGCCATGCCTGTGGCGTTCGTGCAAAAAATCGGTTAAAGGGCCGAGGGGGCGGCGCCGGACGGCGGCGCGATCCCGCCCAGGCGCGCCGCCGGCCATTGGCCAATGCGCGCCGACCACGATCCGACATGACCGCCCGTGGCGGTCAGTTCGGCGACCGCGGTGACGAAGCGCGATCGTGGCCAGCGCCGTGCCCCCAGGCCCAGCAGGTGATCGTTCTCCACCTGGGCGTCGATCAGCGGCCATCCCCAGTCGCGCAGGTGCCACGCGAGCGCCGCGAGCGCGACCTTGGAGCCGCCCGAGACCGCGCTGAACATGCTCTCGCCGAAGAACATCCGGCCGATCGCGACGCCGTAGATGCCGCCGACCAGCCGTTCCCCGTCGAAGACCTCGAACGAATGCGCGTGGCCGAGCGCGTGCATGCGTTCGTAGGCGGCGCGCATTTCGCTTGTGATCCAGGTGCCGCGCTGGCCCGGTCGCGAAGTCTCGGCGCAAGCCTGGATGACCCGAGCGAACGCCGTGTCCGCGCGCACCACCCAGTGCGAGCGGCGCAGGCCGCGACGGAACTTGGATGCCAGCCGCACCTCGTCGGTCGCGAACACGGTGCGCGGGTCCGGGCTCCACCACAGGATGGGCTGACCGTGCGAGTACCAGGGAAAGATCCCATGGCGGTATGCGTTCAGCAGTCGACTCGGTGTCAGGTCGCCCCCGACGGCGAGCAGGCCGTCCGGTTGGCGCAGGGCCTGTTCGACGGGCGGAAACGGCGCGTCGGGTTCGGGCGACAGCAGGGCGGGGAGGGCGCTCACGTCGCCGATGATGGCCCATCGCCCTGCGCCTTGTAGGGCGAATGCGCGGCGAGCGTACGTGCGTAGGCGCGAACCGACTCGGCTTCCTGCGCGCACCAGTCGCCGAGCGCTTCGCGGAAGCCTTCGTGCGCGATCCAGTGGCGACTGCGCACGAAGGTGGGCAGGAACCCGCGCGCAAGCTTGTGCTCGCCCTGCGCCCCCGGCTCGAAGCGGGTGAGTCCTTCGCGCAGGCAGTAGTCGATGCCCTGGTAGTAGCAGGTCTCGAAATGCAGCCCGGGCGCCATCTCGCTCGCGCCCCAGTAGCGCCCGTAGAGCGTGTCGCCTCCGCGCAGGCACAGCGCGCCCGCGATCGGGCGGTCATCGCGCATCGCCAGCACGATCACCAACGATCGCGGCATCGTTAGCGCCAGGTGCTGCAGGAACTCCAGCGTGATCGCCGGATGGTTGCCGTACTCGGCGAAGGTCTGCAGATAGAAGCCGTGCATCGCGGCCAGGTCGTTCGCCTCGACCTGGGTGCCATCCACCACGCGGAACGTGATGCCGGCGCGCTCGACCTTGGCGCGTTCCTGGCGGATGTTCTTGCGGTGCTTGTGGTCGAAGGCCGCGAGGAAATCGTCGAAATCGCGCCAGCCGCGATCATTGTGCCAGTGGTACTGCACATCGACGCGCGCCAGCCAGTCGTCGCCGAAATCTGCATCCTCGGCTTCGGTATGGAAGTTCACGTGCGCCGAGGACAAGCCGTTGCGTTCGCACAGTCCGGCCATCAGCACGCCGAGCTGACGCCTGCGCTCCGGCGTGCGGGCCAGCAGACGCGGACCGGTCACGGGCGAGTAGGGGACCGCGCACAGCCACTTCGGGAAGTAGTCCAGCCCCGCCTGCGCGTACGCGTGCGCCCAGGCATGGTCGAACACGAACTCGCCGTGCGAGTTGTCCTTGAGATAGGCAGGCGCCGCGGCGACCAGCTCATCGCCTTCCCACACGGTGAGGTGCTGGGGGCGCCAGCCCCAGCGTGCGCGCAGGCAGCCGTGCGCTTCCAGTCCGTGCAGGAAGGCGTGCGCCACGAACGGATTGCCGCCGTCGTGCAGCGCGTCCCAGTGTCCGGCCGTGACATCCGCCAGCGATTCGAGGATCCGCGCCTTCGCCATCGCTCAACCGCCGGACGTGCGGCGGTAGACGTCCGGGTCGTGCCGCTGCATGTGGAGATCGGGCTGCGTCAACGCGGCGAACTCGAAGCCCGCATACAAGCCCTGCATGTCGCGTGTGACCAGGTGCCACCGGCGCAGGCCCTGCAACGCGTCGTCGGCCATCAGCGCCGCGACGATGGCGCGGCCGTGGCCTCGCCCGCGAAACCGTTCCAGCACGAACACGTCGGCGAGGTAGGCGAAGGTGGCGCGGTCGGTGATCGCGCGTGCGAACGCGACAAGGTTGCCGTCGAGGTAACCGCCGTAACACACCGAATTCGCCAGCGCGCGTCGCAGGGTGTCCAGCGGGATGCCCGCGGCCCAATAGGACTCGCGGGCGAGGAAGTCGTGGATGCGCGTCAGATCGTCGTCGAGAAGCCGCGCCTGCAGGTGCGGCCGGATCTCCAGCGCTTCCACGACCCCGTCGTGCATCAGCCTTCCTTGTCGAGGAACTTCTCGGCGTCGAGCGCGGCCATGCAGCCGAAGCCCGCCGAGGTGATCGCCTGGCGGTAGACCTGGTCGGCGACGTCGCCCGCGGCGAACACGCCCGGCACCGACGTCTGCGTCGCGTTGCCACCCAGGCCGGTCTTGATGACGATGTAGCCGTTCTTCATCTCCAGCTGGCCCTCGAACAGCGAGGTGTTCGGCGTATGGCCGATGGCGACGAACAGGCCATGGATCGAGAGGTCGCGCGTCGAGCCATCCTGCACGGACTTCACGCGCAGGCCGGTCACGCCCACATCGTTGCCGAGGACTTCATCGACCTGGTGATGCCAGATCGGCTCGATCTTGCCCGACTGGATCTTCGCGAACAGCTTGTCCTGCATGATCTTCTCGGCGCGCAGCGTGTCGCGGCGATGCACGAGGTAAACCTTGCGCGCGATGTTCGACAGGTACAGCGCTTCTTCCACGGCGGTGTTGCCGCCGCCGATCACCGCCACGTCCTGTTCCTTGTAGAAGAACCCGTCGCACGTGGCGCAGGCGGAGACGCCGCGGCCCTTGAACATCTCCTCCGACGGCAGGCCCAGGTACTTGGCGGTCGCGCCGGTGGCGATGATCAGCGCATCGCAGGTGTACTCGCCGCTGTCGCCGACCAGGCGGAACGGACGCGACGAGGTGTCGACGGTGTGGACGTGGTCGAACACGACTTCGGTGTCGAAGCGCTCGGCGTGCGCCTGCATGCGCGCCATCAGGTCCGGGCCCATCAGGCCGTGAGCATCACCCGGCCAGTTGTCGACCTCGGTCGTCGTCATCAGCTGGCCGCCCATCTGCAGGCCGGTGATCACCAGCGGCTTCAGGTTCGCGCGCGCGGCGTAGACGGCGGCCGTCCAGCCGGCCGGGCCGGAACCGAGGATGACGACTTTGGAGTGCTTCGAGGGGCTCATGGGTATAATTGCGGGCTCAGGAATGCGCTGCGCGCGGAGTGTTCCGCCATACGCAGGCGTGCTGTCGGGGCTGGTCTCTCGGAACCCCGTACGCAGGCGTGTCGATGGAACGTAGGAGCCATAGCTTGGAGGCGCGCTCCCCCTAAAACAAGGCACTGAACCGGGCTTCACGCGCGACACAATGTTGCACTGCGCCGTGAGGCCTTCGGCGCGACGGACGACAATAGGCACGCGCGCCGCCGATGCGGCGTTTTTTTCGTCACCACACTCCCCCCACGAGTCGCGCAACTGCGCGTGGCTTTTCAACGATCGAAGGTAGAGACATGCGGATCGGCGTTCCCAAGGAAACCAAGACCCTCGAAGGGCGCGTTGCGCTCGTTCCGGCTGCGGCCGGCGACCTGGTCAAGCGCGGCCATGAGGTCTGGATCGAGAAGGACGCCGGCATCAAGTCGGGTTTCAAGGACGATCAATACACCCAGCTCGGCGTGAAGATCGCACCCGATGCGGCCGCGCTGTACGAGAAGGGCGAGCTGATCGTGAAGGTGAAGGAGCCGATCGCCGGCGACCTCGCTCACCTGCGCAAGGATCACCTGCTGTTCTGCTACCTGCACCTGGCTGCCGAGCCCAAGCTCACGCGCCAGTTGCTCGACATCGGCCTGACCGGCGTCGCCTTCGAGACCGTCGAGCTTCCCAATGGCGACCTGCCGCTGCTGGCGCCGATGTCGGTCATCGCCGGCAAGATCGCGGTGCAGGTCGGCACGCATCTGCTGCACCAGCCTGAAGGCGGCAAGGGCAAGCTGCTCGGCGGCCTGCCTTCGACGGAGCGCGGCAAGGTCGTGGTCTTCGGCGCGGGCAAGGCCGGCAGCGCCTCGGCACAGCTGGCCGCGGCCGGCGGCTCGAATGTCGTGGTGTTCGAAATGCGCCAGGACCGCATGGACGAAATGATGCGCCTGGGCAACAACGTCACCGCGCTGTACCCGTACGCCGATGTCGTCGCCCGCGAAGTGGCCTCGGCCGATCTCGTCGTCGGCGCGGTGCTGGTCACCGGTGCCAAGGCGCCGCACGTGATGAACCGCGAAATGCTCAAGGGCATGGAAGCCGGCAGCGTGCTGGTCGACATTTCCATCGACCAGGGCGGCTGCTTCGAGACCTCGCGTCCGACCACTTGGAAGGAGCCGACCTACGTGGAAGAGGGCGTGACCCATTTCTGCGTGACCAACATGCCCGGCGCCGTGCCGCAGACCAGCTCGCAGGCGATCTGCGCGGCGATCCTGCCGTGGGTCAACAAGCTGGCCTCGGGCGACTCGTGGCGCCAGAACCAGGCGCTGGTGCGCGGCATCAACGTCGAGGGCGGCAAGATTGTCCATCCGGCGCTGCTGGACATGAAGGTCTAAAGCCGGGATTCGGGAGTTGGGATTCGGGATTCCTCGCAACGAGTCCCGGCGCACCGCGTGAGTCCCGAACTACAATCCAGGAGCCCGGGCGGCCATGGGGCCCCGGGCTCCGTCCGTTTGGGGCTGGAGCCGCGGCTTCCGTGAGCGATAGGCGCGACGGGGCTCTGGGGCGAATCTCCGATCCCGAATCACGAATCCCCCGCTTCTGTCGTATATTCAACGACTAACGCAACCCATTTGAGGCAGAACATCACGGTGGCGCAAGCGTCCGCAGCCAGTCGAAAGAAGCTCAAGGCCGAGAAGCTGCCGCCGTCGCCGCGCAAGCAGCGGCTGATGCGCGACATCGCGCTGATCCTGATCGCGCCGCTGCTGCTTTATCTGCTGGCGAGCCTGGTCACGTTCTCGACGCAGGATCCGGGCTGGTCGCATTCGGGCAGCGTGACCGCGCCGCTGCACAACGTCGGCGGCCGCGTCGGTGCGTGGACGGCGGACGTGCTGCTGTACCTGTGCGGCTATGTCGCTTTCCTGCTGCCGATCATGCTGGGCGCGATCGCCTGGATCGCGTTGTTCGGCATGGACAGCGACGGTGATGGCGACGCCGACTTCGGTCCGGCGCTGCGACTGGTCGGAATCGTCGGTTTCCTGGTGTCGGCCACGGGCCTGCTGGAACTGCGCGTCGGTCACGCCGAGGCATTTTCCGCACGCGCGGGCGGCATTCTCGGACAACTCGTCGGGAAGTCGCTCTACAGCGGCTTCGGGCCCGTCGGTGGCAACCTGTTCCTTCTCGCACTCCTGCTGGTATCGGTGACGTTGGCGACAGGGCTGTCATGGTTCGCAGTGATGGACAAGATCGGGCAGTGGGTGCTCGCGCTGGGTCCCACGCTGTCCAAGCTGTTCCGCCAGGGCGAGAAGCAGGCGACCGAATGGCAGCAGACGCGCGCGTTCCGCGAGGAGCGCGAGGAAGCCCGCAAGGCCGACACGCAACTGCGCGCCAGGCGCGAACCGGTGAAGATTGAACCGCCGCCGCCGGCCGCCGTCGTGGAAAAAAGCGACCGCGCCAAGCGCGAGACGCAGATCCCGCTGTTCCATACCGGCGACGGCTCGGGCATTCCGCCGCTGGCACTGCTCGACGACCCCAAGCCGCAGCCCAAGGGCTACAGCGAGGAAACGCTGGAGACGCTGTCGCGCCAGATCGAATTCAAACTCAAGGATTTCCGCATCGATGCACAGGTGGTCGGCGCCTATCCGGGCCCGGTCATCACCCGTTTCGAGCTGGAGCCTGCGCCCGGCGTCAAGGTCAGCCAGATCAGTTCGCTCGACAAGGACATCGCGCGCGGCCTGTCGGTGAAATCGGTGCGCGTGGTGGACGTGATCCCGGGCAAGTCGGTGGTCGGCCTGGAAACGCCGAACACCTCGCGCGAGATGATCTTCCTGTCCGAACTGCTGCGCTCGAAGGAGTACGACAAGTCCACCAGCCCGCTGACGCTGGCGCTGGGCAAGGACATTGCCGGCCGCCCGACCGTCGCCGACCTGGCACGCATGCCGCACCTGCTGGTCGCCGGCACCACCGGTTCGGGCAAGTCCGTCGCCGTCAACGCGATGGTGCTGTCGCTGCTGTACAAGGCCTCCGCCAAGGACCTGCGGATGCTGATGATCGATCCGAAGATGCTGGAATTGTCGGTCTATCAGGGCATCCCGCACCTGTTGGCGCCGGTGGTGACCGACATGAAGGAAGCCGCCAACGGTCTGCGCTGGTGCGTGGCCGAGATGGAGCGCCGTTACAAGCTGATGTCGGCCGTGGGCGTGCGCAACCTGGCCGGCTTCAACAAGAAGGTGAAGGACGCCATCGACGCCGGTCAGCCGATGATGGACCCGCTGTTCAAGCCGAACCCCGAGTCGGGCGAGGCGCCGCGACCGCTGGAAACGCTGCCGTTCATCGTCATCTTCATCGACGAATTCGCCGACATGATGATGATCGTCGGCAAGAAGGTGGAGGAGCTCATCGCCCGCTTGGCGCAGAAGGCGCGCGCGGCCGGCATCCACCTGATCCTGGCCACCCAGCGTCCGTCGGTGGACGTCATCACCGGCCTGATCAAGGCCAACATCCCCACGCGCATCGCTTTCCAGGTGTCGAGCAAGATCGACTCGCGCACCATCCTCGACCAGTCCGGCGCGGAAACGCTGCTCGGCCATGGCGACATGCTGTACCTGCCGCCCGGCACGGCGATGCCCGAACGCGTGCACGGTGCGTTCGTGTCGGACGAGGAAGTGCACCGCGTCGTCGAGCACCTCAAACAGGTCGGCGGCGGCCCGGACTACATCGAGGGCGTGCTGGACGAAGTGCAGACGATGGGCGACGGCGTCGTCGTCGGCGCGACCGGCCTGCCGGAAAGCGGCGGCGGTGGCGGCGACGAATCCGACCCGCTCTACGACGAGGCCGTGCGCATCGTCACCGAGACGCGCCGCGCTTCGATTTCCGGCGTGCAGCGTCGCCTGAAGATCGGCTACAACCGCGCCGCGCGCCTGATCGAAGCGATGGAAGCGGCCGGTGTCGTGACGCCTCCGGAGCACAACGGCGACCGTTCCGTGCTGGCGCCGCCGCCGCCCAAATGAATCGTGCCGCGGCGGTGCGTCGCGGCGTCGAGACCTGTTCAGACAACCGCCGGCACACTCGCCGGCAATCAGAGTTCCGGAGTCTTGCGCATGCGTGCAGTTCGTTTCATGGGGGCCGCGCTGGGCCTCGCGCTGGTTTCGTCGTCGGCGCTGGCCGGCGCGCGCGATGACCTCAACGTCTTCACCAAGGGCCTCAAGGGCCTGAGCGGCCAGTTCACCCAGCAGGTGTACGACGGCCAGGGCAAATTGAAGGAAACGTCCACCGGCAACCTCGCGCTGTCCGCGCCGCGGTTGTTTCGCTGGGAATACGTGAAGCCGTTCCCGCAGCTGATCGTCGCCGACGGCAAGAAGGTCTGGGTGTACGACCCGGACCTGCAGCAGGTCACGGTGCGCCCGCAGGGCGTGGAAGAGCAGAACAGCCCGCTCGCCGCGCTGATCGATCCGGCCAAGCTGGACGCGCAATTCGTGGTCAAGGAACTGGGCGCCGACAAGGACCTGGAATGGCTTTCGCTGGCGCCGAAGGTCGAATCCGAGGCGGCGTTCCGTAGCGCGCGCCTGGGCTTCGGCCAGAGCGGGCTGGTGAAGATGACGGTGGTCGACAACCTCGGCCAGCGCACCGAGATCGACTTCAGCGGCTGGAAGCGCAATCCCGCTTTCGCCGCGGACACCTTCCGCTACACGCCGGCCAAGGGCGTGGACGTGATCGGCGGCGACTGACGCCGCCACGCGGGATCGAACGACAAAGGCCTGCTTCGGCAGGCCTTTTCGTTTTCGTGAGGGCATGGGCCGGATTTGCCGGCCGTCCGGAGTGCCGCGCGTGTCCCTGCGTCCACCGTTGCTGCTGCTCGGCCTGTGGCTGCTGTCGTCACCGGCGGCGGCGAACGAGCCCGTCGCAACCGCGCCCGCGGTCACGACCTCCATCGCCCCCGCACCTGCGCCTGGCGCGATGGATCGCACATCCATGGAACGCGCGATCGCCGGCTCCGTCGTGGCCGCATTGGCCGAGCGCTTCGGCGGCCGCGCCGTCGAGGTGAAGTTCGGAGACCTGGTCGCCGAACCGGGCGATGCCCGCCAGCGTCAGATCCGCGGCGAAGGCGGCATGCGCTTTGCCGGCGAGACCGGATGGATCGGTTTCCGCTTCGTCAGCCGCTACGACGATTTTCTCGGCCAGGCCGCGTGGCCGGAGCTGGAGGTCGGTGTCGGCGGGGAAGGGCGCGCGATTCCCAACGACAGCCTGGCCTTGCGCCAGCTCGAGGACCGCGTCGCGGACACCTTGCAGCGCGAACTGGGCATCGTCTCGGTGCGCATGCAGCTCGATCGTGTCGAGACGACCGAGATGGCCGGCCACTACCTCGGCATGGAGGCGAGCGGGCTGGCGGATTTCGGCCGAGATGGCAGCAGCGACGTGCGCATCCACGCGCTCTACGACCGCCGCGATGGGCAGTGGCTGCAGCTGGACTATCAGCTGGGCCCGCAGATGGCCGACCCGAATGCCATGCCCCTGGCCTCGCGCGATCGCGGATCGCCGTGATCCTTCGATGGCGGGAGCGCGCGGTTTCCGCCTCCCGCGCTCGGGTGTAACGGGCACTGGCTCACGACGAGGTTGGTATCGTGTGCGCAGGCATTCCGCGAGACCTTCCGTGGCCCGGCGCACGAGTTCGACGTCCTCCCTCACCGACGACCTGCTGCACGTGGACCGCAGCAGCATGCAGCCGCTCGCCGAGCGCATGCGGCCGCGCACCCTCGACGAAATGGTCGGGCAGAAGCGCCTGCTCTCGCCAGGCTCGGCGTTGCGCCGTGCGATCGAGTCCGGGCGCGTGCATTCGATGATCCTGTGGGGGCCGCCGGGCTGCGGCAAGACCACGCTGGCCCTGTTGCTGGCCAAGTACGCCGATGCCGACTTCCGCGCGATCTCCGCCGTCCTTTCCGGCCTGCCCGAAGTGCGCCAGGTGCTCGCCGAAGCCGCGCAGCGCTTCGCCGACGGGCATCGCACCGTGCTCTTCGTCGACGAGGTGCACCGCTTCAACAAGGGCCAGCAGGATGCGTTCCTGCCGCATATCGAACGCGGCACGATCCTGTTCGTCGGCGCGACCACCGAAAATCCTTCGTTTGAACTCAACTCCGCACTGCTGTCGCGTTGCCGCGTGCACGTGATGGACGCCGTGTCCGCCGACGACATCCGCATCGCGCTGCGCCAGGCGCTGGACGACGAGGAACGCGGCCTGGGCGGTCGCGGCCTGAGCGTGAGCGACGAGGCGCTGGGCGAGATCGCGCAGGCCGCAGACGGCGACGTGCGTCGCGCACTGACGCTGCTGGAGATCGCCGCCGAACTGGCCGAAGGCGAGGGCGGTGAAGTCACCGAGACCACGCTCGCGCAGGTGCTGGCCGACCGCACGCGCCGTTTCGACAAGGGCGGCGAGCAGTTCTACGACCAGATCTCGGCGCTGCACAAGTCGGTGCGCAGCTCCAATCCCGATGCGGCGCTGTACTGGTTCGCGCGCATGCTCGACGGCGGTTGCGACCGCGCCTATCTCGCGCGACGCCTTACGCGCATGGCGGTGGAGGACATCGGCCTGGCCGATCCGCGCGCGATGCCCATGGCGTTGGAGGCCTGGGATACCTTCGAACGCCTGGGCAGCCCGGAGGGCGAACTGGCGTTGGCGCAGGTCGTGGTCTATCTCGCCAGCACGGCGAAGTCGAACGCGGTCTACGCCGCCTACAACGCCGCGCGCGCCGACGTGCAGGCCCACGGCACCCAGGAGGTGCCGCTGCATTTGCGTAATGCACCCACGCGGTTGATGAAGCAGCTCGGGTATTCGAAGGGCTACCAGTACGACCACGACGCCGAAGGCGGGGTCGCGCTGGGCCAGACCGGCTTCCCTGATGCGATGGGCGAGCGCGTGTACTACGAGCCCGTCGAACGCGGGCTGGAGATCAAGCTCAAGGAAAAGCTCGATCGCCTGCGTGGGCAACGCGACGCGGCCCGTCGTGACGGTGATGTGAGCGGTGGGTCGGAGCGAACCTGAGCATTTTCCAGATGTTGCCATGTCGCAACGTCAGTTCAGTCTGAGGTGTTTGTCGTAAGTATCTGAGGTCTAAGGGGCGTGCGGGGCCTGAAGTACCACTGCAATGTCCCGCGTTGCGCCCCTGAAACGCGCGGATGAATCCACGCCCCTCGCCCGGCGCCTCATCGAATCAATGCCTTGTGGCGTATTGCGTGGCTCGCCGACGCAATGTTGCGCAAAGTGGCATTTCAGTTTTGCAACGGCTCGGGCCGAATCGGGCCCTCATTCGCCCCCGTTCGC
Source organism: Lysobacteraceae bacterium P (assembly GCA_005503055.1). Lineage (GTDB taxonomy): Bacteria > Pseudomonadota > Gammaproteobacteria > Xanthomonadales > Xanthomonadaceae > Lysobacter_J. The sequence continues at coordinate 652,166 of SCOX01000001.1, read as the reverse complement.
GATGCCGGTGCCGGGGTTCAGGGCGATTGGGTCGCCGGATCAAGGCCTTGGCGTGCCTGAACGACAGTTGGCACCGCTCATGCGTGTAGTTCCTTGCGTCGTTTACCGGAGCCTCCCCCGGGTCCCGATCGACGTACCGTAAAGGAGAACAACAATGCGCATTCGTACCAGCTTGATGGCAACGGCAGTGCTAATTGGCCTTGGTCTCGGCGGCCAGGCAATGGCACAACAGACGAACGGTGACGGCGGTGCCGGGGATGACATCCTCGCCAACCTCAGCGTCCCGATTGATGCATCCGACAACAGTGCCGGCGACAACCGCGGCAACGACGGTGACGCGACCGCCGATGCGGGTTCGGCAGCAGCAAACAGTGGCGGCACCGCCACCAACACCTATACCGACTCGAGCACGTTCAGTGCCACCTCCAGCACGATCGTTGCCCAAACCGTTCTTGAAGGCGCCGTCTATGACGTGCGTACCTACGGCATTGGCAACGTAGCCACCAACAACGGCAACGCCAATGGCGGTTCGGGCGGATCCGGTGGCGACGGCTACGGCGGCGATGGCTACGGCGGTGAAGGCAATGGCGGCGGCGGCGGCAACGGCGGCGACGGCGGCGACGGCGGCAGCGGCGGCAGCGGTGGCTGGGCCGAGAACGGCAGCGCCACCTCGGGCGACGCGAGCATCGGCGATGCGAACGCCGGACGCGGCGGCCGTGGCGGCGACGTCTATGACGTCTACAGCGGCCGTGGCGGCGACGCCGACAACGACAGCGGCGATGCCGGCGGCGCAAGCCTGGCCGGTTCCGCTTCGGGCTCCGGCTCGCTTGCCGGTGGCAGCGATGGCGGCGGCGGTGGTGGCGCAGGCGGCAATGACGGCGGTGGCGGTGGCGGCGGCAACGACGCCGGCAACGACGGCACTGGCGGCGCGGGCGGTGCCGGTGGCACCGGTACCGGTGGCGCGGGCGGTGCAGGCGGCGCGCCGAGCTCGACCTCGACCTCGACCTCGACCGCAACGGCCGGCGCAGGCACTGGCACGTCCGGTGCGACCGCCGGTGATGGCGGCGCGAGCGGCACGGTCGCGGCGAACGCGGGCGGCGGCGGCGCAGGTGGCTCGGCCACCAACGGCGATGCCGATGCCAGCGCGAGCAACGGCTCGGCGACGGCAGGTGCCGGGGCAGCCGGTGCGGTCGGCGCGGCCGGTGGACCGGGCGGCGGCGGCGGCGACGGCAACGGCGGCGTCGGCAACGGTGGCGTCGGCAACGGCGCAACGGGCGGCACAGGCGGTGCCGGTGGCACCAACACTGTCGATGCAGGGACGTTCAATATGTCCTCCACGATGACCGGTACCGCCAGTGGCGCAGCCGGCATCACCGTGGCTGCGCAGAACAGCGGCTTCTCCTCGCTGATCCAGCAGGGCGTCACCGTGCAGGCCAACCTGACCGTAGGCCCGTAAGCGTTCCAATCGACTGCCGGAGGCCTTCGGGCTTCCGGTACGTCGTGGCGCGCAATGCGTTCCGCCGGTGGTTCACCGCCGGTGGAACGTTCCAGGCGCGTCCGGAGCGGCAGGGCTAAGGAGCATGACGATGCAACGCAATCGCTCCATCGCATTGGGTGGTCTGGTGGGCCTGGTCGCGTGGTTCGCGACCGGGATGGCCTGCGCGCAGCAGGCAACCGAGGCAGCACCAGCGCAACCTTTCGTTGAGATGGCGCAAGTCGAAGCGGCGCAAGCCGTGGTCGACGAAGCGGCGGCGCCCGACGCGGTATTCGGCTCGGCGGTCGATACGACCGCATTGGCCGACCTGCGCGGCGGTACTCAGATCGTGGACAACGACATTCTCGTCAACGGGCGCATCGAGGACGCCATCGCCGACGATGTGCTCACCGGCAGCAACGCGGTCACCGCCGGTTCGTTCGCCAACGCCAGTGGCATTTCCACGGTGATCCAGAACACCGGCGCGAACGTGCTGATCCAGAACGCGATGATCGTGAACGTGAAGTTCGCGGAAGCGGGCCCATGAGCCTGCGTACATTCCGACGCCGGGCAATTGCGACGGCATCGGCGTGGATCCTGATCTCCGGCCTTGCGCAGGCCGGAGCGTTGGACGTGCGTGCGCCACCGGGTGGCAACTACACCCTGCGCGTGACCAGCCTGAAAGAGGCGCGCTTCAAGACCACCATTCCGCAGCAGTACGACTTCAGCTGCGGCTCCGCCGCGACCGCGACGTTGCTGACCTATCAGTACGGCCACGCGGTCACCGAGGCGGAAGTGTTCATGCACATGTACCAGACCGGCGACCAGGCGAAGATCCGCCAGCGCGGTTTCTCGCTGCTGGACATGCGCCGCTACCTGCGCTCGCTCGGCTTCGAGGCCGATGGATTCGAGCAACCGCTGGATAAACTTCTCGACGAAGGCCTGCCGGCGATCGTGCTGCTGAACGACCGCGGCTATCGCCATTTCGTCGTGGTGAAGGGCATCAAGAACGGCCGCGTGCTACTCGGCGACCCGGCCCGTGGGACGCGGGCGATGCCGCGCTCGCGTTTCGAGAAACTGTGGGACAACCGCATCCTGTTCGTGGTGCACAACCGCCGCGACCTGGCGCAATTCAACATGCCGCGCGACTGGCGCACGGCGCCGCCGGCACCTCTGGACGCGGGCATCGCCCGCGACAGCCTCTACAACATCGTGACGCCCCGGCGTGGCCCGGGCGACATCTGATGGAGGGTGTGACCATGCACTCGCCTTCGTTGAAGATCCTTCTCGTCGCGACGTTCGCGTTCTGCGCGCCCGCACTGGCGGCCCCGCCGCCGGATGCGTTGGCGACGCTGGGCCCGGAATGGATCGCGATCGATCCGGCGCTGCTCGACGACATGCGCGGCGGCTTCACCACCGGCGAGGGCATGGCGCTGTCGTTCGGCATCGAACGCGCGGTGTTCGTCAACGGCGAACTGCTGGCCACCACGCGCGTGCAGATCCCCGACGTGGCCCGCATGAGCGCCGAACAGGCGCAGGCGCTGGACAGCTTCAATCGCGGCGTGGTCGTGCAGATCGGCGGCGGCAACACGTTCGAACAGGCCGGCAACCTCAACGGCGTGCTGATCCAGAACACGCTCGACGGGCAGGACATCCGAGCGCTTACCACCGTGAACGTGGGCGTCGACACGCTGGGGGCGTTCCAGGACCTGAACACCCAGACCGCGCTGCAGAACGCGATGGTGGCCGCCACCACGCCGTGACGATGCCCTTGTTGGGCGCCGGATTGCGTTCTAACCGGATGGACTCCCCCGGGTCGCACGAGAAGGACGCCGCATGAGAAGGACGCCGCAGATGCCCCGCCGCCTGATGCTCGTTCCATGCCTGTGGCTGGCCGCCGCCGCGGCCGCCCACGGACAGGACCAGTGGCAGGGACTGGAGCCGGCTCGTCCGGCTACGCAGCCTCAGGTCGGCGGGGTTCCTTCGGCGACCACGCCTCCCACCGCGACGCCCGCTCCGGCGCCCGCCGCGAGGCAGCCGTCGATCGACGATCTGCAGCGCGAGATCAACGCGCAGACGCGTCGGCTGGAGGAACTCAAGCAGTCGCTCGCCCAGCAGGAACAGGCCGTGGCCAACCTGCAGCGCGTGGTCGACGAGGAGCGCCTGGCCGCCGAACGCGGTGCCGGCGCGGCGCCCGGCACCGTGCTGCCTTCGCTCGCGCAGCAGTCGCAGGCGCAAGCGCCCGCCGCACCGCAGCAGGCGCCCGTCGCACAGGCACCGGCACAGCAGCAAGCGCAGCAACCGCAACAGCAGCAGCGCCAGCCGGTCGGGCAGGCGCCGGCCGCGGCGACTCGGCCGCCGGAAGTGGCGCAGATCTTCGACCAGCCCGGCGTGCTCACGCCGTCCGGCCAGTTCATCCTCGAACCCTCGCTGCAGTACGGATACTCGGCCAACGACCGCGTCGCGCTGGTCGGCTTCACGGTGATCCCGGCGATCCTGATCGGTCTGATCGACGTGCGGCAGGTGAAGACCACGTCCGGCGTCAGCACGCTCACCGGCCGCATGGGCTTCGGCGGGCGCTTCGAGCTGGAAGCCAAGGTGCCGTACGTCTACCTCAACGGCGACACCGTCAGCCGCGAGGTCTTCACCGGCAGCGCGCAGGACCGCGTGTTCAACGCGCACGGCGACGGTATGGGCGACATCGAGATGACCGCGCGCTACCAGCTCAACCGCGGCGGCCCGGACAAGGCCTTCTACATCGGCTGGCTGCGCTACAAGAGCCGCACCGGCAAGGATCTGTTCGAAGTCGTCACCGACTGCGTGCAGCGTTGCATACAGAACACCACCGGCACCGGCCTGCCGCTGGAGCTGCCTACGGGCACCGGCTTCGAAGCGATCCAGCCCGGCGTGACCTGGCTGTATCCGTCCGATCCGGTCGTGTTCTTCGGCACCTTCAGCTACCTCTACAACTTCGAACGCGACAACGTGTCGCGAACCGTGCTGGGTCGCCAGCAGGAACAACTGGGCGACGTGCAGGCCGGCGACATCTGGGGCTTCAACCTCGGCATGGGCCTGGCGCTCAACGAAAAGGCGTCCATCAGCCTGGGCTACGACACCAGCCTGATCGGCAAGACCAAGCAGAACGGTCGCGATTCCCCGGGCTCGGTCCGCATCACCCTGGGCACGCTGCTGCTCGGCGGCACGTACCGTTTCAGCGATCGCTGGTCGTTGAACGTAGCGCTCGGCGTCGGCGTCACCCGCGACACCCCGGACATGACGCTCACCGCGCGCGTGCCTATTTCGTTCTGAGCGTCGCGGCGTTGGCGTCTCTCACCGTCGTCCCGGCGAAGGCCGGGACCCAGGCCGGCCGTGCATCGCGTCCATCACCGTCATCACCATCACCACCCTCATTCCAGCGAAAGCCGGAATCCAGTTTGATGTTCGATGCGCGCCGACCATTACGCATGCGACGAAAATGGATTCCGGCTTCCGCTGGAATGACGAGACCGGTTTGAAGGCAAGAAGGCCCGGCCCCCGACCTTCGCCGGGATGACGTTGACGGCTGCGGAAGGGAGCCAATCGCGGTGCTCGGTGACCGTAGCGGCGCCCGCGAACGACGAGCGAGCCCGTACTCCTTCACACCTGTTTCACGGCGCCGAGTTCTATCTCGCCACCACACGATGCGCATTGGCAGCCACGAACCGGCGCGTGGTCGGCGGCATGCACAAACCAGGTTTCCGTTCCCATCCACAGCACACGGAGAAGGCCCATGAAACTCCTCGTATCGAGCGCGGTCCTGCTCGTCGCGCTCGCCGGCTGCGCCAGCACGCCGACCGTGCACACCGACTATGACCCGGGCGCGCAGTTCGCCAACTTCCGCACTTACACCTGGTTGAAGAAGCCTGAAGGCCGTTCGCCGTTGGTGGAACAGCGCGTCGTCGCCGCGATCGACGCCAAGCTCGCCGCGCAAGGCTGGACGCAGACCAGCGAGACCACGGCGGACGTCGGCCTCGCCGCACACGTCGCCACGCAGCAGCAACAGTCGGTGGACACCTTCTACAGCGGCCCGGCCTGGGGCGGCTATGGCTGGGGGCGCTGGGGCGGCCCCGTCGGCATGGGTTCGGCGACCACCACCGTGCGCAACTACGAGGTCGGCACGCTCGTTCTGGACATGTTCGATCTGAAGACGAAGCAGGCGATCTGGCGCGGCACCGCGTCGGGCACGGTGCCCGACTCACCGGAACAGACCAACACCAAGGCCCTGGCCGGCATCGACAAGATGTTCGCCGACTTCCCGCCGGGCAGTGCCCCGGCCAAGTAAAGCAATCGCGATGAACGCCTCGAAGGCCGGCGTGGTGCCGGCCTTCGATGTCATGCGTCATGGTGCTTCGCGCAGGATGCGCAGGACCTCGGCGATGGCTTCCGGATGCATGTAAACATCGTGTCCGGAGTCGATGACGAGCGTGGAGGCGGCGCCGGGCAGCAGCGCGCTGTCGAGCGGCACCACGCCGTCGCCGGGCGGGATCTGCCCGCGCTGCGAGCCGGCGATGGTGTGGTACGCGATGCCCTCCACGGGCATCAGCGCCTCGCCGGCGGCGCGCACCGGCTGCATCACCTGCAGCGTGCTGATGCTGTTGAGTCGCGCCTGCTGGTAGAACTCGAGCAGTTGCGGACGCACGGAGGCGGGATCGGCGTCGGCGACGCGCTTGAGCGACTGCAGCTCCGGAGTGCGGCGCCCGACCAGCACGCGCGCGAGCCGTCCGAACCAGCGCGTCGCGCTCGGACTGCCGCGGTGCGGTGAGGCGATGAAGATCGCCTCGGTGACGCCGGGGTAGGGCGTGAAGCGGAACACATCGGCCACCGAGGCCACGTCGAACGGATCGGCATGCACGTGTTGCGGCGGGACCGTGAAGGCTGCATTCCACAGCACGTCGCCCGTGTCCACGCACAGCAGTCGTGCGATCACGCCGCCCAGGCTATGACCGATCAGGACCGTGCCGTGGCGCGCCGGGTCGTCGCCTTCCGGATCGAGCACGCTCCAGACCTCGTCCAGGTACTCCTTCACGCGCCGGCGCGCGACCAGCGTCGGCGCATTGGTCTGAAGCACCACGTGCCACACCTGGAAACGCGCGCGCAGGTCGGGCGCTCCCCATATCGCATCGGACATTCGCGCCCAGATCAGCGGGCTGCTGCCCAGTCCGTGGATCATCACCAGCGGACGCTTGCGCGGATCGTAGTCCTCCAGCAGGTACACACCGGCGCGGCGCCCGACTTCATGACCGCCGAGCAAGCCCCACACCGCCAGGCGCGGCAGCTTCGAGGTGCCCGATCCCTGGGCGAACGCCGCGGACGTGTCGTAGGCCAGCTCGACGTGCCGTCCGCCCACGGTCAGCGTGGGCGAGACGAGCGCGTTGGCGATCACCAGGGTCGGCCTGGCATCGGGTCCGCGCGGCGCTTCGATCCACGCGGTGGCATCGCGGAACACACCCTCGGGCGGCAGGAATTCGCAGATCGCCCGGTCCTCGCAACGATGGGAGATCACCGACAACGGCACACCGAAGCCGGGATGCTGCAGGTGCGGTCCTTCCCGCAAGTGCACATCGCGCGCGCGCGTGAGCGTGAGCGGCGCGGTGAGGTAAGGCGAGAGATCGCGGAACTCGATGTCGAGCGCGATGCCGCCGACGTCGGTCGGGCCGGCGTTCCAATCGTCGCGGCGCTCGGCCAGCAGCTCGCCGAGCAATGCATCGGTGCAGCGCGTGGCCAGCACGACGGCCTCGCGCGTCGCCGCGGGGTCTTCCAGCGCGTTCCACGCGGAGGTGGCGCAGCGCAGCCACGCCAGTCGCGCGCGCCGGTCGTCGTACTGCTCGGCGCGACGGGCTTCGGCACGGGCGGTGCCGAGCGGAGATGCGTCGTCGTCGACGCTGCACGCCATGGCGTCGCAGGCCTCCACCGCGCGCGTGTGCGGCGCGGAGGCGCAGGCGACCAGCATCAGCATCGCCAGCAGCCCCGCACAGCGCAGGCCGGCATTGACGGACGCGTGGCGCATGGGCAGGTCCCGGAGGAGGTGGCGCCTTGATACCCCAGCCGGCGCTAGCACGCACGTACCGGCGTGCGGGGTTGATCCCGCCGGAAGCTGCACGCTACGCGCGAATCCGCGGGTCAGGCACGCCTGAAGTAGAAGCCCGCGTAATGATCGAGTGTGCAATCCGGCTCGAACGGAACGCGCAGGTGACGTTCCTTCGACTGCCACTGGTCTTCGAGCTTGTAGCCCAGCGCCTGCATTTCCGCGACGAACTGCGGCTTGGCCATCACCCGGTACGGCAGAACGGCCTTGCCGATGTTCTGCAGCGTCACGTAACCGCGCTTGGGGTGCACCGGCGTCAGGTTGACCAGTACGTGCGTCGGCGGAGAGGCGAGGCGGCCGAGCAGTTCCGGCAGCGTGTAGTCCAGGTACTGCAGCGCGCCGCAGGTGATCAGCACGTCGTGCGCGTCGGCAGCCTCTGGGGCATCGGCGAAGCGCAGCAGGCCATCGGGGTCGTTCTCGCGCGCCCAATCGCGGCCAGCGTCCATCACCGACGGGACATCGTGCACGCGCCATTCCATCGTGCGTGGGTAACTGAGATAGCGGCGGAAGCCGTAGTAGGTCACGCCGATGTGGCCGCCCAGGTCGAAGATGCGATGCCGGCCTTCGCCGAGCAGGCGGGAAAGCCAGTGCACCACCGGATAGTCGCTCACGCGGATGCTGCGATGCCGGTCCATGTACATCGCCGTCGTCGACGGCTGGTCGTAGGAGGTCGGCAACGACGGCGCGGCGGCCAGCGCCTGCGCGCGCGAATCGTAGGCGCCGTAGTAGGCATTGCCGCCGTGGTAGGGCCGATTGAAGAGCCTGCGGTACAGCGGGCGGGCGATCAGGCGGATTCCGGGAAGTTCGGCGCTCTCGATGGCGATGCGAACCAGATTGCGCTTGGCCATCAACGTTTCATGTCGCACGGGCGTCGTCCCCTTCCGATCGTCTTGAGATAAGCAAACGCAGGGGACGCCTCAAAGAGGACGCGCGAGAACGAGCGCGGCTCAGCGGGCGCGCAGGGCGTCGATGCGCTGGCGGTACGCGGCGCGGGTGTCGCCGTCGCTGAGGGCCTGGGCACGGGCCAGCGAGCGGATCGCCTGCTGCGTCTGTCCGGCCTCGAGATAGGCGTTGGCCAGCGCCGAATGGAAGCGATGCTCTTCCGGCTGCAGCGCCACCGCGCGCCGGTAGTGGCGGATCGCGCGCACCAAGTCGCCCGCGTTGCCGGCGTTCACCGCCAGCATGAAGTGGTGGAAGGGGTCGTTGCGCTGGAGTCTGGCCAGGCGCTGGCGGTACTCGAGCTCCAGCGTGCGATCGCCCGTGCGCGCGGCCAGCCCTGCAAGGTTGAACAGCGCGTTGGCGTTGTGCGGGTCCAGCGTGAGCGCCTTCCGGTAGGACGTTTCGGCGGCGCGGGCGTCGCCGGTGCGCAACTGCACGACGCCGAGGTTGCTCCAGTAGCTGGCGTACTCGGGGTCCAGCTCCAGCGAGATCGCCAACAGCGACAGCGCGGCGGCAAGGTCGGCGGCGCTCAAATGCTCCACGGCGAGGTTGTTGTAGTAGTGGCCGATCAGGCGCGGAAGGCCGATCGGGGTCGGGCGGTCGCGCGCGATGATGCGGTCGCCGGCGACATCGACCGTGTAGCGGCGGCCGTGCACGCGCACCAGTGCGTTGACGTGATTGCTCAGGTACAGCGTGCCGTCGGCCTGGCGGAAGCCCAGCGTCTGCTCGATTTCCTGCGGCACCGCGTCCAGCCCGGATTCCCGTGCCAGCGCGAGGAACAGCAGCGTGAAGCTCAGGCAGTTGGCGGTGCGCGATTCGTACGCCTGGGTGACGGTGAGGTTCGCCGTTTCCAGATAGGCCATGCCCAGGCCTTCCGGCGCGAACATGAATTCGGCGAGCCGATCCAGGCGCTCCTGCGGGGAAGGCGCGTCGGCGAGGACTTCGCGATGCAGACGTTCGCGCAGTTCCACAGGCAGCGCCATCACGTCGCCCGGCGCAACGGCCTGCGCCGACACCCCGCCGACCTGCAGCAGGAGCGCGAACACAGCGGTGGCGACGACGCTGCGCATCCAAACGCCTTCGCGGCGCGACGCCGCAGGAACGGCTGCGGCGAGTGTAGTCCCGTGCGGCATAGCAGCATGTGTTCGCCGATGTTCAGGCATGAGCATTTCGGCGCCCGAAACAGTTCAGCCCCCCGGCGTTATGCTGGCCGCCGGTTTGAAGCAGGAGACGCACCATGGCCACCGGTTGGGCGGGCGACGGCGCGGTTCAGGACCAGATCGATGCGACCGTCAAGGACGCCATCCAGCGGGCACGCAGCCAGCTGCCGCAAGGTCCGGGCCGGACGCATTGCGAGGAATGCAGCGTCGAGATCCCCAAGGCGCGGCGCGATGCCGTGCCCGGCGTGCGCCTGTGCATCGCCTGCCAGGAAGCGCATGACCAGGAGCAGGGCGCCCATGGCGGTTACAACCGGCGCGGCAGCAAGGACAGCCAGCTGCGCTGACGCGCGGGCCGACGCGAAGCTGCATCGTGTCCTGGCGCGGTCGCGGGTTCATCCCGGACGGCGTTCTTCCATCAAGCCCACGAGGTTGCCGTCGGGATCGCGCAGGAAGCCGATCCACAGCTCGTGGTCGGGCAATCGTGCGGTGAGTTGCGGCGCGCGTTCCTCGTGCGCACCGCGTTCGACGAGCGCGGCCTGCACCGCCTCGATGTCATCGACCACGAAATACAGCAGGCTGTTGTGCCCGAGCGCGGATGTTTCGCCCGCGCCCTGCGGCGTGGTCAGCATGATCCGCACGCCGCCGGCGTCGAGGAACGAAAGCTCCGGGCCTGCGTCGAACAGATGCTCCAGTCCCAACGCGTCGCGGTAGAAGGCCAGCGCACGCGGGACGTCGGCGACCGTGAGCGCGATCTGCCCGATCCGCGACAGTCGCGGCGTCATCGGCCTAGATCCCCAGCAGCGGTGTCGCCTGTTCCAGACGCACGCGCAACTGTTCGGCCAGGCGCAGGCTCAGGGCGATGATGGTGAAGGTCGGGAACGCCCAGCTTCCGGTCGGGAACACCGAGCTGCCGGCCACGTGCAGGTTGTCCACGCCGTGCACCTGGCAGTGGCGATCGACCACGCCCTGCTTGGGATCGTCGGCCATGCGCGTGGTTCCCATGTGGTGCGAGGTGCCGAACACCTGCGGCACGCCACCGCTTTCCTCCAGCCACGGTTCGGACTGGAAGCGGCCGCTGCACGCGCGCGAAAGCTCCTCGCCGAACAGCGTCGCCGCGGTGCGGTAGGTATGGCGGTCCAGGTCCGTCAGGCGCCAGTCGACGTTGACCTTGCGAAGGCCCATCGCATCGCGTTCGTCCCCGAGCGTGATGCGGCTGTCGTGGTTGGGCACCTGTTCGAAATAGCCGATCAGGTCCACCCGTTCGGTGCGCACGGTCGGCTTGCGCGTGAGCTTGCGGCCCATCGCCTTGGCGATGTCGGCCGCGCCCAGGCCGGCGCGCAGCGTGAGCGCGCGAAGGTCTTCGGCCGGCGGCATGGCGTTGGCGATGTAATCGGGTTCGCCGTTGCGACGTCCGCATACGCGCGCCTTGATCGCCCAGTCTTCGTGACGCTGGCGCGCGCGCATCGCCGCGCGCAGGTCGCGCAGCGCCTGCAGGCCTTCCGGAACCGGCTCCTCGAACGCGAACGGCCGCACGCGTCCGCTGAGGATTCGGTGCCGGCGCTGCGCTTCATCGGACAGGCAGATCTCCGGATGCGCTTGCGGCTGTCCGCGGGGCACGTTGCGGTCGTAAGGGCGCGTGACGACGTGCGGCCGCGGACTGAACAAGGTGCCGAGCTTGCCGCTGGGATGGTCCATGAAATAGCGACCGACCAGGTCGTGCTCGTTGCCCAGTCCCTGCGGGGCCACCGAGTTGGACGACAGCAGCAGGCGTGCGTTCTCGATACCGCCGCAGGCGAGCACGTAGTGTCCGGCGCGCACCGTGCCGCGGCGGCCGTCGAGCGTGCCGATGCGCGCCTGCCGCACCGACTGCGCCGAGTCGATCGCATCGAGCTCGACGAGATTGGCGTGCAACAGGACGGTGATGTTGTCGGCGACCTCGAACGCTTCGCGATAGGCGTGGCCGAAGATCATCGGGCTGGACGCGAAGGTCTTGTGCACCAGCGCATCGCTCTCGAACGCCAGCGGTTGGCGCGAAGACGGCGTCAGGAACGTGTCCTCGCCGAAGTCGTGCTGTTCCAGCCCGCAGAAGGTGCGCGCCTTGCGGTAATGCGGTTCCAGTTCGTCGAAGCCGATCGGCCAGCCGCTGTGCGGAACCCAATCGCGTGGCGCCAGATTGGCCAGCGGAATGCAGCCGCGCCCCCAGTAGTTGCAGGTGCCGCCGAACGCGCGCAGCCGCGAGGCGCCCGGGTCGAAGTCCGGTTCGCCGACCGAATGACCTTCCAGCATTGCCTGGTTGCGTTCGTCCGCGGCCAGGCCCCCGCTCTCGACCACGCACACTTTCGCCTGCGTGCCGAGAAATGCCCATGCGATCGCCAGGCCGGCGGCGCCGGCACCGATGATGCAGATGTCGGCCTCGATGTCTGCCGGCGAGGACGCCTTCCTGTAATCGAAGATCAACTGGTTGCCCCTTGAACGTTTCGCCCGGAGTGCATAGCGCACACCCGGCCACCGTTCAAAACGAACGCAACAAGGGGCGGGAAGGGGACAGGTGGGAAGGTTGAGGCAGGCCGCTCACGCGGCACTGCCGCGTGGCCTGGCGAAAGCCCGGCCATGGATGTCCGGGCCGGGCGACCCGAACCCAAGCACGCAACGCCATGGACGGCATCGAAGCAAACGGCGAAGCGATAACAAAGCGGCACTGCCGCGTGGCCTGGCGAAGCCCGCGACCCAGGCCCGCGCCCTGGAACCTCTCAAGGGCAGAACCAAAGGCCGCACCCGGGAGCCCTCATCGCATCCATCCCTTCGTCGCACGAACCCCGGGTGCGCTTCGCTTACCCGGGCTACACACGTGATGTTCGCCGCCTCACTGCGCCGACAGCGGCAACGGCTGCGCCAGCCCACGCGCCATCGCACTGTCGAGCAGCGCCCGCGTCTTGCGCTCGGCTTCGTTGACGTACTTGTCGTGCTCCTTGCCCAGCGCATCCATCTGCCGGCCAAGCGCGTCCATCGGCTTGCCCGCTTCGTCCATCTGCCGACCCAGCGCTTCCATCGGTTCGGAGTTGCGATCCATCTGCGCGGCCTCGCGATCGATCACGCGGCTTTGTTCGTCCATCTTGCGGCCGAGTTCATCCTGCTGCCGGGACAGCTCGTCCATGCTCGCCTCGAGACGGTCGCGTTCGGCGTCGTCCACGCGCCACAACTGCGTGGCGATCTTGGCCTGGCGTTCGGCCAGCGCGCTCTGTTGTTCGGCCAGTTGTTCCATGCGATGCGACGCGGCTTCGAGCGCGGCGCTGTCCTCGGCCTTCGGTGAGAGCTTCTCCATCTGCGCGCCAAGCGCTTCCATGCGGTCGCCGTGGACCTCCATCTGGTCGCCCAGCTTCTCCATCTGCGCGCCGATGCGATCGGTGTCGCGCCAGGCCTCGTGCATCTTGGCCATGGTGTCTGCATCGGAGACCACGTAGGTCTTGCCATCGCGGCGCAGCCAGACGAAATCGGTGTTGGTCAGGCTGCGGCGCGCGCGTTCGATGTCGGGCAGGTCGTCGGTGGAGCCGTTCAAACGGATGCCGTCGCGGTCCTTGCTGATCATCGCGTACGCGTCCAGGTCGCCCCGACCCGCGCGCACCGTGCCGCGCACGGCGGGCGTCGCGTTGGTGGCGGGCTTCGCGCTCGCAGCGGGCGAGGCCTGCGCGGCGGGTTTCGACTGCGCGGCGCTGGTCGCGGCATCGGCCTTGGCCTGCGCGTTGGCGGCCGGCGCGACCGCGGACTTCGCGTCCTGGCCGATCTGGGCATGGGCGTAGAACGCCAGGCAGGCGACCGCGACGCCGACCAGCGGCAGGGCGATTCCGCCGCGCACTGAGCGCTGGCGGGGGCGGACGAGTTGTTCGATTCGGGACATCAGATGGCCTCCATGGGCGGCTTGCGCAAGGTGGGGCAGGGAAGGGGAAGCGGTGTGGCCGCACGACCACTCCGCCAGTTCGGAAAGGGCCAGCGCGAGCCGGCGCGGCTGGCCGGTAACGCCGGCGGCGAGCTGGTCGGCGATGTGTTCGCGCTCGGTGCGTATGCGGCGCGACAGCCACCACGTCACGGGATGGTAGAAGAGCAGGGCTTCGGCGAGGTTCTGCAGCAGGTTGACGAGGTAGTCGTGGCGTTTGATGTGCGCCAGTTCGTGCGCGATCAACGCTTCGATCAGATCCGTCGGCAAGCGCGCCAGCAGGCCCGCGGGCAACAACACGACCGGCCGCCACCAGCCGGCGGACACGGGCGATGCGAGCGTCCCGACCAGCCGCAGCGCGACCGGACGTCGCAGGCCGAATCGCCGCGCGATCGCATCCAGGCGCACCTGCCATTCGCGCTGCATCGGCGCTTGCGGCGTACTGCGCAGACGCTGGATCCACAGCAGGCCCGCGCCCATCCGCAGCGAAAGCGTGCAGGCACCGGCGGCCCAAAGCAGCACGATGGTGGGCAACGCGTCTTCCAGGCGCGTCATCCAGTCCGGCAGCGCCGTGGCATTGCCGACGGCGAGCGTGGTCGCGTGGAGGAAGGCGACACCCTGCGGCAATGCGTCGCCCACAAGCGGCGAGCGCCACTGCACGATCACATACGTCACCGGCAACACCGTGCACGCCAGCAGCGCAGCGCAGGCGACCGCATAGCGCGCCTGCGGTCGCGCATCGCGCAGCAGGTGCAGCGCGAAAGCCGCGAGGAACCCGACCAGCGCCCCCTGCCAGACGAAGTGCAGCAGTGCGCGCCCGAGTACCGGAATGAAGTCGGCAAGCAGGTCAGTCATCGCGATGCTCCGGGTTGTCCTTGAGGAAGCGCTGGATCTCCTGGCGTTCCTTCGCGGTGACGTGCTCGCTCAACGCGGCCATCACCAGCGCCTTGCCGGAACCGGAGAACGCCTTCTGGATCAGCTCGCGCAGGAGGTTGGTCTGCAGCGCGTCCTGCGCATGCGCGGCGGCGTAGACGTGCGAACGCTGGCTCTCGTCGCGCGTCAGCAGTCCTTTGCCGTGCATGACCTGCATCAGGCGCAGGACGGTGGCGTAGGTGGCGTCGGGCCGTTCGGCCAGCCGCGCCTGGTGAACATCCTTCACCGTGGATGGGCCGAGGCGCCAGATCGTGCGCAGCAGGTCCAGTTCCGCGGCGGTGGGCTTGGGCGGTTTGGCGATCTTGCGGCTCATGGCGTCCTGACGGTGGGGCGTGCAGGCATGCTGGCGCATCTAGATCGGATTGTCTAGACCGTTTGGTCTATGACGAAAGTCATGGGCGCCGGCGCTTTCCAGCCACTAGGATTGGCCCGCGCGCCAGGCCGGCGCCGGGAGAGCCGCGATGTCGTCGATCCGCACCCACCGCTCACGTTCCATCGCTTGGCCGCAGATCCTCGCCGGCGGCGGCCTCGTCGCACTGGGCGATTTCATCTTCGCCACGACGTTGTGGTTCTCGTGGGATGGCGCCGGGCTGCAACGCGTGTTCCAGACCATCGCGATGGGCGTGCTGGGGCAGGCGAGCTTCCAGGGCGGCGTGCAGGCGGCCGTACTCGGTGCGGTGCTGCACGTGCTGATGGCGACGGCTTTCGTGCTGATCTACGCGCTCGCCGCGCGCGGCCGCCCGGGATTGCTGGTGCGGCCCGTCGTGTACGGGTTGCTGTACGGCGTGGTGCTGTACGTGGTCATGAACTTCGTGGTGATGCCGCTGTCGCGCGTGGGGCGTTCGCCTTCGTTCGCGCACCCGGACTGGATCTTCTACAGCGTGCTCGCGCACATGCTGTTCGGCGTAATCTGCGTGCTGTTCGCGCGGCGCGCGCTCCGGCACGGCTGACGCCGGCCGGAACGCGTCGCCAGCGTCACTGCATCGCTGCGCGCATGGCATCCAGGTCGAGCTTCTTCATCTTCAGCATCGCCGCCATCGCCTTGTGCGCCTTCACGGGGTCCGGATCCTTCAGCAATGCGTTCATCTCGATCGGCACGACCTGCCATGACACGCCGTAGCGATCCTTGAGCCAGCCGCACTGCTGCGCCTGCGGCGGACCGCCCTGCGTGAGGTGGTCCCAATAGTGGTCCACTTCGGCCTGGTCCTTGCAGTTGATCACCAGCGAGACTGCTTCATTCAAGGTGAAATGCGGCCCGCCGTTGAGCGCGCTCAGGCGCGAGCCATCGAGTTCGATGTCGATCACCATCACCGAGCCCTCGGGACGTCCCGCCGCCCGTGAGCTCTCGGCGTCGTAGCGGAATTCTTCCACCACGCGGGAGTTTGGAAAAATCGAGAGGTAGAAGTTCGTGGCTTCCTCGGCCTGGTCGTTGAACCACAGGAAGGGGGAAATGCGCTGGAAGCGGTCGGCCATGGTCGGTTCTCCTGTTCAGGCGGTGTGCTGCGATCGTCAATGGTGGCCGCGCGTGCGGCCGGTATGTGTTCCCGACGAAGCAGCTCGCGTGAAATCGACACGCCGCTGTCCGCCATCACCGTCCGCCGGTCGGAAGGCGCATCCAGCGACTTGACGTGGCGGCCGGGCCGCCGGATACAGCAGGACCGCACCGTTGCCGCAGGACGCTGGCCATGTTGAAGAAGATCGCCTTCACGGTTTGCGTGGACAGCGACTCAAGCCGAAGTGAGCCCGATGCCCAGGCGCGCGCAAACCGCTGAATCGACCACGACGGCACGGTCGCCACGTGCATCCGGCACGGCCGACGGCGTGCCGCAGACGCGTGCGCGAATGGCGCTGGACCGGCTGCGCGAGCATGCGTCGCAGGCTACGCGCGACGGCATGTCGCGTTTCGCGATTCCCTCCGAGCACGCACTTGGCGTGGGGATGAAGGACATCCAGGCCCTTGCCAAGCAGTTGGGGCGCGATCACGCGCTTGCCGGGGCGTTGTGGGATACCGGCGTCTACGAAGCCCGCATGCTGACGGCCTACGTTGCCGACCCCGAAAGCCTCACCGCCGCGCAGATGGACCGCTGGTGCCGAGACTTCGACAACTGGGCGGTGTGCGACACGCTGTGTTTCGTGTTGTTCGATCGCAGCGCCCATGCATGGCGCAAGGTCGAGCAATGGTCGTCGCGGCGCGGCGAAATGCAGAAGCGGGCGGCGTTCGCCTTGCTCGCCAGTATGGCGCTGCACGGCCGACTGCAGGAGCCGGCGCAGTACGCGCAGGGGCTGGCGCTGATCGAGCGCGAGGCCTGCGATGAGCGCAATTTCGTCCGCAAGGGCGTGAGCTGGGCGCTACGTTCGATTGGCCGTTGCGAGGGGTTGCATCGCGATGCCATGGCATTATCGCGGCGGCTGGCCGCTTCGGATGACGCAAGCGAGAGGTGGGTCGGCAAGGACGCGCTGCGGGATCTGGCGAAGGTGCGGCCGGCGAAGAAGACCGTTGCGATCAAGAAACGCCAAGGCGCGAGTTGACGCGCCATCGCGCGCGGAAGTCCGGTAGGGCGCACGCATTGCGCCGCCTTCCTTCGGCTCGTCTCCAATGCTGCACCGCAATGGCTGGTGACGTGGATGTCACGCGAATAGTCCTGCGCTATCGAAAGCATCCAATCAAACGATTTCATCTTGCTCCGGCGCAGGACTAGCCTCCAGCCGGGGCGCGTGCGCGCGTCCTTGCAGCCGTCATCCATCAGTCAAGGGAGTATGACCATGAGGCAGCGCAAGCAACCGCGGCTGAGACCGCTATGGGTAGCCAGCATCACGGCACTTGGCCTTTCGGGCCTCGTGTTCGCCGCCGACCCGCCGCCGAGCAGTTACGCGCCGGTGGTGATCACCGAAGCGTTCCAGACCATCAAGTCGCGCATGGAAGGACAGAAGCGCGGAATCATGCAGCGCCAGAGGAGCCTGCTCGAACAACGCTACGACCTGTCGAACAAACCCGCGGCCGGCGTCAGGATGACGCGCGGAAAAGCGGTGCAGGGCGGCGTTCGTGCCCGGCTGCCGTCGGGCGTGACGTGGGAGGAACTGGGGGCGATGACGCCCGAGCAGGTGCGAGATCGCAATGCCTTCCCGATCGGATTCCTGCCGCTGCCGCATCCGAACCATCCCGAAGGCGGAATGGTGTTCCCGCAGTTCCAGATCGACGAACTCAAACGGCTGGAGCAGCGCGATCTCGCGCGTTTCGACCTGGATTTCGATCTGCCCGACCACTTCGTGCCGGAATTCCCGGCGCCGATCTTCCTGACCACGCGCCCGGACCTGGGCGATGTGTCCAAGGGCCAGGTCGTCAACATCAACAACTATTTCGAGCTGTTCAACGGCATACTCAATCCCAAGCAGCTCGAGGGCCTGCGCCTGTTGGTGACGCCGTTCGCGCAACAGCAATTCAACCAGACCGAGGATCGCCGCTCGGCGCTTCCCAGTCGCGGCGTGGCGTGTCTGGATTGCCACAGCAACGGGCACACTTCGGCGGCGACGCACCTGGTCGGCGACATCCGCCCGCAGCAGTTCCGTCATCGCATCGATACGCCGTCGCTGCGCGGCGTCAACATACAGAGGTTGTTCGGCTCGCAGCGTGCCTTGAAGTCGGTCGAGGATTTCACCGAGTTCGAACAGCGCGCCGCGTACTTCGACGGCGACCCCGTGATCGCGACGAAGAAGGGCATCAACATCCTCGACCGTGGTCATCAGGTGCACGCGATGGGCGAGTTCCAGGCGTTGCTGGATTTCCCGCCCGCGCCCAAGCTCGACATCTTCGGCAGGCTCGATCCGGCCAAGGCGACCCACCAGGAGAAGCGCGGAGAGGCGCTGTTCTTCGGCAAGGCACAGTGTTCTTCCTGCCACACGCCGCCGTACTACACCGATAACACCATGCACAACCTGCAGGTCGAAAGATTCTTCAAACCGCAGATGATCAACGGTCGCTTCGCCAGCGCGGACGGCCCGATCAAGACCTTCCCGCTGCGCGGCATCAAGGAATCGCCGCCGTACCTGCACGACGGCCGGTTGCTCACGTTGGAGGACAGCGTCGAATTCTTCAACATCGTCCTGCAGACGAGGCTGGAAAGGCAGGAGAAGGAAGACCTGGTGGCGTTCATGCGCACGCTCTGATCGGCTTCGAGGTTCTTCACGTCGTGACGGGTCGGTGTCCACCGGCCCGTCACGAACCTTTCACTCTGCGAAAACCATCATCGCCTCCCCGGCGTACGGGTTTTCACGTCGAGCATCGGCTCCGTGTGCACAGCACGCGAAGCGTAGTGCGCGCAGTCACGTTGATCCGAATGTTCCGATGCAGGCATGCAGGAGGGGCGGGCTTGGATGGTTTCGTGCACGACGTCGTTCGCTTCTACGATGACATCATCGGCAGGACGCACGGTCCGATGTCGTTCCGCTTCTTCCTGCAGCCCAGCATGGCGCTGCTGATGGCGCTGCGCGACGGCGTGAGGGATGCGAAGACCGGACGCCGTCCGTACTTCTGGAAGATCCTCAACGATCCGAGCGCGCGACGTGGATCGCTGCATGAAGGCATCAAGGACACCGCGCGCATCCTGATCCTCGGTCTGGTGATGGAAATCATCTATCAGTACAAGGTGCTCGGCACGTTCCACGTGCTGGAAGCGCTGAACGTCATCATCATCCTGTGCTTCGTTCCGTACCTGCTGATGCGCGGCCCGGTGAACCGGCTGGCGCGCTGGTGGCGGGCGCGTGACCAGGGCGTTTCGTGAGGCCATCATGAGCCAGACGCCGGGAACCACTCCGCAGGACGAAATGCTGGTGCGTCCCGAGCGCCTGCCGGAAACCCCGCCGCCGCCGATTCCCGACGTCGACATTTCCAAGCCGGATCTGGCGTCGGTCGAGTACTCGCAGCACCGCACGAAACTGTCGACGCATCGTACCGGGCTGTCGGAACACCGCACCTCGCTGTCCGAATACCGGACCGACCTGTCCGGTCATCGCACCGAAATGTCGATGCGGCGTAGCGGCATGTCCTTCCAGCGCACGCGCATGAGCGCCGAGCGCACGCTGATGTCGGTGATCCGCACCGCGCTGTCGCTGATCGGCTTCGGCTTCACGATCTTCCAGGTGTTCACCAAGGCGCGCGACGCCGGGCTGCTGAAGCTCAGCACGGCCGCGCCGAGCAACTTCGGCATGGCGCTGGTCGCGCTGGGCGTGGTCATGCTGATCGTGGGGATCGCCTACCACGTCAACTTCATGCGCGGACTTCGCGCGCAGCGCAATGCCATGGTCCAGCAAGGTCTGGTCCATGGCGAAAGCGGCTATCCGGTTTCGTACACCCTCCTGACCGCCATTGCCTTGTTGCTGATCGGATTGTTCGCGATCGTCAACATGGTGTTCGACGTGGCATCGGGTTGAGCAGGCAGATCCATCCCCCGGCAATAATGCAGGAGACGCGTCATGGCACAGGCGAAGAAAGCGGCCAGACCGGCCAAGGTGGCCAAGTCGGCACCACCGTCGCAACGGGCCGACACAGCCGCATCTAGCGGTCCGCAGAAGAGCGCCGCTTCGCGAGGCGGCGGCAGGAAGCAGCCCAACATCCTGGTGATCTGGGGTGATGACATCGGCCAGTCCAACCTGAGCTGCTACACGCACGGCTTGATGGGCTACAAGACGCCCAACATCGACCGCATCGCGCACGAAGGCATGCTGTTCACCGACAGCTACGGCGAGCAGAGCTGCACCGCCGGGCGCTCTTCGTTCATCACCGGACAGAGCGTGCTGCGCACCGGCCTGTCGAAGGTCGGCATTCCGGCGTCGCCGGTGGGCATGAGCGAGAAGATCGTCACCATCGCCGCGCTGCTCAAGGAGCAGGGCTACGCGACGGGCCAGTTCGGCAAGAACCACCTGGGCGATCTGAACTCCATGCTGCCCACCAACAATGGCTTCGACGAATTCTTCGGCAACCTCTATCACCTCAATGCCGAGGAAGAGCCGGAGATGTACAACTACCCGAAGGATCCGAAGTTTCGCGAGCGCTTCGGCCCGCGCGGCGTGATCCATTCGTGGGCGACGGACGTCGACGACAAGACGGTGCAGCCGCGCTGGGGCAAGGTCGGCAAGCAGAAGATCAAGGACACCGGCCCGCTGAACAAGAAACGCATGGAGACCTGCGACGACGAGTTCGTCGCTGCCGCCACCGACTTCATCAAGCGCCAGGAGAAGGCCGGCAAGCCGTGGTTTGTGTGGCTCAACACCACGCACATGCACCTGTTCACGCACACCAAGCCCGAAAGTCTGGGCCAGGCCGGCCACTGGCAGTCGCCGTACCACGACACCATGGTCGATCACGACAAGAACGTGGGCCAGATGCTGGACCTGCTCGACGAGCTCGGCATCGCCGAAGACACGCTGGTGCAGTACTCCACCGACAACGGCCCGCATCGCAACAGCTGGCCGGACGGTGGCATGACCCCGTTCCGCAGCGAGAAGAACACCAACTGGGAAGGCGCATTCCGCATCCCGCTGCTGGTGCGCTGGCCGGGCAAGGTGCCTGCCGGTTCGGTCGCCAATGGCATCGTCCAGCATCACGACTGGCTGCCGACATTCCTGGAGATGGCTGGCGCGCCCGACGTGGTCGACAAGCTCAAGAAGGGCTACAAGGCGATCGGCCGCACCTACAAGAACCACATCGATGGCGAAAGCCTGCTGCCGTACATCACCGGCAAGACCGACAAGAGTCCGCGCAACTTCTTCTTCTACATCAGCGATGACGGCGACATCATCGCGATGCGATACGACAACTGGAAACTGGTCTTCCTGGAACAGCGCTGCCGCGGCACGATGCAGGTGTGGGCCGAGCCGTTCACGAGGTTGCGGATGCCCAAGCTGTTCAACCTGCGGACGGACCCTTACGAGTTCGCCGACCAGACCTCGAACACGTACTACGACTGGTTCATCCACAACGCGTACTTCATCTATGCCGCGCAGACCGGGGCGGCGATGTTCGTCGAGACGTTCAAGGACTTCCCGCCGATCCAGCGGCCGGGCAGCTTCACCATCGACGATGCCATCGAGAAGATGCGCGACGCCTCGGCAGGCGCAAGCTGACGAGTGAACGCTCCGGGCGGCGTCCGCGCCGCCCGGAACCCACGAAGGGGAGGAATCGATGACGGACGCATTGCCTTCATGGAACGACGGCGCGGCAAAGTCGGCGATTCTCGACTTCGTTGCGCGAACGACCCGGGAAGGTGGGCCGGATTTCATTCCACCCGAGCAGCGCATCGTCGTGTTCGACAACGACGGCACGCTGTGGTGCGAATTCCCGCTGCAGGTGCAGGTGTTCTTCGCGCTGGCCGAAGTCAAGCGGCTTGCGCAGCAGGACCCGTCGCTGCTGACCAAGCCGGCGTTCAAGGCGATGATCGACGGCGACCTGAAGACGCTGATGTCGCTGCCGAAGAAGGAGGTGTTCGAGCCGGCCTTCGCGACGCACGCGGGGATGACGGTGGAGGAGTTCCACGCCAATGCCACGCGCTGGTTGCGTCACGCCGAACACCCGAAGCTGCAGCGTCCCTTCCTCCACAACGCCTATGTGCCACAGCGCGAACTGCTCGATCTGCTGCGCGCGCAAGGCTACAAGACCTATATCGTTACCGGCGGAGGCGTGGAGTTCGTGCGCGTGGTGGCCGAAACGCTTTACGGGATTCCGCCCGAACAGGTCGTCGGTTCCAGCACGAAGATGAAGCTGGAGGACGGCGAGGGCGGCATGGTGCTGCGCAAGCTTCCCGAGCTGGGCAGCTTCGACGATCGCGAGGAAAAGGTCGTCAACATAGCGTTGCACATCGGTCGTCGGCCGGTGTTCGCATTCGGAAATTCCGATGGCGACCTGGCGATGATCCGGTATACGCTTGCCGGCGATGGGCCGCGCATGGCGTGGTATCTGCACCATGACGATGCCGCGCGTGAATTCGCGTACGACCGCGACTTCAAGCTCAGCGCGCTCCGGGAAGGGCTCGACCGCGCCGCCGAGCTGGGCATCGGCGTGGTCAGCATGAAGAAGGACTGGAACCGCGTGTTCGCCGACTGATCCGTCGGCACCGCAGACGGAGGTCTCGATTGGGCGAGCTGCATGACAACCTGCTGCACGACAACATGGTCCGCATCGACGGCGGCGCCTTCACGATGGGCTCCGATCACCATTACCCGGAGGAGCGGCCCGCGCACAAAGTGCATGTGGACGGCTTCTGGATCGATCGACATGCGGTGACGAACCGCGATTTCGCGAGATTCATCGAGGCCACCGGTCATGTCACGCAGGCCGAGAAGCCGGCCGATCCGGCCGACTATCCGGATGCGGATCCGGCGATGCTGGCGCCGGCTTCGGTGGTATTCGTGCCGCCGCCGGCACGCGTGGATCTGCGCAACCATTTCAACTGGTGGCAATACGTCGCGGGCGCCGACTGGCGCCATCCACGCGGTCCGGACAGCAGCCTGGAAGGGCTCGACGACCACCCGGTCGTGCACATCGCGTATGCCGACGCGCTCGCGTACGCGCAGTGGATCGGCAAGGAGCTGCCGACCGAAGCCGAGTGGGAGTTCGCCGCGAAAGGCGGCGGCGACGGCACCGAATTCGCCTGGGGCGATGAGCTGGTTCCGAACGGTCGTCACATGGCGAACACGTGGCAGGGTGAGTTCCCGTGGGAGCTGCGCCCGGAAGACGGCTTCGCCTGGACCGCGCCGGTGGGTTCCTTCGACCCGAACGGCTACGGCCTGTACGACATGATCGGCAATGTGTGGGAGTGGACGGCCGACTGGTACCAGGACCACGGCAGGCTCCAGCAGCACGCGTGCTGCACATTGCAGAATCCGCGCGGCGGCGAACGCGAGGCGAGCACGGCGCCGGGCGATGCAGCGCGGATCCCACGTCGCGTCATGAAGGGCGGTTCGCACTTGTGCGCACCGAACTACTGCCGGCGTTACCGACCGGCGGCGCGCATGGCGCAACCGGTGGATACCTCGACCTGCCACGTCGGCTTCCGCCTGGTCGTGCGCGGCTGACTCGAATCCAAACGTTCGCGCACCACGGCGCGGACGAGGAGAGTGTCATGGAGCAGTGGCTGGTGGTGGTGTCCGAACCGGTGATCGTCGCGATCGACTTCATCGCGCTCGGCACGATCGTGGTCGGAACCGCGATCGCGCTGAAGGACGGCATCGCGTTGCTGGCAAGCCACGCGATCGACAGACACGAGCGGCGCAGGCTGTGGATGCGCTACTCGCACTGGCTGGTGGCCGGCCTGACATTCCAGCTGGCGGCGGACATCATCGAGTCTTCGATCACGCCGGACTGGGATGGGATCGGCCGCCTTGCCGCGGTGGCGGTGATCCGCACGTTCCTCAACTATTTCCTCGAACGCGACGTGGCCGAGATCCGTTCGCTCGAGCGCGAGAAGAGTCCGCCTTGACGCGTGCCGCGCCGCGAAGCGATGCCGGCATCGCGTAGAATTGCGCGCCCCGGCGCCGCGCCCCGGTGCGCCCAGCAAGAGCAAGGAATCGTCCCATGCCCACGTCCCCGGCCTGTCCGCAATGCACCCTTACCAACACCTACGTGGACGGGGCGAATTTCGTCTGCGCCGACTGCGGTTTCGAGTGGCCGGTGGAAGGCGCGACGGGCGAAGCCTCCGGCGTGGTCGTGCGCGACAGCAACGGCAACGTGCTCGCGCAAGGCGACACGGTGGTGGTCATCAAGGACCTGAAGGTGAAGGGCTCGTCCATTCCGCTCAAGCAGGGCACGGTGATCCGCAACATCCGCCTGGTCGAGGACAACGCCGAGCACATCGAAGGCAACTCGGACAAGATCAAGGGCCTGGTGCTGAAGACGATGTTCCTGCGCAAGGCTTGAGCCGGCTCGGGCGGCCGCGCCGTCGTCACCGACCGTTAGCGCATCGATGGCGAGAGTAGGCGGCCCATTCCAGCGGAGAATTCCATGAGCCAGTACCGCATCGCGTTGCTCGTCGGCAGCCTGCGTCGAGAATCGATCAACAAGCAGCTCGCGACCGCCCTGACCAGGATGGCCCCGCACGACTTCGTCTTCCATCACTGCGAGATCGGCGACCTTCCGCTCTACAACCAGGACGACGACAGCCATCAGGCCGCGCCGGTGAAGCGGCTCAAGAAGGAAGTGCGCGAGTCCGACGGCCTGTTGTTCGTCACCCCCGAATACAACCGCTCCGTGCCGGGCGTGCTGAAGAACGCCATCGACCACGCCTCGCGTCCCTACGGCGACAGCGCATGGCAGGGCAAGCCGGCCGGCGTCGTCGGTGCGTCCATCGGTACGGTCGGCACCGCGCTCTCGCAGCAGCATCTGCGCAACATCCTGGCCTACCTGGACGTATCGGTGATGGGGCAGCCGGAAGCTTTCATCCACGCGAAGGAGGGATTCTTCGATGGCGACGGCAACATCGCGTCCGAAGGCAGCCGCGCTTTCGTCCAGGACTGGATGGACAAGTACGCCAAATGGATCGCGTTGCACGTGGATGCGGCGCGGGCGAATGCGCGGTAGCGGTCGATAACCCCAGCCGGATGCCCCATCGAGCGCGCCGGCCCGCATCGATCGGCGGCGATGCGACAATGCCCGCGATTCCCACCGGCGCCGCGCCATGACGTTCCAACTCCCGTTCGAACTCCCCGACGAGCAGCGCGCCGCGCTCGAGGCAGCGTATGCCACGCCGCCGCGCGCGTACCACAATTTCCAGCATGTCCTGGAAGTGCTGCGCCATTACGACGCGGCGGGGCAGGGGCCGGGATGGAAGCAGCCCGTCGAGGTCGCACTCGCCGTGCTCTACCACGACGCCATCTACAACGCCGGGCAGAAGGACAACGAGTCGCGCTCGGCAGAGCTCGCGGCCGAACACGTCGCTCGCTGGATGCCGTCGCGCGGCATCGACATCGTGCGCGTGCAAATGTTGATCGAACTCACCGCACGGCACGGAACGTTCTCGCCCGATGACGTGGACGACGAAGCGGCGCTGTTCCTGGATTGCGACATGGCGATCCTCGGCGCCGCGCCCGCCGTCTTCGATGCCTACGATCGCGGCATCGCCGCCGAATATCGCGCGGTCGTCCCGGGCTGGCTGTTCAAGATCAACCGCAAGCGGTTCCTGAAGGCGCTGTTGGCGCGCGAGCGCATCTACCTCTCGCCGTTTTTCCACGAACGACTCGATGCGCAGGCGCGGGGCAACCTGCGGCGCGCGGTGACGGTGAAACGTTAGGCGGCCGTGATGGCGCCTGCGAATGCGCTCGTAGAATCGAAGGCGCTGTTCTCCTGCGAACGCAACACAAGGAGTCGCGCGTGCCGTTCCAGCTCACTTCTCCGTCGTTCGCCCATCAGGGCGGCATTCCCCCACGTTTCACCTGCGAAGGCGACGATGTCTCGCCCGAATTGCGCTGGTCCGGAGCGCCGCAAGGCACGCGCAGTTTCGCGCTCATCGTCGACGATCCCGACGCGCCCGATCCGGCCGCGCCCAAGCGCGTGTGGGTGCATTGGGTGCTTTACAACCTGCCGGGCGCTTCGGACGGAATCGCCGAGAACGTCGCCATCGATCAACTTCCGCACGAGACGAAATCGGGCCAGAACGACTGGCACCGCATCGGCTACGGCGGACCGTGCCCGCCCATCGGGCGTCATCGCTACTTCTTCAGGCTGTACGCGCTGGATGCGCAACTGCCCGACCTGGGCGACACCGACAAGATGCGTGTGCTGGAGGCGATGGAAGGCCACGTCCTCGCGCAGGCCGAACTGATCGGTACCTACCAGAAGAGCGATTGAGACTTCACTTCAGCGGCAGGCAGATCGCGGTGCGCCATTGCGATGGCGGCAGCGTCGACGGATCGTTGAGGTATTCCTCGACCACGGGCGCATCGCCGGCTTCTTCGAAGCTGTCCGGCAGCCAGTGGCAGAACAGCCAGTCGTAGGCGCGTTCGAGTTCGGCGTAAGGGCCGGTGTGGACGATCACCGCGTGCCGTCCGCCGGCGATCTCGATCCAGCGAATGCCGTCCGCGAGCGGCGCGTCCGCCGGCACCTGGAGGCAGGCGTCCGATCGCAGTTCGTCCACCGGCACATCGCGCGGGGCGTCGTAGTAGACACCGAAGCTGCGTGCGCCGGGGTTCGACAATCCGTGTTGCCCGGCCCACGCCATCAAGCGGTCGAAGGTCGCGCCTATCTGCTGGTAGTCGCCGCGATGGGGCAACGCGGCGACACGCACGGGCGGGAAGATATCGATCTGCGCGGTGTACATGGCGATGTCCTGAGCGCGGAGGGCTGGCTGACGATGCTCGGTATCCGACGGTGCGGCGCGGCGTTGCCGGAATGCCGCAGGCGTGCAGCGGTACGTCGTACCGAAGGCACGCGTGAACGCGGCGGTGCTGCCGTAACCGGCGCGTCGCGCGATCTGCGCGATGCTGCGCGGGCCATCCAGCAGTTCGGCCGCGGCGCGGTGCAGGCGCAGTCGCCGCAATGTCGCCGTCACCGTCTCGCCCATCTGGCCGCGATAGATGCGGTGGAAATGCCAGGGCGAGAAGTGTCCGACCTGCGCCAGTTGCGCGAGCGTGAGCGGCTGGTCGAGCCGCTGCGACAGGAAGGCGACCACCTTGCCGATGCGCGTGCTGTAGCTGGCGAAGGTCTGGCTGCGATTCACGGCGTGCGTCCGTCTGTGTCGTGGACATCATGACGGCAACCGGTTGATCGGGCTTGCGCTTTCGCGGGCGCCGGATCGGGAGACGGCCGTAGCCACGGCCGCACGCGGCGGCCGTGGCGGGGTTGCTCAGTACGGCTGGGCGGTCGGGCGCACCAGCAGTTCGTTGACGTCCACGTCGGCGGGCTGGCCGATGGCGAAGGCGATGGCGCGCGCGATCGCGTCCGCCGGCAGCAGGTCCTTGCGGAAGACCTCGTCGACTTCGCGTTTCATCTCCGGATCGGAAATCGTGCCGGTCAGTTCCGACTCCACCGCGCCCGGCGCGATGGTGGTCACGCGCAGGAAGGGGGACTCCTGGCGCAGGCCTTCGGAGAGCGCGTGCACGGCGAACTTCGTCGCGCAGTAGACGGCGGCCGTGGCGAACACCTGGCGGCCGGCGACGGAGGACACGTTGACGATCTGGCCGGAACGCTGCGCGTTCATCGTCGGCAACGCCGCGCCGATGCCGAACAGCACGCCTTTCACGTTGACGTCGACCATGCGCTCCCATTCGTCGATCTTGAGATCGGACATGCGCGAGAGCGGCATCACGCCGGCATTGTTGACCAGCACGTCGAGGCGGCCGTACTGCGCGAGTGTGGCCTGCACGAACGCTTCGACCTCGTCGCGACGCGTCACGTCGAGCGCATGCACCAGCGCCTCGCCGCCGGCCTCGCGAATGCGAGCGGCCAGAGCTTCCAGGCGGTCGGTACGGCGCGCGCCCAGCGCCAGCCGCGCGCCATGCGAGGACAGTCGCAGTGCCGTGGCTTCGCCGATGCCGCTGCTTGCGCCGGTGATGGCGACGACCTTGCCGGCGATGTCGAGGGAGTTGGAATCGAGATGGGACATGGAATTCTCCACAGATGGGACGCACGAACCCATCGCGGCCGGCATGCCGGCCACGTCGTGCGGTTGGGGGAGGCCGACGCCTGCGCGGCGCCGGCCGGGTAACGCGATGTCAGGCGTTGACGTTCGCCATGACGGCGGTGGGATAGCGGGCGCCGGCGATCTCGTGCGTGGCGAGCACTTCATCCAGGCGACGCTGCTCGCCGAGCGTAAGGTCGACGCGCGTGGCCGCGGCGTTCTCGTCCAGGCGCGCGATCCGGCGCGTGCCCGGGATCGGCACGATGTCCGGCCCGCGATGCAGCAGCCATGCCAGCGCCAGCTGCGCGGGCGTGCACTCGCGTTCGCGCGCCAGCTCGCTTACCGCTTGGACCAGTTGCTGGTTGCGATCGATGTTGCCGTCCTGGAAGCGCGGGTTCTGCCGGCGCCAGTCGCTGCCGGCCAGCTCGTTGGCGTTGCGGATCGCACCGGTCAGGAAGCCGCGCCCCAGCGGGCTGTAGGCGACGAAACCGATGCCCAGTTCGCGGCACGCGCGCAGTGCGTCGTCCTCCACCTCGCGCGTCCACAGCGAGTACTCGCTTTGCAGCGCCGCGATCGGATGCACGGCGGCCGCGCGGCGCACGGTGGCGGCGGAGGCTTCCGACAGCCCGAGGTGGCGCACCTTGCCGGCCTCGACCAGGCGCGCCATCGCGCCGACGGTGTCCTCGATCGGCACCTTCGGATCGACGCGGTGCTGGTAATACAGATCGATATGCTCCACGCCCAGGCGCTTGAGGCTGGCATCGCACGCGGCGGCGACGTATTGCGGCGAGCCGTCGATGCCGAGGAACTCGCCGTTGGCTGCGCGCACGTTGCCGAACTTGGTGGCCAGCACCACTTCGTCGCGACGCGTGCGCAGCACCTTCGCCAGCAGTTCCTCGTTGCGACCGACGCCGTACATGTCGGCGGTGTCGAGGAAGTTCACGCCGATGTCGAGGGCGTGGTCGAGCACGGCGAGGTTTTCGGCCTCGTCGCTGGGGCCGTAGAAATCCGACATGCCCATGCAGCCCAGGCCGATGGCGGAAACGACCAGGCCCTGGCGGCCCAGGGTGCGGCGGGGAAACGGAATGTTCATCGGGAACTCCTGCGACGAGGGTGGGGGCGTGATGGACATGCTCCTCCCGCGACCCTGTGCGGCGTTAGCCCATTGCTCTGGGATCCTTGCCCGATCCTCCGTCGATGTACGGCATGGCCTTGGCGCGAAGGTCGCCCGGCGCATAATCGCCGCGTGCCCTCCAATGCGGTAATGCCATGAACGACAACGTTTCGAACGTGATCGCCGCCCCCCACGGGCTGGAAGCCCAGCAGGCCGAGCTGGCTGACCGGATTGCCCGAAACATCCCCGGCGACGGACTGCACCCGTCCATCGTGCCGGCGCTGTCGCTGATCAGCGCCAGCGAGCCCTCGCTGCCGCTGCCCACGGTCTACCACCCGAGCATCTGCGTGGTGGTGCAGGGCCGCAAGCGCGCGATGCTGGGCGAGGAGGTCTTCCACTACGACCCGCTGCACTATCTGGTGGTGTCGATGTCGTTGCCCATCACCGGGCAGATCCTCGATGCCACGCCGCAGTCGCCGTACCAATGCCTGCGCATCGACATCGACACCTCGCTGGTGAACGAACTGCTGCTGCAATTGCCCGCTGAACGCGCGTCGCCGGCACGCGGCGGGCGCGCGGTGTATCTGGCGCGCACCAGCCCGACGCTTCTCGATGCGGTGCTGCGCCTTGTGCGCCTGCTCGATACGCCGGACGAAGCCACGGTGCTGGCGCCGCTAGCCCTGCGCGAGATCCACTATCGCGTGCTCACCGGCGAACTCGGCCAGCGCCTGCGCGAACTGTGCGACGCCGAAGGCCCGGCGCAACGCGTGGCGCGCGCGATCGACCTGATCAAGACGCGCTACCACGAACCGCTGCGCATCGAACAACTGGCCGCGGCCGCGCATATGAGTGCCTCCAGCCTGCACGAGCGCTTCAAGGCCGCCACCGCGATGACGCCGCTGCAGTTCCAGAAACAATTGCGCCTGCAGGAAGCGCGACGGTTGATGATGGTCGATGGCATCGAGGCGGCCGCCGCGAGCCATCGCGTCGGCTACGAAAGCCCGTCGCAGTTCAGTCGCGAATACCGTCGCCTGTTCGGCGCGCCGCCCCGGCGCGAAGTCATGGCGATGCGCGGCGCGGCCGGCTAGCCTGTCCGGCGATTGGGGTCACGCCGCACGCGCGGCAGGGATGCGCCGATGTCGTTGCTGGTGGAACTGCTCGAGTTCGCGGTGGAGTTCGTGCACTCACCGCGCATGGCCATCGCGCTCGTGTTGACGGCGTTGATGGTGTGGCTGATCGTCGATTACGGGCCGCAAGGCGCGACTGGCGCCGTGCTCTCCGTCGTGGTGGCCGTCGGCGGTGTGGTCAGTGGCCGTCGCTGGGCGCGCAGCGTCGAATCGACCTAGGTCGGCGGACGCACGCGCGAGGCCAGGACCGCGCCCAGCAACGCCAGCGCGGCGGACAGGGCGAAGCCCACCAGGTACGCAAGCGACGGTGCGCGCGCAAGCAGCGCCGCGAAGATCGAACCGCCCACCGCCAGCACCGTCGCGGTGAACAGCGCATCGCACAGCTGCAGTGCCGATGAGTTCACGCCCTGGCGGTTCGCGGGCGACAGCTGCAGCGTGAGCACCGACAGCGTGGGGAACAGCGCGCCCATACCCAGGCCGGCGACGATCCAGCCGACGACGGCCACCGCCACCGGCACCGCATGCCATACCGACGAAGCCACCACGACCACGCCGATCGCGACCATCGACATGCCGATACGCAGCAGCTGCGGCGGCGTGCACGGTTGCGACGGCCGGCTGCGAATCCACGAGCCCAGCGACCAGCCCAGCGCGCCGAGCGTGAGTGCGGCGCCGGCCATCGTCGGCGACAGGCCACGTTCGCGCGAGAGCAGCAGGGGGATGAACACTTCTGTTCCGAAGAACGCGCTCGCGGCGATGCCGCGAATCGCGATCACCGTTGGCAGTCCGCGCGCGGCGCGCAGCGTGCCGTGGGGCAGCAGATGCCAGGCGCAGACGACCAGCGCGACGGTGGCCACGGCCAGCATCAGCGCGCCGCCGGCGTGATGGAGTTGCCCGGCGTAATGCAGCGCGAGCGCGCTTAGCGCCGCGCCGATCGCCCAGGCGAGCCGGTGCGGCTGCGCGCCGTCATCGTCGTGCGCGTCGCCGGGCGCGACGCCCAGGCCGCGCACGGCCGGCAACACGAAAGCCGCCGCGGCGATAGCCAGCAGCGGCACCGACAGGAACACCCAGCGCCAGCCCAGGTGCTCGACCACGGCGCCGCTGATCGCCGGCCCCACCACGGCGGGAACGACCCATGCCGCGGCGAACGCGGCGAAGATCCGCGAATGCATCGTCGGCGGATACACGCGCCCGACCGCGACATACAACGCCACCGACATCAGGCCGCCGCCGAAGCCCTGCACGATGCGGCCGAGCAGCAGCACCCACATCGATGGCGCCACGCCCGCCAGGAGCAGGCCTAACGAGAACCACACGATGCCATGTCGCAGCGGCGGCGCGGGGCCGCGCAGATCGGCCCAACGGCCCGCCGCGACCATGCCGACCACGGCCGCCGCCAGCGTGCCGCCGAAGGCCAGCGCGTACAGCGCGAGCCCGTCTAGCGCCTGCGCGGCGGTCGGCATCGCGGTCGCGACGGCGAGTGCTTCGAATGCGTAGAGCGCGACCAGCACGGTCGCTCCCAGGGTGGTGCCGCGATAGCGCGGATCGAACAGGCTCTGCGTCTGCGCTCCGTGCGCAACGCCTTTCGGCTCGGCGCCGAGGGATTCGCCCGAGGGCGGCCGGGGCGAAACGTCCCCGGTTGTTTCACCTGTTGTTGCGCCCGTGGCGGTGTCCGCTTCCCGTCTTGCGTCCATCACAGCGCATGCCCGAACGTGTTGTAGACCATGAGCACCACCTTGCCACGGCCGTGGCCGTTTTCGACGTCGCGGTGCGCCACCGCCGCGTAGGCCAGCGGATAGATGTCGCGCACGTGCACACGCAGGCGCCCGGCGTCGTGCAGGTCGACCAGTGCCTGCAGGCGCTCGCGGCTGCGCTGGCTGCGGATGGCCTGCACGCCCAGGCGCTGGACGTGTTCGAAATCAACGAGCGTGCCGATGCGCGCCGGTGCGATGCCCAGCTCGATGGACGCATCCAGCGCGCCGCGCCCGCTGCCGTCCAGTGCGACCTGCACGCCCTGCGGCGCAAGCAGGCGCACGCGCTCGGCCAGGCCGCGGCCGTACGACACGGGTTCGACGCCGAGCGAGCGCAGGTAGTCGTGGTTCTCGACGCTGGCGGTGCCGATGACGCGCGCACCGCGAAGTTTCGCCAGTTGCACCGCGATGGTGCCGACGCCGCCGGCCGCGCCATGCACGAGCACCGTGTCGCCGGCGCCGATCTCCAGCGCCTGCACCGCCGTGAGCGCGGTTTGTCCCGAGGCCGACAACGCGCCGGCCACGGCCCAGGACATCATCGGCGGCTTGAGTGCGACTTGCGCAGCAGGCACCACGAGGGCTTCGGCGTAGGCGTTCGCGCCCGTCCAGCCCAGCACTTCGTCGCCGACAGCCGGCGATGCGACATCGGCGCCGACGGCGTCGACCACGCCGGCGAACTCATTGCCGAGCTGGCGCGGAAACGGCGCCATGCCGCGCTGGGCGAACCAGCCACTGCGCGTGGCGCAATCGGCCGGTTGCACGCCGGCCGCGCGCACGCGCACGCGGATCTCGC
This sequence comes from Lysobacteraceae bacterium P, assembly GCA_005503055.1. Lineage (GTDB taxonomy): Bacteria > Pseudomonadota > Gammaproteobacteria > Xanthomonadales > Xanthomonadaceae > Lysobacter_J. The sequence goes on along the minus strand of SCOX01000001.1, from coordinate 619,219 downwards.
CGGGGCCCGGCGTGGGCAGGGGCAGGTTCGTCAGGCGCAGCACGTCGGCCGTGCCGTATTCGTCGAACACCACCGCCTGCATGGTCGGTGCCTGCATCGCGCCTGCGACGTAGCCGTCGCGGGCGTTTCGGGTATCCATGGGTTTGACTCGGATCGAAGACGCAGGCGAGGATAGAACCTCAAGTTAACTTGAGGTCAAGCCATGGCGCACGAGGAACTCACCGTGGGCGAGGTGGCGCAGCGCAGCGGCGTGACGGTTTCCACGCTGCACTTCTACGAGGCCAAGGGGCTCATCCACAGCCAGCGCACGGCCGGCAACCAGCGCCGTTATGGGCGCGACATGCTGCGGCGGATCGCCATCATCCGCGCCGCGCAGCGGGTGGGCATGCCGCTGGCGACGATTCGCGACGCGCTGGCCGGTCTGCCCGAGGCGCGAACGCCGACGCGCCGCGACTGGTCGCGCATGTCCAGCGCGTGGCGCGAGGAACTGGACGCGCGGATCGAGCGGCTAATCCAGATGCGCGACACGCTCGACGACTGCATCGGCTGCGGATGTCTGTCGCTGGACCGCTGCCGGCTGGCCAATCCCGGCGATGTGCTCGGCGAACACGGGGCCGGGGCGCTGCGATGGTCGGATGCCGACGCGGACGAGCTCGATTCGCTGCGCTGATACTGAGGCGCGGACCTGGATGATTCCGTCGCGAGCGCAAGCGTTGCGCCTCCGCCGACGCTCACCCAACCCCTCTCCCGGAGGGAGCGGGGCTTGACCCCCGGGGCCTGAATCGCGTGTCACCCATGTGACACGCCTGTAACAAATCTCCGTTGCAATCAGCGCAACCCGGACGCATGCGCCGGACGGATGCACGCGATGAACCTGCTGATGCTCTCGGACGTCTACTTCCCGCGGGTGAACGGGGTCTCGACCTCGATCCGCACCTTCGCCCGCGGGCTTGCGCGGATGGGCCATACGGTGGCGATCGTGGCGCCGGACTACGGCGAGGGCAGCGGCCAGGAGCGGCACGACGGGGAGGGCGAGTTCGAGGTGATCCGCGTCCCGGCGCGAACCATCTTCTTCGACCCGGAAGACCGCCTGATGCGCGCCGCCGACGCGCGCCGCACGCGTATCGCACTGGCCGGGCGCCAATGGGACGCCATCCACATCCACACCCCGTTCCGCGCGCATTCGATGGGCGTCCACCTGGCGCGCGAACTGGGCGTGCCGACGGTGGAGACCTACCACACCTATTTCGAAGAGTACGTCGGCCATTACCTGCCGTGGCTGCCGACCGCGCTGAGCCGGCACGTGGCGCGTGTCGCGTCGCGGCGCCTGTGCCATGGCGTGGATCACCTGATCGTGCCGAGCGCGCAGATGGTCGAGGTGCTGCAGCGTTACGGCATCGCCACGCCGCACACCGTGCTGCCGACGGGCATCGACCTGGCCGAATTCCAGGGCGGCGACGGCGCTCGTTTCCGCGCGCAGTACGGCATCGAGCCCGGACGCCCGACGCTGGTCACGGTCAGCCGCCTGTCGCTGGAGAAGAACATCGCCTTCCTGCTGCGCGTGGTGCGCGCCCTGGTGGCGGAGTTCCCGCAGTTGCTGTTCCTGATCGCCGGCGAAGGTCCGGACGAACCGCGCCTGCGCCGGCTCGTCAATGAGTTGGGCATCGAAGCGAACGTGCGCTTCTTCGGCAATCTCGACCGGCGCACCACGCTGCTGGACAGCTACAAGGCGGGCGACGCGTTCGTGTTCGCCTCCCCGACGGAGACGCAGGGGCTGGTGCTGATCGAGGCGATGGCGCTGGGCGTGCCGATCGTCTCCACCGCGGTGATGGGCACGGCGATGGTGTTGCGCGACACGCACTGTGCGTTGATCGCCCCGGAACAGGTGGATGCCTTCGCCGCGAAGGTGGCGCAGGTGCTGCGTTCGCCGGACCTGCGCGCGACACTCTCCGCGGCCGGTCCGGACGATGCGCAACGTTGGAGTTCGCAGGCGCTGATGCGCCAGGTGGAGTCGCTGTACGCCTCGTTGGCGCAGGGCCGCGCCGCGCTCGCCGCGACGTGAAAGGAAGCGACGGGAAGTGACGCAAGGGCGCAGCGGCCGTAACATCGCCGGCATTGTCGATCCGATGGAGTTGCTGCATGTCACTGTCCCTGCATGAGGCCAGCGTGCCCGTGTTCCGCCACATGCTCCGCGCGCTCGATGGCGTGCTCGCCAAGGGTGAAGACCACGCGAAGGCGCAGGGCTACGACCCCGAGGTCCTCCTGCAGGCGCGGCTGTTCCCGGACATGTTCCCGCTGCTCAAGCAGGCGCAGATCGCCTGCGATTTCGCCAAGGGCGTCAGTGCGCGCCTGGCTGACGTCGAGGTTCCCTCCACGCCCGACGAGGAGCGCAGCTTCGCCGAGCTTCGCGACCGCATCGCGCGCACGCTGGCCTTCATCGAGGGACTGGACCCGTTGCTGTTCGAGGGCGCGCACGAGCGCGAGATCGTCCTGCGCCCCGGCACGCCGAAGGAACGCCGCTTCGAAGGGCGCGCCTACCTGCTCCAGTACGGCCTGCCGCAGTTCTTCTTCCACGTGACCACCGCCTACGCGCTGCTGCGCCACAACGGCGTCCCGGTCGGCAAACTGGATTACATGGGAGCGCGCTGATGTCCGACATCCCGGTCGTGGTCGGAGCGAGCCAAACGGCGGCGCGGACGCGCACGATCGGGAACTGGGCGTTGGGCGGGGTGGTCGTGTTCGCGGTGGTCGCCACCGCGATGCAGTTCCTGCGCACGGACCTGGACTGGGTCCGGGCGACGCTGAGCTTCTACCTGCTGGGCCCGCTCGGGCTGTGGCTGCAGCTCGCCTACCTGGGCCTGGCGATGAGCCTGGGCCTGATCGGCGTGGGCTACTACGGCGCCGCCACGCGCGACAGCCGCAGCGGCGGGGCCTTGGCGCTGTTCATCGTCGCGGCCGTGGCGCTGGCCGTCACCGCCTGGGCGGAGACCGACCGCGGCGGCTCGGTGGCGTTGACGACGCACGCTTACGTGCATGCCATTTCCGCACCGCTGGCGTTCCTCGGCACCACCCTCGGCATGCTCGTGCAGGGCTGGGCGCTTCGCCGCGATCCTCGTTGGCGCGGGCATTTCGCGCTCGCCTTTGGCCTGGCGATGTTCTGTTTCATCGCGCTGTGGCTGCACGCGCTGTGGCGCGAACTGCCGCGTGGACTGAGCCAGAAGGCGGTGATCGCCGCGATCGTGCTCTGGCTGGCGCTGGCCGCCCACTGGCTGCGCAGGACGCCGGCCGTAGGCCACGTAGAATCAATTGGTTACGGCGACAACTTGAAGTAAAGGGCGCCTTCAAGCGAATGGCTGCGTCGTACAATGGGCGCATGCTGAATCTGGCCGCCTATCACTTCGTTTCCATCGACCATCCCGCCGAACTGGCGGTCACCTTGCGCGAGCGTGCGGAGGCGAGCGGACTGCTCGGCACGATGCTCGTCGCGAGCGAGGGCATCAACCTGTTCCTCGCTGGCGAAGACGCGGCGATCCATGGCTTCCTCGATGCGATGCGCGACGACGCGCGTTTCGCCGGCCTGGTGGTCAAGTTCAGCCACAGCCATCGCCAGCCGTTCGCACGGCTCAAGGTGAAGGTGAAGCCGGAGATCATCAGCTTCCGCCGCGACAACGCCTCGCCGCTGTCCGGTCGCGCGCCGTCCGTCGAGCCGCACACGCTGGCGCGCTGGCTGGACCAGGGCCACGACGACACCGGCACGCCGGTGGTGATGCTCGATACGCGCAACCGCGAAGAGTTCGACTACGGAACGTTCGACGGCGCTTTGACATTGCCCATCGATAATTTCACCGACCTGCCCGACGCGCTCGCGCCGCACCGCGACGCGCTGCGACAGGCCACCGTGGTCAGCTTCTGCACCGGCGGCATCCGCTGCGAGAAGGCCGCGCTGTGGATGCAGGCGGACGGAATGCATAACGTGTTGCAGCTCGAAGGCGGCATTCTGGGTTACTTTGAGCAGGTCGGCGGCCGGCATTACGAAGGTCGCTGCTTCGTGTTCGACGAGCGCGTCGCGCTCGATCCCGAACTGCAACCCCTGATGGACGACGCCGCCTGAAGCGGCCACGGCTTTTCCCAGCCGCGTCCGGCCAGCAAGGAGCTTGATCTGTGAGCAAGGCGATGACGACGTGCGACGTGATGCGACTGGGCGCGGGCAGCGCGAGAGCCTGTGTTGCGGCGGTGCTGCTGGCGGCCGGGCTGTCGGCCTGCGAGCCGGCGACGCCCGTGAACAGCGCAGCGCCGGAAGCGATCACCGCGCCGGCGCCGGCCGCCAACCCGCAGCCCGATGTCAACGCCAAGCCGGTCGAGCGCGCCGCGCCGCCGATGATCAAGCCGGTCGTGCTGGGCGAGTTCGACCCGGGCAACCCGGTCGCCACCAGCGTCACGGGCAAGCTCTCGCTCGAGGACACTGTGATCAAGGGCGAGAACGGCGCGAGCTTCACCACCGAGCGCGTGGCGATGGTGAGCGGCGGCGATCAGTACTCCCCGGGCAGCACCTATGCGCAGGCGATGATTGTCGACGCCTCGCAGCCTGTGGAGCTGCGCCGCGTGCTGGAAGAGACACCGCCGACGCAATCGCCGTCCAATGCGCTGTGCGGCGGCAATCGCACCGGCTTCATCGCGCTGGCGAAAGTCGAGGACACCACCGGCGAAACGCTGAAGTTGATCGGCCTGAAGGGCACCGACCTGCCGGCCGCGACAGCGAACGGCATCGAGCTGTGCGCGAGCACGCAATACTTCCCGATCGCCGGCGGCGCGAACTCGCCGGACAAGAAGATCGCCAAGGGCAGGTAAGTCGCGCCGGCCTCATCCCTCGCAGCGCTCGGGATCAGGCTCGCAACACATCCGTCTCGGCATTCCGGCGAAAGCTGGAATCCATGCCCATGAGGTCCGACTTCGCTTCGTCATTCCAGCGAAAGCTGGAATGACGGTCTGGGTCACAACCGAACTACGCCGTTGAGGCCGCGCCTCACGTCCCCCCGCGCAACCACGCCACCGCGCCACGCCCCGCGCGCAGTCCGCTGGCGTAACACGCCGTGAGCAGGTAACCGCCGGTGGGCGCCTCCCAGTCCAGCATTTCCCCGGCGCAGAAGACCCCGGGCTGGTCGCGCACCATCAGGCTGCCTGCATCCAGCCCTTCCAGTCGCACGCCGCCCGCACTGCTGATCGCCTCGGCGATCGGCCGTGCGCGTACGAGCTGCAATGGCAGCCGCTTGATCGCACGCGACAGCGCCTGCATGTCGTGCATCGCCTCCTTGCCGACTACCTCGTAGAGCAGGGCGGCCTTTACGCCCGCGATGCCGGTCTGGCGGCGAAGGTGCTCGGTGAGGCTGCGCCCGCCGCGCGGCTTTTCCAGCTCGCCGCGCAGGCGATGGAGTTCGCGACCGGGCGCGAGGTCCAGCTCCAATCGCGCCTGCCCGTGCGCGGCGATCGCATCGCGCAGTCCCGCCGAGAGTGCATAGATCAAGCTGCCTTCGATGCCGGTCGTGGTGACCACGCATTCGCCCTGCAGTTCGTGCGGCAGGCCCAGTTCGTCTTGCCAGTGCGCGATGACGGGCTTCAGCGGCGCGCCAGCGTGGCGTTGCGCGAAGTGCTCGCTCCAGCCGATGTCGAAGCCGCAATTGGCCGGTCGCAGCGGGGCGACGTCGATGCCGCGCGCCTCCAGCGCGGGCACCCAGGCGCCGTCGGAGCCCAGTTCCGGCCAACTGCCGCCGCCCAGCGCCAGCACCGTGGCGTCGGCGTGCACGGCGATTTCGCCTTCCGGTGCGGCGAAGCGCAGTGCGCCGTCGTCGCGCCAGCCCAGCCAGCGATGCTGCACGTGGAAGCGCACGCCGTCCTCGCGCAGGCGGTGGACCCAGCCGCGCAGCAGCGGCGCGGCCTTGCGGTCAGTCGGAAATACACGGCCAGAGGTGCCGACGAAGGTTTCCACGCCGAAGCCGCGCGCCCACTCGCGCAGCGCGTCGGCGTCGAAGTCGTCGAGCCATGCGCCCACGGCCTGAGCGCGGGCGCCATAACGTGCGTCGAACGCCGGCCGCGGTTCGCCATGCGTGAGGTTCAAGCCGCCCTTGCCGGCGATCAGGAACTTGCGCCCGACCGAGCCCTTGGCCTCGAACAGATCGACCTCGACGCCTGTCGCGCGCGCCACCTCGGCCGCCATGAGGCCGGCGGGGCCGCCGCCGACGATCGCCAGGCGCACGCGGGGAACGGGAGAAGACGACATGCGGGGCACAGCGAGGGGACAGGGACGACATTATGCCGGCCCTGACCTCCGGCCCTCGCGTCGGGACGCGGTATCGTCGAGGCTTGCGGCTGACTGGACACGGGGAGACAACGGGACGATGCATCGGGGATTCAGGCGGGCAGGCACGCTCCACACGATGATGGCCGGCGCGCTGCTGGCGCAGGGCGTGCAGGCGCAGCAGGCATCGGCGCCGAGCCAGGCGTTGCCTTCGCAGCTGCAGGACCTCGACGCCTATGTCGAAGGCGTTCGCAGGCAGTTCGATGTGCCTGGCATCGCGGTGGCGGTGGTGAAGGACGGGCAGGTCGTGATCGAACGCGGCTTCGGCGTGCGCGAGATGGGCAAGGCGGAGAAGGTCGACGCGAACACCTTGTTCGCCATCGCCTCGAACACCAAGGCGTTCACGGCGGCGTCGCTGTCGATCCTCGCCGACGAAGGCAAGCTGAGCCTGGACGACCGCGTGATCGATCACTTGCCGTGGTTCCGCATGTCCGATCCGTACGTGACGCAGGAAATGCGCGTGCGCGACCTGCTCGCGCACCGCAGCGGCCTGGGCCTGGGCGCGGGCGATCTGCTGTACTGGCCGGGCACGGACTACACGACCGAGGACGTCGCGCGACGGCTGAAGGACGTGCCGCTCACCGGCAGCTTCCGCGGCCAGTACGCCTACGACAACATCCTCTATGGCGTGGCGCAGCTGGTGATCGAAAAGGCCAGTGGACAGACGTACGCACAGTTTCTCCAGCAGCGCATCTTCGCCCCGCTGGGCATGCGCGACACGCGCTTCAACAGCGATACGTTGCGTCCGCGCGACAACGTCGCCACCGGCCACGCCAAGGCCGATTTCAAGAGCCTCGAACCGGCGCCGCGCATGTCGTGGGCGAACGTCTCCGGCGCCGGCGGCATCTATTCCAGCGTGCACGACATGAGCCGCTGGATGCGCATGCAGTTGGCCGGCGGCACGTTCACCGACGCGAAGGGAACGCAGCAGCGCCTGTTCTCCGAAGAGCGCCAGCAGCAGATGTGGTCGGTGATCACGCCTATCCCGATTCCCAAGCCCAGCGTGCCGGAACTGGAAGCGGCGAAACCGAACTTCCTCGGCTACGGCGAAGGCTGGCAGCTGTCGGACTACCGCGGGCGCAAGCTCGTCTCGCACACCGGCGGCTGGCCGGGCATGGTCTCGCGCGTGACGCTGGTGCCCGAGCAGAAACTGGGCGTCATCGTGCTGACCAACGCCGAGGTCAGCGGAGCATTCAACGCCGTGACGATGCGCGTGCTGGATGCCTACCTGGACGCGCCGCGCACCGACTGGACCGCGGCCTACGCCGCCGCGCTCGCCAAGTCGAAGGGCAAGGCCGACGAGGACTGGCAGAAGCACGTGAGCGCGCGCGCCGCCGACGCGCCGCCCTCGCGCCCGTTGTCGAGCTACGCGAAGACCTACCGCGATCCGTGGTACGGCGATGTCATCGTCGAGCAGGGCAGCGAGGGGCTCACTATGCGTTTCAGTCGTTCGCCGCAGCTGGTGGGCCGGATGGAGCCCTGGCAGCACGACACGTTCGTGGTGCGCTGGAACGAGCGATGGCTCAACGCCGACGCCTTCGTGACCTTCACGCTCGATGCCGACGGCGAGGTCCGCGAGGCGCGCATGGAGGCCATCTCGCCGCTCACCGACTTCAGCTTCGACTTCCAGGACCTGCGCCTGAAGCCGGTGCCGACGGAACCGCAACACGGCCGCCGATGACGCGCGGCCCTTTCGTTTTCGTTGACGCCGTGCAACGCATGATGAGCCGTCCGCAGCAAGGGAGCAGCCAGTGAATCAGCAGGGTACGAATCCGCAGTGGTGGCAGGACACGCAGGACATCCCGACGATCGTGCGCGCGATCTACGAATGCATTTCCGGGCCGGCCGGCGGGCCGCGCGACTGGGCGCGCTTCCGCTTCCTCCAGCATCCGCAGGCGCGCAGCCTGCGCACGGTGGTCGAGGCCGACGGCGGCACACGTGCGATGGTCTTCGACGTCGACAGCTACATCGCCGACGTCACGCCGTACTTCGCCGCTAACGGGTTTTTCGAGGTGGAGATCAGCCAGCGCGTGGAGCGATTCGGCCAGGTCGCGCACGTGTGGAGCCACTACGAGGCGCGTGAAGCGCCGGAATCGCCGGTGATGAAGCGCGGCGCCAACAGCATCCAGCTGTGCTTCGAGCACGGCCGCTGGTGGGTCTTCAGCACGGTCTGGGATAACGAGCGCGAAGGCGTCGTCTTCGACCTGTGGTGAGGCCTCACGCGGCGGTGCCGCCGCCCGTGCAATGCTGAACGAGCAGGGATGGAACGCTGTGCGGCTTTGTTCGGCGCGTTCCGTCCCCACAACGGGAGGACCTCGCAAGGAGTGCCCGCATGGTTCCGTTTTCCGTCCTCGACCTGGCTCCGATCACCGAAGGCAGCGACGCGTCGCAGGCGTTCGCCAACACGCTTGATCTGGCGCGCCATGCCGAACGACTGGGCTTCGACCGCTATTGGCTGGCCGAGCATCACAACATGCCCGGCATCGCCAGCGCCGCCACGGCGGTGCTGATCGGCCACGTCGCCTGCGGTACCAGCACGATCCGTGTGGGCGCTGGCGGCATCATGCTGCCCAACCACGCACCGTTGCAGGTCGCCGAGCAGTTCGGCACGCTGGCGTCGCTGTACCCCGGTCGCATCGACCTGGGCCTGGGCCGCGCGCCCGGGACCGACCACGCCACCGCGCATGCGCTGCGCCGCTATTTCGAAGCGGCCGACATGTTCGCCCAGGACGTGGTGGAACTGCTGCATTACTTCGAGCCGGCGCAATCGGGCCAGGCCGTGCGCGCCGTGCCCGGCGCCGGAGTGGACGTGCCGGTGTGGCTGCTCGGTTCCAGCCTGTTCTCGGCGCGCCTGGCGGCCCAGCTGGGACTGCCGTTCGCGTTCGCGTCACACTTCGCGCCCGACGCGATGGACCGCGCGCTCACGATGTATCGCCGCGAGTTCAAGCCGTCCAGGCGCCTCGGGCAGCCTCACGCGATGCTCGCGCTCAACGTCGTCGCCGCGGACGACAACGCGCTCGCGAAGCGTCTTTTCAGCACGCTGCAGCAGGCCTTCGTCAACCTGCGCCGCGGCCGGCCCGGCCTGATTCCGCCGCCGATAGACGACATCGAGGCGTACTGGACGCCGCTGGAAAAAAGCGGCGTGGAGCAGGCCCTGGCGTGTTCGGTGGTGGGCGACCCGGCGACCGTACGCGATGGCATCGCCGCTTTCATCGAACGGCACAAGCCCGACGAATTGATGATCACCGCCAACGTGTTCGACCACGCGCAGCGCGTGCGTTCGTTCGAGATAGCCGCGCAGGCCTGCGCGGCGCTGGCCTGACGCGGGAAGCGCGCGCGACTCAGTGCGCGCGCACGTCCAGCAGCTCCACTTCGAACACCAGCGAGCCGTTGGGCGGAATCACGCCGCCCGCGCCCTTGCGCCCGTAGCCGTATTCCGGCGGGATCATCAGCACGCGCTTGCCGCCCACGCGCATCCCGGCGACACCTTCGTCCCAGCCGCGAATCACGCGGCCGGCGCCGAGCAGGAAGGTGAACGGCTCGTTGCGATCGCGCGAGCTGTCGAACTTCTCGCCGCGCTTGTCGGGCTTGCGGCTGTCGTAGTTCCATCCGGTGTAGTGGACGACGACGTCCTGCCCGGAGGAGGCGACGGCGCCCGTGCCGACCTGCTGGTCGATGGTCTCGAAGCGCGCGATGGTGCCGCCCGGCGGCGGGCCGGGATCGGCGCACGCGGCGAGGAGGGAGACGAAGGCGAGGGTGGCGGTGCGCAGGAAGAGTTTCATGCGCACAGGGTAAGCGAGGACGGCAGTAGCGTCATGAGTCGCGTGCTGTCACGCGCAACCGCACAGGCATTCCAGTGACCCGTACCCTTATCGCTTCGCCGACCCGCACTCCAACCCCTCTCCCGACGGGAGAGGGGTTAAAGCGCATCGCCGTCCCGGCCTTCAGGCAGCGGGAATGCGCCGTTCGTACTCCGCGGCGATGTGCGTGTGCGTCGCCCAGAATCCGGGCGGCACGCGACCGGCGAGGCGGTCGGCCAGGATGCCCAGGTGCGTATGCCAGCCACCGGCCACGCTGATCATGCCGTCGCGGCTGGCGAGGCGGCTGTGCGTGAGCACCAGGCGCACTTCGTCGCCTTGCGGCGTGAGTTCCATGCGCACCTGCGAATCGCCGCCGTTCTCCTCGTCCCAACTGAATACCAGCAGGCGCGGCGGCTCGCATTCGAGCACGTGTCCGTGCGAACGGATTTCGCCGCCGTACTTCTCGTACTTCGCCGGTGCCGGGACGTCGTTGTCGGTGAGGTTGTCGTTGTGGAACACCAGCTCCATGGAGCCGCCGGGTCGAAGTTCCATGTCGCCGCGCGCGAGCCAGCTGCCGCGCTTCTCCGATTCGGTGAGGTAGGCCCACACGCGTTCGATCGGGCCCGGCAGAAGGCGTTCGATGCGCAGGGTGTCGGGTGCGGTGACGATGCCGAAGTCGTTCATCGTTGAATCTCCGTGGTGTCGGGGGAAGGGGGGTCGACCCGCTTTGCGAGCGAGTCGAGGATGTGCGTCCAGCCCGATTGCGTACGCGGTGCGTACTGCGCGTATTCGGGCGCCATTTCGTGGGTGAGGGTGAGGACGCAGCCATCGTCGTCGGGCGCTATATCGACGGTGATGCGATCGCCCGCTGCGTCCGGTTCGAGTGCGAGGGTGAACACGAGTCGATGCGGGCGGTCGATTTCGAGATAGCGGCCGTAGTGCGCGGCATCGCCACTTTCGCGGCGTTCGACGATGGCGTAGCCGCCGCCAACGCGCGGGTCTACGTCCACGCGCTGCATGCGTCCACCTTCCGTGGCGTACAGCCAACGGCCGAGGGTGGGCGGGTCGAGCCAGGCATCGAACACGCCTTCGGGCGAAGCGTCGAAGCGTCGCCTCACGCGCACGGTGACGGGGCTCATCGCTTGCTCCTGGGCGGCCTGGCCGGTTTGATGGCGGGTTTGCGCGATACAGGCGACTTGCGCGAGGCCTGCGCGCGGTCTTCGCTGCGCAGCAGGGTTTCGAGCGCGTCAAGGCGCTGGTTCCAGAACTGCTCGTAATGCCGCATCCATTCCATGCCGCCATGCAGGGGCCGCGCGTCCAGGCGGCACACGTGCGTGCGGCCCTGAACTTCGCGCCGTACGAGCCCCGCGCCTTCGAGCACCTTGATGTGCTTGGACGCGGCAGCGAGCGAGATCTCGAACGGCTGCGCCAGTTCGCCCACGCTGCGCGCTTGGCGCGAGAGATCGCGCAGCATCGCGCGTCGCGTCGGATCGGCGAGGGCGCGGAATACCGCGTCGAGACGTTCTGAAGTTAATTCAACCATGAGGTTGAATATCTGCGTGCCAGCTTCGATTGTCAACCGTAAGGTTGAATATCCCGACGAACGGTGCGACCGTCATGCTGTCCTGCGCCGGTGCCCGTTCACGTTCCGAAGGTCAGGGGAACCATGCGAAAGGACCACGCGAAATGCCGCACACGAGCAAGCCCGCGCCAGAACGCCATTACGGCAAGCATCGCGGCGTGGTGATGGACAACATCGATCCCCTGCAACTGGGACGCGTGCTGGTGCAGGTTCCGAAGATCTTCAACGGCGATGCTCGCTGGGCGATGCCCTGCGTGCCGGTGGCGGGCCATCAGAGCGGGCTGTTCCTGTCGCCGCCGGTGGGCGCGCCGGTGTGGGTGGAGTTCGAACAAGGCGACGCCGAGCTGCCGATCTGGGTCGGCGGCTACTGGGTGGATGCGGACGAGCTGCCGTCGATGGCGCAGGCGGGTCTCGCGCCCAGCCTGGTGCTGCAGACGCCGGGTCGCAATGCGCTGATGGTGTCGGACCTGCCGGGTCCCGATGGCGGCGTGCTGCTGCGCTCGCAGTCCGGCGCGTCCATCACGGTGAACGATGCGGGCATCGCCATCAGCAACGGGCGTGGCGCGAGCATCGTGCTGGCCGGCTCGATGGTGACCATCAACGACGGCGCGCTGACGGTGGTGTGAGATGGCCGGCCTCGTACTGCATCTGGGAGCGAGCGTGACGTGTTCGCACGGTGGCCCGGCGGTGCCGACGGTGCCGTATTCGCGGGTCTCGCTGTCCGGCCATTCGGTGGTGACGGTGGCCGCGCCTTACGAGATCGCGCACTGCAACCTTCCGGCACCCGCCGAGGCGCTGCGCTGCACGGGCGGGCAGTGGCTGCAGGGCAGCACGCGGGTGTTCGCGGGCGGTCGTGCCCTGGTGCTCGACACCAGCCCGTCGATGTGCGTTCCCAACGGTGCGGCGATGTTGGTGCTGGAGTGCCAAACGCGGGTAAATGCGGTCTAGTCCGATCGAGCGCCTACGCGCTTGGCCGCTTCGCCCGCGCGCAATTCCTACATCACGTCGCGCGCCGGACGCCGCTCAAGCGCGCCGGTCTTCCTACGCGAGAATCCCTGCGCCGCACTTAGCCTCTTCCCAACACGGGGACGAGCATCGAAATGCGGAAGGCAGCATGGATCTGGCTGGTCTGCGCGGGGTGGAGCGGGCACGCAACCGCACAGGCCGTACACAAATGCGTGGCGGCTGGTGGCGAGGTGAGCTACCAGAGCCACTCCTGTGCCGGCCTGTCACGCGAGGCGCAGCGTTGGAACGCACCGCCCGATCCACCCCCCTCGACTGAACAACTCGCCTCGCGGGCGTTGCTGCGCGAACGCGGTCGCGCCGAATCGGAGTTCCTCTCCCGCCGCGCCGGCACCGACACACGCGATGGCGGGAACGCCCGCGCCATTCGCGCGGTTTCGCGGCCCTCTGCCTGCGAAGCGGCGAAGACCTCGCGCGAGAAAACGCTCGAACGTGCCGGCCTCAAACGCACCTATGACCTGTTGAGCCGATTGGACGAGCAGGTCCGCAAGGCGTGCCGGTGATGTCAGAACTGCAACTGCATCCGCAACTGGAGCAGGCGCGGGTCGTCGTTCACGCCGCGTCGCCGGCTGTCGGCGACGACATAGTTCGCCATCACGCGCGCATAGGGACTGAGGTACCAGGTCGCGCCGAAGTTCCAATCGGACTCCACGCCGCCGCGTGCGGCGTCCGAATCCAGGTCCAGCGTGCTGTAGCGCACGACGAGTTCCCAGGCCATTGCGTCGCCCAGCGTCGGCGAGGACACCGTGCCGGCCTTGTAGTTGCGGCGATGTCCGCTCGGCGACCAGCTCGCGAGTGCATAACCGCCGGTGCCGCGCAGATCCGGCCCGGCGCCACGTTGCGCGTTCACCATCGCCGCTTCACCCTGCAGCGACACCGGCCCCGCGATCCACAGCGCCTCCACTCCGGCGCGGGAGATGCGCTCGACATCGGCCAGCGTACCGGTGTCGACCAGGCTCGACGTCGCCAGCGCGCTTTCGGGCTTGGTCGAGAACCGCGCCGCCTCACTGTCCGGGGAATCCAACGACGCGCCTACACCCAAATGCAGCAGGTCCTCGCCGAACCGCGACACATGCGTCGCACGTGCCGCCATGCCCAGGCCTTCGTTCTTGCCGTCAAGGCGCTTTCCATACACGGCGGTGGTGATCGCATAGTCCGCGTTCGAATAGCCGTAGCCCAGCCCGATGCGTCGCCCCAGCGCAAACGCGCCGAGCAGCGACGCTTCCATCATCGGCGTGTGCCGTGCGCTGGTCGCATCTTCGAGCAGGAACGGTTGCTTGAACTGTCCCAGTCGCAGGGCGTGTCCCTTGGCCGGCGTGAACTGCAGCACCACGTCGGGCGTGGAGCGATCGGTGAATTCGTGTTCGACGTTGAACTGCCACGCGTCGCCTGCCTTGAGGACGAACCCCAGTCGCGCGGAGCGGACCTTGTCGACGTCCTCGAACGGTTTGACGTCGGGACGCGCGTCCACGCTGTCGTAGTAGATGACGCCGGTCGGTTTGAAGGAAACATCGCCGGCGAACGCGGTGCAAGGCAGTGCGACGACCGCCAGCGCGAAGGCCAGCGGGCAGGAGAGGGTAGTCGGCATGGAGTGCTTCGGATCAGGGCGCCGCCAGGGAGGCGCCGGAGGACAGGACGGTGCGGACACCCGTTGACGGGTCCGCGCGCAACGCTTTGGAAACCGGCGACGCGACCGGAATCAGAACTCCTGCCAATCGTGATCGATCGCAGCCGCGGCGGCACCACGAACCTTCCGTGCCGAGATGGCGTCCGCCGGACGCGAGGCAGCCTTGGCCGGCTTGTCCGCCCTCTCGCGACGCGGAGCGGCCGGCAGCTCGACGACGCCGCCACGCGCGGACGACGCCTGCGCGATCCGGAACACCGCCACCGTTTCGACCAGCTGCTCGGACTGCTGTTCCAGGCTGCGCGCCGCGGCGGATGCCTCTTCCACCAGCGCCGCGTTCTGCTGAGTGCCTTCGTCCATCTGGGTGATGGCCTGGTTGATCTGCTCGATGCCGGCCGTCTGCTCCTGCGAGGCGGCGGAGATGTCGGCGATGATGTCGGTAACCTTGCGCACACTGCTGACGATTTCTTCCATCGTCCTGCCGGCCTGATCGACCAGCTGGCTGCCTTCCTCGACCTTGGTCACCGAGTCGTTGATGAGCTGCTTGATCTCCTTTGCCGCGTTCGCCGAACGCTGCGCGAGCGAGCGCACTTCGCTGGCCACCACCGCGAAACCGCGGCCCTGTTCGCCGGCACGCGCCGCTTCCACGGCGGCGTTCAGTGCCAGGATGTTGGTCTGGAAGGCGATGCCGTCGATGACGCCGATGATGTCGCCGATCTTCTTCGACGACTGGTTGATGGCGTCCATCGTATGGACGACTTCGCCCACCACGGTGCCGCCCAAACCGGCGACTTCCGCCGCGCTCTGCGCCAGCTGGTTGGCCTGGCGGGCGTTGTCGGCGTTCTGCCGGACCGTGCTGGTCAGCTCTTCCATCGACGATGCGGTTTCTTCCAGCGACGCTGCCTGCTGCTCGGTACGCGCCGAGAGGTCGTTGTTGCCCGCCGCGATTTCGGCCGCGGCGCTGCTGATGGCATCCGAACCCTGGCGGATCTGCCCGACGATCTCGGACAGCTTGTCCACGGTGCGGTTCGCATCCGCGGCGAGGCGACCGAATTGGCCCGGAAGCTCGACATCGACGCGGCGATTCAGGTCGCCGTCGGCGACCGACGACAGCAGCGTGCCCACCTCGACAAGGCCGTGTTCGGCGGTCGCCATCAGCTGATTGAGCGAGGCCACGACGTCGCGGTACACGTACTCGAAGCGTGCCGCGTCGCCACGGCGGCTGAAGTCGCCTTCCACGGCGGCGTCGACCAGCGTCTTGATCTCGGCGTTGATGGCGTTCATGCCGTTCTTGACCGAATCCACGGCGTCGGTGATGCGCGCCTTCTGACCGGGCAGTCGGTCCATGTCCTGCGACAGATCGCCGCGGGCGTACGCGCCGACGACGGCGATGGTGCGTGCGTTGAGCTGAACGTGCGAGTCGACCAGCGTATTGATCTCGCCGGCCATCTGGCCGTACGCACCGGGCAGCTCGCGGTTGTCGATGCGGAAGTCGATCTCGCCCGCGTCATGGCGTCGGCCGATTTCGCCCTGCGCCTGCGCGAAGCGCTGCAGCGTCAGCTGCATCTGGCTCATGCTGCGCAGCAGTTTGCCCGCTTCATCGTGGCTGTCGACGTCGATGCGCCCGTCGATTCGCCCGGCGGCGATGCCTTCGGCCGCGCTCGTGGCGCGCGCCAGCGGGCGGGAAATCGCGCGGGCCAGCAGGAAGCCCAGGCCGGCGCCCAGCAACACGAGCAGTGCGATGCCCACGGCCATGCTGGCCAAGGTGCGGCGATAGTCGGCTTCGGACTTCGCGACCATCGCATCGAGGCCCTTCGCGTTGAACGCGGTCAGTTCCCCGAGCGCTTCGAACAGCTTGCGGCGCGCGGGGCGCGATTCCTCGCCGGAGACCCGTGCGGCTTCGACGAAGTCGTCCGCCGCCACGGCCGCCATGATCCTGGCGTGCGCGGCGAAGTAGTTCTTCAGGCCGGTGTCGACGCCTTCGTACCGCTTGCGTTCGGCGTCGCTGGTGATGAGTTCCCGGTAAGCGGCCAGGGCGGTTTCCATTTCCGCTTCGACGGCTTCCATGCGCTTGCGGTAGTCGGCAAGCTCTTCGCCCTTGCCCTGGAACTGCAGCTGGGAAATCTCGTACGTGCGGTACTCGCCCAGCTGTCCCCGCAGCCCCAGCAGATGCCGCACCGACGGCACCCAGTTGCGGTTGATGTCGGTGATCTGCGCGTTGCGTGCGCTCAGTTCCGCCATCGCGTAGCCGCCCAGCAGCATCGCCAGGCCGATCACGATAGAGAAGGCCACCGCCAGCTTTCTGGCGATGGAGAGATTCTTGAATCCACTCATGGGGTACGGCTCGTTGGGGAGGGTGGCGGATCGATCCGCGGGTCGGTGTCGATGCGTATAACGGCCGCATCCGAAACGTCTAAAGCGCTGAAACTGAATGGAAACATTTCGCGTGTATGGCGCGATGTCCGCTGCAAACCGCGTGCCGGCATCCCTCGGAAACCCACGAGGCATCCGTACGCGAGCGAACGTGCGGCGCGAACGGGACTCGCGCCCTTCCATCTCCGTCACCCCCGGCGCCGTTCCGGCTTCAGCGCCCGTGTTTCCGCGTGCTTTCGTAGGAGACCGCGCGGGAAACATGCCGGCGCGGCGCCGTCCTCCGCTCCTGCGCCGTCGAGACCGCGTCGGTTCTCCGTCGCAACGCGCCGTTCAGGCGCGCTGCACGGGCGGCAGCTTCTCCAAAAGCTTGTCGAGCGTGATCGGGTACTCGCGCACGCGCACGCCCGTGGCGTTGTAGATGGCGTTGGCGACGGCCGCGGTTACGCCGCAGATGCCCAGTTCGCCGACGCCCTTGGCCTTCATCGGCGAGGAGATGGGGTCGACCTCGTCGAGAAACACCACTTCCTGGTGCGGAACGTCCGCATGCACCGGCACCTCGTAGCCGGCCAGGTCGTGATTGACGAAAAAGCCCAGTCGTTTGTCGACCATGAGGTCCTCCGACAACGCCGCGCCGATGCCCATGGTCATCGCGCCGATGACCTGGCTGCGCGCGGACTTGGGGTTGAGGATGCGACCGGCGGCGCACACCGCGAGCATGCGGCGCACGCGGGTCTCGCCGGTGGCGATGTCCACGCCGACTTCGCAGAAATGCGAGGCGAACGTGGACTGCTGGTATTTTTTGGCGAGGTCGCCGAACTCGATGGTCTCCTCGACGACGAGGTCGCCGGCCGCGGCGAACTGCACGAGGGGAACGCTGCGCCCGCCCGCGCTGACCTGGCCACCCGCGAAGACCGCATCGTCGGGCGCGAAGCCGGCCCGTTCGGCGATGGTGCGTCGCAGTTTGTCGCAGGCGGCGAAAACGCCGGCGGTGGAACTGTTGGCGCCCCATTGTCCGCCGGACCCGGCCGACACCGGGAACGTCGAGTCGCCCAGCTTCACCACGACCTGCTCGATCGGCACGCCCATCATCTCCGCCGCCGTCTGCGCGATGATCGTGTAGGAACCCGTGCCGATATCGGTCATGTCGGTTTCCACCGTGACCACACCCTGGCGATCCAGGCGCACGCGCGCGCCGGACTTCATCACCAGGTTGTTGCGGAATCCCGCGGCCACCCCCATGCCGACCAGCCAACGGCCGTCGCGCACCTGTCCGGGCTTCGCGTTGCGGCGGCTCCAGCCGAAGCGTTGCGCGCCGTCGCGCAGGCAGGTGTTGAGCTGGCGCTGCGAGAACGGACGCTTCGGGTTCTCGGGATCGACCTGGGTATCGTTGAGGATGCGGAATTCGACGGGGTCCATCCCGAGCTTCTCGGCCATCTCGTCCATCGCGATCTCAAGCGCCATCAGGCCGGGCGCTTCGCCCGGCGCGCGCATCGCGTTGCCCTCGGGCAGGTCGAGCACCGCCAGACGCGTGGTGGTCTTGCGGTTGGCGCCGGCGTAGAGCAGGCGCGTCTGCTGCACCGCCATTTCGGGGCCACCGCCGGGCAGATCGCCGGACCAGCTTTCGTGCGCGATGGCGGTGATTTTGCCGTCGCGCGTGGTGCCGATGCGGATGCGCTGGATGGTCGCCGGCCGATGGGTGGTGTTGTTGGGCATCATCGGGCGTGGCAGGGCGACTTTCACCGGGCGCTTCGCGGCACGTGCCCCGAGCGCGGCCAGTACTGCGTCGCATCGCACGAACAGCTTTCCGCCGAATCCACCGCCGATGTACGGCGAGACCAACCGCACGTTGTCCCGGCTGATGCCCAGCGTCTTGGCGACGTCGCCGCGACCCCAGTCGATCATCTGGTTCGACGTCCACACGGTGAGCTTGTCGCCATCCCAGGCCGCGACCGAGGCGTGCGGCTCCATCATCATGTGCGACTGGTCGGGCGTGGTGTAGGTCTGGTCGAGTTGCACCGGCGCCTGCTTGAACGCGCTGGCGAAATCGCCTGCGGAGGAGTCCGGCTTCGGGTCGGTGGTCGGGCGCGTGGCCGATTCCTTCGCCCGCGCCAGATCGAAAGCACCGCTGCCGCGCTCGTACTGCACCCGCACCCTCTGCGCGGCGGCCCGCGCCTGCTCGAAGGTCTCGGCCACGACCAGTCCGATGGCCTGGTGGTAGTGCTGGATCTCCGGCCCGCCCAGGAGCTTGGCGGTGTTGAAATCGCCCTTGCCCAGCGGCCCAGCATTCTGCGCGGTGACGACCGCAAGCACGCCCGGCGCGGCCTTGGCCGCCTCGACGTCCATCGAGGCGATGCGGCCCTTGCCGATGCCCGCGGCGATCACGTAGCCATAAGCAGGCGAGGGGAATGCGTCCTGCCATTCGTAGGCATAGGTCGCCGTGCCGGTGGTCTTGCGTGGCCCGTCGATTCGGTCGAGCGGCTGGCCGACGACCTTCAGCCGGTCGATGGGATTGGTGCCTGCAGGCGTGTCGAACTTCATGGTCTATCCCTTCGCATCCACCAGCACCGCTTCGAGCGTGCGCCGTGCGAGCAGCAGCTTGAACGCGTTCTGGTCGGTGGGTTTGGCGCCGGCGAACAGGCGCTCGGTCACGGCTTGCGCGCCCGCGGGCAGTTGGGCGTCGGCCTCGGGCATTCGCCA
Source organism: Lysobacteraceae bacterium P (assembly GCA_005503055.1). GTDB lineage: Bacteria > Pseudomonadota > Gammaproteobacteria > Xanthomonadales > Xanthomonadaceae > Lysobacter_J. The sequence continues at coordinate 599,768 of SCOX01000001.1, read as the reverse complement.
GGGCTTGTGCGCGACGCCCCCCAGGGCGACGCGGCCACCGCCATCGGCCTGCAGGACCGCGGCGACGGAGACCAGCGCGAACGCATAGGACGCGCGATCGCGGACCTTGCGGTACACGTGCGTGCCGCCCGCAGGCTCGGGCAAGGTCACGGAGGTGATGAGTTCGCCGCGTTCCAGCACCGTTTCCAGGTGCGGCGAGTTGCCCGGCGCGCGGTAGAAATCGTCGATCGCGATGTTGCGCGTGCTTCCGTCCGGCTTCACGGTGTCCACCGTGGCGTCGAGCGCGCGCATCGCCACGGCCATGTCGCTGGGATGCGTGGCGATGCAGTGTTCGCTGGCGCCGACCACGGCCAGTTGCCGGCTGAAGCCTTCCAGCGCCGCGCAACCGCTGCCGGGAAGGCGTTTGTTGCACGGCTGGTTCGTGTCGTAGAAGTAGGGGCAGCGCGTGCGCTGCAGCAGGTTGCCCGCGGTCGTGGCACGGTTGCGCAACTGCCCGGAGGCTCCGGCGAGCAATGCCCGGGACAGCACGCCGTAATCGCGGCGCACCCGCGCATCTGCGGCCAGGTCGGTGTTGCGTACCAGCGCGCCGATACGCATGCCGCCGCCACGCGTGCGCTCGATCCGGTCGAGCTTGAGCGCATTGACGTCGATCAGGTAGGCAGGTGTCTCGATCTCCAGCTTCATCAGGTCGAGCAGGTTGGTGCCGCCGGCGATGAACTTCGCGCCGGGCGTGCGCGCGGCCGCGGCGGCTGCATCGGCGGGGGACCTCGCACGTTCGTAGCCGAAGGCCCTCATGCCCGGCTCCCGGCGACTTCGGTGATCGCGTCGAGGATGTTGGAGTACGCGCCGCAGCGGCAGATGTTGCCGCTCATCCGCTCGCGGATCTCGTCGGCGTTCAGCGGCGGGCGAGCGGTGAGGTCGAGGCTGACGTGACTGGGAACGCCATCCTTGATCTCCTCCAGCATTGCCACGGCCGAACAGATCTGGCCGGGCGTGCAATAGCCGCACTGGTAGCCGTCGTGCTTGACGAACGCCGCCTGCAACGGATGGAGTTTGTCGGGCGTGCCGAGACCTTCGATCGTGGTGACGCGCGCGCCTTCGTGCATCACCGCCAGCGTCAGGCAGGAATTGATGCGGCGGCCATCGACGATCACCGTGCACGCGCCGCACTGGCCGTGGTCGCATCCCTTCTTGGTGCCGGTCAGATGCAGGTGTTCGCGCAGCGCGTCGAGCAGGGTGGTGCGCGTGTCCAGTTGCAGGCTCTGCTGCTTGCCGTTGACCTGGAACGACACCTTCTCGACCACCGGCGGCGACGTGGCGGCGGGGTCGGTGCCCTGCGCCAGGGAAAGGGAAGGCACTGCGATGGCGGTTGCGGAGGTCACGCCTGCCTTGAGCAGCTCTCGCCGGGTGATGGGAAAGTTGCGGATGCCGTCCACGAAGTGTCCTCTTGGCTGGCCCTCGCAAGGCGACGCTCGTTGCCGCGAGGCTGGCGCGCGGTGAGGTGTTCGCCGCGGTCCGCACGGGAGGTGACGGACTCCTGCATGAGAGTCGAGGCGCGGTGAAGGGAAGGTGGAAAAACCACTGCGCCCCCGCCGGAACGCTCAGAGCAGGCCGTGGTGGCGCCAGATCAGCAACAAACCAATGCCCACGATCACATCGATGACCACGCACCACGGCACATACCATTGCGGGATCGCCACCAGCGACAGGCGCGAGCGGTTGTGGTGCGCCAGGTCCCACAGTGCATGCGCGAAGTACGCCAGCGGCAGCAGGATCGGCCAGCGCAGCAGTCCGAACAGGCCCGCCAGCGTGAACAGCCCGGTGACGTTGAACTCGACGAACTGATCGCGGGCCGAGCCGTTCACCACGGCGAAGCCGAAGTAGATGCCGGCGATCAGCGCGATCACCACCGCAGCGAACGCCAGCGACGCCTGCGGCGACAGGAATGCATGCGGCACCAGCGTCGCGACGCCGACGGCGACGCCGCTGAGGAACGGGCGTCGGGCGAAGACGGACGGCGCGTGGACGTGCGGTTGCGGGACGAAGGTCGACATTCGTGGGCTCCGGTGGCGGCCGTCCGCGCCTGGCGGGCGAGGGGCGGTCCTTCGGCCGGTCCTGCTCCGCAGGCCGTCGCGATGGGTTCGAGGCTCGCGCGCCCTGCGCAAGCTGGCGAGGGGTCCGGCGAGCGGCGCGGCCGTGTCCCTTTCCCGTCAACGGAAAAAGGACCGGCCAAGGGCACGCCGTGGCGCTGGTCTTCACCTGCGCAGCAAAGCCCGAGGATCCTGCTGCGGGATTGCCGTCGATCCCGTGCCGCGCCCGGTCTTTCGAGCGCGACGTACCGGTCCATTGCCGATCGTTGCCGCTACTTGCCTTCCGCCGCGCGTCGGCGCCGTTCGGGAACGGGTAGGCCGCCCCAGCCCCAGTTCTCCAGCGGGACTTCCTCGATGACGACGAACGTGGAGTCCAGCGGCTTGTTGAGCACCTCCAGCAGCAGCTCGCTCACGCCCTTGATGAGCGCGGCCTTCTCCTGCGCAGTGACGCTGTCGCGGCCGGGACCGGAGCCTTCGCGTGTCACCTGGATGTTGACGATGGGCATGGCACCTCTCCTGCGGGGACGTTACGCGTCAGTGACCGGCGCTCTGGCCGCCATCGACGTGGAGGATCTCGCCGGTGACGAAACCGGCGGACTCGAGGAACAGCACGGCCTGCGTGACATCGGCGATATCGCCCATGCGCGCCACCGGGTGCAGCGCGGCGAGCCATTCGTGCGTTTCCGGGGCATGCATCGGGGTCTTGATGACGCCCGGCGAAACGGCGTTCACGCGGATGCCGCGCTTGGCGTACTCGATGGCCAACGACTTCGTCGCCGCGTTGAGGCCACCCTTGGTCAGCGAGGCCAGCACCGAGGGAACGCCGTCGATGGCGTGGTCGGTTAGGCTGGTGGTGATGGTCACCACGTGGCCGGAGCCCTGCTTCTCCATCTCGGCGATGGCGGCCTGGGTAATATGGAAGAAACCGTCCACGTTGGTCGACAGGTTGGCGGCGTAGTCCTCCGGGGTGAACTGGGTGAAGGGCTTGGCCGTGAAGATGCCGGCGTTGTTCACCAGCGTGTCGATGCGGCCGAACGTCGCCACCGCCTGCGCGATGACGCGCTTGGCGACTTCGCGGTCGGAGATGTCGCCGGCAACTGCGAGCACGTCGGGATCGTTCGACGGCTTGATCGAACGGGAATTGGCGACGACGGCGTAGCCGCGGTCGCGGAAGGCCTGAACCAGGGCGGCGCCGATGCCCTGGGAGGCACCGGTGATGGCGACGACTTTACGAGGGGTGTTCATGGTGTGACTCCAGTGAGTGGGGGAGCCGGACTGGGGCCAACTCGGGCCGTTCCGGACGCCACTCAATCTAGGAGCGCACACCTCGTCTGCGAATCCACCGGCTTCGGCAGACATTCTTCCGCCAAGCGGCGGAATCCGGCCCGGTCTAGCCCAGCGAGCGCCGGGCGAACGCGGCGCGCAGCCGCGGCAGTGCGAAGTCGACGAAGGCGCGCACCTTCGGCACCGACAGGCGTCCCTGTGGCGACACCAGGCTGATCGGGATCGTCGCGGGCTCGGCATGCGCAAGCACGACACGCAGCGCATCGGCTTCCACTTCGGCTGCGACGTGGTACGACAGCATGCGCGTGACGCCGTGTCCGGCCACGCACGAGGCGATCGCCGCGCGCACGTTGTTCACCACCAGTCGCGGCGCGAACGACACCGCGCGCGGCACGGTGCTGCCTTCCGGCGGCGGGAAGGTCCACGAATCCAGGCCCATGTGCGCGGTGGTGACGATCTGGTGCTTGCCCAGATCCGCCGGTTCCTCGATGTGCGGGTGCAGCGCGAGGTAGCGCGGCGAGGCGACGACCACGCGCCGTGCTTCGCCGACGTGGTGGGCGACCAGCGTCGAATCGGCTAGATGCGTGATCCGCAGCGCCAGGTCCATGCCTTCCTCGATCAGGTTGACCGGGCGTTCGAGCAGGTGCATGCGCACGTTCACCGTGGGGAATTCGTCGATGAAGGCATCGACGATGGGCTGCAGCACTTCGACCCCGGCGAAGACGGTGGAGGTGATGGTCAGCATGCCGCGCGGCACGGAGCGTTCGCCCGCGGCATGGCGGTCCGCTTCCTCCAGGTCGGCCAGGACCTTCCGGCAGGCGGCGGCGTAGCGTTCGCCGGCCTCGCTGAGCTTGATCGAACGCGTGGTCCGGTGCAGCAGCGGCACGCCGACATGCGCCTCCAGCGAGGCCACCGCGCGACTGACCGCCGCCGCGGAACGGCCGGTGCGGCGGCTGGCACCGGCGAGACTGCCTTCGTCCAGCGCCGCGATGAAGATCTTCATGGCCTCGATGCGATCCACGTGCGTCTCCGGAGCGGGCGGTGTGCGCCTTTTCGAACGTCCTGCGCGAACGGGCGAGGGCAGAAGCGTCAGGCGCGCGGCACGCGCACCATCGCCTCCAGCCCGCCGCCTTCGCGATTGCGCAGGCTCAGCGTCGCACCGACGGAATCGGCCAGTTGCTGGGCGATCGCCAGCCCCAGTCCGGTGCCGCCGGTGTCGCGGTTACGCGACGCCTCGAGACGATAGAACGGCTCCAGCACCTTCGCCAACTCGTCCTCGGGAATGCCGGGGCCGCGATCGCGCACACGGATCACCGCGACGCCGGATTCGTCGGAGGCCAGCACTTCCGCCGCGCCGGCGTACTTCAGCGCGTTGTCGATCAGGTTGCCGACCACGCGCCGCAAAGCCTGCGGGCGCGTCACGACCGGCGCGCCGATGCGGCCTTCGAACGTCACCGCGCGCCCGGTATCGGCGTAGTCCAGGACGAGGCTGTCGAGGAACGCGTCGAGGTCCAGCCGCACCGGCGCCTCGGAATCGCCATGCGCGCTGCGTGCATAGGCGATGCCCTCGCGCACGAGGTGCTGCATCTGGTCCAGGTCGTCGAGCATCTTGTCGCGTTCGGGCACCGCGTCCATCGCCTCGGCGCGCAGTTTCATGCGCGTGATCGGCGTTTGCAGGTCGTGCGAGATGGACGCGAGGATCTGCATTCGCTCCTTCATGTAGCGCGCGATGCGGTCCTGCATGGAGTTGAACGCAGCCACCGCCTGCGCGACTTCGGTCGGGCCGCCGGCGGGGAGGCGTTCGCCGTCGCCGTCGGGGCGTACACGTTCGGCCGCGTCGGCCAGTCGCGCGAGAGGACGGGTCGCCAGCCGCACCGCCGCCCATGCGCACAGCAGCAGCAACGCCAGTTGCAACGCGAGGACGTACGGCAGCCATTTCGCCAGCGGCATCACCGACGGTTGCACTTCGATGGCCATCGGCGTTCCGTCGCTCAGGCGCACGTGCACCTGGAAGCGCTCGGGATCGCGAGACAACAGGCTTGCGCGCGTCGGATAGCGCGGCCCCAGCGCGGCGGCGATCATGCCCGCCATTTCGCGCGAGCCGTGGCTGTCGAGCGGCTCGCCTTCCTGGCCCGGCCCGAGCATGTACTGGAACGTGCGCCGCCGCAGCATCGGCAGCCAATGCGCGCGTTCGTCGGGTGGAAGATGATCGAGCAGGTTCACCGCGACGACGACGTCCTGTTCCAGGTTCGTCATCAGCATCGAGGTCGCCGACTCGTAACGCTCGTAGAACAGCATTCCGAACGAGAGCCCGTGGGCTATCAGCAGACCGCCGGCGAGGAGCGCGTACAGGCGCGAGGCCATCGTGCGCGGCAGCCAGCGCAGCCGGCCGCGCGGGTTCGGCGCGTTCATTCGTCCTCGCCCACGACCGTGACGGCCATGCTGAAGACGTAGCCTTCGCTGCGCACGGTCTTGATGTAGCTCTGCTCGCGCGCACCGTCACCCAGCCGCTGGCGCAGGCGGCTGACGAGCAGGTCGACGGAGCGGTCGAACAGTTCGGCGTCGCGGCCTTGCGTGAGGTTGAGCAGCTGGTCGCGGCTGAGCACGCGATTGGGATGGTCGAGGAACACGCGCAGCAGACGGAATTCCGCGCCGCTCAGCGCCACGACCGTGGCGTCGGGATCGAGCAGGTGGCGCGCCGTGGTGTCCAGCCGCCAGCGGCCGAAGGCGAGCATGTTCGCCGCCTCGGTGACCTGCAGGTTCGGGGGCAGCATGCGCGTACGGCGGATCACCGCCTTGATGCGCGCCAGCAGCTCGCGCGCGGCGAAGGGTTTGACGACGTAGTCGTCGGCGCCCATTTCCAGACCAATGATGCGGTCGGTCTGGTCGTCGCGCGCGGTCAGCATCAGCACCGGGATGGCGCGATGCTTGCCGGCGCGCAAGTTGCGCGTGAGCGTCAGGCCGTCCTCGCCGGGCATCATCAGGTCCATCACGATGAGGTCGACGGCGTTCGTGTCGAGCACCGCGCGCATCTCGCGCCCGTCGGCGACGGCGGTCGCGCGCAGGCCGTTCTTGAGCAGATAGTCCGCGATCATCTGGCGGATCTCGCGGTCGTCGTCGACGACGAGGATGTGGTCTACGTGTTCCATGCGGCTCGCTGCGTGCGGTTCCTGGGTGGCTCGGATTGTGACATCGCGCCGGCCGGCGCCGTGGTACGTCAGTGCTTGCTCGGAGTTTGCGCCAGCAATTGGCGGATGCGCGCCTCGGTGGCCTCGTAGTCGCCTTCGCCGTAATGGCGGTGGACGATGCGGCCGTCGCGGTCGACCAGGTAGAACGCCGGCCAGAAGCGGTTGCCGTAGGCGTCCCAGGTCTTGTACAGGTTGTCCTGCGCCACGGGGTAGCCGATGCCGAAGCGCTCGATGGCCTTGACGACGTTGGCGGTGCTCTGCTCCTCGGGATACTCGGGCGTGTGCACGCCGATCACCACCAGGCCCTGGTCGCGATAGCGTTCGTGCCACTGCTTCACGTGCGGAAGCACGTGGATGCAGTTGATGCACGAATACGTCCAGAACTCGACGAGGACGACTTTGCCCGTCAACCCGGCCATGGTCTGCGGCGGACCGTTGAGCCAGCGTGCGATGCCCGTGAACTCCGGCGCCGGCGTCGCGCGCGACGGCTCGGCCTGCGCGCCGGTGCCGCAGCCAGCGAGGAACAGCGACAGGCCCAGGGCGAGGCCGGCGAAAATGGACTTGAACATGCTGCAACCTCTTTCGGAATGAACGGGTGCGCCCGACCGCGTGTTGTGGCCGGCCGCGGATGTCGCGATGACGCCGGATTCAGGCGACGGCGATCTCGACGTCCACGTCGCCGCGCGTCATGCGCGAATACGGGCAGGTGCGATGGGCCTTCTCGACCAGCTGCTTCTGCGTCGCTTCGTCCAGGCCCGGCAGGTTGACGTTGAGCTTCACGGCGAGCTGGTACTCGCCGTTGGCGGTCTTGCCGAGCGACACGTCCGCATCGACGCCGGTGCCTTCGGGCAGTTTCACCTTCAACTCGCCCGCGGCGAAGCCGAGCGCGCCGATGAAGCAGGCCGAGTAGCCGATGCCGAATAACTGCTCCGGATTGGTGCCGGGCTTGTTCGAGCCGGGCGTGCTCAGGGCGACATCGACGGCGCCATCGCTGGAGCGGCCGGTGCCGTTGCGGCCGCCGGTGACGTGGGTGTGGGCGGTGTAGACGACGGTTTCGAGGGAGTGGCTCATGACAGTGATTCCATGGTGGTGGGGGAGGGGTGGTGCGGCAGTCGCGGTGGGATGAAGACCACGCCCTGCGCACGCAAGGCGTGCAGCACCGGCAGGGCGTGGTCCTGGAACTCGGCCGGGTCGACGCCGGCTTCGGCGGCCAATGCCGCCAGGTGTTCGCGACCGCTGCGCGCGTGCGCAGAGATCGACGCCAGCAGGCGATACACCAGCGGGGCGATGCGCACGAAGCGCACCTCGTGTCCGGCATCGCGATGCACCAGCAGGGTGGTCGGCTCGGGCGGCGGCGTATCGGGCAGGAAGTCCGGGCCGATGCGCGTGACCGGCCAGCGGTAGGCCAGCGGCAACGCCAGCGGCGACAGGCCCGCAACGCCGTCGAGCATGCTTGCGTCGGTATCGTCGAGCGGAACCGAGGCATCGCGCGTGAGCAGCGCCTGCTCGATCCATTCGTAGTGCGCCAGCTCGGGCAGCCACGGCGGCATGGCCGGATCGTCGTCGCGACCGTCCAGATACGCCACGAACTCGCCCGCCACCTGCGGGAACAACGGCGTGAGGCTCCGGTGGTTCGCATAGAACGCGCGCACCAGCGCCTTCCACGCTGCGTCTCCGAGGGTTTCGCGGATCACCGGGAAACCGCTCGCGAGCAGGCCTTCGATCGAATTGAAGAACAGCTCGCGATACACCTTCACGCGGCGCGCTTCCAGGCCGGGCGGCGGGGCATGCGCGGCCGGATCGCGCAGGTGGCGCGCCAGTGTGTGCAACTGTTCGTGCAGGACCTCACGCATGGACCTGCTCCAGCAGGCGCGCGCGGTCGGCGTAGGCCGCCTGCGTCGCGCGGATGCGCCCGGTTTCGGCCAGCAGTTCTTGCAACGGCGGGAAATTGAAATCGCGTTCCAGCAGCGTCGGGCGCACGCCGAACCGGCGGTAGGCATCGGCCAGCAACTGCCAAACGTCGGCCTTCACCGGTGCGCCGTGCGTGTCGACCTTCAGGTCGATGTCTTCATCGAAGTGACCGGCGATGTGGTACGAGGCGATGCGCTCGCCCGGCAGTCGCGCGAGGAACGCCCGCGCATCGTAGCCGTGGTTGATCGAGTTGACGTAGAGATTGTTGACGTCCAGCAAAAGATCGCAGCCGGCCTCGTCGAGCACCGCGCGAATGAAGTCGATCTCCGCCAGGGCCTGGTACGGCGCGGCGTAGTAGGAGACGTTCTCCACCGCGATGCGTCGGCCCAGTACGTCCTGCGCCACGCGGATGCGCGCGGCGACGTGCCGCACGGCTTCGTCGGTGAAGGGCATCGGCATGAGGTCGTAGAGATGGCCGTCGTCGGAGGCGTAGCTCAGGTGTTCGCTGTAGAGCGCTATGCCGTGACGGTCGATCAGCTCGCGCGTGCCGCGCAGCAGGTCCATATCCAGCGGCTGCGTGCCGCCGAGCGACAGCGACAGCCCATGCGCGCTCAGCGGGAAGCGCGCCGACAACTGCGCCAGTTGCTCGCCGAAACGGCCGCCGACGCCGATCCAGTTGTCCGGCGCCAGTTCGAGGAAGTCGACGGCGCCGTCGTCCATCGCCAGCAGCTCGGGAATCAGGCTGCGGCGCAGGCCCAGGCCGGCGGAAGCGGGAGAGGAAAGGACGGGCATGGCGGATTGCTCGAAGGCGAGTGTGCGAAGGCGCGTCCCGCGGCGATGGTCGCCGCGGGTGCGGGGGAGGGATTTACTCGGGGAACGCGGCGAAGCGGCCGATCGGGATCTTCTTGCCGTTCGCCTCGAAGCGTGACTTGGTGTAGTCGTAGGCTTCGCGCTCGGAGATGAAGCCGTCGCGGTCGGTGTCCTTGTCGGCCCAGCCTTCGCCGGTCGGTACGGCCTTGAGGTACTCGGCCTTGGAAACCCGACCGTCGTCGTTCGTGTCGGTCTTGTTGAAGCGCGCGTCGCCGCACTGGCCTTCGCCGCACTTGCCTTCGGCGGCCTTGGATGCGGCGGTCTTGCCCGGCTTGGCTTCAGTGGCGCCGCACTTGCCTTCGCCGCACTTGCCTTCGGCGGCCTTGGCGGAAGCGCCCTTGGCCGGCTTGGCCTCGTTCGCACCGCACTTGCCTTCACCGCACTTGCCTTCGCCGGTGGCGTGGCTGGCGGCGAGCATGTAGCCCTGCGCGAGCGGCTGCATCGCGAAGGCGGAATTGCCGAGCACGAGGCCGGCCAGGGCGACGCCGATCATGCCGGCGGTATTGCGGGTGGTGTTGCGGGACATGGCATTACTCCAAAAGGTGCACGGATACCGTGCGGGTGATGCGCCGCGAGGACGACGCGATCGGGATGCGTGGCGATCAGGCAGCGGCGAGGCGTTCGGCCGCGGTCGCGCGGCTGCGCGGCCAGGCCATCAGGGCGAGGCCGAAGACGGCGAGGGTCGCGCCGGCCCACGGCAGCAGCAGCGAAGCGGTTGCACCGATGCAGGACAGCACCAGGCCCCAGGCCAGTAGGTCGGACGTCGGGGCGCTCGATGCGCGACGCGAAGCGAACAGGTGATCGAGGCTGAAGCGGCCGGCGCCGCCGAGCATCAGCGGCAGCAGCATCGCCAGATAGATCAGCGGAAGCTTGTAGTTGCCGAAGCCGTCGTTGCTGATCGCGTAGCCCTGCCACAGCTCGGCCAGGCTCGACCACTCGGCCGGCCAATGCACCGCGTGGATCGCCACGACGGTGAGCACGAACAGCGTCGCCGCCGCATACCGCGTACCCACGCCGACCAGCAGTGCGATCGCGCCGAGCAGTTCGAACCACGTCGCCAGCGTCCAGTTGACGTTGGCGCCCAGCAGCGAGAACGGCAGTGGGAAGGTGTCTGCGGCATCGCCGAACCAGTTCTCGCCCTGCAGCTTCTCGCGACCGGCTTCGAAGAACTCCCACGCCAGCAGCGCGCGCAGTCCGAGCGGGGCGAGCCACTGGCCGACGCCATCGACGCGGGCCATCAGCGGTGGGGTGGGGACGGTGACGTTGCGGGAGGACATGGCGTTTTCTCGAAAGGGTGGCGTTCTGCGGTTGCGCCATTTCGAGGGCGGGCGGTATCTGCCTCGTGTCGCCGATGCGGTCGATTTGTCGGAAACCTCGGCCGTTTGGACCGCCGATACATTCCGATACAAGGCCCGGCGGGACGCGCGCGTGGTGCGGTGGCGATCGCGCCGGTGATCGCCATCGCCGCGCACGCAGACCGCGATTCGCCGCGATACCGATGCTCGCGGGGAATGTGTGCCCATGCGGTAGCGAATTCGCCGCCCGGGGCTGCACGGAGGGCCCGCGACGGCCTTCCCGGGTGTCGCGCTACCGACGGTCACCGCCCGATGGCGACGGACTGTCCGGTTCGCGGTTCGTTTCCACGTGTCCGCTTCGTGTGGGCCGTGGTTAAAGCACGGAGTTGCCCGTGGCCGATTCGGCAACGGAGCGCCATCGGCGCAGCAAGGAGGTCGCCATGCCTTTCGAAACCATTCCGCCCGGACTCGGCACGGCGCCGCCGTTCCCCGACCGGATCGTCAAGGTGGGCGAAACCGACAAGGCGCTCGTCCGGCTCGTGCAGGAACGCCTGAACTCGCTGGGTTGCGGCCCGCTCAAGGTCAACGGCGTGTACGACAAGGCCCGTACCGAGCGTGCGGTCCGCCTGTTCCAGGGGCGTTTCGCTGACGTCACCGGGCGTCCGCTGGAGGTGGACGGCAAGATCGGTTCGTTGAGTTGGGGCACGATGTTCGGAGCCGACACGGTGCCGGCGAGCACCCGGGCGCCCTCGAAACTCATCGTGGCGGTGCTGAAGTTCGCGCGCACGCAGATCGGCGTGATGGAGTCGCCGCGGGGCTCCAATCGCGGTCCCCAGGTCGATCTGTACCTGAAGTCGGTGAAGCTCGATCCGAAGCGAGGCAGCTTCGCCTGGTGCGTGGCGTTCACCTACTTCTGCTTCCAGGAAGCGGCGAAACAGCTGGGTGTCGATAATCCGCACGTGCGCACCGCCGGCGTGCTGGACCACTGGAACCGGGCGAAATCGGTGTCCGCCGCCAAGCGCATCACCCATGCACGCGCCATCGCCGATCCCGCACTGGTGCGGCCGGGCTCGCTGTTCGTCATGGATTTCGGCGGCGGAGCAGGGCACACCGGACTGGTGGTGGAATCCGCCAACGGCCGGCTGGTCACCATCGAAGGCAACAGCAACGACGGCGGTTCGCGCGAAGGCATCGGCGTGTTCCGTCGACAGGCGCGCAAGATCGCGCAGATCAACAAGGGCTTCATCGACTACGGCGACAGCGAGCCTTAGTCCGGGCGCGCGGGACGCCGTCGCGCCCACGGGTCATGCAGACGGATGCGCGGGTAGGCGCCTGCCCTCGATCGAGTCGCTGAGACCTTCGCGAGGGTGCGCGCGAGGTTCGCGCAGGCACTCCGATACCTGTCGTCGGGTGCGACGCAGCCTCGCGAGGGTGCCTCGACACGCTCGCGAGCCTGCCGCGAACCCGTGCGAGGGTGCCGGCAAGGGTCGCGAGGGTACGGCGAACCCTCGCGCTGGGAGAAAGTCGCGCCGCGCGGGTCTCCGGCGCTCTCGCGAACGTGCCGTTGTGCCCGGCGGAAGGTGTCGCGCACTCGATCGCAGGCACCTGCGCACCCGTCGCAGGGCAGGCGCATGCCCTCACGTGCGATGCCGCCCCGCGACGCTTCAGGACAGCGCCTTCAACAGTGCCTTCGCTGTCGCCTCCGACGATGCCGGGTTCTGGCCGGTGATCAGCCGACCGTCGACGATGGCGAAACTCTGCCAGTCGTCGGCCTTTTCGTACTTGCCGCCCAGCCGCTTGAGTTCGTCCTCCACGAGGAACGGCACCACCTTCGTCAGCTTCACCGCTTCCTCCTCGGAGTTGGTGAAGCCGGTGACATGTTTTCCCTTCACGATCGATTCGCCCTGGTGCTTCACGTGGCGCAGCACGCCGGGCGCATGGCACACGGCGGCGACCGGTTTGCCACTGTCGTAGAACGCTTCGATGAGCCGGATCGAGGTCGGATCCTCGGCCAGGTCCCACAGCGGGCCGTGACCGCCGGGGTAGAACACCGCGTCGTGATCGTCGGCAGACACCGATTCCAGCCGCCGGGTGTCCGCCAACACCGCCTGCGCGTGCTGGTCGGCCTTGAAGCGGTCCTGCGCGGGCGTCTGGTTGGCGGGATCGTCGCTCTTGGGATCAATCGGTGGCTGTCCGCCCTTCGGCGATGCCACCGTCACCTCCGCGCCGGCGTCGGTGAAGACGTAGTAGGGCGCGGCGAACTCCTCCAGCCAGAAGCCCGTCTTCTCGCCGGTGTCGCCGAGCGTGTCGTGCGAGGTGAGCACCATGAGGATCTTCATGCGGATTCTCCGGAATGCGGTTCCTGCAGAGCCGCCGCGCGGTCGCCCGACGGCGCGCCGGGACCGGAAGCGTGGGAAAACCCAGCATCGCCCCGCTGCGGTTAGGACGCGGTGACGCGCCTCATACGAGCTCGTCGGAGGCGACGACGTGCGTGCCGGGCGCGGCAAGCACCGCCGCGTCGATCAGACACTGCGCGATGCGTTGCGCCGGATTGATCCGCCAGCGTCGCGGCAGCAGCGGATGCAGGGCGCGCAGCACGACCGTCGCGGCACGTTCGCCGGCACGGAACTCGTCGCGATCGCCGCCGATCAGGCCCGGGCGCAGGAACGTCAGGGACGCGAAGCCGATCGAGGCGAGGTCGCGTTCGAGTTCGCCCTTCACGCGGCTGTAGAACACGCGCGACTGGGCGTCGGCACCCATCGCCGAATTCAACACGTAGGTCGTCGTGCCGCGCGCACGGGCGATGCGGGCGACGGCCAGCGGATAGTCGTGGTCCACGCGCCGGAACGCCTCTTGCGAGCCGGCCACGCGGATCGTGGTACCGAGCGCGCAGACGACCGCATCGACCTGCCACCACGGAGCATCGGGCGGCAGTGCATCGAAGTCGACGACGGGCGAAACCAGCTTGGGGTGCTCGACGGCGCTCGCGCGTCGCACCGGCGCGACCACCGCCTCGATGCGCGGGTGCGCCAACGCGAGTGCCAGCGCGTCCCGACCGACGAGCCCGGTGGATCCGACGATGAGCAGCTTCATGGCGACGTCCGTGGATGGTTGGCCGGTGGTTGGGCGAGTGTGGGTCCGCATGCGGTCGCCGACAACCTCGGCCGCACGCCGGCAGGCGCGGCTCCGCGCTGGGGTAGAGTGGTTGCGGTTCCGGGATCACCCTTCGCATGCGCATCCACAGCTCGCTCACCGTCGAAGCCCGCCACGGCACGTTCGGCAGCCATCGCTGGATGGTGCTGCTCACCGCAATCGGCAGCCAGGCGTCCATCGCCGCGGCGGCGCGCCACGTCGGACTGAGCTACAAGGCCGCGTGGGATGCGATCGACGCGATGAACAACCTGGCCGATGCACCGCTCGTGGAGCGCGTGGTCGGCGGCAAGGGCGGCGGCGGCACGCGCCTGACCGCTGACGGCGAACGCCTCATCGCCACCTGGCGCGAGGTCGAAGCGCAGAACGCGCGCTTCATCGAGCAGCTCAACGCCCGCATCGCCGGCGCAAGCCATGACCTCGACCTCATCGGGAGATTCGCCATGCTGACCAGTGCCCGCAACCATCTTTCCGGCCGCATCGCCAGGATCGAGCGCGGCGCGGTCAACGACGAAGTGGAACTGGAACTGTCGGGCAGCGGCCGCATCGTCGCCATCGTCACCCACGAAAGCAGCCAACGCATGGAGCTGGCCGAAGGCGGACGCGCGATCGCGCTGGTGAAGGCCTCCAGCGTGATCGTCGGAACGCAGCTGGACGGTGTGCGCCTGTCCACGCGCAATCAGTTGCCCGGCACCGTGACGCGCGTGGCGACCGGCGCGGTGAACAGCGAGGTGGTGATCGAGATTGCGGGCGGCAATTCCATCGCGGCGATCATCACCAACGCCTCCGCCGACCAGTTGAAGCTGGCGCAGGGCATGCCCGCCACGGCGCTGTTCAAGGCCTCGAGCGTGATCCTCGCCGTCAGTCCGTGAGGTCGGCCAGCAACCGGCCACGCTCCATGCCGAACGCACGGTCGGCGAGATAATCGAGCTCGCTGTGTGCGTGGGTCACATAGAGCATCGGGATCCGCGTTTCGTCCTTGATGCGCTTGAGGAACGGCAGGATCTGTTTCTTCAGGCGATCGTCCAGCGACGACAGCGGTTCGTCGAGCAGCAGCAGCTGCGGCGAATACAGCAGGGCGCGGCCGAGCGCGACGCGCTGGCGCTCGCCGCCGGAGAGCAGGGTCGGACGGCGGTCGAGCAGCGGCGTGATTTCCAGCAGCCCCGCGACGCCGGCCAGGTCGAATCGTCGCGCGTCCACGGCAATGCGCGAAAGGCCATACAGCAGGTTCTGGCGCACGGTGAGATGCGGGAACAGCTGGCCGTCCTGAAACACCAGGCCGACATGGCGCTCCCACGGCGGCAGGATGCGCTGGGTGGCGGTGTCGACCAGCACGCGCTCGCCGAGCCGCACCTCGCCGCGAGCCGGCATCAGCAGCCCGGCCAGCAGCGCGAGCAGGGTGCTCTTGCCCGATCCGGACGGACCGTACACGCCGGTGACGCCCGCGCCGAACGTGGCGGCGGCGCTCAGCGTGAATTCGCCGCGCGCGAAGTGCAGATCAAAGCTCAGCATGCTGGCCCCGATCGAGGAAACCCAGGCGGCGTTCGGCACGCAGGCTGATCCAACGGCTTACCAGCAAGGCCGCCACCGCCAGTGCGATCGACAGCAGCGACAGCCGCAGCGCCGCGGCTTCGCCGTCGGGCACGTGGGTGAGGCTGTAGATGGCCAGCGGCAGCGTGCGCGTTTCGCCGGGGATATTGCCGACGAAGGCCATCGTCGCGCCGAACTCGCCCAGGCTGCGCGAGAAGCAAAGGATGCAGCCGGCGATGAGTCCCGGCACCGCCAGCGGAAGCGTGACGGTGAAGAAGGTGTCCCACGGCTTCGCGCCGAGCGTGGCGGCGGCTTTCTCCAGGCGCGGATCGATCAGGCGGATCGCGAGCCGGATCGGCTGCACCATCAACGGAAAGGCCATCACCGCCGAGGCGATCACCGCGCCCTTCCAGGTGAACGCAATGACGATGCCGAACGTCGCCTGCAGCCAGCCGCCCAGCGGCCCCTGCGTGCCCAGCAGCAACAGCAGCAGGTAACCGGGCACGACCGGCGGCAGCACCATCGGCAACTGCACCAGCGTGTCGATCCAGACCTTGCCGGGAAACTCGCGACGCTCCAGCAACCAGCTCAGCGCGATTCCGAACGGCAGGCATGCGGCGGTGGCGCACAAGGCGACCTTCGCCGACAACGCCAGCGCCTGCCACTCCTCCGGCGAGAAGCCCATCGGCTAGCGCCTCAACACGGTGAAGCCGTGTCTTTCGAAGATCGAGATCGCCTGCGGCGACTTCTGCACGAAGCGCAGGAACGCCTGCGTCTCCGGACGTGCGCCCGCGACCGCGGCGAAGGGGTAGACGATCGGCTTGTGGGTGCCTGACGGGAAGGTGGCGAGCACTTCGACCTTCGTGCTGATCTTCGCGTCGGTGGCGTACACGATGCCGAGCGGGCACTCGCCGCGTTCGACGAACGCCAGCGCGGTGCGTACGTCGTCGGTGCCGACGACGCGACCCTGCAATGCGTTCCACCAGCCCAGGTTCTGCAAGGCTTCGCGCGCGTAGATGCCGACCGGAACGACGCCGGGCTCGCCCGTGCACAGCTTGCCGTCGAAGGCGCCGGCCAGGTCGAAGGCGCGCGTCGTCTGCACCGGGAAGCGCTTGCCGCTGGGCACGATCATCACCAGCGTGTTGCCCAACAGGTTGTTGCGCGTGGCGGTCTGGATCCTGCCGCGCTTGTCGAGGTAGTCCATCCAGGCCAAGTCGGCCGAGGCGAAGACGTCCGCCGGCGCGCCCGCTTCGATCTGCTTGGCCAGTGCGGAGGAGGACGCATAGGCCAGGCTCGGCTTGGGATGGCCGGCCTTGACCCATTCGGCGCCGATGTCGTTGAGCGCATTGGTCAGGCTGGCCGCGGCGAACACCCGAACGGGCTGTTCGGCCAGGGCCGGGCCGGCGAGGGCCAGCGCGAGCAACAGCAGGGCGCGGGGGAACCAGGCACGCATGGAGGGCTCCGCGGGGTCGATATATAGGGACATATATAGCGTATGTCCGGTGCGGGCGCCGGCTCAACGTGCGTCACGACCGCCGGCCGTCGCCGCCGCCCCGGAATCGGATGGGTGGCGCGCTCGAACTACAATCCGCGCGATGGCCTATCTGGGGTTGTTCGTCGCCGCGTTCGTCGCCGCGACCTTGCTGCCGGCGCAATCGGAAACCGTGCTGGTCGGCTTGCAGCTGGCGGGCTACGACCCGTGGCGGCTGGTCCTCGTCGCCAGCGTGGGCAACGTGCTGGGTTCGGTCGTCAATTGGTGGCTGGGGCGGCAGGTCGTGCGCTTCAGCGAACGCCGCTGGTTCCCGGTGAAACCCGCCGCGCTGGCACGCGCACAGGCGTGGTACGCGCGTTACGGCAAGTGGTCGCTGCTGTTGAGCTGGATGCCGATCATCGGCGATCCGCTGACCCTGGCCGCAGGCGTGATGCGCGAACCGTTGCGGGTCTTCGTGCTGCTCGTCGGCCTGGCGAAGACCGCGCGCTACGCGGTCCTGGCGTTGGTCACGTGGCACTACGCGTAGGGCGCGACGCCGCTACGTGCCGGACCTCGCGTCGAGCGTGGCGCCTTCAGAAGGGATCGCGCGCCCAGCTCTCGTGGGCGATGGCTTCCACGCGCACCCAGTCCAGATCGTTGGAAAGCACGCTGGAATACCAGCCCAGCCGCACATGCGGCTCGACCTCGTCCCAATCCAGATGCGGAAGATGCGATCTGGCGGTCCGTCCAAGATCCTCTAGGAACGCTCGCTGGTTGTCTGTCACGGAAAGATCCGACATGGCGCTGCTTCCAGTGCGGCCGGGAGGCCGAAATTACCGCGATTGCGTTCCGACGTGGCTGAATATGGCTCGGCGCGGCGCAGGCCCGGGTGCCGGGCGAAGGGCGCGCCTCGCACGCGGGAGGCACCGGCGCGGAATGCCGATGCCTCCGTGCGCATCAGCCGCGGATGAAGGCCAGCAGGTCCGGATTGATCACGTCGGCATGCGTGGTGCACATGCCATGCGGGAAGCCCTTGTAGATCTTCAGCGTGGAGTTCTTCAGCAGCTTGGCCGACAGCGGCGCCGAATTGGCGATCGGCACGATCTGGTCGTCGTCGCCGTGCATCACCAGCGCGGGCACGTCGATCCGCTTGAGGTCCTCGGTGAAGTCGGTTTCGGAAAAGGCCGTGATGCACTCGAACTGCGCCTGGGCGCCACCCATCATTCCCTGGCGCCACCAGTTCTGGCGCACCGGCTCCGACAGCGGCGTGCCGCTGCGGTTGTAGCCGTAGAACGGGATCGGGAAGTCCCAGTAGAACGCAGCGCGGTTCGCCAGGAACTGCTTGCGCAGGCCATCGAGCGCCGCCTTCGGCACGCCGTCCGGAGTGGCCTTGGTCTGCAGCATCAGCGGCGGCACCGCGCCGATCAGCACCAGCTTGGCCACGCGGCCCGCGCCGTGGCGCGCGACGTAACGCGCCGCCTCGCCACCGCCGGTGGAGTGTCCGATGTGGATCGCATTGCGCAAGTCCAGGTGCGCGGCCAGCGCGGCGACGTCGGCGGCGTAGGTGTCCATGTCGTTGCCGGTGGCCGTCTGGGTCGAGCGACCATGGCCGCGACGGTCGTGTGCGATCACGCGATAGCCCTGCGCCAGGAAGTACAGCATCTGCGTGTCCCAGTCGTCGCCGGAAAGCGGCCAACCGTGGTGGAACACGATCGGCTGGCCCGTGCCCCAGTCCTTGTAGAAGATCTGCGTGCCATCGGTGGTGGTGATGGATTTCATGTCGTTGTTCCTCGATGAGGTGGGGGCGGGACGTCGCGTGACGGCGGCGATCGCGCTTGCGGGAAGCGCCGCCAGGACAGGGGAGAGCACGCCCGCCGCGAGCAGCCTGCGGCGCAGGGGATCGACGGGGTGCACGCCGTCCAGCATCTCTTGCGCAGTGGGGGAGGGGAGCGGGTGGTCGCGAACGGGCGTGCTCATAGGGAATCCGGAAAGGTTGGGAAGAAGGGAGGGACGCGATGCGCGCGCCGCTTCACAGCAGCGACATGCCGCCGTCGACGCGCAGGTTGATGCCGGTGATGAAACTGCTCGCGTCCGACGCGAGGAACAGGGCGGCGTTGCCGAGCTCGTCGGGCTCGCCGAGGCGTCCCAGCGGGATCGCCTCGGAAACGTTCTTTTCCAACAGTGCGCGGCTCTCCGCCGGCAGCCCGAGTTTGTCGAGGATCGGCGTGTCGACCGGCCCCGGGCTGAGCACGTTGACGCGGATGCGCCGCGCCTTGAACTCGATCGCCCAACTGCGCGCGAAGGCCAGGATCGCCGCCTTCGAACCCGCATACACGGCGTGGCCTTCCATGTAGCGGTCGCTGGCGATGGAGCCGGTGATGATCACCGAACCTCCGTTGCGCAGGATCGGCGCGATCTTCTGCATGCCGAAGAAGACCCCGCGCGTGTTCACCGCGAACTGCGATTCGTACTCGGCCTCGCTGACCTGCGAAGAATGGTTGATGGTGTTGACGCCGGCGTTGGCCATGTAGATGTCCAGCCCGCCGAAGCTGCGCATCAATTCATGCGCAACGGTGTCGTGATGGGCGATGTCCGCCACGTCGCCGACGATGCCGATCGCGCCGCGTCCGATGTGTTCCAGCGCCTCGTCCACCACGTCCTTGCGCCGTCCGGTGATGATCACCTGCGCGCCCTGGTCGGCGAACAGCTTGGCGGAGGCCAGGCCGATTCCGCTGCTGCCGCCCGTGACGAGCGCAATCTTGTCACTGAGATCGTCCACTGCTTCGTTCTCCATGCGCGGTGCGGCCAGACGCATCGCCGCGATGCTGGAAACGATAGGAACTGCGACCGCGGTCCGGTAGGGATGCGCGCGTGCTCATCGCGTTGCTCGCTACGCACCAATGGCGCCGGCATTGGTGCGCACCGGGAAACAGGGTGTCGCCGCGCCCGGAGATTCCATCGCGACGCCACGCGCGTGAGGATGCGGATGCATCCCCACACGAGTGCGCCCGAAATGAACGAGACATCCAATAGCGTCGCCACTGGCTCCCGAGGTGGACAGCCGACCCGCATGCTCGCCGGCATCGAAGTGCCCGACACGCCGCTGGTGTCGCGCGCCATCGAACTGGCGCGGACGCATTCGGAGCCGTACCTGTTCAATCACGTGATGCGTTCGTGGCTCTTCGCCGCCGCGCTGGCCCGCAAGGATCGCGTGGTGCACGACGCCGAAGTCCTCGCGGTGACCGCGCTGCTGCACGATTTGGGCCTGGCCGACGGGTTCGAGGGACCGCTGCGTTTCGAGGTGGAAGGCGCGAACGCGGCCCGTACCTTCGCACGCGGCGAGGGCATGGACGAACACCGCTGCCAGCTGGTCTGGGACGGCGTCGCATTGAACTCGACGCCCTCCATCTGCCTGCACAAGGAAGCCGAAGTGGCACTGGGCAACATCGGCGTCGGCGTGGATTGGGGCGGCTGGGGCGCCGAGGGAATTGCGGCCGAGCTGATGACGAGCATCCTCGAAGCCTTTCCGCGCCTGGAGATGAAGAAGCGCTTCACCCAGGCCGTGTGCCGCATCGCCGAAACCCGTCCGGAAACCACTTACGACAACTTCGCGCGCGACTTCGGAGTGCGCTTCGTGCCCGGTTACAAGCCGGCGTCGGCGGTCGACGCACTGATGGACGCGCCGTTCGACGAGTAGGCGCTCAATCCAGCGACACTACCTCGTGCGTGGACACTCGTCGCAACTTTTCCGGATTGCGCTGCACGTAAACGCGCACGATGCGCTCTCCGTCGGTCTCGAACGATTGCGCGGACTCCAGTTCTCCGTGCAGATAGCGCAGCAGGCCCAGGCGGCCGTTGATCGTCGCCGGCTCGACGCGCAGTTCCTGCTGGAAGCGAAGGTTGGGCGCGTACAGGAGCGCGGCGACACGATCGCCGCCGACCACGGGCTCGGGCAGGCTGGTGACGATGCCGCCGCCATCGCCCACCAGGATGGCGGACTCGTCCATCAAGGTCTTCATGCCTTCGAAATCGCCGCTCGACAACGCGGCGATGAAGCGGCGCATGAGGCGCTGGTGCGCTTCGTCGGAGACGACGTAGCGCGGCCGTTCCTCGCGAAGCTGGTTCTTCGCGCGTTGCACGATCTTCCGGCACGCCGCTTCGCTCTTGTCCAGGATGCGCGCGATCTGCGCGTAGTTCGCCTCGAAGACTTCATGCAGCAGGAAGGCCGCGCGTGCGTCCGGCGCGAGGCGTTCGAGCACGGTGAGGAAGGCGATGGACAGGTCGCTCGAGACCTCCTGCAGATCCTCGGGCGTCGATGGGCCGTCGGTAAGGACCGGCTCCGGCAGCCAGATGCCCACGTACTGCTCGCGCTCGTTGCGCGCCAGGCGCAGGCGATCGATGGCGCGGCGCGTGGTCGCGGCGATCAGCCAGGCTTCGGCGTTGTCGATGAGCGCGGGGTCGGCGTCGTGCCAGCGCAGCCACACGTCCTGCACGACGTCCTCGGCCTCGGCCATGGATCCGAGCATGCGGTAGGCCACCCCCAGCATTCGCGGCTGCAGGCGCCCGAAAGTGGCGGTGGCGTCTTCCATTCCATCATCGAGCCGCGCGGGAGGCGTGCAGTCTGGCACGCGCGGCGGCCACGGGCGTGGACCGCCGTGCGCAGTTACTTCGGGGGAAGCACGGCGGGCTTTCCGGCGTCCTTGAGCAGGAACACCACGAACTTCGCCGGCTCGGTCTTGCTCGCGTTGCGGCCGACCGTGTGCAGGTCCTGCGGGCCTTCGTGGAACGCCTCGCCGGGCTTGAGCGTGACTTCCTTGCCGCCCTGCACGCCCATGACGATCGAGCCTTCGAGCACGTAGACGAAGCCGTGCGCGTCATGGCGATGGATGGGGTCGGCGCCGCCGGGCGGGTACTCGACGTTGAGGACGAGCACTTCCTTGCCGGGGTATTCCGGCAGGGCCTTGGTCATCACGGGCGTGACGATGGGACCCGGCGCGCCGCCGGCCGGCTCGGCCGCGATGGCCGTGCCGATAGGCAGCAGGGCAAGGGAAAGCAGCAGATGACGGACCTTCATGTCGTGTGCTCCTGGTGCGTTGGGGAATGAATCGTCCGGTTGACGCCCGGGTCGCGCCAACCTGGCGGGCTCAGCTCAGGTTCGCCTTGTCCAGGCCGAACGGCTTGTCCTGCGAGCCCGGCACGACGCGGAAACCGATGTTGATGCGGTTCCAGGCGTTGATCGCCATGACCGCGTAGGTCAGCTCGACGATTTCCTTCTCCGCCAGCTGCGTGCGCACGCGGTCGTAGACGTCGTCCGGCACGCCCTGCGGGGGCAGCTGGGTGAGCACTTCCGTCCACGCGAGCGCGGCGCGTTCGCGCGGACTGAACAGGGTCGACTCGCGCCAGGCGGCGAGGTGATACAGGCGCAGCGGACGCTCGCCATGGATCGTGGCCTGCTTGACGTGCATGTCCACGCAGAAGGCGCAGCCGTTGATCTGCGAAGCGCGGATGGCGATCAGGTCCTCGATCGACTCCTCGATCGAGCCCTTCTTCACCAACATGTTGAATTCGACGAACTTCTTGAACAGCTCGGGGGCCTGTTGCTGGTAGTCGAGACGCTGACTCATCGGGGGAATCTCCTGGTTCGGGCTGTCATGGGGTGGGGCCCGGCACGAAGCGCCAGGTTCCCGATCAAGGCTAGGCAGCCGGGACGGGGGCCGGAAGCCATGGCGGCGGACGCACGGTGTTGCGTGCGGGGCACCAATGCCGGTCCGACGATGGCCGGTCACAAAGCGTCCTGCTGAAACGTCTTACCGGTATGGACGCCGATATCTCCCCTCAACCCGATGCACCGGCGGCGACGCCGTCGCAACTCGTGTGGTCCGAGTTCCTGGCGGTGCTGGACGCACTGCCGCCCAGTGCGCGCGCCGCTTTCATGCTGCACGAGGTGTTCGGCGCGTCCTATCACGACATTTCCGGTCTTCTTGGCATGCCTTTGCCGGCATGCCGCCAACAGGTGGAGCAGGCCCGCGCGTGCGCGCTCGAACACGCCCGTTCCATCGCGAACCTAGCGAGGGCGCCATGAACGTGGCGACGATTCCACAATCCATGGACGGTCACGACGTGCTGACCGCCAGCTTCTCCGCCAGTTACGCCGGCGTGGTCGCCTTCATCGCCGTCGCCAGCGAGGGCAGCTTCGCGCGCGCCGCCGACCGCCTGGGCATCGGCCGCTCGGCGGTCAGCCGCAGCGTGCAGAAGCTCGAAGGCCAACTCGGTGCGCGTCTGTTCCTGCGCACGACGCGCTCGACCTCGCTCACCCGCGAGGGCGAGCTGTTCTACGAAAGCTGCCGGCCCGGCGTGGAGCGCATCCTGCAGGCGCTGGAGGAGATGCGCGACCTGCGCGAAGGCCCGCCCCGTGGCCAGTTGCGCGTGAGCGCCACCCACGGCTTCGGTCGCAAGGTGATCGCCCCGCTGCTCAACGGGTTCCGCAAGAGTTTCCCCGAGGTGTCGGTCGAGCTCGTGCTCGACGACCGCCCGCTGGACCTGGCCGGCGACCGCATCGACGTCGCATTCCGCGACGGCGCTCTGGAAGACAGTCAGGTGATCGCCAAGCAGCTGGTGCCGATGCAGATGCTGGTGTGCGCCTCGCCTGGCTATGCACGGCGGCATGGCCTGCCCGGGAGTGTCGAGGATCTCCAATCGCATGCCTTCATCAACCAGCGCCTCGCCAACGGCCGCGTGCAGAGCTGGGATTTCCGCGTGGACGGCCGCCAGCGCAGCGTGCAGCTGTCGGCCGAACTGGTGTTCAACGATCCCGACCTGGTGCTGCAGGCGGTGCTCGACGGCCACGGGCTCGCGCAGCTGCCGGCGTACCAGGTCTGCGATGCGCTGCGCAGCGGCGCACTGGTGACGTGCCTGGATTCGTTCGCACCCGACGACCGCGGCCACTACCTGTGTTACCTGAGCCGCCGCCAGCAGCCCAAGCGCATCCGCGCGTTCATCGACCACATGACGGCACAGGTCCGCGCACTCGACCTGGACGTCGTGTCGCAATGGGAAGCCGCACGAGCCAACGCCGCGCGCGGGGAACGGATCGACCAGGCTGCGTGAAACGCCGCGCCCATCGAAGAGCAGCGTGACTCCCGCGCGACTGCGCGTGCGTGTCGCCGCTATTGATGCATTCCGGGCAACAACGTGCGTCCACCCGCGGGTCTACTGCCGCGGGGCCTGGCTTCCTAGCATCGACCTGTCACTCATCGGTGCCGTCGCCTGTTCCGGGGACGGCCGCAACGCGTTCACGGAGGCAGAACATGAAAGTCGTCGTCATTGGTGGAACCGGGCTCATCGGCAGCAAGGTCGTCGATCGGCTGCGCACGGCGGGGCACGAAGTCGTCGTCGCCGCGCCGTCCACCGGGATCAACATCCTGACCGGCGAAGGCCTGGCGGATGCGATGACCGGCACGCAGGTCGTGGTGGACCTGGCCAATTCGCCCGTGTTCGTCGGCGAAGCGGTGCGCGAGTTCTTCGAGACCGCAGGCCGCAACGTGCTGGAGGCCGAAGCGAAGGCCGGCGTCGGTCATCACATCGCATTGTCGGTGGTCGGTACCGACCGGCTCGAAAGCAGCGACTACTTCCGTGGAAAGCTCGCCCAGGAGCGGCTGATCCGCGAATCTGGAGTTCCATACACCATCATCCACTCCACGCAGTTCTACGAGTTCCTGCCGGGCATCATCCAGTCGGGCGACAAGGACGGTACCGTGCATCTCCCGGTCGCGCAGGTGCAGCCGATCGCCGCCGAGAACGTCGCCGAAGCCGTCGCGCGCCATGCGCAGCAGGCGCCGCTCAACGGCACAACGGACATTGCCGGTCCCGAGCGCACCTCGCTGGCCGAACTGGCGCAGCGCTTTCTGACCATCACCCAGGATCCGCGCCAGGTCGTGGGCGACAAGCAGGCGCTGTACTTCGGCGCGCAATTGCAGGACGACACGCTGGTGCCGCTGGGCGCGTCGTGGCAGGGCGGGCTGGACTTCGAAGGCTGGCTGCGACAGTCGGACTTCGCCCGGTACGTCGCGCGCGGATGAGCCCATGCCTGGCCCACGCCCATCGCGGCGCCGACGTTCGTCGCACGTGGCGCAGTGCCACGTCGCGGCGGCGGTAGGTGCGCGACAGGCGGGTCGGACAGGACGTCGATGGCACCACACGGAATTGTCGGGACTTCCCATGAGCACGTTGAAGCCGCCCTCGCTACGACTGCTGGACAAGTACTACGGTGACGATGTCCATCCGCTCTACACGGGGCGGGTGCGCGTCACCGGCGGCGAGGCCGAGCACGGCCGCGCATCCGGTGTCGCCCGTTCCGACGACGGCGCGCTGGCCGTCGATCTTCGCCTTCCCGTGGCGCTGGGCGGGGAGGGTGGAGGCTGCAATCCCGAGCAGTTGCTCGCCGCCGCCTACGCCTCGTGCTTCCACGGCGCGATGACGTTGCTGGCGTTGCGGGCCGGGATTTCGCTGACCGCGGCGAGCGTGGAGGCATCGGTGACGTTCTCGCGCGATCCGGTCGACGGACTGTTCCTGCTCTCGGCGCGGGTCGACGTGCGATTGCCGGGCATCGAGCGCAACGTCGCGGCCGAACTCATCCGCAACACCGAACGCATCTGCCCCTACGCGAAGATGTTCCGGCAGGGCATCGCGCACGTGGTCACCCTCGCGCCGGAATCGGCGTCACCGTCGCACGACGGAACTGGAACGCAGTCATGGCCCTGAAGATCGTCCGCATCTACCCCAAGAACCGCGTGCTGGCCTGGATAGAAGACCGGCTGCCCGTGCTTTCGTTCGTGTCGGCGCACACCGTCACCTACTACGCACCGAAGAACTTCAACATCTGGTACCTGTTCGGTGCGCTGGCGTCGGTGGTGCTGGTCAACCAGCTCGTCACCGGCATATTCCTGGCGATGCACTTCAAGCCGTCGGCGGCCGAGGCATTCTCGTCGATCGAATACATCATGCGCGACGTGGAGTGGGGGTGGCTGATCCGCTACATGCACTCCACCGGTGCGTCGCTGTTCTTCATCGTCATCTACCTGCACATGTTCCGCGCGCTCCTGTACGGCTCCTTCAAACGGCCGCGCGAGCTGGTATGGATCCTGGGCATGCTGATCTACCTGACGCTGATGGCCGAGGCGTTCCTGGGCTACGTGCTGCCGTGGGGCCAGATGTCGTTCTGGGGCGCCAAAGTCATCATTTCGCTGTTCGGCGCGATCCCGGTCGTCGGCTCCGGCCTGACCGAATGGATCATGGGCGACTATCTGCCGGGCGACGCAACGCTGAACCGCTTCTTCTCGCTGCACGTAATCGCGCTGCCGCTGGTGTTGTTGCTGCTGGTCACGGTGCACATCCTGGCATTGCACGAAGTGGGCTCGAACAATCCCGACGGCATCGAGATCGGCGACACGCTTACGCCGGACGGCAAGCCCGCCGACGGCATCCCGTTCCATCCGTACTACTCGGTCGAAGACCTGCTGAGCACGGCGGTCTTCCTGTTGCTGGCGGCGTTCGCGATCTTCTTCGCGCCGACCATGGGCGGCATCTTCCTGGAACACGACAACTTCACCGAAGCCAATCCGCTGGTGACGCCGGAGCACATCAAGCCGGTGTGGTACTTCACGCCGTTCTACGCGATGTTGCGCGTCATCCCACACAAGCTCAGCGGCGTGGTCGTGATGTTCAGCGCGATCGCGGTCCTGTTCGCGCTGCCGTGGCTGGATCGCAGCCAGGTACGCTCGGTTCGTTACCGCGGCCTCGGGTATCGCGTCGCGCTGGGTTTGTTCGCGATGGCGTTCGTGGTGCTGGGCTTCATCGGCGCGGGCGCGTCCACCGGGTTGATCGAACGCGCGGCCGGCGCCGCCGCCGATATCAACGGCATCGAGAACTGGATCGGTCGCGTCATGGTCGCGATCTACTTCGGGTTCTTCGCGTTCGTCTGGATCTACACCCGCTTCGGTCTGGAGCGAACACGACCGGTGCCGACGCGAACGACGCCCCACCCCTGACAAGACCCGCGCAAGTCGAAACGGCTCCATGGAGCCCGCAACTGGAGGCAGCCTCATGCATACCGGAAAGTCCTACCGATTGCCGGAGTTCATCGTATGGACGCGGCGCACGATCTACGTGCTGATCGTCCTGAGCGTCGTTCCCGTCATGCTCTACCAGTTGGCCGGATGGAAGTGGCTGGCGATCCCGTGGGGCGTGGTCTTCCTGCTGGGCACCACGGTCGCGCTGTCGGCCGGCTTCAAGAACGTGCAGACCTACAACCGCATGCAGGAAGCGCAGCAGGTGTGGTCGTCGATCGAGAGCGCCAGTCGCGTGTGGGGCGCCATGTCCCGCGATCTTGTCGCAAACCCGGATGGCGGACGCAACCTGGTCTACCGTCACCTGGCATGGCTGACCGCGCTGCGTTACGAGATGCGCGAGACCAAGGCGTGGGAAACCGCCGACAAGGCGGCCAACGCCGAATACCGCCGCGACTACACGATTCCCGAACGCGAGCAATCGCTGGCTTCCGAACTCATCAAGTACCTGCCTGCGCCCGGCGAGTCGGCCACGGTGCTTGCATCGAGGAACCGTGCGGTGCAGATCCTCGGCCTGCAGAGCAAGGCCACCAAGGCGTTGCTCTCCGATGGCGCGCTGGTGGCCAGTGGCTTCGCCGATCTGCAGAAGACGCTTCGCGATCTTCAGGACCTGCAGGGCAAAAGCGAGCGCATCAAGAACTTCCCGTACCCGCGCCAACATGCCTTCATCAACACGCTGTTCGTACGCATCCTGTGCGTGCTGCTGCCGTTCGGGATGATCGGCGAATTCGAGGCCCTCAACGGCGTGGTGGATGGCTGGGCCAAAGGCAGCATGGTGTGGCTGTGCATTCCGCTGAGCCTGCTGATTTCGTGGATGTACACCTCGCTCGACCAGGTGGGCGAAAGCACCGAGAACCCGTTCGAGGGCGGGGCGAACGACGTGCCGATCACGCGCATCTGCCAGGACATCGAAGCGGATCTACGCCAGATGCTGGGCGAGATGGAGATTCCGTCCAACGCACGGGTCGTGCGCGACATCGCGTTGTAGCCGGCCGACGCTCGCCGAGCGCTAGAACGGACCGTCAGCATCATCCGTTGGTATGGATGCATACCAACGTGTTATCGCCCCACGCCGGAAACGCTGGTTCCATGGCATCCGACCGCGGCACGAGGTCGACACTTCGATACGAAAGCCGGCATTCCCGGACACATTGGGGATACGTGCGCCGGTCACGCTGACCACACCACGCCCCGCTGCTCGAAACGGAGATCGACCATGGACAAGATCGCAACAGATGACATCGACCCGATGCGCCGCCTGATCCTCAGCGCCGCCGCGGTCGGAGTCGCCGCGGCCCCGCTGGGCCTGGGCGGCGTCGCGCACGCGCAGAACCCGCCTTCCGCCGCCGCACCGACCAGGCGCAGCCGGAACACGAGCTTCCCCCCGCTGAAACAGGTGCGCGCTGGCGTGCTCGACGTCGGGTATGTCGAGGCCGGCCCGGCGAAAGGCCCGCCGGTGGTCCTCCTTCATGGCTGGCCCTACGACATCTACAGCTATGTCGATGTCGCGCCGCTGCTGGCTGCGCACGGCTACCGCGTGATCGTCCCGTTCCTGCGCGGTTATGGCACCACGCGCTTCCTGTCGCCCGACACCAAGCGCAACGGCCAGCCTTCCGCGCTGGCGCAGGACGTCATCGCGCTGATGGATGCGCTGCGCATCGACAAGGCCATCGTCGCCGGTTACGACTGGGGTGCGCGTTCGGCCGACATTGTCGCCGCGCTGTGGCCCGAACGCGTGAACGCGCTCGTCTCCGTGAGCGGTTACCTCATCAGCAGCCAGAAGGCCGCGCAGACGCCGCTGGTGCCGGAAGCGGAGCTGCAATGGTGGTACCAGTTCTACTTCGCCACTGAACGCGGCCGCGCGGGCTACGACAAGTATCGCCATGATTTCGCCAAGCTGATCTGGAGGCTGGCGTCGCCTAAGTGGGCCTTCGACGATGCGACGTTCGACCGCAGCGCGGCGGCGTTCGAGAACGAGGACCACGTCGACATCGTGATCCACAACTACCGCTGGCGCCTCGGGCTGGCCGAGGGCGAGGCGAAGTACGACGCGCTCGAAGCCAGGCTTGCGCAGCTTCCTTCGATCGGCGTGCCCACCATCACCCTGGAAGGCGACGCCAATGGCGCACCGCATCCGGCGCCGGAGGCCTACGCCAAGCGCTTCACCGGGAAGTACGAGCATCGCCTGATCACCGGCGGCATCGGCCACAACCTGCCGCAGGAGGATCCCCACGCCTTCGCGCAGGCCATCATCGA
Organism: Lysobacteraceae bacterium P; assembly: GCA_005503055.1. Classification (GTDB taxonomy): domain Bacteria; phylum Pseudomonadota; class Gammaproteobacteria; order Xanthomonadales; family Xanthomonadaceae; genus Lysobacter_J. Next base: position 570,599 of record SCOX01000001.1, on the reverse strand, counting down.
CGTCGATCGGCTGTGAGGCGGCGGGATGATCATGCGCGGAACACCCTCGCCAACCACGTTCCGCCGGAGATGAGGCCATGCCGATGCGATGGTTGATCACCGGAAGTTCGCGCGGCCTGGGCCGTGCGTTGTCCGAAGCGGTGCTTCAGGCAGGCCACCAGCTCGTCGCGACGGCGCGCGATGTCGCGCCGCTGGCGTCGCTCGTGGACGCTCACGGCGACCGTGTGCGCGCGGTTTCGCTGGATGTCACCGATCCGGTTGGCGCGCAGCGCGCCGTGCATGCGGCGGTAGAGGCATTCGGCGGTCTGGACGTGCTGGTCAACAACGCCGGCTACGGCAACGTCGATTCGGTGGAGGACACCTCGCTCGACGAATTCCGCCGCCAGATCGAAACCAACCTGTTCGGCACGATCATCACCACCAAGGCCGCGATTCCGGTCATGCGGGAGCAGGGCAGCGGCCACATCATCCAGTTCTCCTCGGTGGGCGGACGCGTCGGCGCACCGGGCCGTGCGCCGTATTCCGCGGCGAAGTGGGGCGTGGAGGGGTTCTCCGAAGTCCTGGCGCTGGAGATGGCGTTGATCGGCGTGCGCGTGACGATCGTCGAGCCCGGTGGTTTTCGCACGGACTTCGCCGGGGCATCGACCTCGTTGCGCGAAGGCCGCCCCGAGTACGACGCCGTCGTCGGCGAGGCCGCCCGCAGGCAGCGCGCCTACGACGGCCGTCAACCCGGCGATCCGGCTCGCGCCGCGCAAGCCATCCTTGCCCTGGTCTCCATGCCGTCGCCGCCGCTGCGGATCGCGCTCGGCAGCGATGCGGTGTCGATCATCGAACGTACCGACCGCGCGCGCCTGGAAGAACTCGCTCGATGGCGAGCGTTGAGCAGCTCCACCGATTTCCCGTCCTAGTTCCCCCGTGGCGGCGCGCGATCGGAAGACAAGCCTCCCGTCGTCGCGCCGCCATTTTTTCCCCACGTCCCGCAATGGGAGGAGACTGAAATGAAAACCCTGCTTGCCGGCCTCACGCTGGCCGTCGCTTCACTGGTTCACGCCGATGCATCCGCGCAGGATGCCAAGCCCACCGTCGTCCTGGTGCATGGCGCATTCGCGGATGCGTCGAGCTGGAACGGCGTTGTCCGCATCCTCAAGAAGGACGGTTACCCCGTGGTCGCCGTCGCCAACCCGCTGCGCGGCGTGGCCTCCGACGGCGCTTACGTGGCCGACCTGCTGGCCAACCTGTCCACGCCGGTGGTTCTGGTAGGACATTCCTACGGCGGCAGCGTGATCTCCGAAGCCGCGCGCGGGCATGCCAACGTCAAGGCGCTGGTGTATGTCGCGGCGTTCGCACCCGAAGCGGGCGAGTCGGCGGCCACGCTATCGGGCAAGTTCCCGGGCAGCACGCTGGGCCCGACGCTCGCACCGCCGGTGAAGCTCGCAACGGGCGGCGTCGACCTGTACATCCAGCAGGACAAGTTTCCCGCGCAATTCGCCGCCGACGTACCGGAAGCCGAAGCCCGGCTGATGGCGGCGACGCAGCGCCCCATCACGGAGGCGGCGCTCAACGAGGCCTCCGGCGCGCCGGCATGGAAGTCCATCCCGTCGTGGTTCGTCTACGGCGATCAGGACAAGAACATTCCGCCGAAGGTGATCGACTTCATGGCGCAGCGCGCCCATTCCAAGCAGACGCAGGTCATCCGTGGCGCTTCGCACGTGGTGATGGTGTCGCACCCCGAGCCGGTCGCGAAGCTGATCGAAAACGCCGCTGAGGCGAAGTAGGCCGCCTGGCCGCGCGCGTCATGAGGCGCGCGCGGCATTCGGCGAGCTCAGCCGGTCAGTTGCTCCAGGATGCCGCGAACGCGATCGAGCGCCGGATCCACGTCCTCGACCTCGATCGCGCCGAAGCCCATCAGCAATCCTTGCTCCGGTGGCGGAACGCGATAGCAGTCGTCCAGCGGGTACAGGCCTACTTCGACGCGACGCGCAAGCTGGCACAGCTGCAGGGCCGACAGCGGACGCCGGAGCATCACCGCCAGGTGATAGCCGGCGATCGCAGGCAGCGGTTGCAACCAGGGCGACAGATCGCCCGACAGGCGCGCCAACAGGTGCGCGCGACGCTGAGTGAAGACCTCGTGGCAGCGCCGCACATGCTTGAGCAGATGCCCGTCGGCCATGAAACGTGCGAGCGTCCATTGCAACAACGTGGGAGTGTGCCAGTCCGAGAGATGCTTGGCGTTGACCAGCGCCGAGCGCAGTGCGGGTGGCGCGATCGCGTAGCCGATGCGCAACTCCGGAGACAGCGTCTTCGAAAACGTCCCGATGTAGGCCACAAGGCCCCAGCGATCCAGCGTTCGCAGGGGCTCGACCGCGTGTCCTTCGTAACGGAACTCGCTGTCGTAGTCGTCTTCAACGATGATCGCGCCGAGCTCGCGCGCACGGTCGAGCAGGACGCGGCGACGCGCGAGACTCATCGTCATGCCGAGCGGAAACTGGTGCGCGGGCGTGGTGTAGATGAGCCGCGTGCCATCGGGAATGCGATCGACACGAATCCCTTCGGCATCCACCGGAATCGGTACGACCTGGGCGCGCTGTGCTTCCAGCAGCATGCGCGCCAATGGGTAACCGGGCTCTTCCATGGCCACCACGCTGCCGGGTTCGATCAGTACGCGCGCGATGAGGTCCAGCGCCTGCTGTGCGCCGCTGGTGATGACCAGCTCGTCGGGTCGGCAGTCCAGGCCGCGGCTGAAGCCGATGTGCCGGGCGACGGCGTCGCGCAGTTCGAGCAGGCCTTCCGGCTCGGCATAGAAGCCGCGCAGCGCGGCGGTTCGGCGCAATGCGTGGAGCGCACACCGACGCCATTCGGCTTCCGGGAACAGGCGGCGCGACGACCCGCCGGCGATGAATTCGTAGCGCAGGCGCGCCTCGGGCACCGGATGGCGCAGGGGGGTTTCCACGCCCTGCCATTGTCGGGCCACCGCGCGGCCGGCCAATTCCTCCTGCGCGAGTGGGCGCGACGCGGTCGGCAAGCGTGCCGCGACGAACGTGCCGGCGCCTACCTGGGTGACGACCAGGCGGTCGAGCGTCAGCTTTGCATAGGCCTGCGCCACGGTCTTGCGCGAGACGCCGAGCTGCTCTGCAAGCAGGCGCGATGGCGGCAGTTGCTGACCGGTCGCGAGGCGACCGGCGCGGATCGCGTCGCGCAGCTGGCGATAGACCTGATCGGCCAGGCCGCGCGTGCCTTCGATGACGACATGGAGTTCCATCGTGGACGATTATCGTCGATCGCGATCGAGCCGCCCGTTCCGATCCGGGTTCGGTCACTTCGTTGGATTCGGGCGGGAGAGACGCCCTTCCCCGGTGAGTGCGGAGAAGGGCGCCGGGGCAGACGGTTCAGTCCGCAATATCGGTGAACAGACCCTTCGGCATCGGCTTGCCATTGGCGTCGTAGACGTTCTTGACGTTCTGGTAGGCCTCCTTCTCGGAAATGAAGCCGTCCTTGTCCGGGTCCTTGGTGGCGAAGATGGCCGCGCCATTGGGCACGACGGCGACGAATTCGGCCTGCGATACCAGGTGATCCTTGTTGGTGTCGGCCGCCGCGAAGCGCGCGTCGCCGCACTGGCCTTCACCGCACTTGCCCTCGGCGGCCTTCGCGTTCGCGGCCGGCTTGGCGGCGCCGCCGCACTTGCCCTCACCGCATTTGCCTTCGCCTGCCGCATGGGCGGCGGACAGCATGTAGCCCTGGGCAAGCGGTTCGACGGCGAAGGCCGATCCGCTCAGCACCAGGCCGGCCAGGGCGATGCCGATCATGCCGGCGGAACGACGCGTGTTGATGGTGGACATGGGAACAGCTCCAGGAAGAGGGGAGCGGCATCGCCGAGGTATCCGATGTGGGCGATGCAGCGGACCTTACTTCGCGGCAGCGAGGTGTCCGCCATGTGTCGTTGCACGCGCCGACTTGTAAGGAACCGTGGCAACGCCCGTCGCCGCTACATTCCGATACAAACGCGCGCCGGTGTGGCCTCCGAAGATCGTCGCGATTGGCTCCCTTGGGGACGCAACCCCCACCTACGATGGCGCCACTCCCACTCACGGAACCATGTCATGCAACCTCGTCTGGACTTCTACAAAGCCTCTCCCGAAGCCGCAAAGGCGATGATCGCTCTGGAGGCGGCGGTCAACAAACTGGGTCTGGAACCCTCGCTGCTCGAACTGGTGAAGCTGCGCGCATCGCAGATCAACGGCTGCGCGTACTGCGTCGACCTGCACAGCGGCGATGCGCGCAAGCGCGGCGAAAGCGAGCGCCGCCTGCACGCCGTGGCGGTGTGGCGCGAATCACCGTTCTTCACCGACAAGGAGCGCGCGGCGCTGGCCTGGACCGAAGCGCTGACCCGCCTGGCCGACACGCGCGCGCCGGATGCGGACTACGACTGGCTGTCCGGACATTTCGACGAGCGCGAGCGCGTCAACCTGACGGTGGCCATCAACGCCATCAACGGCTGGAACCGGCTCGCGGTCGGTTTCCGTTCGGTCTCCGCAACCTGAGCCGGAGTGGACCCATGAACATTCGCATGTCCAGCGCGCTGCTTCTGGCTTCGCTCGCCATCGTCGCGCCTCCCGCTCTCGCCCACGGTCCCGGCAGCGGCGACGGTGAAGAGAAGATCGCCGTGCTGCAACGGCACGCGCTTTCCGACGCGCCCGGCAAGACCTTGCTCGCCTTCACGGTCGAGTACGCGCCAGGGCAACGGTCCGTCCCGCACGTGCACGAGGGCTCCGTGATCGCCTACGTCCTGGAGGGCGCGGTGGTTTCTCAGCTGGAAGGCGAACCGCAGGTCACCTATCGCGCCGGCGAATCCTGGTACGAGGCGCCGCGCATCGGGCATCTCGTGTCGCGCAACGCCAGCGATACCCGTCCGGCGAGGCTGCTGGTCTGGGCCCTGAACGAGGGCGACGGTCCGGTGCTGACGCCGCTGCCGTCGAACGCTAAGGCGAAGACATCGCCTTAGCGTTCGCGCGCGCGAACCCGCCATTGGAGTCCGTTCCGGCGCCCCCATTTCGAACAGGTCCCCCGACCCACAACCCCTGGAGCTCCCCATGAGCGACTACCGCAAGACCCCCGAAGCCATCGCCAAGCTGACCCCCGAGCAGTATCGGGTGACCCAGGAAGGCGCCACCGAGCGCCCCGGTACCGGCGAACTGCTCGACAACGAGCGGCCGGGCATCTATGTGGACATCGTGTCCGGCGAGCCGCTGTTCGCGTCGTCGGCGAAGTTCGAGTCCGGTTGCGGTTGGCCCAGTTTCACCAAGCCGATCGAACCTTCCAACGTCAGCGAACTGCGCGATACCTCGCACGGCATGATCCGCACCGAAGTGCGCTCCGCGCACGGCGACAGCCATCTCGGCCACGTGTTCACCGATGGCCCGCGCGATCGCGGCGGACTGCGTTACTGCATCAACTCCGCGTCGCTGCGGTTCATCCCGCTGGAGGAAATGGAAGCGGCGGGGTACGGCGCGTGGATCGGCCAGGTGGAAGTGGTGAAGTGACGGCGCGATGGCGTTGATCGCATCTTGAAGAAAGGGATGGCGGCATTGCGGCCGCCATCGTTCTTTGAGCGTCCATCCGTGCCGTCGCGCGCCTCAGTGCATCACGCGAACCGGTGCCTGCGCCGCGCCATCGGTGCTGGCATGGCGGACGCCGATGCGTGAGCCGCGCAGCCCGTACCACGCGATGTAGGCATAGCAGGCAAGCGGAATCGCGAAGGCGGCCTGGATGCCGATATGGTCGGCCAACGCGCCCTGCGCCATCGGAATCAGCGCGCCACCGACGATCGCCATGACGAGCAGGCTCGAGGCCTTGCCGGTCATCGGACCCATGCCTTCGATGGCGGAGGTGAAGATGGTGGGGAACATGATCGAGTTGAACAGCCCGATGGCGAGCACGCTCCACATCGCCACGCTGCCTTTGCTCGCCATCGTCGTCGCCAGCAGGACAGCGGCGACGACCGCGAACAGGGCGAGCAGCTTGCGTGCATCGACCACGGTCATCAGCGCCGCGCCGATGAAGCGGCCGACCATCGCGCCGCCCCAGTAGTACACCAGGTAGCGGCTGGCCGTGGCTTCGCTGAGACCGCCGATGCGGGGGTCGGCCATGTAGTTGATGAGGAAGCTGCCGATCGACACTTCGGCGCCGACGTAAAGGAAGATCGCCAGCACGCCCCAGCGCAGGTGCGGATGGCGCAGCGTCTCGCGGTACGTGTGGTGGCGACCGTCGGCGGCATCGGTGGCTTCACGCAACGCCGGAATCCGCAGCGCGAAGACCAGCAGCGCCATCAGCACCAGGCCGCCGGCGAGCAGCAGATAGGGCAGCTGCACGGACTGTGCCTGTTCGGCGCGATAGGCCGCGGCCGCTGTGGGCGACATCGCGGCCAATTGGTCCGCGCCCAGTACGACGCCGGACAGGATCAACGGACCGATGAAGAACGGGAACACCGTCGTGCCGAGCGAATTCAGCGCCTGCGCCAGATTGAGGCGGCTGTGCGAGGCCGCCGGGCTGCCGAGCAGGCTGATGTAGGGATTGGCCGCTACCTGCAGCAGCGTGATCCCGCTGGCGAGCACGAACAGAGCGGTCAGGAACACGCCGTACGACGGCAGCTTCGCCGCCGGATAGAACAACAGCGCGCCCACGGCCGCGGTGAGCAGGCCGATCACGATGCTGGGTTTGTAGCCCAGCCGCGACACCACGGCGCCCGACGGCAGCGACATCAGAAAGTACGCGCCGAAGAACGTGAACTGGATCAGCATCGTCTGCGCGTAGTTCATCGAGAACACGGCTTTCAGATGCGGGATCAACACGTCGTTGAGGCTGGTCATGCCGCCCCAGGCGAAGAAGATGAGGCTGACGATCGCGATGGCGGCCGGATGCGACAGTTCGCGCTGCTGGTTCATGTGGACTCCGGAAGGAAGGCGCGCGTCATGGCGCGGCACCCGGCGCGGCGGCACGGGATCGCTGCTGCCTGACGTAGGTCATGAGGTTGAGGAAGGTATCGACCTGGTAGCGATCGCGATGGTTGTCCAGATAGTCGAGCAATTCCTCGTGCGCCTGCGCGCTGGTGGTGAGGTAATCGCCACCGATTCCGTGGAAGGTGAAGTTCACCATCGTTCCGCGACGGCCGGCGTCCTCGACCATCGCGATGAGCTGCTTTCCGCTGAGGCCCATGGGCGCCCCGACGGTCACGGCGTCGGGATCCAGCGTCGACATGTCCGGCGTCACCGCGCCGCCGCTCACCTTGACGCCGATGAAGCGACCCTTCACGAGTTGAAGGTAGCTGCCGTCGCGGGCCCTCGATTCGCCGCAGGGCAGGGTGAGCGTGCGTCTCGTGCCGCCATCGATCGCAGTGAGCATCGTGTTCGCCAGCAGCACCTGATCACGCATCTGCGCGGCGGTGGTGGTATCGAGATCGCGCTGCGGTTCGACCCAGCTTCGATCCGGCGCGGAGCCGGAGCATTGATGGAACAGCGTGTGGTTGCCCAGTTCATGGCCGTTGCGCGCCGCGGCCCGCCAGTCGGCGAGCCGCGTGGCGAGGGTGGCGTTGGCCAGCGGTATGTAGAACGAGCCCTTGAAGCCATGCCGGTCGAGCGCCGGAATCGCGACGTCCAGTTGCGAGTCGAGCGCGTCGTCGTAGGACAGGCTGACCGCGGCGCGACGCCCGTCGGGCCACGCGAACGACGGTGCGGCCTGCGCGCCGCACGCGAGCAACGAGCCCAGCCCCAGCAAGAGCAGGCGCGAGGCGATGCACCGCGGCTTTCGCGTCGGCATCGACTCAGGGCGCCTGTTCGCAGTCGATTGCACTGGCGTCCTTGGCCGCGCCGGCGACCACCGCGATGCGCGCGAAGGTCGCCGAGAACGGCGCATCGGCGGCGATGCTGAAGGGCATATCGACGCCGCCAAGGTCCACCTTGCGTGCGACGAAGCACTTCAGCGGGATGCTCAGCGTGGCCTTCTTGCCGACCCCAACGCGCGTCAACGCCGAAGTCACGTCAATGCTGCCGCTGCAGGTCCTGCCGCAACCCATCGTCAGGATGACCGGCGAGGTCGGCGCCTGATCGACGATCACGTCGAACTGCAACGCGCCGTCGGCGCTCGCCAGGGAATTGAGGTTGTTGTTGCCGGCACTGCGCGAGGACAGACGCGCGGGCGCGAGCCAGGTCACGCGCTTGGCGTCGTGCTGGGTGTTGATCTGCGTGGTGCTCACGCGCACGGCAGGCTTGTCCTGCGGAAACGCCAGCTCGCCACTGAGCGAGGATCCCAATACCTGCGTCTTGTCGCCGGCCTCGACCTGCATCGCGAACGGCACGGCGTCGTTGGTGTTGAAGATCGGCAGCGACGTCGCCGGTCCGCAGGCCGCCTGCTGTGGCTCCGGCAGCTTCTTCACCGCGGCCGGCGCGGCGTAGCTGAGGCCGTGACCACGCGCGAACAGCGGCGGGCGCTTCGGATCGGGGCGGTTTTCCGGCGCGGGGCAGGGCACGCCGGGCCACGAGAAAGGCAGCCGACCGGTGAAATCGTGGCGCGCTGCGCCCTGCGGCGACGCGATCAGAACGTCGGCGATGCCGCCGCCTTCCGAGCCGGGCAGCCAAGCGGCGACGAAGGCATCGGACAGGTTGATCAGATCGTTCGTGTACAGCGGGCGGCCGGAGAGAAATACGGTCGCCACCGGCTTGCCGTAGGCCTTCGCTGCACGCAACGCAGCCAGATCCTCCGGATGGCGGCGGCTGTGCGCCTGCGTCAGCGAGCCGACGATATCGCCGTTGGTTTCCGCGTACGGGGTTTCGCCGATCACCGCGACCACCAGGTCGAAGGCGGACGCATCGGCGCCGGTGCCGTCCTCGTCGAAGGTGACGTTCGCTGCGCCCAATGCCGCACGCAGGCCCGTCAGTACGGTGTCGGCGTTGGTGTAGTCGGCGTTCTGGTTGTCGGTACCCTGCCAGGTCAGCGACCAGCCGCCGGCCTGGTTGGCGAAACTGTCGGCGCTCTTGCCCACGACCAGGACGCGGCGACCGGGTGCGATCGGCAGCGTCTTGCGCTCGTTCTTCAGCAGCACCAGCGACTCGCGCACGGCCTGGCGCGCGAGATCGCGGTGCACGGTGGCCTCGGCCTTGCCGGCGTAGCGACCGTCGGATGGCGTGCGATCGAACATCCCCGCGCGCAGCTTCACGCGCAGGATGCGCGTCACCGCGTCGTCGATGCGCGACATCGGAATCTCGCCGCCTTCCACCTGACGGATGGTGTTGGCGATGAAGGCCTTCCAGTCGTCGGGCACCATCACCATGTCGATGCCGGCGTTGATCGCCTGCGGGCAACTGGCGTTCTCGCAGCCGGGCACCTGGGCGATGCCGTTCCAGTCGGAGACGATGAAGCCGTCGAAGCCCATCTTCTCTTTCAGCGCGCCGGTGAGCAGCGGCTTGGAGCCGTGCATCTTGCCGTAGTCCACGCCTCCGGCGAGGTCGTTCCAGCTGTTGAAGGACGCCATCACCGTCTGCACGCCCGCGCCGATCGCGCCAACGTAACCCTGCGCGTGGACGTTGATCATTTCCAGCTTCGGAACGGTCGAGTTGCCCTGATCGCGACCCTGGTCGGTCGCGCCGTCGCCGATGAAGTGCTTGGCCGTGGCGACCACCGTGCCGTCGGCGCGCAGATCGCCCTGCAGGCCGCGAATGTAGGACGCGGCGTATTCGCGCACCACGGCCGGATCCGACGAAAAGCTCTCGTAGCTGCGTCCCCAGCGCACGTCCTGCGCGACGGCGAGCGTCGGCGCGAACACCCAGTCGATGCCCGTGGCTCGCGTGGCCTGCGCGGTGGCGTGGCCGATGCGCTCGACCAGCGCCGCGTCGTGCGCGGCGCCCAGGCCGATGTTGTGCGGGAACAAGGTCGCGCCGAACACGTTGTTGTGGCCGTGCACGGCATCGGTGCCCCAGATCACCGGGACAGGCGTGCGCACGCGCGCGCCCATCGAGGCGGTGTGGTAACGGTCGGCCAGACGTACCCAGTCCTCGACGGATGCGTGCTTGTTCATGGCCGGCCAGGAACCACCGCCATTGAGCACCGAACCGATGTGGTAGCGCGCGACGTCCTCGGGCGAGATCGACTTGATCTCCGGTTGGGTCATCTGGCCGACCTTCTCGGCCAGCGTCATGCCGGCGAGGATCTGCGCGATACGGGCTTCCAGCGTCGCGTCGGTCTTGACCGCGCTTTCCACGCGGGGCCAGTCCGCCTGCTGTGCCGGTGGCGCGGCGCTTGCGCGCTGATCGATCAATCCCAGTCCCATCACCAAAATGCCTGCTCCAACGAAGACTCTCGCCTGCACGGTCTGCTCCCTGGCTGATCTCGCAATGACGCGCGCCGCCTCGCACGCTCGGCGGCCCTAATTGACAGCGCTGTCAATACAAGGCGAATCTGCGCTTGTCAATTTTCGTGGCGCGCGCGTCGTGTAACTGGCGATCGTGTCGCGGAACCTTGGCCTGTTGGCTCGCCAATCCTGTTGCGTTGCAGCACCTCGGTGCGGTCGTCTGGATGATGCAACGTGCACATCTGTCGCGGCTGACATCGCAGATGCGCCGGGTTCTGGCACCATCTCCTGCGTTCGGCACCCACGGAGCCTCTCATGCGTACTCGAATCGAAGATGTGGCGGAGGCGGCGGGCGTGTCGATGAAGACCGTATCGCGCGTGCTCAACAACGAGCCCAACGTGCGCGAGGAAATGCGTGCGCGCGTCATGAAGGCGGTCGAGAAGCTGCAATACAAGCCGAATCCTTCCGCGCGCAGCCTGGCCGCGCAGCGTTCCTACAGCGTGGCGCTGGTCTACAACAATCCATCGCGCAACTACCTGATGGAAGTGCAGAACGGCATGCTCGAAGCCTGCCTTGCCAACCATTACAACCTCTTCCTGGCGCCGGTGAGCGTAGGAAAGGAGCGGGTGGCCGACGTCCAGGGCCTGTTCCGACACTTCGGCCCGGACGGCGTCGTCCTGATTCCGCCGTTGACCGACGACAAGCTGCTCCTCAGCACGCTGGAACAGAAGGGCGTGCCGTTCGCGTGCATCGCCCCGAAGAACGCGACCGGGCGCATCGGCGTGGCGATGGACGAAACCGCTGCGGTGCTGGACATGATGGCGCGGCTGATCGATCTGGGGCACCAGCGCATCGGCCACATCAAGGGCCCGACGCAGCATGGCGCATGCCAGTGGCGCTACGACGGCTATCGCGAGGCGCTCAGGCGCGCGGGGATTGCGCTCGATGCGGACCTGGTGGCGCAGGGCGCCTTCTCCTACGAATCCGGTTGTGCCGGTGCGCAGCAACTGCTCGACCTGCCGTCGCCACCGACGGCCATCTTCGCAGCCAACGACGACATGGCGGCCGGCGTGATCCGCATCGCCGCCGAACGCGGATTGTCGGTGCCGCGCGACCTGTCCGTATGCGGGTTCGACGACACGCCGATCTCGCGCCACATCTATCCGGCGCTGACGACGATCCGCCAGCCCACCTCGGAGATGGGGCGATTGGCGACGCTGGAACTGCTCGCCCGCATCAAGTCTCCTGCGGGCGGGCGCATGTTGCGTGTCGATCACGCGGTGCTGATGCGCGACTCCACGCAGGCACCGCGCAGCCGCTGATTTTTTGGAACGACGAATGTTAGCGCTCTCATTCTGCGCAAGGCTTCGTCGTCACGCGCGTCGTATCGTTGCACTGCAACAACGAAATAGCCCCGAAAAATAGACCTCGCGCACATTGCGCGGGCCTCGCATGGCTCCGAGTTGACAGCGCTGTCAACACAGGGTTCCAATCGGCCCCGCACTTAACGTGCGGGCCTGTGTGGCGACACGCCTGCATCACTACGTCGTGAATTCTGGGAGGAGTTTCGATGAAGCAGTTGCGTGTCGCCCCCAAGCGAACACTATTGACGTCCGCGTTGTTGCTGGCGCTGAGCCAGCCGTTGTACGCACAGAACGTTCCCGCCGCGGAAGCGGGACGGCGCACCGCCTCGGCCGACGAGGAAGCCAAGACGCTCGACGCCGTCGTCGTGCAGGGCATCCGCGGAAGCCTCACCTCGTCGATGAACCTCAAGCGCGACTCGCAGGGCGTCGTGGACGGGATCGTCGCGGAGGAAATCGGCAAGTTCCCCGACACCAACCTGGCCGAATCGCTGCAACGCATCAGTGGCGTGTCGATCGACCGCACGTTGGGCGAAGGCTCGAAGGTGACCGTGCGCGGCATCGGCCCGGACTACAACATGGTCCTGCTCAACGGCCGGCAGATGCCGACCTCGGGCAATGCCAACGGCGCGGGCGTGTCCAACTCGCGCGCGTTCGACTTCGCCAACATCGCCTCCGATGCGATCTCCAGCGTCGAGGTCTACAAGACCAGTCGTGCCAACGTGCCACCGGGCGGCATCGGCGCGACGATCAACATCCGCACGGCGCGCCCGCTCGAATCCGAACCGGTGATCAACGTCGGCCTGAAGGCGGTGTACGACGACTCCAACAACAACATCCCAAAGTCGCTGCAGGGGCACGACATCACGCCCGAAATCTCCGGCATCTTCAGCCAGACCTATGCCGACGGGACGTTCGGCGTGGCGCTGACCGGCAGCTACCAGGAGCGCGATTTCGGCTTCAGCCAGGCCGCCGTGCCCAACGGCTGGCGGCCCTTCCGCGGCGACGAGAACAACTGGGGCACGATTCCGCAGCCGGGTACGCCGGGCTCGGAGAACATCACCAATCGCCCGGGCCCGACCGACATCTACTCGGTGCCGCAGAACCTCAACTACAGCGTTAACGGCGTGCAGCGGCAGCGCACGAACGGCCAGCTGACCCTGCAGTGGGCGCCCAGCGACAACATCACCACGACGCTCGACTACACCTACGCCGAGAACAAGATCCAGCAACAGCGCAACGAGCTGTCGGTGTGGTTCAACTTCGGTCCGTCGGTGACATCGTGGACCGACGGTCCGGTCGCCGCGCCGATCATCTATTCCGAGACCATCAATCCGGCCACCAGCGATATTTCGATGGGCGGCATGCGTCTGGCGAACGTCAACAAGAACGAATCGCTGGGCTTCAACGTGGACTGGCAGGTCTCCGACTCGCTGGACCTGCAACTGGACTACCACAGCTCTTCGGCCGAGACCAAGCCGGACAGCCCATGGGGGTCGGCCGGCGTGCTCGGCGCGGCGGCGTTCGTGCGCGGCACGACGACGGCCGATTTCAGCGGCTCGTTCCCGGTCGTCAGCATCGCGCTGCCGCCGGGTGTGGCGCAGGTCGATCCCTCGCAGGCGCTGGTGACCGGCTCGGTGTTCCAGAACGCCTACACCAAGTCGGAGATCGATCAGACCCAACTCAAGGGACGTTGGGAATTCGGCGAGTACTCGGGTCTGGATTTCGGCGCGTCCTACACCGACGTCGACAATCGAACCGCGTACGGTTTCATGCAGCGCGACACGTGGGGTGGCGTCGGCACGCCTGCCGATTACGACGACAACATCTGGTTCGCCGACAACATGGGGCGGTATTTCGACCAGTTCGCCGGCCACGATTCGCCGAACTTCAGCGACCGTTTCCTGCTGTTCGATTTCGACCGGCTGCGTAACCGCGCTGCCGAGCTGACCGGACGGCCCGACTGGTATCGGGCGCCGGACGAGTTCAGCCGCGACCTGCGCACCAACGAGAAGTCCAGCGGCGCGTATGTGCAGTACACGACGAAGTTCGACTGGGAGATGCCGTTGAACGTGGCGCTGGGCATGCGCTACGAAAAGACCGAAGTCACGTCCTCGGCCCTGGTGCCGGTGGCGACGGGCATCACCTGGCAGGCCGCGAACGAGCTCAACCTGGTCTTCGCCGATCCGGCATTCGCCACGTTGGACGGCGACTACGACTACTGGCTGCCGAACCTCGACACCAGCCTGGAGATCACCGACGAGGTGATTCTGCGAGGCAGCTACAGCCAGACCATCGGTCGGCCGGGCTGGGCGGACATCCAGGGTGGACGCACGCTCGACCAGATCGTGCGCGTGGACGGCGGCACCGGCACACAGGGCGATCCGACGCTCAAACCGCTGGTGTCGGACAACTTCGATCTGTCACTGGAGTGGTACTACGCCGAGTCGAGCTACGTGTCCGTCGGCTGGTTCCGCAAGGAGATCAAGAACTACATCGGCACCACGCAGATCATCGACGAGGGCGGCAGCGACGGCGCCACGCCGTTCAACCTGCACACGCCGGTGGGCGGCGCGTACTGGAACGCGGCGCTGGCGAACGGCTGCATCGTGGCCGACGTCACCTGCATCCGCAATTACATCTTCGGCAACTTCAACGGCCAGCCGGGCGTGACGGCGACCGGCCAGGACGCCAACGGCAACTTCACCGGCACCATCACGGGTCTGGCCAGCGATCCGCTGGCGTCGTTCAAGATCACCTCGCCGGCGAACAGGGAGGACTCTTCGCTCGACGGCTGGGAGTTCAACGTCCAGCACGTGTTCGGTCAGAGCGGTTTCGGCGTGGCGGCGAACTACACCATCGTCGACAGCCCGGACCTCAGCTACGACAACTACACCTTGGGAGGCCAGTTCGCGCTGGTGGGACTGAGCGACTCGGCCAACCTGGTGCTGTTCTACGAGAAGGACGCCTGGCAGATCCGCACGGCCTACAACTGGCGCGACCAGTTCCTGTCGGCGGTGTTCGATGGATCCGGCATTCCCAACCCGCAGTACGTGGACGACTACGGGCAGCTGGACATCAGCATCGGTTACAAGATCAGCGACCAGATGACGGTGCAGTTCGAAGGGCTGAACCTGACCGACGAGACGATGCGCATCTTCGGTCGCCACGAGAACCAGGTGCTGTACGCCACGCAATACGGACCGCGCTACGTGCTTGGTTTCCGCTACAACTTCTGACGTCGCAGTCGAGCAGTGTCGCGCGGCCGTCCGGTCGCGCGGCCAGGGAGCGGGCCGCCGCGCCACCGGCGGCCCGCTGTCTGGCCGGATTGTCTGGTTGACGCACGGGAGCGTGCATAGGATAGGAAGTACCGGGTTTCGCCAGCACACAGGAACTCCATGCCCAATCACGTAGCGCTCAACAACGTCGAACACCGCAACCTGCGGATCGACACCCGCCACGACGCGACGCTGGGCGACGAGGTGATGTTTGCGCTCACCTTCCCCGCGGAGTTCCGCAACGTGCAGGCGCACTATCCGATCGTGTTCCGACGCGGTGCGGACGACACGATGCAGCCGGTCGCGTTGTTCGGCTTCAGCGAGGGCAGCAATCTGTTTCTCGATGGCGGACGCTGGAACGCCACCTACGTGCCGCTGGCGATCCAACGGCAGCCGTTCCTGATCGGTCGCGACGGCGAATCGCTGACCGTCCATATAGACCTCGACCACCCACGCGCGAAAGGCGGGCAGGGCGAGGCGCTGTTTCGCGAACACGGCGGCACGAGCGAGTACCTGGAGCGCATCACCTCGGTGCTTCTGGCGCTGCACGACGGGATGCGCGAGGCGCCGGCCTTCGTGCAGGCGCTGCGGCATCACGAGCTGCTCGAATCCTTCGCGCTCGACGTCGAACTGGAAGGCGGTTCGGTCCATCGACTCACCGGCTTCCATACGATCAATGAAGAGCGCCTGCGCGCGCTCGATGCGGCCGCGCTGGACGCGCTCCACCGCGCGGGACACCTGGAGCCGGTGTTCATGGCCGTCGCCTCGATTTCGCGCTTCCGCGACCTGATCGAGCGGACGAACCGCCGCCGCCATGCTGCCGAGCGCTAGTTCCATTGCGGAACGCGCGGACGTCGATCCGCGCGCGATCCCGGACGAGATCCTGCTTTCCGGCCAGCCGGTGATCCTGCGGGGCCTCGTTTCCGACTGGCCGATGGTGAACGCGGCGCGCGAATCGGCGCAGGCGGGGGTCGCGTACCTGCGCGGATTCGAACGTCGCCAGGCGCCGCCGGTGGTCGCCACGGTCGGGCCGCCGGAAATCGGCGGACGCTTCTTCTACAACGATGATCTGAGCGGCTTCAATTTCCGCCAGGAGCAGGTGCCGCTCGATGTCGCGCTGAACACGCTGCTCAAGTACGCGACCGAGGAGGCACCGCCGTCGATCTACGTCGCTTCCACGACCATCGACACCTGGCTGCCCGGATTCCGCACGCACAACGACGTCGCATTGGGCGCGCGCGAACCGCTGGCGAGCATCTGGATCGGCAACCGCACGCGCATCGCCGCGCACCAGGACGTGCCGGACAACCTTGCCTGCGTGGTCGCAGGCCGCCGCCGGGTGACGCTGTTCCCGCCCGAGCAACTGCGCAATCTCTACGTCGGTCCGCTCGACCACACGCCGGCGGGGCAGCCGATCAGCCTGGTCGATTTCGCGGCGCCGGATTTCGAGCGCTTCCCACGCTTCGAGGAAGCGTGCCGGCACGCCCGCAGCGCGGTGCTGGAACCCGGCGACGCCGTGCTGATCCCGAGCATGTGGTGGCACCACATCGAAGGGCTGGAGCCGTTCAACGTGCTGGTCAACTACTGGTGGCGGCAGTCGCCGGCCTGGATGGACACGCCGATGAACGCGCTGATGCTGGCCATCATGACCGTGCGCGACCTCCCGCCAGCGCAGCGTGCAGTGTGGGAGGACGTGTTCGGCCATTACGTCTTCGCACCCGACGAAGCCACCGCCGACCATATTCCCGACGAGGCGCGCCGCGTGCTGGCGCCGCTCGACGAAACCCGCGCGCGCACGTTGCGTGCGCGCCTGTTGCAACGACTCAACCGCTGAGGATCCCGGGCATGAGCACCGACACCACCAACCTCCAGAACCGGCCGATCCGTCGCGTGGTCATCGCCGGCGGCGGAACCGCGGGCTGGATGGCAGCGGCGGCGCTGTCGCGCACGCTGGGCAAGGTGCTCGACATCACCCTCGTGGAATCGGAGGAAATCGGCACCGTCGGCGTCGGCGAGGCGACGATCCCGACGCTGGTCACGTTCCACCGCCTGCTGGAGATCAACGAACAGGAGTACATGTCGGCGGTGAAGGGCACCATCAAGCTGGGCATCTCGTTCGAAAACTGGCTCGAAAAGGGACACCGCTACATCCATTCCTTCGGCATCAGCGGCAAGGACCACTGGTCCGCGGGGTTCCAGCACTTCTGGCTGCGCGGGCGCGAACTCGGCATCGCGAGCGGCTACGAAGACTACTGCGTGGAGTTGAAGGCCGCGATGCAGGACAAGTTCGCGCACCTGCCGCGCGGTGGCATCAATTATGCCTATCACATGGATGCGAGCCTGTACGCGCGCTTCCTGCGCACGCTCAGCCAGGGCCATGGCGCCAAGCGCGTGGAAGGCAAGATCGTCGAAGTGCTCACCGACGAGGCATCGGGTCATGTTGCGGCCCTCAAGCTGGCCGACGGTTCGCTGCTGGAAGGCGATCTGTTCATCGATTGCACGGGCTTTCGTGCGTTGTTGATCGGGCAGGCGCTGGGCGTGGAGTTCACCGACTGGTCGCACTGGCTGTTCAACGACAGCGCGCTGGCGACGCAGACCACCGCGGTTCGCGACGCGGTGCCCTACACGCGCGCGATCGCGGGCAGCGCCGGCTGGCAGTGGCGCATTCCGCTGCAGCATCGAATGGGCAACGGCATCGTCTATTCCAGCCGTTTCATCAGCGACGACGAGGCACGACACGAGTTCATGTCGAGCCTGGAAGGGGAGGTCGTCAAGGACCCGTGGCCAATCCGCTTCAAGCCCGGCCAGCGCCAGAAGTGTTGGCACAAGAACGTCGTCGCCCTGGGCCTGGCGGGTAGTTTCATCGAGCCCCTGGAATCGACCACGATCCATCTGATCCAGCGCGGCATCGTCCACCTGCTGCGCATGTTCCCGCAGGTGATCGCGCAGCCGGACATCGACCAGTACAACGCGCAGCTGGATTCGGAGCTGCAACACGTTCGCGATTTCGTCGTGCTGCACTACCACCTGACCAATCGCCGCGATACGCCGTACTGGTGCGCGATCTCCGAGATGGAGATTCCGGCGACGCTCCAGCACCGCATCGACCTGTTCCGCGAGACCGGCAAGGTATTCCGCACCGCCGAGGAACTGTTCGCGGAGAACTCCTGGATCCAGGTCATGATGGGCCAGGGCGTGATGCCCAAGCATTACCACCCGACCGCGGACGTAATGAGCGAGGCCGATCTGCAGCGATTCCTCGACGACATCCGCCGCCACGTCGACCAGACGGTGCGCCAGTTGCCGCAGCATCAAGCGTACATCGACCAGTATTGCCCCGGCGTTCGCGCCGCCGCCAGCGTGGCCTGACGCCGGCATGCTCGCGCGACAGCGGCGGCGCGTGTTCCCATCGCGATCGGCGCGTTTCACGCAGCGCATCGCTTCGCTGGCGCTGGGCTGCGGATGCCTGTTCGGCGTGGTCGCACCTGCACAGGCGGGCGGGTTCCTGCGAGCGCAGGACACTCGGATCGTCGACGAGCACGGACGCACGGTGGTGCTGCGCGGTGTCGGCCTGGGCGGATGGATGCTGCAGGAAGGCTACATGCTGGAGATGCCCGGGCCGGGCACGCAGCGGTCGATCCGGGCCCGCATCGCGGAACTGATCGGCGAGGAGAAGACCGAAGCGTTCTATCAGGCGTGGCGCGACAACCACGTAACGAAGGCCGACGTCGACGCGCTCGCCGCATGGGGTTTCAACTCCGTGCGCCTGCCGATGCATTACGCGCTGTACACCGCGCCAGTCGAGGAGGAACGCGTCGCCGGCGTGCAGACGTGGCGCGAAGAAGGATTCCGCCGGACCGACGAACTGCTGTCGTGGGTGAAGGCGAACGGCATGTACCTGGTACTGGACCTGCATGCCGCACCCGGAGGTCAGGGCAACGACCTCAACATCGTCGACCGCGACCCGGATGCGCGTTCGCTGTGGGACGATCCGGCCAACGGCGACAAGATGGTCGCGCTGTGGCGCCGGCTGGCGGAGCGCTACAAGGACGAGCCCGCCGTCGCTGCGTACGACATCATCAACGAGCCAAACTGGGGCTTCAGCGATGCCAGCGACCGCAATGGCTGCAATGAGCGCGGCAATGGACCGCTGCGCGAACTGCTGGTGCGCACCACGCGCGCGATCCGCGAGGTGGACAAGCGCCACATCGTGATCATCGAAGGCAACTGCTGGGGCAACAACTACCTGGGCGTGCTCGACGACGGCCCGTGGGACGATAACCTCGTCCTGAGTTTCCACAAGTACTGGAACGCGACCACACTTGAGAGCATCCGGGACATGCTCGCTCTTCGCGATCGCTGGAATCTGCCGTTGTACCTGGGCGAGACCGGCGAGAACTCGAACGACTGGTATGCGCGGACCGTGGCGCTGGTGGAAGGCGAGGGCATTGGCTGGGCCTCGTGGCCGCTGAAGAAGATCCGCTACAACAACCCACTGCAGATCCAACCCACTACCGGATACGGCCAGCTGCTGGCGTACTGGCGTGGAGAGCGCGCGCGACCCACGGCCGCCGAAGCCGAATCGGCGCTGATGACGCTGGCCGAGCGCGACGTCCGTTTCGAGCACAATACCGTGCACATCGACGTCATCGACGCGTGGCTGCGATCGCCGAATTCCGAGCGTGCCGTACCGTTTCGCGACCATCGCATCGGTGCCGCGGGCGGCGGGTTCGACGCGGTCGATTTCGACATGGGGCGCGACGGTTTGGCTTATCACGACCTCGATTCGGCCAACGAAAGCGGACGCCCGCGCGTGGACTGGAACCCGGCAAAGGACTACCGCAACGACGGCGTGGATCTCGACCGCGATGCACAGGGTTGGCGCGTCGTCGGCATGCAGCCCGGCGAGTGGATGCAGTACACCTTCCTCGCCGAGCGTGCAGGATCGTATCGGCTGCGGCTGGAAGGTGGACGCGGCAAGGTCCGGTTGCGTTTCAATGGCGTGGCGCTGGCGGATGTCGGCGTCGGTGAGACGCTGCGCATGCCCGTGTTCGAAGGCCGCAACACGCTGATCGTGGAAGCCATCACTCCGGGCATGGAACTGCGCAACCTGCGCTTCCAGCCCGAGACACCGGAGCGCACATGAACGCAGCAAGGATGCATGCATCGCGCGCAGGAACGCGCGTGCTGGTCAGCGACATCGGCGGCACCAACGCGCGTTTCGCGCTGGCCGACGGCGCCTTTGCGGGTCTGATCTGCATCGACACCGTGCGCGAATATCCGGTGGCTGCGTTCGCTTCGCTCGCCGACGCGGGCAGGCAGTACCTGGACGAGCAGGGTGCGGTGGTCGATTCGGCGGTGTTCGCCGTGGCCGGGCGAGTCGTGGACGGCGAGGTCCAGGTCACCAACCATGCCTGGACCATCACGAGCGAGGAGGTACGGCGCGAGCTGGGATTGCAACGCGTCTGGCTCCTCAACGATTTCGCCGCGCAGGCCATGGCGATCACGCGTCTTGGCCCGGACGACGTGGTCGCGATCGGTCCCGGTACGCTGAAGCCTTTCGATGCGTGCCAGCCCCGTACCTATGCGGTGATCGGGCCCGGCACCGGGCTCGGCGTCGGCGGTCTGATGGTGCGCGATGGACGCTGCCACCCGCTGGAGACCGAAGGCGGGCACGCCGGCTTCGCGCCCGGCACGGCCGCCGAACTGCGCCTGCTCGAGTGCCTGGCACGACGGTTCGGACGCGTCTCTTGCGAACGCCTGGTTTCCGGCCCGGGATTGACCAACCTGCACGCGGCGGTGTTGGAAGTGCATGGCGAAACACCGCAGTTGCTCGCGCCCTCGCAGATCACGTCGCGCGCGGCGGCTGGCGACACACGGTGCAGCGAAGCGATCGAGATGTTCTGTTCGGCCTTCGGCTCGATGGCGGGCGATCTGGTGCTGATGCACGGTGCGTGGGACGGCGTATTCCTGTCGGGCGGCCTGGTGCCGAAGATGCTCGGAGCATTGCAGGCATCGCCGTTCCGCGCTCGCTTCGAGGACAAGGGCCGATTCGCCGCGTCCGTGTCGCAAGTGCCGTGCTTCGCAGTGGTGCATCCCCAGGCCGGCCTGCTCGGCGCGGCCGCGCATGCGGCCCAGTCGACCATGGCGTGACGAGCGCAAGGCCGGTGGCTCGGTTCGCCGCCGCAGGTGATGAGGGCGAAGCCGAACCCTATTAGAATCCGGGCGATAGCCAGTCGCTCAGACATGAATTCACCGCAGTCGACCGCCGGATCATCGCAGCACGGCACCGGAGTGTCGGAGCCGTCGTCTGCCGGCGCGCCTCTCGAGTCGGCACGCGCATGGGCGTCGCAGGCGCAGCGGTCCGAGCACGGCGACCTGCAAGCCTGGCTGCATTGCGCGGTCGATGCGTACCGTGCGATTGACACGGATGACCGCGCGCAGGCCGACGCCGCGGCACTGATGGCGACCCAGGCGGCCGAGCACGTGCTTTCACGCGCGTTGCAACGGCATCCCGATGCATGGTCGCCCGGAGTGCTGCAACTGGGCGAGGTACGCCTGCAGATCGAATTGCGCGGGACGTCGTCCAGCATGCAGCCGCCGCTGCGGCTCAGGCGAGCGCAGGACGTTCCGATGGACGCGTTCAGGGGTCAGCGTTACGCCCGAGCCGGCTTCGGCGTGGCGATGGCGGCGCTCTCCTCGCGCCGCGAAGACGCGCCATTGGCGCGCCTGTCGCCGCACTCCGGCGTGTTCCACAACCTCACCGCGTGGATCGAACCGGATACTCGGCAGCCTGACGCACCGCCGCGTCTTGTGCTGGCCGACCCGCAGCGTATCGATGCCGTCACCGTCGGCCCGCATCGATTCCCCCTCGCCAGCGACACATCCGCCGGCTATGCCTGGGGCATGCAGATATCGAAGCTGGAACGCTCCGGCCTGTGGGGTTTGGTGGGCGGCAAGCAGATCGGGCGTCGCGCGGGGCTGTATCTGCTCGAGGACTACGACCCGAACAAACGCCCGCTGGTGATGATCCATGGGCTGGGCAGCAATCCACTCATCTGGGCGAGTCTGAGCAACGCCATCTGGGGCGCGCAGGACCTGCGCGAGCGATTCCAGATCTGGCAGGTGATCTACCAAACGGATGCGCCGCTGCTGGTGGCGCGCATGCGCGTGCAGGAGTACCTCGACGACGCCTGGCATCTGCTCGACCCTGAAGGCACCGCCAGTGCACGCTCGGGGGCGGTGCTGATCGGTCACAGCATGGGGGGCGTGGTTGCCCGGCTGCTGTGCGTGGAAAGCGGCGACGCCTTGTGGAACGCCGCCTTCGTGGTGCCACCTCAAGCGCTCGACGCCAGCACGCAGGACCTGGAACTCATCAAGCGCATTTTCTCGTTCGAACCCTATCCCGGGATCGCCCGCGCCGTGTTCCTCGCCGCGCCGCATCGCGGAAGCCCCAGCGCAGCCACGCTGCTGGGCCGTCTCACGCGCGATCTCGTGGGCCGGCGCGCCCTCGAAGTGCATGCCTTGCGCCGGATCGCGTTATCCAACCCCGCTTCGATCCGGCCCGAAATGCTGCACGTGTTCCAGCAAGGCTGGATCAACAGCATCTCCACCCTGCAAGCGCAGCAGCCGGTACGACGGGCGACCGAGGCGCTGTTGCCGGTCGAAGGAATTGCCTATCACACCATCGCAGGTGTCCAGCCGCTGCATCGCCAGCAGACCGACGGCGTCGTGCCGCTCGAAAGTGCAATGATTCCCGGCGCCGCTTCGAACCTGGTGATCCGCTCGGGGCACAGGATCCATCAGAACCGGTTGGCGGTTGCGGAAATCCTGCGAATCCTGCGCGAGTGATCGGCCCCGCGATCCGCGCGGGCCGTCACCACGTGCCGAAGCGGATCTGCACCGTTCCTGGCGCGACACCGTTGACGACGCCGATCTCGTTCGGCCCCAGCTGATAGATGGCCGGCCACGAGTGGCGGAAGCCGAACGGCCATGCCGGCGTGGCCACGCGTTGCCAGTGCGCACCGTTGTCGTCGCTCCAGCTGACCTCGTTCTGGCAGGACGTGACGAACACCGTACCGCGCGTCGTCGTCATGACCTGAGGCCCGCAGCGCTGGTCGGCCAGTGCGGTGCCCAATCCCTGCGGCCATGTGATGCCGTCCGGGGAGAATTTCGTCGACACGGGGCAATGCTTGTCTTCACCGCAGATCTCGAACACCAGCAGGTAGCGGCCGTCCTGCAAGCGCGTCATGACCGGCATGCCGGGCCGCAGCTTGCCGCCGCCGGGCTGCGCGACGAGGACCGAGCGCTCGCCCCACGTCTTGCCGCCGTCGCGCGAGAGTCGCTGCGATACGACCTGGTTGTAGGACGGCGTGCCGTCGGCCAACGTCTCGTCGGCGTAGAGCACCGACAGCGTGCCGTCGGGCAACCGGGTGAACACCGGCTCCCATACGCCGCGATCGGTGCGGCCACGCGGAGATTCGTTGCGATCGATCGTGCCGAGGAAGCGCCAGGTGCGGCCCGCGTCGTCACTGGCATGGACGTTCAGGCGATACGACTTGCCGTCGATCAGCGACCGCATGCCCAGCAGGACGCGTCCTTCGGGCAGCACGATCAGCTCGCCGTTGTCGATCTTGCGGCCCTCTTCCGCGACGGTCGCAAGCTCCTTCCAGGTGCGGGCGCGATCGTCGCTGGCCGAAATCACGAGCGTGGAGGCCGCATCGCGGTTGAAGCGCGTCGTCACCGCGAGCCAGCGGCCATCCGGCAGGCTTGCCATGCGACCCCAGCCGGCGTTGGCCGGCGCGATGGTCGCGGTCTCGCCCCATCGCACGTTGGCCGACGCGACGGGAACGACGAGTGCAGCGGCAAGCGCGAACGCGGCAACGCACAGCAGGCGGCTGATACGCATGGCGATCACCAGAACGTGGCGTACAGCGCGACGAGGATCGCCAGCACGGCGACCGCGGCGATGTTGAACGACGGCGAGGTGGCGTAGCTGACATCGTCGGTGCGGATGCGGTCGCGATCGCCGCTCGAGCGAGTCACCAGCGCCACCACCGTCGCCAGCGCGAACGACAGCAGGAACACCACGCCGATGCGATCCATGAACGGCAGGTCCGGCCAACCCAGCTTGAGCACGAGCGACAGGACGAACGAACCTATGGCGGCGGCGAGCGCGCCGGCCTCGTTGGCGCGCTTCCAGAACAGGCCCTGCAGGAAGATCACCACGATGCCCGGCGTGAAAAAGCCGGTGAACTCCTGGATGTACTGGAAGCCCTGATCGAAACTTCCCAGCAAGGGCTTGGCCGTCAGCACGGCGATCACGATCGACACCGCCGCGGTGATGCGCCCCACGCGCACCAGTTTCGCCTGCGACGCCTGCGCATCGTGCTTGGCGTAGAAATCCAGGGTGAAGATCGTCGCGACCGAATTGATCTTCGATGCCAGCGAGGCCACGATCGCCGCCACCAGCGCGGCGAACACCAGCCCCAGCACGCCGCTCGGCAGCAGCCGCATCATCGTCGGATAAGCGGCGTCGGGCTTTTCCAGGTTCGGTGCGAGCACCACCGCGGCGATGCCCGGCAGCACCACGATCACCGGCATCAGCAGCTTCAGGAACGCGGCGAACACCACGCCCTTCTGCGCTTCACGGATGTCCTTGGCGGCGAGGGCGCGCTGGATGATGTACTGGTTGAAACCCCAGTAACTCAGGTTGGCGATCCACAGGCCGCCCAGCAGCACCGACAGGCCCGGCAGGTCCTTGTAGAACGGATTGGACGGGTCGAGGATCATCTCGAACTTGCCCGGATGCTGTGCCCACAGCGTGTTGAAGCCTTCGACGATGCTGCCGTTGCCGATCTGTCCCAGCGTGATGCCGGTGACGAGCAAACCGCCGAGCACGAGCAGCGTGACCTGCACGATGTCGGTCAAGGCCACCGCCTTCAGGCCGCCGTACAACTGGTAGGCCAGTGCGAACGCGCCGAGCAGCACCAGCGCGAGCATCTGGTCCATGCCTGCGACCTGCGACACGGCGATCGAACCCAACCACAGGATCGAAGTCAGGTTGACGAATACGTACAGGCCCAGCCAGAACACCGCCATCAGCGTGCGGATGCGGTTGCCGTAGCGCTCTTCGAGGAACTGCGGCATCGTCGTGACGCGATTGCGCAGGAATATCGGCAGGAACCACTTGCCGACAATGAGCAGCGTCACCGCGCCCATCCATTCGTACGAAGCGATCGCAAGGCCGATGGCATAGCCGGAACCGGACATGCCGATGATCTGTTCGGCCGAGATGTTGGCCGCGATCAATGAGGCGCCGATGGCCCACCAGGGCAGGGCACGGCTGGCGAGGAAGTAGTCCTGAGCCGATTTTTCATGCCCGCCTTTCTCGCGCGACACCCATTGCGCGAGGATGAAGATGCCCGCCAGGTAGGCCAGCACGATGCCGACGTCTAGGGTGGAAAGACTCATTCCTGGATCTCCGGAAAGTAAATGTGCGAGGCGTCAGCGACGCGCCGCGGCATCGGGGTGGCCGGCGAAACGCGGTTCGGGCAGCCCGGCCATGCCGGGCTCCAACGCGAACACGTCGCCGGCATGGCGATCGGTGGAGCGCGTCGCGTCATCCATGCCGTCGTACGCGCTGGTCACATAGAGCGTGGACAGACCGTGCCCGCCGAACGCCGGGCGCGTGGGTTGCGCGGTCGGCACCGTGATGCGGCGATCCTCACGGCCATCGGCGTGGTAGCGCA
This sequence comes from Lysobacteraceae bacterium P, assembly GCA_005503055.1. Lineage (GTDB taxonomy): Bacteria > Pseudomonadota > Gammaproteobacteria > Xanthomonadales > Xanthomonadaceae > Lysobacter_J. The sequence goes on along the minus strand of SCOX01000001.1, from coordinate 544,872 downwards.
CCACGCGCGAGGCGCCCCACTGCGCGTTCCACAATCCGCCTCGCGCATCCACCGTGGAACCGTCAGGCTCGCCGTCGTCGAGATCGGAGAGTTCGACGAACGTCGAGGGCGCGCCGAGGCGTTCGCCATAGTCGCAACGCTGGATCGACTTGCGCAGCGAATCGCAGAAGTACATCGTTCCACCGTCCGGACTGAAGGCGATGCTGTTGGCGATGGCGACCGACGGCAACGGCAGCCGCTCGAGCGAAAAGTCCGCGTTGAGCCGCAGGAATTCTCCCAGCAGTCGCTTCGAACCGTGCGGAGGTTCGTGCATCGTGCCGAACACGAAGCGTCCCTGGCGGTCGCAGGCGCCGTCATTGGCGCGCGTTTCCGGCGCGATGTCGAGGCGATGCAGCTCGCGCAGTTGCGCCGTGTCGAGATGGAAGAACGCGAGCCTGGACTCCAGCGCCAGCAGCAGCCAGCCGTCGGCTTCGCACAGGCAGAACGATGCCAGGCGTTCGGGCATGGGCCAACTGCGCACGGCGCCCGCGCTGGGCACATAACGCCACAGCATGCAGGCCTGGATGTCGGTCCAGTACAGCGCCTGCGCGCGGTCGCACCACAGCACGCCTTCGCCGAGCCGGCTGCCGGCGTGAACTGCGACGCGAACGTCCACGCTCAAACCCAGCCTCCGTCGACGATGAAGTTCTGGCCGGTGCACATGCGGCTGTCGTCGGCGGCGAGGAACAGCGCCATGCGCGCCAGGTCTTCCGCGTGCAGGTGACCGGGCAGGCACTGGGAACGCGCGATCTGCGCTTCGCCTTCGGCATCGAGCCAGAGCTTGCGCTGTTTTTCGGTGATGACCCAGCCGGGCACCAGCGCATTGATGCGGATGCGGTCGCGGCCCAGTTCCCGCGCCAGACCGTTTACCAGGCCGTGCACCGCGGATTTCGCCATCGCGTACATCGGATAGCCGGCGTTCTTGATCATCCAGCCCGTCGAACCCAGGCAAATCACCGAGCCTCCGCCCAACGCGCGCATGTCGGCCACCACGGCCTGCGTGGCGAAGTACTGATGGCGCAGGTTCACGGCGATGTTGCGTTCGAAATCCGCCGCCGTCGTATCGCCGAACGTGTGGCGAACGTCGTTCGCGGCGTTGTTGACGAGTACGCCGATGCGTCCGATGCGCTCGCGCGCGGTCGCGATGGCAGCGTGAAGCGCGTCGAGGTCGGTGACGTCGCAGCGCAGGTAGATGGGCGCATGCATCGCGTCGGCCAAGCCGGCGATGATCGCGGTGGCGCCGTCGTCGTCGATGTCGAGGAACGCCACACGCGCGCCCTGCCGCGCGAAGTGCTCGACGAAACCGGCGCCGATTCCGGTGGCGCCGCCGGTGATCAGTACCGCGCGACCGGACAGGCTGGGGTAGCGCGCCATGCGCTCGTGATCGTCGGTCATAACGCTCACCATTCCGCCACGCTGCCGTCGGCGTGGCGCCAGATGGGATTGCGCCAGCGATGGCCTTCGGCCGCGCGTTCGTCGACGTAATCCTGGTTGATCTCGATGCCAAGGCCCGGACCATTCGGCATCGCGACGTAGCCGTCCTTGTAGGCGAACGGTGCGCGGTCCACGAGGTAGTCGAGCAGGTCGTTGTTCGCGTTGTAATGGATGCCCAGGCTCTGCTCCTGGATGAACGCGTTGTAGCAGACCGCATCAAGCTGCAGATTCGCCGCCAGCGCGATCGGCCCCAGCGGGCAGTGCAACGCGAGTGCGACGTCGTAGGCCTCGGCCATCGCGGCGATCTTGCGCGTCTCGGTGATGCCGCCCGCATGCGACGGATCGGGCTGGATGATGTCCACGCCGCCCATCTGCAACACGCGCTTGAAATCGAAGCGCGAATACAGGCGTTCGCCCAGCGCGATCGGGGCAGGGGAGAGTGCGGCCAGTTCGGGAATCGCTTCGAGGTGCTCGGACAGCACCGGCTCCTCGATGAACATCAGGCCGAACGGCGCCAGCTCGCGCATCAACACCTTCGCCATGGGCTTGTGGACGCGGCCGTGGAAGTCCACCGCCAGGCCCACTTCGCGACCGACCGCGTCGCGCACGGCCTGCACGTTGTCCAGCACGTGCGTGACCTTCTCGTGCGAATCGACGAACTGCACTTCTTCGGTGGCGTTCATCTTGACCGCGGTGAAACCGCGTGCGACCGCTTCCTTCGCGGCGCGCGCAGTGTCGGCGGGACGGTCGCCGCCGATCCAGGAATACACGCGGATGCGATCGCGCACCGGCCCGCCCAGCAACGCGTGCACGGGCACGCCCAGCGCCTTGCCGTGAATGTCCCACAACGCCTGGTCCAGGCCGGCGAGCGCGCTCATCAGCACCGGCCCGCCGCGGTAGAAGCCGCCGCGGTACATGACGTTCCAGTGGTCTTCGATGTGGCGTGGATCCTTGCCGATGAGATAGTCGGAAAGCTCGTCCACCGCGGCGGCGACGGTATGCGCGCGGCCTTCGACGACCGGCTCGCCCCAGCCGCTGATCCCTGCATCGGTGTCGATTCGCACGAACAGCCAGCGCGGCGGCACGAGGAAAGTGGTGATGGCGGTGATCTTCATGGATGGGGGTCCGTGTTCGTAGTGTTCCAGGCGTCGACGAAAGCGCGTGCGCGACGCGCCACCTCGATGGGGTCCGTGCCGGGCGCGTACAGCGCCGATCCGATTCCGAAGCCGGCGGCGCCCGCCTTGCGGTAGACGGCCATGCGATCGGGCGTGATGCCACCGACCGGCAGAAGCGCGGTGCCTTTGGGCAGCACGCTGAGCCACGCCTTCAGCACGGGCGGCGGCAGTTGTTCGGCGGGAAACAGCTTCAGCGCGTTCGCGCCGGCGTGCAGCGCGGCGAAGGCTTCGGTGGGCGTTGCGACGCCGGGCGTGCACACCAGCCCGGCCTTGTGCGCGGCGGAGATCACCGCAGTGTCGGCATGCGGCATCACGATCAACCGGCCGCCGGCGCGCGCGACCTCGTCGACCTGCGCGGGCGTGAGCACGGTGCCGGCGCCGACCAGGCAGCGGTCGCCGAAGGCGTTGGCCAGCAGCGCGATGCTTTCGAGCGGTTGCGGCGAGTTGAGCGGCACCTCGAGGATGCGGAAACCCGCATCGAACAACGCGGTGCCGACGGCGATCGCCTCGCGCGGCGTGAGCCCGCGCAGGATCGCAACCAGGGGAAGGGGTTGCAGCCAAGCGGTGCTCATGCGGACTCCGTCAGCGGAGAAAAACCTAGCGCGTCGACTTGCGCGCGCGCCCTCGTCGTTTGATGTTCGCGCGCGAGTCCACGATCATGCCGTGCATCGCTTCGCGTGCGGATTCGGGCCGTTTCAGCCGGATCGCGTCGTACACCGCGAAGTGGCGCGGCAGCGAGTACTTGAAGTCCACCGCGGTCTGCGCCGAGAGCAGGAAGTACGCACCCAGCGCCGTATCGACCACCGAGAACAGCGAACCCATCAGCTCGTTGTTTGCCGCGTCCAGCACGCACTCGTGGAAATTCAGGTCGGCCTTCGCCCAGGCATCCAGGTCCTGCGCCGCGGCCATGCCCTCGTAGGCGGTCTTGATCTTCGCCAGTTGCTCGGGCGTACGCCGCCGCGCCGCCGCCGCTGCCGCGGCCGGTTCGATGATCTCGCGCATCTCCACCAGCTTCTCGACGAAATCCTCCGTCGGCATCGACGCGCAGCGCCATGCCAGGATGTCCGCGTCGAGCTGGTTCCAGTAGCGCGGGTCGCGCACGCGCGTGCCGGTCTTCTGCTTGGTTTCGATCAGGCCCTTGGAGCCCAGCACCTTCAACGCTTCGCGCAGCGCCGTGCGGCTCACCGCCATGCGCTGGGCCAGCGATTCCTCGCGAGGAAGCAGGTCGCCGGGCTTGATTTCGCCGCTGACGATCAGCCGCCCGATTTCCTGGATCACTTGATCGTGCAGGTTGCGTACCGCGATCTGTCTCACTGGGTCCCCTTTGGCATGACGCACTGCGCGTCGCGGCCACTCTTATTATCCGACAATAGGGGTATAGCATGAGTTCCGGCGCAAAGTGGGTCATGGCGCCACCGGCTCGATTTCAAGGTAGTCGTAGTCCATCGGGCGCAGCGGGTTGGACAGGACGATGCGGTTGGCGCCGGCCTTGAGTTGCGCATCGAAAGCGACCGTGCGCCAGCCTTCGGACACCGAGGGGACACCGCCTCCGGCAACGGCCTTGCCATTGACGGCCATGCGCGGAGCCGCGGCGAATCCGATGTCGGCCAGGCGTACGTTCAACCGATGCGGGCCGGCCTTGCCGACGGTCACATCGAAGGTCAGGTCCGCTTCGGCACCGCTTGCCAGGCGCACCTTGCGGTACGAGGAGGCATCGACGTTGTCGATCTGCGCGCCGCCGCGGCGGGTCGCGTTTTCCGCTTCATAACGGTTCAACGCGAGCGGTGCGGAGGCGTAGAGGATTTCGTTGGTCTCGTCGGGTGCTGGCGCGTTCGCCGTCGAGGACGAGGTGATGTGCAGGAGCTTGCCGTCGGCGCGCGGCACCATGGCCTGCGTCCAGCCGGCGTGGATGTTGCCGGTGCGCTTGCTCACCGGTGCGGGCGTTTCCCACCACGGACCACGGCCGCCGTCGGCATTCCAGTAGAACGTGCGGCCGCCCGCGTCGCCCCCGCCGCCGGCACGCTGCGCAGCGACGACGAGGACGCCGGCTTCGGTGTCGCCCGGCAGCCAGCGGATAGTCGGACACGCCGAAGGCCAGGCGCCGGAGGCGGTCTGGATCGGCGTGCCGCGATCGTCCGCCTTGCCCCAGTCCAGGCCGTCTCGGCTGAACTTGATGTGCACCTGGCCGTTGCGCATGCCGCTGCGGCTATCGGAGGCGATGTTGTCGATGTTCTCGTAGACCATCGCGTAGCCGCGCCCCGGAACGCGTTCGATGATCGCCATGCCGGGGCGTTCGACGCCGCCGGGCAGGGCGACGTCGAACACTTCCTTGCCCCAACTGCGCCCGCCATCGGTCGACACCTTGTGCGCGAGCAACTGGTTGAAGCCTTGCGCCTTGTGCTGCTCGCTGGAATAGAAGACGACCATGCGGCCGTCGTCGAGCACGACGATGTACGGCTCCCACACGCCCTTGTTGAGGCGGTCGGACGGTTGCCCGCCACCGGCGACGATGCTGCTGCGATAGGTCCAGGTCTTGCCGCCGTCGCCGCTGGCGTAGAGCTGCAGGTCCTGATCGGTGATGCGTTCGGCATCGTCGCGGCGGATGGCGTTGGCGGCCAACAGCAGCGTGCCGGCCGGAAGGTCGCCGCTGCTGCGTGCGAGCTCGCTCAGGTGCGGCTGCCAGCGCAGCGCCCAACCTTTCGCGTTGCCGTGCCCGCTTTCGTCGATCTCGCCGATCCGCTGCCAGCGATCGCCGTCGTCGCGACTTTCGTACAGGGGGATATCGCCGGCCTCGGAGGGTTCGTACACCAGCAGCATGCGGCCGTTGTCGCGCTCGCCCGACTGATGCGCCAGGCGCACCGCCGAGGCGTAGCCGATGCCGGGCGCCAACCGTTGGCCGACGACTTCGTCCGGTGCCGCGGCGATGGCCGCGCCGGCGCACAACAGCGCCGACGCGAAGCACACCATGGCACGACGCGCGGGGGAGGGGGCGCGTCGCATCACAGCTTGAACCGGTAGCCCAGGCCGATGGTCTGATCCTGGAAGCGGATATCGCGCGGACGCGTATCGCCATCGCCCCAGAATTGATGTAGGTCTTCGCCGAGCAGGTTGGTGGCGGAGAAGATCACCGTCTGCCGCGGCGTGACGTCGTAGCTCACCGAGAAGTCCAGCGAGCTGGCCGGTTCCACCTGGTCTTCGTTGCCGGCCACCGTGGGCTGGGTGAAGAAGTCGATGTAGCGGCTGCGGTAGCCGTAGGCCAGTCGCGCCGACACACCGAAGTTCTCGTAGAACAGCACTGCGTTGTAGTTGTTCTTCGACACGTTCTGGAGCGGACGCGAGATCTCCGGGCCGCCGATGAACTGCGGCGAGCGGGTCGAGCCGTCGATGTAGGTGTAGTTGAACTGCGCGCCCAGGCCGCTCCACGCACCGGGCAGGAAGTCGAACGTCTGCTGCCAGGCGAACTCCGCGCCTTGCAGATGGCCGCTGCCGGCGCTCTGCGGCGAGGAAAGCTCGAAGTTCTCGCCGCCGATGACGGTGTTGGTGACGTAGTTCTGGATGTAGCCGTCGATGTCGCGATAGAACAGGCCCAGGCTGGCGTAGCCGACCGGCGAGAAATACCACTCGATCGATGCGTCGTAGTTGAGCGATTCGATCGGCGTCAGGTCCGGATTGCCGCTGGAGGCGATGCCGGCGCGGTTGATCGTGCCTGGATTGAGCGAGAGCGAGGGGTTGAGCGCGCCGAAGTCCGGGTAGCTCAGCGTCTTCGCCGCGACCAGGCGCAACTGCCACTCATCGCTGAAGTGCATGTTGAGGCTGGCGTTGGGCAGCGTGTTGGTGTCGTCGGTGCTGCGGCTGAGCGGGCTGTAGATGCCGGTGCTGGCATCGAAGGCGAACGCATCCAGGTCGCGACTGACCTTCTCCACGCGAACGCCGAGTAGGCCGTCGATCGGAATGCCGAACATCTCGGTGTCGTACTTCGCCTGCACGTAACCGGCGGTCTTCTCTTCGCCGATGTCGAAGAAGCGGCCGGGATTCTCTGCCGCCAGGCCCGGTTGCAGGCCATAGAACGAGCGCAGGAAGTCCGCGCTGTCGATCAGGTAATCGTAGGAGGGCGTGAGCCATTTCTGGTGCAGTGCGGCGTTGCCGCGCTTGCTGCGGAAGAACTCATCGGCCGGGAACAGCGAGACGACCTGGTTGGCCGGATTCGGATTGGCGGTGATGTTGCCCGTACCCGCGCCACCCGGCGGCGGCGTGGAGATCTCGACGCTGCCCTTCGCCTCAGCCGAACGGTCCGCATAGCGCAGACCGAACTGGATCGAGGCGATGGGGCCGTCGACGAAGTCGAAGTGGCCGTCGCCGCGCCACGCGTTTTCTTCGCCGTACGAATAGCCCCAGGTCTGGAACAGGCCGTTGAGATAGAAACGCGACGGATCCAGCGCGGGGTCGCCGGCGAGGTACCAGTTCTGGTGACTGCCGGAAGTGCCTTCCCACACGGTCGTGATCGGACCGGACAGGAAGGTGTCGATAATGAAGTTCTCGTCGCGGTAGTAGCCCGAGGTACGCGAGAACTCGGTCGACAGGTGCAGCCGGTCGCCGTCCCACTTCAGGCCGAGCGCGTTCTGGATGTCCTGGCCGCGTTGCTCGTGCGCTTGCGTGCTGGTGGCGGCGTACGTATCGCCCGTCCACACGCCATTGGAAGCGTCGCAGATGGTCTGGCCGGCGAGGGCGCCGTCGAGCTGGTTGGGATAGCAGTGTCCACTCACGCCCAGTTGCGAAGGCGTGACCGCACCGACCGGGAAGGTGAAGTAGAAGGCGTTCGCGTAACTGTCGCGCACCCAGTCGTACAGGCCTTCCAGGTAGATCTCGGTGTCTTCGCGCGGCTTCCATTGCAGCGCGTAGTTGAAGGCGCCGCGCTCGCGATGGCCGTCGTTGTACGACGTGCCCCAGCCGTTGGGCGCGGCGATGAGGTCGCCGCCCGCGGTGCGGATTGGTTGCCCGCTGCCGTCGGTCACGACCTTCGGGAAGTCGCCCCATACGGCATCGTAAGCGTAGTTCTTGCCGAGGTAGCCGAAGTTGACCAACGCGCCGAACTCGCCGGCATCGGTGTCCCAGCGATCACTGAGCAACAGGCTCGCGTTGGGATCGACCTTGCCACCGTACTTGCTGTGCGTAGCGGTGTAGGTACCGGCGATTTCGCGGTCGTCGAAGTCGAATGGACGGCGCAGCTGTATGTCGACCAGGCCGGCAATGCCGCCGAGGGGGAGGGTGGCCTCGCTGGTCTTGTACACGCTCAGCGTCTTGACCGCGGTCGCCGGCAGGTTCTGGAAGGCGAAGCCACGACCGGACGAGCTGAAGATCTCGCGGCCGTTGAGGGTGGTGATGACGTTGGGCAGGCCGCGGATGACCACGTTGGTGGTTTCGCCCTGGTTGCCCTGCGCGATCTGCACGCCGGTGATGCGTTGCAGTGCGTCGGCGACGCTGTTGTCGGGCAGCTTGCCGATGTCCTCGGCCACGATCGAATCCACGATCATGTCCGATTCCTGCTTGATGTTCTGCGCCGTTTCAAGGCTCTGGCGCAGCGCGGTCACCGTGACGGTGTCCAGGTCGGTCGCTTCCTGCGACGAGGCGGGTTGTGCCTGCTGCGCCGTCGCGCCGGCGGTGGTGTCCTGCGCATGCGCCAGCGGCGGCAGTACCAGTGCGGACAGGATCGAAAGCGACAGCAGCGAGCGTGGGAAGCGTCGGTTCATGGCATCGTCTCCGGACGAAGGCATGGCGTTCCGCGGCGGTCCGTTCGGGACCGCCGGCGGATCGCCGGGTCAGAGGGCGGGAACTTCGTTCTTTGGCGCTTTGGTGAGCGCGCGGATGATCTCGATCTCGCGCGGGCGGTAAGGCTTTCCATCGCCGTGCAGCAGGTCGTGGAACCACAGGGTCGGCGGCTTCTGCGTGTACGGACGCTCCCACGAATCCCACGGGAAACGCGTCTGCGTCTTGCCGTCGACGAAACCCCAGTTGTACATCGCGACGTTGGACTTCTTGGCCACCGGCAGCACGCCGTCGATGGTCGAACCGGCGCCGCGTGCGAGGTACTCGGTGCACAGAAGCGGACGGCCGTAGACCTCGAGCTCGCGCACGCGCTGGGCGAAATCCTCCGGCCAGGCGTAGGTGTGGAACGAGATCACATCGGACTGCTCGATCTGCACCTTCTCGACGCGATTGAGACCTTCCAGCTTGTTCCAGTCCGGGTTGTGCCACAGGCCGCTGGTCAACGGCTGCGTCGGCTTCTGCGAACGTGCCCAGGCGAACACCTTCGGCAGCAACTCGGCGACGCGGTCGAACTTGTGCTTGCTCTCGCGCGGCGTGTAGAAGCCGCTGCCGCCGCCTTCGTTGTCGGGCTCGTTCCACACGTCCCAGGCCAGTACGCGCTCGTCCTTGCCGTAGGTGGCGACGATGTCCTTCACGTAACGCTCGAGGCGCGCGTGCTGCTTCGGATCATCGAGCGCGGCGGTGCCGGGGCCCTGGACCCAGCCGGAGTTGTGGACGCCGGGAATCGGCGGACGCTGCGGGCCTAGCTTGGGATCCGGATCCCAGCACGAATCGAACAGCACCAGCATCGGCTTGATGCCGTGTTTGGCGGAGATCTGCAGGAAGGTTTCGAGGCGGCGCTTGAAGCCCGCCGGATCCTGCTGCCAGGCCAGATCGTGCAGGAACACGCGCATGGTGTTCATGCCCATGTCCTGCGCCCAACCCAGTTCCAGGTCGATGCGCTTGGGATCGAAAGTCTCGGCCTGCCACATCTCCAGTTGGTTGATCGAATTGGCCGGGATGTAGTTGCTGCCGACCAGCCACGGCTGCTTCTCGTACCACGCGTTCGCTTCGGCCTGCGACCAGCGCTCGCCCGTGGCGGCCTGCGCGATGGCCTGCGTCGGCGCGCCCACGATGAGCACGGCTGCGAGCAGGTGCGTTAGCCATCTGTGCATCGGATGCATCTCCTTTCCTGTGTGGATTCGGGCATGCCTCCGGCCTCCACGACGGCCGGGGCCGTCGCGCTGCGGTGGCATTGGCGCCGTGACGGCCGCCGGCTTACGGGGTCTTGCGTGCGCCCTGGTCGGTGCTGAAGCGATAGACCATGCGGTTCACGTATTGCTGGCCGGGCGCGAGGCGCGCCGAACCGAACGACGGTTGATTCGGCGTGTCCGGAAACAATTGCGGTTCGAGCACGAAGGCATCGCCCTGGCGGTACACGCGGCCGCTCTTGCCGACCGTGGTGCCGTCCAGGAAATTGCCGGAATAGAACTGCAGCCCGGGCTGCGCGGACGCCAGCGTCATCACGCGACCGGAGCGCGGATCGTGCACGCGCGCCACTTCGCGCGCCTGTTTCGCCGGTTTGCGGCTGACGACCCAGTTGTGGTCATAGCCACGGCCGCGCAGCAGCTGCGCCTCCGAGCCGTTGCGCAGGTCGCGGCCGATCGGCTTGGGCGTGCGGAAATCGAACACCGTGCCGGCGACGGGCGTGACCTCGCCGGTCGGAATCAGGGTCTCGTCGACCGGCGTGTAGGCGTCGGCGGCGATCGTCAATTCTTGGTCCATCGCGGTGCCGGAGCCTTCGCCCGACAGGTTCCAGTACGCGTGGTTGCTGAGGTTGACGATGGTCGGTGCGTCGGTGGTGGCGCGGTACTCGATCGCCAGGCGGCCATCGCCTTCCAGCGCATACGTCGCGGTGACGGTGAGCTTGCCGGGGTAACCCTGGTCACCGTCGGGGCTGACGTAGCGCAGCGTGACGCGGTCGGGCTTCGCATCGACGACTTCCCACACCACCTTGTCGAAGCCGCGCGTGCCGCCGTGCAGGGTGTTGGGGCCGTCGTTGGTCGGCACGCTGTAATCGCGGCCGTCCAGCTTGAACTTGCCGTGTGCGATGCGGTTGGCGAAGCGGCCGACGATCGTGCCGAAGTACTGCGGCTTGGCGAGCGTGGCCGCCAGCGTCGCGTCGCCGAGCACCACGTCGGCAAGCTTGCCGTCGCGGTCGGGAACATCGAGCGAATGCAGCGCGGCACCGAGCGTGAGCACGCTGGCTTTCATGCCGGCGCTGTCGCTGAGCGTGAGTGTTTCGACCTGAGTGCCATCGGGCAGGCTGCCGACGACGCTGCGCTGTTGTGCGTGCGCGACCGGCACCATTGCGAGCGCCAATGCGCCCATGCAACCGACTGCCATCCCCTTGCCAAGCCCCATCGCTCTCGACCTCCATCCGGCGTGGAGCAGACAAAAACATATAATCAGACAATATGCACGTTGCGCCGCAACAAGGCCTGTAAAGGCGAAACGCAGGATGGGACACATGACGCCACGCAAGGTGCGTACGCCCTCTCGAAAAACGGATGCATGAGCGTCCGAGTGCTCAACGCGATGCCTCGATCCTGCGATCGATCTCGACGAAACCACGGGCGATCGCATCGCTGGACGCGACCACGCGCGAAACGACGCCCATCTCATGCAGTGCCGCCTGATAAAGCGCGCAGACCGCCGCCGAACCTACCAGGGGAACGGGTGCGACGCGGGCGTCGGGATACAGGTTCAGCGCATCGGCGATTTCCGCGCCGATCAGCAATCCGCGCAGGTAGGAACTCGCGTCGGCGCGCTCCAGCACTCCGCGAATCACCCGTGCCCGCGCACCGAACAACAGCGCGCCCAGGCCGAGCGCGCGCGTCGCGCCGGTTCGCACACCTTCGCGAAACGCGGGGCCGTCGGTGCTGGGTCCATCGATGATCGACGCGAGCAGACCGGCTCCGGTCAGGCGGTCGTAGATCTCGCCCGACATGGTCGTCATGAACTCGCTCACGCGTCCGTCGTGCATGCGCACCCATTTGGTATGGGTGCCGGGCAGTGCGACCACCGGTGCGTCGTCGAGCCGCCCGCCGGCATGCAGGCCGAACAACTCGGTTTCCTCGCCGCGCATGATGTCGGGTGCGACGTCGCTCGTGCGTACGCACGCAAGGCCCGGCACGATGTGCAAAGGGAGCTCGCCGATGCGTGTCGCCACCAGGCCGGCGCACAGGCGCTCGATGCCCGCCGGGCAATCGACATACCCCGCATCGGTCCAGCCGACGTTCGAGCCGATCATCCCGGCGGCATAGACCCGCGTTGCGTGCGGCCAGCGTGCACGCACGCGAGCGGCCATTTCGATCATGCCTTCGCGTTGCAGGCTGGCCACGCCGGCTGCGGCTTCGAGGCCATCGCGCACCGTGCCATCGCGTTCGATGAGGTAGGCGCGGAAATTGGAACTGCCCCAGTTGATACCGACGATGGCGTCGCCGCGTGTTTCGCTCATTGCAGGAGTCCGTGTGCGCGCCGCGATGCGCGGCGATCGGGTGAGTGGGCGCGATATTCCGGCGCTGGTTGCGTATTGTCCGATTATATGTTTAGGTCGGGCGCCCGGCGCAACGCCTGCGTCGACCATCGCTTTCGATCGACTCCGACCGCGTGGACGAACGTCGATCCAACCCAGGGAGACAGCGCAATGCACAGGGTTTCCGCAGGTTTGGCCGCCGCGTTGCTGGCGTCGCTAGCGACCACCGCAGTCGCGACGGGGCAGGGCGGCTTCGTCAATCCGTTGTTGCCTTCCGGGCCGGACCCGTGGATCACGCGTGAAGGAAAGGCCTACTACTACCTGAGTACGCGCGGCGACCGCATCGCCATTCGCAAGACCGGCGACCTCACGCGCCTGGCGGATGCGACCGAAACGACGGTATGGCGTCCACCGGCCACCGGAGCGAACGCGCAATCGATCTGGGCGCCCGAGCTGCATCGCATCGAAGGCAAGTGGTACCTCTACTACACCGCCGCCGCGAGCGGCCACGACGACGACGCCCACCGCGGCGTGTTCGTGCTCGAGAACCCGGGCGAGGATCCCACGACCGGGCAATGGATCGATCGCGGCCAGCTCAAGACCGCGCACACCGGCATCGACGGAACCACCTTCGAGCACGAAGGAAAGCGCTACTTCGTCTATTCGCCCTACGTGGGACCGGACAGCGTGCTGGCGATCGTCGCGATGTCCAATCCGTGGACGCTCAGCGGCAAGGAAACGATCATCGCCCGCCCGGACCAGCCGTGGGAGCGGCAGGGCGGGCGGCAGATCCTCGAAGGACCGCAGTACCTGGCCGGGCCGAAGGGCGATCTGTTCCTCTCGTATTCGGGCAGCGCCTGCTGGTCCGACGACTACGCCATCGGCCTGCTCAGCGCGCCGGGTGGCAGCGATCCGCTCGACGCGGCGTCGTGGACGAAGTCGGCACGCCCCATCCTCGCCAAGAATCCCGAAGGCGGCGTGTACGCACCCGGCCACAACGGCTTCTTCGATTCGCCGGATGGAAGTCAGACCTGGATCGTGTACCACGCCAATCCGGGGCCCGACATGAAGTGCACCGCCAAGCGATCGCCGCGCATGCAACGCGTGCACTGGACCGATGACGGCAAACCCCGGCTCGATCCGCCGGCAGGGTCGAGCGTGCGCCTGCAGGCGCCCGCGACCCGCTAGCCGCGCGGTTCAATCCGGAATCAGCACGATCTTGCCGGGCTTTCGCGCGCGCCGGCCTTCCACCATGTCGTGGGCGATGCGCGCCTGCGACAGCGGCAGGGTTTCGCCCACGGGGATCGACAACTTCCCATCGCCGATGAGGTCGGCGATGCGATCCAGCTCGCGCTGCCTCACCGCCACCAGGAAGAACAGCGCACGAATCCCGTAGGTGTGGGCCTGGTCCTGATCGGGCTCGGTCACGGCCGTGACCAGCGTGCCGCCGGGCCTGACCAGTTCGTAAGCCTGCGCCAACGAATCTCCGCCGACGGTGTCGAGGACGATGTCGACCTGCGCCACATGCAGCGATAGCGAAGGGCCGCTGCCGTCGATGACGTCCACGCTGCCGAGCCTGCGGATCGCATCCAGCTGGTGTGGGTGGCCGGTGGCGATAACCGACGCCCCGGCGTCCAGGGCCAGCTGCACGGCGCTCGATCCGACCAGGCCGGCGCCGCCCAGCACCAGGACGCGCTTGCCGGGCCCTACGTCGGAATGCTCAAACGCCATCTGCAATGCCGTGCTCGCGACGACGGGAACAGCCGCCGCCTGCGTGAAGGACAAGCCCGCCGGCTTGCGCGCAAGCATCGTGGCGTCGGCCAGCGCGTACTCGGCGTAGCCGCCGGTGAAGCGCGCATTGGTCACTCCGAAAACATCATCGCCCGGCCAGAAGTCCTTCACGTCTTCGCCCAGGGCCACCACCGTGCCGGCGATATCCGAACCCGGTGTCAACGGCAGCGGCTGCGGCAACGCGCTGTTTCCGCTGCGAATCCATGCATCCCACGGCCCCACGCCCGCGGCGCGCACGCGAACCAGCACCTGTCCGGAGGACGGCGTCGGCGTGGCGAGCGTGACGTACTCCAGAGCCTCAACGCCGCCGAACTGCGCCACCTGGACGGCCTGCATCTGCGCGGGAGCGTTGGTGGATGGATTGTTCATGGCACGGTCCTTTCCGCAGCCTGCGGATGTTGCGCCGATACGTGGGCGCAAGCCGATGGTGCGCTTTTCGCTGACCGCAAGCTCGTGCCGGCGCCAATCTACAGCGCGGTTTCCGTGACGTGGATCTTCGGTGTGACCGACATACCCACGCGCAGCTTCGCCGCTGCCGATTGCCCGGGATCGATCCGGATGCGCACGGGAAGGCGCTGCACGATCTTGGTGAAGTTGCCCGTTGCATTGTGCGGTGCGACGGCCGAATAGCTGACACCGCTGGCCGGCCCGAGGCTTTCGACCCGGCCTTTCAAGGTCTCGCCGGGCAGCGCGTCCACTTCGATCTCCACGGTGTTCCCCGTACGCACGCGGGCAAGCTGCGTTTCCCGGAAGTTCGCGGCGATGTAGGTGGCGTCGAGCGGAACGATCGCCAGCAGCGGCTTGCCCGGGGCGACGAAGGCTCCGACACGCACGGATTTCTGCCCGACCATGCCTCCCACCGGCGCGGTGATGCGCGTGTAGGAAAGCTTGAGCTGTGCAGCATCCTGCCCGGCCTGCGCCAACGACAAGGCGGCCTTGGCCTTCTCGATGTCCGCTTTGAGGATGCCCACTTGCTGGCGCGCCGCATGCAGACCCGCCACGTCCTTTTCCTGTGCGGCCAATTGCACGCTCAGCTGCGTTTCGGCCTGTTGCAGCGCTTGTACGGTGCCCGATCCGTCGGCCGCGAGGTTGGCGTATCGCGCGCGATTCGACCTGGCCAAGGCGAGGGATGCGTTGTCCGCATCCACCGCGGCCTGGGCCTGGCGTATGGCCGTTTCCTGCAGGACCAGGCGCGCCTGCAATCCGACCACTGTCGCCTTCGCGCCTTCGACCTGGGCTCGGGTTGCGTCCACGGCGACGACGAAATCGCGATCGTCCATCGTGGCCAGCAGGTCGCCCACTTCCACGAACTGATTGTCGCGGACCAGCACCTGGTCCACCGTCCCCGACACCTGCGGCGCCACGGTGGTGAAATCGGCCTGTATGTAGGCATCGTCCGTGGATTGGGTCGCTGCACTGGACTCGGGACGATTGAGGTAGAACCCGCCACCGACGATCGCTGCGAGCAGCAATGCGGCACAGGTGATCCGGGCTGTCTTCGGCAATGCCATGGCTTATCCGAGAGAAGAAGAGGGCGCGCACGTGTCGGGCGCAGGGATGTAGGCAAGACGCAGTACGAGGGGAATCATCAGCAGCGCCAGCACGCCGAGCACGCGATACGCATCGGCGGTGGACAGCACCAGCGATTGCTGGCCGATCATCGCCATCAAGTCGGGTGCCTCCGGCGACGCCGGCAAGCTGTTGCCCACGAGGCCGGCATGATCGAGCAGCATTTCGCCGTGGAATCGCGCGCGTACCGTCATCAACTGCCCGACCACGGCGGTGCCCAGCAGTGAACCGAAGGCGCGCAGTGCGTTGATCGTGCCGGAGATGAAGGGCCCTTCGGCGGGCTGCACGACGCTGGTCATCAGGAACAGCATCGACACTACGGCCATCGGTTGACCGAAGGCTTGCAACGTCTGTGCAAGGGCGAACTGCTTCCAGTTCCAATCGGCCGTCAGTTGCGACCCCGAGAGGCAGGCCAGCGCGATCAACGCCAGTCCGGACGCGAAGACGAAGCGAGCGTCGACCCATTTGCGGTAAAGCAATAGCGCGACCATCGATCCCAGCACCAGCTGGGGCAGGGCGACGATCAAACCGATCGGCGCCGTCTGCATGGCGCGATAGTCCTGGATCTGACCCAGGTAACCGGCCGGCAACAATGAGCCGGAAAGCAGGACCATCAACAGCAGGACGAAGAGGGTGCATCCCAGCGCCAGGTTGCGGCGTCCGAGGATCTGCAAGCGCAGGAACGGCGAGGGGTGATACCACTCGGTGATCAGATAGACGAACAGCAGGGCCAATCCGGCCAAGAGCGCAACCGCGATCAGGGGCGAATGGAACCAGTCCAGCCGCGTTCCCTGATCGAGTGCGATCGCGATCAGGCCCAGCGCCGGAACTCCGATCGCCATGCCGACCCAGTTCGCCTGCCGGAAACGCCCGATCGCGATCGCATCGTGTGGAAGTCCCCAGCCCACGAGCAATCCCGCGATCACGGCCAGCGGCACGATCTGCCAGTAGACCCAGCGCCAATCGGAAATTCCGTCCGTCCATTGCCCCGCCAACCAGATGGCGAGGTTGGGCGCGAATGTCGCCGTCATCGCGTAGAGCGCCAGACCGTGCAGGCGCAGGTGCGGCGGCAGAAACTTAAGCGCGGCCATCATCAGGATGGGAATCAGGCTTCCGCTGCCGACACCCTGAAGGAAGCGCAGGCCTGCAAGCAGGTGCAGGTCCTGTACGAAGGGAAGCAGCAAGGCGAGCACCGCACAGGTGCCGACCATCCACAGGTGAAGGCGGCGTACCGACAGCGTGATGGCGAACCACGCGGCGAACGGCATCGCGATCAGCTCGCCCGCGGCGTAAGCGGTGGAGAGCCAGGAGGCATCGTCCAGGCCGAAGCCGAGCGCTCCGCGCACGTCGGCCAGCGCCAGTGCACCGACGCGATTGTTCAGTCCCGCCATCATCGCGGCGAGGAAGATGCCCAGCAGTCCGGCCTTCGGTCGTGTCGCGGCCTGGTTCTGCGCGACGTTCTGCGCGACCGCAACGGGAACGTGCTTCGGCCGTGCAACCGCGCTGCTCATTGGCCGGTCACGAGTGCCGATTCCGCGCGCGCAACCACCGAAGCCGACGAGGCAGCGGCAGGTTTCTCCGGATCCCAGCCGCCGCCCAGCGCCTTGTAGAGACTGACGAGCGTGAGCGCGGCGCTGGTCATGCTGCCATTGAGGCTGGTCTGCGTCGCCAGCACGTTGCGTTGCGCTGTCAACACGCTCAGATAGTCGGCCGCGCCTTCGCGATAGGCACGTTCGGCGATGCGCAGGGCGTCCATGCTTTGTTCGTGGGTGATCGACAGCTCCACATGCTGCCGCTGCTGCGCGGCCCATGCTTCCAGCGCGTTGTCGACCTCATGCCAGGCCCGTAACACCGTCTGCCGGTAGGCGAGGGCGGCCGCCTTCTGCCGCGCCTCGTTCAGCGCGAGTCGCTGGGTCAGGCGGCCGCCCTGGAAGATCGGCAGATACACCGTCGGGCCCACGGAGAAGAACCGCGAGTCCCAACTGTCGAGATCGCCGGCCTCGAACGCCTCGACGCCGACGCGCCCTTTCAGGCCGATGCGCGGATAGAAATCGGCCTTCGCCACGCCGATCGCCGCCGTGGCCGCATGGAGCTGGGCTTCGGCACGCAGGATGTCCGGCCGCCTGCGCGCCAGTTCGGACGGAATCCCGACGGGCACGTTGCCCGGAAGCGTGGGCAGGGCGGTGGCGTCGCGCAGCTGCGAATCGAGCGTGCGCGGCGGCTCGCCCAGCAACAACGAAAGCGCGCTCATCAACGCGTTGCGACGCTGCACCAGTTCGGGAACGAGCGCCTTGACCGTCGCCAATTGCGAACGTGCGGACGCGCTTTCGAAACGCGTCGCGACGCCGTTGCGCTCACGGCTTTCCGCCAGACCAAGGGTGCGTTCGGCGATGAAGCGGTTCTGTTCGGCGATGTCCAGCTGCGCCTGAAGGCCGCGAAGTTGCAGGTAGGCGCGGGCCACTTCGGCGGACATGGAAACCCGCGTCGCCTCGCGTTCGTGCATCACCGCTTCGAGCGTGGCTTCGGCGCCCTCGCGCATGCGCCGGGTGCGGCCCCATAGATCGATTTCCCAGCTCGCGTCGAAGCCGACCTGCCAGAAATCGCTGGGCGTCGTCGGTGCGCCAAGCGCGGCGAACTTGCCATGGCCACTGAGTCCTTCGTGTGCGTAGCCGGCGCTGGCACTCACGCTGGGCGGCAGGTACGACGTGGCAATGCCCAGTTGTGCGCGGCTTTGCTCGATGCGGGTGCATGCGAGCTGAAGATCGAGGTTGGCCGTCTGCGCGCGCGACTGCAGTTGCAAAAGTTGCGCGTCGTTGAACAACGTCCACCACCGTGAGGGGACGTCGGATTCGGACGGCTGGACCGTGACGTCATGATCCGCTCTTGGTGCCAGGACGGCTTGGTCGAGGCCGCTGGTCGGCTTCACGAAGTCCGGTCCCACTGTGCATCCGGACAGCACCAGTGCGATGCACAGCGGCCAGCGGACGGGGCGGGAGGTCGGTGGCATGGAGGGGCGAACCGGAATGGTACCGATGGGTACCGTTGCGGCATAAGGTAATTGACAGTACCGTGCATGTCAAGGAACGAGACCGCCCCATGCCAACGCCCAAAACTACCTCCCTCCGACGAACCCGCCGAAGCTCGGACGATCTGAGGAACCAGATCCTCAGCGCGGCCAGTGAGTTGTTCCTTCGCGACGGTTACGCCAACACGAGCATCGATGCGGTGATCGAGAAGGTGGGAGGTTCCAAGCGGGCGATCTACAGCCACTTCGGCGGCAAGGACGATCTGTTCGCCGCGATGATGGCCAACCTTTCCGAATCGGCGCTGCAGGCCATCGCCAGTGCCGAGGAAAAGGTGGCAGGCGACGACGTCCGCGTCTCGCTGACGAAGTTCGCCCGCGCCGTCATGCGCATCCTGATGGACCCGCGAACCGTGGCGCTTTACCGCCTCATCGTGTCGGAAAGCGCGCGAATGCCCGACTTGGCCGAGGTATTCCTCGCGAACGGTCCTCGTCGCGCGGCGTCGGCCTTGGCGCAGTTGCTGCAGCGATATGCAGACGCGGGCGCGCTGACCATTTCCAGCGCAGAGGAGGCGGCCGAGCACTTCATCGGCATGCTGCGCGACGACGTGTACCTGGAAGTGCTGCTGGGAGTGCGCGCTCCGCTGGGCGAGAAAGCGCGCAATGCCAGGGTG
Source organism: Lysobacteraceae bacterium P (assembly GCA_005503055.1). GTDB lineage: Bacteria > Pseudomonadota > Gammaproteobacteria > Xanthomonadales > Xanthomonadaceae > Lysobacter_J. The sequence goes on along the minus strand of SCOX01000001.1, from coordinate 525,828 downwards.
ACTCAGGTGGTGGACATCTTCCTCGACGGAACGCTGGCAAGGCGACGTCCGTCGGTCCGGTAGGCGGATGTAGCGACGGCGCGCCTCATGACTGGCGCGCTTTATCCGCGTATGTCGCGTGCCCCGTACCTTCGGCCGCGTGCATGCGAGCCGGACGGGTGCTCGACGGTTGATTGGCGATGGCGTGGTTCACGTCGCGATGACCGGCTTCGTCCTGGCGAACCGCGATGACGACTTCGCGAAGACGCGCGTCCTGCGGCAGCGCCCAGTAACCGATGGCGATCTGCGGCGCCGGTACGTTCTCGATGCGTCCGGCATCGATCTCCTCCAGGTAGCGCGTGTAGCTCACCACCGCTTCTTCTTCGAAGTAGCCGACCAACCGATGCGCGGTTCGCGTGGAAACCAGGTACAGGAAGAAGTAGAAGGTGCAGAACATCGCCTGCGCCACGAGCACCATCATTCGCTCGAACCAGCTGGGCCGGGCGATTTCCATGAAGGTCATCAGGTGCATGCGCTCGTTGTCGGCCTCATCGAGCAACGTGCGGATCCAGCCTTCGTCGTCACGCATCCAGCGCAGGCAACGAAGGTGCAGCAGCGCGCCGCCGACCATGCCGGGCACGGCCGCCACGGTCTCCAGGACGATCGCCCGATTGCCGTAACGCTTGGCGAACAGCGAGTCGGCGAAGAAGCGGAGAAAGCGCGTGGTGCCAAAGGCAACGCGATCGGACAGGTTGCGGACCGGGTGGTGAAACTCGACCGGGATCGGCTCGGCAGCGTTCATTCAAGTCTCCGGGCCGGACGGCTGCCGGCAATGGGTAAGACGATGGGCCTGCACGTCGCTCTGCATCACCGCACGTGGCCGGACATCGCCGGTTGTCGCGGTAACGGGCATGACGAACGCAGCCCTTCGCAGGTCGATGGGAGCCATCTTGGCATGGTTGTCGCGCGGGGGAAGCCCGCACTTGGATACGCGTTGTTGAGCTGGAAGCACCAATGCGGCGCTGACAGCTCCCGGTGCGACGCTGCCGAGTCGGACAGCGGCTCGGGCGAAGCTCCTTTCGCTGGCGACGGAAACGAAAGCCAGGACACCGGCGTAGGACGCGGCAAGGGCGTCGAATCCCACGGGCGCCGTGGGGATGTTGCTCGTTGGCATCGCCGCCACCAAATAGGCACTTATCGTCACCGTTAAAGGTAATGACACGTACCGATTGTCAAGGCGGCTCGAGGCCTAAGGCGCGGCCGACACCATGCGTGTGCTCGCGAAACGGTTCAGGACGGCTTCGACCACGACCATGCAAAGCAACATGGCGAAGATCGCGATCGCGACCGAAGTCAAACGATAGAGCGATACGCGATAGAGATCGGCATCGGGTTGCAGCTGCCCGATCAGCACCGCGATCGCGGTGGCCGCGCTCAGTCCGATCGCCGGGCCGGCATTCTCCCGCACGTGCATGGTGGCAAACAGCAGGGCGCCTACGGCGTAGAGCGCCAGCAGGAACACGGCCTGGGATACGTGCGTATACAGCGCTACTTGCAGGCTCAGTGCGAATACCGTTCCCAGCAGCGTGCCGCACACCCGCGTCCAGGCTGCGCGACGGCCGCCGGCCAACGTCATCGGGAACAGGATCAGCACGGTCGCCGCCTGCGCCGACAACGAGTCGCTCAGGTCCAGCAACTGGAATGCCACGAAGGACACGGTCGCGCAGATTCCGCCGAGGAGCGTCTGGTGACGCACGAATGCAATCGGTTTCGGGGCCGTCGGCGGCGGTGGCATGGGGCGACGTTCCGGAAGGAGCGCGTGCACGACACCGGCCAGGAACGCGGCAAGCAACGTCGCCATGAACTGCGCGGTGAACAGGTCGCCCTTGGGCACCTGCGGGTAGCTGCCCAGGTGCACGAGTACCGACGTGGCCACCATCGATAGCGCACCGAACAGGAACGAAGGACCCCTGGCCATCAACCGGAAGCAGAACGTCGAGAACACGAGGAACGCGCCGGTCGCCAGCAAGGGGGACATGTTGCCCAGCGTCGCCAGCGCATTGGCCATTACGATACTGACCACGCTGCTGGCGATGAACTGCGCCGCCACCCGCAGGTTGTAGACGGGCAGCAATCCCAGAAGGAGCACCGGGTACAGCGCGAAGAAGGCGCCAAACGGCCAGTCCATGGCCTTCGCGACGGCCAGGGCAAGCGAACTTCCGATCGCGATCCTGCACGCCTGCCGCCAGGCGCCCTCGCTCATCGCAGGACTAACCTGTCCCGTCGGTAGCGCATCAGTAGACATAGTGAAGCAGCGTTATCAGGCGGATCTGGATGTTGCCCAGCAGTCGTCGGAAACCGTTCGCGTGCGGATGCAGCTGGACCGTGGCACGGGCTCCCGTCATCAGTGGGCGGGGAGGGAGCTCCAGCAGGCGCAGGTTCACGCGAACACGCTCGGCATCGCGGACCCAACGGTCGCTCTGGTCCGGCGCTGCCAGGCGCCCATCGGGATCGATCTGGCCCCGCGCCACGCCGGCATCCAGCGAAACGACTTCGGCATCGAACAGGCGACCGGGCAGCGCATCGAACGCCACTTCCGCGCGCGTGCCGCGTTGGACGCGCAGCAGCGCTTTCTCGCGGAAATCCGCCTGAAGCGTGGGGTCGGTACTGATCAGGACGAGTTTGGGGGTGCCGGCCTGCGCATAGGCGCCGGCGGCCAGCCGCATGTTGCTGACGGTGCCCGGTGCGACCGCGACCACTTCCGAGCGCTGCAGGTTGAGCTGAGCGTTGGCGAGAGCGTTGCGCGCCAGACGAAGGCGCAGACTCTGGTCGCCATCGCTGCCGCGTTGCACGCGCACCGCATGGAGTGCGGCGCGGGCGGATTGCAGCGATGCCCGTCCGATGTCGAGGCGGGCCTGGGCCTGATCGAGCGCCGAGCGCGACACGTAACGCTCGCCCACGAGCTCCTGAAGCCTGCGAAGTTCACGTTCGGCGTCGTCCACCTGCGCCTGGACGCGCCTTGCCTCCGCCGTCGCCGCGGCGATGGAGGCGTCCAGCTGCGAGTTGTCCTGCGCAGCCTGCTCCACGCGCAACTCGGCGTCGTGTACGGCCGTGCGATAGGTGTCGGGATCGACCCGGAACAGCAGTTGCCCCCGCTCGACTTCCTGATTGTTCTGGACGCTGACGTCGACCACTCGGCCGCTGACTTCCGGCGCCACCTGCGTCACTTGGTAGGTCAAGCGCGCCTCGGGCGAAACCGGCATGTGGATGTCGGCGACCACGTAGTACACGAAACTCAGGCCGATCAGCGCCAGCGAACCGAACATCCATGCGCGAAAGCGGGAGTCGGGACTCATGGGTCACTCCTGTCGGATGCCGGATGATCCCGTCATCCAGCCATCGTCATGGGACGCTAGGCCGATTCGAAGTGGGCCGGAAGCCTGATTGGCGGGCACACCGTGTTGCCGCTTTTACACCAATTCAGGGACCGATCCGGCGCACGCCAATCGCTGGCGCGGATCGAGAACCGCCTTCGATTCCTGTCGGTCAACACGATGCTTACGTGTTCATGGCTACAAGCGCCGCGGCCGCGCTCCTAGAATTCCGGCGCTCCCGTAAAGGCTGAACAGAGCGATGGGTACGACCGACTACACGATCCCGCAGGCCCAGGGCGGGCGTGGGTGCATGCGTGACGAAATCCTGCGCCACGTGGCCAGCGCCCTTCACGCGAACTACGGTGCGACAAGCGTCGCTGCCATCCTTGCCGCCACATCGGTTTCATCGCGCGAGGTGGAGTGCGAGTTCGGAAGCGCGGACGCTCTGCTGGTCGCCGTCGCCAGGACGATTGCCGAGTGGATGCTTGCCCCGCTTGGCGATCTGCCGACGCAAGCCTCCTTCAAGCGCCAGCTCGCCGAATTCTCCCGTCGCGCGACGGACGAGTACTCCGGCATGCGGCTCAAGAATCTCTACCGGCTGGCGATCTGCGATGCCGTTCGCGAAGCCTGGATGAACGACGAGGTCTATCGCAATGGCCCCGCGCTGCTGCACAGCGAGTTGGCACGATTCTTCAGCTCCGCGCGGTCGGCCGGCGTGCGGCTACAGCCCGACAGCGTCGCGCTCGCCGACCACTTCATGGCACTGTTGAGATCCCACTGGGATCTGTCGGACACGTCGGGCGTGATGAGTCGCCGCCCCACCGACGGCGAACTCGACCGGCTCGTCGAGGCCTTCTTCAAAGGCGCCCAAGCAGGGTTCAACCATGCGTGAGCTGTTCGCGCGTATCACCAGCGGCAATTCCGGCCGGCCCGTACTTGTCCGCCGCCGCGTGCGCGCCTCTGTCGAGCATGCTGGCGAGGCGATCGAAACGGACGCCAACGGCTCGCTCGTCACCATGCAGCCCGCGACCTGGTTCATCTGCTTCGTGCCCGGACTGCGACGCCAGTGGTGGCACCGGTTCGCCGATGCCAGGCACAAGCACGTCTTCGCGTTGAGATCGCTGGGCGATGGCACCTGGCTGCTGGTGGAGCCGTGGTGGACGCGCATGATGGTGAACGTGCTGACGCTGGACGAGGCCATCAAGTTCCTGCGCTGGGGCGCGATGGGCGACATCCTCCAGGTGCGCGAGTCGATCCCGGGGCGCGGCAGCCAGATGCGAGGCTGGTCGAACTGCTCTGTGCTGGTGTCGTTCCTGCTTGGGCGGTCGTACTGGACATGGACGCCGAATGGCCTGTATCGCAAGTTGCTCGGCGAGCCGGACGTCGAGCCGGTGGATCTGGCCCGCTTCCTGCGAAGCCACTTCCTGGCCGAAGCGAACCGGCACGCCCGCGCGGCGCTGGAAGCGATCCCGGTGCGTGGACACGAACGGTTGGACGCCGCATTGTTCGAGCTCGGCATGGCCGTGTTCACGGCGATGACTTCGGCCACCGCCATCGGCCTGCACAGGGCGGCGATTTCGGAATCCGACCGCTTCCGCGAGGCAGTGGCGGCCTATTGGACATCAGGACCGGAACAGGCGCTCGAACGCATCCGGCGGGTCCTCGCAGAGGCCGTGCGACGGGGCGAGATCGAGCTCGACGACTGCGGCCTGGCGGCCCGTCGGTTCCTCGCCATGTTGCGGGGCAAACTCCACCTGGAAATCACGCTTGGCCTTCGTTCGTCGCCCGACAAGCGGGAAGTGCGCGGCCACGTCGCGTTCGTCGTCTCCGTGTTCCTGTGCGGCGCGTGGGGAGCAGGCCCGTCGTCGGATGAACGCGCCGGCAGCCCGGTGGCCAGGGAGGGCAGCACCGTCGTGCTGCCGGTCGCGCGCGGGCTCATACGTGAAGTCGGGGAGTCGATCCGCGAAACCGTGCGTGGAGACGACTGGGAGTCGGTTTCGGGCTGGGCCGAAACGCTCTGGAGCGAATATGCGACCTGCACCGGACTCGCCTGGGAGGAAGCATCGATACGCATCCGCCAGGCGTGGGAGGCGTACGGCGCAGCGAAGTCGTACTCCGGACCGGCGTGATCTTTCGCCGCGCGGCGACTGCCGCTACAGCTGCGATTCGATCGGCAAACAACTCGCCACCCGCACCACGGCGCGACGCCATGGGCCCGTGTCGGGGTCGTGTTCGAGCACGACGGGCGTTGCTGGGTCCTGATCGAGCCAGCGCAGTTCCCCGTTTTTGTCCCGATAGACCCGGTAACTCAGGGCGGGATCGATCAGGCGCAGGTACTCGTCGCGCAACTGCACGGCCATGACCGGGTCGTCGAACAGCACACCCATCTCGGTGTTGAGGCCCTTTGAACGCGGATCGACGTTGAACGAGCCGACGAAGCCTCGCGCGTCGTCCAGCACGAAAGCCTTGGTATGCAGGCTGGCGCCCTTTCCGGCGAAGCTGGTGGGCGCCTTCGCACCGGCGCGGGCGCGCAGCTCGTAAAGGTGCACGCCGTGTTGCAGAAGACGGTTTCGGTACTTCGCGTATCCGCTGTGCACTGCGTAGACGTCGGTCGCGGCCAGCGAGTTGGTGACCACGCCGACGTGGGCGCCGCGCCCGGTCAACTCGGCGAGCCTGGCCACGCCATCCTCACCGGGGACAAAGTAGGGCGATATCACCAGCACCTTCGTGCGGGCGGCGGAAATCATCTGCGTCAAGGTGCCGACCAGCCATTGCGCGCGGTTGTCGCCCGTCCATTTCAGCGGCGGGTCGGCGACGATCCGGATCCCGGAGCTCCAGTGCGGACGCAGCGCATGCCGATAGTAGTCGCGCACCAGTTCCGAAGCAGCGACACGTTCCAGGTAGCGTTGCGCGCGCTCACCGCGGGCGTCGCGATGGACCTGCTCCAGCAGCGAACGCAACGCCTGCGGATCCTTCGCGCCGAGTGTCGCGATCGGTACCGCAGCGGCGCTGTTCCAGTAGGTGTCGAAGAGCGTGCTGGCCTGCTGCGCTGCCGGCCCCATCAGCAACAGATCGAGATCCCGGAAGTTCACCTGCGAATCTGCGCTGAAGTACTGCTCACCGATATTGCGCCCTCCCACGACTGCGACCCGGCCGTCGGCGATCCACGCCTTGTTGTGCATCCGGTGATTGATGCGGAACATCCGGCGCAGCAGCTCGAACGCGCGTCCTGCGCCCTCGCGGTTGGCGAAGGGGTTGTAGACGCGTAGCTCGATATTGGGATGCGCGTCCAGCGCGAGCAGGTGCGGATCCAGCCCGTACGCGTTCATGTCGTCGAGCAGGATCCGCACGCGTACGCCACGATTGGCGGCGTCGTGCGCCTCGCTCGCCAGCAGGCGTCCGGTCAGATCGTTGTGCCAGATGAAGTACTGGAGATCGAGGCTGCGGCCGGCCTTGCGCGCGGAAATCGCCCGCGCGGCGAACGCATCGATCCCGTCGCTCAGGAAGATCGCTCCGGTCCTGCCGGGATGTTCGGCGAGTAGCGGCGAAAGTTCACGGTCGATCTCGGTCTGCGCAGGCTGCAATGGCAAGGCATGGCTCGGCTCGCCACTGGCGGCAGGCGCGAGGTGGTTGGTCAGGAGCAGGCCGCCCCCGATCGCAACGAGCAACGCGAGCAAGGCAATGGCGAGCCAGACGATCATGCGCCGCATCGGTTCATCCTCGGCTTGGGATTATGCGGCAATGGCGCGCTCCATCGCATGCACGCGTCCGTTGCTCCGCCGCGATGCGATGCTGCGCGGTGCAAGGGGACGACGCGTTCTGTCGCTTCCAAGGCAACACGGTGTTGACGCGGAGGACTGCACGCCGCGCCGGACCGTCACCGTTCCAAGAGCCGGCCCTCCGTCAGGGTCAGACGCAGCGTCACGTCCACGGCATCGATGAAGGCATCGTCGTGACTGACCAGCACCAGCGCACCGCGGTAAGCGCGAAGCGCGTTCTCGAGTTCACGCACGGCCGTCAGGTCGAGGTTGTTGGTCGGCTCGTCCAGCACCAGCAAGTGAGGGGCGGGTGTGGCATGCAGTACGCAGGCGAGGCAGGCGCGCAGGCGCTCGCCTCCCGACAGCGCCGCCACCGGCAGGTGCATTCGCGGCCCGCGGAACAGCCATCGCGCGAGCAGTTGGGCGCGTTCGACATCGCTCAGTTCCGTCGTTTGCGCGGCGAAGTTGCCGGCGACCGTGTCGTGCGGAGCCAGCGCGTCCAGCCGCTGCGAAAGCAGGGCCGTGCGACCTTCGCCGCGTTGCAGGCGCCCGGCGTGCGGTGCGATGTCGCCGCTGATCAACCGGGCGAGCGTCGACTTTCCCGCGCCGTTGGCGCCGCCGATGGCGATGCGCTCCGGACCGCGAATCTGCAGATCCACGCCTTCCGGCGCGAACAGGGGCCGTCCTTCGCGCATGACCTGCAGGCCTTCGCCGCGGAACACCAGCCGTTGCGCAGGAACCTGCGTGGCCGGCAGCGCCATCGACAGGTCCGGCACCTCGCGAAGACGGAGACGGGCGTCGGCCAGGCGCTGCTTCGCGTCGATGGCGCGTGCCGCGTGCAACTCGTCGGATCGCCCGGCCGACACCTGCGCGGCGCGCTTGCGGTTGCCGGCGACTATGCGCGGCAGCCCGGCGCTGTGTTGGTTCCGATTGGCGTTGCCCGCGCGGCGTTCGGCACGCTCGTGCGCCTGTTTCCGTTCGTGCTGCTCCCGTTTCGCAGCCTGGCGAAGGTTTCGCACGTCCTGTTCCATCGCCTCCGCTTCGATGCGCACGGCCGCTTCATAGAAGCTGAAACCGCCGCCGTACAGGCGCAGCGCGGAGCGGTCGAGCTCGGCGATCTGATCCATGCGCTCGAGCAATGCGCGATCATGACTGGCGACGATCAGGCAGCCACTCCATTTTTCGACAAGGCGGTACAGGAGCGCTCGCGCGTCGCTGTCGAGGTGGTTGGATGGCTCATCCAGCAGCAGGATGTCGGGGGCTTTCAGCCATTGCGCGGCGAGGCCGACGGCCATGACTTCGCCGCCGCTGAGCGTCTCCAGTCGGCGGTCGAGCGCGATGTGTTCCAGGCCGAAGCGGGCCAGGTTCAGTCGCGTGCGATTCTCCAGGTCCCAGTCGTTGCCGACCGCATCGAAAAGCACCTGGTCCATGCCGCCTGCGTTGATGGCGGTCAGAGCATCGATGGCCGGAGCCACGCCCAGCACGTCGACCACGCGCAGTGCGCCGGACAGCGAAAGCTGCTGCGGTAGATAGGCGAGGGTACCGGCCAGCTCGATACGACCCGCCGCCGGCGCCAGTTGTCCAGCCAGGAGGCGCAGCAGCGAGCTTTTGCCGGCGCCGTTGGGCGCGACGAGCCCCGTGCGTTGCGCGCTCAGCGTGAACGACAGGTCGTCGAAAACCGGGGTGCCATCCGGCCATGCGAAACAAAGATGCGAAGCGCGGACGTGCGCAAGCGCCATGAGCGATCTCCATCGGGCCGGCGGAAACTTCCGCGCGGCGGGTCAGACCAGGACCGTCGGGTGCGCGCCGGGCGCGCTATCGAACAGGTCGGCGGTTCTGCGGAAGGAGTCGTTCGATCACATGGCGCGTGGGGTTCCCCGTGGTGTCCGTTGCCCGGTCGCCCGCTGGAGACGTGGTGCGGGCGGCGGCATTATCGGGTCTGCGGCGCTCGAAGTCTTCCCGGCGCCGAGCGACATCAGTCATGCGTTCACGACGCGATCACGAGGTCGTCACCTCACGTCCTCTTGAATGCCGGTAGTCCCTGCAGGGAGCTCGGCGCCATGCGCATGCGGTCGACACGGCTCGCGATTCAAGCCTCGCTGTTGCTGCTGTTCGCATGGACTGCGAATGGCTCGGAGCAGCAGGACGTGGCGGCCACACAGCCTGCGGGCGAGGGGCCGTCGGCGGTTCTTTTTCGAAACGTCCGCGTCTTCGACGGCATCTCCGGGCAACTGTCCGCACCGACCAGCGTGCTGGTCCGGGGAAACGTCATCGCCTCCATCGCGGCCGACGCCGCGCCGCCCGCCGGCGCGCAAACCATCGACGGCGCGGGGCGAACCTTGATGCCCGGCCTGATCGACGCGCACTGGCACAGCATGTTCGCCGGCCTGTCGGTACCGGAGCTGATTACGGCCGATTCGGGGACGATCAACCTCGTTGCCGGCGTCGAGTCGGGCCGTACGCTGATGCGCGGTTTCACCACCGTGCGCGATGTGGGAGGCGCGTCATTCAGCCTCAAGCAGGCGATCGATCGCGGCCGGATTCCCGGCCCGCGCATTTTCCCGTCCGGCGCGATGATCAGCGTCACCAGCGGTCATGGTGACTTCCGCGCCATGACCGATCTCCCGCGCGCGCTCGGGGCGCCCGCCTCGCGCCATGATGTCGATGGCGACAGCGCGATCGCCGATTCGCCGGACGAGGTACGTATCCGCGTGCGCGAACAGCTGATGCGAGGCGCCAGCCAGATCAAGCTCACCGCGGGCGGTGGCGTGTCCTCGCCGCACAGTCCGCTCGATGCGGTCACCTTTTCCGAGGCGGAACTGCGCGCGGCGGTCGAAGCGGCGACCGACTGGGGCACCTACGTCACGGTGCACGCGTACACGCCCACCTCGGTCCGGCGCGCCATTCGGGCGGGCGTGAAATGCATCGAGCACGCCAGCCTGATGGACGAGGAAACCGCGCGGGAGATGGCGCGTACCGGCACGTGGCTCAGCACGCAGCCGTTCCCGCCCGAAATGGCCGACGCGTTCCCGCGCGGTTCGGACGAATGGGAGAAGGCGCAGGAAGTGTTCGCCGGCACCGACCACACCTACCAGCTTGCGATCAAGCACAAGCTAAAGACGGCGTGGGGCACCGACGTACTGTTCTCCAGCCAGCTCGCGACGCGGCAGGGCGCGATCCTCGCCAGCCTGACGCGCTGGTACACGCCTGCACAGGCGCTGATCATGGCCACCAGCACCAATGCCGAGCTGTTGCGGCTGTCGGGCAAGCGAACTCCATATCGCGGCACGCTGGGAGTGGTGAAGGAGGGCGCGCTGGCGGACCTGCTGCTGGTGGACGGCGATCCGCTGACCAACATCGCGTTGATCACCGACCCCGAGCGCAACTTCAAGATCATCATGAAGGACGGCGTGATCTACAAGAACACGCTGTAGCACAACGGGCGAACGCGCGATGCAACCGCCTTCCGCCCCTCCAGAATCCGCTTTCACCCGGCTCATCCGCCGGGTGTCCGCGCGCATGTTCGCGACGATCTCGCCAGCGGGCACGTTACTGGGGACGCTGTTCTTCGCTGCGTCGCTCACGCCCAGCCTGATCCCGCGCACGCCCGTGATGCAGGGCATCCTGGCCGGCGCCAGCATGGCCGCAGGCTATGCGCTGGGTGTGTTCCTGCGCTGGATCTGGCGATACCTGGGCCTGCGGTTGCCGAGCGGCCACACGCGCGAACGGATCGTGACCGCATTGTGGATCGCGTGCGCGCTGATCTTCGTAGTGGCACTGTGGCGCGCGCCGCAGTGGCAGAACATGGTCCGGCACGTGTTCGGCATGGCGCCGGTGGGGCATGCCGTGTCGTTGCAGGTGGGCGTCATCGCCGTCGGCCTGTTCGCGTTGTTGCTCGGCGGCGTGCGCCTGCTGCGCGGCCTCAACGCGCAGTTCTCGCGCGGGCTGGCGACGAAGCTGCCGCAACGCCTGGCGAACCTGCTGGGCTTGGTCATGGTTGTCACGCTGGTGGTCGTCGTGGGGAACCGGTTGCTGGTCAGGGCCGCGATGGAACTGATCGACTCGTCGTTCCGCCAGGCGGACGCGATGATTCCGCCCGACCAGGCGCCGCCGCGGGAGCGGTATCGGACCGGCGGGCCCGGCTCGTTCATCGCATGGGAAAACCTGGGACGCATGGGGCGTCGCTTCGTGTACTCCGCGCCCGGCTCCGAAGAGATGGCCGACGTCGTCGGTTCTCCTGCGCAGGCGCCGCTGCGGGTATACGCCGGGCTCCCGTCGGCGCCCACGGCCGATGAACGCGCGCGGCTCGCCCTGGCGGAGCTCAAGCGTGTCGGAGGTTTCTCTCGTGGAACGCTGATCATCATCACGCCGACGGGCACCGGCTGGGTCGATCCGGCCGCGATCGAGCCCATCGAGTATCTGTTGCGAGGCGATGTCGCCAGCGTCGCGATGCAGTACTCGTACCTGTCCAGCCCGCTGTCGCTGATGATCGAACCCGAGTACGGCGAGGAGACATCGCAGGCGCTGTTCCGCGAGGTCTACGGTTATTGGCGCACGCTGCCGAAGGATCGGCGTCCGAGGCTGTACCTGCACGGCCTGAGCCTGGGGGCGTTGAACTCGGAGCGTTCGGTCGAGTTGTTCGATGTGCTCGGCGATCCTCCGCAGGGCGCACTGTGGAGCGGGCCGCCGTTTGCCGCGCGCAAGTGGCGCCGGCTCACGCTCGCGCGCAATCCCGGTTCGCCGGCATGGTTGCCGCAGGTCCGCGACGGCTCCTTCGTGCGCTTCATGAACCAGCACGGTTCGCAGGTTCCCGCCGAAAGACCCTGGGGCGTGATGCGCGTGATGTACCTGCAATACGCCAGCGATGCGGTGACCTTCTTCGACCATCGCGACGCGTTGCGTTCGCCGGCATGGCTGTACCCCACGCGTGGCCCCGACATCGCACCGCAGATGCGCTGGTATCCCATCGTGTCGACGATGCAGGTGGCGTTGGACATGATGCTCGCCAACGAAGCGCCCATGGGATACGGACACGTGTACGCGCCATCGCATTACTTGGCAGCATGGCGCGAGGTGGCCGGTATCGAGGACTGGTCGCCGCAGGATCTGGCAAAGCTAGGGCATATGCTCGACGCCCGTCGCGCCGCGGAACTGGCCCGCGACGACGAGGCAGAGGGCGGGGGCTGACGCGGCTACGGCGTCGGCGTTTCCGTATCGTCCGCGGGCGGCGCTTCGCTGCGGTCGATGATCTCCGCCTCGCGCAATTCCCGCTTGGCCTCGCGAAGGGCGCGGCCATCGATCGGTCGGATCGTGTTGATCCGGCACGAGGTGCGGCTGACCGTGGCTGCGCCGGGACTGCGCGGCACCACGCCGTCCATGCGCGCGGTCACCTGACCCAGCGAGTTGGTGATCGAGATGCGTGGCGTCATCAGCAGGCCGCTGCAGCGGTTGCGCAACTCGAGCAGATAGCCGCGATTCGCGCTGGACCACACGGCGAGCGCCTGATCGCCCAGCGGCGTCCAGTTCTGCGTGCCGGTGATGCGATCGAGCCGGAACGAGAGCACCGGCGTGCCGGCATGCTGTCGGTACAACTCCAGGCGCTGCGGTGTGGTCAACGTGGGGCCGGTCGAGCAGCCGGCCAGCACGGCCACGGCGGTCAGGAAGGGAAGGGCGCGGCGCATGGTGTCGGCCTTCATGCCGTGTGCGGAAGGGCGATGCGCGAGGCGGCGAGGCAACGCTCGCCGCACGCGCGTCGATGGGTTGGCTTCAGCGCGTCACGCGCGTGGTCGTACCGTCGGACGAGACCTGCACGCGATCGCCGACACGGAACTGCTGGCTAGAACCGTCCTGCGTGACAGCGACCGTGCGGCCGCTTTCGAGTTCGACGGTGATCTCGACGCCGGCCCGACCCCCGCGTGCCATCGCGTTGCCCGCCGCGCCGCCTGCCACCGCGCCCGCGACCGCGCCTGCGGCGTTCGCGCGGCTGCTGCCGCCGATGGTGCTGCCGGCGATACCGCCGAGCACCGCGCCGGTGCCCGTGGCGACGCCGCGCGAATCGTTCTGGATGGTAACGTCGCGCAGACCGCGGACGGTGCCCCATTCGACGGTTCGCGCCGTGCCCACATCCGAGCGGTTGAACGTTGTCGGCGTGCTGTGCGTCGCACACCCAGATACGGCGACGATGCCCAGGGCGAGCACTACGGCGCTGGCTGCTGCTTTGCGATTCATCTCGGTCCTCCCTCTCCGTGGGTGAGCACCGGATTCGCACCGGGCTCACAATCGGTAACGTGCGCTTTCGGTCGCGTCGATTTAGTGCCCGCATCGGTGAAAGCACAGTGAAGTCCGCCTCGTGTGTCACGACGCGGTCTTCACGCGACGGCGACGGTATGTGGACGAAATTCGCGCCATTCGCGCATGTCCAGTGCGAGCGACCCGTTCATCGTCGCCGCGTTGTCCGGAACGCCCGCGCGAGACCTCGCACGAAAGTGCAGGAGGACGATGCCGTGAGGGATGTCGCCATCGCCAGACACGCATCGGCCGCCAGGCCCAGGCGTTCTCTTGTGCGCGTCGCGTTGACCGCAGCCGTGGGCTTCGGGCTGTGCGTCCCCGCGCCGGCCACCCGGGCCCAGGACGCGATGATGGGCACGGTGCTCGAGGAGCCCGGGAGCGCCGGCCTGGGCTTCGTGTTTCGCGCCGAGTCGTCGCCGTACCGCGACGGCGGCGTGCGCGACGATTTCATGCCGTTGTATCTCTACGAAGGCGAGCGCTTCTTCCTGCGCGCCAACGAAGCCGGCGTGCGCGTGTGGCGCGACGACACGATGGGTCTGGAAGGCTTCGTCGAACGGCGTCTTGAAGGCTATCCGGAAGACGAGGAGCCGTCTTCGCTGGACGGCATGCAGGTGCGCAACACCGGGGCCGATCTGGGCGCGCGGTTCTACATGACGCACGGCGCCTCGCGTTGGGACCTCAGCGTGCGCCACGACATCGCCGATCTCTCGCACGGCACGGAAGCGCGCGTCGCCTACGGTTACACCATGCAGGGCGACCGCTGGCGTTTGCAGCCGGTCGCGCAGCTGTCCTGGCGCAGCGGCGACCTCAACGACTACTACTACGGCGTCTCGTCGTTCGAAGCGCTGCCCGACCGCGCGGCCTACGACGCCGGCTCGGGATGGAACGCGACGGTGGGGCTGTACGGCAAGTACCGGATCTTCAGCCATTGGAGCCTGCTTGGCGGCGCCTACGCGACGAAACTGTCCTCGCAGATCCGCGACAGCCCCGTGGTGGACGACGACATCCAGTGGGGCGTGATGGCCGGCGCGGCCTACGACTTCGGCAACGGGCAGGTGCGCTGGGACGACGACACATCGCCGACCTACGTCAAGGTGTTCTACGGGCGCGACACCGGCGACGGCTGCCATCTGGTGCGCATCATGACGTTGCAGTGCGTGAGCCTCAACGACGAGGATCCGACCGATATCGCCGGCGTGCACGTCGGGCGTCCGTTCGTGTCGCGCTTCAACGGCTGGCCCGTCGATCTGGTCGGCTATGTCGGTCTGCTGTACCACGACGAACGCGGACGGCAGCCCGACAGCTGGCAGGTCGATGCCTACATGAAGGGTTTCTATTACGGTTTTCCGTGGAGCGATAGGGTGAACACGCGCGTCGGATTCGGCATTGGCGTTTCGTATGCCGAGCGCGTGCCGTACAGCGAGGTCACCACGCAGGCCGAACGCGACCGCAATACCTCGAAGCTGCTCAACTACCTGGAGCCGAGCATCGACGTGAGCCTGGGCGACATCTTCGGAAGCAAGCGTTGGCACGACGTCTACTTCGGCTTCGCGGTGTCGCACCGCTCCGGCATATTCGCCAGTTCGCAGTTGCTCGGCACCGTCGATGGCGGTTCGAACTACCTCTACGCGTATGTCGAAGCGGCGTTCTGACGCCGATCATGCCCATGCCGATGCGACGCGCACTGACACCACTGGCGCCGCTGCTGGCGGTATGCGCGGTGGTCGTGATCCTCGCGGCGCTGTATCTGGGAGGTTCGCTGTTCGCGCCGGTGTTCCTGGCGGTGTTCACCGTCGCGATCGTGTGGCCGCTGCAACGCACGATGGAGCGACGACTGCCGCGCATCGTGGCGATGGCGCTCACGGTGCTGGCAACCGCGGCCGTGGTGGTGGCGCTGGTGAGCCTGGTGCTGTGGGGCCTCAACCGCGCCGCGCAATGGGCGATCGCCAACGCCGCCGGTTTCCAGGCGCACTACCTGCGCCTGGACGCGTGGCTGGAAGGGCATGGCCTCTACCTGGCCAGCGAGTTCATCCACAACTTCGACCCGCGCTGGCTGTTCTCGGCGGTGCAGCGGCTTGGGATGGGAATGCAACAGGTCGCCAGTTTCGTGGTCATCGCCCTGGTTTTCATGGTGCTGGGTTTGCTGGAAGTCGAACCGGCGCGGCAAAAGCTCATGCGCGCCGGGAAAGTTGACGTCGTCGCCGCGTGTCGCGCCACGGCCGGGAAGTTCCAGCGCTACATGGTGATTCGCGCCGCCATGAGCGCCGCCACGGGCCTGGGCGTGTGGGCGGTGGCGCAGGCGCTGGGCGTCGACCTGGCGCTGGAGTGGGGCGTGATCGCGTTCGCGCTGAACTTCATTCCGTTTCTGGGGCCGCTTTTCGCCACGGTGCTGCCGACGCTGTTCGCGACCGTGCAGTTCGATTCCCTGCTGGTTCCGCTGATGGTGTTCGTCGCGCTGAATTTGGTGCAGTTCCTGATCGGCAGCTACATGGAGCCGCGCATCGCCGGTCAGCGCCTGTCGATCTCCCCATTCCTGGTGCTGTTCGCGGTGTTCCTGTGGAGCATGCTCTGGGGCGTCGCCGGCGCATTCCTCGGCGTTCCGGTGTTGATCGCATTGATGACGTTCGCCGAGCACCATCCCGCCGCGCGCACCTGGACGTCGCTGCTCGCCGGCGATGCCGCGTCGCGACAGGGGCCAGATTGAGCAACGATCCGCGCACGATCCGACCCAAGCACGAAGTACAAGGAGGACTGCAATGCATCGAATCATCTTCTGGGTCGCGATCGGCGTGATCCTTGCGCTCGTTGCGGTGTACCGCGTACCCGCGTGGCCGACGGCGAACTCGACGGGCGCGGTGATGAATTGCCCGGAGTTGGTCGCGCCGGTGACACGATCCGCGGCGCGGCGCGAGTTGGAACGCCGCCAGGCGGCTACGGCTGCCGGCACCGATCCGGCGCGCCTGTCGCAGCGCACCGGCGAAGTGGCCGAGGCACGCCGCGCGGGAGCGACCTACAGCGCCACGCGGCAGAACGAAGAGGCAGACTCGCGTTGCATCGCCGAGCTGGAGCAGATCGCCCGCGGCGAACGCCTGAGCGAAGCGCGCGGTGAATGGCTGCGCGTCACCGCGCTGATCCTGATCATCGCCATCGGCTTGGTGATCGCGCTGTATCTGGGGCGCCTTGCCGCGTTGCGGCGCGGCTGGTTCCGTCGCTGACGCGCACGTGCGGGGTATTCAACGCCGCGGCGGTGCGTTAGTCGCTTCCTGCGCCGCCACTCCGGCGAACGAGCGCGCGACCTCGCGGGCAGCGGCCACGCTGGCGCCGTCGATGCGCGCCTTCGCGTAGGCGGCGAACACCGGTGGCAGCGGTGGGAGCTGCCCCGGCGACATGCCGTCGGTGGCGAACAGCGCGGCATCGAGCACATCGAGGACATCTTCGGCCTGGTGGTCGGCGATCATGCCGCGCGTCGTCAGCGCCAGGTCGGCGACCTTGTCCTTGCTGATGCGGAAACGCGACGCCACGCGCGTGATCAGTGCGTCCGCACGCTGGATGCGTGGTGCGTTCGACGGCAGCGTGCGGCCGGCTTCACGGTTGAGCATGCGATGGCCCGGCGACATGCCGCGTTCGAGCAGGCCCGCATGCGTATCGGACTGCGCTGTGCGCCGTTCGTACAACGAGAACGTGAGGATCGCTATCAGCGCGGCCGCCGCGATCACCACCAGCGTCATGCGGCCGGAGGCGCCGGCGCTCCGGCGCGGCGGTTTCGGGGCGTTTGCGGGGCCGCTCATGAGGCATCTCCAGGCGAAGCGGGTTGGACAACGGGCTGGATCACGCTCCGGCGTCGGGCTCGACGACGTCGCGCAGTTCGCCTGCGGGTTCGGCGGTCGGCGGGCGGATCGGACTGATGAGGTGGATCGGACACGCCGGGCGCTGCATCGGCGGTGCGCCCGGCATCGAAAGCACGTGGACGGCGTCCACGCGTGTCCGCACGCGGCCATCGCCGTTGCTGATCCGGATCGCGCGCGCCTCGTCCAGTCCCGGACACGGCGACACCATTTCCAGCAGGAATCCCGCGTCGCGTCGCGGCCAGACCGCGAGCGCCTGGTTGCCAAGCGCTTCCCAGCGCAGGTTGCGGGCGTAGTCGAAACCCGCCACCGGTGCATCGGCATTCTGGCGATACCACGACAGGCGTTCGCGTGGGTCGGTGGGCGTGTGCGCGCAGGCGCAAAGCAGCGCCGTGACCACGACTGCGAACGGGCGTGGCAACTTGCCGAATGACACGCTGAGCGCTGGGCAGCATCGCATGGTGCCTCCATGCCGTTGCGGCGGGGGTGAGTTTCATCGCGACGCGATGAGGCCTCGGCGCGATCGGCGTATCAAGGCAGGCAGGCGCGTGAAGGCGATGTCATCGTCGACGAATCGACGGCGGGCGTCCTCGCGATTAGGTCTGCGCGACTTCCTCGTGCAACCAGCGGCAGAAGGCATCGACAGCGGGTTGCGGCGACGCCACCTGGCGGCGGACGGTCCAGAACGCGTATGCGTTGTCCACGGTCTGTTCGAACGGTTTGATCAGGCGACCGCGACGCAAGTCGTCGTTGACCAGCGGCGCGATCCCCAATGCCACGCCATGTCCCGCGGCCGCCGCTTCCTGCGCCAAGTAGATGCTGGCGAACACCGGCCCGCGACTGGCGTCGACGTTCTTCGCACCCGCGGCGTGCAGCCATGCCGACCAGTCCGGCACGCCGGAACGGCCGACCGCGCTTTCGTCGTGGAGCAGGGTGTGGTGACGCAGGTCGCCGGGCGTTGCCAGCGGCGCGTTCGCATCCTCGGCCAGGGACGGCGTGCAGACCGGGAACGCCGGTGCCTCCATGAGCCGTTCGGCATGAACGCCCTCGTAGCCGCCGGGGCCGTATCGGATCGCGACATCGATGCTGCCATGGACCAGATCGGCGGGTTCGTTGCCGGTCTCGATGCGCACCTTGAGGTCGGGGCATTCGCGGTGGAAACGGTGCAGACGCGGCGCCAGCCATTTCGCGGCGAACGATTCCATCGTGCTGACGCGCAGGTTCGCGGTCGAGCGCGCGGTCGCCTGGTCCAGTGCGAGGTCGAGCAGCCCGAACAGCTCGCTGAGCGAGGCGGACAGCGTTTCGCCCTCGGTCGTCAGTTGCACCGAGCGATGTCCGCGCTGGAAAAGCTTCACACCCAGGTATTCCTCCAGGTGCTTCACCTGATGGCTGATCGCGGCCGGCGTGACGAACAGCTGTGCGGCGGCGGCCTGGAAGCTGAGGCAGCGGGCGGCGGCCTCGAAGGCGCGCAGGGCGTTGAGCGGGGCGGGGTGGCGGGGCTTCACAGGGGCCTGGGACCAGTAGGTGCCGCCTGCATCCTATCAGCTTAGTTTTCCTAATGTGGCCCGCAAAACATCTCGTTTGTCGAGCGCGGTCGCGTTGGCAACGATGGCGCCATCGAAAACCAAGGGCGCGCGATCGTGAGACTCGAGGCACTGGGCTCCAACGTGTTGATGTTCGTCGGCGACGATCACGAGTCGGTCGCCACCGCATTCCTGGACGGCGAGGACGCGCTGCTGATCGACTCGCTGGGCAGTGCGCAGGACGCGCAGTGGCTGCATGGCGTGCTGTGCGTGGAAATGCGCAAGACGGTCCGCGTCATCGCATCCACGCACTACATGAGCGATCACATGGCCGCATTGCCGATGTTTCCCGACGCGTTGACGATCGCCCATCGCGCTCACCGCCACACCTTCCTTTCGCAGAATCGGCGCGTGGATGACTTCTATCGCGATCCGAAGCTGGTATTCGGCGACGCGATGGCCATCCGCTGGGGCGGTCATGAACTGCGTCTTCTCTACAATCCGGGCAAGACCATGGACCACATCAGCGTGGACGTGCCCACCGCCGACCTGGTCTGCGCAGGCGACAACATCGTCGGCAACATCGTGTATCTGTCGAAAGCGGATCCATCGCTGATGCGGGCCGCGATCGGCAGGATGCGCCAGTTCGGCAGGAGCCGGGTGATTGGCGGGCACATGGGCCACTTTCCCTCCACCGTGCTCGACAACGCGATCCACTATCTCGACCGACTCCGGGACACCGTCGTCGCGCTCCGTGCCGCCGCACCGCCACATTCGTTCGAGCAGGACGTTGCTTCGATCCGGATCGAGGCCTGCGTGGCGCCGCACGTCGAACCGACCGCATTCGAACGCGAATGGCACCAGCGCAATCTGGAAGCCATCGTCGCGCAGTCGATCTTCGCGCTCGACACGGCGATGGCATCGCTGGAGCATCGCGCATGAACCGCGGCCGCCGCCGATTCCTGTCCGCGTGCGCCGCTGCGCCGGCGGCGGCGTTGTGTCCGCGCGGATCGCTGTTCGCGGCGACCGAGCCGGGCGCGCTGCGCATCCAGCGCCTGGCGTGGGCCGGCATCCGCCTGCAGCTGCCGGACGCGACCTTGTTCATCGATCCGCTCATCAACCCCGACGCGTGGGGAAGCGCGCTCGATGACGCGCTGATTCCGGTCGACGATGCGATCGGCGATACCAGCGTCCTGATCACCCATGCCCATCCCGACCACTTCGACGCGAAAGCCGTGGCCGCTGCCCTGCGCGGGGCGGGCACGCTCGTGTATCCCGGCGGAACGAACCCGTTGCCCGTGCCGCACGGTGCCCGCGCACGCCCGAGCGCGCTCTGGGAGCCGCAATTGCTTGGCGATTTCACGGCTACCCCGGTGCCGGCTGCGGACGGTTATGGCGATCCGCAAGTGTCCTGGGTGGTATCGGCGGGCGGGCGCCGCATCTTCCACGGCGGCGACACGCTCTGGCATGGCCATTGGTGGCGGATCGGCCGCCAGTTCGGGCCATTCGACGCGGCATTCCTGCCGATCAACGGCGCGCGCTTCGGCTGGCGCAAACCGGTCAGCGGCCAACCGGGCGTGCTGACCCCGGAGCAGGCGGTGGCTGCGGCGGACATCCTCGGCGCGCGCCGGCTGGTTCCCATCCATTACGGGATATCCGGCATGGACGACGAGTATCTGGAAGTCGACGATCCGATGGGGCGATTGCGTACGGCCGCGCGCGGGAAATCCATGGCGATTTACCCTGCCGCGCCCGGAGCATGGGTGGATTGGAACGTGTGACCGAATCGCCGATAGCTGGCGACCGGCGACATGGAAACGGGATCGCCAGTGAACGGCTGGGTTGTACGTCGGCGTGCGGTTATCCTCGCGCGAAAATTGCAGTCACCGGGGTCGGGGCTGCCCGTCTCGTCCACGTGCGATGCACGCCCAGTGGGGAAGGAGTCCGCAATGCTGCGCATGAAATGGTGGTGCGCGATCGCCGTGCTCGGCCTGGCGACCGCGCACGCGGCCGAACCGGCCGGAGTGCGCCTGCTCGCGGCGTCTCCGGCGTGCGTGAAGGAGCGGCTCGGCCAGATTGCCGTATCGCTTGGAACCCGTGACCGCAAAGCCGCGCGGCGCGCGGCGACCGACCTGTCGGCCCCGATGCACATCCCCGCCGGTGCGGACGCGGAACAGTGGGCGGCGGAAGCGCGGTGAGTTAGGCCGTCCGCAGGAACGCGAACAGCAGCGCGAGCACTACCACCGCCACGGCGGAGACGATTGCCAGTTTTTCGGCCAACAGGCGACGCATCGCGAGCTCCTGGAGGAACGATCTTCTAGACGAAGCTGTACCGCTCCGAGTGATAACGGCTGAGCGGCACGTCCATCTCGCTCAGTGCGGCTTCGATGGCGTCCATCATGATGCCCGGGCCGCAGATGAAGTACTCGTGGTCGGCATAACCCGCAGGCAGATGCCGTTTGAACAGTCCGGCGTCGATGTAACCCGACTCGCCGGTCCAGCCTTCGTGCGGGCGGGAGAGCACATGCACCACGGTGAGGTTGGTCTGCGCGCTCAAGGCCTCCAGTTCCTCACGGAAGCTGATGGAGTCCCAGTCCGTGTTGCCGTACATCAGGATGAGGCGGCGCCGATCGCCGCGGTCGGCCAGGGTGCGGATCATGCTGATCATCGGCGTGATGCCGATGCCGCCGGCGATCATCACGTTGACGCTGTCGGAGTCGCGCACGGTGAACGAGCCGTACGGCCCATCGAGGTACACCCGCTGTCCGACCTCGACCGCTTGTACCGCGTCGGTGAAATCGCCCAGACGTCGGATGCTCATCTCGATGCGGCCGTCGTCCACCTCGGCGCTGGACGAGAACGAGAAGGGATGGCCGGTGATCTTGAAAGGGCTGCCCCACAGCGTGAGCCAACCGAACTGCCCCGGGCTGAAGCGGAACCCGGGGTGGCCTTCCGGATGCATCACCAACGTGGTGGTGTCGCCGCGCTCCTTGCGGACCTGCGCGATCCGGTAAGGTCGGCGCAACATGAAGAGCGGCTTGAACAGACGCACGTACAGCAACAACGCGACCCACAGCGCGACCATGCCGATCCAGAATGCGCGCTTCCATGGATTGTCCAGATAGAACCCCCACGCGATCATGTGGAACAACCCGGCACCGATGGCCACCAGCGCCAGCACGATGTGGCTGGCGTGCCAGATTTCATACGGAATCTTCAGGCGCGTGCGCCACAGCGCGGTGACGACGAGCAACACCAGCGCGCTGATCGATATGCCGGCGAACACCGCACCCAACGGCAACTCCAGGATCGAATCGGGCAGTTGCATCTCCTTGGAGCCAGTGGCGGCCAGGATCAGCGGATGCACGAACACCAGCGTCACCGCGATGAGCGAGACGCGGCGGTGGAAGTGGTAGATGACGTCCTCGCCCAACGGCTGGGTGATATAGCGGAAGCGCGCGGTCAGCCCGAACTGCAGCCCCATCATCGCCATGCCCGAATAGCCCAAGGCCACCGAGAACTCGGTGGCGAAGTCCCGGCTCGGTGGCAGCGCGCCGAACAACAGCGTGAACAGCGGGCCCAGGATGAAGAGCAGGTAGATCGCGGTCCAGAGGATTTGGCGGGGAAGATCGCGATGGCTCATCGGGCTGCGTCCGGAAGAATCGCCAGCGGGGTTCGCGTGTCAGGTGCACGTGGTCAGCAGCAGTGCCGGTGCCAGCGCGATCAGCGCCGACACCAGCGCCGCGATCAGCGTCCACACGATCACGGCCTGGACGAAGGTGGCGATCGGCGTATGCACGGGCGCGTGCATGGCCCGGCTGAAACGCCACCATAGCCAGGCGATCGCGATCATGTGCGCCAGCAGGAGGCCCGCCAGCGTCATCCGCAGCGCACCCGTCTGCCAGCCGAAACGGCAACCGATCGCATGCAGCGCGTACAGCACCACCAGCGCGCTGCACCACAGGGCGAACCCGGCACCAAGCCACCAAAGACGACGCGGCGCGAGCTGCATCTCGTTCACGGCTGCAGTTCCAGCAGGCCCACGAGCTTCGGAAACGCGACGAACAAGCCCAGCGCGACCAGGCTCGCCAGCGCGGTGTAGTCGAGCCACAGTCGCGTCAGGCGCAAATCCAGCGTGCGCACGCGGGAGACATGGCCGCCGCGGATACGCAGTGCGTTGCTGACCAGAAACACCAGCCCGGCGATGCCCTGGAAGATCACGAATGCCACCAATGCCGCGGCGGTGGCGCCGAGGGCGTGGTCAGTCGGAGCAGGCACGATGCGCGCGATCAATCCAACCGCGGCGACAATCGCCACCAGCAGCGCGAGCATCGCCAGCAAGACGGAGCCCATGGGTTTGGCGCCACCGACGAGCGCGCGCAACGACCACCGCGCGAGCACGGCGGCGGCGATCAATGCGGCGGCGACGATCAGTACGCGCTTCATGTCGGGAGCGGGCATCGCCGGTGGCGTGCCGGGCAAGCCGGTCCACACGTACAAGGTGCCGAACAGCAGCGAGGTAAACAGCGTGCCGTCGATGACGAGCGTGCAGATCATCGCGATGTAGGGCGGTGAGCCGTCGACCTCGGTGTGCGGCGGCACGCTGACGCCCTTCCCGATGGGCAGCGGTCCCAGGTCGCGGGCGTGGCCGGAGCGCTGCGCCGCCAGCACCAGCAATGCGACCACCACGATCGCCCAGCCCAGCGACAGCCAGTACGCCTTGAACAGGAATCCCAGCACGGCCGCTGCGGTCGCGACGCCTGTCACCAGCGGCAGGTAGGTTGGTTGCGGAAGCACGATCAACTGCTCCGGCACGCCCGAGGTAGCGTGCACACCGATCGCTTCCTGCCAGCCGTTGCGGGTGGATCCCAGGTAGCCTTCGCCCCGCGCCAGGGACAGATGCAGTTTGTCCGCATCGCCGGAGGCATTGTTCTGCGAGAGGTCGGGAATCGACGCGAATGCGTACGGCGGTGGCGGCAGTCGCATCGCCCATTCCAGCGTCGTCGCGCCCCACGGGTTCCGGCGCGCGCGAACACCGTGGCGCACCTGCACGAACAGATCGATCACCAGCACCGCAAAACCGATCGTCATCACGAACCCACCCGCCGAGGAGAGCAGGTTGAGGCCGTTCCAGCCTTCGAAGCCGTGATAGGTGTAGATGCGTCGCGGCATGCCGAGCAGGCCGGTCAGGTGCATCAGGAAGAACGTCAGGTTGAAGCCGGTGAAGATGATCCAGAACGCGACCACCGACAGCCGCCCCACCGCGGCCCGGCCGGTCAGCAGCGGAAGCCAGTAATACAGGCCGGCCAACATCGGAAAGGCGAGGGCGCCGCCGACGACATAGTGCATGTGCGCGACGACGAAATAGCTATCGTGCGCCTGCCAGTCGAACGGCACGACCGCGAGCATGACGCCGGTCAGGCCGCCCATCACGAACACGAAGAAGAACCCGAAGATGTAGAGCATCGGCACGTCCCAGCGCGGCTTGCCGTGCGCGAGCGTGGCCAGCCAGGCGAATATCTGCACGGCGGTGGGCACGGCCACGATCACCGACCCGGCCGAGAAGAAGGCAAGCGCCAGGTGCGGGATGCCCACCGTGAACATGTGGTGCACCCAGATGCCGAAGCTCAGGAACGCCAGCGCGATGATCGCCACCACGATCGCCCGATAACCCACCAGCTCGCGGCGCGCGAACACCGGGATGATCGTCGACACCACCGCGGCCATCGGCAGGAAGATGATGTAGACGTCGGGATGGCCGAACAGCCAGAACAGGTGCTGCCACAGCAGCGGGTTTCCGCCGCGCGTGGGATCGAAGAACGGCAGGCCGAAGGCGCGTTCGGCCTCCAGCAGGATCGAGGCCAGGATCAGCGGCGGAAACGCCACGATCATCATCAACGCGGTGACCAGGATGTACCAGGCGAAGATCGGCATGCGGTCCAGCGACATCCCGGGCGCGCGCATCTTCAGGATCGAAACAACGATCTCGACGGCCAGCGACAGGGCCGAGATCTCGACGAAGGTGATGCCCAGCAACCACACGTCGGCGTTGATGCCGGGCGAGTAGACGTTCGAACTCAACGGCGTGTACATGAACCAGCCGCCGTCGGGCGCGACGCCGAACAGCAGCGAGACCGTCACGATCGACCCGCCGAACAGATAGCACCAGTAACCGTAAGCGGTAAGGCGCGGGAAGGCGAAGTCGCGCGTGCCGAGGATCTTCGGCGTCAGGTAGACGGCGAAGCTTTCCACCATCGGGATCGCGAACAGGAACAGCATCATTGTCCCGTGCACGGTGAACACCTGGTTGTAGATGTCCGGCGACATGAAGTCGGAATTGGGCGTCGCCAGTTGCACGCGGGTCAGCATGCCCAGCACGCCGCCGATGGCGAAGAACGCGAACGAAGTCACCATCATCCGAACGCCGATGACGGAGTGGTTCACCGCCGCCAGACGCTGGATGCCCGGGCCCGTCGCCCAGATCGCCGACAACTGACGATGCAGGCGCAGCGCTGGATTCTCGTTCGGCGAGGGATCGATGTGCTCGCTCATCGTGGCGCCTTCGTGGTGGTGTCCAGCTGCGTGAGCGCGGTGGCGTAATCCTGCGGTGCGTGGACGATCACGGTGAATCGCATCTTCGCGTGGCCCAGTCCGCAGAACTCGTTGCACAGTCCCTCGTACCGACCGGGCGTGTC
The DNA here is from genome assembly GCA_005503055.1 of Lysobacteraceae bacterium P. Classification (GTDB taxonomy): domain Bacteria; phylum Pseudomonadota; class Gammaproteobacteria; order Xanthomonadales; family Xanthomonadaceae; genus Lysobacter_J. The sequence continues at coordinate 500,366 of SCOX01000001.1, read as the reverse complement.
GGCGCGGATGCGCAGTCGGTTGACGTGGCCGGGCAGGGCGTCGATCTTTCCGGCCAGGCGCGGCACCCAGAAGGCGTGGATGACGTCGTCGCTGGTCACGTTGATGTCGACCGGCGTTCCGGCGGGCAGGTGCAAAACGTTCGTCACCAGGCCGTCGTGGTCCGGATAACGGAAGCTCCACGACCACTGCCGGGCTACCGCGTCGATCTGCATCGGCGTGCGTCCCGACAGCGGCAACAGGCGTTCGCCCGCGATCAGCGCGTAGGCGATGAGCGGCAGCAGCACGATGGCCGGCAACGCCAGCCCACCGAGCGCGATCCAGCGCGTCGGCGAAACGTTCGATCCCCATCCGGGGCGCTTGATGACCAGAACCCACAGCACCATCACCAGCGCGAACAACACGGCGGCAACGGCGAGCATCACCCACCACAAGGTGGCGATCGAACTGGCGGCCGGGCCGGCCGGATCGAGCGTCGACAGCGGCTGATCGCAACCGCTCAACGCGAGCGCCGCCCCTGCCCGGACCATCACACGGGCGAGCGTAGGATGCCGCCCCGCGGGATGACCGTTGGCGAGCGAAGGACGTGACCCGTGGCAAAGCACGAAAAGATGAGCGAGGTCTTCCTCGAGTATCTGCGCCTCGACATGGGCTCCGCCGTGGCGCTGGTCGGCCATCCGATCCACGTGATGATGGTGCACTTCCCGGTCGCGTTTGTCGTGGGCACCCTTGGTGCCGACGTGTGTTACTGGTGGACGGCCGATGAGTTCTGGGCGAGGGCAGGGCTGTGGTCGGCGGGCGTCGCGTTCTGGACCGGCGTCGGCGCGAGCATCGTCGGCACCGGCGAGCTGCTGCTCGTGCGCGGCATCCGCATGCTCGAAGCGAGCTGGTCGCATGCGATCGCCGCGATGACGCTGGTCGCGATCACCGCGGCCAACTGGGGCGTACGCCTGATCGACCCCTCCGCCGTCCTGCCGCACGGCCTTGCGCTCTCGCTCCTCGCCTCCGTGATGGTCGGCTTCGCGGGATGGCACGGCGGCAAGCTCGTGTTCGATCATGGCGTGGGGATTCTGATTTCGTCCAAGGACTAGCGAAGCCAGCGCTGGAGCCCGCCGGGCTCGAAGAGGTGGGCCGCGAACTGGTTCGCATCGATGTGCGGCTTGGCCAGCACGATCCAGACCACCGCCGTGATCAACACGGAGTACGCGATCGACAGCGCGACGCAGGACGTGCGGCTCAGGCGGCCGTTGGGCAGGAACAGCTTCACCAGGATCAATCCGGCCACGACGTGCAGCATCGCCATCAGGCCGACCAGCACCATCTTCGTGGAGAACCATTCCTCGAACGTGGCCTGCAGGAAGATCAGCGCGGTGCCGCTGGCGATGGCGATATAGGCGGCGGGCGAGGTGAGGTCCACGTAGACCAGGCGCGCGATCCGGTGGAGGCGGTTGAGTTCGCTGCCGGCTTGCAGCGTACGTCGCTGCCAGAACAGAAAGGGCAGCGCGATCAATCCGCCCGACCACACCGCGATCGCCGCCAGATGGATGAACTTGAGCAGCGTCGTCATGCGCCCGTCTCGCGCGGACGCAGGCTCGACGCGGCGATCGAGAGCCCCACGATCAGATAGGGCACCATGGCCGGCACCCACATCAGCAAGCCCGCCAGTTGCTGGTCGGACATCGGATCGAAGCCCCACGCGTACGTGCTGGCGAAATGCAGCAGGTACAGCGGTCGGGGCGCGAACACAATCACCGCCCCCAACAAGCCCATCTGCACGATGGTGGCCGCCAACGCGCCCAGCGCAGGGCCGACCTGCATCGAAGGCGCGAGGATGGCCCGCCACATCATCCAGGCGCTTCCGAGCAACGTCAGTTGCATCAGCCAGTAGGCGGCCACGCTGGCCAGGCCCCAGGTGTACGCACCCGGCGTATGCCACAGCCACAGGATCACGGCGTGCAGAGCGACGAGGACCGCGAGCGGCACGCGGCCCGCATTCGAGCGCGGTAACGCCTTGGCGAGCAGCGGCGCGGCGACGGCGATCAGCAGCACGTGATGCAGCACCCGCGCCGAGAACAACGCCGACGAAAGCGCGCACAGCGGCGAGACGAACACGATCGCCATCACGGCAACGGCGCTCCAGCCGGCACGCCGATCGGCGGTGCGACTACGCGTCACCGCTGCCGCGAGGAGCAGCAGCACGAAGATCACCAATGGATCGAAGTTCCAGCGCGACCAAAGATCGCTCGGGAGGGCGGCTGGCCCGCAGTAGGCAATCATCGGAACCGACATGGCTCGATCTCCCTCCTCCAGCCCAACGAATCCGATTTTGCTACTTACCCCTCAGCTCGACGACTCTTAGCCGATAGCCAGTGAAGGCCAGGTGTGGGAGCATGGAATCGCTTCGTCGCGCGCCGTCGGGCTCCGTCAATCAACGCTGAGTTCGGGATTGGATCGCGATTCAAGCGCCGCGACTGGCCTTGGGGGCAGAGACCAACGCAGTGATCGCCGAAGAGAGCGCACCGATAGCGGTAGTCGCACCGATGCGGCCAGCCAGCATCTCGCGCATGAGCGCCTCACCCGCGCCGTTGATGGCGACGCAACGCAGCAACAGCGCAGCGCCGGAAGTCGGCGAATAAGGCGCAAGCGCCTTCGCATACAGCCTGAGGTATTTGTCGACCAACGCCTGATGGGTCGCGTCCATGCTGCCGTCGCCTTTCAGAGCAGCCGCGACGGCGAGCAGTTCCGAGCCCGCCTCGAGATAGCAATCCACGTAAGCACGCGCAATGACACGTGCAACCTCGTCAAGCCGACGCGGCGCGTCCTTCAACGACTGTCGCAGGGCGTCGATCTGGAGCTGGTCGAGCCTCTCGTACAGGGCGATCAGCAAGCCCGACCGCGTGGCGAAGTGGGCGTACGCGATCGGCTTGCTGACGCCGGCGCGTTCGGCGAGGCGGGCAAGCGTGAGCAGGTCCGTACCTTCCTCGCGAACCATCGCCAGGGCGGTGTCGAGCAGTTGCTCGCGCCGGTCATTCCTGGGCAGGCGCTTGGGTGTTGCCTTGGCTGGCGACATGCATCGGGAGAATTCAGGGCTTGGTGCGCATCCTACGCTGCTCGAACCATAGACGGCAGCGATTGTCGTGACGTGTGGCGGCCTGCGCTTTGGGTAGAGCAGCGCCGTTATTCGAGCTCAAATCTGGAACGCTGGGTGTCAGCAGCTATGGTTACCATCGGTAACTTACTTGGGGTAACTTGTTCGGCAGGCCGGGTTGTCGACGGCGCCGTCTCACCAAACTACCCGAGATCCCAGATGACCATTGCATCCCTTCCTCCGGTTCTGATCGCTGGCGGCTCCGGCACCGTGGGCTCGCTGGCCGCGTCGACGTTGAGGCGGCTCCATCCCGGGCTTCGCCTGACCATCGCCGGTCGGAACCTGTCGCGTGCCCAAGCCGTGGCCGATGCTCTCGGCAACGCCGACGCCGTCGTGGTCGACCTGGAGCGGCGCGACCTCGGGCTTCCGGCGGACCGGCCGTACAGCGCCGTCGTTCCGTTCGTGAAGGACGACGTCCTGCACACGCTCGACTTCGCGCAGGACCGTGGCATTCCCTACCTCAGTACGTCCAGCGGCTCATTCGAGATGGCCCCTGAAGTGGCGCGTTACGCAACGCGTCCGGACAGCGCCCCGATCCTGTTCGCCAGTCACTGGCTCGCAGGTGTCGCGACGCTGCCCACGCTGGTGTTCGCAAGGGAATTCTCCCGAATCGATACGATCCGGTTGGGAGCCGTGCTGGACGAACTGGACATGGGCGGGCCGGCGGCGGCGAGCGATTACGAGCGGCTGACCTCGGCGATGGCCAGCACCCAGATCCTGCAGGACGGATACTGGCGCTGGGTAAAGGACGAGGCTGCCACGCGTCGATTCAAGCGCACGGATGGCATGGAAGTCGAAGCAAGCGCCTACTCGCCCCTGGACGTGGCCGCCCTGGCGCAGGTCACGGGCGCACGTTCCATTCGCCTGGATCTGCATTACGGACAGTCGTCGTACAGCGCTCGCGGCGAGCACTTCTCGACCGAGCTCATCGTCGAAATGGAAGGCTTGGACCCATACGGAAAGCCGATTCAGTCGCGGCACGAGATCGTGCATCCGCAAGGACAGGCCCCGGTCACGGCGATCGGGATAGCCACGGCGGTCGAACGGCTTTTGGGGCTGGATGGCCTGCCGGCGCCAAAGGCGGGTCTCTACATGATGAACACCTTGCTCGATCCCGATCGCTATCTTGCGCGGCTCACGGATCTGGGCGCCGAGGTTGTCAAACGCACGCCCAACCCGCTGGACAACGCCGAGCGGGCGTGAGTTCCGTGCGGAGAGCCAGGCACGCCCAACCTGCGCACTGGCTACCAACGAAGAGGAGTGACGGATCGCGCCATCTTCGTCCTCATCTGCTCGCGACCTGAGTGGCCGGCGTGTACCAGATGGGCGAGGTGTAGGCACGCTCCTGCGTGATCATCTTCACCTCTTTCGGCATCGTCACCTTGAAGCGGACCGCGTCGTACGCGGTCCAGCGCGGCGTCGGGATCTCGATCACGCGTACGTAGTACACCGCGCGCAGTTGTGGATCGAACTGCGGATCCTTCCAGGCCGCGGACAGCTCCGGGGCGCCGATGCTGTTGGTGTAGGTCGCGGTCCTGAGATCGACGGTGTTGCCGACCGCAGGCAGCTTGCCGTTGGCGTCAGGCTTGCGCTCCCCCGACCACGCGACGTCGTAGACCTTCTCCTGGCGCGCGCCTGCGCCATCGACCCAGCCCTTCACGACCTGGATGCGATCGAGGTTGCCGCCTTCGGGATCTTTCATCGCCGCCACCAGGAACGTCGGCGATTGGCCGGCTTGCATGCTCTTCAGGTCACCGCCCATGGGCACGCCGCGTTCATAGCCCGCCTTGACCAGGTCCGCCTTCAGATCGGCGTCGGCGAAATCCCATCCGCCGAAGAAGCGCACCGTCATGCGAGGCCCGGTCGTTGCGTAGGTTTCCTTGCGCTTCATCGCGTCCCAAAGTGCGGCGCGGGTATTCTCCGTAGCCCACACCGCGGCATAACCCGAGGCGGTTTGCTCCCAGCCGGGAATCGTCGCGACTGCCGTCTTCATGAACGGATGCTCGAACCGCTTCGGCCCCGGTTCGCTGGGCGTGTTCTTGCCCCAGAAGTTGTTGTCGTCGGCCGTGCTGAGGGAAGTGTGCGAGTCGGTCGACCCGATCAGCCCGAACTTGTACGGGTTCACACCCAGCTTCTGTTCCAACTGCAGGCCGGTCTGAAGCGCGGTGCGCGCGTACTCGCCCTGCAACATCGCGGGCTTCTTCGCTTCGCTCAGATTGAGGTTGCCCTTGTCCCACAGCTCGAAGCCCGACATCTCGTCGTTGCTCGACAGCGCCGGATGCGACTCACCATCGCCCTTGATCTGCGTCACCTCATACAGCGGCTCCCAGCGGATGCGGGTCTGTGCGTATTCCTTCGTAAGCGGCTGCTTGCTGGCCGGATTGGCGTCCCACGGGAACATCATGCCGTTGGACAGATTTCCGTTATGGGCGATCGCCAGAACCTGCCCGCCCGTCTTGTCCTGGTAGGCCTGCAAAACCTTCCACAGGTCTTCCGGCGTCGTGCTGCCGCTTGGCGGATACGTCGTGAACGGTTCGACCTGTCCCGCCTTGTCGCCGTTGTCGCGAAATACGACGACACGATGCAGGTTGTTGCCAGGCGGCACCTGCGAGGTCCATTCGTAGCCGATGAAGGCCGTGAACTTTCCCGGCTCGTTGTATTTTTCGGCGCCGTCGATGGTGGCCTTCCATGCGGCGCCGTAGGCGGGCGTGCCGGGGTAGTACATCAGCGGCTTGGGAAAGGTGCCGCGCGAGAACTGGTCGATGATGTCCAGCGCCGCCTCGTTGCCCTGTCCGCCCTTGATCATGTCGTACCACTTCTTGCCCGTTGGCTCGGCCAGCAGTTCGGGCTTTCCGGCGAACAGATCGGGGAAGAAGCCCATTCCGTCGGAGTGATCGGCAACGACGAGGAAATCGAGCGGACGCGACAGCTTCGCCTTGTTTCCGCTGGACGCCATCACCTCTTCGCCCCTGGCGAAGCGGTACGCATCCTCGATGCCAAGACGATTGCCGAATGCTCCGGCGTCCATCGACATCGCGGTATGCAGGTGGGTGTCGCCGAAGAACACTCGGGTCGGGTAGCCCTGCGCAGTCGCCTGTTCCGTGGGAGGAGGCACCGACGCCGGCGTCGCAACCGTTTCGCGTTGGCTCTCGCCCTGCGTACAGGCGGCAAGCGTCAACGCCAGCGCCGAAATGCGCAGGCCATTCGATACGGTCATGAGCTTGCTCCCGGAGAGCTCGGTGGGGTGGGGCGTATCCGCAGCCGATTCGGCGCTCGCAATGGTTAAAAGGGAATGAAGGCTCGTCGCCGCCAGGCGACTTGCGTTGTTCCCGACTGCCATCCTTCAGTGCCTGGCAACGAATGGCACGATCAGATCGATCGCCTGCTGCGGTTGCTCCTCCATGATCCAGTGTCCCGAATTGTGGATAACGGCGCCTTCGACATTCGAAGCGACGTACTCCACCTCGGTCTTCATGGAATCGCCATACGATTGCTCGCCGCCGATGGCGAGAACCGGAATATCCAGCTTGCCCGTCTTGGCGAAGGTGGCAATGTTCTCTTCCGCGTCACGCGAAAACGCCTCGAATTGTCCACCGAACGCGTTGTGGATGGCTTTGGGTCGTGCATAGAGTTCGGCGTAGTGCCGGCGTGTTGACTCATCGATGCGGGCAGGGTCCCCACCGAGATCGTTGTAGAACCGATCCAGCAGGATGCGCTCGCGTCCCGCCACCAGGCGTTCCACGTCGGGGCCGCGGAAGTTGAAGTGCCAGACTTTCGGGTTGACCAGCTGAGCCTGCCACGTGCCCATACCGGGGAGCGGCGCATCCATCACCACCCAGGCCGTCACCCGATCCGGATAGTGCGTGGCGAGCGCGTATCCGACCATGTTGCCGATGTCGTGCGTCACCAGCTGCACTTTCTTGACCTTGAGCTTGTCGAGGATGCCGACCAGGTCGCGAGCCTGGGCCGCCTTCTCGTAACCGTCTTCGGGATGCGACGACAGCCCCATACCGCGAAGGTCCGGCACGATGACCAGATGATCCTTGACGAGCCTCGCCGCGAGCGGCTCCCACATGTCGCCCGTGTCGCCGAAACCGTGAAGCAACACGACGGCGGGGCCTTTTCCGCCGATGCGAACGTGCTGCGTGCCACCGGTCACGGCCATCTGGCTTTCGCGGAAGTCGGCGGGGAAGGGCCGTACCTCGGCGACGCCTTCAAGAGCAGGCAGCGCGGCGAGCAGGATCGCGACGAAGGCGTTTCGGGTCATGGAGCTCGAAAAGGACATATCGGTTTCCTGTTCGCTGGCTGGCGTTTGCTGCAATCCGCTGAGGACCGGCAGAGTGCCTACCTAAAACGGAGCGGAGCGTAGTGTCCGGTCACCCTCGGCGGACAGCGGCTCTCGGCCCGCCGCAGAGCGTCGCCGTTGTGCGGAGAGCCATAAGGAAGGAGTATCTTTCCGTTCTCGTGGCCCCCATGAGCACCGCGAACTTTGGCGGAATGAGGAGAGATCCCATGGCTGAAGATGTGGCTGCAGCCAATGTCAATCGGTCGTACCAGCTCGCGGCGTCGAGCATCGCGATCTTCACGTTCCTGCTGTTCTTCCTCTATCCGAAGTACATGAGCGGCCAGGTCGACGCGTTCTCGTACCAGGCCACGTTGGTCGTGATGGGCGTGGCGACATTCGGGTTCGCGTTCTCGTCCTTCTACTACTACGGCGCGTCCCTTGGCGGCCGGATCGACGATACGGAGCGCGCCATGTATTCGCGCCGAGGCGACGGCCTGTGGCTGATCGGATGCGTCCTGCTGTTCCTGACACCCAGCCTGATCCTCTTCACCGTCAGGCTCCTGATCGTCGCGGCTGCATGGTTCGCGCTGTGGCTGGTGTACGTGTTCTTCGTGATGCGCTACTTCCCGCGCATCCAGACTGCGAAGAAGGGCTGAGCGGGCATCCGATCGCCAAAGCCGTCGATCATTCGGGACGACCGCAGGGCGGCGATCGCACGCTAGAGATCGTCCCGGCGCGCAAGCCACACTGGCTGCATCGATCGCTGATCCTGCCATCTGCTGAGCGCCGAGAAGAGGTTGCGGCCGTGACGTGTTCGCTCGCGGATGATCCGGCGCGTTGTTCGAGGTTTACGTCTTCGAACGCGCCGCGACTTCCGTGGCTTCGTTCAGCGCTTCGCTTTCGCGACGCGGCGGCGTCAAGGGCGTGGGATGCGGCCGCTTCCCGAAGCTCATGACCGCGCCGGAGACCCAGTCGCCACCGGCGAGTTCGTATGCGAAGCGGTCGGCGTCGCGGCGACGCACGTCCTTGGCGATCTCCCGAGCCTCGCTGGGGGTCAGGCCCAGTTCCCGAAGCGTCAGCGTGCCGAAGCGCAGCGCCGACTCGAACGTCTCCCGCACATGACGAGTGACGCCCTCGCCGGCGAGATGCCAGGCGTGCTCGCGATCGTACGCACGCACGATCAGCGTGGCCTGAGGGAACTGCACCTTGCAAACGTCGACGATCTCGTTCGCCACCTCGCAGCGATCCACGCAGATCGCAATGATCCTGGCCTCGTCCGCGCCGGCGGCCTGCAGCACGTCCAGCCGCGTGCCGTCGCCGTAGTAGATCTTGAAGCCGAAGTCGGTCGCGGCCTGGATCATCTCGACGTCGGTGTCGATGATCGTGACGTCCACGTCGCGCGCCAGCAGCGGCTGGCTGACGACCTGTCCGAAGCGGCCGAATCCGATCATCAGCACGCTGCCCGACAATCCTATGGCGCGGTCGAGGTTGGCCAGTACCTGCGGCTTGCACGCCGGCACGAAGCGTCGCACCAGCAGTGTCACCAGCGGCGTAAGCGCCATCGAGAGCACCACCATGGCCGTCAGGCGCGCGTTCGCCTGCGTTGCGATCACGCCTGAACTTGCGGCGGCGGCATACAGGACGAAGGCGAACTCGCCGCCCTGCGCCATCAGCGAAGCACGGTCCACTGCCTCGCCATGGCCGCTGCGCAACACGCGTGCGACGACATAGATGCACAGTCCCTTCGTTGCCATCAGGGCGAGTACGCCCGTCAGGATGAGGGCCCAGTCGGCGCGGACGACCGCCAGATCCAGCGCCATGCCGACGCCAAGGAAGAACAGTCCCAGCAGGATGCCACGAAACGGCTCGATGTCCGCTTCGAGTTGATGGCGGAAGCTGGACTCGGCCAGCAGCACGCCCGCGAGGAACGCGCCCATCGCCATCGACAGGCCACCGGCCTGCATGAGGAGCGCGGCGCCGAGGACGACGAGCAACGCGCCGGCGGTGAGAACCTCGCGTGCCTTGGTGCCCGCCAGGATCCGGAACAGCGGATTCAACAGCCACCGTCCAGCCGCGAGCAAGGCCAGCAGCGCAAGGACTCCGACCAGTATCGACACGCCGCGATCCGACGTGGCGGCGGTGCTGTGCTCGGGCGCCATCCACGCGACCATCGCCAGCAGCGGCACGATCATGAGGTCTTCGAGCAGGAGCACCGACACGATGCGCTGGCCATTGGGGCGAGCAAGGTCGCCACGCTCCGACAGCAGCTGCATCACGATGGCCGTGGACGTCAGCACGAAGCCGAGTGCGCCGATGAACGCGACCTTGAACGGCCAGCCCATCAACAGGCCCACGCCGGTAAGCGCGACGGCGCACGTGACGATCTGCAGGGTTCCCAGTCCGAAGATCTGCTTGCGAAGGTCCCACAGGTGCGAGGGACGCATCTCCAGTCCGACCACGAACAGGAACATCACCACGCCCAGCTCGGCCACGTGCAGGATCGCCTCGGGCTCGGTGAACCAACCCAGGCCGAAGGGGCCGACGATCAGCCCGGCGACGAGGTAGCCCAGGACCGAGCCCAATCCCAGTCGGCGGAACAAGGGCACCATGACGACGGCCGCGCCGAGCAGCGTGACCATCTGGACGAGTTGGTGGTTGGTTGACGATTCAATCGCCATGTTTCCTCCGCCACTGCGCCGGAGACGGAGCGTCAATCCCGGTTCGACGCTAGCACCATCGAACGTGCGTGCACAGTCAAAGCCGTGAATCGTCGTGAATGGCCGCCTTCCCGGACGCGACAGGCGCCCCCGACCGGCCGATAACGTACTCGGGGACGGCCGCATTCACCGCACTTATGTCTTGAACTGGGTTCATTCGTGATCCACGATCACCCGATGCGCTACGACCTGAACCTGATGCCGGTTTTCCTCGCGCTGATGGAGGAGCGCAGCGTGACCCGCGCGGCCGAACGCCTCGGCATCACGCAGCCCGCGCTGTCCAATGCGTTGGCGCGCCTGCGCGACATGCTGCGCGACCCGCTGTTCATCCGCGAGCGCTACGGCATGCAGCCCACCCAGAAGGCCGAGGAAATGGCGCCCGTCATCGCCGCCGCGCTGGCGAGCCTGGATGAACTCGTGCTGGGGCAGCAGGCCTTCGATCCGGGCAAGGCCGAGCGGCTGTTCACCATTGCGCCCAACAGTTACGTCGAGTTCGTCCTCGTGCCGGCCATCGTCGCGCGGCTGCGCGAGCAGGCGCCGGGCATCCGGCTCCGCCTCACGCCCTTCGGCACGGATCTGGCCGAGACCGGCGTCATCTCCGGCGCGACCGCGATGGTGCTCGGCCGCGTGGTCGATCCTCCGGACAACCTCGTCGTGCAGCATCTGATGGACGACGGCCTGGCCTGTGTGGTTCGCGCGGATCACCCCGTGGTCAACAAGCGCATGTCGAAGCAGCAGTACGAACAGCTCAAGCACGTCAACGTGCTGCCGCCGGGGCGGCTGCGCGTCGGACTGTTCCAGGCCTTGGAACGCCAGGGATTACGCCGCGAGGTCGCCGTTTCGGTGACGCATTTCCTGGCGATTCCCGAGATGATCGCCGTGACCGATTACTGCGCCACCTTGCCCAGCCTGATCTGCCGTCGGCTCGCGGACGATCGCCGATTGAAAGTCGTGCCGGCACCCGCGGACCTGGGTACGTTCCCGGTGGAGATGGCCTGGCACGTGCGTTATCGACACGATCCGGCACATCAATGGCTGCGCCAGCTGGTAACCGAAGTGGCGGGCGAACTCTGATCGCGTCGGATTCGTGCAACGGCTCCGCCGGCCGCACGCAGGCGACGCGACGGAAGCCGACGGATCCTCACGCCGCGATGGACGTCGGCGCGTCGGCGAAGTACGTATACCCCTCGGCGCCACCGCCAAAGAAGGCGGAGACCGGTGCTTCGAACAACGGCGCATCGGCGCGCAGGCGTTCGACCAGGTCCGGATTGCCGATGAAAGGCTTGCCGAAGGCGATCATGTCGGCGCGGCCGGCTGCAACCGCATCGATGGCCGACTGCCGGCCATAACCGTTGTTGGCGATGTACTTGCCGCCGAACACCTCGCGCAGGCGCTGGAAGTCGAAGTCGTCTGCACCGTTGCCGTCGTGCAACTGGCCCTCGACGAGGTGCAGGTACGCCAGCTTCATCTCGCCAAGACGACGCGCCAGGTGCAGATGCGTTTCCAGCGGCGTGCTGTCGAGCGGCGTGTCGCCGACGGCGGTGGACAGCGGCGAAAGCCGCAGGCCCACGCGATCCGCGCCCCATACACCGGCGACGGCTTCGACGACTTCGAGCGGAAGGCGCGCGCGGTTCTCGGTCGATCCACCGTAGCGATCGTCGCGATGATTGGTGCTGTCGCGCAGGAACTGCTCCAGCAGGTAACCGTTGGCGGCGTGGACCTCGACGCCGTCGAAGCCGGCGTCCTTGGCGCGGCGCGCGGCAGTGCGGTAATCCTCGATGATGCCGGGGATCTCCTCCAGCGCCAGCGCACGCGGCATCGACGGCTGCAGAAAGCCTTCCTCGGTGAACACGTTGCCGCCTGCGCGGATCGCCGACGGCGCCACCGGGGCGATGCCGTTTTCCTGCAGGCTCGTGTGCGACATGCGGCCTACGTGCCACAGCTGCAGCACGATGCGACCGCCTTCGGCGTGGACTGCGTCGGTGACGCGCGACCAAGCTTCGGTGTGCGCATCGGCATAGATGCCGGGCGTATGGGCATAGCCACGGCCCTGGCGCGAGATGTTTGTGGCCTCGGCGATGATCAGACCGGCCGAAGCACGCTGGCCGTAATACTCGGCGGCGAACGGCGTGTGCGTTCCGTCCGTGCCGGCGCGCGAACGCGTGAGAGGCGCCATCGCGATCCGGTTGCCGACGTCGATGGCGCCGAGACGGGTGGGGGAGAACAGGTCGTTGGATGACATGGCAGCGGCTCCGTTGTGGGTGAACGAAGCATGCGCAGCCGCACCGGATTCAGCCAGTTTATCTGTTCGATTGCAGATATATGCAGTACGTATATCTTGAGGCGGCAGCTCAACGCCCCTGGCTGCCTCGGGACCCGTCCACCCCGGCCGCCGCCGTGTCGCGCTGCGTGTGGTTGCAGGAATCGGGCGCAATCCGGCGATTCTTTCCGCAATCCTGCGACATCGATGGCGCCGTCGCGGTTGGTACGGTTCCAAAGACCGCCACCTTGCGTTCGCCGCCATCCGTGGGCGGCAAGCCTTCGCCGGCATTGCCTGGCCGTCGTCGACCCGGCCGAGCGCCAGGCCCATGCCGTGCCTCCCTTCGTCGTGGCCGGACTCGTGCCCGTAACGAAGCGTGCGTGACCTCGCAGTCGGATCTCAGGAGACGAACGATGGAAACACCGCTCAATGACCATGGGGTCGACACCGCTCGGCGCGACCTGCTGCGCACCACGGGCACGGCAATGCTGGCCGGCATCGCGGCCGCGGCCATTCCGGGCACGGTGTCCGCGGCAGGTCAGGCCGGGAGTACGAGCACGGCCACCGGCGCGAAACTCGCACCCGGCTCGCTGGGCGCGCGGCTCCAGGGCGTGCAGCACTTCGGGCTGACCGTGCAGAACATGGACAGGGCCTTCGAGTTCTACACCGAGGTCCTGGGCGGCACGCAGGTCATGCGCGATGGCGACTTCCAGGGCGAGCGCATCCATAACACCCTGCTCACCGACGAGGACATCATCGCGCGCGAGCGTGGTGTCAATCCGCGCACGCGTGGGATACCCGATCTTCGTGGCGGCACCCAGCGCCTGGACGTGCGCTTCATCCAGTTCGACAACGTGGTGATCGAGCTGCTGCAGTATCGCGACGCTGATCAACCGATGGGCCGCGGCAACAGCTTCGCCGAACCCCGCGAGCACATGAGCCCGGCGTTCCCGCGTTCGATGCACATCTGCTTCTATCTGCGCGACGACGTCGACTTCAATGTCTTCATTCGCGATCTGGAGGCCGAATCCGCGCGTCGCGGCATGAGCCAGGTGAAGGCCAATCGCGTCGTCACGGTCACCACCGAACAGCAGCGACGGTCGGCTCCCATCGAAGCCAACTCCAACCGCATCACGCAGGGACAATCCGACGGCTGGTCGCTGATCTACTGCAAAGGTCCGGAGGGCGAGCAGCTCGAGTTCGTGCAGGCGCTTGGCCCGGTCAAGCGCACGTTCCAGGAGGCGTTCCAGGCACGTCAGCGGTCGATCTCGACCGAATAATGGAGAACGTCGCCTGCGCTCCCCGGGGGCTGCACGCAGTCGCAGGAGCCGGGCGGAATCCGGAGATCGTTTCCGCAATCCTGCGACATCGGGAGCGCCGTTGCGATTGGTACGTTTGGTCCAGTCGGTGTGTCATCCCATGTTCCAAGGACGGTCACCTGGCGTTCGCCGTGATCCGTGACGGCAGGCGCCGTTGCCAGCGAGCCAATCCCATGCCAGCGACGATCATGGTTAACGGTGTCCGCCACACGGTGGACGTCGACGACGACACTCCCTTGTTGTGGGTTTTGCGCGACGTCCTCCACATGACGGGCACGAAGTTCGGCTGCGGCGTCGCGCTTTGCGGCGCCTGCACGGTCCACATCGATGGCGTACCACGACGTTCCTGCATCACGCCGGTCTCGGCGATCGGCGACGCGCAGGTGCGGACGATCGAGGCGCTTCACGAAGTCGAGGTCGGCCGCGCACTCCAGCGCGCCTGGCTGGACCGTGAGGTCGTGCAGTGCGGCTACTGCCAGTCCGGCCAGCTGATGTCGGCAGCCGCGTTGCTCGCCGGAAATCCGGTGCCAGGCGACGACGACATCGACAGCATCATGAGCGGCAACATCTGCCGCTGCGGCACTTACGAGCGCATCCGTGGCGCCATCAAGCTGGCCGCGCAACGGATGAGTGGCCAGGAGAACGCGACATGAGCGCAGACGTTCGCGACCCAACCCTGGCCGCCGCACTCGGTGGCGTGCACCAATCCCGCCGTGCCTTTCTGCAGACCGTTGCGGCCGTCGGCGGCAGCCTGGTGGTCGGCTTCAGCCTGGGCAGCTGCACGAAGAGCGAGCCGGGGCGTGAAGCAAAGGGTGAAGCGAAGGGTGAAGCGCCCTGGTCGGCCAATGCGTTCATCCGCATCGCTCCGAACGGCGCGGTGACGCTGATCGTGCCGTACGTGGAGATGGGGCAGGGTGCCTACACCTCGCAGGCGCAACTGCTGGCCGAGGAACTCGACGTCGGTATGGACCAGGTGTCAGTCGAGCACGCCCCCCCGGACACGAAGCTGTTCAGCCATCCGGTCTTCGGCGATCAGGTGACCGGCGGCTCGGCATCGTTGCCGGGCAGCTGGGCCACCATGCGCCAGGCCGGTGCCGACACCCGCGCGCTATTGGTGGCGGCCGCGTCCAAACGCTGGAATGCGCAGGCCACCGATCTGCGCACCGAGCATGGCGAAGTCATCCATACCGACGGCCGACGCCTGGGCTACGGTGCACTGGTCGCAGACGCGCCATCGCTGCCGGCGCCGACCACCAGGGCGCCGCTCAAGTCGCCGACCGACTACAAACTGGTCGGCCATTCGATCAAGCGCGTGGACACGCCGGCCAAGGTCAACGGCACGGCGAAGTTCGGCATCGACGCGTTGCCGAAAGGCGTGCGCTTTGCCGCGGTGCGCGCCACGCCGGTGTTCGGCGGTCGCGTCGCCAACGTCGACCAGGCGCCCGCGCTGGCCGTGCGCGGCGTGCGCCAGGTGGTGGTGCTGGACGACCTCGTGGCCGTGGTGGCCGACCACAGCTGGGCGGCCCGCAAGGGGCTGGCGGCGCTGGACATCGACTGGAACGAGGGCGCCAACGCCAAGCTCGACACCGCCGCGCTGGTGGCGCAGTTCGATGCCGCGCTGGAGCGCGACGGGGCGGTCGCGGTCAAGGTCGGCGACGTCGCCAATGCACGCGCCGCCAGGACATACGAGGCGACGTTCCGCCAGCCCATGCTTGCGCATGTCGCGATGGAGCCCATCAACTGCACCGCGCACGTGACGAAGGACCGCTGCGAAGTCTGGGTGGGCTGCCAGGTACTCGCCCGTGCGCAGAAACTGGCGGCGCAGGCCTCGGGGCTGCCGCTGGACAAGGTGATCGTGCACAACCATCTGCTGGGTGGCGGCTTCGGTCGTCGTCTGGAAGCGGACTACGTGCATCAGGCGGTGCGCATCGCCAAACATGTCGATGCCCCGGTCAAGGTGATCTGGAGCCGCGAGGAAGACATCCAGCAGGACTATTTCCGATACCACAATCACAGCCGGGTCTGGGTCGGCACCGATCGCGACGGCATGCCGGTCAGCTTCCGGCATCGCGTGGTGGGGCCGGCGATCATGGCGACGTTCCTGCCGATCTTCTACAAGGATGGGGTCGACTTCGACGCGGTGAACGGCGCGGCCGGGCCATACACGTTCCCGAATGCATTGGTCGACTACGTGCGACAGGATCCGCCCGAAGGCCTGCACGTCGGCAACTGGCGCGGCGTCGGCCACACGCGCAACGTCTTCGTCGTGGAATCGGTGATCGACGACCTCGCGCAACGCGCCGGCGTGGATCCGGTCGAATACAGACGACGCTTGCTCGACAAGAGCCCGCGTTCGCTCGCGGTGCTGGAACTGGCCGCCGAGAAAGCCGGCTGGGGTCGAAAGCTCGAACGCGGGCAGGGTTTGGGCATGTCGCTGCAGGAGGGCTTCGGCAGCTTCCTGGCGATGGTCGCCCAGGTGCGCGTGGCGCAGGACGGCAAGGTCGCCGTGGAGCGAGTGGTCTGTGCGGTCGACTGCGGCGTGGCGGTTAATCCCGACATCGTGAAGGCGCAGTTGATGAGCGGCGTGGTGTTCGGACTGTCTGCGGTGCTTTACGGAAAGATCACTGTCGCCAACGGTCGCATCGTCGAAAGCAATTTCGACACCTATCCCGTGCTGCGCATGCGCGAGGCGCCGCCCGTCGGGGTGCATATCGTGCAGAGCACCGTCGATCCGGGTGGCATCGGCGAACCCGGCACGTCGGGCATCTTCCCGGCGGTGACCAACGCGATCTTCGCCGCCACCGGCAAGCGCATCCACGACCTGCCGATCGATACCGCCTTGCTCAAGGGAGGCCGTCATGAAAGCTGATGCCATCCTGGCCGTCGGCATCGTCGTCGCGCCGCTGGTGTTGTGCGCCGCGGTCGCATGGGCGCAGGAATCGGCGACGAAGCCGTCCGCCATGCCCGTCGTTCCGTTGAAAGCCGCGTCCGACTTCGAATCGATCACCGATCAGGGCAAGCGTTCGATCGCCTTGTTCGAGGAGGCGGGCAAGGTGCTGCAGCACCCGCGTTGCCTGAACTGCCATCCGGTGGAGCGTTCGCCGACGCAGGGCGACGATCTGCACCCGCACGTGCCCGAAGTCGCCGGCGGCCCGGCCAATCACGGCCTGCCAGGCATGCCCTGCAACAGCTGCCACGGCAAGGTCAACTCGATGACGCTCGGCGACACGGTGCGCTCGATTCCCGGTGACGGACATTGGGCGCTGGCGCCAGCGTCGATGGCCTGGCAGGGCAAGTCGCTGGGCGAGATCTGCGAACAACTGAAGGATCTCAAGCGCAACGGCAACCGTGACCTGGCCAAGATCAGCCACCACATGGGCACCGATACTCTGGTCGGATGGGCGTGGAACCCCGGTGCGGGGCGCACGCCGGCGCCGGGTACGCAGAAGCAGTTCGGTGCGCTGATCGATGCATGGATCGCGAGCGGAGCAGCCTGTCCGAAGGCTTGAGACGCGTACCTGATCGGTCGCGTCAACTGCGGAATCCGTTGCTCCGGTGCGTGTTGTCGCAGAAGGGCTTGTTCGACGAGCCACCGCAACGGCACAACCGCGTCGATGTCACCCGATTGACGGTACGACCGGTGCCGCAGCAGATCTCGACGTTGCCGCTGAGCACGAGCGGGCCATTGACCTCGGGATCGATATTCAACGGCCCGTTGCGCATGGGCAGCGGCTTGGATTCCACGCTGACGGGTTCGCCCGTCGCCTGGAACTGGATGTCGTTGTGGCTGCCGTCGCAGAAGGGCTTGTGCTTCGAAGCGCCGCAACGGCACAGCACTGCGCGCATGCCGATGGGCACGCCGTCGAGCACGATGTCGGCACGAACACCGAGCGGCCCGTTCTCGCGCAGCTGGATGAGGTTGACCGCCGGCGCCGCTTCCTCGGCGCCCCCATCGTTGCGGCGATAGGCGATGGCACCCGACGGACACATGTGCGCGACCGTCACGAGCGCCTCGGTCGTCGCCGCATCCGGGTGGATCCACGCGCCGGGCGTGTTGGCGCGGAACACGCCCGGCAGGCCCAGCACGCAATGTCGTGCGTGGATGCAGCGCGTGCCGTTGTAGACGATGTCGAGTGCGGCGCCCGGGATCCGCTCCGCGCCGTTGTCCAGGCGTTCCGGTCGAGGGGCTTCGTTGGCGGCGGGTGCCGTGATCGCGGATGTCTGAACGCCATCCCGCGGCGCGAGCATTGCGGCTTCCTCGCGCCGGCAGCGTTCCGCCTGCGCGGAAAGCCTGTTGGCGAGACGCTGCGTGCCGGCCCGCGTCGCTTCCAGCAAGGCGGCTTCGTCCGGATGGCGCTGCGCGAGCCGCTCGCAGCGATCGCCGATCTCGTGCAAACGCTCGACCAGGATGTCGACGCTTCCCGCTTCGCCCATCAGTGCCGCGGACGAACGAATCGTCGCGAAACTCAAACCAGCGGTCGCCTGCGGCAGGCTGGGATTGGCGGGCAGCGTGCCCAGGCGGGTCGCGACGGGCGTGAGCAGATGCATCAGATCGACGCCGGCGGACACAAGCGCGGTCTGGGCTTCCCGGCCGACATCGCCATAGGCGAGCGACACGCAGCGCAGGCAGTGGTTGTACAGGGCATTGCCCAGATCGAGCAGCGCCGCCGCGGGTTCTTCGCTGACCCACAGTCGGCCCTCCGGCGTCGGTGGCGGCCGCATCACCGGATTGTGGGCATTCATCCGCGCGGGACGGAACGCCGGGCGCGCCGCCAGCAGCGCGTCGAACTCGCGGCCGATGCGCAGGAACCGCTGGTAGTGCGAGTCGCCACTGCACGAATCGGCGCCTTCACCCTGGCGCACGATCGCATCGATGGCTTCCAGCGCGGTTTTCAGGCAACGCACGGTCTTCAAGCCGGGCAGTCGCGAAACGTCGGCGTCGAGCTGGTGCTCCGGGTTTCCCACGAACAGGCGCCGCTCGCCCATCGCTTCACTCAGGTGCCGCAGACCGGCCGATATCGAGCGATACAACTCGCCGACCGTTTCGTAGTCCGTGCACGCCGTCATCAACCGATCCATGCCGAGCGCCCGCGAATAGTGCTGCGGCGGCTCGAAGCCTTCGCCGTCTTGAATGTCGACGTCGTCGGGGCGCTCGAGGTAGACGAAGTGCGCAAGCGTCTGCCGGTTGAACGGCGCCAGTTTCACCACGACGCCCGCCGGGTGGTAGCCGGGCGGAATGGGAAAATTCTGGTGGACCAGATGGGCGGGTGCGCCCAGCGCGGACAGGATGTTGCAGACGATCGCCAGATGGCCCATCTCTTCGACGGAGACGCTCAGGATTTCGCGCCGCCAACGCTCCACCGCCTGCAATTCATCCTCGGACAGGTCTTCGTCGGTGCCTTCCTTGAGGCTGAAGGCCGCGTACAGGTAGCAGCACATCAGGTGGTGCTCGATCTCGGCCGCTTCGGCAAGCAGTGCCCAGAGCTGTTCGCGTGACGTCGGTACGGCGATCTGCTGTTCCAAGGTCGCATCCTCCCCGCTGATGGGCGCCGGGCGGCCACATCGCGATCACGACTGCGCTTGCTGCCCTTCGCAGAGTCTATCGCCCCGATGAAGGGGCAGGGCGCCCGGCGGCTGCATTCGTCACGCTCCGAACGGCAGCGGCGCGGCCGGGTCGACGAGACGCGCCTCGCGCAACCCGCGCCAGAACGTCTCCGGCACGGCCTCCACCAGCGCCGCGCGATCCTCTTCGACCCGACCGGGCCTGCTCGCGCCGGGAATCACCGCAGCGACTGCACTGAGCACCGACATCGGGGACGAGGCAAGAGCGGCATGACGAACCTCAACACTGAGCCCGGAAGCGACTCGGCGTGGTCCCCGTCGCGCGTCGGAAACTGGCGGTGAAGGCCGACGGGGTTCCGTAGCCGACCGCCGCCGCGATGTCCGAAACCGATTGCCGGGTCGCGGTCAGCAGTTGCTTGGCTCGGCTGATGCGCAGCGTGGTGAGGTACTCGTACGGCGTAAAACCGGTCGAATGGCGGAATGCCGTACACACGTAGTGCCGACTGAGCGTCACCTGCGCGGCGATGTCGCGCAGAGTGAGCGGGGCATGCAGGTGCTCGTGCATGTACTCCTGGATGCGGCGCAGCTGCCATCCCGCCAGCCCCGTCGCGACGTCGGCCTGCTCGACGACATCGCGGCGGGAATGCCGCCGCACCAGATGCGTGCAGATCAACACCGCGCATTGCTCGCGGAACATGTCGTCGGTAGAAGCATCCGTGCCGTCGGCAGTCAGCATGTCGACGAGATGGAACAGCGTCGGGTCGACGATCGTGATTCGCTCGACCAGCGCGGTGGAATCGGGCAGCCCGGCGTCGTAAGCGCATCGCCGGAAGAGCGCGCTGGGCACGATCACCTGCGAGCACTCGCGATCGCCGGTGAAATCCACTTCGCCGTGGCAGCCCTCGGGAAGAATGGAGACCCCGCCGCGCCGAAGTTGGCCGGCCATGCGCTTCCCGTCCCGCGACAGGATCACCAGCCCCGAGCCCATATGCGTGGCCGTGATGAGATGCCCACGCATCGGCGGAAGGTGGCCCCGACGGCCGCCATGTCGCCATCGTCCGATGAAACGTACTCCGCCGCTCGAACACCAGGGCGAAATCGGGAGCGACTGGCCGAACAACTCCGACAATGCGTGGAGGGCTTCAACGGCCCCCGTCGGTTCCGAAGCATGGTCGGTCGTGGGTTCGTCGGCGCGCGCAACCGCTCCGTCCAGGGCCGCAAGGACGGCGGGCCGCGCGTCGCAGAGCTGGAATGCAGAGCAGGCCATGGCAATCACCCGGCGAAACCGGGACCCGATCTCGTTCGACCGCGGCCCTTAGGGGATGCTGGCAGATTAGTCCAGGATTCCGGCACGGATAGTCGATTCTTGCGGCAACGTTCGCGATCTTGCGATGTCGCGATAGGCCGGTCCTGCACGAGAGGCTTGGCAGGCAAATTGCCAAGGGCCGCGTCCCATGAGCTGCCGGAACCGGGTCGGTGTGCTCCCGGTGCTTCGCTTGAAGATCGCGCAGAGGCTTGACGTCGTCCGGAAACCGACCTGTGTCGCGATGGACGCGACACAGACCGACGGAGGCGCGATGCACCGGGCGCAGGTCGGCCCACGCCGGCTGCGCGGGCGATGCGGCCTCTACGGCACGATCCAGTTCCGCGGCGCCTCCTTGCGCGACACGCTTCATCGGCGCGTTGGTTCGTGGATCGATCTTGTCGCCGTACTCGCCATCGGCGGGTGGATGAGAAGCCCGCCGATGAAGCTGTCGACTTTTTCGGGTTCCATCCTAGTCACCTGCGCGAGCGTGTCGTCCCTTGGCCGCTGGGCCGATCTCGCCCGCCGAGCGCATGTATCCGAACCTCGTCGTGCTGCGCGAGAAGATGTGGCAGGCGTTGACCCAAGCCGAACGCGAACGCGCGGTCGCCGAAGGTGCCGCCTTGTACGACCGCTTCGGCGACAAGGTCGCCAACCCCCGGCTGACGGCCGTGATCGTGCGCCAGAACTCTGAAATCACCGGCAGTCGTACCGGCTACGTCGACGGGCGCCTGGCCGTGCACGCACCGGGCGGCGGGACGGCCAGTGTCCAGGACAAGAGCAGCGGCGTGGATGTGAGCGCGATGTACGACGCATGGCGCCTGAATCCCGAACGCTACTGGGCGGTCGAGGACGCAGCCTGGAAAGGCGAGCGCGTCAACGTGGGCTCGGTCCGCAAGGTCGACGGCGGGCAGACGCCATAGCGTCGGCTTTCGTCCCGAAGCGGAAGCGGAGGCGACGAAATGTGTGGGCGAATCCGCACGCGACGCGAGCAGCGTGCGTCGATGCTGAACCGGCCGCCGCCGATTGCCTAAAGGGCGCGCTGGAACACAGTGTGGGCGGAGCGAATGTGGACAGAATCGCACTGCACCGGGCCGGCGCATCCCCCACAGGAGGCCATGAACGTCTGCTATCGATTTGGCGACTGCGTGCTCGACATCGCAAGGCGGGAGCTGCGTCGCGGCGACGGGATCGTGCCCTTGCCTGGCAAGGTGTTCGAGTGCCTGCGTCATCTGATCGAACACCGCGACCGCGCGATCGGGCGCGATGAACTCGGCAAGGCCACCTTCGGCCGCATCGATGTCACCGACGCGCACCTTGGGCAGGTGATCCTGCGCGCGCGTCGCGCGGTGGGCGACGACGGGCAGGGGCAGCGGATGATCCGCACCATCCCGCGGTTCGGGTTCCGCTGGGCGGTGGACACCCAGACCGTGCACGAGGCGCATGCCGTCGAGGAGGAAGGGCGCCCCGCAAGTCCGCACGAGCCGGACGGCATCGAAATCGCGCGGCCGCTGTCCGATGTCGGATCCGCCATCGTCGCCATCCCGTTTCCCCAATCGCCCAGCGGCATCGCCGCGCGGCAATCCGCTGCGCCGGAATCGTCGCGCATGCGCTGGTGGTGGGCGCTCTCGGCGGCGCTGGCGCTCGCCGCGGGAGGTGCGGTCATCACCCGCACCGCGACCGCGCCGGCCACGGCCTCGTCGCTGTCCATCGCGCCCGGTTCGGCGCTGATCCTGCCGATCGAAGTGGACGGCCCGGACGATGCCGCGTGGGCCCGGCTGGGTCTGATGGCGTTCGTCGCCGAACGCGTGCGCGGCGCCGGCATCACCGTGGTGCCGAACGAGAACACGCTCAGCCTGCTGGGCCGCGTCGGGGACCCGAGGCCCGACGCGAAGCGGCTGCGCCAGGCCGCCCAGGTCGACCTCATCATCGAAGGCCGCATCGTGCGCGATGCCGACGCCTGGCGGTTGTCGATCAGCGCCGTCGATTCGCACGGCATCCGCCGCGAAGGCGAGGCGCGTGCAGCCGACCTGCTGCAGGCCGCGCGCATCGCCAGCGACCGCCTGCTCGCGGCGCTGGGCCGCACCGCGCCGGGCGGCGACACCGACCTGGACCTGGCCGAGCGCATGCAGCGCGCCGAAGCGGCCAGGCTGGCCAACGAACTCGACACCGCGCGCAGCATCCTCCTCGCCGCGCCGCCGGCGCAGCGCGGCTCACCGCGGCTGCGTCACGAACTGGCGCAGGTGTACACGCGCGGCGGCGATTTCGCCCAGGCCATGGCGACGCTGGCGCCGCTATTCGCCGACGTGCGCGTGCTCGCCGATCCTGCCTTCCACGCGCGCGTGCTGTGCGAGCGCGGACAGGTGCGCATGCGCCAGGCGCAGATCGCCGAGGCCGAACAGGACTTCGACGCGGCCGTGAAACTGCTCGACCCGGAGCGCCATCACGCCGAACTCGGGCGGGCACTTACGTACCGGGGCGTGACACGCAGCGGCCTGGGCAATTTCGACGACGCGCTGGCCGACCTGGGGCAGGCGCGGATCCAGCTGTTGCGCGCGCACGATGCGCTGGCGGTGGCGCGCGTGGACGCCAACCTGGGCGTGCTCGAACTCAACCGCGGCCGGCCGGGCTACGCGCTGGATTACCTGCGCAAGGCCGCGCCGGTGTTCGAATCCTTCGGCGCGGTGCAGGAGTTGCTGATCACGCGCTCGCACGTCTTGCAGGTGCACCTGATGCAGTTGCAGTACGACGAGGCCTGGCGCCGCAGCGAGGAGAACTTCGCCATGCGCGAGCGCGCGCGCGACCCGGGCCAGCGCCTGTCGATCGGCCTGGACCGCGCCGAAACGCTCATCCGCCTGGGCCGCTTCGAGCAGGCCAGGAACATCCTCGACGATCCGGCCTTCGATGCCGGCGGCGCGCAGGTCAACGAGCGCCGCCGCGCCTGGGTCCGCATCGAGTACGCGTGGCGACGCGGCGACCTTCGCGATGCCCTGCGCCGGGCCGATGAGATCCTGCCGGGCTGGTCGGAAGAGGCCTGGGACAGCACGCGCGCCTGGGTCGTGCTGCGTCGCCAGCAGGCCGCGCTGGCGCTGGGCGTGAGCCCCTCGACATCGCCGGCACGCGCCGGTTCCCCGAACGACGCCATCGACGATCTCGGCAGCGCCGTGCCCGATCTGCTCAGCCGGGCCACCGAGCGTCGCGCCATAGGAGACGAGCGGGGCGCCGATGCGCTTTACGGGCAGGCCGTCTCCCTCGCGGAGCGCCATGGCATTCCGTCGGAGATCAGCGCGACGGCGGCGGCCTACGTTCCGTGGCTGATCGAACGCAACCGGCTGGCGGTGGCTGGCGCCCTCGTCGGCCGCGTGGGCCTGTGGGCCGACCGCGATTACGAGTGCGCGCTCTTGCAGTTGCGGCTGTACCACGCGCTGGGCCACCGCGACCTGTGGTACTCGGCGCTGGAAACCACGCGACGACTGGCCGGCGAACGGCCTATCCCCGCAGCCCTGACCCGCATGCCCGGCCCGGGCGGGAACCGCGGCGCGTCGGTGGCAACATCCAATTGAACGCCTATCCGACTGATTGAAATGGGAAAAATAAAACTGTCATAAAACGGTTGTGGCTTTGGAGTGCGGCCCAGTGGATGCGATGCCGAGGATCCGGCGATCCATCCACCTGGAGTTGGGACGCATGAAAAGAGTGCAGTTGACCACCGCCGTGCTGGGGGTCCTGGCCTGCGCCGGTGCCGCGAGCGCACAGACGAGCGACGCGGCGAAGCCCGTTCCGACGATGCCCGTTCCGACCATGCGCGTGCCGGCGCCGTCGCACGAGGCGCCTCGCACCGACGAGCGCAGCGCCTGTCGCGCCGGCGCTGCCTCGCTTGACGCCTGCGCCCCGACCCGGCGCCCGGGGCCCGTTCGCCCGGCGAACATCTTCGACGACATCGTCGGCACGCTGAGCTATTTCCGCGCCACCGGCGATGGCGACGACGCCGCGCAGGCCAACGGCGAGCGTTCCGTGGCCGCCGGTGCCGACAGTCGCGCCGAAGCGCAGCTCTCCGCCGCCTACGGTGCGGGCAGCCGCGCCGCTGCGTATGGCGGCATCGCGGCCGGCGCCAATGCGCAGGCGCTGGGCGAATACAGCACCGCCGTGGGCAACGACGCGCAGGCGCAGCGTCTGGGCACGACGGCGGTCGGTTCCGGCGCGAAGGCGACCGGCGATTCGGCGGTCGCCATCGGCGGGCAGTACAACTCGTTCATCGGCTGGATCCGCACCAGCGCGAACGGCACCCACGCGGTGGCGGTGGGTGCGGGCGCGCGTGCGGACGGCGACTTCGCCGCCGCACTGGGACCCGACGCGCTCGCCAGCGGCGAATTCGCCGCGGCCGTGGGGCCGGGCACGAAGGCCTCGGGCGCCCAGAGCAGCGCGATCGGCTTCAACAGCAAGGCCACAGAGGAAGGTGCGCTGGCCGCGGGCGCAAACAGCCAGGCGCACGGGTTGATCAGCACGTCCGTGGGCTTCAACGCCTACAGCGAAGGCGAGGGCGCCACCGCCGCGGGCGCGTACTCGGAGGCGGCCGACGTCGGCGCCGCGGCGTTCGGCGCCGGCGCGGGCGCGAACGGCGGCTTCGCCACCTCCATCGGCGCCAACAGCGACGCGAGCGGCGACGGCGCCGTCGCGCTCGGCGGCACCGCGCAGGCCAGCGCGGCGGACGCCATCGCCGCTGGCTACGCCAGTCAGGCGTCGGGCGAGGGCAGCGCCGCGTACGGCGCACGCGCGACCGCGACCCGCACCGGCAGCCTCGCGCTGGGCCAGGACGCACTCGCCGACGGCGACTACGCCAGTGCGGTCGGCTCGTCGGCCACCGCGCTCGACATCGGCAGCACCGCCGTGGGCAGCGGCGCGTTCGCGCTGGCGCAGTTCACGACGGCGGCCGGTTACAACGCGGCCGCCAGCGGCGAATACGCCACGTCCTACGGCGCCGGCAGCGTCGCCAGCGGTGTCAGTTCCACCGCGCTGGGCGGCTACGCCTACATCTTCAACGGCCACACCGGCGAACGCGAACTGCTGCCGACGCTGGCGTCCGGCCAGGAAAGCTCGGCCTTTGGCGCGGGCGCGCAGGCACTGGGATACGCCGGCGTCGCCATCGGCAACACGGCGTACGCGGGCGGCGAGATGGCGGTGGCCGTCGGCGGCAATGCGGTGGCCGACAGCGCGGTGGCGGTCGGTCGCAATGCGTACGCGCAGTTCTACGGGACCGCGCTCGGCAAGGGCGCGTCGGCCGGCGATCAGGCGGTCGCCCTGGGCGCGGGATCGGTCGCCAGCGGCGTCAATTCCATTTCGATCGGCGGGGCGTTCGCCGAAGGTCAGGACAGCATGGCGTTCGGCACCTGGGCCTCGGCGCAAGGCGTCCGCAGCATCGCGATCGGCGACGGCGCGATGGCGCTGGCCGACGACAGCATCGTGCTGGGCGCGGGCTCGGACACGCTGCGTACGGGCGTGGTCTCGGTCGGTTCGGAAATGGGAAACACGCGGCGGCAGATCGTCAACGTGGCCGCCGGCACGGAGGCGAGCGACGCGGTGAACCTCGCCCAGCTCGACGCCATCGGCCGCTATCACCAGGCCAACGGCAACGACGACGGCAGCGACGACGCACTGGTCGACGGCGATTACGCCACCGCCACCGGGGCCGCCGCCAACGCGATCGGCGTCGGCGCGTCGTCCTTCGGCAGCGGCGCCACCGCCGTCGCCGACAACGCCACCGCGGCCGGCATGAACGCCACCGCGAGCGCGCAGTCGTCCAGCGCCGTCGGCGGACGCCTCGACTACCGCTACGTCGACGCCGAAACGCACAAGACGGTGGAACTGGAAGGCACCACCACCGCCAGCGGCGCAGCATCGAGCGCGTTCGGCGCCGGTGCGCAGGCATCGGGCGAACTGGGCACCGCGCTCGGCGCGGCGGCCAACGCTTCGGGCCTGTGGTCGCTGGCCGGCGGTGCGCGTGCGCAGGCCAGCGGCGGCAACGCGGTCGCGCTCGGCGATTCGGCGCAGGCCACCGGCGAGCAGAGCACCGCCGTCGGCGGCAGCCGCCCGGCCGGCGAATGGCTGGGCCACGTCGTCACGCGCGCGTCGGGCACCTACGCCTCTGCGTTCGGCTCGGCCGCATGGGCGATCGCCGATTACGCCACCGCGCTGGGCGCCAACGCGTTCGCCACCGCGGTGAGTTCGACCGCGGCCGGCGAATCGGCCTTCGCCAATGCGCGCCGTTCCACCGCGCTGGGCAGCCAGTCCTTCGCCGACGGCGAGGGCGCGATTGCGTTGGGCTACTACGCGTTCGCGCTGGAAGACCAGAGCGTGGCGATCGGTACCGGTTCGGTCGGCGACCGCGCCAACGCGGTGTCGGTCGGCGCGGGCGAGAACATCGACGGCTTTCCGGAAACGCGGCAGATCACCCACGTCAGTGCCGGCACCGAAGCCACCGACGCCGTCAATCTCGCGCAATTGAACGCAGTGGCCGAGAACGGCAGCCGCTACTTCAAGGCCAACGGCAATCGCGACGGCAGCGACGACGCATTGGCCGAAGGCGAACACGCGACCGCGATAGGTTCCGCATCGAGCGCCTTCGCGCAGGGCGCCACCGCGCTGGGCAGCGGTGCGATGGCGCTGGACGTGCAGGCCACCGCCGGCGGATACGGGAGCACCGCCGCGGGGCATCGCAGCACGGCGTACGGCGTCGGCAGCCAGGCGCTGGGCGACAGCGCCACCGCCATCGGCGGGCAGATGGAAGTGGTGAACGGCACGACCTGGGAACACGAGACCTGGTCGACGGTGGCGTCGGGCAAGGAAAGCACCGCGATAGGCGTGGCGGCCCGCGCCACCGAGTACGCCGCCACCGCCATCGGCATGACCTCCGAAGCCGCCGCCGACGGCGCGACCGCCATCGGCGCGGCCAGCACGGCGCGCGGCGATCGCAGTGTCGCCATCGGCAGCCAGGCCCGCGCCTACGACACGCTGGGCGTTTCGGTCGGGGCGAGTTCGCAGACGCATGGCGAACGCAGCGTCGCCATCGGCGCCAATGCCACGGCCTACGACGAAGCCAATACCGCGGTCGGCCAGTACGCCGGCACCGCCGGGCTGGACAGCAGCGCGTTCGGCCGCTGGTCGAAGGCGCGCGTGCGTTCGAGCACGGCGCTGGGCGCGATGAGCGATGCCGTCGCCGAAGGCAGCGTGGCGCTGGGCGCGTATTCGCACGCCGATCGCGCGAACACCGTGTCGGTGGGCAGCGCGGTGGAGATGCTCGACAGCGACTTCAACACGGTCGCGCCGTTCCAGCGCCAGATCGTCAACGTCGCCGCTGGCACCCATGACTTCGACGCGGTCAACGTGAAGCAATTGCGCGAAGCGACGCAGGACGGACAGGAGACGGCGCGCTACTTCCAGGCCAATGGCGCGGAGGAGGGCGACGACGAGGCGCAGGCCACCGGTGTGCTCGCCACGTCCAGCGGCAGCGGCAGCGCGGCCGGCGGTCTGCAGGCCACCGCCAACGGCGCCGGCAGCCTGGCCGAAGGCGACGGCAGCACGGCGATCGGCGCCAATACGCATGCGCAGGCCGCGTATGCGACCGCGCTGGGCGAGTCCAGTCGTGCCTCCGGCGATGGCAGTACCGCACTGGGCGCCGGTAGCGTGGCGCAAGGCGAGGGCAGCATCGCCACCGGGCGTTACGCTCGTGCCAACGGCGAAAATGCGATCGCCACTGGCAAAGAAGCCGCGGCGGGCGGCAACGCCGCGATCGCGGTCGGCCATCGCGCCAACGCCGTTGCGGCCGGAAGCGTGGCGCTGGGCAGCAACTCGGTCGCCGATCGTGCCAACACCGTCTCGGTAGGACGCACGGGCGCGGAGCGCCAGATCGCCAACGTCGCGGCCGGCACACGCGATACCGACGCGGTGAACCTCGCGCAGTTGCGCAGCTTCGGCAGCCAGTCGCTGTCCGTGCAACAGACGATCGCCGGTGCACTGGGCGGCGGCGCGGGCTTCGCCGGCAACGGGCAGTTCATCGCGCCGACCTTCCACGTCATGGGCTCGGCGTTCGGCAACGTGGGCGACGCGTTGGGCGCGCTCGACGATGGCCTGGCCGCGCTGGATGCGCGCGTGGACGGGCTGGAGTCCGGCGATGGCGCGGCGAAGACGACGGCATCGGCGGCGCGCATGAGTGCTGCATCGAGCTCCGCACCGAAGACGCTGGAGGCGCCTGCGGACGCGACCCGCACGACCGACGCGTCTGTCGCATCGACCGATGCCGGCGGCACACCCGAACCCACCGGCACGACGCCGACCGAACGCGTCGCCGTCACCGACGGCAAGCAGGACACCGACGCGGCCAACGTGCGCCAGGTCGAAGCCGCGGACGCCAGGACGCTGGCCGATGCCAAGGCCTACGTCGACGGCCGTGTCGAGGATGCGCTGGCCGTACCGATGGCGGCGATCGACGACCTGCGCGCCGAAGTGGGCGAGCGCTTCCACGAACAGGAACGCCGCATCGACCGCATGGGTGCGATGAACGCGGCGATGGTGAACATGGCCACCAGCGCGGCGGGCGTGCATACGCCCAACCGCGTCGGCGTCGGCGCAGGTTATTCGGGCGGCGAATCTGCGTTGTCGGTGGGCTACCAGCGTGCATTCGGCGACGCCGCGACGCTGACGTTCGGCGGTGCCTTCAGCAGCGATGAAAGCTCGGTGGGCATGGGCGTCGGCTTTGGTTGGTGAGCCTTTCTTTTCGACGGCCGGGCGACCCCCGCGGACATGCATCCGCCGCCCGGCTCTTTTTCTTCCTGCCAGGAGTACGAAGATGGGAAATCGTCTGTTTGCTTCGCTGCATCCACTCGCCGCGCTCGTCGCGCTCTCGCTCGCCGCGCCGGCGGCCGTTGCGGCCGGCCCGGTCGCCGGTGGTTGGCGCGTGGATACCAGCGGCGCTTCGACCGCCGCGCGCCATGACCGCCTGATCGTTCGATTCCATGATGCCGGCGTGCGTGCGAGTTCGACGCATGCACAGCTGCTTGGCGATGCGATCGCGCGCTCGGGTCTCGACACGGGCCGGAGCCTCGCGCCGCTGAGCGCACGAACGCTGCGCCGCACCGCCACCGGCGCGGACGTGGTCAAGCTGTCGCGCCAGCTCGATGCGATCGAAACGGCGGCGCTGCTGCGCAGCCTGGCGGCGGATCCGGGCGTCGCGCACGCCGAGGTCGACGACCTGCTGCACCACACCGGAATGGATCGCGCGATGGCGACGTTGCCCGCGCGCGACACGCGGCGCATCGGTCCCGCGGCGACTCCGGACGACGAGTACTACGCGCAGTACCAGTGGCATTTCCACAACCCGGCCGGCGGCATTCGCGTTCCCGCCGCATGGGACCGCACCACGGGCGAAGGCATCGTCGTGGCGGTGCTCGATACCGGCATCACCGCGCACGGCGATCTCGACGGCAACGTGCTGGAAGGCTACGACTTCATCAGCGACGCCTTCATCTCGCGCCGCGGCACCGACGAGCGCGCGCCCGGCGCGCAGGACCTGGGCGACTGGAACGACGATGGAGCGCAGTGCCAGGTCTCACCGAGCAGCTGGCACGGCACCCACGTCACCGGCACCGTCGCGGAGATGACCGACAACAGCATCGGCATGGCCGGCGTCGCGCATGGCGCGAAGGTGCTGCCGGTGCGCGTGCTCGGACGCTGCGGCGGCTACGAGTCGGACATCGCCGATGCGGTGGTATGGGCGTCCGGCGGCAGCGTCGCCGGCGTGCCCGCCAACGCCAACCCGGCCGAAGTCATCAACATGAGCCTGGGCGGCGCGGGCGTGTGCGACGCGCAGTCGGAAATGCAGCTTGCGATCGACCAGGCCGTCGCGCGCGGCACCACGGTCGTCGTCGCCGCGGGCAACAACAACGCCGATGCGGCGAACTTCACCCCGGCCAGTTGCAGCAATTCGATCACGGTCGGCGCCACGCGCATCACCGGCGGCCGCGCCTCGTATTCGAACTACGGCACGCGCGTGGACCTGTCGGCGCCCGGCGGCGGAGGCGCGGTGGACGGCAATCCGGGCGGCTACGTCTGGCAGTCCTGGCATGACAGCGAGACCACGCCGGAGGAAGGCGCCGAAAGCTACGTCGGCTACACCGGCACCTCGATGGCCGCGCCGCACGTCGCCGGTGTCGTGGCGCTGCTGCAGAGCATCGCGGAAGCGCCGCTCACGCCGGCGCAGGTCAAGACGGTGCTGGTCGGATCGGCGCGCGAGTTCCCGGTGGACGTTCCCTCGTCGACGCCGATCGGCGCGGGCATCCTCGATGCGAACGCCGCCGTCGAGGAAGTCGCCAACCCGTGCGAAGGCGACGACTGCGGGCCCGATGCCTCGCCGATCCTCAATGGCGTGCCCATCACCGGACTCACCGGCGCGCAGGGCGAGGAGATCCTCTTCGCCCTGACCGTGCCGGCCGGCGCGGGCGCGTTGAGCATTCTGTCGTACGGCGGCATGGGCGATGTGACGTTGCTCGCCAGCCACGAAGCCGAGCCGACGCTGGAGAGCGCCGACTTCCGCTCGTCACGTCCGGGCAACAACGAAACGCTGCGCATCCCGAAGCCGCGGGCCGGCGTGTATTACATCAAGGTGGTCGGGCTGAAGAGTTTCAGCAGCGTCAGCGTATTGGCGCGCCATCCATGAGTGCGGTTCGATCGCGCTAGTCCATCGCGTGCAGGTGACGGCCCCAGGAAAAGGGGCCGTCGCCGATGGACCCGCCTGATCGTCCCGCGCAGGCCATCGCGGCCATGGCTGGAGAGCTTCAAGGACTTTCCGCCGCGCCAGAAGCCGGCCAGCTTCAGCCTCGGCGAGGTCATGGAGAAGATGGAAACGGCGCGACCGAAACAGAACTGAGCGCCTGCGACTTCCCGGCCTTCGTGCCGGGACGTTCGCCCGCCTTCAAGGGCGACGTAGCGAGACGGTCTCCCACGCGGCCACGATCATCAGGATCAGCGTCGTCGCCGCTCCCAGCGCCAGCGGGGACAGCAGGTGCGCAAGCGCCGCCGGCACCAGCGCAGCGAGCAGGACGATGCCCACGCAGTGCGACAGCGGCGGTCCGCGGCGGTCGTTGCAGACCCACTTGAACAACGCGACACCGAGCAGATAGAGCATCGGCCCGCCGATCATCGCCGCCATCGCGGCGCGGCCATCGCCCTCGAAATGGTCCGGGTGCGCGAGCACCAGCTCGTCCGCCACGGCGCAGACGATGACGCCGGCAATGATCAGCAGATGCAGATAGGTGTAGGCCAGCCGCGCCTGGCGTCCGGGATCGTCCGAGTGCGCGATGCGGTGGCTGGCGCGCTCGGCACCCGAGTCGAAGTAGATCCACCACATCGCCACGCTGCCGAGGAAGGCCACGACGAACGCGGAGACGGTCGGTGCGGTCCAGGCTTGTCCGGCGAACGTGGCGCCGGTCACCAGGACCGACTCGCCCAGCGCGATGATCACGAACAGTGCGCAACGCTCAGCCAGGTGGTGGCCGTCTACGTCCCAGTCGACGGTGCTCGAGCGCCCCATGCCCGGAACGTAGAAGTAGAGCGCGGGCGCGACGTATTCGATGGCGACGGCCATGACCCACAAGGCCGCACGCGTCGACCCTTCGGCCAGGCCGCCCGCCACCCAGAACGCGCCCGACACCAGCAGCCACAGCGCAATGCGGACGAAGTTCTCGTGCAGCACGCGATGGCGGCCCCGCATCGCCACGGCGACGAATACGGTTCGGCCCACCTGCATCGCCGCGAACACCATGCCGAAGATCAGCCCACGTTCCGCGAACGCCTGCGGAATCGAGGATGACAACAACAGGCCACCCAGCATCAACGCGAACAACATCACCCGTACGGGCGTGCGATCGGGGTCCAGCCAGTTGGTCACCCACGAGGTGAAGATCCACAGCCACCACACCGCCAGGAACAGCAGCAGTGTCTGCAGCGCGCCTTGCACGCTCAGGTGTTCGAGGAGCGTGTGCGAGAGCTGGGTAACGGCGAACACGAATACCAGGTCGAAGAACAGTTCGACCATGGCGACGCGGTTGCTGTCGGCAGTGCCGCGCTGGCGCAGGAGGGGAGAGGAGGGCGTCGTCATGCGGGCTCAGGCGTGTGGGGCCGTCGGTTCGGTCAGGCGTAAGGGTGGCACATGCGGCGGACGGATCCGGTGCGGGCGGAGGCCGGGAGCGGTGCTGATGTCCGCCACGCGGAGCCGACGCGCCGCGGGGGGCAACGGATGGGTTTCAGCACCGAACGTCTGATGGCCCTGGCCTGCGCGTCATGTTCTTCCGCGCCGGCAGGTTCGAATCCGCGAACAGCGCCCACGACTTGAGTTTCCTGTGGGCGTTGATGTCGGTCCTTCTGTCCGCGTTGCTCCTGTTCGCCCTCAAGGCGCCATGGATCGTCCTTCTTGTTTCACAGGTCGGCCTCTTCTTCGCGATCGGCTTGATTCGCGCACTTCGCGATCCATCCTAGAACCGGACCGTCACAAGCCGAACCAACCGTATCGGCCAGCGACAGCCGGTGCCACCCGGGACGCCGGACTGCGCAATTCCCGCGACCGCCGCAATGCCTTGGGGGACAAGGCGAGGGCTGGCGTTCAAATCCAAAACATGTTCAGATGCGCCGCTGAAAAATATGCGCTCCATCACACTTTCGGTGGCGGCGCCGGGGCAGCGGTAAAACGGGGAAATCACCATGTGGAATGAAGGCGCGATCCAGCGATGGATCGGCGTGAGCGATGTTCTGTGCCGCCTGCGCACGTACGGTCGTTCGGGGGCGATGCGTCGCGCGGCGGGCGCGATGCTGGCACTGGCGGTCGGTCTGTTCGCCGGCCCGGTGGCCGCGCAGAGCGCGACGACGGTGAGCATCTCGGGCGCGGATCGGCCCTCGTTCTCGCGAGTCGGCCAACCGCTCACCTTCCGCGTGCAGCTCTACACCGGCAATGCGGTCATCGACACGCTCGCCTTCACCAGTGGCAGCCCCACCGGGATGTCGGCGTTGGACTGCCCCGGCCTGCCGGCGGACGTGATGACCACCACGACGTGCACCTTCACCTACACGACCACCGACCAGGACATCGCGCTGGGTCGGGTGTCGGCGCTGGGCCGTTGGCGCGCCACGCGTTCCGGCGGCGCCGCACGCAGCGGCAGCACCAACACGTTCGCGCTGGGCTACCAGCCGCCGCGCCAACCGGATGCGCCGGTCATCGCCACGGCGACGGCGGCCGACGGGCAGGCGACGGTCGCATTCTCGCCGCCGTTCGACGGCGGCTATCCGATCGACAGCTACACCGTCACCTCGCAGCCGCAGGGGATCACGGCCACCGGCACCGTCGGGCCGATCACGGTCACCGGCCTGACCAACGGCGTCACCTATCGATTCACCATCACCGCGACCAGCACGATGGGCGCGAGTGCGGCATCTTCAGCCTCCGCTCCGGTCACGCCGAAAAGCGTGCAGACCATCGACTTCGACAATCCCGGCGCGCAGAACTTCGGCAGCGCGCCGACGCTGGGTGCGACGGCGACGTCGGGCCTGGCGGTGGGCTTCAGCTCCGCGACGACGGGAGTGTGCACCGTCACCGCCGGCGGCGCGCTGACGTTCGTCACCGCAGGCAGCTGCACCATCCACGCCGACCAGGCCGGCGACGGCGTATTCGACCCGGCACCGCGGGTGTCGCAGACGTTCGTCGTGAATGCGATCGCGCCGGGCGCGCCCGTCATCGGCACCGCGACCGCCGGCGACCGCGAGGCGACGGTGAGCTTCACCGCGCCGGCCTCGACCGGCGGTGTCGCGCTCAGCGGTTACACGGTCACGTCCAATCCGCACGGCATCGTCGAAACCGGAGCGGGCAGCCCGATCCGGCTCACCGGCCTGACCAACGGCGTCGCGTACACGTTCACCGTCACCGCGAACAACAGCGCCGGCACCGGCGCGGCATCGGCGGCGTCCAACAGCGTCGTGCCCAGTTCCGCGCCGGTCGTGACCGGCGTGGCGGTGCCCGCGAACGCCCTGTATGGCCCGGGCGAGCCGCTCGAGTTCACGGTCTCGTGGGACCAGCCGGTGACCGTGACCGGCACGCCGCGCATCGCCCTCGTGATCGGTACGACCACGGTGCAGGCCGGCTATCTGTCCGGCTCGGGCACGTCGGCGACGACCTTCCGCTACACCGTGCTGCCCGGGCAACTCGACGCCAACGGCATCACCGTCAGCACCCTGTCCTTGAACGGCGGCAGCCTGCGCAACGAACACGCGGTCGATGCAGTCCTCACGCTCAATTCGGTGGGCAGTACCACCGGCGTGCTGGTCGGCACGACCAACCAGGCCCCGGTGAACCAGGTGCCGGGCCCGCGCACGGTCACCGAGAACGACACGCTCGACTTCGGCAACTCGCTGTCGGTCGCCGACGCCGACGCCGGCAACGCCGTGCTCCGGGTCACGCTCACCGCGGGCAATGGCCTGATCTCGCTGTCGAGTCTCAACGGCCTGACGTTCTCCGCAGGCGATGGCACGAACGACGCGACGACCACGTTCGAGGGGACACTCTCCAGCATCAACGCGGCGCTGAACGGTCTCAGGTTCTTTCCGACCCCCGGCTACCACGGTGCCGCCTCGCTGCAGATCTCCAGCAACGACCTGGGCAACACCGGTTTCGGTGGCACGAAGTTCGATAACGACACGATTGCGATCACCGTCGTACCGCTCGACGGCACGCCGCCGGAAGTGAGCGCGATCGACCTGAGCAGCGCCACGCCGACGCGCGCGACAAACCTGTCGTTCGGGGTCACCTTCAGCGAACCGGTCACCGGCGTCACCGCGAGCGCCTTCACGCTGGTCACCGGCGGAAGCGCGACCGCCACCATCGGTGGGCTGTCGACGTCGGACAACATCCACTACACGGTGAGCGTCAACGGCGTGTCCAGCGACGGCACCCTGCGACTGGACCTCAACGACGTCAACGCCATCATCGACGCGGCGGGCAATGCCGCGCCGGGCTTCCATACCGGACCTGCGTACACGATCGACAACACGGCGCCGACGATGGACAGCGTGTCGGTGTCCGCGATCGGCCAGTACGTCACCGGGCAGGCGCTCGCGTTCGAACTGACCTTCGACGAAGCGGTGCTGGTCACCGGTTCGCCGGCCATGCCGATCGCACTCGAGGTCGGCGGCACGCGCGATGCACGCTATGTCAGCGGTTCGGGCAGCAACGTGCTGACCTTCGCCTACACGGTGGTCGCGGGCGACCAGGACCTCGATGGTCCTGCCATCGGTGCGGCGCTGGCGCTCAACGGCGGCACGATCGCCGATGCCGCCGGCAACGCCGCGCCGACCGCGCTGAGCAACGTGGGCAGCACGTCGGGCGTCGTAGTCGGCCTGATGCCGCAGGCGATCGCCGGCTTCGCCGCGACGCCGTCCGCGCCGACGTTCGTGCCCAACGGCACGTTCGCCATCGCCGCTACCGGCGGCGCATCGGGACTGCCGGTGGTGTTCGCCGCGACGACTGCATCGGTCTGCAGCGTCAGTGGCAGCACGGTGACGATGCTCGCAGCGGGCACGTGTTCGCTCACCGCGAACCAGGCCGGCAATGCGAACTACGGCGCCGCAACGCAGGCGACGCTCGACGTGACCATCGGCGCGGCGACGCAGGCGATCACCGACTTCATCGCCAATCCCACCGCTCCGGTGTTCGCGCCGGGCGGCACGTTCGTTGTCTCGGCGACGCCGGGCGTGTCGACGAGCCCGCTCGTGTTCGCCAGCGCGACGACCGCGGTGTGCACGGTCAGCGGCACCACCGTGACCATGCTGTCGGCCGGCACGTGTTCGCTCACCGCCGACCAGGCGGGCGACGGCAATTACAGCGCGGCGCCGCAGGCGACCCTCGATGTCGCCATCGGCGCCGCAACGCAGGCGATCACCGGCTTCACCGCCAACCCGGGCGCACCGGTGTACGCGCCGAACGGCACGTTCGCGCTCGCCGCCGTCGGCGGCGCGTCGGGCAATCCGGTGGTGTTCGCCAGCGGCAGCCCGGCGGTGTGCACGGTCGCGGGCAACGTGGTGACGATGCAGGCGGCGGGCACGTGCGCGCTGACGGCCGACCAGGCCGCCACGAACGACTACCTCGCGGCGACGCAGGTTGCATTGCAGGTGGTCATCGGGCGCGCCACGCCCACGCTGTCGTGGTTGGGCGAGATGTCGCGCGTGGTTGGCGAAGCCGCGTTCGATCTGCCGGACCCGGGCAGTGATAGCCGCGGCGGTTTCACGTTCGCCAGCACCAATCCGGCAGTCGCCACGGTCAGCGGCCGTCGCGTGACCCTAGTTGGCGCAGGCATCACGACGCTCGTCGCCACGCAGGCGGCGGACGGCAACTACGCGCCCGGTTCGGTGAGCGCAACGCTGACCGTCACCGATCGCCCCGATCCGACGAAGGACGCGAGCGTCGTCGGCGGGTTGCAGGCGCAAGTCGATGCCAGCGTGCGCTTCGCCGCGACGCAGCTGTCGAACATCCAGGGCCGCCTGCGCGAGCAGCGCTTCTCCAGCGTCAACCGTTCCAGCAACGACCTGACGTTCGCGATGGCGAGCCGCTCCGGCGGCGCGTTGTCGATGAGCGCCGAGCAGTTCACCTCGATGGACACCTCGCACCTGCCCAAGGGCGCGGCGGTGTGGACCGCCGGCGCGATCACCAGCGGCGGACGCGATGCCGATGAGCGTGGCAGCGATTCCGACTTTCGCAGCGACGGCGTCACGGTCGGCGCGGACTGGCGCTTCAACGATCGAGTCCTGCTCGGCGTCGCCGGTGGCTGGGGCTGGGACGACACCGACCTCGACGAAGCGCGTTCGCGCCTCGACGCCGAGCAGCGCGCACTCTCGCTGTACGGCCTGTGGCGTCCTGCGCAGCACTGGTTCGTCGACGGCATCTTCGGCTGGGGCGATCTGGATTTCGACATCCGCCGCCACAGCGACGTAGCCGACGCGACCGCTACCGCCACGCGCAGCGGCGAACAGACCTTCGGCGCGCTGACGGCCGGATACGAACACGGTGGTGGCGTGGGCATGACGCTGACCGGCTACGGACGCCTGGATGCCAGCCGCACCACGCTGGACGCGTACCGCGAGCAGGGCCTGGGCATCTACGACCTGACCTACGGTTCGCAGCGCGTCGAGAACAGCGGCGCGGCGCTGGGCGTGGAAGGCAGCTTCCCGATCCTTACCCCGCGGGGCACGGCGGTTCGTCCGTACTGGATGCTCGAATACCGCGAAACCCTCGACAACCGCAGCGACGTGGACCTCAACTACGTCGTGCTGCCGGTCGATGGCGGTTACGTGCTCGGCATGCGCAGCTCCGGCGACAACGCGCTGAGCTACGGCGGCGGAATCGACATGGAACTCGCGCGCGGCTGGAAGCTGTCGTTGCTCGGGCGCCGCCAGCATGGCGATGGCCAGCGCCCCAGCAGCACGTTCGGCCTGCTTATTTCCTTCTCGCCCGCGACGGGAAGCGCGGCGCTGACGGCTTCCGACGACAGCGACGCGGACACCACGCAGTCGAATGACGGCGCGGTCTCGCCACAACCCTGAGCGATCGCACGTGCGACCGGCACTGCCTCGGGCGGTGCCGGTCCATCCAGGCTCGCTGGAGGGGTAGGGCTGCGGGATGGAACGCAGGCTTGCGGCGGACATTGGATCCGCCGGGACCGGACCGGTGATGGTGTCCGCTTTCGACCCGAAGCGGCTTCCCGAAGCCGTTCGCACCGAACTGCACGTGGACGACCTCGGCATTCCCGGAACAAGAGCCTCGCGATGATCTACTGGTACACGGGCCAGCCGGGCCACCGGAAAGACGCTGC
The DNA here is from genome assembly GCA_005503055.1 of Lysobacteraceae bacterium P. Classification (GTDB taxonomy): domain Bacteria; phylum Pseudomonadota; class Gammaproteobacteria; order Xanthomonadales; family Xanthomonadaceae; genus Lysobacter_J. Next base: position 461,877 of record SCOX01000001.1, on the reverse strand, counting down.
ACGCGATCGATCACGCATTGAAGTTCCGCGATGAAGGCCGCTTTGTCTTCGTCGACAACGTGCGCAGCTTCAAGCACGAAACCGCACGCTGTGTGCCGATCACGCCGGAGCAGTTCCGCGACTGGATGATTTCCTTCCCGACGGCGCGGTGCGCCTCATCGACGAAGCGTACGAAAGCGAGATGTTGCCGAGTCCGCCCGGCTCCAAGGCGATCGCAACACAGATGCCGAAGTCGAAGGAGGACGGAGCGGGAGCGACGGCCGACGCCGCGGCAGGCGCACCCCGGCGCGCTCTACGCGACAGCGATTATGTCGCGTGGCTGACGCCGCGCATCGGCGGGCAACCGTGGACCGCGCCCGTATACGACGGGCTCGATATCCCGAAGAACAACCCGCCGCGCGTGTTCTGCATGGCCTCCGTCCACGACGGGCACGGTGGCTGCAGCTGCCTGACGGAGCAGGGCACGCGTTACGCCATCGAGCAGAACCGGTGCCGCATGATCGCCACCGACGGCCAATACGAGCCCTTCATTGATACCAACCGGGGCAATCTGCAACTCATGGATGAGGTCAGCCAGCGGGCGCGCCTGGATACGAGGGGAGGGGGTGTAAGGGCTCGTACCCTACGGAGACGCTCTCATCCGGTGCAATGCTCAGCGCGCCACAGATCAGCGGCTACGGCGATCTCGGCCCCGTCAACTAGAGCCCGCCTCCGGCTGACCAGCTTTTGATACGCTGGTCACAGTCCGTAGGGGATGGGCAGTGATGCGACAAGGAATTGTCTTGGCGGCGGCATGTGCGTTTGTGTCTTGGAACGCATCGGCGGAAGTAGTCAATAAGTGCGTTGGCAAGGGCGGGGCAGTTCACTACTACAGCGGGCCTTGTCCCGCCGGCTACCAGCACGCCCGCTCTTGGGATGCCACGCCCGAACCACCTCCCACAAACGAAGAGTTATGGCGGCGCTACCACCAGCGAAAGCAGGGGGAAAGAGACTCGCGCTATCTTTCTCAGCTTGCGGGTACTAGTCGTACTGCTGAGGCCGCAGGCCACTCCATCCGTGCCACTAACCCACGAAGTGATGCGCAGTGCGAGGCGGCGAAACGCCATCGGGCCGACGCACTTGAGCGTGCCGGAATGAGTCGCACATACGAAGTCCTGAGCCGGCTTGATGAGATGGTCCGCGAGGCCTGCAAATGAAGCTAGGGAAGTTGCGTTGGGACGCCATTGGAGCTGGTCGTCGGAGCGCTGAGTGCGTGGAGCACTGCTCTACTATTACTTCCGGGGACGATCACCAAGGGGGCAATCGAGCCCTTTTTCACATTGGCGGGAACGTTGTTGGGTGCATACCTCGGCGCGTGGGCGGCATTCAGGCTGCAAGCCCGTCGCCAAGATGCCCAAGACCGAATGCGAGAGCGCTCATCCGCGGTGCTTGTATTTGTCACGCTCACTCAGATGGCGAACAGGCTCTGGAACATTCTGCATCAACTGGTCAGTCCTTATCGCCGAAGGCATTATCGTCACTTCGTCATGCCGATCATGGCTGGTAGTGATCAAGTTGAGCTTGTCGTGGATCCCGCGAATCTAACGTTCCTACAAACGAAGGGTGACGAGATCAATTTCATTGGAGAAGTGACCGTCGCAGCTTGGGGCTTTGAGTCGGCATTGGCCGCTGTTGCGAGACGGTCAGAGGCGTGGCTATTGCTTGTCAAAGTCGCGGACGTGGCTAGCCTTTCGCCTCCTTGGCGTGATCGCTGGACGTCGTACTACCAACAGCGGCTATCACTACCGTGGACGTTCTGAGGCTGAGGCGTTACGAAACCGCGACGCCGCGAAGGCGCACGTCACCGAGTTGGACCACGACGACTTTGACCAATTTTCGGTGTGAGGCGGATTTGCGGGCTTCCTCGGCAGCTCGTCGGCTGGCGAAGCCTTGGAGGCGCAGTTCCATCTTGTCGCGCCACATTAGGCCGCGGAGGCGTTCGACGGTCATACGTTGGCCGTCCTCAGCAACGAGATGGCGGCCTCGCAGCCGCCATCCGTACCATTCGCCGTCGAGATCGACGTCTGTCATGCGGGCATTCCCTGTGCTGGAAACCGCAACAGAGATCGGGCAGGCAAGTGTCCGGTTCCATAACCACGCTACCGCGAAAGTCTAAAGAAAACAGAGGCTTATAAAACACGGTACACGCTCTTGCAGTTGACGAGCCGGACATAACTCTGTATCCCTTTCTGCGGGTCTGGGCTGGGGATCGCTCATGGTCGAAGGCAAGCCGCTGTTCAAGCCGCGGAAGATTAGCGACGCCGAATTCCGGCGTTCGAATGTCTTCGTGGCTTGGTCACGCAAGGCAGGACGGCGCGTCCGACTCATTGGCCCTAGCCAATACGACGCCTGGCTTTTGGTCGAGTTTGACCCAGACGTAACGTGGTTCTGCGAGCGGCCGCCAATCGACATCCAGCTTCTTCCGCTTGCGGGAAAGGGGCGTTCCCTCGACTTCTGGCTTCGTCGGCGCTCCGGTCAACAATCCGGCGTTGCGCTTTACGACGCTGCTCTCGGTCGCGATAAGGCGTACCCCCTGTCCCTACTCGAGCGGTCAATCGAGTCCTCTGCGTTGAAGTGTGAAGTATGGCAGGCGACTGATATGCGCAGTCGAACTACCTATCTACGAAACCTCAAGCAACTACAGCCGTTCGTTGCATTCGATCAACCGTCGGACGAACGACTGGCGCAGGACTTAGTGGCACATCTGGAGCGGGTTAGATCGGCCAGCTGGTCAGAGTTGATGACGCTATTCACTTCCCGCTTTGAGGGAGTCGTGAATGCGGAGATCGCTCGGCTCATCCACGCTGGGCGGATCAAGGCAAACCTCGCTGAGCACCTGTTGGGCTCGAGCACGGTGGTGAGCTTGCCATGAGCATCGCCGAACGCCTGGCCATGACCCCAGAGCTTCGTGATACCGCTCGATGGGAACGGCCGCGAGAGAAGGACATCACCAAAGGTGACGTCGAGGAATATCTCCGCCGAAAGAGGGCTGTGACGGCCTATCTCAATGGCGTGTCGTTTGCCTTGATAAAGAATGACTACGGCTACTCCAAGAGTCAGATCTACCGGATGCTGCGGCGCGCCCTTTCCAGTCGTCCGAACGGGAGTATGTATGGTTTCCACGCATTGATCCCAGGTGTCTCGATCATGCCGTACACGCGTACCTCACCCATAAATTCGGAACTCGCGGCACAGACAAAGGGGTTGGCCGGAGCGTTCATGCAGCTCATGGCTGAGAATGAGAGCTTGTATCGATACGCCGAGAAGCATGCCCTTAGCTCCGGCACCAGATCTGCCGCAGCGGTCGCCCGGGCAATCCGCGCTGACTTCCTGAAGAAGTGCGCCAAGGTTCGAGCACCGAACCAGTACCCTTTCAACACCGATGACCGGGGGGCGCGCGCACTCGTTAGGTTCATCGAACGACTACGAGAGGAGCACTATGCGACAATGAATGGTCGGGAGGAAGTGGAGGGCGCCACAATCGCGCAGCCCCTGACTGGCCAGCCTTCCGGGACGTTGAGGTTGAGGCCCTTCGAAGAAGCCGAGCATGACGGCCACAATGGCGATTTCTATTTCGTCATCAAGACGCGTGGGCGAGGTGGCGAATGGGTGTATACGACCCCGATGCGACTTTGGCTTTTACTTCTGATCGATCGGGCCAGTCGCGCGATCCTGGGCTATGCATATCGTTTAGGAAGCACGAACTATCCCGCAATCTCAGTGATGCGCTCGTTCGTGCATGCGTTAACTCCCTGGGTTCCTAAGGACCTGACACTGCCCAGCTTGTTTTACAAGGAAGGGGCAGGGTTTCCCTCGGGCGTGGTGCCGCGCGCCCGTGGCCGCTTGATCGATCTCGTGTGCTTCGACGGAGCGAAAGCCAATACAGCAAAGGTGACGATGCAGGGGCTCACGACGGTTCTAGGTGCAACCATTAATTACGGCCGCGTACGCCAACCTACCGCTCGTCCGTTTATCGAGCGACTGAATCAGACACTGGAAACGCACGGTTTTCGCAGGCTGCCAATGGGGTTCAACCCGAGAGGCCCCAAGGAAGAGCGGGAAGGAGCCTTAAAGGCGGCCGGTGAGCATGCACTGACATCCGAGGAACTAGAACAGGTGATCGACGTCATGTTGGCGAACTACAACGCGGACCCACATGACGCTTTGGTCAATCGAAGTCCCAATGAGTACATCGCGATGTGGGATAGGCAGACCGTGTCACCGCTACGGCGTCTTGAAGAACCTGCAGAGTTCGCGCAGAAGCTGCTGCGCCTTGAGTTCATCAAGACGATCCGTGGCGGGGGTGAGTCACAACGTCCGCCCTATGTAGAGCTCTGGGACGCTCGTTACACAAATGACGTTCTGCGGAAGATGAAGGATTCAATAGGTAAGAAGGTCCGTGTTGTCGCCGACGTAGACGGTGACATTCGCTTGATTCGGGCCTTCTTGCGTCGCGGCAGCAAGGAGCTTCCGCTGGGCATCCTGAAGGCCGGGCCTCCTTGGCATCTGACCCCTCACACTCTGGAGCAGCGGCAGACCATTCGACGCGCAAACAAGGCAACAAAGCTTGTCGTCAAACCAGGAAGCGACATGGTGCAAACCTTCAGGCACGTGCGCGAGCGTGAAGCAATGGAGCGGAGATCGGCTGTCAATCAACTAGTCAAGGTGGGTCGAATAGCCGATCCTCAGGTATTGCGACAAGAACGAGATGCCAAGTCTCGGGTCGCGAAGAAGGATTGGATAAAGCTCAAATAGGAGACTTTCGACATGCACCCGGTGGAGCTCGATACCTATGTCATGCCGACGAATTCACTCGAGGCTTTCGTCAACGTATGTGTTGGGTGGATCAATTCGAATGTCGTAGGTGCACTGGTCCCAGGGCTCCAACGCATCGGCAAGAGTTTCGCCGTCGAGTACTTTGTCGAGAATCACTACAAATGGCTTGGAAGCTCTGTCGGAGTAGTCTCGGCCGAGGTCCTATTCCACAAGGGCGGAATATCAGAAGGTGCCTTCTGGGGGGATTTGTTGAGGTCGATGAATCGACCGACCAAGAAGCGCCGGCCGGAGGAGCGACGCGAACTTTTTGTCGGACGCTTGGTAGAGGCCGGCTCTCGTGCTGAGAAGAGGAAGGTGATCATCTTCATGGACGAGGCACAGCTCTTGGATGACGCATTGTTCAAGTTGCTGATCGGCGTCCACAACGAGCTATGGCGCCTGTATCGAATCAGGTGCGTATGGATTCTGGTTGGGCAGCCAGAGCTGGAGACTGTCGCGTCGACCTTTATCGCTGAAGGCAAGCGCCAGATCGTCGGCCGTTTCATGGTGGATACCTACCCGTTCCAGCCGCTGATCGGGATCGGCGACTTTGAGGCTGCAGTCGAATGCTACGACCAGCATCTTCGCCACCCCGCCAATGGACCGTCGTTTACTGAGCACTTTGCGCCGCAGGCCTGGGCTTCTGGCTATCAGCTCGTTTCCGACTGCGGCACCATCTATGGGCGAATAGCGAAGGCGCGCAGTGACAGCGGGTTGCCGGACGGTCTGGGGATGACCATGCAGGGCTTCACCACCCTGATGAATTACATCTTGATGCACCTCCTTCCAAATCTTCGGGCGGGCCAGGGCTTGGACCCCGACGATATCGACGAAGCGATTGTTGCGACCAACTGCATGATCTTCGAGCAGCAAGAGGCGTTACTGGCGACGACATAGCTCTGGGACGGTGACCATCGCCCAAGAGTAGAACTGCTCTGCAGTCCGGGGGGGCTTCGCCGGCCGCGGCCATTTGGGGGGCGGTTGCCTGGCATCTAAGAATATCTTAGTATCCAAGAGCCGGTCACTTCCGCCATCCTTAAGGCTTCCTTAGGGGGCGGCAGTGGCGAAGCGGACGGCAAAGTTCCCGGTTTTTGCGCAACGACTTGCCCAGGCGCGCGAACGTGCCGGCCTGTCGCAGAAGCAACTCGGCGTGCTCGCCGGCTTGGACCCAGCCGTGGCCTCTCCCCGAATCAACCAGTACGAGCGCGGCAAACATGAGCCCAAGCTCGAGACCGCCAAGCAGCTGGCTGAGGTGCTGGGCATCCCGCCCGCGTTCCTTTATACCGATGACGAGTTGCTGGCCGCATTGCTGCTGCGATGGAATGACCTGACCCTCCGCCAGAAGAAGGACCTTCTCAAGCAGGTCGAGGCGGTAAAGTCTTCGCGTGCCAAGCTGAGTCCAGGCGCCCCAGAAGAATAGAGCGCACAAGTTCGGCGCTCGCAAAGTCTGAACCTGGTTCAGAGTTCACATTACATATATTCTCGGACAGGCTGGGCAGGGTAGAGTATTGGGATGCCTCTCTGGCCGCTCCTGCTGCGCGTTGTCCTCAGTCTCGCCCTCTTGATGAACGGGGTGACGGCGGCGATGGCGTCGGTGCAGATGGACGTTCAGCACGCCTCACAGGGGGCACGAACCGGCGCTTCACCGAAGCCGGTCGTTCATGCTCAGCCATGTCATGACGAAGCGGCTGCACCGGACGCATTGGCCACGAAAGGAAAGTCCCCCGCGGGCGACCACAGCCGACATTCGGACTGCTGCAAGTCTGCCACCTGTCGCTGCGCCTGCCTGCATTCAGCGCAGGTCGCGGTGCCCGTGTGGACCGTGGTCAACTCCGTGGCACATCACACCCACAGCATTCGACCGCTGTCATTGGGCCATGCCGAGCCCGCTCTGCCGCACCTGATCCGACCACCGATCGGCTAAGTGTCTGATCGCGCCGCTAGGCGCCCACAGACGTGCACGTGGAGTGCGCGTCCTCGCGGCAGTACGCCGCATGCAGACGCTTTGGAGTTTTCATGTCGTTTAATTCATCTGGCCGTGAGGCCGGTGGCTTTGCGCCGTCGCGGCGGCGCTTTGTGCAAGGTCTGGCCCTCGGCGGCGCAGCTGCCAGTCTCGGCTTATGGTCCAAACCCGTTTGGGCGCTGAAGTCGCCCGGCCAGACGCAGGTGCTGTCCGGTACCGAATTCGACCTGGTGATCGGCGAGACGCCGATGAACTTCACTGGTCAGACGCGCACCGCGATCACCGTTAATGGTTCGATCCCCGCGCCGCTACTGCGTTGGAAGGAGGGCACCACAGTCAATCTGCGTGTGTCCAACGCGCTTCCGGCTGGTTCCATCCACGGCCATGAAACTTCCATTCATTGGCACGGCATTCTGTTGCCGGCCAACATGGATGGCGTGCCGGGCCTGAGCTTCGCAGGCATCCACCGCGGCGAGACCTACCACTATCGCTTCACCGTCCAGCAAGGCGGTACGTACTGGTACCACAGCCATTCCGGATTTCAGGAACAGGCCGGATTGTACGGGCCACTGGTCATCGATCCACTCGAGCCCGAGCCCTTCAGCTACGACCGCGACTACGTAGTAATGCTATCGGACTGGACTGACCTCAACCCCGCGCACCTGTTCTCGCGGTTGAAGAAGGTGCCGGGCTTCGACAACTACTACAAACGCACGGTCGGCGATTTCGTCGGCGATGTCGGTGAGGACGGCCTGAAGACCACGCTGGCCGATCGAAAGATGTGGGGCCAGATGCGGATGACTCCGACTGACCTGTCGGATGTCAACGCCCACACCTACACCTACTTGATGAACGGAACGACCGCGCTGGGCAACTGGACGGGTCTGTTCCGCTCAGGGGAGAAGGTGCGACTGCGTTTCATCAACGGCTCGGCGATGACGTACTTCGACGTCCGCATTCCTGGATTGAAGATGACCGTGGTCGCCGCGGACGGTCAGTATGTGCACCCTGTGACGGTCGATGAGTTCCGCATCGCGGTCGCCGAAACCTACGACGTCATCGTAGAACCCTCCGGGCAGGACGCCTTCACGATATTTGCCCAGGACTCCGGGCGCACCGGCTATGTGAGCGGCACCCTGGCGGTACGCGAAGGCCTGCGGGCGCCGGTGCCTGCGGTGGATCCGCGACCGATCCTGACCATGGCCGATATGGGCATGGATCACGGGAGCATGGGCCACGGTGGCATGGACATGGCCGGTGGTAGCAAGGGGATGGAAGGGGGCTGCGGCGCAAATATGGCCGGCATGTCGCATGGCCAAGCGCGATCCGCGACATCCTCCGCGTCGAGTCCGCACGCCGGGCATGACATGGCGGCCGCGCAAAGCGCGATGGCCGGCATGGATCACGGCGGCATGCAAACCCATCCCGCGAGCGAAACCCGCAATCCGCTCGTTGACAACCAAGCCATGACACCGACTTCCCGTCTGGACGATCCAGGCAATGGTCTGCGCGACAACGGGCGCACTGCGCTTACTTACGCGATGCTCAGAAGTGCGTTCGACGATCCCGACGGGCGCGAGCCAGGACGCGAGATCGAGCTGCACCTGACCGGGCACATGGAGCGCTTCGCGTGGGGCTTCAATGGCCAGAAGTTCTCTGATGTCGAACCCATCCGTCTCAACTACGGCGAGCGTCTGCGCATCGTGCTTGTGAACGACACGATGATGACCCACCCGATCCACCTGCACGGCATGTGGAGCGACGTTGAGGACGACCAGGGCAACTTCTTGGTGCGCAAGCACACCGTCGACATGCCGCCCGGAAGCAAGCGCAGCTACCGCGTGCGCGCTGACGCCCTCGGCAGTTGGGCGTACCACTGCCATCTGCTCTATCACATGGAAGCCGGAATGATGCGCGAAGTGAGGGTGGACGAATGAAGATGACGCGTCCAATCTACTCGCTTCGAGCAATACCGTTGATGGCTGCGCTGAGCCAGGCACTCTTCGCTGTCGCACCAGCCCAGGCTCAGACAAGCGACCACTCGCAGCACCATCCACCGGCAGCGACGCAGCCGAAGCCGAAGCCGAAAGAATCTGTTGCCAAGCCGGCAGCACCGACGGATCCGCACGCCGCGCATGGAGCGTCGGCGGACAGCGGGAACGAACTGCCTGTCGACCACGCGGCAATGGGGCACCAGCCGCCGGCGACGTCAGGCCAGACGGTCGACCATGCTGCAATGGACCATGGAAAGCCCGACCCGGCCACGGTCGGTCAGGGTATGGACCATGCAGCAATGGGGCACGATGCTCATGCGCCGACCGAGCCGCGCACGCCAGTTCCGCCGGTGAGCGACGCTGACCGTGCTGCCGCGGTGCGCCCTACGGGCGGTCACCCTGCTCACGACAACACCTTGCAGCACTATGTGCTGTTCAACCGGCTGGAAACGTGGGACGCCGATCCGGGAACCGGGCTGGCGTGGGAAGGGCAGGGCTGGCTCGGCACCGATCTCAACCGCGTCTGGCTGCGCAGCGAAGGTGAACGCAGCGACGGCCATACCGAAGCCGCCGACCTTGAGGTGCTTTACGGCCGCAGCATCGCAACCTGGTGGGACTTGGTGGCTGGCGTGCGCCACGACTTCCAGCCCGGCGATGCCCAGACCTTCGCCGCCATCGGCGTGCAAGGTTTGGCACCGATGAAGTTCGAGGTCGAAGCAACCGCGTATATCGGCGAACGCGGTCAGACCGCGGCGCGGTTTGAAGCCGAGTACGAGTTGCTCCTCACCAATCGCCTGGTCTTGCAGCCGCTGGTCGAAATCAACCTGTTTGGCAAAGACGACCCCGAACGCGGCATCGGCGCTGGCCTGAGCACCGCCGAAGCGGGCTTGCGACTGCGCTACGAGTTTACGCGTCAGTTTGCGCCGTACCTCGGCGTGGTTTACGAGCGTGCGTTTGGAGACACGGCCGACCTGCGCCGCGATGAGTTTGAGCGTGTCCACGACACCCGCATCGTCGTCGGCCTCCGTACTTGGTTCTAGGGGATCTGCACATGAATTCGATCAGCAAGACTTTGCTCGCGATGGCCGTTGTGGCCGTTGTCGCCGTGGGTGGCGTGGCCGCTTCGGTGTACTCGGGCGCTTACAACGTTGCCGCCGACGATCCGCATACGCGGCCGGTGCACACATTCATGGAAACCGCTCGCGAGCGGTCTATCGCAGCGCGCGCACGCCAGTTGCAGGTGCCGGCTGACCTCGCCGATCCGGCACGGATCCGCCAAGGGGCCGGCAATTACGACGCCATGTGCACGGGCTGTCACTTGTCACCCGGCGTCGGCCCGACCGAACTCAGTAAAGGCCTGTACCCGGCGCCGCCGGACCTGACCCGTACGACCGTGTCCGCCGCTGAAGCCTTCTGGGTGATCAAGCACGGCATCAAGGCCAGCGGAATGCCGGCGTGGGGCAAGAGCATGGCCGACGACTACATTTGGAATATGGCCGCGTTCTTGCAGCAGTTGCCCAAACTCGACAAAGCGCAATACGCCGCACTAGTGGCAAACAGTGGCGGCCATTCGCACGGCGGCGGCGAGACCGGCGGTCATTCTCATGCAGGTGGAGAGGACGACCACCACTCAGGCGCCGGTGACGCACAGATGGAGGGAGGCGCGGCCGAGCATGATCACGACAAGGCACCCGCATCCACCACGACGCACACCCATGCCGACGGAAAGCGGCACGAACATGCGCCCGCATCAGCAGATGAAGTCCGGGCCCCCAAGCCGGCGCCCGTGGCCCAGCCGGCCGACGACGGTCACGACCACCAGCATTGACACACACATATCAGAAACTATGACCGTCCAATCACTACTGCCCGTTTCCCTGGCGCTGCTGCTCGTGCTGCCACTCGCCGCGATTGCCCACGACGACGCGACGGCAATCCCCGCCCGCACTTCGATCGCACCGGCCGCTCGACCGGCGGTCGAGGCTGTAACGAAGTTCTCGACCGCCTTGCAAGGCGGCGACTTGAAGCAGGTCGCTGAGCTGCTGGCCGACGATGTGCTGATTCTGGAAAGTGGCGGAGCCGAACGCTCACGTGCCCATTATCTGAGTGGGCACGCCACCCGCGACGCCGCATTCCTCAAGAGCGCCCATGTGCAGGTAAAGCAGCGTACCGCCCATGCCGCAGGCGACTTCGCTTGGGTTGCGACCGAAAGCGAACTGCATGCGAGCAAGAACGGCAAGCCGATCACCCTGATGAGTAGCGAAACGATGGTGCTTCGACGCAATGCGTACGGTTGGCGAATCGTCCACATCCACTGGTCCTCGCGACCGAAGCAGTGAGGAGAATCGCGATGCTCAGATTGCGTTGCATCGTGCTGGGGCTGCTCGTGGGCAGCAGCATGGCACTCGGCGGCTGCGTCCCCGCACCGACCCCGCTGCAGGAAGGTGCTGAGGTAGCAGTGATCGCACCGACGGCGCAGGCATTGGCCGGCGGATCCGCCGGGCTGCCGGTCATGCAAGTACACAAGAGCCCGAGCTGCGGCTGCTGCACTGTATGGGTGGAGCACCTACGGAAGGCGGGGTTTGCCGTTGAAGTCCATCACGCGGACAACCTGTACCCACTTAAAGAGCGACTTGGCGTGCCATACGGCAAGGGTTCGTGTCACACCGCCGTGGTTGGCGATTACGTCATCGAAGGACACGTCCCGGCGGATGACATCAAGCAGTTGCTCGCGCAGGCGCCCAACGCCAAGGGGCTCGCGTTGCCTGGCATGCCGCTGGGCTCGCCCGGCATGGAGGTGCCGGACGGGCGTTCGCAGCCATACATCGTAGAGCTGATCGAACGTGACGGTTCGACGAGCGCTTTCGCCCAGCACTGAGGAGCGGCGATGCGGACGCGCAATCTCTCATTTCCGTCGCAAAAGGAAGGAGTAACCACATGACTCGCCAATCCGTGGCCCATCGACCGCAAGGCATGAATGAGTGCATCGACCACTGTCTGCGATGCCACGCGGTCTGCCTGGAGACCATCAGCTACTGTCTCGCGAAGGGAGGTAAACATGCCGATTCGCATCACATCGCGTTGCTATCGACTTGCGAGGACATCTGCGCAACCAGCGCTGACGCGATGTTACGTGGCGCGGCGGTGCACAACGTCATTTGCGGTGCATGCGCCGAAGTCTGCCGCCAATGCGCCACGGCCTGCGAGGAAATGACCGGCGACGCAGAGATGAAGCGGTGTGCCGAGTTCTGCCAACGTTGCGCGGACAGTTGCACGGTGATGGCTAAGCACTAGGTCGGACAAGGTTCCCCGCGGGAGGATCCGTGGGCCAATTACGTCACTTCATGCAAGGAGCCAGCACAGTGATTTCCTTTTGCTTTTCGTCTTCTCGGTATCACATGGCATCGACACGGACGTCTCATGGCTTTGTGCCATGATGCGGCCCACTTCCATGGCCCCGTCGCTATATGGCAAAGGCCCTGTCCAGCGTCAGCCAACGTCTGAACGCTTGACTCTGGACTATGGTCCAGGTGCGAGACTGCGCAAGGACACTAAAACTGCGGAGTTCACGCGATGAAGATCGGTGAGCTGGCTCAGCGTTCCGGGGTCAATATTGACACCGTGCGCTATTACGAGCGGGAAGGGTTGCTGCCCAAGGCGGCACGGCTCAAGTCGGGCTATCGCGTTTACGATGATGATGACGTGCGCCGCCTTCGTTTCGTGCGCCGTGCCAAGGCATTGGGATTCACCTTGCCGGAAGTTCGCGAGTTGCTGAGCTTTTCCGCCCAGCGCGGAGACGACATGGGGCCAATGAGGGCAGCGGCAAAGGAGAAGCTCGCAGCCGTTGACCTCAAGCTTGCCGAACTGAGCCGAATTCGCCAGGGCCTGGAGGCGTTGGTCACGGCATGCCCGGGCCATGGCGCGCTCGAGCAGTGCCCGATCCTGGCGGCCCTGTCCGGGGAGGATGAACTTTGATGATGCACCAACATGGCGACCTGCTTGGTGGAGGGGCTGCGGTTGCAGACACCGTGCGTGATCCGGTTTGCGGTATGCAAGTGAGTACGGACTCGCCGCACAACATCACTCACGGCGGTGAGACCTACCGGTTCTGCTCGGAGCGCTGCCAAGAGCGGTTCGCTGCCGATCCGAGCCGGTATGCCGCCCATGCCCCGGAACCTTTGCCCGCGCCTGCGGGAACCATTTACACCTGTCCGATGCACCCGCAGATCCGCCAGGATCATCCCGGGGCGTGCCCCATTTGCGGTATGGCGTTGGAGCCGGAATTGCCCAGTGAAGACGACGAAGGCAGTCCCGAGTTGCACGACTTCTCGCGCCGATTCTGGTGGACCTTACCGCTGACCTTGGTGGTGCTGGCCCTGGCCATGTTTGGGCATTACGTCAATCTATTGGAGGTGGGGACACGTACTTGGCTCGAACTGATACTCAGTACACCGGTGGTGCTTTGGGCAGGCTGGCCATTCTTCGTGCGTTGCGCGCAATCGCTGCGCAATCGAAGCCCCAACATGTGGACCTTGATTGGCATCGGCGTTGGAGCGGCCTACCTCTATAGCGTCGTCGCCACCGTGATACCGGAGGTTTTCCCTGACTCGTTCCGCGAGCACGGGCGTGTTGGTGTGTACTTCGAGGCGGCGGCCGTGATCGTATCGCTGACCTTGCTAGGCCAGGTTCTGGAACTGCGCGCACGTTCCAGAACCTCGGCCGCGATCAAGGCGTTGCTGGGCCTCGCGCCGAAAACCGCACGTCGCATTGCCGCCGATGGCTCGGAAGAGGATGTGCCTTTGGCAAACGTGCTCGTCGGTGACCGACTCCGAGTCCGCCCCGGTGAGAAGGTGCCGGTGGATGGCAAGGTGGTTGAAGGTCGCTCCAGCGTTGACGAGTCGATGTTGACCGGCGAGCCCATTCCCGTGGAGAAGTCCGTCGGCGCCTCGTTGATCGGCGCCACCCTCAACGGAACCGGCAGCCTGATTATGCAGGCCGAGCAGGTGGGCTCGAGCACCGTACTTGCACAGATCGTGCAGTTGGTCGTACAGGCGCAGCGCTCCCGAGCGCCGATGCAGCGCATGGCCGACCGCGTTGCGTACTGGTTCGTCCTGGCCGTAATCGTCGCGGCGGTGGCGACGTTGGTGGCCTGGGGCCTGTGGGGTCCTGCGCCGTCGTGGACCTTTGCAGTGCTCAATGCTGTGTCGGTACTGATCATTGCCTGCCCGTGTGCGCTCGGCCTGGCCACCCCGATGTCGATCATGGTGGCAACGGGCCGCGCGGCCCAGGTCGGCGTGTTGTTCCGTGATGCCGAGGCAATTGAGCGCTTACGCACGGTGGACACCCTTGTCGTCGACAAGACCGGCACGCTGACCGAGGGGCGTCCCGCGTTCAGAGAGATTCTGATCACGAACGAGCACGACGCCAATGAAGTCCTGCGCCTCGCCGCCAGCCTCGAACAGGGCAGCGAGCATCCGTTAGCGGAGGCCATCGTCGCGGAGGCGAGGCGGCGAGGTTTGGAGTTGCACAAGGCGGGCGATTTCGAGTCGCTCACCGGGCAGGGCGTGCGTGGTTTGATCGACGGGCGCCGGGTCGCCTTGGGCAATGGCGATCTGATGCGCGCTGAAGGCGCAGATCCAAGTGCGCTCGCGGAGGAAGCGGACCGCTTGCGGGCGGATGGGGCGGGCGTGATGTACGCCGCGGTTGATGGACGTTTGGCCGCGGCTCTCGCGGTGGCGGATCCGATCAAAGCCACCTCGAGACCGGCGCTGAACGCGCTGCGCGCTGGCGGCATCCGGATCGTCATGGCGTCCGGTGACGCCCAAGAAACAGCCGCAGCGGTTGGCCGAGCGCTGGGAATCGAGGATGTCCGCGGCGGGGTGCGTCCGCGCGACAAGGTCCAGCTTGTTCATGCGCTACGCGCACAGGGTCGGCATGTAGCGATGGCCGGCGATGGCATCAACGATGCCCCTGCACTGGCCGCCGCCGATGTCGGCATCGCGATGGGCACCGGGACTGACGTAGCGATGTCGAGTGCGCAGGTGACGCTCGTAAAGGGCGACCTGCGTCGTATCGTGCAGGCCCGCGCCATTTCGCAAGCGACGGTGGCAAACATGCGACAGAACCTGATGTTCGCGTTGGTCTACAACGCCGTGGGTGTTCCCATCGCCGCCGGTGTGTTTTACCCCGTTTTCGGCGTCTTATTGAGCCCGATGATCGCCGCTCTGGCGATGAGCCTGAGCTCGGTGTCTGTCGTCACCAATGCCCTGCGGCTGGCACGGACACCCCTGACCGATTCCACCACCGCCAGTCTGCACGATGAGCCCGTGCATGCAGGATGACTTCGAGGCTCAACAGTACGGAGATCTACCATGAAGCAATTCACCATCCTGTCCCTTTGCACGCTACTGGTTTCGGGCGCCGCAATGGCGGCGACGCCCGATCATGGCGAGCATCAGGGGCACGGCGATCATGCAACCCACCACCCGGCCGGCGATGACTTCGCAACCTTGGACGTCAACAGGGACGGGGCGCTGACCTCAAAGGAACTGGCCAAGCACCGCCTGGGTCCGCACTTCGGCATGCTCGACTCGAACCGCGATGGCCGCCTCAGTGCCGCGGAATTCGCGGCCGGCCGCGACATGTAAGTTGAACATCGGTGAGAGGGCGCCCTTGGCCGCGCCCTCTCACCGTTCCCCAACCTCGAAGGAGACGTCCCATGGAAACGCACACCCAGTCTGGCCATGGTAAAGGCCACTACGGCCGCCTGATGGGAATGGTTGTCCTATCGTTTCTTGCGATGTACGGCTTGATGTACGCGATGGTGGATCAATGGAGCAATGTCTTCGCCAACGTCAACCAGTTCTACATGGCCGGTTTGATGGCTGCGCCCATGCTGCTCATCGAGCTGATCCTGATGGCCAACATGTATCCAAACCGCCGCCGGAACATCGTGCTGGCAGCCGCGGCTGTCGCCTTCATGGCGTTGTGCTGGTTCGGCATCCGCCAGCAATGGGGAGTGGGCGACGAGCAGTTTGCGAGGTCGATGATCCCGCATCATGCCGGCGCCATCCTGATGTGCGAGAACAATCGCGTGCGAGACCCGCAACTGCAGCAACTGTGTACAGACATCATTGCTTCGCAGCGGCAGGAGATCGAGCAGATGAAAGCGGTATTGAAGCAACAGTAGTTGCGACGTTCTCGACGGAAGCGGCGGTGCCACCGGGCGCTTGAAAGATGGTCGAGTAACGCACGCGCCAATCCATCCGGCGGCGATCAATCGGCTCATGCGCCCAGCGAATCCACGGCCAGCCGCGCTTCCAGTAGTCAGCGAAGTAGACCTGCTCGAGATCCTCGGTGACTGGACGCCAGCCGGCCGGGCCGAGCACGCGCGACTTGACGTCCAGGTCTATGCCTTCGACAACCAGGTAGCGCCCCGGCTTGACCATAGGCATAAGGCCCTGCAGACAAGCGATGGCTTCATTGTCGGACATTGGCCCCAAAAAGTTGTTGGCCATGACGACGTCGTGCTGTCCGAGCGCCTCGACCGTCGCTGGATCTCTGACATCGCCCACCGTCCAGGTACACGCATCCCTGATCCGCTCGTGCACGCGCAAGTACTCACCATCCTCATCGAACAGTCCGCTCTGCTGGGCGTCCGTGAGTCCAGAGACTTCCGCGGGCATGTCCGTATCGCTACGCGCCGTCCCGTGCGGGTAGCGCGCTTCGCACGCCGCGGCGATGGCCCACGTGGAAATGTCGATCCCCATCCCACGAATCCCGCGCGCGTTGATGCGCGCCTGCAACAGCCAGATCGCCGAATAGAGCTCGGCCCCCGTACTGCAGCCCACCGACGCGATGGACAGTGCCTCGGTTGCGCCGTCATTGAGCAGCACACAGATCACATTCAGTTGGGGCAGGTTGCGCAGGAAACGGGTGACGTGGCTTTGATGCCGATCCTGGTAGCGAACATGATGCTGGTGCATGAAGCGACCAAACATCTGCACCGGCCGCGTACTCACGATACGTGCAGGCAGTCTGTTCCAGATGGGTCGCGCGACACGCGTGATACTCGCCAACAACGGGCGCACTGGAAAGCGTGGGTAAGGAGGCATAACGGGACTCGCGGGGGATGTGATCGATCGTCGCTGGCTTCGGAACCAACACGTTTTCGAACGCACGTATCCACCAGACACGGACACGGACTTACCTTCACCGCGTGAAGTTATGACCTAAGTCCAGACTCTGCGATTAACCGTGATGCGTCGCACCCGCGATCCTGTGCAACAGGCGTGCAGCAATCCGCGCGGTGGCTGCATCGCGGTCGTGTGGCGGCGACAACTCAGCTATGTCGGCCACCAAGGTCTTTCCAGTGGCCAGCACCACGTCCACTAATGCCTCCAGCACTTCCATGCAGATTCCCCGCGCATTGGGCGCACTGACGCCGGGGGCCACTGACTGCGGCAAGACGTCGAGACACAGACTCAGGTAGACGACATCGACCTCGGTAAGCCACAGAGTCAGCCGGTGGCGCGCTGCCTCCAGTGCCCAAGGCGCCAACTCTTCATCGCGCAGGTAGCGGACGCCGCGGCGATCGGCGGTGCTGAACAGGTGCTGCGTATTGGCAGCGGCGCTGACACCCAGACAGATGTAGCGGACGTCATGGCCATGGTCCGCGGAATGATCAAGTGCCTGCAGAAACGGCGTGCCGGAACTGGGTAGGGCCTGTGCGCGCAGGTCAAAGTGCGCGTCGAAGTTCACCATGCCCACGCGGCACGCACGGCGCCCCAGGTGCGTGATCAGGCCCAAGTAGCTGGCATATGCGATCTCGTGACCGCCGCCGAGACCCATCGGGAAGTGACCGGCCTCGAGAAGGTCGGATAGCCGCACTGCGTACTCGGACTGTGCCGCTTCGAGATCGCCCGATGCACAGGCGACATCGCCTGTGTCGTAGAGCGGTCCACGATGCCAGACGGGCAAGTTGGCGAGGACCGCACGGAGAGCGGCGGGGCCTTGCGCGGCCCCGGTACGCCCGCCATTACGGCGTACTCCTTCATCGCTGGCAAAGCCGAGCAGGGCAACGCCGGGTGCAGACGTCGAGATCAACGGCTGCACTACCTGGTGCCAACGCAGGGTATCAGCCTGTTGGGGCAGGTCGATCCGGCCTTGCCAGAGATGGCTCACGCGGCGTGGAGCGGCAGATCCACGTACGTCTTAAGAGCGTCGCTGGCGATCAGCGCCTCGGCGGCCAGCAACTCCGGTGCAAGGTAACGATCTTCGTCGTAATGAGCGACCCGCTCGCGAATCCGTGCGTGCGCCGACTCCAGAACCGTGGAGGAGGTGAGCGGGCGCCGGAAATCGATACCCTGACAAGCAACGAGCAGCTCGATGCCGACGATGCGCCGAACATTGTCGGCGATGTCACGCGCCTTGCGCGCGCCGAAGGTGGCCATGCTGACGTGGTCCTCCTGATTGGCGGAGGTGGGCAGGGAATCGACACTGGCCGGATGTGCAAGCGTCTTGTTCTCGCTCGCCAACGCCGCAGCAGTCACGTGCGCGATCATGAAGCCCGAGTTGAGGCCAGGTTCCCGGACCAGAAACGCCGGTAAGCCCGACAAGCTGGCGTCGATTAGTAGCGCGATGCGTCGCTCGGAGAGGGCTCCGATTTCGGCCGTGGCGATGGCGATCTGGTCGGCAGCGAACGCCACGGGTTCGGCGTGGAAGTTGCCGCCGGAGATGACGTCACCACTGTCGGAGAACAGCAACGGATTGTCCGAAACCGCATTGGCTTCGATCAGCAATGTGCGGGCGGACTGCGTAAGCAGGTCGTAACAGGCGCCCATGACCTGGGGTTGGCACCTTAGGCTGTACGGGTCTTGGACGCGTGTGTCGTTATGGCGGTGCGATTCGCGGATGCCGCTATCGCGCAGCAGGCGTCGATACTCGGTAGCCAACGCGATCTGGCCGGGCTGGCCTCGCACTGCGTGTACCCGCGCATCGAACGGCGCATCGGAACCGCAGGCCGCGTCGACGCTTAGCGCCCCGGCCAGTACGGCTGCCGAGCACACTTGTTCGGCTGCGAACAGGGCCGTCAATGCGATGCCAGTCGACACCTGAGTACCGTTGAGCAGCGCAAGCCCTTCCTTGGCAGCCAGGCGGACGGGTTCAAGGCCGGCCTCTCGCAGCGCATCTTCGGCACATCGCAGCTCACCGTGGATACGCACTTGGCCTTCGCCCATGAGCGCGAGAGTCAAGTGTGCGAGGGGAGCCAGGTCGCCAGAGGCACCTACCGAACCCTGGCAGGGAATGCAGGGCCAGATCTGTGCGTTGTACATGGCCACCAGCGCCGCGAGTGTCTCCTCTCGAACACCGGAGTACCCGCGTGCCAGCGACGTAATCTTGAGCGCCATGATCAGTCGCACGCAGTCGTCGTCGAGCAACGGGCCCATGCCGACAGCGTGCGACCGCACAAGGTTCGTCTGCAATTGCTCCAGCTGATCCAAGGGGATATGGACCTTCGCGAGCTTGCCGAACCCGGTGTTGATTCCGTAAGCGGGCTGCTGCGCCGACACGATCGTTTGCACCAGCTGGACCGAGGCGCGTACCGCGGGCAGGCTGGCCGGATCGAGTCGGATGGGACTGAAGGCGGTAGCGATCTCGCGCAACTGCGGCAGGGACACGTGTTCTGGGATCAGGTGAAGCATGCGACTCGGTTCCTATGGACTGCGGCAGAGAGGCGGAATGGGGCCGATCGTGTGGCGACAGTTAGCCCACGCCAACTTCGAAAGATCCGACAAAGCGGTAACGTGAGGCCGGATGGGTCAGGTAGACGTAGCTGGCCACCAAGCCGCGCGACCAAGTGCGGCGCGTCAGCACAAGAACGGGCGCACCTTCGGGCACGTCCAGCTGAGCTGCAAGGCGACGGCTGGCCACATCGGCTTCGATGGCATGTTCCGCGCGAGCGAGCGGCGCGACACGCATGAGGTACTGGTGCGGAATTTCGCGTTGGAAGTCGATGTCCAGGTATTCCGGCGCACACGTCGGGTTGACGAAGCGATCTTCAAGTTGCAACGGCTTGTTGTTCGCTCTGTGCAACAAGCGTGTGTGGAAGAGCACGCTGCCTGGTTCCAAACCAAACTGCGCGGCCACCGCGGGACGGGCTTCGACCTGCTCACAGGTCAGTACCTGCACGCTATGCGTTTGCCCGCGGCTGAGGATTTCATCGCGGATACTGTGCACATCGAACATCGCGGATTCGGCCTTCGGACCCGCAACAAACGTACCCACCCCCTGTACGCGACTGAGCACGCCAGATGCACTGAGCTCGCGAAGCGCGCGGTTCACCGTCATCCTGGCAATGCCAAACTTCTTCGCCAAGTCGTTCTCGCTGGGCACTCGACTTTGCGGTGGCCAGTTTCCACTGGTGATGTGCCGAAGGATGTACTGCTTCAGCTTGATGTAGTGCGGCTGGGGCGCGTTCATGCGGGCTAGCCTTACATGTCTATACAAGTTCGGACAAATGGTTTCGATGCTGTGGCGCAGCATCGTTGACAGTGGTTGTATAGCCATGTTATTGCTGCGGTATAGACAACCTTTGGGTACCACGCACACCCGTGCCGCCGCTTCGTGTGCTACTGCGATGGGTCCTGATCCTCGTGCTCTGCACGGACGGAGTCGCGGCCGCATGGGCGGGTACGCAGATGGCGACCGCCAGTGTTGCGCATGCGACCACCCGCACCAACGCACCACAACGAGACAGCGCACAACCTGCCGATTGTGAAGAGCAATCTGAGCGAGGAACGCCCTCAGGCGCGGGCGAGCAGCACGACTGCGACTGTTCGGTCACTGGTTGCACATGTAACTGTATGCTGACGTTCTACCCTGAACGGGTAGCGCCACTGTTCGCCGCGCATCACACCCTCGTCGCGGTGTATCTCCCGCCGCCGCTTTTGCCGGCGGTGCGGCACGAAATCTCCAGGTTGTTCCGACCTCCGATCGGTTGAGTTGTTCGAGTCGCCACGGGCGACACCCTGTCGTGCCCCTGCGCGCGTCGCATCCCGGCGTCCAGGCACTTCGTCGAACAACAACAACCTGAATTCTCGGGGGAGAACATGTCTTTCAAGCGTGATCCATTGGCGCTGGCCGTCGGCGTGCTGCTGTGCGCCGGAACCAGCCAAGTCGCAACAGCCCAGGAAAGTGCACCCGTCGCGGCCGAACCCGCCACGACGCTGGACTCCGTCCAGGTCACCGGCTCCCACATCAGGGGCCTTCAACTGTCTGGCGTCGGTCCGGTCACCGTCATCGACGCCGAAGCCATTCAGCGGTCCGGCGCCACCACCATCGACACGCTGCTCCAGCGCTTGCCGTCGTCGGCCGGATTTTCGGGCAACCAGTCCAATGCCTATTGGGCCGAGAACGGCTACGGCACGACCCAGGTCAATCTGCGTGGACTCGGCATCAACCGCACCTTGGTGCTGCTGAATGGCCGTCGCGTTGTGAATGGTGGCACCGGCGCCAATAGCTCGCCTGATCTCAACATGATCCCGGTGGCGCTGATCGAGCGGGTGGAGGTGCTGAAGGACGGGGCGTCTGCCATCTATGGCGCTGACGCCGTCGCCGGCGTGGTCAACATCATCACCAAGAAGAACTACAACGGCGCCGAGGTTGCAGTCCGCTATGGGCAGACCTTCGAGCAGGACGGCGAAGACGGCGCTGTCGACTTGATTTGGGGCATGACGGGCGAACGCGGTTCGTTGATCGCAGGACTGAACTACTCCGAGTCCGGTAGCGTGAACATGGCCACCCGGGCCCCCTGTGGCTTGGGCGAAGTCGACGGCCAACTCGAATGCGTCGGCAGTTCGACTACGATTGGCGGCCGTGCGCTGCTCGCCGACGGCAGTCGGGTGAACTTCAATCAAGTGCTGGGCGGGGACGGTGACTTCTATGAACCGTACTCCGCAGCCAAGCACAACTACAACGGCAACCCCAGCCTCAACGCTGTAAATCCGATCAAGCGCATCAGCTTCAGCCTGTTCGGCGATACGACGCTTACCGACAGCGTGCGCCTGTTCACCGAGTTGATGTACACCAATCGCCAGTCCGACCAGCTCGCTACGCCCGGCGGCCTGGGCGTCTATCGCGAAATCAACATCGCTGCGGACCACCCCACCAATCCGACCGGGCAGGACTTGCTGCTACAGCGCCGGCGCCTGGAAGAGGCGGGCACCCGCGAGTTCTTCCAGGAAACCAACACGTTTCGCACCGTCGTCGGCCTCGACGGGCTGATCGGCGAGAACTGGGACTGGTCGGTCGCACTCAACTGGGGCCGTAACACGGGCGTGGACGGCTCGACCAACGTCGCCAACCTCGACCGTGTCGACCAGACGCTTGATACCTCGGTGTGCAGCAACGCCCCTGGAGCCGCCATTCCATGCGGCGACTATCTTGGTTACGGCGATCTCAGTCAGGACGTGCTGGACTACATCCTGTTCGACACCCGCGACCACGGTGGCAACGACCAGAAGAGTTTTACCGGCAACATCAGCGGCCAATTGGTCGAGCTGCCTGCGGGCTGGCTCGGGTTTGCGTCGGGAATCGAGGTTCGTAAGGAACGGGGCTGGCGCGACCCGGATCCGCTGACCGTGCTCGGCATCGCCAACACCAACCAGCAGGATCCGATCGCCGGCGAGTACACGGCAAAGGAAGCCTTCGTCGAGTTCAATGTGCCGCTGCTGCAGGACAGTGCCATCGCCGACTCGCTGACTTTGAGCACCGCGGTACGCTATTCGGACTACGACCTGTTCGGCAACGACGTCAATTACAAGGTCGGTCTTGACTGGCAAGTGGTGCCATCACTGAAGGTGCGGGCTAATTACGCGACCGCGTTCCGCATCCCCAACATTCCAGAGCTGTTCGGCGGCATTGCCGAGGGCAACCTCACCACAACGGACCCGTGCAGCGGCTGGAGCTCGTTCCCGGCCGATTCGGTTGTGTACCAGAACTGCCAGGCCTACGGCGTGCCCACTGGCTACGTCCAACCGGGTAACACGATCCTGACCACGGCTGGCGGCAACCCGGAACTGGAGCCCGAGGATGCCGAGTCGGTGACGGCGGGTGCTGTGTGGACGCCGGGGTTTGTCGAAGGACTGACCCTGACGGTCGACTACTTTGACATTCGCATCGACAACGCGATCCAACGCATCGATGGCTCCACCAAGCTCGCGATCTGCTACGACACGCCGGGATTGGCGCATCCGTTCTGCGGCGCCGACAACTTCACTCGTAATGCAGTCACCGGCGAAGTCGATTTCCTGTCGTCGCAGCCAGTCAATGCGGCCAACGAATGGGTGACCGGCATCGACATCGGTGGCATTTACGAGTTTGCGTGGGCCGGCTTCCAGTCCAGTGTCAGCTTCGATGCTACGTACCTGGACCGCTATGACGTGCGGCCCTATCCCGGAGCCGAGATCATCGAGTACGCAGGCAAGATCACCGGTGGCCGCGGCAGTTACACGCACTGGCGTGCCTTTACCTCGTTCACCATGGCCCGCGACGCGTGGTCGGGATCGTACAGCCTCCAGTACATCGGCAAGGCCGACGACATCAACGCCAACCCCGGCGACATCGGTGACCACGCACCCAGCGTGACCTACCACAACGTTCAGGTGAAGTATGCGCCACCGCAGGCGTCTTTCGACGTTGCGTTCGGTGTCGACAACCTGTTCGACAAGAAGCCGCCGTTCATCCAGAGCTACACCGACGCCAACACCGACACCATGACGTACGACCTGCTCGGCGTCCGTTGGTATGCGC
The DNA here is from genome assembly GCA_005503055.1 of Lysobacteraceae bacterium P. Lineage (GTDB taxonomy): Bacteria > Pseudomonadota > Gammaproteobacteria > Xanthomonadales > Xanthomonadaceae > Lysobacter_J. The sequence goes on along the minus strand of SCOX01000001.1, from coordinate 438,255 downwards.
GATTCGGCTACCGCTGGTAAGACCCGCCAATCCCGCCGGCAGGATGCCGGCGGGGCATCGCAATTGATTTGAGATTTCGCCATGAAACCAGCCTACTGGGCGCGCTCCGCCCACAAATGGATCGGCCTCGTCGTCGGGCTGCAAGCCCTGCTGTGGATGATCAGCGGCGTCTACATGACCGTGGTTCCGCTTGAAATCATCCATGGCGACCATCTGGCCCATGTCCGCGGAACGCCGTTGCAAGTCGCTGCCGCGCGCATCGAGCCTGCGGCTTTGCAGCAGCGCTTTCCAGGATTGACTTCGTTGAAGTTGAAGACGCTGCTAGGGCGCGAGGTGTACGAGGTGCGGCAGGGCAAGCGCCTGAGCCTGGTGGATGCACACACCGGCGCGCAGATCAGCCCCCTGAAGGAGGCCGACGCATTGGAGTTGGCCAAGGCCACCTACCAGGGCGACGCAACCGTGCGTGCAGTCGAATGGGTGACTCGCGCCCCGCAGGAGGTCGCCTCACGCCCAGCTCCGATGTGGGCGGTGCATTTCGATGATCGTGGCCAGACGACGCTGTACTTCTCGCCGGATAGCGGCGAGTTGCTCGCGCGGCGACACAGTCTCTGGCGCTGGTTCGACTTCCTGTGGATGTTTCACATCATGGACTACGACACCCGCAGCGACGTCAACAATTCGCTGTTGCGCGTGGCCGCCATTAGCGGGCTGTTGTTCGCCCTAAGCGGGGCGTGGCTGCTGTTCTACAGCTTCCGTCGGAGGAGCGCGGCATGACCCCGTGGATGCGCACCTTGCACAAATGGCTGGGCCTGGTAATCGGTCTCCAGCTCATCCTTTGGATGACCAGCGGGATGATGATGGCCTTACTCGATCACGATCGGGTGCAAGGCCAACAGTTTCGCGCCGCCCCGCCCACGCTTTCGCCATGGCCGGCTGACGTGGTGGCGCCGGACCGCGTGATCGCCAAAGTGCCTGCGGCACGTACTGTCGCCAGCGCATGGCTGCAGGCGCGACCGGTCTACCAGGTGACCACCCCCACGGGACAACGCCTGTTCGATGCCCGAACAGGGGCGGGCATCGTCCTGGACGCAGCACTGGCCACCGCGATCGCGCGCGCGTCCTACACGGGCCCCGGCGATCCGCAAGCACCGCAACTGCTTCAACGCTCCAGCGAAGCCCGCGAACATGCCGGTCGGCTGTGGCGCGTGGACTTCAACGACGGCGAAGACACCAGCGTGTACCTGTCGGCCGAAACCGGCGAGGTGATGGTGCACCGCAACCGAACCTGGCGTCTGTTCGACGTGTTCTGGATGCTGCACATCATGGATTACGCCGAACGCACCAACTTCAACAACCCGCTGGTTATTGGGGCTGGCATCGGTGGCTTGTGGATCGCGCTCACCGGCGTCTGGTTGCTGTTCGCCAGTTTCCGGCTCCAGGACTTCGTGCCGCGGCGCTGGCGGGCCAAGCACGAGCTGGCCGTATTTTCCGGCGACGGTTCCTTGCTGCGCGGCGTCGCCGCGTCGCAGGGCGAGACCGTGTACCTTGCCCTGGCTCGCAATGGGCTCAACCTGCCTTCGAACTGCGGCGGTGGGCAGAGCTGCGGATTGTGCGAAGTTCGCATCCGTGGCACTGCACCGGCCGCGACCGCGGCGGACCGCGCGCATCTGGCGGACGCAAAGCTCAAGCTGGGCTATCGCCTGGCGTGTAACGTGCCCGTGACGACGGATCTGCAGGTGGAGGCCGCCGCCGGCGCGAACCTCTGGACCGAGCGAAGCGCCACGGTCGAACGCGTCACCGCGGTCACGCCGTTCCTGCGTGAAATCGTGCTGCGGCCCGATGAGCCGGCCGGCCCAGACTTCCACCCGGGCTCCTACCTGCAGGTTCACGTTCCCGAGTACAGCCTGCCGCACGAACGCCTTGTGCGTCCGGACGAGCATCAGGCCGACTGGTCGGCGCTCACCCTGCCGGGCACGCTGCAGAACCGCGAGCGGCTGCGGCGCTCGTACTCGCTGGCCGCGCCCGCGGCAAGCGAGGGCGGTCGACTTACCCTGTTGGCACGCTTCAGTCCGGGGCAGCAGAGCAAACGAGTGCATCCGCCGGGGCGAGGCTCGACGTACCTCTACACCTTGCAGACCGGGGACCGGCTGAGCTTCAGTGGCCCGTTTGGCGACTTTGCGATCCGACCGGGCGGGCGCGAGAAGGTCTTTATCGGGGGCGGCGCAGGGATGGCGCCGCTGCGCGCCATGATTCTGTCCGTGTTGGCGTCGGGTGCAAGCGAACGAATGCACTTCTGGTACGGAGCACGCAGTCTGCGCGATGCCCCGTACGTGGACGAGATGGCCAAGCTCGCCGAATGCAACAGTAACTTCAGTTGGCACCTGGTGCTCTCGGAAGAAGCCGAATGCGATGACGCGTTGCTGCGCGGGCTGGTGCATGAAGTGGCGCATGACCGGCTGCTGCAGCACCATCCGTCACTTGAAACATGCGACTTCTACCTGTGCGGACCGCCGGCCATGCTGGCCGCGACCCGTCGCCTGCTGGCGCAGTTGGGGATCCCCGATGAGCACATCCGGTTCGATGACTTCAAGATCTGACCCAGCGAAAGATGCCCGCCCCTTCTACGGGCGGGCTCCGCACCGAGCTAGTCCTCGGGCACGCTGATCGGAGGAAAGTCCTCGCTCCAGACCTGGTTGGGCCGTGCAGAGCACGGCCACCATTCCGCGGGTCGATTGCATGCGACGAGCTCCCGTTCGAGTTGTCGAGTCAACTCGCAGGCAAACTGAAAGGGCTTGTGGACGAAAATGACTTCGCGCCCCTCGGGATTGACGATGCGAATGCCGCAGGCGCGGCACAGGTGTGAAGGACTGAGTGCTTGCATTCGCCAGCCGGGTGGCAGGCTTTGAACCAGCGGATCCACGTCGACCTCCTTCTTCGCTGAATGGTGCCGGTCGTGCGCGGAGCAGAGTGCTAGGAGGCAGCAACACGCTTCCGTTCGGACACCGCAAGCGTACGACCGCCGTTCATCAGGGCAAACCACGTCGGCAGATAGCGCGACAGGGCCCAACCCGCACTCAGGCCCAGCCCTATGGTCACGACCACGCTGCTGACGTAGTGAGCCAGCATCCAGGCATCGGTCTGCGCCGGCACCCAATGCCACAGCCCCCACTTGATGGCGGCCAAGAGCGGGAAGTGCATGGCGAACAGGAAGAAGGCCAAGCCACCGTAGCCGGCCAAACGGGCGCCCAGGCGCGTGCGCGCGAGCCAGAGCAACGTTCCCCAACAGGCCGCAACGCCAATCAGGCGCATCGCGCGCGTACCGCCCGTTAGCCATTCGGGGCGTCGCTCCACCATGTCGATAACCGCGGGCGCCCATGCGCGCAGACCGACCAGCACCAAGTACAGCGCCATCAGGGCAAGGGCAGGGCCCGGTGCCACGTTCAAGTCGATTCGCCGCAGGCCGATCAGCCCACCCAGGTAGAAAAAGAACACCACGTCAGTGCGAAAGAATATCCATAGGTCATGCCCCACCAACCAGACCGCCGCAAGGCCGAGGAGCCCTAGATAGGGAAATCGCCGTAGCAGGACCAGCAGGAGAGGACTGACCAGCACTGTGACGAACAGATCACGCACGAACCAGAACTGGTATCCGATCGGGTGATGCGTCAGCGCAAAGACGGCGTTGAGGTAATCCCACCCGCTGGCGGCAGCAAAGCGCAGGTTGAGCTGGCTGAGCAGCGGGTGTTGGGGCGATCGCCAGAACAGCAGTGCCAGGGCAAGAAGAAAGAGGAGATTCCAGCAGACCATCGGTGTGTAGAGCGTGCGGAAACGATGCAGGATCCTGGATCGCAAAGCATTGGTACTGGAGTCGGTCATGGCCGAGAAGAACAACCAGCCCGAGATCATGCTCAGCAGGGGCACCGCGCTGAAGAAGAAGAACAGCACGAAGCTGTTGACGAACGTGGCCCACGGATGGTGAGCCGGATCGATACCGTCGAATGGCGACGCGGTGGAGTTTGGGTAGGTCTGGTAATGCAGGAATACCAAGCCGACGATCAATGATATGCGTGCAAGATTGATCGTCCGCGAGAGGTGCTGCTTGGAGAGCGGGCTTACCTGGGTACCGCGCAACCACACGTGGAACCACCGCAGCGCGATGGCGGCGGCCTGACCTGGCGACACAATTGCAGACGATGTGCTCACCCGCCAATCCCGGCGGAGCCAGCGGAGGATTGGCTGGCAAAGGTGTTGTCCCTACACGCTTCGATAGCAACAGTAGGCATCGCGGCGCTCCACAAACATGCGGGTGGCGATCACCTCAGCCCAGGCCGATGAAAGCACGGGAGGGCCCGCACCCAGGAAACTCTGGCGTGCTTCCCGAAGCGGGTTCACGGGCACAGAGCGGATGTGCCTACGCTCACGCGCGCGCCGTGGAGGTGATGTCGAAGGCCGCTGAACTCGTTAAGCAAAAACATAGACCCGGTACCAGACTCCAGGTTGTATCTTCTTGAACGAGAGCAGAAACGTTGCACGTCAACGCCCGACGAGCCGGTCATACACTGCCGCTTGGGCCACTTGGAGCATCTTGTCCACCAAACGTGGGCTGCCACAGGAACTTGGGCTCTGCGACCAAGCGCGGCGCTGCAGGAATCCGGCCCTCAGGTGGGTGTGGGTACATTCATACGCAGCTTGCGCCCCATCCACAGCCGATATGCGGCTGGGATCACCAGCATCGAAAGCAGGGGAGCAGTGATCATGCCGCCAAGCATCGGCGCTGCGATGCGCTGCATCACCTCCGAGCCGGCGCCCATGCCGACGAACAACGGAAACAGGCCCGCGAGGATCACCGCGACGGTCATGGCCTTGGGTCGCACACGCAGGACCGCGCCCTCCCGGATCGCGGCTTCCAACGTGGCCACGTCGGCCGTCTCCCCGGCGGCGAGGCGGCGCTCCCAGGCATGGCGCAGGTACAACAGCATGATCACACCGAACTCGGCCGCGACGCCGCCTAAGGCGATAAAGCCGATCAAGGTTGCGATCGACACCGCATGGCCCAGCCCCCAGATCAGCCACAACCCGCCTACCAGCGCCAGGGGCAGGCTCAGCAGGATGATCGCGACCTCGCCGACACGCCGGAACACGAACCAGATCAGTAGCACGATGATGGCGAGCGCGGCCGGGACCACCCAGCGCAGGCGTTCCAGTGCTCGTTCCAAGTACTCGTACTGGCCCGACCACGCGACGCCATACCGAGGCGGCAACTGAACCTGTGTCGCCACGGCACGCTGCAGATCGGCCACCACCGAGCCGAGATCACGCCCCGCCACGTCGACGTAGACGTAGCCCACCAAGCGACCGTTTTCGCTCCTCACCATTGGCGGACCGGCGCTGAGGCGGATGTCAGCCACTTGGCCAAGTGTGAGCTGCACGCCGCCGGGCGCGACGATAGGCAGTTGCGTCAATCCTGCCAACGAATCGCGTTCGCCACGCGCATAGCGCAGCACGATCGGATAGCGTTCACGTCCTTCGATAGTCTCTCCGATCGGATCGCCGCCGACCAGGGTGGCCAGCACCTGCTGGAGGTCGCGTTGCGCGAGCCCATAACGCGCTGCAATCTCCGGTCGGATGTTCACGTCGACATAGCGGCCGCCGGTCACGCGCTCGGCCAAGGCCGAGCTGACCCCGGGCACGGTTTTGGCCACCGCCTCGACCTGGGCGCTGAGTTGCTCAATTTGGTCGATATCGGGCCCGGACACCTTGATGCCGATGGGACTCTTGATGCCGGTCGCCGACATGTCGATCCGATTGCGGATCGGCGGCACCCACAAGTTGGTCAAGCCCGGGATCCTCACGGCTGCATCCAGTTCCTGCCGCAGCTTCTCAGGCGTCATGCCCGCGCGCCATTGGTTGCGCGGTTTGAAGGTGACGGTGGTTTCGAACATCTCGATCGGCGCGGGGTCGGTCGCGGTGTCGGCGCGGCCGGCCTTGCCGAACACATGATCGACCTCGGGCACCGTCTTGATCATGCGATCGGCCAGCTGCAGCAATTGCCGGGCCTTGTCGGCCGACAGGCCGGGCAGGGCGGTGGGCATGTACAACAACGTGCCTTCGTCCAATGGCGGCATGAACTCACTGCCGACACGGGCGAAAGGGATTGCGGTGATGGTGAGCAGCGCGCCACTCAGTGCCAACGTCAGCTTCGGGTGTCGCAGCACCCAATCCAACACCGGCCGATAGCCGGCGATCAGCAAGCGGTTGATGGGGTTCTGCGTTTCCGGACGGATCCGGCCACGGATCAAGTAGCCCATCAGCACTGGAATCAGGGTCACAGAGAGACCCGCCGCGGCCGCCATTGCGTAGGTCTTGGTGAAGGCCAATGGCGAGAACAGCCGTCCCTCCTGTGCTTGCAGGGCAAACACCGGCACAAACGAGAGCGTGATGACCAGCAGGCTCGCGAACAACGCCGGTCCCACCTCTGCAGCGGCCTGCGCAATCAATTGCCACCGCTCATCGCCCTCGGGCTCGCGGGCATGGGTGTCGCGCCAGTGCTCCAGGTGCTTGTGCGCGTTCTCGATCATCACCACCGCAGCGTCCACCATCGCGCCAATGGCGATGGCGATGCCACCGAGCGACAGCAGGTTGGCAGTGATGCCTTGCCAGCGCATCACGATGAAGGCGATCAAGATGCCCAGCGGCAGGGTGATGACCGCCACTAACGCCGAGCGCAGGTGCCAGAGGAAGAGCGCGCACACCAGCGCGACCACGAGAAATTCCTCGCCCAGTTTCGTCGTGAGATTGCGCACCGCCTCGCGGATAAGGTCGGAGCGGTCATACACGGGCACGACTTCCACTCCCGCCGGCAGGCTGGATTGGAGCTGCTTCAGACGTGCCTTTACGTTCTCGATTGCCGCCAGCGCATCCTTGCCGGTGCGCAGGATGATCACGCCACCGGCGACTTCGCCTTCGCCATCAAGTTCGGCGATGCCGCGACGGAAAGTCGGGCCGCGGGTGATGGTGGCGACGTCGCCCAACAACACCGGCACTCCACCTGCCGTGCCGGTGATCGGCACGCGCTCGAAGGCTTCGCGGCTGCGCAGGTAGCCTTCACTGCGCACCATGAGTTCGGCTTCGCCCTGTTCGATCACCGAGCCGCCGGTAGCGCCGTTGGCCGCGTCGATTGCCTCGATCAACTGCGCTACGGTTACACCGCGCGCGGCCAGCGACGAGGCATTGGGCGTGATCTGCCAAGCGCGCACCGCGCCTCCGACACTCGCGACTTCGGCCACATCCGGAATGGTCTTGAGCTCGTAGCGCAGGAACCAATCCTGCACGGCGCGCAGCTGACCGACGTCGTGCCCGCCAGTCCGGTCGACCAGTGCGTACTGGTAAATCCAGCCGACGCCGGTAGCGTCCGGCCCCAGCGCCGGCGTCACGCCTTGCGGGAAGCGATCGCGCACCTGGCTAAGGTATTCGAGTACGCGCGAACGGGCCCAATACAGATCGGTGGCGTCGTCGAACAAGACGTAGACGTAGGAGTCGCCAAAGAACGAGAAGCCGCGAACTGCCTTGACTCCGGGCACCGACAGCATCGTCGTCGCCAAGGGATAGGTCACCTGATCTTCGATGATGCGCGGTGTCTGTCCGGCCCATTGCGTGCGGATGATGACCTGCGTATCGGACAGATCCGGCAGGGCATCAAGTGGCGTGTGCCGCACCGACCAGAGGCCAAGCACGGCCAGGAGCGCTGCCGCCAGCAACACCAGCCCACGATTGCGGATGCAGGCCCGGATCACGCTTGCGATCATGGCTGCGCCTCTGCTGGCTTGCGACCGCTGAGAACGTCTGCGCTGCAGGAGGGATCCGCCTCCCGCGCGAACTTGGGCACCAGTTGCATGTCCATGTAGGGCGACTTGCCCGGATGCGGGAAGTGCTGGTCGGGAACCATCGGGTCGTACCAGTATTCGACCGGACAGTTGGCTGAATCCAGATCGGGCGCCGCTAAAGTGGTCTGCGCATGGTCATGCGTGGACGGGCCGCTAGCGTTGTTCGACGAGGGATGCACTTCATGTGCGTCTAGCGCGGGTATGCTCGTGGCGTTCAAGCGTTCCAGCGCGCCGGACAGACTCGCTTCCGAGTCGATCAGGAACTGGCCGGAGACAACAACACGCTCGCCGCCCTTGAGCCCCTCCAGAATTTCGGTGCGGTCTCCGTCGCTGCGCCCGGTACGCACGCGCACCGGCCGGAATCGGTCCTCCTTGTCCTGCACGATCAGGCGGCTGTCGGCGCCGGTGGAAATGAGGGCGTCGCTCGGCACCAAGGGAACCTTGGCGCCCGCGGTTGGCTGCAACTGCACCTCCGCGAACATGCCTGGTGCAAGCAGGCCATCAAGATTGTTCAACACGATGCGAGCCTGCTGCGTGCGGCTGCCGGACTCGACCTGCGGGATCACCGTCTCGATGACGCCTTGGAAGACCTGTCTCGGGACGGCCGTGACACGTGCGGTTACCTGCATCCCCGGGGCCAAGCCACCTGCCTCCGCCTGCGGTACGGCCGCTTCCAGCCATAACGTCTCCGTGCCGTTAATCCGAAACAGAGGGGTGCCAGCGACCACGGTTTGGCCCTCACGCGCCAGCACCTCGCTGACTACGCCGTCGTGCGGCGCGGTTAGCGTGACGCTCCCATCTGCGCCGCGACGACCAGCGGCGGCACCGATGATGCGCAAGCGCTGCTGGGCGGCTGTGCGCAGCTCACGGCCGGCATCGGATTCGGCTTGCGAAAGGGCATTAGCTTCGGCGAGCGCGCTGCTCCACTCTGGTGCCAGCAACGTGCCGAGCGCTTGGCCGTGCTGTACGGCGGTGTAGGGGGCTTGCACATGCAGTCGGGTAATCACGGCGTCGACGCGCGCACTCACGACCGCCTCGCGCCGCAGGTCCCAGCTCAAGGAGCCAGGCACACTTAGCCGCGTTGGCAACTGTCCGACTTCGACTATCGCGGTACGGATGCCGACATTCTGCTGCAACGCCGGGTCGATCCGCACGCTCGCATCGGCCGAGCCCTCATCGGCGTACTTGGGCACCAATTGCATGTCCATGAAAGGCGACTTGCCGGGCCGGTTAAAGTGCTTGTCAGGTGCCATCGGGTCGTACCAGTACAGCACCTGGCGTTCGCTTTTCGGCTGCGGCTGGTTTGCAGAGGCGGGGGCGGCATCGCGTTGTGCGATCCAGTAGCCCGCGGCACCGCCCACCAGGATCAAGCCGAGGGCCGCGCCCAGCAGGGCGGGGCGTGTCATTGCGGGAGTCGTCATGGTTGCAGTTCCTTGTCGGGCAGCAGGTAGGCGAGTGCCGCCCACGCACGGCCGAGTTCCCCCAGCAGGCGGGCATGTTCGAGTTGCAGCTCGAGCTCCGCGTTACGGGCATCGAGCCAGGCTTGCAGGTCGGCGCCGGCCGAATAGGCCGCGAGCGCGACGGCGGCGCGATCGCGCGCCAAGGGCAATGTGTCCTGCTCCAGTCGCGTCACTTGACGCTGTGCTGCCTGCCACCCCACCAGGGTGCGGCGAACGGCGGCCTGCTGGACGCGTCGTGCATCCTCGTGTTCGGCAGCAACGGCCTGCAGCTCGGCGCGACGTGCCGTGATGCCGCGGTCTTGGCGATTGCGCGCAAACACCGGCAGGCCGACGGCGACCTCGACCATCAGCATGTCGCTGCGCGGCATGCCACCCGGTGTGCGGTCGCGCTGCCCGTAATTGACTTCCAGGCTCCAGTCCGGACGTTTCTCTGCGATAGCCGCCGCCACCTCTGCTTCGGCCGAGGCTTCGCGGGCGCGCCAGGACAAGAGTGGTCCCTGGTCGTCCACCGACGCCAGCAATGTGGCCGGTTCGATTGGCAAGCGGTCGAACGGCGGCGGCGCGCCGAGGACACCGATCGGCTCAGGCCGACCCAGCCAGCGCGACAGGTCGGCTTGGGCAGCATCGACCTGCGCCTGTGCTGCATCGATCCGATTGTCGAGCTCCAACAAGGCCGCCTGCGTGGCCAGCGCGTCGGTTACGGTGGCAGTACCGCCGGCCACGCGGGCCTTCGCCGTGCGTGCGGCGACGCTGGCCGGGTCGCGCAGGGTGGCGAGGGCGGCGAGCTGACGCTGAGCGCTCCAGGTGGCAATCCAGGCCGCGGCGGTCGCTTCCTGTACGGCAAGGCGGTCGGCCACGGTCTGCGCGACCGTCTGCTCGACCGCACGCGTCGCCAGACTTTGGCGAGCCTCGCGTTTGGCCCGCGCCGGAAACTCCTGCATCAACCCGATCTGCTTGGTCGTCATGTCATCGACGCGTGGGTCGAATGCGTCGGCACCGGTTACCGGCAAGTTGGCAAGACCGACGATCAAGCGCGGGTCGGGCAATGCTGCCGCGCGCGCCGCCTCGGCGCGGGCAGCTTCGGCGCGAGCGTGCCCGGCGACCAGGACCGGCGCCTGCGACACGGCCCCGCCAACCGCTTCCTCAAACGAGACCGCGTCGGCGCGGGCCCACGTGGTTGGAACGAAACAGGCGAGCACGATCGTCGCCCATAGGGAGCTGCGCCAGACACGCAGCAGATACGAACTGGTCATGGAACCTCCGAACGCACGGCAAAGAGCGCGCCGTCGCGGACGGCGCGCGTTCAACGGGCGGTCGGGGCTTAAATCTGCAAGCTACAGAAGCGTTGCGCGGGTGGCGGGTCGGTCCGACAAACGGGTACGTTTGCATAGTGCTGTGCCTGGACCGGCGGCAGCAGCGAATGCGATAGCCCAAAGTGCGGAGGTGGCAGCGCCAGCGGCGGCACCTGCAGCACCTTGGAGTCTGGATTGGCGGCGTGATCGCGTACGCAATGCTGTTGGCACAGCGCGGGCGCATCGGGATCCGGGACCTTCATGTCCTCGCAGCTGGCCAGCAAGGCGGGTGCTGGCGACGGATCGATCGGGCATGCATACCCCGCAAGCGCGACCTGCTGGAACAACAGCGCGAGCAGCGCCAACCAAGCCAGGCGCATGCGCGACGCGCGTCGCCATCGGGCGATGCAACCGCTCATGACGGCGCCCCCCGGCGTCGGCGGGGAGTGCCGGACAAGCCTGCAGAATTGCGCCCGTACGTCTCCATGGCGACAGTCTACCGCCACTCTCGTGAGTCGGCATTTGACTTGGGTCAATCTCCCCGGCCGCTCCGGCCGTCACGATCGGTTCGCTCCTCCACGTGTGCCACGGAGAATCCCAACTGCCGTATCGCCAGGAGCGCATCCGCCTTCCGGAAGCGTCCCTCCATACTCACATGGCCACTCGCCGGATCCGCTTGAATCCGCGCACCCAAGTCGACCCGGAGCAGCGCATCAATCAACTCATGTCTACGGGAAGCGATATCGCCAATGGTCAGGAGCAGATGACAATTGGGCGCTGGTGCGAAGGAAAATGAGCCGGTGCGTTGCGCGAGCAGGGGATGTGGGACGCCAAAGCACATCAGCTGGACTCCGACATCGGTAGACCGCAGCAGGTCCGATCAGTCACCTGGTCTTTCGTCTGACTATCGGCGGCTTCCAAAAGTCGCGCGGAGTAACCCGCATCCTGAATGGCGGAAACGATCATTCCCGGAGACACACGCTGTCCGGCGACATCTACTTCTGAGGAAGTCAGATCCACCGTAACCTGCGCCGCAGGATCGAGCTCCCCGATTGTCGCCGTGATGGCTCGGACGCAATGGCCGCAGGTCATGCCTAGGACGATCACCTTCATGACTACCCTCCGAAAGGCCGACCTATCGTCGGCGAGGCGAGTGTTCGCCTTGCCACGGTGGGAAGGTCAAGCCATCTGAGTGTGACGCTGCGGACAGTCCTCATCGCTGGCGTTCCGCCCCACCTCCAAGCATGCAGTGGGAGTGTGGCCGGGCTCAGGGTTAATCGTAGATCAGCTCCCTGACGACTAGATTGGCTCGAGCAGTGGCTGCGCACCGCTCGTCCGGGGCGTGCAAGACTTTGCGCGCGCATCGCTGCTAACGCGTTGCGTGCGCGTGCGACAGCGCTTGCAGGAGAGAACGTGGGTGCTTGGTGTTCGCTATCAACAGACGAGCAGAACTCACCAGTCCATATTGGCGGAGCGGTCGACCTCCTCTGAAAGATGCGAAATGAACGTTTCCATCTCTTCAATGGATGTCATCGCTTGGGCATACATGCCGTTTGTTGCGTACGGCAGAATGACGGGGAGATAGCTTTCTTGAATGTACAGCCTGGCTGGCGCTCGATCGCCGGACCATAGAAAGCTTATGAAGCGATCGATCGCCGAAAATGCTTCCTCGGCATCAAACTCTAAGCCATGACCTAGTGTGAATCTGTTACTGCCGCGTTTGTGGGGCAGGAGCACGGGCACGGCGCCGGCGCCGGAGTGGAACGAGAAGGCCTCGCCCTGCTTTCCAAACGAGCCATGTGCCACGTAGTTTCGAAGGTCCTGGCGGATCGTGGCCATTCTGTCGTAGTGGAGTTTCGCGACGGGATCTGTCAACCCGATGGCTGCGCCGAACTTCGCAGCCCAACTAGCCTCGGCAAGATGAGCAACCTCGTTCGCGGAGGTAATCTTGCGCGAAAGGACAGCCAGGTGGATCAGCACGTGCTCACTCCAGCTAAAGAATGCCTCGATGGCTGAGAGCGCAAGCCAGCTTCCCTCCCGGCGAAGTTGGTAAGTTGGATACGTCACCGAGGTCCAGGTGCCATGTTTGGTCTTGCCTTTTTCAACAATCCGCTCGTCCTTGCGGCGTTCGGCTTCCCCCTGCTTGGTGCGGTACGACGCAAGAAGGAATTCATACCGTCCGAAGAGCGGCGCGCTGTTGTTCCGAATGTTGACCTGCGAGCGGACGACCGCTTCGCTAGCTAGCCAGTCGAAGTATGGGCGCGCGGCCTTGACGGCCTTCCTAATCCGCACAACGATCTGCTTGGCGTCGCCTTCCTGGGTGCTTGGGTTGCGGGCAAAGAGGCCAAGCCCGAACTTACGATGCTCGACTAGGAATGCCTCACCCTTGAAGTCAATTGGAACCGACCACGCGATTTTCTCCGATTGACCAAGATCAGTGAAGCCGAGCAAATCCACTAGCAAGAAATAGACGAGGTAATAGGATGGAAGGTCGCGCCCCGCCTCGGTCCGTTTCGCGTCGTGGAGGAAGTTCTTCCCGGCCCTTGTCGTCGAATCCGCCTGACGAATGGTTCCTAGTGCACGCCGGGCCGCTTCCCGTACGGGTTCAAGGTCGGCGGGAAAAAGAGCGTCGAGCGCCATAGTTCTGTCTCTTGGGCGGACATATTCAAGAAGTGCTGGGAGCGGGGACTAATGCAGGGACGCTCCCTCGCCTCAATCCGCCAGCGATCCAGACAGGGCGCTGGACGGTAGGCTTTGTATCGCATCAGCGCCGAACCAGTTCCGCAGGACCTCAAGCGATGACGCTGAAAGCTCCTGCGTAAAGAGCAACGCCAGCCGGGTCTTCGGCCGGGAACAACATACGTAAAACAGGTTCCGGCTCCGCTCGTAAGCCTCTTCCTTGTCTGCGGGTACGCCATCGCGAAACCATTGCAAGAATTGATCAAAGTTGTACTTGTTCCAGCCACGGCCAATGACAACCAGTACATTCTCGAACTGATCACCTTTAACGCTATGTTTGGTTGCGAACGGCGTGTGCCCTTCAATGAACTGGCTCAACGCGATGATCTCTCGGTAAGGGACATCTCGCAATTTGCGAACCTGTAGAACTGCGCGAGGCGGCTCCTCGCCATCAATCGTCCGCCAATTCCGCGCATCCCGATCGCTTCGGATGACTGCCTCCGGAAGGCGAGGGCAGCCGCGTTCTAAGAGATAATCCAAGACATCGCCAACTGTGCCCTCTAGCCGACGACTCAGAAGTCCCTCCATCGTGGACGACCATGTACGCTTGTCTGTATGCGCGGCGATGGGCGCGGCATTCAAGAACTTCAGCATCTGGCCGAAACGCTTGTCCTCGTAGGCCGAGCAGGCCGGTTCAAGCGCGTCCACGAAGTAGGCGATGTGGCCGTCTTCCTTCTTGATGTACTGATCTGTGTGGCTAAAGACCTTGCCCAAGGATTCATAGCCTTGCTCGGAGGCGAGGATGTTGTGCGTGAGCATGAGTACCTTGGATCGGGCCGGCGAAAAATCCCAGCCTTGCGCCTCCAAGGTCTTGATGAGCGCAGCCAAGCAGGCGTGGGCGACATCGGCAGGCAGGTCGCCTTTCCAGTGCCCGCCACCCGCCCCCGAGCGCCGCTCTCCTTGCCAGGCGTTTGTGTGGTACACCGACACAGAGCCAGCGACGGTCTCGTCTTTCACGGCCTGCGGTAGCTCCGGTCGCATCCCGTTGAGGACATGTACAATCCGCGCGGCGGATCGGAAGTTCGCCTTCTTTCCGATTTCGGTCAGCGCCTCGTGAGCGACGTGGCCGCACGTGCCATCGTAGATCCTTTGCCAGCGATCGCCGAACAACCCGATCAAGGGGCCGCCCGCTCGCCCAAGCAGGTGTGCCTTAAACGCGGCCATGACCTGATCGTTCGTGTCCTGATACTCGTCAATGAACACGAACGGATACTGTTCGTTCAGTAGCATCTGAAACTTGACGTTTGGAAGCAGAGCCACCGTCAGGGCCAAGACATCATCGTGGTGCAACGTGACCGCTTCAGGAGTGATGCGCCGGTAACCGAGGTCGTACTCAACCGGCTGCTCGCCGATGCCGCCGGCGTCAGCGAGCTTCTGCCCCCACTCTGGCAACTCCGTAATCAAGCGTCTAAGCGACGGTTGGAATCGTTTGATCAGCGACCAGCAAAAAGCATGGATGGTGTCGGTAAACACCAAGGGATTGCTGTCAATGCGGCTGGCGATGACGGCAGTGGCCGCGTTGGTATAGGTGATGCAGGCAATGCGCTGATGGTTCCGGCGCAGGACGGGCGCCTGCAACTCAATCAGCTGCCGAAGCGCCTCGATCAGCGAGTACGTTTTGCCCGCACCGGCCCCTGCCTCCAACAAGAAGCTTTTGCCGTCTCGCAGGCATTGCGCCACTTTCGCTTCAGCTATGCGCGCCGCGCGCAGCGCGGGGCTTTCTTCAGGCATAGCACTCATGAATCCCCTCCCATTGTGACGGGGGGTGCGGCTGCCGCCGGCTGATCCCCTTCGGCG
Organism: Lysobacteraceae bacterium P; assembly: GCA_005503055.1. Classification (GTDB taxonomy): domain Bacteria; phylum Pseudomonadota; class Gammaproteobacteria; order Xanthomonadales; family Xanthomonadaceae; genus Lysobacter_J. The sequence goes on along the minus strand of SCOX01000001.1, from coordinate 423,084 downwards.
AGCCAAACCAAGCCCTCGCGGATGTAGCGGGGCACGTTCCAGTCATGCTCGGCAAGCGCGTACCTTAGAGCGAACTCCGACTTCTTCACCTCCTTGGCCGCGTCCCAGGCGTGTGCTTCCCTCCCCGAGTCTGTGGTGTCAGTCGACGGGAAGAGCGCCTCGTTGGCCAGCATAAAAGCGTCCTCGAAACTACGGCCACAGGCGGACGCTGCGTGCTCCGGGCATTGGTGGGCTAGGCGGAGCTTTCCCTTGGTCTTGAGCCGATCGTCGGCTGCCAACATTTCCACCGGAGTGATGGCGGGGTTCCCGTACCAGAACTTTAGGCAGGCGTTGCTGGTCTGCTCGCCCTCGCCAACTCGGCAGGCGATCATTCTGCCGGCGCCATTCGACTTCACGGTATCGACATCGGTGATCACCAAGGTCCGCAGATCCAGAAACTCTACGAGATCGAAGAAGAGGTGCGCATAGGCGCCTCCGATCTCGATGATCGACAGGTACTGACTGCTCAGCTTCTTGCCGTCGGGCAACTTCCTATCCAGCATCTTGATGCTTCGCGGCAGGAGCAGCCGTTCGGTGGTGCCTTCCACCAGTATGGCCTTGTCAGCGAAGAACAGGTCGCACCGAGTGAGGGTCATGTATTGATGCAGAAATGTTCGATCAGGCTCTGACTTTCCCGATAGCCCTTTGCGTAGATCCTTGATGACCGTCCTTACGACGCCCTTTGCATTTGCGGCGACAAGGAAGTATCGGATGGCTTCGAAGTGGGCCTCATTGGCAACGTGCGAGGAGTGCGTCGAGACGACGAACTGCACCGGCCAGACTTCGCCCACCTCGTCTTTGAACGCTGTCGCGATATCCGCGATCTTACGGATGAAGACTTCCTGCATCTGCGGGTGCAGGTGAACCTCAGGTTCTTCGATGAAGACTAAATGCACCGCTGGCCGCGGCTCCATTGCAAGGTATAGTTTGAAGAACTCCCTCAACTGCAACAGAATCAGAATGATGTTGCGCGTGCCCAACCCGTTGTACGTTTCGGGCAGATGTATTCCGTCGGCCCCGATGTAGCGGACCTTCGTGTGATTGCTCAGCAGTTTGCTAACGTCCAGCGTCGTTTCGGTCAGCAGCTTGGAGTCGTTGAGGCCGGGGTAGCCGAACACCGACAGGGCAGGTAGGAGCTTGTCGAGCTTCTGATTGAAGCCATCCTGCATTTTGTCCTGAATGGCTCGGACGGCAGTCTCAAGATCCTGCGCCACACCGTGACCGCTTGCATCGTCCGCGTTGCTTTTGGCGGTGGCAAAAAGGTTCTCTAGCACCTTACCGATGACCACTCGCTCTTTCTGGCTCGTATCGTCCAAGCCACGCTGTGCGCCAATGAAGCCGCCCACGCATAGCTTTCTCAGTGTGGCTCGCTCGATGCTTCTTTCGTTGCTTGGATCGTTCGGGTCGACTGCAGCGACCGATGTGGCGTACAACGCAGGGATGCGCTCGCGCATGACACGGAAGAACCCTGGCCTCGCCTGGTGGTCCGTATCGGTCAGCGCGTCGAAAAGCTCCGAGATCTTCCCGTCCTGAAGCGCATAGCGAACCACGGCGAGCGCCTCGGTACATTCGGGATCAAGATCTACGACCAGTTCGCTGAGCAGGCCCAGGGGCTCTTCGGGCCCGTAAGAGAAGAGCAGTTGCACTTCAATGTTTGGAAGGAGCTTGCGCACGTCCGATTGGTCAGCGCCATCCACTTTTCGAACAAATGCCTCCCAGAACTGGTCGTAGCAACAGAACGAGAAGTCTTCCAGCTGAAAGACGGGGGTGTTATCGGATAGCAGGCGCTTCATGACCTCCGTGAGAGAGGTCTTTCCACTGTTATTGCGACCAACGACAACGGTGGTCTGCTCCTCTAAGAGAAGCTGGACGTCGTGTAACAGGCGGAAATTTTTCGCTTCAATGCGCCTTAGATACATCCCTGTGCCTCCCTTGTAAGAATGCTGCCACTGCAGCGTTTTTGAGCTGAGCGGCGCTTCGAGCCCTGACGCTTAGGTGCGGGCTTGCGTGATCCAACTGTCCGAGTCGCCGTGCTCGGCGTAGGAGATCCATGCTTGGCCACGCTCGCCCTTGTCTAGGCGTACGCGGCAATCGGGCATCGCCTCCAGCACGTAATCCGAGAGCTCAATGACCACGGGTATATCGCCCAGTGGCTGATCAAGCAGTGCCAGCGACAAAGTCGTCGTGCAGTAGAACTTGCCATTCGAAATGCCATCCAGCGATTGCACCGGCAGGAACTCGATCGGTCCCAGCCCAATGGGTCGGCGCTCGCCTTTCAGCAAGGCGTAGGCCAAATCGATGTCGCCTAGGTCCTCGGCTGAGAACTCGACGTCCGGTGGCAGCGTCAGGGTGGAACCCAGAACCTTGGCGACCTGGTGCAGCCGGCTCAAGGTGCGCCCCCAATGGAGGAGGGGACGCAGTCGGTCCAGGACTTCACCCGCCGCCACCAAGGGGGCCCGCCCCCCGTTAAAGCTCAGTTCGAGGAACATCGATCCTTGCGTCGCCACCTGTTCGGACCACGCGGCCAGCGGCCTCAGAGCGTCGATGTGCTGGATGGGGCGCCCGGTCAGGGCCGATGACCGGATCCCGATGTTCACTGTGGCCTGGTCGGAGTTCAGTAGGGGCACGAGCCGAATGCTCAAATCGCAGACACTCTCCCGCAGCTCATTGGTGATGGCCGCGCCTTTCTGGCCGGTAAACAAATCGGCGTCGAGGGCGATTTCCGCCGCGGTGATGGAGTACTGGTGCCCTGGAAAAAGGCGAACCGCTCCGGATTGCCGTGACGTCTGGTTGATCGTCAACGTGCCTTTGTTCGGGCCGTTCGCGCCGACGTGAGCGAACAGCGGGGAGCCCGTCAGGGCGAAGTTCTCCACTTCGATCGAGCGTGGCAGGCCGAACTCGATGGCCTCGCGCAGGCTTTCCAGATTCTGCGCGGAGGGCATGGGCCTGAAAGTGAACTGACTATCTACGTCTTGCGATGTGGCGAAGATCTCGTGGGTCTTGGCGTTGTTGCGCGCGCTCAACCGAACGCCCAGACGCGGGTCCAACGAATTGAGAAAGCGGCTCTCCCCCACCAAATCGGTGAACGCCTCGCCGGTGGCCGACGGCAGCACCTGGGCCAAGTACGCTTCGAAAGCTGCGCGGTCAATGAGCCGATGCACGGGGTCGAAACGCACCCCACTGTTTCCAGAGCCGCGTAACCGATCTCGGTGCAGATGCGCCCACGGCTGCGCATGACGCCAGTACAGAGCCCCATCGGCCGTGGCCCGAACGAGGAAGACCGGCATGACGTCTACGGCATACTGGCGTAAGCGGGCCTTCGACACGGGGGCGACGATGGTGTCTTTCCGCTTACGTTGCGCCGTGCCTTTGACTTGCACTAGAAACCGCGCCCCCTTGTACTTGCCACGTTCCGGCGTGACGCACAGGTCATAGCCGGCATCGATGCGGTCGTGCCCCACGTTCCAGGACCACGAGAGGAACAAGCGTTCGACGTCGATCTCGGCGAGTGCGCCGGTCCTTTGGGTGTCAGGAAAGTTCATTGGGCTCGCCAACCACGGCTATGCACGAGGATCACACGTGTGTGCTCGGCAAACGGTAGCACCCGCAAGGCGGGCGTCGCAGGTCTAGTCGGTATGGGCCAGCAGATGCGCCGCCGGGTTGTCGGTCACGCCCCCGGCCTGGAAGTAGCCGATGACACTGGCTACCGAGCGGTGCTCGGTCATGGCCATCAGCGCGGGTAAGGCCACCCCCTGACGCCCGCCCTCGGTGATAAAGCCGGAACGCAGACTGTGGCCGCCGAAGTCGCCGTCCAACCCGGCGCGGGCCGCGCGGCGCTGCACAATCGCCGCAATCGCCGCCGGCGACAGCCCCGGCCCGACCCGGCCGTTGCGCCACAGCCGCCGGAAGATCGGACCCTCCGCGATGCCGCTTGCGGTGAGCCAGGCGGCGAGGGCATCGGCGGCCACGCCCAAGATCGGCTTGTCCGGCGTCGAGCTCGCGCTCGGCCCGGCCTGCTGGGTTTTGCTGTGTTCAAGCCGGTACACGAACGCGCGCTCGTCGACCCGGCGCAAGTCGGCGATGTCTGCCGCGGCGACTTCGCTGCGGCGGCGGCCGCCGCTGGCGAAGGCGAAGTAGAGCAGGGCGCGGTCGCGCAGACCTTCCAAGGAGTGGTCGCAGGTGGCGACCAGCGCACCGAGCTCGTGCTTGGTCACGGCGGTCTTCTTGGTCGGGCGTTCGCCGCGCTTGACCGCGGCACGGCGGGCGCGGGCCAGCAGGTGGCGGACCGCGGGCGCTTCGCAGGGGTTCGCCTGCTTTTTCAGCTGGTGCGCGCTCGACAGCACCGCGATCCGGTGCACCACGGTGCTGAGCTTCAGCGCGCCCGGACGCTGCTTGAGTCGGGCCGCGACCAACTGCGAGTCCAGGGGCGGCGGCAGTTCCCAGACCAAGCCGGCCTGGGCGCGCCGGGCCACGTGATCGACCACGAATTGGACCACGACCGCCTCCGGGACCGGCAACGCGATCGCGGCGCCGTAGCGGCCCTGAAACCAGGCGGCCCAGTAGCGCAGGGCACTGGCATAGCTGCGGGTGGTGTTGGCCGAGGCGGCTTCGGCCAGGATCTCGCCCACGGCGGCGGCCGCACTGGCGACCAACTGGTCGGAAACCAGTGCCGGGAGCGATCCGACCGGCGGCATAAGGGCGTTAATTTTCATATGTACTATGTAACGAACAATACGAAATCAGATGGATACCTACGATAAATATAACTTATCGGCGGTTATCTGCAGCAGAGTAGGGCAGCCGCGTAGGAGGCGGTTCGCATGGCCAAAGGCATCACCGAAACCGACGTCCACGCTGCCGCCGACGCGGTGCTTGCCGGCGGCGAGCGGCCCACCGTGGAGCGGGTCCGGGCCCACTTGGGAACCGGCTCGCCCAACACCGTGATTCGCTGGCTGGATACCTGGTGGCAAGGGCTGGGCGCACGCTTGGCCGCGCAGCACGCGAAGCTGGCATTGCCCGGCGCGCCGGACGAGGTCGCGGCGCTCGCCTCACAGTGGTGGGGGCAGGCGCTGACCGCGGCACAACGCCAGGCCGAGGCCGCGCTGGCTGACGAGCGCGCTGGCCTGGAAGCCCGGGGCCGCGATCTTGTGGAGCAGGAGGCCGCGTGGCAGGCGCAGATCCACCAGCACGCCGCGGTCGCCGAGCAGGCTCGGCAATTGCTGGCGATTGCCGAGCAACGCTTGGTGGACGCGCAGCTTCTGGCCGAGCAACAGGCCACGCAGATTCGCGATCTTGGCCAGCAGCGCACCAGTCTGCAGGCGCACTGCGAGCGCTTGGACAACAGTCTGGCCACAGTGGAGGAGCGCCTGCGGCAGCAAGAAGATGCCGCGGTCGCCGAACGCGAGGCATATACGCACCACATACGTGCCACCGAGGATCGCGCCCACGTTGAAATCGACCGGGCTCGGCAGGAAACCAAGGGGGCACAGACCCAATTGATCGCGCTTGCCCAAGAGCGAGCCGTTACCGAAAGGCTCTTGCGCCAGGAGCGTGAGGATGCCCTGGCCGCGGCGGCAGTCGCTCAACGCGATGCAGGAGTGCTGCGCGGTCGCGCCGAGGCGCTCGAGCAACAGTTGGCTCGGCTCGCCGATCTACCTGCAACACTGCAAGCGACCTTGGCGCAGGCTCATGGAACGGCGGGACGTCGCGGCGGACGAACTGCTGCTATAACCCCCGTCAAACGCAAGGCCAAGCGCAAGGGCTCGCTCTAGACGGACGAAGGCACTCCGTACGGCAATAGAATCCGGTCTGCCCTAACTACACCGAAGCTCGCACATCATGCACGGCAAGGAACGGCATGGACGATATCAACAACGGTTTGGAGCAGCTCATCGGATTCCACACGCTCAACCGGCCACTGGAATCGTGGTACGCCTTCGTATCGCGCCTGATTCGCGCCAACCTCCTTAATGGGTCGGAAGTCCGACGGCAATTACCCTTGGAATGGATTCGCTGGGCCTTCGCACCGCACGAAGTGCGTGCCGAAGACCTCGTAGCACTGGATACGCAACTAGCGCATTTGCCGGATGCAGATCTGAAGCTGCGGCCAGCTGCTTGGCAACTGTGGCCGGATCTGTCAAGCGTACCGCCCGAGTGCTTGCGCGCATGTGCGAGCTGCTTGCTCGCGGGTTATCACAGCTATGCGATGCAATGCGACTTGATTGCCCGCTGCCCAGTACATCACGAGGAGCTGACGCACCATTGCCCGCATTGCCAAACACCAATGGTTTGGTCAGGCCGCGTGCTCGGTACCCGCGCCTTCGAATGCCCTTCCGGTTGCTCATTGATCGAGGGAATCCATGGCGGCTTGCTTGTTCCCTATGAAGCCGAACTCAGCGCCATTCTGGGAAGGCATGCGGCATGGCTGCAAACACTGCGCAATTCGATTGCTTTTGTCTCTGGCCCGGTCTACATCGCCTATCCTCCGCATCTGGCAGTAATGCCCGGCGCGACAGCCCTGCCGTCAAAAGGCCTTTCGACTGCGCTCCTGCAAAGTCTTCTGGCGACTGGCATAGCAATACCGCCCTTCAAGGCGTACCACGAGCAGGCGCCTGGACGGTGGACCGTGGAGGTGCAGCCTTGGCGTCCCGTACAACCGATCACTGAGCCAGAGTTTGGATTAGAGGGGCTGCGTGATGGCTTTCGGCGTGGCGCGTTCCGGACCTACATTCCGCTAGCAGACGCTGAGGCATTTGAGCGCTGGCTCGTATTGAGCGAGACAAAGCATGGAGATTGGCATGGTGGTGCAGTAGAGCGGGGTAGCACCAGCTTCCTATTCCGCTTCAGATCGCATTTGATCACCAATGCTGAGCTGGTCGGCTTACGTCGCCTGTTGACGTCAGGGAATGATCCTGCACTCGCCTGCACGCACTACCAGCAGGTGCTTGTCGAGGTGCTTGAGAGGGCGTGCCAACGGGATTCTGCTATAAGTCGGCAGGACGGATCTGCAGCAAGTGTAGTTGCCATAGCCGAGATCTTCGATGCCATTCTGTTGGTTGGCGAAGCATATTGGCGCGTCTGCGGCCACACGCGCGTGAATGACGCCCTTGAAGCCTGGTTGAGCCATCAGGAGCCCGCCAGAATCGACTAGGGAATTGGCGGCCGTCGTCGGCCACGATGTTCATGCGAGGAGCGCCGGCCTGCTGGCAGGCTCCTGCTTCACTTAGAACCTGCCTCACCTAAGAGAAAGGGCGATTGCTAAATGGGCCACACCTATTGTTGCCCCATTTGGCGCGTCTAGGGTCTAAGATTTGCTTAGTGAAACTCACGCACGGCAGAAGAGCAATGAAACATGACCCCGACCAGAGTTCTGAGCGACGCTGGGCCCATGGTGTGATCCAAGCCGCAGAGCAAAGCCTGCCCCCGGGATCCGATTGGCTAGCCGCCACTCGTTCGCAGTTGGATGCGGCCGACGAGGCGTCGCTTCGCTTACTCCGCGACGTCCTAGGCGGGCGTGCGAAGGTCTCAGCGCTGTCAGAAGCCCAGTTCGATCTTTACTTTGGACTGCAGATCTTCTTTGCCACTCGATCGGCGGCAGCCGCTGAGGCGCCCAGAAGTGCCGACACACCGCTTGAATCGATGCCGCGGGGTGCTCGTGTGATCGCCCGTAAAGCCGAACACGTCTTTGGCGGCTGGCCCAAAGCTTGGCGGTGGCTTTCATCACCCAGCGCGATCTTGGGCGTTCCACCGATGGCCCTCGCAAGCTCACGCCCAGGAAGGCGCCTTGTATACGATGAACTCCTCAGGATCGACTGGTGCAACTTCACTTAGGGAGGCCCCATCGCTGCACACAGATAGGGATACACCGTTGGTGCAGGAAGGGATACGGGTTTGTGCAGGAAGGGACACGGATTTGCTGCATACGGACAGCAAGGCCTGTGCCGCAAGGCGCTGAACGCGCCTCGCCAGCCAAGCCAGCGCTTTACATAATATGCATTATGCGAAGTATCGTGGCGATGGGACTCTGTGCCCTGTACGTCGCGGCACGCCTATTGCAAACGGTTCTATCCCGTCCCAAGGATCGAGCCGATGACACGCCCGCCATGCTGGTCTGAGGGGCGACGCTGCCCGAACAACTGCGCTATGCAGCAATACCGACGCACCGTGTACAACGAAAGTCCGCTATTCGGTGCCTGGGCCGGCTGGCGCATGGCCGGCATGAGGCTGGTTTCACCGGCTGGAGATCGGATCGCGCCTCACCAGCTAGATCGTTGGCTATGGCGACACGCTCAGATGTTCGAACGGTAACCACAGCAGCTACTCAGCGCTTGCCTTTCGGCTTGTCCTTGGTCTGGGTCAGCGCCGACGCCGATACGGACTTCACCGCCTTCGAAGACTTTGGATCCCAAAGGATGCCTTCGAGGCACTTTGGCGAACAGCTCGACGCAAGCTTTAAGCACGACGGCGAGTTCTATCCACTTGAGGCGAAGTAGCAGGATCCGAAAACGCCGGCGGCGGACCTGCACGTCTTTGAGGGAAAGCCTCGACAGAAGGCGATGCGGGCGCGTTGCTTGTTCTTCAGTAACAGCGGCTTTACCGACGAAGGGCTACACGCGTTTGGCAGATCGGATAAGCGCCTCGTTTGCATGGACGGCTTGCACATCTGGACGATGCTGGATAAGCACCTACCCCTGCCTGAGGTGCTTGACCGAAAACAGCGGTGGGCGGCTGAGCGAGGCGCTGTCTCCCGTACGGTGCGAGATCTGTTTTAGGGGTAACGCATCGTTGTGGATAGCTGAGATAGCCACTGCCGCGAGCCCGATGGCAGCTCGAGGACCACGTTGTCGCGCCCCCTTGGCGAACGCATCCGCGCCGAGTTGCTCGACCGCTGTCAGTTCAGGCCGTCAGCTGCGGGTCGAGCGTCGAGTCGGCAGCTGCATGCGATTCATGCGAACGATCAGCAGGCAGCTCCAGGCTCATCACATGATCATCGTAGGCGGTGCCACCGACTGCGAACTGACGATCCGCGAGATGTTTGAAGCCCCGCTTCGTGTAGAAGGCGATTGCCGCGTGATTGCCTGCATAGACCCCCAGCAGCAAGCGTGACGCCCCCACACGCTCGGCATGCTCGACTGCCTGACGCAGCAGCTTCTTGCCCAGGCCGCCTCCTTGGAAACGCCCCAGCAGATAGATGCGTTTGAGTTCCAGATCGCGAACCGGGTCGGCGGCGGCCAGATCAGGTGTCGCCACGACGAGGTAGCCGACCGGCGCATTGCCCGGAACGGCGCACGCCAGCCACACGGCCGATCGTTCGTCGCCGAGCCAACGCAAGTACTGCGCAGGCGAATGCGCCGCGCGGCAATGTTCCGTGATCGCGGCCCCGTCGAGGACGCCGGAGAACGTCTCCAGGAAAGTCGCCTGGCCGACCAGCGACAAGGCATCTTCATCACCCACTCTCGCCCGGCGGACTTCAATCTCGACTGTCATGGCACCTCCATTGATCGCGCCCAGAGCGCGAGTTGATGGTCCGGCGAGCGCACCCATCGGGTCAACCACCCGCGCCTGTCGGCACAGCCCGATGACGCGTTCGACGGCACCAGCGTGCGCGGGAGATGTCGCGATGGCCGTCCGTGATCTTCACGACCCGGTGCACGGTCATCCAGGGCGAACCCAGATAGTCATTGTTCCTTCCGACTTTGTCTTGCGGTATCCACGAAGGTTCACTCGTGCGCGCCGCGATGGCGTGGAATGTCACCTACGTTGGGATATGGTCCACATGCCTTTGTATAGCTGTGTATCGACGGGTGCGTGCGTTTCAATGCCTCACAAATCCGGGGCTGTGGCGACATGTCGAAGATACGTCCCTGGCAGGTAATGGATTCCCTGGCCGGCGGCTCCTCCGTTGGCGAGCAGACCCAGAGGACATTCTCATGCAGATCGATCCACAGCGTATTCCTGGCGTCGCCCTGGTCTTCGGTGGCTCGCGCGGTATTGGCGCCTCCATCGCGCAACGTCTGGCACGCGAGGGACGCCCAGTAGCGCTCACTTACGTGTCGCGTCCCGACAGCGCCGAGAAGGTCGTCTCTGCGATACAGGCCGAAGGCGGTCGGGCGCTTGCCATTCAAGCCGACAGCGCCGATGCGGCAGCCATTGCGGCAGCGGTGCAGCAGGCTGTCGCGCGGTTCGGGCCGCTCCAGGTGGCAGTCGTGAATGCAGGCGTGTACCGAGGCAGTCCACTGGAGCAGTTCCCGTTGACGACTCTGGACGAGATGCTGGCGGTGAATGTGCGCGGCGTTTTTGTGGCGATCCAGGCGGCCGCCGCGGAGATGCTGGAGGGCGGCCGCATCATCACCATCGGCAGCAACACGGCGGCTCGCAGCGGAGTGGTGGGCAGCAGCGTTTACGCGATGACGAAGGCGGCCGTCGCAACGCTGGTACGCGAGCTCGCCTTGGATCTGGCACCGCGCCGCATCACCATCAACAACATCCAGCCCGGTCCGATCGAGACCGATATTACGGCCGACATGTTGGACGCGCTGATCCAGCGCAGCCCGCTCGCTCGTGTCGGGCAGCCGCAGGAAGTTGCTGCATTGGCGTCCTATCTGGCCAGCGACGAAGCCGGCTACATGACGGGCACGAGCATCACCCTCGACGGCGGCTGGGTGATCTGACCCGTCGCAGTCGATTCCGGTTTCCCTTCGCGACGCAGCGGCGCTGCGCCGGTCCCCTGCACTTTCGAGAACTGCCATGTCGATCAACGATCCATATCCGTCCGTCGACGCATCGCGTCGTCGCCTGCTCGGCGCCGCGACGCTGGCAGCCGCAAGCGCCAGCGTCCTGAGCCTGTTGCCATCGCGTGCGGCCCGTGCTGGCGCCAGCGTCCTCCCGGGCGATGAACTCATCCGCCCTTTCAAGGTTCAAATTCCGGAACGCGAACTGGTGGACATGCGCCGTCGGGTGAAGGCCACGCGCTGGCCCGATCGCGAACTCGTCCAGGATGATTCGCAAGGCCTGCAGCTGGCAGCACTGAAAGGCCTGGTGGACTACTGGGGTAGCGGCTACGACTGGCGCAGGATCGAAGCCAAGCTCAACCGACTGCCGCAATTCCTGACCTCCATCGACGGCGTCGATATCCACTTCGTCCATGTCCGCTCGGCGCACCGCAACGCGCTGCCGGTGATCCTGACCCACGGTTGGCCCGGATCCATCCTCGAGTTCGTCAACACCATCGGTCCGCTGACGGATCCGACCTCATTCGGCGGGCATGCAGAGGACGCTTTCGACGTCGTGATCCCCTCCATTCCGGGATACGGCTTCTCGGGGATTCCCGCCGAACTGGGCTGGGGTCCGGAACGCGTCGGTCGCGCCTGGGACGTGCTGATGAAGCGACTCGGCTACGACAGTTATGTGTCCCAGGGCGGCGACCACGGCTCGGTGATTTCCGATGCGATGGGTCGCCTTGCCCCCGCCGGACTGCTCGGCATCCACCTGACCATGCCGGCCACCGTTCCAGGCGAACTGGTCCCGGCGATCAACAGCGGTGCTCCCGCGCCAGCCGGCCTGCCTGAAAACGAGCGCGCGGCATTCGAAGCGCTGAGCCGCTTCTTCGGCCGCAATGCCGCGTACGGCGCGATGATGGTGACCCGGCCGCAGACCATCGGCTATGCACTGAACGACTCGCCGGCGGGGCTCGCTGCGTGGATGTACGACAAGATCGCGCAGTGGACGGACAGCGCTGGCGTTCCCGAGCGTGTCCTCGGTCGCGATGCCATCCTCGACGATATCAGCCTGTATTGGCTCACCCGAACCGCTGCGTCGTCGGGCCGGTTCTACTGGGAAAACAATAACAACAACTTCAGTGCAGATGCGCAGAAGACCACCCAGGTCGCCGTCCCCGTCGCGGTGTCGGTGTTTCCCGGCGAGATCTATCGCGCGCCGAGAAGCTGGACCGAGCGCGCCTACCCCACCCTGTTCTACTTCAACGAAGCGGGAAAAGGCGGCCACTTCGCCGCCTGGGAGCAGCCACACCTGTTCAGTGCCGAACTGCGCGCGGCCTTCCGGCTATTGCGCAAGCCCGCCTAGTCGCCGCACGCCAAAACGTAGAACTCAGGACAGCGTCGATGGACTGCATCTCGTGGCATCCCAGCCTCCGTGTCGGTTCTTCGTTGCGATGTAAGGAGCGAGCACCATGAAAGCTCAACACTGCGCCGTTGCCATTGCCGCCGGCCTTGCGCTGACCCTGACTTGGTTCGCGTATGCCGGCCAGAAGCCACGTTCCGCCGCGCCGATCTACGGCGTCACGCTTCCCGCCGGCTACCGTGACTGGCCGTTGGTCGCGCCGGCGCAAGAGGCTGCGCCGTTCGATGAGCTTCGCGTGGTTGTCGGCAATCCGACGGCGATGCGCGCCTATCGGAAGAACGTGCGTCCGTTCCCGGACGGTACCGTGCTGGTAAAGCTGGCCTGGAAGCGCGAGCCGTCGCCGGATTTCGCGTCGGCGTCCGTTTCCGGGTCGGCCACCACGGTCCAAGTGATGGTCAAGGATTCGAAGCGATACGCCAGCAGCGGTGGCTGGGGCTACGGGCGTTTCGTCGGCGGCCAGCCTGTGGACGAAGCACAACACCGCACGTGCCATGCCTGTCACGCGTCCCGCGTCAAGGATCGCGACTATGTGTTCACCCATTACGCGCCGTGAGTCGGAGCGCCGATTCGATGGGCGAAGCACGCGGCGCCAGCAAAAGAAAATCCCCTGAACCCCTGAATCGGTCGTGGCGGCTGAAGGAGACTGCCGCCGCCGGCCACGCTCGACGGCGCCGAGTTTGATCGGCTTGCTGCGATCGTTGCGACCTCGCTCGGCACTTACCCCGACGGCGAGCTACCGCAACATCCCGTACGCGCGGTCAACGCCATGCGGCCCGCGGATCGCTTGTTTTCCCCGCGCCGGCTGGGCGATCCTATCGGTGCTGCCAAGGGGAAAGGCGTGGGAAATCAGGATTCTTCAGCGACGCCGCAGGGGGCGCCGCTGCCGGGCGTGTGGCGTTTCGGCGATGCCGTGCTGGATGAACAGCAGGCGGCGCTGAAGTTGTCCGGTGCGGTGGTCGAACTCGACCGCAGCGGCTACGACGTGCTCCTCGCCTTGTTAAAGCACGCCGGCGAAGTGGTGACGAAGGAAGAACTGCTCGAGGCCGGGTGGCCGGGCCGTGTCGTGTCGGAGAACTCGCTGGCCAAGGCCGTCAGCCGCTTGCGCCAAGCGCTCGGTCCACAAGGTGCGAACGTGCGTGCGGTGCACGGTTACGGTTACCGGCTCGCCTCGCCCGTCAGTTTCCAGCCGGCGGCGGACGAACGCACGGCCGTGCGCCCGCACAGCGGCCCGGACCTGTACGAAGGCGATGCGATGCCACACCGTCCGGGCTGGCGCCTTGTGCGCCGGCTCGGCGAAGGCGGCGCCGGTGCGACATTCCTGGTGCGCAGCGACGACGGCGAGGAACGCGTGGCGAAGATCGCCACCAGCGAATCCGGCCTGCGCGGGCTCAAGCGCGAGATCGCGCTGGCCCGCTACATCGGCGCCGTCCGCGCGGACCTGCCCGACGTCGCCCGCGTGCTCGGCTGGAACCTCAGCCAAGCGCCCTTCTTCCTCGAACTGCCCTACTTCCCGCACGGCCATCTGGCCGAATGGGCGGCCCGGCCCGACGGATTGCCGTCGCTGTCGCGTGCGCAGCGCATCGCGCTCTGCGCGCAGTTGTGCGACGCCGTGGCTGGACTGCACGAGATCGGCGTGATCCACAAGGACCTCAAGCCGGAGAACCTCTATCCGGTGCGCGACGCTGCGGGAAACTGGCGCCTGGTGCTGGCCGATCTGGGCGCGGGCGAAACGGTGCACGCCCCGCGACTGATCGAACTCGGCATCACGTTGAGCATCGCCGCCGAACACATGCGCGAACGCGCCGGCAGCCTGCTCTATCTCGCGCCCGAGGTCATCGCCGGCGAGATGCCGACGCAGCGCAGCGACGTGTTCGCGCTCGGCGTGCTGGTGTACCAGCTGCTCGTCGGCGACATGCGACGTTCGCTCGCGCCGGGCTGGGAAGCCGACATCGACGACGAACTGCTGTGTGAGGACATCGCTCTTGCCGCGGCCGCGAAGCCGTTGCGGCGGCTACTGCCGGCGCGCGGCCTCGCGCGCAGCCTGCAGCACCTGGAGGAACGCCGCGAGCAGTTCCTGCACAATCGCGACGCCGAGCGCCAGCACGCACGCATGCAGCGCACGATCGAGCGACAGCGCGCACGGCGGCCGTGGCTGATCGCCACGGCGGCCGCGCTGGCGCTCGGAGTCGGCGCAGGTTCGGCCTTGTACGTGAAGGCGCTGGAAGCCGGACGCGCCGCGCGCGAGAACGCGGCCGTCGCCGATGCTGTCAACCGTTTCTTCAACCAGGACGTGCTCGGCGCCGCCTCGCCGTACGCGAGCAACGGCAATCGCGAACCGACCGTACGCGAGGCACTGGACCGGGCCATAGCGCGCATCGACGAACGCCTGCGAGACCAGCCCATCGTCGAGGCCACCGTTCGCATGACCATCGGCCAGGTATACGGCGAAGCGATGCAGATTCCGCAGGCGATCGAGCAGGAGCAACGCGCGCTCGAACTGTTCGAACGCCACCTGGGCCCGGACGATGTGCGCACGCAGCAGGCGCGTTACCGGCTGGCCACCGACCTTACCGACGACTCGCGCTTCACCGAAGCCAAGACCCTGATCGACAGCACCGACACGCTGCGCAGGGAGCTCGAGATCGACGACGTCGAGACGACCCTGCTCTCGCGACGCGCGGGCTGCTATTGGTATATCCGGCGCGCCCAGTACGACGCCGGCCTGGCCGCGTGCGAAGGCGTAGTGGAATCGCAGCTTGCCTTCGATGCGAACGACCACACGGCGTTGATCAAGGCCCGTACAAATCTCGCCGTGCTGCACAGCCGCGCTGGACGAATCGATCAGGCCGAAGCGCAGTTCGTGAAAGTGCACGAGAGCTTCATCGCGCTGGACGACCGCGACAGCCCCACGCGCCTGCGCGTGGATTACCTGCACGGCATGAACCTGGTGGCGCTGCGGCGTTACGACCAGGCTTCGCAAACACTGGAGACAGCGTATCGCGGTTCGGTGGCGGCACTCGGCGCCGAGAATCCGCACACGCTGGAAGTGCAGATGGGCCTGGCGAAGCTGCACATGTTGCGTTCGCGGCCTGCCGAGGCCGTGCCGCTGCTGCGACACGCGCATGCGGCTTACGAACGCCAGCTCGGCAAGGACAGCCATTTCACCATCGAATCGCGCGAAGCCCTCGACGCCGCGCTGTGCGCGCTGGGTCGCGATCCGTCGGGCGCGCTGCCGTCCGATGCCCGAGCGGCATGCCTGGGCGAATCGCGACCGCAAGCGGGCGATCGCTCGAACGCTTGAAGACGAATCAGTCGGCGACCGAAGCGGGAACGCCACGGCGCGCCCGCTTCAGCCCGGCCCCGCTCCTGTTTCCGAGCGGGGCTTTCACGACCGTCACTGCGCTGCTGGCGCTTGCAGCACCGCTTCGCTGAACTTCGCGCCGCCGTTGTAGGCGAAGTACACATGCACCGTCTCGCCCTTTGCGAGCACGGTTTCATGCACCTCCTGCGTGGACTGGCCGAAGCGGCAGGTGCCGCGGCCCTGCGGATCGGACGCGACGGCTACTTCCACCTTGCCGGCGGGCACCTTGAAGCGCGCAGTTTCGGCGTCTTCCAGGCGCGCGGCCCAGCGGCCGTTGATGTAGACGGCGGCGAAACAGGCGCCGGCCTCCCACGCTTTGCCGCGCGTCACCTGCAACGTGCCCGAGGGTCCGCGCACCGGCTCCTGATACGCGAGTACGCGATCGGCGGGAGCCTCCTTCGCCGGTTCGGACGGAACACCGGTCGCACGCAGCGCGGCGCGGGCCGCGACCTTGTCCGCGACGCCCTTCTCCGCCTGCTGCGCGGCGTGGGTCGCATACGCTTCCGACGACGTGTCGCGATACGTCGCCATCGCCTGCAGTTCGCCGCGCTTGCTGACCTTCATTTCATAACCCGCATCGATCAGGCGCACGGTGCTTTGGTATCCGAGCATCTGGTCGAAGACGAGCGTGTCGGCATCGACAACGCGTCCTGTCGCGTTCGGCGCTCGCGCCACGTCGAACAGCAACTCCCCCGGGCGCTTGCCCGGCAGGATGCGCATCTTCGGGATCTCGCTGCCATTGGCCTGGACGCCGGTCTCGACCATCACCTTGCCGGGTTCTTCCCACTGGATGCTGCGCGACTTGGATGCGTAATTGGGCCAGCCGCTGACGTCCTCGCCGGCGAAGCTGCGGCCAACCAGTTTCGCGTAGGGCCCCCACACCGCCGGATCGGCGGGCGCCGCGTCCTGCGCGATGACGGTGTTCGATACCAGTGCCCACGAAAGCAGCAGCGCGGCGAAGGATTTCAGATTGCGCGTCACGTCACTCACCTCCGGCCAGGGCTTCGTCGCTGGCGACGAAACGACGGTCCATTTCATTGCGGAATGCCGCATCGCGCGCCTCGTTGCGCTTGTGCAGCGACTTGCGTTCGCCTGCCGAGAGGTTGCTCACCGCCTGCGCACGCAACGCGCCCGGTTCCCGCGCGCGATAGAGCACCAGGCGACACGGACCGGCGGCGCGGTCGATGGCAGGCGCGTCGACGGGATAGCGCTCGCCGTCTGCGGTCTGCTCGGCGACGGACAAGCCGCCTTTGCCGCCACTCTTCACGAACGTCCCGTAGATCCGGTCAGGCAGGTTGTCCCAGTAGCGGATGTCGGCCTTGGGCTTGCTCGCCGAACTGACCAGCACCGCGGCGATG
Source organism: Lysobacteraceae bacterium P (assembly GCA_005503055.1). Classification (GTDB taxonomy): domain Bacteria; phylum Pseudomonadota; class Gammaproteobacteria; order Xanthomonadales; family Xanthomonadaceae; genus Lysobacter_J. The sequence continues at coordinate 406,188 of SCOX01000001.1, read as the reverse complement.
CCCACCACCGCCAGCGCACCGGCGGCCCCGCCGCCGTTGTCCAGGCCGACCGCCATCGTCGCGCCCTGCAGTCCGATGCCCGCCACGGTTTCGCTGCCTTTGCGGAAGCTCGCCTTGCCGTCGAGGATCGCGTCGACCTGGCGGCCGCCTAGCGTCGAGGCCTGCCAGCCGATGTCGCCGAGCAACGGCAATTCCTGGCCACCGTCCGACGCGGAGACGAACGGGTTGTCGCCGCGCTTGAGCTGCATCGCCTCGCCGTAGGAACCGGTCGCGGTTTTCACCGGCGAAGTGCCCGATTCGACCAGCACCAGCGTCGCGCGGCCCGTCGGCGGCGCCTTGAGGCCAGCGGGCTGCTGCGTCGCGGCGCGTTGGTAGAAGTCGGCGGCCATGCCGGCATCGCCCGCGCAGGTCGAGGCCCAGCCCGACAGCAGCGACATCAGGCCGAAGTCGCCGGCATAGGTTTCGTCGCCGGACATCGTGTCCTGGTATTCGGCCGAACGGAAGCTCGCGCGCGCGTTCTCGTAATCGCCCTGCGCCATGAACAGAAGCCCGCGATAGTAGTACGTCATCGCGCGTTCGTAGGGTTCGCCCTTGAAGTCCTTGCTGCCTTCGGAGGACCACAGCGAGCGGGCCTTCTTCGCCGACTCGGAGTTGGCGTAGATCAGTTCGATGCGCTCCAGCGCGGCGTCGAATGCGCGTTCGGCGACATCCAGGCGCCCCTGGTCGATGGCCTCCAGGCCCAGGCGCTGCAGGTTCAGCACCGCGCCCCACTCGCCTTCGGCCAGCAGCGTGTCGTAGTACGGACGCAGGCCGGACGGCAGGCCCGCTTCGCCGTCCTGGGCGATGGCGGGCGCCGTGCAGGCCAGCATCGCCGCGAGGACGGCAGTACGCACGAAACGGATCGGACGGCGCGCGCTCATCGACGCACCATCGCGTCGGCCATGCGATGTCCGGTCTCTGTGGCCAGTACGCGTGCCGTGTCGGCGTCGGAGGCCGCCTGCACGGTGCCGCGTTCGAAGCCGTTGGCGGTGGCGACGTAGGGCCGCGGCGCGGGCTCGCCAGCGTCGGCTGGGGTATCGAAATCCACCAGGGTCTCGCCGGTGGTGACCGAGCGCAGCGACACATGGAAACGACGGCCGGTCGATGCGTCGGCATCGGCGCCGGAGGTCACTTCCATCAGGAAATCCGCATGGCCGGCGAGGGCGCTGGTTTCGATGGCGTGGATGTTCGGGCGGTCGCCTTGCACCGAACGACCGGCCAGCCGCGTCGCCAAAGTGCGGTCGATGAAACGAACGCCGCCCTGGCGCAGCTGCGTCATGAAGACGGACTGCATCGCGCGCGCGTCGCCCGACAGTCGCGCATGCGCGGGACCTTCGCCTTCGCCGAAGGATTCACTGCGCTGATGCAGCTGCGCGTCGCCACCGGCGACGGCGACGCCCACCGGCCCGCTGGCGCTGTCGACCACGCCATCGACCTGCGCGGCTTTGCCATGCACGCGACGGTCGAGCGTCTGCACGTCGCGGTAGCGGGTGGACACGGCATCGTCCAGTTCCGAATCCCAGAACAGCATCACCCGGTTCTGCGAGCCCAGCCGCCCGCGCAGGGCGGCCCACGGCGTGGCGCCCTGCGGCGCCGGACGCTTGGCCGGCGTCAGCACCTGCGGTTGGCCCGGACGCATTTGTGCGACGGCACCGGTCGCGGGCGCGAGCCCCGCCGCCATCACGCAGCCCATCGCGCAGATGCGCAAGATGCCGCGGCTCATGGGTTGCGCGCCAGTTCGATGTAGTAATGCGCGGCCTTGTCGGCGGAGAACGAATACTCCTGGTACACGGCCATGTCGCCGGCCGGCAGGAAAACCGTGCGCCATGCCGACACCGGCTCGGCGGGCGCCATGCCGGCGTCGAGGAACGCCGTGCGCGCACGCACGCTCATCGGCGCGCCGGTGCAGTTGGCCAGTCGTGCGCTGACCTGCACGGTGCCGCCGGCGGTGCGCTGCGTGCTCAGTTGCTGGACGATGACGCTGTTGTAGAGCCCGGCATCGCTGATCAGTACCGCGTCTGCCGGGATGTCCCGGACCGAACCGTAGGCCGTCGACGTCAGCGCCGGGCCTCCGGTGAGGGCATTGGCCCTCAGCGCCTTGTAGTCGCACTTGATCAGGCTCTGCGGGCGCGCGTTGGGCGTGGACGAGCACCCGGCCAGCACGAGCGCGATGAGTACGGCGGAAGCGAGGGTGGAAGCGGCGGATTTCATGGCGTCTCCTTCAGGATGTCGCGGGAATTTGCGTCACGTACGCGAGGCCCGGGCGCAAGCGCCGGTGGCAGCCGTTGGCTAACGGCCGCGCGCGTGGTTGTCGGTTCGGCGCGCCGACGAGGGCGCGAAGGGCGTCAGCGGTAGACCACGTCGTCGGCGGCGGCGCGCTGGAATTCGTACATGCCGCTCCAGACGACCGCGCCCGACTCGGCGTCGACCAGCTCGAAGGCGATCTGGTTGTAGCGCTGAATCACCCCGCTTCTCGGATCGCGGCTGTCCAGGGTCATGATCGCCCCGCCGAGGAAGTAGTCGACTCCGGCCTGCGCACCGGTCATGCCGGTGGTGCCCACGTCGGTTACGCCTTCGCGCTTGAGTTCGCGCTGCTTGGCGACCATCCCGGCGTAACGCTGGCCGACGAAGCTCATGCGCCCCTGCGAAGCGCGGTTGAGTTCGGTCATCAGGCGCTGGGTGATCATGCGCCGGTTGATGATCTGCGAGCCCTCGTTGCGGAACTCCTGCTCGTCGATCAGGACCCGCGGCGGCTTCGACAGGCCGTTGAGGAATCCGCTGGCGAACATGTCGCGCGCCATCTGATTGGTCATCGACTGGATGTCCTGGGCCTCGATGCCGACGCCGGTGACCAGGCCCCTTTCGGCCGGATCGAGGTCGCGGGCCTGGACGCCGTTGCGGTTCTCCAACTTGCGCTCGCGCGCCGCCCCCTCCCCGGTCGGCAGCCACAGTGCCGCCACTGCCAGCCAAAGACCGGCACTGATATGTCTCGCGCTCACGTATTCCCCCTGGATTTCTGGACCCGCCCGACCCTGTGGGCCGGGCGTCGCCGCGCCTGGCCTCACGGTCGGCGGGTGCGGGCGAAGTTGACCACGGTCACATACGCGGATTCTTTTCCGGCCGCTGAAAACTTATGAAGAGTTATGAAGCGCGGCTTGGCGGGCGACGGCGACCCTTGTCGATCAGTGACTTGGCAGCGACAGGCAGGTGCCGTGTCGCGATCTGCTGACGACGACCGACCCGCGAGTTACCGCCCCCCGCCAATCAGGCGCGGCAGACGACACTCGGCCAACCACAGCGGGTAAATCCGAATACGCGCTCGGAGGTGTTCCCCCGAAGGCAAGCCCTATCGCTCGGGCGACGACCGAAATACGGCAGCGCCGAAAGCCAGATTGGCTCGGGCTGCAAGTCCTGGGCCGGGACGGATATGCCGGCACGCCCGCTCGGCGGGGTGACGCTCGAAGTAGTCCTGTTGTTCCGTTTCGGCCTCCCAGAACGGACCGGCCGGTTCAATCGTCGTGACGATCCGTCCCGGAAGCACTCCGGAGGCGTCGAGGTCGACGATCGCGGCTTGGGCGGTAAGCCGCTGCGCCTGGCTCAGATAGAAGATGGCAGAACGGTAGCGGGTGCCGATGTTGTCGCCTTGGCGATTGCGCGTCGTGGGGTCGTGGATGCGGAAGAAGAACTCGAGGATCTGCCTGTAGGAAAGCATTTCCGGATCGAACACGATTTCGATGGCCTCGGCATGCGTGCCGTGGCTTTCGTAGGTGGGACATGGCACGTCGCCGCCGGTATAGCCTACGCGCGTCGATGACACCGTGGGATGCGGCGAAGCAGATCCTGCATGCCCCAGAAGCATCCGCCGGCGAGGATCGCAGCTTCGGTCCTGTCGATCATGTTCCCTACCCCGTCCGACATGGCTCGAACGTTAGCATTCCTGCGTCGGTGTATTGCCACCCGCCTCGCGCACCGCGCGATGTCCGCTATCGGCCAGAAGCGGTCTTTCGCCTCGCCTGCGCTGCGAGGCCACTGGACTCAGGGACCAGCGCCGAAGAACTCGATGCTCCGCAGGGTCCGTATTCCTTCGGAATGCCTCGTTGGTTCAGAGGTAAATGAGAACGTACCGGCCATGTAGGTTGGGCAGGGTGCCCCTTCGGGATGAGCGGCCGCGAGATGACGCTGTAGACCCCGAGCCTTTAGAGCATCGTCAACAACCACGATTGCCATCAACTCAGTGTTTTGCAACGAGTCGGCCGAAGGGAAAAGCACGCCTCTGTTACTTTCCAAGGGCCGGGCGCATGCGAGCATCTTGATTCGCTTCTGATCGTAACGCTCGGGACATGAGAGCAGCTGGATATGGCTGACTGCGCAGAGATGTCGCGCCGGATCATTCCCCACCATTGCGCAGTCACGCTGCCTCGCCCGCTCGATCTGCGTTATCCGCTGGACGGTCGGGCCCGGTACCCGCTACCGCAAACATTACGACCGGTGCCGAAACGAAATCGCGATCCGCCATGCGCGTCAGACAGAACTCATTCGCTGCAGAATCTACCTCTTCCCAGCGAGGGATGGTCGTGTGCATGACCTGATTGGCTGGCGATGTCGCCCAGTACGCGAGATGAACCGGATTCGGCACCTTAGGAGCGCTTTGTCAAATGGGGCCATAGTGTGATGGCTCACGACCACCTGTCGTCAAAGCCGCAGCCGCGCCAGCCCCCTCGCGCCACTGTGACCTTCCTATGGAGGCTCACCCGAGGGATGGACGATACATATGAAAACTCTAGTCGAAATGCTCTGGTCGACGGCTACTGATGCGCTCAGGTCGCTGATAGCGCCACGCTCATCGTTAGCGTGGGACCCCAACCGAGACGGAAGGCCGCCCTTTACGTTCACGAATCCATACCTAAAGTCTTTGCGCGTTCAATCGACTGAAAAGCGTCGTAAGACACCGAGCTAGTTTCCTCTCATCACGTAACCTTGACGGGAACGTTAGTGGTACTGCTCGCGCCGTCGCGACCCAGCGATCGCATCGAGCACCGGCATCGGGCTCTCCAGATTCAAGCGCAAGAACACCATCCGGGGATTCCCGCGACGTTAGGCCGCGGGTGGCCTCGAGCTGCCGTCAAGCTATCCGTAAAGGGGGTCCTAGTAGCTAGTTCCACCTCTACCGGTCGTTCCCGATGGACGGTAGCGTGGTTCGTCACTACGCCGCAATCGGCGCATTGGGCGTATGGTGCGGTGATGATGCACCGCTTTCTAATCGCGAATCGGGACGAACTGACTGCTCGCTGCAGGGTGAAGGTGGAAGCGAGGTCAGCACCTGGCGCATCGGGTGCGGAGCTGGAGCACGGAATTTCAGTGTTCCTTGAACAGGTCATCAAGACACTTGAGTTGGAGCAGACCTCAGATCCATTGCGGAGCCGCCGGGTTTCAGGACGCGCCGGTGGCGGCAAGCCCTCCCTGTCCGATATAGGCGACACGGCGGCCCAACACGGTAAGGAGCTGATGCAACACGGCTTCACTGTCGAGGAAGTCGTCCATGACTACGGCGACCTTTGCCAAGCGATCACCGACTTGGCATTTGAGCTGGGCGCGGAGATCGGGATAGACGAGTTCCGGATTCTCAACCGCTGCCTGGACAACGCGATCGCCAATGCGGTTACCGAGTTCGGCTACCAGCGCGACATCTTGGTCACGGGCCAGCATGCGCACGCACTCAACGAGCGGCTTGGTTTCCTCGCCCACGAGCTGCGTAACCAACTTGCGACCGCCACCTTGGCACTCTCTGTCATCAAGAGGGGCGACGTGGGCCTGTCGGGTGCCACCGGCGGCGTGCTCGAGCGCTCGTTGGTCAACCTGAGCAATCTGATAGACCGCTCCTTGGCCGAGGTGCGGATGACCGCGGGCTTGCCACTTCAGAGCCGATTGTTCTCGGTTCACGACTTCTTGGCAGAGATCAAACTCTCGGCTTCGCTGGAGGCGAACGTAAGGGGCTGTACCCTGAGGGTCTCTGAAGTGGATCCCTTGTTAGCCGTTGATGTGGACCGTGACCTGCTGCTGTCCGCGGCGGGGAATCTCCTGCAGAACGCATTCAAGTTCTCGCACCCGCACAGCGAGATCAGCCTCAATGCCTATGCGGTGGCTGACCGCGTCCTCATCGATGTGGAGGACCAATGTGGTGGTCTGCCGCCCGGCGATGCTGAAAAGATGTTCCTGCCCTTCACCCAAGGTGCGCAGGACAGAACCGGCTTGGGCTTGGGTCTACCCATTTCCCGTAGCAGCATTGAGGCCAACTTCGGTGTCCTGAGCGTACGTAACATACCCGGCATCGGATGCGTGTTTACCATCGACCTTCCTCGGCACTCACTACGCGGTGCGCCCGCCACGGTCGCGGACGCTAGCCACCAGATCCACACCTCACCTTGAGATCGGACGCGCTTGCAGGTCGCACTCAGCATTCTGGAGCTTCGCAAGGAACCTGCGCTCAGTGGAGACAGTTGACTCGCGATCTGGCTGGATTATGGACTCCACTCCTGCGCCCTCTAGAGGCATCGCGCACACAGGGGCCGATATGGTCCCTGTGCTGTTTCAGGTGACCTATGACAACGACCTTCGGCCGCCATGTTGGGCGGCGGGCAAGGCTGCCCGAACTCTTGCGCCGCGCCTAAAGATGAAGCATGGTTGGATCATTAGACGATTCAACGCATGGAACATCGCGCTGTGCAGCCTCATCACGGCAAGCATCTTCGCGCTATGGATCGCCTTCCCTGCGAAGGATGCGCCTGCTTGGTGGCAAGCGATTCTCGGGCGTCGGCGTGATCATTGGGCGGAGCCGAGAATCGTCACCAAGAAATCAAAGATCGCGAGCGCCTTGGCAGCCTAATCCTGATAATCACGGCAAGCATCCAAGAAATAAGCGGCATCGCGCACGCGCTTTCAGAAGCCCCCCCTGAAAGCTCGCGAGAAAGACGTTCGTGACCTGTTGCGGCGCCTCGATCATCGCCTACACCACCGGGATGTCGAGCCCGTCGTACGCGGGCGCGGTCCACGGTTGCCCGCCGATGCGCGGCGTGAGCCATGCGACGTAATCGCTATCGCGTAGAGCGCGCCGGGGGCGCCTGCGGCGGCGTCGGCCGTCGCTCCCGCTCCGCCCTCCTTCGCCTTCGGCTTTGGTGTTGCGATCACCGTGGGCGATTCCCCGCCAAGCTTTGCTTTGACGTCGGACATTGCGTCCCCACCCGCAACCACAGCGGCCAGAAGGATGAAAGCGGCCGGGTAATACCACGGAATCTTGCGGTCGGTGGTGTCCATCACCGTGGACTCATACAGGCCCATCGGACGCTTGGGCAGCTTGACGCGCTTGAGGCGCAGCGGGTGACCCTTCTCCGGATTGCGCTCGAACCGGTCGAACACGCGTAGATGCGCGAACGGCAGACCGCAGCTCATCGAGCAGGCGGCCCAAGGAAAGAAGAAGTAGCGAACACCAAAGCGCCCCTGCTTCGGGGCGCTTCGGTTGAGCAGATCGCTCTCCAGTGCAATGATTCCGGTGTTCGCTTGCGATTCTCGTGAATGCGCAACAGCGGACCTTCCAAAGGTCTGTACTGACGCAAACGGGCCAATAGCGCTTCTTGGGACAGTCCTCCCGCGCACGAAGGAGGAACCAATGGTTGAAACGGGCAGAAGGAATGATGCAGCCACGGCGTTGTCCGGCATGAACGCGCCTTCCGATCCCATCCGCGTTGCGTTGATCGGGTACGGTTATTCCGCGTGCACGTTCCATGTGCCGCTGATTCGGGCGGTCTCCCGGCTGTCGGTGGAGCTGGTTGCCTCAAGCAGGCCCGACCACGTGCGGGCGGAGCTTCCCGGCATGGAGGTCGAAGCTGATCCGATGCGGGTGATCGTCGCCCCTGGCATTGATCTGGTGGTGATCGCCACACCCAACGACACGCATTTCCCGCTCGCGCAAGCTGCGTTACGTGCGGGCAAGCATGTCGTCGTCGACAAGCCGATGACGCCCAGCCTGTCGGAAGCATGCGAACTGAGAACGACAGCGCAGGCCCACGGCCGACTTCTTTCGGTGTTCCACAACCGTCGCTGGGACAGCGATTTCCTGTCGGTTCGGCAAGCCATGCACGAAGGGCTCATCGGCGAAGCACGTCATTTCGAATCGCGAATCGAACGGTTCCGTCCGCAGGTGCGTGATCGTTGGCGCGAACGACCTGGACCGGCGACAGGCCTGTGGTGGGATCTTGGGCCTCACCTGGTGGATCAAGCGCTCGCCCTGTTCGGATGGCCCGACAGCGTGCAGGCGAATCTCGCGCGGCAACGCAGCGGTTCGACGACGGAGGACTGGGCGCATGTCGTGCTGGGTTTCGGTGCGATCAGAGCCGTCCTGCACGCGGGGATGCTCGCCGCGATCCCCGGACCGCGCTTCGTCGTGCATGGCACACGAGGATCACTGATCAAGGCGCATCCCGATCGCCAGGAGCAGCAGCTGCTTGCGGGGTTGCGACCGGGCGACCCGGAATGGGGTATCGATTCGGACCCCGTGCAATGGCGATGCGATGACGGCCCGATCCAGACGCGGGCCGCCGTATCGGGTGACCAATCCCGGTTCTATGTGGAACTCGCGGAAGCCATCGCGGGCGAACGGCCCAATCCGGTGCCACCGGACGAGGCCATCCGAGTGATGGCCGTCATCGAAGCGGCGGTGCGCTCGGCATCGGAGGGGCGTGTGGTTTCGCCAGCGCTTCAGCCTTAGCCAGGGTGCTCCCGGGACGAAAATTCGCGATGCGGAGTGAGCATCAAGGGCCAAAGCGATGGCAGCTAAGCAGACTGTCCGTCACCCAAGGGGTGGCTGCTCGGCCCGGATGCTGCTCGTCGTGCGTCGTTCCATTCTTCAGTTCGCCCACCAGTTCGACTTCGCCGTGCGGTCCGATCCAGTAGTTCTGGACGATATCTGCTCGATAATTTCCGCGCGTCGCGTTTTCCCATTGAACGGTTACGTCGAAGTTGTCGCGATAGAGGTTTCCCTGCAGGTATCCCTGTACGCGGCCACCTGCGCTCTCGTAATAGGCGCTTCCATGTACGTGGGGCTGGTTCCCTGTTGCATTGACGAGTGAGGTCTGTTGAAAACTCAGGTAGACGGTGAACCCATTCTGCGACAGCCTCATATGGCCAGGATCCATGGTCCACTGCTGGCAGAACGTGGCGCCGCAGGCCGCCCTGGAATTCCTGTTCTCGGCCAGCGCTCGATTCTTGTCGACATCCTTAACGCACACGTAGTCGTCGGGAAATGCCTTCCGCCACGTGTAGCTCGGCTTGCAGGCGATCTTGAACGAAAGCGATCCGCTCGGAGTGGGTCGCGGGGCGTGCAGGCGTCGCTCGGCGGCCAACGCTTTTTCATCCCGCGCCAACGTTCGCGCCGCAGGAAGAACGCAAACACGGTCGTTCCTTCCTGCCATGCGCCAGACGAATCCTTGTCGACATCCGGCAGGACAGTCGAACCCGAACTCCTCGGCTCGTAGCGCTGGCGAGAACGTTGCCATTACGAGAAATGTGGCAACCGCTGCCGCGCTGCTCGACAACGGACGGCATGCGGCATGGACGCGATTGGCCCGATCTTTCCGTCCACGCTCGAGGTAGCGACCTCTAGGCCAATGCACGATGCAAGCGCTGGGGATCCGATGGGCCATAGCAATTCCCTTTGCCGGGCCAGGTCGCCCATCAGCAAGCGACGTCAAGGCGCGCCAGGGGCGGACAGGATCGCGGCCCGATGTGCGGGGAGGCCAGGCTGATGCATCCCGCCGCTCGCCGAACTGAACCCTAGGGACACCGATGCCAGAAGGGGAAGGCGGCTTCCGCCGCCCTCCCCTTCGCTCCACGACGCCACGCCTTCGCAGGCGCGTCCTCAGTACACGCCCATCACGGATACGCCGGCGAACTCGCTCTCGCCGATGACCGTCATGTAGTACGTGCCGGCAGGTGGGTTGGTGACGACGACGGTCTCCGCATTGCCCGCCTTCACCGATTTGCGATCGAAGTCGCTTGCCGTGGGCGTGCGATCGCGGGCCACGTACAGCGAGACGTTGCCGCTGCCCCCGTACGTGCGCAGATTCAGCGCGGACACCCCGGCCGGAACCACGATGCGATAGGTCAGGATGTCGCCGGCGGCACCGGCCTGGCCGGTGATTGCCACGCGGTTGGACAGCAATTCGCTCTGGTCTTCGGGAATGTCCTGCGCGGCCGCCGCCACCGCCGCCGCGGCATTGGCGATGCCCGCGCCGATGCTCTGATTGCTCGGCGGCTGCACCACGAATGGCGACGCGGTCGAACGCAGGATCGTCTTCACCTGCGCGGGCGTGAGCGGGTCGCGCCCGACGCCGACCGCCGCGGCCTGCATCAGGGCGACGATGCCGGCCACGTGCGGATTGGCCATCGACGTGCCGATCATGCCCACGGTGGCGTCGCCCTCCTCGCCCGGGATCGGCGATGTTTCGCCGCGGTTGCCCAGCGACCAGATCCACGCGTCGTCCGGCGAAGAACCGCTGGTGGCGTTGCCGCCGGGCGCAGCGATGGTGACGGTGGCGCCGTAGTTCGAGAAGTAGGAACGCGCGCCGTCCACACCGGTGGCGCCGACAGTGATCACGCCACGGCAGCTGGCCGGGCTGTAGTTCGATGCCGACGAGTTGTCGTTGCCGGCCGCAACCACCACCGTGGCGCCGCGCGAGATCGCCGAATCGATGGCTTCCTGCGTGACCGGGTCGGTGCTGCATGCGCCGTAGCCGCCGAGGCTGAGGTTGAGCACTTCCGCCGGCGTCGCGTTGTCCGGCACACCGTCGACGGTTCCGCCGGACGCCCATACGATCGCATCGGCGATGTCCGAGCTGTAGCCGCCGCCCGTGCCGAGTACGCGCACCGGCTGCACCTTCGCGCCGAAGGCCACGCCGGCCACGTCCAGTGCGTTGTCGGTCACGGCCGCTATCGTGCCGGCCACGTGCGTGCCGTGGAAGCTGCTGCGCTCGCCCGGCAGCCAGTCGCCCGGGTCGTGCGCGTCGGCGTCGCGGCCGTCGCCGTCGTTGGAGATGGCCGCGTCGTGCACGAAGTCGTAGCCGGCGACGATGTTCGCGTCCAGGTCGGCATGGTCCAGGTAGCCCGTGTCGAGCACGGCCACGACGACGCCCGCGCCGTTGGTGGTGTCCCACGCGGTCGGCGCATGGATGCCGCTGGCCGAGGAGGCGTAGTGCCACTGCAAGCCGTAGTGCTCGTCGTTGGGAACGAAGTCGAGCTTGTGGCGGCGGTAGTCGGGCTGCGCATATTCCACGGACGGATCGCTGCGCAGCTGCTCCAGCAGCGCGTTGGATTCGGTCACATTGAGGGCGCGCGAAGTACGCAGCACGTCGCCGCCAATCGCCAGCCTGCGCAAGTGCGTGGCCGACAGGGCGACGCCGTTTGCGCGCATCGTCGACAGTCCCGCGCGCGCGGCGGCGGTGTTGAACGCGCCCAGCACGGTCGTCGCCTGCACGCCGCGAGGACCGGATGCGACGCGGTACTTGACGATGAAGCGGTCGAAGCCGGTCTGCTGCGGCAGCGTCGTCAGGGCGACGGTGCGTTTGCCTGGCAACGCCGCACCGCTGCTGCCGACAGCAGCTCGGCGCGACAGCGAGGTCGCGGCATCGTCGGCGTTGGTACCGGTGGCGGCGTAGGCCGACAGCGCGACGACCACGGCGGTGGCGAGGGTGCCGGCGTAGAGGCGGGTCTTCTTGCTCATGGTTCTCTCCGGAAGATCATCGAATGGACGAAGGAACGCCGGGGTCGCTTCGGGGGCCACCCCCGGCATCCTTCGCTAGCAACGGTGTGTGGATGGACGCGGTCAGAGGTCGATGCCGAAGCCGACGCCGGCGGAGCTGTCGTCGCTGGAGAACGCGCCACCGATGCTCATCGACGCGCGTTCGCCGATGGACTTCGAGTAGCCGACCGAAAGCGCGCTCTCGCCGTTCTGCCAGCCGGCACCCACGGCGACGCGGCCGCGCGGGCTGCGCGCGTTGGCGGCATTGATCGACATGTTCATCATCGCCGCGCTCATCGCGCCCTGTCGGTCGATGCGCTCGTCCTGCTTGCCCAGGCGGTAGCCCAGGTCGTCGCGCAGGTTGGTGAACTCGTCGCTCAACGTCTGATAGCGGCTGTCGGTGTAGGCGTTGGCGCGCGTCAGCGTCTGCGTGGCGGTCGTGTCGGTGTACGCGTTGGCGGTGGCCACTGCCTGCGCATCGCCGGCCTGCACCTGCTGCACGTTCGCCGCGTCGGTCGCAGCGGTGCCCGCGGCCACGTTGGTGACGCGACGTTCGTTGCCGACGCTGCCGACGGACACGGTGTTGGCTTCGTTCGCCACCGCCCCTTGTCCCAACGCGACGGAGTTTTCCGCCGTCACCGAGGCGCCCTGCCCGATCGCCGTTCCGGACGCCGCGGTCACGCTCGCATCGGCGCCGACCGCCACGGCGTTCGTCGCCGCCGCACTGATCGACGTGTTGTTGCCCAGCGCGGTGCTGCCGTCGGCGGCGACCACCGCACCGTTGCCGATTGCCGTGTCGCGACCGTCCTGCGCGTGGCTGCCGGAGCCGATCGCCATGCCGTTGCCGGTGCCGCCGGGCACGCCACCGCCCGGGCTGTGTTCCAGCGAGCCGAGGCGGCCGATGATGCCGGTGAGCGTGGAGTCGATCGCGCCGAAGGCCTGATCGAAGCCGATGCGCTGGCTGCCCTGGATCGCGTAGGAAGGCCCGGCGAGCATTCCGTCGCCGCCGATCGTCGCCCCGCCGCCGAGGGTTCGGGCAATCGATGCGAGCTGCGCGACGTTGACCGCATCGGTGTCCGCGCGGCCGGCACGCACGCCGCGCAACGTCGTGCCATCGCCGTTGCCGAACTCGACCATCGTGCGGCTCGAGTCGGTGTAGGTCACCGCGTTGGCGAGCGTGCCGGTGACGTTGCCGACCTGCATCTCGAGCGTGCCGACACGTTCGTTCGTCGCGAACAGCTGCGAGCCGTTGACTGCCTCGCGGCTGGTCGCGCCGACCTCCCCCGCGGCGACGTTGCCGATGACCGTGCCCGCGGCGCCGCCGAGCGTGACACGCGCCTTGTCGTCGGCGTCGTAGGCGACGGCGTTGGACGCGATGGCGCCGACATCCGCCGCCACGTCGTCCAGCTGTCCCTTGTTCACCGCATCCGTCGCTTCAGTACCCGCCGCGACGTTGGTGACCTGGCGATCGATCTTCGCGTGCACCGTCCCGGCCGCGTCGGTCCAGTCCTGCGCCGCGCCGACCGAGACCGCGTTGGCGCGATCCGCATACGATCCCTGGCCAAGCGCGACGGAGTTGCTCGCGTCCGGCGTGCTCCACGCGTTGGCGCCGAGCACCGTCGCGTTGTCGGCCTGGGCGAAGCTGTTGAAGCCCAGCGAGGTGGCCGATCCACCGACGGCCCAGGCTTCGGCGCCGACGGCGGTGGTGAAGTCGCCGACCAGCGTGCTGTCCCAGTACGACCCGGCGTACGCGCCGGCGCCGAGCGCAGTGCTGTACATGCCGCTCGCGCCCGCCGAGGAGAACGAGCCGCCGGAGAAGCCACCCAGCGCGGTGCCGTACAGGCCACTGGCGATGGCGTTCTGGCCTACCGCAGTGCCGGACGTCCCGGTGAACACGCTCGCGCCGGTGTCCGGATCCGTCAGCCACGTGCCGGACTGAGCGCCGGCGCCAAGCGCCACGCCGCCGTCGGCCGCCATCGCGCCCGCGCCGGTGGCGGTGGCGTTGAAGCCGGTCGCGTATGCGCCCGAGCCCACCGCCGTCGACTGCCAACCATCGGCCGCGGCGAAACCGCCGATGGCGGTGGTGAACGGTGCGTCGGCCAGCGCCAGGCCGCCGACGGCGACGGCGAAGAATCCGTTGTTCTCCGCGTTGCCGCCGATCGAGACGCCGAGCGAGCCGTTCGAGATGCTGCCCACGCCAAGCGCGACCGCGCCGCCGCCGTTGGCCTGCGCCGAGTCGCCACCGGCGAAGCTGCCGTCGCCCTGTGCCAGCGCGTTCACACCGACGGCCGCGCTGTTCACGCCATTGGCGACCGAACCATAGCCGTTGGCGGTGCTGAATTCGCCGATGGCCGTTGCACCCGAACCCAGCGCGGTGGCGCCTTCGTTCAACGCCAGCGTGCCGCTGCCGACCGCCGTGGTATACGCGCCATCGGCGTAGCTGCTGGTGCCCAACGCGGTTCCCTGCTCGCCGTTGGCGACAGCGTTGGCGCCGAGCGCGGCGGCGTTCTCGCCGTTGGCCATGGCGTTGTCGCTGCCGTCGCCTGCGCCGTCCACTGCCAGGTAGGCGTCGTCGTCGCCCATTGCCGCGGCGACGGCGTCGAGCTGCGCCTTGTTCACCGCGTCGTTGTCTTCCGAGCCGGCAGCGACGTGGGTGATCTGGCGTGTGAGGCCGTCGTCGTTGCCGACCGAAACGGTGTCGTCGCGGGTCGTGGTGGAGTTCGCACCCAGCGCAACGGAGTTGCTCGCCATCGCCAGCGCGCTGGTACCCAGGGCGACGTTGCCGTCCACCCACGCCTGCGCGAACGAACCGGCCGCCAACGAATGCGCGCCGCCCGCCTGCGCACCCGCGCCCAGCGATGTCGTGAAGTCCGATTGCGCCGAAGCGCCCGCACCGACGGCCGTGCTGTTCATGCCCCACGCGCCGGTGTTCTGTTCGATGCAGAACATGCCGTCGCAGGCCATGGTGGTGCCCAGTGCGAGCGCGCTGCTGCCGCCGGCATTGCTGAGCGTGCCCAGCGAGACGCTGTCCTTGCCGCCGGCCTGCGCCATGCCGCCGAGCGCGACGCTGCGTTCGCCGCCCGGCCCCCACGGGTTGGTCTGGACGCCGATCGCGATCGACGCCGCACCGGTGGCCGTCGCGTCCACGCCCATCGCGATCGACAGATCGTTCAGCGCTTGCGCGTTGGCGCCGATCGCGGTGCTGGCCCAACCGGCGGCGTTGCTCATCACGCCGGTTGCGGTGGCGAAGCTGGTGGCGTAGCTCTGCTGGCCGACGGAAGTGGCGGCTTCGCCTTCGGCGATGCCATCGCGACCCACCGCGACCGCACCGGAACCCAGCGCCTGTGCATTGTTGCCGGACGCCACCGAGCCATCGCCGTCGGCCACGGCCGCCGCGCCGGTCGCCACGCTGGCCGAACCGATCGCCGTCGCACCCGATCCCACCGCCACGGCACCTTCGGCCAGGCCCAGGCTGCCACTGCCGATGGCGACGGTGTAGTCCGCGTCGGCGTAGCTGTTGGCGCCAAAGGCGCTGCTTTCGATCCCGCCGGCATACGCGTTGGCGCCACTGGCGATACCGCCTTCACCGGCCGCGAGGCTGTTCGCGCCCACCGCCGTGGCGTTGAAGGCCAGCGCCTGCGAGGAATCGCCAATGGCCAGCGCGCTGTCGGCCAGGGCGGCGCTGTGGTAACCCAGCGCGGTGGCGCGATAGCCGGCGGCCACCGTCATCTCGCCGGGGCCGACGGTGCCGTCGCCGTCCATGTCTTCGCCTGCGCCGCCGCCGATGGCGATGGCGCCCTCGCCCGCCGCGGTGGACCAGTAGCCGGCGGCGATGGCGCTGTTGCCTTCGGCCCAGCTGATGCCGCCCAGGCCCATTGCGCCGGTGCCGATGGCGTGCGCCGTTTCGCCCAGCGCCACGCCGGACTCACCGGCTACGGCGCGCGAGTTCGCGCCCATCGCGATGCTGCCCTGGCCATTGGTACCGGCGCCGAAACCGGCGACCAGGCTGCCATTGCCATAAGCCTGCGTATTGCCACCGATGGCGGTGGCGCCGGTGCCGTACACCACGCTGAGCGCGCCGACGGCGGTGCCACCCTGTTCGGAATCGACTTCGGCCGACGCGCCGATGGCGATGTTGCCCAGGCCGTTGATGAACGGATCGCTGCCCGAGCCGGCGAACGCGCCCTGGCCGATCGCGATGGTCGCATCGCCGAAGGCCATCGCATAGTTGCCGTAGGCGGTCGCGCCCAGTCCGCCTGCGTAGGCGCTGCCGCCGACCGCCGTGGCGGCGTTCGCCATCGCGTAGCTGTTGGCTCCTGCCGCCAGTGCACCTTCGCCCGCGACCTGCGGCACGTCGCTGCCGTCGCCGGCGCCGTCGGCGCGCAGGTAATCGCTGCCGCTTCCGACGGCCGCGCTGCCGACCCCCGGTGAAGCCGCCAGGCCGACGGCGGCGATGGTCGAGCCGCTGAGCTGCTCGAACGCCGCGCAGTCGATCTCGCGCGCGACGTCCTGCGCATCGCGGATCGTGCAGCGCTGTCCGTCGCGCTCCAGGGTGAGTTGCTCAGCGAAGGCCGGCGCGCAGAGCGCCCACAAGCCGGCCAGTGTCAGGGCACCGACCGCTGCGGCACGCGGCGCGCTGGCCGCGCCCGTGGTGCCGCCCTTCTTGCCGCGGGCGCTCGCCAATTCCGAGGCCACTACCAGCGCCTGCTTCGCGTGGCTCCAGACCCGGCTGTAGATCTTGTTCATCAGTGTCTCCCCACCCTGGTTCACAAACAAAAAGACAAAGCGGTGCCGTGCGGCCCGGACGCCCCGGAACCGGTCGTGGCCGCTGCATCGCGTGCGTTTGGATGTGGTGCTCGCCCGATCCTGGGCTCTCGTCCGGTTGCCGGCGTCCCCTGTCACGCCGCAACAAGGGGGAACCTACGGCGCCTGCAAAATGACTGTCACGCTCGCGCTCTCACCGAAACCTCACCGAGTTCTCACCGTCGCGGTACTCTGCGTGGCAGGCGTCGGCGGCCGACCGTGTCGGCTATCGCAGTTCGCGCCGGAAGGGGAATGAAGAGCGCATGTGGGATCGCATTGGCAACTGGCTGCGCAGCGCGCCCGTCGACAACGTCGTGGACCGGCGCAATTCGCCGGTGATGCAGTTGCTGCTGCTCTTCTACGGCGTGGCCCTGCCGTCCGCCTGGGCCTGGCACCTCTCGTCGCGGCCGATTCCGTCCGGCTGGGGCGTCGTGCTCGCGCTCGACCTCACCACGTCCACGCTCGCGCTGGGCTGCGTGTGGCTGATCCGTCGCGGGCGCTTCCGCCCTGCGATGACGATCTTCCTCGGCGCACTGCTGACGTCGCTGGCGTTGGCGCACTACAAGCTCGGCACGCAATCGCAGCTGATCGACCAGTCCTCGGTGGTGCTGGTGCTGGTGATCGGCGGTCTGGTGCTGGGTCGCCGCGCACTATGGACGGTGTACGCGCTGCTGATGCAGGTGTTCGCCATCGGATTCAGCGTGGACGCGCTCAGCGCGCACGATCCGCAATGGATCCGCAACGCGCTCAACAACGCGCCGACGCTGATGGTGAGCTACGCCATCATCACCCTGGTGCTCGACCGCACCATCACCGCGCTGCGCGAGAGCCTGGACGAGTCGCTCGCGCGCGGCGCCGAACTCCAGCACGAGATGGCGCAGCGCGAACGTGCGCAATCGCAGCTGATCCACGCGCAGAAGATGGAAGCCGGCGGCCGCCTCGCCAGCGGCGTGGCGCACGACTTCAACAACATCCTGGGCGTGGTGCAGGGCTATGCCGCGCAGCGCCATCGCCTTCTGGATCTGCACGACGACCGCGAGCGGATGCTCGCCATGGAGGACGCGCTTCATGGCATCGAGGAGGCGGCCGCGCTCGGCCTGGCGCTGACGCGCAAGCTGCTCGGCTTCGCCCGCAACGACGTCCTGCGCATCGAGACCTTCGATGCCGTGCAGGCGCTTTCGGACTTGCGGCCGATGCTGCGCCAGATGTTCGGATCGGGTATTCGCGTGGACATCGCCGAGTCCAGCGACGCGCTCGCGGTGCGGCTGGACCGCAACGAGTTCGAGCTCATGGTGCTCAACATCGCGGCCAATGCGCGCGACGCGATGCCCGGCGGCGGCGTGTTCCGCGTTGAGACCATGCGCGCGGACGAATACGTGCGCATCGCCTTGTCGGACAGCGGCCACGGCATGGACGCGCAAACGCTTGCGCGGGTGTTCGAACCGTTCTTCAGCACCAAGCCCGAGGCGGCTGGCACGGGACTGGGCCTGTCGGTCGTGCACGATCTGGTGAAGGCCGTCGGCGGCGACATCCGCGTGGACAGCTGCATCGGCGAGGGCACGGTGTTCGCGATCCACCTGCCGCTTGCCGTCGTCTCCGCGGCGCGCGCGATCGAGGGCGCGATGGCGCCGGTGCACTGAACGCTCAGTGCACGTCGTCGACCAGCACGTAGCCCTCGCCATGCACCGCGTTGAGAGGCAGCGCTTCGCCGCAGGCATCGGTGACCTTTCGGCGCAGGCGATAGATCAGCGAATCGAGCCGGTGCGGGTCGAAATCGAATACGTTGCTGGTCAGCGCACCGATCAGGTCGTCGCGCGTGACCAACTCGCCCGGCGCCTGAAGCAGACGATCGACCACACGGCGTTCGGTGCGGGTGAGCGCGGTTGTCCCACCCGCTGGCGACACCAGGCACCAACCGTTCGAATCCAGGTGCCAGCGCCGTGGCGCGGGCCGCGGCGTCGCGAGCAGGCGGCGGGCAAGGCTGTGCAACGTGGCGGCGAGCAGATCGATCTCCACCGGCTTGCCCAGGTAGGCATCGGCGCCCTGGCTCAAGCCGCGAACGCGATCGGTGGTCTCGCTGCGGCCGGTAAGCATGACGATCCCCACGTTCGGACGCGCGCAACGGATGTCGCCGGCAATCGCGAACCCGTCGCCGTCGGGTAGGCCCACGTCGAGGACGACGATGTCGACCGGATGCGTGCGCAGATGCTGGTGCAACTCCGCGGCCGTCGCCAGACCGTGCGCGCTAAAGCCGAAGTGCAGCAATCCCGGCAGCAGGATGCGCTCGCGCAGGACCGCGTCGTCCTCGAGCAGGGCGACACGCAACGCAGCATCCGATTGGTCCGAAGCAGTAGCCATCGCGCCTTCCGTCGCCACCGATAACAAGTCGATAGTACCCAGATGCGGTCCATACCGGCATGAACCCGAGCGCCTTCGCAATCGCCGCGGTGTATCCGCCACCGGCCATAAGCGGATACCCGGGCCCGAGCTAGCGCCGGGCACCAGCCGGCATCAGCTGGATGGTTGTCGAAGAGGCAACTTGTGTCCGCCAGGGATCGCGACCTGACGCCGGCCTCGCCCGCAACAGGTCCACCGATGCGACCCACTCACTCGCGCGTCCCGTCGCGCAACAGCGCCATCGCCTGTGTGCGCGAGCGCACGCCGAGTTTGTCGAAGATCCGGGTCAGTGCATTGCGCACGGTCTTGTCGCTGATGAAGAGCGACGCGGCAATCTCGCCATTGGTGCGACCGGCGACGAGGCCGTCGACGATTTCGCGTTCCCTGTGGGTCAGTCCCGCCAGCGGCTGCCGCACGTCGGCGCCGAGGAATCGCAAGGCCTCTTCACAGAAGCGCGGCCATGCCGGTTCGTTGTCCAGCAGGACGTGGTTCCGCGACTCCAGCTCGACGAAGCGTGCACCGGCGATGCTGGCGGCGAGCAGGCGACCTTCTTCCAACGGCACCACGCCGTCCTGCCGCCCGTGCATGACCAGCGTGGGCACGGCGACCTGCGGCAACAACGCGGTGACGTTGACCCGTGCGCGCGCTTCCAGCAACTCGCCGGCCGATTGGGCGGTGGTCGTCGTCCGCGCCAGTTCGTTGAACCACTGCACCTGCGCGTCCGTCGCCCCGGGAATGAAGCGCGCGGTGAACAACTGGCGAAACACGGGATTGTGGTCGTCCCATCCACCGCGCGCGATGTCGACGATGGCGTGGTACATGCGCGCGGACTCGGCGTTGCCACGTTCGTATGCACCGCGCGCGTAGCCGCCGTACAGCAGCAGGTGAGAGACGCGTTCGGGATGCTTCACCGCGTACGCCAGGCAGGCCGCCGCACCCTGCGAGATCCCCAGCAGGGCGAACGGGCCCTCGATCTGCGCGGCATCGACCACGGCCTCCAGGTCGCAGAGCCAGTTCGGCAGCGACACGCCGCGCGCATCCCCGCCCGTCATGCCGCAGCCGCGTTCGTCGTAACGAATGAAACGGAAGTTGCCGCCGAGGAAGCGCATCCAGTGCTGCCAGATCGGGCTTTCCAGATCGTATTCGAGGTGGCTCAGCCAATTGGCCGCCTTCACCAGCGGCAAGCCCGTCCCCATCGACGACCACGCAAGTCGCGTGCCATCGCCGGTCGTCAGGTAACGGATCGACTGCTTCATGGTCGAAGCCCCTAGCGCGCGCGTGCCGTCAGTCTAGTCGGGACAAACCTCCCCCAGGTAGCGGCGCGCCCCTGGGTGCGCGGGACATCCTTCCCCTGCCCTTGCGACGCGCCCAGGACGACCCTGCGAACACTGCCCAGCCCCGCGCGGGCGCATCGAGACGGTCATGAAGCGTTCCCTGATCCTGCTCTATGGAGTGTTCTGCTACGCGGTGTTCTTCGCCACGTTCCTGTACGCGATCGGTTTCGTCGGTAACTTTTGGGTGCCCAAGGCGATGGATTCGCCACGCGCCGGCAGCCAGCCGGTCGCGCTGGCGATCAACCTGGGCCTGCTCGCCCTGTTCGCACTGCAACACAGCGTGATGGCACGCCCGGCGTTCAAGCGCGCCTGGACGCGCGTGATTCCCGAGTCCGCCGAGCGCAGCACATACACGCTGCTGTCGAGCCTGGCGCTGATCGTCCTGTTCTGGCAATGGCGTCCTCTCGGCGGCGTGGTGTGGAACGTGGACAACGAAGCCGGTCGAGCGCTGCTGTACGCGGCGTGCGCGTTCGGTTGGACGCTGGTGCTGGTGTCGACGTTCCTGATCAACCACTTCGACCTCTTCGGGCTGCGCCAGGTGTGGCTGCAGTTCCGCGGGCGGCCGTATCGGCCGCTGCCGTTCAAGACGCCCGGGCCGTACCGGCTGGTGCGTCATCCCCTTTACGTCGGTTGGTTCTTCGCGTTCTGGGCGACGCCGACGATGACCGTCACGCATCTGCTGTTCGCGCTGATGACCACTGCGTACATCCTCGTGGCGATCCGGCTGGAGGAACGCGATCTTCTCGATGCGCTGCCCGAGTATGCGAAGTACCGTCGCGAGGTTCCGATGCTCGTGCCGCGCGTCGCACGCAACGGGCATGCGCACCGGATCGCGCAGCCATGAGCGCGCAAGCGCTGCCCGATACCTGCGAGCGCACTGAGCGGGACATGGCGCGGTAGCTTCCCGCAAACGGGAGGCGGGACAACACGGCGTACTTGACTATCAGCGCGTGAAAGGACTTTTCGACCCGGCGTTGGCCAAGTCGATTACCCTGGCCGGGTCCGCCGCCACAGGGCGTTCGCCCCCTACGTGCGTGGCGGTCTCCGCCACATGGAGACGCCGTCGTGTCCACCGACCCACGTCAGAAGTTCGTCGACAAGGTTCTCGATTTCCCCCGGCGCAAGCGCGCGCTGTGTATCGGCGACTCGTGGTTCCAGTACCCGCTGCGATCCTACGGGGACATCCAGACCAAGCTCGCCGCGCATTACCGCACGAAGATCGTGTTCTACGACGACAGCACGGCCGGTCGCGATGCCAAACAAGTGCCCACGATGATCCAGCCGCGCCTGGACAGCGTCTGCGAACACATGAAGCTGGTGGTGAAGAAGCCGTTCGACTTCATCCTCGTTTCGCTGGGTGGCAACGACGTGATCGGACAGGACTTCGCCCATCACCTCAAGAAGAAGAGCGCCCCCGCGAACGGGACGACATTCCCCTGGAATGCCAAGCGGCCCCAACCGGTCAAGGACTTCCTCCAGCTCAATCCGCTGAAGCAGACCTTCGACCACGTCCGCGCGGCGTACGACGGCATCATCGCGATGCGCAGCAGGTTCGCGCCGGGCTCGCAGATCATCTGTCACTCATACGCGGACGTGACGCCATCCGACAAGCCTTATCAGTTCGTAGGCATCGAAAGCGGGCCCTGGCTCTTCGACCCGATGAACGCGGTGGGACTGACCGACGAGGACGAACAGCGCGAAGTGTCGCGCTGGCTATTGGAGTCCTTCGAGAACCTGCTGCTCGATATCGCGAAGCGGCGACCCTTCATGACGGTGCTGAAGACGCGGGAGGAACTCCCGGACTACAAGGGCTGGTGGGACAACGAGATCCATCCGCTCGGGAAAGGCTACCAGTTGCTCGTCGATGAACACTGGATTCCGGAGATCGACACGCACCTGTGAGTGACGACCTCCCCCGCGATGGGGAATGGTGGCGTCATGCTCAGTCTCATCCAGTCCCCGTTTGCGTGCGGCTTGTACGACCGTCGCCGAGACGGCAAACTCGGTCGCGGCGCTGCAGGGGCACGCCGGGAAACGCCATCGTGGTCACGATGGCCGTCCACTTCCTCGGGGAGAGCGAAGTTGAGAATGGATTTCTTGATCGTGGCGGGCGTCGCCTGCCTGGCGGCGGCGCAAGCAGCGATGCCGGCTCATGCGCAGTCCCAGGCCCAGGCGGCTGCCGCCGATACGCGCGACTGTCCCGTGCGGCAACTCCACCCGCCGAAGTACCCCATGTCGATGGCGAAGGCAGGCCGAGGCGGACACGGCACCGTCAGTGTTGCCTTCGATGCCTGTGGACGCGTCACCGATGCCAGGATGGCCAGGAAGACCGGCTGGCGGGAACTGGACGAGGCGTCCCTCGATGTCGCCAGAACCTGGACGCTCGGCAAGCCCCAGCCGGACTGGAAGCTGGTCGACGGACGCTATGAGGCGCCGGTGGACTTCTTCTCGCCTTCCCAGCTCAAGACCTCATCGCCGAAGCAGCTTGGCTGGCCGAGCACCCACCGGCGTCCGCGCTACGAGATGGAGTCCGCTTCCGAGAAAGTGCCCACCTTCGCCGAAGCCAGGTCGCTGGTATTCGCGGCTTTCGCACAAGGTCGCATCGGCCCACCGGTGTACCAGCGGGGCTTGTTTGTCGCCACGGGAAGTGCCGCTGCGCCCGAGTTCTGGTATCAGAACGGAAGCCTCGCCGCGCGTTATCGGCCGATCGTGGAGAACGGCGAGCCCGTGGTCAGGGTCGCCCTCGTCTGCGCCCCGACGCAAGCCGACTGCACTCAGCACCAGCCCGACTTGCTCAAGGGTCTGCCATTCGCCAGGGCGAGAAACTGAGCCGAGCGGCGTCAGGTCTTTAGCCTGGAGCCGCGCGGGTCACGCCAACCGCGATGGCGATTGGTGTCGGACCGTGATCCAACCACTTTCCGACATGCGAGCTTGCAGACTGGCCGGTAACGTCCCCTGCGCATGCGCGCCTCCCTGGCCTGATGCTCGAACTCGTCCGCTGGTTGATGACCACCGTCGTGATGGCATGGATCGGGTTCGCCATCATGCGGTCGCAGAACCGGCTCATCCTGACCGGGCACGGATGGCTCTGGGTCGGGTTGGCAGGCCTGTTGGCGATGGTGCAATGGCCCGTCAACTTCTGGCTGCGCAACCCGCTGATCTGTCCGATCACGATCACCTTGCTTTATCTGTTGTCGCTCGTCGGCCTGGCTCCTGACGACACGGTGCTGGACGCGCAAGCCACCGCGCTTTCCCAATGGTTCAAACGCGGGCTCTTCGCCGCGGTAGGTGGAACCGCCGGGGGGCTCACGCTATGGGCACTCATGCTGTGATGTGGAGACGCGCTTTGCCGCGCGCTCGCATCGATTCTGAAGCGCTTGCCTCGTGTGGACGCTCAGCCGCTAACTAGCGCGACGGCACCCGCGGAAGATGTCGCGATCGCTCCGGTACAGCGCCGTCTTCACTCCTGTCAGCCCAAGCACGGTGTGGAACAGGTTGTCGTGGCTGAGCGATTCGCCCGTCGTCATCTGCAGGCAGGTGGAGCTCAGGCCGGTGGACTGGCGCCATCCTTCGGAGAACCACGCGACCATCGGCACCTGGACCTGTTCGCGAGGCGCAATCGCGTAAGGCATGCCATGCAGGTACAGGCCGTTCTCGCCGAGCGACTCTCCGTGGTCGGACACATACAGCAGGGCGGTATCGCGGTCCGTCACCTTGCCCAGTTCGTCGATCGCCGTCGCCAGCACGTGGTCGGTGTACAGCAATGCATTGTCGTAGGCGTTCACGATCTGCGCCTGGCTGCACTTCCCGAGGTCGGAGTTCTCGCACACCGGGGCGAAACGACGGAAGGATTCAGGGTAACGTTCGAAGTAATTGGGACCGTGGTTGCCCAGCATGTGGAGGACGATGATCTGATCTCCCTTTGCCTTCGACGCGACCAGAGGCAGATCTTCGACCAGAATGCTGTCGAAACAACGATTCCCCTGGCAGATGCCGGGATCGGTACGGTTGCGGAAGTCCTCGTACGCAAGGCCGCTGCACACGCCCTTGCACCCGGACTGATTGTCCCGCCACAACACGTCCACACCGGCGCGCTGGAGCACGTGCAACAAGGATTGGTGGGAGCGGATCTCGCCTTCGTCGTAGTGCTCGCGCCCCTGCACCGAGAACATGCACGGCAACGACACCTCCGTGCTGCTGCCGCAGGACCGGACATGAGGGAAGTTCAGCACGTTGCGCTGCGCGAGCTCCGGCGTGGTGTGTCGCGCGTAGCCGTTGAGTCCCCAGTTGGCGGCGCGTGCCGTCTCGCCCACGACCAGCACGAGCAGACGCGGGCGGCGGCCTACAGCGGACGGCAGCTGCTTGGCGTCTTCGCCAATGGGCAACTGCGCGCGAGCACTCCCGGGCGGGTCCTGACTGATGACCTTGGTCAGCGAGACGAGCACGTTCGCCGGCGTTACCAGGTAGCGGACCTCGCGCTGATTGCGGATGAAGGCCGACAGCTGCTGCGAGGAGATCAAGGCTCCCGTGAGTCCCGTCACCGCCATGGCGACCAGCAGAACGACGCGGGCGAGGAGCGCGCCGGTCCAGCGCGACGGTCGCAGACGCACGTACCACACCAATGCCACCATCGGTGCGGCGTGCAGGAGCGGCCACACGGCATCGAATCCGGCCAGGTCGTTGGCCTCGCGCCAATCGGTATTGATGACGTTCTTCACCATGCCGGCATCGATGTAGATGCCGTACGCGCTCATGTAGTGCCCGGCCATGGCCGCGATCAGGATCAGAACCGACAGCACCAGGCGCCCGCCCCGCCGCCAGACCAGCGCGGAAAGAAGGATGCCGTGTACCGCCGTCACCAGCAGGAACAGGGAAAGTCGCCACCCCCAGTGTCCGGCGTCGGGCGCAGCGGCCTTCCAGAACGCGGTGTTGCCGAAGACGCTGAAGTAGACCGACACCAGCACGATGAGCGACTCGGTAGGCATGATCAGCGGGCGCGTCTTCAGCCACGCAAGGGTTCGTTCCCACGGCGACTGAATCGGTTGTTCGAGGACGGAGACGTTCATGCGCGGGTCTCCCGACGCATGCGACGCATCCGCCAGCGATGGCCACCTTCCACTGCGCACGCGACGGTCCAGCAGATCGTCAGCGTCGCGATGTCGTGCGATAGGAAGTGCGCGCCGCGCAGTTGCTGAGCGATACCGAACACCGCACCGGCGATCACACCGACGGAGAGTCCTGCCCTACGCCATTGCGGACGCACGGCCGCGAAGAAGAAGTACGCAGCCACCCATGCGTATCCGCCGCAGGCCTGCCCTGCCGGGAAGCAGGAGGGCGTGCCCAGGGAAATCGAGCGCGGAGCAAACAACGCCACGTACGGGCGCAGGCCGCCGAATTCGGTCAGGTCCCACGGGCAATCCATATGCGTCGCGGCTTTCAGCCGGCTGACCAGCAGCGTCGAGAGCAGCACCGCCAACAGCATGCGCGCGGCCGCACGAGTCCACTCGACGCGCGATTCACGCCGCCACGAATGGACGGTCACGCCAAGCACCGCCAACCAGGCCAACGCGCTGAGCCAGCGTCCGCCCACGTGCAGGACCGGTTCGAGCAGCACGTTGTCCCGCAACGACCACTGCCCGCCTTCGGCCTGGTAAATGAGACGGGCCAGCGGAAAGTCGATCAGGTGGGCGAGCATCCACGCGGCCACCAGCCCCACGATGGAAGCGGCGATGAGCGAGAAGCTTCGATCCCACTTGAGGACGGTGGACGTTTGATACGTCCGTAGCGAGGAGGCGAGCATGCTGACAACAGGCGCTAAGGTGAGCGCATGGTCGATGCGACGCTGTCGTAATGCGGTCGGAGCTAAGTCGGAGACTGGTTAAATCACGACCGTCGATGCATTGCGCTCATCATTGATGTCGAAGCATTCAGTGATGTCGGAACCGTTCCGACAACTCCGGGCTTATCGCCTGAACACGAGCAACGCCAAGCCGGCCACCATCAACCCGATACCACCCCAGTCCCGCAAGGATGGGCGCTCTCCAAGAAAGGTCACGGCGAAGATCACGACCAGCACGACGCTCATCTTGTCGACCAGGGCCACCTTGGTGACATCGCCGATCTGCAAGGCGCGGAAATAGCACAACCACGAGGCACCCGTCGCCACAGCCGATAACACCAGAAACAGCTGCGTCTTTCCGGCCAGGGCCAGTGGGTTCGACCACTTTCCCGCAAAAGCCACGAACGGCACGATCAACGAAACCACGACGATCGTGCGAATCGCCATCGAAAGGTCGGGGTCGACGTCGCGCACGCCGACCTTTGCGAATATCGCGGTAAGCGCCGCGAAGCATGCGGACAGGACGGCCCACAGCACCCAGCTTGGCGACATGGTCATGAGCACTCCTCAAGGTGGGACACCTGCAGGCACGCCTGCGCTAGACGACGCCCTGGATGTTCCTCGGCGCTTCCCAGAAACATAGGTAGATCGCCAGGGCACAAGCCCAGCAAAGTCCCGCCGTCCAGACATCATGCGAAAGGAAATGCGCACCACGCAGTTGCTGTGAAATGCCGAACAGCAGTCCAAGGCCGCCGCCTATCGCCAGCCCGAACCAGCGCCAGCGGGGGCGCACGACCAGGAAGAAGAAGTACAGCGACAGCCAGGCGTAGCCGCCGCTGGCATGCCCGGCAGGGAAGCAGGCGCCACGCTCCAGCCCGATCGGACGCAACGCGAACAGTCCGATGTAGGGGCGATCGCCACCATATCGCGCGAGGTCCCACGGGCAATCCATGTTCGACCACGACTTGATCCACGCGACGAGGGCGATGGAAACCAGCGCCGCCACCGCCAGATAGGCCATCGGCCTGCGCAGCGATGCCCATGCCGCGCGTCTGCGCGCGACGAGCCAGGCGGCGACGACCACGAAGGACGCAAGAATGCTCAGATCGCGGCCCCACAGATGGACCAGATCATGGGTAAAGAAGGCATGACGCAATGCCCAGCGATGGCCTTCCAGGGCGTAGAGCCGGTCGGCCAGCCAGAGGTCGCCACCGAAGCCCTTGCACAGGCCTATCAAGGCAACGAACGCCAGCAGCGGAAGCCAGGCGTGGGTCAGGTAGAAGCGCCTTGCGCCACCGGCGAGCGGCGCCGATCCCGCAGGCGGTTCGCCTTGGTGCGACCTCCGCCACGGTGCACCGTCACTTCGGACTTCGCTCTTCATGGATCGGGCTCTTCGTTCATGTCCGGCGGCAATGCACGTGTCTCGCACAACCTCCAATCATCAACGCCACCATGTCGGAGCGCGGTAAGAGCACTCCCTTCCGGCGAGGCCCGACACGATTGCGCTGCGGAAAAACGTGTCAGTCGCGCTCAAGACATTGGATCGAAGTGGAAGACGCGCAGTTCCTGGTCGCAGCGGCAGGCCTTCGCGATGCGGGCGGCCCATGCGACTGCGTCCTCGCGCGAGGGCAGTTCGAGAACGGTGAAGCCTCCGTCGAGCCGCGGCCCCCACGGATAGCCACCCTCGACGACTGCGCCGCCGGCGGAGACCAAGGCAGGCGGCACGCCCTCGTCGATGCCGCCGCCGAAGACGTAGACACCGGCCACCTTCGCCTCCTCGATCACGGCATGAGAGTCGCGCACCACCGCCTCCCACTCGCCATCGGGCACGACCATCGCCGCGCTGGGGAACGAGATCAGATACTTGGACATGCTGCGCCCTCTTCTGGGGATGGAGTCGCGGCCCGACGGCATCGCGGGGCGATCACGATTCTGTCAGCCGATCGGCAACGGCATCAATCGAGATCGCTGAAACTCGCGGCCCTCCGGTCCAGTGCGGCCCGCGACGACCGCAGAAGGTCGCCACCATGCATTGAATGTATATCCGGCGCATTGCGTCACGAGCCGGAACAGCGTGCGGATTGGTCGCTTCACATCGCCATCACGCCCCCTCGACTCCCTTGCTCAGGGCGACTGAGGGAATCGCGCGAATCGAACTGGAGTGCCGCCATGCGCACGCGCCGACCTACTTCTTGCTTCGTCGATCCCGATTTGTCCGTGATCGCCGCGCGTTGCGCATGTTCGTGGCAGCACGCCGCAGGCACGAACACGCTCACCGCGTTCGCGGCATCTACCCAGGCCACCGATACCGCAGCCATGGCGACGCATCCAATCAAGCCGGATACACGAGCGCCATGACCCTCCAGGAACGCGCCGTCGGTTCGCCCATCTGGTACACCCCGGTTCCGGGCACATCCGCGTCGAGCACGCCGAGGGCGAGCGCGCGATGAAGCACGCTTCCTCCACACCGACGCCACCAACCATGCGACGAATCCTGCGTGAGCCGCTGCTCCACTTCCTGGTCCTCGGCGCGCTGCTGTTCGCACTGTATGGCTGGATCAACCGCGACGCATTGCAGGCGCCGGACGAGGTGGTCGTCGACCGCGCGCGGGTGCAGGCGCTGGCGGCGCAGTTCGAACGGGTCTGGCAACGCGCGCCGACGACGGAGGAACTGCGCGGGCTGGTCGATCACTGGGTCCGCGAAGAGATCATCTACCGCGAAGGCGTTGCCGCCGGTATGGAGCGCGAGGACGACGTAGTGCGTCGGCGCGTGGTGCAGAAGATGACGTTCATGACCGACGGCATGGCCGCCGACGTGCCGAGCGAAGCCGAGCTCCAGGCATGGCTCGACGAGCATGCCGACCGCTACCGCCTGCCCTCGCGATATCGCCTGCGCCAGGTCTATTTCGATCCCGCCCGACGCGGCGACAGGCTCGATCGCGACATCGAGGCCGCGCTCCTCGCGTTGCAACGCGATCCACAGGCCAAGGCCGGCCATCCGACATTGCTGCCGGCAACATTGGATGACGCATCGACCGACGATCTGGCCCGCACCTTCGGACAGCGCTTCGCCGACGCACTGGCGCCGCTGCCCGAGGGACGCTGGGTGGGGCCGGTCGTGTCCGGCTTCGGGCTGCATCTGGTGCGAATCGATTCGCGTACGCCCGGTCGCCCTGCGCACCTGTCGGAGGTTCGCGGAGGCGTCGAGCGCGACCTCCTCGGCGCACGCTCGCGCGCGGCCGCCGATGAGTTCTACCGTGCGCTGCGCGAGCGTTACACCGTGAAGATGGATGTCGACCTCACCCGTTACAACGCCAGAGCGCCGCCAACGCCGGGGCGCAGCAACGGCACGAACGCGGCAGGCGCGCAATGAGGCTGCGGCTGTGGACCCTCGCGCTGTTGCTGTGCGCGCTGTCGGGCATCGTGCATGCCGATGTGTTCCGGCCGGCCTATCTGGAGCTGAGCGAAACCGGCAACGAGAGCTACGACGTCCTGTGGAAGGTTCCGGCGCAGGACGAGAACGCGCGCCTCTCGCTCGAAGTGACATTCCCGCCGGATACGCGCGTGAGCGGCAGTCGCCGCAGCGTGTTCACGGGCGACGCCGTGGTCGAGCGCTGGCAGATACAGCGACCGGGCGGGCTGGTCGGGCAAACACTGCGCGTCCAGGGAAAGGCCGTCGGCGTCAGCGATGTGATCGTCCGCATCGAACGCCGCGACGGCACGAGCCAAGTGGAACGCCTTGCGCTCGCGCGGCCCGAGTTCGTCGTCGAGGCATCCGCCGGCACCGGCGAGATCGCCTGGTCGTACCTGGTGCTGGGCGTGGAGCACATCCTCGGTGGCATCGATCATCTGCTGTTCGTGCTGGCGTTGCTGTTGATCGTGCGCGGTGGCATGCGCATCGTCGCCACCGTCACCGCGTTCACGCTAGCGCACAGCATCACTCTGGTCGCGGCGACGCTCGGCTGGGTGCACGTGCCCGGCCCGCCGGTGGAAGCGATCATCGCCATGAGCATCGTCTTTGTCGCGGCCGAAGTCGTGCACGGCCTGCGCGGAAGGCCGGGGTTGACGGCACGCACGCCGTGGCTGGTCGCTTTCAGTTTCGGCCTTCTGCACGGTTTCGGATTCGCCGGAGCGCTGGCCGAGGTGGGCCTGCCGCAGAAGGCGATTCCGGTGGCGTTGCTGATGTTCAACGTCGGCGTCGAAGTCGGCCAATTGCTGTTCGTGGCGGCGGTGCTGCTGCTGATCGCGACGGCGCGACGCGTGGCCTTTCGCCTGCCGCGCTGGGCGGACTACGCCATGCCTTATGCGATCGGCATGATGGCGATGTTCTGGGTGATCGAACGCGTGGCTTCCTTCTGGGCCTGATCGAGCGCCGTGAGTCAACGCGAAAGCGCGCGCACCCTTCTCGCCGCGGATCGGCCACGCTTCTCGGCCATCGACTTCGAAGAGATCACGTCCTCGCTGGGCGCGACGCTCGAGCACGACAGTCGCGACAACTCGTTCACACCGTCGCGCGGATTCGACTCGCAGGTCCAGGCCACTTTCTACTCTTCGGCGTTTGGCAACGACGTCACGTTCCAAAGTTACCGGGCGCGCACGTACCGCTACTGGCCGCCTTGCGAGCGCCTCGTGCTGGGCGGGCGCGTCGATCTGCGGTCGGTGACTGGCGATGATCCGTTCTATCGCCTGCCCTGCATCGACCTGCGTGGAATCTCGTCCGCGCGGTACCAGGACGACAATGCGGGCGTCCTCGAAAGCGAGATGCGCTGGAACCCCACGAGCCGATGGGCCGGCATCGGCAATGCGAGCCGTCTTCCGTAGGGTGCAATATGCGAAGCGCATTGCACCGCACCACGCGAAGGATGACCGCAATAGAGGCCCGCCCATCCAACCTTGGTGGACGAGCTGCCAAAGATCAGACGCGACGCCTGATCGAATCCCTACCCCATGGAAGGCACGGCATTGTGCTGCACCCTTGCAGATGAGGCCGTGACACGAGCGGCGTCAGCCGTTGCGCCGCCTCGCACACCAAACAAAGGCAACACGCCGACGCGCCCTTCACTGGGCGGCGGGGCGTGCGCTCCTTCCATCGTCGTGTTGCGCAGTCGCGCGACTTTGCACGAACTCCGGAAAGGTCTCCGCTAGCGACGCGGTGTCCGGCAAGATGTAAAACACCCCACCCCGCTCGAACGTCGGACGGATGATTTGCTCGTAAAATTCGGGCGAGACGTTGATGCAGCCGTGAGTGACGCGGTTGTCGTCCGGCGAAGGCGATGCGAGGCGTTCGGGGCGTTTCTCGGCCGGGAC
This sequence comes from Lysobacteraceae bacterium P, assembly GCA_005503055.1. Taxonomy (GTDB): domain Bacteria; phylum Pseudomonadota; class Gammaproteobacteria; order Xanthomonadales; family Xanthomonadaceae; genus Lysobacter_J. The sequence goes on along the minus strand of SCOX01000001.1, from coordinate 374,681 downwards.
GCCAGTAGCGGTAGGGTGCATGGAGACCGCGGAATCGTAGTCCACCCACAGGACGCGGCCAGCGTCGGTTGATGGGCCGAAACCGCCCACAAAGCGACCAGCAGGGGTCGTGCGATCCCGGCCCGGAATTTCGCGAAGCGCGAGGCCGGCGATGCCGGGGGCCGCATGATCGCCGACCGCCGAGCCAAAGAGCCCAGGCGCCGCGCCACGAAGCCGGCCGTCGCCGCCGAACACCAGGATCTGTGCAGCGGCCTTGTCCATGACCGCGAACGGATAGCCTTGGCTGTCCCTCGTTGCGGAAACCCAGCCCGCGAGTTCAATCACCGTGTTGGATACTTCTTGGCCTGGCGGAAGCTGATCGACGGCGACCACCGGTTGGGTGGCGGTTTCCTCGGCGCTGGCCACGCTGAAGCTCGCGAACGCCAGCGCCAGCGCCAGCGCGCCAAAAGCGGCCCGGATCGCAGGGTGTATGCACGTATTGATGGGACGGTTCCTTAGGACGAAAACTGAGTGACGAAAAGAGACCGGTGGCCAGCGAAGGCCACCGGGTCCCGAGTTCAAACCGTTCGTCACCAACTACGCAAGAGCGACTAACCCCGCGGTTTGCGGCTCGGCGCTGCTTCGAGCTGCTGGATGCGGCCTTCCATTTGATCCAACCGCTGGTTGGCCTGTTGCGCGGACTGATTGGCGGATTCCGCGCTCTGGGCTGCGCTCTGCACCTTCGAGTCGAGTTGATCGAGGCGCGAGTTGATCGTTGCAAACTCTTCTTTATAGGTGGCGCAGCCGCCAAGGCCCACGGCGGCGACGATCGCCACGCCAAGCGTACGCGCCATCGTCAGTTTTTTCTTGGTCAGAAACATTCCAATGCTCCTTCGTCTGGGACTCGGAAATACAGGCCGTTTTGCCCGAGCATGATGACGTTGTAATACGTGGATGGATTGTGAAGATGTGGCAACTCGTGAGCGTTCCGGTTTGAATCCGTTGGTCCCCGGGAAACTCACGGTGTTCGATCGACCGTCACGATCTTATCCGCAGTCACTGCCCCCTAGGTGAACAGTAGACCTTCGTAAGCCAGCCGTTTTTGCACAGTGATCTTCGGAGCCCTCTTCGACCACTCCCAATTCAGCAAGGAAAGCCATGCCGGCCCTGCAATGCGACCGGACGGTCGACATAGCGCTCCCGGCATCGCTACCGCACTGCGCGCAATGTCCACTTGGGTCGGAAGCAGACACTACGACCGCCTCATCGACCCCTTGCGGTCGTCGAGTGGCCAAGGTCAACCACCCCCCCGGGCAACGCCGAAGGCGGCACTCGGGTGGCATTGGTGGTCACGAGACGGTGAGGTCCGACGGCGCGGGACGACGGTGGCTTACTCGTCGTCGGGGTCGGGGCCGTGCTGGACGACGACCGACAACACATCATCCAGATGTTCCGCGACGCGCGTGAACAGTTCGGACAGGGCGTCGGGTCGGAGGACGAGGTAGCCAGCAGGCTCGCTGCGTTCGGTGAACTGCGACAGCAGGTACAGCTGCTCGCGAGTGGCGATCAATGCGTCGTGTGCGGAACGGGGTAACAGGTAGCGCGAAATTCGGCGGGGATGGTGCGCGTGTCCTTGCTCATGCGATGTCTCCAGCAAACCAGCCGGGCTTGCGCCGGGGATTCGGCGCAAGGTGTCGGGAGGTTAGAAGCCGCATCAAGTCGGCGGGCGTATTTCCTCTTGCGAGGTGTTGTATTAGCCGCCCTCCCGACGCGGACATCGCTGCGTCGGACTCATGCCCGGAATTTGGGCATGAAAAACCCGCCTGTGATTCGGTGGCGGGTTACCGCTTGATGCGGAGCTTCTACGCTCCTTGAGACCGAGTTTGTTGGCGCGATTGCGAGCGGGCAATAGGCCTTAGTCGCGCTACGTAGGGTGCAATATGCGAAGCGCATTGCACCGCACGACGCCAGGTGAGAACGCAGCAGAGTTGCAGGTTCGGATGGGAGCTGCTGTCCTTGGTGCTCCTAGGACAGACCGCCAACGATATGCGCCCCCCTGATTTCGGGGATACCCGGAATCCGGGTCGCCCGGTAGGTTGCCGTGGTGCGACGCCGTCCAGGAAAGTCGCAGGAGCACTGAACATGCAATCGAGCGAAACATCCGACCAAGGCCTCGTGGCGGGCGACGACCCACGAGCGTCCATGTTGGTGGACTCGGGCGAGACCATCATCCGGTTCGTCAATCTCTCGTCGTTCGAATTCGTGCGCGACGATTACGGGTACGAACTTGGTGCAGTCATGGGCAACATCGTCCAGACGCCCGGGCCCGTCCTCCAGGCGTTCGGCGGAGCGGAGACCTACGACATCTCCAACATGATGTCCTCCGTGGCCAAACACGACGTGCACATGTGGGTCACGTGGTACTGCCGCAAGTTGAACCTGCGCATCGGCACACGCATCGTTGCCCCGGTCCAGGTCCTGGGCATCGGCCCCAGACCGTACTGGGAGATCCTGTACGACTCGCGCCCCGGTGGTGAGCCTCGCAATTGGGGAAAGTCGGGCAAAGACCCGGCCAACCCTTTCACCTGGCCGTCGTCGCTGGGAATAGACATCCAGGGTGTTTCGCAGTCCTGGCACACCGCCCTGCAAGTCGACGTGACCCTCAGCGACCTTCCCAAACAAGGAGCTCAGCCATGAATCCCTTGCTGATCTACGCCCTTCCGCCTGCTCGCACCCAACTGGTTGCGCAGGTTGCGAACACCGGCGTGCAATTCTCCTTCATCGGCGACGGACTCGAGAACCAGCTTGGAGCCGTCCGCTGTCTCGGAGCAGCCATGAAGCAAGGCGTGGAAGACCTCACCGCCGAACTCATGAGGGGCAATATTCTCAACCTCGGTGGCGAAGACGGTGCCGACGTCGTGCAAAGTCTGTTCGGCGCGACGGACAGCATCTTCTTTCCGGAAACGACACAGGTTTTCGTGACCAGCTACGTCGACGACTTCATCATCGACGAGTTGCTCGAGGCGGGTGCGGCCCTCGCGCCCTGAAAGCCTTGCGCAGTGCTCACGTCGCGCGCGTGAAATCGCTGACCCAGTTGCTCTCCCACGTCGCCCCACCGTCAGCGGAGCTCGACTGCTCCCAGCGGGCCGATGTCGGCGTGATCCGCGACCACAGCACGCGGGTCCTGATCGCGCGCCCCTTGTGCGTGTCGTCGCCCACGAACGTGCCGATGCCATCGGCGAATCGGCCGCTCACCGGTGCGGCGATGTCGGCCGGATCGCGGCCATCGAGCCACCAGCTCGACCACTGCCCGCTGGCCCCATCGAAGGCGCGAATGCCGACACCGCGCACCGTGCCGTTGGGGAATTCCATGACGTTGTCGCCGACATTGCCCTTGCCGCCGAGTACGGGCCAGTTGACCAGCGTGCCGCCGAACTCGTCCCACTGGTCGCTGCCGACCAGGCGCTCGCGCAGGCGGCGGTGCTTCACGTTCCAGCGCCCGACGAGGAAGTCCCAGTCCTTCGGTGCGTCGGCCAGCCTGGGCAACGGACTGGCTTGCGTCGAGGTGCGCGTGAAGTAGTTGCGCCAATTGACCTCCCAGCTCGCACCGTCGTCGGGCGAGAACGCCTGCTCCCACCACGGTCGCGCGCCGTGGACGTCGCTCCAGCGAAAGCGCATGACGATCGGGCGTCCCTTGAATTCATCGCGACCGACGAAGGTGCCGTGGTCGGCCTTGAAGCCACCGCGCACCGGCGGTTCGATGCGGGTCGGGGCACGACTGTCCAGCCACCAGATCGCCCACGTGCCAGTGCGTGGATCGAATGCGCGGATGCTCAGGCCGCGGTACGTGCCGGAAGGAATGTCGATGACGTTGTCGTCGACATTGCCCAGTCCGCCCATCGTCATCCAGAACGCACTCTTGCCGGGAAACTCCTCCCAGTCGTCGCTTCCCGCGAGGCGGTCCTTCAGACGCCGGTGCCACACGTCCCAGCTGCCGAGCAGCCACTGCCAATCGTGGGTATGCACGAAGGCCGCGGCCGCCGGATGGGCGGCGAAGGCCGGCATGCCCAGCAACGGCGTCGCCGCGGCCGCCGCGATGAGCTGGCGGCGGGTGCGGTCATGGGCTTTCGGATCGACTGTCATGGCGAACTCCTTTCCGGCACGGGGAATCGAGGCCGATCATGGGCAACACGGCGCGACGTTGACCACTCGAAATGCGGCCCGCACACTCAGCCACACTTATGGTCAGCGAACGCCGATTCCCGTCGCTTCCGGCTATCCGGGCCTTCGAGGCCGCCGCCCGGCTGGGCAGCTTCGCCAAGGCCGCGCAGGAGCTGGACACCACGGCGGCGTCGGTGAGTTACCACGTGCGACGCCTGGAGCAGCAGATCGGCGTCAACCTGTTCCTGCGCCATCCCAACCGCGTGATCCTGACCCGCTCGGGCGACATCGTCGCGCGCGAAGCGATCAACGCATTCGCCGCACTGCGCGTGAGTTTCGTGCAGGCGGCCGAAGCCGACGAGACACATTTGTCGTTGACCGCCCTGCCCTCGTTGGGCACCAGCTGGCTGACGCCCAGGCTCGGACGCTTCCGCGCGCGTCATCCCGACATCGCGCTCGAACTCGACCTGTCGGCCACCGCCGAAGACCTCAGCGTCGGCCGCTACGACGCGGCGATCCGCAACGGCCACGGCAACTGGCCGGGCCTGCGCGCGGTGGAATTGCTGCCGAGTCTGTTCATGCCCCTGTGCGCACCTTCGCTGCGCGAATCGCTGAAGGACATCGGCCACGACCCTCGGCGTGCCTTGCCGGTGCCGCTGCTGGGCCGGCCGGACTGGTGGTCGCTGTGGTATCGCGCGCTCGGGTTCGACGGCGCGATTCCGCCCGGCCGCTTCGGTACGCAGCTGTCGGCCGAATACCTGGACATCGCCGCGGCCATGGCGGGGCAAGGCGTCGCCATCGGCTCGCCGCTTCTGTTCCGGCACGAGCTCGATGCGGGCCGGCTGGTCGCCGCGCACGACCTGGTCGTCGGCGACGGCCGCGCGTTCTGGTTCACCTACCCTGCGGCGCGGCACGACAGCCGCAAGATCGCCAGCTTTCGCGAATGGCTGTGCGCGGAGGCCACGCGCGACCGCGAGGCGGCGCGTGCGGTCATCCGTCGCGCCGTCGTCGTTGAGCCCTGAGTCGTTCGCGAGCATCACATCGCCGTGACGCGGGCGGGATGTATTGAGTCGATTCCCCACGGCAGGTGCCTTCGCCATGAGAACGCTGCTGATCCCGATCGCCATCGCCGCCCTGTTGGCCTTCGATGCGCAGGCGAAGCTTCCGCTCGTCAACGCCACCTGCCCTGGTGAGTTGGAGGTGCATGCCGATCAGGGTGGCCCGGTCTACGTCAACGGCCAGGAAGCCAAGCTCAAGGTCGTCAACGAAAACTATTACGAGGCATGGGACGCCGCGACGGGCACGACGATCTCGATCTCCATCAATCCCGACGGCACGCCCTCCGTGTCGTACACGGGCAAAGGCCGCGCCAATGGCATCTGCCAGCCGACGGAATCCGCCGCCGCGGATCTGGCGGCCGACGCCGCACCGATGGCGACGTCAAGCCAGTCGCATCCCGCTTCGGAAGCGGCATGCCTGGCGGCAGTGTCGAAGAAGACCAACGTGCCCGGCGACAAGCTGTCGGTGGTCGAAACCCTGGCCGGCGAGGCTGGCATCTCCGTCTCCGTGCGCGTGCCGGGCGCCGATGCACCGTGGGCCTGCATGACCGACCAGAAGGGCAAGGTCTGGAACCTGAGTTACACCGGGTCCGAAGGGAAGCTCTAGCCGATCGCGTCAGCAAGCGTGGACGTCCGCTCCGCGGCGGACGTCCATGAGCATCGCAACCCGTACGGGCCGTGTCAGCCCGCGCGCGTCACCACACTTCGCAGCGATCGGCGTCCGGCCGCACCATCGGCGCATCGGCCTTGCACTGGAAGGCCTCGCGGAATTCCGGCAGGTTCGACAACGGGCCGTTGACGCGGTACTTGGCGATGGGATGCGGGTCGCCCTGGACCATCGAGCGCTGGGTTTCCATGCGCGTTTCGTCGCCACGCCACTGGCCCCACGCGATGAAGAACTGCTGCTGCGGCGTGAATCCGTCGATGGTCGGCTCCGGGCCCTTGCCCTCGCGGGACTTCAGATAGCCGCGATACGCAAGCTTGGCGCCGGCCAGATCGCCGATGGATTCGCCCAGCACCAGCTTGCCGTTGTGGTGGACGTTGGGCTCGATGAAGTAGCCCTCGAACTGGCTCACCACGCACTGGCCCTTGGCCTGGAACTGCTTGTTGTCCTCCGGCGTCCACCAGTTGGCCAGGCGGCCCTTCGCGTCGAACTGCGAGCCCTGGTCGTCGAATCCGTGGCTGATCTCGTGACCGATCACCACGCCGATCGCACCGTAGTTGACGGCGTCGGTGGCGTTCACGTCGAACGCGGGCGGCTGCAGGATGCCCGCCGGGAACACGATCTCGTTCTGCAACGGGTTGTAGTACGCGTTGGACGTCGGCGGCGTCATGCCCCAGCGCGTGCGGTCGGTCGGCTTGCCCACCTGGCTGCGGTTGTCGGCGACATTCCAGCGCGAGGCGGCGACCACGTTGTCCCATGCCGAACCGCGCGAGACCATCACGCCCTTGTAGTCCTTGAACGTGTCCGGATAGCCGAGCTTGGGGAAGAAGGTCGCGCGCTTCTCCAGCGCCTTCTTCTTGGTGGCATCGTCCATCCAGTCCAGCCCATTGATGGTGTCGTCCATCGCCAGCAGGATGTTCTTCACCATGTCCTGCATCCGCGCCTTGGCTTCCGGCGGGAAATACTTCTCGACGTATTTCTGGCCCAGCGCCTCGCCCAGCTGCTGGTCGGTCGCTTCGGCGCAGCGCTTCCAGCGCGGCTTGATTTCGGTGGCGCCGGTGAGGAACTTGCCGTTGAAGGCGAAGTTCTCCTCGACGAACGGGCGCGACAGCGAGTCGGCGGCGGCGTTGAGCACGTGCCACTGCAGGTAGGTCTTCCACTGCGGTAGCGGGGTCGTCGCCAGCTCTTTCTGCACCTGCTGCACGAACTTCGGCTGCGTCACGTTCACCGCGTTGCGCGGCATGCCGGCGGCGTCGAAATAGCGGCCCCAGTCGAAGGCCGGCGCGAGCTTGGACAGGTCGGCGAACGCGGTGGCGTTGTCCTGCAACTTCGGATCGCGCAGCTGCACGTTGTCGAAGGACGCCTGCGCCAGGCGTTTCTCGAAGGCGAACACCGCGTCGGCGTTCTTCTTCGCCTGTTCCGCCGGGATGCCGGCCAGTTCGAACATCTTCGCCACGTGTTCAAGGTATTTGGCACGCGCCTCGACGAAGCGCGGCTCCGGCTTGAGATAGTAATCGCGATCCGGCATGCCCAGGCCGCCGGCATAGATGTGCGCGATCGTCTTCGACGGATCGTGCAGGTCCTCGCCGGCGAAGACGGCGAACGGCACCGTCACGCCCACGTCCTGCAGCTTTCCGATCATGCGCTGCAAGCCCGCCTTGTCGCCGATCGCATCCACTTCGGCCAACCACGGCTGCACCGGCTTGCTGCCCAGCGCGTCGATGCGCGATTCGTCCATGCACGCGGCGTAGAAGTCGCCGGCGAGCTGTCCCGCGCTGCCCTGCGGCCAATCGGTCCTGGCCGACAACTCGGTCAGGATGTCGCGCACGTGTTCCTTGTTGACCTCGCCCGATTGCCAGCGGCGGCTCCAGCGATCCATGTAACTGGGGATCGGGTTCTGCTGGCGCCACGCGCCGTTGGCGTAATCGAAGAAGTCGGTGCAGGCATCGCCGTTGCGATTGATGTCTTCGGGATGTATCCCATGCACCGCGCCGGCCGAGGCGGTGGTGGCGGCGGCCAACAAAGCGACGAGCGGAAGGCTGGACCTGATCACTGCAACGCCCCTTGGCTGGGATGGTGCCGGCCACTATAGCCGCCGGACTTGCGCAGACCCGTCCCAGAAGTCCTGCCCGTCGCTCGGGTAGAGCCGGGCCGCGAAGGCCCGGCTCCGAGGCTTGTCAGCCTGCCGGCTGGCTCACCCAGGATTGCGTGGTCGATTCGCGCCGGCTGATCATCGTTTCCGGCAGCCCCAACGGCACTTCGTAAAGCGCGCCGTGGCACTGCGGCGGGATGCACGGCCAGGGCAGCGGCGCGCCCGGGCCGCTGGGTTCATCGCAGGCGATCTGGTAGATGATGCGCGGCGTGCCGACCAGTTCGCCTTCGATGTAGCGACCTCCTCCACACGGATACGTGATGGAGCCGTTGAGGTGTCCGTATTCGTCGAAGTACCCAATTTCCATTTCGGTTGCACGAGCTGCAAGCGCAAGTCCGCTGGCGAGAACGGCGGAAAGCGCAAGACTTCCTATCGCGACCAACTTCAACCTTTCCATGGATTTCTCCTCGGCCGCACGATTGCGGCCCGCCCGATATAGCAATGGATCGGGCCGGGTTTTTCGATGGCGGTCGCAGTTTTGTTCGTGGGTCACCGGGGCGCGCGACTGTCCCCGGGTGCGCTTGCGCTTACCCGGGCTACCGATGGCTCGGATGCCGTCTCACAGCCCCGGCATCAGGTCGCGCGTGAGCAGCTTGAGCGTCAGCGCATGCGGTTGCCGTTCTCTGTAGTTGGTCGTGGTGACGACCACTACGGCGCGCTTGTCCGGAAGCACGAACACCGCGTTTCCGCCGGTCCCGGCCATCGTCGGCGCGGTGATGACGCCGTCGCCGCTCGGGATCTTCATCAGCCACCACAGATAACCGTAGTCGGCGTCGTCGCGGGCGCTGGCCTGGGGCGACAGCGACTGGCGGACCCACGCCGCGGGGATCACCTGTTTTCCCCCTGCGCGCCCACCGTCCAGGTACAACTGCCCCAGTTTCCACAGATCGCGCGTGCGCAGGCCCAGCCCGCCGCCGGCCTGGGCCAGGCCCAAGGGCGAGAACTGCCACTGCGGCGCCTGGATGCCCAGCGGATCGAACAGGCGTCGCTGCGCGTAGGTCTGCAGCGGCTCGTGCACGGCGGTCTGGATCACCTCGCCCAACGTCGTCACGCCCGCGGTGCAGTAGCGGAAGCTGCGGCCGTGCGGCGAATCGGCCGGCTTGGGCATCCAGCCCGGAAAGCCCTGCACTGGCAGGTCGGCGTAGAACTGCACCCAGTCCTCGATCAGGTACATCCGCTCTTCGTTGCCGCGCGAAAACGAGTCGTCGTCGTTGCATTCGACGATGGACGACATCGTCAACAGATCCTCGACCCGGATGGCGTCCTTGCGCGGGTCGGGATTGTGCATCTTCTGCCGGCGCGCGGGCGGCAGCACATCGAAGACGCGCGCGGATGCGCTTGCCAGCTTGCCGTCCTCGATCGCCAATCCGGCGAGCATGCCCGCCACGGTCTTGGTCACCGAGCGCGTATTGCGACGACCTTGCGCGCCGTCCGCATCGAAGTAGTGCTCGTAGACGACCTTGCCGTCCTGTGCGACCAGGATGCTGGTGATCGCCTTGTACTCGCCCTGTTCGACCGCCTTCCTGGCGCGCTCGAACTGGGCGGTATCGGCGGCGGCCGCGGTCCACGACACGGTGGCCACGCACAGGCAGAGAAGCGTTCGTTTCATCGGGATCCCCAAGGTTTCGGCGATTCTATCGCCGCGGCAGGCAGCCATCTTGTATGCGCGAAACCTCGGACCTGCCCAGCGCCAGCCGCCGGAATGCGCCGGGGGTCAGGCCGAACTCGGCGACGAAACTGCGATGCAGGTGACTCTCGTCGACGAAGCCCAACGTCGCGGCGGCGTCGTGCAGCGTGCGGCGTTGAGCGATCATCGACACCGCCCTGTGCACACGACGCTTGCGGATGTAGTCGCTGGGTGCGATGCCATAGCGCTTGCGGAACGCGCGGGCCAGATACACCGGGTGGAAATCGGCGATCGACGCCAGTTCCTGGAGCGAAGGCGGCGGCATCGAATCGGCTTCGAGTCTGTCCATCACGCGCTGCAGGCTGACATCGACGACGCCGGCCGTTGCCTTGGGCACGGCGTCGGCGACCAGCTCCGTGAATATCGCTTCGATGGCGAGCGCGGACGTGTGCTCCCACCCCCATACTTCCTTCAGCAACGGCATCGCCGCGGACAACGACTGGCGCGGCAGCCGAAGCGGATGGGCACTGACCGCCACGCCATCGCTCAGCCGCTCGAATGCCGCCAGCGGCATCGTCAATGTGAGGAAGAGGCCGTCGCGCGAACGGAAGCGGTCGCGATGCTCGGTGCCCGGCGGGTTGAAGATCAGCGCCGGCTCCGCGCAAACCGCCGGCATGCCCGACGCATCGCTGACGTAGCGACCGGCCAGCAGCAGCACCAGATGCATGTCGTCGTGCTGGTGCCGGTGGATGTCGTGCTCGGGGATGGTGGGACGCAGATGCGCGATCGCCAGGTCGGGCGTGGCCTGCTGGCGCAGGGCCAATCCCTTCACGCCGATGTCGGTGGTGCGCGCAGGCTCGGACGGCATGGTCGTGGGCGATGGACGACGTGGGCGTTCCGCATGTTGCCCGCGGCGTCGCGCGACGTCCACTTACCTACGCGGCAAAGGCATCCGCACTCACCAGTTCGCCCTGAAACCGAGTTTCGCTTCCCAGGCGCGGCGGTCGTCGTCGAAACCCTGCGAGTAGCCGATGTTGCCGAAGATGAAACGGTTGCGGTCCAGGTCACCGGTATAGCCGACCTCGACCTCCCACCAGCCGCCGCCAAGGTCCGCGTGGAACGGGATGTAGCCGTTGCGCGAGGAGAACTCGGTCGTCGGGTCGCCCAGCAACTCGTACCACGCGCTCAGCCGCGCCCAGAAGGTGCGATCGAGCGGCCCGGACTCGTAGCCCGGATGCGTCCAATCGCGCGACAGGCGCGCGCTCAACCGCCCCACCAGCGACTCGATGTCGTCGAAGCGCACGTCGGCCGCCAGATCGGACGAATCGCCCAAATCGCTCCACTGGTAGATCAACTGGCCCTGCGGTTCCAAGACCCACTCGTTGCGCGAACGCAGCGGCCACCCTCCTTCGATGGACGCGGCCAGTCCCCAGCCGTCCGTGGTCATGCGCACCTCACGGACCGATTGCGCGCTGGCGTCGTACCAGGTGGCCTGCAGGATGCCGTCCAGATATGCATCGCGTTCGCTGAAACGCGTCCAGTAGCCGCCCAGCGTGTAACCGTCGACGAAGAGATTGCCCGCAAGGTTGCGGAACACGTGATTGACGTCCGTTTCGGCATGGCCGACCGCGACGTACATGCCGGCGTGGTCGCGCACGCCGTTGTCGCGTTCGCGCCGCAGCAGGTCCATGCCCAGTTGCACCGCGGTGAACTGGTAGTCGTAGTCCGGACCGCGGCCGTAGATGCCCGCGCCTTCGGCGTCCTTCTCGCCGTTGATGTACATCAACCGGCCCCAGAAGCCGTCGATGCGGTACTCCTCCGGCAGGTCGCGACCGCGCAGCTGCTCCTGTTCGCCCACGCGCTCGTGCAGCGTGTCCAGCAGCGAGCGCCCGTACTCCAGCGTCGTCGGCGCCAGCGCGGTGTAGAGCGATACCTCCGGCCGGTACTGCGGGATCGGCGGTGGCAGCGGCGGCAATGGCGGCACCGGAGGATCGGGCGGATCCGGAACCGGGTCCGGCACCGGCGGTGGATCCGGTGGCGGATCGGGCGGCGGCGGAGGCGGCGGCGGTGGATCCGGATCGGGGTCCGGTGGCGGATCGGGCGGCGGTGGATTCGGGCACGGCGCCGGCGCGTTCGGATCGCTGCAGTCCAGCGTCGAACGCAGGTACCAGTTGTCGGGGCCGTCCGCATCGACGCTGCCGCGATGCAGCGAGTATTCGTAAGGGCCGGCGACCACCGGCGCGGCCAACGCGAACAGGTCCGCCGATGTCGTCGCACCTTCCACGGCCTGCACCACCAGGATGCCGTTGGCGACGGTGACATCGCCCGGCCCGTCGGTATTGGCCACCTCCAGCCGGCCCGCGCCACTCGCGTTGCCTGCGTTGTAGATGACCAGTTTGTCCGAGGGCGAGTTGTCGGTTCCCAGGAACGTATTGACCGCCAGCGTTCCGCCCGTGCCGGCGTACGTGCGCGTCCACAGTTCCTTGAACACCCCGCCCTGCGGCACGGTGAACTCCACGCGTCCGGCGTTGGTCAGCGCGGCCGTCAGCAGCGAGTCCTCGGGCACGGTCCAGCGACTGCTCGCGTCCAGGGTCGCGTTGGTGAGGTAGTTGGCGCCGCCCGTCCAGTGCGTTGCGTTGCGCAGGAACATGTTGGCGGTCGCGCCCGAGTTCGCGCCGGCGCGGCCGGTGAGCGTCGCGTCGTCGGCGAACACCTGCACCACCGAAGGCTGCGGAAACGGCGTCGCCAATGCCTGCGAATACATCAACCAGCCCGGGCTGCCGACCGTCGCGCCGCCATCCACCGTCACTTCGGTCGGCCCGTTGCCCAGGATCGCCACGTAACCGCTCGTCAACGAGCCGCCCGTCAGCGCGACCTGGTTGACCAGGCCCGCCGTGCGATTGCCGCTGTACAGGCCCAGCGTGGACGCGCCGGCGGCCGACACCGTGGTGTTCGTCAGGTCGATGCTGGCCGGCGAGGTGAAGTTGAACAACTCCAGCGCCGCCGCGCCGCCGTTGGTGGTGATGCGCGAGTCGCGTCCGACGATCCTGCCGTTGTCGCCCGCGAACAACCCCACGCCGTTCGCGCCGGTGGTGGTGATGGTGTTGTTGGTGATGTCCAGCAGCGCCGTGCCGGTGTTGATCTCCGCGTAGCCGCCGCGCCCGTTCGGCGACGACACGTTGACCGTGGTGCCCGTGCTGAAGATCGAACCCTGCGACTTCAACCCGGCGATGGGAAGACCGGAGGTCACGCCGAAAACGGAGCCCACCGGCCCGTCGACCGTGGCCAGATAGGCGGTCTGCAGCGTGTAGAAGGTGGGGTTGGTCGTCGCGGCGATGTTGATGTTGCTGCTGCCCGTCAACGTGATGGTGGTTCCCGGCCGCGACCACGCACCCGCGCCCGCGCCCACGCCCGTCACCTGAAAGCTGTCCAGCGTCACCACGCCACCGTTCATCGCGACGACGCCCGTACCGGCCGCCTGCGTGGTGGAGCCGTTGCTGAAATCGACCGTGAGCCCGCTGCCCAGCGTGCCCGCGGCGACGGTCGTGTTGTCGGCGCTGACACCGACGCTGTTGGTGCCGTTCATCACGATGCGCGTGTTGGCCGGCGTCTGCACCTGCCCGCCATCGTGGACGTAGATCCCGAGTGAGCCGATCCCGCTCATCGTGACGACGGGAACCAGCGCGTTCTCGACGCGGCTTCCCGCACCCGACGCACCCAGAGCCACGGCATTGAACGCCGCCGTGTTGATCTGATTGACGCCGCGCGCGCTCACCAGACCGCCGGCCTCGGCGATGAAGCCGTGCGCACTGGAGATGTTCGCCGCCGAGGTCGCCAGGCTGTTGACGGTGCTGCCGGTCACGTCGACGACACCGCCGTTGATCGCGACGACCGCGTCGCCGACGCCGGTGATGCCGAACTGCGCGCCGGCGAGGTCGACCAGACTCCCCGTCCCGTTCGCCACCACCGCATTGCCGCCGGTGGTGGACAGGCTGACGCCGAACGGCACCAGGACCGTGCCGACGTTCGCGAACAGGCCATTGCCCAGCGCACTGGTGATGCCGATGGCGCCGGGCGTGCCGGCCTGCGCGTCGAGCGTCAGCGTGCCGGAGCCGCGCACGAGCACGGCGTGGGCATTGCCCGTCGCGGTGACCGTGGTATTGCCGACGACGACCGCATTGCCGCCATTGAGATCGATCGGAAACACGTTGCCGGGGCCGAACGTCTGTGCCGAGGCATCGCCGCCGTGCCCCACGAAAGCCGCGGCGGCCATCGTGAGCACGAACGAGATGTGGGCACTGAGCGGCGAGCGACGCAGGCGGCGCGCTTCCGGCTTGGGCCCGCTTCCGGCGCGCGCGGCCATGGCCTCTTCCTTTAGCCATCGAGCTGGGCTCGTGACCTCGCATCGGACGCCCGCCGCTGTCGTTGATGCGTGAAGTGCGCGCAGACATGTTTGTGATCGCGCGGCTTTATGCCGCCCGACGCAACGCCAGCGCCACGGCATCCGCGCCGGCCGGGTAACGCAGGCGATCGGTGGTGTCGTGCGCCGCACGCCACACCGCTTCGGCCACATCGGTCTGCGTGGTCACCGCCGTCAGCGCGCCGAGCGAGTCGAAGATGCGTTGCGCGAACGGCGCATACGCCTCGGGGATGAGCCCGCGCATCCGCCCTTCGCCGTTGGCGGTGAAATGCGTGGTCGGTGCGTAGCCCGGTTCGACCAGCTTCACCGCGACGCCGAACGTCGCCAGTTCGTGCGCAAGCGATGCGGTGAAGCCTTCGATCGCGGTCTTGCTGGCGGTGTAGGCGGCCACCAACGGCATCGGCGCCAGCGACGCGCTCGACGTCACATTCACGATCATGCCGGCGCCTCGCGCGCGCAACTGCGGAATCACCGCCTGCGTCATCGCCATCGTGCCGAAGGTGTTGGTCTCGAACACCTCGCGCACCGTCGCCATCGGCGTGGCCTCGAAGGCGCCGAACAGGCCGACGCCGGCATTGTTGACCAGCACGTCGATCGGACCGCTGCGCTCCAGCGCAGTGGCAATGCTCTCGGGTTTGGTCACGTCCAGCGCAAGCACGGTCATGCGTGCGTCGTCGGGCAGCAGGCCGATGCGCGGGCTGCGCATCGTGGCGAAGACGCGCCAGCCCTGGGCGTGGAAGTGGCGCGCGGTCTCCAGGCCATAGCCTGAGGAACAGCCGGTGATCAGAACGGTCTTCATGGGACTCCGGAACGGGAATGGGGTGCCACACGGTAGAGTGGCGCCACCGGACTATCCACGCTGGATCGTCCGCGATTGTTTTGAGATAGTCCGGCCATGCACGATCCCCTGTCCGACGTCGTCCGCCTGCTGCGCCCGCGCGCAGTGTTCGCCAAGGGCATCAGCGGCGCCGGTCGCTGGTCGGTCCGCTATTCGCGCTTCGATCAGCCCAGCTTCTGCGTCGTGCTGGAGGGCTGCTGCGTGTTGGCGGTCGATGGCGAAGCGGCGATCGCGCTGCAAGCCGGCGATTTCGTCCTGCTGCCGGCGACGCCGGGCTTCACGCTGTCCGGCGAGGAAGGCACGCTGCTGCCGACGCTCATCGACCCGACGCAGACGCCCGTCACCGACGAGGTGCGCCACGGTCGCCAGGACGGACCGCCGGAGGTGCGCATGCTCGGCGGCTGGTTCCAGTCCGATGCGGACACGCCGGGGCTGCTGCAGTCCCTGCTTCCCGCCGTGGTGCACGTGCGCGATGTCCCGCGCCTTTCGCTGCTGGTGAACCTCGTCGGCGAAGAAGTCCGCAGCGATCGACCCGGGCGCGAGGTCGTGCTGTCGCACCTGGTGGGCATGCTGCTGGTCGAGGCCCTGCGCGAAACTGCGCGCGGTCCGCATTCGGCCGGACTGCTGCGCGGCCTGGCCGATGCCCGGCTCACGCCGGCCCTGCGTTCGATCCACGAACGCCCGGCGCATCCGTGGACCGTCGCGCAGCTCGCCGCCACGGCGGCCCTTTCACGCTCGGCCTTTTTCGACCGCTTCAGCCGCACGGTGGGCGTGGCGCCGATGGAATACGTGCTGACGTGGCGGATGGCGTTGGCCCGGGATCTGCTGCGCCATCACGACGCCAACGTGGCCGATGTCGCCGAGCGCGTGGGCTACAGCGCCACCAGCACTTTCAGCGCGGCGTTCCGGCGCCACGTCGGCACCTCGCCGCTGCGCTATGCACGCGGGATTGCGACCGATTGAGCGCGGTGCCGCAGGGCTGCGATGCGCTTGCGCCGATTTCCCGACGCCGTGACGCACGGTGCAATGCGCTTGGCTTATTGCACCCTACGACACTGCTGCTCGGCGCTCGGAGCTTCGAGCCCGGAACGAACTGTTTGCTCGGGGCGCGGAGCTCCGAACTCGGAACGCCGGGCTGCTTGCTCGGTGCACGGAGCTATTTGCTCGCCGCGCCGAGCTCAAAGCTCGGAACTCCGAGCGCCGTAGCCCGGGTAAGGCCGCAGGCCGCACCCGGGGTCCCGTCACCGCGACGTCGATTCCCGGGTGCGCTTCGCTTACCCGGGCTACGCAAAGCGGCCGTGGCTTTCGCCGTTCGGGACTCAACGTGTGCGCGACGTGGCGGATGCGATCGCCGTCGTATCGACTTCCTTCCAGCTGCTGTCCGGGTCGAAGGCCTTCATCGCCTTGGCGATCGTATCGCCGCCCGGACCCAGGTCGCGTTCGAACACCTGGCCGTCGTGGCTGATCATGAAGCTCATGACGCCGCTGTCGCCGTAGTGCGCGGGCCACGCGATCAGCGCGAAGCCACGACTCATGTGATCGCCGATCACGTAGCTGTAGGCACCGCGCGGCGCCGACGCGCCCTGCGCCTCGAGGATGCGGTAGTGGTAGCCGTGCCATTCGCCCTGCGGCGTGTCGTCGCCGAACAGCGGGCCGAGCGGACTTTCCACGTCGTTCGTGTCGTCCCAGTACAGGCCGTCGTGCTTGCCATCGGTGCTGACGAACTTGCGCGCGTATTCGAGGATGCTATTGCCGTCGCGATCGGCCGAGGCGTAGTCCATCTGCGCGTCGTGGTAGGCGAGCGTCGCCTGCAATGCCGCCAGTTCGTTGCGACCGATCCGTCGCGCGCGGATCTCCGGCTCGCCCGCCTTCAGGTCGAACGCCCATCCGTTCGCGCCCTTCTCCAGCGGCACCGGAAACGTCCACGCTTCCTGTCCGGCCACGAGCTGTCCGACCTCGAGGATGGCGCGGTTCGCCGAAGGCGTCTGGAACGTGTGGCGCTCACCGTAGCGCTTGAGGAAGGCATCGACGTCTTCGCGATCGACGCTGCCGACCGGAACGTAGTTCTTCCAGCCCGGTCCGAGCACGGCGCCGAGCCGTGCTTCGTCGGCCGTCTTCGTGCCCAGCGCCGACACCAGCGCCTGCGCCGCCGCTTCCGGCGTGGGGAACGCCTGCTGTGCGTGGGCCGGCACCGCGAGCAGCAGCACCGCGATGGCCGGAAGAATGTGGATCGCCAGGCGGATCGCACGGATCATCGCGTCACTCCTTCAGCGCCGACGGCCGCCGCCGCGCGACGGACGTGAAACGGGGCGACCGCCGCCGCGTGAACTCGACGGACGCTGCGAGGAGGAAAAACTGCCGTGTCCGCGATTGGACGTGGCGCGCGCCTGGCCCGGATCGCGCGCACCGGCGAAGGCGTTGTTGCCCTGCCCGGCTTGTCCGGCGCCCTGGCGCTCGCGCGCGCCCTGCCGGGCCTGCATGTTCGACGCGGAGGACCGATCTCCTGCCTGCGGGCGCGAACCGGGCGGCTGGCGATCCATGTCGCGGGAAGCCTGTCCGGCGCGTTCGCGGGCTTCGCGATTGCTCGCGGCGGGAGGTTCGAAGCCGCGCTGCTCCATCGATTGCCGGGCGCGATCGCGCTCTGCCGTGCGCGCCTGATCGCGCCCACGGTAGTTTTCGCGCTGGCCTGCCCCGTCGAGCTGGCGACCGAACTGCTCGCGGCTGCTGCGATCGCGATACGGCACGCCGTCGCGGTTGGCGGCGTTGTGCCGCCACGTGCTGTCGCCGCGGTTGATCTGCCGGTTCGAGTTGAAGTTGTTGTAGCGGTCCACGTCGATGTCGATGTCGCCGTGGCCCCAGTCCAGATCGCCCCACAGCGCGCCGCCGATGGCCACGCCCACGCCGAAGCTGAAGAGCGCCGCGCCCGGGTAGTAGTAGGCCGGCGGCCGGTAGTAGTACGGCGGATACGACGGGTACGCCCAGCTCCCGTAGACCACGCTGGGGTTGTAGCTGGGCACATACACGACCTCGGGATCGGCCGGCTCGATCACGATGGTCTGCTGCGATGTCGTCGCGCTCGCGTCGGACGGGACGGCCTGCGTGCTCACCTTCTGCTGCTCGGTGGACTTGAGATTGCCGGCGGCCTCGGCCTGGCGGCGCAGACGCTGCACGGACTCCATCACCGCATCGGGCTGGGCGAGGAACGCATCGCCCATGCGCTGCACCCAGGCCGGATCCTGTCCGAGCACCGCGAGCAATTGCGGGAACGCGACGAGCGACTGCACGCTCGGGTCCCAGGGCTGGTTGGCGACCTGCTTCACCGCCTCCTCGCCCTTGGCGTCCTTGTGCGCCGCAGACCATGCCACCGCATCGCTGACATCGCCGGGATACGTCGACGCCATCAACACCTGCGCAAGCAACGAGTCCGGATACAGCGCGATGGGCGCCATCATCTGGTCGAGTTCTTCGCGGCTGAACGTCTGCTCCGGCGCCTGCGCCGCGGACGAAGGCGCAGGTGCCTGTGGCGCGGCCGACGCGTCGCCGGACGCGCCGATCGCGCCGATGCACAGCGTCATCGCAAGGAGGATGGAAGCCCCGGTACGCATGCCTGTTCTCCCGTTCGCAACGGGTCGCTTACTTGGCGCCGGCCTGCACACCCTTGTCGACGACCAGCTTCACCACGACCTTGCGCGCGCCCGCGTTGCTGCCCGCGCCGGCATCGCTCGCAACGCCCATGCCGTCGCCTGCACGCACGCGTCCGGGCGCCAGGCCCGCCTGTTGCTGGAGGTAGTTCGATACCGCGTCTGCGCGGCGGGCGCTGAGGCGCTGGTTGGCCGCGGCATCGCCAGTGGAATCGGTGAATCCCTGCAGGACCACCTGGTAGTTCTTCGTGTCCTTGGCCTTCGCGGCGAGCGCGTCCAGGTCGGACTTGCCCTTGGCGGAGATCGTCGTGCTGCCGGAGTCGAAAAGCACTTCCCTCGTGTCCAGCGCCTCGTAGGTGCCGAACTCGTCCATGCGCGTGGTCGTGGGCGCAAGGCCGGCCTGCACCTGCTGCGCGGTGCGCATGTCTTCGGACTTGAAAGAGATCTCGGTGGCGTTGTAGCCGCTGCCTGCGGCGACGACGTCGGCGGCGATCGGCAGACCCGGGATCAGCGCGCTCTGCTCAGCCTTCTCGTGGATGACGCCGGTCAGGCCCTTGGTGCGCTTGTAGCGGGTGTCCGGCGCGACGGTGATCGTCTGCTGGACGTTGTTCTGGTCCTTGATGGTGATCGTGTCGCCCTGCACGGCGGTGATGAGTCCCTTGATCTTGCTCTTGTCGCCATCGGCCGCGAACGCGGTCGACAAGCTCGACAACACCAATACGCTGGCAAGGACGAGTTGCTTCGGCGATGCGTTCATGACGGTTGTCCTTATGTCGGTAAGCCCGGCGAGGTTTCGCCAGGCCCGCAATGGATGCGGACGCGAAACCCGCGGCGTCGCGTCGGGATGTCCGACCCGGGATCGCGGGCACGCGTGGGCGCCTGGACCGGCCTGGATTCGCAGATCGAATCTAGGCGCCCCGCCCTGTGACCGCTATTGGCCCTTGGCCCAACCGCCGACGGGTGGCGCACTCGTCAAGAATCGTGCCGACGCCAGGCCTTCACGCCACCTGCCCCGCCAATCGCATCACCAGTGCGTCGACCTGCGATTCGGCGGTGGCGATGGAGGCCTGCAACCGGTCGTCGGCGAACTCGTCGTACTCGATGGCGACGCGATCGACGGCGTCGATGCCGATGTAGCGCAATGGCGTCATCACGCCTGCTTCGACGTGGTTGCTCGCGTCGAGTCGTTGCCCCGGGTCGTAACCGTAGTCGCCGCGCGAACTCAGCAGCACCAGCCGCTTGCCCTGGTCGGCCAGCAGCGGCCAGTACGGCTCACCGGTCCGACTGCGGTCGAATCCGAACGTGCGGCCCACGCGGACGATGTTGTCGATCCAGGCCTTGAGCGTGGAAGGCATGCCGAAGTTGTACATGGGCACGCCGATGACGACGAGGTCGGCGGCGATCAGCTCGTCGACCAGCGTGTCGCTGTGCGCGAGCACCCCGTGCATCCGGGAATCGCGCCGCGCCGGTGCGGTGAAAGCGGCATGCACCCATTCGCCGGTGACCGCCGTGGGAGGTTGTTCGGCGAGGTCGCGGTAGACCACCGCGTCCTGCGGCCGCCGCGCCTGCCAGCTGCGCAGGAACCGGGCCGACAGCCGTCGTGTGTGGGAGCCATGCGCGTGTTCGCCGGAACGGCCCGGCCGGGCGCTGGAATCGATATGCAGCAAGCTGACCATGCTTCACCTGTGTGGTTGGGATGCACACAGGTTCTGCCGAAGAAATCGGCCGGTAAAACGATCATTTCACAGCCGTTGGATGCGATGATTTCATCCATGAGTTCCCGCGCCCTGCCCCCGTTGACGGCCCTGCGCGCCTTCGAGGCGGCCGCGCGGCATCTGAGTTTCAAGCACGCCGCCGCCGAGTTGTCGCTGACGCCGACCGCGATCAGCCACCAGATCCGCCAGCTCGAAGACCACCTGGGCGTGCGCCTGTTCGTGCGCGGCACGCGGCGGGTGGACCTAACGCCGGCCGGGCAGACGCTGTTTCCGCCGCTGCGAGACGGGTTCGACGCCATGGCGCGCGCGGTGCAGACCGTTCGCCCGACCACCGGGCCGCGCACGCTGGTGCTGAGCACGACGATGGCGTTCGCGTCGCAGTGGCTGCTGCCGCGGCTGGCGCGATTCGCGTCCGCGCATGCGGACATCGCACTGCACCTGCATACCAGCGACGAGCCGGTCGACCTGCACGGTGGCGCCGCGCAGCTGGCCATCCGCTACGGTCGCGGAAGTTATCCGGGCCTGAAGGGCGTGCCGCTGCTGCCGTCGCGTTTCGCGCCGGTGTGCGCACCCGCACTGCACGTGCGCGACATCGAGGATCTGACACGCGTGCCGCTGATCGGCTTCGAGTGGTACCGGCGCGATGCGACGACGCCCGACTGGCCACTGTGGTTCGAGCGCGCCGGGCGTGCACCGTTGCCGCGCCAGTTGCACTTCTCAGACGAGGTTCATGCCATCCAGGCCGCGATCGCCGGCCAGGGCGTGGCGCTGATCAACCTCGCGCTGGCCGCCGACGCGCTGCGCAGCGGCATGCTGCGCCAGCCCTTCGGGCCCGAAGTGGCCGGGCATGCATTCCATCTGGTGTGGCCGGAGGCGCTCGACGCAGATCCCGATGTCGCCCGGGTCCGCGCGTGGCTGCTCGACGAAGCCGCGACCATGCCGCGGGAATCCTGACAGTGCCGCCATGCCGCCACTGAGTGTTCGCCTGATCCGTCATGGGCAGACCACCGCCAACGCCGGCGAGGCGACGGACAACCACGCCGACATCCCATTGACCGCGCTCGGCGAACATCAGGCGCGCGCGCTGGTGAAGACCATCGCGCAACCGCCGGACCTCATCGTGGTGTCGCCCTATCGCCGCACGCTGGATACCGCGAAGCCGCTGATCGAGGCGTACCCGTCCGTACCCGTGGAAACCTGGCCGATCGAGGAGTTCTCGTACCTGGCGCCGGCGCGCGCCAACGGCACGAGCTGGGTCGAACGCAAACCCATCGTGGCCGAGTACTGGCAACGCGCCGATCCCGCCTACGTCGATGGCGCGGGCGCCGAATCGTTCGTCCACTTCGTCGGGCGGTTGCGCGCATTCCACCAGCGCCTGTGGCGATGCGACGGGCGCGTGGTGGTGTTCGGCCACGGCCATTTCCTGCGCGCATTCGCGCTGGGTCTGCGCGAAGGCTTCTGCGATTCGCGCGAAGCGATGCGGGCTTTGCGCAAGGCCGAGACCGCGCGGCCGATGCGCAACGCCGAGACGATCGTCGTCTCGTTGCCGCCGCCGGGCATGGCACGGGCCCGCTAGGGCGGCGACTGCGCCTCGGCCATCCCCGGTGGCCGCGTCAGCCAGGCGGGCCCTTCCAATCCCGCCTGGTAGCCGGCGTCGTACAACGCGGTCATCGCCTTCGGATCGAACTGGATGGGATCGGGCGGCTCCACGGTCTCGCTGATGGTGACCCAGTGGAAATTGGCGTTGTTGCGTTCCGCCATGGCGAACTCGCGGAACAGGTCGCCCACCATGCCGGCGCGCCCGGCCGTCTCGATCACCCGCATCGCGATGCCGCGCATGGAGCGTTCGGTCGGCTTGGGCCGGGGATGCAGTTGCCCGTTGTGTATCAGGAAGGTGTCTTCGTATGCGTTGGCGCGACCGGCGCGTGCATAGATCTCGCTGGGGTTGAACACGCCGGCGTTCATGAAGATGTTGGCTCCGACGAAGCCGTCCACGTGCATCTCGTCGTAGGTCTCGCCGTTGGCTTCGACCGTGAACATCACCGGCGGAAACACCAGCGGGATCGCCGATGAGGCGAGCATCACGTGGCGGAACAGCTCGCGCGCTTCGGCCGTGCCGTAGGTGGCGATCAGCCCCATGTTCCAGACCACGAACCGGCGCGAGTCCAGGTCGACCGTGCCCACGTACAACCGCCTGCCCCGACGGTGCGCATCGGCCACGTCGCGCAGCAGTTGGTCGCTGACATGGCGGGCGATGAGCGACTCCAGCGGTGCGGTGCTGGCCAGCGAATCCCGTCGCAACAGCGCCATCAGGGGCGAGCCGGCGGTGAAGACGTCGGATGCGGTGGTGGTCGTGTAGAACTGGTGCAGCGCGCCGTCGTACTTCGGCCCGAGGAACGCGAACGGCGCCATCAGCGCGCCGGAAGACACGCCGGTGACGATCTTGAAGACCGGTCGTGTCCCGGTCCGCGTCCAGCCATTGAGGAAACCGGCACCGAAGGCACCGTTCGCGCCGCCTCCGGACAGCGCCAGGTGCGGATACCGGATCACGCCATCGGGACCGGGCGGAAAGTCCTCGGGCGATTCCTGTTGCAGCGACGCCTCGAAATCGCGCGCCATCGCTTCGCTGCGCCGGCCCGCGAATGCGCGCACGTCTGGCATGCCCGGGATCGTGGCGACCACCGTCTGTTCCGGGGGCACCGGGTTGCGCGGAATGGTCGCGCAGCCGCCCAGCCAGGCGGCAATGCCGGCGAGGATCACCGCGCGGGCGAAAGTCGAGGCGGCCCGCACGGCTCTGCGGCCGTCTCGGGCGCCGGTCATCGCGGCGCGCGGACCATCAATGGAGACGATGGGATGCATGAACGACTCAATGTCCGTCCAGGTTCAACTCGTGCCAGCCCGTCCACATGAGCTGGATGCCGATGCACAACAGCACGAACGCCATCAGCTGCTGCAGGACCAGCTCGCCGGTGGGGCCGATTTTCGCCACGACCGCGACGGAATGCTTGAGGATCAGGAACACCACGACCGCCACGAAGAACGCCCCCAGCACGGCGATCAACAATCCGCCCAGGTAGTGGATCGGCGATGCGGTCGGCATCTGCGCGCCCAGCGCGATGCAGGCGGCGATGGTGCCCGGCCCGGTGGTCAGCGGGAACGTCATCGGGAAGAAGCTGTGGCGCTTGATCTCCGCGTCGGTCATCGCCAACGCCTCGTCGGCCACGACCGTCTGCACCGCCTCGGGCTTGGCACTGAGCATGCGCCAACCGGTCGCGGCGACCAGCAGCCCGCCGCCGATGCGCACCACCGGAAGCGAAACGCCGAACAGCGTCAGCACATAGGTTCCGATCGCCATCGCCGCGACCATCACGCAGAACGCGTTCACCGCGATCTGCCGGGCCAGGCGCCTGGAGGCCTCGCGCTGCTTGCCGACGGTCGCCACGAAGACCGACGCCGTGCTGAGCGGGTTGATGATCGGGAGCAAGGTGATCGGCACCAGCAACAGCTCTTTGAGCATATAGATCACGGCGTCCTGGGTGATCTCCATCCCGGGCCTCCTCGTTGCGCGCGGCGCTGCCGGACCGACAGGCGCCGACAGTAGGCCAGGCCTGCGTACGATGACGTCAACTCGTGACAACCCGTGGTGGCCCTGTCACTGCCGCATGCTGCCCGCGTCGGTCGGCGGCGCCGGATCTGCGCCGCTCGTGCGCGAACGGGCATCGGCGGACTCGACCCAGCCGCCGCCCATCGCCCGGTACACCTGGACGACCTGGGTGTTGCGCTCGGACCGCACGCGCACGAGTGCGATCTCGGCGGCAAACAGTTCGTTGTCGGCGATCAGCACCTCCACGTACCCCGCCATGCCGTATTCGAACTTGGCCCGCGACAGCCGCGCCGATTCCCGCAGCGCCCGCACGCGCGCCTCTTGCCGCGCCAGTTCCTCGGTCTTCTTCACGGTGCCGGTGAGGGCATCGTTGGTTTCGCGCAGCGCGCCGAGGATCGTCTGCTGATAGACGAGCACCGCCTCTTCCTTCTGCGCCTGCGCGGTGTGGACTTGGCCCTTGATCGCGCCGAAGGTGAAGATCGGCCCGGCGATGTTGGCACCCACCAGCCACGCGCTGGCCGGCCCGCTGAGGAAGTTGCCGAAGGACGTGCTGGTCGAACCCAGCGCGCCGGTGAGGGTGAGATCGGGGAAATACAGGGCGCGCGTGGCGCCGATGTTGGCGTTGGCCGCCACCAGGTTCTGCTCGGCCTGGAGGATGTCGGGCCGGCGCTCGAGCAAGGTGGACGGCAGGTCGCCCGGAATGCGCGGCGGCACGAGTTCGTCGATCGTCAGGCCGCGCGGGATCGGCCCGGGATTGCGTCCGAGCGTGATCGAGATGAGGTTCTCCACGGCCTCGATCTGCTGCTCCAGCGCGGGAATCGTCGCCAGCGCCTGCTCATGCTGCGACTGCACCTGCGAGACCTCCGTCTGCGACACGACACCGGCTTCGTGCCGCAGGTTGAATATCCGCAAGGTCTCGCCGAAGTTCTTCGACGTCGCCTGCGCGATCTCCAGTTGCCGGTCGAGCTGGCGCAATGTGATGTAGCTGGCCGCGACGCTGGTCACCAGCGAAAGCACCACGCCGCGCCGGGCCTGCTCGCTGGCGTACACGCGCGCCTGCGCCGCTTCGTTCAAACGCCTCACGCGTCCGAACAGATCGATCTGCCAGGTCGCACCGAGCGAGCCCTGGTACAGCGTGAAATACGGATCCGCGCCGGGCGGCAGCGGCGGCTGTCCGACGCGGCTCGCCTTGGCGCGCGTCGCATCGACGTCGTAACCCACCGTCGGAAAGAACCGCGAACGCGTCGCCGTGAGCGCACCGAGGAACTGATCGACCCGCGCCGCCGCGATGCGCACATCGCGGTTCTCGGCCAGCGCCGTGTCGATCAGCTCGTTCAGCACCGGATCGTTGAACGCGTTCCACCACTGCGTGTTCGCCAAGTCGTCGGCTTCGGTGGGTGCGATCCGCCACGTCTCGGGCGTGTCGACGGTCGGGCGCACGTAATCGGGACCGAGCGTGCAACCGGCCGCGACGGTCAGCAACACCGTGGCAGCGAGGATCCTCATGTCGACACCTCCGCAAGGCTTCTGGCCGATCGCAGGAAAGGGATCGTTCTCATCACACGCGCAACGTCCAGTAGAAGGCGGCGGCGATCAGCAACAGCACCACGCTGGCCACCTGCCATCGCCGCGCCAGGGCATCGCCGTATTCGCAGGCGACCGCGATCCGCGCGCCTGCCCGCTCCATACCGCCCAACGCCATGCCGATGTCGCCCGCGGGCACGGCGGGCATCGCGGAACCGGCGCGGGCCCAGGCCCATGCCAGCGCACCACCCAGCAGCACCGGCCACAACGAGGACCATACGCCTGACAGCGTCAACGCCGACGACGGGCTCCTGATCGGTGTCGCCAGAAAGAGCCACCAGGGAACGACGACACACGCCGCGGCGATGAGCATCCACGACCAGGAAAGCCGGCCCGACGCTTGGGCGCCTGCGGCGAGGCGGCGCAGGAAATGGACCATCAGCAGTGCCGTCGCCACCGACGAAGCGATCGCCAGCGCCCCCACCGTGCCATCGCCCAGCACACCCTTCGCCGCGTCCTTGGTCAGCGCGCCGCCGGTCAGCGGCAGACCCGCCAGACCCAGCGCGATGATCGCCGCAGGCAACAGCACCGGCCACGCGGTGGACTTCGGCACGGCATCGACGGCGAGGAACAGCGTGCCCTTCACCAGCAGGTGGTGCGCGGCGTAGAAGGCCGCGATCAACGGCGTGCTGCCGTTGCCGGTCGCCAGGCCCATGCCGATCAGCGCCATGACGAAGCCCATCTGGCTGACGCTGGAATAGGCGAGCACGACCTTCGGGTTCGATTGGGTGATGCCCACCGCCACGCCGTACAGCGCGCCGAACATTCCGACGCCGGCCAGCGGCACGCCGACATCCGGCAGTGAGACATCGAACGGAAGGAAGCGGATCAACGCCAGCACGCTGGCCTTGACCACCGCGCCGCCGAGTACCGCCGCGGCGGGGATGGGTGCGGCGCCGTACGCCAGCGGCATCCAGAAATGCAGCGGCACCAGACCGGCCTTGATGCCCAACCCGATGATGAGCAGCGTCAGCGCCGCTCGGTGCGTGTCCGATGACGCCAGCGCCGCGGCGGCGTCGGCGATCATCAGGTTGCCACTTGGCGAGGCCTGCACAATCAGGATCAACGCGGCCAGCAAGAAGGCTTCGGCGAACAACGCCACGCCCAGGTAGATCGCGCCCGCACGCAGGGCCGCGGCGCCCTGCCCCTGCATGACCAGCCCGGAGGCGCCGACGCTGAGCACCGCGAGCAGGAAGTAGAAGCCCACCACGTCGGCGGCGAGGAAGACGCCGACGCATCCGCTCAACGCCATCAGCCAGGTGGCGACGAACGCGCCGCCGTCGGGCCGCCCGATCAGGTACCGCCGTGCATGGAGGCCGGCGACCATCCACAGCAACGCCGCGACACCCAGGAGCATCGCACCGGGCCGGTCGAGCGCGAATACGAGCGCGAAACGCGCATTGCCGATGCGCAGCGGCTCGTCCATCGAACCGAGCAGCGCGGCCAGCAGCGCCGGCAGCGGCGCGAAGGCCAACACCGATGGCAGGCGCGAGCGCGCCCGCGCCGACAGGCACGCAAGCAGCAGCGCCAATGGCGTGGCGATGGCGGCGGCGATCCAGGCGTTCATGGCGCGCCCCACGCGACGGCCGGCCGACCCACCTGCAGCAAGTCCAGCGGAAACAGCGCCGCCGCACCGAGCAGAAACGAACACAACGCCAGCCCGAGCACCGCGCCCTGCTGGTAACCGGGCACGACGCGCTTGGGCGTCCAGCCGACGTCCGCCGGTGCCATGGCGCGCATGACCACGATGAACACGTACACGCTGGTGAGCAGTCCGCCGACCAGCATCGCCAAACCCCACCACCACTGCGCCGTCGCCAGGGACGCGGAAACCAACAACCACTTCGCCAGGAATCCGCCGGAAGGCGGCAAGCCGATCAGCGACGCGCCTGCCAGCGCGAAGGCCAGCATCGTCGCCGGCAACGCGCGCCCTGCCCCGCGCAGATCGGCGACGCGGTCATGCCCCAGCGTCGTGTAGATCAGACCGGCCGCCATGAACATCGCGGCCTTGGCGCTGGCGTGCGAGATCGCCTGCAGCATGCCGCCCGTCACCGCACCGGATGCGTCGAGGTGTGCGGCGCGCGCCCCGGCCGCGAGCGGAAACATCAGGAACAGGTAGCCGATCTGGGCCACCGTCGAGTACGCGATCAGCAGTTTCAGCCGCACCTGCCGCAGCGCCACGACATTTCCGACCACGATCGCCGCCACGCCCAAGGCCGCCAGCCATTGCGCGGAAGGCCAGGTGATCACCGTGGGGAACACGTCCAGCCACAGACGCACCGCCAGGAACCACGAGCCCTTGATGACCAGCGCCGACAGCACCGCGCTCGCCGCCGCCGGTGCGCCCGCATGCGCCGGTGGCAGCCACAGGTGCAGCGGAAACAAAGCGGTCTTGGCGAGCAGTCCGGCGGTCATCAGCGCGGCGGCGGCGGCCGTCAACGGCCCGGTGCCGACGCGTTCGCCGAGCAGCGCGATATCGAGCGTGCCGTAGGCGCCATAGAGCAGGAACACGCCCAGCAGGTACAGCATCGAGCCCAGCAGCGCGAACACCAGGTAACGCAGCGCCGCCCGCAGCGTTTCGCCGCGACCGTCCAGGCACACCAGCGGAACACCGGCGAAGGTCAGCAACTCCAGCGCGACGTAGAGCGTGAACACGTCGCCGCTGACGAAGACCAGGTTGAGCGCGCCCCACACTGCCATCAGCAACGACCAGAACGTCAGCGACGCACGCGTCTCGCGCACACCGTTCGGCGTACCGAAGTCGGCACGGGCGTAGATCGCGATGCCGGCGATCACCACGCTCACCGCCACCAGCATCACCACCGCCAGTCCATCGGCCCGCAGCGCCACGCCCAGCGGCGGCGCCCAGCCGCCGAGCAGGTAGACCACCGCTTCCTGCGATGCGAGCAGCGAACGCGCGATGCCCAGCACGATGAGCAATCCCGCGCCGACAGTGAGCATCGCCACGCGTTCGGCATTGCGACCGCCCAGCAGCAGCCCCGCCATGACCGCGACGAACGGCACCATCACCGCCAGCACGAGCAGCCATCCGCCGGGCGTCGTCACCGCCACCCTCCTGCGCCCGTGACGTGGATGTCATGCACCGTGGCCATCGCTGTCCGCCCGCGTCGGTGCCTCCTCGTCCAGCGAGGTGCTGCCGCTGACCTCGAACAACCGCAGCAGCAGCGCGACCGCCAGCGCCGATGCCGAGAAGGCCACGACTATCGCGGTGATGAGCAATGCCTGCGGGACGGGATCTCCGCCCATCCCCAACGCCGCGCCCCGCCGCGCGATCACCGCGCAGACCAGGAACACGCCGGTGCCGATGATGTTGAACGACAGGATCTTGCGCAGCGGCTGCGGGTTCACGATCAGGCCGTACAGGCCGATGCCCACCAGTCCCGCGGCGCAATAGCCGAACCACAGCTCGTTCATGGCGCCGCTCCCGCCTCGCGCGGCGCACCGGCCAGCAACAGCGCGAGCGTGACCGCGAGCGAGGGCATCAGCGCGATCTCGATGACGACGATCAGCGGCTTGGCGAAACCATGCGGATACGCAAGGAACGCGCCCGCCGCGAACGCGCCGTACAACCCGATGGCGATGAACACCAAGGGCCCCGCGACCAGCCATGCGCGCAGCGATGCCTTGCCGATGGGCGGCGCCTGCGTCAGGCCCGCCATCATCACCAGCAACCACATCGACGCCAGGATGGTCGCGCCCTGGAACTTGCCCCCGGGCTCGTCCGCGCCCACCCACAGGATGTAGACGGCCACGACGATTCCGATGGGCGGCAGCACGCGCGCCACGTAGGCGAGCACGCCCTGCGGATCGGCATGGTGCGAGACCTCCGGACGCCCTCCCCATGCGGCGTCGGGCGCCAACGACCACACGCCGATCAGCGCCAGCAGCAACACGATCGCCTCCAGCAGCGTGTCCATCGCGCGAAACGCCAACAGCACCGCCGTGATCGGATTGCCGACCCCCGTCGCCGGCAGACCCATCGCGACGTCGGGAACGAGCGTGGGCGCCGGTTCCGGCAACCATCTCAGGCACACGACCAGCACGGCCGACACGCCGATCGAGGCGGCGATGGCCAATGCCCGCGCGGCCGGTCCGCGCCGCGTCCCCAGCTCCGCGTATCCGCCACCGCGCAGGCGCGCCGCCGCGCCGATCAGCAGCGCGCCGGTCAGGCCGGCGCCAATGGCCGCTTCGGTCATCGCCACGTCGACCGCCGAAAGCCCGACCCACGCCAGCGTCAGCAGCAATCCGTACGCGATGAATCCGGCCACCGCCGCGAACGTCTCGCGCGCCAGCACGACCCACAGCGCCAGGCCGAGGATCAACGCGATCAACGCCAGGGTGGGCGCGCCGCTCATGGCCCCTTCGCTTCTTCGTACACGGCACGCGCGATGAGCTGCGACACCGCCGCCGACGCCCACATCACCAGCCCCCAGATCAGCAGGAGCTTGACGCCCATAAGCACGCTTTGCGCCTGCCCGAGCAGACCCAGGACCACCAGGCCCAGGCCGAGGTTGTCGGCCTTGGTCAGCGCGTGCAGCCGCGTGAGCGCATCGGGAAACCGCAACAGGCCCACGGTTCCGGCCAGGAAGAACAGCCCGCCTGCGGTGATGGCCACCACGGTCCAGATGTCGAGCAGCGTGGCGTAGATGCCGGTATTCATGGCCGCCTCGTCGGGCGTGCCGCCTTGACGAACGCGATCGAGGCAAAGGCCGCCAGCAGCGCCAGGATCAGCGCCACGTCCGTCACCGCCGACGCTCCGGCCGTGGCGCTCAGCAGCAGCGCGGCGATGCCGCCACTGCCGAGCAGTTGCGCGGCCATCATGCGTTCCGCATCGCCCGGCCCACGCAGGATCCGGATCATGCCGACGGCGACCACGAGCAGAACGAACGCCGCCGCACCCATGAGGAAGTTCGACATCATCGCGGTCCTCCTGCAGGCATCGCTGCGATGACGCAGTCGCCTGCAAATCGTACGGGGCGGTTTCCAGGCTCATTCATCCGCGTGCTCCTGCGGAGGCACCAGACCACGCGCGAACAGCCGCTCCTCGCGCTTGAGCTGTTCGACATTCGGCAGACGGCGGTCCAGGCAGTGGTACACCAGCGCATCCGGCGTCTCGCCGCACGGAACCGATCCGGGCAGCAGGCTGGTGATGGCGGCGAAGGTGTTGCGGGTCAGGCCACGCGGAAAATCAACGGGACACTCGAGGAACCCCGGCGCCAGCGGCAGGCGCGGATCGAACGCGCGACGCGCCACGTCCAGACCGGCGAGCACGGACTGCCACAGAAAGTGCGGCGCGAGCAGGATCAAGGCGCGCAGGCGAAGGTGGCCGGCTTGCGGGTCGAGCAGGCGCAGGCTGGCGCACGTCGCCAATGCCGTGGTCAGTACGCCGAGCACCACGTCGGCCGGTTTAGCGCTGGGCATCAGCACGATCCACAGGGCGAAGAAGCATGCCGCGCGCGATGCCGCGGCGGCGGCGTATCGACTTCGGCGTTCGCGATGCCGGCGCGGCGCGGTGGTCATCGTCGTTACTGCGGTTGCGATTGCGGCCGTGGCGGCACCGGCTCGTTGCCGAACACCGTCACGTACAGCACGGGCAGGAAGATCAGCGTCAGCACCGTGGCCACCAGCAGGCCGCCCATGATGGCGAAGGCCATCGGGCCCCAGAACACCGTCGGCGCAATGGGAATGAGGCCGAGCACGGTCGAGATCGCGGTGAGCATCAGCGGACGCATGCGCGAGGTCGCCGCGCTCGACACCGCCTCCATCACGCCCATGCCCGACGCACGATCGGTCTCGATCTGCACGATCAGGATCACTGCGTTCTTGGCGATCATGCCGATCAGCGCCAGGATGCCGAGGATCGCGACGAAACCCAGTGGCCTGTTGAACAACAACAGTGCAGCCACCACGCCGATCAGGCCGAGCGGCAGCACGCACACCACCATCGCCAAGCGCCGGAAGCTCACCAGCAGGATCATCATGGCCACCAGCATCAGCAGGATCATCACCGGGACCACGGCGTACACCGACTGACTGGACGCGTTGCTTTCCTCGTAGAGGCCGCCGGTTTCGACGCGGTACTGCTTCGGCAGGCGCTTTTCGAATTCCTCGATCTTCGGCGCCAGCGCATCGACCACCTCGTCCGGCAGAACGTCGCCGTTGACGTCCGCGCGAACCGTCAGGGTCGGCACGCGATCGCGGCGCCAGACCAGCGGGAACTCCTGCTCCTCGGTGAACGTCGCGAACTGCGCCAGCGGCACCATCCGACCCGTCGCCGTCGGCACCTGCAAGGCGGACAAGGTTTCGAACGACGCCCGCTGCTCGTCCGTTGCGCGCGCGACGACGTTGATCAGGTAGATGTCGTCACGCACCTGCGTGATGGGCGTGCCGGCGATGGCGGCATTCAACACGCCCGCCAGCGCGGCCGAACTCACGCCGAGCTGGCGCGCCTCATCCTGATCCACGTGGATGCGTACCTGCCGCGCGGGCTCCATCCAGTCGTAATTGACGTGGCGCACGCGTGTGTCCGATCCGACCACGCCCGCCAGCTCGAGCGATATCCGCCGCAGCGTTTCCAGGTCGGGCCCGCTGACGCGGTACTGCAGCGGCCATCCGACCGGCGGGCCCAATTCCAGTGGCGACACGCGCGCGATCACGTCGGGAAACTCCTCCGCCAGCACCTTCTCCAGCATCTGTTGAAGTCGCTCGCGCGCCTCCAGATCTTTCGCCACGATCACGAACTGGGCGAAGAACGGATTGGCCAACTGCACATTGAGCGTGAGGATGAAGCGGATCGCGCCGCGACCGACGTAGGTGCTGTAGTGATCGACGTCCGGATTGTCGTTGAGCAGCGCTTCCAGGCGCTTGGCCTGTTCCTCGGTGGCGAAGATCGACGCGTTCTGGCGCAACGTCATGTCGACCGTCAGCTCCGGCCGGTCCGACGCCGGGAAGAACTGCTGCGGCACGAAACGCAGCAGGAACAGCGCCAGGACGAAGGCCGCCACCGTGATGCCGATGGTCAGCCACCGCGCGGCGATCGCACCGCGCAGCATCTTTCCGTATGTTTCCATGATGCGGCTGGGTTTTGCGTCGGCGCGCTTTTCCGGCACCTTCAGGATGGCCTTGCCCAGCAGCGGCGCGAATATCACCGCGCCCAGCCACGAAACGATCAGCGAGATCGCCACGACGGCGAAGATCGAGAACGTGTACTCGCCCGCCGAACTCCTGGCGAAACCGATCGGCACGAAGCTGGAGATCGTGACCAGCGTGCCGATGAGCATGGGCGCGGCCAGCGTGCGATAGGCGTAGGTCGCCGCCTCGTCCTTGCTGTCGCCCATGCCCAGGCGGTTCATCATCGCGTCGACGGTGGTCATCGCGTCGTCCACCAGCAGGGTAAGCGCGATGATCAGCGCGCCTAGCGAAATGCGGTGCAAGTCGATGTCGACCACGTCCATCACCGTGAACACGATCGCCAGCGTGAGCGGGATCGACAAAGCCACCACCGTGCCGGGCCGCACGCCCAGGCTCACGAAACTGCACACCAGGATGATGAGGATGGCCTGCCACAGCGAGGCCATGAAATCGTTGATCGAAACGTCCACGGTCACGGCCTGGTCAGCCACCAGCGTCGGCTCGATGCCGATGGGCAGATCGGCGCGAATCTCGGCCATTTCTCGCCGAATGTTCTCGCCCAACGCCAGGATGTCGCCGCCCACGCGCATGGCGATCGCCAGACCGATGGCGGGCTTGCCGTTCACTCGGAACATCGGTTGCGGCGGATCCACCGTGCCGCGATGCACGCGCGCGATGTCGCCCAGACGCACGATCCTGTCGCCGACCACGAGGTTGAACGACTCGATGTCGGCCTCGTTGTCGAAGGCGCCGCTGACGCGCAGGAACAGACGCTCCTGCCCGGTCTGGATCACGCCTGCGGGGCGGACGATGTTCTGCGCCTGCAATGCCGCGATGATCGTGCGGAAATCCAGGCGCATGCCGGCGACGCGCTCGGTCGAGAACTCGATGAAGATCTGTTCGTCCTGCGCACCGAGCACTTCGATCTTGGAAACGTCCGGCACGTTCAGCAGCCGGGAGCGGATGGCCTCCACGTGGTCGCGCAACTGCCGGAACGTGAATCCATCGGCGGTGAAAGCGTAGATCGTGCCGAAGGTGTCGCCGAAGTCGTCGTTGAAGAACGGCCCGACCACGCCCGCCGGCAGGGTGCCACGGATATCGCTGATGTTCTTGCGTACCTGGTACCACACGTCCGGTACTTCGTCGGGCGGCGTGGCCTGGTCGAGTTCGACAAAGATCGTCGTCTGGCCGGCCGTCGTGTAGCTGCGCACGCTGTCGATGTGGCGCGTTTCCTGGAGCTTGCGTTCCAGGCGCTCGGTGACCTGCGGCACCATCTCTTCCACGGTGGCGCCGGGCCAGGCCGCGCCCACCACCATCGTGCGCACCGTGAACGCGGGATCCTCATCGCGCCCCAGGCGCACGAACGACAGCACGCCGGCCACCAGCGCGATGATCATCATGAACACCACCAGCGAGCGCTTGCCCAGCGCCCATTCCGACAGGTTCGGACCGATCACGGCCGCGCCTCGCCGGGGCGCGCCTCGCCGAAGCGCACCTTCTGCCCCGGATGCAGCGCATGCACGCCGGCCGTCACCACGATGTCGCCCTGCGCCAGGCCCGAAGCCACCATCACGCTCGTCGGGCTGGACGACTGGACCACGATCTGGCGCGTCGACACCGTATGCGCCTTCGGGTCGACGACCCACACCGCCGTCTTGCCGCCCGAGCGCATGACCGCGGCGGCCGGCACTTCTATCCCGAGCACGGAGTCGAGCTTCATGCGGCCGGTGACGGTGCTGCCCAGGCGCATAGCCGGAGGAGGATCGATCAGGCCCACCTTGATGCGGAACGTGTTCGTCACCGGATCGGCGCGTGGGGCGACTTCACGCACCCGCCCCTGCGCGGTGATGCGCGGGTCGGCGGTGAGCATGACGGTGATGCTCGGGCTCGCCGGCGCGGCGTCCTTCACGGCCGCGGGCACGTCGAAAGCGGCATCGCGCCCGCCTTCGCGCGCAACCTGCACGATCATCTGCCCGGCCGCGACGACTTCACCGGGCTCCGCGCCCTGGGCCGTGACCACGCCCGCCACGTCCGAGGTGATGCGCGTGTAGCTCAGCCGGTTGCTGGCGAGGTCGACCTGCGCCTGCGCCGACTCGACCTGCGACTGCGCCGCCTTGCGGCTGGCCTGCGCCTGGTCGAACAGCGCCCGCGACACGGCGTCCTGCGCGACCAGTCCGCGCATGCGGACGAAATTGTTGTTCGCCTCAACCGCCTGCGCCTGCGCTGCAGATTGCTGCGCGCGCGCCGACTGCAATGCGCTTTCTTCGTCCTGCGTATCCAGTCGCGCCACGACCTGCCCACGCCGCACGCGATCGCCGACACCGACCAGGCGTTCGGTCATGCGACCGGAAATGCGGAACGACAGGTTGATCTCGCTTTGCGCCTGCACGCTGCCGACGAGGGTCACGGTGTCGCCGCTGAGGCGCTTGTCGGTGACCATGACGCGCACGGGGCGCACTTCGCGCTCGGCTTCGTCCTGCCCTCTTCCGCACGCGCAGAGCAGCACCAGGACCAGTGCCGAGACGACCGTGCACCGGTGACGGGAACGCCGGAAGACGCAGATGGAAGGCACAGTCGACTCCCTATCGATGGACCGGCAGGCGCGTCGGTTTCCCGGTTCCGATACCTCGGCGTGAATCGCACCCCCTGAGTTATCCGGCCGCATGGCGCGAGTCCGATCGCTTCCGACCAGACGACCCGCGCCCGCAGCCCGCGCCCCTAGAACTCGACCGGGTCGCGGATGATCGGACACGTCATGCAATGACCGCCGCCGCGACCACGACCGAGTTCGGCACCGACGATGGTGATGACCTCGACCCCCTGCTTGCGCAGCAGCGTGTTGGTGTAGGTATTGCGGTCGTACGCGTAGACGACGCCGGGCGCGGCGCACACCAGATTCGCACCGCTGTCCCACTGCGTGCGTTCCTGCTGATAAGCCGTGCCGCCGGTCTCGACGACGCGCAGCTTCTTCAGCCCCAGCGCATCGCCGACGACATCGACGAAGGGCTTCTCTTCGCGGTGCAGCTCGACACCACTGGGATGACTGCTGGGCCGGTACGAGAACGTCCGCACCTGGTTGATGAACTCGGGCGCAAGCAGGCACAGGTCGCGATCGGCGAACGTGAACACGGTGTCCAGGTGCATGGCCGTGCGCATCTTCGGAATGACCGCCACGATCACCCGCTCGGCCGCCTTCTTCTCGAACAGCGCCGCGGCGAGCTGGCTGATGGCCTGGCGCGAGGTGCGCTCGCTCATGCCGATGAGCACATTGCCCTTGCCGATGGGCATGACATCGCCGCCTTCCAGCGTCGACTGGCCGTGATCCTTGGTCGGATCGCCCCACCACACGCTCACCTTGCCGGCGAAATCCGGATGGAACTTGTAGATGGAGGTGGTGAGGATGGTTTCCTCGTGGCGCGCGGGCCAATACAACGGGTTGAGCGTCACGCCGCCGTAGATCCAGCAGGTCGTGTCGCGCGTGTACAACGTGTTCGGCAATGGCTGCAGGAGGTACTCGGTCTCGCCTGCGGCCTCTTTGATCACGTTCAATGCGTCGCCGCCGATGGATTCGGGGAACTCTTCCGTCGAAAGTCCGCCGATCAGTGTTTCGGCCAGGTCGCGCGGGGAGAGCCCTTCCAGATAGCTGCGGATCTCGTCGATCAGGCCCAGGCCCACCTGGTCGGGAACGACCTGGTTGTCGAGGATCCACTTCTTCGCTTCGGGAATGGCCACCGTCTCGGCGAGCAGGTTGTGCATCTCGACCACGTCGATGCCGCGCTCGCGCATCTTGTTGACGAAGTCGAAGTGATCGCGCTTGGCGTTATCGACCCACAGCACGTCGTCGAACAGCAGCCGGTCGCAGTTGGTGGGCGTGAGTCGCTGATGCGCCTTGCCCGGGGCGCACACCATCACCTTGCGCAGCGTCCCGACTTCGGAGTAGACGCCAAACTTGCCGTCGGATGCAGTCGCCATGTCCCACTCCCCGCTCGCTAGATCGTGATGTAGCCGGTAACCAGCCAATAGATGCCCACGACGGCGCCAATGGCCGCCAGGACGAAGATGATCCAATCCGAAGTGCGCGAGAACACCGGCAGTCCCTGCTCGCGCCGCGCCCACACGTACAGCGCGGTGCCGGGTGCGTACAGCACTGCCGACAGCACGATGAACTTCATCCCGCCTGCGTACAGCAGGAAGATCGTGTAGATCGTCGCGAGGGCCGCCATGATCAGATCGCGGGTGCGGTCGCTGGGCTGCACGTCATAGGTCTCGCCGCGCCGCGTCAGCATGAAGCCGTACGCCGCGACCAGCAGGAACGGGATCAGCGCCATCGCGCTGGTCAGGTTCAACATCAGGCTGAAGGCGTCGCGTGACCAGTAGGTAGTGATCACGATGATCTGGATGACGATGCTCGTCGCCCACAGCGCGGCCACCGGCACCTTGTTGGCGTTCTCCTTGGCGAACACCTTCGGCATGTCGCGGGTCTTGGCCGCGGTGAACATCACCTCGGCGCAGATCAGCGACCAGGCCAGGTACGCACCGAGCACGGAGACCAACAGGCCGACGCTGACGAAGACCGCGCCCCACGGTCCGACCACCGCCTCCAGCACCGCGGCCATCGAAGGCTGGCGCATTCCCGCCACGTCGCCGCGCGGCAACACCGCATAGGGCAGCAGCGTGACCAGGACCATCAGCGTCGTCACGCTGATGAAGCCGGTGATGGTGGCCGCGCCCACGTCCTCGCGCTTCTTGGCGTAGCGCGAGTACACACTCGCGCCTTCGATGCCGAGGAACACGAAGACCGTCACCAGCATCGTGGCCCGCACCTGCTCGAACACGCTTCCCTCCAGGCCACCGCCGTAGAAGTTGAAGCGGAACAGGTCCATCTTGAAGGCGAACGCCATGATCGCGATGAAGACCAGGATCGGGATGATCTTGGCAATCGTCACGACCTGATTGATGAAGGCGGCCTGCTGCACGCCGCGCAGGATCATGAAATGGAACAGCCAGATGCCGACCGAGGCGACGAGGATCGCAACGACCGTGTTGCCGTCGCCGAACACCGGAAAGAACGCACCCAGCGTCGACTTGATCAGAACCCAGTACGAGACGTTGCCGATACAACTGCCGATCCAGTAGCCGAACGCGGACAGGAAGCCGGGGTAATCGCCGAAGCCTTCCTTCGCGTAGGCGAACACGCCCGCGTCGAGGTTGGGTTTTCGTTCGGCGAGGAACTGGAACACGCGCGCCAGCATGTACATGCCGGTGCCCGCGATGAGCCACGCGATGACGGCGCCGAAGGGGCCGGTTGCGTTGGCGAACGTGCGAGGCAGCGAGAAGATGCCTGCGCCTACCATTCCGCCGACCACCATCGCGGTCAGCTGCATGCGGGACATTCTTGGGTCGGCCGTCGACATGGCGATGACAGTCCTTTGCGCGTCGGCGCACCATGCTTCAGCTTGCGTAACGTGTTTGTGAAGACGATGAGAAGCGCTGCCGCCAGATTCGGCCAATTCGACGCATTGTTGTCATCAGTTATTCACGGATGCATCACTGCGCCTCCACGTGTGTTGCGCCCGAAGGCGCGCTTGCCATGCCCGCGGGTCAGATGACCAGCCTGCCCGTGACCAACGCGAACAGCGCCACCACGGCGGCAATCACCAGCGCGGCGCAGGCAATCGCTTCTGCGCGACTGAAGATCGCGGCCTTCCCCTGCTCGCGGCGTGACATGACGAACAGGATCGTGCCAGGCGCATAGAGCAGCGCCGACAGCAACAGGTACTTCGTCCCGCCGAACACGAGCATCGAGGCCGCATAGACGGTCGCGATGGCGCCGCACGCCACGCCGGCGCGACGTTGCGCCGCCTCTTCGGGCGCGTACGTATTTCCGCTGGAGGCGAGTTTCAGACCGTACGCGGCCACCATCAGGTACGGGACGAGCGTCATCGCGCTGGTCATCTTCAAGGCCAGGATGAAGGCGTACTCGGCGAACCATGTGACCAGCAGGAAAAGCTGTATCAGCCCGTTCGTCAGCCACAGCGCTGCTGCCGGGACGCCGCGCGCATTCTCCCTGGCGAGCACCGAGGGCATGGTGTTGTCGCGCGCGGCCGAATGCAGAACTTCCGCAGCCAGCAGCGACCACGACAGGTAGTTGCCCAGCACGGATATCAGCAGGCCCACGCTGACGAACACGCGCCCCCACGGTCCGACGATCGCCTCCATGACGCCGGCCATCGACGGCGTGGCCTGCGCAGCGAGCTCCGGCCGCAGCAGGATGCCGTAGGAGAACATGGTCACCATCACCAGCAGGCACAGCACGCCGATGAAGCCGAGCACGGTCGCCAGCCCGACATCCTCGCGACGCCGAGCGTAACGCGAGTAGACGCTGGCGCCTTCGATGCCGACGAACACGAACACCGTCACCAGCATCGTCGCCCGCACCTGCCCGGCCACACTGGACAGCGTCGCCGGTTCGCCTCCCCACAGGTTGGCGGCGAAGACGTCGCGCTGGAATCCCGCGATGGCGACGAACAGAAACGTGGCGATCGGCACGAGCTTGGCGACGGTGGCGATGGTATTGAGCGCGGCCGCCTCGCGAATGCCGCGCAGGATCAGGAAATGCACGCTCCACAGCAGCACCGACGCGGACAGGATCGCCAGCGCCGTCGTGCCATCGCCGAACACGGGAAAGAACTGGCCGATGGTGGCCTTGATCAACACCAGGCAGGCCACGTCCGCCAGGCAGCAGCCGATCCAGTAGCCTGCGGCCGACACGAAGCCCGCATAGTCGCCGAAGCCGGCCTTGGCGTAAGCGTAGATGCCGGAGTCCAAGTCCGGACGCCGCATGGCCAGGTTCTGGAAAACGAACGCCAGCATCAGCATGCCGGTGCCCGCGATCACCCAGGCGATCATCGCGCCGACGCCGCCGGTGCTTCGCGCGAAAGCCGAAGGAATGGCGAACATGCCCGAGCCGATCATCGAGCCGACCACCAGCGAGATCAGCGCCGCGAACGAAAGCGTCTGCTTGGCCGGCGCGTTCATGGTTTTGGCGCCCTTTCGTCGGTTAGCTCGTCGTGGGCCGTCGGGGGCAGCATCATCGGGCCGGTCTTCATCGACACCCTCCGTGGCAGGACTTGACGGACGCGAAGCCGCAAAACATGGGCTCGAACGTGTCACAGAACGATGAAGAAGCGTGAAACGCATCCGAACGACCCGTGACGGTTTCGTTACGCAAAGCCCGTTTGATGCGCTTCCGTGACACTCCCTTCACGCGGCTCGCTGTCTTGATAGCAAATTGCGCGCAGGAACCCTGCCAATACCGCCCAGACGGCGCGGTGGTCACCGATCTCGCTCGGGCAAGGAGAAGCCATGCGAAGCCATCGCCTCACGACCGACTCTTCGCGTCGTCCCGCACATGGCTGGCGGTTTGCGGCATGTCTGCCACTGCTGCTGACGTGCGCATGCGCACTGCATGCGCAGGACGCCGCGCTGGCGCAGGCCGAATCGTTGGTGGGCGATGGGCAGTACCAGGAAGCCTATGACCTGCTAGCACCACAACAGGCGACGCATCCGGACGATGCCGCCTACCTCTACCTGCTGGGCCGCGCCGCGCTGGGCGTGAAGGATGCGGAGACGGCGCGAATCGCGCTCGAACGAAGCATCGAACTCGATCCGGACCGCATCGCGGCACACCTCGCATTGGGCCGCGCGTATCACGCGCTGGGCGAATACGCCAACGCGAGGAACCAGTTCGAGATCGCGATCCGTTTCGAGAATCTCCCCAGCGATCTGCTGACCCAGGTCGAAATCTACGACGAAGCGGCGCGCCAGGCGCTGGAAGAAGGCCGAAGAACGACGACCTTCGGCTACGCCGCCGGCGGGATCGGCCGCTACCGAGTCAATTCCACGCGCGGCACGAACGCCTTCGGCGGCGGCGATCGCCGCGACACGTTCTACAACCTGCGCGTTGGCGGCGGCCTGAATCACGCATTCGGCAACGGCTACGCGCTGGACGCGACGCTCGACTACCGCTATCGCTACTACGACGCCCGCGACACGCGCGACGATCGCGATCTGCGCTGGAGCCTGGCCGGAAGCCGCAGCTTCGACGACGGCAACCTCGCGCTCGGCCTGCGCGGCCGCGTGAGCTATCGCGGCGACGGCGACTACCGCAACGATGTCGCAGGCTTCATCGACTACTCGCGCAATATCAACCTGGAAAACCAGCTCGCGCTGGGGCTGTCAGTGCAGCGCCGGCGTTATCCCAGCGGCCCGTTGCGCGACCGCAGCCGCACCACGAGCACGCTCTCCGCCGGCTGGGTCCGCGCCTTCGCCGATGGCGCGGCGAGCTTCTCGTTCACGGCCCACGGCGGCCGCAACACGGCCACCAGCCGTCCTGACGGCGATTCGGACGTGTATGGCGCGACCGCCAACCTGGACTACACCTTCAGCGATTCGCTGGACGCCTTCGTCTTCGTCTGGTGGGAGCGCGACGTTTTCAATACCGACCGCATCCACTTCCATCCCGATGCACTGGATGAGGGCGTCATCCTGCGTCGCGAGGACAATCTTTACGAAGGCGGCATCGGCCTGGTGTGGGAATTCGCACAAAGCTGGTCGTTGCGCCCGGAGGTCTTGTACATCCGCGACCAGAGCAACGTGATCGGTTTCAACTACAGCTCGACGGAGGCATGGATCAACGTACGCAAGGGCTTCTGACAGGGCCTTGGCGCCCGTCATTTCACCATCGCTTCACCGTACCGGGCGTAATCCACGCGAACCGTTGGCGGACGTTATCACTGCTCCCATCACCGACAGGCGGCGAACGATATGCGCCACGTATATGCAGTTCTTCTGGGACTCACAGGCACACTGGCTGCGGGCTGCTCGACCACGCCCACGTTGGGCACGCCCGAACGGTTGGCGCTCTATCGCGAGCACGCGCAAGCGCCCGTGCCTTCGTTCCGCCTCACACGCATGACCGGCACGCAGAACTGGACGCCGCTGGGCGACCAGGCGCTGGCGGTATGGTCCAGCGCCAATCGCGGCCATCTGATCGAGCTTCGCGTTCGCTGTCCCGGCATGCGGATGGCATCCAACATCGCCATCACCAATCGGACGGGAACGGTGACGGCACGGATCGATTCCGTGCTGCCGCGTACGGCGACCGGGCTCATCCCGGTGGGCAGCGGGACCTGCCGCATCGAAACGATCCGCCCGCTCGACGCGGCCACGCTGCGCGACGCCCAGCGCGAACTGCGCAATGCCGAATACATCGAGCAGAGCGCCGTTCCGTCCGGGACCGAGGAAGTCGGGCCGTCACCCGGAACCTAGCGTCCGGGCGCGTCCACGATGCTGCGCATGGCATCGATCAGCGATTCGGGGTCGCGCTCGCCGTCGTAGCGCTGACCGTTGATGAACAGCGTCGGCGTGCCGTTCACGCCGCTGCGTACGCCACCCATGAAATCGGCCTGGATCTTGCCGTCGAACCGGCCCTCGAACGCTTCGCGCAGGTCCGTCGTGCGCAGGCCCAGGGTCTGTGCGTACTCCATCAGGTCCGATGGCTTCAGCGCCTCTTGCCGCTCGTACAAGGTGTCGTGCGCTTCCCAGAACTTGCCGTCGGCGGCGGCCGTCTCGGCGAACTGCGCCGCGCCCAGCGCGTAGGGATGCGCCTGCGTGATCGGAAAGTTGCGGAACACGAAGCGCAGCTTGTCGCCCATCGCCCGCTGCACTTCCTGGATGACGGGATACACCTCGCCGCAGTATGGGCACTGGTAGTCGCCGTACTCGACCAGCGTCACCGGCGCATCCGCAGGGCCCTGCACGTGATCCGAGGAACCGACTGGAATGGAAAGCCGACTCATTGCGCACGCTCCGTGCCGTTCCCGGCAAGCTTGTCGAGCGCGTCGAGGATGCCGTCCGCGCCCGGATTGATGCCAAGCGGCGAAACATAGCTCCACCGCACCACGCCCTCGGTATCGATGACGAACAGTGCGCGCTCGCTCGTTCCTTCGGCCTCCCGATACACACCGTAGCTGCGCGCGACGGCTCCTTTGGGCTCGAAATCGGCGAGGAGCGGAAAGTGCAGCTTGCGCTGTTCGGCGAACGCCGCGTGACACCACACGCCGTCCACCGAGATGCCCAGCAGCTGCGCGCCGGCGCGGCGGAACTCGGGCAGGATCTCGTTGTAGAGCGCCATCTGGTCGCCGCACACCGGGCTCCAGTCCGCCGGATAGAACGCCAGGATCACCGGGCTGCCGCGAAGTTCTTCCAGCGATACCTTCTGGTCCGGCGTGGACGCCAGCGCGAAGCGCGGCGCGGCAGTGCCAGGCGCAAGCGCGGTCGAAGCATGATTCGATTGCATGGGAACCTCCTCGGCGATGGCGGTGTTCAACG
Organism: Lysobacteraceae bacterium P; assembly: GCA_005503055.1. Lineage (GTDB taxonomy): Bacteria > Pseudomonadota > Gammaproteobacteria > Xanthomonadales > Xanthomonadaceae > Lysobacter_J. The sequence goes on along the minus strand of SCOX01000001.1, from coordinate 331,694 downwards.
CGGCGCGCGCGTGCTTTCGAACAGGAACCAGCTGCGGCGTTCGGCCTCGTCGATCCAGTTTTCGATAAGGCTCGTCGACGCGACATCGTTGTAGCGTTCGCACACGCCGTGCGCGGCGCGCAGGAAGCCGGTCATGCGGCGGTTGTCGTCGCCCAGCTCGGCCAGCATGTCCTGCGGCGTCACGTACTCGGCATCGTTGTCGAGCAGGCGCTGGATGCGCTGCACATGGCCGATGGAGCGCAGCGTGCTGCCGCCGACCTTGCGCGCACGTTCGGCGATGGCGTCGGTCATGGCGAAGATCTGGTCGGCCTGCTCGTCGAGCAGCAGATGGTAGTCGCGGAAATGCGGGCCGGACATGTGCCAGTGGAAGTTCTTCGTCTTCAGATACAGCGCGAAGGTGTCGGCGAGCAGGCCGGTCAGGGCGGCGGCGATGTCGCGCGTCGCCGCGGCGCCGATGTCGGTGCGTGTGCGCAGCGGGGCGTCTTGCCGCGATTCGAGCGGGAGGTTCATGAGCGAATTCCTTCTGGGCATCCGTGGGGGCCCGGATGGCCGGGCCCGATGCCCGACATCGCCAGACTATCGGCCACCTTTATGCGTTCGTATTGGATGTTCGTATCGTTTTTTCATACCTTGGTTTAACCGCGCCGTCGGCGGTGGCTGCGCGGCCGGGCACGGTGCTAGTGTTCGGCCACGGCAGCGCATGCGCGCCGCCGCCCGGAGCAGCCGGGCCCGTCCGCGGAAGCAAGGTTCCCATCCATGTCCCCGTCCCTGCGCCCACGGCGCCCTTCCCCGCTTTCCGGCGCCCGGCACGCGCATCCCGCCGAGCGCAGGACGCAAGTCGCGCTGCGCCTGTGCGCCGTGCTGCTGATGGGCGCGATCTTCCTGCTCGACACGTTCACCACGCTGGAAGGCGCGGTCGCGGTGCTCTACGTCGTGGCGGTGCTGCTGGTCGCACGAACGTACCGGCGCGGCGACATCGTGGCCGCCGCCGTCGCCGGCGCCACGCTCACTCTCATTGCCTACGTGGACACGCACGGGCTCGACCGCATCGGTGCCCAGACCGTGCGCGCCCTGGTCAGCCTGGCCGCCATCGGCATCGCCGCAGTGCTCGCCCTGCAGAACCAGGCCGCGATGCGCGCATTGTCCGACCAGGCGATGTTGCTGGACCTGTCGCACGACATGATCTTCGTGCGCGACGTCGCCGGTCGCATCACCTTCTGGAACGCCACGGCCGAGGAGGTGTACGGCTGGTCCTCGTCCGAAGCCGTGGGCCGGCGCGCCGACGAGCTGCTCGGCACGTGCTACCCGGGGCCGCGCGAAGCGGTCGAGGCCGCGTTGCTCGAAAGCGGTCGCTGGGAAGGAACGCTCGAACAGGTCACGCGCTCGGGCAGCACGCTGGTACTCGACAGCCGCTGGGTTTTGCAACGCGACCATCAGGGCCGGCCACAGGCCGTAATGGAAACGCACACCGACGTCACCGAGCGCAAGGCGGCCTATGCCGCGCTCGTGCGCAGCGAGCGACGTTATCGGCGCATGTTCGATGCCAGCCGCATCGGCGTGGTGCAGCAGGACTGGACGAACGTCGTCGCCGAGTTGTCGGCGCTGGGACTGCACGATGCGGCCGCACTGGAGATGCATGCGGCGACGCATCCGGATTTTCTGCGTCGCGTGCGAAGACTGGCGCGGATCGAAGAGGTCAATCCCGCGTTCGCCGCGATGCTCGGCGCCGGCGCATCGCAGCGGCCGCCTGCCAGCGTCGACGAGCTCATCGGCGAAGACGACCGCACGTTCGCCGATGCGCTGGCGGCGTTCGTGCGCGGCGATCCGTTCCACGAAGGCCAGACCCAGATCATCGCCGCAGATGGTCGCCGCGTACCGGTGCTTTTCGCGATCACCTTCCCCACCGCGGAGGACGGCGACGCGCACGTGCTGGTGTTCGTCGTCGACAACAGCGAGCGGCAGCAGGCGCAGGACGCGCTGCTGGTGGCGCAGGCCGAACTCGCGCACGCGGCGCGCGTGGCAACCCTGGGCGAGCTGACCGCTTCCATCGCACACGAGGTCAACCAACCGCTGATGGCCGTGGTCACCAACGGCGAGGCCGGCATGCGCTGGTTGCGGCGCGATACGCCGGACCTGCACGAGGTGGAAAGCGCGATTTCCCGAATCATCTCCGAAGGCCGCCGCGCTGCCGAAATCGTGCACCGGATCCGCGCGTTCCTCGCCAAGGCGCCGGTGCAGCGGCAACGTCTGGACGTGGCATCCGTCGTCGACGAAGCCGCGCGCCTGGTGGAGCACGAGCTCGCGCGCGAACGCGTGGATCTGCGCATCGAGATCGAGCCGCGCCTGCCGCCGATCGACGGCGACCGCGTGCAGCTGCAGCAGGTATTGGTGAACCTGATGGTGAACGCCGGCCAGGCGATGGCCTCGCAGGCGGGGCCGCGCCGGGTCGCGCTGGCGGCGATACGCACCGACGACGACCAGGTCGCGATCACCGTAAGCGACACCGGGCCGGGCATCGCGCAGGACCACCTGGAACGCTTGTTCGAGCCCTTCTTCACCACACGCCGCGAAGGCATGGGCATGGGCCTTGCGATCAGCCGGACCATCGTCGAAGCTCACGGCGGACGCCTGCACGTGAGCAGCCGGCACGGCCACGGCGCGACGTTCGGGCTTACCCTCGCTGCGGCCGCGCAGCAACCCCGCCCATAGGCACGCCGCCATGAACAGGCAGACTTCGAATCCATCGCCCGTGCCGCTCGTCGTCGTCGTCGATGACGAAATCGCGGTGCGCGAATCGCTCGACAGCCTGTTCCGTTCGATCGGACTTCGCACCTTGCTGTTCGCATCGCCCACGGAACTGTTGCAGGGCGCCGTTCCGGACGGGCCGGGCTGCATCATCCTCGACGTGCGCCTGCCGGGAATCAGCGGCCTGGACGTGCAGGACGAACTCGCGCGGCACGGGATCGTGCTCCCCATCGTGTTCATGACCGGTCACGGCGACATCCCGATGTCGGTGCGCGCAATGAAGGCCGGCGCGGTCGATTTCCTGCCCAAACCCTTTCGTGACCAGGACATGCTAGACGCCGTTGCCGCCGCGATCGATCGCGATGCCCGACGGCGCGAGCAGGACGCCGCACTGGACGAGATGCGCGCGCACTACGGAACGCTAACGCCGCGCGAGCGCGAGATCATGGCCCACGTGGCCTCGGGCCTGATGAACAAACAGGTTGCCGGGCTGCTGGGCTTGAGCGAGATCACGGTGAAGATCCACCGCGGCAACGTCATGCGCAAGATGGGCGTGCGCACCCTCGCCGACCTGGTGCGCAACGCGCAGGCGCTGGGCATCCACCAGGGCTGAACGGGGCGGAGGCAAACCTCCGTATGATTCCCGCCGCCGCCGGCAACAGGCATAAAGGAAGCCGGCCGTCGAGCACGCACGTGCGTTCTCCGGCCGCAAGGAAAGCCGATGACCCGCGTTCCCACCATCGTGATCGTCGACGACGACGAGGGCGTGCGCCTGTCGCTGTCGAGCCTGGCGCGGTCGCTGGGCTACGAAGTGCGCACGTACGCTTCGGCGCTAGCGTTCCTCGACGACACCGGCGCCGCCGAACCCGACTGCCTGATCACCGACCTGCAGATGCCGGGCATGTCGGGCGAACAGCTGCGCGATGCCGTCGCCTCGGCCGGCCGCCGCTTTCCGGTGATCGTCATGACGGCCTTCCCGGCGCCCGCCTCGCGCGAACGGCTCATCGCCGGCGGCGCCTGCGCCTATCTGGTCAAGCCGGTGGAGGGCGCCACCATCGCCCGCTGCCTCGCGCAGGCGCTCGATCCGCCGCAAGGATGACCCACACCATCGTATGAAGGATCGAACCGCACGTACGATTTCCAAGCATGGCAAGGCGGCCTAGCTTCTCCCACGTACCACCCCCACCCACGGAGAAGGCAGCAATGAGCACGATCACCACCAAAGACGGCGTCGAGATTTTCTACAAGGACTGGGGCCCGAAGTCGGCCCAGCCCATCGTCTTCCACCACGGCTGGCCGCTGTCCAGCGACGACTGGGACACGCAGATGCTGTTCTTCCTCGCCAACGGCTATCGCGTCATCGCGCACGACCGTCGCGGCCACGGACGTTCGGCCCAGGTCGGCGAGGGTCACGACATGGACACTTACGTCGCCGACGCGACGGCGGTGTTCGAAGCGCTGGACCTGCGCAACGCCGTGCACATCGGCCACTCCACCGGCGGCGGCGAAGTGGCGCGCTACGTCGCCCGCGCGGCCAAGGGACGCGTCGCCAAGGCGGTGCTGATCAGCGCGGTTCCGCCGATCATGCTGCAAACGCCGGCCAATCCGGGCGGCTTGCCGATGAGCGTGTTCGACGACATCCGCGCCGGACTCGCAGCCAATCGCGCCCAATACTTCCGTGAGTTCGCGCAAGGCCCGTTCTACGGATTCAACCGCCCCGGCGTGAAGACGATCGAAGGCGTCGTCGACAACTGGTGGCGCCAGGGCATGATCGGCAGCGCGACGGCGCATTACGAAGGCATCAAGGCCTTCTCGGAAACGGACTTCAACGACGACCTCAAGGCCATCGACGTACCCACGCTGGTGTTGCACGGCGACGACGACCAGGTCGTGCCGATCGCCGACGCCGGCCTGCTCACCGCGCAGCGGGTGAAGAACGCCACGTTGAAGGTGTACCCGGGCTATCCGCACGGCATGTGCACCACACACGCCGACGTGATCAACGCCGACCTGCTCGCGTTCGTTCGCGCCTGATACGGCGCGCGACCAACACGCCCCCTCCCCCACGTCCCCGCGCAAGGACGCGCCCGGCGACGTCGATCCGTCGAGGCAAGACCATGAACGCGTTGAATCTTTCGAAGAAGTGGGCACTGGCGACGCTGGCGATCCTCTCGGGCATGCTCGCCGTACCCGTCGTCAGCGCGCAGCAAGCGCCTGTCGTCCAGGCCAAAAACGTCGTGCTCGTCCACGGCGCCTGGGCCGACGGTTCCAGCTGGGCCGAGGTCATACCGCGCCTGCAGGCCGCCGGCTTGAACGTCACCGCGGTGCAGAACCCGCTGAGTTCGCTGCAGGACTCGGTGGACGCCACGCGTCGCGTGCTCGCGCAGCAGGACGGACCGACCGTGCTCGTCGCTCATTCGTGGGGTGGCACGGTCATCAGCGACGTCGGTAACGACCCGAAGGTCTCCGCGCTGGTGTACGTCGCCGCGCGTGCGCCGGACGCGGGCGAGGACTTCGTCGCACTTTCCGGGAAGTTCCCCGCCGGCGCGGCGCGCGCGGGCATACAGACCCACGACGGCTACACGACGCTGTCGAAGGACGCCTTCCTGAAGTACTTCGCCAACGGGGTCCAGCCTCGCCAGGCGAACGTGCTCTACGCCGTGCAGGGCGCCACCGCGGCCTCGCTGTTCACCGGCCGCACCACGAACGCGGCATGGCGCGAGAAGCCGTCCTTCTATGCCGTCTCGCGCCAGGACCAGACCATCAACCCCGACCTGGAACGCTTCCTCGCCAAGCGCATGGGCGCCACCACCATCGAGGTCGACGCCGGGCATCTGTCGATGGTCTCGCATTCGAAGCAGATCGCAGACCTGATCCTGCAGGCGGCGGGGCGCGCTAAGTAGCGCACCGATCGCGGACGCCGGAACCTGCCGGCGTCCGTGTGGCGTCGAGCGTGTGCGCGACTAGGCCGGTGTGACCTCGGCACGCTCGGCCAGGCGCACCAGTTCGGGCACCGAACGCACGCGCAGCTTCTGCATCATGCGCGAGCGGTGGACCTTGATGGTCTTCTCGACGATGCCCAACTCCGCGGCGATCTGCTTGTTGAGCCGTCCCGACAGCACATGCCGCAGCACTTCGCGTTCGCGCGGAGTGAGCGTGAGGACGAGCGCGCTCGCCTCGCATCGGCCGTCACGCTGCAACCTTGCCTCCATGTCGAGGTCGATGCCGCGGCGCACTGCTTCCAGCAGCGCATCGATGTCCACCGGCTTGGTGAGGAAGTCGATCGCGCCGGCCTTCATCGCGCGCACGGTGGACTGGATGTCGGCGCAGCCGGTGAGGAAGATCACCGGATGGGTGACGCCCTGTTGTTCCAGCAGCGCCTGCAACTGCAGGCCGTCCATCTCCGGCATCGCCAGGTCGAGCACGATGCATCCCGGGACCCCGGGGTCGTAGCGATCGAGGAATTCGCGCGTGGACTGGCTGGGAGACACGCTGAAGCCTTCGGTCGAGAGCACCCGCGTCAGCGCCTTGAGGACGCTGGCATCGTCGTCGACTACGTGAACGATTGTGGTGGACATGTCCATCATTCCGCGCTCGGCAGGTCGAAGCAGACCTTCGCGCCACCGGCTTCCCGGTTCTCGGCCCAGATGTGGCCATGGTGCGCCCGCACGATCGTACGGCATACCGCCAGCCCCATGCCCATGCCGTCGGGTTTGGTCGACTCGAACGGTTTGAAGATCGATTCCAGCATAGCCTCGGGAATCCCCTGCCCGCTGTCGGTGACTTCGGTGCACACGCCGATGTCCGAGCGTACGGTGCGCACCGTGACGATGCGGTCCCGGTTCTTCTCGGGCAGGGCGTCGCAGGCATTGAAGATGAGATTGAGCAGGACCTGCTGCAACTGGATGCGGTCGCCCACCACGCGCGGAATGCCGGGCGCGAGGTCCATGCGCCACGCCACGCGCCGGTTGAGCAGGTCGTTGCGCATCAGCCGGATCGACTCCTGCACCAGCTCGTTCATCATCAGCGGGTACTGCTCGCGGTGTTCCTTCTTCAGCAGGCTGCGCAGGCGCGCGATCACCTGCCCGGCCCTGCGGTCGTTGTCAACGATGTCGCCCAGGATCGCCTGCACTTCGCCGATCTCGGTCGGATCGCGCCGCAGCATGCGTTGCGCGGCCTGTGCGTTGCTGAGGATCGCCGCCAGGGGCTGGTTCAACTCGTGCGCCAGCGAGCCCGACAGCTCGCCCAGCATGGTGACGCGCGCCAGATGGGCGATGCCCTCGCGCTCCATCGCCATTTCCATTTCCATTTCCTTGCGCTCGGTCAGGTCGGTCACCGATGCGACGACGTGCGGCTGGTTGCCGAGCGACAATGGGCTCAGCCCGACCTCGACCGGAAACTCCGTGCCGTCGCGGCGTACACCGACGATGTCCATCGCCTTGCCCATCGCGCGCGGCGTCGGATGGGCGACGAAGCGGCGCCGGTGTTCGGCGTGATCGGGCGCGAACCGCTGCGGCACGAGCGCATCGACGTGCATTCCGACCATGTGCTGGTCCTCGTATCCGAACACGTGCGACGCCTGCAGGTTGGCGTAGCGGATATTGCCCTTCGCGTCTACCAGCAGCAGCGCGCTGGGCGCCACTTCGAGCAGGATGCTGAGCATGTCCTGCTCGCTCTTCAGGCGCGTCATGTCGCGCGTCACACCGCGGACCAGCGACGGCGTTCCGTCGGCGGCGGTTTCCACGCTGCCCATCAGGCTGATCCAACGCCGCGCGTTGTCGGCACGGACGATGCGGTATTCCATCTCCCACACCGGCTGGGCGATCGCCCGTTCGAACTGGCGCTCCACGGTCTCGCGGTGTTCCTCTTCGACGCGGCCGAACAGCGCCTCGCGCACGTCGCCGGCCCCTTGCGCGGTGTCGAGCATCTCGTGGTTGTTCGAGTTCTGCAGGTAGGCGTTGCTCGCAACGTCCCACGACCACAGCCCCAGGCCCGGCGCGGACGCGGCCAGGTCGAGGTCCTTCTGCACGCGCAGGCGCCGGATCTCGCTCTCATGAAGCAGATGCGCAAGACGCTCCGACCGGAACAGATCGCGGCCCAGCTGCCAGCTCATCGCGAGCCCGACGATGACGAAGCTGGGCGTGGCGGTGAGCGGGATGCGGGGCAAGCCCATCGCCGCCATCAGCAGCGCGGACGTCATCATCACCACGATCAGCAGCACCCATCCGCCGCAGATCACCAGCACCGCATGGCGGTTTTCTTCCGGCGCCGTCATGCCGCGGAAGATCGTCTGCACCAGATAGGCCAGCAGCAACACATTGCTCAGTTGCGACAGCAGCAACCAGGGATTGAGTTCGCCCACCGGGTAATGCACGGTCACGCCCCACCAGTCGGTCTGGGCCACGGCCGTGATCGAATCGAAGTTGAGATTGACCGGGCTGGCGAAGTTCAGGGCCAGTGCGACCAAGCGCAACGAGACCGCGGCAAGCGCCAGCCAGCGCGAGCCATGGCCGAACGAGACGTGCACCACGTACACCATCGCCAGGATCACCACTGCGACCGGCAGATGCATCCAGCGGATCAGTTCGCCCAGGCGGTGCGGCGAGGCGGCCTGCAATGCCGCCATCTCCAGCAGGGTGAGCCCGGCAACGGCAACGGCGGCCACGGCGAAAGCCAGATGCACGCGCAATTGGCGCTGGTTGACCCACAGCAGCCCGTGCACGAGTCCGAGCACCAGACTCGCAGCCGCCAGCATCGGCCATGTCAGGGTGACCCAGTTCATCGTCATCCCTTTCAGCGCGGCAGTCGCCCTATTCCTTAGGGACCCGGTTCAGGAACGCGCGGTACGGCGCGAAGCGGCCAGACGGCTTCCCCGGCACGATTCTTGCCGCGCGGCGCCGACGTTCCTTTTGATGCGCGCCCGACTCTACTCCGGTTGCGGTCGGTCTCGTGTGTTGGGCCAAGGGCCAATTGCCGACGGATCGGAATTCGCGCGAGCTTGTCGGCGATGCTCGGACGTTCCCTCACCATTGCCGTGGTGGACGACGAAGAGGATGTGCGCCACGCGCTGCATCGTCTGCTCCGTTCCGCCGGATTCGAAGTCCTGGTGTACGCATCGGGCAACGAGTTCCTGCGCCATGCGAAGGACAGCGCGCCCGACTGCGTCGTCCTGGACCTGCACATGCCGGGGTTGAGTGGCTTCGATGTCCAGGACGTTTTGAACGAGCGCCAGCTCCCGTTCCCGATCGTCGTGCTGACCGGCAACGACACCGCAGAGGGTCGCCGGCGTGCACTGAACGGGGGTGCCGACGCGTACCTGTGCAAACCGGTGGACGACGAATCGCTGATCAGCGCGATCCTCGGCGCGGTGGAACAGCACGCCACCTCCGGCCCGACCCAAGATCCAGGGGCAGTCCAATGAATACGGTCTTCCCGCGAAAGCGCAGTCCCCAGCGTCGCCAAGCGACCGCACGCATCGCACCGATCGCGCTCGTCCTGGGCCTGGCGCCGTGCGTGTCGCATGCCTCGCTGCTGAGCGGCGAAGCCCTCGACACGGCCGCCAACGTCGTCGCCTGGCTGGCGTTGATCGTGGTGCCGGTGGTGCTTATCGCGGTGTTCTGGTTCGTGCACATCCTGCCGGAGAAGATCGCCGAGAAGCGCCGGCATCCGCAGCTCGATGCGATCAAGACGCTGTGCCTGCTGTCGCTGTTCTTCGGCGGCCTGCTGTGGCCGCTGGCCTGGCTGTGGGCCTATACCAAGCCCGTGATGCATCGCCTCGCCTACGGCACCGACGTCAGCGACCACGGCAGTCACGCCGGCGATGCGCTGACGCCGTTCCACGATGCCGAGCAGGGCCCCGAGCCCGAGCCGCAAGCGGCCGCCGTCGACGCACGCGCGGACGACCGCGCCGTCGATCGCGCCATCGAATCGCAGGCGGAAGTGGACGAACTGCGCCGGCGCATCCGCTCGCTGGAAATGGCGGTCGCGATGGGCAATGGCGCAGCGCGGCCGTCGCCCATGCGCGGCGGCGACGAGGAGTAAGCCATGGAAATCATCCTGCTGCTGATCTACTCGTTCTTCGTCTGGCTGATCTTCTTCAAGTTCAAATGGCTGCCGTGGAATTTCGTCACGCAGATCATCGTCGTGTCGCTGCCGATCTTCGCGCTGACGGCCATGATCCTGATCCTCAACGTGGTCGCGCCGTCCTCCTCCGACGTGCGCGTGATCAATTACGTGGTGCAGGTGGTGCCGCGCGTGAGCGGACGCGTGATCGAAGTTCCGCTGGAGCCCAATCGCCCCGTCAGGAAAGGCGACGTGCTGTTCCGCATCGACCCGCTGCCCTTCCAGCAGGAACTGGCGGCGCTCGAGGCCAAGCTGCCGGAAATGTCGGCCAAGCTCGACACCGCCCAGGCTTATCAGCGCGAACTGGGCGAGCAGCTGCGTTCGGCGCGGTCCGTGCGCGATGCCCTCGATTCCCGCGTCGCCCTGGCGGTCAAGCGCGAGCGGCAGACAGCCGAACTGGCGCAAACCGGCGCAGGTTCCAAGTTCGATCACGAGCAGGCGCAGACCGAGGCGGCCAGCCTGCGGTCCGAACTGGTGTCCACCACCGCGCAGATGGCGCAGGTGCAGCAGAAGATGTCGGCGCAGACGCGCGACGGACAGCTGTCGGAAGTGGCGCAGGCGCGCGCGGCGGTGGAGCAGCTCAAGGCGCAGATCATCCAGGCGCGCTGGCAGCTGGAGCAGACCACGGTGTACGCGCCGGCGGACGGCATCGTCGTCAACCTGCAATTGCGCGAAGGTTCCTACGCCGCGAGCCTGCCGTTGACGCCGGTGATGAGCTTCGTCGAGAAGGAACAGATCGTGCTGGCGATGTTCGCGCAGAACGAGCTGGCCAACGTCGCCCCGGGCAACGAGGCGGAAGTCGCCTTGAAGACCCACCCCAACCGCATCATCAAGTGCGTGGTGGATTCGGTGGTGTGGGCCTCGGGCACCGGACAGTTGCCGATCAGCGGCATGGTCCCGACGACCGGAGCGCAACCGTTGCCGCCGGGGCGCATTGCCGTGCGCCTGCGCACGACCGGCAAGGACGCCGATGCCTTCATCGCGATGGGCGCGCAGGGACAGGGCGCCATCTACACCGAGCGCGGCAAGCTGCTGCACATCATCCGCAAGGTCATCCTGCGGGTGAGCTCCAAGCTCGACTGGCTCGTGCTGAAGATGCACTGAGGCGACCATGGCACCGTGCCCAACGAGCAACCGCGCGAAGAAGACGATGCCGGGCATCGCCGCGTGCCTGCTCACGCTGCTCGCCGGCTGCGCCGTGCTGCCCGAACCCACGGGCGAGGAAGTCCGCGAACAGGCGCTGGGCCAGGTCGCCATTCCACCGAACTGGTCGGCGCAGGCCAGCGCCGCGCGGATCGACGAGGACTGGCTGGCGAGCTTCAACGACCCGATCCTCACCCAGCTCGTGCACGAGGCGCTGGAACGCAATCCCGACCTGTTGATGGCCGCCGCACGCGTTGAACAAGCCAACGCCCAGGTCGACATGGCCGAAGCCAATCTCAAGCCTGCCATCGGGCTGCTCGCGCGCGGGGGTTCCAAGCCCATCGCCGACCTCGTGCCATTGCTGAGCGGCGTCATGCTGCGCCTGTCGTGGGAACTGGACCTGTGGGGACGCCTGCGCTATGCGCGCAACGCCGCCCGCGCCGCGCGCGACGCGTCCGGCGCCGACTATCGCTACGCCCAGCAGTCGCTGGCGGCCGGTGTCGCGCGTGCCTGGTTCGTCGTCAACGAGACCCGCATGCAACTCACGCTGGCCGGCGACATGGCCGACGCCGGCGCGCGCCTGGTGGAACTGTCCGGGCAGCGTTTGCGCGTGGGTGCGGGCACGCAGACCGACGTGATGGTCGCGCAGGCCAACCTGGCTTCCTACGAGGACGCGACCCAGCAGGTGGAACTCGCGCACCGGCAGGCACTGCGTGCGCTGGAACTGTTGCTGGGCCGCTATCCCGGCGCAACGCTCGCCGCGCGCGGTTCGCTTACGCCTTCCCCTGCACCGGTGCCCGCGGGCATCCCCATGGACGTACTCGATCGTCGGCCCGACATGATCGCGGCGCAGCGCCGCGTCGCCGCCGCCTTCGACCGCGTCGGCGAGGCGAAGGCCGCCATGTTGCCCACGCTTTCGATATCGGCCGGATACGGGAAGATCAGCAACGAGGTCGTCGAGACACGCGAGAACCTCGAGAACGATGTCTCCACCATCTCCGCCACCGCGACCGCGCCGATCTACAGCGGCGGTGCGCTGACGGGCCAGGTGCACCTGCGCACCGCCGAGCAGAAGGAAGCCGTCGCCGACTATGCGCGGCGCGCGCTCATCGCGCTGGACGAAGTCGAGGACGCGCTCAACGCCGAGCGCATCCTCGCCGAGCGCGAACGCATCCTGTCCGCGGCCACGCAGGCCAACCGCGACATCACGCGAATGGAAGAATCGGCCTACCGCATTGGACGCTCCGACCTGCGCGCGGTCAGCCAGCGTCAGCTGGCGGCGTGGGCCGCCGAGATCGCCCTGCTCAGCGTGCAGCGCGAACGGCTGAGCCGCCGCGTCGACCTGCACCTGGCGCTGGGCGGCAGCTTCGGCCCGCCGCCGGAGGTCGCGGCGAACGCCGACGCGCCGGCCGGATCCGACGTACCGATCACGAACTGACCACGGGGGGCGACATGAAATGGCTGCTCGTGCTCCTGCCGCTGGCGATCGCTCTGGAGCACTTCATGCCGGCGCGTTCGCTGTTGATCTTCGTCGTGGCGGGCCTGGGCATCGTTCCGTTGGCCTCGTTGATGGCGCAGGCCACCGGTTCGCTCGCGGCGCGGCTGGGGCCGGGCGTCGGCGGACTGCTGAACGCGACCTTCGGCAACGCGGCCGAACTCATCATCGCGCTGGCGGCGCTGCGCAGCGGCCTGCACGACATGGTCAAGGCGTCCATCGCCGGCACGATCATCGGCAACATCCTGTTCGTGCTGGGTCTGGCGATGGTGATCGGCGGTGTGCGCCACGGCGTGCAGCGCTACGACGCGCACGCCGCGCGCACGCAGGCGACGATGCTCACGCTGGCCGTGATCGCCTTGATCATGCCGGCCGCGTATGGCGCGCTCGTTCCCGATCCGGACGCCGCGCTGAGCCCGATCAGCGCCTGGATCGCGATAGCACTGTTGTTGGTCTATGTCGCCAACGTTGGCTACACCCTCGCCGCCAGCCGTGCCGCGAACACGCGCCAGGCAAAGGCGGCGGCGACCGCGGCCGCGGAAGCGGCAACGGCGGCGCCGCAGGACGTCACCCCACTGCACCACTCGCCGCAATGGAGCCCGAAGAAGGCCGTCCTGGTGCTGGCCGCCGTCAGCCTGGGCATCATCTGGTTGAGCGAGATCCTGGTCGGCGCGATCGAACCGGCCAGCGAGGAGCTGGGGCTGTCGGACGCTTTCACCGGTGTGTTCGTGCTCGCGGTCATCGGCGGCGCCGCCGAACAGGCCACTGCGATAGTGGCGGCACGCCAGAACCGCATGGACCTGGCGATGTCGATCGCGCTCGGCGCCAGCGTGCAGCTGGCGCTGCTGGTGGCGCCGCTGCTGGTGCTGCTGAGCTATTTCATGGGCCCGCATCCGATGGGGCTGGTGTTCGGCCCGGGGCTGGTGATCCTTATCGTGTTCTCGGTGCTCATCACCGGCCAGATCACCAGCGACGGCCGAACCGACTGGCTGCGCGGCGTGCAGCTGCTCGCGGTGTACCTGATCCTTGCCGCGGTGTTCTTCTACGTGCCGGACGTGTCGGGGTGAGGATGGATACACCAGCCTCCCGTTCTCCCTGGCTGCGGCATCCGTGCGCTTTCGAGGCTCGGCTACGGCGTGGGCTGGCGGTATTCGAGGCCATCATCGGCCAGCTTTACCTGGCGATCCTGGTCGCGCGTCTGGTCGGGATGCGCACGGCGGCACTGTCGCGATGACCCACACACTCAAGCCGATGGGAGGCACCATGAAGACCCGCACCGCAGTTCCCTTCGCGACGCTGCTGGCGTTGGCGTCGTTCCAGTCCCTGGCGGTCGAGCCGCTGGACACCTTCGCCTTCCGCATCGGCGGCTACATCACCGAATTCGACACCGAGGTCCGCGCCGACGGCGAAAGCCAGGCCGGAACGCGCATCGACCTGCAACGCGATCTCGGTCTGGACGAGAGCAACACCGTGGCCATCATCGGCGCCACGTGGCGGCCGTTCGACAACCACGAGTTCGGCCTGTCCTACTACAAGGACGATGCCTCGTCGTCGCGCACCCTCAACCGCACCATCGTGTTCGAGGGCACCACGTACGAGACCGCCAGCACCGTGCGTGCCGACGTGGATCTCGACGCCTACGACCTCTACTACGTCTGGTGGGCGGCCAACAACGAGCGCTGGGCCCTGGGCCCGCGCGTGGGTCTGGTGTGGTACCGCATGGAGCTGGGGCTCGCGCTGGAAGTCGACGCAAGCGGCAACCGGGTCGACGGCGCCATCAACGAGACGGTCGATGCGGATCTGCCTGCGCCGAGCATCGGAGGCAGCTGGCGTTGGACGCCATCTCAGGACTGGCGACTGTCGGCGGACATCGGCTATTTCTCCGCCGACGTCAACGATGTCGATGCCGACATCACCTTCGGCCGCGCCGGCGTGGAGTGGTTCCCGTGGGAGCGGGTCGGCATTTCGCTCGACTACACGGTGCGCAGGATCGAGGCCGACGCGGAAACCTCGAACTTCTTCGGCAACCTCGAGTTCACCGACAGCGGCATACGGCTTGGCATGATCTATCGGTTCTGATCGGCGCGAGGTCAGCGATGAGCGCAGGCAGGTCAGGTGGCATGCGGACGGGCGCGAGACGATGGATCCGCGCCGCAGCCGCATGCTTGTTTGCCGCATGCGCCTTCGCAAACGCCGCGCCCGAACCGACCGCGCCCGCTAATGCGCCCGCAGCGACGACGACGACGACCTCGGCACCGGCCACGCTGCGCTACTTCAATCGCGACATCGTGACCCTGCGCGCGCCGTTCTTCGGCAACACGCCGGAGCGTCGTGCGCGCATCGGCGAGGCCAACATCGCACGCATCGTCGACCAGCCGGGCGAGGCGAAGGTCGGCTACCAGACCCTGCCGCAGGGCGTCGCGATCCTGATGTCCGATCAACTGGTCACCGTTCTTGTGCCCGGCGATCGCGATGCATTGCGAAACCAGAGCCTTGCGCAACTTCGCGACCAGACCATGGCGCGGCTGGACGCTGCCGTGCGCGCGGGCGAGAGCGCGCGCCGGCCGCAACGCATCCTGCAGGGCCTGGCGTGGGTGCTGGCCGCGACCGTGCTGGCGATTTCGACGCTGTGGCTGTTGCGCCTTGTGATACGGCGAGTCCGCCATCGCGTGGACGCATGGGTCGCCACACGGCTTGCGCAGCTCAAGAGCGAACCGGCGCGGCAGATGCTGTCCGGGCTGATCGCCAGCGCACGCGGCCTGGCCCGCCTGGCGACGTGGCTGATCGTCCTGGTGACGTTCGAGGAATGGCTACGCTTCGCCTTCAGCCGGTTCCCGTACACGCAGCCGTGGGCGTCGGTGATGACCGACTGGATCGTCGCGCGCACGGCAGGCCTGGGCCATGGAATTCTGTCGGCATTGCCCGGCTTGTTCAGCGCGTTCCTGATCTTCCTGCTCGCACGGCTGGTGACGCAGGCGGTGCGCGTCACCTTCCATGGCGTGGAGACCGGACGTTTCCAGTTCCTCGGCGTGGACCAGCAACTGGCCGAGCCGACGCGCAAGATATTCACGGTGCTGATCTGGCTGTTCGCGCTGGCGATGGCCTATCCCTATCTTCCGGGCGCGGAGACGGATGCGTTCAAGGGTTTGAGCGTGTTCGTCGGCCTGATGATCTCGCTGGGCGCATCGAGCATCGTCGGACAGGCCGCCGGCGGCTTCACTCTGCTCTATTCGCGCACGATGGCGCCCGGCGACGTGGTGCGCATCGACGACACCGAAGGCACCGTGCAACAGATCGGGCTGTTCACCACGCGGCTGCGCACGCCGCTCGGCGTGGAAGTGAGCTACCCGAACAACGTCGTGCTCGCCGGCAAGCTGCAGAACTACTCGCGCAGTCCCGACGGTCCGGGCATGTGGGTCGAGGCGACGGTGACCATCGGTTACGACGTGCCGTGGCGCCAAGTGCATCGCCTCCTGCTCGAAGCCGCGCGGCGTACGCCCGACGTACAACCCGCGCCGACGCCGTTCGTCGCGCAGACGGCACTGTCCGACTTCTATGTCCAGTACGTGCTGCGCGCGCGCATCGCCGACCTGCAGCAGCGCCTGATCGTGCGCAGCACGCTGCACGCCAATATCCAGGACGCGTTCAACGAAGCCGGCGTGCAGATCATGTCGCCGAACTACGAAGCCGACCCCGACGCGCCTAAGATCGTGCCCAAGGCGCACTGGGAAGGCCGCGCGCCGGATGCCTAGCCCCTGCACCCGGTGCCAGCCCGATCCGAGATTCCCGATGCTGACCTCCCTGCCCCTTCTGGACGACGTGCTCGATCATCATGCTGGACAACTCGGGCGCGACTTCACCGCCTATCGCAACCACACCTACCGCGTCGCCAACTTCTGCTGCGTGCTCGCCGAGCGGGAAGGCCGCCACGTGGACGAGTGGCTGCTGCGTACGATCAGCGTCGCGGCGGCGTTCCACGATCTTGGAATCTGGACCGAAGGCACATGGGATTACCTGCCGCCGTCGCGGCGACGCGCGCACGATTGGCTGCAGGCGCATGGACATCCGCATTGCCATGCTCACGTGGACGAAATGATCGTCCAGCATCACAAGCTCAGCCCCTACCACGACGACACGCTGGTCGAGGCCTTCCGGCGCGCCGACCTGGCGGACGTCTCGCGCGGCCTGCTCGCATCGAACATTCCGCGCGCGTTCCTGTCGGAGGTATTCGCGCACTATCCGAACGCGGGTTTCCATCGTCGTCTGGTGCACTTCTCCTGCCGCCACCTGCTGCGCCACCCGCTCAATCCGATGCCGATGATGCGCTTGTGATCTCGGGCTGCAGCGACACTTGCGGCGCGAATCACGCCGGCGCCCTGCTCCGCCACGCGAACAGGCCGAAAACCGTGCATGCGAGCGCAGCGAACAATGGCAGGCCATCGCTCAAGACGCTCATCGCTGCGCCGGCCAGCAGCGGGCCAAGCAGCGCACCGACACCGAAAGCCACCGACATGCCGGCATAGACCTGCACCAGTTGCCCTTCCGAGTAGCGACTGCCGACGATCGTGACGACCAGCGTGTAGATGCCCACGAACACGCCACCCCATACGAACAGCAGCGCGTGACCCAGCCAGGCGACGCCGATTGCGAACGGCCACGCCAGTGCGCCGAGCGCGGACAGCGCGCTGAGCCACAGCACCAGGCGACGCCGATCGAAGCGGTCGCCCAGCCATCCGATCGGCAATTGCAGCACGATCGCACCGACCAGCAATGTCGCCACGAGTGCGGTCGCGCCCTGCTCGCTCCAGCCCAGCCTCATCGCGTACATCGGCAGGAACGTCAGGCCGGAGGTTTCCAGCGCGGCGTTGAGCGCGGTGGCCGCGAGTGCCACCGGCGCGTGGCGCAACAGACCGGTCATTCCGCCCGTCAGTGGCCGATGCGCGAAGCGCGGTGCAGGAGAGCGATCCAGGGCGATGAACACGCTGGCGATCGCCGCGAGCGCCGCCCCGATCAGGAATGGCACGGCATCGCCCGAGCCCACATGGCCGAGCAGCAATGGCCCGATCGCCAGGCCCACCGACACCGCCGCCGTGTATATCGCCATGTTCGTCGCACGCGAAGCCTCGGAGCTGAGGTGGCTCGTCCAGCTTTCGGTCGTGACCAGTACGCCCTCCGAACCGATGCCCAACACGTAGCGCAGCGGAAACCACAGCCATACCCATGCAGCCATCGGAAACAGCACCAGCACCACGCCGACCAAGAGCAACGCAAAGATAAGGATCGCGCGCATGCCCCAGCGGCTTGCCGCGCGCGGCAGCATCCACGCAACCGTCAGCACGCCCAGCGCGTGCATCGCGGCGTTCAGGCCGATGACGAACTCGCCATGCCCGCGACGCTGAAGCTCCAGCGCGATCAGCGGTGAGGACAGCCCATACGTGATGCCGAACATCGACGCCGCGGCGACCACCGCGATCCACGTGCGGCGGGGCGACGTACCAACGACGATCGTCGTCATGCGGTGGGCGTCGCACGCTGGCGCAGCGCGCCCTGCCAGCGAAGTCGAAGTCCCGAGCGTCCAAGGTGCTCGCGCTCCACCACGCGTCGCAGGGCGCGTCCGTAGTCGAGCACCAGTCCCGGTGTCCAGGCCATCGTCACGCCGCGATGGCGCAGCATCGCAGCCAGCCACAGGTACGGATCGAGCAGCAACAGGAAGAACGCACGCCACGGATGGCGGTGACCGATGCTCCCTTCCAGCGCGCATTCCAGCGCCAGCGAGGCGGCCGTGGAGCAACTGCGGCTGGTAAGGTTGTACGTGGTGTCGCGCTGGTAGTCGTGCCAGAACCGGCGCAGCGACGCGGCGTTGTAACGGCGGAACTTCACGCGACGGTCGGGCCTGCGCCAGTGCGCGACTTCGATCTCGTGGGTTTCGTTCCAGCGCCCGGGCACGTCGTTCTCGGTTCCGGCGCGCAGCAGGCGCGTGAAATCGTCCGGCGAATGGTCGATGTCCATCGCCGGGTACAGGCTGATGTACACATCCGGATGCAATTCCACCGCCGCATGGCCCGTGGAAACCACGCCGTTGTGATCCACCGCCGCGATGTAGCGGTTCACCACCGGCCGTGGCACCGGCGCCTCGATGGAGCCTGCGGCAGTCCACACATAGAGCGTGAGCTCGCCGTCCTCCGCGTGCCGTTCGTGCTCGGCGAGGTGGCCGCGCGAATGCCACGGCCGCGACTGGAACATCGGAAGTTCGGTGATCGATGCGCCCGCCGGAAGGTTGCGCAGCTGGAAACCAAGCCGCACCAGCGTCAGTCCGGAAATCAATAGCACCACGCTCATGCAGTACGGGATGACGTAGCGGTGCGGCCACGGCCAATCGGCGAGGATCAGCACGGCGAGGAGTATCTCGACCAGGGCGGCCAGGATCGCCACCGGCCAGCGACGGAACCGCACCACCCAGGCCGACGCGATGCGAAGCAGGCCGTCGGCGAAGAACACCACGCCGAACAGCACGCTGTCGGAAATGCCGTGATCGAACGGCACGTCCATGATCATCAGCCCGAACAGCATGAACGCGACCGCGCGTGCGAACAGTGGCGCCTTGGCGCGCCGCGAACTGCCCCACACGCCGATCAGCACCAGCACGCCTTCCAGCACGAACAGGCCGCCGAGCACGTCGGTAGCGATCGCCAGCGCACCGCTCGACACGTCCAGGAACACCAGCATGCCGAGCGCGATCCACAAACCGCCCAGCAGTGGGAGCAGGCGCCATTGGCGCTTCACGGCCTGTGTTCCGATCAGCAGGATGGCGAGCCGAACCATGCGCGTCTCCCGGCGGCGTGGGGATGGTCTGCGGGCCTGGACCCGACTGTACAGGCCGGCGCTGGGCATCGCACGCCGGCGGCGTCGAGACGAACCATCGACGTGAGACTGCCGGCCACGGACGTCCAGTGAAGCCAGCGTGAGCGGCTGAACGTGCGAAGCGCCGCCGATGCGCGCCGCACGATGGTCCCGCGATGTCTTCACGCAATCTGGCTGCAATGGTTCCTATAACGAAGACACTCACTATGACGGAACTCATCCATGGCACGCACCTCGAAGTTCGACCAGGCGCAGGTCCACGAATTGCTGCTGCAGGCGCTGGAAACCGAACGCGGCGGCATCCAGATCTACACGGCGGCCATCAAGGCCGCACAGAACCCGGACCTGAAAAAAGAGTTCAAGGAATATCTGGACGAAACCAGGACGCACGAGGAAGTACTAACGCGTGTGTTCCAGCAACTGGGCATGGACACCGAAGAGCAAAGCCCGGGACGCGCCGTGGTTGCCCACCTGGGCGCGTCCCTCGTTGCCGCGATCGAGATGGCGATGAAGAAGGCGGACCCCGCCGCCGCGGAGCTCGTCGCGGCCGAATGCGTGGTGCTGGCCGAAACCAAGGATCATTCGAACTGGGAACTCATCGGCCAGGTCGCGCTGAAGGCGAAGGCCGATTACGCCGACATCCTCAAGCAGGCCTATGAGGCCGTCGAGAAAGACGAGGATCATCACCTCTACCACACGAAGGGCTGGGCTCGGGAGCTGTGGATCCAGTCGCTCGGTCTGCCGGCGGTGCTACCGCCGCCGGAAGAGGTGAAACAGGTGGAGACCGCAATCGGCGCATCACGCGCGGAGCAGTCACGCGACGACATGCTCAAGCGCCATTGAGTGCGCGCGACGGACATAAAAAGGCGGCCGGTTATCGCGGCCGCCTTCTTCGCATCGCTCGCGAACCGCGCGTCGCGCGGCCGATGCGCTATGAACCCAGCCCGTGATCGCGTGCGTACGCGTAGAACTCCAGGTCGCTCTTCACGCCAAGCTTGCGCATCGCCTCGACCTTCTGGCTGCTCACCGTCTTGACGCTTCGGTTGAGCTGCCGCGCGATCTCCGACACGGTATGGCCCAGCGCGAACAACCGCATCACCTCGGCCTCGCGCTTGGACAGCGCAGGCGCGGAATCGGCCGCGTCGCCCTGTGTGGATTCGATCTGCTTGCGCACGCTCGCGCTGAGGTAACTCCGACCGGCCGCGGCGGCGGTGACGGCCGTGGGCAACTCCTTCATCGCATCGGACTTGCTGACCACGCCACGCACGTTCTGAAGGCGGGAGATGTTGTTGAGCACGCCGGGATTGGCCAGCTGGGTCAGAACCACCACCTGCCGCTCCGGCCAGCGCCGACCGAGCAGTTGCAGCAGGCTCAAGCCATCGGCCGCGTGTTCGCCCGGCATGTTGAAGTCGGTGACGATCAGCTCGCACTCGGTGTTTTCGAGGACCCGGAGCAGTTCGTCCGGCGATGTCGCCTCCGCAACCACGCGCAGGCTCGGATGCTGCTCGAGCAATGCGCGTACGCCGCTGGAGACGATGGGATGATCATCGGCGAGGACGATGTGGAAAACCAAGTGGACTCCTTGCATCTCGGCCTCGCGCGGTGCGCGTGCCTTTCGAATTCGATGCCGACCGAAGCCGGCCACTTGCATACGGGCGAGTATATACCCGCGCATTCAGGTACCCGCACCGCCCGACTCGCCCCGTTCATTTACGCTAGACTGTGACAATGTCGCACTTGGTGCTCCGACTGCTGCTGTGCCTGATGCTGGTTCTCAACGGGACCGGCTACGCGGCCGCGGCGACGCAGATGAGCCTGGCGCACATCGCGATGCAGTCGCATGCCGACTCTGCACCGCCTTGTCACGACGCCGCACCGCGCGACGAAGTCGCAGCCTCGCTGCATGCGCACGCGGACGAGGACTGCGGCATGTCGGGCTCCTCCTCCGGCACGCCCGACTGCTGTCAGTCCTCGCAGTGCAACTGTGATTGCCTGCAGCATGCGACGCCCGCTCTCGCCATCGTCTCGATTTCGCCCGGCCCTCCGCCGGGTGGCGCGCTGGCGCCGCTGCGCAAGGTCGATCGCGCATCACCGCTGCTGCCGCACCTGCTCCGACCACCCATCGCCTGACTCCATGCGCACCGCAAAGGTGCGCTGATCCGACGCGAGCGCTCCCCGGCCGTCCACGCGGCTGAGCGCCGCATTCCGACGATCCACGGAGTCATCCATGACATTTGATTCGTTCCCCCGTGGCGCGGCTTCGCCGTCGCGCCGACGGTTCGTCACCGGCCTGGCCGCAGGCGGCGTGGCCGCAGGCACGGGCTTGTGGCATCTGCCCGGCTCGGCATCCACGGGTCTGGCGACCTCGCCGCAAACCCTCGCGCGCTCGTACTTCGATCTCGCCATCGACGCCGCGCCGGTCAACTTCACCGGCCGCACGCGACCGGCGGTGACGGTCAACGGTTCGCTGCCGGCGCCGGTGCTGCGCTGGCGCGAAGGCGACACCATCACACTGCGCGTGGCCAACCGCCTGCCCGTGCAGAGTTCGGTCCATTGGCACGGCATTCTGCTGCCGGCGAACATGGACGGCGTGCCCGGGCTGAGCTTCGACGGCATCGGGCCGGGCGAGACCTTCACCTACCGCTTCGACATCCGCCAGTCCGGCACCTACTGGTACCACAGCCATTCGCTGTTCCAGGAGCAAGCCGGCCTGTACGGCGCCATCGTCATCGATCCGCACGAGCCGGCGCCGTTCGCATTCGACCGCGAGCATGTCGTGCTGCTCTCGGACTGGACCGACCTGGATCCGGCCTCGTTGTTCCGCCGCATGAAGAAGGTGGCCGAGCACGACAACTTCTATAAACGCACCGTCGGCGACTTCTTCGACGACGTCGCGCGCGAAGGCCTGTCGTCGACGCTGCACGACCGCGGCCAATGGGGGCGCATGCGCATGACGCCTACCGACATTTCCGACATCAACGCGCACACGTACACGTATCTGATCAACGGGCAGGCGCCGGCCGGCAATTGGACTGGACTGTTCCGCAGTGGCGAAAAAGTGTTGCTGCGCTTCATCAACGGCTCGGCAATGACATATTTCGACGTGCGCATTCCCGGTCTGAAGATGAGGGTCGTCGCCGCCGATGGGCAGTACATCCATCCGGTCACCGTGGATGAATTCCGCATCGCGGTCGCCGAAACCTTCGACGTGATCGTCGAACCGTCCGGCCAGGACGCCTACGCGATATTCGCCCAGGACATGGGCCGCACCGGCTACGCACGCGGCACGCTCGCCGTGCGAAACGGCCTCCAAGCTCCGCTGCCGGCGCCCGATCCCCGCCCCATCCTGACGATGGACGACATGGGCCATGGCGGCATGGACCACGCCGCACCCGGCAAGGTCATGGAGGGCGGCTGCGGCGCCAACATGGGCCACGGCGGCGGCATGCAGTCGCATCCGGCAAGCGAGACCGACAATCCGCTCGTCGACATGCAGACGATGTCCCCGTCGCCGAAGCTGGACGACCCCGGCATCGGTCTGCGCGACAACGGCCGCACGGTCCTCACCTACGCTGCGATGAAGAGCCTGTTCGACGATCCGGATGGCCGCGAACCGTCGCGCGAGATCGAGCTGCACCTCACCGGGCACATGGAGAAGTTCGCCTGGTCGTTCAACGGCCAGAAGTTCATGGACGCCGAACCGCTGCGACTCAATTACGGCGAGCGGATGCGCATCGTGCTCGTCAACGACACGATGATGACGCACCCGATTCACCTGCACGGCCTGTGGAGCGACGTGGAGGACGAACAGGGCAACTTCCATTTGCGCAAGCACACCGTCGACATGCCGCCGGGCACGAAGCGTGGTTATCGCGTGCGCGCCGACGCGCTCGGCCGATGGGCGTTCCACTGCCATCTGCTCTATCACATGGAAGCCGGAATGATGCGCGAAGTGCGCGTGGAGGAACGCGCATGAGCCGGGTTAGCCAGCGCGCCGTCGTGGCGCTCTCGCTGATGATGGCGACCGCGCCGGCGTGGTCGCAGGATCATTCGCACCACGCGCACGCGCCCGAACCTCAGGCCCCGAAGCAATCGCAGGATCACGCCGCGCACCGGCCGTCGGCCGCAGGCGTGCCGCAGTCCGGACATCACGATCACGCCGCGATGGGCCATGGCGACACCTCGCCCGTGGAGCCCATTCCGCCGATCACCGACGCCGATCGCGCCGCCGCGTTCCCACTGCTCGTACACGGCATGCATCACGCGTCGGAGCGAAACAGTTTCGTACTGATCGACCGACTGGAGGCGGTCGACCTCGACCACGGCAACGGCCAGGCATGGGAAGCGCAGGCGTGGTTCGGCACCGACCTGGATCGCCTGTGGCTGCGCAGCGAGGGCGAACGCGAACGCGGACGCACGGAATCGGCCGATCTGGAACTGCTGTACGGACGCAGCGTGTCGCCATGGTGGGACGTCGTCGCCGGGCTCAAGCACGACTTCAAACCCGGCGATTCGCGCGACTGGGCGGCGCTCGGCGTCCAGGGCATGTCGCCGTACAAGTTCGAGGTGTCGGCCACGGCCTATTTCGGCGAAGGCGGTGCAGCGTCGGCGAGGCTGGAGGCAGAATACGAATTGCTGCTGACGTCCCGACTCATCTTGCAGCCGCGCGTGGAAGCGGAGCTGTTCGGCCAGGGCGATACGCAGCGCGGTGTCGGATCGGGCCTGTCCACCGTGGAAGCGGGCCTTCGCCTGCGCTATGAATTCACGCGACGGTTCGCGCCGTACGTTGGCGTGACCTGGGAACGCGCCTACGGCGGTACCGCCGACCACCGCCGGGACGAAGGCGAGTCCGCCGAGGACACGCGCCTCGTCGGCGGACTGCGGCTCTGGTTCTGATGCGATGTACGCCATGACGCGCCATCGGACGCAAGCATCTCCCGCCCTCGGGCGGGGGCCTTGCGTCCGCCGGCGTGTTGACCTTCCCACCGTGGCAAGCCCCAGCCTTCGCTCATCCGGCCCCTCTGCCGATGGAGCGAGCATGAACACCACCGCCCTTTCTTCCGTACTGCGCCTGCCTGTCGCCGGCATGACCTGCGCTTCATGCGCTGGCCGCATCGAGCGCAGCCTCGCCGCGTTGCCCGGCGTCATCCGCGCAAGCGTCAATCTCGCCACCGAGACCGCCAACGTCGCCACCGACGGCAACGTCGTCTTGCAGGACATCACCGATGCCGTCGCGCGTAGCGGTTATTCGGTGCCCCAACATTCGATCGACCTGGCGATCGGCGGCATGACGTGCGCCTCGTGCACCGGCCGCATCGAGAAAGCCCTGAGCGCGGTGCCGGGCGTGCTCGAAGCGAGCGTGAACCTTGCGACCGAACGCGCGCATGCACGCGCGCTCGGACATGTGACCACCGAGGAGTTGATCGCTGCCGTTGCGGCCGCCGGTTACCGCGCGAGTGCGCTCGACCTCGGTTCCAGCGAGGCGCCTGCGCATCACGAGCGAGGCGATTCCCGGACACCGGAGGCGCGCGAGCGCCTGCATCCGTGGATCGCGATCGCACTGGCGTTGCCGCTGGTCCTGCCGATGCTGGCGCTCCCGTTCGGCGGGCACTGGATGTTGCCGGGATGGTTGCAGTTCGCGCTGGCGACGCCGGTGCAGTTCTGGCTCGGCGCCCGCTTCTACCGCGCCGGCTGGCACGCGCTGAAGAACGGCAGCGGCAACATGGACCTGCTGGTCGCGCTGGGCACGAGCGCCGGCTACGGCCTGAGCGTCTACCACCTGATCGCGGGCGGGCACCACGCGCCGCTGTATTTCGAGGCATCCGCGGTCGTCATCACCCTCGTGCTGCTGGGCAAATGGCTCGAAGCGCGCGCCAAGCGGCAGACGACCGACGCAATCCGCACCCTGCAGGCGCTCCGTCCTTCGACGGCACGCGTGCGCCGCGATGGCGTCGAGACCGACACGCCGATCGCGCAGGTCCGCGTGGGCAATGTCGTCCTCGTGCATCCGGGCGAGCGCATTCCCGTCGACGGCCGCCTTGTCGAAGGCCGCACGCACACGGACGAATCGATGATCACCGGCGAATCGCTGCCCGTTGCGAAATCCGAAGGCGACCGCGTGACCGGCGGGGCGATAAACGGCGAAGGCCGCATCGCGATCGAGACCACACAGATCGGCACCCAAAGCATGCTGGCGCGCATCATCCGCCTGGTCGAGGACGCGCAGGCGAACAAGGCGCCGATCCAGCGCACCGTCGACCGGGTCAGCGAGGTGTTCGTGCCGGTCGTGGTCGGCATCGCCCTGGCGACGCTGCTCGGCTGGGGCCTGACCGCCGGCGACTGGAACCAGGCGATCCTCAACGCCGTTGCGGTGCTGGTTATCGCCTGCCCCTGCGCGCTGGGGCTGGCCACGCCGACGGCGATCATGGCCGGCACCGGCGTCGCCGCGCGTGCCGGCATCCTCATCAAGGACGCGCTGGCACTGGAAACCGCGCGCCACGTCGACATAGTCGCCTTCGACAAGACCGGCACGCTGACCGAAGGCCGGCCGCGCTTGGTCGAAGCGATCGCCCTCGACGGCGATACCCCTGCATTGCTCGCCCAGGCGGCGGCGGTCCAGCGCGGCAGCGAGCACCCGCTGGCCCGGGCCGTGCTGCAGGCTGCGCCGGCAGAGCCTTCGCCTGTCGCACACGATGTACAAGCGGTCCCCGGTCGCGGGCTGCGCGGAACCGTCGGCGATGAGATCGTGCTGATCGGCAGCAGCCGGATGATGCAGGAAGCCGGTGTCGACACCGCGTTGCTGGACGCGCGCGCCGAGGCGCTGCTCGCGACGGGACACACGGTCTCATGGGTCGCCGTGGTAGCCGATGGCGAACACCCGCGACCACGCGGTCTGCTGGCCTTTCGCGATGTGCCCCGCGCGGGTGCGCACGAAGCCATCGAACGCCTGCATGCGCTTGGCGTACGCACCGTGATGATCTCCGGCGACAACGCCGGTGCGGCCCAGGCCGTCGCCACCGCGTTGGGCATCGACGCGGTTCGCGCCAATGTGTTGCCGGAGGAGAAGGCGACCGCCATCGCGGCCCTGCGCGCCGAAGGCACCGTGGCGATGGTCGGCGACGGCATCAACGACGCGCCGGCGCTGGCCGCCGCCGACGTGGGCATCGCCATGGGCAGCGGCACCGACGTGGCCATGCATGCCGCCGGCGTAACGCTGATGCGCCCGGACCCGGGCCTGGTCGCGGACGCCATCGAGGTCTCGCGCCGCACTACCCGCAAGATCCACCAGAACCTGTTCTGGGCCTTCGCCTACAACGTCGTCGGCATTCCGCTGGCGGCGTTCGGCCTGCTCGACCCCGTGATCGCCGGTGCCGCGATGGCGTTCTCCTCGGTGAGCGTGGTCTCCAACACGTTGTTGCTGCGCCGCTGGCGCACGCACGGTCATTGAACGCCGCAAGGAGCCGCTTATGCCCCGCATGCCACGACCCGAACTCGCCGACGCGCGCCAACAAGGCCTGCACAACATCGGCCAGGCCGCGCAGCTCAGCGGCGTGAGCGCGAAGATGATTCGGCATTACGAAAGCATCGGCCTCATCCCGCCGCCGAGCCGCACTTTCGCCGGATACCGGCTGTACAACGAGGCCGACGTACACCGGCTGGGTTTCATCCGCCGCGCACGTGGGCTGGGGTTTTCCATCCGGCAGATCGAAGCGCTGCTCGGGCTGTGGGACGACCGCGCACGCGCGAGCGTGGAAGTGAAACGGCTCGCGCAGGCCCACGTGGACGAACTGGCGGCGAAGATCGACGAGATGCAGTCGATGCAGCGCACGCTCCAACACCTGGCGCACCGCTGCCATGGCGACGATCGACCGGAGTGCCCGATCCTCGACGACCTCGCCAGGACGATGCCCCCAGCGGGCGACACGCGCGAGCGCCCCGTACTAGAGCGGGACGAAGCGCCCCGGAAACGAACGCGATAACTCCCTGCGCGCACGTAGCGAAGCGAACCGACAGCACGACGCGAAACCAGCACGCAAAACGAAGCAGGGCCCGTTTCCGGAGCCCTGCTTCGTTTCACTATTTGGCGTCCCCACGGGGATCCGAGCTTAACCCCCGACCAGCCCTCGCCCACCGGACGGCGCTTCGGATCAAGCTTTCACGCCCCTCCGGCGTCGATGCGTGGCGTAGCCTGGAACGTCCCATGGCCAGTGGCTAACGTTCACCGCAGCATCTCGCAACCCTATGCGCGCGCCCCACCTCTGCGATGAGCTGAGCGGCACGCTAGGGCGCTCGCGATGTCTCGAAAGCCCCCTCACGCGCCGGCTCAGTTCTTCCTGCCGCCTTCCTGCAGTGCTTCCAGCGCCTTCTCCACGCTGAGCGAGCCGGAGACCTGGCTGGGCAGGTAGTCCTTGAAGGTAGCCAGGAACTTACCCATGACCGTGGTGGCTGGCATCATCACCCATAGCTTCTTGCCCCACCATTCGCCGTAGGAAGTCGACTCGCTCTGGTACCGCTCCCACGGGTCCACGCGCAGATTGGTCACCAGTGGCACGTTGGTCGAGTCCTCCTTGCCGGAGAACAGGTTGCCGGTGATGGTCTTGAACGTGATCTTCCATTCGTTGTAGCGCACTGCCATGAGGTCGGCGTTGTCGCTGAAATAGAAGAATTCACGGCGCGGGCTTTCGTCGACCTTGCCTTCGAAGAACGGCATGAAGTTGTAGCCGTCGAGATGGTTCCGGAAAGTCTTCCCGCTCGCCTCGAGCCCGGTGAGCAGCTTCTCCTTCAGGTCGGGATCTCCGCCCGCGGCGGCGATTAGGGTCGGCATCCAGTCCTCGGCCGACATCACCTCATTGAAGATGGTGCCCCGCTCGATCACGCCCGGCCACCTGGCCAGCATCGGCACTCGGAAACCGCCTTCGTACACGGTCCCCTTCTCGCCACGGAACGGATGATTGCCACCGTCGGGCCAGCTGAAGATCTCCGCACCGTTGTCGCTGGTGAACAGCACAATGGTCTCGTCGGCGATGCCAAGCTCGTCCAGCTTGCCCAGAAGCTCGCCGACGATCCAGTCCAGCTCGGCCATCGCATCGGCGAACAGGCCGAAGCCAGTCTTGCCATCCCACTCCTTGGACAGGTGGGTGAAGGAATGGCAACGCGTGGAGTTGTGCCAGAGGAAGAATGGCTTGCCCGCCTTTGCCGAGCGGTCGATGAAGTCGCATGAGCGCCGGACCAGATCCGCGTCTATGTCCTCCATGCTCACCTCTGCGGCCGGGTCCATGCCCGGATGCGGGGGCAACGGGCCGGCGTCGCTGATCTTCTGCTTGCCGACCCGACCCCAGCGCGGATCCTCGGTCGGATCGTCAACGTCGGTGGCGACGCTGTGGACGATGTTGCGCGGGCCGAACCGGGCCCGGAACTCTTCGCTCTTCGGATACTGCGGATCGTAGGGTTCCTCCATCGCATTAAGGTGGTAGAGGATCCCGTGGAACTCGTCGAAGCCATGCACCGTGGGCAGGTATTCGTTGCGGTCGCCCAGGTGGTTCTTGCCGATTTGAGCCGTCGCATAGCCCAACGGCTTGAGCAGTTCGGCAATTGTCGGGTCGGAATCTTGCAGCCCCTGCTTGGCGGCGGGCAGGCCGACCTTCAGCAGCCCAGTGCGGAAGGGAGTCTGCCCCGTGATGAACGCCGCGCGCCCCGCCGTGCACGATTGCTGTCCGTAGTAGTCGGTGAATAGCGCGCCTTCACGAGCGAGTCGGTCGATGTTCGGGGTGCTGCCGCCCATCATGCCGCGGTGGTACGCGCTGACGTTCCATATGCCCACGTCATCGGCCATGATCATGATGATGTTCGGCTTGCTTGAGGCAGTCATCCGGTACTCCTCATTCGCGGCGAAGGGCCGCGCGGGCCTCATCGTATTTGGGAGCAGGCTGCCGTGAAGTCACTCGTTCTTCACAGCCATTGGCGAGCACTCGAGGAGCTTAGAGCTTAGGTCCGCTTGACGTCGAAAGCGGACTTAAAAATGCGACCTCAGGACCACGGATATCCACGGGGATCCGAACTTAACCCCCGACTATCGTTACTGCACGTGAGCCCATTCCGACTCAAAGCGCCGTCCCGTAGCCGCTACAGGTCCGTCGCCTAAAAGCCCGGCTACGCCCGCTACCGGCCAGATGCGAACGCGTCTAGACACCAGACGCCGCGCGCGGAGCGAACAAGATGATCGCGGCGCCCATTAGGCACAGGACACTGCCCATGAGGTCCCATCGGTCGGGTTTGATGCCTTCTACCTGCCAAAGCCAGACCAGCGAAGCGGCGATGTACACACCTCCATACGCGGCGTAAGCGCGTCCCGCCGCGCTGCTTTCAACCAGCGTGAGCAGCCAGGCGAAGGCGGCCAGCGACAGCATTGAAAGCGGCAGCACCCATGCGGACTTTCCAAGGCGGAGCCAAGCCCAGAACCCGAAGCACCCCGCGATCTCGGCGATGGCTGCGGCTACGTAGACACCAGCCGTCTTGATCATTTCGATGCTCGCGAGCAGCAGCCAGACGCGGGCGACGGCAGTGCGACCGCCAGTTCCTCCAGCATCACGCAGTCGGCTCCAGCGCCGCCCGAGCAGATCCGGTCGCAACTATCCACGAAGGCAGCCACGCTCTGTTCCAGTTCGCTCAGCTCCGCCAGTTTCTGGCGGATCTCGGTGAGATGCTCGAAGGCGACATCACGCGCCTCGGCGCAGGAACGGTCGCCGTCCTGCATCAGCGATACGAGGAGGCGGACCTTGTCGATGGGAAACCCGAAGTCGCGGCAGCGGCGGATGAAGGTCAAGCGGCGGACGTCGCCGTCCCCATAAACCCGCTGGCTGCCCGCCTGGCGTGGTGGCAGAGGCAACAGGCCGATTTCCTCGTAATAGCGAATGGTCGGCGTCGTGGTCTGCGTGGCCTGGGCCAAGTGCCCGATTTTCATGGTGGTGCTCCGGGAGGGGGCTTGAACTTCAAGTTACTTGAAGAATTAGAGTACCTGACACCGCCCAACCAAAGTAAGTCCCATGACCGATTCATTCGCCCCCGCCTGCTCGCTGGAAGCCCGTGCCTTCGACGACCGTGTGCGTTGGATCGCCGATTTGAACAGGCAACATCTGCGCCGCACGAGCCGGGAGGGTGCGACCCTGGTACTCGCCTACGCTTCGGACGCGCGCGAGCAGATCGAGGAACTGATCCGGCGAGAGCGTGAATGCTGCGCTTTCCTGGATTTCGCGGTTCGCGACGCGGGCGACGAAGTGGAATTACATATAACCGTTCCGCCCCATGCTGCCGACCAAGCCGACACGCTGCTGCAGCCGTTCCACGGCGACCGACCGATTGCTGCCACGAACTGCTGCGGCGGCGGATGCGACACGCCAGCCCCTGCGGTGAAATCGAACTCTGCTGCCGGCTCGGCGATCGCCACTTCGGCCACCGCCGTCGCTGCGTGTGGTGCTTGTTGCCTCTTGCCGATGACCTTCCCTGCGATCGCAGCCGGTGCCATGGGCAGCGTCCTGGCGTCGCTCGCTGCTTCGCATGCATGGCTGACCGGCTTGGCGGCGATCACAGTGGCAGGCGCCTGGATGTGGATCTGGCGCCAGTCGAAGAAGCGCAAGGCCCGCACGGCGACCTCGACGCTTGTTCAGATGGGCGTGGCAAGTGCGATCCTGGCCTTGGCGATGGCATGGCCATGGATCGAGTCGCCTTTGATGGCCGCGCTGTCGAGCTGAAAGGGAGCGACGCCATGGACATCGTTCTGCACAGCAACCTGACATGCCCGCACTGCGGCGCATGCTCGACCGAGGTCATGCCGACTGATGCATGCTGCTTCTTCTTCGAGTGCAATGCATGTGGCCAGGTCCTGCAACCCAAGCCCGGCGACTGCTGCGTGTTCTGCTCGTACGGCTCGGTGCCATGCCCACCGATCCAGCAGAACAAGTCGTGCTGCGGGAAGTAGTGCGCGAGAGGCCGAACCCGCACTCGAAAACGGACGCTAGGGCTCGGGGCCACGCATGTCCACGGGGATGCGAGCTTAACCCCCGGCTCACGCTCCACCACCGGTCGAAGATCCGCATCATCCCGCCCGCGCGCAGCAGGCGCCGGGTCGCAGCCTAAGCCTGATCGGGCCCGGCGCCCGACTCATCGCCAGCGTCTAGCTGTTCGCCAAGCTCGGCGAACACGGCTGATGTCACCTCCCCATTTGTGAACAGCAGCGCCGACTTGCCGCTTGCGGCCTGGATGAAAAGACGCGGGTGGCGCTCGTGCTCGGTGACGGGCAGAACCTTGATTCGCCAGCCAGGTGGCAGGTGCTGAACGTCCATCGGCGCGCTCCGGGCAGTGAAGCCCGACCGTAGCCAGCGAGCGCGCACAATCGCGTGATCGTCGCCCGCTCGATCGCCATGCCCGCAGACCGCACCCCGCCCGACGTCGACACGCTGCCTGCCTTGCCGGCGCGGTTCTCGTGGCAGCTGCCGCATGCGAAGCAGCCGCGGCGGCCGTGTCCCGAGAGCCGACAGATCGAGGTCGACGGCGAAGGCCCGGCGCTCGCCTCGATGACGCCCAGCGTGAGCTTCGCCACAACACTGACCGGCATTCACCGGGCGCTCCAAAGCGGCCGCCATGAGCGCACCTTCGCCACGCGGGAGACGGCGCTTCGTTACCTCGCCGCGTGGGCGTGGAAGTACGCCGACCAGCTCGTCATCGAGATCGAGCAGCGCCGGAGCACCGGCTACCGCTGACACCGCGCACCTGGTCACCGCTGGCCAGCGCCGCACCTGGTACTCCCGTCGATCGACGCCAGCGCGAGCTGGGGCGCCGGCGATCGCCTGCAGCTTCCAGGCAGACAACCGAGGCGGTCGTCCGCGCCCTTATTGCGAATTTTTCGGACGGGCATCGGAAAGAGGTTACAAAGGTAATCAGGTCTTTTCTCCCTCTGTTTTCCCTTACAATTCAAATGGTTAATTGACATTCTTCAAGGTAATAGAAGGGTAACGAACAGGTAACCATGTAACCTTTTGGGAGGGTTACATCGCTCTTCAAACGGACCCTTTGAAATCAATGGCTTACGAACATGTAACCTTTGAGGTAACCCCGGTGTTACCCCTTCGGGTTACATGCAAAGCCTTTTTAAATCAGGCACATAGGTGCAGTTTGCCGACCGAGGTAACCGATAACCCCGTCCCGATGGGCATCCGAAAAATTCGGGGATCGGTGGAGCCTCGGGAGACCGCACGGGACGCGCTCTGAGCGCCCCCGCCTTCGCAGGGTTCCGCAGGGCAGCCGACCGCATGTAATCGCCGCACGCGCCCGCTACGGCGCGGGCAGCGCGGTGCCGCAGGGGTGCGGAAAAAGGAGGGGGTGTAGCCCGCAGGCGTGGCGGGGGGACAACTGCGCGCGGACGAGCTATATCGCCAGAATGTCGCGCAAACGCGATTCGAGGGACCGCAGGTCGCGTGTCTGACACTGCCATATCGTTTCAACGCGCCAGCCGGTTTGCTCAAGAAGACGAACGTTGCGCGCATCGCGCGCTACGTTGCGAGCAAACTTCTCTTCCCAGAACTTGACGTTCGTCGATGGGGTCGTGGAAAGGCGACAGCCGATGTGACGGTGCCAGAAGCACCCGTTGACGAAGATGCACAGCCGACGCGAGGGGAAGACAAGATCCGGAGTACCAGGAAGATCGCGGCGGTGAAGCCGGAATCGTCCGCCCAACCGGTGTACGAGGCGACGGACGCACAGTTCCGGGGCCGTGCCCTTACTGCGCACGGCACGCATGAGCGCGCTTCTGGCCGCTGGCGAGAGCCGATCCGTCATTGACGGCATCCTACAATCCGGCGCCCGAACGGCCGTCAACCGATCGACACATCTAGCTGGGACCGTTAGAATCCGCGCATGACGCGACTGAACGTAATCGATCTGTTCTCCGGTGTCGGGGGGCTCAGCTTAGGAGCCGCTCGCGCAGGTTTTAACGTAGCGGGAAGTGTGGAGCTAGACCCGATAGCATCGGCCTCGCACGAACTCAACTTCCCCGAAGCCACGCATCTTCGGGAAGATGTCGGATCACTCAGCGGCCCTCAGTTGCTTAAAGCGTGCGGCCTCGAAGCTGGTCATCTAGCCGGCCTAATCGGCGGCCCGCCATGCCAAGGCTTCAGTCTCATAGGCAAGAGAGACGCGAAGGACCCTCGCAACCTCCTGTTCGCGCACTTCTTCCGCTTAGTCGCGGAGACGAAGCCCGCATTTTTTGTGGCTGAGAACGTTCTCGGCATCCTGCGTGACGAGAATGCGCCAGTGGTTAGCTCGGCGCTCGCATTGCTGCCGAAAACTTACCAGGTACTCCAGCCGATTAAGGTGAAAGCAAGCGAATACGGAGCTCCCACGACCCGTACACGAGTCTTCTTTATTGGTTTCGACCCGTCTCGTATCGACGGACTCACGGAAAGTAGCTTCGGTCCCAGCTCGGGTACCGTTGATGTGCGCGTGAAGGACGCGCTGCGCGGCCTGCCTGATGTTGACCCGGACTGGCAAAGCGAACGTCAGAGCTGGCGCACGGTGAAGGCGTTAGGCCCGGGCCTATTTGAAGATCGAGTTAGCGGCCACGTGCCGCCAGGCGTGGGCAACCTTCTCGCTCTTCAAAGGGCCGCGCGAAGGAAGGTCTCGGGTTTTCTAGGAACACGCCATAGCGAGGACACTATCGCGCGATTCGACGCTTTGTCTCCGGGCGAGATCGACCGCATTTATCGCTCACCGCGCCTTGATCCCCACGGCTTCTGTCCGACATTGCGCGCGGGCACTAATTCCGACAAAGGCAGTTTTCAGGCCGTGCGCCCTATACATCCGAAAAAGCCCAGGGTCATCTCGCCGCGCGAAGCTGCGAGACTCCAGGGCTTCCCCGATTGGTTCGTGTTTCATCCGACGAAGTGGCATGCCT
This sequence comes from Lysobacteraceae bacterium P, assembly GCA_005503055.1. Taxonomy (GTDB): domain Bacteria; phylum Pseudomonadota; class Gammaproteobacteria; order Xanthomonadales; family Xanthomonadaceae; genus Lysobacter_J. The sequence goes on along the minus strand of SCOX01000001.1, from coordinate 297,384 downwards.
TTCGGCAAATCGGCAACAGCGTAAGCCCGATTGCTGCCGAGCACCTTCTGGCGAAACTTCACGCCGCTACGTGCTGACCTTCACGAATTCAGGATAGACACGGTAGAACTTGCCGAACGAGCTTACGGATTTCGGCGTAATCCCCTCCTGATCGATCAGTGCGCCGAGTTTTTCTCTGGCTTGGGCAACGGTTCCGTTTGGCTGTAAAGACTCAAGTGCCATTCGCTCTCTGACGGAGAGAACAGGCAAATCGATATCTAACGGATAACTCCAGTCTAGTTTGGCGAACGGCCAGTGGCAGAGGCGGCTACTGACTGGGAAATCCGTAATGTTGATCTTCTCGGGATCTAACACTATCCCGGTAGCGGTAAGCATCATCGTGCCATCCGAGTACGCGAACGCCGTCAAGGGCTGCACAGTGAGGTTAGAGTGGTTCACTCCACGAAGGCTGGCAAGATGAAGCGCCTTCAGCAGAAGCGTCGGGAACCTGTCAGCTTTGAAGTCACTGTCCCTGATCTCCACCGGCTTATCGACGCCCACTCGTTCCTCAAAGACGCGTCGCCGGAGCGCTATAAGCTCGTCTTGCCTGACCCCGAAGTCCTCGCGGAGGCTAGCAACGGATGCATTCAAGGTAACTTTGAATACGTCGCCATGTGCAAGCTTGGTCACCAAATTGCACGTGTCGTCGAGCTGCTGCTTTAGCTCCCCTGGTGAGGTGAAGTCTAGCCAAATGACAGTAGGGACGTCCGCGCTGAATTCATCAATGAACGTGGATGAATCTCGCAGCACAAATTCTACGCAGCTCAAGGGGCTGTTGAAGCGTTGTCGAGCCTGCACAACTGCGTCACGCTCGATGCAGACCATTTTTGAAATCCGGGTCGCAGCGTGGATCGCCTTGAAATCCTCCATAAATGGCCCGCCGAAGCCCACGTACTGGTAATCGGAAATGTTGAACGAGGCGCGGCCGATTCTGTTGAGGAGGTCGATAAACAGCGACCTTTCGGCAGCCTTGTTTGGCCGCAGATGGTAGGCGATATTGCCGCCGCTCATTGATCCAGCTCCTTCAGCGCCCGATTAAAGCATTCCTCCCCCACCTCTGCTGGTTTGGCATCCGGGGTTCCGAACAGAAGCTGGGAGACGGCGCGAACCTCGGACTCTGGCCTGGAGAATCTGATCCACTTGTCGGTGAACGTCGTAGGGGCGGGCAGCACCGGGCGCGATTGCTCGCCTCCGATCGACCGGCGAACCGCGGTGAACTTAAGCTGTTCGCTATGCGCCACCTCTTCTGGCAGCACCGTTGCAATAGTGTCACTGTCCGTTTCGCGCTGTTTGCGCTCTTGCGACCGTCTTTTCCACCGATTGGTGTAGTTGGTGAAAAGCTTCAGCCCATCCCGCATGAAATCCTTAACCTGCAGGTAGATCTCGCTATTCGCGTCAACGCCGCGTTTAGTGGTTGTCAGAGGCAGTTTGGACGGATCATTAGATCTGAAGATGACAACACCTGCGATAGCCACGAACTGAGTGTGGTAAGCAGGAACCGTTGCTTCGCCCCACCCGGTGAGCCGCGTTTTGTCGGCATGTAGCACGACTCGATCGTTGCAGATAATGGTCCAGCCCGCATTTTCTGACGACGCACGGCCCTCCAGCTCTTGGTCCTCCTCGTCTTCAGTGGGCGAGTTGCGATAAAGGCCTACCGACAGAAAGACATCAACGCCATCTCCTTGCCCTTCGCGCCTATACACGAACGGTGCGATGCTTTGTCCTTCGCCATCCGACTGAGCCTCCAGCAAGAAGCGAATCTTCTTCGCCTCGGCATCCTTGCCGTTTATCGTGACTTTGAAGCCCTTTTCGATGATATAGCTGTAGTAGGCCTTGACGTCTTCTAAGAACTCGTTGAGAAACTCCACCTGCGAAAACGTCTTCGCAATTGCGGGACGAAGATGGGAAACACAGATGGTCGTCCCATGGACATCGTCAGCGGGGTTGTCCACGTCGACAATTTCAAACTCCCACGAATTGTCATCTGCCATCCACTCAGGCGTTATCTCGACATAGAAGGAGCGATCTGCGCGCATGCTGGTCACCTTGGCAGATGAACCCATTTTGAAGATCGCGCGCTTCATGCCGATGCCGTAGAGGCCAACGGTTGGAAGGTCTTCATCCAAATGTTCGTCCTTGCGCCCCAGACGAAACGCACTCTTCTCCGCTAGCTCGAACGGAATGCCGCCACAGTTGTCCGTGATGGTGAATGAATCATGGTCAAATTCGATGTTCGCCCAGTAACCTTCGTACGGGCGAGTCTGGTCTGCGGCGACGTGCGGCGTTCGCATAACCCCATCAACGCAGTTATCTAACAAGTCCAGAAGGGCATCTTTCAGTTCGATGTCCCTTACTAGCATGTCCACAAAGAATCGTTTCGCCGGATATGCTTCCGCTGTGGCCACGTCCCCTCCCTAGCTATGCGAGCCAATTGGGCGAGATGGTAGCCGAATTGGAGATCACAGTTGGCGCTGCCCATGTACGATCCATGCCGGGCCTTGCTCGCGTGAGGTGGCGCTTTGTCGAGGCCAGGTACGCAGGGCTAGCCAATGGGCATCGGGGGCTCGTACGGCCGGAACCGAATCACCTCGTCTCCGATCCACTCATTCAGGCGCCTCATGCGCGTCTGCAGCGGCTCCAGCTCGTTGGCGGCCCACACGGTCGCCGCTTCACGAATCGAGCCGAAACCGCCGGCGTTCTGGGGCACGATGCCCATCAGCTGCGGCGGGATCCGCAGCGACGCCAGCATGTCGTCGCGCGTGATGTTCTTGATGCCGCCGAACTCATCCTTCGCCGCCACCTCGCTGACCGGCAGCAACTGCAGGCCGTCCTTCTTGCCACCCGGCGCGTATACGAACAGGTTGCGGAAGTTGCCCGGGCCTTTCGCCTGGCGCAGCGCCTGCTGCAGCTTCTCGACGTCGTCCTCCGTCTTGGCGGCGTCGGTCATGTAGAGGATGAAGCCGGCGTGCGAGCCGTTGTTGTAGTACTTCCGGCGGAACAGCGTCGCCGACTCGTTGAGCAGCGCCGACTGCAGCGCCGACAGCCACTCCGGCATGCCGTAGATTTCCTGGTCCACGTCTGCCTCGCGCAGCTGGTACACGGTGCCGGGCTGGAATGCATGCTCGTCGCGCCAGCCACGCACCATGAAGAACGATTCCAGGTCCACGCCGCGGCGCATGTACTTCGCCAGACACGGCTGCAGCGTCACCGGCGAGCCGAGCACCGACTTGCGGTTCTCGACGTACGCCATGCCGAAGGTAATCCAGTCCAGGGCGAACTGTTCGAACGCCTCTAGCGACAGCAGGCGATGCGGCACGAAGGTGCGCGCCAGCATATTTCGCTTGAACGTCAGTCCGGACTGCAGGAACACGTTGGAGCGCGTGGTGCGCGCGAGCCCATCGAGCGAGATCGGCGGCTCGTACCAGCGCCCGTTCTGCCAGCACTCGACGTAATCGAGCAGCCCGCGCGAATCCAGCACGGGCGTGGGCTCGCCGAAGCTGAAGGCCTCGACGCGCGTAAGCGGCGCCGAGGCCTGTTCAGTAGATGGTGCGGTCAGCATTAGAAAAACTCCATGAAGCCGGTGTTGCGGCCGGTCTGGCCTTCCAGCGGCTCGTTTTGCAGGGCGTGGAACAGCGCCCACGCGAGATCCGCGTGACCAGTGTCGTCAGTGCGGCCGGCGGTATAGGTCATCTGGCGCCCGCTCGCGGTCATCGTCTTGCGGATCGCCATCAGGGACTGCGCCACATCGGTCCAGCCGGCGTCGAACTCCAGGCGGCCGTTGTGGATCACGTCATAGGCCTTCAGCACCAGGCGCGTCTTCACCTCCGGCGAGTAGCTGAAGGTGGTCAGGTTCGGGAAGAACTGTTTGACCAGCTGCGCGACGCCCGAACCCATGCCCGTGGTGTCGATGCCGATGTAGGTCGCCCAGTACCGCTGCATGACCTTGCGGATAAACTCGGCCTGCCCGGCGAAATCCATCCCGCGGAACTGATGGCGCTCCAGGATGCGGAACTTCCCGCCTGGCGTCAGCGGCGGCGCCACCACCACCAGGCCGGCGCTGTCCCCGCTGTCCGCCGGGTCGTACCCGATCCACACGGCGCGATCGCCGTACGGGCGTGCAGCGAAGGGCCGGTAGTCCTCGCCCCACTCCACCCAGCTGTCGACCATGCACGGCTGGAGCATCGCCAGGGGGAAGATGCTCGCGCCGTCGTCGACGAACTCGCACATCAGCAGGTTGGCGAAGGCGTCGGCGCTGTACTCCTCGCGTAGCTCGTTGATGTCGAACAGGTCGCAACCGCGGCGTTCCGCGTCCAGGATCGTGACGATCTGGCGCCACATGCGGTCTTCGCACAAGCGCCCAGCCGCGAGCGCGTCGTGGCTGGTGTCGATCGTGATGCGATCGGCCGCAGGCCGGCCCTTGTTGCGGCGCTCGCCGGTCCAGAAGCTGTAGGCCTCGTGCGCCATGCTCGACGGCGTGCTGAAGTACGTCTTGCGCCACTTCTTGTGCATCGCCATGCCGCTGGCGACCTTGTTCAGCGCTTCGAAGCCGTACGTCCAGAAGAACTCGTCGAAGTAGAAATTGCCGTGATAGCCCTGCGCGGTGCGCGCATTGGTGCCGAGGAAGAACAGCTCGGCGCCACCGGCGAGCGCGATGCTGTCGCCGCCGGACAGTTCGCGGTCCAGCACCTCACGCACAAACGACTGCATGTAGCCTCGGAACAGGAAGGCCTGGGCCTTCGATGCGCTAAGGAAAATCTGGTTGCGCCCGGTCTTGAGCGCATCGATCAACGCCTCGCGGGCAAAGTAGTACGTCGCCCCGATCTGGCGCGATTTCAGGATCGCGCGGGTGCGCTGGTTGCTGGCCCGGTACCAGTCACGCTGGTACTCGAAACAGCCGTCAACGAACGCCTGCTCCAGACGCTCGATTTCCTCCTCGCTGAATTCATTGCGTCGCGCCTTCTTCTTCGGCGCCACGTTGCGGTTGGCGAGGTTGGGATTCAGGTCGGTCTCGGTGCCGCCGCCCTGGTAGCGCTGGATGCGCGCCTGCCGCTCCAGCTGGCGATGCAGCAGGTCGATCTCTTTGTAGTCGCCGCCGGTCTTCTCCGGCTTCATGATCAGGCACACGAGCCGCGCTTCCAGTGCGCCGCCAATGCGTTCGACATTGTCGGCGCGGTCCCACTCGTCGCGCGACTTCCAGCTGTGTAAAGTCTTGTCCTTCTCCCCGGTCGCCTCTGCGATATCGCAGACGCGCCAACCCATCCAGTACAGGAATTTGGCCTGTCGGCGGGTATCCATCGGGAGTTGGGCGGCGACGCTGCTCATGGGCATAGCGTGCCCACGACACCCTCATGCAGACAGTTTTCGCCTGTGTATCGGCGAGGGTTACACGCTGCCCGCGTTGCTGCCGATGTTGCGGGTCCCGACCATGAAACCTCTAGCGATGCACCTGCATCGCCATCCGCCCAACGCGCAGAGGACAGCATGTCGGCCAAGACCAAGAAGTTCCGTTCGAAGTGGTTTCGTGTTGCCGTGGAGGGCGCCACCTCCGACGGCCGCAAGATCGAACGCACCTGGTTGTCGCAGATCGCCAGCAACTACGACCCGGCCAAATACGGCGCACGCATCTTCGTGGAGCACATCCGCGGTCTGAACCCCGAGTGGGGCTTTCGCTGTATGGGCGACGTGCTCGCGGTCAAGACCGACACGATCAAGATCGATGGCAAGGATCACCTGGCGCTGTTCGCCCAGATCCAGCCGACCGACGAGCTGGTGTCCCTGAACAAAGCCGGCCAGAAGATCTACAGCTCGATCGAGGTGGACCCGGATTTCGCCGGCAAGGGCGAGGCCTACCTGGTCGGCCTGGGCGTCACCGACACGCCCGCCAGCCTCGGTACCGAGATGCTGACCTTCGCCGCCGAGCACCCGGACCAGAGTCCGCTGCGTGCGCGCAAGCAATCGCCGCACAACCTCTTCAGCGTCGCCATCGAATCGGATCTGCAGTTCGACGAGATCGAGGACAAACCCAGCGTGGTCGATGCGCTGTTCTCGCGCTTGGAGTCGCTGCTGGGCAAGGGACAGACGCCGGACGAAGCGCCCGCGCCGGCGCAGGCACCCGCCTCCGCCGACTTCGCCAAGGTCAGCGAAGCCGTGACTGCAGTCGCCGAGCACGTGCGCCAGCAGGAGCAGCGCTTCGCCGCGTCCGATCGCGAGAACGCCGAGCTGCGCTCGCAGCTGCAGAAGCTGAGCGCCGACTTCTCCGCGCTGCGCACGCAGCTGGAAGGCACCGTCGTGCACAGCCAGCCGCGCCGGCCCGCGGTGACCGGCAACCAATCCGCCGAGCTGACCGACTGCTGATCCGTCGCGCCACGCCGACCACCACCCATCGCCGAATTCCCCGGAGCACCCCATGCGTAACGACACCCGCCAGCACTTCACTGCCTTCACCAACCAGGTCGCCCAGCTCAACGGCGTGGAGTCGGCCGCCGCCACCTTCGCCGTGGAGCCCAGCGTGCAGCAGCGTCTGGAAAGCCGCATCCAGGAATCGAGCGAGTTCCTGGGCCAGGTCAACGTGATCGGTGTCGACGAACTGAAGGGCCAGAAAGTCGGCCTCGGCGTCAGCGGCACCATTGCCGGCCGCACCGACACCAGCGGCGGCGCCCGGCGCCAGCCGCGCAACGTGGCCGACCTGTCTGGCCACGACTACGAATGCGCCAAGACCGACTTCGACACCGGCATCCCCTACGCGCTGCTCGATGCCTGGGCGCGCTTCCCCGACTTCCAGGCACGCCTGCGCAACGCCATCGTGCAGCGCCAGGCGCTTGATCGCCTGATGATCGGCTTCAACGGCACCAGCGTGGCCGCGACCACGAACCGCGCCACCAGCCCGCTGCTGGAGGACGTCAACAAGGGCTGGCTGCAGCAGTACCGCGAGCACGCGCCGGCGCGCGTGATGACCGAAGGTGCGACGGCCGGCAAGGTGGTGATCGGCGCGACCGGCGATTACAAGAACATCGACGCGCTGATCTTCGATGCCGTGAGCTCGCTGATCGATCCGTGGTTCCGCAAGGATCCGTCGCTGGTGGTGGTACTCGGCCGCGAGCTGGTGCACGACAAGTACTTCCCGCTGGTGAACAAGGACCAGCCGGCTACCGAGAAGCTGGCCACCGACATCATCCTGTCGCAGAAGCGCGCCGGCGGCCTGCCGCTGGCCGAGGTGCCGTACATCCCGGACGGCGCGATCCTGATCACCTCGCTCAAGAACCTGTCGATCTACTGGCAGCTCGGCGGACGCCGCCGCTACATCAAGGAAGAGCCGGAAGCCAACCGCATCGCCAACTACGAGTCGTCGAACGACGCGTACGTGGTCGAGGACTACGGCTTCGGCTGCCTGATCGAGAACGTCGAGATCCAGGAGGCGGCGTAACGCCATGGCCAGCAGCCCCGCGAAACGCCACTACCAGCGCACGCTGGCGGCCCAGGATGCCGCCGGCAAGGCGCCCGGCCAGCTGATGACCGGCGCCACCGCGTACGAGCAGCACATGGCGATGCTGCAGCACGATCGCCTGCGGCTGCGCCAGGTGCAGTCCGACCAGGGCAAGGCCGAGCTCAAGAGGCAAATGCTGCCGGCGTATGCCAGCTACATCGAAGGCGTGCTGGAGCGCGGCAACGGCGCGGCGGACGATGTGGTCAGCACGATCATGGTCTGGTGCTTCGACGTGGGCGCCTTCCGCGAGGGCCTGCAGATCGCCGAGTACGTGCTCGCGCACAGCATGGCAATGCCGGACCGCTTCGCGCGCACCACCGGCTGCCTGGTGGCCGAAGAAATCGCCGAGGCCGCGCTCAAGGCGCTCAAGCTGGGCGACACCTTCGACCCGCTGATCCTCGATCGCGCCGCGGAGCTGACCGCCAAGCAGGACATGCCCGACGAGGTGCGCGCGAAGCTGCACCTGGCCACCGGCCGCGCTGTGCTCATCGCGTACGCGGACGACGCGCTCCCGCCCGCAGCTGAGCTGCAGGCGGCGATCGAACACCTGAAGCAAGCCATCCACCTGCACAGCGCGTGCGGCGCCAAGAAAGATCTGGAGCGCGCCGAACGACTGCTGAAGAAACACGCTGCTGCGCCACCGGCGAACGCCGGCGACGGCGCCAGCAGCTAACCGAGCGTCCCCACGCAACCCCGCCGGCTCGGGGCCGATCCGCACGACCTCTCTCCAGTGCGGTGACGCCCCGACCACCGGCGACCACAGGGCAACCATGAGCGGATTCATCGCAAACGGCACCGCCGGCACCGAAGCGGAGATCACCAACGACGGCTTCTGGCCGGCGATCGAACCGGCCGATCTGCGCGCGCGCATCCGCCTCGATGGCGCTGTCGCCGAGCCGCGGCTACGCGCGGCAATTGTCGCCGCAATGCTGGCCGCCAATGACGAACTGGCGGCGTGGAAGGGCCAGCAGCTCGCGCTAGGCCATACCACGCTCGAGGACGTGCCGGCGGCGCAGGTGGATGGCGTGTCTCGTCGCGTGCAGCTGTACCGGCGCGTGGTCGCGTGCGCCACCGCGGCCGAAGTGGCCGAACGTTACCGCTCCTACGACACCACCGCGGCCGGTAATCAGCGTGCGGACGATCTGACGCCCAGCATCGACGAATTGCGCCGCGACGTGCGCTGGGCCATCCGCGATTTCCTCGGCACCCCGCGCATGACGGTGGAGCTGATCTGATGCGGGTCTACGCGCACCAGGGCGACACCCTCGACGCGCTCGTGTGGCGCCACCTGGGCCGCACCGCCGGCCTGGTCGAACAGGCGCTGGAATTGAACCCGGGCCTGTGCGCAAACGGTCCGGTGCTGCCGCACGGCACCGCCGTGGAACTTCCCGAAATCACCACCACCGCCACGGCCCCCGAACGGCCGCTGGTCCAGCTTTGGGACTGACCCGATGGCCGAACCGACTTCCCTTTCCGGTGCTGCACCGCTTGCAGCCGGCGTGGGCCTGGCCGCGTTGCTGCCCGGTGTGGACGGCAATGCGCTGATCGGCGCGTTCGCGGGCGCCACGCTGTTCGTGGTGTCGGCCAAGTCGCTGCCGATCTGGCAGCGCGTGGTGTACCTGCTGATCAGCATCATCGCCGGCTATCTCGCCGCGCCCGACATCGCGCGCAGCCTGCCCGTGCTCTCCACCGGCGTCGCCGCGTTCGGCGCGTCCGCGGTGGGCATCACGGTCACGCTCGCGCTGATCGAGAAGAGTCGCAACTTCGACGTGAGCTGGCTGCGACGCGGAGGCCCGCCCAGTGCATAGCGCCGCCACCATGCTGACCCTAATCGCGTGCGTCGCGATCTGCGTCCGCCTCCTCTCCTACCGCCGCGGTCCCGACACGACGCACCGCATCGGCGTCGGCCTGTGCGCGTGGCTCCTGATCGTCTGCACCGGCGGCCAGGCGATCCACATCCTGCTGGTCGGCGCCGCGGCGCAGGTGAGCCCGTGGCAGCTGGGCGTGCTTGCCGTGCTCGCCGTGCTCACTTACCGCGCACGCGGCAACGTCGCGCGAATCCTGAGGGTCGATTGATGATCACCGACGAACAGCTGGCGCAGGTGATGCGCTGCTCTGCGGCGCGTGCGAAGCGCTGGCGCCCTGCCCTGACCACGGCCATGCAACGCTTCGGGATCACCACGCCGCGGCGCATCGCGCATTTCCTCGGTCAGCTCGGTCACGAAAGCCTGAGCCTGTCGCGCACCGAGGAGAACCTGCGCTACACCACATCCACCCGCGTGGTCGCGGTGTTTCGCAAGTTCGACCTGGACAAGAACCGCCGGATCGAACCCGAAGAACTCGCGAATGCCAAGCGCTACCTCGGCCAGCCCGAGGCGCTGGCGAACTTCGTGTACGCGAGCCGCAACGGCAACGGCGACGTGAACAGCGGCGACGGCTGGCGCTTCCGTGGGCGCGGCCCGATCCAAACCACGTTCCGCAACAACTACCGGCGCGCCGGCGAGATGATCGGGGCTCCGCTCGAGGAGCAGCCCGATCTGCTGCTCGACGTCGACATCGGCGCGCTCGCGGCGGCGGCGTACTGGAAGGACAACGGCATCAACGCGCTGGCCGACCTGGGCGACGTACTGATGGTGAGCCGCAAGATCAACCTTGGCTCGGCGACCACGAAGCGCACGCCTGAAGGCCTCAGCGAGCGCATCGCGCGCACGCATCACGCGCTGTCCGTGCTGGGGGCTCGCTAATGTCTATCCGCTCGATCGTCTTGTTGCTCATCCTGCTGGCGCTCGCCGCGATCGGTTTCGGCGCCGCCTTCCAGCAACACCGCATCGGCGCCGCGAAGGCGGAAACGGAACAGGTGCGCCAACAGCTGCGCACCATCACCGGTGAACGCGACGCCGCGCGCCAGGAGCGCGACGCGGCACGCGGCACCGTCATCACCGTGACCGAGTACGTCGATCGCGTGCAGACGGTCTACGTCGCCGGCAAAACCATCACCAAGGAGATCCCGGTCTATGTCACTGCGCAGGCTGACGCCGCTTGTACTATTCCTGCTGGTTTCGTGCGCATCCACGACGCCGCCGCCGCCAACCTCGCCCCGGAACCCGCCGCCGGAAATCCTGATGCGCCCGCCGCCGGCATTGCGCTCTCTGCCGTCGCCGAAACCGTCGCCGACAACTACACCACCTGCCACGCCATCCGGGCGCAGGTGATCGGCCTGCAGGACTACGTCCGCTCATTGCCGCAGGCCTCGCCATGATCAAGCCGCAAAGCCTCCGCGAGCACCTGACCGCAGCGCTGCCCGAGCTGAGCCGCGACCCCGATCGGCTGCTGGTGTTCATCAAGGATGGCACGCTGGCCGCGACGTTCGCCAAGCCGCTGTCGTTCGAATACCGCTACACGCTGAGCCTCATCGTGACCGACTTTGCGGGACACCCGGACGCGGTGATGGTGCCGTTGCTCGCCTGGCTGGTGCGGCATCAACCCGAGCTACTGGCCAACCCGGAACGGCGGGCTGGGATCGCCTTCGATGCCGAGTTGCTGGCCAACGACAAGGTCGATCTGGAGATCAAGCTGCCGCTGACCGAGAGCGTCGGCGTGCACCCGCGCGCCAGCGGGGGCTACGACGTTGAGCACTATCCGGAACCAGAACTGGAAACGCCGTTCCCCGCCGGGCGCTGGGACGTGTTCCTCAAGGGCGACTGGATCGGCGGTTGGGATTCGCCGGCAGGCTGACGCGTGGACGACCTGCAGCAGCTGGAGGGATGGGCCGGACCGTTGCTGGCGAAGCTGCAGCCGGCCGCGCGTCGTCGCCTTGCGCGCGCAGTCGGCGCAGCGCTGCGCCGTAGCCAGGTGCAGCGCATCCGCGAGCAACGAAATCCGGACGGCAGCGCGTACGCGCCACGCAAGCGAGCACAGGCGGGCCAGATCAAGCGCCGCGCCGATCGCATGTTCCAAGGCCTTACCAAGGCCAAGCACTTCAAGGTAGAAGCCAGTGAGCATGCGGTTGCGGTAGGCTTCCTGGGCCGCGTCGCACGCATTGCACGCGTGCACCAGGAAGGCCTGAGCGATCGCGTGACGGCCGGCGGGCCTACGGTGCGGTATGAGCGTCGCGAGTTGCTGGGCTTCATCGACGCAGAACGGCAGACAATCCGCGACATACTCGTCGAACACCTGACGCGATAGCGCCTCCGTTGCGCATGTAGCTGCGCGCGCTACAACCCACGTGCGTTGCGGCAGTCGATGGCCGAATTGAACCTGACAACACCCCGCGCCTGGTGTCGTCATGTCCTTCACCGCCGTTGACCTCTCGCGGTTGCCCGCCCCGGCCGTCGTCGAACAGCTCGACTTCGAAGTCATCTATGCGCAGATGGTCGCGAAGCTGCGCGAGCTCGCGCCCGAGATCGACGCGCTCACCGAATCGGATCCGCTGTTCAAAGGCCTGCAGGTGGCCGCCTATCGCGAAATGAACCTGCGCCAGCGCTGCAACGAAGCGGCGCGCGCCGTGATGCTCGCGTACGCGGTTGGCTCCGACCTGGACCAGCTCGGCGCGCTGCTCGGCGTGGCGCGCCTGCAGCTCGCGCCCGGCGTGCCCGAACAAAGCATCCCGCCGACCATGGAAAGCGACGCGGAGTTCCGTCGCCGCATCCAACTGGCGCCGGAGGGCTTCAGCGTCGCCGGCCCGGAGGGCGCATACGTCTTCCACGCCCTCAGCGCGGATCCGGGCGTGCTCGATGCCTCGGCCACCAGCCCGTCGCCTGGCGAAGTCGTCGTGACGGTGCTGGCGCGCGCGGGCGACGGCACGCCTAGCCAGGCGCTGGTGGACGCCGTTGCGGCGAAACTCGCAGACGACGCCGTGCGTCCCCTGACCGATCACGTCACCGTGCGCGGCGCCACCATCGTGCCGTACGCCGTCGAGGCCACCGTCTACACGTACGCCGGCCCCGATGCGGCGCTGGTGCTGGCCGAGTCCAAGAAGCGCCTGGAGCGCTATATCACCGACTCGCATCGCCTCGGCCGCGACGTGCCGCTGTCGGGTATCTATTCGGTGCTGCACTCCGAAGGCGTGCAGCGCGTGGAGATCGCATCGCCGGCCGAAGGCTTGGTGATCGATCGCACGCAGGCGTCCTGGTGCACCGGGATCAACATCATCGCCGGCGGCGTCGATGAATAGCCTGCTGCCGCCGAACACGTCGCCGTTGGAGCGCGCATTCGAGTCCGTCACCGCGCGCATCGGCGAGGTGCCGACGCCGCTGCGTGATCTGTGGAACCCCGACACCTGCCCGGCCGAGCTGCTGCCGTGGCTGGCCTGGGCGCTGTCGATCGACGCCTGGAAGCCGTACTGGCCCGAGCACATCAAGCGCGCTCGCCTGCGCGCCGCGATCGCGATCCAGCGCAGCAAGGGCACCGCGGCAAGCGTGCGCGCGGTTGTCGCGGCCTTCGGCGGCTCCGTGCAGCTGCGCGAATGGTGGCAGCTCGATCCACCTGGCCCGCCGCACACCTTCGAAATGTTGCTCACGCTCGCCGGCGAAGGCGGCGAGACCGCCACGGCGCAATTCGTCGATGACGTCATCGGCGAAGTCTCGCGCACGAAACCGGTCCGATCGCACTTCACGTTTACCCAGGGCCTGCAGGCCGCCGCCGGCGTCGGCGTTGCGGCCGCGGGTCGCGTTGCCGTCTGCCGCCGCCTGCAGCTGCAGGCGGTCGAACCACAGGAAACCCCATGAGCGCACTGCAGCTACACGTCACACCGGCGGGCATCGCCGCCATCGTCAACGCCGAGAACACCGGCACGGCGCCGGTGCTGATTTCCCACGTCGGCCTGACCGACCAGGTGTTCAGTGCGCAGGGCGCCGTTGCGCTACCCGGGGAGTTCAAGCGCCTGAGCACCTTCGCCGGCGCCGCGGTCGCCAACGACACCATCCACATCACCATCCGCGATGACAGCGCCGACAGCTATACGCTGCGTGGCTTCGGGCTCTACCTGTCAGATGGCACGCTGTTCGCCATCTACAGCCACGCCGGCGAAGCGCCCGACTTCATCATGCAGAAGGCGGCCGCCGCCATGCTGCTGCTGCAGTCCGACGTGCGCTTTACCCAGATCAACGCCACCAGCATCACCTTTGGCAACGCCGAGTGGTTGAATCCGCCGGCGACCACCACCGTGCCCGGCGTCGTGGAGCTGGCCGATCCGGCGGAGTCGATCGCCGGCGCCGACGCCTCGCGCGCCGTGACGCCTGCAGGCCTCAAGGCCGCGCTGGACGGCCGCTTCGGCGAAGGCGCCCCCAGCGCCTTCGTGAAAGGCCTGCTGAGCCTCGCCACCGCCGCGTTGATCCGCGCAGCGATCGGCGTGGGTAGCGCCGCGCTGCGCGATGAAGGCCACGGCAAAGGGCTCGATGCCGACAAGCTCGATGGCCAGGAAGGAAGCTTCTATCTCGCGTGGGCGAATCTCACCGGCAAACCTGCGGCGTTCACACCGTCCGCGCACACGCACCCCTGGGCCGAACTCACCGGCGTTCCGTCCACCGCCTCGCGCTGGCCGACCTGGGGGGAAGTGTCAGGGAAGCCGGCCAGCATGCCGCCCGATCCGCACACGCATGCAGCCGCGGACATCACCAGCGGTACCTTCGACCTGGCACGGCTGCCCTCACTGCCCATCTCGCAAACCACGAACCTCCAGGCACTGCTCGATGCAAAGGCGCCGACGCAGAATCCGAGCTTCAGCGGCACCGTGCAGGTGATTGGCAACCTGCAGGCTTACGCGGGCAACGTGTCCGTGGCCGCACTTGGCACCGGAAATGCGCACTACTGGCTTCGAGATGAGAACGCCCGCAATCGCGGGCTTCTGTACTGGGACCGATCCAACGACACCATCCAGCTGCGCCGCTACAACGCGGACGGGACCGCTGCGCAGGGCAACCTGATCCTCTACGCCGACGTGCTGTCCTGGAACGGCTACAGCGTGTGGCACGCGGGCAATTTCAACCCAGCCAGCAAGTCGGACACGACACACACACACGGCAACAGCTACACCGTCAACGACAGCCCCGCGAACGGCGTGGGCTTGGGCTGGGTCAACGGCCAGGTGCGCGTGCGCGTCGACGCCTCGGCGTGGAACGTGTGGCACACGGGCAACTTCGACCCGAACACCAAGGCGAGCCTGAACTCGAACGTCGCCTTCGCCGACGTGTATGCGCACCGCGGCAATGGCACCGGCGTGATCTTCCTCAACGGCGGCGACCGCTACCTGCACTGGGACGGTGGCCGTTACGTGATGCCGGGCGGCGCCTTGAACGTCGGAGGCGGTTTCGACTTTGGCTCCTCGCGCAAGCTGAAGGAGGTTGAGGGCCCGATGCCGTACGGTTTGGCGGAGGTGCGGCGCATCGCCACGCTGATCGGTCGCTACAAGTCCGAATACGTCGATGACGGCCGTCGTCGCTTGTTCTTCGATGCGGAGCAATTCATGGAAGTCATGCCGGAGGCGGTCAACGCCCAGGGCGTGGAGTTCAATGGCGAGGACGTGCCCACCATCAAGCTCGACCAGGTGATGCCACCGGCGTACCGGGCGATCGCGCAGCTGGCCGACCTGGTCGACGAACTGCGCGCCGAGGTTGCCGAGCTGAAGGCGGCCCGCTGAGATGGCAAAGGGCATTCGCTCCGGCGGCTGGGACTTCGATGATCTGTTCGACCAGGACGTGATTGGCGACGGTCCGCCCGTCCCCAATCTGCGCTCGGGCGGCGTGCCGCTGCGCTATGCCGCCCTTAAGTACGGCCAGCGGCGAGCGGACGTGGGCTACCGCCAGGACGGCGTAGACGTGGCGAACTTCTGGGCGGCGAAGGGAACCTCCGTTTACAAGCTCGGTTTCGACGGCCTGCTGGTCAGCGCCTCAAATGGTGCGAGGACAAATTCCACCGGAAACACCAACGCGACCGCGCTGCTCTGGATGCACGCGAACGGCACGTGGGAGGCTCGCAGGAGCGCGACGGGCGGCGGCAACAACAGCAACACCGTCGCAGCATCTGGCACGTGGATTGACCCGGGCGCGGGCGCCGGCGAGTACCTGGTTCTGTTCGAGCAGCTTTCGGGCAGCCCGGTTTCCGGTTTGGGCTGGTACGACTTCACGGCCTCGCGCGCCGCTTCGCTGGGTGTCAGCGTTCGTTCGCAGTCCACCGACTACGTCGAGCAGAGCGCGAGCGTGAAAGCAACGCTGCGGCGGAACGGTATCGATATCCGCACCGCCGTCTTCAACCTTCGCGCACAAGCCAACGGCTGGGTGTGATTTGCCGGCCGTGTAGGAAGGGGCGCTACACGTCGCATCCGATGCGCGCGCGCGCGATGGCCGCGACCATGACGGTATGCATGCGGTCTCCGAACTCCAGCGTCAGCTCGGCAACGCAATCCGCCTCGGCACTGTCGCCGAGGTGGATCTCGCCGCCGCGCGTTGCCGCATCGATACCGGCGAGGTAAAGACCGACTTCGTGCCTTGGTTCGTGCCGCGCGCCGGCAACACCATCGAGTGGTCGGCACCGGTCGCCGGCGAGCAGGGCGTGCTGCTGTGCCCTGGCGGCGACACGCACGGCGCGGTGTTTCTGCGCGGTGTCTACTCCGACGCCTTCCCTGCGCCCGCCGGTGACGAAGCAAAGCACCTGGTGCGCTTCCCCGATGGCGCGCTGGTCGAGTACGACCACGCCGCGCACGCGCTCAAGGCGACGCTGCCCGGCGGCGGCACCGCGGAGATCTCCGCGGACGGCGGCGTGACCATCAACGGGCCGTTGACGGTCAACGGCGAGAGCACCTTCAACGGCAACACCCAGACCAACGGCGACGCCGGCGTCAGCCAAACGCTCACGGCGCAGACCGATGTGGTCGGCGGCGGCAAGAGCCTGAAGGGGCACGTGCACACCGGCGTCATGCCAGGCGGCGCGGTGTCGGGACAGCCGCAGTGAGGGGCATGAACGCCACCACCGGGCGCGCGATCGAAGGCGTCGAGCATTTGCGCCAGTCGATCGCCGACATTCTCACCACGCCCATCGGCACCCGCGTCATGCGCCGCGACTACGGCTCGCTGATCCCGGAGCTGATCGACCAGCCGTTCAACGGCGCCACGCGCATGAAGCTCTTCGGCGCCACTGCCACCGCGCTGATGCGCTGGGAGCCGCGGATCCGCCTGACCCGAATTGACCTGGTACCCGGCAACGACCCGGGCACGTTCACGCTCGATCTCGAAGGCCGCCGCACCGACGTGGCACCGACCAACGAGTACACCCGCCTGACCATCCCGCTGCGCAGCCGTTTCACCTGATCCGAGGAGCTTCACCATGCCCACCGAATACCACCATGGCGTACGCGTCATCGAAGTGAACCAGGGCTCGCGCCCGATCCGCACCGTGTCGACGGCCGTGGTCGGCGTGGTCTGCACGTCCAACGATGCCGATGCCATCACCTTCCCGCTCAACAAGCCGGTGCTGCTGACCGACCTGCGCACCGCGATCGCGAAGGCGGGCACCAACGGCACGCTCAAGGCGACGCTGCAGGCGATCGCCGACCAGGCCGACCCGTTCACCGTCGTGGTGCGCGTGGAGACTGGCGCCGACGATGCGTCGACCACCACCAACGTCATCGGCGCGACCACCGGCGCCACCTACACCGGCATCCAGGCGCTGCTCGCCGCACAGAGCCAGCTGGGCGTCAAACCGCGCATCCTCGCGTGCCCGGGCGTCGATACCCAGCCCGTGGCCGCTGCGCTGGCGATCGTCGCCAAGAAGCTGCGCGCCATGGCCTACGTCAGCGCCGCCGCGAGCGCCGACAAGGAGGCCGCGGTGCTCTATCGCGACAACTTCAGCGAGCGTGAGGTGATGGTGATCTGGCCGGATTTCATCAGCTGGGATACCGCGGCCACCGCGAGTGCCCCGGCGTTCGCCACGGCCCGCGCGGTCGGCCTGCGCGCAAAGATCGACCAGGAACAGGGCTGGCACAAGACCCTGTCCAACGTCGCCGTCGCCGGCGTCACCGGCCTCTCACGCGACGTGCATTGGGATCTGCAGGATCCGACCACCGACGCGGGCTACCTCAACGCCGGCGATGTGACCACGCTGGTCAACGCCAACGGCTACCGCTTCTGGGGCTCGCGCACCTGCAGCGACGATCCGTTGTTCGCCTTTGAATCGGCCACGCGCACCGACAGGTGCTTGCCGAAACGATCGCCGAAGGCCTGCTTTGGGCTATCGACAAGCCGATGAGCCGTTCGCTGGTGAAGGACATCATCGAGTCCATCAACGCCAAGTTCCGCGAGCTGAAGGCCAACGGGTACGTCATCGATGCGAACTGCTGGTACGACGAGACGGTGAACACCACCGCCACCCTGGCCGCCGGCGAGTTGCACATCGACTACGACTACACGCCGGTGCCGCCGCTGGAAAACCTGACGTTGAACCAGCGCATCACCGAGCGCTACCTCGCCGACTTCGCCGCCGGCGTCACCGGCTGATCGCCCTTCCCTGCCTGAACCCCGGAGACGTCAATGGCACTGCCCCGTAAACTCAAAAACTTCAACCTGTTCGACGACGGCCAGAGCTTTCTCGGCCAGGTGGTCGAAGTCACGCTGCCCACGCTCACCCGCAAGATGGAGGGCTACCGCGGCGGCGGCATGAGCGGCGAGGTCGATCACGACTTCGGCATGGAAAAGATCGAGCTGGAGCACAAGTACGGCGGCTTCATGCGCTCGGTCTTCCGCCAGTTCGGCGCGACGCGTCACGACGCGGTGCAGCTGCGCTTCGCCGGCGCGTACCAGCGCGACGACACGGGCGCCGTCGACGCGATCGAGATCGTCGTGCGCGGTCGCCATTCGGAAATCGCGCCGGGCTCGGCGAAGGCCGGCGACGACACCGAGTTCTCGGTCAAGAGCACCTGCAGCTACTACAAGCTGACGATCAACGGCGTGGTCGAGGCCGAAATCGACTTCGTCAACATGATCGAGATCATCGGCGGCGTCGATCGCCTGGCCGAACAGCGCCGCGCCATCGGCGTGTGAACCACCCGCCCGGCCGCGCGGCCGGGCCCTTTCCCCTTCTGCGAGAGAGACCCATGTCCAAGACCGACGCTGCGGCCATCCAGGCCGCCAAGCCGCAATCACATACCACCGCCGGCATCACGCTGGAGACGCCGATCATTCGCGGCGACCAGAAGATCGACCGCGTAACTCTGCGCAAGCCCGCCGCCGGTGAGCTGCGCGGTGTGGCGCTCGCCGATCTGATCAAGTCCGACGTGGCCGCGCTGCACGTCGTGCTGCCGCGCATCACCAGCCCCACGCTCACCGCGCACGAAGTCGGCCAGCTCGACCTGGTCGACCTGGCCGCGATCGCGGGCGAGGTGGTCGGTTTTTTCATGACGAAGGCGGACCGGGCGGCGCTCTCCCCCGCCGCGTAGAAGACGCCATGGCCGACATCGCCGCCGTCTTCCATTGGCCGCCGGCGGCGATGTTCGACATGTCCCTCACCGAACTGATGGAGTGGCGCGAGCGCGCCCGAGAACGAAGCGGAGCCGACTGACGTGCTAGCCTGCGCCCATGGTCAATTTACTGATCAGCACCGCCATGGTGCTTTCCACGCTCGTGCTCGTGCTCGGACTGATTGGCGCGGCGATGCTGCTCGGCCGTGTGTTCGCGGGCGCGCTACACCGCTTAGCGCGCTGAGCCCTTCGGCACATCCCCACCTGGGGGCGTGCTGACATGGCCGCCAACACCCTGCGCCTGCAGGTACTGCTCGCCGCGATCGACCGCGCCTCCGGCCCGCTCAAGCGCATCATGGGCGGCAGTACCGCCACGTCGAAGGCGCTGCGCGCGACGCAGGGCGAACTGAAGCGCCTGGAAAGCGCACAGCGCGACATCAGCGGCTTTCGCAAGCTGGAAACCCAGCTCGGCACCACGCGCCAGCAGCTGCAGCTCGCCGAGCGCGAACTGCGCCGCCTCTCCGATGCGGTGAACGCCGCCGAAGCGCCCGCCGAAGAGCAGACCGCCGCCCTGCGCAAGCAAGCCGAAGCGCTGGGCAAGCTGCGCAACGCCGAGGTGCAGCAGCGCCTGGAGCTGGGGCGCGCGCGTAAGGCGCTGGAAGCGGCCGGCATCGACACGCACCGACTGGCCGTGCACGAACGCACGCTGCAGGCGGATATCGGCAAGGCCAACAACGCGATCGAGGAGCAGCGCCGACGCCTGGGGCGCCTCGCCGGCGCGCAGCAGCGCATGCAGCGCATGCACTCGACGGGCATGACGCTGGCCGGACACGGCGCCGGCGCGATCGCCGCGGGCACGATCGCGGCGCGCGGCATCGGTGCACCGGTCGCTGCGTTCGCCGCGCAGGAAGACGCGGCCACGCAGCTGCGTGCATCGATGATGGGCGCAAACGGGCAAGTCGCTGCGGAGTTCGCGCAGATCGACGCGCTCGCGCAACGGCTCGGCAATCGCCTGCCCGGCACCACCGCCGACTTCTACGAAATGATGACGATGCTGCGCCGCCAAGGCATGTCGGCGAAGGTCATCCTCGGCGGCCTCGGGGAGGCGACCGGTTACCTGGGCGTGCAGCTCAAGATGGGCTACAGCGAAGCCGCGGAATTCGCCGCGAAGCTGCAAGACGCCACGCGTACCCGCGAGCGCGACATGATGGCGCTGAGCGATGTCATCCAGCGCACGTTCTACCTCGGCGTCGACGCCGATAACATGCTGCAGGGCTTCAGCAAGCTCACCTCCTCCATGGACGTGCTCCAGCGCTCCGGCATCGATGCCGCGCGCATGTTCGCGCCGCTGCTGGTGATGGCCGACCAGGCCGGCATGAAGGGCGAAGCCGCAGGCAATGCGTTCCGGAAGGTGTTCCAGGCTTCGCTGGACGAGACGAAGCTGGCCAAGGCCAACGCGCTGATCAAGGACACCGGGATCGCGCTCGACTTCTCCAACGGGAAGGGCGAGTTCGGCGGCCTCGATCAAATGTTCGCGCAGCTGCAAAAGCTCGAACGCCTCAATACCGCCGATCGCCTCGCCGTCATCCGCAAGCTGTTCGGCGACGACGCGGAAACGCTGCAGGCAGTGTCGCTGCTGATCTCCAAGGGCGCCGGCGGCTACGCCGAGGTGCAAAGCAAGCTCGCGAACCAGGCGAGCCTGCAGCAGCGCGTCAACTCGCAGCTGGGCACGTTGCGCAACCTGTGGGACGCCGCGGCCGGCACGTTCGTCAACGGGCTGGCCACGGTCGCCGAAGCGGCCGCGCCCGACATCCGCAACCTGATCGGCCTGATCACCACCGCGGCCGAACGCTTCCAGCTGTGGGCGAAAGAGAACCCGCGCCTGGCCGGCACGCTGTTCAAGTTGGCCGCCGTGCTCGCCGGCCTGCTCATCGCCGCCGGCGCGCTCGCCCTGGCCGTGGGCACGATCCTGATGCCCTTCGCGGGCCTGCAGATGGCGCTCACCACCGCCGGCCCGCTGTTCGGTGGCATGGCGAAGCTGCTGCTCGGCCTCGGTGGCCGCGTACTGCCGCTGGTGGCCGGCGCCATCCGCATGGTCGGCATGGCGATCACCGCCAACCCGATCGGCATCGTGTTGATGCTGCTCGCCGGCGTCGCGTACCTGATCTGGAAGAATTGGGGAACGATCGGCCCGATGCTGAGCGGCATCTGGGAAAGCGTCAGCGCGTCGGTCGGCCAGGCGTGGGACTGGCTGAAGTCGAAGGCCGGCACGTTGTGGGAGTTCCTGAAGGGCGTGTTCGCCTGGTCGCCGCTCGGCCTGCTGATCACGCATTGGGATAGCGTGCTCGGCTTCCTCGGCGGCCTGTGGACGCGCTTCCAGTCGATCGGTGGCCAGCTCATGCAGGGGCTCGTGCGCGGCCTCCTGGGCGGCCTGAAGGCCGTGGGCGACACCATCACCGCCATCGCCGGCAAGGTGGTCGATTGGTTCAAGGGCAAGCTCGGCATCCACAGCCCGTCGCGCGTGTTCGCCCAGTTGGGCGGCTACACCATGCAGGGACTCGCCGGCGGCCTGCAGCGCGGCCAGAGCGCACCGCTGCGCCAGATCGATGTGCTCGGCCAGCGCATGCGCCAGGCCGGCGCCGGCATCGCGATCACGGCGGCCGCGTCGCCGGCAATGGCGATCGACTCACGACCGCCGATCGCGCAGCCCAGCGCCGCCGGCGCGGCTGCGGCCGGCGCGCGCCACTACGAGATCCACATCCATGCCGCACCTGGCATGGACCTGCAGGCGATTGGCGCGGAAGTCCGCCGCCAGATCGATGAACGCGATCGCCAGGACACCGCGCGTAAGCGTTCGCGCCTGGGCGACTACGAGGACTGAGGAACGCCGCGATGATGATGGCCCTGGGCACGTTCGTGTTTTCCCTCCCCGACCTGGCGTACCAGCAGCTGCAACACGCCATGTCGTGGCGCCATGCCAGCAGCGAGCGCGTCGGCGCACGTGCGGCGCATCAGTACATCGGCCCGGGCGACGAAACCATCGAGCTGAGCGGCATCGTCGCGCCGCCGCTCACCGGCAACACCGCGTCGCTGGACCTGCTGCGCGACCTGGCGAACGAAGGACGGCCGCTGTCGCTGGTCGACGGCACCGGTGTGGTCTACGGCGCGTTCGCGATCACGTCGATCACGGCCACCAAGACGCTGTTCTTCGACGACGGCGCCGCGCGGCGCATTGAGTTCCAGCTGTCGCTGCTGCGCGTTGACGAAAGCGCGAACGCCAACGAGCAGGCCGTGCACGCATGAGCACGCAGACGCCGCCCTACTCCATCCCCGCGTGGCAGGTGGTGCTCGATGGGCAGGATCTGACGGAGCGCATACGGCCGCGCCTGCTCGACCTGACGCTCACCGAGTCGCGCGGCGAGGAGGCCGACCAGCTCGATCTGCGGATCCACGACCACGACGGCCGCATGGCATTGCCGCGGCGCGGCGTGCAGCTATCCGTGGCGCTCGGCTGGATCGACGCCGGCCTGGTCGACAAGGGCACATTCCGCGTCGACGAAGTCGAACACAGCGGCTCGCCGGACGTGATCACCGTGCGCGCGCGCAGCGCGGATCTCACGCACCCCATGCGCACTCGGCGCGAACGCAGCTGGCACCAAGTCACGCTCGGCGACGTGGTGCGCAATCTCGCCGGCGAGCACGGCCTGCAGGCGCGCATTGCGCCGGCCCTCGCGGCCATCGCGATCGCCCACCTGGATCAGACCGGTGAAAGCGACGTGCACCTGCTCACGCGGCTGGGACAGCGGTACGACGCGGTCGCGACTGTGAAGGCCGGCAACCTGGTGTTCACGCCGATTGGCAGCGGCACCACCGCCGG
Source organism: Lysobacteraceae bacterium P (assembly GCA_005503055.1). GTDB lineage: Bacteria > Pseudomonadota > Gammaproteobacteria > Xanthomonadales > Xanthomonadaceae > Lysobacter_J. The sequence goes on along the minus strand of SCOX01000001.1, from coordinate 274,539 downwards.
CGGTACGCCGCTGCCCAGCGCGCTCATCACGCGCGCGTCGGGCGATCGGCACCGCTACTCGCTGGCCGATCGCGAGACGTACAGCGGCGTGCGCGCGTACTGGAACAACAAGCCCGGCGCGAACCGCAAGTCGGTGCTAGTCGGCGTCAGCGGCAACGCGAAGCGTTTACGCGAGACCTACAACAGCGAGGACGAAGCGAAGGAACACGCCAATGCGGAGTGGAACCGCATTCGCCGCGGCGCGGCGACGATGGAGTTCACGCTCGCGCTCGGGCGCGTCGACCTGTTCCCGGAACAGAAGCTGCGCGTGCGCGGCTTCAAACCCGATATCGACGACACGGCCTGGCTGATCGCCAAGGCCACGCACAACATCACCGGCGCCGGCGGTTTTACCACCCAGCTGGAGCTTGAGACCGAAGTCGACTGAGTACGACGGCAGTAGGAATGTCCGCTATCGGCTGCGGTTTCAACCGGACATTCGCTTCAGGCTGTTGGCATCAAAGAGGTTAGGGCACGACTTTCAGCGTTGGTGCCGTCCACTGGCCGACTAATGCTTCTTCCTTCGGCCAGTACAGGCGCATAGCCATCACAAAAGGACCCTTCGGCGCGGGTAGCCAATTGGCTTCCTTATCCTTGCCGGGCGATTCGTTCTGGATATGGATCGTCAGGCCACCGTCGGCATCCTTCCTTAGGGAAGGCAGCATTGGCGAATTGATCAGGTAGCGGTTGATCGGGTTCGCCACCAGCAGGCTCGATGGCATCTCGTACATCGTCACCGACCAGAAGGCATTGGCCGGAGGGAACTGGCCCGGCGCAAAACGCAAGGCGTATCGCTTGGAGCCGTCCAGCTTCTGGCCGCTGGCATCGACAATGTAGGCGGGGTACATCGCCTCCTGCTTGGAGTTGCCGTAGATGCCCATTACCGCTCCGCCCATCCGGTAAAGGTAGTTGCCCTTCAGGACCTCGCGTGTACCGAACATGTCGCCGAAGGTCACCTCCTTGGCATCAATCCGCTTTTGCAAGGCAGCAAAATCCGCCCACGCATCGGCCATGCCCTGCTGCATGGCTGCCTTGGTCTCCGTCGAAAGCTTGCTCTCGTCGATCTTCAGGCCCGGGCCGACGCCGATCTTGGCGAAGCGCGCCATGAGGTCCTTCTCCGACGACACGGTCGGGGTGAACTGCAGAACAAAATTCAGCACATTGAAGAAATCCAGCGACGTCTTCTGCGCTTCGGGCGTGAGCGGCTGGATGAAATCGATCGCCGGCGGAGGCGGCGGCGCGGGCTGGCCAAGGAACGCCGAAAGCGGCTGCGCCTTGTAGCCGGCCTGCACCTTCTTCACGTTGTCCAGGTCGGCCGGGTTAAACAGCTGGGTGCGATAAGCAGCCATTGCCAGTTCGGTTTCCGAGCGGATTACCTTCTTGATGCCCTTGGGTGTTTCACCCTTCCAGCCTGGACCCGCGATGAGGAAGCTGCCGGCGTCGTTGCCGGTGGCACGGCTGCCGATGTAATCGAAGTTCTGGGTGTAGGCGTCGATCAGCTGGATGCTGTAGTAACGCTTCTTGTCGATCGCCGGCACGGTAAGGACCATCGGCTCAGCACGCAGGTCCATGCCAACGAAAGAATACGGCGTGTCCGAGTTCGGCGACTGAATTGCCTTGTCGCCCGGCGTGTAGACGCGAGGAATATTCTTCAACTGGTTCCATGGCGCCTTGAATTCGGGGCTCTTCGAATCCTCGAAATAGGAATACTGGATTCTGTAATTGTCCACCAACGGGAAGCCGTAGATGTATGCGTCCTTCGCGATGGCACGCACTTCATCGGCGGAAAGCGACGGCGTGGCGGTCGGCACCGACCGCTCCTCGGGTGGCAGGGATGCATTCCGGCAGGCGCCAAGAACCAGCGCAAAGATTGCTACCAACACCCAAGACGAGTTCATGGATGTACGACCCGGTCTATTCATGGCGTGCCCTCCTAAATGTCGGCCTGTATAGCCTGCCGACGTTCATTCCTCGTGAAAGCGAACGGCAACCTCGGGTCGAAGCGGACGTTCGCACCGGTCTTGGCACCCGCACGGCTTCAAACCGAAATCGACAACGCGGCTTGGCTCATCGCCGGGCCACTCAGCATCACCGGCTCGGGTGGTTACACGACCCACCTGAGACTCGATACCGACGCCGACGCCGACGCCGACGACTACGGATCACCGCGAGCACCGCGTGCGCGTCGTGCACACACCCAATCTTCTCTCTGCCAACTTCGGCACAGTCGGAATCTGACTGCGCAAGATGAATGTGCCGATTGCGCAAAAACCTCAATTGGTTCACTGCCCTGCCGATAAGTGCAGCGCATTAGCCGAAGTGAAAGTGAATCTGCTGAGCCGAGAGGCCACCTGCTACGTATTGGCCGAAGTAGCGGGACAGTGCCGCTTGCCCATCATCGTTTAGGCGTACGTTTTTTTTTGGCGTCGCCAATGTGGAACTGCGCATTGCTTTGGTTGACGTCGCCGCCAGTGATGACTTGCGACGCGTTGCCAATCTGCACACCGCCGGCAGTTGGCACGGCGAGGATGCCAAGCGCGCCGAGCACGGCAGCGCGCACTTCTGGCGAGCTATTGCGATACCGACGCAGCAACTCGGATTCGTCGCCTGACATTTGTGGCGCCTGAACTCCGGTCAAAACGTAGAGAACATCAACGCCAGCTCCGGCGGCGGCGGCAAGGTATTGCGCCGACGGCAGACTGTGCCCGAGCTCGTAATTCGTCTGCGATTTCTTAGCCACGCCTATCGCGGCAGCCAGTTCGGCCTGGCTCTTTCCGAGCCGGACGCGTTCGCTTTTCAGTCTTGCGCCGATTTCCAAATCGTTCCCCTGAATGGCTTGACATGGGAATGATCCTTCCCCATGATGTGTTCCAACTTGCACACATTTTCACCTATTTAGTCCATGCCAGACGGAAAGACCATCCGAACACGGACACCCGCGGCCGCCAGAGCAGAACTGGAGCGACGCGGCATCTCGATCGCTTCCTTTGCTCGTGAGCATGGCCTGCCGTACGGAATCGTCTATCAGGTGCTAACCGGTCAAAAGAAGGGCCGCCGAGGGGAGGCCCACCGCGCCGCGGTGTTGCTCGGCGTCAAGGTAGGCGTTGTAGGCCGCAACCAAGGGGGTGCCACAGATGGCAGCGTTTAGCCCACGAAAAAGAGTCGTGTTCACTTGCGAGGCGTGCGGCGGCGTGCTGATCAAGCGCACCAGCTACCTATCGCACCAGCACCTGCGCCACGACACGTACGTCTGCGATAACCCGGTGTGTTCGGCCAGCTACACCGGCCACACCGAGCTGACCGGCATCGCCAGCCCCAGCGGCTTGCCCAACGCCCGCCAGAGTGAATTGCCAGAGGCGCCTGCCTACGCGCGCAATCTGGCGCTGAAGGTCTATCGGGAAGCCCAGGCGGAACATCAGCTGGATCTGCTCGACAGCCAGCCCGCTAACACCGACCACTGAGGTCCACATGCTTCGCACTTTCGAATTGACGGCTCTGCCGTCAACGGCACCGCTTTGCCTGTCGTCGGCCGCTCACTGCCAGAACCTGGAGCCGCTCGCACCCAAGGTGGCGCGATGAGGTCCAACGGCGGATGGGCATCGGCGCAGGTGCCCACCTTCATCTTCAACAACCCGCAGCAGAAGCCCAACTTCGTCGCACCCGCCGTGAAGGCCGACGAAGCCGCTGCATTGCGCGCGGATATCGAAGTGTTCCTGCGCAACGGCGGCCGCATCGAGCAGGTGGCAACGCCGCGTCCTGCGAAGCGCAATGGGCGCGAGGCCTGATCGCATGAGAGAGGACATCCGCCACCAGGTCATCGGGCGCCTGCAGCGCGACTATGGCCTCAAGCCGCGCAGCGGCACGAACTACATGCGCGGCGGCAAGTGCCCCGCGTGCGGCAAGAAGGAGCTCTACACCAGCCACGACAAGCCGTGGGTGGTGCGCTGCGGCCGCCAGTCCAAGTGCGGCCGGGAAATCCACGTCAAGGATCTGTACGACGATCTCTTCGACGACTGGTCCAAGCGCTTCGCGCAGACACCGACGAACCCGAACGCCGCCGCTGACGCGTATCTGGAATTCAACCGCGGCTTCCAGATCAAGGACCTTAGCGGCCTTTACACCCAGGACGACTTTTACGACCGCAAGCTGGGCATCGGTACGGCCACCATCCGCTTCCCGCTGGCCAAGGGCGGGTATTGGGAGCGCCTGATCGATCGGCCACACCGCTTCGGCAAGCAGAAGGCCCGCTTCAAGCCGGGTGAGAGTTACGCCGGCGCCTGGTGGATCGCACCGGCCGTCGACGCCCAACTTGAGAGCGCCACCGAGTTGTGGGTTGTCGAGGGTATCTTCGACGCGCTCGCGCACATGCAGCACGGAAATGTCGCCGTGTCCGCGATGAGCAGTAATGCCTTCCCCGAAGAGTCGCTTCGCGCCCTGGTAAAGCGGCGCGCCGGTAACCTGCCGACGCTGATCTGGGGCCTGGACAACGAGCCCGGCGCACGCGACTACATCCGCAAGCACGTCCGGCGTGCGGAGGCCATGGGCTTCCGCTGCCGCGCCGCCCAAATCCCGCAGCCGGAGAAGAAGGTCGATTGGAACGACCTGCACCTGCGCGCCCACGCGCATGCCGATGCCGACGAACGCACGAAGCAATGGGACGCTGACATCGCTGAGGCGCGCTATCAGGGCGACCTGTTGCTGGCCAAGAGCGCAATGGAGAAGGGCCTGCTGATGTACGGCAACACCCAGCGGACGGAATTCCACCTGGAGCATCGTTCGCGACTGTATTGGTTCGAGTTCGACAAGCTGCGCTACGAGAAGCTGCTACGAGATTACCGGACGGACAAGGGAATCGAGGACGACGAACTTCCCGAGGACGCCGAGGACCGCCTGCGTCGCGCAGCGGCGACGGTGCACGAAATCGCGAATTGCTATCCCGAGGCGCTGTACTTCCAGCGCAATGAAGTCACCGACGAGTCCTGGTACTTCTTCCGCGTGGATTTCCCGCACGACGCGCCCAGCGTAAAGGGCACGTTTACGTCATCGCAGACGCTCAACGCACCGACATTCCGCGATCGGCTCGCCAGCTTCGCGCCGGGCGCCGTGTTCGACGGCACGGCCGCGCAGCTGATCCACGTCATGAAGGACCAGCTGTACGCCATCAAGCAGGTCGACGCGATCGACTTCATCGGCTACAGCAAAGAGCACCGCGCCTACCTGCTGGGCGAAATCGCCGTTCGCGAAGGCGAGCTGGTGCAGGCCAACGCCGAGGACTATTTCGAGTTCGAAAAGCTACGGCTCAAGACCACCCAGAAGTCGATCCGCCTGCACATTCAGCGCGACGCCGAGGCCTACCGCGAGGACTGGCTGCCGTGGCTGTGGACGTGTTTTGGCAGCCATGGCGTGGTCGCCCTCGCCTTCTGGTTCGGCTCGCTCTTCGCTGAGCAGATCCGCGACGCGCACGAGTCCTTCCCGTTCCTGGAAGCGACCGGCGAGGCCGGCGCCGGTAAGACCACGCTGCTGACGTTCCTGTGGAAGCTGCTGGCACGAAAGGACTACGAAGGCTTCGACCCGGCGAAGTCGTCGGTGGCCGGCCGTTCCCGCGCCATGGGTCAGATCGCCAACATGCCGGTGGTGCTCCTGGAGGCTGACCGCACCGACCCCAACAAGCCCGACGCGCACGCCAAGAGCTTCGATTGGGACGAGTTGAAGGATTTCTTCGGCGGCGGCACGTTGCGCACGCGCGGCGTCCGCAACGGCGGCAATGAGACCTACGAGCCTCCGTTCCGCGGCACGATCGTCATCAGCCAGAACGCCACGGTGAACGCGTCCGAGGCGATCCTGACCCGCATCGTCAAGCTGCACTTCAAGCGGCCGAACGTCACCACCGAAAGTCGCGAAGCCGCCGACAACCTCAACGCACTGTCGGTGGATTCGCTCAGCTATTTCCTGCTGAAAGCCGTGCGCGCTGAGGCGCAGGTTCTGCAGGTGTTCGCCGAGCGCGCCGCCGTGTACGAGGCGCGGCTACGCGAACAGAAGGAACTGCGCCTGGAGCGCATCATCAAGAACCACGCGCAGATGCTCGCGCTGGTCGATTGCCTGCGCCTGGTGGTGCCGCTGACCGATGAGATGGTGCGCATCACGCGCCTGGCGCTCGCCGACATGGCTTTGGAGCGCCAGAAGGCCATCAGCGCAGACCATCCAATGGTGTCAGAGTTCTGGGAGATCTATGACTACCTGGAAGGCCTGCACGAACACAACGTGGTGAACCACTCGCGCGATCCGAACCTGATCGCGATCAATCTCAACGAGTTCGCGGCCAAGGCCGCACACCACTCGCAGAAGATCGCCGACCTCAACACGTTGCGCACGTTGCTGCGCAACTCCGTGCGGCACAAGTTCGTCGACGCCAACGTTGCGGTGAACAGCATTATCCGCAGCGGGCGTGGCGAAGGCCCGACCATCCTCAAATGCTGGACGTTCCGAAAATGAACGCGGCCGGCCTCCCTATCCCCATACCTCGGCGCGCGCCGATGCCCTTTTCCATGGCCCAGATGTGACCTGAGCCAGGAGCGGGCCCGGCGGGCGGCGTTGGCGCGCCGCCCCTGGGCCTTCCCACTACGAAGCCTAGGAGCTTTGCCATGCAACAGCAGACGGAAAATCCGACCGCAGCGACACAGTCGCAGGGGGCCGGCACCGGACCCGGCGCGGAGGCTATCACGCCTTCGATGGTCGACCTCGAATCCCTCTCTCAGCGCGACCAGTGCTCGGTTCTCGTGATGCTGCAGATCCGCCGCGACCGCATTGCGGTGGTCGCCACGCTCGACATGGGCGGACTGCACACCGTAAGCCGCACCTGGTCGGCGGAATCGCCGGGGATCTGGAACACACGCGACCAGGAGTTCATCCAAGCCGAAGACCGCATCGGCGTGGAACTCGCCGAGTACCTGGACGGTCTGGAGCTCCCATTCCGCGTCGCCCGCATGCTGCCCCGTCCGGCCACCGCCGCCGGTGCCGCGGCTATGGCCGAAGCCGCGCGAGAGGTCCGCCATGCTTGAGGTGGCCGCCCTGATCTTCGCGCCTGCCGTGGGCGGTGCCTTGGCCCATCACTTGTGGAGCACGCGCGCACCGCGGGTTCAGCACGCGGGGATGGCCGTCGGGCAGATTCCAGTAGCCCGGCGCGGCCGACGTTTGATGGCCGTGCGCATCGAGGGTCGCAGATGACCCAGCGCCAAGTCGCCCACCAGGTCACGCTGCCTCCCTGCACGGATGGACATGCAGCCCGTCATTATCTCGATCATCGCGCCGCACGCGTCGGCGGTGGGCACTTCATCGAGTGCCCATGCAGACACACTGGAAAGCATGCGACGCTCGAAGACGCACTCGATGCGTGGTTCCGGGTGAACCAGAAGCGCCGGCCCCGTGCACCTGCCGGACCAGCAATGCCCGTGCCATGGGCTGCTGACGTGCTGCAGTTCGTGCTGCCACTCGCTAGGGGCCGTCGTGCATGACCGATACGGCAAGCGAGGAATGGCGCGCGACATGCGAGGCGCGTGACTGGCTTCGCAAGGGCTACACCACCTCCGATCGCGTCGGTGCGCTGATGGCGCGCGTCACTGCGGAACGCGGCGAGGATGCGGCCATGCGACTGCTCGACGGGATGCGCCGGCAGTGGGCGTCCCGCCGTGACTGGCTCGGGGCCGACCTGTGAGCCAGAGAAAGATCGTTAAACTCCGGGCAGTTAACACGCCCAGCCCGCAACTGGTCGCTGCGGCCCTCGGACCGCTAATCGCTGCACGCCTTAAGGAAGAGCATGAACAACAACGCCGCGCTGTACCTGCGGTCGAGCAAGGATCGCAAGGATGTTTCGCCGGACGCACAGCGTCGGGCGTTGCATGAGTTGGCGAAGGCCCGCGGGCTGACGGTAGTCGAGGAATTCGTCGACGCCGTTGAGAGCGGCAAGGATGACAATCGGCCAGGCTTTCAGAAGCTGATCAAGGCGGTGCGAAACCCTGCTCGCGGGTGGAGCACCGTGCTGTTGCACGACACCTCGCGCCTGTCTCGACGCCGGGTCATCTCATTGATGTTCGAAGAGATCGATTGCAAGAACAACGGCGTGACAGTGGTCTACAAGACGCTGCCCGAAGTGGACCCACTGACCGAAATCGTCCTGAAATCGGTCATGGTGGCGTGGGACGAGTACCACAGCATTTCGAGCAAGCAGAAGGGTCTCGCCGGGATGAGCGAAAACGTGCGCGCTGGCTTTCGCGCTGGTGGCCGCGCGCCCACCGGCTATCTGCTGCGTAAGACTGCGACGGGAGCAATCCGCGAGGGCGAGGCCGTTACGAAATCCAGCCTGGAGCCGGACCCCGTCACTGCGGATGCGATCGGATGTTATCTGCGGGAACGTGCCGCAGGAGTTTCGCGCCTGCGCGCAAAGCGCAAAGCCGGGCTTTTGGCGATGAAAGATTCGACCTTGATCGGCATCGAGTGGAACGCGCTGACATATGCCGGGCACACGGTCTGGAATGTGCACGCCGAGCGCCAGGGCGGCGCCTATGTCGGCGGGGCCAAACGCCGACCAAGGTCCGAGTGGGTAATTCAGCGCGATACACACGCCGCGCTTCTCAGCGACGACGAAGCCGAGCAGTTACTTGCACGCCTAGAAGTCCAATCCAAAGTACGCACTTCGAAGGCCGCCGCTCAGCGCGATCGCGACTCCGCGGCGCTTCTCGGCGGCTTGCTATTCGCACCTGATGGTTCGAAGTGGTGGTCAGAGAGTGATCGGTACCGTTGGGAACATTGCGGCCGATCCCTATCGGTCTCCCGGGTGGCGATCGAGGCCCAAGTCATCGACCAGGTCTTAGAGGACTTGGCATCTCCAGGATTCGCTCCAGCTCTGGTCCATGCCACGCGAGCGTCGCTAGCCAGCGACACCGACCCCACAGTACTTCGCCGGATATCAAACGAAGTGACGGACCTGGCAGCCCAGATCAGTCGAACGATGGATCTGGCCGCCCAACTCGCGGATCCTGCCCCGGCCCTTCGGAAGATAGAAGAACTGGAACGGCGGCGCGCGGAGCGCGCCCTGCAGTTGCAGCAGCTTCAAGCCGAAGCGGAACGCGCCTCGTGGATTTCGAAGGTCGGCGTTGCGGATGTGGCTCGCATGCTCGCCGGCATTGCCGCGGACGCAAAAAAAGCCGGCCGGGGCGCAATGCTCCGGCCGGTGATCTTGTCCGTCGTTGATCGCGTCGAGGTTGATCCTCAGACGCTTAGCGGAAGCATCTGCTACCGCGTCGCGGCCCCCGAGTCGGGGGTTAAGTTGGCGTCCCCACGGGGATTCGAACCCCGGTCGCTACCGTGAAAGGGTAATGTCCTAGGCCTCTAGACGATGGGGACAAAACTGGTTTGAAGCTTTACAGCGGACATCTCTATGAAGAGATGGTGGAGCCAGCCGGGATCGAACCGGCGACCTCCTGCATGCCATGCAGGCGCTCTCCCAGCTGAGCTATGGCCCCACGTGCTGGAAAGACGAAAATTCTAGCTGGCGTTCAGCGATGTCGTCAAGCGCTCGCTGCTAGATTTTTTTCGTCGGTGCCGCCGGAAATGGTCCCGACGTCAACGGGGCGCAATGTTGCCACACCATGTCCCCGCTCCGCTAGATACTCCAGCCACTTTCCGAGGAAGGTGTTCATTCGCGTGCGGTGATCGAGGATTTCGGACGCCGGCGGATACATGCCGATCACGTCCTGCCAGCGGCGCCCGACGTAACAGTGGGTGACTTCGAGCTGGCGCGCATCGTGGTAGAGGCGCAGGAACGCGGAAGGATCCTGTTCGCCGGTCACCGGATCGCGCAAGGCGTACGTCAAGCGAAGCTCGGTCGTATACGGATGGCGTTCGATCACGTCCAGCTGCAGGTCCAGGCCGTCGCCGACGCTGGATTGGTACGTCCCCGGCACCAGGTTCGCCGACGGAAAAAGGCGCAGGAAACGGACGTGGTTTTCCGCATACAGCCCCATCAGCCAACCGAAGCGGCTGAGGCGGGGAATGCGTGCACGGCGGGTGGCGAGTGACATGGACATAGGCATCGATATGGAGCCGATGCTACACGGCACAAGCTCCGCGCGGCAGCGTTGACGCGTGCCCGCGGTGGGCCTACGGTAAGCATTCTTCCGGACGGTTTTTCCGGGCCTTTGCGGCCCGTCCGTTCAGAACATCTCGCGGTGGATTCCGAGCGTCGTCAGGACCTTGCTCGAGATTTCCTCGATCGAGGTGTGCGTGGTGCTCAGCGTGGCGATTCGCTCGGCGCGGAACATCGCCTCCGCCGCGGCCACTTCCCGCTTGCAAGTCTCCAATTGCGCGTAACGCGAGTTCGGCCGGCGTTCCTGGCGGATCTGCTGTAAACGCACCGGATCGATGGTCAGACCGAACAGCTTGTTGCGATACGGACGCAGGCGCGGCGGCAGCCGGTCGTGCTCGAGATCCTCTTCGGTCAACGGATAGTTCGCCGCGCGTACTCCGTAGTGCAGCGCCAGGTAGACACACGTGGGCGTCTTGCCGGCGCGAGACACGGCCACCAGCACCAGGTCGGCGTCGTCATAGTTGATGCTCTGCCCGTCGTCGTGCGTGAGCGCGAAGTTCATCGCGTTGATGCGCCGGTGATAGGTCTCGAAGTCCGCCATGCCGTGCGCCTGGCCGATGCGACGTTCACGCGTCTGCTGCAGCTCGCGTTCCAGCGGCTCCACGAAGGGCGCGAACAGGTCCAGCATCAGCGCGCCGCTCTCGGCAAGGGCCGCGCCCACTTCGGCGTCCATGCAGGAATTGATGACCACCGGTCGCACACCGTAGGACTCGGCCGCCGCCCGGATCTTCTCGCCCACTTCACGCGCCCGCTCGACGCTGTCGACGAACGGGATCCGGTCGGTCACGAACTGTGTCTGGGTGAACTGGGTCAGCAGACTGTGGCCGATGGTCTCGGCAGTGATACCGGTACCATCGGAGACGTAGAACACGGGACGCACGCCTGCCATCGGTTTTCTCCTGAACTGGTCGTTCACAATACAAAAAACGCCGATGAATCAAGCTTGTATGGGCCCGGCGTGCAGGCGATCATATCCGGATCGCTGCGCGCCACGCGCCGGGTGCGCTGCCCGCCCTCCGTTCTACCTTCGAAGTTCGCCTGGAGATCGCCCGCTTGAACGAGAACATCCTCTGGCTGCACGCGCTGCGCTTAACCGATCTGGCCCGCGTCGGCGGCAAGAACTCTTCACTCGGCGAAATGATCGGCAACCTGGCCGGCCTCGGGGTCTCGGTTCCGGGTGGCTACGCGACCACCGCTGAAGCATTCAAGTCCTTCATCGACCACAACAACCTGCACCAGCGCATCTACGACAAGCTGGCGACGCTGGACGTCGAGGACGTTACCGCCCTCACCGCGGCCGGTGCGGAAATCCGCGGCTGGGTCATCGATGCGCCGCTGCAGGCGGACCTCGATGCCGACATCCGCAAGGCCTACAAGCAGTTGTGCGACGAGAACGGCGGCGGCGAAGTCGCCGTGGCCGTGCGTTCCTCGGCGACCGCAGAAGACCTGCCCGATGCCTCGTTCGCCGGCCAGCAGGAAACCTTCCTCAACGTCACCGGTGCCGATGACGTCGTGCACAAGGTCAAGGAAGTCTTCGCCTCGCTCTACAACGACCGCGCGATCGCTTACCGCGTGCACCATGGCTTCAAGCACGAGGACGTGTTCCTTTCCGCCGGCGTGCAGCTGATGGTGCGCTCCAACGTCGGCTCGTCCGGCGTGCTGTTCACGCTCGACACCGAGTCGGGTTTCCGCGACGTGGTGTTCATCACCTCCAGCTACGGCCTGGGCGAGATGGTCGTGCAGGGCGCGGTCAACCCGGACGAGTTCTACGTCTACAAGCCCACGTTGCTGCAGGGCAAGCAAGCGATCCTGCGTCGCGGCATGGGCGCCAAGCAACTGCGCATGGTGTACTCCGACCAGCCCGGCGAGCGCGTGCGCACCGAAGACACGCCGGCCGAACTGCGCGCCACGTTCTCCATCAGCGACGAAGACGTGCATGAACTCGCGCGCCAGGCGCTCACCATCGAAAAGCATTACGGCCGCCCGATGGACATCGAGTGGGCGAAGGACGGCGTCAGCGGCAAGCTCTTCATCGTGCAGGCGCGCCCGGAAACCGTGAAGTCGCGTGGCCATGCCACGCAGATCGAGCGCTACCAGCTGACCAAGCGCGGCGACGTGGTGTGCGAAGGCCGCGCCATTGGCCAGAAGGTCGGCACCGGCGTGGCGCGCGTCGTGCGCTCGCTGGCCGACATGAGCCGCGTGCAGCCCGGCGACGTGCTGATCGCCGACATGACCGACCCCGACTGGGAGCCGGTGATGAAGCGCTCGGCCGCCATCGTCACCAATCGCGGCGGCCGCACCTGCCACGCCGCGATCATCGCGCGCGAGCTGGGCGTGCCGGCGGTCGTCGGCACCGGCAACGCGCTGGACACCATCAAGGACGGCCAGGAAGTCACCGTCAGCTGTGCCGAAGGCGATACCGGCTTCATCTACAACGGCACCCTGCCCTTCGAGCGCCACGTGGCCGACCTCGACAAAATGCCCGAGGCGCCGCTCAAGGTGATGATGAACGTCGCCAACCCCGAGCGCGCGTTCGACTTCGCCATGCTGCCCAATGCGGGCGTCGGCCTCGCCCGTCTTGAGATGATCATCGCCAGCCACATCGGCGTGCATCCCAAGGCGCTGCTCGAATACGACCAGCAGGATGCGGCGACGAAGAAGAAGATCGACGAGAAGATGGCCGGCTACAGCAGCCCGGTGGACTTCTATGTCGACCGGCTCGCCGAAGGCATCGCGACCATCACCGCGTCGTTCGCGCCGAATCCGGTGATCGTGCGTCTGTCGGACTTCAAGTCCAACGAATACGCCAACCTCATCGGCGGCGCGCGTTACGAGCCGCATGAGGAGAACCCGATGATCGGTTTCCGCGGCGCGAGCCGTTATGTCGATCCGAGCTTCACCGATGCCTTCGCGCTGGAATGCCGCGCAGTGCTCAAGGTCCGCGAGCAGATGGGCCTGACCAACTGCTGGGTCATGATTCCGTTCGTGCGCACGCTGGACGAAGGCCGCAAGGTCGTCGAAGTCCTGCGTGCCAACGGTCTGGAACAGGGCAAGGGCGGCCTCAAGATCATCATGATGTGCGAAGTGCCGTCCAACGCGCTGCTGGCAGACGAATTCCTCGAGATCTTCGACGGCTTCTCCATCGGCTCCAACGACCTCACCCAGCTCACGCTCGGCCTGGACCGCGATTCGGGCATCGTCGCCAAGCTCTTCGACGAGCGCGATCCTGCGGTCAAGAAGCTGCTGTCCATGGCCATTTCCGCCGCGCGCGCGAAGGGCAAGTACGTCGGCATCTGCGGCCAGGGGCCGAGCGATCATCCGGACCTTGCCGAGTGGCTGATGGAACAGGGCATCGAGTCGGTGTCGCTCAATCCCGACACCGTCGTCGACACCTGGCTGCGACTGGCCAAGGCGAAGGCGAAGGCATCTGCCTGACCCGGGACGCTGCGATCGCGACCCGCGCCCGAACCATCATCGATGCAACGACGCCCCGCTTATGCGGGGCGTCGTATTTTGTAGGCACACATCGTTCACATCGCGCGCCGATCGGCGCGTCGCAAGGAGGTCGTTTTGTCCGCGAATCCGAAGCCCGAGGTCCTGTTGCAGGACACCCTGCCGAACCTGACCAAGGAACTCGCCCCGACGCAGCACCTGAGCACGATGAACGCCGAACAGTTCTGGTCGTGGGCGATGGACGTGGGCATCAAGATCGGCGGCGCGATCCTCGTCTTCTACATCGGTGTGCATCTGGCCAAGTGGGCCGTGCGCGCGGTCTCGCGCGCCCTCACGCGCGCGCACGTGGAGCCGACCTCGCTGCAGTTCATCGGTCGCGTGATCTACATCGTGCTGCTGATCGTGCTGACGCTTGCGATCCTGCAGATGTTCTTCGGCGTCGCGCCGACTTCGTTCATCGCCATCCTCGGTGCCGCCGGCCTCGCGATCGGCCTGGCGCTGAAGGATTCGCTGTCCAACGTGGCATCGGGCGTGATGTTGGTAACGCTCAAGCCCTTCCGCGTGGGCGACGTGGTGCAGATCGGCGGCAGCAGCGGCACCGTGGAAGCGGTGAGCATCTTCCAGACGCGGCTGCGCGGCGCGGACAACCAGACCATCGTGCTGCCCAACAACCTCATCACCACCGCGCCCATCGTCAACCTCACGCCCGACACGCGCCGACGCATCGAGCTGGTCATCGGCATCGGCTACGAGGACGACATCGATACCGCACGTAGCGCCGTCATGGACATCATCAGCGCCGACAAACGCATCCTCGCCGCACCCGCGCCGGATGTCGTGGTGTACGAACTGGCGGACGTGGCGGTGCGTCTGGGCGTGCGTTGCCATGTGAGCAACGCCGATCATTTCGCGACCAAATGCGATCTCAACGAACGCATCAAGAAGGCGTTCGACCTCGCGGGCATCAGCATCCAGGCGGCCCAGCGCGACATCCGCGCTCAGCGGCGGATCACCGATGCGGCGAAAGGTGCGCAGGGATCCTCGGAGCTCGCGCCGGCGCAGGCGACGTCGCCCGAACAGCAGGCTTCATCGTCATCACCGTCGCCCGACCAGCAGACGCCGCCCGAACTGCGCTGACCGCTACCCGCCCTGTTGGCCGCCCAGTCGCCCCATCGCCAAGCGATAGTGGCGCAACTCGGTGATGGAATCGCGCACGTCGCTCAGCGCGGTGTGGCGCGATTCCTTGCTGACGCCGGCAAGCACGTCCGGCGCCCAGCGGCGGGCGAGTTCCTTGATCGTGCTGACGTCGAGATTGCGGTAATGGAAGTGCTTCTCCAGCCGCGGCATCAGCCGGTGCAGGAATCGGCGGTCCTGGCAGATCGAGTTGCCGCACATCGGCGACCTGCCCGGCGGCACCCAACGCTGCAGGAACGCCACCGTGCGCGTCTCTGCCTCGGCCAGGCTCACGTCGCTGGCGAGCACACGCTGCCACAGGCCGGAGCGACCATGCTGATTGCGGTTCCATTCGTCCATCGCCTCCAGCTTCGCCAGCGGATGCGAGATGGCAAGCTCCGGCCCTTCGGCCAACACGTTGAGCTGCTTGTCGGTGACGACCGTGGCGATCTCCAGGATGGAGTCCCGGTCGGTATCCAAACCGGTCATTTCCAGGTCGATCCAGATCAGGTGTTCGTCGTTCGAGGAAGGGACGGCCGCCATACGCTCGCACTGGAATGAGGTCCGGAGCATCATACAGGCAGCCCCTCCCGCGGCTTCGCACCGCGCTCACGGAACCATCGATGCCCTCGCCCGTCGCGATCGACTCTTCGCATTACGCCGTCGTCTCGGCCATGATCACCCCGGCGTTCTTCCTGACCGCCGCCAGTTCCCTGCTGATCTCGTCGAACAACCGCCTGGCGCGCGTGGTCGATCGGATGCGCTCGGACATCGAGGTGCTGCGCGGTCTCGCGCAAGGGCCGGCACGCGTCGAACAGGAAACGCGCATCGCGACCCACCGCCGCCGCTCCTACCTCGTGCTCGCTGCGGTTCGCATGCTCTATGCGAGCATCAGCGCCTTCGTCGGCACCAGCCTGGGCATCGCGGTGGATGCGTTCTTCGGTTATCGGCTCGACCTGGTCCCGACCGCTCTGGCGGTGGTCGGCGTGCTGCTGATGTTCGCCGCTTCGGTCTGCCTCGGGCATGAGGCGAAACTCGGCCTGCGCATGCTGGACCGGGAACTCAACGAGCAGTTGGCGAAAGACAAACTGGAAGTTCGCGGAGAGTAAGGTCTCGCTTTCCTTACCCGGCCGGCGGAACGTCGGCCTTGCCCCGCTTGCGTCGGAAGTACGCCGTCAACCGCGCACCGGCCTCCTCGCCGAGAACACCGCCGTCCACGCGCACGCGATGGTTGTGTCGCGGGTCGGCGAGCAGGTCGAACACGCTGCCCGCTGCGCCGGTCTTGGGATCGCGCGCGCCATAGACTAAGCGTGCGATGCGCGCGTGCACCATCGCCATCGCGCACATCGCGCACGGCTCCAGCGTCACATAAAGCGTGGCACCGATCAGGCGATGGTTCTGCAAACGCACGCCGGCCTGACGCATGGCGACGATCTCCGCATGCGCGGTGGGATCACGTTCGGTGATGTTCCGGTTCCAGCCTTCGCCCAGCATCTCGCCCTCGGCCGACACCAGCACGGCGCCGACCGGGATCTCGTCGTCCTCGCGCTCGGCGCGATCGGCCAACGCGAGCGCGTGGCGCATCCAGCGCACGTCGTCGTCGCGGAGCTCGGGCTTGTTCGTTTCCTGAACCATCGCGACAGGATGCCCGACGAGGCATGTCGACGCCACGCTCGGCGGCCAGCGGACGCAATCCCGCCCCATCCGAACAGCCGGCGGGCCCGCGAAACTGGCAAAATTGACGTTCCCCGCGCCAGCGCGGGCAGCCAGCCACCGACGGCCCCGCGCCACGGCCGCCCGCCAACTCCAGGACCAGGTCCCCGAACCGATGTCGTCGTCCATGAACACCCAACACCGCAAGCCGCTCCCGGGCACCTCGCTGGATTATTTCGACGCGCGTGAAGCGGTCGAGGCGATCCAGCCCGGTGCGTATGCCCACCTGCCCTACACCTCGCGCGTGCTGGCGGAGAACCTGGTGCGGCGCTGCGACCCGGCGTCGATGATCGGTTCGCTCAAGCAGCTGATCGAACGCCGCCGGGATCTCGACTTCCCCTGGTTCCCGGCCCGCGTGGTGTGCCACGACATCCTCGGCCAGACCGCGCTGGTGGATCTGGCAGGCCTGCGCGACGCCATCGCCGACCAGGGCGGCGATCCGGCCAAGGTCAACCCGGTGGTGCCGGTGCAGCTGATCGTCGATCACTCGCTCGCGGTGGAATGCGGTGGCTACGATCCGGACGCGTTCGCCAAGAATCGCGCCATCGAGGACCGTCGCAACGAAGACCGATTCCACTTCATCGACTGGACGAAGCTGGCGTTCGAGAACGTCGATGTGATCCCGCCGGGCAACGGGATCATGCACCAGATCAACCTGGAGAAGATGTCGCCGGTGATCCAGGCGCAGAACGGCGTCGCCTTCCCCGACACCTGCGTCGGCACCGACAGCCACACACCGCACGTGGACGCGCTGGGCGTGATCGCGATCGGCGTCGGCGGACTGGAAGCGGAGAACGTGATGCTCGGCCGCGCGTCGTGGATGCGCCTGCCTGACATCATCGGCGTCGAACTCACCGGCGAGCGCCAGAGCGGCATCACGGCGACCGACATCGTGCTGGCGCTGACCGAATTCCTGCGCAAGGAGAAGGTCGTCGGCGCCTATCTCGAATTCCGCGGCGAAGGCGCATCGAGCCTGACGCTGGGCGACCGCGCGACGATCTCCAACATGGCGCCCGAGTACGGCGCGACCGCGGCGATGTTCTTCATCGACGAGCAGACGCTGGACTACCTGCGCCTGACCGGTCGCGAGGATGCACAGGTGAAGCTGGTCGAGACCTATGCGAAGACCGCCGGCCTGTGGGCCGACAACCTGAAGGACGCGCAGTACGAGCGCACGCTGACGTTCGACCTGTCCAGTGTCGGCCGCAACATGGCCGGCCCGTCGAACCCGCACAAGCGCCTGCCGACGTCCGACCTGGCCGAGCGCGGCATCGCCGTGAATCTCGACGCGGCACTCGCGCAGGAAGCACAGGGCCTGATGCCGGACGGCGCGGTGATCATCGCTGCCATCACCAGTTGCACCAACACCAGCAACCCGCGCAACGTCATCGCTGCCGCCCTGCTGGCGCGCAACGCCAACGCGCGCGGGCTCACGCGCAAGCCGTGGGTGAAGACCTCGCTCGCACCGGGCTCGAAGGCCGTCCAGCTGTATCTGGAGGACGCCGGGCTGCTGCCGGAGCTGGAGCAACTGGGCTTCGGTATCGTCGCCTTCGCCTGCACCACCTGTAACGGCATGTCGGGCGCGCTGGATCCGGCGATCCAGCAGGAAATCATCGAGCGCGACCTGTACGCCACGGCCGTGCTGTCGGGCAACCGCAACTTCGACGGCCGCATCCACCCGTATGCGAAGCAGGCGTTCCTCGCCTCGCCTCCGCTGGTCGTCGCGTACGCAATCGCCGGCACGATGCGTTTCGACATCGAGCGCGACGTGCTGGGCGTCGATGCTGACGGTGCGCCTGTGACCTTGAAGGACATCTGGCCCAGCGACGAGGAGATCGACGCCATCGTCGCGCAGAGCGTCAAGCCGGAGCAGTTCCGCAAGGTCTACGGACCGATGTTCAACATCCGCGTCGAACACGGCGAACGCGTCAGCCCGCTGTACGACTGGCGCCCGCAGAGCACCTACATCCGCCGTCCACCGTACTGGGAAGGCGCGCTGGCCGGCGAGCGCACCCTGCGCGGCCTGCGCCCGCTCGCGGTGCTCGGCGACAACATCACCACCGACCACCTTTCGCCGTCCAACGCGATCCTGCTCGACAGCGCCGCGGGCGAATACCTGGCGAAGATGGGCCTGCCGGAAGAGGACTTCAATTCCTACGCGACGCACCGCGGCGACCACCTCACCGCGCAGCGCGCCACCTTCGCCAATCCGACGCTCGTCAACGAAATGGCCGTGGTCGACGGCGCGGTGAAGAAGGGTTCGCTGGCGCGCATCGAACCGGAAGGCCAGGTAGTGCGCATGTGGGAGGCGATCGAAACCTACATGGACCGCAAGCAGCCGCTGATCATCATCGCGGGTGCGGACTACGGCCAGGGCTCGTCGCGCGACTGGGCGGCCAAGGGCGTGCGCCTGGCGGGCGTGGAAGTCATCGTCGCCGAGGGCTTCGAACGGATCCATCGCACCAACCTGATCGGCATGGGCGTGCTGCCGCTGGAATTCAAGCCGGGCACGAACCGCCTGACGCTGGGCATCGACGGCACCGAGACCTTCGACGTCGTCGGCGCACGCAAGCCGCGCGCGACGCTGACGCTGGTCATCCACCGCCGCGACGGCGAGCGTGTGGAGGTGCCCGTCACCTGCCGCCTCGACAGCGACGAGGAAGTGTCGATCTACGAAGCCGGCGGCGTCCTGCAACGCTTCGCGCAGGATTTCCTGGAGTCTGTGCGCGCGGCGTGACACGCCGCCGTCGCACGCTTGCGGCACACATCGTTTCGCTTCCCACCACGCAAGGAGTAACGACATGCCCGGCACCGTCACCCTGCACCGCGTCATCCGCGCGCCCGCCGAACGCATCTACCGCGCCTTCATCGATCCCGATGCGATGGTGAAGTGGCTGCCGCCGCACGGCTTCACCGGCAAGGTGCATTCGATGGACGCGAGGGTCGGCGGCGGTTACCGCATGTCGTTCACCAATTTCGGCACGGGCGGCAGCCACTCCTTCGGCGGCACCTACCTGGAACTCGAGCCGGGCAAGAAGCTGCGCTACAACGACCAGTTCGACAATCCGGAGCTGCCGGGCCAGATGGAAGTGACGGTGACGCTGAAGGCCGGCATGGTCGGCACCGATGTGAACATCGTGCAGCAAGGCATCCCCGACGCGATCCCGGTCGAGTTCTGTTACCTGGGCTGGCAGGAATCGCTGGAGATGCTGGCGAAGCTGGTCGAGCCCGAGATTCCGGACGGCGCCTGATCCAAAGCCGTCATTCCCGCGCAAGCGGGAATCCAACGCGACGCGGCATCACGGCCTCCGGAAGGCGTGACGCATCGGACGTTGGCTCCCCGCCTCCGCGGGGATGACACCTTCAAGCAGCGAACACAGAACCGAATACGCCATGACCCACGCACCGCAGATCCGCATCCCCGCCACCTACATGCGCGGAGGCACCAGCAAGGGCGTGTTCTTCCGCCTGGAAGATTTGCCCGAAGCCGCGCGCGCACCGGGCAAGACGCGCGATGCGCTGCTGATGCGCGTGATCGGATCGCCCGATCCCTACGGCAAGCAAACCGACGGCATGGGCGGCGCGACCTCGAGCACCAGCAAGTGCGTGATCATCTCGAAGGCCTCCGTGCCGGATCACGACGTCGACTACCTCTACGGCCAGGTCTCGATCGATACCGCGTTCGTCGACTGGAGCGGCAACTGCGGCAACCTCTCCTCGGCGGTGGGGCCGTTCGCGATTGCCAACGGCTTCATCGATCCGGCGCGCATCCCGCGCGATGGCATGGTCACGGTGCGCATCTGGCAGGCGAATATCGGCAAGACCATCATCGCGCACGTCCCGGTCGCCAATGGCGAAGTACAGGAAACCGGCGACTTCGAGCTCGACGGCGTGACTTTCCCGGCGGCAGAGATCGAACTGGAATTCCTCGACCCGTCCGACGATGGCGAAGGTGGCGGCGCGATGTTCCCCACCGGCAACCTCGTGGACGATCTCCAAGTACCGGGCGTGGGCACGTTCAAGGCGACGATGATCAACGCCGGCATCCCGGCGATCTTCCTCAATGCCGCCGACCTGGGCTTCACCGGCACCGAGCTGCAGCCGGCGATCAACGACAACCCGAAGACGCTGGCGATGTTCGAGGCCATCCGCGCGCACGGCGCCGTGCGCATGGGGCTGATCGCCAGCGTGGACCAGGCTGCCACGCGCCAGCACACGCCGAAGGTCGCCTTCGTCGCGCCGGCGCAGGACTACGTCGCCTCCAGCGGCAAGCGCATCGCCGCCGAAGACATCGATCTGCATGCGCGCGCGCTGTCGATGGGCAAGCTGCACCACGCGATGATGGGAACGGCGGCCGTCGCCATCGGCACCGCCGCGTCGATCCCCGGCACGCTGGTGAACCTGGCCGCCGGCGGCGGCGAGCGCGAAGCCGTGCGCTTCGGGCACCCCTCGGGCACGTTGCGCGTCGGCGCGCAGGCGAAGCTCGTCGATGGCCAGTGGACCGTCACCAAGGCGATCATGAGCCGCAGCGCGCGCGTGCTGATGGAAGGCGCCGTGCGCGTGCCTGGCGATTCGTTCTGAGCTTCGAAGCTTCGCGTTTGGTCGTAGGGTGCAGCAAACGACGCGCGTTACATCGCGCGTCGTCGACGCCCAAGTGCGGTGCAATGCATTTGCGCCCACCAGCCTGAGCCGTCGTTCCCGCTCAGGCGGAAATCCAGCCGGCCGAACAATCACCCCTTCCGCCCTGTCGCGTTAGGGCGATGGACCCCCGCCTTCGCACGCGACCGAACAACGCACATACAAAAAGCCCCGCTGCGCGCGGGGCTATTTGCTGCATCGTCCGATCAGGAGCTCACTCCCACTCGATCGTCGCCGGCGGCTTTCCGCTGATGTCGTACACGACGCGCGACACGCCGCGCAGTTCGTTGATGATGCGGTTGGACACGCGGCCGAGGAAGTCGTACGGCAGGTGCGCCCAGTGCGCGGTCATGAAGTCGATGGTTTCCACCGCGCGCAGCGCGATGACCCATTCGTACGCGCGTGCATCGCCGACCACGCCCACTGATTTCACCGGCAGGAACACCGCGAACGCCTGGCTGACGCGATCGTAGAGATCGGCCTTGCGCAGTTCCTCGATGAAGATGTGGTCGGCGCGGGCCAGCAGTTCGGCGTGTTCGCGCTTCACTTCGCCCAGGATGCGCACGCCCAGGCCCGGACCCGGGAACGGATGGCGGTAGACCATCGCGCGCGGCAGGCCGAGTTCGACGCCGAGGCGACGCACTTCGTCCTTGAACAACTCGCGCAGTGGTTCGACCAGGCCGAGCTTCATGTTTTCCGGCAAGCCGCCCACGTTGTGGTGACTCTTGATGACGTGCGCCTTGCCGGTCTTGCTGCCGGCCGATTCGATGACGTCCGGGTAGATCGTGCCCTGCGCCAGCCACTTCGCATTGGAGAGCTTGGCGGACTCCTCATCGAAGATGTCGATGAACAGGTTGCCGATGATCTTGCGCTTGGCTTCCGGGTCGTCGACGCCGGCGAGCGCCTTGAAATAGCGGTCGGCGGCATTGACGCGCACGACCTTGACGCCCATGTGCTCGGCGAACATCGCCATCACCTGGTCGCCTTCGTTCCAGCGCAGCAGGCCGGTATCGACGAACACGCACGTCAGCTGCGTGCCGATGGCCTTGTGCAGCAATGCGGCGACGACGGAGGAATCCACGCCGCCGGACAGGCCGAGGATCACCTCGTCGCTGCCGACCTTCTCGCGCACGCGGGCGATCTGGTCTTCGATGATGTGGGCCGCGGTCCACAGCGTCTGGCAGCCGCAGATGTCGGCGACGAAACGGCGCAGCAGCGTCTGGCCCTGCTTGGTGTGCGTGACTTCCGGGTGGAACTGCACGCCGTACCAGCGCTTGTCCTCGCGCGCCATCGCGGCCACCGGGATGCGGTCGGTGACGGCGGTGACGGTCCAGCCCGGCGGCGCCTGGGCGACGTGGTCGCCGTGGCTCATCCACACGTCGATGCGCGGCTCGCCGTCGTGGTCTGTCAGGCCGCCCAGCAGCGCGTCGTGCGCGATCAGCTCGACTTCGGCGTGACCGAACTCGCGTGCATCGGCCGCTTCGGTCGCGCCGCCCAGCTGCGCGGCCAGCGTCTGCATGCCGTAGCAGATGCCCAGAATCGGCAGCCCCGCGTCGAACACTTCCTGCGGCGCCTTCGGCGCGCCTTCCAGCGTGGTCGATTCCGGACCGCCCGACAGGATGATGCCCTTCGGCCCGAACGCGGCGATCTCGGCCGGATCGTGGTCCCAGGCCCAGATCTCGCAATAGACACCGATCTCGCGGATGCGGCGGGCGATCAGCTGCGTGTACTGCGCGCCGAAATCGAGGATGAGGATCTTGTCGCTATGGATGTTGGTCATGGAGCCGGGATTCGGGATTGGAGATTCGGGATTCGTAGAGCAGCGTCTTGGGCTTCGCGGCAGAACTCGGGGGCCCAGGGCTTCTACGAATCCCCAATCGCGAATCCCGAATCCCGAATCCCGTCGGGCCCGCGTCAGCTGGCCCGATAATTCGGCGGTTCCTTCGTGATCTGCACGTCGTGCACGTGGCTTTCGCGCGCACCGGCGTTGGTGATGCGCACGAAGCTGGGCTTGGTGCGCATCTCCTCGATCGTCGCGCAGCCCACGTAGCCCATGGTGGCGCGCAGGCCGCCGGCGAGCTGGTGGACCACGTTGCGCAACGGGCCGCGGTACGGCACGCGGCCTTCGATGCCTTCGGGCACGAGCTTGTCGGCGTCGGACGCGTCCTGGAAATAACGGTCCTTGGAGCCCTGCTCCATCGCACCCAGCGAGCCCATGCCGCGATAGCTCTTGTAGCTGCGGCCCTGGAAGAGTTCGACCTCGCCCGGGGCTTCCTCGGTGCCGGCGAACAGGCCGCCCACCATCACCGTGGAGGCGCCCGCGACCAGGGCCTTGCCGATGTCGCCCGAGTAGCGGATGCCGCCGTCGGCGATCAGCGGGATGCGGTCCTGCAGCGCCTCGGCGACCATCGCCACCGCGGTGATCTGCGGCACGCCGACGCCAGCCACTATCCGCGTGGTGCAGATCGAGCCCGGGCCGACGCCGACCTTCACCGCGTCCGCACCGTGGTCCATCAGGGCCAGTGCGGCGTCGCCGGTGACGATGTTCCCGCCGATGACCTGCAACTGCGGGAAGTTCTTCTTCACCCAGCGCACGCGGTCCAGCACGCCCTGCGAATGACCGTGCGCGGTGTCGACCACCACCACGTCCACGCCGGCGGCGGCGAGCGCTTCCACACGTGCCTCGGTGTCGCCTCCGACGCCGACGGCCGCGCCCACCAGCAGGCGTTCGCTGCTGTCGTAGGCGGCGTTGGGGTTATCGGACTTCTTCTGGATGTCCTTCACGGTGATCAGGCCGCGCAGCTCGAAGCCGTTGTTGACCACCAGCACCTTCTCGATGCGGTGCTTGTGCAGCAGGTCGAGGACTTCCTCATCCGTTGCGCCTTCGCGCACCGTGATGAGACGGTCCTTCTTGGTCATGATGTGGCGGACCGGATCGTCCAGCTTCTTCTCGAAGCGCATGTCGCGGCTGGTGACGATGCCGACCAGCGTGCCGCCTTCCACTACCGGCACGCCGGAGATGTTGCGCGCGCGAGTGAGCTTGAGCACTTCGGCGATGGTCGTGTCGGGGCCGACGGTGAACGGCTCTTTGATGACGCCCGCCTCGAACTTCTTGACCGAGGCGACCTGCGCGGCCTGGGCTTCCACGCTCATGTTCTTGTGCAGGACGCTGATGCCACCCAGTTGTGCCATGGCGATGGCCAGGCGCGCTTCGCTGACCGTGTCCATCGCGGCCGACAGGATCGGCAGGCGGATGGTCAGGTCGCGGGTGAGGCGGGTCGAGAGCGAGACGTCCTTGGGCAGGACCGTCGAGTGGGCCGGGACGAGCGAAACATCGTCGTAGGTCAGTGCTTCAGCCTGGATGCGCAGCATGGACAGGGGCCGGAGAGGATGAAGCGAGATATTGTAACGCGTCTGGAGGTTCCTACGCTCGCCGCACTACCGGGACATGGCGTTCCATGAAGGCTCCATACGCTTGATGCGCGGCTCAGCGCGCCTGAGTCCAGCCGCGGCCCGAATCGGACGCTTCGGCGGCTTCCAGCGTGTTCTGCATCAGCGTGGCGACCGTCATCGGACCCACGCCGCCCGGGACCGGGGTGATCCAGCTGGCGCGCTGCGCGGCGGCCTCGAAGCCCACGTCGCCGACCAGGCGGCCGTCGTCGAGGCGGTTGATGCCCACGTCGATGACCACTGCGCCGGGCTTCACCCATTCACCCGGGATCAGGCCCGGACGACCCACGGCCACGACGAGGATGTCCGCGTTGCGGATCGAGGCTTCCAGCACCTGCGGCGGGGTGAACTTGTGGCAGCTGGTGACCGTGCAGCCGGCGATCAGCAGTTCCAGGGCCATCGGCCGGCCGACGTGGTTCGACACACCGACGATCGTGGCGCTCTGCCCGCGCACGGGGCGGTCGGTATAGGCCAGCAGCGTGGTGATGCCGCGCGGGGTGCATGGGCGCAGGCCGAACTGGCGCAGCGCCAAGTGGCCGACGTTCTCCGGATGGAAGCCGTCCACGTCCTTGCGCGGATCGATGCGGTGGATCAGCTCGGTGGCATCGCGTCGGTCGGGCAACGGCAGTTGCACCAGGATGCCGTGCACGTCCGGGTCGGCGTTGAGCGCATCGATCAGCGCCAGCAGCTCGGCGTTGCCGGTATCGGCCGGCAGGTCGTAGTCGATGGCGCGGATGCCCACTTTCTGCGCCGCACGCCGTTTGTTCTTCACGTAGACGCTGGAGGCCGGGTCATTGCCCACCAGCACCACCGCCAGGCCCGGGGGCGATTTGCCCGCGGCCACGCGCACGTCGACCCGGCTCTTGAGGTTGTCGAGCAGGTCCTCGGCGATGCGTTTGCCGTCGAGGATGCGAGCCGGAGGAGTCATGGGTGCGGTCATGCCGTGGCGAGGGACTGAAGGCGACTGCGGTACAGTCGGGCGGTGCATTATCGCCCATGACGGGATTCGGGATTCGGGATTCGCACGAGCGTCATGCGCTGCAGTCTGCTGGCTCGGGCAAGTTCGAATCTCCAATCCCCAATCCCGAATCCCGGCCTGCCCCCCTGGAGCCCACCATGACCGACACCGATTTCGAAACGACCCAGATCGAGGCTGCCGCCTTCC
Organism: Lysobacteraceae bacterium P; assembly: GCA_005503055.1. Taxonomy (GTDB): domain Bacteria; phylum Pseudomonadota; class Gammaproteobacteria; order Xanthomonadales; family Xanthomonadaceae; genus Lysobacter_J. The sequence goes on along the minus strand of SCOX01000001.1, from coordinate 248,767 downwards.
GGCGCCTGCTCCAGCACCTCATGCACGAGCGGCCCGACGCCCAGAACATCGAGCTGATGATCAATGCCGGCTTCTGCCGCAATTGCCTGGCCGACTGGTACCGCGAGGCCGCCGAGCACCGCGGCATCACGATGACCAAGGACGAGGCACGCGAGGCCATCTACGGGATGCCGTTCGCGCAGTGGAAAGCGCAGCACCAGCGCGAGGCCACGCCCGAACAACTGGCGGCGTTCGAAGCGGCGCAACGGCGCCACGCGGGGTAGCCGATGCGCAAGCAGCTGCTGGGTTGGGCGGCGCTGCCGATCCTCGGCTACGCCGGCGTGTGCGCATGGCTGTTCTCCAAGCAGCGCGAACTGATCTACCTGCCCGAGGGCACGCGCATCGACGTGCCGCAGACGGATTTCGCACTGGTCCGCGACGGCGTGCAACTGCACGGGTGGGTCCTGCACCCGCACGCACCGCGGCCGGTGATCTACTTCGGCGGCAACGCGGAAAGCATCCAGAACCGGCGCGAGATGCTCGATCGCCTGCTGCCGGAACGCAGCATCTATCTGGTGTCGTATCGCGGCTACGGTGCCAGCAACGGCCGGCCGACCGAAGAGTCGCTGTTCGGCGATGCGCTTGCGGTCTTCGACGAGGTGCGCTCGCGCCATCCCGACCAGCCCATCGCAGTGATCGGATCGAGCCTGGGCAGCGGCGTGGCCAGTTACGTGGCGAGCCAGCGGCCGGTGTCGCAACTGGTGCTGGTCGCGCCGTTCGACAGCCTTGCGGCGGTGGCGCAGGTGCACTACCCGATCCTGCCCGTGCGCTGGATCGTGCGTGACCGCTTCGACTCGGTCGGTCGCCTGCGTGGTTACCAGGGCGACGTGATGATCGTGCGCGCAGCGCTGGACACCGTGGTGCCACCCGCCAACACGAATCGTTTGATCGCCGCGCTCGGCAAGTCGCCCAAGGTGGTGGACCTGCCAGCCGCCGGCCACAACACGATCAGCGGCGATCCGGCGTTCGAGCGGGCGCTGGCGGAATTCCTACGCTGAGGCGCCAAGCCAGTGCCGTCATCCCCGCGCAGGCGGGGATCCAGCCATCCCCGCCACTCCGTCCTTCGGAAGAGGTGACGCCTGCGAAGGTGAGTTCCCGCCTTCGCGGGAATGACAGCATTCAAGCCGCGCAGAACCGCACGTAATCGATATAACCCGGGAACTCGCGTCCGGCCGCGCACACCGGGCAGTCCGGGTCGGCCGGCAGCCGGGTCTCGCGAAAGCGCATGCCCATCGCATCGAAATGCAGCAGACGACCGGCGAGCGGCTCGCCCGTACCCAGGATCAGCTTGATCACCTCGGTCGCCTGCAGCAGGCCGATGACGCCGGGCAGCACGCCCAGCACGCCGGCTTCGGCGCAGTTGGGCGCGGCTTCCGGCGGCGGCGGCTCCGGGAACAGGCAGCGATAGCACGGCGCGCGACCGCGGTGGCGGCCGGCGTCGAACACGCTTACCTGCCCCTCGAAGCGATGCACAGCGCCGTATACCAACGGTTTGCCCAACTTCACGCAGGCATCGTTGAGCAGGTAACGCACGGGAAAGTTGTCGGCACCGTCGAACACGACGTCGGCGCCTTCGATCAGGCGTTCCACGTTGCCGGCGGTGATGCGCTCCGGAAAGGTCTCGATCGAGACGGTCGGGTTCAGCGCCGACAACGCGATGCGTGCCGACTCGACCTTCGCCACGCCGATGCGGTCCTCGGTGTGGAGGATCTGCCGCTGAAGATTGCTGCGATCGACCACGTCGTCGTCGGCCAGCACGAGCGTGCCCACGCCCGCCGCCGCGAGGTAGAACGCGGCGGGCGAACCCAGCCCGCCCGCACCGACCATCGCCACGCGCGCGGCCTGCAACCGGCGCTGGCCGGCTTCGCCGACTTCGGGCAGGCGCAGGTGGCGCGAGTAGCGATCGTAGAAGTCGAGGTCGCCTTCGGCCCGCGCGATCGGGAGTCCTTCGTCGATCCAGCGCGTGGTGCCGCCTTCGATCGACGCCACTCGCCGATAGCCCGCGGCCGCAAGGGCCTGCGCCGCCTGCAACGAGCGGCCGCCGGCTTGGCAGATCAGCAGCACGTCGGCGTCGGTGTCCGGCAGCGCGGAACGCGGATCGGTTTCCAGGTCGCCCTTCGCGACGCCGAGCGCGCCCTGCGCGTATCCGGTGGCGCGTTCGTGCGACTCGCGCACGTCGACGATCACCGCACCGTCGCGCTGGCGGCGCAGGGCGTCGGCGGGGGCGATGAGCTCGATCTGCATGCCGATGGTCATGGCCCGATTATCGCCCTTCGTGGCGCCTCAGGCGTAACGCAACACCTCGACGACGGCGCCGGCAGCCAAACGCTGCGGTCCATCGGGGATGACAATCAGCGCGTTGGAATCGCCGACCGCGCGCAGCCGGTGCGAACCGACGGCCGGGTTCGGGTCCGCGCGCAGCGTGCCGTGCTCGTCGCAGAACACGTTCGCGCGCAGGAACTCGCGACGCGCGTGGGATTTCTCCAGCGGCGCGACCAGTTGGGCGCGTTCGACGGAGCGCGGCTCCAGCCGTCCTTGCAACGCGTCTATCAAGGCGCGGCCGAATCCGAGGAAGGTCGCGAACACCGACACCGGATTGCCCGGCAGCGCCAGCACGCGCGCCTGGTCGAGGCTGCCGAACAGCACGGGCATGCCGGGCTTCATGCGCACCTTCCAGAAGTGCACCTGCCCGAACTGCGCGATGACGGCCGGAATGTGGTCCTTTTCGCCTGCCGACACCGCGCCGCAGGTGATGATCAGGTCGAACGCGCAGCCGGCATCGCGCAGGGCGATCTCGACCTGCCTGGGATCGTCGGGCAGACGCGGCCAGGCGGTCGGCTCGAGGCCTTCGGCGCGCAGAAGGCCCATCAGCAGTTCGCGGTTGCTGTCGTAGATTTCGCCCGGCGCCAGCGACAGGCCAGGTTCGATGAGTTCGTCGCCACTGCTGAACACCGCCACCGTCGGCTTGCGCACGACGGGCAGCGACGCCAATCCCAGCGAAGCCGCCAGCGAGACGCGCGCAGGCGTGAGGCGATAGCCCGCGTGCAGCACGCGCTCGCCGGGCGATACGTCCTCGCCCGTACGGCGCAGGTTCGCGCCCAACTCGGGCGACGTAACGATCACGACGCGGTCGCCGTCGAGGCGCGTGTTTTCCTTGATGACGACGGTGTCGGCACCGGCGGGCATCGGTGCGCCGGTGGTGATGCGCACGCACTCGCCCTCGCCCACCGCGAGGTCGCGCGCACGGCCGGCGAACTGTTCGCCGATCAGGCGCAGCGTCGTTTCGTCCGCGCGAAGATCGGCGTGTCGCAGCGCGAATCCGTCCATCGCACTGTTGTCGAACGGCGGCAACGCGATCGGCGCATCGATGTCGGTCGCCAGGATGCGGCCGTGCGTGCGCGACAGCGGCAGGGTTTCGGTCTCCAGGCGATGCCGTGCAGCGACGTCGCGGATGATCGCGACGGCGTCGTCGAAGACGAGTTGGATCGGGTAATCGCTCATGCGGGGGGCGTTTCCGGATCGGGATCGGTGGCCGGTGTCGCGCCCGCGGCGGCGAGGTCGTCCGGCGTGTTGAGGTTGCCGAAGCGTACGCCGTCCAATCGCACCGCGGCCATGCCCAATCGGCGTTGCAGACCGTGGATCGCCAGATCGCGTGCGGCGATGGCCTGCGCCGTGGCGATGCGCAGCGGCACGACTGGCCACAACGCGACCAGCGGCTGGGGGCCGTCGTCGTCGATGGCGAAGGCGCCATTGGTTCCGGCTGCGGCAATCAGGCTGGGCAACAGGCACTCGTTGACGCCGACGAGGTCCACCGGAAGCGTCAGCAGCCACGGCGTCTCGCATGCGGTGGCGAGCGCATCGAGGCCGGCCAGCGGGCCGATTTCGTCACCGGTGCGATCGGAGACGGCGCGCAGGCCGACGCGCGCGTAACGGTCGAGTTGGCGATTGGCGCTAACCAGCACCGCGGCGGTTTCGCCGGCGAAACGTCGTTGCCAACGTTGCACCTGCGCGATGCCGTCGCGCTCCAGCCAGGCCTTGTCGACGCCGCCGAGCCGGCTCGCGCGGCCGCCGGCGAGGATGCCGAGGGTGATGTCGTGGCAGGTCGCGGGCATGGGTGGGAGTTTACGGGTGCCGCCTCGTTGGCGTGCCTCCGTCGGCATGAAACACCAGCGATCGCCCTCGCGCCATGCGCAAGCGCGAGTTCGCGTTACTTGCCCTTCTTCACGTGGCGGATCATGCGCCGCTTCTTTGCGACCTGGCGCTCGCTCAGCACGTTCTTCTTGCCTTCGTACGGGTTCGTGCCTTCCTTGAACACGAAGCGCACCGGCGTGCCGACAAGCTTGAAGCGCTTGCGGAAGAAGTTCTCGAGATAGCGCTTGTAGGACTCGCTCAACGTGCGCAGGCGCGTGCCGTGGACGACGAACGTCGGCGGGTTGTTCGCCGCCGGATGCGCGTAGCGCAGTTTGGGGACGTGGCCGCGGACGGTCGGCGGCGGGTTGGTCTCGTACGCGACTTCCAGCGCCTTGTTGACGTCGCTGGTGCTGAACTCATGCGTGGCTGAGGCATAGGCTCGATGGATCGCGCGGAACAGCTCGCGCAGACCGGAGCCGTGCTTGGCGCTGATGCGCACCGCTTCGGCCCATTCGACAAAGCCCAGCTTGCGCGCGAGCAAGGCCTCGGTCTGCTGGCGCTGGTAGTCGGTCTGGCCGTCCCACTTGTTCACGGCGACCACGAGCGCACGGCCGGCATCGAGCGCATAGCCCAGCACGGTGGCGTCCTGGTCGGTAATGCCTTCGCCGGCGTCGAGCATGATCACGGCGACCTGGCACTGCTCGATCGCCTGCAAGGTCTTGACGATGGAGAACTTCTCCACCGCTTCGTCCACGCGCGCCTTGCGACGCAGCCCGGCCGTGTCGATCAGACGGTACAGGCGGCCGTCGCGTTCCATGTCGATGGAGACCGAGTCGCGCGTGGTGCCAGGCACCTCGGAGGCGATCATCCGCTCCTCGCCCAGAAGGCGGTTGACCAGCGTCGACTTGCCCACGTTCGGGCGACCGATGAAGGCCACGCGGATGCGCGACGGATCGGTGTCGAGTTCGGTCGCGGCGCCCTCTTCCGGCACGCGCTTGAGGACGCTGTCGATCAAGTCGTCGATGCCCTGGCGATGCGCCGAGGACACCGCGATCACGTCGGTGATGCCGTAGCGGGCGAACTCGTTGATGCAGGCCTGCGCATCGAGGCCGTCGGTCTTGTTGACCACCAGCATCGCCGGGCGCGCCGACTTGCGCAGCCAGGTAAGGATGTCGTCGTCCAGTGTCGAGGCGCCTTCGCGACCGTCGACCACGAACAGGACCAGGTCGGCCTCTTCCGCCGCGGCACGGGCCTGGCGCGCAGTGGCGCCTGCCAGTCCCTCGTCCTCGCCGGCGATGCCGCCGGTATCGACGACGGCGAACGGGCGCTTGCCCTCGGGTCGCGCCACGCCGTAGTTGCGATCGCGCGTCACGCCGGGCTGGTCGTGGACCAGGGCGTCGCGGGTGCGCGTCAGCGCATTGAACAGCGTGGATTTTCCGACGTTGGGGCGGCCAACGAGGGCGACGAGCGGGAGCATGATGGGGAGCCGGGAGTCGGTCGAGAGGAGCGGAATTTGGGAGTCGGAAGCGGAGGCGCGGCGGCCGGTCCGGCCCGATCCGGTGGGTCATCGGGGTACGGCATGATGACGGGCCGGGCGTGAAAAGGGAAACGGCCCGGGCTCGTCGCCCGGACCGTTCCGTGTCGTGCTTCGCGCTGGGGGCGCCTTATTGCAGGCGGAAAGCGGTCAGGTCGCCGTTGACGTTCTGCACGATGGCGATGCCATCGGCGACCACCGGAGCGGCCTTCACTGCCTTGCCGCCGACGCGCTCGCGCGCGGCGAACTCGCCGTTGTCGAGCTTGAGCCAGTGGACGTAGCCGTCGAAATCGGCGACCACGGCGAAATCGCCCTGCACCGCTGCGCCGGTCACGTTGCGGCGCGCCAGCGCCGGCTGCTGCCACAACGCTCCGCCGCTGGCCTTGTCCAGGCCGAAGACGGAACCGCTGGAGTCGGTCACGACGATGCGGTCGCTGCCCAGGCCGACGCGACCGGCGCCGCCATGTTCGGCCGACCACATGGGACGGCCGCTCGGCGCATCGATCGCCACGGTCTGCTTCTTGAAGCTGGTCGCGAACAGCGTGGTGCCGTCCAGCACCGGGGTGCCGTCGACGTCCGCCATGCGGTCCAGCTCGGTGCGACCTTCGGCCTGCGCGACCGGCTGCTCCCACATCGGGCGGCCGTCGCTGCCCGACAGCGCAGAAACCGTGCCGTCGTCATTGCCGATGAAAACGAAGCCGGGGCCGAGCACCGGGCCGTCGTTGCCGCGGACGGACAGCATCGGCACTTCCTGCACCCAGAACCAGCGACGCTCGCCGCTGGCGGCGTCGAACGCGGTAACACGGCCGTCGTTGGAGCGCACGAACACCATGTTCATGCCGATGGCAGGCGCCGCGATGACCTCGTTGGGTACCTTGGCCTGCCACTTCTCCTCGCCGGTGGTCTCATCGAGCGCGATGACCTGGCCGTCCAGGCCGCCGACCACGACCAGGCCCTCGCCCGCGCCGGGGCCGCCGGACAGGCGCAGGTTGGCCTTCTTGTCCGGGCGGTATTCCCAGACCTGCTTGCCGGTCTGCAGATCGAAGGCGTGCACGCCCCCCTCGATGGCCGCCGCGAAGACGCGTCCGTTGGAAACGACCGGGCCCTGGCGCACGCCGATGCGGTCTTCGCCCTTGCCCGCGTTGGCCGACCAGATCTTGGACACCGTCACCGACGGCGTGATGTCGGTCAGTTCGGCCGGCTCGTTGGGCTTTCCGTCGTCCTTCTTCTTGTCGCCGCCGAACCAGCCCTTGATCGTCGAGCAGCCCGCGAGCGAAGCCGCGCATAGCAGCACGACGGAAGTACGCAACAGCATGGAGCGGTGCTTCATCAGGACTTGGCCTCGGGCTTGGCGGGCGTACCGCCGACTTCGGTGAGCTTGAGTTCGAGCAGACGGCGATGCGGCGAAGCCACGTCGAGCTTGGCCAGCGCCTCGGAATACGCGGTGCGCGCCTGTTCCTTCTGGCCGAGCGCCAGATGGGCGTCGCCACGGACTTCGATGCCGGATGGCGTGTTCGCATCGGCCACCAGCTTCAGCGCGGCGTCGGCCTGTTTGCTGTCGATCAGCAGGCGAGCCACACGCAGGTTGACGACCTGCATGATCGCCGGATCGTTGCTGTGGATACCACGCAGCGTGGCGAGCGCGGCGGCGTTCTGCTTGGCGTCGACCTGCGAGCGGGCCAGTTCGAGCGCGGCCATCGCGTGGTAGCTGCTGCCGTCGGCAAGCGCCTTGACCTTGGCTTCGGCGGTCTTGTCCTTGCCCTCGATGGCATCGATCGCAGCTTGGTACTGCGTTGCCATGTCCAGGTTCTGCTGCACGCCTCGGTGTTCCCACCACTTCCAGCCGCCGATCGCCGCAAGACCCAGGGCGATACCGCCAATCAGGCCAGCGCCGTTGTTGCGCAGCCACTGCAGGACACGTTCGCTTTGTTCGTGTTCGTCGAGAAGATCGTCAATCGCCATTCGCTGGCTGCCATGCTCTGTCGGCCGCCATGAAGGCGGGAATCCAATGAGGAACACCGGCCCGCGGAGCAGGCCGGTGCGGTGAGGATTTCCCGATGCGCCGGTCAATCGCCCGGCGTGAGGGAACCGTCAGAGGATAGCGTAAAGCGCGCCACGTTCGCTCGGCTGAACGGCGTCACATCGACCGTCTTGCCGGCCTGGCGGACTTCGACGGCCGAAGAGTTTCCCAGGACCACGCGGGACACCTCTCCGACCGAGTAGCTGCGCTGCTGGCCGCCGCCGAGTTCGCCGCTTTCAAGGACGCGGCCGTCGGCGCCCCGCACTTCCACCCAGCTATTGCCGGTGAAAGTCAGCGACAGCGCCGGCTGCGCGGCGGCCTGGCTCGGCAGCGTCGCCATCGAGGCGACCAGCGGCGTGCGGTGCACCGGCGCCGAAGCGGTCGGCTGGGCATTTGTCGCAATGTTGGCCGGAGCCGTCGCGACGTCGAGCGTCTCGACCCGGGTGTCTTCCTTCTTGAGTTCGCGCGAGGCCATCCAGATCGGCACTGCGATGGCCGCCGTCAGCACGATATAGATCGCGCGGCGTGTGGCCTGCTCGAATACACGGCGGTAGCGCGGCGTATGGGTATGGCTGACGAGCACGGACGGCGCGATCGGGCGCGCGCTCTCGCCCAGTTCCTCATCGAGCTTGATGCCGAGCAGGCGCGCGTAGCTGCGCATCTGTCCGCGGACGAAGACCGCGGCGCCCAGCTGGCTCGAATCCCCCGATTCGAGCTGCCGGATCACCCTGACCGGAATCTTCAGGCTGGCGGCAACGTCCTCCGGCGACAGCCCCGCTTCTTCGCGGGCCTGCTTGAGGCGCATACCGATGCTGGCGCCCATCTCGGGCGCGAGTTCGTTCGAGTTCATCGCTTTCCGTCATCCCCCATGCCGGAGCCCCGCGTCTCAGGGAACTCCGCCCTCATTCGCTGAACGTATCTTGCGGCGGCTACCCTGTCGCCGAGTTTCTCTTCGATCTGTGACGCAAGCTGCAACGCGCCTCGATCCGCTGGTGCAACCGACAAACGGCGCTCGGAGAATGCCCGGGCCTCGAAGGCGTTTCCTTGACGGAACTCAAGCTCCGCCAATGCCCCCAGCGCTGCGGCGTTGTTCGGATCGAGCGCTATGGCCCGGCGAAGATCGCGACCGGCGCGCACGTCCTGGCCGGCGCGGGCGGCACAGCTGCCCGAATTGGCCAGTGCCACCGACGGCGAGGTGTAACGCGGGTCCTGCAGGGCGCGATCGAACCAGGGCAGCGACTCCGCCGCCCGACCCTCGCGACACAGCCATACGCCGTAATTGCTCTGCACCGCACCGTTGTCCGGGGCGAATTCGGCGGCCCGCAGGTAATGACGGCCCGCGCCGGCGGGATCGCCGCTGCGCGAGGCCACCACGGCCAGGACGGTTTCGGCATCGGCCGACTTGGGATCGAGCTTCAGTGCCTTGAGTGCTTCCTTCTCGGCAGCGGGGTAATCACCGCTCATCAGGCGCATCTGCGCCAGCTCGAGATTCCTCGCGGCGGCAACCGAATTGTTGTTGCGCCCGTTGCCTTTGACGTTGACTTCCGCCGTGGTGCGCTCGAACTCCTGGCGCTTGAAGTCCTGCTTGACGAAGGGCATCCGGCTGCACGCGCCGGTCGCCAGCACCGCGACCATCAATATGGTCGTGATCGTGAGGCTTGGCGGGCGGTGCCGGACGTCCATGCTAGCGGGCTCCTGAGATCACGCAGCCTCGTCGCCGAGGCCTTGCGCGTGCAGATGTTTCTGGAATTCCGCCTGCCGCCGGGTACGGTCCATGACCTGACCCTTGAGCTGGCCGCAGGCGGCGTCAATGTCGTCGCCACGCGTGCGGCGCACGGGGGCGATCATGCCGGCTTCGTTGAGCAGCTTCTGGAAGGCGCGGATGGCCACGTCGTCAGGGCGCTCGAAACGCGTGCCGGGGAACGGATTGAACGGGATCAGGTTGACCTTCGCCGCGTCCTTCATCTGCACGGCGTTGTCGAACTGGCGCAGCAGGCGCAGCAACTGGCGCGCGTGCTGCGGCTGATCGTTCACGCCCTTCATGAGCGTGTACTCGAACGTGACCGACGTACCGCGCTTGCGCAACGCGTAGCGCACGCAGGCGTCCATCAATTGTTCGATCGGGTATTTCTTGTTGAGCGGTACCAGTTCGCTGCGCAGCTCGTCGTTGGGCGCATGCAGCGACACCGCGAGGGAGACATCGCTCTCCAGCGCGAGGCGGTCGATCATCGGCACCATGCCGGCCGTCGAGAGCGTGACGCGCTTGTTCGCCAGGCCATAGCCCAGATCGTCGCGCATGATGCTCATCGCGCGAACGACGTTGTCGAAGTTCGCCAGCGGCTCGCCCATGCCCATCATCACCACGTTGGTGAGGCGGCGCTGCTGATGCGGAACGTTGCCCAGATGACGTGCGGCAACCCAGACCTGGCCGATGATCTCGGCGGTCGACAGATTGCGATTGAAGCCCTGCGTCGCGGTCGAGCAGAACTGGCAGTTGAGCGCGCAGCCCACCTGCGAGGACACGCACAGCGTGCCGCGCCCCTTGTCGGGGATGTACACGGTTTCGATGGCATTCTTCGGGTCCATGCCGAGCAGCCATTTGTGCGTGCCGTCGGTGGACGCCTTGTCGAAAACCACCTGCGGCACGCGGACTTCAGCGTGCTGCTCGAGCTTGGCGCGCAGCGCCTTGCCCAGGTCGGTCATGTCGGCGAAATCGGTGACGTAGCGGTGGTGGATCCACTTCATCACCTGGTGCGCGCGAAACTTCTTCTCGCCGAGCGTTTCTTCGAAGAAACGCTCGAGCGAGGCGCGGTCGAGGTCGAACAGATTGGTCTTCGAACCCGCGACCGCGCTCTTGGCGGCCACGCCCGCTTCCACGCGCGCAGCCGATTCCGTCGCCGGGGTTGCGTCGGCGAGCTGGAGGTCGATGCGTTCGCGTTGCGTGGTCATGGCCGTTTTCGTGCGATGCGCTTAGCGCGCGAACACGTCGGTCGCCGGGAAGAAGTACGCGATTTCGATCGCGGCGTTCTCCAGGCTGTCCGAACCGTGCACGGCGTTGGCGTCGATGCTGTCGGCGAAGTCGGCGCGGATCGTGCCCGGCGCGGCATCCTTCGGATTGGTGGCGCCCATCAGGTCGCGGTTCTTCAGCACTGCGCCCTCGCCTTCGAGCGCCTGGATCATCACCGGACCCGAAATCATGAACTCGACCAGCGCGCTGAAGAACGGACGCTCGCGGTGCACGGCGTAGAAGCCTTCGGCTTCCTGCTTCGACAGGTGCTTCATCTTCGAAGCCACGACCTTCAAGCCGGCCTTTTCGAAACGGGTGTAGATCTCACCGATGACGTTCTTGGCGACGGCGTCGGGCTTGATGATGGACAGGGTGCGCTCCAGCGCCATGGAATTTCTCCGGGTAGGCGGGCCGCCGAACCAGGCTGGTTCGCGCCCGAGGATAACAGAAAAACCCGCGTCAGGACGCGGGTTTAGCCCACAAGGCTCCGGTAATTCTAACGGATCGCGCGGCGGATTTGCACCGCCTTCGGACGGGCCCGGGCCCATCGTCCGTTGACGGTTCAGGCCGTCAAGCACTAGTATCAAACAAGCGTTTGATTCAGCCCTCGCATACTGCAGGACGAACACAGCCCCATGGCCACCACCGCCCACTTCTCCACCAAGGACCGGATCCTTGGCGCCGCCGAAGAGCTGTTCGCACAGTTCGGTTTCACCGGCACCTCGCTGCGTCAGGTCACCAGCCGCGCGGACGTCAACATTGCCGCGGTCAACTACCACTTCGGCAGCAAGGAAAACCTCGTCAACGAGGTCTTCCGCCGGCGCATGGACGAGATGAGCGCCCAGCGCCTGGGCGCCCTGAAAACCGCGCTGGAACAGCACCCCGGCGAACTGGAGCCGATCCTCGCCGCCTTCGTCCAGCCCGCGCTGGCGATGGCCCAGGACCGCCACGGCGGCGGCGCCTTCGTCCGCGTCGTCGCCCGCGCCTATGCGGAAAAGAACGATCGCCTGCGCAAGTTCCTGTCCGATCACTACGGCCACGTGCTGCGTGAGTTCGGCAAGGCCATTGCCGGCTGCATGCCGGGCCTGAGCAAGGAAGAGCTGTACTGGCGCTTGGACTTCCTGGCCGGCGCCCTGACCTATGCCATGGCCGACTTCGGTCTGATCAAACGACCCGCCGGTGTCACCGAGGCGGCGCACCGTGAGCGAGCGGCCCGCGAATTGATCCGCTTCGCTGCGGCCGGCTTCAAGTCTTGAGTTCCAGTTATAAATTACTTGTTAAACAAGGATTTAAATAACATGCCTAAGAAATTGCTTGCACGTCGCGTCGCCGTGCTCGGCGCCGGTGTGATGGGCGCACAGATCGCCGCCCACCTGACCAACGCGGGCGTCGACACGGTCCTGTTCGACCTTCCGGCCAAGGAAGGCGACCCCAACGGCGTGGTTGGCAAGGCCATCGCCAACCTGGCCAAACTCAGCCCCGCCCCCCTCGCCGGAAAGTCGCTGGCCGAGCGCATCACGCCGGCCAACTACGAGACCGGCCTGGAGCAGTTGCGCGGCTGCGACCTGATCATCGAGGCCATCGCCGAGCGGATGGACTGGAAGCAGGATCTCTACAAGAAGATCGCGCCGTTCGTGTCCGAGCACGCGATCCTGGCCAGCAACACGTCGGGCCTGGGCATCAATACGCTGGCCGACGTGCTGCCGGAGGAATTGCGCCACCGCTTCTGCGGCGTGCACTTCTTCAACCCGCCGCGCTACATGCATCTGGCCGAGCTGATCCCGGCCAAGACCACCGATGCCGACGTACTGACCGCGCTGGAAACGTTCCTGACCACCACGCTCGGCAAGGGCGTGGTGATCGCCAAGGACACGCCGAACTTCATCGGCAACCGCATCGGCGTGTTCTCGATGCTGGCAGCCATGCACCACACCGAGCAGTTCGGGTTGGGCTTCGACACGGTCGATGCGCTGACCGGCCCGGCGATCGGTCGCCCGAAGTCCGCCACGTACCGCACCGCCGACGTGGTCGGCCTGGACACGATGGCGCACGTCATCAAGACCATGGCCGACACGCTTCCCGACGACCCGTGGCACCAGTACTTCAAGGCGCCCAAGTGGTTGTCGGCGCTGATCGAGAAGGGTGCGCTGGGCCAGAAGACCGGCGCGGGCGTGTACACCAAGCGCGGCAAGGACATCCTCGTGCTCGATCTGGCGGCGCAGGACTATCGCGCTTCAGCCGGCGAACTCGACGCCGACGTCGCTGCCCTGCTCAAGGAACGGGATCCGGCGAAGAAGTTTGCCGCCCTGCGCGCGAGCGAGCACCCGCAGGCGCAGTTCCTGTGGGCGATCTTCCGTGACAACTTCCACTACAGCGCGTATCACCTTGAATCCATTTCCGAAACTGCCCGGGACATCGACTTCGCGATGCGTTGGGGCTACGGCTGGTCGCTGGGCCCGTTCGAGACCTGGCAGGCCGCGGGCTGGAAGCAGGTGGCCGACTGGATCGCCGAGGACATCGTCGGCGGCAAGGCGATGAGCAGCGCGCCGCTGCCGAACTGGGTGTTCGACGGCCGCGAAGGCGTGCACTTCGGCGACGGCAGCTACAGCCCGGGCCGCAACGCCAACGTGCCGCGCTCGTCGAACCCGGTCTATGCGCGCCAGCGCTTTCCGGATCCGCTACTCGGCGAGAAGTTCTCGCAAGGCCGCACGGTGTTCGAGAACGACGGCATCCGCATGTGGGCAGACGAAGGCGACGACATCGCCGTGGTCAGCTTCAAGACCAAGATGCACACGGTCAACGACCATGTGCTCAACGGCCTGCAGGAAGCGGTTTCCATCGCCGAGCGCGACTTCGCCGCCCTGGTGATCTGGCAGCCGAAGGAACCGTTCTCCGCCGGTGCCGACCTGGCCGGAGCGCTGGGCCTGCTGCAGGCCGGCGACGTGAAGGGCTTCGAGGCGATGGTCGCCAACTTCCAGGCGACCAGCCAGCGCATCAAGTATTCGCTGGTGCCGGTTGTCGCGGCCGTGCGCGGCCTAGCGCTGGGTGGCGGTTGCGAATTCCAGATGCACGCCGCCAAGTCCGTGTTCGCACTGGAAAGCTACGTCGGCCTGGTCGAGGCGGGCGTCGGCCTGTTGCCGGCCGGCGGTGGCCTGAAGGAGTTCGCGGTACGCGCCTCCGAAGCGGCCGGTCCGGGCGGCGACGTGTTCGCGCAGCTCAAGACCGCGTTCGAGAGCGTGGCGATGGGCAAGGTGTCCACCTCCGCGTTCGAAGCGCGCGAACTCAAGCTCGCCCGCGAGGACGACGTCGTCGTCTTCAATGCCTTCGAACTGCTGCACGTCGCCAAGGCACAGGCGCGGGCGCTGGCCGAATCCGGCTACCGCCCGCCTCTGCCCGCACGCCGCATCCAGGTCGCCGGCGATGTCGGCATCGCGACGTTCAAGATGATGCTGGTCAACATGCTCGAAGGCCGCTTCATCTCGCCTCACGACTACGAAATCGCGACCCGCATCGCCACCGTGCTGTGCGGCGGCGAAGTCGATCGCGGCGCACTGGTCGATGAGGAATGGCTGCTCAAGCTCGAACGCGAACATTTCGTCGCGCTGGCGCAGATGCCCAAGACGCAGGAGCGCATCGCCCACATGCTCAAGACCGGCAAGCCGCTGAGGAACTGAGATTCGGGAATCGGGATCCGGGATTCGCGACACCGCGACCCCGGATCCCACCCGCTTTCACGAATCCCCAATCCCGAATCTCGAATCCCGCTCAGGGAGAAACGACATCATGACCAAGCAAATCCAAGACGCCTACATCGTCGCCGCCACCCGCACTCCGGTCGGCAAGGCGCCGCGCGGCGTGTTCCGCAATACCCGTCCCGACGAAATGCTCGCCCACGTGCTCAAGTCCGTGGTCGCGCAGGCGCCGGGCATCGAAGTCAACCGCATCGACGACGCCATCATCGGTTGCGCCATGCCCGAGGGCGAGCAAGGCATGAATGTGGCGCGCATCGGCGCGCTGCTGGCCGGTCTGCCCAACACCATCGCCGCACAGACCATCAACCGCTTCTGCTCGTCGGGCCTGCAGGCCGTGGCGATGGCTGCCGACCAGATCCGCCTGGGTAACGCCGATCTGATGCTGGCCGGCGGCACCGAGTCGATGTCGATGGTGCCGATGATGGGCAACAAGGTCGCACTCAGCCCGCAGGTGTTCGCCAAGGAAGAGAACATCGCCATCGCCTACGGCATGGGTATCACTGCCGAGAAGGTCGCCGAGGAGTGGAAGGTCTCGCGCGAGGACCAGGATGCCTTCGCGCTGGCCTCCCACCAGAAGGCCATCGCCGCGATCCAGGCCGGTGAATTCAAGGGCGAAATCACCCCTTACGAAGTGATCTCCCGCATCCCCGACCTCGCCGGCAATGCGGTGCGCGTGAAGAAGTCGATCATCGAGATCGACGAAGGCCCGCGTCCGGATTCCTCGATCGAGGGCCTGGCCAAGCTGCGTCCGGTGTTCCGCAACGCCCAGTTCGGCGGCAGCGTCACCGCAGGCAACAGCTCGCAGATGAGCGACGGCGCGGCTGGCGTGCTGCTGGCGTCCGAACAGGCGATCAAGGACTACGGCCTGACGCCGCTCGCCCGCTTCGTCAGCTTCTCGGTCGCCGGCGTGCGGCCGGAAGTGATGGGTATCGGCCCGATCGCGGCGATCCCGAAGGCGCTCAAGCAGGCCGGTCTGACGAAGGATCAACTGGACTGGATCGAACTCAACGAAGCCTTCGCCGCGCAGGCGCTGGCGGTCATTCGCGACAGCGGCCTGGATCCGTCCAAGGTCAATCCGCTGGGCGGCGCGATCGCGCTGGGCCATCCGCTCGGTGCGACCGGTGCGATCCGCACCGCGACCATCGTGCACGGCATGCGTCGCCACCAGCAGAAGTACGGCATGGTGACGATGTGCATCGGCACCGGCATGGGCGCGGCGGGCATCTTCGAAGCGCTCTGATCGCACGACCACGCGCAGGAACACGAACGGGCGGCCGCGAGGTCGCCCGTTTTCGTTATGCCTTCTCGTGTCCTTCACGTCGCTGTCGCGTACCTGAGCAGAACATCGCAACGCGCCGCCGCGCTGGAGTCGGATCGCACGCAGGCGCCGAGGGGATCGCCTTCCCACGCCGGGATGCGTGCCCTTGCCCCGCTCGCCTTCGACAAGGAGAACTCCATGTTCAAGCGCAATACCGCAGGCCCCATGTTGCTCGCCGTGTTGCTGACGTTGCTCGCTGCGTGCGCCACCACCACACCGGGCTCCATGCAGGGCTCCGTGGAAGTCCGCTCCGGTGTGATCGAACAGATAACCGACGTCCAGATTTCCAATACCAAGACCCGAGGCGTCGGTGCGGTCATCGGCGGCGCGCTGGGCCTGGGCGTCGGCAGCCTGATCGGCGGCGGCACCGGACGCGACGTCGCCATGGTGCTTGGCACGATCGGTGGCGCGGTCACCGGTAACGCGGTGCAGCGTCGCAACCAGCAGCCGATTCCGGGGCACGACATCATCGTGCGGCTCAACAACGGCGTGCTCGTGTCGGTCACGCAGGAGCCGACCAACCTGCGCGTGGGACAGAAGGTCTTCATCCAGGGCAATGGCGAAGACGCGCGCGTAACGCCGGCGAAATAGTCCCACTTGAACTATGCAACGGAAGAAGGCGGCCCTCGGCCGCCTTCTTCGCTGGGCCTGGCTTACGCGACTTCAGGCCATGCGCGTTCCGTTCGGCACGGGTCGTTCAAGCGTGGTGATCACCACGCCCTCCTCTGTCGGAAACCCCGTCAGCAGGAATTCCGAAATGAACGGCCCCACCTGCTTCGGCGGAAAATTGATGACGCCGACGATCTGCCGGCCGACAAGGTCCTGCACCGAGTAAAGGTGCTTTACCTGCGCGCTGGTTCGGCGCACGCCGTGCGGACCGAAGTCGACCCAGAGTTTCCACGCAGGCTTGCGTGCTTCGGGGAACTCCTCCACGCGTTGCACCGTGCCGGCGCACAGCAGCACCTTCTCGAAGTCGCTCCAGCTGATCGTGCCCTGCTCGCTCATCGTGTCCTCGCCTGTTCCATCCGATCCTTCCATTCGTCCCGGAACTGCGCCCACCAGTAGCTCAACTGTGCGCCAATGAAGCCGGCGGGCTTCATCGCCGAGACCAGACCGTAGTCGGCAAGCGCTCTCCAGCGGCCGTCGCCTTCGCCGATCGCACTGGCGAGCAGTTCGCCCGCGAACGTCGTCGGCGCGACACCGTGCCCGCCGAACGCCTGCGCCAGCCACAGCCCATCCTCGATCTGGCCGACCTGCGGCATCTGGTGCCGTGCGTAGCTCATCAGGCCCGACCATGCGTGGTCGATGCGCACGCCATCCAGTCGCGGAAACACCTTGAGCATGTCGCCGTACAAAAGCTTCTCCACCTGGGCCGGAGAGCGGTCGCGCACCGAGATGCGACCGCCCCACAGCAGTCGCGTGTCCGACAGCGGGCGGTAGTAGTCGAACGCGAAGCGTGTGTCGTACACGGCGGCGCGCGTGGTCATGATCTCATCCAGCCGCGCGCCCAACGGCTGCGTCACCATCACATAGGTGGCGATCGGCAATACTCCGGCGTCGACCTCGGCACGAAGGCCGGCCAGGTAGCCACCGCACGCGAGCACGACCTGATCGGCCTCGATGGCCCCGTCCGGCGTGCGCACGCGCCAGCCGCGGCCGTTCCTTTCGAGCGCAATGGCCGGGGTTTGCTCGTGGATGGCCACGCCCTGCGCCATCGCCGCGCGGGCAATGCCCCGGGCGTATTTCAGCGGATGGAAGTGGAAGGCCTGGGGTTCGAACAATCCGTCGTGGTAACGCTGCGTGTGGACGAGCGAGCCCAGGCGCTCGCGCGGCAGCCATTCCCAGCGCACGCCATAGTTCTGCTCCAGCAATCGCTGCCGCTCGTGCAGGACCTGCGGGTCGCGGAACCAGTTCGCCCAAAGCACCCCCGCGTCCACGCGGTCGCAGTCGATGGCGTAACGCGCGGTACGCGTGCGTATGAGCTCGACGGCGCGAGTCGTTCCCGAGTACAGGTCTCGCGCACGCTCGGGCCCGAGTTCGCGCAGCAGGCTCTCCTCGCTGCGCGAGAAACCACCGAAGACGAAGCCGCCATTGCGCCCCGACGCACCGAAGCCCACACGGTTTGCTTCGATCAGCACGACATCGCGCGCCCCGCGTTCGGCGAGTCCCAAGGCGGTGTTGAGCCCGGCGAATCCACCACCGACCACGCAGACGCTCGCGGCGCCCGATCCGCGCAACGCCCCGAACCCGAGTTCACGCTCGGGAACGGTCGCCGTGTAGTAGTTGGGGCTCAGGCCGGTCATCGCAGCGCACGGGTTCGCGCGGTCGCCGGGAAGCAGCCGCTCGCGTCAGGACAGTCTAGCGATGCGGGCGCGCTTGTCGCTCGCCTAATCAGCCCAACTCTTCGACGCCGAGTTCGGACAGCGCGTTCTGCATCAGCTGGCGCGCCGAATCGCTGAGCTTTTCGTGGTCGAGCGCGTAGCGGATCGTGGCTTCGATCAAGCCGATGTGTGTGCCGCAGTCGAAACGGGTGCCCTGGAAGCGATACGCATTGACCGATTCCTCGGCCAGCAGCGCGGCGATAGCATCGGTGAGCTGGATCTCGCCGCCGGCGCCGGGCTTGGTGGACTCCAGCAGCGAGAAGATGCGCGGGTTGAGCACGTACCGACCGACGACGGCGAGATTGCTCGGCGCCACGTCGGGCTGGGGCTTCTCGACGATGGCACGGATACGGCCCTGGCGGCCGGCGAAGGCCTCGGTCGCGACGATGCCGTAGCTGGCCGTCTGTTCGCGCGGAACGTCTTGCACCGCGATCATGCTCGCCCCCGTCGCTTCGGCCGCGTCCGCCATCTGCTTGAGCGCACCGGGGCCGCGGTTCCAGATCAGATCGTCGGGGAGCAGCACCGCGAAGGGCTCGTCGCCGATCACGGCTTTCGCGCACAGCACCGCATGCCCCAGGCCGAGTGCCTCGGCCTGCGTCACGAACACGGCGCGCACACCCTCGGGAAGCACGTTGCGCACCAGCTCGAGCTGTTCCGTCTTGCCGCTGCGCTCAAGCTTCTGCTCGAGTTCGTACGCCTTGTCGAAGTAATCGGCGACCGCATGCTTGTAGCGATTGGTCACGAAGACCAACGTGTCGCAGCCGGCCTCGATGGCCTCGTCGACTGCGTACTGGATCAGCGGCCGGTCGATGATCGGCAGCATCTCCTTCGGAACGGTCTTGGTGGCGGGAAGGAAGCGGGTGCCGAGACCGGCGACCGGAAAAACAGCCTTGCGAATGCGCGGGGACATCAAACCTTCCTGGCGTTGCGGGCGGGAAACGCCACGACTGTGGCAGATTCCTGGTAGTCAGGATGTGCACCCACCGGCTGGAACTCCGGCACCGCCATGCGCAGCAGGTGGCCGAGCTGCTCAAGGTCGTAACGGCTGCTCGCCTCGCGAAGCTGCGCGATCGCATTGTCGATATGCGCACTTGAAACGTCGCGCGGCTCGGCTTGCAGGATCTTGGGATGTGCCGTCTGACGGTAGCGCTCGTCCGCATGGAACAGCGTCTCGTGCAATTTTTCGCCCGGACGCAGGCCCGTGTAAACCACGGCGATGTCACGCCCCGGATGCTTGCCGGCCAGGCGGATCATCTGTTCGGCGAGCAGACGGATCGGCACGGGCTCGCCCATGTCGAGCGTGTAAATCGCCTCGTGGGTGCCGATGGCCGAAGCCTGCAGGATCAGCTGGCAGGCTTCCGGAATCGTCATGAAGAAGCGCGTCACTTCCGGATCGGTCACCGTCACCGGGCCACCAGCACGGATCTGTTCGCGGAACAAAGGCACGACGCTGCCCGCAGAGTCGAGCACGTTGCCGAAGCGCACGGTCACGAAGCGGGTCGCACGTTGACCGGCCAAGGCTTGGCAGGCCATTTCGGCAAGGCGCTTGGTCGCGCCCAGCACGTTTACCGGGTCGACGGCCTTGTCGGTGGAAATCAGCACGAAGGTGCCCACGTCCGCATCGCGGCACGCGCGCGCGACGGTTTCGGTCGACAGGGAGTTGTTGCGCACCGCTTCACGCAGCTGCAACTCGAGCAGCGGCACTTGCTTGTATGCGGCGGCATGGAACACCGCGTCCGGTTCGGCGAGCGAAAGCGCGTGCCTGATCACCGCCGGGTCGCCGCAATCTCCCAGAACCGCGATGTACTCCAGGTCCGGAAAATCACGCTTCAGCGAGGCTTCGGTGGTGGTCAGCGCCAGTTCGTCCATCTCGATCAGGGCGATGCGCCGCGCGCCGTGGCGTGCGCACTGCCTGCACAGCTCAGAACCAATCGAGCCGCCGGCGCCAGTCACCAGCACCGAACGAGCTCCGAGCCAGCTGCGGATCGCCTTCCAGTCCGGCAGCACGGGCTTGCGGCCGAGCAGGTCTTCGATGGCCACTTCCTTCAGCTCGCCGGGCAGCGAACGCCCTTCCAGCACGTCCTGCAGCTTGGGCACCATCCGGAACGACAGGCCGGTACGCTCGCAGGCGACCACCACGCGTTGCAGCGCATTTGCGTCGGCCGACGGCATGGCGATGACCAGCAATTTGGCTGCGGTCTCGCGGGCGACCTCCGCGACGTCCTGGACGCGTCCAAGGACCGGCACGCCCTGCACCTTGCTGCCGCGCAGTCGCACGGCGTCGTCGAGGAATCCCACGGGCTGGTAAGTGCCCGAGCGACGCAGGTCGCGCACCAGCGCCTCGCCGGCGTGGCCGGCGCCCAGGATCAGGATGCGCACCGAGGATTTGGTGCCCGACTCGACGCGGCTGTCCTTCCAAGCGCGATACAGCAGGCGCGGGGCGCCCAGCATGCCCATCAGCACAAGGGGATACAGCACCAGCACCGTGCGCGGAACCGTGCCCAGGCGGTTGTAGAGGAACAGACCGAGGACGATGGCAAACAGACCCAGCACCGAGGCCTTGAGGATGTTCCAAAGGTCAGGGACGCCGGCGAAGCGCCACAGGCCGCGGTACAGGCCGACCTGCCAGAAGACCAGACCCTGCGCAGCCAGGACGAGCGCGATCTCGGCCGACCACAGAGGAATCGAAGGCGCATTGGCCTCGATTCCCCAACGAAGCCGATGCAGGGCCTGCCAGACGACCCAGACCATGGCGAGATCGTGCGCGACCACCGCAAGACGCGGCATGCCACTTTTCCACCGATCACGCCATGAGCTCATCCTTCGCCTCTTTTTCGTATGTTCGAATTGCCAAATGTTCAATCAGGAAGCTGCGCCGGCGTACTTCTTCTGCAGCACCAGCCAAAAAAAAGCGCAGCACATATAGCACGCAGCTGTGGTACCGGCGATGAAGAACGCATCACGCGGCGCAATCCCCCATCCCAAAAGTATGACTAAAAGCGAAATGGCCGCATAGGCAAGGGTCACGCGAGTGTGACCCATGCCACGCGCCCAGGCCTGATAGGCGTGCTGGGTATGCGGCGTCCACCAGCGTTCGCCGCGCAGCAAGCGACGGACCAGGGTCAGGCCGGCATCGACGAGGAACACCAATACCGGCAGCAGGACCAGAGGTGCCTTCTCACCGAGCCGGGCTCCGGCCACCACGCACAAGGCGCCCAGGGCGAATCCGATCGCTCCGCTGCCGACATCGCCCATGAAGATGCGCGCGCGCGGGAAGTTGAAGGGGAGAAATCCTGCGCAGGCTGCCGTGAGCGCCAGTGCGAGGAGGCTCCAGACACCACCGGCCATCCAGGCCAGGCCCAGGGCCGCGATCAGGGCCTGGCTTGCCGCAAGGCCGTTGATCCCGTCCATGAAGTTCCAGACATTGGTCAGGACCAGCGTCGCGACGAAGGCCGCTATGCCCAGCGCCACCGAGTCGTACACATCGCCGATGGCGACGGCGAACAGACCCGATGCCAGGACGTGCACGCCCAATCGCAACCACGGCGACAACGGCCGATGGTCGTCGACCCAGCCGATGCCCGCCACGAGCAGCAAGCCGATGCCGAAGGCCAGCATCAGCGGCGCCTGCTGCGGCTGGCGCAGACCGAGGGCCACGGCCGCCACCACCAGTGAGATCACGATCGCGACGCCGCCGCCACGAGGCGTGGCCACGGTGTGGCTGCGCCGCTCGCCCGGCTCGTCGATCAGCGATTGACGAAGCGCATACCGACGCGCAAGCCAGGTGCCCGCCACGCCGATGCACACATGCACCACCAACCATTCGAACATGCGATCAGACCACCGCGTAGTTCAGCAGCGGCTTGATCGTGCCCCACTCTTTGCAACTCGGGCATTGCCAATGGTGGCTGCGCGCGCCGAAACCACAGCGGTTGCAGCGGTAGCTCGGATTGCGCACCAGCAGCTGATCGGTGATGTGCTTGAGATCGTGCAGGGTCGCGGCAGGGTCGGCGCCTTCGGCCAGGGTCAGGTCGATGAGCGCCGCTTCGCCGCGAACGGAAGGCCGGTCCTTCAGCTGTCGCGCCAGGTACGCGCGCGCCGCCGGAACGCCCTCCTCGCCCTCGACCATGCGGGTAAGCGCGAGCACGGGCGAAATGCCGCGGTAGTGCTCGGTCATTTCGGCCAGGAACGCACGCGCGCCCGGCGCATCGCCCACCCGCGCATAGCAATCGAGCAGCGCCGGCAGGATTTCCGGCAGGTAATCCGGATCCACGCGCGCCACGCGCTCGAACGCGCGGATCGCACCCGCGTCGTTGCCCGCGTCGACTTCCAGTCGTCCTTCGATCATGCCGGCGCGCACGGAGTTGGCGTCGGCCTCATAGGCACGCTTCACGGCAGCGCGCGCGGCATCGGTCTCGCCGGCGGCGCGGTGGCGGTCGGCCAGTTCGCACTCGAACTGCGCGATGAGCTTGCCCATCGGTTCGCCGGTGGCTTCTTCGTAACGGCGGGCGTTCTCGATCGCCTTGTCCCAATCGCGCTCGGACTGATAGATGCCGATGAGATGGCGCAATGCCAGCGGCGCGCGCATGTCCAGCGCGACCAGGTCGGAGAACACGGTCTCCGCGCGATCGAGCAGGCCCGAGCGCATGTAGTCCTCGCCCAGTGCGAGCAATGCCTGCACGCGTTGCTGGTCGCTCAGGCCCGGCCGCTGCACCAGCGCCTGATGCAGCCGGATCGCACGGTCCACTTCGCCGCGGCGACGGAACAGATGGCCCAGTGCGACCTGAGTCTCGAAGGTGTCCTTGTCGAGTTCGGCGATATGCAGGAACAGCTCGATCGCCTTGTCGGGCTGCTCGTTGAGCAGGTAGTTCAGGCCGCGGAAGTAGGTCGTCGACAACCGGCTTACCTGCGTATCGCTGTGCCGCTCGCCGCCACGACGGCCGATGATCCAGCCGCTGACCGCCGCGATGGGCAGCAGGAGGAAGAACCAGAACCACTCACTGATGAAGGCCATGCATCAACTTCCGGAAGTAGGCGCGACGCTGGCACCCTGACGTTCTGCGCGCACCAGGCGGCGGCGCAATGGCAGGACCACACTGGCGCTGATGGCGAGTCCGCCGATCAGCACGCCCAGCAGCAACGCAATCAAAAGCGACACGCCGAGGTTGGTCGGCAACCGGGAGAACCCGAGATCGATCACGACAGGCGCACGGTTCAGCGCGCCGACGATGGCACCTGCAGCCAGGCATGCAATCGCGATGAAGAAACGGAGCAGGCGCATGACGGCCTCCATGGACCGCGGTGGTCTGCGCTAGCTTAACGGACCGGGCTCGCAGGTCCAGAACAATGATGGCGCTTGGAGCGCCCGCGCCCTACTCGGCCTCGTCCAGCGGCACAACGCCGCTGACGCGCTCGCGCAGTTCCTTGCCGGGCTTGAAGTGCGGAACGTGCTTGCCCGGCAGCGCAACGGACTCACCCGTCTTCGGGTTGCGACCCAGGCGCGGCGGACGGTAATGCAGGGAAAAACTGCCGAAGCCGCGGATCTCGATCCGCTCTCCGGTGGCGAGCGAGCCGCCCATCATTTCAAGGAGCGCCTTCACCGCCAGATCCACGTCCTCGCCCTTCAGGTGGGCCTGACGTTGGGAGAGGATCTCGATAAGTTCGGACTTGGTCATGCACGCTCTGGTTTGAAACGCCGCGAACGCGCGGTCGGTTGCGAGGGGCTCGCATGTCGAAGGCGGCCCGGACAAGTCCGGACCGCCTTCTTTTACTGCCATTACAGCCGGTATTACTCGGACTTGTTGCCCAGCTGCTCACGCAGCAGCGCGCCCAGCTTGGTCGTGCCGCTGGAAGCGTCCGACGAAGAACGGTTGTAGTCGGCCAGCGCTTCCTGCTGGTCGGCTTCGTCCTTGGCCTTGATCGACAGCTGCATCGAACGGCCCTTGCGATCCGTGCCGATGATCTTGGCTTCGACTTCCTGGCCAACCTTCAGGTACTGCGAAGCGTCTTCGACGCGCTCCTTGGCGATGTCGCGAGCGGCGATGTAGCCCTCGACGCCACCGTCCAGTTCCACGGTCGCGCCCTTGGCATCGACTTCCTTCACGGTGCCCTTGACGATCGAACCCTTGGCGTTGGACGCAACGTAGTGACCCATCGGGTCCTGCTCAAGCTGCTTGACGCCCAGGCTGATGCGCTCGCGTTCCGGATCGACGGCCAGCACGACGGCTTCCAGCGTGTCGCCCTTCTTGAAGTTGCGGACCACGTCTTCGCCGGTGGTGTTCCAGCTGAGGTCGGACAGGTGCACCAGACCGTCGATGCCACCGTCCAGGCCGATGAAGATGCCGAAGTCGGTGATCGACTTGATCTGGCCCGACACCTTGTCGCCCTTCTTGTGGATGACGGCGAAGGTCTCCCACGGATTACTGGTGACCTGCTTCATGCCCAGCGAGATGCGGCGACGCTCCTCGTCGACGTCCAGGACCATGACCTGAACTTCGTCGCCGACCTGCACGATCTTGGACGGGTTGACGTTCTTGTTGGTCCAGTCCATCTCGGACACGTGCACCAGGCCTTCCACGCCCGGCTCGATCTCGACGAACGCGCCGTAATCGGTGACGTTGGAGACCTTGCCGAACACGCGGGTGTTGGCCGGGTAGCGACGGGCGATGTTGTCCCACGGATCCTCGCCCAGCTGCTTCAGGCCGAGGCTGACGCGGTTGCGCTCGCGGTCGTACTTGAGCACGCGGACGTCCAGCTCCTGGCCGACTTCCACGACTTCCGACGGGTGACGCACGCGCTTCCACGCCATGTCGGTGATGTGCAGCAGGCCATCGATGCCGCCGAGGTCGACGAACGCGCCGTAATCGGTGAGGTTCTTGACGACGCCCTTGAGGATCGCGCCTTCCTGCAGCTTCTCGAGCAGCTGCTCGCGCTCGACGCTGTACTCGCTCTCGACCACCGCACGGCGGGAGACGACGATGTTGTTGCGCTTGCGATCGAGCTTGATGAGCTTGAACTCAAGCTCCTTGCCTTCGAGGTACGCGGAGTCGCGGACCGGGCGCACGTCGACCAGGGAGCCCGGCAGGAAGCCGCGCACGTCCTTGATGTCGACGGTGAAGCCGCCCTTGACCTTGCCGCTGATGCGACCGGTGATGGTCTCGTTCTTCTCGAGCGCCTGCTCGAGTTCGTCCCACACCATGGCGCGCTTGGCCTTCTCGCGCGACAGGACGGTCTCGCCGAAGCCGTTCTCGATCGAGTCGAGCGCGACCTTGACTTCATCGCCCACGGCGACGTCGATCTCGCCCGCGTCGTTCCGGAACTGTTCGATCGGCACGATGCCTTCGGACTTCAGGCCGGCGTTGATCACCACCACGTCGCCGCGAACTTCCACGACGACGCCGGTGACGATGGCGCCCGGCTTCAGCTTGGCCAGATTGGTCTGGCTTTGTTCGAACAGCTCGGCAAATGATTCGGTCATTGAAAAATACTCTGTTGAACACACGGGCCGCACCGGCTGTCAGGGCCTTCCGCATCGGAAGGCATCAAGCAGCGCGTGGTCGACCCACCCGTTGTGTGGCGCGATGAAGCCACGCCATGTGTTGTTGTTGAACCATCGCGGGATTGCGATGGCGCTCGATCTACTGCAGTTGAAACGCGCTCAGCGCGCCGGCAACAATGCCAGCACGCGTTCGACGACGTCCTCGATGCCAAGGCCGGTGGTGTCGATGCGCACGGCGTCTTCGGCCGGTCGCAGCGGAGCCACCGCGCGACTGGCGTCGCGGGCGTCGCGGGCGAGGATCTCCCGCAGCAGACCGTCTAAATTAACGGAAACCCCCTTGTCTTTCAACTGCTTATAGCGCCTTTCCGCTCTTTCTTCGGCGCTGGCGGTCAGAAACACCTTGTAGGAGGCGTCCGGGAAGATCACGGTGCCCATGTCGCGGCCGTCGGCAACCAGCCCAGGCATGCGCCGGAACGCGCGCTGGCGGTCCTTCAGGGCGGCCCGGACCTCGGGGATGGCCGCGATCGCCGAGGCGGCGGCGCCAGCCGTCTCGGTCCGCAGCTCGTCCGTGGCGTCGACGTCGTTGACCAGCACGCGCAGCTCGCCGGAGGCGTCCTCGCGGAACCCTATCTCGGTGTCGAATGTGCAGCGGACCAGGGCCGCCGGGTCGGCGAGATCCAGATCCGCCCAGCCGGCTGCCACGCCGACGGCGCGATACAGGGCGCCGGAATCCAGGTAGTTCCAGCCCAGGCGGGCCGCGACCAGGCGACTGATGGTGCCTTTGCCGGAACCGGAAGGGCCGTCGATGGTCAGGACGGGCGCGGAATGATCGTGAAGTGGGCTGTTCATCCACCCATTATGCGTGCAACCTTCGCCCCCTCCGCGCGGGCGCTCCGTCGACCCGTAGCGGAGCGACGAGGAGCAGGTTTGGGCAACCACTTGATCCGCGTGGGAATTACCCGCTAGAATCGCGGGCTTCGTTCCGTATCCACCCAATTCTGTAGCCGAGGTCTGTCATGAAGGTCCTGTCCTCCCTGAAGTCGGCGAAGGCCCGTCACCGCGACTGCAAGGTCGTTCGCCGCCGTGGCAAGGTCTTCGTGATCTGCAAGTCGAACCCGCGTTTCAAGGCGCGTCAGCGCTGATCCATGCGTCCGGCGCCCAGGCGTCGGACTGAAACGCGAAGCGGAGGCCGCCCCCGGGCGGCCTTCTGCTTTGTGGCGTCCCCGTGCGAAGAACGGCTCACGCCGCTCGGCCCAAACCTCCAAAACGTGACGGCCGCGCGCTGCCGGGCCATCAGGGGTTGTGCGTACAATCCCGCACTAACCAGGGGGCCTAGGGGGCTCGTCATGAAGCATCGCATCGCCGCCGTTCCGCTGTTCGCTGTGCTCGCCCTGTCCGGTGTCGCCTCGGCCGACACCCTGCTGGTCGAGCGCGTCCAGGAAGAAAACCAGGCGACTCTGCCTGCCCGTGGCCAGTCCATGGCGCAGGTGGAAGCCAGCTACGGCGCACCGTCGCAGAAGCTGGAAGCCGAGGGTGGACAGAAGCGTCAGTGGCCGACCATCAACCGCTGGGTCTACCCGTCCTTCACCGTCTACTTCGAGAAGAGCAAGGTGATCGACGTGGTGGCCAACAAGGCCAGCGCCGAGGAAGTCGGGCCCAAGCCGCCCATCCGATGAGGCTATGAACCAAACCGCACACGCACGCCTTCCCGCCGAGTGGGAACCCCAGTCGGCCGTCCTGATCGCCTGGCCCAACGCCGACACCGACTGGGCCGACCGGCTCGGCGAAGTCGAGGAAACCTACATCGCCCTCGTCGCGGCCATCACCCGCTTCCAGGATGCGATCGTTTGCGTGGCGGACGACGACGTCGAGGCGTACGCGCGTGCGCGCCTGTCCTCGGCGCGGATCGACATGGCGAAGGTGCGCTTCATCGAGGCGCCCTACGACGACACCTGGCTGCGCGACTCCGGGCCGATCACGCTGCGCGAGGCCGACGGCTTCCGCCTGCTGGATTTCCGTTTCACCGGCTGGGGCGGCAAGTTCGACGCCAGCCAGGACGACCTGCTCGTCGAGCGCCTGTCGGATGCGGGAATCTTCTCGAAGAGTTCTCGCCAACCAATTGATTTTGCATTGGAAGGTGGCGCCATCGACACCGATGGCGACGGCACCCTGCTGACCACCTGGCAATGCCTGCACGAGCGCCATCCCGAGGCCTCGCGCGAGGAACTGACGACCAAGCTCGCCGACTGGCTGCGTCAGGACCGCGTGCTCTGGCTCGACCACGGTTACCTGGAAGGCGACGACACCGACGCCCACGTCGATACGCTCGCCCGCTTCGCGCCGGGCAATGCCATCGTGTTCCAGGCCTGCGACGACGCATCGGACTCGCACTACGCCGAGCTCAAGGCGATGGGCGAGGAGATCGCCGCGCTGCGCACGAAGGACGGCCAGCCTTACCGCCTGTTCCCGCTGCCGTGGGCGAAGCCCATCGTCGACGAAGGCCGCCGCCTGGCCGCCAGCTACGCCAACTTCCTGATCGTCAACGGCGCCGTGTTGATGCCGGCGTACGGCGACGAGGCCGACGCGAAGGCGCAGGCCGTGCTGGCCGAGGCCTTCCCAGGCCGCGAGATCGTGCCGGTGCCGTGCCGTTCGCTGATCTGGCAGAACGGCAGCCTGCACTGCATCACGATGCAGTTGCCGCAGGGCGTCGTCGCCTGACCACACCGGACGGCTCCGCCGTCCGCTGCGTTCCATCTGCGCTACATCGGCGTCATGCGCGCGGCCTACAATTGCGGGCCGCCCCGCGCCGTGCGCGCGACACACGATTCCCGGACCGAGATGAAGAAGACCACCCTCCCCGTCGCGCTGATCCAGGAGCGCAACCACGGCGACGCCGAAGCGAATCTCGCCGTGATCGAGCAGCGCGTGGCCGAGGCCGCCAAGCGTGGCGCGAAGCTCGTGCTGTTGCAGGAACTGCACAACGGCCCGTACTTCTGCCAGCACGAGGACGTGAACGAATTCGACCTGGCCGAAACCATCCCCGGCCCCAGCACGCAACGCCTGGCGCCGCTGGCCAAGCAACACGGCGTGGTGCTGGTGAGCTCGCTGTTCGAAAAGCGCGCGACCGGCCTGTACCACAACACCGCGGTGGTGTTCGAAGCCGACGGAAGCGTCGCGGGCAAGTACCGCAAGATGCACATTCCGGACGATCCGGGCTTCTACGAGAAGTTCTATTTCACCCCGGGCGATCTTGGCTTCGAACCGATCGACACCTCCGTCGGCCGCCTCGGCCTGATGGTGTGCTGGGATCAGTGGTATCCCGAAGGCGCGCGCCTGATGGCGCTGGCCGGCGCGGAACTGCTGCTCTACCCGACCGCCATCGGCTGGGACCCGACCGACGAGCAGGCCGAGAAGGACCGTCAGCGCAATGCCTGGATCCTCAGCCATCGCGGGCACTCCGTCGCCAACGGACTGCCGGTGCTCAGTTGCAACCGCGTCGGCCATGAGCCCTCGCCGCTCGGCACGTCCGGCATCCAGTTCTGGGGCAGCAGCCACGTGCTGGGCCCACAGGGCGAGTTCCTGGCCGAAGCCCAGACGGACGAACCGGAAATCCTGATGGCCGAAGTCGACATGGAACGCAGCGAACACGTGCGCCGCATCTGGCCGTTCCTGCGCGACCGTCGGATCGACGCCTACGGCGACCTGCTCAAGCGTTACCGCGACTGATCCCCGCGCGCCCCGCCTGCACGAGGCGGTCACCCGCCGCTCGCTAATTTCGCCGCTCCATTCCTGACGGGAGCGGCGGCATGATTTGCATCACCGGCGCAGGCGGCACGCTTGGCAGTGAAGTGCTGGCGCAAATGCGCGCCGCGGGAGCTCCCGTCCGCGCGGCCTTCCACTCCGCCGACAAGGTCGACGCGGCACGCACCCAGGGAATCGACGCCGCGCTCATCGACTTCGACGACCCGCATTCGCTGCGCGAAGCATTCGCTGGCTGCCCTTCGCTGTTCCTGCTCGGACATAACGCCATCGATCAGACGGAATTGGAGCTGGCCGCGGTGGACGCGGCCCGGTCGGCCGGCGTGCGCCACATCGTCAAGCAGTCGGTGATCGGGGCACAGAAGGAGGACTACAGCCTGGCCCGCGTGCACCGACCGGTGGAACAGGCGATCGAAGCCAGCGGCATGATGTGGACCTTCCTGCGCCCCAACAGCTTCATGCAGAACGTCCTGACCTTCATGAGCCCGACGATCCGCGCGGAGTCGGCGTTCTACAGCGCCAGCGGCGAGGCGCGGATCAGTCATGTCGACGTGCGCGACATCGCGGCGGTCGCGGTGCAGGCCCTGCTTCGCCCCGAACACGCGGGCCACGCCTACACGCTGACCGGCCCGGATGCGTTCAGTTACGACGAACTCGCCGAAACGCTGTCGAGCGCCGTCGGCCACACCATCACCCACGTCGACCTGCCGCCGAACGAATTGCGCTACGGCATGGTGGACATGGGCATGCCCGACGAAATCGCCGACCGCCTGCTCGATCTGGAGCGCTACTTCCGCAGCGGCGAGGCCAGCCCGGTCACCGACGATATCGAGCGCGTCACCGGTCGCGCGCCACGCCGGTTCGCCGACTACGCACGCGAGATCGCCCCGATGCTGCGTTGAGGCGCACGAGGTCCGTCGGCGCGGTTACGCTGGCGGCATGCCTACGACGTCCATCCAACCCTCCGCCCCGCCGGCCGACGTGCGGATCCGCACCGCGGTCGCCAGCGACCTGGCGGCGATCACCGCCCTCTACGCCCAGGAAGTGCGCGACCACGTTGCGACCTACGAGTACGTCGAGCCGGGCGAAGAGGAAATGACACTGCGCTGGCAGGCCATCGTCGCGCAGGGGTATCCGTACCTCGTCGCCGAAGTGAGTGGCGCCTTTGCCGGCTACGCCTATGCGAGCGGCTATCGCACGCGGGAGGGCTATCGCTGGACCGTTGAGGACACCGTCTACGTGCATCCCGACCACATCGGTCGCGGCGTTGGCCGGGCGCTGCTGGAGCGCTTGATCCAGGACTGCACCGCGCTCGGGCTGCGCCAGATGATCGCCGTCGTGGGCGATATCACCAATGTCGCCTCGATCGCCCTGCACGAGCGGCTGGGTTTCCGCACGGTCGGGGTGTTCCAGGGGCTGGGGCGCAAGCACGGGCGCTGGCTGGACACGGTGCAGATGCAGCTGGCGCTGGGACCGGGCGACGCGGCCGACCTGGACTGAACCCTCCTGCGTTCGACCGACGAACGGTCGAAATAAAACGAACGTCCGTGCTATTTTTAGCCGCATGACCGTATTGACCGCCACCAGCAAAGGCGCCGCCACCCGGGAGGCCATCATCGACCGGGCCTACGGGATCGCCTGCGCGGCGGGCCTGGAAGGCCTCTCGATCGGCCCCCTCGCCCAGGCCGTCGGCATGTCGAAGAGCGGTGTATTCGCCCATTTCGGCTCGCGGGAGGAGCTGCAGATGGCGGTCCTCGACGAGGCCGGCGAGCGTTTCGTCGACTTCGTCCTGCGTCCGGCGCTGAAGCAACCGCGCGGCCTCGCCCGTGTCCGCGCCGTGCTTGAAGCCTGGTACGACTGGGTCCGACAGTCCGAAGGCAGCTGCCTGCTGCTCAGTGCCGCCAGCGAATACGACGACCGCCCCGGCCCGCTCCGCGACCGGCTGGTCCAGCACGAACGCCGCTGGCGCCAGGAAGTGGCACGCGGCGTCAGCCTGGCGATCGGCACCGGCGAGCTGGCCGCCGACACCGATCCCGACCAGATGGCCTTCGAGTTGTACAGCCTCGCGCTGATCGTCCACCACGACGCCGGCCTGTTCGGTTTCGACCTGGCCGCCGATCGCGGCCGTCGTGCCCTGGAGCGGTTGTTCCGCTCCTACGCCCCCCACGCCTGACTCCAACCACGGAGGGAATCCCGTGTACCCGCTCATCTCCAAAATTAGCACGACCGTTCGTAAGCTCTTCGGCCTGTATGGCCTGCGCCTGTGGTTCGCCATTGGCAGCCAGATCGCACCGAGGGCAACCTTGGAGCGCGCGGCTCGCGTCTTCTGCACCCCGCTTGCTTCCTCGCGCAGCCGTGCGCTGGCGGCGCCTACGTTCGGCGCCCGCGAAGACGTCATCGCCGTCGACGACCACAACGTCACCGCGTACGTCTGGGGCGATCCGAACCGCCAGCCCTACGTACTGTTCGCTCACGGCTGGTCGAGCCATGGCACGCGCATCGCCGCGTGGTTGCCGCGCCTGCGCCAGGCCGGCTATGCGGTCGTCGCCTTCGATCAGCCCGCCCATGGTCGCAGCCCCGGCCAGCTGGCGACGCTGCCCTGCTTTACACGGCATCTGCTCGCTGTCGGTGCGCATTTCGGGCCCGCCGCCGTGGTGATCGGCCATTCGCTCGGCGGTGCGGCGACGGCCAACGCGCTCGCCCGCGGGCTGCAGGCCGAGCGCGCGGTGCTGATCGCACCCGCAGCCGATCCGGTGGACGCCGTGCAGCGCTTCGCCGACCTGCTCTGGATCGGTCGCAACCTGTGCCAGCGGATGTTCGCGTTCTTCGAAAGCCGCATCGGTATCACCTTCGACGAACAGCAGGCCCACCACACCGCGCCGCTGATCGGCCGGCCGGCGCTGATCGTCCACGACCTGGAAGATCGCGACGTGCCCTGGTCCGAAGGGGAACGCTATGCACGCTACTGGCCCGACTCGCGGCTGATGACCACGCGCGGCCTCGGCCATCGGCGCGTGCTCGAAGACGAGACGGTGATTACCGCCGTGATGCGCTTCCTGCGCGGCGAAACGGTGGGCGACCGGCTGGTGTCCAGTCCGAACCTGCCCTTCGGCGTGGCCTGAGACCCACGTTCATTGCCCCGCCCCGGATCAGGCCCTAAGCTGCCTGCAACCGATTTCCACGACGGCGCCTTCGGGCGCCGTCTTGCTGCAGGACAGCCAAAACCATGCCTTTCGCCACCACGCCTTCCACCTTCTCCGCCGGGCGGTTCGATGTCTGAGTCCCTGCAGGCGCTGCTCGAACACCAGCCGCACGCGATCGTCGAACGCGACGGCGTGCGTTACACCCTCCTCGGCACCGCGCACGTCTCGCTGGCGAGCGTGGAAGCGGTGCGCGATGCCATCGGCAGCGGCGCCTTCGACGCGGTGGCGGTCGAGCTCGATCCGCAGCGCCTGCAGGCACTGACCGATCCGGATGCGATGGCGCGCATGGATTTGGTCGAGGTCATCCGCAAGGGCAAAACCGCGCTGTTCGCCGCCAATCTCGCCCTGGCCGCGTATCAGCGGCGCCTCGCCGAGCAGCTGGGCATCGAGCCCGGCGCCGAACTCAAGCGCGCCGTGCTGGAAGCGCGCCAGCGCGACCTGCCCGTGCATCTGATCGACCGCGACGTGGGCCTGACCTTCCGGCGCGCGAGCGCGGGGCTGGGATTCTGGGGCCGCATCAAGCTGGGCTCGGGGCTGGTGACGGCGCTGTTCGTCAACGAGGAAGTAGGCGAAGCGGACATCGAGAAGCTCAAGCAAGGCGACATGCTCGAATCGAGCTTCAGTGAATTCGCCAGCGACAGTCCGGAACTCTATGAAGCCGTCATCGCCGAGCGCGACCGCTACATGGCCGCGCGCCTTCGCGAAAGCCATGGCGACGCACGCGAAGTGCTGGCGGTGGTCGGCGCCGGTCATCTGCAGGGGCTCGCACGGCATCTGCGCGAGGAGACGCGCGATCCCGAGGCGATCCGCACCGAACTGGAAACCGTGCACAAGAAGGGTCGCACGCCGTGGCTCGGCATCGTCGTCGTGGCGCTGATCGCCGCCGGCATCGGCGTGGGCATCTGGCGTGGTGGTTTCGCGATGGGCGCCGACCTGCTGCTGCAATGGGTCGCCTGCACCGCCGGCTTCGCTGCCGTCGGTTGCGCGCTGGCGACGGCGCATCCGTTGAGCATCCTGACCGCGGCGGTGTTCGCACCGCTCAAGCCGTTCCGTCTGGGCGTGCCGACCGGCACCTTCAGCGCGCTCACCGAAGCGCGCATCCGCAAGCCGACCTATGCCGACTTCATGTCGCTGCGCGACGACGTGCAGAGCGTGCGCGGCTGGTACCGCAACCGCGTCGCGCGCGTGCTGGTGACCTTCCTGCTGACGAACCTGGGTTCGGCCATCGGCGCCTGGGTCGGCGTGTTCCGCATCGGCGGGCGCCTGCTGGGCTGACTACGACGCTGTCCGTGTCGAAACGAAAAGGGCCGAAGCAGAAGCTTCGGCCCTTTTTGCTTGCTGTCCTTCCCGCGAAGGCGGGAATCCACCAGCCAGTACCGTCGCGCCCTCCGCAAGACAGAGTGGGCGCCGCGGCCTGGATCCCCGCCTTCGCGGGGATGACAGCTCTCCGCGGCGCCTGGCTCAATCCACCGAGAGCGCGGTGATCGCTGCGCCGCCGGTCGGGCCTTCCACCTGCTTGCCGCGCGCCCTGCGGATCATGCGCGACGTGTTGGTGCGCAGGTCGTCGAGCATCGCGTAGATCGTCGGCAGGAACAGCAGACTGACGACCGTCGAGAACGCCAAGCCGCCGGCAATCGCGCGCGCCATCGGGTAGTACGCCGGGCCGTCGCCGCCGATCTGCGTCTGCGTCAGCGAGATCGGCACCATCGCCAGGATCGCCGTGCCCATCGTCATCAGGATCGGGCGCAGGCGTTCCTTGCTGCCTTCCACCAACGCGTCGGTGCGCGACAGACCGCGACGGCGCAGGTTATTGATGTGCTCGATCATCACGATGCCGTTGTTCACCACCACGCCCATCAGCACCAGGATGCCGATGAAAGCCATGATGTTGAACTCCGTGCCCGTGAGCCAGAACAGCCAGAACACGCCGAACACCGAGAACAGCACGCCGGTCATGATGGCCGAGGGGAACAGCAGCGATTCGAACACCGCCGCCATCACCACGTAGATCATGATCAGCGCGATCAGCAGGTTGAACATCATCTGCTGCTGCGCTTCGGCTTCGTCCTCGAACGCGCCCGACTCGAAGGTGAAGTTGTAGCCGGCCGGGAACGCCACCGACTTGAGCACTTCCTCCATAGCCTTGCGTGCTTCCGGCACGGTGATCTTGTCGCCGAGATTGGCCTGGATAGCGACCGTCGTCTGCCGGTTGGCGCGCTGGATCTGCGTCGCCGACGGCTTGACCGCGACCTCCACCATCGCCAGCAGCGGCACGGTACGGCCGTCGGGCGCACGCACGGTGAAGCTGGCGACGTCCTTCATGCCGAAGTCCTCGGCCCCGGCGAAACGCACCCACACCGGGACTTCGGTCTCGCCGCGACGGAACTCGCGCAACGGCGCACCGCGCAATGCCAGACCGACGAAACTCGCCACTTCCTGCGCGCTGAAACCGAACGACGCGGCACGTTCGCGGTCGACGCGTACAGACAGCTCGCTGTTCTGATCGCCGATGTCCACGCGCACGTCGCGCAGCTCCTTGCGCTTGGCGAGGATCGGCACAATGTCGTTGGCCAGCTCGACCAGCGTTTCGGTCGAATCGCCCACCAACTGCACCTGCACGTTCTGGCCAGGACCGCCACCACCGCCGCCGCCGCCCTGGTTGCCGATGCCGATGTTGGCGCGGGCCGACTTCGGCAGGTCCTTGCGCAACTGCTCGATGATGCCCTTGGACTCGCTGATCTTGGCCACGTCGAAGGTGATGCGCGTACCGCCCCAGCCCTGCTCGCTGTAGTACGAGTAGATCTGGGTGATGTTGTACTTCTTGCGGTTCGTGTCCAGGAACTTTTCGACCTTGAGGATCTCGTCGGACATCTGTTCCTTGGTGTACGCGCCCTTCCACTGGTAGAAGATGTTGGTTTCGGTGCCGTCGTCGCCACCGAACATGTTCTTCTTGGTCAGGTTGAACGGCACGATGCTCACCGCGATGATCAGCAGGATGCCGAGCACGCTCTTGCCGCGGTGTTCCAGCGTCCAGCGCAGGAATTTCGCGTAACGCTTCTGCATGCGCGGGATCACGCCGCGATCCGAACGAACCGCCGGCGGCGTCTTCAGGCGCGCGGAAATCATTGGGATCAAGCTCACCGCCACCAGCCACGACGCCAGCAGCGACACCGAGATGGTGATCGCGATCTGCGACAGGTAGATGCTGAGGAAGTTTCGCTCGCCGAACAGGTTCGGCAGGAACACGATGCAGTGGCACAGCGTACCGGCCGAAAGCGCGATGGCGACGTGCTTGGTGCCCAGGATCGACGCCATCACCGGCTGGTCGGGCATGCGCTCGCGTTCCTGGTAGATGCTCTCCACCACCACGACCGCGTTATCGACGAGCATGCCCACCGCCAGCAGCAAACCCATCATCGACAGGATGTTGAGCGTGACGCCGGTGAAGTACATGAAGCCCAGCGTCATCACGAAGCAGATCGGGATGGCGAGGGTCACCATCAGCGTGGACGGCCAATGGCGTAGGAAGAAGAACAGCACCGCGATCGACAGCAGCAGACCGATGCCGCCCGCCTCGGCCAGCTCAAGCAACGACTTGGTGACGTTGTCGCCCTGGTTGTCGATGATGATGATGCGGATGTCGCTGAGTTCGGGCTGCTTGCGGATCGCCTCCACTTCCGCGAGCGCCTTGCTCGATACATCCACTAGGTTCGCGTTGCGCTCCTTGAAGATGTCCAGGCCGATCGCGGGACGCCCGTCGAGTCGACGCCCGTAGTTCATCCGCTGCGGCTTCAGCCGCACCTGCGCGATGTCGCCCAGGCGCACGCCGGCGTTGTTGATGACCAGGTCGCGCAGCTGCTGCAGGTCGGCGATCTCGCCCACCGGTTGCACCCGCAAACGCTTTCCACCGTCGTCGATCTGGCCGGCGGAGATCGAGAAGTTCACCGCCTTCAACCGCTCGTTGAGCTCGTTTAGTCCGAGGTTGTGGGCCGTCAGGCGATCGGGGTCGATCGCGATTTCGACCTCGTTCGGCGCCGCGCCGGTCACGTCCACGCGCGCCACGCCCGGGATACGCTCGATGCGCCGCTTGAACTCGCGCTCGATCATGTCGTACGAGCCGGTCAGGTCGCTCTTGCTGGCCAGGCGTACGCGCAGGACCGGTTCGTCGGTGGTGGAAAACTTGAAGACGTTGAAACGCTGGAGATCTTCCGGCAGGTCGTCGCGGATGGCATCGATGCGCTCGCGCGCCTCCGACGCGGCGATCGCCACGTCGCGATCCCAGTCGGAGAACTGCATGAAGATCTCGGCGCCGTCCGATCTCGCGTTGGCATCCATGCGCTTGATGCCGGTCATCGTCGAGACCGCTTCCTCCACCGGCCGCAGGATCGTGCGCTCCACCTCCTCGGGGGTGGAGCCGGTGTAGGGCAATTGCACGAAGATGAAGGGCGGCGAGACTTCCGGGAAGGCCTCAAGCGGCAGGCGGATCGCCGCAATCAGGCCAATCACGAACAGCGACACGAAGAACATGATCGCCGTGACCGGCCGCTTGATGCTGAGCTCCGCAATGGTCATGTCGGGGTGCTCCTCAGACCGGCTCGACGTGGCCATCGGCGTCGCCCTGCGCGATCGGCGCATGAGTACGCTTGGCGCGATTGACGTAGTACTCGTCGGCACGACGATCCAGCAGGTCGTACACGACCGGGATCACCACCAGCGTCAGCAGCGTCGACACCAGCAGGCCGCCGATCACCGTGATCGCCATCGGCGAGCGCACTTCCGCGCCCTCGCCCATCGCCAGCGCGAGCGGCAGGAAGCCGAACAGCGTGCACGTGGTGGTCATGACGATCGGACGCAGTCGCGAACGCGCGCCTTCCACCAGCGCGACGCGCTTGGCGACGCCGGCTTCGCGCAGCTGGTTGACCTTGTCGACCAGGATGATCGCGTTCTTCACCACCAGACCCACCAGCAGGATCAGGCCGATGAACACCACCACCGACACCGGTGAATTGGTGATCAGCAACGCCAACACCGCACCGACCAGCGCCAGCGGAATGGTGAACAGGATGACGAACGGATGCAGCAGCGATTCGAACTGCGATGCCATCACCAGGTACACCAGGAACACCGCCAGACCGAAGGCGAACAGCAGCGACCTGACGGACTCGGCGAGCTCCTCGCCCTGACCGCCGATGTGCATGCTCACGCCGGCACCGAGCGGCTGCTCCGACACCATGTCCTGGACTTCGCTCACGGCGGTGCCCAGGTCGATGTCACGCAGGTTGGCCGAGACGATCGCCACGCGCACCTGGTCGGCGCGATGGATTTCGCTCGGACCGGTGGTAGCGACAACGTCGGCAACCGAGTCCAGCGTGACCGGGCGATTGCTGCCCGGATTGACGATGAGACGGCGGATGCTGTCGACGGAAGCGCGGTCGGTTTCGCGTGCACGCACCAGCACGTCGATCTTGCGGTCACGGAAGCTGTAGCGCGTGGCGACATCGCCGCGCACCTTCTTCACAACCACGTCGGCGATCTGGCGCGTGGTCAGGCCGAGCGCGCCGGCGCGATCCTGGTCGAAGCGGATCTGGATCTCGGGGAATCCTTCTTCCACCGTCGACTTGACGTCGGCGTAGTGCGGGTTGGCGCGAAGCAGTGCGGCCATGCGCTGGCCCGCCTGCTGGATACCCTCGAGATCCTGCCCGCGAAGCTCGATTTCCAGCGGCGTGGAGAAGCTGAAGAGCTCCGGACGGGCGAAGTCGACCTGCGCACCCGGGTGCGCCTGCATCGTCGCACGCAGGCGATCGGTCTCGGCCGCTTCGACGGCCTTGCTGCCGCCGTTCTCCATCACCACCGTCAGCTTGCCGATGTTCTCGCCGCTTTCGGTCGGATTGGCGTCCAGTCGCGTGCCGCTGCCGCTCACGCCGTACAGCGCGCGGATGCCCGAGTCCTTGGCGTGCTTCTGTTGCAGCTCACGCACCAGTGCGTCGGTGTCACGCAGCGGCGTGCCGGGCGGGAGCTTCACCGTCATCTCGAAGCGATCCTGCGCCAACTGCGGGATCAGGTCGGCGCCCAGCAGCGGCACCGCCAGCAGCGTCAGGGCGAAGGCCACCGCCGCCGAGCCCAGCACCAGAACCGGACGGTTCAAGGCGTTCGGCAGCAGCTTCAGATAGCCGCGTTCGGCACGACCGTAAGGCGCCATCGCGATGTCGCTCGCCTTGCGCATGACCGGGCCGACCACGGCGACCAGCCCGCGCCAAGCGCGCACGATGGCCCAGGCGATGCCGAAGAAGAACGTGCGCAGGATCCAGTTGATGCCGCGTTGCAGGAACGCGACCGGCTTGCCGACCTTCGTCTTCGGCTCCCAGCGCGGATGCGACGCTTCTTCCGGGAACGCCATGGGCGGACGGCCCTTCAGCGCGCTCAGCATCGGGATCAGTGTCATCGACACGATCAGCGACAGACCGATCGCCAGCGCCACCGTCAACGCCTGGTCGCGGAACAGCTGCCCGGCGATACCCTGCACAAACACCAGCGGCAGGAATACCGCGATCGTCGTCAGCGTGGAGGCGACCACGGCCATGCTCACTTCGCGCGTGCCCGCGATGGCCGCCTCGAGTACGCCCAGCCCGCGTTCGCGTGCCTTGGCGATGCTTTCGAGCACGACGATGGAGTCGTCCACCACCAGGCCCGTCGCGAGTGCCAGGCCGCCCAGCGACATGACGTTGAGGCTCAGGCCCATCTGGCCCATGAAGAAGAACGTGGCGATGATCGACACCGGCAACGACAGGCTGATCACGAACGTGCTCCAGCCATCGCGCAGGAACAGGAAGATGATCAGCACCGCCAGCGCGCCGCCGATCACCGCGTCCTTCTTGACGTCGCTGATGGCATGACGGATGAACTGCGACTGGTCGTCGATCGTGGTCAGCTCGACGTCCGGCGGCACCTGCTCCTTGATCTCGTCCAGGCGCTTCTGGATCGCGTCGGCCGTGGACACGGTGTTCGCGTCGCCTTCCTTGTAGATCGCCAGTTCCACGGCTTCCTTGCCCGCCAGGCGGATGATCGCCTCGCGTTCCTTGAAGCCCTGGCGCACGTCGGCGATGTCTTTCAGGCGCACAGGCTTGCCGCCGGCAATGCTCGCGCTGCTGCCGGCATTGGCGCTCTGCACCGATGCCGCCGCGGCCATCGCCTCGGCCGAACCGGTCTGCGCGGCAATCGCCGCCATCTGCGCCGCCGCACTCGCGGCCGCGCCGTCGCCGCCGCTCTGCGTGGTGACGAGCATCTCGCGGATCTCGGGCACGCTGGCGAACTGGTTCACCGTGCGCACCAGGTAACGCTGCGAGCCCTCTTCCAGGCGGCCGCCGGAAATGTTGATGTTCTCCTGCTGCAGGCGCTGGATGACGGTGTCGATCGGCAGGTTCAGCTGCGCGATCTTCTGCTGGTCGATGTCGACCTGGATTTCGTCTTCCAGACCGCCGCCGACCTTCACCGCGGCCACGCCTTCGACGGGCTCGAGCTTCTTCTTCAGGTCATCGTCGGCGTAGCGGCGCAGCCCGGTGAGCTGGCGCATGGCTTCGGCGTCGCTGGACGCTTCCGTCTTGGGCGACAGCGCGATGCGCAGAATCGGTTCGGTCGACGGATTGAAGCGCAACAGCACCGGCGCCTTGGCTTCAAGCGGCAGCTGCAGCACTTCCATCTTGTCGCGGACTTCCAGGCCGGCCTGGTCCATGTCGGTGCCCCAGGCGAACTCGAGCACGACGTCGCTCTGCCCGGTGCGCGAAACCGACTTGAGCTTGCGCAGGCCCTTGACCACGCCGACGGCCTCTTCGACCGGCTCGCTGATCAGCGTTTCGATTTCCGACGGCGCCGCACCGGTGTACTCGGTGCGGACCGTCAAGGTGGGATAGCTCAGGTCAGGCAGCAGGTTGACCTTGAGGTCCCCCAGCGCGATGAATCCGAACAGCACGAAGGTGAGGGTCACCATCATCACCGTCACACGACGGCGCGTGGAGAACTCCACCAGGTTGAAACCAGGTGTGTGCGCAGGTTGCGTCACGTTCGCTCTCCGCGATTACTGCTTGTTGTCGGACTTGGCGACCGCCGCGATCTCGGCTTTCTTCGCCTGCGGCTGGCCGAGCACCTGCACCAGCGAGCCGTCGCGCAGCGCGGTCTTGCCTGCGATCACGACCTGTTCGCCTTCCTTCACGCCTTCGCGGACCTCGGCCCACGAACCGTCCATGTAGCCCAGCTTGATCGGCACGCGCTTGGTCTTGTCGCCGGTCACGACGAACACGGCCGGATCGCCGTCGTCTTCCAACAGCGCCACGCGCGGTACGACGAGCGCGTCGGCGCGCTGGTCGTAGTCGATCTTGATGCGGCCGAACATGCCCGGCTGCAGGATGCCGTCGCCGGTGAAGGCGCAGACCACGCGGAACGTGCCGCTGCCCGAATCCACCACCGGCGAAACGCGATCCACCGTGCCCTTGAACGTCTTGCCCGGCAGTGCGTCGACCACCAGTGCCACCGGCAGGCCGGCCTTGAGCGTGACCAGTTCGCGCTCGGGCACGTTCAACGTGGCCTCCAGGCGCGAGGTGTCGACGATGCGGAAGATCGGCGTGTTGATCTGTACGAAGTTGCCGGTCTTGATCGAACGCGAGGCGATCACGCCGGAGATCGGCGCCTCCACGTTGGCGTACGACAGTTCCAGCGTGGCCATGCGATTGGCGGCGCGGGCCTCTTCCAGGTCGAAGCGGAGCTGGTCGTTGTCGTTGGCGCTGAGCAGCTTCTGGTCGGCCATCTGCTTGGCGCGCGCGTAGTTGGCCTCGAGCTTGCGCATGGCAGCGCCGGTCTGGGCGGCCTGGAGTTCCGAACGGGCCGAGTCGAGGCGGACCAGGCTCTGGCCGGCGCGGACCTGCTGGCCTTCCTCGACCATGACGTTAAGGGCGACGCCGGAGGTCTTGGCGACCACCTGCGATTCGGCCACCGGCTCCAGCGGCGCGGTGCCGGTGTAGCTGGCGGCGACGGCGCGACGGGAGGCCTTGGCGACCTCGACTGGCACGGCTTCCGGGCCCTTCTTGTCTTCCCCGGGCTTGGCCTGTGCTTCGCCCTCGCCCCCGCCCTTGCAGGCGCTCAGCAGCAACAGGCACGGCAACAGGACGACAGCGGCGCGGGCAAAACCACGGCTGCGATTTCGGGTGAAGTGACGCATCGAATTGGACCCCAAGGTGGCTATGACCGGCGCTTGTGCCGGTGTTGTATGTAGGTATATCACCGCCCCATCCATCCTCCATCCGCCGAAGGTCATGGTGACTGGAGCCACGTCATGCGCTAGCCGAAAGAACGCGGGAGACAGGACGCATCAACCATCGATGCAAAATGGGGCGACTTCGTTGCAATCGGATCGCAGGCTATACTTGCCGACTTATGCGCGGCAGCCTTAACAGGCCGCCACGCGCAGCCAGCTTCCAGAACCTTTCGCTAGCCATTCGAGATTGCGGACTACGACATGATGCGACCGCTGATGATCGCCGCCTGCTTCGTCCTGACCACCGCCGCGTTCAGCGCGTCGGCCCAGGATGCCCAGGCCCCCGCCGCCCCGGCCGCCGCGGCCGCGCCGACGACCCCGGCTCCGCTCAAGGGCGATGCCGCCAGGGGCAAGCAACTGACCTACACGTGCCAGGGCTGCCACGGCGTTACCGGCTACAAGAACGCGTATCCGAACTACCACGTGCCGAGGATCGGCGGGCAGTCGGAGCTTTACCTGACCAACGCGCTGACCGAATACAAGAAGGGAACGCGCAAGCATCCGACGATGCAGGCCCAGTCGCAGAGCTTCTCCGGCCAGGACATCGCCGACATCGCCGCTTTCCTTTCGACCGTGAAGTGAGCATGCCCATGACGAACAAGATCCTCGCCATCGCCCTGCTCGCTTCCATCGCGCTGGTCGGCTGCTCCGGCGGCGACACGCCGGCTGAGCATTCGGCTGCCGACCGCGCCGAAGGCCACACCTCCTCGTCCGCCGGCCTGCCTGCCGGGCACATCGCCGCCGGCGAGAAGCTCGCCCAGACCAAGGGCAAGGCCACCGGCCAGTCCTGCGTGGACTGCCACGGCGCCGAAGGCAACGCGCCGATCGACGAGACCTACCCGAAGCTCGCCGGCCAGTACTACGACTACATCGCCCACTCGCTTCAGGCCTACCGCGACGGCGATCGCGAGCACGCGCTGATGTCGGGCCAGGCGAAGGAACTGACCGACCAGCAGATCGCCGATCTGGCCGCCTACTTCGGCTCGCGCCAGAGCAGCCTGCGCGACCTGCACGGCGTGCATAGCCACAACTGAGCGACCGCTTCCACCAGGTTCGCCACGAACAAGCCCGCGCAAGCGGGCTTTTTCTTTTCTGCTTTCTGCGTTTCGTTTCGACGCCGCAGCGCCAAAAGAAACGGGCCGCTTTCGCGGCCCGTCTGGTTTCGTCGCGGCGATGGTTCGATCAGGATTCGACCGGCACCAGCGTGATCTCGACACGGCGGTTCTGCGCGCGACCGGCTTCGGTGTCGTTGCTGGCGATCGGGCGGGTCTTGCCGGCGCCGACCACGATGAAGCGCTCGCGATTCAGGCCGCGGCTCTGCAGGTAGCTGGATACCGCGTTGGCGCGCTGCTCCGACAGCTTCTGGTTGTAGGCATCGCTGCCGATGCTGTCGGTGTGGCCGGCGACTTCGATCACGGTCTGGTTGTATTCCTGCAGCGTACGCGCGACGTTGTCGAGCACCGGATAGAACTCCGGCTTCAGGTTCGACTTGTCGAAGTCGAAGGTGATGCCGCTGGGCATGTTCAACGTGATGTTGTTGCCCTGACGGACCACATCCACACCGGTGCCAGCGGTCTGCTGGCGCAGCGCCGCTTCCTGGCGATCCTGGTAGTTGCCGATGGCCGCGCCGGCGAGGCCGCCGACACCCGCGCCGACCAGTGCGCGCTGGCGACGCTCGGTGGCATCGTCGCCACTCAGCAGGCCGGCGGCGACACCGGCCAGTGCGCCGATGATCGCGCCCTTGCTGGTCTTGCTCATGCCCTGCTGCTGGCCCTGAGGCTGGGGTTGCTGTTGCGGATACGGCTGGCCGTAATAACCGCCGCCGCCAGTCGCACAGCCGGCGAGCAAGGCGGTGGTGATGACGGCGGTGCACGCGGCCTTGAGGAAATTCTTCATGTATCGACCTTTGAGAGGAATGGAACTGAATGCGGCACAAGCTAACCACGTCCAAGTCTGGAGTGAGTGATCGGGCGTGCGGCGTATTCAGTTTGCGGCAGGCATCAGCGCTTCGGCCGCTTCCGCATCGAGGCGTGTGTCCCAG
Organism: Lysobacteraceae bacterium P; assembly: GCA_005503055.1. Lineage (GTDB taxonomy): Bacteria > Pseudomonadota > Gammaproteobacteria > Xanthomonadales > Xanthomonadaceae > Lysobacter_J. The sequence goes on along the minus strand of SCOX01000001.1, from coordinate 204,780 downwards.
TTCCCCATCAAAGACAGGTACAGCAGCTTTTCGAACTCCGCGCCGAAGCGTCGGATCACCGCATCGGGATCGGGGATCAGGCGTCCGTCGGCGATCAGGCCGAAATGCACACGGTTGTTGTAGCTCAGGATGGAGATACCCACTCCGATCGAGCCCGTCTGCGGCACCCAGAACATCATCTCGCGCAACATGCAGCCGGCCAGATACAGCGGCTGCTGCGGGCCCGGTACGTTGGTGGCGACGGCCGTCGCCTTGCGGCTGAACAATTCCAGCGCCAGGCCCTGCATCGACGCCGGAGCCATGCCCAGTGCGGCGAGCAGGCCGTAGGCGACGATCGCCTGGCGCGAGCGCTTGAGCTCCTCCATGCACTGCGCGACACGCTCCAGGCGCCGGATCGGATTGCCCTCGCCCACCGGCAGATCGAGGAACACCAGTCCGAAGTGGTTTCCGAGCTTGCGCGCATGTTCGAGTGGACGCAGGTTCACCGGCACGGTCGCACGCAGCGTGAGGCCGTCGACGTTGTCGCCGCGTTCGATCATGTAACTGCGCAGCGCACCGGCCGCGGTGGCCATCAGCACGTCGTTGACGGTGCAGTCGCAGGCGCGGCCGACGGCCTTCACTTCCTCCAGGTCGAGCGGCTCGGCCCAGGCCACGCGCTTGCTCACGCCCAGGCGACCACGCAGCAGCGAAGGCGGATCGTCCGACAACGCCAGCGCGTTGAGCAGCTCGCGCGCGATCTCGCCGCCCTCCTTTGCCAGCACGCCGGCGAGGGTCGGATCCCGATACATCTCCAGGCCCTTCTCGACCACCTTGCTGCCCAGCTTCACGTACCGGTCGACGGCGCCCACGCGGCGCGCGACGCCCGCGTGCTGCTGCTTGAGCCAAGTGCGCGACAGCTCTTCGCCGTCTTCCGCATCCGGCTTGGTGTCGGTGAGCGACAGCAGCACCTGCACCAGCGCGATGCCGTCGGCGTAGCTGTGATGGATGCGCGCCACGAGCGCCGAACCGCCGCCGTCGTAACATTCGACCAGGTGGAACTGCCACAGCGGGCGATCGTGGTTGAGCGGAGAGGACGCGAGCTGGCTGACGAAGCGTTCCAGCGCACGCTTGTCGCCGCGCCCGGGCAACGCCGCGTGCTGGACATGCCAGTCGAGGTTGAAGTTGAGGTCAGTTTCCCACTGCGCACCGGCCGAGCTGACCACCGCCTTCTGGCGGAAACGGCGATACGAAAGGAACCGTTCCTTCACCACGCGCTTGAGGCGATCGAGCGACATCGGCTCGGCGAACATCAGCACGCCGGTGATCATCATCGGATTGGTCGGCCGCTCCATGCGCAGCCAAGCGGTATCCACCCGCGACATCGGCTCCCGGCGTCCGCGCCGGCGTGTCCCTGCTCGCGTCGCCATGGCCATCCGCTCTCCTGTGCGTTTGCGTTCGAGTGAATCACGCCGCCAATCGCAGCGTCAACGCGGTCTCACTCGCGCAGCTTGCGATACGCCGAAAGCGCCGCGTCGCGGCCGGCGCCGATGTCGACCAGCGGCTGGAGTGGATAGTCCGGCGCGACGTTCTGCAGCGCCTTGGGATCCTCCCAGGGCGCGAAGCGCAGCGGCACCGGCAGGCTGGCCAGCTCCGGGACCCACCTGGCGATGTAGTGCCCCTCCGGATCGAACCGCTGCGCCTGCAGCACCGGATTGAACACGCGGAAGTACGGCGCCGCGTCCGCGCCGGTGCCGGCGACCCACTGCCAACCGAGGGTGTTGTTGGCCAGGTCCGCGTCCACCAACGTGTCCCAGAACCAGCGCGCGCCGTGCCGCCAGTGATAGCGCATGTGCTTGCTCAGGAAGCTCGCCACGATCATGCGAACGCGGTTGTGCATCCAGCCGGTGGCCCACAGTTCCCGCATGCCGGCATCGATGATCGGAACGCCCGTTCGCCCATGCTGCCAGTCGGCCATGCGCGTGGCGACGACGGAGGTCCACGCGAAGTCGTTGAAGCGCGCGTCGAAATTGTGGTCGGGGGTTTCGGGGAAATGGTGCAGCAGATGATGCGCGAACTCGCGCCAGCCCAACTGGCGCAGGAAGGCGTCGATGTCGGGCCCATTGGCGGCGCTGCGTTCGCGCTCCAGCACGGAGATGACCCGCCAAGGTGCGATCTCGCCGAAGTGCAGGTGCGGCGAGAGGCGCGAAGTACCGACCCGATCGGGGCGGTCGCGCTGCTCGCCGTAGCCGCGCAGGGCGCCGTCGACGAAGGTTTCCAGCGTGGCATGCGCGCCCTGCTCGCCCGGTGTCCACTCGTCCCAGAACGCCCGGTCCCAATCACGATCCGGCGCCAGGTGCAGTGCGTCGAGCGGCACCCCGGCCGGACCTTCGACACTGTCGGGCAATCGTCCCGGTGCATCGAAGCACAGCGCCAGCTGCCATTGCGCGAGCAGCGTCTTCCAGAACGGCGTGAACACCTTGAACGGCTGTCCCTGCTTGGTCCGCACCATCCACGGTTCGAACAGCAACGCCGCGTTGAAACTTTCCACGCGCACGCCCTGCTGGCGCAACGTGGTCTTGATGTTGGCATCGCGCCTTTCGTAGGCCGGTTCGTAGCGGCGGTTCCAGAACACCGCCTCGGCACCGGTGGTGGCGATCAGCGATTGCAGCGTCGCCAGGCTGGGGCCGAAGAAATAGCGCAGGTGCGAGCCGCGCTTGCGCAGCGTCGCGTCCAGCGCCATCAGTGATCGGTGACGCCATGCGTCGGAGGCCGCACCGGGTTTCCAGTCGCCGGCTTCGTCGGGCGCATGGATGTAGACGGGGATGGGCACATAGCCGTTGTCGAGCGCCGCCTGCAGCGCGGCGTTATCGTCCAGTCGCAGGTCGTTGCGGAACCAGACCAGCGCCAGCGCAGTCGACTCGCTTGCGGACATCTCGGCACCCGGGGTTGGGAGGCGGACGGTGTTCCGGCTCAGTATGCCCAAGGCCGGCGTGAATGCAGCGGCCGTGCCGCGGCCCGCCTCAGCCCAGCCCGCCCCGGTATTCGCGCGGAATGCGATCGTTGAGACCGACGAGGATCTCGTAGGGGATCGTGCCGGCCAACGTGGCGACGTCCTCGGCGCGGATCGCCTCGCCGCCCTGGGCGCCGATCAGCACGACCTCGTCCTCGTTGAAGGCGCTGTCCTGGCCGATGTCGGCCATGAACTGGTCCATGCACACGCGCCCGGCGATGGGGTACCGCTGGCCGCGGATCAGCACTTCGCCACGCGAGGACAGTGCACGCGGGAAGCCATCGCCGTAGCCGATCGGCACCGTGACCACGCGCGTGTCGTGGTCGCAACGCCACGTCGCCCCATAGCTCACCGGATTGCCCGCTTTCACCACCTTGAAGTACACGACCTGCGAGCGCAGCGTCATCGCCGGCTTCACGTCGATCGTGCGCCGCGAGGCCGGATCCGGCAGCACGCCATAGAGCACGATTCCCGGACGCACCATGTCCAGCCAGGTCTGCGGGAAATGCAGCACGCCGCCGGAATTGGCCAGGTGACGCAACGGCATCGGGGCGCCCATGCGTTCGACGTGCGCGCACGCATCGAAGAAGCGCTCGACCTGCTGCAGCGTCATCGGCGAGGACGGATCGTCCGAGCATGCCAGGTGCGAGTAGATGCCCTTGAGCACGCACCACTTCGAGGCCACCGCCGCTTCGACGAAGGGCCGCGAGGAATAGCTGTGCACACCGATGCGTTCCATCCCGGTGTCGATCTTCAGGTGGATCACGGCCTTGCGACCCATCGCCTCGGCGGCGGTTTCCACCTGACGAAGCTTGTCGAGCGAGGAGACCGTGATCTCCAGGTCGTGCGCGATGAACTGCGCCACCTGCGGGCCGAAGATGCCGCCCAGTACCAGCACCGGCGCGGTCACGCCCGCACGACGCAAAGCGATTCCCTCTTCCACGAACGCCACACCCAACTGCTCCACGCCCTGCGCCTGCAGGTGCAATGCCACCGGCACCAGCCCATGGCCGTAGGCGTTCGCCTTGACGATTCCCATGACGGGCACGCCGACGTGCGCCCGGATGCGACGCAGATTATGGGAAAGGTGGTCCAGATCGACCGTGATGCGAGTCGGACGCTCGCTGACGGCCGGGGGCATGCCTGGCGTGGGGTGCACGTGTGTCCCGATGCGGTGGGGCGCTGGCGCCTATTCTAAGCGCGGCGCGCCATTTCCTCCTGCGCGATGGCCGCTCAACGCGCAGGCCGACGAGCGATGAAGCGTCTGGGCCCGTTCGCGAACTACTCGCAACGCCGCTCGATGACCGTCTCGGTCTTGTTCTGCTGGTTTTCCTGGATCTTGCGGCCGGCCACGACGCCGCCGACCGCGCCGGCCGCCGTCGCGATCTTCTTACCGCTGCCGCCGCCGATCTGGTTGCCGAGCAGGCCACCGGCCAGCCCGCCGACCACCGAGCCGGTGATCTTGTGCTGGTCCTTGACCTCCTTGGGCTTCTGGACCTCGACGTCGTAGCAGTGCTGCTGCTTCGTGCCAGTGCTGCTCTTGGTTTGCGCGGCGGCGCTCGACGCCATCGCGAGCGCTATCGCGCCGACCATCAGGACGGGAAACATGGAAAGGGGACGGCGCATGGCGGCGACTCCAATGGGACCGTCTTTCACGCTGCACTGCAGGCCGTTACGGGGACGTCAATCCGCGCCTTCGTCGCTGTCCAATCGCATGTATTCGAAGCCGGCGTTACGCACGTGTTCGGCGAAGTAATGCCCTTGCGAAGGCGCGGCCATCAATCCGGCATACAGGTCGGCCGGCACGTCGAAATAGCGGTAAATCCCGCCGCCGTCGAACTCGACTTCCAGAATGCGCCGGTCGGGGTCGTAGCCCACGCTGACCAGCGCCTGCGATTCCACCTGTTCGCGCTCCATGCGCCGCAGCCTACGTGCGGCGCCGTGAGTCATGCGTCGAGGGGCTTACTCGAAACTACCCACCGCATCGTGCGAGAGGTTGTCGAAGCGCGTGTATTCGCCGAAGAACTTGAGCTTGCACGAACCCGTGGGGCCCGAACGCTGCTTGCCGATGATGATCTCGGCAAGTCCCTTGTCCGGCGAATTCTCCTTGTTGTAGTAATCGTCGCGGTAGATGAACACGATCATGTCCGCGTCCTGCTCGATGGCGCCCGATTCGCGCAGGTCGGCCATCACCGGGCGCTTGTCGGTGCGCGTTTCCAGCGAGCGGTTGAGCTGCGAAAGCGCGATCACCGGCACCTGCAGTTCCTTGGCGAGGCCTTTGAGCGAACGCGAGATCTCGGAGATTTCCGTCGCTCGGTTCTCGCTGTTGCCCGGCACCGACATCAGCTGCAGGTAGTCGATGACGATCAGGCCCAGGCCGTGTTCGCGCTTGAGGCGACGCGCCTTGGCCGCCAACTTCACGGGCGACATGCCGGGTTCGTCATCGATGAAGATCTTGGCGTCGCGCAGCTGGCGGATCGCGCCGGTCACGCGACTCCAGTCCTCGTCCTCCAATTGGCCGGTACGCAGGCGCTGCGCATTGACGCGACCGACCGAGGAGATCAGGCGCATCGCCAGCTGCGAGGCCGACATTTCCATCGAGAACACCGCCACCGGCAGCTTGCTGCGGAAGGCGGCGGACTCGGCCATGTTCAGCGCGAGCGTGGTCTTGCCCATCGCCGGACGCGCCGCGAGGATGATCAGGTCGGTCTTCTGCAGGCCGGCCGTCATCATGTCGAATTCGGTGTAACCGGTCGGCAGTCCGGTGATGCCGCCGCCGTTGGTGTAACGCGTCTGCAGCGTGTCGAACGCTTCCGACAGCGCCTTGGTGACGGGCGTGAAGTCGGTCTTGCCGCCGGTGTTGGCCTGGGCGATCGCCAGCACCTGCCGCTCGGCTTCTTCCAGGATCTCGGCGCTGTCGCGGCCGTCGGGCTGGAAGCCGTCGTTGACGATGCCGGTGCCGACGTCGATCAGCTGCCGCAGGATCGCCTTGTCGCGGACGATCTCGGCATAGGCGGTGATGTTGGCGGCCGACGGCGTGTTGGTCGCCAGCTCGATCAGGTAGGCGCCGCCGGCGACCTGTTCCGACAGACCCTGCGATTCGAACCACTCACCCAGCGTGACCGCGTCGAACGGGCGGTTCTTCTCGGCCAGTTCGCGGATGGCGCGATAGATGAGCTGGTGATCGCGCCGGTAGAAGTCGTTGTCGTTGAGCTGGTCGACGATGCGGTCGAAGGAGTCCGGCGCCAGCATGAGGCCACCAAGCACGGCTTGCTCGGCCTCGATCGACTGCGGCGGCACGCGCAGCTGGTCCATGCGCTGCTCGCTACGCGTCTCGAAGCGTTTTTCCCCGCGAAAGCCCGCTCGTGCGCCCATTAGTCCTCAGTTGCCCCGGTTCGGCGCCGTTGCGGCGTCCGTATATATGTCGCGGGTCGGGCATCGTAGACGCGGAAGCATCCACTGCGTTGCATATAAGTCTGTGGATATCGCGTGGATACTCATGGGCGACATCAGGCCACGCGGTTGTCGCAACAGGTGAGACGACGGACGGTCGGTTGCAGCCTCTGTTCGGGCTCACGCACGGGGCATGGCCGAGCGCCCTGGGCGCGGCGCGATCAGTCCGCGCAGGCCCCCGCACCGATGCGGGCGCGCACGCCGGGAGAAACCGCGCTGAGCAGATCGTCCAATGCCTCGTCGCGCCAGCGTCCGACTCGGCGCGATTGGGCGGTGCCCGCCAGATGCTGGTCGATCAGCCTGGCGATGATGGGGAAGACGCAGTCGCCATCGACCTCGCAGGCCTCGCGCAGGCTTGCGGCGATCAGGTCGGTGAACGACGGCGCCGCCAGTTGCGGGGTCGCGCAGGACGCCGGGATCGCGAATGGCAGGTCCAGCGAGGGGTCGAGCGAGGAAATGTCGAGACGCTGGTCCATGGCGGCGGTATCGGGGGATGTGCTGCGACTTTGTCACCCCCCGCCTCGTCGCCCTATGGGATAAATCCGAAAAGAAGGTCTGAGCCCCACCCCGGACCCAGGCAGACAAAAAGAAAGGGCGCCCGAAGGCGCCCTTTCCTGAAGCATCGCCGGTAATCGGATCAGGCGGTTTCGCCGACCACGATGACCTTGACGGTGGCTTCGATGTCGGCATGCAGGTGCACGATGACTTCGTACTCGCCGGTGCGACGCAGCGGGCCTTCGCCCAGCACGACTTCCGACTTCTCGACCTTGTGGCCGATCTTGGTCAGAGCCTCGGCGATGTCGCGCGGGGTGATCGAGCCGTACAGTTTGCCTTCGGTCGACGCGTTGGCCGAGATGGTCACCTCGACGCCGTCCAGCGCGGCCTTGCGGCCTTCGGCGCCTTCCAGCGAGGCCTTGGCCTTGGCTTCGTACTCGGCGCGGCGCGCTTCGAACTCGGCCAGGTTGGTCGGCGTCGCCGGCACGGCCTTGCCGTACGGGATCAGGAAGTTGCGGCCGAAGCCCGGCTTGACGGTGACCTTGTCGCCGAGCTTGCCGAGGTTCTGCACGTTCTGCAGGAGGATCAGTTGCATGGTGGTGCTCCGTATTCGTTAGCGAGGCCGTGGCCCCGCAGCAGTGGCTGTCCGAATGACGTCGCCGGCGCCTGGCTTTGCCAGCGCGCCGGAGCGAAGTCCGGTGTTCATGAAGAGTGCGCACAGGGACGTGCGCTGCTCTTCGGAGGGACCCGATTTCAGGCGTTGTGGTTGTCGGTGTACGGAATCAGGGCCAGGAAACGGGCGCGCTTGACGGCCGTGGACAGCTGGCGCTGGTACTTCGACTTGGTACCGGTCACGCGGCTCGGCACGATCTTGCCGGTCTCGGTGAGGTACTGGCGCAGGGTGTTGAGATCCTTGTAATCGATCTCCTTCACACCCTCGGCGGTGAACTTGCAGAACTTACGGCGACGGAAGAACTTGGACATGGTGCGCTCCTAGAGGGCGTGATCAGGCGGCTTCGACGTTGTCGTCGGCGTTATCGTCGGCGGTGCCGACGCTCTCGCTTTCCTCGTCACGGCGACGGCGCTCACCGCGCTCACCGCGTTCGCCGCGCTCGGGCTTGTCGCCCTTCTCGTCCTTGTACTTCATGATCAGGGACTGCTCGGTGTCCGGGCCGTCGCGCTTGATGATCAGGTGACGCAGGACGGCGTCGTTGAAGCGGAAACCGTCGACGAGCTCGTTCAGGACTTCCTGGGTGCACTCGATGTTGAGCAGCACGTAGTGAGCCTTGACGAGGTTCTCGATCGGGTAGGCCAGCTGACGGCGGCCCCAGTCTTCGAGACGGTGGATCTTGCCTTCGCCGCCTTCGATCGAGCCCTTGTAGCGCTCGATCATGGCCGGCACCTGCTCGCTCTGGTCCGGATGGACCAGGAACACGACTTCGTAATGACGCATGGTGTGGTTCCTTGTGGATGAGTGGCCGTGCGGGCACAAGGCGCGCTGCACGTCCGGATCAGCCCCCCGACGCCCGGACTGGGCGTGGTGGAGCAAGGTCTCCCGGCGGCCGGAGCCACGGGAGCCGGAAATTATGGCCGATTCAATGGGTTGGACGCAAATGCGTGCTACCCGCCCCGGCCCGGCCCGGCATCAGGCGGCCTTCTGGGCAGCGATCCACGCGTCGATATGGGCCTCCAGCGCCTCCAGGGGCACGGAACCTGTCTCCAGCACCGCGTCGTTGAAGGCCCGCAGGTCGAACTTCGCCCCCAGCTGCTTCGACGCCTTCTCACGCAGCTCGGAGATCTTGAGCTGGCCGATCTTGTAGGCCAGCGCCTGCCCCGGCCAGCCGATGTACCGGTCGATCTCGTTGACCACGTCCTGGCGCGTCTTCGGCGAGTTGTCCATGAAGTAGGCGATGGCCTTGTCGCGGCTCCAACCCTTGCTGTGCATGCCGGTGTCGACGACCAGCCGGACTGCGCGCCACATGTCGTAGGCCAGCTGGCCCATGCGGTCGTACGGGTCGTCGTACAGGCCCATGTCGTAGCCCAGGCGCTCGGCGTAGAGGCCCCAGCCTTCGCCGTAGGCGACAAAGTAGCCCACGCGGCGGAACATCGGCACGTCCGGCAGCTCCATGCCGCGCGCGAACTGGAAGTGGTGCCCCGGCACGGCTTCGTGCAGCGACAGCGCCATCATTTCCCACTTCGGCCGCACTTCCGGCTTGTAGAGGTTCACGTAGTAGAAGCCCGCGCGCGTGCCGTCGACCGCGCCCGGCTGGTAGTACGCGGTCGTGGTGTCGGGCGCGATGTTGTCCGGGATCGGCCGCACGCCGTACGGCAGGCGCGGGATGGTCTTGAACACCTTCACCAGTTGCGGGTCGATGCGCTTGGAGATCGCCTCGTAGCCGGTGAACAGCTCCTGCGGCGTCTTGTGGAAGAACTTCGGGTCGGTGCGCAGGTGGTCGAAGAATTCCGGCAGCGTGCCCTTGAAGCCGACCTCCGCCTTCACCTTTTCCATTTCCGCGCGGATGCGCGCGACTTCCTTCAGGCCGATCTTGTGGATCTGGTCGGCCGACAGGCTGGTCGTGGTGAAGTACCGCGCCACGAAGTCGTAGTACGCCTTGCCGTCGGGCAGGTCGACCGCCGCGATGGACTCGCGCGTCTTCGGCAGATAGTCGGCCTGGAAGAACGCGGCGAACTGGCGATAGGCTGGAATGACGACGTCGGCGATGACCTGCTTGGCCTCGGCCTGCAGCGCGCTGCGCTCGGATTCGGAAATCGTGTCGGGAAACTTCGTGAACGGCTTGTAGAACGGACTCTTCGTCGGATCGTCCACCAGCTGCGACTGGATCTGCGCCGGAACGCGCTCCATCAGCACGCGCGGCGGCGTGTTGCCGGCCGCCGCGCCTTCGCGCATCAGCGCTTGGTTCTGTTCGATCAACGCCGGCAAGGCGCGCATGCGTGCCAGCCAGTCGCGGTAGTCCTTGACGGTCGTGAACGGCAGCACCTCGGCGATGCCTTCCGCGGTCTGCACACCGCCGCGCTGGGTAACCGGGCGCAGGTACTCGCGGTACTTCTGGCGTTCGACCGTTTTCTCCAGGTCCCACGCGAACACGTCGTAGTTGAGGCGATCCGCCTCCGACAGGGCGTTGCGATCGATGGCCTGCAAGCGCTGCAGCGCCTGACGGTCTCCCTCCATGCGCGCCTGGATCGCGGCCTGGCTCATCTCGGTCCAGCGATCGTTGTAGCGCTTGTCGCCGCGCCAGCTGGCCTCCTCCGGGTTCTCGCGCATGCCGCGCTCCCATTCCTCGGCGAACAGCGCGTGCAATGCCTGGGCGGCGGCGTTGTTCGACGGGGCCGCCTGCGTGGCAGGCGTGCCGGGCGTCTGCGCCCCGGCCAGCGGCGTGAACAGGCAGGCGGCGACGGCCGCGGCGAGCAGTGCGTGTCGGAGCATGGTGGCGATCCCCTGGAAACCAGCCGTCGAGTCTAGCCGCCGTCGCGCGAGTACATCCATGACGGAAGTCGGGGACCGGGCCTTCACGACGGCCCGGCTAGCGTGTCGGCCTCGTGCAAGTGGAGCCTGCGTCGGCGTGAAGATCGCCACGTTCAACATCAACGGCGTGAACACGCGCCTGGAGGCGTTGCTCGCCTGGCTGCGCAAGGAGCGCCCCGACGTCGCCTGCCTGCAGGAACTCAAGGCGCCGCAGGAAGCCTTCCCCGTCCAGGCCATCGCCGATGCGGGCTACGGGGCGATCTGGCACGGACAGAAATCCTGGAACGGCGTGGCGATCCTCGCCCGCGACGCGGATCCGGTGGAGATCGGGCGCGGCCTGCCGGGCGATCCGGAAGACAGCCAGAGCCGCTACATCGAGGCAGCCATGGGCGGCATCGTCGTCGTCTGCCTTTACCTGCCCAACGGCAACCCGCAGCCGGGACCGAAGTTCGACTACAAGCTGGCGTGGATGGACCGCCTGCTGCTGCGTGCGAAACAGTGGTACGAGAGTGGCCAGCCGGTGGTGATCGCGGGCGACTACAACGTCGTGCCCACCGACGAGGACATCTACGACCCCAAATCCTGGCGCAAGGACGCGCTGCTGCAACCTGAGAGCCGCGAACGCTACCAGCGCCTGCTCGACCAGGGATGGACCGACGCGTTGCGCCATGTCTTCGGCGAGGAGCGCGTATACACGTTCTGGGACTACTTCCGCCAACACTGGGACCGCGACGCCGGGCTGCGCATCGACCACCTGCTGCTCAACGCCGAACTCGCCCCGCGACTGCGCGCTGCCGGCGTGGATCGCTGGGTACGTGGCCAGCCCAAACCCAGCGATCACGCGCCGACCTGGATCGAACTGGCACCGGCGGCGGCGACGAAAGTGGTCCGCAAGGCGGTGAAGAAAACGGTCAAGAAAACCGCGAAAAGCACGACGAGAAAGGTCGCGAAAGCGAAGACGTAGCGGCGATCTTCGCTCAAGTGCGCTCACGTAGCCCGGGTAAGCGCAGCGCACCCGGGGCCTTTCGTTGCGGCATGACGCGTATTCCCCGGGTGCGGCCTTTGGCCTTACCCGGGCTACCCGGGCGGCGTCCGGTTGGACACAAACGGATCACAACCCATTGCCATGCTGCTAACCGCGATCTGCGCAATATCGCCGCTACGACAAGCCCCGGAGCCCGTCATGGCCAGACACCGCGACGACGACACCAGCAAGCAGGATCGCCACCGCGACGAGTTGTATCGCGGCATGCCCTCGGTCACCAATCGTGTCTGGGGCGACACGGGGCCCGACGAAGGCTTCGGTTACCCAGGCCAGGGCGGTTACGGCGATTTCCGCCGCCCGGCGCGCGAAGCGGACGCCGCGCCACGCGCCGGTGGTCACCGCGGCCGCGGCCCTCGCAACGTCGTGCGCTCCGACGAACGCATCGCCGACGACCTGATCGAACGCCTCACCCGCGCCGACGAGATCGACGCCAGCGAGATCCTGATCGCCATCGAATCCGGCGTCGTCACGCTGACGGGCGAAGTGCCGCAGCGTCGGATGAAACACCTCGCCGAGGACCTCGCCGTCGCCGTGCAGGGCGTGCGCGAAGTGCACAACCGCCTGCTGGTCGACAAGGGCTCGGCTTCGTTCGGTCCGCCAGGCCAGGCGGTGCGCAGCGGGTCCGACCAACAGGGCAGCGGTTTCTCCAGTTCGTCGTACGACCAGCGCGACGACCTCGACGACAACGAACACGATCGCAACCGGCGCGAGCCCATGCGCCGTCCGCGCGACCATTGAGCGCATGCCGCAACAAGCGCCTCTCCATTCGCGGGAGAGGCTTGAATCAACGCGCCGTGCGCACGTGACGGAATGACCCCCTACGCATGCGGCACAATCGCCGCATGACCGACAGCGCGCCGGCGGCCTCGCCCGCCCCACGTCCCAGCCTGCGCGAGCGCTTCAACGCGCTGCGCAACCTGCCGCCGTTCCTGCGCCAGATCTGGGCCACCAGCCCCGCCCTCACGCTGGCGACGATCGGCCTGCGCATCGTCCGCGCCTTCCTGCCGATCGCCACGCTGTACGTGGGCAAGCTCATCATCGACGAAGCCGTGCGCCTGGTCGCGGCCGGCAACGGTTTCGACTCCATTGCCCAGGCCTGGCACGGCGGTCAGCTCGACACACTGTTCGCGCTGCTCGCGTTGGAGTTCGCGCTGGCGATCGGTTCCGATCTGCTCGGCCGTGCCATCAGCTACGGCGACTCGCTGCTGTCGGAATTGTTCACCAACGTCACCAGCGTGCGCCTGATGGAGCACGCAGCGACGCTGGACCTGGAGGATTTCGAAGACCCGGACCTGCAGGACAAGCTCGATCGCGCGCGGCGGCAGACGATGGGCCGCATGAACCTGATGAGCCAGCTGTTCGGCCAGGTGCAGGACACGATCACCGTCTTCACGTTCGCCGCCGGCCTGCTGGTGTTCGCGCCGTGGCTGATCGTGCTGCTGGCGATCGCGCTGGTTCCGGCATTCGTCGGCGAGGCGCATTTCAACGCGCTGGGGTACTCGCTCAACTTCGCCTGGACGCCCGAGCGGCGCCAGCTCGAATACGTGCGGCAGATGGGCGCGAGCGTGGAAACGGCGAAGGAGGTGAAGATCTTCAACCTCCATCGTTTCCTGATCGCGCGTTACCGCGAACTGGCCGAGAAGTTCTTCCGCGCCAACCGCGCCCTCGCCCGGCGTCGCGCGTTGTGGGGCACGCTGCTCGCGGCGCTGGGCACGCTGGGCTACTACGTCGCCTATGCGTACATCGCCTGGCGCACGGTGAAGGGCGATTTCAGCATCGGCGACCTGACCTTCCTGGCCGGCAGTTTCCTGCGCCTGCGCCAATTGCTCGAAGGCCTGCTGGTGGGTTTCTCGCAGGTGGCCGGACAGGCGCTGTACCTGGACGACCTGTTCTCGTTCTTCGCCATCGAACCGGAGATCGTGTCGCCGCCGCACGCGCTGTCCGTGCCGCGCCCCATCGCGCGCGGCTTCGCCTTCGAGAACGTCGGCTTCCGCTATCCCGATGCGGACAAGTGGGCCTTGCGAGGGCTCGACTTCGAACTGCGCGTGGGCGAAGTGCTGGCGCTGGTCGGCGAGAACGGCGCGGGCAAGACCACGCTGGTGAAATTGCTCGCGCGGCTGTACGACCCGGACGAAGGCCGCATCACGCTCGACGGCCGCGACCTGCGCGAGTACGACCTGGACGACCTGCGCGGCAATGTCGGCGTGATCTTCCAGGACTTCGTGCGCTATCACCTCACCGCCGGCGAGAACATCGGCGTGGGCCGCATCGACGCGATGGACGACGCCGTGCGCATTCGCGAGGCCGCACGCCGCGCGGCGGCCGACAACGTCATCGAGAATCTCCCGCGCGGTTACGACCAGTTGATCGGCCGGCGCTTCAAGACCGGTGTGGATCTGTCCGGCGGTCAGTGGCAGAAAATCGCCATCGCGCGCGCCTACATGCGCGATGCGCAGGTGATGATCCTCGACGAACCGACCGCCGCGCTCGACGCGCGCGCCGAGTTCGAGGTGTTCCAGCGCTTCAAGGACCTCTCGCGCGGCAAGACGGCAGCGCTCATCTCGCACCGCTTCAGCAGCGTGCGCATGGCCGACCGCATCCTCGTGCTCGAAGGCGGCCGGCTGGAGGCCAGCGGCACGCACGAGCAGTTGCTCGCACAGGGCGGCCGCTACGCCGAATTGTTCGAGTTGCAGGCGGCCGGTTATCGTTGAGCGTCACCGCGACCTTCCCACCTCATTCCGCCCCGCCTCATTCCGCACGCCCGGACAGGAGCCCTGCCCCATGCGCCACGCCCTCCACTGCACCACGCTCGCCCTCGCGCTTTCGATGGCCCTCGTCGCCTGCCAGGCACGCCAGGGCGAAGACAACGCCGCACCCGCCAAGGCCGCCACTGCGGCACCGAAGGCGATGCCGACGCAGACTGTCGCCAGCGAGAAGGGCGCGGTCACCGTCACCACCGTCGCCGCCGGCCTGGAACACCCCTGGAGCGTCGCCCTGCTGCCCGACGGCGGCTTCCTGGTGACCGAACGCCCGGGCCGCCTGCGCCATGTCTCCGCCGACGGCGCGCTGTCCGCACCGATCAGCGGCGTGCCGACCGTCTGGGCCGAAGGCCAGGGCGGCCTGCTCGACGTCGTGCTCGCGCCCGACTTCGCCACCAGCAAGCGCCTCTTCCTGAGCTTCTCCGAGCCCGGCCCGGACGGCAGCGCTGGCACCGCGGTCGCCAGCGGCACGCTGGGCGACGGCGCGCTCGCCGACGTGAAGGTGTTCTACCGCCAGGAGCCGAAGCTGGTCGGTCCGAACCACTTCGGCTCGCGCATCGTCTTCGACGGCAAGGGCCACGTCTGGATCAGCCAGGGCGAGCGCAACGACCGTCCGACCTCGCAGAAGCTGGACATGCTGCAAGGCAAGCTCGTGCGCCTGAACCTGGACGGCAGCGTGCCGACCGACAATCCTTTCGTCGGCCGCAAGGACGCCCGTCCTGAGATCTGGAGCTACGGCCACCGCAACATGCAGTCGCTGGCGCTGGACCCGCGCACCGGCAAGGTGTGGGAGGCCGAGCACGGCCCGAGGGGCGGCGACGAGATCAACCTCCCCGAAGCCGGCAAGAACTACGGTTGGCCGATCATCACGCACGGCATCAACTACTCCGGCCAGAAGATTCCGGAGGCCGTCGGCACGTCGGCGCCGGGCATGGAACAGCCGTACCACGTGTGGGAGAAATCGCCGGGCCTGTCGGGCATGGCTTTCTACACCGGGCAGCCGGCGTCGACGTGGAACGACAGCCTGTTCCTGGGCGCACTCGCCGACGGCAGCCTGATCCGACTTTCGCTCGATGGCGACAAGATCACCGGCGAAGAGCGCCTGCTGAAGGAAGTCGGCGCGCGCATCCGCGACGTGCGCGTGAGCGCCGATGGCAAGGTGTACGTGCTCACCGACGAGACCGACGGCAAGCTCTTGCGACTGGATCCGCCAAAAAAGTGATCTCCTTTCCGAGCCCCTCTCCCGCCGGGAGAGGGGCTCGGGTGAGGGGCAACTGAGTCGCAGCGTCGAATTCCACGTCGAATGCCACGTCCCTCACCGCACTGCAGTTCGAAGCGTGAAGCTTCGCCCCCTCGTCCGCCTCCGGGCACCTTCTCCCGACGGGAGAAGGAAACAGAGCAAGAACCGAATGCTTCGGATCATCGTGTTGTGCCTTGCCCTCCTCGTCAGCGCGCGGTCCATGGCATTCGAAAGCGATGCGGACCTGCTCGCGATGGACGCCACCTGGAACGAGATGCGCATGAAGCCCGACGTGGCCGGGCTCGACCGTCTGCTTGCCGACGACTGGATGCTCACCCACTCCGACGGCCGCGTGCAGTACAAGGCCGATTACCTCGACGAACTGCGCACCAGCACGCGCCGCAACCAGGGCATCGGCAACGAGGACCTGCGCGTGCGTCGTTACGGCGACACCGTCGTGGTGACCGGCACCAGCGTGCAGTCGGGCATCAGCAACGGGCAGCCGTGGAGCGGGCGCTTCCGCTTCACCCGGGTGTGGATCCAGCGCGAAGGCGCCTGGAAGATGATCGCCTCGCATTCCTCGCGCATCGCAGAGGCGAAGTAGCTTCAGAACAGATCGCCCTGCGTTCCGTCCGCTGGCGTCGCGCGATAGTCCAGTCGGCCGTCGACGATGCGCGCCGCCTTCGTGTACGGATGTTCTTCGCTGCGGCCGGGCGCGATCAGATGGATCACGCGCCATCCGCGCGATTTCAGGTCATCGCTGATGAGCGCGCGATGGCACTGCGTCCAATGCGCTTCGGCGCACATCACCGCGGTGTGGCGTTGCGCGGCCAGCCGTTCGAGCCGATCGCGGGCGTGCTGGAACTCCTGCGTTTCCATGTAATCGGCGTAGCCCCGGAAGGACGCGTTGCGCCAGACTGTGTTGTGCGAGTCCGGCCGGGCCCGTCGACGGCCGCCGAGTTCGACCATGGGCACGTAGTCGATGCCCGCCTGGGGCAGCGCGTCGGCCATGTTTTCCGCCGCGAACTGCGGATGACGGCGCGAGGCCGGATAGCGACGCACGTCGGCCACGGCCTGGATGCCCGCCTGCTCCAGCAAGGCGGCGAATTCGGGCCATTCACGGGTGGAATGGCCGACGGTCCAGACGGTAGGCATGGATCGCAGCATAGTTCGCCACCCGTCGCCCAGATGAGAATCAATATCGGGTGAAGCCCGCTGGGCTACAATACGAGCCGATTCCTCCCCCTTTCGACGCCCCCGATGTCCTCCGCGTTTGGCACCGAGACGGTGCTGGATGTCCGTCACTGGACGGACGACTACTTCAGCTTCACCACCACCCGCGACGACGGCTTCCGTTTCGAGAACGGCCAGTTCGTCATGATCGGACTCCAGGTCGAACAGCCCGACGGCTCGCACAAGCCGCTGCTGCGCGCGTACTCCATCGCCAGCGCGAACTGGGAAGAGCAGCTGGAGTTCTTCAGCATCAAGGTGCCCCATGGCCCGCTGACTTCGCGACTGAAGTCGATCAAGCCCGGCGACCAGGTACTGATCGGCCGCAAGCCGACCGGCACGTTGCTGCTCCACGACCTGCATCCGGGCCGCAACCTCTACCTGCTGGGCACCGGCACCGGCCTGGCCCCGTGGCTGGCGGTGATCAAGGATCCGGAAACCTACGAGCGTTTCGACAACGTCATCCTGACCCACGGCGTGCGCAATGCGCACGACCTCGCCTATCGCGACTACTTCGTCAACGAACTGCCGCGCCACGAGTTCCTCGGCGAACAGATCGCCGCGAAGTTGAAGTACTACCCGGCGGTGACGCGCGAAGCGTTCCAGTTCGAGGGCCGTGACCAGCGGGGTCGCCTCACGGACCTGTTCGACAGCGGCCGCATGATGGAACACCTGGGCCTTCCCGCCCTCGACGCCGAGCGCGACCGCGCCATGATCTGCGGCAGCCCGCAGATGCTCGCCGACTTCCGCACGATCCTCGACGGCCGCGGCTTCGCCGCCGCACCGCGCATCGGCACCCCGGGGCAGTACGTGTTCGAGCGGGCGTTCGTGGAGAAGTGAGCTTCCCAGGCGTCGCGCGGCTGGCTAAGCTCGCGACACCACAGGGGGAACACCATGGAACGGATTGGATTGCGCGGCCACGTGTCGCGCGCATTGCGCGTGGGCATCCTGTGCGCCGGAGTGCTATGGGGCGTCGCGAATGCCGCGTCGCCGGCGCCCGGAGAGATTCCGCCCGACCTGCTCGGTAACGGCCGCGACGGCGAACCGGTGACCGTCAGCGCCCACCGCGGCAAGGTCGTCATCGTGACGTTCTGGGCCTCGTGGTGCGGCCCGTGCCGTCGCGAACTTCCGATCCTGGGGCATTTGCAGAAGACCGTCGGGCGCGATCACCTCGAAGTGATCGCGGTGAACTTGAACGAGCCGCGCGAGGACTATCTCGGCCTGATCCGCGCGAACACCAAGCTCAAGCTGACGTTCGTGCACGACAAGGGACCTGCCGCGGAGCGCTACGGCGTCGTTTCGGTCCCGCACATGTTCATCATCGACCGCGAAGGAACCGTGGCGCACGTCCATCGCGGCTACTCGCCGGACATGCTCGAAGGATTCGTGCAGGAAATGCTCGACCTGCTTCCGCCCGAAGTGCTGGCGCGCCCGGCGGGTTGAGCGGCCGGGTTGTCGCTCGACGCGTGGCATGTCCGGCGTCGATCCCCTACCCCAGCGAATTGATCGAGCGGACCAGCGTGTGGAGCGCGTTCCACAGGTCCGGCATCACCAACGGAATCAGCACCGCCGCCATCGCCACGAACTTCGGCCACAGCGCGCGCAACGAGCCGCCGAAGCTCAGGTCATCGCCGTGGCTGGTGAACATCGGGCCGAGCATCGGGTTCTTCTCCATGCGCAGGACCACGATCACGGTAATGACGAAGCCCAACAGCAGCAGGCCGATCGACATCGTCCGCAGCCAGCGCTCATAAACCGGCGGGTACGCCGTCATGGCCAGCAGCACCGTCAACGGCGCCGCCATCGCGCACCATGCCGAAAACCGGATCGCGACCACGAGCAACTTGAGTTCGGCGACGAGCTGGCGTTGCCACTCCTCGAACATCGACGCATACGGCGGGTAGGCACCGTTCCCGTCGATGATGAGGCGGGACGTCTGGATCCAGTCGCGCAGCGAACGCGACTTCAGGACTGCGACATCCTTGCGGTTCAGGGCCAGGTTGAAGGGTGTCTGCATCGTTTCCTGCAAGGCCCGTGGCGACGGCCAGTCGTCCATGTCCTTGCGTTTCCGGATGGGGCCGATGGTCTTGGACAGCCACAGCGTGATTCGAACGAGATGGCGCAGATGCGACCCAAGCGCGACCAGGAAAGCCACGCCACACACCAGCACGAGCATCGCGAACAGCCAGGGGCCGCGTGCGTCCACGCTTACCGGCGGATTGTCGGACAGGTAGAACACGAGGACGACGACCATCAGGATGGCCATCGGGATCAGCCAGGGCCGCGTGCTTTCGCCCGCCCCGTACCAGTTGAGCTGACTGCCGTACACCTCGTGGCGACGTCCCGCGATGGACAGACGGATCACGCCCAGCATCGCCACGCATGCGTAGAGTCCCAGCAGGCTGTACATGGCCCAGCGATCCCGTCCGTGGGCCAGCGTGAAGCGGCATGAGGTGTCTCCCAGGCACGGGTCGAGCCATGCATCGGCGCCACCCCATCGACTGATCTGCCACAGCCGCAGCACCGCGATCACGGCGATCGCGCCGCCCAGGACAGCCACGAGCGCCTGCAACCACCGACCGCGCGGGACCAGCGAAGCGACAGCGGCCGCATCGCGCATCGGCGCCGGTCGCGAACTCCTCGGCGGCATCGCATCGCGGGAGACCAGCCAGCGCGGCAGATGGCGGGTCAACCACCGCGAGTCGGTGATGACGTGCCGCGCGAAGTTCGACATCACGCTCCCGCCGCGTGCACCGCGCAGCAACCAGACGCCCACCAGGAACAGGAAGGCGGCCAGCAGTGCCGTCGCCATGTACCACAGTGGCTGCAGCGCCAGCCTGGAGTCCGCCGCGACCATGGTGCTGCGGCGCTCTTCGTCCAGGCTCGCGAAGCCGGCCAACGTCGCCACGTAGAGCCGAGGTGTGCATTGGCCATCTCGGCAGATCGCCTTGCGGATGTAGTCGGACAGGCTCGTGTCGGGGTGGGCGACGGCGTACTCGCGATAACCGATCAGCAAGTAGGCGGCCCGGAACATGTTTGCGGCCTGATCCGTCGAGAACGCAAAGCGCGTCGTCTTGAGGTTGCCACTTCCGCCGTCGCGGTCAGGGTCGCGCTCGCGGATGAGCCTGCACACCCATTTCAGTCCGTGCGGCGCACCGCACCGCGCCGCTTCCTCCGCGGCGGCATTGCGGGCACGGCACGGGACGATCTCGTCGCCGCGCACGCAGACCATCGGATCGCGCATCGACACGACGACCGCGCCGCGGCTGGTCGCGCGATAGTCGGGATGGACGACGAGGTAATCCATCTCAAGCATCGCCGGCAGTGCCCACGGCAGCGCCTTGCGGACTTCGCTGAGCAGGAAGATGCGGTCGCGCACGTCGGTCGCGACGATCACCACCGCGTCCGGCTTTCCCCACATGCGCAGGGAATCGAACAGCCGATAGAGCATGAGCTCGTCGGAGCGGGAACTCAGCGCCGGCTGGTACGGCGGCGGCCGATCGCTGCCGGCGTCGGTGCTGGTCATGTCGAGTTCGAGCAACCGGCTGGTGGCGCCGGGCGTCTTCTGCTGCGCCGCCAGTTCGGCCTTGCGAAGCCGGGAGTGTTCGGCGCGTATCGACGAGATGTTCGGCGGGAACTGCTTGACCTGGATCGAAAGCTCGTCCTTGCCCAGGCAGTGCTTCGCGACCTCCTCCGAGCCGGGTCCCTCCTGGGCGAGCTCGTCGATCAGGTGGTTGGCCAGATCCTGTGCGCCGCGGCCGAAGGTGGACTCCTCCACGAGGAACACGATCCGACGCTGGGACAACAGGTCGTTGCGGCAGAGGTAGCGCGTGAGCATCAGCATCTGGTCTTGCAGGCCCCAGGCGATCGGGTCGTACTCCACGCCCGTGTGGTGGACGAATCCGTGCTTGGCGATCTCCTGGTTGCTCGATACCGACGCGGAGGGACTGACCAGCTTCACGTCGATGTCGCTGCGTCGCCCGGACGCCTTGCATGCTTCGTCCTTGCAGCCGAGCCGGCCGATGGCGACCGCCAGGGACTGCATCGAGCCGGAGAAGGACGGCCCGATCACGTTCAAGGTCTTCCGGCCTGGTGCGGGTGGCCGGTTGCATGGCTCGTCGGGCGACAGCGCAGCCACGGTGGTCCTGGCGCCGTCGAACAGCAGTGCGCACTGCGCGGCCGCGGCGAACGCGCGCGGCTGGATCCCGTAGCTGGGCGAATCGCCGACGAGGTAGATCAAGTCGTACGCAACGTCGATGGTGTCGTTTGTCCGCAGACTTCCCGGAACGTCTTGCGCCTTTGGTTTGCTTTGGTCGCGCCACAGGTCCTTGCGGAACAGCAGCAGGCTCGGCACGCGCCGATGCCGGTCCCGGTAGCCGTTGGTCGACTGCACGGCGCCTGTGGACGGCACGTCGGAGCGCCTGGGCTCCCAGGCAAAGGCGAAGCCGTCCAGTTCGTAGCCACGGGCCTGGTACGCACTCAGCAGGGCCGCCACCGCCATGTCGAACGATTTGCCCACCTGCGTTTCGAGCGGGTCGGGCACGACGACCACCGACGAGCGCAGCGCCACCTCGCCGTCCGGCGGCAAATGGCGCAGCGGCGTGAGGGCGTCCTCCAGCTGGGGAGTCGCGACGAAGTACGGGCTTGTCGGAGGCGCGGGAGGCGCAGATTGGGCCAGCGCCGGCGGCGAGGCCCCCAGCCAGCAGGTCAGGCAGACGATGGCCAACCGTCTCGCGACCCGGTGACGAAGTGCACGCTCCCCCGCCGCGATCCGCTTCCTGCGGCGTCCCGGCCCCATCTCCCCGGGGTTCACGTCCCTGACCATCGGTTGCCTCCGACGGTGCCAACGCTGGCCGTCGCGACGACCGGCCAGCGGAAAAGCGAACGCCCTGCAGCGGGGACGTCAGATGACCGCGTGACCGACGCTTACGCGAGCGCGGCTTCGATGTCCTTCGCGATC
Source organism: Lysobacteraceae bacterium P (assembly GCA_005503055.1). Taxonomy (GTDB): domain Bacteria; phylum Pseudomonadota; class Gammaproteobacteria; order Xanthomonadales; family Xanthomonadaceae; genus Lysobacter_J. Next base: position 183,125 of record SCOX01000001.1, on the reverse strand, counting down.
GACTCCGGCTTGTCTGTCGGCGCGTAACGCTTGCGCACGGTGCCGTCGCGCGCGATGAGGAACTTCGTGAAGTTCCATTTGATCGCGTCGATGCCGAGGATTCCGCCCTTCTCGTCCTTCAACCACTTCCACAGCGGATGCGCGGCATCGCCGTTGACGTCGACCTTGGCGAACATCGGGAAGGTCACGTCGTAGGTCAGCGAGCAGAAATTCTTGATCTCCGACTCGTCGCCCGGTTCCTGGTGGCCGAACTGGTCGCAGGGAAAGCCGAGCACCGCGAAGCCGCGATCGCCGTAGTCGCGCTGCAGCTTCTCCAGGCCCGTGTACTGCGGAGTGAACCCGCACTTGGACGCGACGTTGACGATCAGCAACGCCTTGTCGCGGAACTCGTCCAGCGAACGCGGCTGGCCGTCGATGTCGGTCGCGGTGAAGTCGTAGGCGGTGGTCATGGCGGGCGCTCCGGTGTGGGTGCGGGAAGGATAGCGCGGGCAGGCGGATGCCCAGGTCACGCTGCATTTCACGCCATTCCGCCATTCCGCCATTCCGTCATTCCGCCATTCCGTCATTCCGTCATTCCGTCATTCCAGCGAAAGCTGGAATCCATTGTGCTTTTCACGCCACTCTGCGTCGCCGCCCCATGAAAATGGATCCCAGCTTTCGCTGGGATGACGAGATCCATACCTGGGCCGTGCCGGATGACGGCTAGGTATGGCCGAGCTGGATACTGACTCCGCGTAGCAGCCCACCCCCTAAACAACAACGCCGGGACAAGCCCGGCGTTGCTGCTTTCGCATCGGTGACGACAACCGTCAGAACGAAGCGCGGAACTCCACGCCCATCGTGCGCGGCTCGTTGATCATGCCGGTCAGGTTGTTGAAGTCGATCGCGCCCACCACCTGCACTTCGTCGGTGATGTTGCGGCCGAACAGCGCCACGTCGTACTTGCCGTAGTTCCAGCTGTAGCCCACGCGCAGGCCGCCTTCGGTCAGCGACTTGCCGGTGAACTCGACCGAGTCGTACAGGAAGAAGTTCAGGTCGCTGCGGTACACCCAGTCGGTGAAGACGTAGAACTCGTTGCCGTCGTCCATCGGGATGCCCCAACGCGCGGTCAGGTTGTGCGTCCACTTCGGCGCCTGCGGCAGTTCGTTGCCGTCGATCAGGGCCTTGCCGTTGGCGTCGAGCGGATCGGTCACGGTGCACTGCGCGCACACCGATACCGCCAGGTCCGCGTCCTTGATCTCCGTGTCGTTGTAGCTGCTGCCCAGCGTGACCAGCAGGTTGTCGGTCAGGTAGGCCTGGAAGTCCATTTCGAAGCCCTGGCCCACCGACTCTTCGGCGTTGATCAGGACGTTGGCGTTGGACGAACCGCCCACGGCCGTGAGCTGCTGGTCTTCGACCTTGTAGTAGAAGACGCCGGCGTTGATGCGCGCGCGGTTGTTCCACAGGTCGGCCTTGACGCCGGCTTCGTAGGAGATCGAGGTTTCAGGCGCGGCGACCGACATGCGGTTGAACGCACCGGCGGCCTGGATGCTGCTGCCGCGGTAGCCGGTGGCGACGCGACCGTAGAGGTTCACGTCGTCGTTGATCTCGTACGTCGCCGCCAGGTCCCAGCTGAACTTCTTGTCTTCCGGCGCGGCCGACAGCGTGCCGCCGGGGCCTTCGGCCGCCAGCAGGTCTTCCTTGGTGCACAGCACCGGGCCCGGGATGATGCCCAGCGTCGGGCCGATGCACGGTGCGAAGCCGGTGTTCCAGTAGTCGAGGACGTTGAGTTCCTTCTCATCCCACGTGTAGCGCACGCCCGCGCGCAGTTCCAGCGCTTCGGTGGCCTGCCAGGTCGTGGCGGCGAAAATCGCCCACGAGTCGTTGGTCTGGCGCACGCGCTCGTAACCGTCCTGCGCGCCGCCGGCCAGCGAGTCGTAGCTGAAGCTTTCGACGTCGTAGTCTTCGTTGAAATAGAACACGCCGCCCTGCCAGTTCCACGGCGTGCCGGTGTTCGACTCCAGGCGGAACTCCTGCGTCCACTGCGCATGGCGCGGAATGCCGTCGGCGGTTTCGGACTGGAACGGAATGAAGCCCGGGCCATCGGCCGTGCCGCCATCGATATCGCCGCGGCTGTAGGTTTCCACCGACTCGTAGCCGGTGATTGCGTACAGCGTGTAGGCGTCGCTGAGGTTCCAGCTCAGGCGCGCGCTGGCGCCCTGGCTGTCCAACTCGGAATGATTCAGGCCGTTGAGCGTGACGCGGTCTTCGTTGAAGCCGTCGACCAGGTCGTTGGTGCCCGGCTCGATGATGTTGGCGCGGAAGAGGCGCGCGGTGCCGTTGAGGTGGCGCGCGTGGGCGTTGAGCAACAGGTTCCACTCGCCGCCGTCGTAGAGGAACTGGACGCGGCCGGCGGATTCGTCGTAGCCCTCGAACGCGTCGTTCGGGCCCGGATAGTCGTTGGTGACCCAGTCGTCGCGGCGCTGGAACAGTGCGGAGGCGCGAGCCGACCAGTTCTCGCTGATGGCGCCGCCGACGGCGCCTTCGAAGTTCACCATGTTGTCGGTACCGACGCCGAGCTTGCCGTAGCCGTCGAACTCCTGCGACGGACGCGCCGACTCGAACTTCACCACGCCGGCCGGGCTGTTGCGGCCGAACAGCGAACCCTGCGGGCCGCGCAGCACTTCCACGCGGTCCAGATCGAACACCGGGAAGCCCTTGAGGATCGGGTTCTCCTGGACGACGTCGTCGTACACCAGCGACACCGGCTGCGAGGTGTTGAGGCGGAAGTCGGTGTTGCCGTAGCCGCGGATGTAGAAACGCGGGAACGCGCGGCCGAAGGAGGATTCGATGTTCAGGCTCGGCACGCGGCCCGACAGGAAGCGCACGTCGGTGCCGCCGGAGCCCAGGATGTCCAGGTCCTGCGCGTTGATCGTGCTGACCGAAACCGGCACGTCCTGCAGGTTCTCGACCCGGCGCTGCGCGGTCACCTGGACCGTGTCCAGCGTGGTGGCCGAGGACTCGGTGGTGGTCGTGGGCTGCGCATCCTGCGCGAAGGCGGCCTGGGCCGGCAGCATCAGGGCGATGGCGACGGTCAGGGCGTGGCGGGGAAGCTTGCGCGAAGCATGCGGCATGGAAGGCATGGAACGGTCTCGATGAGTGGCGCCAATCGATGGCAGGCGCCATGGGTTCGAAGGCCGACGCATCGATGCCCCTCTCCGACATGCGATGCGGCGATGCAAAGGGTCAGACCGTCCCTTGACGGCCTCGGCGCGGACCCGGTCCCGCGCCATGGCAGCTCGACATGACGCGGGAATGTTACCAGAGTGTTAAAGCCCCGTACCGGGCCGGATGGCAGGGGGCGCCGCCGCCGAGGCCGGGCTGGAGCGGCGAGCTTCCGGGCCTGGCGCGCCAGGGAGCGACCGTCGTGGTCGGAGCTCCGAACCCCCGCGCACGAGGCTGAAAGACTCGAGCGCCAGTCGTTTCGACTGGCGCTCGAGTGCGCTGGACTGGAACGCCAGTCGCCCGCACTGGCGCGCGAGGCGACAGGACTCGAGGGCGAGGTTTCGCGACTGGCGCGCGAGTCCGCAAGACTGGAACGCGAGCCGGCGGCACTGGCGTTCGAGACGACCCGAACTCGTGCGCGAGGCTGCGGGCCTGGAGCGCCAGACAAAATGACTGACGCTCGAGAATCCGGGACTCGTTGGCGTTGACGGAGTCGTGAACCCCGGGTGCGCTTCGCTTACCCGGGCTACGTTGTGTCTTTATCCGTCCCGGCCGCGACCCGGGGTCACGGCGACCGCAACCCCGGGTGCGCTTCGCTTACCCGGGCTACGTGGACCGATTCCGTCCTTCGCGCGCGATCAATGCCCCGCCGCGACCTTCACCGCCGGGGCGAAGGGCTTGATGCCCAGCGCCTCGTGGATCTCCGCCGGGTAATAGACCGTCTCGCCCTTGAGCACCAACGCCACCTTGCGGATGTCGGCGATGTCCTTGGTCGGGTCGCCGTCGATCAGCACCAGGTCCGCGCGCTTGCCCGGCGTCACCGAGCCCCGCTCGGCCAGCGTGCGGCTGTACTTGGCGCCGTTCCAGGTCGCGATCTGCAGCACCTGCGCCGGGGTCAGACCGGCTTTCACGTACAACTCCAGCTCGCGCTGCAGGGTGAAGCCGACCATCTCATCGGTGCCGGCCACCACCGGCACGCCGGCCTTGTAGGCGCGGCCGACGAACTCGACCATCTTGGCGTAGGAGCGGTTGTACTTGGCCGCCGTGGCGTCGTCGGGGATGTTCATTTCCGCCGCGCGGCGGCCGCGCTGCACGTCCGGCGGCAGGTGGTCGGCGACGTCGGCCACGATCGGCGACATCTCGCCTTCGCGCTGGTGCAGGAACTCGAACGTCGCCAGCGTCGGGTCGATCACCACCTGCTTGCTCGCCAGCGTCTGGATGAAGTCCTGGACCGGCTTGCTGTCCAGGTCCAGTCCGTCGGTCTTGTCGGCGGGCAGGTAGAAGCGCGCCAGCGTGCGCGTGTCGGTCGTGTCGTCGACGAAGAAGTTCAGCATCAGCTGGTTGATGTGCTGGATCTCGTCGAAGCCGTCGTCCACCACGTCCTGCGCGCGCAGGAACGCCGGCACGTGGCCGCTCACGCGCATGCCCTTGGAGTGCGCGTAGGCGACGGTGTCCTTGAGGATGTCCTTCGGGAACGAGTTGTAGATCTTGATCTGCGGATAGTGGTGCTGCGCGTACCAGTCGACCGCCTTCTTCGCATCGTCCAGGTTCTTGACCACGAAACCGTTGCGCGCGGAGAACTTGCTCTCGCCTTCGATGAAGCCGGCCGGCACGACGTCCGGCGACATCAGCGTGCCGTCCTTGATCTCGCCCATCATCTGCTGGAGCGTGGCGTTGTCGTTGCCCATGTCGCGCACGGTGGTGACGCCGGCCGCGAGGTTCAGCCCGCCGTCCCAGCGGCCGACGTGGCCGTGCATGTCGAACAGGCCCGGCAGCAGCACCTTGCCGTTGGCGTCGATGACGTGGTCGGCCGCTGCGGTCTTCTTCGCGGCCGGCGCGACGGAAACGATCTTGCCGTCCTTCACCAGCACGTCGCTGGCGACGCCGAGCGTGGCCTTCTCGCTGTCGAACACGCGCGCGTTGCGGATCAGCGTGGTGCCGGCCAGCGGATGACCCAGGCGCTTGGCCAGGTCGACCAGCGCCGCGCCCTCGGCCTTCTTCTGGCGGGTTTCCAGATCGTTGGCGGCGGCCTGGCAGCCGTCTTCGATCAACTGCAGGAAGCCCGGATAGATGTAGGCGAACAGGCGCGGGTTGGCGTCCATCGTCGCCCAGGCGAAGGTCGGAACCAGGCCGACGCCGGTCACCGCCACCAGTTGCACGTCGCGCGACTGCGTGCCGCACTGCACCTGCGCCTGATCGACCTTGCGCGAGGTCAGCGTGCCGCTGGGAATCAGCGGAAGCTTGCCGTCCGGGCGCTGCGCCAGTGCGTTCAGCGCGACCGAGAACGTCGCCGGCGAACCGCCCAGCGGCTGGTACAGCGCGGTGCCCTGCACCGCCTGCCTGCCGTCGTCGGAGGTGGTCTTCCACTGCACGGCATCACCGTCGCGGCTGAAGTTCTCGTTGATCTTCGCGCCGAAGGTGGACGTGCCCTGCACCTTGTAGCTCTTGTAGGTGCCGTCGGGCGCGAGGGTGTACTCCTCCTTCAGTTCCGGCCCGCGGCCGTTGTCCTTGAAGATGAAATCGACCTTGGTCGTGCCGTCGTCGCCGCGCGTGACGATCTGATGGCCGGCCTGCTTGCCGCCATCGACGAGGGCCACGTAGCGCAGGCTTTCGGCGGCCAGCGCGTGCGGCGCGAGCGCCAGCAGCGCAACGGCGAGGGATCCCGTCAGCGCGGCGCGCGCCTGGTTTTGGCGACCCGGCGTGTGGCGACCCGGCTTCAGACGACTAGTCGTGTTCATGTCCAATGTGCCCCGTTGATGTCCACGGACCGACGGCCCGGCTTGTTCCCGGAGTGTAGCCAGCCTGTGCCCGGGCGGGCCGTTCAGGCCCCCATGCCTTTCGTCATGGGTCCGCCCCCGGGCCCATCGGGTAGGCTTCGGGCTCCATTTGACGAGGTTTCCGTACCCATGAAGCACCCTCTCGCCCTGGCGTTGGCCGTGGCTTTGGCCGCAACCGCCCCCACCTATGCCAAAACCCCCAAGGCAGACACCGCTGTGAGTGCGCAAGCCGACGCCGTCAAAGGCAACAATCCTTTCTTCGCCGATAGCCCGCTGTCCCTGCACTACCCGCAGTTCGACAAGATCAAGGACAGCGACTTCGCTCCCGCCTTCGACGCCGGCATGGCCGAGCAGTTGAAGGAAATCGACGCCATCGCCAATAACGCCGAGAAGCCGACCTTCGACAACACCATCATCGCGATGGAGAAGTCCGGCCGGACCCTCGGCCGCGCGACGGCGGTGTTCTACAACCTCGTCGGCACCGACACCAATCCCGCGCGCGAGAAGCTGCAGGGCGACTACGCGCCGAAGTTCTCCGCGCACCGCGACGCGATCAACCTCAACGGCAAGCTGTTCGGCCGCGTGAAGGCGCTGTACGACACGCGCGACTCGCTGGGCCTGGACCCGCAGGGCGTGCGCCTGATCGAGCGTTACTACACCGATTTCGTCCGCGCCGGCGCCAACCTGTCCGACGCCGACAAGACCAAGCTCAAGCAGATCAACTCGCAGCTGGCCGCGCTGGGCACCAAGTTCAGCCAGAACGTGCTGGCCGAAGTGAACGCCTCGGCTGTCGTGGTCGACACGAAGGAAGAACTCGACGGCCTGTCCGACGAGCAGATCGCCGCCGCCGCCGAGGCCGCCAAGGCGCGCAAGCTCGACGGCAAGTACGTCATCGCGCTGCTCAACACCACCGGCCAGCCGCCGGAGTCGTCGCTGACCAACCGCGCCCTGCGCGAGCGCCTGCACAAGGCATCGGTGGCGCGCGGCGCCCGCGGCAACGAGTTCGACAACACCGGCATCGTCGCCCAGGTCACCAAGCTGCGCGCCGAGCGCGCGAAGATGATGGGCTACCCGAACTACGCCGCCTACGTGCTGGAAGACGAGACCGCCAAGACGCCGCAGGCCGTCAACGCGATGCTCGGCCAGCTCGCCCCACCCGCGGTGGCCAACGCCAAGCGCGAGGCCGCCGACCTGCAGGCGATGATCGACGCCGAGCAGAAGGCCAAGGGCCAGCCGACGTTCAAGCTCGAGCCGTGGGACTGGTCCTTCTACACCGAGAAGGTCCGCCAGCAGAAGTACAGCTTCGACGAGTCGCAGCTCAAGCCGTACTTCGAGATGAAGAACGTGCTGGAGAACGGCGTGTTCTACGCCGCGGGCCAGCTGTACGGCCTGAAGTTCAAGGAGCGCAGCGACCTGCCGAAGTACCACGCCGACACCTTCGTGTACGACGTGTTCAACGAGGACGGCTCGCAGCTGGCGATCTTCATCTTCGACCCGTACGCGCGCGCGTCCAAGCGCGGCGGTGCGTGGATGAATTCGTACGTCGACCAGAGCGGCCTGACCGGCTTCAAGCCCGTCGTGGCGAACCATCTCAATGTTCCCAAGCCCAGCGAAGGCAAGCCGACGCTGCTGACCTGGGATGAGGTCACCACCGCGTTCCACGAGTTCGGTCATGCGCTGCACGGCATGTTCTCGAACGTCGAGTACCCCTACTTCAGCGGCACCAGCGTCCCGCGCGACTTCGTCGAGTACCCCTCGCAGGTCAACGAGATGTGGGCCGACTGGCCGTCGATCCTGGCCAACTACGCCAAGCACTACCAGACCGGCGCGGCGATGCCGAAGGAACTGCTCGACAAGGTGCTGGCCAGCTCGAAGTTCAACCAGGGCTTCGCCACGACCGAGTACCTGGGCGCGGCGATGCTCGACCAGAACTGGCACCAGGCCACCGAAGGCCAGCTGCCGGCCGCCAGCGGCGTGGTGGCCTTCGAAGGCACCGCGCTGAAGAAGGACGGCGTGGACTTCTACGCGGTGCCGCCGCGTTACAAGACGCCGTACTTCAGCCACATCATGGGCGGCTACGCGGCCGGCTACTACGCCTACATCTGGTCGGAAGTGCTGGACGCGAACTCGGTGCAGTGGTTCAAGCAGAACGGCGGCCTGACCCGCAAGAACGGCGACCACTTCCGCCAGTCGCTGCTCTCGCAGGGCGGCAGCACGGACGCGCTGCAGCTGTTCCGCAACTTCGCCGGCCACGATCCGAAGATCGAGCCGCTGCTGGAGAAGCGTGGCCTGACCGCCGCACCGGCCGGCGCCCAGCCGACCACGAAGGCCTCGAAGAAGTAAGCGCTTCGCCCTTCGCGTGACCCGAAGGCCGCCCGGGAAACCGGGCGGCTTTTTTTGCGTCCCCGGCCTGCCTGCACGCACGCCAGGCCCCTGCCCGCACGGTCCGACCCCGCACCTCGCAGGATGTCGATTCCCCGCGCCCGCCTTCGTCAACCAGATATGACCGCCGAAGAGTCGAGCCCATGAGCGCCTTGCCGTCCCCGCAATCTTCCCAGCTCGACCGGAACTGGGGGCTGGTCGCCGCCGGCGCCCTGATGGGCTGCGTCGCGATCGGTGTCGTGTTCTCGCTGGCGGTGCTGCTCGGCCCGATGGGCCAGGCCACCGGCTGGTCGCGTGCGGGAATGTCCAGCGCATTGACGCTGGGCTTCCTGACCATGGGCGTGGCCGGCTTCGGCTGGGGCGCGTTGAGCGACCGCGTCGGGCCGCGACCGGTGACGTTCGCCGGCTCGCTGTTGCTGGGCCTGGCGTGCGTGCTCGCCAGCCGCGCGCAGACCCTGCTGCAGTTCCAGCTCACCTACGGCGTGTTGCTGGGCGTGGCGGTGTCGAGCTTCTTCGCGCCGGTGATGGCCGCCACCGCGGCGTCGTTCGAGCGGCGCCGCAACCTGGCGGTGTCGCTGGTGTCGGCCGGCGTCGGCGTGGCGCCGATGACGATGTCGCCGCTGGTGGCGTGGCTCATCGGCCATTACGACTGGCGCACGACGCTGTTGATCGTCGGCGTGCTGGCGTGGGTGCTGACGGTGCCGGCGACGGTGTTCATCCGCGCCGCCCCGGTCGCGACGGTCGACGGGAACGCGCCGGCGACCGCCACGCTCACCGCGCGCCAGGCGCTGCGCTCGAAGGCCTTCATCGTGCTGGCCGCGACCTTCTTCGCCTGCTGCGCCGCGCACTCCGGCCCGATCTTCCACACCGTCAGCTACGCCGTCGGCTGCGGCCTGAGCGTCACCGCCGCGGTGACCATCTACAGCGTGGAGGGCGCGGCGGGACTCGGCGGGCGCCTGCTTTTCGGCGTGCTCGCCGACCGCGTAGGCGCCAAGCACGTGCTGGTGACGGGCCTGCTGATACAGGCCTTCGCCGCGATGGCCTATCTGCACGTCAACCAGCTCGACGGCTTCTATGCCGTGGCGATCGTCTTCGGCATGGCCTACGGCGGCACCATGCCGTTGTACGCCTCGCTGGCGCGGGAGGCGTTCGGCGCGCAGATCCTGGGCACCGTGCTGGGCGCCGCATCGCTCGTTTCCGGCCTCGGAATGGCGCTGGGCCCGCTGCTCGGCGGATGGCTGTTCGACCACTACGGCAGCTACACCTGGATGTACATCGGGTCGATGGCCGTCGGCCTCGGCGCGGCAGCGATCGCCCTGTTCTTCCCCGCCGCACGGCGCGGCGGGAAAGACGACAGCCGCTTGCCGACGGGAATCGCGACGACCGAACCCGTCAACGATCGCGCAGGCGGTTGACCTCAAGGAAGATCTCGCGCGCCAGCACGCCCTGGTCGGGCTGGTCGATGAAGAAGCCCTGCGCGCCCAGACCGTAGAGCTGCAACGCTTCGGCGACGACCGATTGCGCGACGCCGCCGGGCGTCTGGGCCAGATAGGTCTCTTCCGCACGCAGCGTGTACGGATGCACCTGCAGGCCAGCCTTGAGCGCCCAGCCGAGCATGGGATGCACGATGCCGGTGCCCTGCCCGGCCAATTGCGCCTTGCCGTCGCCATCGGCATCCACCGGCGCGGCCAGCGTCGTGCGTGGCAGCAGGCTGCCTTTCCACGGGCCGACGCCGCTGGCGTAGTTCGCCTTCATCCACGCCAGCACCGGCTCGGTGGCGAAGGCGCCATAACGCGTGGCGGCGCCGAGTCCGCCCGACACCTGCTGCGCAAGTCCGCCGTAGATCGCCGCCATGTCCGCGCCGTGCGCGACGTTGTACGCCACGTCGTACGGCGCGGCTTCGTTGAAGTCGTCGTACAGCTGCACCAGCGGCAGGTCGATGCCCGCACCCGGCATCAGCGTCCTCTTCAGTTCGATCAGGTTCTGGAACTCGAAGCTCTGGATGTACACGCGACGCGGGTCGGTGAAGCCTTCCGCCACCAGGGTCTCGACGAGCTTCGCCCCCAGCGATGTATGGATCGGCGTGCCGTCCAGGCGGCGGCCTTCGCGCGCGAAGTACGTCGGATGCTTGGTTTCCGGGTAGATGCCGATGCGGCGTCCGTTGCGGCTTTCGCGCTTCACCAGCGCGATCACTTCGGCCAGCGTCGGGATCGGATACAGCCCGTCGAAGCGCGTATTGCCCGGGCGGATCGCCGGGATGCGCTCCTTCGCGCGCAGCGTCTTCAACTCGGCCAGCGTGAAGTCCTCGGTGAACCAGCCGGTCATCGCCACGCCATCGACGGTCTTGGTCGCACGGCGGTTCGCGAACTGCGGGCGCGACGCGACGTCGGTGGTGCCGGAAATCTCGTTCTCGTGGCGCGCGACGAGCACGCCGTCCTTCGTCGCGACCAGATCGGGTTCGATGAAATCCGCGCCCTGGCGGATCGCGAGCCGGTACGCTTCCAGCGTGTGCTCGGGGCGGTAGCCGCTCGCGCCGCGATGGGCAATGACGATCAGGCCCTGGCGACCGAGCGGGTCGGACGGACGGTGGCGATCGGAATGCGTGCTCACCGCCGCATCATCGGCGAAAGCGACGGGCGTGGCGACGGCGAAGGCGAGCAGCGTGGCAGCGGCGGATCGGAACAGATGGCGACGGACATGCACTGACATGGTTCGCTCCTAGCGGACAGGGGACGCCGGCTCCCCCGTGCAACCGGCGGCGCCATGCTCGCCGCCGAAGATTGCGCGCCGTTGACGGTGATGCGTCAGCCGCCCAGGCGGCGCATCAGGTCGCGTGCGTCGAACGGCGCATGGACCTTGGCGTCGTTGTCGAAATAGCAGTACACGTCGCGTGGCCGGACCGGCGGGCGCGAGCGCGCGATGCGCGGCACGTCGCGTGGCAGTCCGCCGCGCCGCCAGGTGCGGATGCGGCGCGCCCAGGCGTCGAGGGCATCCTCGCCGTAGCCGCTGGCGTACAACTCCTTGTCGCCATGCAGTCGCAGATACAGGAAATCCGCCGTGACGTCGCCGACGAACGGCCATTTGCCCGCGGTGTCGGCCACCACCAGCGCGATGTCGCATTCGCGCAGCAGCTCGGCGAATTCCGGCACGAGAAAGCTTTCGTGACGCACCTCCAGCGCATGGCGCAGCGGGCGGTCCTGGTCGATGGCCAGGACGCTGCGCCCCTTCATCAACGCGACGTCGCGCCGCCTCGCCAGCCTCGCCGCCTGCGCCGTGCTGCGCGGCAGACGCTGGAAGAACGCGCGCAGGCGCTCCGCGTCGAAGCGGAAGTTCGGAGGCAACTGCCACAGCAACGGCCCCAGCTTCGGCCCCAGCGCCAGCAGTCCGGACGCGAAGAAGGAAGCCAGCGGCGTATCGATGTCCTTCAGTCGCCGCAGATGCGTGAGGTAGCGGCTTCCCTTCACCGCGAACACGAACGCGTCGGGCGTGGCATCGCGCCATTCGCGGAAGCTTTGCGGACGCTGCAGCGAATAGAACGTCCCGTTGATCTCGATGGTGTGGAAACAGCGTGAGGCGTATTCCAGTTCGCGACGCTGCGCCAGCGCCTGCGGATAGAACACGCCGCGCCACGGCGCGTAGCGCCAGCCGGAGGTGCCGATGCGCACCCTGCCCCGTTTCACCGGCGCCCCGGTCACCCGCGCCGTCCGGGCCGCTTGAGTTGCGAGAGATCCTTCACGAATCGGGCGTAGGCCCTGTGGCGCTCCTCGTCGCCACGCTGGCGCAGGACGAACGAGGGATGCACGGTCGCCAGCACGCGCGTGCCATCGGCCAGCGAGTGCCAGAGGCCGCGCTCCGCCATCAGGCGGAACTTGCTGCCCAACACCGCGCGCGCGGCGATCGCGCCCAGGCAGACGATGATGTCGGGCTGCACCGCGTCGAGTTCGCGCTCCAGCCACGGCCGGCAGGCGGCGCGCTCGGATGCGTCGGGGCTGCGATGCAGGCGCACCTTGCCGCGACGTTCGAACTTGAAGTGCTTGACCGCGTTGGTGACGTAGAACTTCGCGCGATCCAGACCGAGTTCGGCCAGCGCGCGATCGAACAGCTTGCCGGCGGGCCCGACGAACGGCCTTCCCGACAGATCCTCCGCATCGCCCGGCTGTTCGCCGATGAACAGCACGCGCGCGTCCTCCGGGCCTTCGCCGAACACCGTCTGCGTCGCGGGTTTCCAAAGCGGGCATCGCTTGCAGCCTTGCGCGGCTTCGCGCATGGCTTCGAGGCTGTCGTCGACGGGCTCCGGGGCCTCGCCCTCGCGCACCGCGCGCTTGCGCACGCGCTTGGCGGGCGTCCGGCGTGGCGTCTTGCGGGTGGCCAATGCGCGGTCTCCGGTGCGGGATCGACGGCGTCATCTTCTGCGCGCAGGCATCAAGAACGATTGAAGACGGCGCAGGAGGCCGGGTGTCGGTGGGAGGTGAACAGCGTGGCCGCTTCCCGCCTTCGGACGTCAGTGCCGCGTGCGCACTACCGGCGCCAGCGAGGGAAGCGTCACCGGCGCGGTGAAGCCGGCGATGGAGCGTTCCGGCTCGCGCAGCAGGACGCGGCGCGCCTTGGCCTCTTCGTCGTTGGGCAGTTCGGCAAGCAGGTTCACGTCGCCCGACACCAGCGTCGCCAGCGGCACGCCGTCGCGGTACAGGACGCGCGAGCCGGCCAGTCGCGGCACCTTCTCGCCGGACACGATCGTGCCGACCAGATTGAGCGGATCGACCGCCGACACGCACACCATCGCGCCGTCGTGCGGGCGCTGGCGCACCTGGCGCATCAGGCCGATGGCTTCGGGCAACGCGAATTGCTCGCCCGACAGGCCCGAGATGAAGCGGCCGCCGCGGATCTCGCCGCGCGCTTCCAGGCGGTGGTAGATGCGGATCAGCTCGCGCCACGGCGGCAGCCATTGCGCCTCGCGTTCGAGCAGGCGCCAGCACACCACGCCGTAGCGGCGCAGCAGCGTGCGCGCGACGTGTTCGATATCTTCCGGCGCGCGCGCCTGTTCGGCCGACGCAGTGCGCCGGATCAGCACCCAGCGGCCAGCGTCCTCGATGCCGAACAGCGCGGCGCGACGGCGACGGCCCGGGTGCGCGCTCGGGCGCTTGGATGCGGGCACCAGCAGCGCACGCAGGCCGGCGTAACTGTCGCAATGCACGCGACCGCGCGCGACCAGTTCGGCCAGCGCGTCTTCCAGTTCGGTGCGCAGCAGGTGCGCGCCGGTGACCAGTTCGTCGAAGAACGACGCGCCGTGTTCATGCAGGAAGTCGACGACCTTCTGCGCACGCGAGGACAGCGCCTCATCGCCCGCGGGCGGCGGCGCCAAGCGCGTCCAGATCTGCGCGTCGCGACGCGGCAGCAGCACCACCGGCGTGGCGCGTACCGGCGTGCTGCCCTTCGCGACGCCGGGATCGGCCGGACCTGCGCGCAGGCGCGTCCACAGCGTGCGGCCGGCGGTACACAGATCGTCGAGCCACGAAATCGAATAGTCGTTGACGCGCGAGGGCAGCAGTTCGCTTTCCCACGCGGCGGCGGGCGCCTCGAACCCTTCCAACTGCGACAGGATTCCGGCCAATGCCTCGGGGCCATTGACGCGCGTCGACGGCGCGACGCGCTGCCAGTCGAACAGGAAGCGCATGAAATCGCGCGGCGTCACCGGTTCGATCTCGCGACGCAGACGCTTGAGCGTGTAACGGTGGATGCGCGCGAGCAGGTGGCGTTCGCACCATTCGAGTGCGGACCCCTCCGCGCCCGGCGTGAAGCGCCCTTGCATCACGTAGCCTTCGTTCTGCAGGCGCAGCAGCGCCAGCTCGACGTCGCCGCGCGGCAGCGAGAGATCGTCGGCGATCACCTGCGCCGGCGTCGGGCCCAAACCCGTCAGGCGCGAGCGCAACAGTTCGACCAGCGCGTCCTCGCGGTCCCACGCCTGCGCGGCGTACTCGGCCGGAGCCTCGATCGGCGGGTGCATCGCGACCTGCCTGAACACGACCTGCAGCTGCGGCAGACGTTCTGCCGCGACCCACAGACCATTGCCATCCGTACTTCGCTGGCCGACGGGCTTGTCGAGCGCCGGAGGTTCCAGCTTCGTCGCACGATGCGCCTTGACCAGGCGCTGCAGCCAATCGTTCCAGCCGTTCTCGCGGACTTCGCGCAGCGTGACGGCTCCCAGGCCCATCAGCGCCTCGTGCATCTCGTCGGCGCTGCGCACCTGGGGCCAGCATTCCTCGCGCACGGCATCGATCGCATCGGCGTCGAGGCGGCCCAGGTCGTCGACGCTTTGCGCGTCGGTGTAACGGCGCGTCTGCACGGCCTGTGTGCGGCGTTCTTCCAGCGGCGCGTCGTCGAGAAATGCGTATGGACGCGCATTGAGTATCTCCGCCGCGAACGGCGACGGCGCGCTCAGGTCGCGCGCGACGATCTGCACCCGCCCGTCTTCCATTGCGCGCAGCACGTCCAGCCAGCCTTCTACGTCCATCGCCTCGTGCAGGCAATCGTGCAGCGTTTGCGCGACCAGCGGGTGGTCGGGCACTTCGCGCTCGCCGACCAGGTTCTCGGCGCAGGCGACCTGGTCGGGAAACACGGTCGCGAGCAGGTCTTCGGACTTCATGCGTTGCAACTGCGGCGGCACCTTCTTGCCGCCGACGAATCGCGGCAGCGCCAACGCGGTGGTCGCCACCCAGCGCCAGCGCGCGCCGAACAGCGGCGCATCGAGCAGCGCCTGGACCAGCACATGCTCGGCCGATGCCGAATGCAGGTAGCTGGCGACTTCGATCAGCGGGAAGCTGTGGCTGGTGGACAGCGAGAGGATGATCGCGTCCTCGGTCGCCGCGGCCTGCAGTTCGAAGTTGAACTTGCGGCAGAACCGCTTGCGCAGCGCCAGACCCCAGGCACGATTGATGCGGCTGCCGTAGGGCGTGTGGATGATGAGCTGGGTACCGCCGGAGTCGTCGAAGAAGCGTTCCAGCACCAGCGTGTTCTGCGTCGGCATCGCGCCCAGGGCGGCGGCGGTGCTCGCGAGGTATTCGATGATCTGGCGCGCGGCCTCGGGCGTGAGCAGCACTTCGTCGACGAGCCAGGCGAAGGCGTCGCTGCCTTCGATGTGGGCGAGCGGCTGGGTTCCCTCTCCCGGCGGGTGAAGGCCTTGCGGTGGGGAGTCGCTGGCCGGAAGCGCCTGTGGCGCGCCGGTCGATTCATCGCTTCCCGCGTCCCGGTCCTCACCCCAAATCCTCTCCCGCGGAGAGAGGGGCTGAGTCAGCGGCGCAAGGCGCGCGGTCACTTCCTCGCGCAGACGCGAGACCGCGGTCGACAACTCGTCGGTGCGTCCCGGCGCTTCGCCCAACCAGAACGGAATGCTCGGCGGCTGCCCATGCGCGTCTTCCACGCGCACCTTGCCCGGTTCCACGCGCAGGATGCGGTAGCTCGCATTGCCGAGCTGGAAGATGTCGCCGGCCATGCTCTCGACGGCGAAGTCCTCGTTCACCGTGCCGATGAACACCGACTCCGGCTCCATGATCACGGAGTAGTCGCCGGTGTCGGGGATCGTGCCGCCGGACATCAGCGCGGTCATGCGCCCGCCCTTGCGGCCGCGCACGATGCGGTTCACCGCATCGCGATGCAGGTAGCCGGCGCGGATGCCGCGCCGCGTCGTGAAGCCGTCGGCGAGCATGCGCACGATGGCGTTGAAATCCTCGCGCTTGAGCTGCGCGTACGGCCAAGCGCGACGCACCCAGTCGAACAGCGCGTCTTCCTCCCACTCGCGGCACGACACTTCGGCCACGATCTGCTGCGCCAGCACGTCCAATGGCGCCTCGGGCATGACCAGCGCATCGAGCTCGCCGCGACGCACGCTGTCGAGCAACGCCGCGCATTCGACCAGTTCGTCGCGCGTCTGCGGGAACAGCCGACCCTTCGGCGTGCCGCCCACGGCATGGCCCGAACGGCCGACGCGCTGCAGGAAGGCGGCGATCGAACGCGGCGAACCGAGCTGGCACACCAGGTCGACATCGCCGATGTCGATGCCCAGTTCCAGCGACGCGGTCGCCACGAGTACGCGCAGCTCGCCACGCTTGAGCTTCTGCTCCGCGTCCAGGCGCAGTTCCTTGGACAGGCTGCCGTGGTGCGCGGCCACCGCGTCCTTGCCGAGCTTCTCGCCCAGATGGTGCGCCGCGCGTTCGGCCATGCGCCGCGTGTTGACGAAGACGAGCGTGGTGCGGTGCTGCTCGACCAGTTCGACCAGGCGCGTGTAGACCTGCTCCCACTGGTCGCTCGACATCACCGCGCTGAGCGGTGTGGGCGGCATCTCCAGGGCGAGGTCGCGCTTGCGCGTGTAGCCGATGTCGACGATCTCGCAGTCCGGCGCGCCGTCGTTGGCGACCGCGGCCGAGCCGACGAGAAAGCGCGCGACCTCCTCGATCGGCTTCTGCGTCGCCGACAGGCCCACGCGCGTGAGGCGGTGGCCGCATAGCGCTTCCAGGCGTTCCAGCGAAAGCGAGAGATGGCTGCCGCGCTTGCTGCCGGCCACGGCGTGGATTTCGTCGACGATGACCGTGCGCACGGTGGAGAGCATCGCGCGGCCGGATTCGGAGCCCAGCAACACGTACAGCGACTCGGGCGTGGTGACGAGGATGTGCGGCGGCTTGCGGCGGTTGGCGGCGCGCTCGGCCTGCGGGGTGTCGCCGGTGCGCACCGCGGTGCGGATCTCCACGTCGGCAAGGCCCATCGCAGCCAGTTCGTCGCGGATGCCGGCCAGCGGCGCTTCGAGGTTGATGCGGATGTCGTTCGACAGCGCCTTCAGCGGCGAGACGTAGACGACGAAGGTTTCGTCCGGCAGACCGGCCGGCGCGTCGAACAGCGCATCGCCGCCGGCAAGCTCCAGGCCCTCGCGGACCAGCATGTCGATGGCGGTCATGAACGCGGTCAGCGTCTTGCCCGAACCGGTGGGCGCGGCCACCAGCGTGTTGCGGCCGCTGCGGATGGCCGGCCACGCCTGCACCTGCGCCGGCGTGGGCGCGGGGAAGGCCTTGGCGAACCAGTTGGAGACGGCGGGATGGAAGGCGCTCAGGGGCATTGCAGGAGGGTGCCGTGGGGGCGTCTCAGTCGGTGAGACGACGTTGGGACAGCGGGGGTGTTCACACAGGAGAACGCGGTATGGGGCGCTTTGCCCTCACCGCATCGAGGCCGATCCCTTGCGACGAAGCGTTCGGCCTCCACCTAAGATGGGGTCATGTCCCTCGTCGCCAACAGCCTCGTTCAGCCTTCCTCCGCACGGCGCCTGCGCGCGTGGCTGGCGCCCTGCCGGCGGGTGTTCGTGCTCACGGGCGCGGGCTGCAGCACGAATTCCGGCATCCCCGACTACCGCGATGCCGACGGCCAGTGGAAGCGCACGCCGCCGGTCACGTACCAGGCCTTCACGGGCGATGCGCGCGTGAATGCCCGGTACTGGGCGCGCAGTTTCGTGGGCTGGCCGCGCATCGACGAGGCCCGGCCCAACAGCGTGCATGTCGCGCTGGCCGACTGGGAGGCGCGCGGCGGGATCTCCACCCTGCTCACGCAGAACGTCGATGGTCTGCACCAGCGCGCCGGCAGCCGCGAGGTGATCGACCTGCACGGTCGCCTGGACGGCGTGGTGTGCCTGGCGTGCCGGGCGCCGTCCTCGCGCGCGGATCTGCAGCAACGGTTGGCGGCAGCCAATCCCGCATGGGCCGGTCTGGACGCTTCCACCGCGCCCGATGGCGATGCCGACCTCGACGGGCTCGACTTCACCCGTTTCGACGTACCCGCCTGCGAATCCTGCGGCGGCATGCTCAAGCCCGACGTGGTGTTCTTCGGCGAGAACGTGCCGCGCGAGCGCGCCCAGCGTGCCGGCGAGGCGCTGAAGGGCTCCGACGCCATGCTCGTCGTGGGCTCTTCGCTGATGGTGTATTCGGGCTACCGCTTCGCGCGGATGGCGGCCGAGGCCGGAATCGAGCTGGCGATCCTCAATCGCGGGCGCACGCGCGCGGACGATCTGGCGTCGTTGAAGATCGAAGAGGAAGCGGGCGCGGTGTTGTCGGAGGCATTGGCCGCCTGAGGCACCGTCTGCGGACGGGCTCCCCGGGTGCGCTGCGCTGACCCGGGCTACGTTGCTACGTTGCTGTCACGAAAAGCAAAGGGCGCCATGCGGCGCCCTTTGCGTGAGGATGGTCGTTCGACCGACCGTCAAGCGTCCTGCCCGCGCGCCAGCAGGCTCGCGCGGCGGCTGTAGAGCACGTAGACGACGACGCCCAGCACGTTCCACGCCAGGAACCACAGCTGCGTGCGGTGCGGCAGGCTCCAGAACAGGTACAGGCAGCCCAGGATCGCGATCGGTCCGACCACCCACGCCAGCGGCGTGCGGAACAGACGCTGGCGGTCCGGATCGCGCTTGCGCAGCACAAGCAGGCACACCGCCACGGCGATGAAGGCCGCCAGCGTGCCGGCGTTGGCGAGCGCGGCGATCTCGTCCAGCCGCGCCACGCCGGCCAGTGCCGCGACCAGCACCGCGGTGAACACGGTGATCGCCACCGGCGTGCCCGTGCGCGGATTGACCTTGGACAGGCCGCGCGGCAGCAGTCCGTCGCGCGACATCACGAAGAAGATGCGGCTCTGCCCGTAGAAGAACGCCAGCAGCACCGTCGGCAGCGCGATCACAGCGACCACGCCGATCAGCAGCGCGGCCTTGCCGTGGCCCAGCTCGCGCATGATCAGCGCCAGCGGCTCGGCGCTCGTGCCGAACACGGTGTAGCTCATCGCGCCCACGGCCGCCAGCGCGACCAGCACGTAGATCAGCGTGCAGCCGATCATCGAACCGATGATGCCGATCGACAGATCGCGTCCGGGGTTCTTGGTTTCCTCGGCCGCGGTGGAAATCGCATCGAAGCCGTAGAAGGCGAAGAAGATGATCGCCGCCGCAGCCATTACGCCGCGCTCCACGCCGGCGGCATCGACCGACTTGGAGAACCCGTACGGCATGAACGGCTGCAGGTTGGCGCTGTCGAATGCCGGCATGGCGACGGCGATGAAGACCGCCAGCGCGATCAGCTTGAACACCACCAGCACCGCGTTGAGCGTCGCGCTTTCGCGGGTGCCGGCGATCAGCGCGCCGGCGACCAGGAAGGTGATGACGATCGCCGGCAGGTTGATGACGCCGCCGGCGTGTGGCCCCGCGGCAAGCGCCGTGGGCAAGGTCACCGCCCATCCGGTCTGCGTTTGCACCCAGTGCAGGAAGCCGACGAAGTAACCCGACCAGCCCACCGCCACGGTGCTCACCACCAGCGAGTACTCCAGGATCAGGCTCCAGCCCACCACCCAGGCGATGACCTCGCCCAGCACGGCATAGCTGTACGTGTAGGCGCTGCCGGCTGCCGGCATCATGGTCGACAACTCGGCGTAAGCCAGCGCGGCGCAGGCGCACACGATGCCGGCGACGAGGAACGACAGCAGCACCGCCGGGCCCGCCTTTTCGGCACCGACGCCGATCAAGGTGTAGATGCCGGTGCCGACGATCGCGCCGATGCCCAGCGCGATCAGGTGCGGCCAGCTCAGCGTGGGGACGAGCCGCCGGCCCTCCTCATGGACCGTGATCCGGTTGATGTCCTTGCGCCGGAGCCATGACTGCATGGAGGAACCTCGTGTGGTAGCTCGAAAAAAAGGAGCGGGGCTGGGAAGGCGCACATACTGAGCCATCGCAACGACGGACGCGATGTGCGGTGCAGCTTGCGCGCAACCCGCCCGATGGTGCACGGCGTGCGCCGCGCGCGCCAGAGCCATGAGTGGGATTGCGTCGCGGATCGGGCAAACCGGCGTGCGGTACGGGATGCACGCGGTGCGACGGGCGCGGCGCCGCGCATAATCCGCGTTCGTCCGCCGCCGGCCCGCCCTCTTGTCCCCTGCCGATTTCCGCCGCTACGCGCTGTTCTACCTGGGCTATTACGGCGCGCTGGGCGCGTACACGCCCTACATCGGGCGCTGGGTCGCGGCCAACGGCCACGGCGGCTACGTGATCGGCGCGATGCTGGCGTTGTGGTACGGAGGACGCATTGTGGCCCCGCCCACCTGGGCCCGCCTGAGCGCACGCAGCGCCACGCCGGGGCACTGGCTCGTCGCCGGCTGCGCGCTGGCGTTGCTGGGTTTCGCGACGTTCGCCGGCTTCGACCACGGCGTGATGCTGTTCGTGGCGATGGCGTGGTTCGGCGTGTTCTTCAACGCGGTCATGCCGCAGTTCGAGGCGATGACGCTGTCGGCATTGGGCGCGCGCAACCACGATTACGGGCGCATCCGCATGTGGGGCTCGATCGGTTTCCTGATCGTGGCCGGCACCTACGGCTGGCTGCTCGACCGCCTGGGCAACGACGCCTTCGTCTGGCTCACGCTGCCGTGGCTGGCGCTGACGGTCGCGGCGGCATGGCTGCATCGCGATGACCGCCCGGCGCCGCAGCCGGCGGTCGGGCTCGCGCGCCGCGGCGAGCTGTGGCGGCGGCCGGGCGTGCGCCACTTGCTGGTGACGGCGCTGCTGATGCAGCTCGGCTTCGGCCCGTTCTACGTCTTCTACACCCTGCACCTGCAGGCCAACGGCCATGACGGATTCGCGGTCGGCGTGCTGTGGGCGATCGGGGTGGGCTGCGAGATCGCGATGTTCTGGCTCGCGCCGCGCCTGGTGCAGCGCTACGGCGCCCATCGATTGATGACCGTGTGCCTGTTGGCCACCGTGGTGCGCTGGACGATCGTGGCGATGTTCGGCGCGTCTTTCGCGTGGATGGCGCTCGCCCAGACCGGCCACGCGCTGAGCTTCGCCGCCTTCCATGCCGGCTGCATGCGGCGCATGTCCGAGTTGTTCCCGCAACGTCGCGACATGAGCGCCGCGCAGGGCCTGCTGTACGGCTTCAGCGGCGGCATCGGCGGCGTCGCCGGCGCGGGCGTGGCGGCCGTGGCGTGGCAACTGGGCGCCGGGCGCTGGGCGTTCCTGGCCGGTGCGGCGATCGCCTGCGTCGCGCTGGCCGCGCACGTGCTGCCGGCGCGCGCGGCCCGCGTCACGGCCGTGAGCGAAACCTGAGCGCCCGCTGCGGCCTTCATCCGTCCGCGCACCGACGCCTCTACCATCGCGCTTCACCCCGAGGAGCGCGTGGATCATGAAGAAATGGATCGCCCTGGCGGTCGTCGTGCTGCTGGCCCTTGCCGGTTGGATCGCGGCCGGCCCGTTCCTCACGATCAACGCGATACGCGAGGCCATCGCCGAGGAAGACACGGCCGAGCTCGCCGAACGCGTGGATTTCGCCGCCGTGCGCCGCAGTTTGCGTGCGCAGGTCGAGGACACGCTGGTGCGCAATGCCGGCATCGATGCGCAGGACAATCCATTGGGCGCTTTCGCCTTGGGACTGGCGAACCGCGCCGCGGGCGGCATCGTCGACATGCTGGCGACGCCGGCGGGCATCGGCGCCGTGTTGCAGGGACGCGGGCTGCTGCACCGGATCAGCGGTGGCGGCATCGATCCGACGGATGGCTACGCGCACGCGCCGCCGCCCGATCCCCTGCGCGATGCCCGTTATCGCTTCGAGTCGCCGTCGCGCTTCACCGCCACGGTGCACAACGCCGATGGAGACCCGGTGGTGTTCGTGCTCACGCGCGAAGGATTGCGCTGGAAACTCACCGATATCCGCCTGCCGCTGCAAGCCCTGATCGCGCCTTCCACGCCATGACCGCCCGTCGCCCGGTGCGCGGGTGACATGCGAATTTCACCGGGGGATAACCGCGGCGAGCCCACCTTCCGCACGGCGCCACCCGCGCCGCTGCCTTCGAGGTGAATGTCATGATCCGCACCGCCCTGCTCGTCGCGGCCGTGCTGCTGCCGGCCGCCGCGTTCCATGCGCCCGAAGCCCGCGCCGAGAACCGCCAGATCCGCGCGGTGCTCGAAGGCAGCGAAGAAGTGCCCGCGCTGTCCACCGACGGTCGCGGCAGTTTCCGCGCCCGCATCGCGCCCGGCGGCGACGCGATCCATTACGAATTGGTCTACGCGGGCCTGGAGGGCTCGGTCACACAGGCGCACATCCACATCGGCCAGGAGGGCGTGAACGGCGGTATCGCCGCGTTCCTGTGCAGCAATCTCGGCAATGGTCCGGTGGGCACCCAGCCCTGCCCTGCGGCGCCGGCGCGCATCACCGGTGTCATCGTCGCCGCCGACGTGATCGGCCCCAACGCACAAGGCGTCGCCCCTGGCGAACTGGACGAGGTATTGCGCGCACTGCGCGAAGGCTATGCCTACGCCAATGTGCATAGCACGCTGTATCCGGGCGGCGAGATCCGCAGTCAGCTGGGCCACGACCACGACTGAGGGTTCCTTCGTAATCTGAAGGATCCGCGCGAAGTCGGCGTGATCACGGGCGCTTCGCTGGTCCGCTGTCGCGGCGCGGATCAGCGGTTGGCGATGCCGTGCGGGACGTGCCCGGCGGCGACGTGATCGCGCGCCGACAGGATGTTGTGCTCGGAATCGTCGAAGAAGATGTCCGCACCGAAAGCATCCAGGAACGGCCCCTTCGCGCGCCCGCCGAGGAACAGGGCTTCGTCCAGACGGATGTCCCATTCGCGCAAGGTGCGGATCACGCGTTCGTGCGCGGGAATCGAACGTGCCGTCACCAGCGCGGTGCGGATCGGCGACCCCTGACCGGTCGGGAACGCCTGCTGCAACCGATGCAAGGCATCGAGGAATCCGCGGAACGGCCCGCCCGACAGCGCTTGCGCGGCATGACTGCGCTCGTGCTCGGTGAAAGCCGCCAGCCCGCCTTCGCGCGAGACGCGCTCGCCCTCGTCGTCGAAGATCACCGCGTCGCCGTCGAAGGCGATACGCAGCTGGTCATGGCGATGTTGCGGCGCCCTGGACGGCAGCAGCGTGGCCGCGGCGACACCGGCCGACAGCGCGCTGCGCACGTCCTCGGCATTGGCCGAGAGGAACAGATCGGCGTTGAACGGACGGATGTACGGATAGGGCGGCGCGCCGTTGCTGAAGGCCGCGCGCTTGATCGCCAGCCCGTGGTGGGCGATCGAATTGAAGATGCGCAGTCCGCTGTCGGCCGAATTGCGCGAGATCAGGATCACCTCGACGCGCGGCGCTTCCGGCGGCGCGCCGTCGTTGAGCGCAAGCAGCTTGCGCACCAGCGGGAAGGCGATGCCGGGCGCGAGCAGGTCGTCCTCGTGCGAGCGCTGGAACTGCGCATAGGCATCGATGCCCTCGCTCTCGAACAGCGCGTGGCTGTCCTCCATGTCGAACAGGGTTCGCGAGGAAATCGCGACAATCAACGGATCGGCGTCACGGTCGGGCATGGCGCGATTATGCAGCAGCGCGGTCTCGGTGATTGAGACGGATATGAGGTCGTCGCGAAAGCTGCGTGGACGATCAAGGTGGATTCCAGCTTTCGCTGGAATGACGGGACGCGCGTCCCGTCGTCCCGCGGTGAGGGTCGGTGTCGCTGCCGCCGTCCCGGCGTAGGTCGGGACCAAGCCCGTAACGCCGGACGGGTGGCCGCGGCGATATTGGCGACGACACCCGTAATGCACGCCTCTTGGTTCGTCATTCCAGCGAAAGCTGGAATCCATTTCGACTTCCGCTGCGCGGCTAGGTGTCGAGAGATCAAGTTGGATTCCAGCTTTCGCTGGAATGACGGGACGCGACCTTCGACGGTGCGGGCTTGGGTCCCGGCCTTCGCCGGGATGACGGTGTCCGGGTTGGCGGGCGATTTACCCCGCGCGGCAGCGTGCGCGGTGACGGTGCGCGCGCAACCAGCATTGGCCACTTGGGGATGCCTTCCCTGGCGCGATGCGACCGGCTTCGGATCGCCCGGACCGGCCATCCGTGGCCGGGCGTTGGGCACGCCGCGCGGCATGCCGCGCAAGCGGATCTCATCGATGAGGTTGGGGATGCCTTCCTGGCGCGATGCGACCGGCTTCGGATCGCCCGGCCCGGCCATCCGTGGCCGGGCGTTGGGCACGCCGCGCGGCATGCCGCGCAAGCGGATCTCATCGATGAGGTTGGGGATGCCTTCCCTGGCGCGATGCGACCGGCTTCGGATCGCCCGGCCCGGCCATCCGTGGCCGGGCGTTCGGCACGCCGCGCGGCATGCCGCGCAGGCGGATCTCATCGATGAGGTTGGGGATGCCTACCCTGGCGCGATGCGACCGGCTTCGGATCGCCCGGCCCGGCCATCCGTGGCCGGGCGTTCGGCACGCCGCGCGGCATGCCGCGCAAGCGGATCTCATCGATGAGGTTGGGGATGCCTTCCCTGGCGCGATGCGACCGGCTTCGGATCGCCCGGCCCGGCCATCCATGGCCGGGCGTTCGAGCTCGCGCGAACCAATGGTTCGCAAGCGCGAGCTCTCACCCCGCGATGAATTGCTCGGCTAGCATGCGCTCTTCGAGGTTGTGCTCGGGGTCGAACAGCAGCGTGACGGTGCGGTCGTGCGACTCGCGGATGGTGACTTCCACCACGTCGCGCACTTCATGCGAATCGGCGGTGGCGCTGACCGGACGCTTGTACGGGTCGAGTACGTGGAAGCGCACTTCGGTGTCGGCCTTGAGCACCGCGCCGCGCCAGCGCCTCGGGCGGAACGCCGCGATGGGCGTCAGCGCCATCACGTTCGCGCCCAGCGGCAGGATCGGTCCGTGCGCGGAAAAGTTGTAGGCGGTGCTGCCGGCCGGTGTCGCGACCAGCACGCCGTCGCAGATCAACTCGTCCAGTCGCGTTTCGCCATTGAGGTCGATGCGCAGGTGCGCGGCCTGGCGCGTCTGGCGCAACAACGAAACCTCGTTGTAGGCCAGCGATCCCACGGTCGCGCCGGATTCGGTCTGGGCCACCATTTCCAGCGGTCGCAGCACGGCCGGTTCGGCGGCATGGAGCCGCTCCATCAGACCGTCGACAACATGGTGGTTCATCAGGAATCCAACCGTGCCCAGCTTCATGCCGTACACCGGTTTCCCCAACCCGCCGTAGCGGTGCAGCGTGGACAGCATGAAGCCGTCGCCGCCGAGCGGAACGAGGATGTCGGCGTCCTCCGGCGCATGCTGGCCGACGTGCGCGGTAAGCGCCTGGAGTGCGCGCTGCGCCTCGTCGGCGTGACTGGCGAGGAAGGCGATGCGGGGCGTCGCGGTCATCGGCGGCTCCGTGGTGATGCGGTCAGCATAACCCGACCGCGAACAAAGGCCCCTCTCCCGACGGGAGAGGGTTGGGGTGAGGGCAACGAAGCGATCGTGGCGAACTGCCAGTGCAGTAATCCGCGGAAGTTCGGACGCTACGGCTCCATTCCCCCTCATCCGTCCTGCGAGCGCCTTCTCCGCTCTGCACTCCCTTCGGTCGGCGGAGAGAGAAGTAAAAAAAAGCCCGGCCGGAGCCGGGCTTCTTGATTCACCGCTTGGCGGACATCACGCCGCGGCCGAAGCTACCTGCGCCAAGCGACGCACCGCCACCGACAAGGTCGGATAGTCCAGCGCCTTCTGGCTGTGCAGGTCGGCGAACATCGCCAGGGTGAAGCGCAGCGAGGAATCGTCGCGCTTGAGCCACGCTTCGACCTTCTGTTCCACCGGCTTCTTGCCGCCGTCGGCGAGGATCTGCGCCACCAGCGTGCGTGCCTGGGCACCCAGCTCGTCGCGCAGCGCGCCTCGCGCCAGTGCCTGCCAGCGGCCGTCGACGGAGAGCTGTTCGACCTGCTCGTACAGCCACGGCAGGCTCAGCGCGGCACCCAGGGCGAAGTAGGCCTTGGCCACTTCCACCGGCGAGAGCTTGCGGGCCAGGGAGATTTCGACGATGTCGCAGCCGAACTCCAGCAGCGGCAGCGCGGCCAGCTGTTCGGCCAGTTGCGCCGGCAGACCCTTGCCCTTCCACTCGGCCATGCGCGCCTCGTAGGCGTCGCGACGCACGCCGGAAAGCACGCCCGGCAGCGCATTGCGCACGGCGTTGAGGCTGTCGCTGTAGCGCGCCATCGCATGCGTGATCTCCGGCATCCTGCCCGGACGCGACAGCAGCCAGCGCGACATGGAGCGCAACAGGTGCCAGATGACCTGCAGCGCATCGACCTGCACCGACTCCGGCACCTTGCCGTCGAGCGCGTCGATCTGCGCCCACAGGTCGCGTGCATCCACCGCCTCGCGGGCGATGGTGTAGGCCTCGGCGACCTCGGCCGGTGTGCGGCCGGTGTCTTCGGTCATGCGCAGGGTGAACGTCGCGCCCATGCGGTTGACCATCGAGTTGGTGACCGCGGTGGCGATGATCTCGCGCTTCAGGCGGTGCCCTTCCATCGCCTTGGCGTACTTGGCCTGCAGCGGCTGCGGGAAGTAGCGCACCAGTTCCTTCGACAGGTACGGGTCTTCCGGGACGTCGGAATCGAGCAGTTGCTGGAACAGCACGATCTTGCTGTACGACAGCAGCACCGCCAGCTCCGGACGCGTCAGGCCCTGGCCGCGTGCCTTGCGTTCGGCGATCTCGGCATCGGACGGCAGGAACTCGATCTGGCGGTCCAGCAGGCCCTGCGATTCCAGCGTGCGGATGAAGTGCTGCTTGGAGCCCAGGCGGTGCACGCTCATCCGCTCCATCAGGCTGATGGCCTGGTTCTGGCGGTAGTTGTCGGTGAGCACCAGATTTCCGACCTCGTCGGTCATCTGCGCCAGCAGTTTGTTGCGCTCGGGCAGCGTCAGCTTCTTCTTCTGCACCTCGCCGTTGAGCAGGATCTTGATGTTCACCTCGTGATCGGAGGTGTCCACGCCTGCGGAGTTGTCGATGAAGTCGGTATTGAGCAGCACGCCGTGCTGCGCCGCTTCGATGCGGCCCAGCTGGGTCATGCCCAGGTTGCCGCCCTCGCCCACCACCTTGCAGCGCAGTTCGCGGCCGTTGACGCGCAGCGCGTTGTTGGCGCGATCGCCGACATCGGCGTTGGTTTCGTTCGTGGCCTTGACGTAGGTGCCGATGCCGCCGTTCCACAGCAGGTCGACCGGCGCCTTGAGGATGGCACTGAGCAGTTCGGCCGGGCTGAGCGCGGTCACGGCGGCATCGATGCCGAGCGCCGCCTTGATCTCAGGCGACAGCGCGATCGACTTGGCCGAACGCGGGAACACGCCGCCGCCCTTGCTGATGAGCGACTTGTCGTAGTCGTCCCAGCTCGAACGCGGCAGCTTGAACATGCGTTCGCGCTCCTTGAAGGTCTTCGCCGCGTCCGGGTTCGGGTCGAGGAAGATGTGGCGGTGGTCGAACGCGGCCAGCAGGCGGATGTGCTTGCTCAGCAGCATGCCGTTGCCGAACACGTCGCCGGACATGTCGCCCACGCCAACGACCGTGAAGTCCGCCTTCTGGCTGTCGCGACCCATTGCGCGGAAGTGGCGCTTGACCGACTCCCACGCGCCACGCGCGGTGATGCCCATGCCCTTGTGGTCGTAGCCCACCGAACCGCCCGAGGCGAACGCGTCGTCCAGCCAGTAGCCGTGCGCGCGCGCGATGCCGTTGGCGATGTCGGAGAACGTCGCGGTGCCCTTGTCGGCGGCGACGACCAGGTACGGATCGTCGTTGTCGTGACGCACCACGCCGGCCGGCGGCACGACCTTGCCGTTGACCAGGTTGTCGGTGATGTCCAGCAGGCCGTTGATGAAGCGCTTGTAGCAGGCCACGCCTTCGTTGAACCACGCGTCGCGGTCGACGCTCGGGTCCGGCAGTTGCTTGGCGAAGAAGCCGCCCTTGGAACCGACCGGCACGATGACGGTGTTCTTCACCATCTGCGCCTTCACCAAGCCCAGCACTTCGGTGCGGAAGTCCTCACGGCGATCCGACCAGCGCAGGCCGCCGCGCGCGACCGGACCGAAGCGCAGGTGCACGCCTTCCACGCGCGGGCCGTACACGAAGATCTCGCGGTACGGACGCGGCTTCGGCAGGTCCGGCACCTTCGAGGAATCGAACTTGAAGCTGATGTAGTCGGCCGGGCCGCCATCGGCGCGCAGGCCGTCCTTGTACTGGACGTAGTAGCTGGTACGCAGGGTGGCGTCGATCACGCCGATGAAGCTGCGCAGGATGCGGTCGTCGTCCAGGCTCGCGACGCGGTCGAACATGCCCTTGAGCGCATTGCGCGTGGCTTCGACCTGCGCCTCGCGCTTGCCGGTGCGGGCTTCGATCGCCTGCTCCAGCGTAGCGAGCGTGGCTTCGTCGCCGTGCGCGAGTGCTTGAAGCTGGGCGCGGAAGCGCTCCATGCCGGCCTTGATCTCGGCCTTGGACTCGTTGCCGGTGACCGGATCGAACTTGGCTTCGAACAATTCGACCAACAGCCGCGCCAGCAACGGATAACGGTTGAGCGTGGCTTCCACGTAGCTCTGCGAGAACGGCACGCCGACCTGCAGCAGGTACTTGCAGTAACCGCGCAGCATCGCGACCTGTCGCCAGGACAGGTTGGCGGTGAGGATCAGGCGGTTGAAGCCATCGTTCTCGGCGTTGCCGCGCCAGATCTGGGCGAAGGCCTGCTCGAAGTTCTCGTCGAGGTTGGACACGTCCAGGTTCGGATCGGACGTCTCGACTTCGAAGTCCTGGATGAACATCGTCTGCCCGTTCGCCTGCAGGCGGTACGGATGCTCGGAGATCACCCGCAGGCCCATGTTCTCCATCATCGGCAGCGCGTCCGACAGCGGGATGTCGTCGTTCTGGCGATAGAACTTGAAGCGCAGGCCGCCTTCGCCGCCATGCGCGCGATACAGGCTCAGGCGAAGGTCGTCGGGACCGCTGAGCGCAGCCAGATGCTCGACGTCGTCGGCGGCGATGTCGGCGCTGACGTCCTCGATGTAGCCCGCCGGCAACGCGCGACCGTAGGTGTTGGTGAGCGTGAGGCCACGCTGTTCGCCATGACGGATGACCAGCCTTTCGCGCAGGTCGTCCTGCCAGTTGCGCACCAGCTTGAACAATTCGGTCTCGATCTTCGCGCTGTCCGTCTCGATAGCCTCGCCCGACTTCGGACGCACGATCAGGTGCAGCTGCGCCAGCGGCGATTCGCCGCCGAGGGTGACCGAGGAGTCGACATGCTCGCCGTGCAGCTCGCGCTTGAGCATCGCTTCAATGCGCAGGCGAACGTCGGTGTTGAAGCGATCGCGCGGGATGTAGACCAGCACCGAGAAGAAGCGACCGTAGCGGTCGCGACGCAGGAACAGCTTGCTGCGAACGCGCTCCTGCAGGCCGAGGATGCCGGTCGCTGTGCGCAGCAGCTCCTCCTCGCTCGACTGGAACAGCTCGTCGCGCGGCAGCGATTCCAGGATGTGGCGCAGCGCCTTGCCGCTGTGGCTGTCGGGCTTCAGGCCCGACTGCTGCATCACGTAGTTGTGGCGCTGGCGCACCAGCGGGATGTCCCACGGGCGGCGGTTGTAGGCGCTGGAGGTGTACAGGCCGAGGAAGCGCTCCTCGTGCACCGGCTTGCCCTTCGCATCGAAGCTGAGCACGCCGATGTAGTCCATGTAGCCCGGACGGTGCACGGTCGCGCGCGAGTTGGTCTTGGTCAGGATCAGCGCGTCCACCGCGCCGGACTGCGGCATGTAGTGCGCCGCCAGCGACGTCAGCAGGCGCGGCTTGCCCACGTCCTTGCCGCGCAGCAGGCCCATGCCGCTGGACTTGACCGCGGCGAGCACTTCTTGGCCGCCCTTCTCGACGACGTCGTATTCGCGGTAGCCCAGGAAGGTGAAGTGGTTGTCCGCGGCCCAGCGCAGGAACTCCTGCGCCTCACGCTTGCCGGCTTCGTCCACCGGCAGATTGCGCTGTCCCAGGTCTTCGGCGACTTCGCGCATCTTGGCCTGCATCTGCGGCCATTCGCGCACGGCGGCGCGCACGTCGGCCAGCACGGCCTCGAGCGCCTTCTGGATCTTCGGCATCGCCTCCGCGGGCTGGCGGTCGATCTCCAGATGCATCAGCGATTCGGGCTGACCTTCGCCGACGGCGAGGATCTTGCCCGCCTTGTCGCGCTGGAAGGTCACTACCGGATGCCCCAGAACATGCACACCGATGCCCTGTTCGGCCAGCGCCATCGTCACCGAGTCGACCAGGAACGGCATGTCCTCGTTGGCGATCTGGACGACAGTGTGGGTCGACTCCCAGCCCTCGCCCTTCATCGTCGGATTGAACAGGCGCACCAGCGCCGAACCGGGCTTGCGCCCGCGCGCGAAATCGAAGAAGTCGGTGGCCAGTTCGGCCCAACCCTGTGCGTCGTGCTGCGGCAGCTCGTCGCTGCTCATGCGCTTGTAGAACGCGGTGATGAACGCCTCCGCCTCGGCGTGGCGCGCCTTGGGCAAGGTCTTGCGCATCGCTTCGACAATGGGTGCGAGCGAGACGGAGTCGTCCTTGGCGCCGTTCTTCGCGACGGCCTTGCCGGTGGCTGTCTTCGCGGCGGTGGGCGTGGACGACGCGCGTTTGGCCGGCTCGGCCTTGGCGGCAGGTTTGGCAGCAGCGTTACGTTTGATGCTCATGGCAACTCGAGGTTCCAATGGAAAGAGGCCCACGCTGTTCGCGCGGGCCGGGGGATACGGTTCAGTACGGGCAGTTCGCGGACACGACCTGGCGCGAGTCCGCAGGTGCGGCATGCTCGCGGCGGTGAAGATCGCGACCGCGATCGACA
Organism: Lysobacteraceae bacterium P; assembly: GCA_005503055.1. Lineage (GTDB taxonomy): Bacteria > Pseudomonadota > Gammaproteobacteria > Xanthomonadales > Xanthomonadaceae > Lysobacter_J. Next base: position 152,103 of record SCOX01000001.1, on the reverse strand, counting down.
GGACAGGCGGTGGGACGTGACGATCCGAAACGTTTCATGTCGGGCTCGGCGATTCGCGTCGTGGCGGCCGCTCAGCGCAGGCCGGTTTCGTTGCGGGCGATCACCAAGCGCTGGATCTCGCTGGTGCCTTCGTAGATCTCGGTGATCTTGGCGTCGCGGAAGTAACGCTCCAGCGGCATTTCCTTGGAATAGCCCATGCCGCCGTGGATCTGCACGGCCTGATGGGCGATCCACATCGCCGCTTCCGACGCAGTGAGCTTGGCGATGGCCGCTTCGTTGCTGAAGCGCGCACCGCCCTTGTCGGACTCGCCCTTCTGCCAGGCGGCGCGCAGCGTCAGCAGCGTGGCGGCATCGAGCTTGCACTTCATGTCTGCGATCTTGGCCTGGGTCATCTGGAACGTGCCGATGGCCACGCCGAATGCCTTGCGTTCGCGCACGTATTCCAGCGTCTTCTCATAGGCGGCCCGGGCGATGCCGATGGCCTGGCTGGCGATGCCGATGCGGCCGGCGTCGAGCACGCTCATCGCGATCTTGAAGCCGTGGCCTTCCTGACCCAGCACGTCCTGGGCTTGCGCGACGTAGCCGTCGAATTCGATTTCGCAGGTGGCCGAGGCACGGATGCCCAGCTTGGGTTCGGTCTTGCCGCGATGGAAACCGGCACGGTCGCCGTCGACCATGAACGCGGTGATGCCGCGCGCGCCCTTGTCCGGGTCGGTCATCGCGAACAGCACGAAGTACTTGGCCACGGGGCCGGAGGTGATCCAGCTCTTCTTGCCAGTGATGAGGTAGGTGCCGTCGGCCTGCTTGGTGGCCTTGCAGCGCATCGCGGTGGCGTCGGAGCCGGACTGCGGCTCGGTCAGCGCGAAGGCGCCGATCTCTCGGCCTTCGGCAATGGCGCGCACGTACTTCTGCTTCTGATCCTCGGTGCCGAACTTGAGGATGCCGTTGCAGAACAGCGAGTTGTTCACCGACATGATGGTCGAATGCGCGGCGTCGCCCGCGGCGATCTCGATCATCGCCAGCACGTAGCTGATCGGATCCATGCCGGCGCCGCCGTACTCGGCCGGCACCTCGATGCCCATCAGGCCGTTCTCGCCGAGAGTGCGGATGTTTTCCAGCGGGAACTCGCCGGTCTTGTCGTGGTGCTCGGCGCTGGGAGCAATCTTTTCCTGGGCGATGCGGCGGGCCACATCCTGGATCATCAACTGCTCTTCGGTGAAGCGGAAATCCACGTATACACCTCGTACTTGAGTCTTCGAAATCGGTTGGGCGTGTAAGCCCGCGAATTGTAGCCGGCTCGTGTCGGATTCGCAGTCACAAGGTTTGCTGCGCAGCGCCATACCCGCCCTTTTCCGCCTTCGGCGGAGACCGCCCCCAACTTAGGGGCTAGAGCAGGGCCGGGGGCTGGGACCGGCGCTGGAAAGTCGGCAAGCTTCGCCAAATCATGCGTTTGGCTCGCCGACCTTGACCCTGAAGCCCGCGCGGACGAAACTTATCGCTATATCGCGATAGGTTGATGAAGCATGGATCTGGAAGGCTGGTCCTCACGGCTGAAGGTGTTCGCCGACGCCACGCGCGTGCGGCTGCTGGCGCTGCTGGAGCGCGAGGAGCTGACCGTGGCCGAGCTGTCGGGAATCACCCGCCTGGCTCAGCCCCGCGTCTCGACCCATCTGGCGAAACTGAAGGAGGCCGGGCTGGTGCGCGACCGCCGCGCCGGTGTGTCGGCGTATTACCGCTTCGACGACGGCGCGCTGGACGCGGCGCAGCGGGCCCTGTGGCAGACGCTGCGCGAAGGCAGCGACGACCCGCTGCTGCGTCAGGACGCCGAGCGCGTCGCCGATGTGCTCGCTTCGCGTGCGTCCGACCAGAACTGGGCCGACTCGGTGGCTGGCGACATGGAGCGCCACTATTCCCCGGGCCGGACCTGGGAGGCCATGGCACGTTCGGCCCTGCCGCTGCTGGAACCGGGCGATGTGCTCGACATCGCCTCCGGCGACGGCGTGCTGGCGGAACTGCTCGCCCCGCATTCGCACCGTTACGTGTGCCTGGACTCCAGCACCAAGGTCGTGCTGGCCGCCTCCGAGCGCCTGCGCAAGCTCAAGAACGTGGAAGTGCGCGAAGGCGACATGCACGCACTGCCGTTCGCCGACGCGCATTTCGACCTGGTCGTGCTGATGCATTCGCTCACCTACGCCGAGCATCCCGCGCAGGCCGTGGCCGAGGCCGCGCGTGTCCTGCGTCCCGGCGGCCGCCTGCTGCTCACCAGCCTGGCCCGCCACGAACACCGCAACGTGGTCGAGGCCTACGGCCACGTGAACCTGGGTTTCAGCGAGAAAGACCTGCTGAAGTTCTCCACCAAGGCCGGTATCGATGTCACCAGTTGCCAGACCGTGACCCGCGAGCGCCGGCCGCCGCATTTCGAAGTGATCGCGCTGATCGGCCGCAAGCCCGGCGACAGCGCATCGCGCAAGACGACGAGGAAGTCCTGATGAACACCCTGCCCTGGCTCAACCCCGACCGCGCGCAAACGCTGCAGCGCCTGCTTCGCGAACGCATCCTCGTCATCGACGGCGCGATGGGCACGATGATCCAGCAGCACGGCCTGGACGAGGCCGCTTATCGCGGCGAGCGTTTCGCCAAGGGGTACGACCACGCCTACGACCACGTCGAGCACGTGCACGGCGACGAATGCGGTTGCGCGCGCGACCAGCGCGGCAACAACGACCTGCTCACGCTGACGCAGCCGGACATCATCCGCGGCATTCACACCGAGTATCTGGAAGCCGGCGCCGACCTGGTCGAGACCAACACCTTCAATTCGACCACCGTGTCGTTGGCCGACTACGGCCTGGAGCATCTGGCGCGCGAGCTGAACCAGGTTGGCGCGCGCGTGGCCCGCGAGGCCTGCGACGTGGCCGAAGCGAAGGACCCGTCGCGCCCGCGTTTCGTGATCGGCGTGCTGGGCCCGACCAGTCGCACCGCGTCGTTGAGCCCGGATGTGAACCGCCCCGGTTTCCGCGCCATCAGCTTCGACGAACTGCGCATGGCGTACCGCGAGGCGGCGGACGGTCTGATCGATGGCGGGGCCGACGTGCTCATGGTCGAGACCGTGTTCGATACCCTCAACGCCAAGGCGGCGTTGTTCGCCATCGAGGAGGCCTTCGAAGCGCATGGCGCGCGCCTGCCGGTGATGGTGTCCGGCACGATCACCGATGCCTCCGGCCGCACGCTCTCGGGCCAGACGGCCGAAGCGTTCTGGTACTCGCTGCGCCATGCGCAGCCATTGGCGATCGGGCTGAACTGCGCGCTTGGCGCGAAGGACCTGCGCGTGCACGTCGATGTACTGGCACAGGTCGCCGACGCCTATGTCAGCACGCATCCGAATGCAGGCCTGCCCAATGCCTTCGGTGGCTACGACGAGACCCCGGAGGACATGGCCGCGGTGCTCGGTGAGTTCGCACAGGCCGGCATGCTCAACCTGGTCGGCGGCTGTTGCGGCACGACGCCAGCGCACATCGAGGCGATCGCGAAGGCCGTGTCGGCGCATGCACCGCGTGCCCTGCCCGATGTGCAGAGCGCGACCGTGGAGCGCGCCGCATGACCGTGCTGTCCCGGCAGACGCGGCTGAGCGGCCTCGAGCCGCTTCAGATCACCCCCGAAAGCAACTTCATCAACGTCGGCGAACGCACCAACGTCACCGGCTCGGCGCAATTCAAGAAACTGATCCTCGAAGGACGCCTCGAGGAGGCGGTCGTGGTCGCCCGCCAGCAGGTCGAAAGCGGCGCGCAGGTCATCGACGTCAACATGGACGAAGGCCTGCTCGATTCCGAGAAGGCCATGGTCGAGTTCCTCAACCTCATCGCCGCCGAGCCCGATATCGCACGCGTGCCGGTGATGGTGGACAGTTCCAAGTTCAGCGTGATCGAGGCGGGTCTGAAATGCCTGCAGGGCAAGGGCATCGTCAACTCGATCTCGATGAAGGAAGGCGAGGCCGAGTTCCTGCGCCAGGCGCGACTCGTGCGGCGCTACGGCGCGGCGGTGGTGGTGATGGCGTTCGACGAAGTCGGCCAGGCCGACACGATCGAGCGCAAGGTCGAGATCTGCTCGCGCGCCTACAACTTGTTGACGCAGCAGATCGGCTTCCCGCCGGAAGACATCATCTTCGATCCGAACGTGTTCGCCGTCGCGACCGGCATCGAGGAACACAACGATTACGCCGTGGCTTTCATCGAAGCCACGCGCGAGATCAAGCGGCGCTTTCCCTTCAGCCATATCTCCGGCGGCGTGTCCAACGTCAGCTTCTCCTTCCGCGGAAACGAGCCGGTGAGGCAGGCGATCCACGTCGTGTTCCTCTACCACGCCATCAGGGCCGGGATGGACATGGGCATCGTCAACGCCGGTGCGCTGCCCCTGTACGACGACCTCGACGCCGACCTGCGCGAGCGCGTCGAGGACGTGGTGCTCAACCGCCGCGCCGATTCGACCGAGCGCCTGCTCGAGATCGCCGATCGCTACAAGGGCAAGAAGGGCGAGAAGAAGGTCGAGGACCTGCGCTGGCGCGAGAAGCCCGTGCGCGAGCGGCTCTCGCATTCGCTCGTGCACGGCATCGACCAGTACATCGAAGCCGACACCGAGGAAGCGCGCGCACTATCGACGCGCCCGCTGGACGTCATCGAAGGCCCGCTGATGGATGGCATGAACGTGGTCGGCGACCTGTTCGGCGCCGGCAAGATGTTCCTGCCGCAGGTGGTGAAGTCCGCCCGCGTGATGAAGAAAGCCGTGGCGTATCTGCTGCCCTACATCGAAGCCGAGAAGCTGCGCACGGGCGATGTGGGCAAGTCCAACGGCAAGATCGTGATGGCGACGGTAAAGGGCGACGTGCACGACATTGGCAAGAACATCGTCGGCGTGGTGTTGGCCTGCAACAACTTCGAAGTGATCGACCTGGGCGTGATGGTGCCGGCGCAGACCATCCTGGACCGGGCGAAGGCCGAGGACGCGGACCTGATCGGCCTATCCGGCCTGATCACGCCGTCGCTGGAAGAGATGAGCCATGTCGCGCGCGAAATGCAGCGCCAGGGCTTCCACGTGCCGCTGCTGATCGGCGGCGCGACGACATCGCGCGCGCACACCGCGTTGAAGATCGACCCGCATTACAAGTCGCCGACGGTCTGGGTGAAGGACGCCTCGCGCGCGGTCGGCGTGGCGCAGTCGCTGATCAGCCCGGACCTGCGGGTCAATTTCGTCGCCGCCAACGACGCCGACTACGCCGAAATCCGCCAGCGCCACAAGCAGCGTGGCGATGGCAAGCGCCTGGTGCCGCTGGAGAAGGCGCGCGGCCAGCGTTTCGTCGACGACTGGGACGCGTACGCGCCTCCTGCGCCGAAGCAGCCGGGCCTGCACGTGCTGGACGACTATCCGCTGGCCGAACTGCTCGAGTACATCGACTGGACGCCGTTCTTCAACACTTGGGAACTGGCCGGCAAATATCCCGCGATCCTCACCGACGAAGTCGTCGGCACGCAGGCCAGCGAGCTCTACCGCGATGCGAAGGCGATGCTCAAGCGCATCGTCGATGAGAAATGGCTGACCGCCAAGGCAGTGTTCGCGCTGTGGCCGGCGAATTCGGTGGGCGATGATGTCGTAATCGACGTCGACGGCGTGCCCGACACCCTGCACTTCCTGCGCCAGCAAGTCGACAAGCCGGCGGATCGGCCCGACTTCTGCCTTGCCGACTTCATCGCGCCCAAGGACAGCGGACGCCAGGACTGGATCGGTGGATTCGCGGTGACGGCGGGCATCGGCATCGAGGAGCACGTCGCACGTTTCGAGGCCGACCACGACGACTACAACGCGATCCTGCTCAAGGCACTGGCAGACCGCTTCGCCGAAGCGTTGGCCGAACGCCTGCACCAGCGCGTGCGCAAGGAGTTCTGGGGCTACGCCGCAAGCGAAACGCTGCAGAACGATGCGTTGATCGACGAGGCGTATGTCGGCATCCGCCCCGCTCCGGGCTATCCGGCCTGCCCCGAACACAGCGAGAAGGCCACGCTGTTCCGCCTGCTCGACGCGGAAAACAAGGCCGGCATTCGTCTGACGGAAAGCTTCGCGATGTATCCCGCCGCCGCGGTGTCGGGCTATTACTTCAGCCACCCGAAGAGCCAGTATTTCGTGGTCGGGCGCGTGTCGAAGGAGCAGGCCGAAGACTACGCGCGTCGCAAGGGCGCGAGTCTTGCGCAAGCCGAACGCTGGCTGGCGTCGAACCTGGATTACGACCCGGAGTGAGGGCGAAGGCCGCCCATGGCGGCCCTTGTGCCTCTAACGCGCCGCGCCCGCCGTGGCGACCGGTTTCGCAGCCGAGAGGTGCGCCAGGAAGCCCGGCATCAGCTTGCGGTTGGCGTAGCCGCTGATGTGGTCGCCGTCGAAGTAAAGCGGATGACCGGCTTCCTCGACGCGACAGACCGGGCCCGGACACAGCTCGGGGAACGGATCCCACACGCTTACGCCGGGCATTTGCGCGGCGATGTTCGTCATCGAATCCATGACGGGCTTGCGCAGCGCTTCCAGGTCCGCGCGCTGCATCGTCATGCCGTCCTTGCACGCCGGATTGTCGCGACTGAACCAGTCGGCGCAGCGGTACGGCGGCGAGCGGAACAGCGGCTTGGGCGCTTCGAACACGATCGCGACGCCCCGCTCGGCCAGCGGCTTGAGCATGTCGCGCGCGGTCTGCTCCGCCTCGCGCCTGCCCGCGACGGCCGCGTCGCTGAAGACCGCATCGTGAACCTGAGATGGATCAAAACTGATCCACTGGTCGGAATAGCGCGGCAGGCGCAACGCCGCCAGGAAGAGAACGTCGCCCGGCTTGGCACGTGCCTGCACGTCGGCCAGCGCCGAATCGCCGAACGCACGGCAATGCGGCACCTTGTAGTCGCGCGACGGCTGCAGGCTGGCGAAGGAGCATCCGGCGCGCGAATACAGGTACACGTCGCGTCCGGTTTCCTGGGCAACCTTGCCGAGCAACGCCATGTAGGCGGCGGCATGCGAGTCGCCGATCACGAACAAGCGGCCCGCTTCCGGTGGCTGCGTGCATGACGATTTGGAGTAAATGCGAACGTCCGCGTTGGGCACCGATTCGAGATGGCCCGTCGCGGCGCAGTCGGGATACACGGCGCGCGTTTCGCTCCCCATCGGATACCAGTCGTCGGCGTGCCGTGCGGTCACGCTGAGCGAAATGTCCGGCTGCATGCGCCCGACCTTCCGGTAAACGCCCATGAAGGCGAAGATCGCGATCACGCCCACGCCGATCACCGCCAGCTTGTGCGCATTGCGGAACACGGCAGCGCGGCGAAACGGGGTTTCGACGAAGTAGTACGAAAGCGCAGCAAGTACGAAGGTCAGCACCAGCGCGGACGCTTGCGTGGGCCAGGATTCGAGCCCGACGGTCCATCGCATCAGCACGAACACCGGCCAGTGCCACAGGTAGAGCGAGTAGGACAACCGCCCGACCCAGCGCGCCGGCACGCTTTCCAGCCCGGCACGCAATGGCCCGCCCGCGTCGCGCTGGAACAGAAACGCGAGCAGGCCCAGCGTACCCAGCACGGGCAGCACGGCGTCCGGCCAGGGCGAATGCCCGGCGCGCGCCGTTACCAACCCGTACACCAGCGCGATCAGCGACACGCCGGCGCCGGCGGTTGCCGCACGTGCAGGCAGGCGGAACGAGGGTCCCTTCCCTTCCGAGCGCGCGAGGAACTGGAACAGCAGCACGCCGGCGGCCAGCTGCCAGAATCGCGTGGTGAGCATGTAGAACGCGAGCGCCGGCTTGGCCTGCGCCACCTGCATCACATACACCAGCGACGCCACCAGGCCGGCCGCGAACAGGCCCATCGACCACATCCGCCCGCGACGACCATAAGCCCAGGCGAAGAACAGCAACGGGAAGAGCACGTAGAACTGCTCCTCCACGCCCAGCGACCAGGTGTGCGTGTACGGATTGAACTCGACCTTGGGCGAAAAATAATCACCGTCCGTGCGGAGCAGCACGAAGTTGCTCAGCCCCACAAACGCCCAGCGTCCCACCGCGTTGCTGGTGTCGCTCAACCATGCCTGCGGAATGAACAGCGCACTGGCCAGGCCCGTGACCATCAAACACACGACCAGCGCCGGCGCGATGCGTCGGATACGCCGCGCGTAGAAGTAGCCGAGGTATTCCAGCGGCATCGGCCGGTCGAAGTGCGCCATGGACGCACTGACCACGAATCCCGATATCACGAAGAACACATCGACGCCGGTGAAACCACCCGGCAGCAGACGCGCGTCGAGGTGATAGGCGATCACGGCCAGCACGGCCAGCGCACGCAGACCGTCGATGTGCGGAAAATAGCGGTGGCGCGTGTCGTCCATGACGGGCATGCGTCGAAGGCTCAAGGCAGGAGGAGTTCGCGGGACGCGCGGCGTTACCAGACCAGGTCGTCCGGCACCTGGTACTGGGGATCTGCGTAGGGATCGTCGGCGGCGGGTGCGTCGGGATCGACCTTCAACGCGACGGACGGCGCGAAGGTCGCTTCGGCCTGCGCGAGCAATTCGGCGGTCACCAGCAGGTAGCGGCCGTCCATCTGCAACACGCCCAGCTCGCCCGCGTTCAGCGCCTTGAGCTGCGCTTCGTTGACGTAGATGCGCTTGATCTTGCCGCCATACGGGAAATGGCGCGCGATCTCGGCGGCCGGATCGTTGAGTGCCTTGTCCTTGACCAGTTCGGACAGCTTCGCCCGCGCCTCGCGACGCTTGCGCGCTTCCTCCTGCTTGGCGGCCTCGGCAGCGATGCGCTCGTCCTTCTCGCGCTGGGCGCGGATGGCGTATGCCTTGGCCAGGTCGATGTCTTCGCGCGACTGCGGCTTGCCGCCGTGACGCGGACCGCCGGGCTTGCCGCTTCCAGGCCTGCGCTGGTCGGGCTTGCGCTGGTCAGGCTTGCGCGCATCGGCACTGCGAGCATCCGGGCGCCCCTGCGGCTTGCCCGCGGGACGGTTCGCCGGCTTGCCGCGCCGGTCGTCCTTGGAAGGCGCGGGGCGCTCGGGCTTGGGGGCCGGCTGGAAGCCAAGGCCCATCAATTGATCGCGGAGGCTATTGCTCATGATGCTGCGAGTGGGATGGCTGCAAGGGTCGAAGTATAGGCAGCCCGGGAGGTCCGCGCGCGACCCGGCACGTGGATCATCTGACAGAGTTCGGAACCGGGAGCTTTCGCGCTTCAGTAATGCGGCGGGGGCGGTTCCTGGGCCGGGTCGGAGGAGAACGGATTGGCCGCCAGCGAGTTGCGCATCTGCCGCAGCTCATCGAGCACGCGGTGCATGACCAGGGCGTTGCGCACTTCCTCGTCCCGCGCAGCCGCCAGCGCATCGCTCAGTTCGGACAACGCCTGTTCCTGGAATGCGACCCGCGTTTCCAGGTCCACGAGCCGTTCCTCGAGGCGGCGCCGTTCGAGCTCGTCGCGGTCGTCGACCATGCTCATTCGACCTGGATCGAGCGCCCGCGCCCGATGCCGTAATACGCAAGGCCCGCGGCCTCGACTTCATCGGGGTGGTACAGGTTGCGGCCGTCGAAGATCGCCGCATCGGCGAGCGACTGACGCAGGCGCTGGAAGTCCGGGCTGCGGAACTGCTTCCATTCGGTGACCACGACCAGCGCGTCGGCGTCGACCAGCGCCGCACGCGCCGAATCGCACAGCACCAGATCATCGCGTTCGCCAAAGATGCGATGCGCTTCCTCGCTCGCTTCCGGATCGTAGGCGCGCACTTTCGCGCCGGCCTCCCACAGTTGCTGCAGCAGGCGACGACTCGACGCTTCGCGCATGTCGTCCGTGTTGGGTTTGAACGCCAACCCCCACACCGCGAAGGTCCTGCCCGCGATGTCGCCGTCGTAGTGGCGCTGGATCAGCTCGAACAGATGGCCCTTCTGGCGGTCGTTCACGCCTTCCACCGCATCCAGCAGCTGCGCCTGGTAGCCGTGTTGCTGTGCGGTGCGGTGCAACGCCTGCACGTCCTTCGGGAAACACGAACCGCCGTAGCCGGCGCCCGGATAGATGAAATGCCAGCCGATGCGCGGGTCCGAACCGATGCCCTGGCGCACCATCTCGATATCCGCGCCCACGCGCTCGGCGATGTTCGCGATCTCGTTCATGAAACTGATCTTGGTCGCCAGCATCGCATTGGCCGCGTACTTGGTCAGCTCCGCCGAACGCACGTCCATGACCACGATGCGCTCGTGATTGCGGTTGAACGGCGCGTACAAGCGCTTGAGCCGTTCGACCGCAACCGTGCTGCCCGCGCCGATGACGATGCGATCCGGACGCATGCAATCGTTGACCGCGTCGCCTTCCTTCAGGAACTCGGGATTGGACGCGACATCGAAGGCCAGCTCCGCGCCACGCGATTCCAGCTGCGCTGCAATCGTCGCGCGCACCTTGTCGGCCGTGCCGACGGGCACGGTCGACTTGTTGACGATCACCGACGCCCGCTCCAGGTGCTGGCCGATGGTGCGGGCCACCGCCAGCACGTACTTCAGGTCGGCGCTGCCGTCTTCGTCCGGGGGCGTGCCCACCGCGATGAAGATGATCTCGCCGTGCGCGATCGATGCCGCAGCGTCGGTGGTGAAGCTCAACCGGCCCGCCGCGTGATTGGCTTTCACCATCGGCTCCAGACCCGGCTCGTAGATCGGGATCACCCCGCGGTTGAGGCCGTCGACCTTGGCCTGGTCGATGTCGACGCAGACCACATCATGGCCTACGTCCGCCAGGCAGGTGCCGGTGACCAATCCAACGTAGCCGGTGCCGAAGATGGTGACGCGCATGCGGTTCCTCTGGTGCGAAAGACGACAGACGAGAACGGTAGCGGCTGGCGGGTGAACGGCGTGCGGCCGTCGACCCGCCCGGAGGTTGCGTGCGCTATCCGATCGTTCCCGTCGCGCGGCGCGACAGGCTTACTTGCCTGCGCCCGGCTTCGCGATGTCGAGCAGTTCGACCTCGAACACCAGCGTGGAATTGGGGGCGATCGGACCGGCGCCCTGTTCGCCGTAGGCGAGCTTGCTCGGGATCCAGAAGCGGTACTTGCTGCCCACCGGCATCAGCGTGATGCCTTCCTGCCAGCCCGGCACGAGCTGGGCGAGCACGAACGTCGCCGGCTCGCCGCGATCGTACGAGCTGTCGAAGGTCTTGCCGTCCAGCAGCGAGCCCTTGTAGTGCGCACTCACGGCGTCGGTCGGGCTGGGCTTGGGGCCCTTGCCTTCGGTGATCACCTGGTACTGCAGGCCCGAGGCGGTGGTCACCACGCCCGGTTTCTTCGCGTTCTCGGCGAGGAACTTTGCACCCTCTTCTTCGTTCTTCTTCGCGTCGGCCATCATCTTGGCGATGCGCTGCGCCTGCACCTTCTGCGCGAAGGCTTCGCGGATCTCGCCGGCCTGCTTCTCGTCGAGCAGCGGCTTCTCACCGGCCAGGGATGCCTTGAGCGCCTTGTGCAGCGTGTCCAGGTCGATCTCGTCCTTGACCGGCTCAAGCGAACGCGCCATGTCCATGCCGATCATGTAGCTGACCTGTTCCTTTTCCGTCGCCAGACCCGGAATCGCCTTCGCGCCATCCTTGCCGGCCTGCGCGGTGGTGTCGGTCTTGGCGGCGTCGGCCTTGTCGGCGGGCTTGTTGCAGGCGGCGGTCAACGCGGCGAGCGAAGCGACGGCCAAGGCAAGGCCGGTGTGGCGCGGGGTGAACTTCATCGGGCAAAGGCTCCAGGGAGTAAGGATCGCCGGGATGGAACGCCCATCCCGGCGTTGCGGCCGAACAAACTGCCAGCGGCGAACTGAACCCAAGGCGTACCGCAGGTGCTCGCCCATCGCGCCGCAGCGTGGATCTGCAACGGGTGTCTTACACCCGTAGCGTCTTACAGGATCGCCATCAGTTCGACATCGAATACGAGCGTTGCATTCGGGCCGATCGGACCACCAGGCGTGCCGTTCGCACCGTAGGCGAGGTCGCCCGGGATCCAGAAACGGAACTTGCTGCCCACCGGCATCATGCCGAGGCCTTCGGTCCAGCCGGCGATGACCTGGTTGAGCGCGAACTCGGCCGGCTGACCACGGCCATAGGAACTGTCAAACACCGTGCCGTCGAGCAGCTTGCCCTCGTAGTTGACGCGAACGCGATCGGTGGCCTTCGGACGCGGACCCGAACCCTGGCGCAGCACCATGTACTGCAGGCCCGAACCGGTGGTGATCACGCCCTTCTGCGTCTTGTTGCCAAGCAGGAACTTGTCCCCGTCGGCCTTGTTCTTGCTGCCCAGCTCGGCGGCCTGCGCCTGCATCTTCGACTGCACCTTCTGCTGGAAGGTCTGGCGCACCGCGCCCAGCTCGGCTTCGCTCAGCAGCGGCTTGCCTTCGCCGAAGGAGGTGCGGATGGCCTGGATCACCACGGGCAGTTCCAGCTCGTCCTTGATCGGCGCCAGCGAGCGGCCGACGTCGGCACCCACCAGATACGCGACCTTGTCCTTCGCCACGTCCGGCACCTTCGTGCCGGCCGGCGCCTGGCCGGTACGCGCGGCGATGCGCTGCATCAGCGCGGGGCCGACGGTCTGCGCCTCTTCTTCGGTGATCAACGGCTTGCCGCCGTCGAAGGCGTTCTGGATGGCGCGCTGGAACGCAGCCAGGTCGATGTCGGGAGACAGCGGCGTGATGGATTGGGCGATGTCGGTGCCCACCATGTAACTGGTCTTTTCGCGTTCGGTCGTCAGCACGGTCTTGTCCTGGGCAGAGGCCGCCGCGCCGATCAGCGTGGCCGCAGTGGTGAGCAACACGGCTGCGCCGCGCATGATTGGCTTCATCGGGAAACAGCTCCGTATAGGGGATTTTCTTCCGGCCTGGGCCGGCGGTTTGCGATGCGATGCCGCGACGGCAAGGCGCGGCGCGTGGCGCAAGCGTTGCATTGTCGCGGCACGGGCTCGCGGCGGCAATGTCGGGATGTGTGCATGGTCGATATGAGGCGGCGGAGGCCTTCGGGTGCGCGGGCCTCCCCTGCAAAGCGTGACGCACGACCTCGTACGGCGCGGTCGTTCGCCGCGCGTCCAGCGGACATCCACCGCAAAGACAGCGCGCCGCCGTGGGGGGATGCTGGTGGGCTCGGCGTCCCCAGCCTGAACAGACCTCTGGACGACCGCCCGTCGGGTATGCCATCAGTTGGGTCAATGGAGGTTGACCTCCTGCCTTTAGGTGTTATAGTTGCCTACAACACCGGTCTACTAACGAGCAGGACGTTCACCATGAACCGCAGGTTCCAGAACTCGCTCACTGCCCTCCTGGCCTCCGCCTCGGCGCTCGCGCTGTGCCTGGCGCTGGCCATGCCCGCCCAGCACAAGGCGCCGGCTGGTCAGGTCGCGCTGCAGTTCGGCCCGATCAACGCCACCTATACCCCCTCCGACCCGTCGCGCAGCCACCGGGAAAGCCTCGACTCGCTGACCCGCAGCATCGAACACCGCGCCGACCGGATCCAGACCCTTTCCGACGCCGCCACCCTGGCGGCCGAGATCGCCACCGCCGCGGCGCTTGCCCAGGCAGTGAAGGAAGCCCGTGAAACCGCTGACATCGAACCCGAACACAAGGCAAGGACTGCCGCCCGGCACCGCCGGCAAACCCTAGTCATGCCTTATTTCTCATTCGCACCGCGGGGCTGAACCATGACCGCAATTCAATGGAGCGACGGCGCTCCGATCTATCGCCAGCTCAAGGAGCGCGTCATTGCGATGATGCTCGACGGGGTCCTGAAGCCGGGCGACGCACTGCCCTCCGTGCGCCAGGTTGCCGCCGAATATCAGCTCAATCCCATCACCGTCTCGCGCGCCTATCAAGAACTGGCGGACGAGGCTCTCGTCGAGAAACGCAGGGGTCTTGGCATGTACGTGACCGAAGAGGCCGCAAAGAAGCTGCTGTTCAACGAACGTGAGCGTTTCCTGCGCGAAGAATGGCCACTGGTGCTGGAACGCATCATGCGGCTGGGCCTCACCCCGCAGGAACTGCTGACCACGGCCCAGGCAGGTACGCCATGAACGACGTCATCGACAACGTTGCCACCTCCGCGCCGGTCGTCAGCGCACGCGGACTGCGCAAGGCCTACAAGAACAAGGTCGCGCTGGACGACACGGCGTTCCAGATCCCGGCCGGCCGCATCGTCGGCCTGATCGGTCCCAACGGCGCGGGCAAGACCACCGCGCTCAAGGCGATCCTCGGGCTGGTGCCGTTCGAGGGCGAGCTGCGCGTGCTCGGCCGCGACCCGCGCACCGAGCGCGACGAACTGATGCGCGATGTGTGTTTCATCGCCGACGTCGCGGTGCTGCCGCGCTGGATCCGGGTCAGGGAAGCCATCGAGTTCGTCGCCGGCGTGCATCCGCGCTTCGATCGCGCCAAGTGCGAACGCTTCCTCGCCCACACCCAGCTCAAGCCGCAGATGCGCGTGCGCGAGCTGTCCAAGGGCATGATCGTGCAGCTGCACCTGGCGTTGGTCATGGCCATCGACGCCAAACTGCTGGTGCTCGACGAACCCACGCTGGGACTGGACATCCTCTACCGCAAGCAGTTCTACCAGCGCCTGCTGGAAGACTACTTCGACGAAGAAAAGACCATCCTGGTCACCACGCACCAGGTCGAGGAGATCGAACACATCCTCACCGACGTCATGTTCATCCGCGACGGCAAGATCGTGCTGAACAACGACATGGAGACGCTGGGCGAACGCTTCACCGAAGTGATGGTCAACGGCGAGAAGTCCGGCGACGCGCGCGCGCTCAAGCCGATCGACGAACGCGCCCTGCCCTTCGGCAAGACCGTGATGCTGTTCGACGGCGTGCCGCGCGAACAACTGGCCGGACTGGGCGAGACCCGCACGCCGGGCCTGGCCGACCTGTTCGTCGCCACCATGAAGGGGACTTACGCATGAACGCGATCAACGAATCCCACGAGCTCCCCCGCTCCACCGCCGTGGCCGCGCCGCACCGGACGCATACCTTCAAGATGCTGATGCGGCGCGAGTTCTGGGAGCACAAGGGCGGCTTCCTGTGGGCGCCGCTGGTGGCCGGCGGCATCCTGCTGGTGCTGACGATCATGGGCATCGGCGCCGGCGAAGTGCTGCTGCGCAAGATTCCGGACCGGGCGACGATCAACGTCGAAGGCGGCAGCTTCTCGGTCAACGGCCTGGACCTGGCGCAACTCACGGCCAAGATGACGCCTGACGAATTGCGCGAGTTCGGCAGCGTGATCGACGCCAGCCTGTACATGGCGGCCAGCTGGCCCTTCATCGTGCTGGCCTTCGTGGTGTTCTTCTACTGCCTGGGCAGCCTGTACGACGACCGTCGCGACCGCAGCGTACTGTTCTGGAAATCGCTGCCGATCTCCGACCGCGACACAGTGTTGTCGAAGGTCGCCAGCGCAACGTTGATGGCACCCACCATCGCCGCGGCGGCCGCGATCGCCACGGTGTTCGGCTCGCTGATGGTCTACAGCCTGGTCGTACTCCTGCACGGCGGCAATCCGTACACGATGTTGTGGGGCCCTGCGAGTCCGCTCAAGGTCAGCCTGCACCTGCTCGCCTCGATCCCGGTCTACGCACTCTGGGCGCTGCCGACGGTGGGCTGGCTGATGCTCTGCTCCGCCTGGGCCAGGAGCAAGCCGTTCCTGTGGGCGATCATGATCCCCGTCTTCGCCGGCATCTTCGTCAGCTGGTTCGATCTGATGCAGCTGTTCGACCTGGAAACCGCATGGTTCTGGAAGAACGTCGTCGCCCGCAGCCTGCTCAGCGTGGCACCGGGTTCGTGGATCGAGGCGGCGCAGATCGACCATATCGACGTCGACGGCCCGCAGGCGGTGCACTCGCTGCTGAGCATGCGCACGATGTACTCAGTCTTCGCCACGCCGCAGCTGTGGGTCGGTGCGCTGGCCGGCGTCGCGATGATCTTCGGCGCGATCCGCCTGCGCCGCTGGCGGGATGAGGGGTGAGCGCCAGCGCGGACCACTGGTCCGCGCGGCGCGAACGCCCGGCCACGGATGGCCGGGCCGGGCAACCCGACGCCCACCACGCATCGCCATGGACGGCGCGGTCACAGCCCCCGCCACCAAGGCCGGGCCAGCAATCCACACCCAATGACGCACCGCCAACGATAGCCCCGTCACCGTATCGACAAGGGAAGTCCCGATGCGCTTTCTGAAATCCGCACTTCTCGCATTCGCACTGCTCGCCGGCACCGTGCCGGCGATCGCCTCCGAAACCCGCATCGACACCGTGCTGCTCGTCGGCGACAGCCTGAGCAGCGCGCACCGCATGGCCCAAGGCGACGGCTGGGTCGCCTTGCTGCAGTCCCGGCTCGCCGCCGAAACCAAGACTCCACCGGCCATCGTCAACGCCAGCCGAGGCGGCAAGACGCTGACCGATGCGCTCGACGAATTGCCGACGCTGCTCGCCGAACACCATCCCGACGTCGTGGTCCTCGAACTGGGCGGCAACGACGCGATCCTGGGCGCAAAACGCGACGCGATCGAGCGTGACATGGGACGGCTGATCCAGCTCGCACAGGCCACAGGCGCCCGGGTCGCGGTGCTGGGCTTCGCGATTCCGCCGGCGTTCGACAAGGACGGTTCCGCCGTCCTGCTGCGCGAGGCCTACGTGGAGGTGGCGCGGCAGCGCGGGATCACGCTGCTGCCGTCCCTGCTGGGCGACATCTCTGCTACGCCCGCCCTGCTCCAGGACGATGGCATCCACCCCAATGCAGCGGCGCAGCCCCGCGTGCTGGACAACGCCTGGCCGACGCTCCGCCCGCTGCTGCTGGACGCCACGGCCGATGCAACCGTCGGCTCGGCGCGTGCATCCAAGTAGGGCCAATTTTCGGAGAGAGACCGCATGCGTACCCTGCCCCTGATCGCCCTGCTTCCCGTCGCACTGTTCGCCGGCCAGGCCTTCGCCGACGAATGTCGCCATTCCGAACCGCGCAACCTGCAACTGGACTTCACCGGCGTGAAGTCGGTGCTGTTCGAAATCGGCCCTCACGACCTCACCGTCAACGCATCGCGCGGCGCTAAGGGCGACGTGCAGGGCAAGGCCTGCGCGTCCAACCCGGACCGGCTGAAGGAGCTTTCGCTCACCCAGCAGCGCGTCGGCGACAAGATCATCGTCACCGCCAAGCGCGCTGACACCATCAGCATCAGTTTCGGCAGCGCGAACTACGCCTATCTGGCGCTCAACGCGTCCGTGCCGGACAACGTGCTCGTGCAACTCAAGGTCGGCTCGGGCGACGCGCGCGTCATCGGCGCCTCGGCGATGAGCGCCGACGTCGGCTCCGGCGATGTCGAAGGCCGCGACATCCGCGGCCAGGTCACCGCCGACCTCAATTCCGGCGACATCGAACTCGACACGATCGGCTCGCTGCACGTGCTTTCCGTAGGTTCCGGCGACCTCAAGGCGCGCCGCGTGAAGGGCGATGTCGTGATCGGCAGCATCGGCTCTGGCGACGTGGAGCTGCGCGACGTGGGCGGCAATGTCAGCGCCGACAAGATCGGATCGGGCGACCTCGACGCGCACACCATCGCCGGCAACCTGACCGTGCGTCGCGTCGGCAGCGGTTCGGTCGACCACAGCGGCGTGACCGGCCGTGTCGACGTGCCTACCGACGACTGACCATACGTTTTATCCACCACTTCCGAGGATGTCCGTCATGAACCTGCGTATCGTCGCCCTTGCCTCGGTGCTGTCCGGCACCTGCCTGTTGTCCGCCTGCGGTGCGAATCCGTCCGCACAGGGCGCGCAGCAGAAGGCCGAACAGACCGGCGGCACCATCTCCGGAGCCGTGCACAAAGCGTTGGCCGAAGCCAAGAAGGAAATCGCCGAGGGCAACATCAACATCGACAACGGCAAGACCGGCAAGCGCGTCGAGCTGTCGCCGAAGGGCGACTTCATCGTCGACGGCAAGCCGGTCCCGGTGACGCCCCAGCAACGCGCGTTGCTGCTCGACTACCGCAGCCATGTGGTCGACGTCGCCAACGCCGGCATGCAGATCGGCCAGCACAGCGCCGAGCTGGCCACGCAGGCGGTGACCGAATCGCTGAAGAGCGTCTTCACCGGCGGCTCGGAAGGCGACATCGAGGAAAAGGTGAAGGCGCAGACGACGAAGGTCGAGGCGGCCGCTTTGCAACTATGCAACGCGCTGCCGGGCATGATGGAGTCGCAGAACCGACTGGCCGCCGCGCTGCCCGAGTTCAAGCCCTACGCCAACCTGACCCAGTCGGACATCGACGAATGCCGTGACGAGGCGAAGGACAAGGCGCACAAGGTGACGGCCTCGGCGGCGGCGGAGGCAGCGAAGGCGTCCGAGGCGCCGTCGAAGCAGTAACTGGGCGTCGTTCCCGTCATCCCGGCGCAGTCCGGGATGACCCGGGGCGGATGCGCAGCAAGACCCGCGCGGGCAAGATCACCCGCCCCCGCCTCCGCCCTCGTGAATCCCGCCGCGCGTCAGCGCCACCGGATCCAGCAAGGCACGCAGCTGCTTCTCCGACAACCCGCTGCTCGCCACCGCCACTTCCAGCACCGGGCGCCCTTCCTTGTAAGCCTGCTTGGCGATCGCCGCGGCCTTCTCGTAGCCGATGATCGGATTGAGCGCGGTGACCAGGATCGGGTTGCGCTCCAGCGCCTCGCGCACGCGTTCGGGCTTCGCCTTGAGGCCGGCGATGGCATTGTCGGCCAGCAGGCGCATCACGTTGCCCAGCAGCTGGATCGAATCGAGCAGATCGAAGGCGATCAACGGCAGCATCACGTTGAGCTGGAAGTTGCCGCTCTGCCCGGCAATGGTGATCGCCGTGTGGTGGCCCATCACCTGCGCGCACACCATGCACGTGGCCTCCGGCACGACCGGATTGACCTTGCCCGGCATGATCGAGCTGCCCGGCTGCAACGCCGGCAGTTCGATCTCGCCCAGGCCGGCGAGCGGTCCGGAATTCATCCAGCGCAGGTCGTTGGCGATCTTCATCAGCGCCACCGCCAGTGCACTGAGCTGGCCCGACAATTCCACCGCGTCGTCCTGCGCTGCGATGCCTTCGAACTTGTCGTCGGCCGATTCGAACTTGACGCCCGACAGCGCCGACAGCGCCTTCGCCATGGCCTTGCCGAAACGCGGATCGGCGTTGATGCCGGTGCCGATGGCGGTTCCGCCGATCGGCAGGCGCCGCACGCGCTTGAGCGCATCCTCGATGCGTGCCTGCGCCGACGCGAGTTGCGAAGCCCAGGCGCCGAATTCCTGCGCGAACGTCAGCGGCATCGCATCCATCAGATGCGTTCGGCCGGTCTTGGTGGTCTTGCCCAGCGCCTTGGCCTGGCGCTCGATCGTGCGACGCAGGTGCTTGAGCGACGGCAGCAGTTGCTCGGAGGTGGCGATCAGCGCCGAGACCCGGATCGCCGTCGGGATCACGTCGTTGGAACTCTGGCCGAGATTGACGTGGTCGTTCGCATGGACCTTGTGCTTGCCGCCCGCGTTCGCCAGCGCCGCGATCACCTCGTTGGCGTTCATGTTGCTGGACGTGCCGGATCCCGTCTGGAATACATCGATGGGGAACTGCGTGTCGTGCTCACCCGACGCCACCACCAGCGCAGCGGCGCGAATCGCCTGGGATGCGCCCTTTCCGAGCAGGCCGAATCCGCCGTTGACCTCGGCTGCGGCGGCCTTGATCAGGCCCAGCGCACGGATGAATTCGCGCGGCATCGGACGGCCGGAAATGGGGAAGTTCTGCACCGCACGCTGGGTCTGCGCGCCCCAAAGGGCCTGCGCGGGCACCTGCAGTTCGCCCATGCTGTCGTGTTCGATGCGAAAGCCGCTGTCGCGGCGGCTGGGCTGCTTCGCCATTGCATGCTCCTGGGGGTCGGATGGGCCGAGCTTACGCCCGGCACCAGGCACGCGTATCACCCGGCAGGGGGAACGCGCGCGGCATCGGCGGGGGTCGGCCGGGCCGGGAGTAGTAGAATCGCGGTTTGCCTTCGCCCCACAGACGCCCGCCATGTCCGTTGAAGCCCAGTTGCTCGCCCTGTCCCCGCTCGATGGCCGCTATGCCGGCAAGGTTGACGCGCTCCGCCCGATCTTTTCCGAGTACGGCCTGATCAAGGCGCGCGTGAAGGTGGAAGTGGAATGGCTGCTGGCCTTGGCCGCCGAACCGGGCATCGTCGAGCTCAAGCCGTTCTCCGACGGCGCCGCCGCGCGCCTGCGCGCACTGGCCGACAAGCTCTCGCCGAGCGATGCGGCGCGCGTGAAGGAAATCGAGCGCACCACCAACCACGACGTCAAGGCGGTCGAGTACTTCATCAAGGAACGGCTCAAGGACGACGCCGAGCTCGGCCCGGCGCTGGAGTTCGTGCATTTCGCCTGCACCTCCGAGGACATCAACAACCTCAGCTACGCGCTGATGCTCAACGAAGCGCGCCAGTACGTGCTGCTGCCCAAGCTCGACGAGCTGATCCAGACGCTGCGCAAGATGGCGCACGAACACGCCGCCCTGCCGATGTTGTCGCGCACGCACGGCCAGACCGCCTCGCCGACCACCGTCGGCAAGGAAATCGCCAACGTCGTCGCGCGCCTGCAGCGCCAGGGCGAAACCCTGGCCGGTGCGCGCATGCCGGGCAAGATCAATGGTGCGGTCGGCAACTACAACGCGCACGTCGCGTCCTATCCGGACGTGGATTGGCCCGCGTTCTCCGAGCGCTTCGTCCATTCGCTGGGCCTGAACTGGCAGCCCTACACCACGCAGATCGAACCGCACGACGGCATCGCCGAAGTCTGCGACGCGCAGCGCCGCATCGACACCATCGCCATCGACCTGTGCCGCGACATCTGGGGCTACATCTCGCTGGGCTACTTCAAGCAGGCGGTGAAGGCCGGCGAAGTCGGCAGCTCGACCATGCCGCACAAGGTCAATCCGATCGACTTCGAGAACGCCGAGGGCAACTTCGGCATCGCCAACGCGCTGTTCGAGCATTTCGCATCGAAGCTGCCGATCAGCCGCTGGCAGCGCGACCTGACCGACTCCACCGTGCTGCGCGCCCTCGGCACCGCCTTCGGCCACGCGCTGATCGGTTTCGACGCCCTGCTTCGCGGCCTGGGCAAGCTCAGCACCAATCCCGATCGCCTGGCCGCCGACCTCGATGCCGCATGGGAAGTGCTGGCCGAGGCCGTGCAGACGGTGATGCGCCGCCATGGTTTGCCGAACCCGTACGAACAGCTCAAGGCGCTCACGCGCGGCCAGGGCATCACCGAGGCGTCGATGCGCGAATTCATCGGCTCGCTCGACCTGCCGGCCGCCGACAAGCAGCGCCTGCTCGAGATGACGCCGGGCTCGTACATCGGCCTGGCCGAGCGGCTGGCGCGCGAGATCTGACCCTCGCATCACGGCGCGCGAACCAGACTGGCGACCCTGCCCCACAGGAGCGAGTGACGTGACCGTGAGAAACCCGATCGCCGAGGTCCTGGAAATCGAGCGCGGCTTCTGGAACGCCGCCGGCGACACCGAGTACTACCGCCGCTGTTTCCACGACGACGGCGTGATGGTGCTGCCGCACCAGCCCGCGCCGATGGACAAGTCCGCGGTGCTGGCTTCGCTTGCGGGCGCCCGACCGTGGCGCAGCTTCAACTTCGACGCGCTGGCGAGCGCCGAGCCGACGCCGTTCGTGGCGGTGCTGGCGTACCGCGTCGAGGCCTGGAAGGAGGGCGCCGACAAGCCCTATCGCGCGCTCATCGCCAGCACCTACCTGGCCGAGGGCACGAGCTGGCAATTGCTCTGCCACCAGCACACGCCACTGAACGAACCGTAGGATCCGCATGCCTGGCGACGCCCCCGTGAATGGAATGCCCGACTACGCCCAGGGCGTGGTCGAAATCGTCGGGCCGGACGTCGAGGCCTCATTGGCGTTCTACCTGGCGCTCGGGTTCGAAGTGGCGCGGCGCAGCGGGCCGTTCGCGGTGGTGCATCGCGAAGGGCTGCGCCTGTTCCTCGCCCAGGACGCGAACGCCTCCACGCAGCCGCGCTGGAGCAGCATCCGGGTGATGACGACGCACGTGGACGCGCTGCACGACGCAGTTCGCGCGAAGGGGATCGCGATCCTGCATGCCCTCGCAGACCGGCCGTTCGGCCTGCGCGAGTTCGTGGTGCGCGATCCCAACGGTTTCGACATCCGTTTCGCGGAGCCGATCCGATGAACGTGATGGTCAACCTCGACGTGCCCGACCTCGGCCGCGCGCAGGCCTTCTACGCCGACGCGTTCGGCCTGGCGCCCGCGCGGCGCCTGGGGCCGGACGTGCTTGAAATGCTCGGCGCTCAGGCGCCGATCTACCTGTTGCGCAAGGAGGCCGTCAGCGTTGGCGCCGGCGATGCCAGGCGCGACTATTCCCGCCACTGGACGCCCGTGCACTGCGATGTGGTGGTCGACGACCTGGATGCCGCGCTGGCGCGCGTCCTCGCCGCCGGGGCCCGCCAGGAGGGTGAGATTCGCGAAGGCCGTTGGGGCCGCATCGTCGCCATCGCCGACCCGTTCGGGCACGGCTGGTGCCTGGTGCAGTTCCTCGGCCGCGGCTACGACGAGATAGCAACGACATGACCCGAAAGTCCCCCACCACACCGAAGAAACCCAACGCCGCGGCGAAAGCCACCGGCGCCGCCGTGCCGCCGATCGAGATCGACGCCCGCCAGCTGCCGCCGCTGGGGATGACGCCCGAACGGTTCCTGCGCGACTACTGGCAGAAGCGACCGCTGCTGATCCGCAACGCATTCCCCGATTTCGAAACGCCGGTGCAGCCTGAAGACCTCGCCGGCCTGGCCTGCGAGGAAGCCGCGCTGTCGCGCATCGTCATGCACGATCGCGCCAACGACCGCTGGACGCTGCGACACGGCCCGTTCGAGGAAGACGAGTTTCCCGGCATGCCGCACCAGGACTGGACGCTGCTGGTCCAGGACGTGGACAAGTGGGACGCCGACATCGCCGCGCTGCTGCAGCACTTCCGCTTCCTGCCGCGCTGGCGCATCGACGACGTGATGATTTCCTTCGCCGCGCCGGGCGGCTCGGTCGGCGCGCACGTGGACCAGTACGACGTGTTCCTGTTGCAGGCCCACGGCCATCGCCGCTGGGAGATCGACGCCAATGACAATCCGCCGCTGGTGTTCCGCCCCGACGTCGAACTCAAGCTGCTGAGCGAGTTCACGCCTACGCACGAATGGGTGCTCGGCCCGGGCGACATGCTCTATTTGCCGCCCGGCGTGCCGCACAACGGCGTGGCCGAGGATGCATGCCTGACCTTCTCGGTGGGCATGCGCGCACCGTCGGCGGCGGAGCTGCTGGGCGATTTCGTCGACACGCTGGCCGCCGACGCCGACGAGGCGTTGCGCTATGCCGACCCCGACCTGTCGCCGCCGTCGGACCCCAACGAAATCGACGTCGCCGCGATGAACCGCGCGGTCGAAGCGCTGAACCTGCTGCGCATGAACGACCCGGACCGTCTCGGCGACTGGTTCGGCCGCTTCATGACGGTCTATCGCGCGGCCGGCGAAGTGCACGGCGGCGGGGAGACGCGCTCGCGCATCGAGATCGAATGGGATCTGCAGCACGGCGCCACCCTGCATCGCCATCCGTGGTCGCGCATGGCGTGGCGGCGCGCGCACCGCAAGGGCGAACCAGCGCGCCTGTTCGTCAGCGGACAGGACTACGCGCTGTCGGCCGACGACGCCGCGCGCATCGCAGACGCGGCCGAACTCGACGGAGACAGTTACGGCGCCCTGTCCGAGGCCGCGCGCGATCTCGTCCAGGGCCTCCTGCAATCCGGGCACTACTCGCTCGTCCTGCCGGACGAAGAGGAATGAGCGGGCCGACCACCGTGACAGGCGCGGCGGTGACCGGCACGTTCCGCGTCGAGGCGGTGGCCTTCGACCAGGCGTTGGCCGACCTGCGCGCGATCCGCGACGCGGTATTCGTGCAGGAACAGGGCGTTCCGGTCGAACTGGAGCGCGACGCGCTCGACCCGATGTGCCGCCACGTCCTCGCTCGCGATGCCCAGGACCGTCCCATCGGCACGGGCCGGCTGACGCCCGACCGGCGCATCGGCCGCATGGCCGTCTTGCCGGAATGGCGCAACCGCCGCGTCGGCGAGGCGCTGCTGAAGGCGCTGCTGGTACAGGCCAGATTGCTGGGCTGGCCCGAGGTGAGCCTTCACGCGCAGGTCGCGGCCCAGGCCTTCTATGCACGGCAGGGGTTCCTGCCGTACGGCGACCGCTTCGTCGAGGCGGGGCTTGACCACCAATCGATGCGGCTCGCACTCGACGCCGTGAACGTCGTCCTGCACCGCGACGCCGGACTTGCCGCGCTGCTGGGCGTGGCCGAAGGCGCGCGCCGGCAGCTGCTGGTCTACAGCCGCGACCTGGACCCCGGCGTGCTCGACCAGCCCGAAGCGATCGCGGCCCTGCGCCGTTTCGCGGTCGCAGGCGGCGAGGTCCGGGTCCTGTTGCACGACCCGGAGGCGCCGCGGCGCGCGATCGCCCCGCTGATCGGTCTGTCGCAGCGCCTGCCGACGGCCTTCGCGTTTCGGGCCATCGAGGAGCCGGTTGACCGCGACTACCCCTCCGCCTACATCGCCAACGACGCCGGCGGCTGGTATTTCCGCCCTCTCGGCCACCGCTTCGACGGCGAGACCCGGCTCGACGACGAGGCCCGGGCGCGCCAGCTGCGTGCGCATTTCGCACCGGCGTGGGAGCGAGCCCGTCCCTGCACGGAGTACCGGTCGCTTGGCATCTGATGGGAAGGCCGCGCCCGCTTCGCGTGAAGGCAGAAACCACCGTGAAGGCGCACGGACGCATTCGTTCCGTACGTCGAAGTCCGTGTTTCCGCGAGGGCAACACCTGCCCCTTGAAGCCGGCCGCGAAGCCCAAACGCTATTCCCGGGCCCATCCGGCTGCTCCGGTTTTCGGGATCTGCCCGCTGCCCCGTTTCGACGTAAGTGTTAGCCGTTTGTCGGCAGGCAAGGGCTATAATTCCGAATCTTGGCGCCTGAATAGCCGCTCGCGTGCAATCCAGGCCCCCTCCGCCTTCTCCCACCGAGTTTCCCGATCGCCATCGTGGACAGTCTCCTGAAGCAGTTCTCCCAGTCCTCCCAGCTCGGCGCCAATGCCGCTTTCGTCGAAGACCTGTACGAGCAGTACCTGGTTTCCCCCGACAGTGTCGATCCCAAATGGAAGGCCTACTTCGACGGTTTCAAGGGCCGCGAAGCCGGTGACATTCCGCACTCGGCGGTGATCGACCAGATCGCGGAGGCCGGCCGTCTGGCCGCACGCGGCGTGGTCGCGATGGCCGCCGGTGCCGGCGACGAGCGCGAACGGCACATCGGCCGCCTCATCACCGCCTACCGGTCGCGCGGTCACCTGGGTGCCGACATCGACCCGTTGAACCTGTGGCAGAAGCCCGAGGCGCCCGACCTCGACCTGGCTTTCCACCAGCTCACCAACAGCGACCTCAACGCCGAGTTCAGTACCGGCGGCGTGGGCGGCTTCGATCGCATGAAGCTCGGCGACCTGCTCGCCCTGCTCAAGGCCACCTACACCGGCCCGATCGGCGCGGAGTTCATGCACATCTCCGACGCCGAGCAGCGCCGCTGGCTCTACGAGCGTCTGGAGAAAGCCGGCGGCAAGTTCGGCCGCACCGCCGACGACAAGAAGCGCATCCTCGAGCGCCTCACCGCCGCCGACGGCCTGGAGCGCTACCTGGGCACCAAGTATGTCGGCCAGAAGCGTTTCTCGCTGGAAGGCGGCGACGCACTGATTCCGCTGATGGACACCACCATCCGCCGCGCCGGCGAACAGGGCGCCAAGGACGTGGTCATCGGCATGGCCCATCGCGGCCGCCTCAACGTCCTCATCAACACCCTCGGCAAGCCGCCGCGCCACCTGTTCGACGAGTTCGAAGGCAAGTTCGAGCACGTCCACAGCGACCTGGCCCACCAGGGCGACGTGAAGTACCACATGGGCTTCTCCGCCGACGTCGCCACACCGGGCGGCCCGGTGCACCTGGCGCTTGCGTTCAATCCCTCGCATCTGGAAATCGTCGACCCCGTCGTTGCCGGCAGCGTGCGTTCGCGCCAGAACCGTCGCGGCGACAAGGGTGCGCAGCAGGTGTTGCCGGTGCTGATCCACGGCGACGCCGCCTTCGCCGGACAAGGCGTGGTGATGGAGCTGTTCCAGATGTCGCAGGCGCGCGGTTTCCGCGTCGGCGGCACGCTGCACATCGTGATCAACAACCAGGTCGGCTTCACGACCAGTGCGATGCAGGACGCACGCTCCACGCTGTACTGCACCGACGTGGCCAAGATGGTCGGCGCGCCGGTGCTGCACGTGAACGGCGACAACCCGGAAGCGGTGGTGTTCTGCGCCGAACTGGCATTGGACTTCCGCAACAAGTTCGGCAAGGACGTGGTCATCGACCTGGTCTGCTACCGCCGCCACGGCCACAACGAGGCCGACGAACCGGCAGCGACGCAGCCGGTGATGTACCAGGTCATCCGCAAGCACAAGACGCCGCGCGAGCTCTACGCCGCGCAGTTGGCCGCCGAAGGCTCGGTCAGCGCCGACGACGCGCAGGCGCTGGTCGACGGCTACCGCCAGAAGCTCGACGACGGCGTGGTCACCACGGAAGTGGTCGAGGTGAAGCCGGATGAATTCACCATCGACTGGTCGAAGTACCTCTCGGGCAAGCTCACCGATCCGGTCGACACCACCTTCGACCGCAAGAAGCTCGACAAGCTGGCGACGGTCATCAACGACGTTCCGGCCGACCTCAAGCTGCACCCGCGTGTGGCCAAGATCTACGAAGACCGCCGCAAGATGACGTCGGGCGAACTCCCGGGCGACTGGGGCTTCGCCGAGAACCTGGCGTACGCGACGCTGGTGGACGAAGGCTACAAGCTGCGCCTGGTCGGCCAGGACTGCGGCCGTGGCACGTTCTTCCATCGCCACGCGATCCTGCACGAGCAGACCAACGACGAGTACGTACTGCCGCTGCGTCGCCTGGTGAAGAATCCGTCGGATGTGACCATCATCGACTCGCTGCTGAGCGAGGAAGCGGTGATGGGCTTCGAGTACGGCTACGCCACCGCCGATCCCATGACGCTGGACATCTGGGAAGCGCAGTTCGGCGACTTCGCCAACGGCGCGCAGGTGGTGATCGACCAGTTCCTGTCCTCGGGCGAGGCCAAGTGGGGCCGCCTGTGTGGCCTCGCGCTGTTCCTGCCGCACGGCTACGAAGGCCAGGGCCCGGAGCACAGCTCCGCGCGCCTTGAGCGCTTCCTGCAGTTGTGCGCGCTGGAGAACATGATCGTCTGCACGCCGACCACCCCGGCGCAGGCGTACCACATGATCCGCCGCCAGATGCGCATGACCACGCGCAAGCCGCTGGTGGTGATGACGCCCAAGTCGCTGCTGCGCCACAAGCTGGCGGTATCGACGCTGGACGAACTGGCCAAGGGCGAGTTCCAGCACCTGATCCCGGACGCCTCGGCGGACGTGAAGAAGGTCAAGCGCGTCGTCGTCTGCGGCGGCAAGGTCTACTACGACCTGCTGGAAGAACAGCAGAAGCAGGGCCTGGACGATGTCGCCATCCTTCGCATCGAACAGCTTTATCCGTTCCCGCGCGCGATGCTGGCGGCCGAACTGAAGCGCTTCAAGAACGCCACCGACGTCGTGTGGTGCCAGGAAGAGCCGCAGAACCAGGGCGCGTGGTACCAGATCCGTCACCACCTGGCGGCGTGCCTGCAGTCGGGCCAGACCTTGCATTACGCCGGTCGCGCGCGTTCGCCCTCGCCGGCCGCCGGTCACTTCGCCGACCACGTCGCCGAACAGGCCGCGCTGGTGGCCGATGCGCTGAAGAACCCGCTGCGCGGCGAAATCACCGCCGAATGACCACGCACCTCACGGCCGGCTAACCCTGGCCGTGGAACCTAAAACACGATTACGAATCACGTCATCCAGGATGCGCGCCCCATGAGCACCGAGATCAAAGTCCCCGTTCTGCCCGAATCCGTCTCCGACGCCACCATCGCGACCTGGCACAAGAAGGTCGGCGATGCCGTCAAGCGCGACGAGAACATCGTCGACCTGGAGACCGACAAGGTCGTGCTCGAGGTGCCCTCGCCCGTCGACGGCGTGCTCAAGGAAATCAAGTTCAAGGAAGGCGACACCGTCACCAGCCAGCAGCTGATCGCCGTCGTCGAGGAAGGCGCGGCCGCCGCGCCGGAAGCCAAGGCCGACAAGCCCGCCGCGATCGATGCGAAGAACGACGCTGCCGCCAAGGACGTCGCCGCCCCGGTCCAGCCCAAGGCCGCCGCCGAAGCGCCGAAGGCCGCCGGTTCCGTCGAACAACTGCCACCGGGCGCCCGCTTCACCGCCGTGACGCAGGGCATCGATCCGGCGCAAGTGGAAGGCACCGGCCGTCGCGGCGCGGTGACCAAGGAAGACTTGGTCAACTACGCTTCGGGCAAGACCGGTGGCGTCGCCGGTGGCGCGCGTCCGGAAGAGCGTGTGCCGATGACCCGCATCCGCGCGCGCATCGCCGAGCGCCTGATGCAGTCCAAGAACTCCATCGCAATGCTCACCTCGTTCAACGAGGTCAACCTGGGCAAGGTCATGGCCATGCGCAAGGAGCTGGGCGAGCAGTTCGAGAAGGCCAACGGCATCAAGCTGGGCTTCATGAGCTTCTTCGCCAAGGCCGCCGCCAACGCGCTGCAGAAGCACCCGGTGGTCAACGCCTCGGTCGACGGCAACGATGTCATCTACCACGGCTACGCCGACATCTCGATCGCCGTGTCCACCGACAAGGGCCTGGTCACGCCGGTGCTGCGCAACGTCGAGCGCATGGGCTTCGCCGACATCGAGAAGTCCATCGCCGAGTACGCCAAGAAGGCGCGCGACGGCAAGCTCTCGCTGGAAGACCTGCAGGGCGGCACGTTCACCATCACCAACGGCGGCACCTTCGGCTCGCTGATGTCGACGCCGATCGTCAACCCGCCGCAGAGCGCGATCCTGGGCATGCATGCCATCAAGGAGCGCGCGATCGTCGAGAACGGACAGGTCGTCGCCGCGCCGATGATGTACATCGCGCTGTCCTACGATCACCGCATCATCGACGGCAAGGACGCGGTGCTGTTCCTGGTCGACATCAAGAACCAGCTCGAGAATCCGCACAAGATGCTGCTCGGCCTCTGACGAGGTCGAACAGCACGGGATTCGGGATTCGGGAATGGAGATTCGATGAATCTCCGTTTCCCGCTCTTGCGAATCCCGAATCCCAAATCCCGAATCCCGTTGTGAGCGAAACATGAGCGAACAATTCGACGTCATCGTCATCGGCGCCGGCCCGGCCGGTTATCACGCCGCCATTCGTGCGGCCCAGCTCGGCCTGAAGACCGCGTGCATCGACGCCGCGCTCGGCAAGGACGGCAAGCCGGCGCTCGGCGGCACCTGCCTGCGCGTGGGTTGCGTGCCGTCGAAGGCGCTGCTGGACAGCTCGCGCCAGTACTACAACCTGCAGCACCTGTTCGGCGACCACGGCATCACGACCAAGGACGCGAAGATCGACATCGCCACGATGATCGGCCGCAAGGACAAGATCGTGAAGCAGTTCACCGGCGGCATCGCGATGCTGTTCAAGGCGAACAAGATCGCCACGTTCTACGGCTTCGGCCAGCTGCAGCCGGGCAACGTGGTCACGGTGAAGCAGCACGACGGCAGCACCGTGGAGCTGAAGGGCACCAACGTCGTCCTCGCCGCGGGTTCGGATTCCATCGAACTTCCGTTCGCCAAGTTCGATGGCGAGAACATCGTCGACAACGTCGGCGCGCTGGACTTCACCGAAGTTCCCAAGCGCCTGGGCGTCATCGGCGCGGGCGTGATCGGCCTGGAGCTGGGCAGCGTGTGGAAGCGCCTGGGATCCGAGGTCACGATCCTCGAAGCGCTGCCCGACTTCCTCGCCGCCGCCGACGCCGAAATCGCCAAGGTTGCTGCGAAGGAATTCAAGAAGCAGAACCTGGACATCAAGCTCGGCGCGAAGGTCAGCAATACCGAGATCAAGGGCAAGGGCAAGTCGAAGGAAGTGCTCGTCACCTACACCGACGCCGAAGGCGAGAAGACGCTCACGGTCGACAAGCTGCTGGTGTCCGTGGGCCGCCGCGCCGCCACCAAGGGCCTGCTCGCCGATGGCACCGGCGTGAAGCTGGACGCGCGCGGCATGATCGAAGTGGACGAGCACTGCCACACCGGCGTCAACGGCGTTTGGGCCGTGGGCGACTGCGTGCGCGGCCCGATGCTGGCGCACAAGGGCTTCGAGGAAGGCATCGCCGTGGCCGAGTTGATTGCCGGCCTGCCGGGTCACGTCAACCTTGATACCGTGCCGTGGGTGATCTACACCGAGCCGGAAATCGCCTGGGTCGGCAAGACCGAGCAGCAGCTCAAGGCCGAAGGCACGCCGTACAAGGTCGGCACCTTCCCGTTCGCGGCTATCGCCCGCGCCGTCGCCATGGGCGAGCCGGCCGGTCTGGTGAAGGTCATCGCGCACGAGGAAACCGACCTCATCCTGGGCATGCACCTGGTAGGCGTCGGCGTGTCCGAGCTGGTCCACGAAGGCGTGCTGGCGATGGAGTTCAAGGGCTCGGCCGACGACCTGGCGCGCATCTGCCACGCCCATCCGACCCTGTCCGAAGCGATCCACGACGCCGCGATGAGCGTGGCCAAGCGGTCGATCCACAAGGTCAATTGAATCCGGGATTCGGGGAATGGGGATTCGGCATTCGCAAGAGCGGACCGCCCCATGATCGGATCTCATGCAAACGCCAGGCATCACCGCCTGGCGTTTTGCTTTTACGAATCACAAATCCCGAATCACGAATCACGGCTCCAACCATGAAAACCCTCTGCGTCTACTGCGGTTCCAACTCCGGCTCCCAGCCGATCTACACCGAGCGCGCCATCGCGCTGGGCATGCGCCTGGCAAAGGACGGCATCACCCTGGTATACGGCGGCGGCAACGTCGGGCTGATGGGCGTGGTCGCCGATTCGGTGCTCGACGCCGGCGGCGAAGTGATAGGCGTGATTCCCGAGCAACTGGTCAACTGGGAAGTCGCGCACAAGGGCCTTACCAAGCTGGAGGTTGTCGGCTCAATGCACGAACGCAAGTCGCGAATGTTCGACCTGTCCGACGGTTTCGTCGCCCTGCCCGGCGGCTTCGGCACGCTGGACGAGGTGTTCGAGATGCTGACCTGGCGCCAGCTCGGCATCGGCGACAAGCCGTGCGCGTTCTTCGACGTCGAAGGCTTCTACACACCGCTGATGGGCATGCTCGACCGCATGGTCGCCGAACGCTTCCTGCACCCGGAGCAGCGCGAGGACCTGTGGCACGGCGACGACCTGGACGCGATGCTCGTCTGGATGAAAGCGTATACGCCGGCGAAGGCGGACAAGTGGATGGACGAGAAGCGGCGGAAAGCGATGCGGTGAGTCCGATTGCTCCCCGCCGGGCAAGCATCTGCTGACGGAAGAATCCGTCATTCCAGCTTTCGCTGGAATGACGAGCAACATGGCGCGCCGAAGGAATCCCTGTGTCTATCTCCTTGCCAGCAGGCCACGCGGAACGCTCTACATCGGCGTGACGTCCGACCTCGTCAAACGTGCCTGGCAACATAGGAACGACGAGGGCGAAGGCTTTACTCGGCGCAATCGCATCCACGACTTAGTCTGGTACGAGCCCCACGAGACGATGGAATCCGCCATCGCTCGCGAGACGACGCTCAAGGCGTGGAAGCGCATCTGGAAGATCGCGCTGGTCGAATCCACCAACCCACAATGGCGCGACCTCTTCGCGGATATCATCGGCTGACGTCCGAACCCGTATCCGCCCTTCGCGCCGGATGAAGCATCCGAACGCGTCAAGCGAGGCCCCCATGTCGACCATCCCGTCCACGTTCAATGCCTTCCGCATCCACAACGACGCCAGCGGCTACCGTAGCGGCGTCGAACAGATCGCCCTCGACGACCTCGCGCCTGGAGAGGTGGTGATCAAGACCGCCTATTCGTCGGTCAACTTCAAGGACGCCCTCGCCGGCACCGGCGAAGGCAAGATCCTGCGACGCTTCCCACTGGTCGGCGGTATCGACGTCGCCGGTCACGTGGTCGCTTCCACCGACGCGAAATTCCGCGAAGGCGACGAAGTGCTGGTAACCGGCAGCGGACAAAGCGAAACGCGCGACGGCGGCTACACGCAGTACGCGCGCCTGGAATCGCAATGGGCGGTCCCGCTGCCCAAGGGCCTGAGTCTGCGCGAAAGCATGATCCTGGGTACGGCCGGCTTCACCGCCGCGCTGGCGCTGTTTCGCCTGCGAGAGAACCGCCAGACGCCCGAACTGGGCCCGTTGGCGGTGACCGGCGCGACCGGCGGCGTGGGCTCGCTCGCGGTGGACATCTTCAGCCGCGCCGGCTTCGAGGTGCACGCAATCAGCGGCAAACCCGAAAACGCCGAGTATCTGCAGCAGATCGGCGCCTCCCAGGTGTTGGGCCGCGACGCGCTGGCGACCACGCGTCCGATGGAATCGGCGCGGTTCGGCGGCGGCCTGGACAACGTCGGCGGGGCGATGCTCGCCAGCCTGCTCGCCCAGACCACGCCCTACGGCAACGTCGCCAGCGCCGGGTTGGCCGCCTCCGCCGAGCTCGACGCCACGGTCATGCCCTTCATCATCCGCGGTGTATCCCTGCTGGGCGTCGCATCGGCTGGCACCGCCCGCGACATCCGGCTGGCCGTATGGCAACACCTGGCCGACGACTGGAAGCCGCGCCACCTCGACCGCATCTGCACGCGCGAGGTCGGGCTGGCGCAATTGCCGGACGTGTTTTCCACGATGTTGGCCGGTGGCTCGCTCGGACGTACGCTGGTCGTGATCTGACGCACGGAATGGGCGCGCGGAACCCGCGTTGCCCGCTGTTGCGAGGACCCCGGCGCTGGCTACAATCGCCACACGTTCAGGGGGAAACATATGGCGCGCATTCTCATCGTCGACGACTCGCCGTCGCAGCTCATGGGCATCCGGCGAATCGTCGAGAAACTCGGCCATGAAGCCCTCACCGCCGAGGACGGCGCTGCGGGCGTGGAGGCCGCCAAGCGCGAGCTGCCCGACATGATCCTGATGGACGTGGTGATGCCGAACCTCAACGGGTTCCAGGCCACGCGCTCGATCACGCGCGATCCGACCACCTCGCACATCCCGGTCGTCCTGGTGACCACCAAGGACCAGGACACGGACCGCGTCTGGGGCATGCGCCAGGGCGCCAAGGCCTATCTCACCAAGCCCTTCAGCGAAGGCGACCTTTCCGATGTGATCGGTCAGGTGATGAAGCGCTAGACCCCAGCCGGCGTCAGAACCACAGCCGGTCGATCGCTTCCACCAGGATCGCCACGGCGGTGACGCCGCACACGCCCCACATGAAGCAGATCGCGTTGCGCAGCCAGCGTGCGCCCCATTGCGGTTGAGAGTTCATGGGGGCATCGGATCAGAAACATCCGCAGCGCCCCATCGGAATAATCCGAAAGTGCGAGCGCCTCGCGGACGCGAAACGTCCCTCGGCACCCACCTGACGTCCGGTACCGCCTACGCGCGGCGCCAGTCGTCGCCGAAGGCCTCGCGCATGCGCTCGTAGGCCGCCCTCTGGGCATCGTCGTGAATGCGCGGCGCCAGTACTTCCAGTTCGACGATCTGATCGCCGGGCGGTTGCTTGCCGGTGGGGTCGCTCGGCAGCCCACGTCCGCGCAGGCGCAACTTGCGGCCGGCCTCGGAGTTGGGCGGGATCTTCAGTTCGACCGCGCCGCCCAGGGTCGGCACGCTCACCGTCGCGCCCAGCGCCGCTTCCCAGGGCGCGATGGGCAGCACGTAGATCACGTTGCGCCCGTCCACTTCGAACTGCGGATTGGCGGCGTACTCGATCTCCAGGAGCAGATCGCCGTGAGTGCCCTGCCCGGCCAGCCGGATCACCTGCCCCGGCCGGATGCCCTTGGGCACGCGCACGTCCAGCGTCTTGTTGTTGACGGCGATGCGCACGCTGCCGCCTTCGTGCACGGTCTCCAGCGAGACGGCGAGCTTGGCGCGCGTGTCGCCGCGCGGTTGCGGACCGCGCTGGGCGCCGCCGCGGCCGAACAGGCTCTCGAAGAAATCGCTGAAACCGCCGCCCGCTCCGCCGCCGGCGAAGATCTCCTCGAAGTCCGCGCCACCATAACCGTTGCCGCCGAAGCCGCCCGGCGGCGGCTGCACGTCGTCGCCGGGGCGATACCCGCGCGCGCGCAACTGATCGTACGCCGCGCGCTTCTGCGGATCGCGCAACGCCTCGTAGGCCTCGTTGACGGCCTTGAACTTCTCTTCCGCGCCCGGTTCCTTGCTGACATCCGGGTGGTACTTGCGGGCAAGCCGGCGATAGGCCGTCTTGATCTCGGCTTCGCCGGCGCTGGGCTCCACGCCCAGGGTGTCGTAGTAATCCTTGAACTGCATGTGTGGTCCGTCCCGGAAAGCTGGCCCGCGGCATCGTCGCGCAGGGCGGGAGGTTAACGCACTCGACGACAAGCCGCGGTAGTCGTCGGCGACTCCCGGCAAGGGCCGCCGCTGCTGGAAATAGGCGCGCGGCGCGCGGCTTTCAAGCGCAGTATTGACGCGGACTTCCCCGACGCCGTCTAGAATCCGTTAAGGCACTCTCCACAGGAACGGACATGACCATCCAGATCGGCGAACGCATTCCCGAAGTCCCGCTGCAGCGCATCCGCGAGGGCGTCGAGACCGTCGATACCAACGCGCTGTTCGACAGTCGCCGGATCGTGCTGTTCGCGGTGCCCGGTGCGTTCACACCGACCTGTTCGGAAAAGCATCTGCCCGGGTTCGTGCAGCACTACGAGCAATTCCGCAGCCAGGGCATCGAAGTGGCCTGCATGGCGGTCAACGACCCGTTCGTGATGCAGGCCTGGGGCGAGAGCCAGAACGTGCCCGAAGGCCTGATGATGCTCGCCGACGGCAACGGCGACTTCGCCCGCGCACTCGGACTGGAGCTGGATGCGAGCGCGTACGGCATGGGCCGCCGAGCCAAGCGCTTCGCGCTGTATGCCGACGACGGCGTGGTGAAGCTGCTCAACATCGAGGCGCCAGGCGAGTTCCGCGTGTCCTCGGCCGAGCACGTGCTCGAGCAGCTCAAGCACCTCTAATGCGATCGACGGCGATCAGCGCAGCACGCTGAAGCGCAGCCGCGACCAAGCGCCACTGTCGGCCAGCGCGGTGAGCGTGTGCTCGCCCGGCTCCCCGAAGTCGTGCACGAATGCGCCCTCGCCGCTGGATTCGCCGATCATCCGGCCGTCCAGCAGCCAACGCACGCGCGCGTTCCCGCCCAGTGCGCGCAACGACAGCCGGATCTCGTGACCGCCGCCCGGCGCGGGCGCCAGCATCGCGCGGTCGGCGACGCCTTCGATGCGCAGTTCCTGCGATGCCTCGCGGCCGTCGACCACGCAATCGGGCGAAAGCGCCGGCAGACGCGCCGCCTGACGTGCCTGGCCGGACAGCCACGGCGAAGCAAGCGCCGGCCAACGCGCGAGTTCGCGTGATTCGCGCGCGTGCGGCTTGCTGCATTCGGCGGACAATCGCAGCCCGCTGCGTGCGTCCACCTCGAACCGTTCCACGCCGGCGCTCCACAGGCGCGCGTCGCGCTCGGCGAAGGTCGGTGGCACCGATCCGTCCAGCGTCCAGGCATCGCGGCGCTGTCGGCAAAGCTGCGGAGCGGCGGGATCGGGCGGCAGGCCCAGCGGCCAACACACCTCCACCTTCGCAACGCCGGCCGGCGGCGGACGTGGCGCCGCATCCGCGCGCTGCCTCGGCAGGCTGTCGATCACCTCGAACAGCAGCGGCAGCGCGGTGATGGCACCGTACTGGCCCGGCAGCGGCGTGCCGTCCGGACGGCCAACCCACACGCCGACCGTGTAGCGACGCGTGCCGCCCAGCGCCCAGGCGTCGCGGAACCCATAGCTGGTGCCGGTCTTCCACGCCACGCGAGGACGCCCGCGCGGGTCGAAGGTGTCCGCGCTGGTGCCCGGACGCGGGTTGGCCTCCAGCATCTCGCGCACGATCCACGCCGCACCGGGCGACAGCAGACGCCGTTCGACGCGCGGCTCCTCGGACATGTAACGCACGCGCCCGGCGACGCCCTCGCGGTTGAGCGCGGCATAGGCGCCCACCAGATCTTCGAGCCGCGCGCCGGTACCGCCGAGGATCATCGACAGGTTCGGCGTCGCGCCGGGCGGCCATTGCAGACGGATGCCGGCATGCGACAGACGCGCGGAAAAACGCGACGGCCCAACGCGGTCGAGCAGATCCACCGCCGGCACGTTGAGCGACAGTCGCAGCGCCTGCGCAGCACCGACCGGACCGTTGAAGGCTGCATCGAAATTACCCGGCCGGTAATCGCCAAATGCCTGGGGGGCATCGACCAGCAGGCTTTCCGAATGAATCAAGCCATCGTCGAGCGCGAGTCCGTACAGGAACGGCTTCAATGTCGAACCCGGAGAACGCCATGCTTTCACCATGTCGACATGACCCAGCCGCGCCGCATCGGCGAATGTCACCGACCCGACGTACGCGCGCGCCTCCAGCTTCGCGTTGTCGACCACGAGCAGCGCGGCGGACGTGCGTTCGGGCAACTGGGAGAAGTACGCCGCGACGCGATCCTCCAGCGTGCGCTGCAGGTCGAGATCGAGGGTGGACACTATCCGCACCGCATCGGGCCTTTGCGAACGCAGACGCTGCGCGAGCAGCGGCGCGAACCGCGGCGGCTGCAGCGAGCGCGCGACGACCGGCTCCACGCGCGCATCGTCCACCTGCGCGCGCGACCACACGCCCTGCTGCTGCATGCGCGCAAGCACCTTGTCGCGCGCGATGCGTGCGCGTGCGGGCTCGCGATCCGGCCGCAGGCGACTGGGCGACTGCGGCAGCACGGCCAGCAGCGCGGCCTCGGCGTGCGACAGGCGCGATGAAGGCTTGCCGAGGTAGGCCCAGCTTGCCGCTTCCACGCCTTCCACCGTGCCGCCGAACGGCGCGTGGTTCAGGTACAGCGCGAGGATCTCGCGCTTGGACAGATGCACTTCCAGCTGCAACGCACGCAGCATCTGCCGCACTTTTCGTGCGGGGCTGCGCGTGGACGATCTTCCGTCCCGCGACGCGTTCGTGTCGAGGATGCGCGCGACCTGCATCGTCAGCGTCGAGCCCCCCGACACCACGCGGCCGCTGCGAACCCACTGCCCGGCCGCGCGTGCGAGGGCGAACGGATTGATGCCCGGGTGCCGCCAAAACCAGCGGTCTTCGTAGGTGAGCAATGCCTGCACGTACAGCGGTGAGACCTGCTCGGGCGCGACCGCGTAGCGCCAGATGCCGCCGACGTCGGCGAAGGCACGCAACGGCGTGCCGTCGGCCGCCGTGACGACGGCGCCGCGATCGCGCATGTCGGGAAGCGGCAACGGGAACGCGAGGTCCAGCAACATCGCGGCGATCAACAACAGCAATGCCGCGAGCGTCGTCCTCAGCCCGATGCGACGCCGCGTGCGCGACGCCGCGCCATCGATGGGCGGCGGCGTCTTCATGCCATTGAAACCCGACAGGATGTGCAGGCGCCGGAGCGCGCGATGGCATGGGCCACGGCCTTCCCCGAGGTGACGCCACGCGTTCCACGCCTGCACGGGATTCGCGACACTTCGCCTTTCCTCACTTCGCTCCCGGTTGCACCACCGTCAGCGTCGCAGGCGCGACCTTGCCGACGCCGCGAAGCTCGGGCCGATACATGTCCTCCACCAGCGACGGCGGCACCGTGTACGTGCCCGGCGTGACCGCGCGTGCCAGGTAAAAGATGCGCGCGGTGTCGCCCAGCTCGAGCTTGAGCGCCGCGACGTAGCGATCGTCGCGGAACTCTTCGTGGCGCACTTGTGCCGCGTCGTCGCGATCGCTCAGCTCGATTCCGTCGATCACCACGCCCGCCCACTGCTTGGCGTCGCC
This sequence comes from Lysobacteraceae bacterium P, assembly GCA_005503055.1. Taxonomy (GTDB): domain Bacteria; phylum Pseudomonadota; class Gammaproteobacteria; order Xanthomonadales; family Xanthomonadaceae; genus Lysobacter_J. Next base: position 113,980 of record SCOX01000001.1, on the reverse strand, counting down.
GAGGTTGAAGTTCTCGATCTCCAGGCCCGCCGGCAGCAGATCGGTCAGCAACGCGTCGGGCATCGCGCGACTGGCGCGAACGCTCACCTGCACGATCAGCGCGTCGCCCTCGGCGAGCGAGCCACCCGTCCATTCCTTGCCGTCGGTGGTGTAGTACTTGCGAACGATATCGATGACCGAGGCATCGCGGGGCGGCGCGGTGCGCGGCACGCCGGCGACCTCGAAACTCGCGTAAAGGGGCGGCTCGCCCTTCGGCGTGAAACTCACCCCGCGCGCCATCGCCGCCGCGTCGAACAGGCGTCCGACCAGTCGCGCCGGACCGGCTTCGCCGCGCACGTCACCGACCGTCCACTCACCCGAGACATGCTTCCCCTGCTCGGCCATCAGCGCCTTGCCCAAGCGTGCGATCGCCACCTGTTCCTGCGTGCTCAGCCAGAGCCAGCCGCTGTTGCGGCGCGCATCCAGCTCGCGACCCAACGCCACCGCGCGCGCATCGAACTCGGGCTTGGCCAGCTTCTGTTCGTGCACGAGCGCGATCATCAGCGCGTCGTCGCGCAATCGGCTGCCGTAGTCGCCCAGATACTCCGGACGGTCCACCGAATCGCGCGCGAAGCCTTCGGCGATGGCCTTCGCGCCGCGCGCCTTGTCGCCTTGCAGCGATAGCGCTATACCCAAATGCACGAGCGGCAGCCCCGTGAGGCTCTGCTTGCGCTCGTTGTCGTACAGCGCGCGCAGCGTCCCCAGGGGCGCACGGTTGACGCGGGCGAGCGCGTAGCCGGCGTAAGCCTGGTAGGCGAACTTGAGATGCTCGCGCCGGTCGTATCCGAAGAACGGCTCGCCACCGGAAAGCAGGTCTTCGTTGAGAACTTTCAACGCCTTCTGCAGCATCGCATCGGGCACGGCGAAACCGGCATCGCGGGCATCGAGCAGGAACTCGACCACGTAAGGCGTGATCAGCGGATTGACGTAGTCGCCGTCGCCCCACATCGAGAAGTGCCCCGAACCGATCTGCATCGCAGCGAGTCGGCCGAACGCGCCTTCCATGCGCGCGCGCCGCTTGGCCGCATCCAGCCCCTTCGTACCGAGCATCTTCGCCGTGGCGTCGTCCAGTTCCAGCGCGGCGAAGCCCTTGCTCGTGGTCTGCTCCGCGCAGCCGTACGGATACTCGAGTGCCCCTTGCAGCGCAGTGGCGAACGGAATCGGCGGGAGTGCACTGACGGACAGACGCGCGTTGACCGATTCGGGCATCAGGCCTTCGGCCAGGGCGTCGTCGAGCGCGATGGCGTCGAGCGAATCCACCACACGGGTGCGCGCACGCACGACCGATGGCCAGGCCGGACGCACCGGCAGATCGTAGTGGCGGTCGACCCGGTAGCCGTTGCCCTCGACGCGCACGCGCACCTGCGCCACGGTGTAACCGGCACGGGCCTGCAGCGGGAAGGTGTAGGTGGTCTTCGCTTCCGCACCCAACTGTGCCGTGCGGGTGCCTTCGTCGATCGCGATCGGGCCTTCGCTCGTCACCTGCACCTTGAACGCGCCGGCGCGTCCGGTGAAGTTCTGCACGTCGAGCGTGACATTGCTCCGGTCACCCGGCGCGAGCACGCGGGGCAGGCTCGCTTCGGCGAGCACGGGCGCGCGCACGATGGTTTCCTGCGCGCGGCTGCCGTACCGGTTCGCCGAGTACGCCAGCGCGGACACGCGCAGTGTTCCGTTGAAGTCAGGCACGTTCAGGCGCACGCGTGCGTTGCCCTTCGCATCGAGTTTCACGGGGCCGGCGAACAGATCGACCGTCTGCACCTTCGCGGTCGGCCGGCGGGCCTGCGGGAGCGCATCCAGCGCCATGTCGCCGCCGAATCGGATCTTGGCGATACCCCCTTCGAAGCTTTCAATCACGCGCCCATAGACGTCGTACGCATCCACGCCCAGGCGACGCTGCGCGAAGAAGTGCCCGGCCGCGTCCGGCACGGGAAAACGCGTGATGTTGAGAATGCCGACGTCCACCGCCGCGACCGTGACGAACGCCTCCTGCCCGGCCAGTTGCGGCACGCTCACCGTGACGGGCAATTCGTGTTCGGGCTGCATCATCTTCGGCACGGACAGGCCCACGGCGACCTTGCGGTCGCGGCGGTCCATCGGCACGAACGCGACGCCCACCGCGCGCGCAGGCGTCACCTTGCTCGGCGCGCTGCCGCCGCGGAACACGAGCGCGGTGACGTAGACGTCGTGGCGTTCCCAGTCCTTCGTCACGGGAATCTCGAAGGTGCTGCCCGCCTTGACCTCGATGTCCTGCACATAGAGCATGCGGTCGCTCTCGACCATCAGCAGTCCCTTGCCCGCGTGCGGCGGCGTCAGCGTCACCTTGAGCGTGTCGCCGGCGCGATAGGCGGTCTTGTCCAGGGCGAGCTTGACCTTGTCGGGGCGCGCGTCGAGACCGCGGTTGTCGTCGTTCCAGCTCCAGCCGGCGGTGAAGGGATAACGCGTGGTGAGCTTCGTCGCCGGGTCGAACACGTCGACGCGGTAGTCGCCCCATTCCACCGGGAAATCCACGCGGATCGGGGCGGTGCCGGCCTTCACGTTGCGAGTTTCGATGTCCTCGTAGCGACGCGTGAAATCGTAGTCCCAGCCGCCGTCGTCGGAATGGTTCCAGTGGTAGTCGCGGTGCTCGCGCACCAGCGTCACGCGCAGGTCCTGGCCGGCACGCGGCTTGGCGTCGCTGGCGAAGCGGCCGATCTCGAATCCGACCGTGGCGTTCGCGTCCGCCCCTTCCTTGTCGTCGAACAAGGGACGCACGCCGACCAACGCATCGGCCGGCCACAGCACGCGCTTGAGGCTGCGATTGACGCTGCGTCCACCGGTCTCGAAAACGCTGCCGGTGACGATCGCGGCAATGGTGCTGGTGGGTTTGGCTTCGTCCGGCAGCGCGATGTCCTGCTGCAGCCGGCCCTGCGCATCGAGCGTGGTGTCGATCACGTCCGCCGCTTCCTTCGGCAGCACCAGCGTGGGATCGCCGAAGAACCAGCCGGGCAATTGCTCCAGCGGATGCTGGTCGACGACGACGGCGAGTTTGGCCGTGAAACGGTTGCCCGCCGCGGGCGCGCCGTAGAGGTAGGCGCCGTCCACGTGCAGCTTCAGCGGCTCGCCGGGCTTGAGCGTGGGCTGCGCATCGAGGTCGAGTTTTAGGCGCTCGGGCAGGAATTCCTCCACGCGCAACGTCATGCCCTGCACGGCATCCTTGCTTCCCGGATCGGTGCGGAACTCCGCGCGCCAACGTCCGGTCGCCGCATCGAGCGGTATCACCTGCGCGTGGCGGACATAGCCCTGCGCATCGGGCTGCAAACGCGTTTCGAGGAAGGTTTTTCCATCGGGCTGCACGTAGCGCAGGAACAGCGGTTGCGGCGTCTTGCCCGCCTTCGCGCCGGCCTTTTCCACGATCGGCTGGCCGTCCTGGTCGCGCAGCAGCGCGGACAGCTGCACGGTTTCGCCAGGGCGGTACAGGTCGCGACCCGACCAGGCGAATACGTCGAACCACGCCTGCTCGCGTCCGCTCACGGCGAACTCCGATAGATCGAGCGCGGGCTGATTGAACGGCAGCATCGACACGTCGCGCCCATGACGGGCGACGAGCACGTGACCGGCATCGATCGCGTAGCGAAGCAACGCGTTGCCGTGGCTGTCGGTTTCACCCTTGAATACCGTTTCGCCCTTCGCGTCGAGCACCTTCAGCTCCACGCCCGACGTCGCCGCGCCGCTGAGCAGCGAGGCGGTATGCACGAACAGCGTGTCCTTGTAGGCGCGCACATGCAGGCCCAGATCGCTGACGGTGAAGAAAGCGGTTTCGAACCGGTCCTGGAACTCGCCCGTGCGCTTCATCACCGCGAAGTACAGGCCCGGTTCCTGCAGCTCCTTGATGTCCTGCAGCGGCAGGTAGGTGAGCACGCGCTCGTTCGGCTTGCCGCCGAGCACGAAACGGTTGACGTACACCGGCTCGGCCAGGCGCTCCAGCGGCGTCTTCTCGCTGTATTCGCTGCCCAGTTCCCAGCTGCCGCGGCGACCGCCGCGCTGGTATTCGGCGAAGAACTTCGGCAGGTCCTTCTCGCGCACACGCAGGAATTCGACATCGACTTCCGGCACGTTGACCGAAACGACGGGCAAGCCGCGGCTTTCGCGTGCCGGCAGCACACTGCCCTGCGATGCGAAGCCGACGACGGGATCCAGCGGGCCGGTGTAGACCTGCTTGCTCAATGCCTGGCCCAGGCGCTCGCCGGATGCGGCGGTGAGCCCGGCCTTGATCGCCACCACGTAGTCGCGGCTCGCGTCGACATGCGGGAAGCGCAGCGTCTTCGCATCGTCCGAAAGCACCCAGCTGCCTTTCACGACGGCACCGTTCTTGTCGGTCACCGCGATCAACTCGTCGAAGGACTGCGTGCCGACCAGCGGGCGGCTGAAGTCCAGCGCGATGGCGAGCTGCTCGTCGCCCTTCTGGTCGGGATACGCGGCGACGAGACCGAAGCCCGCCACCGCTTGCGCCTTCGCGTGGATCGCCTCGCCGCTGACCGCGGGCAGTTGCCCGTCGGCATCGCGACGGCATCCGCACAACGCCAGCGCCGCGAGGGCGACGAACGCGAACCACCGGACGGGACGGGCGTGGACGATTCCTTCCGCTGCGCGCTTCATGCGATCTCCCCAGGTTTGCCGGAAGTATAGGAGCTGCCATGCGTTCGCCGTGTGCTGGGCGCCATCGCTGGACGAGACAGTTGCGCATGCGGGACTGGCCATCATCGGTAGCCATCGAGCCCCTATCGATCGTCTCCGCACGGGCAGCCAGGCCACGCCATGGCCGGTCGAAAGAGACCCCTTTACGCAGCCCCGTCCGGCCGGTCAGCATGGCGTTCCGCGACAAGACCTCTGGCGTATCGGCCATGAAGCTGACCGACCTCTATCTGTTTCCGATCAAGTCCTGCGCCCCGCTGCCCGTGGGCGAGGCCAGCGTCGAACCGCGTGGCCTGGCGGGCGACCGCCGCTGGATGGTCGTCGACGCGAACGAGCGCTTCATCACCGGACGCCAGTTTCCGCAGATCACGTTGGTCCGTGCGCGCCCGGTCGATCGTGGACTGGTCCTCGACGCCCCCGGCATGCCGGAAATCCGGGTCGAAGTACCCACGCGCGCACCCCATGCGACCGTGGAGATCTGGAAGGAGCCGGTGGCCGCCCTGCCCGCTTCCGACGAGGCCGCCGCCTGGCTCAGCCAGTACCTGGGCACCGTCGCCCGGCTGGTCTATATGGACGACTCGGTGAAGCGCCCTGTCGATCCCGCCCACGCGCGTGACGGCGACATCGTGAGCTTTGCCGACAGCTACCCACTGATGCTGTTGGGCCAAGGCTCGCTGGAAGCGCTCAACTCCCGGCTGGACACACCCGTCATGATGAGCCGCTTCCGTCCGAACTTCGTCGTCGACACCGCATCGCCGCATGCCGAGGATGCGTGGACGCGCATCGCCATCGGCGAGGTCGAGTTCGACGTGGCCAAGGACTGCACCCGCTGCAATTTCGTGAACGTGGACCCCGCCACCGGACGCAAGTCGCACGATGGCGAGCCACTGAAGACGCTCACGGGCTACCGACGTTTCGATGTCGGCGTGACGTTCGGCCGTCACCTGATTCCAAGGTCCAGCGGAACCGTCCGTCGCGGCGACGATGTGACGGTACTGGCGACACGGTAGCTTCGTCGTGGGGGCGGCTGCGGCCTGCCAGCACATACGAAAACGCCGCCCGTAGGCGGCGTTTTCGTTCGCGTCGTGGCGACGGATCAGGGAGCGACCGGGTCCGTTTCCGCTGCGGTTTCGCCCGGCGCGGCACCCACCGCGACCTCGGCTTCGCTGTCGTCCTCATCCAGCGAGGCATCGACGCGTTCGATCGTCTGCAGGCTCTCTTCCGGTGCCATGCGCATCAGCGTGACACCCTGCGTGTTGCGGCCGACCTGCGAGATCTCCGCCGCACGCGTGCGCACCAGCGTGCCGCCGTCGGAAATCAGCAGCACGTCGTGATGGTCGGACAGCTGCACCGCGCCGATCAGGTTGCCGTTGCGCTCGGTGGTCTTGAGTGCGATCACGCCCTGCGTGCCGCGGCCCTTGCGCGGGTATTCCTCCAGCGGCGTGCGCTTGCCGTAGCCGCGCTCGCTGGCGGTGAGGATGTCGCCCTCGCCCTCCACCACGATCAGGCTGACGACGTGCGCACCGCTGGTGTTCTGCGCGCCTTCTTCGCCTTCCTCGCCCTCAGCCAGGCGGATGCCGCGAACGCCGGTGGCCGTGCGCCCCATCGAACGCACCGCGTCCTCGGCGAACCGCACTGCCTTGCCGTTGCTGGCGAACAGCATGATGTCGCGCGCGCCGTCGGTCAGTGCCACATCGACCAGCGCGTCGCCGTCGTCGAGGTTGATGGCGATCTTGCCGCGCTGCAGGCGGAAGGCGAACTCGGTGAGCGGCGTCTTCTTGACCGTGCCGTTGCGCGTGGCGAAGAAGACGAAGCAGTTCTCGGTGTACTCGCGTACCGGAAGGACGGCTTGCACCTGCTCGCCGGCTTCCAGCGGGATCCAGTTGACGATCGGACGCCCGCGCGCGTTCGGACCGGCGTCGGGCAACTGGTGCACCGGCAACCAGAACACGCGACCGGCACTGGTGAAGGTAAGCAGCGTGTCGTGGGTGTTCACCAGCCACAGGTGGTCGATGAAGTCCTCGTCCTTGGTCGCGGCCGCATTGCGGCCCTTGCCGCCGCGCTTCTGCGCGCGATACGTGCTGACCGGCTGGCGCTTGGCATAACCGGAGTGCGACAGCGTGACCACCACGTCTTCCGGCGCGATGAGGTCGAGGATGTCGAGGTCTTCCTCGCTGGCGCGGATCTCGCTGCGGCGCGCGTCACCGAACTCTTCCTTGACGTTGCGAAGTTCGGTGCGGATCACTTCCAGCAGCACGCTCGGATCCTCGAGGATCTCGATCAGGCCGCGGATGGTTTCCAGCAGCTGCTTGTACTCGTCGGTGAGCTTGTCCTGCTCCAGGCCGGTGAGGCGGTGCAGGCGCATTTCCAGGATCTGCTGTGCCTGCGTCTCGGTCAGCTGGTAGCGACCGTCGATCAGGCCCACGCCCATCGGCAGGTCTTCCGGACGCGAAGCGTCGGCGCCGGCCGCGGACAGGAGCGCGCCGACCAGGCCCGGCTCCCACGTGCGCGCGAGCATGCGTTCGCGCGCTTCGTTCGGGTTCGCCGAGGTCCTGATCAGTTCGATCATCTCGTCGATGTTGGCCAGCGCTACCGTCAGGCCTTCCAGGATGTGTGCGCGCTGACGCGCCTTGCGCAACTCGAAGATGGTGCGACGAGTAACGACTTCGCGGCGGTGCCTGACGAAGACTTCCAGCAGGTCCTTCAGGTTCAGCAGCTTCGGCCGGCCGTCGACGATGGCGACCATGTTGATGCCGAACACCGACTCCATCTGGGTCTGCTGGTAGAGATTGTTGAGAACGACCTCCGCCGACTCGCCGCGCTTGACCTCGATGTAGATGCGCATGCCGTCCTTGTCGGACTCGTCGCGCAGCTCGCTGATGCCTTCGAGCTTCTTTTCCTTCACCAGCTCGGCGATCTTCTCGATCAGCCGCGCCTTGTTGACCTGGTACGGGATCTCGGTGACGACGATCGCCTCGCGGCCGTTGTCGGCCACTTCGACCTCGGCTCGCGCACGCATGCGCACGCGGCCACGACCGGTGCGGTAGGCGGTGGTGATACCGGCGGTGCCGTTGATGATGCCCGCGGTCGGGAAGTCCGGGCCCGGGATGTACTGGATCAGCCCGTCCACGTCGATCGTCGGGTCGTCGATCAGCGCGATGGTCGCGTCGATCACTTCCGACAGGTTGTGCGGCGGGATGTTGGTCGCCATGCCCACGGCGATACCCGCCGAGCCGTTGACCAGCAGGTTCGGCACACGCGTCGGCATGACGGTGGGCTCGAGCTCCTTCTCGTCGTAGTTGGGCTGGAAGTCGACGGTTTCCTTGTCGATGTCGGCCATCAGCTCGTGGCTGATGCGCGACATGCGCGCCTCGGTGTATCGCATGGCCGCGGCGTTGTCGCCGTCGATCGAACCGAAGTTGCCCTGCCCGTCCACCAGCATGTAACGCAGCGAGAACGGCTGCGCCATGCGCACCAGCGTGTCGTACACGGCGGTGTCGCCGTGCGGGTGGTACTTACCGATGACGTCACCAACGATACGCGCCGACTTGTAGTACGGCTTGTTGCTGTGTGCACCGAGCTCGTTCATCGCGAACAGAACGCGGCGGTGCACCGGCTTGAGGCCGTCTCGCGCGTCCGGAAGCGCGCGCCCCACGATCACGCTCATCGCGTAGTCGAGGTAACTGCGGCGCATCTCGTCTTCGAGATTGACCGGGATGATTTCCTTGGCGAGTTCGGCCATCAGGGTTCCGTTCGTGTGTGTGCCCGCGCGAGCGGCGGGAAAGCATTCCGAGCGAAGCCGGCGGCGTTCCGACCGGCGTTCCCGACGGTTTTACCCGGCAGAAAACGCTGGCTGGAAAACGGCCAACAAGCGGCCTGGCGGGCCCGTGCTGCAGCCCGCCAACGGCGGCTTCAAAAGGACAGGAAATCATACCACGGAAGGGGGTTTCACGACATCCCGATCCCTACCAGAAACAAGTACTTGCACCACTGGGGCGAGGAACCCTGGCCCACCCCTCCGAGGTGCAGGCGGCCGCTGATTCTGTGCGCCGCTCCGGACCGGACGTAGGCCTCCAAGGACTTTTTCGCACGGCCTTCGGCCAGGGAAGTCTGGCAGAACGGATGGCGACTGAACTGACGTTCAGTCGGAAACCCACATCACGTCGAAGGATTGAACATGAACCCGGCTATGGCAATTGACACGCACTGGCTTGAAGCCCAGATGCACTCCGAGGCAACAATCGCCACCCAAATCGATGCGGTGCTGCCCATCGAGTCAGCCCCTAAGCCCACGGGCGTCTTCTCTAGTGATTGCTGCGGCAGCAACAACTACCCCAAGTAGCGGCAAGTATGCATCGTCAGCGCGACAGGGAGTCGCGCACCGCCCCTTCCTCAGTGGAAAGCTCGCATGACAACACCTGATTGGAAGTTTGGGCAGCATCTATCGACCTTTGAGCTGAGGGCGTTGAGCGAGGATGTGATCCACGTCTTGCCAAGCACGCCGGAAACCCTCGCGCTCATCCCAAAATAGCGTTCAGTTGAACCCCCGCCAATCATCGTGGCGCCTCTGGTCTCCGGGCTCCACCGAGGCGACCCAGTTCCTGATCAACCTGAACCTCACTCGCCGAGATAACCCGGTGAATGCAGTCATCTTCTCGGACCATCTGGTTTCCGCGGTTGATGCTCCCTTGTTGGTCGAGCATGGCGGGACGACAACCTACTGCCCTGCGGTCGAGCTGATAGCCCACCTGACATACGGGTTCACGCTTTACGTCTGGACAGGAAGTGCGTTCGACACCCTCCGCCCCCCGGCTAAGGAACTCGACGTCCTGCAACTGCTGCTGCGATATCTCTCTGCCTGCGACGAGCTACGCCCGCATTGGCTCATGCGGGGTGGCCGCTGGCAGAGCTGTCCGACTCATCGAGCCACTCAAGCGCGCGTAAGGCTACGGACTTTCCACTCGGCGCTGATGCACGCGTTTCAAAACTCCGCACTACCGCCGACTGGTCGACGCATCGCCGCCGCACTCATTGAAGCGGAGCGAAGAATGAAAGGCCACTGAGCTCGCCATGTTTATCGACCAACTCGTACTGCAACTCGGACGGCCCCTTCATTACATCAAACGGCCGTTCTCGCTCGTTGAGCGGGTCTTGAACTTAAGGCTTCAGCCCGGCGAATTGGAGTCCGTACTCGAATCGTGCACACGTAGCGACTCGACCTTGGGAGATTACTACTACTGGTACTTTCAGAAGCAAATACTTGCGCGCAGTCTTCGAAGCTTGGACAAACGCAAGACCCTAAAGAAGCTATCGTCGCTTGACCTGAGCGAGTATGAAAGCCTGACCAGGCACGGCGACAGCCAGGAAACTGGGCTGATCATCGCGATTCCGCACCACGCTCACTACATCCTTTCCATCATTGCGATCGCTGAGACGCTTCGCCACCACCGACAGGTGCTGGTGTTCTACGGATCGCCAGCGACACACGCCGGCAATGAACTGTTCGACGACCTATACGCGGCATTGTTTGAGGACGAGAATTCGAATGTACGGGTTATTCATGACACGCGCCGCGGATTGACTGCCGCCATCGATGGACTTAAGAACGGGGCTGCGGTGATCATCATGCCCGACGTTTACAAACACGAGCACGGTACATACTTGCTTCCCTTCTGTGGAAGACCACTCAATGTAATGCTTGGAACAGCTGCGCTAGCGAGGAAGACCCGCTCATCAATAGTTCCAGCAATCTCTTTTGCCTGCCGGGGAAGCCTTCACTTCGGGACTCGGTTCGAGCACGTCATTACCACCTGGGTCAATGGTGAGTCGGACGCACCTTCGGAGGCTGCAGCAATCATCCACCAGGACTACTGCGTCACCCTGAAGCTGTTTCAAGCGTATGAAATCGCAATGTCGAACAGCATCCATCACTGGCAGCATGCCCGCGCTCACTACAAACGAAAGTTAGGTTTCCCCCGCCTTGACCCGAGCACGATAGAAGTCACCGCGAATCTGTTCTTCAAGGATCCGCGTGTTCGTTACCAACAGCATCCAACTATCTCCCTTCTCGTGGGAGAGCCACAATGAATGGGTTATGCGCAATCGCAATGCTGCTGGTTCCGCTCAACCTGGCCGCTCAGTCCACAGAACGTGAGGCCGCGGGACTTGGCGAGCAAATCCACACCCTGGGTAACGTCGCGGCAAGCACGCGCCCTTCCGGGCCTCCGATATGGGACTTCACTCGCGATGGGAAGAAGGTCCTGGTGCTGGGAACTCTTTCCTATCTACCGCGAAACGTGAAGTTCGACGCAGCGCAGATCGACCACGGAATCGCCCTGTCGCAAGCGCTTGTTTCGCCTCCAGGCCTTGTGGTGGGTGACAACATCAGCTTCTTTCGCGGCCTGATGCTTTGGCCAGGCATCAGGAAGAGCAAGTTCAATCCCGGCGGTCAGACCTTGAGCGACGTCCTCCCGCCGCCCCTCTATGAGACATGGCAACAAGCCGAAGGCACCCACCTTGGGGGAGACTCGTCGGTTGACCGTCTTCGCCCAATCTATGCGGCCTTCGAGGTGTTCAAGGCCTCGGCCGAGCAGGCAGATCTCTATCCGGACCCGCCCGCGATCTCGCTGGTCAACAGCACGGCTCGCAGATACGGTTTGGACAGCGTCGATGCGAGGTTCCGCTTGTCCATCGCTGATCCAAAGGCAACCGTGAGCGGGTTCGCCATCCCTTCCGCTGACGACATACGTTGCCTCGAACAGACGTTGAATGAGCTCGAAGTTTTTCTTGCGCAAGCTCCGGGACTTGGCGACGCATGGGCCACCGGGGACATGGAGCGACTGGAGAGTTGGGCAGCCAACGACGCCCGGATGCGCTTTTGCTGGTCCAGCCTGACAAATCAGGCGATTGCCAGGCAGCAGGGGATTGCCGATTTGAACCAGGAAATTGATGAGCGGTGGCTGGCGGAGATCGAGAAGACGCTCGCAACCCACGACACGATCTTCACCACCATGTCCCTGCACGAACTGTTAAAAGCCGACGGGCTTGGGTCGAAGCTTCGCCGTGCCGGATTCGAAATGGTCTCGCCAGACTGAGCCCGCACTTGTATTCGAGGAACGGGCGCTTATCGAAGCCGAAGCATCCACACGATCGATGAAACTCAGTCGCGAAAGAATCGTCGCCACCACGTGCACGATCGTCGCGCACGTCGCATTGCTCGCATGGCTGATGAGGCCGGCTATGTTCCCCATCCGAGAACATCGCGAAACCACGATATCGATCGTCTGGATCGCACGCGAGCGCCTCGATCATGGAGGTCGTGTTTTCGTGCCGGCGCTTGAGAGCCGCCCAGAACCGGCGCGTGCGGCGGCGCGCAGGCGGGTCACTCCAAAGGCGCGAATGCCCGAAGGTCATTCCGGCCAGGCAGAGACCCGCGAAATCCAAGCGGCGGAAGACGATGTCTGGAGCGTCCCCGCCCCAACGGTGCCCACACTCGACGCGAGCACATTCCGGCGCTCGCCATTCGACCGTCCGCGCCTGTCCATGGATATCGAATCGAAAGTGAAATTCGAACTGCGCGATTCGTCGTTGATGGGCCGGTTGAACCAGATGACGCAGGCCAGCGTCTGTGGCGAACTGCGTCGCGCGCTGCGTTCGGGCAGTGGCGAAGATGCCAGCGCCATTATCCGCACGATGCAGGAGCGCGGCTGTCGCGTCTAACTGCCGAACGCCGCCCTCATCGCCGCTTCGTCCGGACGCTCGATCACCCCGCGCTCGGTCACGATGGCGTCGATCAGCTCGTGCGGGGTGACGTCGAAGACCGGATTCCAGGCACCGATCTCCTCGGCTGCCGTGCGCACGCCGCCGACGGCGAAAAGTTCGCCCGGGTCGCGTTCCTCGATGTGGATCGCGTCGCCGGATGGGGTGTCCATGTCGACCGTCGAGGACGGCGCGACGACCATGAATTTCAGCCCGTGATGGCGAGCGGCGATGGCGAGCTGGTAAGTGCCGATCTTGTTGGCGGTGTCGCCGTTGGCGCAGATGCGGTCGGCGCCGACGATCACCCACTGCACGTCACCGGTCTTCATCAGGTGCGATGCGGCGGAGTCGGCAATGAGCGTGGGCGAGATGCCGTCCTGCTGCAGCTCCCACACGGTCAGGCGCGCGCCCTGCAGCCACGGCCGGGTTTCGCCGGCGAAGACCTGGTCGATACGGCCTTCGGCGACGCCGGCGCGGATCACGCCCAACGCCGTGCCGAAGCCGGCGGTGGCGAGCGAGCCGGTATTGCAATGGGTCAGAACGCCGCTGCCCGGTTCTATCAACGCCGCACCCAACGCGCCCATGCGGCGGTTCGCGGCGAGGTCTTCGTCGGCGATGGCCTGGACGTCGCGCTCCAGCACTTCGCGCCAGTCGGTACCGGCGGTGGCGAGCACGCGGCGCATGCGCGCCAGCGCCCAGGCCAGGTTGACCGCCGTCGGGCGCGCCGCGTTGAGGTGCTGCATCGCAGGCTCCAGCTTGGCGGCCGCGTCCTTGCCGTCGGTCGCCTCGACGGTGCGGGAGGCAAGCACCACGCCCCACGCGGCCGCGATGCCGATCGCGGGCGCGCCGCGCACCGTCAGCGCATGGATCGCTTCGGCGACGGCGTCGCTGTCGGCGCAGGTGACGTACTCCACCACGAACGGCAGCTTGCGCTGGTCCAGCAGCTCCAAGGCCTGCCCGGTCCAGCGGATCGGGCGGATGCGGTCGTATCGGTCGAAATCGATGGCGGTGCTCATCCGGCGAGTTTACCGGGCGACCTGTGCTGCGTCGCCCGCGCCGGGCCGCATATGCCCGTCAATTGACCTGGAAGTCGCCCCGGCAACCGTTGTTCACCCAGATGCCGTCGCGGTCCCAACCCCAGCTGCGCCCTTCGACACAGGCCGACTTGGACGCTTGCCGTACCAGCCGCGCGTCGCGCCGGATCGTGACGTTGCAGCGACGCGGGCGGCTGTCGTCGGAACCGCAGTACAGCGTCTGGCCGGGATTGTTCCAGCCGCCGCCGTTCCCGCCGCCGTTGCCGCCGTTCCAGCTTCCGCCGCCCCCGCCGTATCCACCCCTGGCGAATTCTGCGCGGCAGCCGTCCTTGACCCAGACGAAGCCGCGACCGACACCCCAGGTCTGCCCTTCGACGCAGCGCGACTTCGAGTACTGGCGCACCAGGCGCGCGCCGCGTCCGTCGATGGGGCACTGGCGGTAGCGGTTGTCGTTGGAGTCGCAGCGAACCGTGCGGCCGTCGCTGTCTCCGCCGCCGGCCCACCCACCGCCGCCACCCCGACCCACCGCGAATTCCGCCCGGCAGCCGTTGTCGACCCAAACGCCGGAACGGTCCCAACCCCAGCTGCGCCCTTCCACGCACGCCGACTTGGAATACTGGCGGACCAGTCGGACCCCGCCGCGGATATCGGCGGCGCAGCGGCGGTGGCGGTTGTCGTTGGAATCGCAGCGCACGGTCTGCGTCGCGCCGTGGCCGGCGGCTTCGTACTGTGCGGATGCAGTCGGCGCCCACATGGCGGCTACGGCCAGGCCGGCCATCAGCGCGAAGCCCTGAAGCGGTTGTGCGGTCATCGTTTTCCCCGTTCGATGAGAATTCGTCTCAAACTCTAGCGAGGAAGCCTTAACGCGGGCACCACAAAACGGGTTCGCCCGCGGGCGATTCAGCCGCCGGTCTGCCCGCGCTTGAGGATCTCGAACTCCGCCCGGCATCCGTCCTGCACCCATATGCCGTTGTCGTCCACGCCCCAGCTGCGGCCTTCGATGCAGGCCGCGCGCGAAAGCTGCCGGACCATCCGCACGCCGCCTTTGGTATCCAACGGGCAATGACGCTGTCGCTTCTCGACCGAATCGCAGCGCACGATCTCACCACGCGGCGGTTCGTTGGCGACGTCGACCATCATCCGGAACTCGGCCCGGCATCCACCGGACACCCAGACACCGCGCGGGTCGGCACCCCAGTTCTGGCCGCGCATGCACGGATTCTTCGAAAGCTGGCGCACCAGTTCGACGCCGGCGCGGGTTTCCGAGGGGCAGTGCGTCCAGCGGTTGCCCCGCGACTCGCAGCGCATCACGCGATTGCCTGATCCGGTGCCCACCGATCCGCCGTAGCCGAGCACGAAATCCGCGCGGCATCCGTCCTTGACCCACACGCCCGACGCGCTGACGCCCCAGGTTTTGTTCTCGTCGCAATCCGAACGCGAGAGCGTCCGCAGCAGACGCACGCCGCCGCGGACATCGGCCGGGCAGATGTTGTCGTCGCCATCCTTGGATTCACAGCGCAGGATCCGGTCTCCGTAGAAACGACCGCCCGCCTCCTGCGCCAACGCGCCAGGTGCCGCCACTACCCATGCCGCAAGCAACGTCGAGACCGCCCAGCCGCGCATCATGCACCCCTGTTTCCAGCCTTCACTGTAAACGGTCGGCACGTAAACCGGCATCAAGGGACCGGACCGAAGCGCGAAATCGGGACGTCAGGCGCGCGTGAAGTCGAAGGCCAGCACGTCGGCGATGCGCCCGGTGCCGAGCATGGCCATCATCAGCCGGTCCATGCCCATCGCGACGCCTGCGCAGGAGGGGAATCCCGCCGCGAGCGCCTGGAGCAGCCGCTCGTCGCGCGGCGGACGCAGATCGCCACGCCCGGACCGCACCTGCAGGTCGCGATCGAAACGCGCCCCCTGCTCGTCCGCGTCGGCCAGCTCGTGGTAGCCGTTGGCCAACTCGAGCGGCCCCAGATACAGCTCGAAACGCTCTGCCACCGGCAGGTCGTCCCGGCGGATGCGCGCCAGGGCGCACTGCGAGGCCGGGTAGTCGTACACCGCCAGCATTTCGTCCGTGCGAAAGGACGGTTGCAGCCGATGCGTCATCAGCAGGTCGAGCCAGTCGTCGCGCGTCAGGCCACTGGGGTCGATCACGACGTCGCCCAGCGCGCCACGCAGTTCCTCGTCGCTGGCGAAGGCAGGATCCAGATGCAGACGCTCGCGGTACAGGTCGCGATACGCGATGCGCGACAGCTTAGCCTCGCGTCCCACCAGCGCCAGAGCGGCCTGCACGAGCGCGGCGGTTTCGTCGATCAGCCGCATGTGGTCCCAGCCGAGGCGGTACCACTCGAGCATCGTGAACTCCGGGTTGTGGCGCCCGCCGGCCTCGCCATCGCGGAACACGCGGCCGAGCTCATAGCAGTCGCCGAAGCCCGCCGCGAGCAGGCGCTTGAGCGGGTACTCCGGAGACGTGCGCAGCCAGCGCGTGCGCGATGCACCGTCCGTGCGGCCGTTGAACTGCAGATGGAACGAAGCGATGTTCGGATCGGTGTTGCCGGCCACCGACATCACCGGCGTCTCCACCTCGGTCACGCCGCGTTGCGCGAAGAACGTACGCACGGTCGCGTTGAGGCGTGCACGCAGGCGCAGCGCTTCGAAAGGCGCGGAAGGCCACCAGTCGCTCATGCGATCCGACTCACGCGCCGTGCTGCGCGAGGAACGCCAGCAGCCGCGCCTCGTCCCAGACATCCACGCCGAGCTCCTGCGCCTTGTCGAGCTTGGAACCGGCGGCTTCGCCGGCGACGACGAAGCTGGTCTTCTTCGACACGCTGCCGGCGACCTTCGCGCCCAGCGCCTCCAGCTTGGCCTTGGCTTCGTCGCGGCTCATGCCCGAGAGTGTGCCGGTGAGCACGGCCGTCTGGCCTTCGAGTGGGCCGGTCGCCGCAGCGCTCGCCGCCGGCGTCAGCGCCTCCAATCGCGAAAGCGCCGTGCCGCTGGCGTTGAGCAGGGCCGCGTTGTCGTCGTCCTCCAGCCATTCCGCGAGCGCCTGCGCGGTGTCGTTAGGCAGGCCGGCGGCGACGTAGTTGTGCCGCGGCGCATCGAGCAGCGCCTGCACCGAGGGGAACGCGACAGCCAGTTGCTCGGCGCGGATCTTCGTGACCTTCGGAATTTCCAGGTCGACCAGCACCGCGGCCAGGTTCAGATCGTCACGCAGCTTGGCATTGGGCGCATGCGTGTCGGTGATGGTCACCTTGCGCGCGAGCAGGTCGTCGATCACCTGCTGGTTGCCGGGCTGGTCGAAGAAATGCCCGATCGCCCGCGCCACTTCACCGCCCACGTCGGGCACGCGCTTGAACAGCGGCCATGGCAGGCGGCGGATCAGTTCGATGTCGCCGAACCAGATCGCCAGCGCCTTCGCCGTGCTCTCGCCGACGTGCTGGATGCCCAGCGCGTAGAGGAAGCGTTCCAGTGTCGTCTTGCGGCTGTGGTCGATCGCTTCGATCAGGTTCTCGGCCCACCTGGTGGCGACCTTGCCGGCCTTCACGGTCTCCGGCGTGGTGCCGTCGCGCTCGTCGGCGCGGCGCTTCATCTCCAGCAAGTCGTCGAGTTCGAGCTTGTAGAGATCGGCGACCGACTGCAGGTAGCCCAGGTCCGACAGGTCCTCGATGAAGCGCTCGCCCAGGCCTTCGATGTCCATCGCGCGGCGCGCGGCGAAGTGGCGGATGGCTTCCTTGCGCTGCGCGGCGCAGGTGAGTTCGCCCGAACAACGCCACACCGCCTCGCCTTCTTCGCGCACGATCTCCGAACCGCACACGGGGCACTGCGTCGGCATCTGCCACGCAGGCGCGTTCGGATCGCGGTACTCGGGCACGACGCGGACGATCTCGGGAATCACGTCGCCGGCGCGGCGCACGATCACCGTATCGCCGATGCGCACGTCCAGGCGCGCGATCTGATCGGCGTTGTGCAGTGTGGCGTTGGTCACGACCACGCCGGCGACCTGCACCGGCTTGAGCCGCGCCACCGGCGTCGCCGCGCCCGTCCGGCCGATCTGGATGTCGATGCCTTCCAGCACCGTCGATTGTTCCTGCGCGGGAAACTTGTGCGCGATGGCCCAGCGCGGCGCGCGCGAGACGAAGCCCATCTCGCGCTGGCCTTCGTAATCGTCGAGCTTGTAGACGACGCCGTCGATGTCGAAGGGAAGGCCTTCGCGCTTCTCGCCCATCGCGCGGTAGTAACCGAGCAGGCCTTCGGCGCCGGCGACGAGGTCGTTGAGCTGGCTCACGGGAAAGCCCCAGTCGCGCAGTTTCGCCAGCGTCTGGGAATGCGTCGGCGGCAACTCGAAGCCTTCGACTACGCCGACCGCGTAGGCGTAGAACGCCAACGGGCGCTGCGCGGTGACGCGCGGGTCGAGCTGGCGCAGCGAACCGGCCGCGCCGTTGCGCGGGTTCGCCAGCACCTTGCCGCCTTCTTTCACGGCGCGTTCGTTGTAGGTCTTGAACGCGGCCAGCGGCATGTACACCTCACCGCGCACTTCCAGCACGGCCGGCCAGCCATCGCCGCGCATCTGCAGCGGGATCGCCTTGATGGTGCGCAGGTTGGCGGTGACGTCTTCGCCGGTCGCGCCGTCGCCGCGCGTGGCGCCCTGCACGAAACGGCCGTACTCGTAGCGAAGGCTGATCGCCAGGCCGTCGAGCTTGGGCTCCACCGAAAACTCGGGCGCGCGCCGGCCGAGCTTTTCCTCGATGCGCCGTTCGAAGTCGGCCACTTCCTCATCGGTGAAAGCATTGCCGAGCGACAGCATGGGGATGGCGTGGCGCACTTCCTGGAACGTTCCGGTCGGTGCGACGCCGACGCGCTGGGTCGGCGAATCCGGCGTGACGAGGTCCGGGTGCTCGGCTTCCAGCGACTGCAATTCGCGCAGCAGTGCGTCCCACTCGGCATCGGGAATCGAGGGATCGTCGAGGACGTAGTAACGGTAGTTGGCGTCGTCGATGCGCTGGCGCAACTCGGCGATGCGTTGGGCGGAGGCGGAAGTCTTGGCCACGTGCGGTCCTTGGGCCGTCGTCCGGCGGAGGGCGCGGACATTTTGCGGGTGCGGGCGTGAGGGAGGAAGCCTTGGCTCGCCGAAGAGCAATAGCTTTGGAGCCGTCATTCCCGCGAAGGCGGGAATCCATGGATCGGCTGCCATTCCGGCCTCCGGAAGGCGGACCGGGTCGGACGGTTGGATTCCCGCCTTCGCGGGAATGACATCCTTCAGAACGCGATCGATTTCCTGCGTCGCCTCTCAACCCTCTCCAGCCGGAGAGGGATCGAAGAACGCTACCACCGCGCCGGCTTCGTCAGCGGCGGTGCTTCGCGCTGGCGATCGTAGGCGCGCAGTTCGTCACGGATGTGGGCGATGCGTTGACGGCCGAGTGCGTTGCGCTGCTCGTCCAGGACCACGCCGTCGAGAAGTTCGGCCATACGCTGCGCGGTGGGCAGCATGGTTTCCCAGGCGTCGAGCGCGTTCACCGGCGCGGGTAACGTCAGGAAGAAGGCGATGGCCGGGGTTTCCAGCGCCTGGATGTTCGTCATGTCGAAGCTGCCCGGCTTCATGATGTTGGCCACGCTGAACACCGGGCCGCGCTCGGGGTGGTTCTCGATCAGGCGGTGGAACACGCCCATGTGGCCGTAGACGAGGCCAGCCTTCTCCGCGGCGACGACGATGTCCGGTCCGTGCAGCTTCTGCCCGGCTCGCGCGGCCAGGTACAGGGTGACGATCTTGTCGAACTCCTCGGTGACGCGGCGGCCCAGCTCGCTGTTGGCGGTGCCCTCCAGCGTGCGGTCGAACAACTCCAGCTCGGCCTGGGCGGTCGACTCGCTGGCAGCGCGCCCCTGGGCGGCTTCGCGTTCGATCTGTTGGCCCAGCGTCGGCTCCTGCCTGCCGGCGTCGGACACGGGCTCGCGCGCCACGCGCTTGCCCTGCCCCGGCTTGCGCGGGCGGCCGAAGAACACGATCGCGGCGACCAGCACGAGGCCGGCGATCAGGATGCCGATCCGCAGCAGGGTCATGTCGGTCATTCGTTCTCTCCTAGGGACGGGATTCGGGATTTGGGATTCGGGATTCGAAACAACAGCCTTGCCGTGGCTTCATCCAATCCCGAATCTCCATTCCCGAATCCCAGCATTTATGCCACGCCGGCCAGACGCGAGGCTTCGGCCAGGTCGACCGAGACCAGACGGCTCACGCCCGGCTCGCGCATGGTCACGCCCGACAACTGCTGCGCGGCTTCCATCGTCGCCTTGTTATGGGTGACGAACAGGAACTGTACCTGTTCGCTCATCTCGCTGACCATCTGCGCCAGGCGTCCGACGTTCGCCTCGTCCAGCGGCGCGTCCACCTCGTCGAGCAGGCAGAACGGCGCGGGGTTGAGGCGGAAGATGGCGAACACCAGCGCAACGGCGGTCATCGCCTTCTCGCCGCCGGAAAGCAGCGAGATGTTCGACACGCGCTTGCCCGGCGGGCGCGCCATGATCGACACGCCGGTGTCGAGCAGGTCCTCGCCGGTGAGTTCCAGGTAGGCGTGACCGCCGCCGAACAGGCGCGGATACAGCTCCTGCACGCCGGAATTGACGCGGTCGAAGGTGTCCTTGAAGCGGCCGCGGGTTTCGCGGTCGATCTTGCGGATGGCTTCTTCCAGCGTTTCCAGCGCCGTGGTGAGGTCGGTGTTCTGTGCGTCCAGGTAGTCCTTGCGCTGCTCGGCTTCGGCGTGCTCGGCGATGGCGGCGAGGTTGACCGGCTCGAGCCGGCGCAGCTTGCCGTCGAGTTCGCTCACCGTGCGCTCCCAGACCTGCGGATCCATGTCTTCGGTAAGCGTGTTGATCACGTCTTCCAGCACAAAGCCCGCCTCGGTCACGGCCGCGGCGAGCTGTTCGGCCTTGAGGACCACGGCCTGCTGCTCGAGCCGGCGCTGCCCGATGGCCTCGCGCTGCTGGATCGCCTGCTCGTCGCGCTGGTGGCGAATCTGCTCGAAACGGCGCAGATCGTTGTCGATGCCGTCGAGCATGGAGCGCGCGGCGGTGAGGTTCTGCTCGGTCAGCACGCGCTGTTCGAGGGCGACCTGCCGCTGTTCTTCCAGCGTGGTGACCGGCTCGTCGCCATCGGCGAGCTGCGCGGACAACTCGCCCAGGCGTGAATCCAGCTGACCGCGCTGGCCGCCCATGCGCGTCAGCGCCTGGTCCAGCGCGGTGATCTGCGTGCGCTGCGATTCCAGCGTGATCGCCAGCGCATGCGCAGTATCACGCGA
Organism: Lysobacteraceae bacterium P; assembly: GCA_005503055.1. Taxonomy (GTDB): domain Bacteria; phylum Pseudomonadota; class Gammaproteobacteria; order Xanthomonadales; family Xanthomonadaceae; genus Lysobacter_J. The sequence goes on along the minus strand of SCOX01000001.1, from coordinate 93,192 downwards.
CTCGCGAGCGACGTTGCGCGCCTGCTCGCGCGCCTCACCGAAGCGGCGGCGTTCGCTTTCCAGCGCCTGGCGTGCATCTTCCAGCTCGCTCATGCGCATCACCGCCTCTTCCTGACGGTTGCGCGCGTCGCGTGCCTGATCCTGCGCGCCTTCGAGGTTCTGCGCGATCTGCGCCAGCTCGGCATCGATCTTTTCGATGCGCGAACGCGCGTTGTCCAGGCGACCCTGCTGGCTTTGCAACTGGCCGGCGAGCTCGGACACGCTGCGGTGCGCCATGTACAGCGTGCGCTGCGCGTCCTCGCGCTGCTGCTCGGCGGCCAGGGTGCGGTCGCGCAGCTGCAGCAGCAGGGATTCGAGCTCCTTCTCGCGCGCGAGCAGGGTTTCGATCTCGCCGCGCAACGTCTGGATGTCGCGCTCGCGCAGCAGCGCACCCTGCTGGGCCGCACCGGAGCGCAGCACGCGCACCCAGCCGGCGCCGAGGCGCTCGCCGTGGCGGGTGATGACGGACTCGCCTTCTGCCAGACGCGGCAGCAGTGCGCGCGCAGCGGCCAGATCATCGGCCGCGTGCAGGCGCGAGAGGATGCGGCGGACCGCGATCGGGCCGCGCACCTTGGAGGCGAGCGAGGTCGGCGCGAACTCCACCGCGTCGTTGCCGCTCCTCTCCAAAGCGGGATCCACCAGCGCCAGGCGGCCTTCGCCGAGTTCGCCGATCGCATCCACCAGCGTTTCCGGCGATTCGACCAGAACGCCTTCGATCATCTGGCCCAGTGCGCTTTCGACCGCGTTTTCCCAGCCGGCATCGACTTGCAGGGCTTCGCCCACGCGCGTGGCCGAATCCAGTCCGCGCGCCTTGAGCCAACCCAATGCGGCGCCCTGCTCCTGACCGAGCGCTGCGTGCTGCAGGGTCTCCAGCGACGACAAACGTCCGCGCGCGGCCTGCGCCAGCTTGCGCGCCTCGGCCAGTTCGGACTGGGTCGAACGCTGCTGTTCCTGCAGTTCGCCCAGCGCCGTCTTGCGGGTCTCCAGTTCCTCGCTGAGGCTGTCGATGGAGAACTTCTGGGTTTCGTGCTGTTCCTCCAACGCCGCGAACGATTCCGACAGCGCGGTCAGGTCCAGGCCGGAGCGTTCGTTGTTGAGGATTTCGCGACGACGGTCGGCGTCGAGCACCTGGCGGTCGAGATGTTCGATACGCGTGCGTTCGACATCGGCGGCGCGGGCGGCCTCCGCCTGGGCGCGACTGTGCGTCTCCCAGCGCTGCTGCCAGTCGACCAGCGCGGCCTCGGCCTCGCGCAGCGTCTCCTGACGCATTTCGTCCTCGTCGCGCAGCTGTTCCAGGCGCGGTTCGGCATCGGCCACGGCCGCGCGCAGAACATCCAGCCTGGCCTGGTCGCTGCCGATGTGCTCGCCCAGTTCGGCCAGCGCGGCCATCGCCTCGTCGCGCGCCTTGTTCAGGCGATGTGCCATCTCGCGCTGGTGCTGGATCTGCTGTTCGATGCGGGCCAACGTGCCGCTGACCTCGTAGCTGGCAGCCTGCGCGCGGTTGAGGGTCTCGGCGGATTCCTCGCGACGCACGCGGCCGGTCTCGAGTTCGCGTTCGGCCTCGCGCTGTTCGGCGATGAGCTGCTGCAGGCGGGTTTCCTGCTGGGCCAGCTTTTCGCGCTGGCCCTGCAGCTTCTGATCGAGCGCGCGGTGTTCCAGCGCCTTCCACTGCGCATCCTTGACCTTCCGTTCGGCCTGGATGGTCTGGTACTGCTCGGCCTGCCGCGCCTGGCGCTTGAGGTGTTCGAGTTGCTTGCCGACTTCCTCGCGCAGGTCGCCCAGGCGATCGAGGTTCTCGCGCGTGTGGCGGATGCGGGTTTCGGTTTCCTTGCGGCGCTCCTTGTACTTGGAGATGCCGGCGGCTTCTTCCAGGTAGACGCGCAACTCTTCGGGCTTGGCCTCGATGATGTTGCTGATCATGCCCTGCTCGATGATCGAGTAGCTGCGCGGGCCCAGGCCGGTGCCGAGGAACAGGTCGGTGATGTCGCGGCGACGGCACTTGGCGCCGTTGAGGTAGTACTGGCTGCTGCCGTCGCGGTTGACGGTGCGCTTGACCGAGATCTCGTTGAACGCCGCGTATTCGCCGGTGATGGTGTGGTCGGAGTTGTCGAACACCAGTTCGACCATCGCCTGCGAGACCGGCTTGCGTGCCGAGGAGCCGGCGAAGATCACGTCGGTCAGCGAATCGCCGCGCAGGCGGCTGGCCGAGCTTTCGCCCATCACCCAGCGCACGGCGTCGATGATGTTCGACTTGCCGCAGCCATTGGGCCCGACCACGCCGGTCATGTTGTTCGGCAGGTGCAGCGTGGTCGGATCGACGAAGGATTTGAAGCCGGACAGCTTGATCGTGGACAGACGCATGCGGCGATGGGTTCTCGGTCTCGATGCGTGTCGCCGGACCGCGCGCGCATCCTAGGAAATGGATGTCTTTTCTACGCTAACTGCCTGATCGGTATAGCGACGTCCCGGCTTTTTGCCGGGAGGTCCAAAGAGTATAGCGAGGCCGGACAGGCCCTGCCGGGCCCGCCACCGCCCAACCCCTGCCGCACGCACGGTCCACGCGGCATTTACGGCCCCGCTGCGAGGCTGGGGCCATGGATCCAGGTTTCTGGTCGCAGGCCGGCGCGATCGCGTGGCCGCTGATGCTCGCGCTCGTGCTGGGCCTGCTGGTGCGCAGGACCCTGCTCGCCCTCGCCCGTCGGGCCGACGCCCATGCCGCGAAGCACATGCGGGCCCGCGTCGTTCAGGTGATCGCCACACCGGCGGCGCTGGCCTTGCCGCTGCTCTTCCTCAGCCTGGCGATCCGCGCCATGCCCCTGCCCGAGCGATGGCTGGAACGCATCCAGCACGGGCTTGGTGTCGGCGGGCTGTTGTGCGTGACGTGGCTGGCGGTGCGCGCGGTAGGCGCGGTGGAGCGGCGGATCCTGCGCCAGCACCCCGTCGAGGTGGCCGACAACCTCGACGCCCGTCGCGTGCAGACCCAGACGCGCGTGCTGAGCCGGATCACTCAGGGCGCGATCGTGCTGGCGGGCGTTTCGATCGCGCTGATGACCTTCCCCCCGATCCGCCAGCTCGGCACGACCCTGCTGGCCTCGGCGGGCATCATCGGACTGGTCGCGGGCATCGCCGCCAAGCCGGTGTTCGGCAACCTCATCGCCGGCCTGCAGATCGCCATGACGCAACCGATCCGGCTGGACGACGTGGTCATCGTGCAAGGCGAGTGGGGCCGGATCGAGGAAATCGACAGCACCTACGTGGTGGTGCGCATCTGGGACGAGCGCCGCCTGGTGGTGCCGTTGCAATGGTTCATCGAGAACCCGTTCGAGAACTGGACGCGCACGACCTCGCAACTGCTCGGCACCGCGTTCCTGTGGCTGGACTACCGCACGCCGATGGCCGATGTGCGCCTGGCGTTGCAGCGCATCTGCGAAAGCGACGAGCGCTGGGACGGCCGGGTCTGCGTCGCCCAGATCACCGACTCCGACCGTTCCGCCGTGCAGGTGCGCCTGCTGGTGAGCGCGCGCAATTCCGGCGACCTGTTCGACCTGCGTTGCGCGGTGCGGGAGCGGATGGTCGAATTCCTCAACGCCTCGCACCCGTATGCGCTGCCGCGCGTGCGCGTGGCACGCGCGATACGCGCGGCCGGCGACAGCGAATCAAGGCAGGCGCGCGTGCCGAAGCGAACCGAGCCGACGACCTCGCCGGGCGCCGAGGACGTCAACGCGGCCGACGTGGGGGCGCGGCAATCCGATCCGGTCTAGGGCGCGCGCAGGGTGCGGCCGTCTTCGCGATCGAAGTAATGCATGTGTTCCGGGTTGTGGCCCAGGTGGACGGTATCGCCGACGGCGGGCAAGCCACGCGGAGGCAGGCGCAGCACCATTTCACTGCCGCCGCAGGAAAGATTGAGGAAGGCTTCGTTGCCCACCGGTTCGATCGTTTCCACCGTGGCCGGCAACCGGCCAGGGCCGGGCTCGGTCAGGAAAAGATCCTCCGGACGCAGGCCGACGGTCAGCGTGCGTCCGACGTAACCGCGCAACGCCGGCGCCAGTTCCGGCTCGGGATGCAGCGGCAGTTCGGCCCCGTCGCCGATACGCAACGCGAGCGCATCGCCCTGCTCCACCACCTCGCCCCACAGCAGATTCATCTTCGGGCTGCCGAGGAACGTGGCGACGAACAGGTTGGCCGGGCGGTTGTACAGCGCCATCGGTGTGTCGATCTGCTGGATGCGACCGCGGTCGAGCACCACGATGCGCTGGCCCAGCGTCATCGCCTCCACCTGGTCGTGGGTGACGTACACCATGGTCGTGCCCAGCTTGCGATGCAGGCGCGCGATCTCCACGCGCGTGGATGCACGCAGCTTGGCGTCGAGGTTGGACAGCGGCTCGTCGAGCAGGAACACCTGCGGCTGCCGAACCAGCGCGCGGCCCAGCGCGACGCGCTGGCGCTGGCCGCCGGACAGCGCCGCCGGCTTGCGGTCCAACAACGGCTCCAGTTCCAGCATCTGCGCCGACTCACGCACGCGACGTGCGATCTCGTCCTTCTTCGCGCCGCGCAGCTTCAGGCCGAAGCCCAGGTTCTCGGCGACCGTCATGTGCGGGTACAGCGCGTAGCTCTGGAACACCATGGCGATGTCGCGGTCCTTAGGCGCCACGTCGTTGACGACGCGATCGCCGATGCGCAGCTCGCCGGAGGTGATGGTCTCCAGCCCCGCGATCATGCGCAGCAGCGTGGACTTGCCGCAGCCCGACGGCCCCACCAGCACCAGCAGCTCGCCGTCGCCGATGTCGAAGGTCGCGTGGTCCACGCCCACGTAGCCGTTGGGGTACACCTTGCGCAGACGATCCAGCGTTACCTTCGCCATGAATTCCTCGGGTGAGCCTGGGCGGGCCTCATGCGACCGCGCCGGCATTTTCGACGCGCCGGCGATGCAAATATCACCGGCGTCCGCTATCCTGCCATGTAACCGTTTTCATGCCTATCCACTCGCCAGGCCACTGCACCGATGAGTCAAGCGTCCGAACCGTTCGCATTCCCCAAGGGCTTCCTGTGGGGCGCCGCTACTGCTGCCCACCAGATCGAGGGCTCGCCGCTGGCCGACGGCGCCGGCCCGAGCATCTGGACGCGCTTCGCGCACACGCCCGGGATGATGCTCAACGGCGATACCGGCGACGTCGCCTGCGACCACTACAACCGCTGGCGCGATGACGTGAAGCTGATGCGCGAGCTCGGGCTGCAGGCGTACCGCTTCAGCGTCTCGTGGTCGCGCATCCTGCCCGATGGCACCGGTCGCGTGAACCAAAAGGGCCTGGACTTCTATTCGCGCCTGGTCGACGAACTGCTCAACAACGGCATCGAGCCGCTGCTCACGCTCTACCACTGGGATTTGCCGGCGGCGCTGGACGACCGCGGCGGCTGGCTCAACCGCGATATCGCCGACTGGTTCGCCGAGTACGCCAGCGTGATGTACCGCGAGCTCGACGGCCGCGTGAAGAAGTGGGTCACGCTCAACGAGCCGTGGGTGGTCACCGACGGCGGCTACCTGCACGGCGCGCTGGCGCCGGGCCATCGCAGCAAGTTCGAAGCGCCGATCGCCTCGCACAACCTGATGCGGGCGCACGGCGCCGCGGTGAAGGCGTATCGCGAGCTGGGCAAGCACGAGATCGGCCTGGTGGTGAACATCGAGCCGAAGTACCCGGCGACCGATTCGGCGGAAGACGCCGCCGCCGTTCGCCGCGCGCACGCCTACATGAACGAGCAGTACCTGCACCCGGCCCTGCTCGGCCATTACCCGCCGGAACTGAAGGAAATCTTCGGCGAGGCCTGGCCGGAATGGCCGGCGGAGGACTACGAGTTGATCAAGCAGAAGCTCGACTTCGTCGGCATCAACTACTACACCCGCAGCGTGACCAAGGCCGCCGAGAGCTACCCGCTCAACACCGGCGTGGTTCGCCAGCCGTTGGGCACCTACACCGAGACCGGCTGGGAAGTGTTCCCGCAGGGGCTGACCGACCTGCTGCTGTGGTTCAAGCAGACCTATGGCGACCTGCCGGTCTACATCACCGAGAACGGCGCGGCCTTCTTCGATCCGCCGGCCGCGATGGTCGACGACGACGGCAACCGGAGGGTCAAGGACCCGCTGCGCACGGATTACCTGCGCAAACACCTGCGTGCCATCCACGACGCCATCGCCGCCGGTGTCGACATCCGCGGCTACATGCTGTGGTCGCTGCTGGACAACCTGGAGTGGTCGCTGGGCTATTCCAAGCGCTTCGGCATGATCCACGTGAACTACGTGACCCAGGAGCGCACGCCCAAGGACAGCGCGCTGTGGTACTCGAAGGTGATCGGCAGCCACGGTGCTTCGCTGGTGGATCCGCTGCCGTATTGACGGCGCGGCGCGGCTTTCGCGGACGGGATCCGTTGCCCCTTCCCTCCCTTGGCAACGGGTCCCGCCGTACTTTGCCCGGCGACGTCGGGCCGCTGAGTGATTTCGTATTCACCTGCGGGCAACGCGCGCGACCGCCCACCAGCGCAGACACGCGGGCGTGGGTCGATTAACCTGCGCGACGCAACGATCCCGCCGCGGTGATGCCTTGAGCGATACCCCCATTTCCGACCCGCACGCCCTGCTCGCCGACATCGGCGGCACCAACGCGCGCTTCGCCCTCGCCCGCCAGGACGTGGACGAGCCGCTGCTGATGGACAGCGTGCGCGAGTTCGCGGTCGCCGATTTCCCCTCGCTGTCCGATGCCGCCGCGCACTACCTGGCCACCACGGGCGCGGTCGCCCGCACGGGCGTGTTCGCCGTCGCCGGTCGCGTGGACGGCGACGAGGCGCGCATCACCAATCACCCGTGGGTGATCTCGGCCGCACGTACGGGCGAAGCGCTCGGGCTCGAATCGCTGCGGCTGGTCAACGATTTCGCCGCGCAGGCGATGGGCGCCTCGCTGCTGCGGCCGCAGGATGTGGTGCCGATCGGCGGCATCGGCTGGTCCGGGCACGATCGCGAGGACCGCACGTTCGCCGTCATCGGTGCCGGCACGGGTCTGGGCGTGGGCGGCCTGCTGCGCCGTGGCGGCCGTTATTTCCCGCTCCAGACCGAGGGCGGGCATGTCAGCTTCGCGCCGAACTCGCCGGAGGAAATCGAAATCCTCCAGCAGATGTCGGCGGAGTTCGGCCGCGTGTCGAACGAGCGCCTGGTCAGCGGCCAGGGCCTGGTGAACCTGCATCGCGCGCTGAGCAACATCGCCGGCGAGGATCCCGGTCCGCTCAAGCCGGCCGACATCACCGCTCGAGCGAAGGACGGCGATGAGCGCAGCCTGCGGACGATCGACGTCTTCTGTGCAGTGTTCGGCGCCGCGGCGGGCGACCTGGTGCTGACGCTGGGCGCATGGGACGGCGTGTTCCTGACCGGCGGGCTGGTGCCGAAGATGCTGCCTTCGATCGCGCACTCGGCTTTCCGCCAGCGCTTCGAGTACAAGGGCCGGTTCTCGCCGGTCATGGCGCGCATTCCGACCCTGGCGGTGGTGCATCCCCAGCCCGGGCTGCTGGGCGCGGCAGCGCTGGCTCAGGGCATTGCCTGAACAGACGTGGCCTTGAAGTGGGCTGTGCGAGGATCGGGCATGGCCGATCATTCGCCCGCTCCGCAGACCGATGCCGCCGCGGCCTATGTGCTGCACGTGCATCCCAACCGCGAGGTCTGGACCTGGGCGGCGGCCGTCTCGATCGCCGCCGAGCTGCGCCGTGAATTGAGCCTGCGACCGCGCGCGCGCCTGCTGCTGTCCGGCGGCGGCACGCCCGGTCCGGTCTACCGCGCCGTCTCGCAGGCGCCGCTGGAGTGGGCGCGCGTGGACGTCGGGCTCGTCGACGAACGCTGGTTGCTTCCCGACGACCCCGACAGCAATGCCTGGCTGGTCCGTCGCGAACTGCTGCGCGATCGCGCCGCCGTCGCGCACCTCGAACCGATGACGCAAGCCGGCCGCAACATCGAGGGCGCGGTGGCCACCGCCAACGCGCACGCACGCCAGCAGGCCACCTGCGCTGTGCTCGGCATGGGCGAGGACGGGCATACCGCATCGCTTTTCCCCGGAGCGGAACAGCTCGAACGGATTTTCGCCAGCCCTCGCGACTACGTGGCCGTCGACGCGCACGGTTGCCCCGGCGCACGCGAGTGGCCGCGCCGCATCAGCCTCACGCCGCACGGCATGGCGCGGATACCGCATCGCCTGCTGCTGTTGCAGGGCGAACGCAAGCGCATGATCTTCGAACAGGCCGTCGCCTCGGGCGATCCGCAGCGCTGGCCGGTGCTCGTGGCGCTGGAAAGCGTGCACGGCACGCCGCTGGACGTGCACTGGTGCGAGTGAGCGCGGTCCGCGCCATCGCCGCTGCGATCGTTACGTCGGTTCCCGCGTCGGTGGCATGGATGCGTTCCTTGCCCGCACGCCGTCTTCGTTTGCGGCGACGCGACGTTCCTCGCGCAGGATGCGATTGGTCACCAGCAGGTTCTTCAGCGGCAGGACGAGGCCGGATTCGAAGGGGGCTGAGAACGACCGTCGTCACCAGCACCGGCACCAGGCCGACGGTGCGCGCGCACCGTGTAGACCAGCACCGGCGGCACCGTCAGCAGGGTCAACAGGACCGAGGCCTTCAGGCCGTCGTGGCGCCATTGCAACGCAGTGAACAGGCACATCACCGCGAACCAGACCACGTGCAGGACGTAGGTGCGGATCAGCGCGGTACGCGTGCGTGCAAGCCGGAAGAAAAGTTCGTCGCGATCCATGCGTTGGCGGCCGGTGATGTCGGCGCACCATCGCAGCCGCCGGCGGCGCCGTCCAGTATCTAAGGTCTCGCGGGACGCGTGGTCACACCTGCGGCACGCCCCGCGAACGCCCGACTTCCGAGCGCGGTGGCGCACCGAACAGGCGCTTGTACTCGCGACTGAACTGCGACGGGCTTTCGTACCCGACATGGCGTGCCGCAGAGAACGCCTCCATGCCGCCGGCCATCATCAATCGCCGGGCCTCGTGCAGGCGCAGATGCTTCTGGAACTGCAGCGGCGACATCGTGGTCACCGCCTTGAACTGATGGTGGAACGACGAGGTGCTCATGTGCACCGTGCGCGCCAGATCATCGATGCTCAGCGGCTCCAGGTAATCCTCGCGCAGCTTCGCGACGGCGCGGGCGATGCGGCTGGAACGCGTGTCGGTCATCGCCAGCGCCCGCAGGCGATGGCCGAGTTCGCCGTTGAGCACGCGGTAGAGGATCTCGCGCTGCGTCATCGGCGCTAGCACCGCCAGGTCGTCGGGGGTTTCCAGCAAGCGCATCAGGCGCAGCACGGCGTCCATGAGCGGTGCGTTGACGCGCGCCGCGTACAGGCCCGGGTCCACGCCCGCGGGCAGCGGCGCCGGCGACTGTCCGGCGTCGACCAGCAGGCTGGCCACGTCGTCCGGATCGATGTCCAGGCGCACGCACAGGTACGGCTCTTCCGGCGTGGCTTCGATCACCTGCCCCGACACCGGCAGCGTCACCGAGACGACGAGGTAGTTGAGCGGGTTGTAGTGATAGGTCTGCCCGGCCAGCGTCGCGGTCTTGCAGCCTTGGGCGACGATCACCAGCCGCGGCTCGTACACCGCCGGCATGCATTCGGTCGGCTGGCTGATCCGGACCACGCTCAGCGGCGCGTACGCCGTGCCGTGGACGCCATCGGACGGCGTCAATCGGGCAATCCGCTGCGCCAGCTCGGCCAGCGCGGCGCAACCGGCGCGGTGTGGGGGCATGACCGTGGAAACGCTGGAATTCATGGGCTTGAGGGGTGTTCCCGGAATATGCCGATTATGGCGACTATGCCATTGGTCATGTTGCCGATCCGGCCGATTTGCAGGATCCGGCAATGATTTCGCAGCAATGGACTATCAAAGTAAGGCCCCGCGGCGCGAACATAACCGGGACACGAAAGCCCCCACGCCTCGTGCCCACGCGCCCTGCCGCCCTCCCCCGGCGCAGGGCGCGCGGGACGGTCCCGTGGGCGCTTCCCTCCAGACGCTCCGCCCTGCAGAGGCCGACCGCACGATGTGGATTGTCCAGTACGCCCTGAGCCGCCGTTACACCATCGGCGTGCTCGCGATCCTGATCCTGCTGTTCGGCACGCTCGCCGCACGGCGCATGCCCACCGACATCCTCCCGGAGGTCGGCATCCCCTCGGTCAACCTGGTGTGGACCTACAACGGCCTGCCGGCCGCGGACATGGCCGCCAAGCTCACTTCGTTCTCCGAGGTGGCGATCATGAACACGGTCGACGACCTCAAGGAAGTGCGCTCGGAGACGATCAACGGCGCCAGCATCGTGCGCATCGACTTCCAGCCGACGGTGAGCCTGGACCGCGCACTGGGACAGATCACCTCGGTTTCGCAGACGATCCTGCGCCGCATGCCGCCGGGCACGTCGCCGCCGCTGGTGATCCGCAACAACGTGTCCAGCACGCCGGTGCTGATGCTGGTGCTTTCCTCCGATTCGCTGACCGAAGCGCAGCTGTACGACTACGCGCGCCTGCAATTGCGCTCGCAGATCCAGACGATTCCCGGCATCCGCATGTCGCTGCCCTATGGCGGCGCGGCGCGGCAGATCATGGTCGACCTCAACCCGGCCGCGCTGCAGACCTACGGGCTGACGCCGGCGGATGTCACCGGCGCGCTGGAACGCGGCAGCCCCACGCTGCCCTCCGGCGCGATCCGCGAGAACGCACGCGAGATGCAGATCTCGCTCGACACCAGCCCGGCGACGGCGGCGGACTTCCTCGACATCCCCGTCGCCTCGCGCAACGGCACGCTGGTGTACGTGCGCGACATCGCTTCGGTGCGCGACGGCGGCGCGTTGCAGACCAACGTCGCGCGCATGGACGGCTCCAGCGCGGTCGCGGTGGCGCTGATCAAGCTCGGCAACGCCTCGGCGGTGGAGCTGGTGCGCTCGGTGCGCGAGCGCCTGCCCGAAATCGAAGCCTCCGCACCGCCGGGCACGCGCATCCAGCCGATCTTCGACCAGTCGGTGTTCGTCGACAACGCGATCGGATCGATCCGCCATGAGGCCATCCTCGTCGGCCTGCTGGTCGCGCTGGTGGTGCTGGTGTTCATCGGCTCCTGGCGTTCCAGCCTGATCGTGCTGTCGGCCATTCCGCTGGCGCTGCTCGCCTCGGTCGCGATGCTCAGCCTGCTGGGCTACACCTTCAACGTGATGACGCTCGGCGGCCTGGCGCTCGCCATCGGCATCCTGGTGGACAACGCGGTCGTCGACGTGGAGAACACCAACCGCAACATCGCCATGGGCAAGGACGTGCGCACCGCGATCCTGGACAGCGCGAAGGAAGTGGTGTTTCCCGAGATGGTCTCGACCATCGCCATCTGCATCGTGCTCACGCCCATTCTGCTGATGACGGGCCTGTCGGCGTGGGTGTTCACCCCGCTGGCGTTGGCGGTGATCTTCGCGATGCTGGCGTCCTTCCTGCTCTCGCGCACGCTGATTCCCGTGCTGTGCTACCTGCTCCTGCCGGCCGACATCGTCAGCCGCGCCAATCCGCGCTGGGCGCCCGAAAAGCTGTTGCTCAAGGTCAGCCACAAGGTCGAGCACACGCTGGATTCGCTGCGCGACAGGCACCATGCATTGTTGGTGAAGCTGGGCCACCACGGTGGCGTGCTCGCCATCGCGGCGCTGCTGGTGGTCGCCATCGGCGGCGTGTCGGCGGTGTCGCTGGGGCGCGAGTACTTCCCGCATGTCGACGCCGGCCAGCTGCGTTTCCAGGTGCGTTTGCCCTCGGGCACGCGTCTGGAAGAAACCGCCGCGCGGGTGACCGACATCCAGCGCGAGATCCGCAAGATCGTTCCGGCAGGCGAGCTGCAGACGGTCTACGAGCAGATCGGCGTACCGGACGCGGTGAACCTGTCGCTGGTCGACAGCGCGGTGGTCGGTTCGTTCGAAGCCGAGATCATGCTGCAGCTGAAGACGCCGCACGGACCGAGCCACGAATACCTCTCGCGGATCCGTCAGCGCATCGCCGAGAAATTCCCCGACGTGAAGATGTTCGAGCGTCCGCCGGACGCGACCAGCCGCACGCTGGCCGGCTCGGCGGCGGCCGCATTCGAGGTGCGGATCATCGGGCGCGACAGCGCCGGCAACCTCGCCATCGCACGCGAGATCGAACAGCGTCTGGGCAAGGTGCCGGGCGCCGTCGACGTGGCCCTGCGCCAGGTGCTCGACCTGCCCGAATACCAGGTGCACATCGACCGCACCCGCGCCGCGCAACTCGGCCTGGATGCGCAGCAGGCCAGCCGCGCGGTGCTCGCGGTGCTGGGTTCCTCCGGCACGGTGACGCCGGTCTACTGGACCGACACCGTCAACGCGCTCGCCTACACCGTGCAGGTGCAGGCGCCGCCGGTGAACATGACCAACATCGACGAGCTGCTCAACGCGCCGCTGCGCATCGGCAACGACGGCCAGGCGGTGCTGTTGCGCAACATCGCCACGGTCACGCCGCGTCGCGTGCCGGCGAGCCTGGCGCGCTCCACGCTGGCGCCGACCATCAGCGTGCTGGCCAATGTCGAAGGCACCGACCTGGGTTCGGTCTACGACGCGTTGCGCGGCATCAACAAGGAACTCGAAAGCCGTCTCAAGCCCGGCAACCGCATCGAGATCGTCGGCCAGGCCGGCGAGATGCAGAGCGCCTACGGCGAACTGGCCGCCGGCTTGTTGATGTCGGCTGCGCTGGTGTTCCTGGTGCTGGTGGTGAACTTCCAGTCGTGGATACAGCCGCTGGTGGCGATGTCCGGCCTGCCCATCGCGATCGCCGGCGCCGCCTTCGGCCTGTTCGTCACCGGCACGCCGCTGAGCGTGCCGGCACTGATGGGCGTGATGATGGTGATCGGCGTATCCACTGCCAATTCGGTGCTGGTGACCAGTTTCGCGCGCGGTCTCGTCGCGCAGGGACACGATCCCGAACTCGCCGCCTACGAGTCCGCCGCCGTGCGCCTGCGTCCGGTGCTGATGACCGCCAGTGCGATGGTGCTGGGCATCGTGCCGATGGCGCTGGGCCTGGGCGAAGGCGGCGAGCAGAACGCGCCGCTCGGCCGCGCCGTCATCGGCGGCCTGCTGTTCGGCACGCCGGCCACGCTGATCCTCGTTCCGTCCATCCTCGCGGTGCTCGGCCGGCGCATGCCCGCCGCCGCGCGCCACGCCGCCCACCCCGAAGACGTGCCCGGTGCCCAGCCTGAAAACGGCCGGGGCGCCGAAGCAGGAGCCACGCCATGACCACCGCCCTCTCCCACTCGCGCTTCGCCATGGCCCGGGGCGCCCTGTTCACCGCGATCGCGCTGTCGATGGCGATCGCCCTGACCGGCTGCAGCGGCAGTTCGGCCGAGACCACGCCGCCGCAGGCCATACCCGACGTCCTGACCGTGCAGGCCAAGCCGGCCGACGACGCGTTCGAATTGCGCCTGCCCGCGCGCGCACTGGCCGGCGAATCGGCGCAGCTCTATCCGCGCGCGACCGGCTTCGTCAGCGAACGCCGCGCCGACCTTGGCGACAAGGTCGAAGCCGGGCAGGTCCTTGCAGTGATCTCGGCGCCCGAATCCGACCAGGCCGTGCGCGAAGCCGCCGCCGGGCTCGCGCAGGCCAAGGCCGACCAGGAACTGGCGAAGGTCAACTACGACCGCGCACAGGTGCTGATCGGCTCGGGCGCGATTTCCAAGGAGCTCTACAGCGACCGCAAGGCGAACTTCGACGTGGCGGTCGCCGTACGCGGCGCTTCCGAAGCGCGCCTGGCCGCCGCACGCGAGCGCCAGGGCTTCCAGACCGTGCGCGCGCCGTTCTCCGGCGTCGTGGTGGCGCGCAACGTCGAGCGCGGCGACCGCGTGGTCGGCGACGCGGCCAGCGCCGAGCCGATGTTCGAGGTCAATGCGCTCGACCCGCTGCGCGTGGTCGTGGACGTGCCGCAGAACGTGGCGCTGCAGATCCGCTCCGGCGTCGAGGCAGACGTGACCTTCCCGGAACTTCCCGGCCAGACCTTCAAGGCCAAGGTCGTCCGCAGCGCGAATGCGATTTCGCGCGACGCCGGCGTGATGCGCACCGAACTGCGCCTGCCCAACCCCGACAGCCGCATTCCCGCCGGAATGGTCGGCACGGTCGCACTGCACCTGCCGCGCGCCGCACCGGCGATCCTGGTCCCGGTCTCCACCGTGATCCAGCGCGGCAGCGGCGCGCAGGTCGTGACCGTGCAGGGCGGCAAGCTCGATTTCCGCGACGTCACGCTGGGCCGCAACCTGGGCAACGAGATCGAGATCCTGTCCGGCGTGGCCGCGAACGACACGATCGTGCTCGCGCCCAATGCGTTGCTCGTCGCCGGTGGCGCAGTGAAGGCGCGCGCGTTCGTGGCCGACAAGAAGTAAGCAGTCGTCATCCCGGCGAAAGCCGGGATCCAGGCGCGGTGCATTCGAACCACGCCAGCATCACCAAGCCGCACCTCCGTCATCCCACACCATCGTCATCCCACACCATCGTCATCCCAGCGAAAGCTGGGATCCATTTTGCCGTTGTAGTCCGACGTCCCGCCGCGTCGCAAAATCAAGATGGATCCCTGCTTTCGCAGGAATGACGACAGGCCGCACCTTCGTCATCCCGAAGACCGGGACCCAGGTGCGGCGCATTCGAACCATGTCAGCGTCAAGGCGCCGGGACAACGGACAGCGAGGCGCAGACTCGACAATGGGTTCGTCCACGCCGCCCCGGTAGCGCACGCGGCTACTCAAGCGAAATGCGAACCTTCGCCCCCGCACGCCCGATCTTCAATTCGCCATCGCGCCACTGCGCCGGCTTGCCATCGATCGTCGTCGCGCCCGGCGGCGTCGCATACGGCCAGGTCAATACCACGCCGCCCGGCGGCAGTTTCGTCTCCGGCGACAGCGTGAACAGCACGCGCCCGCCGCGTTCCTTCAGCGAATACCCCAGCGGCCCGTACGGCGTGCGCAGGTTCGCAACGCTGACGCCCTCGCCCGCAAGCCAGTCCGACGGAATGCCCGCGGCGATCACCAGCGCATCATCCAGGTCGCGCGTGTAGGCGAACAGGTCCAGCGCCGAACGCACGTAGTCCGAACCGACCCACGCGTGCGGCAGGTCGCCTACGAAGAACGGCTTGCGCGGGGTGCGCGAGACGACTTCGGCCCACTGGTTCCAGCTGCGCGGCTGCTGGTCGGCGAAGAAGAACGCCAGCGCTTCGTGCGCGCGCTCGCGCCAGCCCAGCCGCACGAACGTGCCGATGGTGCGCAGCTCGTAGGGCGTGTAGTCCTTCCACTCGCGCGTACCGTCGCGTCGCGCCACGAACTCGCGCCAGTAACGCTCGAACGTATTCTTCAGCAGATCCGGCGGAAGTCGCCCCTGCTCGCCGCCCGGCGCGAGCGCCATCGTCGTGGACGTCGCATCGAAATCGCCCAGTTCCGCCGCACCCGGCAGGAAGTCGATGCCGTGCTGCGTCGTGGCCGCGCGCAGCGACGCGTAAAGATCGTCGCGGAACTGGTCGCGCGAGGCGGCGAAGCGTTTGGCCTCGTTCTCCTTGCCCAGCCATTGCGCGATCTCCACCGCGTCCTTGTAGCCGCGCAGTGCCCAGAAGTTGTCCCAGTACGAATGCATCGGCTTGGCCGAGTACCCTTCGTGACTGATCGAGGCCGGCATCATTCCGTAGAACGCGGGATTGCGTGCGCGGTTGGCGTCGGTGCGCTCGCTCAGGCGCAGCTTCTCCATGTAGTCGAACGCGCCCACCACGTGCGGCCACATCGCCTCGAGCAGCGCACGGTCGCGGTTGAAGCGGTAGACCTCGGCGATGGTGAAGATCAGTTCACCGTGGCTGTCGTTCTCGGGAACCGGATCGCTGCCACGATCGTCCACGCAACACGGCACCTTGCCGTTGTCGAACTGGTACGGCGCGTACCAGCGCAGGAACTCCGTCGCCACGTCTTCGCGTCCCATGCGAAGTAGGCCTTCCCCGATCATCGCGCCGTCGCGGATCCAAGCACGCGAGTACGAGCGCGTACCCGGCTGCAGGCGCGGGCCGATGCGGCTGATCAGCATGTGCGCCAGCGCCGTGCGCAGCGTGTCGACGACGTGCTGCCCTTGCGCCGGCACGCGCAGTTGCACGCGATCGAGCTTGCTTCGCCATAGCGCTGCGGTGGCTTCCTGCGCCTTCGCCGCGTCGATCGGCGGGCCCGGCGGCTGCGGATCGCGGCCGGTCATGCGCACGCTCCAGTCGAACTCGCTCGCCTGCCCCGGCGCCAGGTCCACCGAATACAGCAATGCACCCGACGCGAGCCCGGTTTCGTCGGACACCTGATGGGTCGAAGGGCCGACGGCGGTGAACGTGTTTCCGGTATCGCAGCCGTCCGCGCAGAGCGAGCTCCAGTCCCCGCGCGCGATCCGCGCCACCACATCGCCCTCGTCGAAGCGACTGGCGAACGCGGCATGGGACTTGCTCGCGCGCACCGGGTTGCGGCCTTCGACCGCGATGACGCCTTCGCTCGCGCTGATCGAATGGATCGCGCTGACGCCGCCGACGGTGCTGAGGAACTGCGTCGGCGGGTTCACCTGCATGGGGCGCGCCGCCAGCGCGAAGACGTAACGACGCGGGCGATCGGAGGTGTTGCGCAGGCGGTAGCGTGCGGTCAGATGGGAATCGTCGCCGCTTTCACCCTGTGCGCCGCCGTGCGCGAATGCGGTGATGTCGAGTCCAAACTCCGCGTGCCGCCAATGCACTGACGGAATCGGCAGATAGCCGTCCTGCAGCGACTGCGTCGTCTTCACGTCGGCCCACGACACCAGCCGCCCGTCGCTCACCACGAACGGCTCGATGCTGAAAGCGCCCTTGCCCACTTCGATCGCGCCGTCCTCGCCGATCAATCCCTGCTCGATGCCGCCATCGAGACCGAGGATCGTCCAGTACGGTTGCTCGCCGCTGAAGCCGCGCGGAAAGTGGCCGCGCGGCGCCTCCTTCGCGACGGAGCGGACGAAGTCGTTGGGCGTCGCCGCGAACACCAGCGGTTCGACCTGGAACCCCGCCAACGCGATGCGCCCCGCGGGCGCCGCGAGCGGCGTCAGGCGCAGAAAGCGCGCCTCCGATTCGGGAAGCGCGATGTAGTCGCGTCCGCCATCGGCCCCTTCGATGTCGCGCACCGTGCGCCAGCGCTTGCCGTCATCGGACAGGTCCAGCCGGTAGTCGCTGGCATGTTCGCCCGGCGACCAGTCGAGCACGACGCCACCGAACTCGCGCGGCTTGCGCAGGTCGTAGGTGAATCGCGGCGGGGGGTTCTTGCGATCGAGCATCGCACGCCAGGCGGTCGCGGTCGCATCGTCCGCCGCCGCGCGGGCCGGTCCGTCGCGATCTTCCGACGTCGCGCTCGCCACGCCCTTGAGCGGCGAGTCGTCCGGCGGCGGCAACGCACGGAACGTCAACGCATCGAAGCACACCGAGCCCTTGCCGCCGACGCTGTTGTAGATCGTGAACTCGACCTTGCGGCTGTGGCGCAACGTGGGGTCCGGCGCCGGCCCCCAGGCGCGGCTGATATGACGCTGCTTGTAGACGACCTGCGTCCAGTCCTTCGGAAAGTCGTAGCGCGGCGTGTTGACCCACCAGACGTTGTCGCCGCTGTCGTCGACCAGCTTGAACTGGAGGTCGTTCGCAGGCGAGTCGCCGCGCACCTTGAACGAGAACGCGTAGTTGCCGGGGTAGTCGATGGGCAGCTCGCGCTGCAGTCCCGCGTAACCGGACACGCCGTTGAAGTCGTAATCCAGGCACACCGCCTTGCCGTCGACGCCGGGCACCGAACGCAGCGTGCCGCTGACCTGGTCGGAGGTGACGACCTGCCAGGGCGTGGTCGATTCGAAGGCGTCCAGTACGCGGATCTCTCCGAGGCCTTGCGCACACGCCAGCGACGGAACCAGCATCAACCACCACGCACCACGCATCGCAGACCTCACCCTTTCACGCTCCCGACCAGCAGGCCTTGCAGGTAATAACGCTGCAGCGCCAGGAACAGCAACAGCACCGGAAGCACTGTCACCACCGAGCCGGCCATCATCAATTCGTTGTCCTGCACGTGCTCGCGCGACAGCGACGCCAGCGCGACGGGCAACGTGAAATGGCCCGAGTCGCTGAGCACGATCAAGGGCCACATGAAGTCGTTCCATGCGCCAAGGAAGACGAAGATCGCCAGCGTCACCAGGATCGGCTTGAGCACGGGCAGCACGATCTGGAAGAAGATGCGCGTCTCGCTGGCGCCGTCGATGCGCGCAGCCTCCAGCAGTTCGTCCGGAATCGAGCGGGCGTACTGGCGCACGAGGAAGATGCCGAACACGCTCGCCATCAACGGCACGACCGCGCCGGCGTACGTGTTCACCAGACCCATCTGCTTGAGCATCAGGAACAACGGCATCATCGTCACCTGCGCCGGGATGACCAGCGCGGCCAGCAACGCGCGGAACAGACGCTCGCGGCCGGCGAACTTCAGCTTGGCGAAGGCGTAACCGGCCATGGTGTTGAGCAGCAGTGCGATGGCGGTGGCGACGGTGGCGATCATCGCGCTGTTGAGCAGGTAGCGCCCCATGCCCGCCCGCGCGAACAGCTCATGGTAGTTGTGCAGCGTCGGAGCGGAGGGCCACAGCGGCGGCGGGAAGTGGCTCGCCTCGCCGGGCTGCATGAAGGACACCGACAGCATCCACAGCAGTGGCGCGAGGCTGACGACCGCCAGCGCGAACATCAGGCCGTTGACGATGGCCCTGGCGAGACGGGGATTCACGTCTCCGCTCCTTTCCTGCGCGCGAACCAGAGCAAGCCGCTGGTGACCACCGTCATCAGCGCGAACAGCATGAACGCCACCGCCGAAGCGCTGCCCAGGTTCCACCATTTGAAGCCTTCGTCGTACATCAGGTAGAGCACGCTGACCGTGCTTTGCAGCGGTCCGCCCTGGGTGATGACGTAGGGCTCGGCGAACAACTGGAAGTAACCCGACAGCGTGAGGATGCCGACCAGCAACAGCACCGGCCCCAACTGCGGCAGCGTGATGTTCCAGAACTGCTGCGCCGGCGTGGCACCGTCGATGCGCGCGGCTTCGTACAGATCCTCGGGAATCGACTGCAATCCGGCGATAAAGATGATCATGTTGTAGCCGAAGTTCTTCCACACGGCGAACAGGATGATGGTCGGCATCGCCCAGGTCGGATCGCCGAGCCAGTCGATGGGTTCGATGCCGATCGACGTCAGTCCCCAGTTGATCAGCCCGTAGCGCGTGTGGAACAGGTAACGCCAGATCACCGCCACGGCGACAACGGTCGTCACCACAGGCGCGAAGTACGCGGTGCGGAAGAACGGCTTGAACCGCGCGGCCTTCGAATGCAGCAGCAAGGCCGCGCCGAGCGACAGGGCGATCGACAGCGGAACGCCGACCACCACGAAGTACATCGTGTTGCCCAGCGCCTTCCAGAACAGCGGGTTCTGCAGCAGGCTCCAGTAATTGCCCAGGCCGACGAAGCGAAGGTTCGACAGATCCGCCAGCGAGTAGATGTCGAAATCCGTCAGGCTCAGCGCGAACGCCGCCAGCACCGGCAATCCAAAGAACAAACCGATCACCGTCAGGGCGGGCGCGGCGAACATCCAGCCGGCGGTCGAGGCGCTGACCCTTCGCGCGACCGTCATCGCGCACCTCCGGCGGCGTCCTGGTCCATCATCCAGCGGCGCTTTTCGAGGATGGCGTCGGCGCGACGGTCGAGCTCGGTCGCCGCCTCGTCGACGCTGTAGTTTCCGGCGATCAGTTGTTCGCCGACCAGGCGCAGCTCCTGCGCGATGCGCTCCCACTCGGGCACTTTCGGCGCCGGACGCGCCCGTTCGAGCTGCTCACGGAACGGCAACGTATACGGATCGCTCGACAGCGCCTCGCTGCCGGTCCACGCGCTGCGGCGCGGCGGCAGGTTGCCGGTGAGCGCGTGGAAGCGCACCTGCACCTTCGGATCGGACAGATAGGCGACCAACTTCCACGCCGCGTCCTTGTTCTTCGCCTGCTCGAACACCACGAAGCTCGCGCCGCCCGCGACCGAAGCGCCCGGACCGTCCGGCCCCGGCAACGGCATCGTGCCCCACTTGCCTTCCATCGACGGCGGCAGGCGCTTGCGGAACTCGGCGATGTTCCAGGGGCCGTTGACGTAGAAGGCGAAGAAGCCGCGGCCGAACTCGCTCCAGACGTTGGAGATCTGGTTGTTGCTGAAGGGCGGCGCCCACTTCTTCACGAAGATGTCCTGGTAGAACGCGAGCGTGCGACGGAATCCCTCGCTGCGGAAATTGCCGTAGCGACCGTCGTCGCGCAGCAGCGGGTCGGGCTGCTGGATGGCCAGGTTGAGCAGCGGTTCGTACTCGTTGAGCGGCAGCAGGATCGCGTAGCGCTCGGGGCCGACGTGGCGTTTCACCGCGGCCATCGCTTCGCGCCATTCGGCCCAGGTGCGCGGCGGCTGCTTCACGCCCGCTTCGGCGAGCATGTCGCGACGGTAGAACGGAAGGCGCGTTTCCACATACCACGGCACCGCGTACACCTTGCCGCCGATCACGCCGGTATCCCAGGAGCCGCTGAAGTAGTCGTCGGGCGCCATCGACGGCGTGCGCGCCAGGTACGGTTCCAGCGGCGCGACCGCACGCAGTTCGACGAACTCCGCCAGCCACGTGTTGCCCAGTCCGCACACATCGGGCAGACCGTCGCCGGCGAACGCCGTGAGCAGCTTCTCGTGCGCGGCGGTGACCGGCAACTGCTGGACCTCGACACGGATGTCGGGATGCAGGCGTTCGAAGTCGGGAATCAGCTGGCGCACCATCTCGCCTTCGAAACCCATCGCCCAGAAGCGCACGACCTGGCGCGTGTCGCGTTCGCCGCCGCAACCGGCGATCAGCAGCACGAGCAGCGTCGCCGCGACGAACGCCGCGCCGCGCACGGCTTTCCCACCGATGCCTGCCTTGCGAAGGTCGCGCGCGCCGGTCATCACAGCCTCACTTCGGCTGCGGCTTGGCGTCGGGTGCGGGCTGCGGCGTCTGCGACGCGCGGTTCGCACGCGATTCCGCCTCGCCCAGCGCGCGCGCCGTGGCGGCGTCCTTCTCCGCCTTCGTCTGCGGCTTGGGCTGCGTGGGCGCGACCTCGCCTTCCTTCACCGGCTCCAGCCAGCCGCCCTTGAAGCCCGCCTTCTGCAGTCCGTCGCGGATGTACTTGTTGCGCTTCATGACATTCCAGACGAAGTCGCTCCGGTAGTTGCTGATCATCGCCAGGATGGGCCCCTGGTCGATGCCGATGTAGTCGCTGGCGACCCAGCCCGCGCCCGGCACGAGGCGGCCGGTCTTGAGCGGGATGTCGAAGTCGAAGCTCGGATTGAACGAATCCAGGAATCCGTAGCTGGAATAGAGGTACTCGCCGTAGCGCTCATGCAGCGCCACGGTGCTGGGAATGACGATTTCCGGCGCGAACGGCAGCGACGCGATCGCCGCGGTCGGCGCGATGGTGCCGTCGTCGAACGTGTCGCGCAGGCCGGCGCCGCGCGCGGAGTAGTGGCGGAACTGGCGCTGCTCGCCACGGAACTCCTGCAGCGTCTGCTGCGGGCCGTCGCTGGCGGTCAGGCCCCACACTTCCGGTCCGTATTCCTTCCACTTCATCGGGTTGGCGATGGCGTAGGCGCGCTGTGCGTACGCCGCACGGCGGCTGTTCTCGAAATAGTCGATGCCGCGCTCGCGCATGTAGTCGTCCTGGATGCCGCGGAAGTCGATCCAGACGTGACTGTACTGGTGGCCGAACAGCGGGCCGAAGGACAGGTATTCCTCGCCCTGGAACACGCCCCAGGAATCGTTGTACGTGCGCGTCCACACCTGCCAGGACTGCGGTTCCACCGGATGCGTCGGCGATGCGAGCGCGAGGATGTAGAGCATCATCGCCTCGTTGTAGCCGGTCCAGTCGTGCTGGATGAATCCACTCTCTGGGAACCAGCCCATCGAGATCAGCGGCGCGTTGCGCTGCAGCCACGGCCAATCGACGCGCCGGTACAGCGTGTCGGCGATGTCGCGGATTTCCTTCTCGCGCGGGTCGTCGCGGTCGTAATAGCTCTGTGCGAACAGCACGCCCATCATCAGCAGCGCGGTGTCCACGCTGGAGAGTTCGACCCAGCTCTGGTAGCGGTGGCCGGTGTCCATGTCCAGGAAGTGGTAGTAGAAGCCGTTGTAGGCTCCCTTCCCTTCTGCCTGCGGGCCGGCGGCGATGTCGCGGAAGAACTTGAGCGTGGTCAGCGTGCGATCCACCGCCTGGCGGCGGCTGACCCACCCGTTCTCGATACCGATGGGATACGCGGTGAGCGCGAAGCCGACCGAGGCGATGCTGGCGAAAGGCCGCGAGGGGTAGCGGTCGGGCGTGAGCCCGTTCACTTCATTCGTCGTGTCCCAGAAAAATTGGAACGTGCGCTTCTCGATGTCGCGAAACAACGGCGGCAACTCGAGCTTGGTCGGCTTGAGCGGCTCCACTTCCACCGGAGGCGGGGTCGCGATCGGATAGGTCTGGGACGCAGGGGGTTCCTGCTTCCCGCACCCTGCCACGAACACGAGCACCGCCATCAGCGATGCAGCCCCCCCACTGCGTCGTATCGAATCGAACATCACCACGCCATCTAAGAGTTGAGAACACACCACGAAACCACCGGCCGCCCCGACGAGGTGGGCGGCCGGTGGCCCGGGTCAGAAGTTGAAGCCGAGCGAGAGTTTGAAGGTGCGGGTCGGCAGCGCCTGCGAGATCGGATTGCCGAAGTTCGGATTCGGGTTCGGCCCGGTGACCGCATTGAAGCCGCCCGGGAAGTCCTCGTAGCCGTTGTAATTGTCCCAGTTGAAGACGTTGAGCACATCGCCACGCACCCACATCCGGAACCCGGAACCGGTGTCGAAATCCTTCATCGCGGCGATGTCGAACGACCTGTATCCGTAGTCGCCGTCGGGCTTGTACTGGTCGATGAAGCAGTTGTCGACCTGATTCACGTCGCGGCAATTCACGAAGTAGCGCGGGGGCTGCGAGGTGACCGTCAACTTGGCCGACAACGTCATTTCCCACGGGCCGTCGTAGATGCCGGTCGCCACCAGGCGGTGCTTCGGCACTTCGGCGTCGTGCCAGCCGTAGCCGGCGATGTCGGGATAGTCGAGCGCGAACACTTCAGGCGACTCGCGCTGTTCCTGCGCGTCGAGGTAGGTGTAGGCGAAGGTCACACCCCAGCCGGATTCGTTCGTGTACGGCTTCTCGGCCTTGAGGTACAGGGAGTTGGTCTTGGTCTCCAGCCCGTTGGTGCCCAGGATCAGATTGCCGAACGGCGCGAAGCCCTGACCGAACGGGGCACCCCAGCTAAAAGTGGGGCGGAAGAACGTGCCGTCGGGGCGCCGGTTGCCCAGCAGGAACGCGAAGCCGTCATGGCTTTCCACGCGCGAGATGGTCACGTCGGTCAGCCACTCGCCCAGCGTGTTGCGCATGCCCAGGCTGAACTGGTCGGAGTAAGGCGTCTGCAGGTTGTTGTCGAGCATGAAGACTTCACGCCCCAGTCCGGTCTGCGACGCCAGCGTGGCCAGCACGTCCGGATCGAAGTACGCCGGGTTCCATTCCTGGCACGGCGTGGCGTTGACGGTGCGTGGGCACGTGCCGTCGGCGCGGCGGAAATCGATGTCGGTCGTCGGGAACGTCGACTTGGTGATTTCCAGCTGCAACCAGTCGAACAGGTTGCGGTCGTACGCGCGGCCCGCGCCGCCGTAGATCACATGCGCCTGGTCGGCGAACAGGTCGTAGGAGAAACCCACGCGCGGCTGCCAGCCGTCCTTGAAGGACTTGCGATTGCTGCCATTGCTGATGTAGCGCTCCACGTTGACGCCCGAGTTCGGGTTGTTGATCGCGGTGGAGTTGCGCAGCGCGGCGGCCACGTCGGCGGGCGTGACGTAGTCGAGGTAGGTCGGACTCTTCTCGTAGTCGTAGCGCAGACCGAGGTTGACGATCAGCTTGTCGTTGACCTCCCAGTCGTCCTGGAAGTAGATGCCGTACTGCTTGTTCGCCGAGGACGCCGAACCGTCGCCCACGCCCGGCAGGGCGGTGCCGAACTTGACGTGGATCGGTTGCGTCAGGCTGCCTTCGATGTCGTAGGTGAACTGCGGGAAATACGGCTGGCGCTCTGTCGCGTCGACGTCCACGTCCTTGAACTTGACGCCCATCTTCAGGGTGTGTCCCTGGAAGCCGGTGAAGGTCAGGTCGTTCTGGATGCCCCAGCCCTTCTGCCCCTTGTTCTGGAAATCCGAACCGCCGCCGCTGCGAACGATGACGTTGTTGAAGTCGGCGTCGCCGTTGTCGCTGCGATCGCTGAGGATGTAGGCGATGTCGCTGGTGAATGGGCTCGGGTTGAACGAGGAGTCTTCGTACGTCAGGTGGAAATCGTTGAGCCACGGACCGTTGGTGTACTGGTAACGCAGGTCCGCGCGGGTTTCCTCGTTGAGCTTGTTGGTCGCGTAGCTGGGCAGGTTCTGGCCACCGGTGTTGGTCAGCTCTTCTTCGTCACGATACTTGCCGGTGAGTTCGAAGTAATGGTTCTCGCCGATCAGCCAATCGACCTTGCCGAAGTAGAGGTCCTCCTTGAACGGCGCGTTGAACAGCCCCGTGCCGGCCTCCTGCTGCAGAAAGCCGGGCAGCTGCGAAACGTCGTAGCCGCGGCCCAGGTTGAGCGTGCGAGGTGATTCGTATTCCTTGGCTTCGTACGACAGGAAGAAGTGCGCCTGGTCGCGCAGAATCGGACCGCCGAAGGTGGCGCCGTACTGCTCTTCCTTGGTCTGCACCTTGTCGTCGGCGCGCTCCTCGAACACCGTCGGCTTGCGCCAGTCGGTGGAGGTGTAGTCCCAGAAGAAACTGCCTTCGAAGTTGTTCGTGCCCGAGCGAGTGGTGGCCACGATCGCCGCGCTGCTGAGCTGGTCGTACTCGGCCTTGTAGTTCTGCGTGATGACCTTGTATTCGCCGATCGCCGACTGCGGGAACGGGTTGCCACGGCTGGAATCCTGGCCGCTGATGCCGCCGCGCAGGACGTAGTCCTTCTGGCCCACGCCGTCGATGTAAACGTTGATGCCATTGGCGTTCTGCGCGCCCGACTTGATGCGCGTGGAGCCCTCGTTGCCGGTCTCGAACGCCACGCCGGGCGCGAGATCGGCAAAGGCCAGGAAGTTTCGCGTGCCCTGCGGCAGCGACTCGATCTGCTTGTTGGTGACGTAGGTGGCGATTTCCGAGGTCTTGGTTTCCGCCACGACCTCACTGGTCACGGTGACGGTGTCGACCGTCGTCGCCTCTCCGGCCGGCGCGGTTTCGGGAAGACCGCCGGCGGCCAGGTTGATGGTCGCCGTCTGGCCGACCTGCACCGTCACCGTGCGCGTGGTCGTCTGTCCACCCGACACCGCATCGATGCGGTAAGTGCCCGGCGGCAGGCCGCCGACGTTGTAGGTGCCGTTGCTGGCCTGCACCTTGCGGGTGAAGCCTGTCGCGGTGTTGGTGGCGGTGACCTGTGCGTCGCTCGCGGGGGCCGAGTCGACCGTGATCTGGCCACGGATGGTCGCCGACGTGCTCTGCGCCAGCGCCGCGGGGGCGGCGACGGCAAGGCAGCTGGCAAGGGCGCAGGCGAGGAGCCGGCGCGATGGAAGGCGGGGGAACCTTGAATTCATATGCTTCCTCTCTCCAAAAGCATTTCGAACCACGTGGAATCGTTTACATCGGACGGCCACAAGAAACCGTGACGCTCAGCGGGCATGCATCACGGGGAACGCGGAGGTGGCAGGCGCGTACCGCTCGACTCGCGCACGATCAGTTCCGTCGAAATCACGGACGATTCGCTGGCCGCTTCTCCGGCGACCAGTTCGATCAGCAATCGGGCCGCGCGCGCGCCGAGTTCGGCGATGTTGACGCGGATGGTCGTGAGCGCCGGGTGGACGTAGCGCGCCAACGGGATGTCGTCGAATCCGGCCAGCGCCATGTCGGCGGGCACGTTCACACCGGCTTGGGCGAAGGCGAACAAGCAGCCCAGCGCCATCATGTCGTTGGCGGCGAACACCGCATCGGGTCGCTGCGACGAGGCGAGCAGATCGCGTCCGGCGCGATGCCCCGAGGCTTCGTCGAAGTCGCCCTGCAGCACTCGCGCGGGCACGTCGGGCAGCAGGCGCGCGAGCGTGTCGCGATAACCGCGAAGGCGTTCGTGCGCATCGAAGTTGTCGGTGGGCCCGGCGATGAAGGCGATGTGGCGATGCCCGGCGGCGACCAGGTGCTCGACCATCGCCACCGCTCCACCATAGTTGTCCACGCCCAGCACCGCGGTGCCGTCGAGCCCGGCCTGGCTGTTGATCAGCACCGCCGGGAACGAAGGTTCGAGGTGCTCGCCCAGCAGACTCGGCGTTTCCACGAATGGCGACATCACCAGCAGGCCGTCGACGCGTCCGCGCATCGCGCCCAACGCCGCGCCCTGCTCTTCCGGATTGCCGTGGTAGCTGGACACCAGCAGGTGCAGCCGCTGCGCGCGGGCGACCTGATCGATGCCGCGTATCAATTCCGAGAAAAATTCACCGTGCAGGTCCGGCAGCACGACGCCGAGCGTCTGGGTGCGTCGGCTGCTGAGGCTGCGTGCGGCGGCGTGCGGGGTGTAGCGCAGTTCCTTGGCGGCGGCGAAGACCCGATTGCGGACTTCTTCGGCGACGTTGCCGTGGCCGTTCAGCGCACGCGATACGGTGGCCACCGATACCTGCGCCACTCTCGCCACATCTTTGATGGTTACGCTCGGCACGCAGTCAGGGCCTTGGCGGGGTGCGCGCGGACTGTAAACGTTTTCAAATTGAAGTGTAAAGCCGATGTTACGGCTCACGCAGAAACGTTCTCATCGTCGGCTTTCGTGCACCGAAATCCTGCCCTCGATGCTGCGCTGCGACATGGGCAGGAAGCGCGCAACCCGTCAGTCGGCTTCCGCCGGACTGCGCGCGCGGATCGACAGTGCGTGGATGTCGCTCGTCATCAGATCACCGAGGGCGGCATAGACGGCGCGATGACGGGCGATGGAACCGAGTCCGGCGAAGGTTTCGCTGACGATGTCCACGCGGAAATGCCCTCGCCCATCCGCGGCACCGGCATGGCCGGCGTGGCGATGGCTTTCGTCCTCGATCTCCAGCGCCGTCGGTGCCAGCGCCGCTTCCAGCGCCGCGCGGATGGCGGCGACGCGCTCCGCGCGTGGAAGCGCGGCCGGGCTCACGGCAGCACCTTGCGGAATGGACGGACCTCCACGCGCTGGTAGACGCCGGCTCCCACGTAGGGGTCGGCATCGGCCCAGGCGCGGGCCGCCTCGATCGATTCGAACTCGGCGATGACCACGCTGCCGCTGAAGCCGGCCGGGCCCGGGTCTTCGGCGTCGATGGCCGGGCACGGCCCCGCCAGGAGCAGCCGCCCGGCGTCGCGCAACGCGGTCAGTCGCGCCAGATGGTCCGCCCGCGCTGCCAGGCGCTGGGCCAATACGTCCTTTCCGTCATAGCCTTCGATCACGTACCACATGCCGCGTGCGTCCTTCCAAACCGGGAAACCGACCTGAATTGTAGTCGCGCCGTGGCTGGACACGGCCCGGACGAGGCCGTACCCTTGCTTTCACAAGGCCGGCTGCAGCGGCCCGTCGCGACCGGATCCCCACACCGTCGCCACGCACGCACCCAGGTGCGCCGCTGCCCCCGACGGCCCCGAGCCCGAAACCCCAAGTCGCCCGCCACGCCCCCGCGTGACGCGCCGGCCATGGCCGTCCGGACCGGGCCCGACGTTCCGACAAGTTCGTCCCAGCAAGTCCGTTGCATCCACGGTGGTCCCGGCGACCGCCAGCCTGAGCGAAAGCAGTGCCCACGGCCCGGAGGGGCCGGCTCCGAATGACCGAAGAACGCGCAGCCGACGCGGGCGATCCGCAACCCGTGGCCGTCCAGGCCCACACGCACCCGCAGCAGCAGGAAATGCCGCTGGCGGTCGTGCACGGGCAGCCTGTGCTACAGATCCCGCAGGACCTGTACATCCCGCCGGACGCACTGGAGGTCATCCTCGAGGCGTTCGAAGGCCCGCTGGACCTGCTGCTGTACCTGATCCGCCGGCAGAACCTGGACATCCTCGACATCCCGGTGGCGGACATCACCCGCCAGTACGTCGACTACATCCAGGCCATGCACGAGATGCGTTTCGAGCTGGCCGCCGACTATCTGGTGATGGCTGCCATGCTGGCCGAGATCAAGTCGCGCATGCTGCTGCCGCGCGCGCCCAACGAGGAAGGCGACGAGGATGACCCGCGCGCCGAGCTGGTCCGCCGCCTGCAGGAGTACGAGCGTTTCAAGAAGGCCGCCGAGGACATCGACAGCCTGCCCCGCCAGGACCGCGATACCGCGCCGGTGCAGGCCTTCGTCCCGGACCGTGCGTCGGTGCGATTGCCGCCGCCGGTGGACCTGAAGGAGATGCTGCTGGCCCTGCACGACGTGTTCAAGCGTGCCGAGCTGTTCACCCAGCACGCGATCAAGCGCGATGCGCTGAGCGTCCGCCAGCGCATGGGCGAGCTGCTGGAACGTTTGAAGGACGGCAGCTTCTACCGCTTCGAGACGCTCTTCACCGCCGAGGAAGGCAAGCTCGGCATCGTGGTGACCTTCCTGGGCCTGCTCACGCTGGCCAAGGAGCAACTGGTGGAAATCGTGCAGGAAGCACCGTTCGCACCGATCTACGTGAAGTCGCTCGCGCTGCTCAAGGACGGGGAAGAAATCGAACTGAGCAGCGAGTTCGACGAACCGGCGGCCAACGATGGCTGACCGCTTCGTACCGTCGCCCCCGCGCATGCGCGGAACCTGCGACTTTCGCTTTGGCGTCAACCGTTCCAAAGGCAGCCGATTCCCGCAATCGCGGGACTGACGGGCCCACAGGGTGGAAACCGACCGATCCATGGACCAACAACTGATCATCCGCATCGTCGAGGCAGCGCTGCTGGCCGCCAACCAGCCGTTGACGCTGGCGCAACTGCACGCGCTGTTCCCCGAGGACCAGCCGCCGCCGGCGGACAGCGTCGAGCAGGCGCTGGAAACGCTGCGCGACGCCTGCGCCGATCGCGGCGTGGAGCTGGTCGAGGTGTCCTCCGGCTTCCGCTTCCAGGTCAAGGCCGACGTGCATCCGTGGATCACGCGCCTGTGGACCGAGCGGCAGACGCGCTACACGCGCGCCACGCTGGAAACGCTGGCGCTGATCGCCTACCGCCAGCCGATCACGCGCGGCGAGATCGAACAGGTGCGCGGCGTGGCGGTCAGCAGCAACATCATCAAGGCGCTGGAAGAACGCGAGTGGATCCGCGTCGTCGGCCACCGCGACGTGCCGGGCAAGCCGGCGCTGTTCGGCACGACCAAGGGCTTCCTCGACTACTTCGGCCTCAAGCGCCTGGACGAACTGCCGCCGCTGTCGGAACTCAAGGACATCGGCGAACTCGAACCGCAGTTGCAGTTCGACGGAGCGACGGCGCCGATCGCCGCAGGCCTGGCCGGCGAAGGCGCGGATGCGTCCAACCTCGAGGACGCGCAAGCGCCAGATGACGAGGCGGATGCCGATGCCGATCTCGGCGAGCGTGCGAACGCGGCGAACGACGCCAGCGCGGACGAAGAACCCGATTCGACGGCCGACGAAAGCGCCGACGCAGCAGGCGCGGCTTCCGGCATCGAAGCCGCAGCCGACACCGCCGAACCCGAAACCGATTCAACCGATGACGAGGTCGCCGACCCCGACATCGACGACACCCGACACGCCCTAGAGGGCGACCCCGAAGCCGCGCCGGGCGAGCGCGCGGCGGACGAGAACGATCACGAGCAAGACAACGCCGTCGAGACGACGACCGTTCCCATCGATGACGAGGCCGAACTGGCCGAGTCGGAGCAACACAAACATGACTGAAGAAAAGAGCCGCAAGCTCACCCTCAAACGCGTCGCCGATCCGGCCGCCACCGAGGCGCCGAAACTGGAAGAACGCCTGCACAAGGTGCTCGCACAGGCCGGACTGGGTTCGCGCCGCGCGCTGGAACAGCGCATCGCCGACGGCCTGGTGAAGGTCAACGGCGAGGTCGCGCAGGTCGGCGTGAGCGTCAAGAGCGGCGACCGCATCGAGATCGACGGGCGCCAGTTCGTCGCCAGCGCGCTGATCGATCCCTCGCGCGTGCTGATGTACAACAAGCCCGAAGGCGAAGTGACCACGCGCGAAGATCCCGAAGGCCGCCCGACGGTGTTCGAGGCCCTGCCCGCGCTCAAGGGCGCACGCTGGATCGCCATCGGCCGCCTCGACATCAACACCACCGGCCTGCTGCTGCTCAGCACCGACGGTGAGCTGGCCAACGCGCTGATGCACCCCTCCTTCGAGGTCGAGCGCGAATACGTCTGCCGCGTGCGTGCGCCGGAAGGCCAGGACGTCGTGCCGGACAACATCGTCGACCGCCTCGCCCGGGGCGTCGCCCTGGAAGACGGCCCGGCCAAGTTCGACGAGATCGAACGCATCGGCGGCACCGACTCGCACGACTGGTTCCGTGTCGTGGTGAAGGAAGGCCGCAATCGCGAAGTGCGCCGCCTGTGGGAATCGCAGGGCTGCCAGGTGAGCCGCCTCAAGCGCGTCCGCTACGGCGAGGTCGCGCTGCCGCGCGAGCTGCTGCGCGGCCAGTCGCGCGAACTCACCTCCGACGCCGTCGAAGCGCTGCGCAAGACGCTCGGCCTGGAAGACGGCACGCCGTCGGCACTGACGCTGCAGCCGGTGATCGGCCAGCGCAAGGCCGCCAAGTCGACCATCGACCTCACCGGCAAGAGCCGCTCGCACGGGTATGTGGGCGGACACAACACCGCCGACGAAGGCCGCGAGCTGCGCCGCTTCGACAACGTGCGCGAAGACCGCGGTCGCGGTCGCGGCGGTCCGCGCAAGCACGGCGGCCTGACGGTCAGCGGCGAAGCCGCGGCGAACGCAGGCAACAAGCCGTTCAAGCAGCGCCGCGACAAGGGTCCGAAGCCGTTGCCGGAAGGCAATCCGGCCGCGTTCCGCACCTGGTACGTGCCGGACGGCGTCGAGACCGGCCCGAGCGGCCATCGCAATCCCGACGCACGTGGTCCGCGCAAGCCGTACGGCGACAAGCCGCGCACGGGCGGCGGTCCCGGTGGCGGTGGTCGCGGTCCGGGTGGCGGCGGCGGCGGTGCCCGTGGTCCGGGCGGCGGCGGCGGTGCCTACGGTGAGCGCGGTCCGCGCCGCGAAGGCGGTTTTGGTGGCGAGCGCACCGGCGGTGGTGGCGGCTACGGCGAGCGCCGCGGACCGGGCGGCGGCCAGGGCCAGGGACCGCGCGGTCCGGGCGGCGGTCAGGGCCAGCGCACCCCGCGCCCGTACGGTCATCCGGCCAGTGCGCCGAACTTCCCGTCCGACCACGCCAATCCCGGCAGCTTCAACCCGTACGGCGACAAGCCGCGCGCGCCGCGTCCCGCCGGTCCGCGTGGCCCGGGCGGTCCCGGCGGTCCGAAGCCGGCCGGCGGCAGGCCCGGGGGCAACCGCCCGGGCGGCAACCGTCCCGGTGGCGGCGCTCCGCGTCCGGCCGGTGGCGGTCCGCGTCCCGGCGGTCCGCGCGGTGGCGGTCGCCCCGGCGGCGGCCGCGGTCCGCGCGGTGCGTGATCGCAACCGCGGGTAACGATTGAACGACGGGGCGCTTCGGCGCCCCGTTTCGTTTTGGTCGTTCGTGTTTCACGCACCGAACGTCCATCGCCACACGGACCATCGCGTTCCATGCAGTGCGTGATCGAAACCTTGAGGACCGAACGACGCTCGCTTCGGCGCAATCCGTTTTCATCATGGGCGTTTGCGTTTCGATTCGTGCCTCGTGTGACTCGAATCGCGCCACGGGTCGACGCCGCGATCGACGATGCCACAGCGTCGAGCGCACCAATCGGCACCTGGCGGCCAGCCAAATCACGGCGCCTTTCCGATGAGCGGAACGCTGTTTTCACTTCCAATACACGAAGCAGAACAAAGCATGTGCGCGCGGGCATCCGACAGTCGATGCCTGCCGGTCCCAGGCCTTCCGGCTGCCATCCGCACCACGTCGGTACCGGAGCGCTTCGCGTGTCCATGGGTCTGCGGCGGCTGGGATGCATCACGGCGGGCTTCGCCCTGCTGATCTGCGCTGCGGCCCACGCAGCGACACGCGTTTCCACCTTCCAGGTCACCGCGACCGTACCCGGCGCCTGCACGTTCGCCAACGCCACGGCATCCCCGACGACCAACGCGACTGCGCAGCCCGACGATGTCGTGCGCGTGGCCTGCACGCAATGGATCGCACCGAAGGTCATCGTCGAACGAATCGTCCAGAAGGGTACCGCCGACACCACGCGCGTCATCGCCACCGTCGTCCTTTGACGCGCTCATCCGTCAGGAGATCGCCATGTCCCTGCCACTCATCTTCAAGCTTCCGCTCGCCTGCACGATCGCGCTTGGCGCGGCCGCCTCCTTCGACGCACCGTCCGCGACCAAGTCCTCCACCTTCCAGGTGCTGGCGACGATGGTCAGCGACTGCACCATCATCAGCGCGCCCAACATCGACTTCGGCACGGTCGGCGTGATGACCGCCAACAAGGACGTCACCAGCACGCTCACCGTCGCGTGCACACCGGGCACCACGTACACCGTCTCGCTCGACGCCGGCACCGGCGCCGGTTCCACCATCGCCGACCGGCGCATGGCCAGTGGCGGCAACTCGCTCAAGTACCAGTTGTTCCGCGACAGTGGCTATACCCAGAACTGGGGCAACACGCCGGGCACCGACACCAACGGCGGCACCGGCACCGGCGGCAACAACAGCTTCACGATCTACGCGCGTGTGCCACCACAGCCGGCGCCGGCGGTGGGCAGTTACGCGAGCACCGTGACCGCCACGATCACCTACTGAGTGTGGCCGAGGCGTTCGGCATGAACTTCGCACCACCACTCGTGATCGCTGCGGCACTGGCGACCGCAGCCGCGCATGCAGCCACGCGCTCGGCGACCTTCAACGTTCAGGCGGCCGTGGTCAGCGACTGCTCCATCGTCAGCGCGCCCAAACTCGACTTCGGCACCATCGGCGTGCAGAACGTCGCCTACACCGGCACCAGCACGCTGGTGGTGGCCTGCACGTCCGGCACGGTCTACAGCGTCGGGCTGGATGCCGGATCGGTTGCGGGCTCGACCGTCGCCACGCGCCTGCTCAACGGCCCCGGCGGGAACATGTGGTTTTCGCTGTATCGCGGTGCCGGCTACACGCAGGTGTGGGGCAACACACCCGGCACCGACACGGCCGGGCAGACCGGCACCGGCAGCAACCAGAGCTTCACCCTCTACGGACGCATCGCGGCGATGCAGCCCACGCGTTCGCCCGGTTCCTACACCACCACGGTGACCGCGACCGTCACGTACTGATGTTCGCCGGCCTTCGCGGGTTGCCGTCGACAGGGAGAGCACCATGAAGATGCATGCGACAGCGATTGCGTTGTTGAGCGCGGCGGTATGCGCGGTGGCCGTGGCCGCTTCCATCCACGTCATGCCCACCACCCTCACGCTGGGACCGGGCAAGGCCGCGGCCGTGCTCACCGTCACCAACGAAGGCGATGCCCCGATCCGCACCCAGGTGCGCGTGTTCGAGTGGCAACAGACCCAGGGCAAGGACGCGCTCGTGCCCACGCAGAAGGTCGTGGCGAGCCCGCCGATGGCCACCCTCGCGCCCAAGCAGACCCAGGCCATCCGCGTCGTGCGCGTGGACAAGTCCCCCGCCACGCGCGAAGAGGCCTACCGCGTGGTCGTCGACGAGATTCCCGACCCGGCCAGCGCACCGGCGATCGGCGTCGCCGTGCAGATGCGCTACTCGGTGCCGGTGTTCGTGATGCCCAAGGCGTCGATGCCCCCGGCCAGCGTGACCGTGACCGCGCAATTGCGCGGCAACCAGCTCACCCTGCAGGCGAAGAACCCTGGCGAGTCGCATGCGCAGGCGTCCAACGTGATCCTCGAACACGACGGCGGCGGAACCACGCCGGTGGTGAACGGACTGCTCGGCTACGTGCTGCCGGGCCAGACCATGCAGTGGACGCTCGACGTGCCGGCCAACGCCGCCGCGAAGGGACGCCCGGTGCGCGTGGACACCAGCTTCAACGGCCAGCCGTTCAAGGTGGACCTGTGACACGCCGGGTACGCCATCGCGGCGCGGCAGCCGTTGCCGGCGGCCCTGCCCTGCGCTGACGTTGCGCCACCTGCGTGGCCGGCCGGCGCGGCAGGGAGAGGCGTGAATGCACGCGACGCTCCGGGGCTTCCTCGTTGCCTGCGCCGCAACGTGCGGCACGCGGGGCGCGGGCTTGCTGTGCGCGGCGGCCGCATCCATCGCGATACCGAACGCGCGCGCACAGGACACCCAGACGCTGG
Source organism: Lysobacteraceae bacterium P (assembly GCA_005503055.1). Taxonomy (GTDB): domain Bacteria; phylum Pseudomonadota; class Gammaproteobacteria; order Xanthomonadales; family Xanthomonadaceae; genus Lysobacter_J. The sequence goes on along the minus strand of SCOX01000001.1, from coordinate 58,623 downwards.
CGTACTACGTGGAAGCCTTCGTCAACGGTCGCGACACCGGCCTGATCGTGCGCATGGACCGTCGCGATGACGCGCGCCTGTGGATCGCGGCGGACGAGTTGAGCCAGATCGGCATCCGCGTGGACAACCTCGCGCTGGACGCGGACCGACATGTCGCATTGGACGACATCCCCGGCTTGCAGCACCGCTACCTCGAAAACGAGCAACGCATCGAGCTCACCCTGCCCGACGATCAACTCGTGCCCGAGCGCATCGGCTACGAAACGCCGGCGCCGCCAGCGCCGACTTCCGCCACCGGCCTGGTGTGGAACTACGCCGCGCACCTGCAGGACACACGCGTGAGCTTCGCGCAACGGCAGAACGCGCGACGCCTGCATGCGCCCCTGCTGGGCACGGGACGCTACGGCTCCCTGCCGGTGCTGGGCGCGCAGGAAGTGGAAGACCACTTCGACAAACGCAACCGCACCCTCAGCGTCGGCAGCGAGCTGCGCCTGTTTTCGCCCATCGGCGTGTTCGTCAATTCCGGCTACGCCACGGCCGATGCCGGCGAATACGAGTACACACGTCAGGACAGCTACTGGATCTATTCCGAAGTGGACTCGCTGCGCACCTGGATGGTGGGCGACTTCGTGTCGTCCTCGCTGTCGTGGTCGCGCGCGGTGCGGCTGGGCGGCTTCAGCCTGTCTCGGAACTTCGCCGTGCGTCCGGACCTGGTGACCTTCCCGGTGCCGTTGCTGGGCGGCAGCGCGGTGGTGCCGACCACCGTGGATCTCTACGTCAACGGCCTGCGCCAGTTCTCGGGACAGGCCAGCGGCGGGCCGTTCGTGATCGCCACGCCGCCCGCGCTCACGGGTGCCGGTCGCGCGTCGGTGGTGTACCAGGACGCTCTCGGGCGGCAGGTGACGGTCAACCAGCCGCTGTACCTGGACACGCGCCTGCTCGGCGTCGGCCTGTCGGATTACGCGTTCCAACTCGGCTATCCGCGCCGAGGCTACGGCAGCCGGTCGTTCGACTACGCCGATTCGCCCGCGGCCAATGTCTCGCTGCGCCATGGCGTGAGCGATTCGTTCACTCTCGAAGCGCACGCCGAACTCGCGCGCGGCCTGCGCAACGCCGGCATCGGCGGCCTGCTGGAAGTCGGCCACTTCGGCGTACTCGACGCGGCCGTATCGGTCAGCGACGGTGACGACGACGAACCTGGCGACAGCCGCAGCGACGACGACGGCAGCGGCACCCAGATCAGCGCCGGCTACCGGTACCAGTCGCCGCGCTTCAGCCTGCAGGTGCAGGGCATCCGCGTGCACGGCGACTATCGCGACATCGGCAGCCTGGAGGGCGTTGAGATACCGCAACGTCAACTCCACGCCTCGCTCAGCGTGGCGATCGGACACAGCCAGAACCTGTCGCTCGCCTACGCGCGCCAGGACGCGTCAAGCCTGGGCGGTTCGCGCATCGTCTCGCTCGGCTACAGCGGCGCGTTCGGAACGCGCGTCAATCTCTTCGCCAACGTGTTCAAGGACATGGACCTGGAAGATTCCACCGGCGTGTTCGTCGGCGCGACGGTGAGCCTGGGCGAACGCACCAGCGTGTCGGCCAGTGCCAGTCGCTACGGCGATGCGCGCACCGTGTCGGTGTCGGCCAACCGCAGCGTGGACTACGACGCCGGCGGCTTCGGCTGGAACGTGCTCGTCGACGCCGGCAACCGCGACTACCTGCACGGCTCGGCGCGGCTGGATTACCGCGGCCGCTATGGCGAAGTCTCCGCGCAGGTCGAACACGCCGACCACGCCGATGCCGCCTTCGACACCGCCTCGCTGTTTGCCACCGGCGCACTGGTCTGGCTGGACGGCGACCTGATGGCCTCGCGCACCGTCTACGACGCGTTCGCGGTGGCCTCCACCGGTGGGCTCGCGGGCGTGCCGGTGCTGCGCGAGAACCGCCTGGTCGGCGTCACCAACCGCAAGGGCCATGTGCTGATCCCCGATCTGCTCTCGTACCAGGGCAACCGGTTGGCCATCGACACCATCGACCTGCCCGCCGAGGTCAGCGTGGCAGCCGACCGCATGGAAATCGCACCGCGCGCGTTGTCCGGCGTGCTCGCCGCCTTCCCCGTCGGCCGCTACACCGGCGCGACCGTGGTGCTGGTCGATGCGGCCGGCCAGCCGTTGCCGGTGGGCACGATCGTGACCGTGGACGGTATCGCCGAACCGATGGTGGTGGGCTACGACGGCGAGGTGTTCCTGCCTACGCTGCAGGCGCTCAACCGCATCACCGCAACGCTCGGCAACGCGACCTGCGCGGTCGAAATTCCCTACCGCGAGGAGGACGCCATGACGACGCTCGGCCCGTTCGTGTGCGCGATGGAGACACCACCATGATCCGTTGGGGCGCGACGGCGCTGCTGGTCCTGATGACCCTGTGGCCGGGCACGCCCGCGCGTGCCCAGAGTTGCACGCTCTCGATGAGCATCGTGGACTTCGGCAGTTTCAGCCCGCTCTCGCCTGCGCCTACCGAGATCGTCGTCCAGGCGACCATCGCCTGCACGGGATTCGCCACGCCCTATGTGCGTGCTTGCGCCAGCCTCGGAACGCGGGGCATGACCAGACCGGGAGGCGCGACGCTGTCGTACGAGCTCTACATCGATTCCGCCCGCACCCGTGCGTGGGGCAGCGTCTGGAACAGCGCCACCAAGGCCGATGTGCTGGTGGGCGACATCATCACCTCGTCCGGTGCCGGGTCCACGATGGTTCCCGTCTACGGGCGTGTGTTCGGCAGTCAAACGCAATTGCCCGCCGGCAGTTATTCGCAACTCTTCAACGGAGCCGGATATACCTCGTTTCAGGCTGCCGGCTACAGCTCGACGCCGCCGGTCTGCTCCTCGTCCCTGAACTGGCAGCCGGAATTCATCTTCTCGACAGCGGCCACCGTGGTTCCCGATTGCGTGGTCTCGGCCACTAACATCGACTTCGGCCCGATCGGCTTCATTAACGCTCCCGTCAACGCCACGGGCATCGTCACGGCCACCTGCAGCAATGGCACCAACTACGCCCTGTCCTTGGGCGCAGGTCAGGGCGCGGGCGCGACGGTGGCCGCACGCAGCCTCACCCGCAGCGGCGGAGGTGGAACGCTGGGCTACCGGCTCTACAGCGACGCTGCGCGAACACAGGCCTGGGGCGACGGCAGCGCGGGCACGACGACGGTGGCCGCCACCGGTACGGGCAATGCGCAGACCGCGACCGTCTACGCCACGCTGCCCGTGCAACCCGCCGCGCCGCCGGGCAGCTACGCCGATACGGTGATCGTCACGGTGACGTATTGAGCGCAGCGCGTTGACCCAGCCCCCACCGCAGGGTAAGCGCAGCGCACCCGGGGTGACGCGCCGATGCCCCGGGTGCGCTTCGCTTACCCGGGCTACGTCACTGGGATAGGACGAGCACCGCTATGGGGTACGACGAGCATCGCGCCGGGGTATCACGGGCAATCCGATGGGGTCGCGAGGGCACCGTATTGGGGTACGACGGGCGCGTCGCCGGGGTCGCGAGGGCACCGCGTTGGGGTACGACGGGCACGTCGCCGGGGTCGCGAGGGCACCGCGTTGGGGTACGACGGGCACGTCGCCGGGGTCGCGAGGGCACCGCGATGGGGTACGACGGGCACTCCGATGGGGTCGCGAGGGCAAGCGTGTGGGGTCGATACCCCATCGCGGTGCTCGTCGTACCCCGTCGCGGTGCTCGTCGTACCCCGCCGATGTGCTCGCGCGAACGCCGGCGCAGCCTGACGGCCCGCAACTCTCACCGTCATTCCAGCGAAAGCTGGAACCCATTTTGATCTTCGGCCTTCCCTATGAAGCCACTGCCAAAGCCAATGGATTCCAGCTTTCGCTGGAATGACGAGATGGGGCGGAGGACGTGATGGCCTGGATCCCGGCCTTCGCCGGGATGACGGTCAAACGCGGTGACGGTCAGCGGCGGATCAGTAGGGTGCAATAAGCGAAGCGCATTGCACCGCCCGTCACGGCGTAGCGAAGAGCGGCGCAATGCTATTGCGCCCTACGCGTCGTCGCTACCGCTCGTCATCCCCGCGTCGCGCGCGCAGCGACTCCAGCAAATCCATCGGCAGCGGGAACACGATCGTCGAGCTCTTCTCCCCGGCGATCTCGGTCAGCGTCTGCAGGTAACGCAGCTGGATCGCGCGCGGGTCGCCGCCGAGCAGGCGCGCGGCTTCCACCAGCATCACCGCCGCCTGTTTCTCGCCCTCGGCGTGGATGACCTTGGCGCGGCGTACGCGTTCGGCCTCGGCCTGGCGTGCGATCGCGCGCACCATGGTCTCGTTGAGGTCCACGCGCTTGATTTCGACGTTGGCGACCTTGATGCCCCACGCGTCCGTCTGCGAATCCAGGATGGTGCGGATGTCGTCGTTGAGCTTCTCGCGCTCGGCTAGCATCTCGTCCAGGTCGTGCTGGCCCAATACCGAACGCAACGTGGTCTGCGCGAGCTGGCTGGTGGCTTCGTAGAAATGCTCGACGTTGATGATCGCCTTCTGGGGATCGACCACGCGGAAATACACCACGGCGTTGACCTGCACCGACACGTTGTCGCGCGAGATCACGTCCTGTGGCGGCACGTCCATCACCACCGTGCGCAGGTCCACGCGCACCATCTGCTGGACGAACGGGATCAGCAGGATCAGCCCGGGCCCCTTCACCTTCCAGAAGCGCCCGAGCTGGAACACCACGCCACGCTCGTACTCGCGCAGCACCTTGATCGCACTGACCAGCAACACGGCCAGCAGCACGATCAACGGGACGTACATGGCCAGGTACATGGCAATCTCCTTCGCTCAGATCACATCGCCCCGGTCGGGCGCCACGTGCAGCACCAGGCCTTCGATCGACAGCACGCGCACGCCTTCGCCGCGGTGCACGGGCAGTTCGGAATGCGCCTGCCATTCCTCGCCGCGGATGCGCACCTGTCCGCGCCCGCTGAAATCGCGTGTGGCGATGGCGACGCTGCCGATCATTTCCTCCACGCCGGTGACGACGGGACGACGGCGCGAACGCGCGGCCAGCCAGAGCATGCCCATGAAGCCCAGGGCGCTGGCCACGCCGATGCCGGCGATCAGCGCGCCCGGCACGCCGAAGCCGGGGACGTCGGTGTCGAACAGGATCAGCGATCCGGCCAGCAGCGACACCACGCCGCCGATGCCGGCCGCGCCCACGCTGGGCAGCGCGACCTCCAGCGCGATCAACGCCACGCCGATCACGATCAGCGCAACGCCCGCATAGTTCACCGGCAGCACCTGCAAGCCGTACGCGGCCAGCAACAGGCAGATGACACCGACCATGCCGGGCAGGATCGAGCCGGGGCTGTAGCCCTCGAACACCAGTCCGTACAGACCGATCAGCAGCAGCACGTAGGCCACCGTCGGCTCGGTGAGCACCGCGAGCAGGCGTGCGCGCCAGTCCGGTTCCACCACCGTCAGCGTGCGACCGGCGACATCGAGTTTCGCCTCGCCGCGCGCGAGCCTGACGTTGCGGCCGTTGGCCTGGCGCAGCAGCGCGTCGGCATCGGCCGCGACGATCTCGATCACGCCCTGCGCCCGCGCCTGCGTGGCGGTGAGCGTGGCCGCGTCGCGCACCGCGCCTTCGGCGAACGCCACATTGCGCCCGCGCAGTTCGGCCAGGCTGCGCAGGTAGGCGGCGGCATCGTTGGTCACCTTGCGTTCCATCGCGCTGTCCGGCGCGCGCTTGCCGGGTGCATCGCCGATGGGCGATTCCGGCTGCGGGTTCGGCGACGGCGTGGCGCTGGGCGATGGTTCCGGCGTCGTATCGTCCGGATCGGGACGCTGCGGCTCGCGTTCGGGCTCGCGTTCTGGGGCGAAGCCAGGCCCGCCCATCGACACCGGCGTGGCCGCGCCGAGCGAGGTGGCCGGCGCCATCGCGGCGAGATGGCAGGCGTAGAGGATGTAGGTGCCTGCGCTCGCCGCGCGCGCACCCGACGGCGCGACCCAGCCGATCACCGGAACGTCGGAGGCGAGGATCGCCTGGTTGATGTCGCGCGTGGCCGCATCCAGCCCGCCCGGTGTGTCGATCCGCAACACCACCGCCGCGGCGCCCGATTCGGCCGCGCGACGCAGGCCGCCGCGCACGTAATCGCGCGTGGCCGGGCCGATGCCGCCCTTGATGTCGAGCAGCAGCACCTCGCCCTGCGCGGGCGCAGGTTGCGGGACGGCTACCGGTATCGGCGCGAGTAGCAGCGCGGCGACCAGCAGCCAGGCGCGTGGTCGCGTGCTCATGGCGGCGTGCTCATGGCGGCGGGCTCATGGGGGCATGGCGATCGCGCCAGGGGCGATCGCCCTGCCATCAGTTAACTCCCGCGGCCGTTAAGGAAACGCAGCCCCGTTCGACGCCGTCGGCCTCGGCGGTTCAGCGCAGCAGGTTCGGCTGGCTGTCGTACCAGTCCTTGGCCCGGACCACGTGGAAATCGCGCTTTCCGTCGTTCACCGCCACCGCGCAGCTCAACACGCCCCAGTGCGCGTACAGGCTGCCGGTGCGGTTCTTGCCGTGCAGGCGCAGGCGTGCCTTGACGTCGTAGCGCTGGTTGTCGGCCTGCACGCGGTCGAGGATCAGCGTCTGGCCGGCCCACTGCACGTTGGCGCTGGCCTGCGCCTGCCCGGAACCAATGAGCTTGAACACCCACTTCGGATAGTCGCGCTGCCTGGAGAACATCGACAGCAGGAAGCCGACGTCCTTCATCGCGATGCGCACGCGGCCGTTGATGCTGATCGGTTTGTCCCAGTCCATGCGCGCGCGGTCCAGGTCGATGCGCGTCCACCAGCCGCTGCGCGATTCGCCGCCGGGCTCGGTGAAGCTGACGTTGTTCAAGGCGACGCGGCTGCCGTCGATGTTGAACGTGCGCCGCTTGATGTCGGCGCGGCGCAGGCGCAGGTCGATGTCCACGTCGGTGCGCAGCGCCAGTCCCGCCAGGTGCATGCGCGCGGTCTTCGCGTCCACGCCCAGCGTGCCCTGCCCGATCACGCCCGCGCCGTCGAGCGTGAGATCGCCCGAGAGCGTGCCGGAGCCGCCGTCGAAACGAATGTGTTCGTTGGGCAGATAGCGGTTGTACGCGCGCAGGTCGGGCACCTTCGCGTTGGCGAAGCTGAGCTGGGCGTGCATCGCGTTGCCGAGTTCCCGCATCGCGCCGGGTTGGCGCAGCGTCTGGCGCTCGATGCCGGACAGCGACTTCACCGACAGCCGCAGGTCGTTGCCTTCGATGTACGGCCGCGACGGCGCATCGTCGGCGGTGATGTTGAAGGCCTGCATGCGCAGGTCGAGGCTGGGCAGCAGTTCGTCGTTGGGGCCGGCATCCAGGCGTCCGTCGGCGCTCGCGCGGCCGCGGATGCGATTGCCCATCACGTGCGCGACCGCATCGACTTCGGGCACGGCGACGCGACTGCCGCCGGCCACTCTTCCATCGACCACGCGCACGTCGGCATCGACCAGCCCCGAACCCTCCAGCGACAGCCACGGCGCGTTGGTGAAGAAGCGCCCCAGCCAGCTTAGCGAGGCGAATTGCCAGCGCCCGACGACGTGGCCGGAACTGCGCGGCAACAGTTCCTTCAGGCTTTCATGCGGCGAGACCAGCGGAATCCCGGTGCCGCGCAACGTCAGGTCGGCATCGAGCGAAATGCGCCCGGTGTGCTGCGCGGGCGTCTTCGCGACGAGGTGCATGTCGCGGTCCACGTCGAGTGCGATGTCGAGCGCGCTGCGGTGCGTGGCGCCGGTGGCATCGCGACCGCTGACCGGGACGTTCCAGCGCACGCGGCTGCCGGGCGTCACCGCGCCGTGTGCCAGTCCCAGTTTTACCTGCGCCTTGCCTTCGCCGGGGATGTTGGACAGCGTGACCTTGCCCGTCGGATCCACGTCCGCCTTCAGCGCCGAGGCCTTGCCGTCCAGTTTCAGCGACGCATTGGTGAGCAGCAGCTTGCGGATGCCGCGCGCCTGGTCGCGGGTGTGGCGCGCGATGGCGAAGCGGGCATCCAGACGCCCCTGGCTCAGCAGTTCTTCCTTGCCGTAACGCAGGCGCGCGCCGTCGAACTGCGCGCTGGACGGCATCAGTTCCAACGCGCCGCCGCGCAGTTGTTTGTAGAAGCCGACTTCGGCGCGGCCGTTTCCTTCCAGTGCCAGATCGCCGAAGTGTCCGCCGCGGATCGAATCGCTGCGGATGCGATCGAACTGCAGCACCCAGCCGCCCGCACGCGCGGGCACAGGCGGCTTGCGTTCGCCCTTCATGTCGACGCCACCGGTGACGCCGGAGGCGATCACTTCGGGCACGCGCACCGTCTTGCGCAGCAGCGGCCAGATCGCGACGCGACCGCTGGCCTTTTCCGCGTTGACCGCCCAGAACGTGCGGTTGACGTGCCCTTTCATCTTCACGTCGTGCACCGTCACGCGCCCCGGCCAGAACGTGTAGCCGCCGCCCCATTCGATCTGGAACTTCTCCGGCTTGCGGTTCGCCGTCCACTCGCCGAGCGAGGTGTTGATGAACACGTTGCCGGCGATGAGGTAAAGCGCGTACAGCGCTGCGATGGCGATGGCGACGCGCGCCGTCCAGGCGCGCACGCGCGGCGGCAGGCGTCGCCATGCGTGGCGGAAGTGGCCTGCGTCCGTGGCGGCGCTGTTCATGCGCGCAGCTAGCCACAGCGGGGTGCCAATTCAGGTGAAGGCGCGGTGACGTGGTCACAGCCAGCGGGCCATATCCGCAATCCGCAGGGTGCAACAAGCGAAGCGCATTGCACCGCGCGTCACAGCCTCAGAAAGAACGGCGCAATGTCATTGCGCCCTGCGGTCACTGCCGCGACATCTGCACCACGTGCGGATGTACCAGGCGCTCGAAATCGTCCCAGCCCATGCGCATCAGTTCGCGATGGTTGCCGGCGTTGAACGCGATGCGGCCATCGTCGGCGAGGCTTTCGGCCGCGTACACGTCCATGCGGTACAGATTGCCGAACGGCGGCATCGCACCGACTTCGCACTCGGGGAAGCGGTCCTTGAAGTCGGATTCGCTGCACAGCGCGACTTCGCGCGCGCCGCTGGCCTGGCGCAGTTTCGCGACATCGAGCCACTCGTCCGAGGGCAGCACGGCCATGGCGAGGTGGCCGTCGAGCCGCACCATCACGGTCTTGGCCATCGCATGGCGGTCGAGGTGCGCGCGCGTGGCAGTTTCCTGCGCGGTGAACGCGTGCGGGTGCGTCATCGTGTCGTAGCTGACGCGATTGGAGTCGAGGAATTCCTGAAGGCGTGGAGACGACATGACCGGGGCTCCTGTGCTGTTCGACAGGCCGGTGCGTCGTCGTCATCGGCGCGGCGCGCCGGCATCTCGGGCTGGCGACCGGATCGGCGCCAGACATGGAACGGGCCGCGAACGCGGCCCGTGGAGTGTACGCCCGATGCTGCGCTGCGATCCGGACGGCGCGTGGCCGTCCGGATCGCGTGCACGCTTACAGCGCGGCCGTCTGCTGCGGCTGCTGCGCATCGGTGCGCGGACCGGCGTAGTCGACCACGAGCGAGACGCGGCGGTTGGCCTGGCCGGCCTCACCGACCGCGCCCTTTTGCACCTGGCGGTTCTTGTCTTCGCCGTAGCTCACCGCGCGCACCTGCTGGTCGCCCAGGCCGGCGCCGACGAGGTAATCGCGCACGGACTGCGCGCGACGCAGGCCCAGGCGACGGTTGTGCGCCGACGAACCGGACGGGTCGGCGAAGCCTTCCACGGTGATGACGGCCTGGGAATGGCTGTCGCGGATCACACGGGCGAAGTCGTCCAGCAGTGGCTTGTCCTGATCGCTGAGGGCGGCGTCGTCGGTGGCGAAGTGAGCGGCGGTATCCACGCGGGTGCGACCGGCGAGCTGCGTGACCAGCGCGTCGTGCTTCTGCGAGAGCGTATCGAGCTGCGACTGCAGCTTCTGGTCGGTGGCGCGAAGCTCGGCGACCGTCGCGTCGAACTCATCGCGCTTCACGTACTGCGTGCAGCCGGTGAGCGCGACGGCACCCAGCGCCACAGCGAAGCCGGTGTTGCGGATCAGGCGTGCGCCGATCGAACCTGCACTGATCGAACCTGCACTGATCGAACCTGCACTGATCAAACCTGCACTGACCAAACCTGCACTGACCAAACGAGTAGTAACCATCGGATGTCTCCTTCAATGACGTGCGCGAACGTCGCGCACGCAATGCCTGCGTGACCGGGGGAAGTCGTGCCGCAGGCGGATGGGTGGTGATGTTTTTTTTCTGCGCGGGGCACGCGCGGGGCGCTGCGGCTCGTGTGTTGGGGTGCGGTAATCAATGACACGCCAAACCTTAACGAGCCATTTTCTGAACAGGCGCCACGAAGCCGTAAAGCGCCAAGCAGCGCACGGTTCAGTGATGTCAAGACGACGGCCGCGCAGCACGTATCGCCGCCATTCATGAAAAAGACGGGATTCGGGATTCGGGATAGGGCTTGGGAATTCGGATTCAGGATTCGGAGAACGCGCCGCGGAAGCCCGCGCTTGCCAATCCCCTACCCCGATTCACCAACCCCGGCTCTTCAGCTCGAACGCGTCCGCGTCGAGCATCGCCGGGAAGCGTTCGCGGTGTTCGGCGAGGCCCTGCGCCGACAGCGTGGCGGTGACGACGGATTCGACGTCGCCGCATTCGGTCACGGGCTGGCCGACGTAGTCGATCACCGCGCTGTCGCCCGCGTAGTCCAGACCGTTGCCGTCGGTGCCGACGCGGTTCACGGCCGCGACATAGCACAGGTTTTCGATCGCACGCGCGCGCAGCAGCGTCTTCCACGGATGGCTGCGCGCGGCCGGCCAGTTGGCGACGAAGATCATCAGGTCGAAGTCGAGCTGGCCGGCGCGTTCCACGTCGAAGCGGTTGCGCGAGAACACCGGGAAGCGCAGGTCGTAGCAGACTAGGGGGCAGATGCGCCAACCGCGCCATTCCAGCGTGAGGCGATCGCGACCGGCCGCGTAGCGCTCGTGTTCGCGCGCATAGCGGAACAGGTGGCGCTTGTCGTAGGTGCTCAATGCGCCGTCGGGCGTGGCGAACAGCAGGCGGTTGTAGACGCCGTCGCCGTCGCGCAATTGCACGCTGCCGGTCACCGCGGCGTCCAGGCGCACGGCCTGTTCGCGGATCCATTGCACCGTGGCGCCTTCCATCGTCTCGGCGTTGCCGATGGCGTCGTTGGAGAAGCCGCTGGTGAAGGTCTCCGGCAGGATCACCAGATCCGTCGCGCCACGCAGCGGCGCGATGAGGCGACCGTAGTAATCGCGGTTGCCGGCCGGATCGTGCCAGCGGGTGTCGCCTTGGACGAGGGTGACGCGCAGGTCGTTCATGGGATCTCGCGAAGTCGGGTGTCTTTTGAAGTCAGGAGCTTCTTGCTGCCGTCGTCCCTGCGAAGGCGGGGACGACAGAATTACAGCTTCTGCAACCGTTCGATCGCCTTGTCCAGCGTCGTCTCGTTCTTGGCGAAGCACAGCCGTGCCAGGCGCTGCGCGGTCGGCGGCGTTTCGTAGAACGGCGACAGCGGAATCGCGGCGACGCCCTTTTCCGTCGTCAGCCAGCGGCAGAACGCGGCATCGTCCAGGTCGCTGACGTCGGAGTAGTCCACCAGCTGGAAGTAACCGCCCGGCACCGGCAGCGGCTTCAGGCGCGTGGTGAGCAGCTGCTCGCGGAAGCGGTCGCGCTTGGCTTCGTAGAACGCGCCGAGCTGCTCGTAATGCTCCGGCTCGGCTTCGATCATTTCCGCGAACGCCCACTGCGCCGGGGCGAAGGTGCAGAAGGTGTTGTACTGGTGCACCTTGCGCAGCTCGGCAGAGAGCAGCGGCGGCGCGATGCAGTAGCCCAGCTTCCAGCCCGTGCAGTGGTAGGTCTTGCCGAAGCTGGACACGACGAACGCGCGCTCGCGCAGTTCCGGATACAGCAGCACTGATTCGTGGCGGCGGCCGTCGAACACGATGTGCTCGTAGACCTCGTCCGACAGCAGCCAGATGTTCGTCTCGCGCAGCAGCGTGGTGAGCTGGGCGATGTCGTCGGCGCCGAACATCGCGCCGGACGGGTTGTGCGGCGAGTTGATCATCAGCATGCGTGTCTTCGGCGTGACCGCGGCGCGGATGAGGTTCCAGTCCGGCGCGAAGGTCGCCGGGTCCAGGGGCACGTGAACGGCGCGGCCGCCGGCCAGGTCGATCGCCGGCTCGTACGAGTCGTAGCAGGGATCGAGCACGATCACTTCCTCGCCCGGCCGCACGACGGCGGCGATGGCGTCGAAGATCGCTTCGCTGGCGCCGGAGACGACGGTGATTTCGGTATCGGCGTCGGGCCGATGGCCGTAGCAGCGCTCGGTCTTCGCGGCGATGGCCTGGCGCAGCGCGGGAATGCCGGTCATCGGCGCGTACTGGTTCTTGCCCTCGCGCATCGCGCGGTCCAGCGCCTGGATCAGGCGCTCGGGCACATTGAAGTCGGGAAAGCCCTGCCCCAGGTTGACCGCGTCGTGTTCGAGCGCGAGCTGCGACATGACGGTGAAGATGGTCGTGCCGACCTTGGGCAGCTTGGTTTGCAGGGTCATCGCGGGTGGGGACTCGATGTGGGAGGGTGTGCGGGTCGCCAAGTGTAAGGACGCGGGCACGGCGACGTCATGACGAACGCTCATCTGCGCATCGCACGGCCGGGCTTGCCGGGCGGGCGTGCAAGGGCATGATTGCAGGTGTCATCCACGCCGAGGAGACTGGGGCCATGCGCGAACTTCAGGTCGTCGACGCCGCCGAACTGGCCACCGCCTACGCCGCCGCCGAGTACGTGGTGGTGCTCGATGGCGACCCGCTGCCGCTGCGCGTGGGGCAACCCGCGCTCGATCTGGAAGCCTACGCGCCCGCGCCGCGCTACGCCTTCATCACCGCCTGGAATCCGGCTTCGCAGCCGCGCTCGGACACCGCCAACCAGGCCGCCGACGCACTGCTCGTGGCGCAGCTCGACGAACTGCGTGCGACGCGCCATGCGGCCTGGGCACAGGACCTGTCCGGCGACTGGCGCGAGCCGGGCTGGCTGGTGGCGGGCCTGGACGAGGACGCCGTGGTGCGCCTGGCGCTGGAATTCGGCCAGGCCGCCGTCCTCCACTGGCACGCCGGGGAACCGGTCCGGCTGTGCATGCTGATGCCCCACCCGGCCATGGGCGAAGCGGCCGCCCACACCGACTGGGTCCCCGGCTGAGCGCCGGACCGGTCCGTCGGCCCGACGCCGGCAAGCGGCGCCCGCCGGTACTCGCATAAAATGGCCGGCCCCGCGGCCAACCGGCCGCCCATGCCCGCCCGATGACCCCCAACGATCGTCCCGCCCCGCCCTTGCTGGCAGCCCGAGGCCTGCGCTTCGCGCGCAACGACGCGCCCGTGTTCGGCCCGTTGGACTTCAATGTCGATGCCGGCGAAGCGCTGCTCGTCCAGGGCGACAACGGCGCCGGCAAGACCACCCTGCTGCGGGTGCTGGCCGGGCTGCTTCGCGCCGACGGCGGCGAGATCGACCTGGACGGCGAACCGGCCGGCCACGCCCGCCGGGCGCGCGCCATCGCCTACCTCAGCCACCTGCCCGGCCTGAAGGCGGACCTGAGCGCGATCGAGAACCTGGATTTCCTGTGCGGCCTGCAGGGCCGCCGCCGCGCACAACTACCGGAGAACGCGCTGGCGATCGTCGGTCTGGCCGGCTACGAGGACGCGCTGGCCCGCCAGCTGTCGGCCGGCCAGAAGAAGCGGCTCTCGCTCGCCCGGCTCTGGATGTCCCCGGCGCCGTTGTGGCTGCTCGACGAGCCGTACGCGAACCTGGATCTGGAAGGAATCGAGCTGGTCAATCGAATGGTCCAGGCGCACCTGCGCGAAGGCGGCGCCGCCCTGGTGACCACCCACGGCGCCTACGCCGCGCCGCCGGTGCGCACGCGCATGCTGGTGCTGAGCAAGGCGGGCGCCGCATGAGCGCCTCGACCACGCCCAGCCTGACCGGCGCCGCCCGCGCCCTGCTCACCCGCGACCTGCGCCTGCTCTGGCGTCGTCGCGGCGACGCGCTGCAACCGGCGCTGTTCGCCCTGCTGGTGGTGGTGCTGTTCGCGCTGGCCCTGGGCGGCGAACGCGCCGCGCTGTCGAGGGTCGCCGCCGCCGTGCTCTGGCTGTCGATGCTGCTGGCCGGGCTGCTGTCGCTGGACACCCTGTTCCGCGGCGACGCCGAGGACGGTTCGCTCGAACAATGGATGCTCGCGCCGGTGCCGCTGGCCTGGCTGGTCGGCGTGCGCACGTTCATGCACTGGGCCACGACCGCGCTGCCGCTGCTGATCGCCGCGCCGTTCCTGGGCGAGCTGCTGTACCTGCCGCGCGAACAGCTTCCGGTGCTGATGATCTCGCTGGCGCTGGGCACGCCGCTGCTGAGCCTGATCGGCGCGGTGGTGGCGGCGCTGACGGTCGGGATGCGGCGCTCCGGTATACTCGTGGCCCTGCTGGCGCTGCCGTTGTACGTGCCGGTGCTGGTGTTCGGCGCAGGCAGCGTGGCTGCCTCGGCGCAGGGGCTGGATCCGATCGGGGCGTTGCTGCTGCTCGGGGCCGGACTGGCGGTGGCACTGGTGCTGGCGCCGCTGGCCGCGGCCGCCGCGATCCGCATCGCATTGAACTGAAGTACCCGGCCGGCGGTTCGAACGGAGCTTCGATCCGGGCCTTGAGCCAAATCAAAGGCCCGATGCCAGGCAGACGCGACAATCCGCCGCAACCCGCCACTGCCCGGACCGACATTCCGGACGTGGGCTGAGAAACGATGAATCCGATCCTCCGCTGGTTCCACAAACTCGGTTCGCCGCCCTACTTCGACCGCTTCGCCGCGCGCTGGGCGCCATGGGGCTACGGCCTGGGCCTGCTGGTGATGGCGTGGGGCCTGTACGGCGCGCTGTTCCAGGTGCCGGCCGATTACCAGCAGGGCGACAGCTTCCGCATCCTGTACATCCACGTGCCCAGCGCCTGGATGAGCATGGCCGTGTTCGGGCTGATGGCGGTGTACGCGGCCATCGCGCTGATCTGGCGCATCAAGCTGTGCGAGATCCTGGCCATGGCCTGCGCGCCGATCGGCGCCGCCTTCACCCTCATCACGCTCGCCACCGGCTCCATCTGGGGCAGGCCGATGTGGGGCACCTGGTGGGACTGGGATCCGCGCCTGACGACGGAACTGATCCTGCTGTTCCTCTACCTGGGCGTGATCGGCCTGTACAACGCCATCGACGACCGCCGTGCCGCGGCGCGCGCCGCCGGCCTGCTGGCCATCGTCGGCGTGGTGCTGTTGCCGGTGATCCGCTACTCGGTGGTGTGGTGGAACTCGCTGCACCAGGGCCAGACCATCGACATCTTCGGTGAGTCGAAGATGGATTCGAGCATGATCGGGCCGCTGATCTGGATGATCGTGGGCACCAAGCTGTGGTTCGTCGGGGCGTTGCTGACCCGTGCGCGCGCCGACAACCTGCGCCGCGAAAGCGGCAAGGCCTGGGTCGCCTCGCTCGCGCAGGGAACGTCCGCGCAGGAGAGCCGACAGTGAACTACCTCAACTACGTCATCGCCGCCTACGCGGTGTTCGTGATCGTGCTGGCCTGGGATTTCGCCAGCACGAAACTGCAGATCCGCCGCGAGCTGCGCGGCGCCCGCCTGCGTGCCGCGCGCGAGTCCGCGCGCCCGGGCCGGGACGCCGAGCTCACCCGCTAGTCCACGCTTTACGCCCGCCTCCGCCAGCCCGCTTCCGTTCGAGAGTATTCCCCGATGAATCCCGTCCGTCGCCGTCGTCTGCTCTGGGTGATCGCCCTGGTCGTGGCCGCCGGCATCGCTACCGCGCTGGTCGCGATGGCCCTGCAACGCAACATCGCCTACCTCTACACGCCCAGCGAAGTGCTGCGCGGCGAAGCCGGCGGGCAGGCGCGCTTCCGCCTGGGCGGCATGGTCGCCGCCGATTCGTTCAAGCGCGCGCCCGGTTCGCTGGAAGCCACGTTCCTGGTCGACGACGGCGACGCCAAGATGCCCGTGCGCTACACCGGCATCCTGCCCGACCTGTTCCGCGAGAAGCAGGCCGTGGTCGCCACCGGGCGCATGGAAGGCGGCGTGTTCGTGGCCGAGCAGATCCTGGCCAAGCACGACGAGAACTACATGCCCAAGGAAGTCGCCGACAAGATGGGCATGGCGCACAAGAAACACGACGTTGCGGCGCCGGGCGGCGCGCCCGTCGCCAAGGAAGCCAACTAAGTGCTCGCCGAGATCGGGCAGGTCGCGCTGATCCTGGCGCTGCTGGTGGCGGTCCTGCAGGCGGCGCTGCCGCTGGCCGGCGCGCAACGCGGCCTGGCGCCGTGGATGGCCATCGCCCGACCCGCCGCCTACGCGCAGCTGGCCCTGCTGGCGTTGGCCTTCGTGATCCTCACCCACGGCTTCGTGACGCAGGATTTCTCGCTGCGCTACGTCGCCGAGAACAGCAATTCCCTGCTGCCGCTGATCTACCGCTACACCGCGGTCTGGGGCGCGCACGAGGGCTCGCTGCTGCTGTGGGCGCTGATCCTGGCCGTCTGGACCGGCGCGGTCGCGCGCTTCTCGCGCAGCCTGCCCGAGAACGTCGTCGCGCGCGTGCTGGGCGTGATGGGCCTGGTGAGCGCGGGCTTCCTCGCGTTCCTGATCTTCACCAGCAATCCGTTCCTGCGCCTGCTGCCGGCCGCCGCCGAAGGCCGCGACCTCAATCCGCTGCTGCAGGATCCGGGAATGATCATCCACCCGCCCATGCTGTACCTGGGCTACGTGGGCTTCTCGGTGCCGTTCGCCTTCGCGATCGCAGCACTGCTGGACGGAAAGATCGACGCGCGATGGCTGCGCTGGACGCGCCCGTGGACCAACGTCGCCTGGGCGTTCCTCACGCTCGGCATCGCGCTGGGTTCGTGGTGGGCGTATTACGAACTGGGCTGGGGCGGCTGGTGGTTCTGGGATCCGGTCGAGAACGCCAGCTTCATGCCGTGGCTTGCCGGTGCGGCGCTGCTGCATTCGCAGGCTGTGACGGAAAAACGTGGGAGCTTCCGCGGCTGGACGCTGCTGCTGGCGATCGCGACGTTCTCACTGTCGCTGCTGGGCACGTTCCTGGTGCGCTCGGGCGTGCTGACCAGCGTGCACGCGTTCGCCGCCGATCCGGCACGCGGGTTGTTCATCCTGATCTTCCTCGGCATCGTCGTCGGCGGTTCGCTGCTGCTGTACGCGTTGCGCGCGCCGTCGTCCGAAGACGGCGGCAAGCCGTTCGACATCGCTTCGCGCGAGACGCTGCTGCTGGCCAACAACCTGCTGCTGTCGACGGCCTGCGCGATGGTGCTGCTGGGCACGCTGTATCCGCTGCTGGCCGACGCATTGGAACTGGGCAAGATTTCCGTCGGCCCACCGTACTTCGCGCTGATGTTCGTGCTGCTGATGGCGCCGCTGGTGTTGCTGCTGCCGTTCGGCCCGATCACGCGCTGGCAGCGCGAGCAACCGTCGAAGCCGCTGGCGATGCTGTTGCCGTGGGCGGGCCTGGCGATCGCGCTGGCGGTCGTGGCGTATTTCATGGCGCCGCAGGGGCCGGTGAAGGTCGCCGCGGGCGTACTCGGCGCGGCGTGGGTGTTGTTCGGCACGGCGCGCTTCGTGTGGACGCGCGTGCGCAGCCAGACCACGGGCCAGCGCTTCACCGCCGAGATGCTCGGCATGACGCTCGCGCACTTCGGCGTCGCCGTGTTCCTGGTCGGCGCGCTGCTGACCGAAGGCCTGACGACGCAGCGCGAACTCGCCGTCGCGAAGGGCGAGACGGTCGAACTGGGCCGCTATTCGTTCCGCTTCGACGGCGCCGCGCATTCGCAGGGACCGAACTACGAAGCCGATCGCGGTACCGTCACGGTGTTCGAGAACGACAAGCCGCTGACCGTGATGCATCCGGAGAAGCGCGCCTACGCCAGCGGCGGCCAGGTGATGACCGAAGCGGCGATCGAACGCGGCCTCACGCGCGATCTGTACGTCGCGCTGGGCGAACCGCTCGGCAATGACTCATGGGCGCTGCGCGTGCACATCAAGCCGTTCGTGCGCTGGATCTGGGCCGGCGCGTTGCTGATGATGCTGGGTGGGCTGGTGACTGCGACGGATCGTCGCTTCCGCCGCGTCGCGACGGCGCCGAGCCCGGCTCCTGCCAACGACGCGACTCCGGAGCCTGCACGATGAGCGAATCGAATAACGGCGCGCCACAGGCACGCAAATCGTCGATGCGCTGGATCCCGCTCGCAATCGTCGCCGCACTCGGCGTGCTGCTCTTCGCCGGCGTGATGCTCAGCCGCAATCCCAATCGCGAGGCCCTGCCCTCGCCGCTGATCGGCAAGCCCGCGCCTGCGTTCCGCTTGCCGGTGCTGCACGAATCCGGCCGCCTGGTCACCGACCAGGACCTGCGCGGCGCGCCGTACCTGCTCAACGTCTGGGGCAGCTGGTGCCCGGCCTGCCGCGATGAACACCCGGTGCTGACGCGCTTCGCCGAGACCAAGCGCCTGCGCGTGATCGGTTTCAACTGGAAGGACGAACACGCCGACGCGCTTCGCTGGCTGGAACAGTTCGGCAACCCGTACTTCATGGTCCTGACCGACTACGAAGGCAAGGCCGCGATCGACTGGGGCATCTACGGCGCGCCGGAAACCTTCCTCGTCGATGCCGGCGGCACCATCCGCTGGAAGTACGTCGGGCCGCTCACCGATGCGGTGATCGAGAACGAACTGCTGCCGCAGATCGCGAAGCTCGACGGGCGGAGCAAGCCGCTGTGATGCGCGCCCTGCTGCTTTCGTTGGCATTGATGGTGTCGGTCGCGCCCGCGTTCGCCCAGGTCGCCACCGATGCCTCGCCGATCACGTTCACCAGCCCCACGGAGGAGAAGCGCTTCCACGCGCTGATCACCGAACTGCGCTGCGTGATGTGCCAGAACCAGTCGCTGGCCGAATCCAACGCGCAGATCGCGGTGGACCTGCGCCGCGAAGTGCTGCAGCTGATGCGCCAGGGCAAGAGCGACGAGGAGGTCAAGGACTTCCTGGTGGCGCGCTACGGCGAGTTCGTGCTGTACCGGCCGCAGGTCGAAAGCAAGACATGGCTGCTGTGGTTCGGCCCGGCGGTGGTACTGCTCGCGGGCGGCCTCATCGTGGCCGGCGCGGTGCGCCGCCGTTCGCGCCCGACGACGACTACGGCCGACGAGCGCAACGAAGAGCAGGAGTGGTGATGAGCGGTGCGATGTGGGGTTTCGTGATTGCCGCCCTGGTGCTGGCCGTGCTGACGCTGACCTACGTGCTGCGCCCGTTGTGGCGCACGCGGCGCGCGGCCGGCATCGCCGTCGTCGCCGGTCTGACGCTGGCCACGGGCCTGGCGTACCTCGCCATAGGCACGCCGACCGCGCTGGACTCCGCGCAGCGTCGCGCGCCCGAAACGCTGGCCGATGCGATCTCGCAACTGGAAGCCGAACTCGCGCGCGATCCCAATCAGGTCGAAGGCTGGCGTCTGCTCGGTCGGGCCTACA
This sequence comes from Lysobacteraceae bacterium P, assembly GCA_005503055.1. Lineage (GTDB taxonomy): Bacteria > Pseudomonadota > Gammaproteobacteria > Xanthomonadales > Xanthomonadaceae > Lysobacter_J. The sequence continues at coordinate 39,038 of SCOX01000001.1, read as the reverse complement.
TCGCCGAAGGCAACAGCGCCAAGGCCGCCGATGCGCTCTCGCGCGCGGTGAAACTGGTGCCGGACGATCCGGACCTGCTCGCCGAAGCGGCCGAAATTCGCGCGCTCGCCGCGCCAGAACGCCGCTTCGACGCGCAGGGCGTGTCGATGCTGCAGCACGCGATCGAACTGCAGCCGATGCACCAGCGTGCGCGCTGGTTCCTCGGCATCGCCCAGCGCCAGGCCGCGCAGCCTGCCGAAGCCGCACGCACGTGGGAACCCTTGTTGACGGTGGTCGATGGTGCCGCCGCCGCGCCATTGCGTGCGCAGATCGACGCCGCACGCGCCGAGGCCGGCCTGCCGCCGTTGCCGCCGAGCGCGGTTGCTGCGGTCGCTTCGGTGCCTGCGCAGGGCGGACTGAAGGTGAAGGTGACGGTCGCGCCGGAACTCGCCGCGAAGGTACCGGCCAACGCGAGCCTGTTCGTGATCGCACGCCAGGCCGGCGGACCGCCGATGCCGGTCGCCGTCGAGAAACTGCCGGCGAAGGATTTCCCGCGCGAAGTGGTGCTCGACGACGGCGACAGCCCGATGCCGACGATGAAGCTCTCGCAGCTCGACAAGGTCGAAGTGCTCGCCCGCATCTCCGCCAGCGGCAACGCGATGCCGCAAGCCGGCGACCTGGAAGCGAAAGCCAGGCCTTCGGACAAGTCGGGCGTGGTGGAACTGGTGATCGATCAGGTTCGACCCTGATCCATCCACCGCGTGCCGGGTCGGAAGGCGTGACAGCCTGGATCCCGGCCTTCGCCGGGATGACGGAGAACTCGCAAGATGTGATCGCATGGGGTCCGGCCTCGCCCGGATGGCGTGGTTGTGGCTGCGTTTGCCGTTGCCGTTGAACTGCCGAACAGACCCCTGGCCCCAAAGGGCGCCGCACATGGATGTGCGGCGGTGAGCGCTGAGCCATGGAAGGCGAATCGCGAACGCACCTACTCCCCATCCGCTCGTGGGATTGGGTTGGGCCCACTGCCCTTTCTTCGGGTTACTTTTTGACCGAAGGGAATCCAGTCGGACTTTGGGCAAGCAAAGAAAAGTGACCCGAGCGGCGCAGCCGATCGGAAGCTTTGCTGTTGCCTTATCGCTTCTCTCCCACAGTCAAAGTCAAAATGGAATCCAGCTTTCGCTGGAATGACGTGATGGGGTTGAAGGCGTGATGGGGCTGAAGGCGTGATGGGATTGAAGGCGTGATGGAATTGAAGGCGTGGCAAGGCGAAAGGCGTGACAGCCTGGGGCCCGGCCTTCACCGGCATGACGGATCGACTTGCAACCGCGTGCCGCCCTTCCCCGGCTGACAATCGCCTTGCGAACGACACCTCGAACGCTGAAAACAAGCCACCGTCGATGCCGATCCGCGCCTTGCCCGTTAAGCTTGCCCCATGACCGAATTCATTCCCTCCGGCACCCGCTGGTTTGACCTGCCCTCCCCGTTCCCGATGAAGCGCGGCGGCGAACTGATCGGCGCGCGCGTCGCCTACGAAACCTGGGGCACGCTCAACGCCGCGCGCGACAACGCGATCCTGATCGTCACCGGCCTCTCGCCCGACGCGCATGCCGCCAGCAACGCCGGCAACAGCGACGCGGGCTGGTGGGAGGCGATGCTCGGCCCCGGCAAGCCGATCGACAGCGATCGCTGGTTCGTGATCTGCGTGAATTCGCTGGGCAGTTGCAAAGGCTCCACGGGGCCGGCGTCCATCGACCCGACGACCGGCGAGCTGTACCGCCTGGGCTTTCCGGATCTTTCGGTGGAAGACGGTGCCGATGCCGCCGCGTATCTCGTGCGTGGATTGGGCATCCAATCGCTGGCCTGCCTCATCGGCAATTCCATGGGTGGCATGACCGCGCTGGCGTTCCTGTTGCGCAACCCCGGCCTGGCGCGCAGCCACATCAACATTTCCGGCGCGGCCAAGGCGCTGCCGTTCTCCATCGCGATCCGCTCGCTGCAGCGCGAGGCGATCCGCCTGGATCCGAACTGGAACCACGGCCAGTACGACGACGCGCACTACCCCGAATCGGGCATGCGCATGGCGCGAAAGCTGGGCGTGATCACCTACCGGTCCGCGCTGGAATGGGACGGCCGCTTCGGTCGCGTCCGCCTGGATTCCGACCGTGCCGACGAAGACCCGTTTGGCCTGGAGTTCGAAGTCGAAAGCTACCTGGAAGGTCACGCGCGACGCTTCGTGCGCCGCTTCGATCCTAACTGCTACCTCTACCTCAGCCGCTCGATGGACTGGTTCGATATCGGCGAATACTGCGCGAACCGCAACGATGGCGATGCCGACACGCGCGCCGGCCTGTCCAGCATCCGCCTGGAGAAGGCGCTGGCGATCGGCGTGCAGACCGACATCCTCTTCCCGCTGCAACAGCAGGAGGAGATCGCCGAGGGACTGCGTGCGGGCGGCGCCGAGGCGACTTTCCTGCCGCTGCCCTCGCCGCAGGGGCATGACGCCTTCCTGGTGGACATCGCCCGCTTCGGTCCGGCCGTGGCGGATTTCCTGAACGCCCTGTAGGCCGCTTCAAGCGATACCGCGGACCGCCCGGGATTGATGCAACGCAAGAATGCGTGCGCGTGCCGCGCGTTAGAATCGGCCCCATGAACACCTCCGACGCGCTGCCCGACCTCGACTTCCCCGGCCACGACAAGCTGGTCGCCGCCATCGACGCCGCCGTGGTCAGCGGCGACGAGCACGCGGTCACCGCCGCCCTGCGCACCACGCTGTGCGGCATGATCCGCGACCGCGACGTGCGCCTGCCCGACTGCGTGCACGAACCCATCGCCGACCACTACGCGCGCCGCGAGCTCTATCGCAGCCCTGAGCACGGCTACAGCGTGGTCGCGATGACCTGGGGTCCGGGACAAGGGACGCCGGTGCACGATCACTGCGGCCTGTGGTGCGTGGAAGGCGTCTGGGACGGCGAGCTGGAGATCACCCAGTTCGAACTGCTCGAACGCGAAGGCGACCGCTTCCGCTTCCGCGCCGCCGGCGGCATGCATGCCGGTCCGGGCAGCGCGGGCAGCCTCATCCCGCCGCACGAATACCACACCATCCGTAACATCAGCAGCGACGCCGTTGCCGTTTCGCTGCACATCTACAAGGCGGCGATGGAATCGTGCGCGATGTTCGTGCCCGACAGCGGCGAATGGTTTTCCCGCGTCGCCAAGACGCTGCAGACCGACGAGGCGGCCTGACGTTCCGGCGTCGCATTCCTGACCTTCGGCACCTTGGCCGCGCGGGCGCGCGGCAGTAGCGTGTGCGTTCCCCAACGCAAGGAGCGCACGACGTGCTGACCGATTTCGTCCTCGCCTCGCTGCACCACCTTCTGGTGTTCGGCCTCGTCGCCATGCTGGTGGCCGAATCCGTGCTGCTGCGAGGCATCTTCGACCGCAACATCCTGCAGCGCCTGGCCGGCATCGACAGAGGCTACGGCATCTGCGCAATGCTCCTGATCGTGGTCGGTATCGCGCGCGTGGTCTATGGCATCAAGGGCCACGATTTCTATCTGCACAACCCCTGGTTCCACGCCAAGATGGGCGTGTTCGTGCTGGTGGGCCTGTTGTCGATCCTGCCGACCGTGCGTTTCCTGCGCTGGCGCAAGGCACTGGCCGCCAATCCCGCCTACCTGCCGGACACCGCGGAAGTGGCGAAACTGCGCGGCCTCGTGCGCTTCGAACTGATCCTGCTCGCGGCGATCTTCGTCCTGGCCGCCGGCATGGCCCGATACGGCGGCCTGTGACGCCACCGCTGCCGGAGGCAGCGGCGGTCGGCTATACTGCGCGCCCGCGCCGGAATGGCGGAATCGGTAGACGCAGCGGACTCAAAATCCGCCGCCCTTAAAAGCGTGTGGGTTCGAGTCCCACTTCCGGCACCAGCATCGAGAACAGGGCCTGCGCGCAATCGCAGGCCCTTTTTCCTGCCGCGCCTTCCTGCGCGCCGGCCTTATCGCTCGACGCCTTCGACGGCCCGGTCCAACGCGGCGATGTCGATCTTGCCCATTTCCATCATCGCCTTGAATGCGCGTTGCGAGGTTTCGCCGCCCTCGGCCAATAGCTCGGTCAGGCGTTTGGGCGTGATCTGCCAAGACAGCCCGAAGCGATCCTTGCACCAGCCACAGGCGCTTTCCTGTCCGCCGTTCTGAGTGATGGCCTGCCAGTAGCGGTCGGTTTCGGCCTGGTCCTGGGTGGCGACCTGGAAGCTCACCGATTCATTGAACTTGAATTCCGGGCCGCCGTTGAGCAGCAGGAATTGCATGCCCAGGATCGTCATGTCGACGTTGAGGATGTCGCCTTCCTCTCCAGACGGGTAGTCGGCCGGCGCTCGCATGGTCGCGTCGATGCGACTGTCCGGAAACGTGGCGGCGTAGAAGCGCGCCGCTTCTTCGGCATCCCCGTCGAACCAGAGGCATGGCTGGATCCTTGCGATCATGATCGGACTTCCGAATGTGTGGGCACCGCGGAACGTACCGCGGCCTGCTTGGACCAGGCGTGAAGTCGCGCTGCGTCGGCGTGAGGGTGACGAGCAGACAAGCACATCGCATGGGAGCGTCGGTTTCCGCATAACTCACGCCACACTAACGAACCGCACGACATTGTTCTGCGACCCTGCCAGTTGATCGTGGCGGACATCGCACCGATCGCCGTCCACCGTTTCCCGGAACGTGAGGCCGTATCCGATGAGCGTTGTCGATCCCACTCCGCCTCCGCTTCCGGACGAGCTCGCCGCGCAGATCCAGGGCAAGGCCGACGCCGCCACTTCGTCGACGACGTTGTCGATGTACCGGACGCGGCTGTCCGTGTATCGCACGCAGGTGTCGAACCTGCGCTCGCACCTGGCCAACGAGCGCACGCACTTGAGCTACCTGCGTACCACGGTCTCGCTGGTGGGATTCGGCATCACCCTCAACCGCTTCGCGATCTACCTGATCCAGCAGGGCAAGACGCCGGAGACGACGCATCGGATGCTGCGCGATGCCGGGCATGCGGGGATCGGCATGGTCGTGCTGGGACTGCTGCTGCTGCTGTGGTCCATCTACCGCTATTGGCGCGTGGGCGAGGACATCGAGCGCGGACAGTACATCGCGCGACAGAAGGGCACATTGGTCGCCAGCTTCGGTTTGCTCGCGCTGGGCGGGTTGACCGCCGTCTGGCTGTTCCTTTTCTGAGGGCGCGGACATGCACTTCAGCGCATTAACGCTCCTGCAGGCCGCGTCGTCAGTCGAACCGCACGCGTACGCCATCAGCGCATCGAAGGTCTTCCTGTTCTTCTTCATCATGCTCGGGCCGCTGAAATTGATCGGCCCCTACTTCATGCAGACGCGCGGCCTGGCGCCCGCGCAAGCGCGAGCCATGGCGTGGAAGGTGTTCGCGCTGTCGGTGGTGGCGATCCTGGTCGCGGCGTACCTCGGCGCGGCGCTGCTGAGGAACTGGCAGATCGCACCGCCGGTGATGCAGTTGGCTGCAGGCCTGGTGTTCCTGCTGGTGGCCCTGCAGATAGTGTTGTCGCAGTACGACGTCGCCCCGCCCCATCCTGCCGAGCAACCGCCGGAGCCGCAGTTGATGCGCCTGGTGTTTCCGGTCGCCGTCACGCCTTATGGCGTGGCGACGGTCATCGTGCTGATGGCGCTCAGCGCCGATCTCGAACGCTCGTTCTCGGTGCTCGGACTGGCATTGGCGGTGATGACGCTTAATCTGCTGGCGATGCTGTTTGCGCGCTTCGTGATGCGTGGCTTCGGCCCGCTGGTGCTGCAGATCCTCGGTGCGGTGCTGGGCATCCTGCAGGTGGCGCTGGCGATGCAGTTCATCGTGATGGCGCTGGGGCAGATGGGACTGCGCGTCTCCGTTTGAACGGATGAGATGCCGCGCCATCTCATCCGGCGAGACGGCCGTGCCCGATCGTGTGCGCCGCACCGTCCCGGGGATTCCGTCATGCCGCACGAGACTTTCAGCGCTTACGACGATGTCGGCAATCGCTACACGATCCACGTGCGTCGAACCTTCATCGAGGCGCGCGGCACGGGAGAGCCGCGGCGCGTGGAAGGACTGCGTTCGTACCACCTCAGCGACGGCGCCGCCGTCGATCGCATTGATGCCGACTGCTTCGCCATTGTCGCCAGCGGCATCGCGCTCAGGCGGCGTCGGCTGGCCGTGTGACGACGCAGGCTCCGATCAAACGCCGGTGTTGACGACGCGCCGGTAACGCACTTCCACCGCCTTGGCCGCCTCGCCCTGCGGCGAGATGTTGGTCATCGTGATGATGAGCTGGTCGGGATCGGGCTGTTCGATTTCGGTGCGCCAGTCCCAGCGCGGACCGCCCTGCCCGTCCGGGTAGCTGCCGAGCACGTTGAAGTGCGCCGACGCGGGGCCGGCCGAAAACATGATGCTGGTCCCGGTGCCGAAACTTTCGACCCACGCGGACTCGAAGGCGTTCTCGTCCAGATGCAGGCCGTAGATGGCGACGCCTTCGATCGGTTCGTCGTCGAAGCGCGTGCGGTACTCGTGCAGCAGGAAGCGGCCGTCGAGGATGCCGCGGATGGTGCCGCGCTGCGGCGATTCGCACACGGGGTGCTCAGGTTGGAACCACAGCCGGAAGGTGCCTTCCCATTCGCCGATCATCGCAGCCAGGCGACGGTGGCCGCCGTTGGCAATGGAGGCTTCGAATTCCTTCTTGCCCATCTCGCGCTCCCAGGTGGGAACGGCGCGGCGCGCCGCTCAGGGCAGCAGGGTACCGAACACCACTCGCGAACGCTCATCGTAGATGCGCAGCCACAGGGCCTGCTGGCACTTCTCCGCGCAGCGCTTCGCCTGCGGCAGCACGGCGGCAAGCGCGGCTTCGGCGCTGGTGTAATCGGCGGACGCTTCGGCGATCTGCTGCTGCAGAGCGCCGCCGTCGTGGCGCGATAGTTCGACGCGATACATGGGGGCTTCCTCGCGGCTGGGGGACGTCCGACGCGGACGTGCGGGGGCAGGCTTATAGGCTGCCTAGGTTTCCCCCTCCCCACAGTCAGCGGGGCCATTACAGCGTTGTAGGACTATCCCTACACTGGTCCCGCCATCCCAGCTGAACCCAACGATCAATCCACCTGCCCATCCCTCCGTATGTGCCTGATTGCGCTCGCCTGGAAACACCACCCCCGCTATCGCCTGGCGCTCATCGCCAATCGCGACGAGGCGCACGCCCGCCCGACCGCGGCCGCCGGCATCGATCCGGACGACCCGACCCTCTACGGCGGACGCGACCTGCTGGCCGGGGGCAGCTGGCTGATGGCGTCCACGCGCGGGCGCCTCGCGGCGGTCACCAACGTGCGCGCCGGCGCGGCGGAAGGCACGATGCCGCGTTCGCGTGGCGCCCTGGTGCGCGAGTTGGCTGCGCAGGACGTCGCCGGCGCCGACATGCTCGCCGCACTGGCACCGCAGGCCATGCTGTACGGCCGCTTCAACCTGCTCGCCTACGACGGCACGCACCTGACCTTCGCCAGCAATTTCCCGCATTTCCAGATGCATGAGGTCCCGCCCGGCCTGCACGCCATGTCCAACGGTGCCTTCGATGCCCCGTGGCCGAAAAGCGGGCACGCGAGCCGCGCGCTGTCGCGTTGGCTGACAAGCCCCGCCGCGCTCGACGGGGCCATCGACGACGACGCCCTGGCGCCGCTTTTCGATGCCCTTGCCGATACCTCGCCGGCCCCGGACGACACGCTGCCCGACACCGGGGTCGGCATCGAACTGGAGCGCCTGCTCTCACCGCCGTTCGTGCGTGGCGAGCGCTATGGCACGCGCTGCAGTTCCGTCGTCCTGATCGAGGACGCCCACCTCACGTTCGTCGAACAAAGCTTCGGCCCGGACGGCCTGCGCCTGGGCCGGACGCGCACGAGTTTCGCCATCGCCTGAACGCGCTAGTTTGGAGCCCGCTAGTTTGGGGCCCGCCCGTTTTTGAGCACGCCCGCCGAGCACGCCGTCGGCGGCACGGTGTGATGCACGGATGTGCTATCGGCCGCAGCGCGGCGCGCCTACCATGGCGGCATCGCCCGCGCGGCGCCATGGACCGTCCATGGACACCCTTCTCCACCTGATCGCCGTGTACGGCCTGTTCGTCGTCTTCTTCAGCGTGTTGCTGGACCAGGGCGGCATCCCGGTGCCGGCGTATCCACCCATCATCCTCACCGCCGCGCTGGCGACCGACCAAGGCAAGAGCCTGTGGCCGATCCTGTTGGTGGCCGCGGCCGCGGCGGTCCTGGCTGACTGGCTGTGGTACGTGGGCGGCCGCCGGCTCGGCGCGAAATTGCTGCGGTTGATGTGCCGGCTGTCGCTGTCGCCCGACTCCTGCGTGCTGATGACGCGCGGCATCTACGGCCGATGGGGCCCGCCTTCGCTGATCGTCGCCAAGTTCATCCCCGGCTTTGCCGCGGTGGCGACGACACTGGCCGGCGAAACCGGCACGCGCCCGGGCCGGTTCCTGCTGTTCGACGGGATCGGTGCCCTGCTGTGGGCGGGCGTCGCGGTGGCGCTGGGGGCATTCTTCCACGAGGCGGTGAACAGCGTGCTCGATCAGCTCGAAACGCTGGGCCGCATGACGATTCCCGTGGTGCTGGCGCTGATCGCGGCCTTCGTGTTGTGGAAGCTGTGGCGTCGGCGCATGTTCCAGCGTCAGCTGCGGATGGCGCGGATCACACCGGCCGAACTGCGCCAGCTGATGGACGGCGAAACGCCGCCGCTGGTCCTGGATGTTCGCCCTGCGCCGCAGCGCGCACTCACCGGCTGGATTCCCGGCTCGATCTTCGTGCAGACCGTCGCCGAAGCCGCGCTGATGCCGCGCGACGAAGTGATCGTCTACTGCGATTGCCCCAGTGAAGCGTCCGCCGCGGTGCTGGCGCGCGCGCTCAACAAGCGCGGCTTCAAGCGCGTGCGGCCGCTCGCGGGCGGCTTCGATGCGTGGAAGAACGAGGGCCAACACGTTTCGTTCGATTGAACGCGCGCATCACCGTCACGACCACGGCCACCAGCCGCGACCCGTGCTGGCGTAGCGATCGGCCGCGCGCTCGAAACGGTTGCGCACGCTGATGCCACCGGAAAGCAGGTACAGCGGCAGGAACAGTGGGCCCAGCGCCAGGTACTGATAGACATGCGCGCGCTCGTGGTCGGCGAGCACGATGGGGGCTTCCTCGCCATGGCCGGCGCGATGCGCGTAGGTGACGCAGGGCGAGTCGAGATCGTCGCCGGTATGCAGGATGACGTTGCCGAACGTGATCGCCCCGCCCGGCCCCCACGGCCAACGATGGAACACCAGCGCCATCTCGCGGCGGCGCCAATGCGCATGCGCGCCGAAGACCAGTCCCAGTGCGCCCAGCAGCAGGCCGAACAGGGTGTTCGGCAGCGTCCACAGCGCACCCAGCGCGATCAACGATCGTTGCAACATCGGCATGCGTGAAGCCTAGCGCATCCCGACGTTGCGGCTGCGTCAGTCGCCCTCGGGAATCAGCAGCCAGAGGATCAGGTACACCAGCAGCCCGGGAAACGCCGCGGAGGCGATCGACACCAGCACGTACAGGGCGCGCAGCAAGGTGGCATTCCACCCGTAGCGGCGTGCGATGCCGCCCAGGACACCGGCGATCATGCGGTCATGGCGTGAGCGGTACAGCGTGCGCGTAGCGTTCATGGCGGGCGCATCCCAGAGTGGATGCGCGCGAGTCTAGCGCCGGCCGTCAGGGCGTCGCGTGACGGATTGTCGACAACCGCGCGCCCAGCCATTGCGCCGACGGCACCGCGGCCTGTCCGGGGCATCGCACCGCGTAGGGCTTGCCGCTCATGCTGCTTTGCGTGCCGGCGCGTTCGATGAACTGCTCGGCCGTGGCGACCAGATCGCGCTTGCGCAGGTATTCGTATTTGCGACGTAGGTGCGCCTGCGCCTCGCTGGGCGAGTACCAGGTGCCGTTGCGCTGGAACTGGCAACCCGACCGCCCCAGCGCATCGATCAGTTGCGCGATCTCGCGCGGCGCCTGCGCCGGCGGTTCCGCGAACGCAGGCGCCGCCATGCCGAACGCGAGCCCGAAGCCGGCAAGCGCAAGACTCAGAGTGCGCGAGACGTTCATCGCGTCACTGCAGCCCCGACAGCCACGGCCGTACCACACCGGCCCAGATCGCGTAACCGCTGGCATTCAAGTGCAGGCGGTCTTCGACGAACAGCTCCGGTCGCGGCTGTCCGTGCGCATCGAGCATCGGCAGGTATACGTCGAGGAAGTCCACGTTCGACGCCTGCTGCGCATACTCGCGCACCAGCGCGTTGGCCTCGCGGATCTGCGGCAGCAGCGACGCGCGCGACGGGCTGGGCTTGATCGCGACGAAGCCGATCCGCGCCTGCGGCAGGCTCTCGCCCACCTTCTCCGCGAAGGCGACGAAGTCGTCGCGAACCTGACGCGGCGTGCGGCCTTCCTGCAGGTCGTTGTCGCCGGCGTAGAACACGATCGCACTGGGCTGATACGGGGTCACGATGCGATCGGCGTAGTAGGTCGAATCGCGCACGCGCGAACCGCCGAAGCCGCGGTTGATCGTCGCCACGCCCGGGAAATCGTCGGGCATGGAATCCCACAGCCGGATCGACGAACTGCCGACGAACACCACCCCGCCCGGCCTGCGCCGGACCACGCTGTCGGCCTGCTCGAAGGCCGCGATATCGGGCTCCCACTGCGCCGAGTCGTTGTTGTCGACCGCCCGCGGCGCGTCGTGGACCGCCGGTTGCGAAACGCAGGCGCCCAGCAGCGCCAGGCACAGGATCAGGAAAATTCGCGTCACGGGAAACATCCTTCGGAATCGCGCAAGTCTGACATGTGCGACGTGCAAACCGCGCCGTCCAACACGCGGAAGCGGACCGTCGTCACGCGACGTGGACGGATGCGCTTCAGCTACGCGTCGTCCGCCGGCAGTTCGCGCCGCTCAATCCTATCTGGCCCGCGCCGTCAGCCAATCGTGGATCGCCTGCGGCACTTCGCGCTGCGCGCGGCTGGACACGTAGATGCCGATGTGGCCACCGCGGAACGACAGTTCGCTGTAGTCGTCGGTTCCGGTCAGGCCCGCCAGCGCCTTCGACGAAGCCGGCGGCACCAGATGGTCCTGTTCGGCGTATATGTTGAGGATCGGCATGTCGACCTGGCGCAGGTCCACCGTGCGGCCACCAATGTCGATGCCGCCCTTGATGAAGCCATTGCCCTGATAGAACTGCTTCACGAACTGGCGGAACGCCTCGCCGGCCTGATCGGGCGAATCGAAGATCCACTTCTCCATGCGCAGGAAGTCTTCCAGCGCTTTCGGATCGTCCAGCACGTCGACCATGCCCACGTACTTCTGCACGAACAGCCGCCACGGCTTGAGCGTGAGGTAGCACCAGTTCATGACGTCGGCCGGCACGTTGCCCAACGTGTCGACGAACAGGTCCACGTCCAGCCCGCGCGTCCAGTTGCCGAGCATGTTGTCGCCGGTGTGGAAGTCCACCGGCGTCACCATCGTGATCAGGTTGCGCACCCGATGCGGATTGAGCGCGGCGAAGCACAACGAGAACGCCCCGCCCTGGCAGATGCCCAGCACGTTGACCGCGTCCATGCGGTATTCGCGACGCAGGTGATCCACCGCGCCGCCGATGTAGCGCTGGATGTAGTCGTCCAGTTCGAGGTAGCGGTCGGAACGGTCCGGATAGCCCCAGTCGAGCACGTACACGTCCTCGCCGCGTTCGAGCAGGCCGCGCACGATGGACTTGTCGTCCTGCAGATCGACCATGTACGGGCGGTTCACCAGCGCGTAGACGATCAGCAGCGGCACGCGCGCGGTGGGCGCGCGATCGCCGCGAAAGCGGTACAGCACGACCTTGCCGTCGCGCCACACTTCCTCGCGCGCGGTCGCGCCGTATTCGATGTCGTGGACCTGATGCAGCGTGTCCAGGCCGGCGCGCAGCTTCGCCTGGAGTCGGAGCGATTCCTGCGCCAGCGAATCGGGCGTGAAGCCCAGCGGGCCGAATCCATCCATCAGCGTGTCCTCCGCGCCTTGCCGGCCGCCTTCTTTGTCGCCTTCTTTGTCGCCTTCGGTGCGGTCTTCTTCGCGGGTTTCGCCGCGGTCCTGGCCGCAGGCTTTGCGGTCGCCGGCTTGGCGGCCGGGGTCGCCGTGCGCGGCGCGGCCTGGCGCGGCGGCCGTGCGGCGGGCTCGGGGCGTTGGGCGCGCGGCGTTTCGTCCGAGGGCGTGCGTACGTGCAGCGCATCGCGCATTCGCCGCAGTTCGCGTTCCAGCTCCACGATCTTGCGATGGGCCGCATCCACTTCGGTGCGCGTGGGCATGCCGAACTGGGTACTAAGTTGCTCGACTTCCTTCTGCATGCGGCCACGCAGCGTCATCTGCGCATTGACCAGCGCGGCGTACGCGTCGCGGAAGCGTGGCGACAGCGCAATGTCCGCATACGCTTCCTCGGCCGCATCGATCCACAGATCGAACAGCGCGCGCGCGGATTCAAGCTGCTTGCCCGGCGCGCTGCGCTGCTCGAGCTTGCGCTCGAAGCGCGTGAATGCATCCTGCCCGGCTTCGGCCAGCAACGTCTGATAGGCCTGGCTTTGCGACTGCATGTCCATCTGCGCCTGCGCCAGATGCTGCCAGCGCTCCTGGTGCTCGCGCGCGAACCCGAACGCCGGCAGATCCAGCCACGAGCGCCCTTCGCGCTGCATCGACTGCAACCACGGCGCGAACGCCTCGAACCACTTCGACGGGTCGGTCTGGGCGCTTCCGGGCATGCTCGCGAACATCTGCGCGAAGGGGTTGGCACCGTCGCCGCCCAAGGTCTGCTTCCATGCCGAAGCGATGTCGGCGGCGTTCGCCGGACGCCCCGCGAATTGCGCCGCCAACTGCTGCATCTGCCCGAACCAGCCCTGCGCCTGCGTGTTGAAGCGCGACACGGCCTCGTCGCCCTGCGGCAATCCGCCGCGCGCGAACTGCGACCACCAGCCTATGGCTTCGTTCCAGCCCGGTCCGGCAGCGCCGCTCGGCTGCGCCGAACGCAGGGCATCGCCCCACGCGCTCCAGTACCGCCGGCCCCATGCCTCCAGATCGTCAACGCCCTGCATCGCCACCACCGCCGTCGGGGAAGGCGGTCATGGTACCAATGGCGTGTTTCGACGCCGCGACGGCGCCTCGGAGCGCGCCGTCAGGGCTTTGGAATGCGCAGCGTCTTGCTGATCATCAACGAGCCCGACAGCGCGAACATCAGCACCAGCGGGTGGAATTGCCACGGCCCCAGCTGGAGCATGCCCAGCCACAGGTTCTCGCCCAGCGCCCCCTGCGAGGCGGCGACGGCGAGCACGATCACCAGCACCAGGCTGGTCGGGATCGGCGTGCCTTCGAAGTACTTCACCTTGTCGTCCTCGCCGGACAACGCCTCGGCGGTGACGTTGTAGCGCGCCAGTCGGCTCACGCCGCAGCCGACGAAGTAGCTCAGCACGATCCAGTCCCACCCGCCCTGCAGGCCGCAGGCGTACGCCAGTGCGGCCGGCGCGACGCCGAAGGAGATCACGTCGGCCAGCGAATCCAGCTCGCGTCCCAGCGTGGAGGCCGACTTGCGCCACCGTGCCACGCGCCCGTCGAGCGCGTCGAAGATGAAGGCCAGCGGGATCAGCGCCATGCCGATCAACAGGTCCTGCACCACGCCGTCCTGCAGGAAGCGCATCGCCGCGAAGATCGCACCGGTGCCACAGAACGCGTTGGCCAGGGTGAACCAGTCGGCCAGGTGGAACTCGCGCAACATCGAGAAATGGCGACGCGGCATGCGGCGCTCCGTGTCCGGGGAAGCCGCCAGCCTGCCAAATCGGACGTGAAGCCAGCAAGAGGCGTAGCTCTCGCTGCCTCCACCGTTCGTCCTGAGCGTAGCGCGCAGCGCGAAGTGGAAGGGCCAGCGACCGTCGCGCCACCCATCCTTCGACTTCGGCCCTGCGGGCCTACGCTCAGGACGAACGGGGAGGAGGACGCGCCATCCTCCCCGCAGCGGAATCACCCGCGCGCCCCCTCAGCGCGGCATCGCCAGGTCCGTGGCCTGCAAGGCCTTGCCCGCCCCGCGCGGCGTCGTGGCGATCACCGAATCGACCGGCAGCGGCGAGCCGCCGTCCAGATGTGCACTCACCCGCTCCAGCGCTTCGTACACGTAAGGCAGCAGCGGCAGGTAGCGCGCACCGTAGTCGGGCAGGCCGAGGAAGGCGTCGAAATGCTGGGCGTTGCGCACCTGCCAATAGCGCACGTCGCGTCCGGCGGCCTGCGCCGTTCGCACGTACGGCGCGCTGCTGAAGGCCGGCGGGATCAGGCCGTCGTCGGTGCCGTGGATCACCAGCACCGGCAGGCCAGCGCGCGGCAGGCCGGCGCGGGTTTCGGCCACGCCCTGCTTCACGCGCTGCGCGTTCGCGTCGTCGCCGGTCCACAGCTCGCGCAGGCATCGCAGCGTGGTCAGCGGCGTCGTTGGGTTGGGTTCGACGATGCTCACGCCCGCGCCCGGCGGAATGCCGCTGGCGTCCGGCCACCACGCCGCGCGCTCGGCCGCCGTCGCCGCGCGCTCGGCGAAGTCGGGGCCCAACGCAGCGTAACGGTTGCCGCACGGCAGCTCGCCGAACCCGTAGCGACCGTAGGCCGAGGCGTACGTCACCGCGACCGCGCGCCACAGGTCGAACCCCACCGACAACGCGCCGGCACGCAGCGCGTTTTCGGTCCAGCCCGCCGCCTTCATCGCCTCGAATGCGGAACGCGCCTGCGCGGCGGTATCGGCGCCTTCGATCACGCCCAGGTCCTTCAGCGCCGCGCAGCGCTGGGTCCACAACGGTGTCGCCTGCGCCGCGAGCGGCGGCTGCGGCAGGTTCTGCAGGTGCAGCAGCGCACACGGCATCAGCAGCGCGGCTTGCGTGGTGTAGTCGTAGAGCGGGCGCGCAGCGTCCACGTAGACGTTCGGTTCGCCCGCGACCACCGCGTCCAGCCAGTCGCCGTCCAGCTCTGCTGCGCGCAACACCGCGCCGCCGCCGTTGGACAGGCCGACCGCGATCACCCGCGTGTTGTCGAAGGTGAACGGCGCCGCCTGAGGGAACGCCGCATCGAGCGAAACCAGCGCGAACTGCGCGGCCTGCTTCACGTGGCGGCCCCAATCGGCTTCGGGGTTGTCGCGCGAATGCGCGTGCTTGAAGGCGACGCCGGAAGAGGCCGCGGTGACCGGCTCGAAGGCCAGGCCTTCGCCGCGCGCGCCGATCGTGCCATCCGCACGCACGCCCAGCCCCGCGTCGAGGTCGAAGTAGTCCGTGCCCGCGCCCTTGTCGGTGTACGCCACCGCGCAGCCCTTCGGCAGGCCCCACGCCCCGGCGACGGCGATCGAGCCGTAGATGCCGCGCGATCCGGAGGACGCGGTGACCACGACGCAGCGCTTGGCGACGTCGAACGCATCGGGCACCTGCACGAGCACGCGATGCGGCTGCGATGCACCGGCCACGGTGGCCAAGGCGCTGAACTCGCGGCCCGGCACGGCGGCCGTGCTGCCGTAAAGCTCGCCATAGCCACCGCCCGGCGCGAGGTCGGCGATGCCGCGCCAGTTGTTCCACAGCGCGCGACGGCGCAGTTCGGCCGGCGTGGGCTGCGCGAGGTCGGCGAAGGCCGGCGGCGTCAAGGCGCGCAGTCCCGCCAGGCCCAGGCCGCCCGTGAGCAGGTCGTCGCCATCGCGATGTTGCGTCGTGCGCGTTTGCGAGAACACCGGTGCGGCCTCGTTCGTGCTGCGCGGGTGGGTCGTGGCGCAGGCGGCCAGCGCGAGCGCGGCCCCGGCGACGGCGATGCGGACGGGTGTCAGGTTCATGTGGCGAGCCTAGCAAGGCCGTCCGCGCCGCCCATCGTACTTTCGTACCGGCATCGCAATGCGCCGCGGGCGCGCACGCTTGCTAGGCTTGGCCCATGCCGACCCTGCTGATCGCCGACGACCACCCGCTGTTCCGCACCGCGCTGCGGCAGGCGGCGATGGAGGCCGTGGCGGACGCGGAGATCCAGGAAGCGGGCAGCCTCGAGGCGGTACTCGCGGCGCTGGAATCGGACGGCGGTATCGACCTGGTCCTGCTCGACCTGCACATGCCCGGCAACCACGGGCTGGCGGGACTGGCGGCGATCCGCGCGCAATACCCGGGCGTGGCCGTCGTGGTGGTGTCGGCAAATGACGACCCGCGCGTGGTGCGCCGCGCGCTCGACCACGGCGCCGCCGGCTACCTGCCCAAGAGCGCCGGCCTGGACGAGCTGCGCGACGCCATCCGCGCCGTGCTCGCCTGCGAGCAATGGCTGCCGGGTTCGTTGCGCGCGGCGGTTTCGCGCACACAGAGCGACAGCGGCGATGCCGACCTCGCCGCGCGCCTGGCGAGCCTGTCGCCACAGCAATTCCGCGTCCTGACGCTGGTCGCGCAGGGTCTGCTCAACAAACAGATCGCCGACCGCCTGGACGTGCAGGAGCGCACCGTGAAGGCGCACCTGTCGGCGATCTTCGAACGCCTCGGCGTGCGCAACCGCACCCAGGCCAGCGTCGTCTTGCGCGAGCTGGAACTGGCCGACCCGGCGAGGCAGCTCGCGGGCTGAGCGCTACACGTCCCATCGAAGACCCGTCATGCCGGCGAAGTCGGATCCAGGCCGTTACGTCGTCCACCCCTCCACTCGTCATTCCAGCGAAAGCTCGAATCCATTTGGCCGTTCGAGACTCGAACAGACGGGAAGGAAGAGCAACATGGATCCCAGCGTGCGCTGGGATGACGGAGTGGAAGTCGGCAGTCCGTCGGGTGCGATAAGCGAAGCGCGTTGCACCGCGCATCGCGGCATCGATGCGCCGAGCGGCATAACGGTATGGCGCCCACGAGCTGACCGCATTCGGGTGGTCCGGGTAAGCACAGCGCATCCGGGATTTCGGCGAGACTGGACGATCGGAGCCCGGGGTGCGCTGCGCTTACCCGGGCTACTGTCCGCTCAGGACAGCTCCAGCTCCCGCGCCGCCAGCGCGCGATCGAGCACCGACTTCAGCGCCAACGGCTTGACCGGTTTGGCGAGCAGCGACAAACCCGCCTCGTGCACGGCCCGGCGCACGTCCTCGCCGCGATCGGCGCTCAGGATCAGCGTCGGCCGCGCGCCGAACTGCGACGCCAGCCGCTGCGCCAGCAGCACGCCGGTGTCGCCGTCGTCGAGGTGGTAGTCGAACAGCCACAGCGCCGCGGGCGCGCGATGCAGCGCCGCTTCGGCTTCGACGCCGTCGAGCGCGGTGACCACCTCGAAGCCCCAGCGCTGCAACACCACGGCGAGCGCGTCCATCGCCATCGGGTCGTTGTCCACCAGCAGCACACGCAGCGCCTGCCCTTCGCGCGAGTGCGACGGCTGCGCTGCATGCGGCGCTAGCGGCGGACGCGGCGCCTGCGCGACACGCACCGAAAACACCGTGCCCGCACCGAGCGTGCTGCGCAACGCCAGCGGCGCGCCGAGCAATTGCGCGATGCGTTCGGCGATCGACAGCCCCAGCCCGAGCCCCTGCCCGGGCGCGTCCTCGCCACGGCGGAATTCCTCGAAGATCGCGGTCTGCTCATCGGCCGCGATGCCCGGGCCGGTGTCGTGCACTTCGATGCGCAAACCGTCGCCGTCGCGCCGCACGCCGAACACGACGCTGCCTTGTCTGGTGTAGCGCACCGCGTTGGCGAGGAAGTTCTGCAGCACGCGGCGCAGCAGCTGCGGATCGCTGTGGGTCCAGGCGCGCGTGCCGACGAAGCCGAAGCGCAGGCCGTGCGCGGCGGAAATCGCGCGGAACTCGGACGCCAGCGGCTCCAGTACGTCGGCCAGCGGGAACGCGCGCGGTTGCGGCACCAGCCCGCCGGCTTCCAGCCGCGACATGTCGAGCAGGCCGGTGAGCAGATCATTGGTCGAATCCAGGGCGCCGCCGATCTGCGCCACGGTCTCGCGCTGCGGCGTGTCGTGCAGTTGCTGGCCCAGCGCGTCGGCGAACAACTGCGCGGCGTGCAGCGGCTGCATCAGGTCGTGGCCGATCGCGGCGAGGAAGCGACTCTTGGCCTCGTTGGCGCGCTCGGCCTCGCGCTTGGCGATTTCCAGGTCGGCGGTGCGCTCGACCACGCGCAGCTCCAGCGTCTCGTTCGCCATGATCAGGCCGGCTTCGGCGCGGCGGAACGCGGTGACGTCGGTGAAGGTGGCGACAAAGCCGCCGCCCGGCATCGGGTTGCCGCGGATCTCGACGATGCTGCCGTCGGGCAGCACGCGTTCGGACAGGTGCGCCGTGCCGGCGCGCATGAAGGCCAGCCTGCGCTCCAGCGCACGTTCGAGCTCGCGTTCGCTCCAGCCCCGCGCGGGCAGGCGCTGCAAGGCCCAGCGCGATAGCTCGCCGATCGGCCGCCCCACCGTCAGCAGCTCCGGCGGGAAGTTGAACAGCTCGGCGTAGCGGCGGTTCCAGGCGACCAGGCGCAGTTCGGCATCGACCACGCTGATGCCCTGGCTCATGTTTTGCAGCGCCGCTTCGAGCACGCGCTGGTTGAAGCGCAGGTCCGCCGAGGCCTCGCCGACGATCGCCGCGACGGTGTCCAGGTCGTGGCCGGTGGCGCGCCGGGCGGCATCGAGCAGCACGCGCGCGGAGGCCGATCCCAGCACCGCGGCGAGTTCGCGTTCAATGCCCGCTTCCACCGACGTCGCCACCGGGCCTTCGGCAGGCACGCCGTCGAGCAGCTGGGCGACGCGCTCGCGCGGCAGGAACCGCAGGCCGGCGTCGCGCAACGTGCGCAGGTCCAGGCCACGTTGCGCGCGGCGCGGCGCCTCGCGGCGCCACAGCGCGGCAATCACCGTCGCCGCCGTGCCGACGAACAGGCTCGCGCCCACCGCGCGGCCGAGGCGGCTCCATCCGGTCAGGCCGAACAGGCCCTCGGGCGCCAGCCAGCCGATCTCGAGCGGGCCGTGGGCGATCCACGCGGGCGCGTCGCCGCGGGCTTCGAAGGTCATCGGCAGCAGCAGCACCCACGCCCACGCCGCAAAGCCGGCGACGATGCCGATCACCGCCGCGCGCGCCGGTGTCTGCGGGCGCCACACCGCGAAGCACAGCACCGGCGCCAGCGTCGCCAACGCCGAGAACGACACCGCACCCACGTCGGCCAGCGCATCGCTGCCGGCGAGCAGGCGGCTGTACGCCCACGCCAGCAGCATGATCGCCACGATGCCGCAGCGGCGCAGCGCGATGACGCTTCCGCGCAGGTCGCTGCCGTCGTTGCGCGACCACGCGCCACGCAGCAGGCCGGGCGCGAACCAGTGGTTGCCGATCATCAGGCTCAGCGTGAGCGTGCTGACCACCACCATGCCCGTAGCCGCGCTGAGCCCGCCGAGGAAGGCGAACAGCGCCAACCCTTCGTGCCCCTGCGACAACGGCAGCGCCAGCACGTACAGGTCCGATGGCACGTCGCTGCCGGCCAGCAGCGCCTGCCCGGCCGTCGCCAGCGGCAACACCGGCAACGCGATCAGGATCAGGTACAACGGGAACTGCCAGCGCGCAGTGCGCACGTCGCGCTCGTCGCGGCACTCCACGACGCCGACGTGGAACTGGTGCGGCAGGATGAACATCGCCAGGGCGCCGAGCAGCACCAGCGGGGCGAAGCCGTCGGCGGTGGGCGGCGGTTGCACCGCGGCCTGCGGCAGGTCGCCCAGCCCGAACCAGACGAACGCGCCGAGCGCGAGCATCGCGGCGAGCTTGAACACCGACTCGAAGGCCATCGCCAACACGAGGCCGCGGTTGTGTTCGGCCGCACTCGCACGGCGCGTGCCGAACAGCATCGCGAACAGCGCCATCGCCAAGGCGACATACAGCGCGCTGTCCTGCCAGGCCGGGGCCGCCGCACCCTCGGCGGTGCGCGTGGTGAGCATGGCGAAGCTCATCGCCACGGCCTTGAGTTGCAGCGCGATGTACGGGATCAGTCCGAGCGCGGCGATCAGGGTGACGGTCGCGGCGAGCCACGCGTCTTTGCCCAGCCGCGTGGCGATGAGGTCGGCGAGCGAGGTCGCGTTGGTCTCGCGCGACAGGCGCACCAGCTTGACCATGAACGCGATCGCCAGCCCATACAGCACGATCGCGCCGAGGAACGTCGGCGGCAGCGGCCAGCCGTAGCGCGCGGCCTGGGTGACCGTGCCGTAGAACGTCCACGAGGTGCAGTGCACCGCCAGCGAGAGCGCATAGACATGGCGCCAGTGCCGCGCCAGCACCGTCGGCCGGCGCTCGGCGTACAACGCCGTGCCGAACATCAGCGCCAGCCAGGCGAGGCTGGCGAGGGCCACGGCGGTGAAGCTCAGCATGGGCATCGGCGTGGCGGCATCGGGCGAGGATAGCGAAAGCGACGCGTGGCGCGCCGGCCGCATCGGCGAGGGCTGCGTCGGTGCATTCGAAGGGCGCGCGAGGGCGGCCGTCTGCCCTCCAACGGGCACGCGCTCACCCTCGAACGAGTGCGCGGCGCCTTCGGCCGGGGACTTGCGCACCTTCGCGCGGCTGCCGCGCACCTGCGGGCTGCGACTTTGTAGCAACGCGAGGTGTCTTCCCTACCCTCGCGACCCTTGCCGGCACCCTCGCGCGGGTTCGCGCGAGCCTCGCGAGGGTGCCGGCATCCCTCGCGAGGGTCCTCCGCACCCGACGCCGGGCATCGGGCTGCCCGCGCGAGGCTCGCGCGCACCCTCGCGAACCTCTCCGGGACTCGATCGAGGGCAGACGGGTACTCGTGCGCGCCTTGCAGCAACCTCGACGACATCGTTGAGTCCTTGTCCCTCCGGTCGCCGGAGGGACAAGGAATATCCGTCGCAGCCCGGGCAGGTGAAGCGCACCCGAAGCGTCGCCTCAGAAGTCGTACCGCACCGCCAGGCTGTACTGGCGCGGCGCGCCGTAGAAGCCGGTCAACACGCCCAGCGCAGCGTTCAGGTTGTAGCCCGTGGTGCGGTACTCCTTGTCGGCCAGGTTGGTGCCCTGCAGCGAGAACGACCAGGCGTCGTCGAGGCGCCAGATAACGCCGGCGTTCACCAGGCCGTAGCCGTCCTGCGTGATCGGCAGCGCACCCGTACGCACGATCTCGGTCGTCGCCACCACGTCGTCCTGGTAGCTGTAGCCCACGCGCGCGGAGATCTCGCCGCCGCCGGACAACGGCGTGCGGAACTCGACGTTCAGCGCGCCGGAGAACTCGGGTGCGTTGGTGAATTCCTGCTCGTCGGCAATGTTCACGCCGGCGTAGATGAATTCGTCGTACTTCGCGTCGAGCCAGGCGAAGTTGCCGCTGATCAGCCAATGCGGCGTGGGCAGCCACTGGTATTCGACTTCCACGCCTTCCACCGTGCCGGAACCGGCGTTGGTGAAGTCGCCGAAGAAGGCATCGTTCACGCCGTCGCCGTTGCTGTCGTAGGAAGTGAACACCGACAGCTGGATGTCTTCGTACTTGTTGTGGAACGCCGCCAGGTTCAGGAACAGCGTCTGGTCGAGGAAGGCCATCTTGCTGCCGATCTCGTAGCTGTCGACGGACTCGTCGTCGAACGGCTCGGCCGAACGCGGAACCGCGGTCGCCTGCGCACGGATGTTGTAGCCGCCCGACTTGAAGCCGCGCGAGGCCAGGCCGTAGATCATGATTTCCGGGGTGATCTGGTAATCCAGCGAGACCTTCGGCGAGGTGTTCTGGAAATCGATGCGCTTGTCGAAATTGGCCGCGATGGGCGTGGGATTGTTGGCCGCGCAGCGCACCGCCAGCGTCGAGAAGGTCGCGTCGGTGTAGCAGCGGTTGAGGACGACGGCGTGCTTGCGTTCGTCGGTGTAGCGCGCGCCGACGTCGAGCTTCAGCTTTTCCGTCAGATCGAACGTCCAGTCCGCGTACAGTGCCCACTGGTCGGTGTAGATCGTGCCCTGCGTGTCGCCGAAGGACGCATTGAAGAAGTTGTTGAGGACCTGGCCGCCGGCCTGCCCATCGAAGAAGTACAAGCCGACGACGCCGCGGCTGCGGCCGCCGCCGTCGTAATTGACCTGCAGTTCGTTGCTGACCTGTTCGTCGCTGTAGAACGCCTTCACGTCGGCGACCTTGTTGGGCAGCGTGTCGAAGTCGATGTTGGTCTGGGTGTCCGACTCGCGTTTGGCGAGGATGTACTTCACCGCCCAGTCGTCGTTCACGCGCCAGTTGACCGTGGTCGAGATGCCCTTCATCTCGGTGTCGTTGACGTTGGGCATGCCGCTGCGGATGTCGTAGCGGTCGTCCAGTGGTGCGAAGCCCGGCGCGAACCGGTTGGGCGCGAGCATCTTCGCGCCGCGCACGCCGGACTGGTCGTCCATCCAGTCGAAGGCGAACTGGATGTCGAGGGCGTCGTTGACGTAGGCGCCGAGCTGGCCGCGCGCGGCGAGGATTTCCTTGTCGCTGACCGGCTGGTCGTTGGTCAGGTTCTCGCCATAACCATCGCGGTTGAGGCTGGCCACGGCGATGCGGCCGCGCAGCGCGCCGTCGCCCACCGAACCGCTGGCGGCCGCGCGCACGTCGAGCTGGTTGTAGTTGCCTACCGTGATCGACGCCTGGCCGTCGGGATCGACGCTCAGGCCGCGCGAGATGTACTTGATCGCGCCGCCGATGGTGTTCTTTCCATACAGCGTGCCCTGCGGGCCGCGCAACACTTCCACGCGTTCCACGTCGAACACGTCCAGCAGAGCGCCCTGCGGGCGCGCGATGTAGACATCGTCCATGTAGATGCCCACGCCCGGGTCCACACCCCACAGCGGGTCGGACTGGCCGACGCCGCGGATGTAGGCGGTGATCGTGCTGGACGAGCCGCGCGCGGCGTAGATGGTGAGGTTTGGCACCAGCGCGTCGAGATCGCTGAGGTCTTCCACGTTGAGCTGGTCGAGGGCGTCGGCGGTGAACGCGGTGACCGCCACCGGCACTTCCTGCAGCGTTTCCTCGCGCTTGCGGGCGGTGACGGTGACGCCGCTGAGCGTGGTGGCCTCTTCGCCCTGCTTTTCGGCGTTGCTTTCCTGTGCGTGCGCGATGGGCGCGAGCAGGGTCACCGCGATGGCGATGCCCAGGCTGAGGCTGCTTCTGTTGTACGTCCTGCCGCTGCGGATCATGTTCGACACTCCTCCCCGATTCGTTGACCGCGCATGGCCGAAGCCCGCGGCAAAATGGCGACGGTCCCTCCCCGTCTTGCGGCAAGACTAGGTCCGACGTCCAAAGGTCGCTGCTGTACCTTCGGACAATGCCCGCGCCCGGCGGTCAACGGGAGACTGGCCCCACTGCAACCAGGCTCGTCATTCCCGCGAAGGCGGAAATCCAACGACCCGACGCCATCGTGCTGCCTGACGGCACTCGAGCATGGATCCCCGCCTGCAAGGGGATGACAGCAAGGGATGCGGGACTCGCAATGATTCATCCCGGGGACGTCCATGGCATTTCTGATCGTGCTGGCCGCGCTGAGCTTTCTGATGTTCGTGGCCTATCGCGGCTACAGCGTGATCCTGTTCGCGCCGGTGGCCGCGCTCGGCGCGGTGCTGTTGACCGATCCGACGCTGGTCGCGCCGATGTTCACCGGCTTGTTCATGGACAAGATGGTGGGCTTCCTGAAGCTGTATTTCCCGGTGTTCCTGCTCGGCGCGATCTTCGGCAAGTTGATCGAGCTGTCGGGTTTCTCCAAAGCGATCGTGGCCGCCACGTTGCGCCTGTTCGGTGCCGGTCGCGCGATGCTGTCGATCGTGGTCGTCTGCGCGCTGCTGACCTACGGCGGCGTGTCGCTGTTCGTGGTGGTGTTCGCGGTGTATCCGTTCGCGGCGGAACTGTTCCGCCAGAGCGACATCCCCAAGCGCCTGATCCCCGGCACCATCGCGCTGGGCGCGTTCACCTTCACCATGGATGCGCTGCCGGGCACGCCGCAGATCCAGAACATCATCCCGACCACCTTCTTCGGCACCAACACCTGGGCCGCGCCGATACTGGGAACGGTGGGCGGCGTGTTCATCCTCGTCGTCGGCCTGCTGTATCTGGACTGGCGCCGGCGCGCCGCACTGGCCAACGGCGAAGGCTACGGCGTGGCGCTGGTCAACGAACCGGTACCGTTCACCGGCCAGGCGCTCGCGCACCCGCTGATCGCGATCGCGCCGCTGGTGCTGGTAGGCGTGTCGAACAAGCTGCTCACCTCGGCGATCCCGCGCTTCTACGGCGAAAGCCACAGCTTCGACCCCGCCGTCATCGGCGGCGCCGCGCCGGTGGTGCAGGACGTGGCGAAGATCGCCGCGATCTGGGCCGTGCAGGGCGCGCTGCTGATCGGCATCCTCACGGTGCTCGTGTTCGCGTGGAAACCGGTGATGACGAATTTCGCCGAGGGCACGAAGTCGGCCGTCGGCGGCGCGCTGCTGGCGGCGATGAACACCGCGTCAGAGTACGGCTTCGGCGCAGTCATCGCCGCGCTGCCGGGCTTTCTGGTGGTAGCCAACGCGCTGGGCGCGATCCCGAATCCGCTGGTGAACCAGGCGGTCACGGTGACGGCGCTGGCCGGCATCACCGGTTCGGCCTCGGGCGGCATGAGCATCGCGCTGGCCGCGATGGCCGATACGTTCATCGCCAACGCGAACGCGGCCGGCATTCCGATGGAAGTGCTGCACCGTGTCGCCGCGATGGCGTCCGGCGGCATGGACACCCTGCCCCACAACGGCGCGGTGATCACGCTGCTGGCGGTCACCGGGCTCACGCACCGGCAGGCGTACAAGGACATCTTCGCCATCACGCTGATCAAGACCGCGGCGGTGTTCGTGGTGATCGGGGTGTTCTATGCGACGGGGTGGGTGTGAGTGCCGTTGCCGTCGCACGGCATTCCAGCGAACGCCGGATGGCGGCTACAGAGGCGTAGCCCGGGTAAGCGAAGCGCACCCTGGTTCGACGTAGCCGCATCCTCCAAGTGACGGCGAGCCACGCTCGTCGCCACCCGACGCCTACCTCGAAAATTCCCCCGGATGCGGCCTCTGGCCTTACCCGGGCTACATGGCCGGATCAACGCAGCGGCTGCGCATCCGTGATCGGCAGCGACACGTTCACCAGGCTGGGATCGTCGGGATTGGTCACCACCGAGAAACCCAGCGCCCGGCACATCTCGATCATGGTGCGGTTTTCCTGCAGCACTTCGCCCTCGATCGAGCGCAGGCCCAGCCAGCGCGCGTACTCGATCATGATCTGCATCAGCCGCCACCCCAGGCCGTGGCCCTTGAGGTCCGAACGCACGAGGATCCCGTACTCGCCGCGGTCGTAATTGGCGTCCGCGTGCAGGCGTACCGCGCCGAGCATCTGCCCGCTCTCCGGCTCGATGGCGACCAGCGCGATGGAACGCGCGTAGTCCAGCTGCGTGAGCTGGGCAATGAACTCGTGGCTGAAGTGGCGCACGGTCTGGAAGAACCGCATGCGCAGGTCTTCGTCCGACACGCGGCCGAAGAAGGCCCGGAACATCTCTTCGTCTTCCGGACGCACCGGACGCACGAACGCGGTCGCCCCGTCGGACAGCACGATCTCGCGCTCCCATTCCTTCGGATACGGCCGGATCGCGAAACGCGGATGGCCCGGCCCCTTGTGCAGCAAGCGCGAGGGCGACACGCCGATGCGCGCATCCACCGCCACCAGTCCGTCGCTGTCGGCCAGCAGCGGATTGATGTCGACCTCACGAATCTGCGGGACGTCGCCGACCAGTTGCGCGAGCTTCACCAGCACCAGCGCGACGGCGCGCTCGTCGGCCGCCGGTACGTCGCGATAGCCCTTGAGGATGCGCGAGACGCGCGTGCGGCCGATCATCTCGTGCGCCAGGCGCAGGTCCAGCGGCGGCAGCGCCAGCACCTTGTCGTCGATCACTTCCACCGCGGTGCCGCCGCGTCCGAACACGATCACCGGGCCGAAGGTTTCGTCGTCGGCCATGCCGGCGATGAGCTCGCGCGCCCTGGGCCGCACGATCATCGGATGCACGGTGACGCCTTCGATGCGCGCATCGGGCCGGAGGGTGCGCGCGCGCTGCACGATCGCCTCGGTCGCCTCGCGCACGGCCTGCTCGCTGAAGAGGTTCAGGCGCACACCGTCGACGTCCGATTTGTGCTCGATGTCGGGCGAAAGGATCTTCACCGCCACCTGCGAGCCCTGGGCCAGCAGCGGGGCCGCGACGCGTGCGGCCTCTTCCGCATCGCGTGCCCGCGCGACGGGCGCGATCGGGATGCCGTAGGCGCCAAGCACGCGTGCGACTTCGATCGGATCGAGCCAGCGGCGACCGTCCGCCACCGCCGCATCGAAGATGCCGCGCGCCGTGGCGGTGTCGACGACGAGGTCGTCCGGCAGGCTCGGCGGCGTCTCCATCAGCGTCATCCGCGCTTCGCGGTGACGCACCAGGTACATGAAGCCGCGCACGGCGTCGGCTTCGGTCGGATAGTTGGGAATGCGCGCGGCGTTGAGGCGATCGGCGGCGGCGTCGTCGGCGCCCAGCCATACCGCGAACACGGGCTTTCGCGCGAGATGGCGCGGCAGCGCTTCGCGTGCCTGCGCGAGGGTGGCGGCACGGCTTTCGGCGCCGATCAGCGCGGTCGGCACGTTGAGCACCAGCACGGCATCGTTGCCGGGATCGGAGACGAGCGCCTGGAAGGCGGCCGCATACGACGCGTTGTCCGCATCGCCGTAGAAATCCACCGGGTTCGTTCCCGGCCATGCGGAGGAGGCGATGGCGCGCATGGCCTCGCGCGTGTCGTCCGACAGCATCGCCAGCGTGCCGCCCATGTCGAGCAGGCGGTCCGCCGCGAGCGAGCCCGTGCCGCGTCCGTTGGCGAAGATCGCCAGACGTCGGCCCGGCAGGTTGTCGACGCGACTGAGCGCTTCGGCCGCGGAGAACAGCTCGTTCAATGCGCGCACGCGCAGCATGCCCGAGCGATGGAACGCGGCGGCGTACACGGCGTCCGGCGATGCGAGCGCGGCGGCATGCGTGCCGGGCGCGGACGTGCGCGGCGCGTGCCGGCCCGACTTCACCACGACCACCGGCTTCAATCGCGCAGCGGCACGCGCGGCCGACATGAACTTGCGTGCATCGCGAATGGATTCGACGTAGAGCAGGATCGCGCGCGTGTGGCGGTCGCGCGCGTAGTAGTCGAGCAGGTCGGCGAAGTCCACGTCGAGCGCGTCGCCCAGCGCGGCCACGCCGGAGAAGCCGATGGAGCGTCCAGCGCCCCACTCCACCAGCGCAGCGGCGATCGCAGCCGATTGAGATATGAGCGCGATGTCGCCCGGATGCGGTGTGTGCGCGGCGAAGCTGGCGTTGAGTCGCGTTTGCGGTGCGATGACGCCCAGGCTGTTGGGCCCGACCAGCCTCAGGCCGTGTGCGCGCGCGATCGCCTGCAGTTCGGCTGCGAACGAGCCTTCGCCCTGCCCCAGGCCGGCGCTCAACACGATGGCGGCGGCCGCGCCGTGCTCCGCGGCGGCCTGCACGTACTTGGGCACCATCGCCGCCGGCGTGGCGATCACCACCAGTTCGGGCACGAACGGCAAGTCCGCCACGCGTGCGACCGAGGCGACGCCTTCGATCTCGCGATGACGCGGGTTCACCAGCCCGATGGGGCCGGTGAAGCCGCCCGCCTGCAGATTGCGCAACACCGCGCGGCCGATCGAGCGTTCGCGCGGACTGCCGCCGACGACGGCGACGGATGCGGGTGCGAACAGCGATTGCAGGGAGTAGGTGCTCATCGGGCGCGTTGCCAGTCCGACATCATGCGCTCCCACGATGCACGCGGCCACGTCGAAGTTTCAAGCTGACAACCTCCTGCGACGGTCCGCATATGGGGCTCGTCCCACCGTACAGGAGCTCCCATGCAATACGATGTCACGATCCGCTTCGAAGGCATGCCCGTATCCGAGGCGCTGCGCGAGGACATACGGCGCCACGCGGCGAAGCTGTGGCAACTCGCGCCGCGAATGCTGTCGTGCGATGTCGCTGTGCGCCACGCCGAACACAGGCACCTGCACGGCAATCGCTATGCCGTGCACGTCCACGCCGTCGTTCCCGGTGCGACGTTCGAAGCCGGGCGCACGCCGCCGAAGGATCAGCGCCACGCCGACGTCTACCTGGCCGTGCACGACGCGTTCGAGGCGATGCAGCGGCAGTTGTCGGAGCACGGGCGCGGGCATCGTGAGGGGGCGAATCTCGACGTCGAGCGGTTGCGGGAGGAAGACGCCTGATCGGTCCGGACATCCGGCGGCGGCGATCTCAGCACGGACGGGGGTGACCCAGCCGCTCGGGCGCGTTAGCATTTTGACTAACGTGCCACCCCAAGGCGCCCCTGACCGCCGCCGCCCGTGCCCGACCCCGCCCGCAAGATCCTGCATGTCGACATGGACGCGTTCTACGCCTCGGTCGAACAGCGCGACGATCCTTCCCTGCGCGGTCGGCCCGTGGTGGTCGCCTGGCGCGGCGCTCGCTCGGTGGTGTGCGCGGCCAGCTACGAGGCGCGCCGCTTCGGCGTGCGCTCGGCGATGCCGGCGATCCGCGCCGAGCGCCTGTGCCCGCAGGCGGTGTTCGTGCCGCCGGATTTCACCCGCTACAAGGCGGTGTCCCGCCACGTGCGCGAGATCTTCGCCCGCCATACCGACCTGATCGAACCGCTGTCGCTGGACGAGGCCTACCTCGACGTCAGCGTCACCAAGACCGGTCTGTCCACGGCCACCGCCACCGCGCAGGCGATCCGCGAGGCGATCCGCGAAGAGACCCACCTCACCGCCTCGGCGGGCGTCGCATCGAACAAGTTCCTGGCCAAGATCGCCTCGGACTGGCGCAAGCCCGACGGGATCTTCGTGATCCGTCCGCACCAGGTCGAGGCGTTCCTCGCGCCGTTGCCGGTCGGCCGTCTGCCCGGCGTGGGCAAGGTGATGGAGCAGAAGCTGGAAGAGCTGGGCATCGCCACCGTCTCGGACCTGCGCACGCTCGGCGCGGCGGGGCTGGAAGCGCGCTTCGGCCGCTGGGGCCGGCGCCTGCACGAGTTGTCGCTGGGCATCGACCACAATCCCGTCGAACCCGAGCGCCCCACCCTGCAGATCTCCTCCGAGGACACTTTCGAGCGCGACCTGCACCTGGACGAGCTCGAGTCGCACATCGCGCGGCTCGCCGAAAAAACCTGGGAAGGTTACGGGCGCGAGCTCGCGCGCGATCCCGACCGGCTCGCGCGCACGGTGGTGCTGAAGCTCAAGACCGCCGACTTCCGCATCCTCACGCGCAGCCTCACGCCCTCTGAGCGACCGACGAGCCTCGAGCAGCTCGTGCGCATCGCCTGCGAATTGCGCGCCCGCGTGCCGCTGCCCGCCGGAACACGCTATCGCCTGGTGGGCGTGGGCCTGTCGGGATTCATCGACCGCGAGGGCATCCCGGCCGCGCAGAGCGACCTGTTCGGTGAACCGTTCGAACCGCACCGCGTCGAACCGCACGCCGCCACGCCCTAGCGGCCTCCGTTCTAGCGGCGTCGTTCTAGCGACGTTCGTTCAAGCCCGCCTTCTCCAGCGACTGCGCGGCCGACTCAAGGACTGCACGTTGTTTCGCATCGAGTCCGCCGCGTTGCGCGAAATCGGCGAGGTCGCGAAACGCGCCGTCGTCGCGGCGGCTGCGCAGCACGCGTTCGATGACCGCCGCATCGAGGGCCGGCAATGTGCGTAGCTGTTCGGCCTGCGCGGTGTTGAGGTTCACCGCGACTTCGTCCGACGGCATCCCGGGCAGCTGCACCGGCGTGCGGCCGAGCAGCCACAGGTCCGGGCCCAGCGCGGCGCGCAGCAGCGCCGGTTGCTGCGCCACGCGTGCCTGCAACTGCGTCATCTGCGCACGCGCCTGTTTCAGGCCGGCGACGAAACCGGCCATGTCGCCGATGCGTCCGCGCTCGGCCATCGCTTCGGTGGTGCGCGGCAGCGTGGCGTCGGCGGTGGCGCCGTAGGTGGTATCGAGGAACACGCCGCGCACACGCCCGCAGTCGGCCGGCACGTCGGCGCAATAGTGATCGAGCAAGTCGATGAAGACCGGCGAATCCGGGCGGAACGCCCACCCGCGCGAGGTCGCCATGGTGCGAAACAACGACGAGTAGCGCGCGACGATCGCCTCGCGCGAGTCCTCGCCAGGCACCATCCAGCGGTAGAACAGCGTGGCGATCACGCCTTCGCTCGACAGCATCTGCTGGCCGTTGCGCAGGCGCGCCATGTCGAAGGCGGTGCTTTCGTTCGCGCGCGACCAGGCATCGGCCTCGCTGCCCGGCGGGACGAGTTGCGCCTGCACGAACAGATTCCGCCGCACGCCGTCGATGCGCCCGGCGCGGTCCAGGTTGCTCAACCAGAACGGCAGGAACGGCTTGGCGTCGAGGCCGAGCGTGAGGTTCTCCAAGTGCGGGTTGCGCGAATGGCGGCGCACCAGCGCCTGGAAATGCGTGGCGAATCCTTCGTCGAAGGCCGTCGGGTAGTCGGTCACGCTCATGCTGCTGTGCGGCGTGCGCGACCAGCCGTACGGCAAGCCGGGCATGAGCCGGCGCAGGAACACGTGGCCCATCTCGTGGCTGAAGATTTCCTCGAAGCCGCCATCGGCGACGGTGCCTTCGTCGACGACGAGATCGACGAACAGCTCGTCGACGAAACGGCGGCGGCCGCTCTCTTCCAGCCAGAACCCGCGGCGCGCGAAACCGCCGTCCTCCGCGGACAGGTAGAGCCAGGTCGGCGCGGGCGTTCGCGCACCGGCGATGCGCTGCGCGCTTTCGTCCAGCGCCAGCACGGTGGCGAGGAAGCCCGCGCGCGCCTCGCGCTGGATCTGCCCGTAGAACTCGCCCGAGCCGACGCGTGTGACGACCGGCGCCGGCCTGCCGGCCGGATCGGCCTGCACCTGCGGCTGGCCCTGGACAACGACGGGGGCGAGTACGCCCAGTTCGGCCGCGCCGACAGGCATCATCGCCGCCAGGGCCAGCCACCCGCCAAACCATCCGTTCTTCGACATCGCACCGCCTCCTCGATCGTGCGGAGGATGGCGCACGGGCGACGCGCCCCACGCCTGCCATGCGGCCACCCACTGCCGACACTTGCCAGCAGAGCCGCTCCGGGTCTGGAGGAGCCGGTCCGGCTGGCGCACCCCGCGCCGCGTCTGGATGAACGTGGCACGGCGCGACGGCCGGCCTCGACCGAACCCGGGCTGCGATCCGTCTCCGGCGTGCTCATGCGCGCCGTCCAGGCCGCGTTTCGACGGTGCTTCAGCGACGGCGTTCCCACGGCATTCCCACGCATGGCGGCGCACAATGCCGGCAGGCGTGTCCGCGCCCATGAGCCGACGAGGACGGACCATCGATGCGCGTGCTGGTCGTGGAAGACAATCGCAACCTGGTCGCCAACCTGTTCGAATACTTCGACGCGCGCGGCTACACGCTCGACGCCGCGCCGGACGGCCCCACCGGATTGCACCTGGCGATCACGACCGAATTCGATGCGATCGTCCTCGACTGGATGCTGCCGCGCATGGACGGCCGCGAAGTCCTCAGCCGGTTGCGCGAGGCCGGACGCGATACGCCGGTGCTGATGCTCACCGCGCGCGACGAACTTCCCGACAAGATCGCCGGTTTCCGCGCCGGTGCGGACGACTACCTCACCAAGCCCTTCCACCTGCCCGAACTGGAAGTGCGCCTGGAAGCGCTGGTCGCCCGTTCGCGCGGACGCGGACGCAGCAAGACGCTGCAGGTCGGCGACCTGCGTCTGGATACGTCCACTCTGGAGGTCACGCGCGCGGGACGTTCGCTGCACCTGTATCCGGCGTGCCGCAAGTTGCTGGAAGTGCTGATGCAGGCCAGCCCCGCGGCCGTCACGCGCGAACGCCTCGAACACGCGCTATGGGGCGACGATCCACCCGATGGCGACATGCTCCGCTCGCACATCTACGAACTGCGGCGCAGCGTGGACGGCCCCTTTTCGGCGAAGCTGATCCAGACGCTGCCGCGCGTGGGGTATCGCATCGCGCAGGCCGGAACCGCACCCGCCGGCGGGCCGGACGCAACCTCCATCGATACGCCCCCATGAGCGACCCCATGAGTCCGACCCGTTCCGGCCTTCGCCGGCGCATCCTGCTGGGCTTGTTCGGCTACGTGGTGGTGCTCAGCGTCGCGGTGGTCGTGAACGGCATCATCGTCAACGAGCACGCCGAACAACTGGTCTGGCAGACGCTGCTGGACTCGGAGATGGATCACCTGCTGGAACTGCGGGCCCGGGATCCCAGCTACCGCTGGACCAACACGCGCAACATCTCGCTCTACGACGGCCGCGATCCTCAGGCCGTGCCCGCGCCACTGCGCGGCGTCGCGCCGGGCGTGTACGACGAGATCATCGTCGACGGCGTGGAACGCGTCGCGCTGGTGCGCGAAGTGGACGGCAGTCCGTTGGTCCTCGCGCTGGACATCACCGACCTGGAAGAACGCGAATTCGACATGGGACTGACGATGGTCGGCTCGGCGATTACGCTGATCGTCCTGCTCGGCGTCGCCATCGCCTGGAGCGTGAACCGGCTGGTGCGGCCACTGCGCGACATGGCGCAGTCGATCGCAGCCCTGCGCCCCGACCAGGCCGGCCAACGCGTCCACATCCCGCCTTCGGCCAGTGCGGAACTGGTGGTGATCGCCGACGCCCTCAACGATTACCTGCAACGCAACGATCGCTTCGTCGAACGCGAGCGCGTCTTCATCGACAGCGCCAGCCACGAGCTGCGCACGCCGGTGGCGGTCATCGGCGGGGCGGCCGAGATTGCGCTGCAGCAGCCGCAGCTGCCCGAAGCCGCGCGCGGACAGCTCACCCGCATCCAGCGCACCACGCGCGAAGTGGAGCAGCTCATCTCGCTGCTGCTGGTGCTGGCGAAGGATCCGGCGCGACTGGCGCGTTCGAGCGATCACGTCGCACTGGACCAGCTGATTCCCGAGATCGTCGAGGACCATCGCCACCTCACCCGCGACAAGGACCTGCAACTGGATATCGTCGCGCTGCCTTCGTGCGAGATCCTCGCGCCGCTCCCGATCGTGCAGGCGGCCATCGGCAATCTGCTGCGCAACGCGATCGAGCACAGCGACCGCGGCCGCATCACGATCCGTCTGGAAACGCCGGCGACGGTGGTCATCGACGATCCCGGCCACGGCATGACGCCGGAGGAAATCGCGCAGATCTACGCGCGGGTCGCGCGCGGCGGCGGGCGCGATGGTGGCGGCATCGGCCTGGACCTGATCTCGCGCCTGTGCGAGCACCTGGGCTGGCAGCTCGATATCGCCTCAGATGAAGGCCACGGCACCACCACGACGCTGCGCATGGCGACGTGAGCGCGGCGCGGCGATCCGGCTTGCCGTGCACGGTGAGCTTGGTAGGCTCGCCGTTTCGCCATCGGACGACGTGGACGGTGTATTCGGGTTGGAAGATCGGCGCACTGCTGGCGTGCGCCGCATGCGCATTGGGTT
This sequence comes from Lysobacteraceae bacterium P, assembly GCA_005503055.1. Classification (GTDB taxonomy): domain Bacteria; phylum Pseudomonadota; class Gammaproteobacteria; order Xanthomonadales; family Xanthomonadaceae; genus Lysobacter_J. Next base: position 5,521 of record SCOX01000001.1, on the reverse strand, counting down.
CGCTGACGACCGGTGCGCCCTGGCTGGAAACCGGGCTTCCCGGCGGCTTGCCGCTGGGCAACGCGCTCGCGGCGCTGGGGTTGTGCGCGATCGCGGGCGCGGCGGTGACGATCGCCTCGCCCGGCTGGGTTCGCCTGGCCGCGATCGCGTCACTGGTAGCGGCGGCGGCCTGGCTGCCGGTGTCGATCGCACTCGCCGGCAACCTCGCGCTGGTGTTCTCCGGTCCGCGCGGCGACGTGTGGCTTGCATGGAGTGCCGGCGTCGCCGCGTTCGCACTGTTCGCCCTCGCGCTGGCGACCTTGCATCGCATGGTCGCCGCCTGTGTTCGCCGCCTCGCGGGGGGCGCAGCCGACGCCCGCTGAGCGCGGTGCGGCCGTCGTCGCACGTGGGCGACGACGGCAATGAAACTCACGCCTCCGGCAGCGGCTTGCGCAGGCCGACGTTGAGGACGTTCCAGGCGCGGATCGCGGCGACGGCGAAGGTCAGGTCCGACAGCTCGCGTTCGTCGAAGTGTTCGCGCGCCTGCTCCAGCGCATCGTCCGGCACCTGTGCGGAGCCGATGGCGTTGAGCGTTTCGGTCCAGGCCAATGCGGCGCGTTCACGGGCGTCGAACAGCGGGCTTTCGCGCCAGGCGGGAACCGTGTCGAGTTTGCGCTGGCTCATGCCCGCCTTGCGCAACAGGGTGGAGTGCATGTCCAGGCAGAACACGCAGCCGTTGATCTGCGAGGCGCGCAGCGAGACCAGCTCCACCAGCGTGTGACCCAGCGGTCCCTTGTGCAGACCGGTGCTGAGCTGTAGCAGGTGGTTGAAGGCGTCCGGGGATGCGGCGGTGTAGTCGATATGGGTTGCAGCGTTCATGTCGTTTCTCACTGTGGCGACCACGGTGGCCGCTTCATGAGTAAAGACGGATCCAAGTGCCCGGTTGTGACACCCACGCACCGGATTCGCTTAGAGCAACCCGCGTAGTTTGTCGGGATTCAGAACGGAGAACAGCTGGGTGATGCGGCCCTCCTCGTCCATGACGATCGTGGTGATCGACTGCAACCGGCCATCCATCCAGCGCAGCACCGCCGGCTCGCCGTTGACGTGGCCCAGGCGCACTTCGGAGATGTCCTGCGTGCGGCGCGCCACCATCCGGTAGAGGTCTGCGATGCGCTCGGCGCCCTGCAATGGCCGGCCCACCGCCGTGACCTTGCCGCCGCCGTCGGCGACCAGGCGCGCGTCGGCGTGCAGCAAGGCGATGATGGAATCGCGATCGCCGCGCTGCATCGCCTGCATGAAGCGCTCGAGCAGGCGGCGGTGCGTGTCCGGCGCGACCGTGAAACGCGGGCGTTCGGCCTGCACGCGCGTGCGGGCGCGGCTCACCATCTGGCGGCAGTTCGCCTCGGTGTGCCCGAGCAGTTCGGCGATCTGCGGATAGTCGTAGTCGAACACTTCCTTCAGCAGGAAGGCGGCACGTTCCTCCGGTCCCAGTTTCTCCAGCACCGCGAGGAAGGCCAGCGACACCTGCCCGGCGATGTCGGCCTGCTGCTCCGGACCGGGCGCGTCGTCGGCGCTGAGCGGTTCGGGCAGCCACGGACCGGGGTAGACCTCGCGCTCGTTGCGCGCCAGGCGCAGGCGGTCGATGCCCAGGCGCGTGGTGGTCGTTACCAGCCAGGCTTCCGGCTCGCGGATGGTCGAACGGTCGGCTTGGTGCCAGCGCAGCCAGGCGTCCTGCACGACCTCCTCGGCATCGCTGCGACTGCCCAGCAGCCGGTAGGCGAGCGCCATCAGGCGTGGGCGGTGGGATTCGAAATCGGTGTCCAGGATCGCGGACATGGGGCATCTCGACGTGGGGCGATGCAAACCAGGACGGTGATGGGGGCGCATCTGTGACAGCGAATGATGGCGCCCCGCCGACGCGTGCCGGCGTCCCGGTTTCAATCGGCCTTGGGCGGCGGCAGCACGAGGTCGAAGCAATAGTTCCCGCGCGGATGCCGCCACGTACGTGCGCTACCACGATCGCTGCGGACTTCGGCGGTGTCGGTGTCGAAGGTCGCGCACAGACGGTAGTTTCGGGCGTCGACGACGCGGTAGGCGTAGGGCTGCGCGTTGAAGGGATCGGTCGTCGCCAGTCGCACGCCCGGACGCCGGGCGAGTACGGCAAGGTCGGCCGGCAACGCGCCGCGTTGCTTGGCCCATGCCTCGATCTCGTCCTGCAAGCTGGACAGATCGCGCACGCGCCGCTCGTCCTGGCGCAACTGCCGCTGCGCGCCTGGCGTGCCCAGCACCGCTATCGCCGCCACCACCGTCGCCGCCACCGCCACGGCCGCGACGATCAGTATCCAACGCCCCGTGGCGCCGCTCATGCGTCCACCTCTTCGCGGCGCAGGTCGTGCAGGTACCAGCCGAACGCGCCGCCGGCGATCGTGGCCACCACCAGCACCTTGAGCACGAAGCGCGTCGTCAGCTCCCCGCCCAGCAGGTTGAAGACCAGGGTGGTCATGTCGCAGATCAGCACCGTCGCGGCGACGAACAAGGTCAGGTACGTCAGCCACCGGCGCACGGGCGAGAGCCGTTTGATCGGATGGCGCGCCACGTCCCTGGAAATGTAGTGGGACACGAAGGCGAATACCGGGAACGTGATGATCAGCGCCGCGGTCGACCAACGGATCGAGCGATCGAGGAACTGCCTCGCGTAATCCTGGTCGGCCGCGTCCGGCCAGGCGCGGTTGATGAGGTCGAACAACAGGCTGCCCAGGTGCCAGGCCGCGAAATACAGAGACGCGAACAGCACCAGGTACAGGAAGGCCTCGCGCGCGGAGACCGAAGCGCGCGGCCGCGGCACGGGAATCACATAGGGCGTGTCGGCGTAGGCATCGATGACACCGCGGGTCTGGTCGTCGCGCCAACCCGCGCCAGCCAGGGCGCGTGCGATCGATTCCCTGGACTCACCACGCAACAGTGCTTCGTAGACGAAGCGTTCAAGCTCTTGCGATCCCGACGCCATGCGGTTTTCTCCCTGAAGATTTCGCAAGCGTAGCAAGGCGCGCCCCGGATGGGCCGCCGCGCGTTGAAAGCGCCGCAAAGAAAAAGCGGGCCGAAGCCCGCTTTTTCATGTTCCGGCGATGTCGCCGAAGGGATGCGCGCGACTTACTCGGCCGCGACGCCCTCGCCTTCTTCGACGGCCTTGATCGACAGGCGGATGCGGCCCTGCTTGTCGACTTCCAGCACCTTCACCTTGACCATGTCGCCTTCCTTGAGCTTGTCGGAGACCTTCTCCACGCGCTCGCTGGAAATCTGCGAGACGTGCACCAGGCCGTCCTTGCCCGGCAGGATCGTCACGAACGCACCGAAGTCCATGATCTTGGCGACCTTGCCTTCGTAGATGCGGCCCGGCTCGACGTCGGACGTGATCTGCTCGATGCGCGCCTTCGCAGCCTGGGCAGCCGCGGCGTTGACCGAAGCGATGACGATCGTGCCGTCGTCCTGGATGTCGATCTGCGTACCGGTTTCCTTGGTGATGGCCTGGATGGTCGAACCACCCTTGCCGATCACTTCGCGGATCTTGTCCGGGTGGATCTTCATCGTCAGCAGGCGCGGCGCGTAGTCGCTCAGCTCACCGCGCGGAGCGGTCAGTGCGTTGGCCATCTCGCCCAGGATGTGCAGGCGACCGGCCTTGGCCTGGGTCAGCGCGACCTTCATGATTTCTTCGGTGATGCCCTGGATCTTGATGTCCATCTGCAGCGCCGAGATGCCTTCCGACGTGCCGGCCACCTTGAAGTCCATGTCGCCGAGGTGATCCTCGTCGCCCAGGATGTCGCTGAGGACGACGAAGTTGTCGCCTTCCTTGACCAGGCCCATCGCGATGCCGGCGACCGGTGCCTTGACCGGCACGCCCGCATCCATCAGCGCCAGCGAGGAACCGCAGACCGAGGCCATCGAAGAGGAACCGTTCGACTCGGTGATTTCCGACACCACGCGAATGGTGTACGGGAACTCCTCGAGCGACGGCATCACCGCCAGCACGCCGCGCTTGGCGAGGCGGCCGTGGCCGATTTCGCGACGCTTCGGGCCCATCATGCGGCCGGCTTCACCGACCGAGTAAGGCGGGAAGTTGTAGTGGAACAGGAAGTTCTCTTTGTACTCGCCGGAGACGGCGTCGATGATCTGGCCATCGCGCGCGGTGCCCAGCGTGACGACCACGATCGCCTGCGTCTCGCCGCGCGTGAAAAGCGCCGAGCCGTGGGTACGCGGCAGGACCGAGACCTTCGAGCTGATCGGGCGAACGGTGTCGAGCGCGCGGCCGTCGATGCGGACCTTGGTGCTCAGCACGGCGTTGCGCATGGTCTGGTATTCGAGCTCGCCGAACTCCTTGCCCAGTTCGGCGGCGTTCCAGCCCTCGGATTCGGCACGGGCCGACAGCGAGCCCAGCACGTCCTTCTTGATCGCCGAGATGGCGTCGCGACGCTGCAGCTTGTCGCGCACCTGGAAGGCCTGCGACAGCTGATCGCCGACGCCTTCCTTCAGTGCCGCGATCATCGACTCGTTCTTGGCCGGGGCCTGCCAGTTCCACGACGGGCGACCGGCTTCGGTGACCAGCTCGTTGATGGCGTTGATGACCTTCTGCATCTCGCGATGGCCGAACATCACCGCGCCGAGCATCACTTCTTCCGATAGGCCCTTGGCTTCGGACTCGACCATCAGCACGGCGTTGGACGTACCGGCAACCACCAGCTCCAGATCGGAGTCGGCCAGCTGCGAAGCGGTCGGGTTGAGGATGTACTCGCCGTTCTTGTAGCCGACCTTGGCCGCGCCGATCGGGCCCTGGAACGGGGCGCCGGTGAGGGCGACGGCAGCCGAGGCGCCGATCAGCGCCGGGATGTCACCGTCGACCTCCGGGTTCAGCGACATCACCGTGGCGATGACCTGGACTTCGTTCTTGAAGTCTTCCGGGAACAGCGGGCGGATCGGACGGTCGATCAGGCGCGAGATCAGCGTTTCCTTCTCGGTCGCACGGCCTTCGCGCTTGAAGAAGCCCCCCGGAATGCGGCCACCGGCGTAGAACTTCTCCTGGTAGTCGACCGTCAGCGGGAAGAAGTCCTGGCCTTCGCGGGCGGACTTGGCCGCCACGGCGGTGACCAGCAGCACGGTGTCGTCCATCTTGACGATGACGGCGCCGCCGGCCTGGCGGGCGATCTCGCCGGTCTCCAGCGTTACCTGATGGGCGCCGTACTGGAAGGTCTTGGTGATTTTTGCCACGGGTGGGTTCCTGTCGTTTCTGATGCGATCCGGTCGAGGCCCCTGCCCCGCTCCGGTCGGCCGCGGTGCGGCCTGAATTCGGTGTTGATTCCATGGACGCGCAATGCGCCCGGTGTTGCCGGTATTGCGACCTCACAGAAGGAACGGAGCGCGCCATGCGCGCCGAACCGGTATTGCGACCTCACAGAAGGAACGGAGCGCGCCATGCGCGCCGAACCGGTATTGCGACCTCACAGAAGGAACGGAGCGCGCCATGCGCGCCGAACCGGTATTGCGACCT
>SCOX01000019.1 GCA_005503055.1 Lysobacteraceae bacterium P | reverse complement strand
CTGCGCCTTCTGGCTTTCGGTGTAGCAGATCCTTGCCCGGTACTTCATATGCAACACTCCTGCTGCCGAAGCAGCCTTCAGTGTGTTGCATCGACCGGTTGAAACCGCAGTCGTAAGCGGACATTAGCCAGCGCCGCCGGTCCAGTCCAGCCACACCGGCCAATCTCGAACTCGCAAGCCACAGCCCCACCGCGAACGCGCCTCTGGCGCAACCATCTCACCCAGCCCTCGACCGAAGAGGGCAGGCAACGCGCTACCACTTCCGCAGCGCCGGGATGAACTGTTCACGCACCGCCTTGCCCAGCAGGTCCGGCGGCAGCAGGCCCTGGTCGAGCAGGAAGTTGTTGAAGGCGAGGCGGTCGAACTTGTCGCCCAATGCGATCTCCGTCTCCATGCGCAGCTCCAGGATGCGGCTGTAGCCGTAGAAGTAGGCGCCTGCCTGGCCCGGGGAGTTGAAGGTGTAGCGATCGAGTTCCTGTTTGACCATCGCCTCGGACAAGCCGACCTTGTCGCGCAGGATGCGGCCGGCTTCCTCGCGGTCGATCTGGCCCAGGTTGATCATCGGATCGAGCATCGCACGCGCCGCACGCATGAGCCGGAACTGCAGCGCGATCAGCTGTCCATCGAGCGGCTCGTACGGAACCATTTCGGCTTCGGCGTACAGCGCCCAGCCTTCAACGTTGACCGAGTTGAACGCAAACATCGTGCGCGCCAGCGACACCCCGCGCTCGATCATCGCGGTGAACTGCAGCTCATGGCCGGGTCGGCCTTCGTGCGCGGACAGGGTCCAGCGGGCCGCGTCGAAGTTGAAGTCGTCGTACTGCAGCGCCGTGCCGCCTGCCGTCGCCAATGTTACCGGCAGCACGAACTGGCCCTGCTGGCCGGTGTTGCCGACCAGCGGCGCAGGCAGCAGGTGCGGGGCCGACACCACGGCCGATTCGGCCTCGCTGCCCAGACGCATGATCATCGGCCGGTTCGGCACATCGACGATGCGTTCCTCGCGAACGATGGGATCGATCTCATCGATCACCGTTCGATAGCGCGCCACCAGTTGGTCGTTGGCGATCTTGTCCTGCTTGAGCGCGCGGACGACGGCCACGTAGTCGTGCGGATCGGCCACCTTCAGCCCGTGCGCCTTCGCCACCAGCGGTGCGAGTTGCGCCATCGCCGCGCGCGTCTCCATGAATTCCACCTGGGCGCGGCGCACCAATAGCTGCGGGTCGATGTCGATGCCGATCTGCCGCAGCTGGTTGGCGTAGAGCTCCGAAGGCAGCTGTGTATCGGTTCGCGCCTGCGGCAGCACGGTCGTGCGCATCCACTGGCCGTAATCGTTCAGTTGCGTCTCCATCGCCACGAGCGCGGGCTCGGCGCCCGGCACCTTGTATTTCACGAACAAATCGCGGATGCCGGTGGCGTAGGTATCGACATTCTCCAGCGCCTGTTCGACTTCCAGTTTCGTCGGACGCAACAGCGTGCTGTCCCCTACCCGCTCCGCATAGCGCGCCTTGGCGAGCTCGGTGATCGGCATCGTCTCCTTGCCTTGGCCGACGTAGTTCTTGAGACGTTCCAGTGCGAGTGCGCGCCGCTCGGGCGGCGTCTGGTCGGACAGCAGCGTGCGCACGCCGTTGAACGCGATCTGCGGTGCATCGCGCCATGGCAGCGTCAGTCGCTCGTTGAGCGCACTGGTCGCGATGGCCTCGTCGGCGGCGCGGATCATGATCTCCAGGTCCTGACGCACGTTCGGATCGCGTTCGGCGACGAGCCTGGCCTTGAGTTCATCGCGGGACTTCGCGGTGGCCGAGCGGAAGCGCGCAGAGAAGTCCGGCTTGAGGTCGGTGACCAGCACGTCGTAACCGGGCACGCCCATGAACGACATGTCCTCGGGCGCGAACGGAGCTTGCGCGTCGAGCAGGATCTGCGCGTACTCGTTGCTCTTGCTTACCCACGCCGGTGAGGCCGGCGTTCCAGCGACCGCCTTGGCGGTGGAACCGGCGAGCGCCGGCGCGCCAGCGAGAATGGACAAGAAAAGCGCGATCGCGAGGCTCAAGGTTTTGGTCATGGTGCATCGGGGGCGATGGAGGATGGAGCCAGCATGCGGGCGCCATCTCGCACACGGCCAGCGCCGAAGGTCATGCGGACTTCTTGCGGTGCCCCACCCGGAATGTTCGGTTATCCGTGAACGACCGGTGCACGCCGCGCCAGCAGTTCGACGATCCAATCGACGAACACACGCAGCTTCCGGCTGACGTGCCGATTCGGTGGAAACGCATGGAACCGCGGCATGAACTCCCCGCTGGCGACGTGTTCCTTTGCCATGTACTTCGTCCACCAAAGTACACGGCGACATAGGCATTGCCGTCGTCCACCGAAAGCACGTAGCGGCACAACACATGGGCGCTCTCGTCGGCAGGGTGCATCGAGTGTGGAAGGGCCATGTTTGGCGCGCCAGCGGTATCCCATGCGGTGGCGCCTGAGGCGCCGCCCGCGGATAAGGCGCACTTGCCGACGGTTGGGCACGACACCACGTGATCGAGAGCGCCCCGTCAATGCGGCGTGAAGGCTCAGTTGGCGTGACCGTAACGGTCCGTGCACGCCTGCCACGTAATACTGCCGAGAGTTTTCCCTTAGGAAGTCCTGAACCTCTCAGGACGGTACGTGTTGCTGCGCGGCGCAGCTCATGACAAGGAGGAGCGCGCCACGAGCGCAGCTGATCAGGCAAAGGGAAACGCCATGAACCATCTGCCATTGGCGCCAGTCGCCAATCATCCGTATGCCCCGCCCGCGCAGCTCATTACCCGCAAAGTCCGAGCGCTTCGTTCGGGGAACGTCCGCAGGGCATCGCTCGCACTTGCGATAGTGATCGCGCTGTCCTGCCTCCCGCCTGCGGCGGAGGCACAACTGGTGGTCAACGACGGTGACACGCTCACCGTCGATGCCCCACGCGCGGAGACGACGGTGACCGTCGGCAGTTCCGGCGCTGGAACCTTGAACGTCGTCGACGGCGGCGCGCTGGTCGTCGACGGCCTCACCCAACTGGGCGTCGGCGGCACCGGGCTCCTGTTCCAGAGCGGCGGCACCGTCACCTTGACCAATGGCCCTCTGGAGCTCGGTGGCGGCGGCGTCTACCGCCTGGCTGGCGGCGTGCTGCAGGCGGGCGGTGCCAACGGTATCAACGGCACGGGAACGTTCGAATTCGCCGGCGGCACGCTGCAGGTGACGTCGGCGCTTACCGCGAGTGCACCGGCGTCGCTCACGGCCGGCACCACGTCCACGATCGACACCAACACCCAGGCAGCCACCTGGAACGGATCGCTCACCGGTGGCGGCGCACTGAACAAGGCCGGCCTCGGCACGCTGACATTGACGCAGCCCATCGGCTACAGCGGGCTCACCACGATTTCCGGCGGGACGCTGGCACTGACCGGCGCCAGTCAGATCATGAGCGGCGGCGTCTTCGTCGGTGCCGCGGGCACGTTCGACATCTCGGCGGTGACGGGCTCCATTCCCCCGGCGTTTCCTGCGCCCACCATCGTGCTGCCGAGCCTGACCGGTTCGGGCACGGTCAACGCCGGCACCAATACGCTCGCGGTGGACCTGGCCGGCAACGAAAGTTTTTCCGGCACGGTCAATCTCGGCGGAGAAGGCTGGCTGCCCGCGCACGGATTGTTCATGAAAGCCGGCGCCGGCACGCTGACCGTCGATGGCGCGACCATCAGCGGCGGCCAGACGTTCGTGCTCGATGGCGCGCTCGCGCAGACCAGTGGCAACACCGCCATCGATGCACTGGTGCTGGGCATCAGCACGGATCCACTCGGACAGCCCACCAACGGCACGTTGCTCGTGTCGGGCGGCTCGCTGGCGATCGATACCAGCCTGACCCTCGGTTCGTTCGGCGCCATCGGCCAGGTGAACCAGAGCGGCGGCGACGTGCGCATCTTCGCCGGCTGCGGCGACGCCGCGCGATGCGCTTCGTTGAACATCGGCAACCAGGGCGGCACGGGCACGTACACGATCTCCGGCGGCTCGCTGGTCTTCGATGGTCCCGGCTTCGTCATCCTCGGCCGCAACGATGGCGCCAACGCGAGCACCGGAACATTGAACCTGAGCGGCACCGGCGTTGTGACGGTGAATCAGGGCCAGGTCGTCGTCGGCAACAACCTGGCCGCGAGCAATCCCGGCAGCGGTACCCTCAACCAGACCGGCGGCACGTTCACCGTCGCCAACGCCGCGAACCTCTTCCTCGGCGGCAGCGGCACCGGCACCTACAACCTGGCCGGCGGCACGCTGCAGATCGGCGGCTCGTCGCTGCAGCACAGCTACCTCAACCTGGGCGGCAGTTACGCGTTCAATCTCAACGGCGGCACGGTGCAGGTCATCGGTTCGACGTTGAACACGAACGTCGATGCCACCCTGCTCGCCGGCACCACCTCGACGATCGACACCAACGGCTTCGGCGCGAACTGGTCGGGCGCGTTGTCGGGCGGCGGCGGCCTGACCAAGACCGGCGCCGGCATGCTGACCTTGACGCAACCGATCGGCTACGGCGGCGTCACCAGGATTTCGGCCGGTACGCTCGCTTTGACCGGCGCCAGCCAGGTGCTCAATGGCGGCGTTGTTGTCGATGGCGCGGGCGTCTTCGACATCGCCGCGGTGACCGGCTCGATCCCGCCGGCGTTTCCCGGACCGAGCATCGTGCTGCCAAGCCTCACCGGCACCGGCGCGGTCAACGTCGGCACCACGTCGCTGGCGCTCAACCTCGCCACGAACGAAGCGTTCGGCGGCACGGTCAATCTCGGTGGCGAAGGCTGGCTGCCCGCGCACGGACTGTTCATCAAGACAGGCACCGGTACGCTCACCGTCGACGGCGCCACCTTCAGCGGTGGACAAACGCTGGTCATGGACGGCGCGCTCGCGCAGACCGGCGGCAGCACCGCCATCGATGCGCTGGTTCTGGGCCTGAGCATCAATCCAGTGACGGGTCTGCCATCGGCAGGCACCTTGACCGTGAGCGGCGGCTCACTGGCGATGGACACCAGCCTGCAGGTCGGCTCGTTCGGTGCCACCGGCCAGGTGACGCAGACCGGCGGCGACGTGCGCGTCTTCGCCGGCTGCGGCGACATCGCACGTTGCGCATCGCTCAACATCGGCAACCAGGGCGGCACCGGCACCTACGACATTTCCGGTGGATCGCTGACCTTCGACGGCCCCGGCTTCTTCATCCTCGGCCGCAACGACGGCGCCAATGCGAGCACCGGAACATTGAACCTCAGCGGCACCGGCATGGTGACGGTGAACCAGGGCACGCTGGTGGTGGGCAACAACATCGCCTCCAGCAATCCCGGCAGCGGCACGATCAACCAGACGGGCGGCACGCTGGCCATCGACAACGCCGTGACGATGTACTTGGCCGGCAGCGGCAACGGCACCTACAACCTGCTCGGCGGCACGCTGCAGATCGGCGGCACCTCGCTGGCGCACCACTATCTCAATCAGGCGGGCACCTATGCCTTCAACCTCGGTGGGGGGACCGTGCAGGTCACCGGCACGGCCTTGACGACGGACGTCAACGCCACGCTGCTGGCGGGCAGCGCGTCGTCGATCGACACCAACGGCCTGGGTGCGACGTGGTCGGGTGTCCTCTCCGGGCCGGGCGGATTGACCAAGGCCGGCGCCGGCACGCTGGCGCTGATGGCGGTCAACACCTACGGCGGCCCCACCACGATCGATACCGGCACGCTGCAACTGGGCATCGATGGCGCCTTGCCCACCGGCACCGCATTGACCGTGAATGCGGCCGGCACCTTGGACATGGCCGGGTTCGATTCCACGGTCGGCGATCTCTCCGGCGACGGCGCGATCGCCAATGGCGGCGGCACGCTGACCGCGGGTGCGGCGGCGAACACCACGTTCGGCGGGGTCATCGGCGGCCCGGGCGCCCTCATCAAGCAGGGCGGCGGCACGCTGGTGCTTGCCGGCGAAAACACCTACACCGGTGGCACCACGATCTCGGCGGGCACCCTGCAGCTGGGCGCCGGCGGCGCCAGCGGGTCGGTGGTCGGCGACATCACCAACAACGGCGCGCTGGCGGTGAACCGTTCCGACACCTTGGCGCTCGACGGCACGATCTCCGGGACCGGAGCGTTCGTGCAGCAAGGAACCGGAACGACCGTGCTGTCGGGAGCGAACACCTACGGCGGCGGAACGCAAATCAACGCCGGCACGCTGTCGGTGGCATCCGATGCAAACCTCGGCGCGGCAGGAGGGGCGATCGCGTTCAATGGCGGCGCGCTGGCAAACACGGCTGCGTTCGCCATCTCGCGACCGGTCACGCTCGGTGCTGGCGGCGGCACCTTCGACACGCTCGCCGACCTCACCATCAACAGTGCGATCTCCGGACCTGGCGCATTGACCAAGGCCGGCGACGCCACGTTGATCCTCATCGCCGACAACACCTACGCCGGTGGCACGTCGATCCAGGCCGGCACGTTGCAACTGGGCGACGGCGGCAGTACCGGCTCGGTCACGGGCAACATCGTCAACAACGGTGTGCTCGCCATCGAGCACGCCAACACCTACACGCTGGCGGGGCTGGTGTCCGGCAGCGGTGCGCTGCGCCAGAGCGGCACGGGCACGACCATCCTGACTGCCAACGACACCTACAGCGGCGGCACCACCATCGCATCGGGACGCCTGCAGCTCGGCAGCGGTGGCGCCAGCGGCGCAATCGTGGGCCCGGTCGTCAACGACGGCATCCTGACGATCAACCGCTCCGGCACGGTGGTGCTGAACGGTCCGATTTCGGGGAGTGGCGCGCTGGAACAGATCGGGCCCGGCACGACGGTGCTGGCAGCAGCCAACACCTACACGGGACCGACAAACATCAACGCCGGCACTTTGCAGGCCGGCGCCGCCGGCGCGTTCGGAGCGACCTCGCAGATGACGGTCGCAGCGGGCGCAGTATTGTTCCTGGACGGCTTCAGCCAGACGTTCGCCAACCTCGACAACGCCGGAACGGTGCAACTGGCCGATGTCGGCGCCACGCCGGGCACCCGCGTGACCATCAGCAACAACTACTTCGGTCGCGGCGGGGCGATCGCCCTGAACACCATGGTCGAAAGCGACAACTCCCCCACCGACCGGCTCGTGCTCGACGGACCCGACGCCAACGCCACCGGAACCACGCGCCTTTTGATCACCAACGTCGGCGGCGAAGGCGCCATCACCGAAGACGGAATCGAAGTGGTCCAGGCCCACAGCAGCACCACGCCCGATGCCTTCGCGCTCGGCGCGCCGGTGGTCGCCGGACCTTACGAGTACACGCTGCAACGCGGCAGCTTCGACGCCAGCGCTCCGGAAAGCTGGTTCCTGCGCTCCACGATCGACTGCAGCGCGCCGGGCGCGCCTTCGCCGCCGTGCGACGACGATCCCGGAGCCGACCCGGGTCCACCGCCGCCGAACTACCGCCGCGAGGTCTCGCTCTACGCCGCGCTTGCCCCTACCGCGCTCCAGTACGCACGCACCCTGCTCGATACCCTGCATGAGCGCAGCGGCGAACTCGGCCAACTGCGCGGACGCGGCGACCTCGGCGACGATTCGGGCTTCGACGGCAGCTGGGGTCGGCTGATCGGCGTGGATGGCGAACGCGAAGGCCGTGGCGGCATCTACGGCGAAGGACCGACCTACGACTATCGGTTCTTCGCGCTGCAAAGGGGCATCGACCTGCTGCATCACGACCGCGCCGGCGGCCATATGGACACGGCGGGCGTGTACTTCGCCATCGGACAGGCCAAGAGCGACGTCCAGCATTTCGATGGCGTCCTCGCCGGCGACAACTACATCGAGGGTTACAGCGTGGGCGGCTACTGGACGCATTACTGGCCCAATGCCGCCTACCTCGACGGCGTGCTGCAGGCGACCTGGCTCGACGCGCGGTCGAACTCCACGCGCCCACTCCCGTCACTGGAGAGCGACGGCTGGGGCGGTGCGGCCTCGCTCGAAGGCGGCTACCCGTTCGCGGCGGGAAGCAGCGGCTGGATCATCGAACCGCAGGCACAACTGGTGTACCAGTCGATCGACATGGACGACGTCCGCGGATTCAACGCGCGAGTCCGCTTCGATGACGTGACCTCGTTCGCGGCGCGTCTTGGCGCACGCGCGGCCAAGACCTGGCAGCGCGGCGACGCCACCGCGCCTCTTCAGATCTCCGGATGGTCGCGACTGTCGGCCTGGCACGACTTCGAAGGCGAACCGGAAACCGAATTCTCCACGGCGACGGGCTTCGTCGCGTTCCCGACCGACATCGGCGGTACGTGGGGAGAACTCAAGGTGGGGCTCACCGCCGAGGTCAGCCGGAACGTTTTCATCATCACGAGTGTCGGCTATCAACAGTCGGTCGATGAAAGCGATACGCATGCCTGGGACGGAAAGCTGGGCATTCGGGCGAATTGGTGACTCGGCCACGCCACTGCATCGCTCCGGCGTGGGCGTGGCCGAGCCGGGAGCTGTCACGCGTTGATGCGGTCAGATCTCATGCACGCGTCAATGCGTTGCGCCCATTCAGTGCCGACTGGGATCTTTCGTTTCGGCTGGCGATGGCAAGGAGGTCAGACCGTCGGAGCGTCGATTGGGACATGTCCGGTACCCGGCACGATTCTTGTCTTGCTGGCGATGATGCAAGGAATGCCGGCGCGATCCGCCGTTGCTTCACGTAGAAGCGTACTGTCCGCTCGACGCCCCGCGCTTCCAGATCGGGTCACCTCACTGCCAGTGGAGTCAGCCATGACAATGCAAGCCAGAACCGGATCGAAAGGTGACATGACCTCGCGCACCCAGCGCCCGTTGCGCAGCGCGGTTGTTGGCATGGCCGTCAGCATCGCGTGCCTTGCCTCGCCCCTGGCGCAGGCCGCGGATGACGCAGGCTGGGAGTGGATGGTGGAGCCCTATGGCTGGCTGCCCAGCATAAGCACCGACCTGGAGCGAACGCAGCCACCGGAAGGCGGCCTCAGCACGGACACGCGGTTCGACGATCTCGTGGACAAGATCGACGGCGTATTCCTGATTCATGCCGAGGGGCAGAACGAACACTGGGGCGTGTTTACCGATTTCATCTACCTGGGCCTTGCCGACGATCACGATCGTCCGCGCTTTCGTACCGAAACCGATCTCGACATGCGACTGTTCGAGCTCGCCGCGGTCTGGAGTCCGGGCGAGGGCCGGTATCGCGGCCTGGATGTGTTCGCGGGCCTGCGTTACATCGACGTGGACCTGACGGCGCAACTGAATCCCGAGAATCCCCAGTTCAATACGACGTCGATCGACGCCGGCGACAGCTTCAACGACTTCATGGTCGGCGCGCGCTACACGTGGGCTCTGTCCGAACGATGGGGACTGACGTTGCGCGGCGACGGATCCTTCGGCGACACCGAGGGAACCTGGAACACCAGCGCGGAAGCGGCGTTCCGGATGAAGCACGGCGCCTGGCTGTTCGGTTATCGCTATCTCTCGATTGAGCTGCAGACCGGCGACAACAACACCGACATCCGCTTCCACGGACCGATGGTGGGCTACGCGTTCATCTTCTGAGCATCGACCCTTGCATCAGTGCTGCGTGACGACGATCGGCGCACCCTTGGTGATGATCATCGTGTGCTCGTACTGCGCCGACAGGTTTCCGCGCGCACCCGCCAGCGTCCAGCCGTCGGAGGTCTCGTCGACGACACGACTCTTCGTCGACAGGAAAGGCTCGATGGTGATGACCATGCCTTCGCGCAGGATGCGTTTGTCGGTCGGGTCGAAATAGCCGGGGATGTGTTCCGGTTCTTCGTGCAATGCGCGACCCACGCCGTGGCTGCCGAGGTTCTCGATGACCTTGAAGCCGTACGTCCTCGCCGTGCGTTCGATGGCCGCGCCGATTGCGTTGATGGGTTGCCCGGCCCTGGCGCTCTTCATGGCTTCGGCAAGCGCCATGCGGGCGGCGTGGCAGAGACGGGTTTTCTGCGCAGTGGTCGGAGGCACGACGATGGTTCCTCCGTTGTCGGCGAAGTAGCCGTCGAGTTCCGCCGACACATCGACGTTCAGGACATCGCCCGCGCGAATGATGCGGTCGCCCGGTACGCCATGGGCCGCTTCCTCGTTGATGCTGATGCAGGTGGCCCCGGGAAAGTCGTAGACCAGTCTCGGCGCGGAACGCGCGCCATGCGTCTCCAGCAGCCGTTCACCGAGGCGATCCAGATCGCGGGTCGTCATGCCCGGCTCTGCGGCCTGGAGCATCTTCTCCAGCACCAGCGAAACGATCCTGCCGATCCGCTTGAGCGCTTCGACGTCGTCCTGGGTTTCGATGGTCATGGCGCGCGCTCCCGTAGTGAATGCCTGGCAGGCTGAGTGAGCAAGACATGGCCCGTCCAGTGTGCCGGAGCCCAGGCACGGGTCAAGCCCGACACCTTGCAGAAACGGGCCTGGTGACTTGCAGACGCGAGTTCGCCTCCTTCCGCTCACAGCTACTCCAGGCGCGCAAATAGACGACGAAGAAGCGCACGACGCCTCCAGCGGGCATCGCTTGCATCATGACGGCGCTTCGTCTTCCGGTCGGTGCGACGGCGAGCGGCACGCAGACGTGCGTGCCTTTCGGCGGCATTGAGTGGCAGGTGCGAACCCGCTCCCAAGCGGGAGCAAGGGTCGCACTCTCGCTACTCCTGGCCAGCCTCACTCGGGGATCAGACTCGTGCTGCCACAACGCCATAAGCGCCACCCTTTCACCACCGCTTCACCGCGGCGGGCGTAACTCGCACCTGAGCCAGTCACCTCAGTTTCGCCAACTCGCGAGGGGAATCAGGATGAACGGTACGCTCCGCATTCTTGGGCTGTGCATCGCGCTGTCGCTGCTGGCACCTGCCGGCGCAATGGCCCAGACCGTGGGTAGCAGGGAAGTCGGGACGGCGCGCTCGGTGGAGTTTGGAAAGGTTCGCCGCGTGCTGGCGGTGACCATACAGAACGATTCGCGCGGTGTCGGTACCGCGACCGGCGTGGCCTTGGGCGGTATCGCGGGCAGCACACTCGGCGGCGGTCGGCGCGCGAACACGGCCGGCGCGGTCGCCGGTGCGGCGGCGGGCGGCGCGGTCGGCAACCGGATGGCACGCGGTGCACGCAACGGTATCGAAATCACCGTCGAACTCGAATCCGGTCGGACCATCGCCGTCACGCAGGAAGGCAGCGTCAACGAGTTCCGCGTGGGCGATCGTGTGCAGGTTGCCTCCGACGGATCCAACTCGCGGGTGAGCCGCTGAGTGGTTCGTGCAGGCAAGCGGCCGGCGTGACGCGTGTAGCGTGACGTAACGCCCGGAGCTTCACTCCAGACGGCTTGCTTCATCCCGACAGCCCGGGCTGCGCAGCGCATGCCCGGGCTGCGCCGTTTCGGAAACCGTCATGCCACCCAGCCGAGTGCCAAAGCCTGGAACGCGAGGTCTTCACGACTGAAGCGCCAGTCCTGGAGACTCGCACACGACTCGATATCACTGAAACGCCAATCCTCGAGACGCACGCGCGACGCAAAATGACTGGCGCACGAGTGTTCGAGCCCTGGCGCGCCAGTCTGCGAACGTGGAGCCCGAGGTCGATTCGCTCGCGCGCCAGTGAAGTGAGCCTCGAACGCGAGGCTCCCAGCCTCGCGCGCCAGTCGTTCTGACTCGCCTTCCAGCTTTCGATATTCGCGCTCCACTCTTCGACACAGGATGCGCACCCTGCGAACCGTGCTCGCCGAGCGCAAAGCCCGGCCCTTGGAGCGATTTGCTCGAATCGCCGAGCTCGGAACCTGGCGCACCGAGCAATCCGCTCGGGGCGCGAGCTCCGGGCCCGGTGCATGAAGCAAATTGCTCGGGACGCCGAGCTCCTCTTCCGCCCGACCACACCGCCCCCACCCCGGCCCAGTTGACACGCTTCGATATTTCCATAACTATGGAACCATGAAGACCGACACCGCACTCAAAGCCCTCAATGCGCTCAGTCACGAGGCCCGCCTCGCCGCCTTCCGTGAGCTGGTCCAGGCAGGACCGGAGGGCTTGCCGGTGGGCGACCTGCGCGACCGCCTCGACCTTCCTGCAGCGACCCTCACCGCGCAGCTCAACATCCTGCGCAATGCGGCGCTGGTTCACGACCAGCGCGAAGGCCGCGTCATCCGCGTGCGCGCCAACTACCTGCAGATGAACGACCTGATCGCCTACCTCACCGAAAACTGCTGCAGCGGCAACGCCGTCTGCGAGCCCGCCACCATGTGCAAGCCGCAAAGGAAAGGAACCTCGAAATGAACCGTTTCCATGTGCATCTCAACGTGTCCAACCTGGACGACAGCATCGCCTTCTATTCGCAACTGTTCGCCAGCGCGCCGGCGGTGGTGAAGTCGGACTACGCGAAATGGATGCTGGAGGACCCGCGCGTCAACTTCGCCATCTCGACCACGGGGCGCACGCCCGGCATCGATCACCTCGGGATCCAGGTCGACAGCGGAGACGAGCTTGCCGCGCTCGGAAAGCGCCTGGACGCAGCAGGCAGCGCGGTGACACCGGAGCCGGACGCCACGTGCTGCTATGCGCGGTCGGACAAGATGTGGACCGAAGATCCGCAAGGCACGCGCTGGGAAACCTTCCACACCTTCGGCGATGCGGTCACCTATTACGCCGCGGACGATGCCTGCAACGACGACGCGGCCTGCAGCGCGCGTGCCACACCGACGCCACCGCAGGCGTCGTGCTGCGCGACCACGTCGAGCTGTTGCTGACGCCTGCATGATCCTTCGCCCCTTGATGCCTGGCGAAGAACGCCAGGTGCACGCGCTCCTCGCCGAGGCGTCGCTCCCCGTCGAGGATCTCGATGACGCGGCGGTCGACTTCATCGTCGCCACCGACGGCGGTCTCGATGCCACCGGTGCGATCGGCCTTCAGACCTTCGGCGATGTCGGCCTGCTGCGTTCGCTGGTAGTGCGCGCCGATGCGCGTGGCGACGGCCTCGGCGGTCGCTTGGTGGACGCGCTGGAAGCGCACGCGCGCCAGCGTGGCCTGCACCAGCTCGTGCTGCTGACGCAGACGGCGGCGCCGTTCTTCGCCGCTCGGCATTACGACGTGATCGAGCGGAACGCCGCGCCCGCATCGGTGCAAGGCAGCGCGGAGTTCCGCTCGCTCTGCCCTGCTTCCGCCACCTGCATGACCAAGGTTCTGGATAACCGATGAAACGCGTTCTGTTCGTCTGTGTGGAAAACGCAAACCGCAGCCAAATGGCCGAGGCCTTCGCGCGCATGCACGGCGGCGACGCGGTCGAAGCGCTCAGCGCGGGATCGCGCCCGTCCGGCGTGATCAACCCGAAGGCCGTGCGTTTCATGGCCGAGCTCGGCTACGACCTGAGCGCGCACGATTCCAAATCGCTCGATGAGATCCAGGGCGAGTTCGATGCGGTGATCACGATGGGCTGCGGCGACAACTGCCCGTGGGTGCCTGCAAAGCGTCGCGAGGATTGGTCGCTGCCGGATCCCAGGCACATGGACGACGACGCCTATCGTGCCGTTCGCGACGAGATCTCCACGCGGGTCAGGGCGTTGCTGGCGCAGTTGTGATGCCCTTGTCGCGCAAGCTTCTGGCGGAGTTTCTCGGTACCGCGCTGCTGCTGGTCGCCATCGTCGGTTCCGGGATCATGGCGCAGTCGCGCTCGCACGGGAACGACGGCGTCGCGCTGCTCGCCAATGCGGCCGCGACGGGCGGCGCGCTGTACGTGCTGATCGTCTTGTTCGGCCCGCTCTCCGGCGCCCATTTCAATCCCGTGGTCACGCTGGCGATGCGCGTGCGCGGTGAACTGTCGGGACGCGACGCGATGGCGTATGTCGCGGTGCAACTCCTGGCGGCCATTGCCGGCGTGCTGATCGCGCACGCGATGTTCGGCCTGGATCTGCTTCAACCCGGCACGCGCGTGCGCACCGGCGTGCCGCAATGGACGAGTGAGGCGGTGGCGACGTTCGGCCTGCTGCTGACCATCCTGCTGGGCGCACGACATCGCCCCGCCGCATTGCCCTCGTTGGTCGCCAGTTACATCTTCGCCGCCTACTGGTTCACGGCCAGCACCTCGTTCGCCAATCCGGCCGTCACGGTGGCACGCGCGCTCACGCAGACGTTTTCCGGCATACGGCCGGCGGACGTAGCAGGCTTCGTTGTCGCGCAAGGCGTGGGTGCATGCCTGGCGTTGATCGTCGCGGGTCTGCTGGTGCCCAGGGTGGGCGTCGAGCTTCGCGGCTGAGGTCGGGGCGTGGTTCGGGTTCGTTATCGGCCGCTGGCCTTTGCGTGCAGCACCAGCGCAATGACGAGAAGCACCTGAATCAACAAGCAGACAAGTCGCCACTGTGGAACCGCATACGGCAGCGCGATTGAAGCCATGCAAACCAGAGCCACGAATGCTTTGGCTCGGCGCGACGCACTGGACGCGAGCACGAAGCGGCCCGCAATTGCCAGGACGACGACGATCGCAATCAAGGCCGATGGCATCTGCCTTCCCCTGTTCGCACAAAAGCTTCACGCCGCAGTGCCGAACGCAACAACAACGTGACTGCGACGGCGATCGACGCCATCACCAGGAGCGAGCTTTCCGGACCGAACATCCCACCGGTCAACCAGTCGGGCCCGGCGTAGCGGCTTTCGATCGGCGCGAGCGCTCGCCAGTCCGCCATGCCGGAGAGCGGAACGCCACTGAGCAGAATGGTGAAGTTCCATGCCGCGTGATTGGCGGCAAGCACCCACAGATTGCGCGTCAGGACGAACAATCCGGCCCATAGCAATCCCAGCAGGGTCACCGACACGAACATCGCCGCCACGTCGCGGACGCTGCCGTGTTCGACATTGGCAAGATGCATCAGCGCGAACACCACCGCCTGTATCGCAAGCGCCACTGCCGTGCCCCAAGTGCGCTCGATCACCCGGAACAGCAGGCAACGGTAGAGCAGCTCTTCCAGGACCGCAGCGATGGCTATCACGCCCGCCACTCCCAGGAGCGCGGGCGAGAAGCCGCGGAAGCGCACGAGTTCGTAGGCCCCGGTCGCGAACAGCAAGGCGATCGGAAGCCCGACCAGCACTGCGCCGGCAGCGCCACCAAGCATCAGGCGGAGAGGTTGCAATCGCAGCTCGGTGGCTGCGCGCTTCTCATGCCAGCGCACGTATGCCCAATACGCCGCGACGGACACCAGCAGGATGCCGGCGCGCCGGACCACGCTGAGCCATTCGGCCCGAGGCTGGAAGACGGCGTCGATCAGCGGCAGCAGCCCCTGCCGGAAGACGAGCATCGCACCGAGGATCGCCGCCGCGCCCAGGAAAAGCGAAGCCAGCATACGGCCAGCGTCGCGCAGGCGCTGACGTGTGTTGTCAGGCGTCATCAGTCGACCCGGCGCTGGTGTCGATACGAACGATTCGATCGATCTCCTCCGGACCGACCCGAGTAAGGAGCCCACGACCCGTGGCGCTGGAAATGCAGTATGGGCGTGAAGCCCATGAGGATTGCCGCGTATCTGGAAGCAACCGGTGCCTGTGCCCGCATGTGAGTCGAAGGCCTGCGATGGGTCGGAAGCGGACATTAGCACCAGTCCCGGTCACCGCCCTGCTCGATACCCATCGGCGAGAAGCGGAAACCCGCTCAACCGCCCGGCTAACGCCCATGGTCAAGCAGGTGCGCCAGCAGCACCGCTATCCCTACTCCTCCAAGAACGGTTCCCAGCAACATGGCTCCCGTCGCCGAGAGACCAAACGACCGGACGGCAGCGCAGTCGTAGCCGCAACGAGTCCACACGTAAAGACCGCGGCAAGCAATCGCCGCGGCACTTGCCAGTATCCCCAGCGCAACAAGAACAGCCGTAGCGCGCATCAGCCCTCCGGCGATGCCCAATGTCTGCCTTGGGTCAGAAGCGGACACCAGCACCGCCGAGGACGTTCCGCCGTCGAGTGTCCGCTATCGGCCAAAATCGAACATCAAACACTTGAATTAAGCCGCGCGCGAAGTGGCGTCGACCTGCACGGTGTTAGGGCGCGCCTTCACTGCTCCGGAGCCGCGATGGCGGATACGCTACCAGCGACCACCCGCCAAACGTCCTCTTGCTGCACCCAGGTGCGGACATAGCGGAACAGGCCCGAGAATGGCTCCCCCATGAAGGTGCCAGACAGCTGAGCAGTTACGGCAGTGATGCATGTCGTACCGTACGAGCGCACCTCTACCGCGTGCCAGTCAGCCTGAGACAATCGTTGCGACCCCGAGCGATGCAGCTGGAGGTCATCCGCCTTCGTATAGATCCCGCCTCCAGGCCCAACGAACAGCAGGCGATCATCGATTAGGACGTCCAGCTCAGCGACATCGCTCTGCAGCATGGCAACGCGAAGCCGCTCTTCGTATTCCTGAATCTGCATGTGCGTCAGTTCTGCCATGCCATCCCCTGTGTTGAATGCAATCGCAGGCGGTTCCTGCGATCTGGAAACATCTGCTACGGGTCGAAAGCGGACATTAGCATCCGCCGATGCGGGCTCGCCTGGCCGGATGTCCGCTATCGGCTGCGGTTTCAACCGGTCGATGCAACACACTGAAGGCTGCTTCGGCAGCAGGAGTGTTGCATATGAAGTACCGGGCAAGGATCTGCTACACCGAAAGCCAGAA
>SCOX01000018.1 GCA_005503055.1 Lysobacteraceae bacterium P | reverse complement strand
GCCTGCGTTTCGCGATCCGCGAAGGCGGCCGTACGGTCGGCGCCGGCGTGGTGGCGAAGATCATCAAGTAACGAACCGGCCCGGGTGCGCCAGCGCACCCGGGTCTGTCTGTTCGGCAGATTCAGGTTTCGCAGTCTCTCCGCCCCGGCCGTGCTTGCACTGGTCTCGGATATCCGGTTAGAATGCTCGACCACTGCGGCGGAATCTTTAGGGATTCGGCCGCAACCAGCGAAATGAGGTGCAGGACGCGCCTCGTATTCGCCAGACAGGGAAATGTCGCACGGCGCGCTCCGTACGTTCCGGGCCTTCGGGCTTCCAAGGAACGCTAAACGGGGCCATTCGTGCGTTCTACTCCGTCTGGGCGGACCGGGAAACCGGCCCGCCTTAGTTTTTCAGGCAAGGAAGCTCCGGGGCGAGGGTGCAGCTCCGGGGTATTCGCGTTTTCCAGGGGTTCGGCACACCCAGAGGCCGGCCCGTCGCTCTTTTAACCAAGGAATTCCGTCATGGCGGACCAAAAAATCCGAATCCGGCTGAAAGCGTACGATCATCGTCTGATCGATCGCTCGGCCAGCGAGATCGTCGAGACGGCGAAGCGTACCGGTGCCCAGGTCAAGGGCCCGATCCCGCTGCCGACCAAGATCGAGCGTTACACCATTCTCGTTTCGCCGCACGTCGACAAGGACGCGCGCGACCAGTACGAGACCCGCACGCACAAGCGCGTGCTCGACATCGTCGACCCCAACGACAAGACCGTGGACGCGCTGATGAAGCTCGAGCTCGCGGCGGGCGTTGACGTCCAGATCAAGCTGACCTGAGGCCACCACCATGACCGCGAAGAAGTATTCGTTGGGCATCGTCGGTCGCAAGGCCGGCATGAGCCGCTTCTTCACTGAAGACGGCAAGTCGGTTCCCGTGACCCTCATCGAGGCGACCCCGAACCGCATCACCCAGATCAAGACCTCGGACACCGACGGCTACAGCGCCGTGCAGGTGACCGTGGGCGTGCGCCGCGCGGCGCTCGTCAACAAGCCGATCGCCGGTCACCTCGCCAAGGCGAAGGTCGAAGCCGGTCGCGGCCTGTGGGAGCTGCGCGTGGAAGCCGATCAGATCGGTGGCTTTGAAGTGGGCGGCGAGATCAAGGCCGACATCTTCAGCGCCGGCCAGCTGGTCGACGTCCAGGGCGTCACCAAGGGTAAGGGCTTCCAGGGCACGATCAAGCGCTGGAACTTCACGATGGGCGACGCGACGCACGGTAACTCGCTGTCGCACCGTTCGCCGGGCTCCATCGGCCAGCGCCAGACGCCGGGCCGTGTGTTCCCGGGCAAGAAGATGTCCGGCCACATGGGCGCCGAAACCCAGACCACGCAGCGCCTGGAAGTGGTGAAGGTCGACGCCGAGCGCGGCCTGATCGCCATCAAGGGTGCGGTGCCGGGCGCGCCGGGTGGCGACGTCATCGTGCGTCCCTCGAGCAAGGCATAAGGAGAGATGACGATGGAACTCGCCATCACCAATAGCAGCAAGACGCTGTCGGTTTCCGACGCGATCTTCGGCCGCGAATTCAGCGAAGACCTGGTCCACCAGGTGGTCGTTGCCTATCGCAACGCCGGTCGCGCCGGTACCAAGGCACAGAAGACCCGTTCGGAAGTCAACGGCACGACCAAGAAGTCGAAGAAGCAGAAGGGCGGCGGTGCGCGTCATGGCGCGCTGACGGCTCCGATCTTCGTCGGCGGCGGCGTGACCTTCGCGGCCAAGCCGCGCAGCTTCGCGCAGAAGGTCAACCGCAAGATGTACCGCGCCGCGATGGCCGCGATCCTGTCCGAGCTGAACCGCCAGGGCCGCATCATGGTCGTCGAGTCGTTCGACCTCGACGCTCCGAAGACCTCCGGCCTGATCTCCAAGCTGAAGGGCCTGGAAGTCGGTCGTCGTCCGCTGATCGTCACCGAAGACGCCACCGAGAATCTGTACCTCTCGGCGCGCAACCTGCCGTACGTCGAAGTGCGCGACGTCCAGGGCCTGGATCCGGTTTCCCTCGTGGGCGCCGACTCGGTCGTGGTCACCGCCGACGCGGTCAAGAAGATCGAGGAGTGGCTGGCATGAACGAGGCCAAGCTCTACAACATCATCCGTGCGCCGCGCGTGTCCGAAAAGACCGCGCGTCTGCAGGAAGTTTCCAACCAGTACGTCTTCGAAGTCGCGACGGACGCTACCAAGGCCGACATCAAAGTCGCCGTGGAAAAGCTGTTCGAAGTGAAGGTCGAGGCAGTCAACGTCGTGAACGTCAAGGGCAAGAACAAGTCCTTCCGCGCACGTGCTGGCAGCCGCGGCAGCTGGCGGAAGGCGTATGTGACGCTGGCCGATGGTCAGTCGATCGACGTAATGGCCAAGGCCTGAGGAAAGACCCATGGCATTGATGACTTTCAAGCCCACCTCCGCCGGCCGCCGCAGTGCGGTTCGCGTAGTGACCCCGGGCCTCCACAAGGGCGCGCCGCACGCGGCCCTCGTCGAGAAGCAGAGCAAGACCGGCGGCCGTAACCACCACGGTCGCATCACCACCCGTCACGTGGGTGGTGGTCACAAGCAGCACTACCGCATCATCGACTTCAAGCGCGACAAGGAAGGTATTCCGGCCCGCGTCGAGCGGATCGAATACGATCCCAACCGCACCGCGCACATCGCGCTGCTGTGCTACGTCGACGGTGAGCGCCGTTACATCATCGCCCCGAAGGGCCTGAAGGACGGCGACCAGGTGATCGCGGGCCGTGACGCCCCGATCCGCGTGGGCAACACGCTGCCGCTGACCAACATCCCGGTCGGTTCGACGGTGCACTGCATCGAGATGAAGCCCGGCAAGGGCGCCCAGCTGGCCCGCGCCGCTGGCGCCGGCGTGCAGCTGATCGCTCGCGAGCAGGGTTACGCAACGCTGCGCCTTCGCTCCGGCGAGATGCGCAAGGTGCCGGCCGAGTGCCGCGCCACCATCGGCGAAGTCGGCAACGACGAGCACAACCTTGAGAAGCTCGGCAAGGCCGGCGCCAAGCGTTGGCGCGGTGTTCGCCCGACCGTCCGCGGTGCGGCCATGAACCCGGTCGACCATCCGCACGGCGGTGGTGAGGCCAAGGCCGGCCAGGGTAACCCGCACCCGGTCACCCCGTGGGGTGTTCCGACCAAGGGTTACAAGACCCGCAAGAACAAGCGCACCCAGCAGTTCATCGTGCGCGATCGCAGGAGCTAATCGGCCATGGCACGTTCACTGAAGAAAGGCCCGTTCGTCGACCACCATCTGATGAAGAAGGTGGAGACCGCGGGTAACAACAAGAAGCCGATCAAGACCTGGTCGCGTCGTTCGATGGTGCTGCCGGAAATGGTGGGCTTCACGCTCGCCATCCACAACGGCAAGAACCACATCCCGGTGCTGGTCAACGAGAACATGGTTGGCCACAAGCTTGGCGAGTTCGCCCTGACCCGTACGTTCAAGGGTCACGGCGGCGACAAGAAGTCGGGCAGGTAAGGAGATGACCATGGAAGCGAAAGCCATCCTGCGCACCGCGCGCATCTCCCCGCAGAAGGCCCGCCTGGTCGCCGACCAGGTGCGTGGTCTGTCGGCCGAGCGCGCCGTCAACCTGCTGAAGTTCTCGGACAAGAAGGCCGCCCACCTGATCAAGAAGGTGGTCGAGTCGGCAATTGCCAATGCGGAGAACAACCAGGGCGCCGACATCGACGAGCTCAAGGTCACGACCATCATGGTGGACGAGGGTCCCGCACTGAAGCGCTTCATGGCTCGTGCGAAAGGCCGCGGCACCCGCATCCTCAAGCGCACCAGCCACATCACTGTGGTTGTGGGCGCGGGCAAGTAAGGCGGAGTCAGACAATGGGTCATAAAGTTCATCCGACCGGCATCCGCCTGGGCATTGCCAAGGACTGGAATTCCAAGTGGTTTGCCAACAAGAAGCAGTACGCCGGTTTTCTGGCGGCGGACCTCAAGGTCCGTGACCTGCTGCGCAAGAAGCTGGCCCAGGCCGGCATCTCCAAGATCTTCATCGAGCGTCCGGCGAACAACGCCCGCGTGACGATCCACACCGCCCGTCCGGGCGTGGTGATCGGCAAGCGTGGCGAGGACATCGAGAAGCTGCGTAAGGAAGTCAGCGCGGTGATGGGCGTTCCGGCGCACATCAACGTGACTGAGGTCCGCAAGCCTGAGCTCGACGCTCAGCTGGTGGCCGAATCCATCGCGCAGCAGCTCGAGCGCCGCATCATGTTCCGTCGCGCGATGAAGCGCGCCGTGGGCAATGCGATGCGTCTGGGCGCCCTGGGCATCAAGGTCAACGTCGCTGGTCGCCTCAATGGCGCCGAGATCGCGCGTTCGGAGTGGTACCGCGAAGGTCGCGTGCCGCTGCACACGCTGCGTGCCGACATCGACTATGGCTTCGCTGAAGCCAAGACGACGTACGGCATCATCGGCATCAAGGTGTGGGTCTACAAGGGCGAGGTCTTCGACTTCTCCCAGGTCGGCCAGGAAAAGCAGGACGACACGCCGCGTAGCGATCGCGGTGACCGTGGTGACCGCGGTGATCGCAGCGACCGTCCGGGCCGTGGCGCCCGCGAACAGAGGTAATCGACCATGTTGCAACCCAAGCGAACCAAGTACCGCAAGGTACACAAGGGCCGCAATGAGGGCCTGAGCTGGAACGGCAACGCCGTCAGCTTCGGCGAGTACGGCCTTAAGGCAACGGCACACGGTCAGCTGACCGCGCGCCAGATCGAGGCGGCGCGTCGTTCCATCAGCCGTTACGTCAAGCGCGGCGGCAAGATGTGGATCCGCGTGTTCCCCGACAAGCCGATCACCAAGAAGCCGATCGAAGTCCGAATGGGCTCCGGTAAGGGCAACGTCGAGTACTGGGTCGCCCAGATCCAGCCCGGTCGCATGATTTACGAGATCGAAGGCGTGGCAGAGGACGTGGCGCGCGAAGCGTTCCGCCTGGCCGCCGCCAAGCTCTCGGTGACCACCACTTTCGTTACCCGGACGGTGCGCTAATGGAACTCAAGCAACTGCGCGAGAAGTCGGCTGCCGAGCTCCAGGCCCACCTGGCCGAGCTGCACAAGGAGAGCTTCGCCCTCCGCATGCAGAAGGCCACCGGCCAGCTCGCCAAGACCCACGAGTCCCGCCGCGTGCGCCGTGAGATTGCTCGCGTGAACATGCTGCTCGGCGAGAAGAAGTAAGGACCCAGTCATGACCGACAACAATACAGAGAAGGCTGTTCGCACGGTTGAAGGCCGGGTGGTCAGCAACAAGATGGACAAGACCGTCACCGTGCTCATCGAGCGCCAGGTCAAGCACGCGCTGTACGGCAAGTACATCCGTCGCTCGACCAAGCTCCATGCGCACGACGCCGAGAACGCCTGCAAAGAAGGCGATATCGTGCGCGTGAAGGAGATTGCTCCGATGTCCAAGACCAAGAACTGGAGCGTGGTTGAAATCGTCAGCCGCGTGGCCGAGTAAGAGGAGGCTAAGTCATGATCCAGATGCAGAGCTACCTCGATGTGGCCGACAACTCCGGTGCCAAGGAAGTGATGTGCATTAAGGTGCTGGGCGGCTCGAAGCGCCGTTACGCCGGCATCGGCGACATCATCAAGGTTACGGTGAAGGACGCGATCCCGCGCGGCAAGGTCAAGAAGGGCGACGTCTACGACGCCGTCGTCGTGCGCACCCGCAAGGGCGTGCGTCGTCCGGACGGTTCGCTGATCCGCTTCGACGGCAACGCCGCCGTGCTCCTGAACAACAAGCAGGAACCGATCGGTACCCGCATCTTCGGGCCTGTGACCCGCGAGCTGCGTACCGAGAAGTTCATGAAGATCGTCTCGCTCGCTCCTGAAGTGCTCTGAGCGGAGGAATAGATATGAACCGTATCCGCAAGGGCGATCAGGTGATCGTCACCACCGGCAAAGACAAGGGCAAGAAGGGCGACGTAGTGCGTGTGCTCGGCGAGAAGGTCGTCGTGTCCAACGTCAACGTCGTCAAGCGCCACACTAAGCCGAATCCGCAGGCTGGACAGCCGGGCGGCGTGGTCGAGCGCGAAGCGCCGATCCACATTTCCAACGTGATGCTGTTCAACCCGGCCACTGGCAAGGGTGAGCGCATCGGTTTCAAGGTGCTGGAGGATGGACGCAAATTGCGTGTGTTCCGCTCCAGCGGTGAGGCGGTTGACGCCTGAGGAATGCTCAAATGACCACCCGTCTTGAAAAGTTCTACAAGGACGAAGTCGTCCCGGCCCTGACCAAAAAGTTCGGTTACTCGAACCCGATGGAAGTGCCGCGTCTGTCCAAGATCACGATCAACATGGGCGTCGGCGAAGCCGCGACCAACAAAAAGATCCTGGAAAACGCCGTGGCCGATCTGACGAAGATCGCCGGCCAGAAGCCGATCGTGACCAAGTCCCGCGTGTCGGTGGCTTCGTTCAAGATCCGCGACGGCTGGCCGATCGGCTGCAAGGTGACGCTGCGTCGCGCCCACATGTTCGAGTTCCTGGACCGCCTGATCAACATCTCGCTGCCGCGCGTGCGTGACTTCCGCGGCGTGTCGGGTCGTTCGTTCGACGGCCGCGGCAACTACAACATGGGCGTGAAGGAACAGATCATCTTCCCGGA
This sequence comes from Lysobacteraceae bacterium P, assembly GCA_005503055.1. Lineage (GTDB taxonomy): Bacteria > Pseudomonadota > Gammaproteobacteria > Xanthomonadales > Xanthomonadaceae > Lysobacter_J. The sequence goes on along the minus strand of SCOX01000018.1, from coordinate 38,870 downwards.
AATCGACTTCGACCAGGTCGACGCCCTGCGCGGCATGGACATCGCGATCACCACGACCGCGAAGACCGACGCCGAAGCCAAGGCCCTGCTGGAAGCCTTCCGCTTCCCGTTCCGCAACTAACTCGAGGATTGAACAATGGCTAAGACCTCCATGGTCAACCGCGAGATCAAGCGGGCGAAGCTGGCGAAGCAGCACGGCGCCAAGCGCGACGCGTTGAAGAAGATCATCTCCAGCCAGACCGCTTCGTACGAAGACAAGCTGGACGCCGTCACCAAGCTGCAGAAGCTGCCGCGCGACTCCTCGCCGAGCCGTCAGCGCAACCGCTGCGAGCTCTCGGGCCGTCCGCGTGGCGTCTACCGCAAGTTCGGCCTCGGCCGCAACATGCTGCGCAAGGCGACCATGAACGGCGACGTTCCCGGTCTGCGCAAAGCCAGCTGGTAACACGAGACGCCGGCGAGTCTGCTAGACTTGCCGGCTCGCTCGCGTCAGGCCCCGGCCGACAGGGCGGGGCCGCCGACGGGAACTTTCCGTTCCCGCGTCGGCACTACAACTGAATTCGCAATTCCGCGGATATCGGTGCTACTCATAGGTGCAATTACATGAGCATGACTGATCCCATCGCCGACATGCTGGTCCGCATCAAGAATGCGGCGGCTGTCCGGAAGCAGACGGTGAAAATGCCGTCTTCGAAGGTCAAGGTGGCCATCGCCAAGGTTCTGCAGGACGAGGGCTACATCCTCGACTCGCGCGTGACCGATATCGGCGCCGGCAAGTCCGAACTCGAAATCTCGCTGAAGTACTACGAAGGCAAGCCGGTGATCGAGCGTCTACAGCGCTTCTCCCGCTCGGGCCTGCGTCAGTACCGCGGCAAGGCCGAACTGCCGAAGGTCCTCAATGGCCTCGGTATCGCCATCATCTCCACCTCGAAGGGCATCATGACCGATGCGCAGGCGCGCCAACAGGGCGTCGGCGGTGAGGTTCTGTGCTTCGTGGCTTAAGGGAGGAATAAATATGTCCCGAGTTGCCAAGAAGCCGGTCGTCCTCCCTAAGGGCGTCGAGCTGAACATCCAGGCCGAGTCGATCAGCACCAAGGGCCCGAAGGGCACCCTGAGCATCGCCAAGCCGGCCGGCATCAACCTGAGCCTCGAGAACGGCGAGGCCACGTTCTCCACCGAGAACGCCGCGCTGATCCCGCTGACCGGCACGCTGCGCGCAATCCTGGCCAATATGGTCAAGGGCGTCTCCGAGGGTTTCGAGCGCAAGCTCGAGCTCGTCGGCGTCGGCTACCGCGCCTCGATGCAGGGCCAGGACCTGAATCTCGCACTGGGCTTTTCGCACCCGGTGCTGCTGCAGGCTCCGACCGGCATCACCATCGCCACGCCGACCCAGACCGAAATCGTGGTCACCGGCGCCGACAAGCAGCAGGTCGGTGAATTCGCCGCCAAGATCCGTGGTGTCCGTCCGCCGGAGCCCTACAAGGGCAAGGGTGTGAAGTACGCTGGCGAAGTCATCATCCGCAAGGAAGCCAAGAAGGCCTAATCGGTCCTTCAGCTTTCGGAGACAAGTACATGAACAAGAACACCGCCCGCCTGCGCCGCGCCAAGTCGACCCGCTCGCACATCCGCGAACTCGGAGTGCCGCGTCTGTCGGTCCTGCGTACCGGTCAGCATCTGTATGCCCAGGTCTTCACCGCCGATGGCTCGAAGGTCCTGGCTGCGGCTTCGACCCTTGAAGCCGACGTCAAGGAAGGCCTGAAGAACGGTAAGAACGCGGACGCCGCCGTCAAGGTCGGCCGCGCCATCGCCGAGAAGGCCAAGGCCGCTGGCGTCGAGAAGGTCGCGTTCGACCGCTCGGGCTACCGGTACCACGGCCGCATCAAGGCCCTGGCCGACGCCGCCCGCGAGGGTGGCCTGCAGTTCTGATGGCTTGAAGGCGTGGGGATTCGTCCCCACGCCGCAGGTTCGTTCCGCCGGCGCGGATTGCGCCGGGCGTGTCCACGGATTCCCGAGGCCACGATCCGCCCGCTGTACATCACAACGATAAGCGGCAACGCCGCAAATTCCTCAACTACCGAGCTATCGAAATGGCAGAAGAACAACGTGCACCGCGGGGTCGTGATCGCGACCGTAACCGCGAAGAAATCGACGACGGCATGATCGAGAAGCTGATCGCGGTCAACCGCGTCAGCAAGACCGTCAAGGGCGGCCGCCAGTTCACCTTCACCGCGCTGACGGTGGTGGGCGACGGCAACGGCAAGGTCGGCTTCGGCTACGGCAAGGCGCGCGAAGTGCCGGTCGCGATCCAGAAGTCGATGGAGTACGCCCGCAAGTCGATGTCCAACGTCGATCTGAACAACGGCACCCTGTGGCACTCGGTGAAGGCCGGTCACGGCGCCGCCCGCGTGTTCATGCAGCCTGCTTCCGAGGGTACTGGCGTCATCGCCGGTGGCGCGATGCGCGCCGTCCTTGAAGCCGTGGGCGTGAAGAATGTGCTGGCCAAGGCTGTGGGTTCGCGCAATCCGATCAACCTGGTTCGCGCTACCCTCAAGGGTCTGGGCGACATGCACTCGCCGGCCAAGATTGCGGCCAAGCGCGGCAAGAAGGTGGAGGAGCTGAACCATGGCTAAGAACGAAGTCGCCGCCGGCGGCACCGTCAAGGTGCGCCTGGTCAAGGGTCTGCGTGGCACCCAGTCGCGTCACCGCCTGTCGGTGCGTGCGCTGGGCCTGAACAAGCTCAATGACGTGCGTGAACTGAAGGACAGCCCGCAGGTGCGTGGCCTGATCAATCAGCTCCATTACCTCGTCCGAGTCGAGGAGTAATCATCATGCGTCTCAACACTCTGCAGCCCGCCGAGGGCGCCCGTACCGAGCGCACCCGCGTCGGTCGCGGTATCGGTTCCGGACTGGGCAAGACTGCCGGTCGCGGCCACAAGGGCTCGTTCGCGCGCTCGGGCAAGGGCAAGATCAAGGCCGGCTTCGAAGGCGGCCAGATGCCGATGCAGCGTCGTCTGCCCAAGATCGGTTTCCGCTCCAAGCTTGCCCGCGACACGGCCGAAGTGCTGCTGTACCAGCTGGACAAGCTGCCGGCGGGTGACGTCGACTTCGCCGCCCTGAAGGCCGCCAAGCTGGTGCCGAGCACCTCCAAGCAGGCCAAGATCGTAGTCAAGGGCGAAGTGACCAAGAAGTTCGTGCTGAAGGGCATCGCCGCCACGGCCGGCGCGAAGGCCGCGATCGAAGCGGCCGGCGGCAAGGTCGAGGAGTAATCGACGGATGGCGCGCAGCGGTAGCAACGCGGTAGCCGGTATCGGCGGCGGACTCGGCAAGTTCACCGAGCTCCGCCAGCGCCTACTGTTCGTGGTCGGTGCCCTGATTGTCTACCGCATCGGCTGCTACATCCCGGTGCCGGGCGTCAATCCGGAGGCGATGCTCCAGCTCATGGAGACGCAGAAGGGCACCATCGTGGACATGTTCAACATGTTCTCCGGTGGTGCGCTTCACCGCTTCAGCCTGTTCGCGCTGAACGTGATGCCGTACATCTCGGCGTCGATCATCGTGCAGCTGCTGGTGCAGATCGTGCCGAGCCTGAAGGCCATCCAGAAGGAAGGCGAGTCGGGCCGTCGCAAGATCAACCAGTGGTCGCGCATGGGTGCGATTCCGCTTGCCGTGTTCCAGGCTTGGGGCATCGCTACGGCCCTGCAGGCCGGCGGTGCGAGCCAGGGCATCCAGGTGGTCTACAACCCGGGCCCGGGCTTCATCCTGACGGCCGTCCTCGCGCTGACTGCGGGCACCATGTTCCTGATGTGGCTGGGCGAGCAGGTGACTGAGCGCGGCATCGGCAACGGCGTTTCGCTGATCATCTTCGCGGGCATCGTGGCTGGTCTACCGGCTGCCGTATTCGGCATGTTCGAGCAGATCCGCAACGGCGACATGAGCGCGCTCGTCGCGATCGTGGTGGTCGCCATCGTCCTGGCCTTCACGTTCTTCGTGGTGTTCGTGGAACGTGGCCAACGCCGGATCACGGTGAACTACGCCCGTCGCCAGGGCGGCCGCAGCGCGTACATGAACCAATCGTCGTTCCTGCCGCTGAAGCTCAACATGTCGGGCGTGATCCCGGCCATCTTCGCCTCGAGCATCGTGATGTTCCCGGCGACGGCGGCCAACTGGTTCAGCCAGGGCAACTCGGGCTCGGTTCTGCACCGTGTCAGTCAGTGGCTGAACCCGGGCGAGCCGCTGCACATGATCCTGTACGCGGGTCTGATCGTCGGTTTTGCGTTCTTCTACACCGCCCTGGTGTTCAACTCGCAGGAAACGGCGGATAATTTGAAGAAGTCGGGCGCGCTTATCCCGGGCATCCGTCCGGGCAAGGCGACCGCCGACTACATCGATGGTGTGCTTACCCGCCTGACGGCGGCCGGCGCGACCTATCTGGTGCTGGTGTGCCTCCTCCCGGAGGTCATGCGTACCGAACTGGGCACCTCGTTCTACTTCGGCGGCACCTCGCTGCTGATCGTGGTCGTGGTTGTCATGGATTTCATCGCCCAGATCCAGGCTCATCTGATGTCGCATCAGTACGAGAGCCTGCTGAAGAAGGCGAACTTGAAGGGCGGCTCGCGCGGCGGTCTCGCGCGCGGGTGATTCCGGACCTTTCGCGCGCAAGAGTAGCGCGCGGGGCCGGGCAGGGCGGTTCCATCGCCTTGTCCGACCAGTCCGGTTTCGTCGCCGGAGCATGGGCACACTCCCCATGCCGGGCACTGCCGCGTCCTCCGGGATGCGGCAGGGCTTCCTATTAACCCGAGACCTTGTTAAACTTTCCAGTTCACTCCGCCGGGATTAATCCGTCCTGGCCGCCAAATCAGTTGGAGATCGCGTTATGGCGCGTATTGCGGGCGTCAATTTGCCTGCCCAGAAGCATGTCTGGGTTGGGCTGCAAAGCATCTACGGCATCGGCCGTACCCGTTCCAAGAAGGTCTGTGATGCCGCTGGCGTCACCTCGACCACCAAGATCCGTGACCTGTCTGAGCCTGAAGTCGAGCGTTTGCGCGCCGAAGTCGGCAAGTACGTGGTTGAAGGCGATCTGCGCCGTGAAATCGGCATCGCCATCAAGCGTCTGATGGACCTGGGCTGCTACCGCGGCCTGCGTCATCGTCGCGGTCTCCCGCTGCGTGGCCAGCGTACCCGGACCAATGCTCGTACCCGTAAGGGTCCGCGCAAGGCCATCAGGAAGTAAGGACTTAGACCATGGCTAAGCCGGCTGCTGCCAAAACCAAGAAGAAGATCAAGCGTGTCGTCACCGACGGCATCGCCCACGTCCACGCTTCTTTCAACAACACCATCATCACGATCACCGACCGCCAGGGCAATGCGCTGTCGTGGGCGACTTCGGGCGGCGCGGGTTTCCGCGGTTCGCGTAAGTCGACCCCGTTCGCCGCGCAGGTCGCCGCCGAGAAGGCCGGCCGTGCTGCGCTCGACTACGGCGTGAAGTCGTTGGAAGTGCGCATCAAGGGTCCGGGTCCGGGCCGTGAGTCCGCCGTTCGTTCTTTGAACAACGTCGGTTACAAGATCATGAACATCATCGACGTGACGCCTATCCCGCACAACGGGTGCCGTCCGCCGAAGAAGCGTCGCGTCTGAGGAGCTGAAAGAACATGGCTCGTTATATTGGTCCCACCTGTAAGCTCGCCCGTCGCGAAGGCGCCGATCTCGGCCTCAAGTCGTCGGTCCGCGCGCTCGATTCCAAGTGCAAGCTGGAGCAGAAGCCCGGCCAGCACGGTCCCACTGCCCGCAAGGGCAAGCTGTCCGACTACGCCACCCAGCTGCGTGAAAAGCAGAAGGTCAAGCGTATCTACGGTCTGCTGGAACGTCAGTTTCGCAACTACTACAAGAAGGCCTCGAACAAGAAGGGCAACACGGGTGAAAACCTGCTGCAGCTCCTCGAGACCCGCTTGGACAACGTGGTCTACCGCATGGGCTTCGCGGTGACTCGCCCGGCCGCCCGCCAGCTGGTTTCGCACCGCGGCGTCACGGTCAACGGCAAGTCGGTCAACCTGCCTTCGTACCAGGTCAAGGCCGGCGACGCGATCGCGTTGGCCGAGCGCGCCCAGAAGCAGCTTCGCGTGCAGGAATCCCTGTCCGTGTCGCAGCAGATGGACCTCTCGCCGTCGTGGATCGAAGTCGACAGCAAGAAGTTCGCTGGCGTGTTCAAGGCTGTTCCGGACCGTGCCGATCTGCCGGCAGACATCAACGAAGCGCTGATCGTCGAGCTGTACTCGAAGTAATCCAGGAGACGCCAACACATGACGGTTACCGCAAACCAGGTGCTGCGCCCGCGCGGCCCTCAGATCGAGCGCCTTACGGGCAACCGTGCCAAGGTCGTCATCGAACCGCTGGAGCGTGGCTACGGCCATACGCTCGGCAATGCGCTGCGCCGCGTGCTGCTGTCGTCGATCCCGGGCTTCGCAATCACGGAAGTCGAGATCGATGGCGTGCTGCACGAGTACACCACGGTCGAAGGCCTGCAGGAAGACGTGCTTGAGGTTCTGCTGAACCTCAAGGACGTTGCCATCCGCATGCACACCGGCGAGTCGGCCACCCTGTCGCTCAACAAGCAGGGCCCGGGCATCGTCACCGCGGGTGACATCAAGACCGACCACAACGTCGAGATCCTCAACACGGATCATGTGATCGCGCACCTGACCAAGGACACCGCGCTCAACATGCGTCTGAAGATCGAACGCGGATTCGGCTACCAGCCGGCTGCCGCGCGTCGTCGTCCGGACGAGGAAACCCGTGCCATCGGTCGCCTGATGCTGGACGCCAGCTTCTCGCCGGTTCGCCGCGTCGCGTATGCCGTTGAAGCGGCCCGCGTCGAGCAGCGCACCGACTTGGACAAGCTGGTCCTGGACATCGAGACCAACGGCACGATCGACGCCGAGGAAGCGGTCCGCACTGCGGCCGACATCCTGACCGACCAGCTGTCGGTGTTCGGCGATTTCACCCACCGCGATCGCGGTGCGGCGAAGCCGGCCACCAGCGGCATCGATCCGATCCTGCTGCGTCCGATCGACGACCTCGAACTGACCGTGCGTTCGGCCAACTGCCTCAAGGCCGAGAGCATCTACTACGTCGGCGATCTGATCCAGAAGACCGAAGTGGAGCTGCTCAAGACGCCGAACCTCGGCAAGAAGTCGCTCACGGAAATCAAGGAAGTGCTCGCCCAGCGCGGTCTCTCCCTTGGCATGAAGCTCGAGAACTGGCCGCCGGCGGGGATCGCTTCCCACGGGATGATGGGGTGAGTGCTGGCGTTTGCGCGGCACTGCCGCGCGCCAGGACGAACGCCCGGTCACGATGACCGCGCCGGGCTCCCCGGAGCCGGCCGTGTTCCGCCACGGATGGCAGCAGTAGTGTTTCAAGTGCGGCGCTCGTCCTCGGGCGCCGCATGTTCAACCGACGGGGCCCAAGCCCTGCGGTTCTCCGGCCAGGGAGCGGTCGGTTCGGACCATCCGCAGTCCAAGTTGCAACGCCTGGATGGCGACAGCGAAATCCAACGTCCCAACATTCCACAGGAACCACGCTCATGCGCCACCAGAAAGCCGGCCGTAAGTTCAGCCGCACCAGTGCACACCGCGATGCCATGTTCACCAACATGGCGGCCTCGCTGATCAAGCACGGCATCATCCGCACGACCCTGCCGAAGGCGAAGGAGCTGCGTCGCGTTGCCGAGCCGCTCATCACGCTTGGCAAGGTCGACGGCGTCGCCAACCGCCGCCTCGCCTTCTCGCGCCTGCGCGACAAGGAAGCCGTGGGCACGCTGTTCACCACGCTCGGCCCGCGTTACCAAGCCCGTCCGGGCGGCTACCTGCGCATCCTCAAGTGCGGTTTCCGCGCTGGCGACAACGCGCCGATGGCCTATGTCGAGCTCGTCGATCGTCCGGAAGCCGCCGCGGAGTAATTCGCCGGCGACACGGAAGATTCTGCAAAGCCCCGGTTCCGCCGGGGCTTTTGCTTTTCGTGGCTTTCAAGACTTGCCCGGACTGCGACGAAGCGTGCGAGCGACGCGGGCAATCGGGACGAACGCCTGTGCAACGCGACGCAAATGGCGGTTAAGCTTTGCGTCCATGACGACCCTACCTGCGCGCGGCTCGTTCCGCCTCCAGTTCTTCCTCGGCTTCCTCGCCTGTGCGGGTTTGCTCGCGTACGCGATCTACCTGCAGCTGCACGACGGCCTGGAGCCCTGCAATCTGTGCATCTTCCAGCGCGTTGCCTTCGCTGCGCTGGGCGTCGTGTTCCTTCTGGGAGCGCTGCATGGGCCGAAGCGGGCGCTCGGGCGCACCGTGTACGGTGTGGGCGCTTTGCTGGCATCGCTGGCAGGCATCGCGATCGCCGGGCGCCACGTGTGGGTGCAGATGCAGCCGCAAGGTGCGGTGTCGTGCGGCGCGCCGCTGTCGTTCATGCGCGAAACGATGTCCACTTGGGATGTCGTGCGCAAAGTGATGACGGCCACCGGCAACTGTGGCGACGTCGACTGGACATTCCTGGGGCTGTCCATGCCCTGGTGGAGCTTGATCTGCTTCGTCGTGCTGGCAGCGTGGGCCGGGTACGCGGCCTTTCGCCGCCGCTAAGCGCGTTCTCACGTGTATCCCGGACCCGTGCAAGGGCGCCGGCTCGGTTGCCGCTGTAACGGTTGCAGCGCGCCGAGCGAGCGCCCATAGTGGTTCGCCGCATTGCAGCATCGTGTCATGCCCACGTCAGATCGCTCCCTCCGCGCCGTGAACCTGCCCGCCGACTGGTCGCCCCAGTCCTGGCGCAACCGCACTGCGATGCAGTTGCCGCAGTATCCCGACGCGCAGGCGCTCGAGACCGCGTTGGGCGAACTGCGCACGCTGCCGCCGCTGGTAACGTCGTGGGAGATCCTCTCGCTCAAGCAGCAACTCGCCGATGCGCAGGAGGGCAAACGCTTCCTGTTGCAAGGTGGCGACTGTGCGGAGAGTTTCTCCGGCTGCAGTTCCGACGTCATCTCCAACCGGCTCAAGGTGCTCTTGCAGATGAGCCTGGTGCTGGTGCATGGCCTGCGCAAGCCGGTGGTGCGCGTGGGCCGATTCGCGGGGCAGTACGCCAAGCCGCGTTCGACCGACACCGAGACCATCGGCGAAGTGACGCTGCCCAGCTACCGCGGCGACATGGTCAATGCGCCCGAATTCACGTCGGAAGCGCGCACGCCCGATCCGCGGCGCATGATCAAGGCGCACGCCCGGTCGGCGATGACGATGAACTTCGTGAGGGCGCTGATCGATGGCGGCTTCGCCGATCTGCATCATCCCGAGTACTGGAACCTGAGTTGGGTCGGTCATTCGCCGCTCGCCGACGAATACCGCCGCATGGTCAACGCCATCGGCGACGCCGTGCACTTCATGGAAACGCTGTCGGGCAGCGAGGTCCACAACCTCAATCGCGTCGACTTCTACACCTCGCACGAAGCGCTGCTGCTGCCGTACGAGGAGTCGCTCACGCGCCAGGTGCCGCGCCACTGGGGCTGGTTCAACCTGAGCACGCATTACCCGTGGATCGGCATGCGCACCGCGCAGGTGGATGGCGCACACGCCGAGTACTTCCGCGGCATCCGCAATCCGATCGCGCTGAAGGTCGGCCCATCGGTGACGCCGGACCAGCTGTTGCGGACGATGGATCTGCTCAACCCCGAAGATGAGCCGGGGCGGTTGACCTTCATCCATCGCATGGGTGCGACCGGCATCGCCGAGAAGCTGCCGCCTCTGCTGGATGCGGTGCGCCGCGACGGCCGCCGCGTACTGTGGGTGTGCGATCCGATGCACGGGAACACCGAGAGCACGAGCAACGGCTACAAGACGCGTCGCTTCCGCAATATCCGCAGCGAAGTGGAGCAGGCGTTCGAGCTGCACGTCGCGGCCGGCACGCGCTTGGGCGGTGTGCATCTGGAGCTCACCGGCGAAGACGTGACCGAATGCCTCGGCGGTGCGCGCGAGCTCACCGAAAGCGATCTGGAGCGCGCATACAAGTCGACGGTCGATCCGCGTCTGAACTACGAGCAGGCGCTGGAGATCGCGATGCTGATCGTGCGCAAGCAGGCGCAGATCGCGGCGCCGGCGTAAGTCAGTCTGGATTCGCTCCTACAAGGCCCGCTGAAGCGGGCCTTGTGCGTTTCAGACGACGCAACGCCTTGCGCGCCTTGCGGCGCAGTTACCCCTTCGTCGGACCGATGGGGGCCGTAGCCAGGAACTGCGGCGCCTTGCGCGCTTTCGTCTTCTGCTCGAACGCGTACGCCAGCTCGATCAGGCGCGGTTCGCTCCAGGCCGATCCCATGAAGACGATGCCCATCGGCAAGCCGAAATAATCGCCCATGGGCACGGTGATGCTCGGCGTGCCGGCGACGGCGGCTGCGCCATAGCCTTCGCCGAGGAAGTGGTCGCCGTTGACCGGATCGATCAGCCAGGCCGGTGCGGTTGCGGGTGCGACGATGGCATCGAGGGTCGAGGCGGCGAGCACCGCTTCCAGACCTTCCGCGCCCGCCAGGCGCTTGGCCTTGCTGCGTGCGTCGATGTACGCCATCTCGTCCAGCGTGCCCTTCGCCTGCGCGCGCTCGAACAGCTCCTGCGCGAAGAAGGGCATTTCCGTTTTCGTGTTGCCGCGGTTGTACTCGATCAGGCCTGCCAGCGAGTTCACCGGCGCGCCGCTGCGCGCGAGGTAGGCGTTCACGCCATGCTTGAACTCGTACAGCAGCACGTCCATCTCGGCGTCGTTCCACTGGCCGGCGGTGGGGAGCTCGACGTCGACGATCTCCGCACCGGCCTGGCGCATGGCGTCCAGGCTGCGTTGCAGCGCCGCGTCGGTAGCCGGATGGAAGCCCATCGCCTTGCGCAGGACGCCGATGCGCGCGCCACGCAGGCCGTCGGTGTTGAGCCGCGCGTGGTAGTCGAAGATCGCCCGCCCGGTGCTCTCCGCCGTCGCGGCGTCCGCATCGTCCCGGCCGACCATCGCCGATAGCAGCGTGGCTGCGTCGGCGACGCTGCGCGCCATCGGGCCGGGGGTGTCCTGGCTGTGCGAGATCGGAATGATGCCGCTGCGGCTCACCAGGCCGACGGTGGGCTTTATGCCGACCAGGCCGGCGACCGAAGACGGACAGACGATGCTGCCGTCCGTCTCGGTGCCGATCGCCGCGGCGGCGAGGCTGGCGGCCACCGCCGCGCCGCTGCCGGAGCTGGAACCGCAGGGAGAGCGATCCAGCGCATACGGATTGAGGGTCTGGCCGCCGCGCGCGCTCCAGCCCGAGATCGAGCGCGAAGAGCGGAAGTTGGCCCACTCGCTCAGATTGGTCTTGCCCAGGATCACCGCGCCGGCGTCGCGAAGTCGCGCGACCACGAACGCGTCGGTGCGCGGGTGATGCGAGGCGAGGGCGAGCGAGCCGGCGGAGTTCGCCATCGGCGTGGCGTCGATGTTGTCCTTCAGCAGGATCGGTACGCCATGCAGCGGGCCACGCACGCGACCGGCCTTGCGCTCGGCATCGCGTGCGTCGGCTTCCTTCAGTGCGGCCGCATTGATCTCGATGACGGCGTTGAGCCGCGGGCCGGCGTCGTCGATCGCGGCGATGCGGTCGAGGTAGGCCTGCGTCAGCGCGTGGCTGGTCAGTTCGCCACGGCCCATGCGGGCCTGCAGTTCGTCGATGCCGACCTCGGCAAAGGCAAACTTGGCCTCCGGCGCAGATGCGGCGACGGACTTGGCGGTCGCCGTCGTGCTGGCTTTGGCCGTGCCCGGCGCGTCGGCGCGCTGGCAGGCAGGAAGCAGCACGAGCAGCGTCGCCAGCGGCAACGTCTTGACGATCAAAGAGCGCATTGCGATTCCCCGGTCGCAGGTGGCTGACCGGAGCATACGCCATTCAGCTTGGCCGGCGGGGCCTCAGTGGCGGCGCTTGAGGATGTCGCGTGCCAGCACTGCGACGACGATCAAGTTGACGGCGAGCACGGCCACCGACATCCAGCCCGGGTGGCGGAACAGCGCGTAGATGTCGAGCGGCAGATAGATGGCGGCGCTGAGGCAGCCCAGCCACGAGGCCCAGACCTTGACCCGCCACAGCCCCCAGGCCTCGACCATGCGCAGGACGCCGTAGGCGAAGATGATCGCGGCGGCGAGGTGGACGCTGTCTGGGTTGATGGCGTTGGAAAGCCAGGCGAGGGCGCCGGTCTGCGGATCGAGCTGGAATCGCAGCATCAGCTCATGTACCCAGCGCAGGAGCGGCTCGGGTCCCAGCAGTTCCAGCCCGCTGGCGGCGGCGAAAGCCAGCAATCCCTTGCCGGCTTCGAAGATCGCGATGGCATGCAGGCCCGGATGGGCCTGCGGGCTCGGGTTATAGACGGCGTCGGTCATCGCGTGGTCAGACACGGCGCCACCGTTTTGGTTCAAGCGGCGCGGGAGGCGCGCTTGCGATCGCTTTCGGTCAGCTGCTTCTTGCGCAGACGAATTTCCTTCGGGGTGACTTCGACCAGCTCGTCGTCCTCGATGAAATCCAGAGCCTGCTCCAGCGAGTACTTGATCGCCGGGGTCAGCTTGATTGCGTCGTCCTTGCCGGAAGCGCGCATGTTGGTCAGCGGCTTGGGCTTGATCGCGTTGACCGTGAGGTCGTTGTCCTTGGAGTGGATACCGACCAGCTGGCCTTCATAGACCTGGTCGCCTTCAGCGGCGAACAGGCGGCCGCGCTCTTCCAGCGGTCCGAGCGAGTAAGCCGGCGTGGTGCCCGCGGCATTGGCGATCATCACGCCGTTGATGCGCTTGGCGATCGCGCCGGTTTCCTTCGGACCATAGTGGTCGAACACATGGAACAACAGGCCCGAACCCTGGGTGAGGGTGCGGAACTCGTTCTGGAAACCGATCAGGCCGCGGGCCGGGATCATGTAATCCAGGCGCACGCGTCCCTTGCCGTCGGACTCCATGTTCTTCAGCTGGCCCTTGCGGGTGCCCAGCTTTTCCATGACGCCGCCCTGGTGTTGTTCTTCGACGTCAACCACCAGCTGCTCGACCGGCTCCATCAGCTGGCCGTCGATTTCCTTGATGATCACTTCCGGACGCGAAACGGCCAGCTCGAAGCCTTCGCGGCGCATGTTCTCGATCAGGACCGACAGGTGCAGCTCGCCGCGGCCCGAGACCAGGAACTTGTCCGGATCGGAGCCTTCCTCGACCTTCAGCGCGACGTTGTGCAGGGTTTCGCGTTCCAGGCGCTCGCGCAGCTGGCGGCTGGTGAGGAACTTGCCGCCGCTGAGTTCCTTGTGGCCGGCGAACGGCGAGTTGTTCACCTGGAACGTCATGCTGATCGTCGGCTCGTCCACGGTCAGCGCGGGCAGCGCTTCCGGGGTGTCGAGCGCGCACACCGTGTCGGAGATCGACAGGTCGGCGACGCCGGAGATGGCGACGATGTCGCCGGCTTCGGCTTCCTCGGTCTCCAGGCGCTCCAGGCCCATGAAGCCGAGCACCTGCAGGACCTTGCCCTGGCGCTTCTTGCCTTCACGGTCGATCACGCTGACCGGCATGTTGCGGCGGACCTTGCCGCGCTGGATACGGCCGATGCCGATCAGGCCGACGAAGTTGCTGTAGTCCAGCTGGCTGATGCGCATCTGGAACGGGCCGTCCATGTCCACCTGCGGCGGCGAGACGTGCTTCATGATCGCTTCGTACAGCGGGGTCATGTCGCCCGAGCGCGCGGCGTCGTCCAGGCTGGCGTAGCCGTGCAGCGCCGAGGCGTAGACGATCGGGAAGTCGAGCTGCTCGTTGGTGGCGCCGAGCTTGTCGAACAGGTCGAACACCTGGTCGATGACCCAGTCCGGACGGGCGCCCGGGCGGTCGATCTTGTTGACGACCACGATCGGCTTGAAGCCCATCGCGAACGCCTTCTGCGTCACGAAGCGCGTCTGCGGCATCGGACCGTCCATGGCGTCGACGAGGATCAGGACCGAGTCGACCATCGACAGCACGCGCTCGACCTCGCCGCCGAAGTCGGCGTGGCCCGGGGTGTCGACGATATTGATGCGGTTGCCCTGCCAGGTGATGGCCGTGTTCTTGGCCAGGATCGTGATGCCACGTTCCTTTTCCTGGTCATTGCTGTCCATCGCGCGCTCGGCCAGCACCGTGCGTTCGGACAGGGTGCCCGACTGCTTCAGCAGGCAGTCGACGAGGGTGGTCTTGCCATGGTCGACGTGGGCGACGATGGCGATATTGCGCAGGCGTTCGATGGACATGCGGACAGGCCGGCAGACCGGCGCTCAGGCGAGGGGTAGCCGAATATTATACCTGTCAATCATGACGGTTGCTTGTTCAGCCAGGCGCCGCCTGAAGAGGGCCGCGGCCCCTTGTGAAGGCCAGCCGCCGCCGCCATCTGAACGGCAAAGCTTTCCTTCCTTCCACCCATGCCTTTCCCCGAGCAACGTCCAGGAGACGGATTCATGAGCCTGATCGCCACCTTCGATACCGACCGCGGCCCCATCCGCGTGGAACTGGCCGCCGACAAGGCGCCGCTGACCGTCGCCAACTTCGTCAACCTCGCCCAGCGGGGCTTCTACGACGGGCTGAACTTCCACCGCGTCATCAAGGACTTCATGGTCCAGGGCGGCTGCCCGCAGGGCACCGGCACCGGCGGCCCGGGCTACCGTTTCGAGGATGAAACGCGCACGGGTCTGTCCCATGAGCGCGGCGTGCTGTCGATGGCCAACGCCGGTCCGGGCACCAACGGCAGCCAGTTCTTCATCACCCACGTGCCGTGCCCGTGGCTGGACGGCAAGCACACCGTGTTCGGCAAGGTGCTCGAAGGCCAGGAGATCGTCGACAACGTGAAGCAGGGCGACACGATCAAGTCGGTGAAGATCGAGGGCGACACCGCCGCCCTGCTGACCGCCAAGGCCGACCGCGTCGCCGAGTGGAACAAGACGCTCGACGCGAACGCGCGCCCGTAAGGACGCCGCTCCAGGCCGTGCCATCCGACGCCCGCTCCGGCCTTGCCGGGGCGGGCGTTTTTGTTCAGGCGCAAAATGCCGCCCCGTACCACGCGCTGTTACTTTCGTTGCCAGGGCCGGTGGATGCGCGCCCTTGTCGCGCGCGACTCGAAGCGGCAAGCCCCTTTCGTAAAGGGCCTGCGCGGCAGCGCGGGGAATCGGGGAGGTAATGGCGTGCGCCCCAAAGTTCACGCAGCGAACTTTGGGGGTTTTCCGGCATCGCCGGAAAAGCCGCGTGTTAACATTCGAAGGCTCAATGGCCGGCGGTTTTCAGGCCCGAGCACACCCCACATCGACTCCCAGAGGTTCCCGCGATGCCCCAGCTTGCCCGGCGCATCGGTCGCGCCAAGCCCAGCGCGATCATGCAGGTTGCCGAGAAGGCCAAGCGGCTCAAGGCCGAAGGCCGCGACATCATCAGTTTTTCGATCGGTGTTCCCAACTTCCTCCCCGGCGAGCACGTCTACGCCGCCGCGCGTGAAGCGCTGTCGAAAGACAGCGGCCAGTACGGCAGCAATCGCGGACCCGACGCGCTGCTCGATGCATTCGTCGAGCATATGGCGAAGATCGGCCTGACTGGCTACGGCCGCGTCAATTGTGCGACGGGCATCGGCGCCAAGCACGTCATCTACAACCTCGCCGAAGCGCTGCTCGACGAGGGCGACACCATCGTCTTCCCGACGCCGTACTGGACCAGCTACCTCGACATCGCCGAGATCGTCGGCGCGAAGATCGACCTGCTGCCGTGCCCGGCGGAACAGAACTACAAGCTCACGCCTGCGCAGCTCGACGTCGCGCTGGCGAAGAAGCCGCGCGTGTTCCTTTTCAACAACCCGTCCAACCCGACGGGCATGGTGTACACGAAGGAAGAGATCGACGCGCTGGCCGACGTCATCGCGAAGTATCCGGACACCTGGATCATCACCGACGACATCTACAACCGCATGGTGTTCGACGGCATCGGTTACCACAACTTCGTGCATGCGCGTCCCGAATTGCGCGACCGCGTGATCTTCCTCGACTCGCTGTCCAAGACCTATGGCATGCCGGGTTGGCGCGTGGGTTTCATGGCCGGTCCGGAAGTCGTCGCCCAGGCGCTGGTGACGATGAACTCCAACCACATCACCAATGTGCCCGAGGTCATTTGCGCCGCGGCCATCGCCGCGTTCAACGGTCCGCAGGACGTGCCGACGCAGAAGTGCGCCGAGTTCCAGGCCAAGCGCGATCAGGTGATGGACGTGATGAACGCCATTCCGGGCGTCGTGTGCCCGCGTCCGCAGGGCGCCTTCTACGTGTTCCCGGACATCAGCGTCGCGTTCGGCAAGACGCACAAGCCCAGCGGCATCGCGATCAACAACGATGTCGATTTCTGCAACGCGTTGCTGGAAACCAAGGGCGTGGCGTGCGTGCCGGGTTCGGCATTCGGCGAGCCGCGCGCGCTGCGGATCAGCTACACCTGCCCGACGCCGCAACTTGCGCCTGGCCTGCAGCGGTTCCAGGAATTTTTTGCCGAACTGCAGTGATTCGGGATTCGAGATACGGGATTCGTGAAAGCGGATCCCGGATGGTCCCGTAGCGCTGCTGCTGTTTCGAATCCCGAATCACGAATCACGAATCCCGGAGTTCCACATGAAAACCCCCGTCCGCGTTGCCGTCACCGGTGCTGCCGGCCAGATCGGTTACTCGCTGCTGTTCCGCATCGCTTCCGGCGAAATGCTCGGCAAGGATCAGCCCGTCATCCTGCAGATGCTCGAGCTGCCGATGGAGAAGGCTCAGGCCGCGCTCAAGGGCGTGATGATGGAGCTGGAAGACTGCGCGTTCCCGCTGCTCGTCGGCATGGTCGGCACCGATGACGCGGAAGTCGCGTTCAAGGACGCCGACATCGCCCTGCTGGTCGGCGCGCGCCCGCGCGGCCCTGGCATGGAGCGCAAGGACCTGCTGCTGGAGAACGCCAAGATTTTCACCGCCCAGGGCGCCGCGCTGAACAAGGTCGCCTCGCGCAACGTGAAGGTTCTCGTGGTCGGCAACCCGGCCAACACGAACGCCTACATCGCCATGAAGTCGGCGCCGGACCTGCCGGCGAAGAACTTCACCGCGATGCTGCGTCTGGACCACAACCGTGCGCTGTCGCAGCTGGCCAACAAGGCCGGCGTGGCCGTGGGCGACATCGAGAAGCTGGTCGTGTGGGGCAACCACAGCCCGACCATGTACCCCGATTACCGCTTCGCCACGGTCAACGGCCAGTCGCTGAAGGACAAGATCAACGACGCCGACTGGAACGCCAACGAGTTCATCCCGAAGGTGGGCAAGCGCGGCGCGGCGATCATCGAAGCGCGCGGCCTGTCGTCGGCCGCTTCGGCCGCCAACGCCGCCATCGACCACGTGCGCGACTGGGTGCTGGGCAGCAACGGCAAGTGGGTGACGATGGGCATTCCGTCCGACGGCAGCTATGGCATTCCGGAAGGCGTGATGTTCGGCTTCGCCGTCACCACGCAGAACGGCGAGTACACGATGGTCCGCGACCTGCCGGTCGACGACTTCAGCCGGAAGGCCATCGACAAGACGCTGGCCGAGCTGGAAGAAGAGCGCGCCGGCGTGTCGCACCTGCTGTAACCGGCACATCGCATTGACATGAAAAGGCGGCCACAGGGCCGCCTTTTCTTTTGCTGCCGCGGAAGTAGCGGCCTGCTTCGACCAAGGTCGTAACGCGCTCCTTCCTCTCGGGGCGCTAGCCTCGACGGATCGTCGTTGGAAGGGCCCGCCATGCGCTACGAAGAGTTCTACCGCCGCTCGATCGAACAACCGGAGGAATTCTGGGGCGAGCAGGCGAGGGCGATCCATTGGAACAAGGCGCCGGAAAAGATCCTCGACTATTCCAACCCGCCGTTCCGCAAGTGGTTCGTCGGCGGCGAAACCAACCTTTGCTTCAATGCGGTCGACCGCCACCTGCACGAGCGCGGCGACCAGCTCGCACTCGTGGCGATTTCCTCGGAAACCAACGAAACGCGCGAGATCACGTACCGCGAGCTGCATCGCGAAGTGAACACCTTCGCCGCGGTCATCCGCGCGCTCGGCGTCGGACGTGGCGACCGCGTCGTCATCTACATGCCGAACATGGCCGAGGCGGTGTTCGCGATGCTCGCCTGCGCGCGCATCGGCGCGGTGCATTCGGTGGTGTTCGGCGGTTTCGCCTCGCACAACCTCGCGCTGCGCATCGACGATGCAACGCCGGCTTTGCTGATCTGCGCCGACGCCGGCATGCGCGGCGGCAAGGTCGTCGCGTACAAGCCGTTGGTGGACGCGGCCTGCGCGTCGGCGAAGTCGCCGCCACCGAAGGTGCTGATCGTCGATCGTGGCCTGGACCCGCAACGGACGATGATCGAAGGGCGCGACGACGACTATGCCGCGCTGCGCGCGAAGTACGACGGCGAGGAAGTCGACGTCGAATGGCTGGAATCCAACGAGCCCAGCTACCTGCTCTACACCTCCGGCACCACGGGCAAGCCCAAGGGCGTACAGCGCGATGTCGGCGGTTACGCCGTGGCGCTCGCGCTGTCGATGTGGTCCATCTACGACATCCGCGCCGGGCAGGTGATGTTTTCGACCTCCGATGTCGGCTGGGCGGTCGGGCACTCGTACAACGTCTACGGGCCCTTGATCGCCGGCGCCACGTCGGTGCTGTACGAGGGGCTGCCGACGAATCCGGATCCCGGCGTGTGGTGGCGCATCTGCGAACAGTACGGCGTGCGCACGATGTTCTCTTCGCCGACCGGCATCCGCGTATTGAAGAAGCAGGATCCCGCATTCCTGAAGAAGCACGACCTGTCGAAGTTGCAGTGGCTGTTCCTCGCAGGCGAGCCGCTGGACGAGCCGACCGCGCACTGGATCACCGACGGCATCGGCAAGACCATCATCGACAACTACTGGCAGACCGAAACCGGTTGGCCTGTGCTGTCGCTGATGCCGGGGCTGGACCTGAAGCCGGTGAAGTTCGGCTCGCCCGGCTTGCCGACGCCCGGCTACAAGTTGCGCGTCATCGACGAAAGCACCGGCGACGACGTCAAGGCCGGCGAGAAGGGCGTGCTGGTGATCGAACCGCCGCTGCCACCGGGTTGCCTGACCACGGTGTGGAACGACGACGCGCGATTCCTCTCGAGCTACTTCAGCCACTTCAAGCAACTGGTGTACAGCTCGCTCGACTGGGCGATCCGCGACGAGGACGGTTACACCTTCATCCTCGGCCGCACGGACGATGTGATCAACGTCGCCGGGCATCGCCTGGGCACGCGCGAGATCGAGGAATCGTGCTCGACGCACCCCAGCGTCGCCGAAGCGGCGGTGATCGGCGTCCACGATGAGCTGAAGGGACAAGTGCCTGTCGTGTTCGCCACGCTCAAGCGGCCGGACGACTCGCCCGCCGCCGCCGCCGCGGC
This sequence comes from Lysobacteraceae bacterium P, assembly GCA_005503055.1. Taxonomy (GTDB): domain Bacteria; phylum Pseudomonadota; class Gammaproteobacteria; order Xanthomonadales; family Xanthomonadaceae; genus Lysobacter_J. The sequence goes on along the minus strand of SCOX01000018.1, from coordinate 19,435 downwards.
CATGCAGCAGCGCGTGGTCGAGCAGCTGGGCGGCGTCGCAAGGCCCGCCCGCGTGTACGTGGTGAACGCGCTGCCGAAGACGCGCTCGGGCAAGCTGCTGCGGCGTTCGCTGCAGGCGCTGGCTGAAAGCAGGGATCCGGGGGATCTGTCGACGCTGGACGACCCCGGCGCTTTGGAGGAGGTCAAGCGCGCGCTGGAGCGCGGGGCGGATGCGGGCGGCGAGCCTCGCTAGATCGCGTCTGTTCTTCGCCGCCGTCGTCCCGGCGAAGGCCGGGACCCGAGTCACCGCTGAAGAGCCTGGGCCCCGGCCTCCGCCGGGACGACGAGCATGGCCGCGTGACGTTACCGTCCCGCCCCGCAAACCGTCGGCACCGGCCGGTCGGCTAAAATGTCCGTCTTACCAGGAGACGCCATGAACCAGTCGAACTCCGCCGGCGCCCGCTTCCGCGCTGCCCTCTCCGAAGAAACTCCGTTGCAGGTGATGGGCGCCATCACCGCCTACGCCGGCTTGATGGCCAAGCGCACGGGCTACAAGGCGCTGTATCTGTCCGGCGGCGGCGTGGCCGCCAACTCCCTCGGCATGCCCGACCTGGGCATCAGCACGATGGAAGACGTGCTCACCGACGCGCGGCGCATTGTCGATGCCACCCAGATGCCGCTGCTCGTCGACATCGACACGGGTTGGGGCGGGGCGTTCAACATCGGCCGCACCATCCGTTCCTTCATCAACGTCGGCGTCGCCGCCGTGCACATGGAAGACCAGGTCGGCCAGAAGCGTTGCGGCCATCGTCCCGGCAAGGAAGTCGTGCCGAAGGACGAAATGGTCGATCGCGTGAAGTCCGCCGTGGACGCGCGCACCGACAGCAGCTTCGTGATCATGGCGCGCACCGACGCCGCCGCCACCGAAGGCATCGACGCCGCCATCGAGCGCGCGGTCGCCTACGTCGAGGCCGGCGCGGACATGATCTTCCCCGAGGCGATGAAGACGCTGGACGACTACCGACGATTCAAGGCCGCGGTGAAGGTGCCGATCCTGGCGAACCTGACCGAGTTCGGTTCGACGCCGTTCTTCACCACCGACGAACTGCGCGACGCCGGCGTGGACATCGCGCTTTATTGCTGCGGTGCGTATCGTGCGATGAACAAGGCCGCGCTGAATTTCTACGAGACGGTGCGGCGCGAGGGCACGCAGAAGAACCTTGTCCCCACGTTGCAGACGCGCGATGAGCTTTACGACTTCCTCGGCTACCACGCCTATGAAGACAAGCTCGACGCGCTGTTCTCGAAGAAGTAGGCCCGGTAAAAGGTCGGCCGACGGAGCGTACAGGGCCTTCGACGTGAGTCCCCCTGTCCCCATCTCCGCCGGCGCGTCCGTCCGCCCTTGGACCGTGGCGGGCGCGATCCGGCCCACCACGGTCGCCTGCGACATGCTCGTCGCAGCCAGGCTTTGATCGATCCCCTGTTGCCACCCTGTAATCCTGACAACGTCGCACCCCAGCCGGACCGGACATTTGCGTCCACCGCGCCAAGCACGAGGAGGAACTCCGAATGACCGACACGAACCAGGTCCTGCCCAAGGCCAAGAAATCCGTCGCACTGAGCGGCACCGCTGCGGGCAACACCGCGCTGTGCACCGTCGGCCGAAGCGGCAACGATCTGCACTACCGCGGCTACGACATCCACGACCTCGCCACCGAGTCGACGTTCGAGGAGGTCGCGCACCTGCTCGTGCACGGCGCGCTGCCGACGGTGTCGCAGCTCAAGGCCTACAAGGCCAAGCTCAAGCGCCTGCGCGGTCTGCCGGCCATCGTGAGCGAAGCGCTGGAACTGGTGCCCGCCAATGCGCACCCGATGGACGTGCTGCGCACCGGCTGCTCGGTGCTGGGCACGGTGCTGCCCGAACGCGAAGGCCATCCTGCATCCGAAGCGCGCGACATCGCCGACAAGCTGATCGCCAGTTTCGGTTCGATGCTGCTGTACTGGTGGCACTTCACCCGCAACGGCCGCCGCATCGACGTGGAAACCGACGACGATTCCGTCGCGGCGCACTTCCTGCACCTGCTGCACGGCGAGGAGCCAAGCGCGCTGCACGCGCTGTCGCTGGACAAGTCGCTGATCCTCTACGCCGAGCACGAGTTCAACGCATCGACCTTCACCGCGCGCGTCATCGCCGGCACGGGTTCGGACATGCATTCGTGCATCACCGGCGCCATCGGCGCGCTGCGTGGCCCCAAGCACGGTGGCGCGAACGAAGTGGCGATGGACATCATCAGCCGCTACGACAGCGCCGACGCGGCCGAAGCCGACATCCGCGCGCGCATGGAGAAGAAGGAAATCATCATCGGCTTCGGCCACCCGGTGTACACCATCGGCGATCCGCGCAATCCGATCATCAAGGAAATCTCGCGCAAGCTGTGCGCCGACGGCGGCAACCAGACGCTGTTCGACGTGTCCGAGCGCATCGAGAACCTGATGATGGACACCAAGAAGATGTTCCCGAACCTCGACTGGTACAGCGCATCGGCCTATCACATGATGGGAATTCCCACGCCGATGTTCACCCCGCTGTTCGTCATCGCGCGCACCAGCGGCTGGAGCGCGCACGTGATCGAGCAGCGCGAGGACGGCAAGATCATCCGTCCGAGCGCGAACTACATCGGACCGGAAGATCGCCCCTACGTGGCGATCGACAAGCGCTGATTGCGTTCGATGTCGAAGCAGCGAGAGGCCGCGCACTGCGCGGCCTTTTTCATGCGCGATGGCGTTGCGCGCCCGCGTTGCGCGTCGGGCCGCCGTTCGCCCTGAGCGCAGGCCGCAGGCCGAAGTCGAAGGGCACGCGACGCCGCCCGCCCGTCCTTCGACTCCGACGCTTCGCGTCTACGCTCGGGACGAACGGCGAGGCGCTGCTGCCGGGAAGTGCGTCACCCGACACGCGCACACTGCGCCCGTCCATGGCATAGTCGGGCTGCTTTCGTGCTCGATGGTCCGGGGGGAACCATGCGCGACGACGAAGTCCCGAACAAGACCGAGGCCGGCCGCGACGAGATCCAGAGTCGCGCGCTCAAGCTGCCCAACGTGCTCCGCTCGATCCTGCTGATGGTGGATGGCCAGCGCAATGTCGGCCAGTTGCGCGGCGTGATCGCGGGCCTCAAGGGTCCTGACGATGCGCTGGCCCAGCTCGACGCGCTGGGCCTGATCGCCGTGCCGCAAAGCCTGGCGGCCGCCGCGGCCGCGACGATCCGCGAGTCCGCCCGACCGGTGCCGGCGCCGATGCCGGCAGAGCCCGCCACCGTGGCGTCGCCGCCCGTGAACGCAGCGGGCTACTCCGCGCTCTACACGCTGATGTCCGACACGGTGCGCGAGCACCTGGGCTTGCGCGGGTATTTCCTGCAGCTGAAGGTGGAGCGGTGCACCGACGTGGGCGAACTGATGGCCCTGATGCCCGACTTCAGCGCGGCCCTGGGCAAGGCCCGTGACGTCGGTTTCGCGACCGAGATGGAGCGGCGTTTCCGCTCGCTCGCGCAGGCCTGAGGTCGAGGACTTCCGCGCGGGCGTCGATGGGGCCCGACGGAGGCGGCTTGCCGCCTCCGCGCGGACGACGGCGTCTTACGCCAGGCCTTCGATCTTCAGTGCCTTCTGCACGGCCGGGTCGGCGTCCATGCGCGCCTTGAACGCGGCCAGGTTCGCCAGGCCCGACAGGTCGATGCCCAGGCCGTCCGCCCAGCGCATCGTGATGTAGAGGTAAGGGTCGGCATAGCTGCGGAAGCCGGCGATCCACTGCTTGCCGGCGAGCTGGCGGTCGGCGCTTTCGAACAGCGCGCGCACGCGCTTGCGGGCGGCATCGCGCACGGCGTCGAACTGGCCCTCGTCGGCGATGAAATTGCCGGGGCCGAACAGCGGCTTGAAGGCCGGGTGCAGGTCCGAATTGACGAACGCCAGCCAGCGGGCGGCTTCGGCGCGCTGGCGCGGGCTGCCATCGCCGGCGAGGCCGGCTTCGGGATAGGTGTCGGCGATGTAACCCATGATCGCGGTGTTCTGGGTCAGCACGAAGTCGCCGTCGACGATCGCCGGCACCGCGCCGGACGGGTTGATCGCGAGGTAGGCGGGCGCCTTCATCGTCTCCTTGTCGAGGATCTCCAGCGCGAAGGGCTGGCCGGTCCATTGCAGGGCGATGTGGTCGGCGGTCGAGCACGCGCCGGGCTTGGTGTAGAGCTTCATGCGAGGGGATCCCATTCAATGGAAGCGAATCCCGCCACTATGGCGGAGCGAGCGTGACGCGCTCAAGGACGACACCGCAACGGTTCATCCCGCCCTGATGGACATGCGGGCGGGAGCGGAAGTGAGGGAAGCCAGTGCGGTCCCGCTCGCCCTGAGCGTAGGTGCGCAGCGCCGGAGTCGAAGGGCGGGGAAGCCGGTACGCCTGACGGTCGCGCGCCCTTCGACTTCGGCCTTCGGCTTACGCTCAGGGCGAACGGGGTGTAGTGGCGGCCCGACGAAAGGCCGGGCGGTCTTACGACCGCCGCGGCTTGAGCGACTGCACCTTATAGAAGGTGTGATCGCCGATCGTCGCCACCTGGTAGGCCGTGCGCCACGACGGGCTGGCGATGGCGTGCGCGGCGAAGTGGCTCGCACCCGGGACGATTTCCTTGCGCTCGCCGGGCGGCAGCGCCCAGTTGTGCTCGGCGTCGAGGGCGATGGTGACGGCTTCGGCCCAGGCCTCGGTGTTGCTCAGGCGGGTGCCCGGCGAGACCAGGGTCGGGGCGAATTGTTTGCGCGCGGTGACCACGTCGCAGACGGTGTTGCCCCACAGGCCGCTGTCGCGGCGACGCAGGGCGACTTCGGCCACGGCCTTCTGGCCACGGACGGACTGGTCGCGAGCTTCCAGGTAAACGGTGGTGCTCAGGCACAGCGAATCGGCGGTTTGCGGCGGTAGCACGGAGGCCAGCCACAGGATCCAAGCCAGTTTCATCTAATCGGACTCCTTGCTCCGTTGCGCCGGTCCGCATTCGAGGCCGCTTCCTTAAGAAGGGACGGCAACGACGGCGGAAACCGGCATGGCGTACTGGGGAGGGCAGCAAGCTCTGCGGCTCGCTTTTGCCCATTCACCAAAGCCGCGAGAGGCGCGGGCGGTGAGGGTCGCCACCAAAGGGGTGGCTGAAAAAGTTGGCGAACGGTAGCGGCGCGAATATAAATCCCGCGTGAATGCGGGGGGCTTGACCGGGCCACGGGCTTCCGGCTGGGACAGCGGTTGGAACGAGGCAAGTGATTGTACGGACAGGGAATTTATCGGGCCTGTCCACCGGCCGATTTCGCAACGCCCTATTCAGGTTTGGCGCCACGCGTCGGTCGCCCACCCACGAAGACAGTGCGCAACGGTACGTCGCACGCCCCTGCGGGGCCCGCCCAGCAAGGGCTGCGCAGTTCGCTACAAGTCGGCCGCCAGACGGCTTGCCTGGGCGATGGCGCGCTTGGCGTCGAGCTCCGCCGCCACGTCCGCGCCGCCGATCACGTGCACCGGCGTGCCCTGCGCCAGCAGCTCGTCGGCGAGTGGCTTGAAGGGTTCCTGGCCCGCGCAGATCACCACGTGGTCGACCGCCAGCGTCTGTTCGCTGCCGTCCACGCGCACGTGCAGGCCTTCGTCGTCGACGCCCAGGTACTCCACGCCGCCGAGCATCCGCACCTTCTTCGCCTTCAGCGTGGCGCGGTGGATCCAGCCGGTGTTCTTGCCCAGGCGGGCGCCGGGTTTGCCGGGGCTGCGCTGCAGCAGCCAGACCTCGCGTGCGGGCGGTTCCGGCTCCGCCGCGGCCAGGCCGCCGCGATTGCCGTCGTAGCCCAGGTCCACGCCCCATTGCGAACGCCAGCGGGCGGGGTCGAGGGCCGCACTGGGGCCGTGCTCGACCAGGAACTCCGCCACGTCGAAGCCGATGCCGCCGGCGCCGATGATCGCCACCTTGCGCCCCGGCACGACGCGCCGGGTGAGCACGTCCAGATAGGACACGACCTTGGCATGGTCCGCGCCCGGGAAATCCACCTCGCGCGGGCGGATGCCGGTGGACAGCACGACCTCGTCGAAGCCCGCCAGCGTGCCGGCTTCGGCATAGCTCCCCAGGCGCACGTCCACGCCGGTCTGCTCGAGTCGGCGCCCGAAGTAGCGCAGGGTCTCGTGGAACTCTTCCTTGCCGGGGATGCGCTTGGCGAGGTTGAACTGGCCGCCGATCTCGCCCGACGCCTCGAACAAGGTGACGCGATGGCCGCGCTCGGCCGCCACGACCGCCGCCGCCATGCCCGCCGGACCGGCGCCGACCACGGCGATGCGCTTGGGTGCGGTCGTCGGCGCGTAGTTCAGCTCGGTCTCGGCGCAGGCGCGCGGGTTGACCAGGCAGCTCGCCGTCTTGTTGGCGAACACGTGGTCCAGGCAGGCCTGGTTGCAGGCGATGCACGTATTGATGTCGAGCGCACGATGCTCGCGCGCCTTGTTGACCCATTGCGGATCGGCCAGCAGCGGCCGCGCCATCGACACCATGTCGGCCTCGCCACGCGCGAGGATGCCCTCGGCCACGTCGGGCATGTTGATGCGGTTGGTCGTCACCAGCGGCACGCGCACGTGCGGCTTCAGCCGCGCGGTGATCCCGGTGAAGGCCGCGCGCGGGACGGAGGTGGCGATGGTCGGAATGCGCGCTTCGTGCCAGCCGATGCCCGTATTGATGAGCGTCGCGCCGGCGGCCTCGATCGCCTGCGCCTGCTGGACTACCTCGTCCCAGGCCAGGCCGTCGTCGACGAGGTCCAGCATCGAAAGCCGGTAGACGATGATGAAGTCCGGACCGCAGGCCTCGCGGATGCGGCGCACGATCTCCACCGCGAAGCGCATGCGCTTGCCGGCGTCGCCGCCCCAGGCGTCGTGACGCTTGTTGGTTCGCGGCGCGGTGAACTGGTTGAGCAGGTAGCCCTCCGAGCCCATGACCTCGACGCCGTCGTAGCCGGCCTCGCGCGCCATCGTGGCGCTGCGCACGAACGCGCGGATCTGGCGCTCGACACCGCCGGCCGACAGGGCGCGCGGAGTGAAGGGGTTGATCGGCGCCTTCAACTTGCTCGGCGCGACCTGCAACGGGCTGTAGCCGTAGCGGCCGGCGTGCAGGATCTGCAGGCAGATGCGCCCGCCGTGCGCGTGCACCGCGCCGGTGACCTGGCGATGCCGGCGCACCTCCCACGGAAACCGCATCGTGCCGCCGAAGGGCTTGAGCCAGCCGGCGAGGTTGGGCGAAAAACCGCCGGTGACGATCAGCCCGACGCCGCCCGCGGCGCGTTCGGCGAAATACGCCGCCAGCTTCGGGAAGTCGGCCGACTTGTCCTCCAGCCCGGTATGCATCGAACCCATCAGCACGCGGTTGGGCAGGGTGCAGAAGCCCAGGTCCAGTGGCGCCAACAGGTGCGGATAGAGCGGGTGCGGCGACTGCGCCGAAACCTGCTGCGGGGCCGGGCTCAACGGGCTGGCGATCGTCATGATGAATACGCTGGCGTACGGAAGCGGCACGATGCCGGGAAAGGCGCCGGCATTCAAGCGACACCGAACGTCGCCCGGGTAAGCGAAGCGCACCCGGGAACGGGAGCACCGGCACATCACCCCGGGTGCGCTTCGCTTACCCGGGCGACGTTGGCGGTCGGGATGCCGCGCGAGATCCAAATTCTCGAACGCGAGTCTTTTTGCCTCGATAGCCAGCCCCACGCGACTCGATCGCGAGTCTTCGAGCCTGGAACACGAGTCTTCGAGCCTCTACGGCCAGGTTTGCGGGCCTGGCGTGCCAGTGTTTTTGCCTCGATGGCCGGGCTGGCGAGCCTGGCGCGACAGTGTTTGCGACTCGAACGCGAGGCGCGGTGCCTGGAACGCCAGTCAATTTGGCTGGAACGCCAGTCTCGGGAACTGGCGCTCCACGCTTCGTGCCTCAGCCCGCGCCGTCCGGCATCGGCAAGCACTCCATCACTTCCACCGCCTCGCCGGGGAAGATCGTGAAGTGCGGGTGGCCCTCGAACATGCTGGCCGCGGCCTCATGCGTTTCGGCCTCCACGACCGTCCAGGCCGCCAGATCGTTGCGCACGTCGCCGACGCCCTTCGCGCTGATCCGCTTGGTCTTCCCCAGCGGACTGCCGTTGTCGACGATCGCCTTCTGGTGCTTGCCCACCCACTGGCCCCAGGCCTCCATGCCGGCCTTCTCGCGGCGGCTGCGCTCGTCCTCGGACAGGGCCTTCCAGGCGTCCATGGACGCCTGTGAGCCCAGGAACACGGCGAGGAATCGTTTCATCGGGTCACTCCTGATTGGATGGGGACGGCGGCAGGTCGCCGGCCCTCCTGGATACGACGAACCGGGCCCGCCCGCATCGACATCGCCCGAGCTCCCGATGGACGGGGCGCGCCCAGAGCCGTAGCCCGGGTAAGCGAAGCGCACCCGGGGAGACCGGGCCGACGCCCCCAGACCAGACCGACCCCCATCCCCGGGTGCGGCTGCGCCTTGCCCGGGTTACCCCGCCGCCCGCCGCCGCCAACGCTCATTTCCCCCCGCCGCGCAAGAGTTGTCTCCGGACCGGCGCTCACCCACCATGGCTCACCCGTAGTTGCCGGTCCTCCATGGACGACGTTTCCGCACCCCTGCAGGACTATCTGCGCGACGGCATCGTCGCCGCCGATCTGCCCGACCTGCATCCGCTGCTCTCCGCCCGCGACCTCCTGCGCGCCTTCTCGACGCTGTTCCATGGCGGCGAGGAGAGCGTGATGGTGCGCCTGCTGGTGCTGCGCGCCATCGGCGAGCGCGGCGCGGCGCCGGACTGGGGCCCGCAGGAACTGCGCGACCACTTCGCCTACCTGGACCCGGTGAAGTTCGACACCGTGCTCGGCCGCCTGCGCGACAACGACCTGCTGCGCTGGGACAACGACACCCAGCGCTACCGCATCAGCCCGGTCGGCCGCCAGGCGCTGTCGTCCATCGGCCTGCTGCTGCAGTTCAACCGCGAAGGCGACGAACTGGCGTACGTCACCGCCCAGCTCGCCGCCGGACAGTCGGTCGGCCGCGTGCGCGGCGACGATCTGCAGCACCTGCTTTCGCGCCTCAACGAGTACCGCGAGGACTTCGACCAGGCCATCCTCAGCGGCTCCGAACATCGCATCGAGCGCGCCGCCGGCACCCTGCAACAGGTCTGGCAGTGGGTCGAGAAGGGCACCGCGATCGTCAAGGAGATCGCCGCCGACGAAGAGCTCGATGCGGCCACGCATCGGGTCGCGCAGCAGATCGGCCGCGCCCAGAGCGCGATGCTGCGCCAGGCCTCGGTGTTCCAGCGCGCATTGAACCAGCTCGACCGCCATCGCGTGCACATCGGCGCGAGCGGCTTGTCCTCGACCGACGTCAACCGTTACCTGCGCGGACTGGACACCGACGCGCTGGCCGCGCTGTCGCACGACGCGCTCGCGCACGTGGTCGCGCCGGCCTTCGTGCTCGCGCCGATCGCGCTCGACATCGCCGAGTACGAACTCGTCGAACGTGAGCGCGAAGCTCAGGAAGACGCATCGCTGCCGCCGGCGCAGGACGCGCCGCACGACACGCAGGCGCCGGTCGCCGAGAACGACTACCTGCACGCCGAGCAATGGCTGTCGCAGCTGGCCGCGCTCGATGCCGGCGTCGACACGACACTGTCGGACTGGGTGCCGCAGGACGGCTTCGCGGTGAGCGCGTACCGCTTGTCGCTGCTGGGCCTGATCGGCGACCCCGGTGCGGAGAACCGCAACGGCGTCAGCGCGTCCATCGCCCAGTTGCCGCTGCGCTGGAAGGTCGGCACACAGTTCGAAGACGTGGGCCGCGCGGGCGTGGCGTACATGAGCCGGGCGTGGCTGGTGGGGCCGGGCGACGAGGGCGATGTCGCGGCCGAGGCCGAAGCGAACGCCGAAGCCGCCCCCCACGACGAACCCGTCGCCACATCCGCACCGTCGTCCCGGCGCAGGCCGGGACCCAGGCCCGCAACGCGGCAGCCCGCCGCATCGTCCGACGTGATCGACCTGGATCCCGGCCGTCGCCGGAATGACGATCAAAAACAAAAGCCGAAGCGGAAGAAGCCCGCCACCTCCGCCGCAACAACCCCGGAATCCCAATGAGCGACCCCACCGCCACCCTGATCGCCCGACTGCTCGCCGAACGCTGGCTGCCGCGCGATGACCACGCGGTGCGCCAGGTCCTGGTCGACGCCGAACTGCGCGACGAACTCGATCGCCGCCTCGCCGCCGCCGGCATGCGCCTGCTCGAACATCCCTACGCCGCGCACGTCGCCGTCGGCGTGGCGCGTGCGCAGGAGAACGAGGTCTTCGGCAGTGCGCGCGCGTGGGCCGCGAGCAACCTGCAACTGGACCGCGACGCGCTCGCGCTGCTGGTCGTGCTGTGGTCGCTGCTGGTGCTGCCCAAACGCCAGCGCCAGATCGCGCGGCAGGAAAGCGACCGCCAGCAGGACCAGGAGCAGATGTTCGCCGAACTCAAGCCGGTGCCCATCGGCCAGGACATGGTCGAACCGATCAACGAGCGCACGCTCGTGGCCGACTTCGGCGACAAGCTTGGCGGCAAGTTCCGCATCAACCTTTCGCTGGGCGCATTGCAGCGGCACGGTTTCATCGTGCGCCGCAAGGAACGCATCGCCGAAGGCCCGCTGCTGGATCTGGCGTTCGACTACGAACGCATCGCCAGCCGCGTGATGGACGGCGCGCTGAGCTACGTGGTCGAGCAGGCGCGCCTGACGCAGGCGGCGAATGCCGACAGCATCGAGGACGACGACGTGGCCGACATCACCGAAGAAACCCCGGAGGCGCAGGCCGATGTTTGAGTTCCGCAGCCTCGAAGTCGTGCACTGGGACTACTGGCAGCGCTTCCAGCTGCCGCTGGACGCATCCGTCATCACCGTCGTCGGGCCCAACGGGTCCGGCAAGACGACGCTGCTCGATGCGCTGCGCACGCTGCTGGCCATCGAGGACCGCGACACCGCGCGCGACTACAAGACCTACCTGCGCCACAACGGCAAGGGCCAGGCGTGGTTGCGCGCGGTCGTCAGCAATCGCCCGGACCGCCGCGGCGGTCGCCCGTTCTTCCCGATCAAGGACGAGGCCGTCACGCTCGCCTGCCGCATCCGCAAGCGCGGCGGCGACTGGTCGCGCGACTATCAGATCGTCGCCGGAGACGTCCCGATCGAAACGCTGGAGCAGGGCGGCGAATGGCTCGGCGTGCGCGACTACCGCGTGCGCCTGGCCGGTGCGGGCCTGACGCGCGCGATCTGCCGCGTGCTCACCCTCGAACAGGGCGCGACCGACAAGCTCTGCCAGCTCTCGCCGCGCGAACTGCTGCAACTGGTCTTCGACGTCTTCGAGGACAAGGCCGTGCTGGACGATTACCAGCGCGCCAAGAACGAGCAGCTCGACGTCGAGAAGGAAATCGAACAACTGCGCCACGGCCTGGGCGAGCTGCACTTCAAGCTCGAGTCCGCGCGCGTGGACGTGCGCTCATTCGAGGAAGGCCAGGCGCTGCACAACCAGCGCCAGCGTCTGCAGGCGGAGATCGCGCCGAAGATCGAACTGGCCGAACTGCGTGCCACGCTCGAAGGCGCGCGTCCGCGCCTCACCGGCCTGCGCCGCGCGCTGCGCGAACGCGAACGCGTGCACGCCGGCCTGTTGTCGCGCGAGGGCAACGCCGTCGGCGAGCGCGACGAACTGCGTGCGTCCATCGAGCGCGCCCGTGTCGACGTGCGTGCGTGCGAAACCGAATTCACCGCCGCGCGCGACCATGCGCGCGACGCGGAGATGCTCGTGCGCCGTCGCGATGAACTCGCGCGCGTGCAGGCGCAACGCGGCGCGGTCGACGTGGAGGCGCTCAGCCGCAGCGTCGAGGAAGGCCGGCGCCGCCAGGCCGAACTGAAGCTGGAAGGCGAACGCGATCGCCAGCGCACCGGCGAGATCGCCGCGCAGGTCGCCGCGCTCAGCGGCGGCGGACGCATCGTCGAGCCGTTCGAACGCGATTTCCGCAACGCGCTGGACGAAGCCGGTATCGAGCATCGCGTGCTGACCGAACTGGTCGACATCGTCGATCCGAAGTGGTCGGTGGCGGTGGAAGCCGTGCTCGCGCCGTACCGCCATTTGGTCGTCCTGGAAAATCCCCGCGATGAAGGCGCGGCGTGGAAGCTCGGCGAGAAATTGCAGTACCGGCACTTCGTCGTGTCCGCGCGCGCGCCGGTGCCGACGCCGACGAAGGGCTCGCTGCTGGAAGTGGTGAAGTTCTCCGCCGAACCGCCGGCGTGGCTGCCCAAGCAACTGGACAAGATCCAGCGCGTGGAGAGCATTGAGGACGGACGCCGCCTGGCGATGGGACAGGACTGGATCACGCTGAAGGGCTACCTGCGCGAGCATCGCGGCGGTCGCCAGATCGGCGGCGGCGCCGGGCATTTCGGCAGCGGCGCGCGCCAGTCGCGACTGGACGACCTGCGTGCGGAGCAGATCGGCATCCAGCAGCGTGCGCATGCGCGCGAGGACGAACTGAGCGAGCTTGGAAAGCGCGTCGATGCGGACCAGGCGCGCCTGCTCGGACTCGACGCGGGACAGGAGCTGGTGACGCGCGCGGCCGAGTTTGCCGATGCCGTCGAACGCATGCCTGCGTTGGCGCAAGCCGCGCAGGAGGCGGGGATCGCGCTGGCGCAGGCGCGTTCGCGGCTCGACGGATTCGACGCGCAGGACAAGGCCGAAAGCATCGCCGGTGCCACGCGCGCGGGCGAGATCCGTTCGCTGGCCAACGAGCTGCGCGAGCGCGGCCAGCAAATCGCGCAGGAACGCCAGCAGCTGGTGCAGCGCATCGTCGAGTTCCGCCGCAAGCGCGCGCTGATGCCGCCCGCGTGGCGCAGCGCCGAATCGCTGCGCAAGGCCCGCGAGGAATACGAGAGCGCCGGTGCGGTGCGACGCGAGATCGAACGCATCGACGAACGTCTGCAGCGCGGCGGCTACATCGTCGATGCGTCCTGCATCGCGATGCGCGACAAGTTCGCCGCCGACCACGACGGCCTGGAATCGGCGATCGGCAAGCGCGAGGCGCACCTGCACCGCGCGCGCCGCATCACCGAGGAAGCGCGCGGTGCGTACATGAACGTGCTGCGCGCGACCGTGCGCCGCTACAAGAAGAACCTCGCCTCGCTCGGCGATCTGGCCGGGATCGGCGTCGATGTCGAGATGCCGGAGCTGGTGAACGAGGACGTGGCGCTGGCGCAGGCCGGCCTCACCGTGCGTTTCGACTTCGACCGCAAGGGCTGGATCGGCCTGGACGATGGCGAGGCCTCCGGCGGCCAGCAGGTGATGAAGTCGCTGCTGCTGCTCGTGGGCCTGCTGCGCGACGAGGACCAGCCTGGCGGCTTCGTCTTCATCGACGAACCGTTCGCGCACCTGGACGTGTTCAACATCGAGAAGGTCGGCCGGTTCCTGCGCTCCACCGACGCGCAGTACATCCTGACCACGCCGATCACCCACAACCTCAACGTGTTCGAGCCGTCCGACCTGGTGCTGGCGACGAGCAAGCGTCGCGGCGGCAATGCATGGGCGGAGCCGGTGGCGGTGCTCAAGCGCGACCGCCGCGAGGACGCGGAGGCCGCCTGAGGCGCAGCGCATGAGTTCCGGCCGCCAGCAGATCTCGCACACCACCTACCGCAATCTCGCGGTCGTGGTGAAGCACTGGCCGGAGGCACCCGCGGATTTCTTCGCGGCCGAAGCGGCGGGGCTCGCCGCGCTGGCCGGCGCGTGCGCCATGCGCGTGCCACGCGTGCTGGCGCTGGAGCCGGAGCGGATCGTGCTGGAGGACCTCGGCGAAGGTGCGCCGAAGGAGCGTTTCTGGACGACGGCCGCCGCCGGCCTGGCCGCGCAGCATGCGATCCGCGGCGAACGCTTCGGCTTCAAGCGCAACGGCTATTGCGGGCCGACGCCGCAGTCCAACGCGTGGACCGACGACGGTTGGCGGTTCTTCGCCGAGCATCGCCTGATGCCGCAGGCGCGGCGCGCGTTCGACCACGGTCGCCTGGACGCTGACGACGTGGCTGCGGTCGAACGACTGTGCGCGCGGTTGCGCGAACTCGTGCCGGCGCAGCCGCCGTCCCTGCTTCACGGCGACCTCTGGCTCGGCAACCTGCATTGCTGCGGTGACGGCACGCCCGCGCAGATCGATGCCGGCGCGGTGCACTACGGCTGGGTGGAATCGGAGCTGGCGATGCTCACGCTGTTCGGCACGCCGCCGGACGCGTTCTGGCACGCGTACGTCGACGTGGCGCCCGTGGCGCGCGACTGGCGCGAACGCGCGCCGGTCTACAACCTCTACCACCTGCTCAACCACCTCAATCTGTTCGGTGGTCGTTACCTCGAGGGTGCGCGCGAGGTGCTGGCGCGGTTTGCTTGATTGGAGCCGGATCACGTAGCCCGGGTAAGCGGACCGCACCCGGGGTTCCGTCCGCAAGTCCCGGGTGCGCTGCGCTTACCCGGGCTACGTTCTCAGCGACATCATTCCGTTCGTCCTGAGTGCAGGCGCGAAGCGCCGTAGTCGAAGGATGAAACGACGCTCGGGCGAACGGTGAGGGGCTCACCACCCCGTCAACACCAGCTTCCCGATCGTCGTTCCCGATTCCAGGCGGCGATGCGCTTCGCGCAGGTTCTGCGCGTCGATCGGCGACAGCGTGTCGCGATGCGTGCCGCGCAGTTCGCCCGAGTCGATCAGTGCTGCCACGCGATCGAGGATGCGTCCCTGTTCGTCCATGTCCGGCGTCTGGAAGCGCGGACGGCCGAACATCATTTCCCAGTGGATGCCGATGCACTTGAACTTGTACGGGTCGCCCAGGCGTACCGGCTCCCTGGGTTCGACGACCAGGCCGACGTGGCCCTGCGGCGCGAGCAGCTCGCCGAGCTGTTCCCAGTAGCGGTTGGTGTCGTACAGATTCAACGCGGCGTCGACCGTTTCGAAACCGAGCGCAGCCAACTGCGGGCCGAGCGGTTGGCGGTGGTCGATCACGTGGTGCGCACCGAGTTCCTTGCACCACGCGATGGTGTCCGCGCGCGACGCGGTGGCGATCACGGTGAAGCCGGCGCGTCGCGCGATCTGGATCGCGAAGGAACCCACGCCGCCCGCGCCGGCGATGATGAGCAGCGACTTGCCTGCACCGCCGTTCTCGCTGTCGAAGGGCATGCGCTGGAACAGCAGTTCCCAGGCGGTGAGCGCGGTCAGCGGCAACGCGGCGGCCTGCGTCTGGTCCAGCGACGACGGCGGATGCCCGGCGATGCGCGCATCGACGAGTTGCAGCTGCGCGTTGCTGCCCGGACGCGTGATGTCGCCGGCGTAGTAGACCCGGTCGCCCGGCTTGAAGCCCACGACCTTGTCGCCGACGACTTCGACGATGCCTGCGGCGTCGTAACCGAGCACCTTCGGCTGCGCTTCGACCTGGGGCTTGGGCGAACGCACCTTGGTGTCGACGGGATTCACCGACACGGCTTCCACGCGCACGAGCAGGTCATGGCCGGTGGGCGCGGGCGGGTCGGGAAGTTCGAAGTCGACGAGCGACTGCGGATCGTCGATGGGGAGGTAGCGGGTGAGGGCGATGGCTTTCATTTTGGATCCTCTACTCCTTCTCCCTGCGGGAGAAGGTGCCCGGATGGCGGATGAGGGGGAGGCAGGTCGCTCACGCGGCATTGCCGCGTGGCCTGCCGAGCGACCGGCCATGGATGGCCGGGCCGGGTTGTCCGGAGCCGAATGCGAGCCGCCATGGATGGCAGTGCAAGAACTCCGGAGAGGAACGACTCACACCGGCGACGGATTGCGTTCGCCGAAGCCGGCCTGGTGCCAGTACGGATACACCGCCGTGCGCGCGCTGGCTTCGTCGAGCAGTGCCACTTGCTCGGCGGTGAGGTTCCAGCCGACCGCGCCGAGGTTCTGCTTGAGTTGCTCCTCGTTGCGCGCGCCGATGACGACGGTGGACACGGTGGGCCGCTGCAGCAGCCAGTTGAGCGCGACCTGCGCCACGGTCTTGCCGGTGTCCGCCGCAACGCGGTCGAGTGCGTCGACGACGGTGTAGAGGTATTCCTCGTCCACCGGCGGACCGTAGTCGGCGGGCGCATGCAGGCGGCTGACTTCCGGACGCGGTTGGCCGCGGCGGATCTTGCCGGTGAGGCGGCCCCAGCCGAGCGGGCTCCACACGACAGCACCGACGCCCTGATCAATGCCCAGCGGCATCAGCTCCCATTCGTAGTCGCGGCCGATCAGCGAGTAGTACGTCTGGTTGGCGACGTAACGCGTCCAGCCGTGGCGGTCGGCGGTGGCGAGCGACTTCATCAGGTGCCAGCCGGAGAAATTCGACACGCCCAGATAGCGGATCTTGCCCGCGCGCACGAGGTCGTCGAGCGTGCGCAACGTCTCCTCGACCGGCGTCTTCGCATCGAAGCCGTGCAGCTGGAACAGGTCGATGTAGTCGGTGCCCAGGCGCTTGAGTTGCTCGTCCACGGTGCGCAGCAGGTGGAAGCGCGAGGAGCCGACCGCGTTGGGATCGTTCTCGTCGAAGCGGAACGTCGCCTTGGTGGAGATCAGCAGCTTGTCGCGGCGGCCCTTGATGGCTGCGCCCAGGATGCTCTCGGCCATGCCGGCGGAATAGACGTCGGCTGTGTCGAACATCGTCAGACCCGCGTCGAGGCAGATGTCGATCAGGCGCGAGGCTTCCGCGACATCGGTGTTGCCCCACGAACCGAACAGCTCGCCCTTGCCGCCGAAGGTGCCGGTGCCGAAGCTCAGTGCGGGAACGCGGAAGCCGGAATTGCCGAGAAAACGGTAGTCCATCGAAGGAGTCCTCTGTTTCGTTGAAGCGCTGCTTCCGCGTGCGGAAGGCGTGGGGGTGGTGGGCGTTCAGTCGCCGAGCAATGCGTCCAGGTCGATCGACTGCGCCATCGCGCGATAACCGGCGTCGCCCGGGTGCAGGTGGTCGCCGGAATCGTAATCGGGCAGGAAGCGGCGCGGTTGTGCGGGATCGCGTGTGATCGCGTCGAAATCGATAACGACATCGAACTCGCCGCCGTCGCGGATCCAGGCGTTCACGGCCTGGCGCACGCGCTCCTTGTCGTCGCTGAAGTACTCGCGCATCGGCGTGTCCTGCAACGCGCCTTCGAAGGGTGTCAGCGTGCCACCGACGATGCGCACGCCGCGTGCATGCGCGTGCGCGATCAGCTGGCGGTAGCCGGCGATGAGTTCGCTGGCGCTGGCGACGCGCGCGTCCGGGTCAAAAGGCGTGCCAGGCCAGCTGATGTCGTTGATGCCCAGCAGCACGATCACCGAGGCGATGGCGGGCTGCGACAGCACGTCGCGATCGAAGCGGGCCAGCGCGCTTTCCCCCATCAGCCCATGCAGGAGGCGGCCGCCGGAGATGCCGGCGTTGACGACCGCGACGTCGCGCCCGGCGAGCCGCTGCGCCAGCACGTCGGGCCAGCGCGTGTGGGCGTCGACGGTCGCCATGTTGCCGTCGGTGATGGAATCGCCGATGGCGACGACGGTGCGCGCGGACGTGTCCGCTTCGACCTCGATGGCACTGACGAACACGTGCGAGGTCAGCGTCGCGTCGTGTTCGAGGTGCGTTGCCGCGGTCTGATCGCCGGCGCCGATGTACGCGGTCTTGCGCGCGTCCCAGTGGAACGTCGCAGGCGGCGTGGGCGTCGGGAGGTAAAGACTGACCGACAGCGTGTCCAGTGCCGCGACGTCGAACTCGACCGGATTGCTGATCGCCGTCGCGCCGACCGCGACGGTGACGTTGGGCTTGTCGCCGAAGGTGAGCACGCGGTCCGAACCGGGTTGGATCGCGGCATCCGCGTCGGCCTTCGCGATGTGCGCCGCGCCGACGACGAGGGGCTTGGTTCCGTAGACGTTGCTGAGCACGACGCGGACGCGCGCACCGCCCAGGCTTACCCGCGCCGACTGGCGCAGCGTCTGGTTCCAGAAGTGGAAAGGCAGGCCGGTCGGCAGGACGAAGTCGCCGTCCCAGCGCGCTTGCGGGCTCGCGGTCCACGTCGGGATCCACGCTGTCGTGTTCGCGGCGGGCGCGGCGTGCAGCGGTGCGACGAGTGCGCCGGCGAGCAGCGCTGCGGCGGCGCGGGAGGAGAGTTGCAGTTGGTTTGACACGGTGTCGTCTCCGGTGATGGGCTCAGGCGCGTTCCGGCAGCGCGGCCGCAAGCGCGGGGACGCGCGGCGCCCGGCGTTCGAGCCATACGCTCCACACGGCCACCAGCAGGCCGGCGACGGTCACCGTCGAGGCGACCCAGGTGATCGCGGACAGCCCGGGGCCGCGGTCGATCACCACGCCGCCGAGCCACGCGCCCATCGCGTTGCCGAGGTTGAACGCGGCGATGTTGAAGCTCGACGCCAGGTTCTGGCCCGCGCCTTCGGCAAAGCCCAGCACGCGCAATTGCAGCGGCGATACGGTGGCGAAGGCGGCGATGCCGAGCAGGCCGACGAAGGCGACCATCGCCACCGGACTGCGCAGCACGAAGCTCATCACCGCCAGCACCAGCGCCAGCGCCAGCAGCGTGCCGAGCAGGGCGGGCGTCGCGCGACGGTCGGCGAGCCGGCCGCCGAGCAGGTTGCCCACCACCATGCCGCCGCCGAAGACGAGCAGGATCGGCGACACGGCGCTTTCGCTGAAACCGGTGAGCTGCGTGAGCAGCGGCTGCACGTAGGTGATGACCACGAACACGCCGGCGAAGCCGAGCATCGTCATCAGCAGGCCGAGCAACACCTGCGGACGCGCGATCGTCGCCAGCTCGTCGCGCAATGCGACCGGCTCGCTCGCGTCGCGGCTGCGCGGCACCAGCAGCGCGATCACGGCCAGGGAAATCACGCCGACCGCGCCCATCGCCCAGAACGTGGAACGCCAACCCAGGTGCAGGCCCAGCCACGCACCGGCGGGCATGCCCAGCAGCGTGGCGAGGGTGAGGCCGGAGAACATGATCGAAATGGCCGAGGCGCGGCGTTCGGGCGGCACCAGGCCGGTGGCGACGACGGCGCCCACGCCGAAGAACGTGCCGTGGGTGAGCGAGGTGATGACGCGGGCGATCATCAGCGTCGTGTAGTCCGGCGCCAGCGCACAGGCGATGTTGCCGACGGTGTAGATGCCCATCAGCGCCATCAGCACGGCCTTGCGTGGCATGCGGCGGGTGAGCAGGGTGAGGATCGGCGCGCCGGCGAACACGCCCAGCGCATATCCCGACACCAGCATGCCGGCGGCGGCGATGGAAACGTGCAGGTCCGCGGCGACCTGCAACAGCAGGCCCATGATCACGAACTCGGCGCAGCCGATGCCGAACGAGCCGGCGGTCAGCGCGTACAGGGCCAGCGGCAGTCGGCCGCCGGGCGTGGGGCCGGCGGCGAGG
>SCOX01000017.1 GCA_005503055.1 Lysobacteraceae bacterium P | reverse complement strand
TACGAACGGGTCGTCATCCGCCCGACGAGGGCGGTCCGCCTAGTGCCGGTACCCGTTGCTGATGGGGTAGCGCCGCTCGCGTCCGAAGGCGCGATGCGAAACCTTTGGGCCCGGCGCGGACTGGTGGCGCTTCCATTCGCTTACGAACGGGTCGTCATCCGCCCGACGAGGGCGGTCCGCCTAGTGCCGGTACCCGTTGCTGATGGGGTAGCGCCGCTCGCGTCCGAAGGCGCGATGCGAAACCTTTGGGCCCGGCGCGGACTGGTGGCGCTTCCATTCGCTGATGCGCACCAGGCGCAGGACGCGGTCCACGGTCGCCTCGTCGAACCCCGCCGCCAGGATCTCCTCGCGCGACTGCTCCTGATCCACGTAGCGGAGCAGGATCGCGTCGAGCACGTCGTAAGGGGGCAGCGAATCCTGGTCCTTCTGGTTCTCGCGCAGTTCGGCCGAAGGCGGACGGTCGATCACGCCCTGCGGGATCACGCGGTCGCCGACGGTGTTGCGCCAGCGCGCGAGCTGGAAGATCTCGGTCTTGTAGAGATCCTTCAGGGGCGCGTAGCCGCCGCACATGTCGCCGTAGATGGTCGCGTAGCCGACGGCGTATTCGCTCTTGTTGCCGGTGGTCAGCAGCAGGCCTCCGAACTTGTTGCTCATCGCCATCAACATTGCGCCCCGCGTACGGGACTGCAGGTTTTCCTCAGTGGTGTCGACGTCGTGGCCGGCAAACGTTTCGGACAGGGCATCGAGGAAGCCCTGGAACGGTTTCTCGATGGGCACCGTCAGCAGCCGTACGCCCTGCACGCGGCACTGCTCCTCGGCGAGGTCGTTGGAAAGTCCGGCCGTGTAGCGCGAAGGCATGCGCACGGCGGTGACGTTCTGCGCGCCCAGCGCGTCCACCGCGATGGCGAGCACGACCGAGGAGTCGATGCCGCCCGACAACCCCAGCCAGGCGTGCTTGAAGCCGTTCTTGGCGAAGTAGTCGCGCGTGCCGCGCACGACCGCACGCCAGGCCAATGCGTCGCGGCTCTCGTCGCCGTCCTCCATCCACTGCACCGGTGTGAAGCGGCGTGAATCCGAATCGAAGTCCACCACCAGCCATTGCTCGGCGAACGCCGACGCGGCCGGATGCACCGTGCCGTCGCCGTCGGCCACGACCGAACCGCCGTCGAACACGAGCGCGTCCTGGCCGCCGACCAAGTTGAGATAGACCAGCCCGACGCCGGTTTCCTGCACGCGCGTCGCCATCAGCGTGTCGCGCTCGGCATGCTTGTCGCGCTCGAAGGGCGAGGCGTTGGGGATCAGCACCAGTTCGGCGCCCTTGGCGACGGTGCTGGCGAGCGGCTCCGAGAACCAGAGGTCCTCGCAGATGACCAGCCCGACCTGCACGCCGTCGACATCGAACACGCAGTCGTCTCGATCCGGATCGACGTCGAAGTAGCGGCGCTCGTCGAACACCGCGTAGTTCGGCAGTTCGCGCTTGCGGTAGGTGTGCGAGACGTGTCCGTCGCGCAGGACGCTGGCCGCGTTGTAGACCACGCTGCCGGCCGCCTGCGGCCAGCCGACCACCGCGACGATGTCGCGCACGCCGGCCGCGATGCGCTCGATCTCCTGCTGGCAGTCGGCCAGGAAGCTGGGACGCAGCAGCAGGTCTTCCGGCGGATAGCCGCTGAGCGCGAGTTCCGGGAAGAGCACGACGTCGGCGCCGTACTCGTCGCGGGCCTGCTCGATCATCAGGGCGATGCGCTGCGCGTTCTGTTGCACGGCGCCGACCGGGAAGTCGAACTGGGCGAGGGCGATGCGGAGGGGCTGGCTCATGGAGCGGCGGTATCGATTGAGTCTGGGCGCATTCTTGCAGAAATGCCTGCCGGCACCGAACACGCGCAGATCACGCGCGGTGCGGCGCCGGCCGGGTGCCTAGAGCCCCCAGGTTTCGAGATTGCGCGGATAGACCACCTCGTACGACAGCGGCATCTCGCGCTGCTCGCCCGGTTTGAGTCGAACCGTCCATTCCACGCGGCCCTTTTCCGCATCGAACCGCGCGTCGCCATACTTCCCTTCGAGCGCCACGCGGGGATAAGCGGTGCTCGCGCCGGTCTGCGCGAATGCGGACGGAACTGAGACGCACGCCGCCAAAGTCAGTCCCGCGATACGGAAATACAAGTTCATTGCGTCCTCCTCCAGTTCAAAACTCCAACCCTGGGCGTCCAACGTCCTATCGCCGTTAGAGGGGTTGAAGCCGACGCATGAACCAAGAAAAAAGGCCGCCCGAAGGCGGCCTTTTTCCGAACACCAGCAATCGCAGCGCTTACTTCGCCAGGCGCTTGGCGATCGCCGCGCCCAGGTCGCCAGGCGACTTGACCGTGGTGACGCCGGCCTTCTCCATCGCGGCGAACTTGCCTTCCGCGGTGCCCGAGCCGCCGGAGGCGATCGCGCCCGCGTGGCCCATGCGCTTGCCCTTCGGGGCCGAGGCGCCGGCGATGAAGCCGACCACCGGCTTGGTAACGTGCTTGGCGATGTACTCGGCCGCTTCTTCCTCGGCGCTGCCACCGATTTCGCCGACCATGATGATGCCCTGGGTCTGCGGATCGTTCTGGAACAGCTTGAGCGCGTCGATGAAGTTGGTGCCGTTGATCGGGTCGCCGCCGATGCCGATGCAGGTCGACTGGCCCAGGCCCACGTCCGTGGTCTGCTTGACGGCTTCATACGTCAGCGTGCCCGAGCGCGACACGATGCCGATCTTGCCCGGCATGTGGATGTGGCCCGGCATGATGCCGATCTTGCACTCGCCCGGCGTGATCACGCCCGGGCAGTTCGGGCCGACCAGAACGGTGTCCGGATAGCCGTTGAGCACGTTCTTGGCGCGCAGCATGTCCAGCACCGGGATGCCCTCGGTGATGCACACGATGACCTTGATGCCGGCCGCAGCCGCTTCCATGATCGCGTCGGCCGCGAACGGCGGCGGGACGTAGATGACGGACGCATCGGCGCCGGTGGTCTTGACGGCTTCGGCGACGGTGTTGAAGACCGGCAGGCCCAGGTGCTGCGTACCACCCTTGCCCGGCGTGACGCCGCCGACGACCTGGGTGCCGTACTCGAGCATCTGCTGCGCGTGGAAGGTGCCCTGCGAGCCGGTGAAGCCCTGCACGATCACCTTCGTGTTCTTGTTGATCAATACGCTCATGGTGTCGTTGGGTCCTTACTTGCCGGAGACGGCGGCAACCGCCTTCTTCGCGCCGTCGTTGATGTCGTCGGCCGGAGTGATGGCCAGGCCGGAGTTCTTCAGCAGTTCCTTGCCGGCTTCGACGTTGGTGCCTTCCAGACGCACGATCACCGGCACCTTGACGTCGACTTCCTTCACCGCGGCGATGATGCCCTCGGCGATCATGTCGCAGCGGACGATGCCGCCGAAGATGTTGACGAAGATCGCCTTCACCTTGTCGGACGACAGGATCAGCTTGAAGGCTTCGGTCACGCGCTCCTTGGTAGCGCCGCCGCCGACGTCGAGGAAGTTCGCCGGCTCGCCGCCGTTGAGCTTGATCACGTCCATGGTCGCCATCGCCAGGCCGGCGCCGTTGACCATGCAGCCGATGTTGCCGTCCATCGTGACGTAGTTGAGGTCGTGCTGGCTGGCCAGCACCTCGGTCTCGTCTTCCTGGCGGATGTCGCGCATCGCCACCAGTTCCGGATGACGGAACGAGGCGTTGTCGTCGGAGTCGACCTTGCCGTCGAGAACGGCGAGGTCGCCGTTGGTGAGGATGGCGAGCGGGTTCAGCTCGACCAGCGCCAGGTCCTTCTCGTTGAACAGCTTGTACAGGCCCAGCATGATCTTGGTCAGCTGGTTGACCTGCTTGGCGTTGAGGCCCATCGCGAAGCCGAGGTCGCGGCATTCGAACGGCTGCAGGCCCTGCACGTAGTTCACGTGCAGCGCGTGGATGGCCTCGGGCTTCTCGGCGGCCACCTGCTCGATGTCCATGCCGCCCTCGGCGGAGGCGATGAAGGTGACCGACTTGGTGGAGCGGTCGACGAGGATCGACAGGTACAGCTCCTTGGCGATGTCGGTGCCTTCGGAGATCAGCACCGAGTCGATCGGCAGCTCAACGCCGGCCGTCTGGTAGGTCGCCATCTTCGTGCCGAGCATCGCGGCGGCGTACTGCTTCACCTCATCGTACGACTTGGCCAGCTTGACGCCGCCGGCCTTGCCGCGGCCGCCCGCGTGGATCTGCGCCTTGACGACCCACAGGTCGCCCGGGATGGCCTTGGCTGCCGCGACGGCCTCATCCGGAGTGCGCGCGACGCGCCCGGCGGGCACCGCGATGCCGTATTCGGCAAACAGCTGCTTTGCCTGATATTCGTGAAAATTCATGCGTCACCGAGGGGAGTGAAAAGAATCCCCGCGGCCAGCGCCGCTGCGGAGAGCCCCATGAAGCAGCGGGACCACCCGTTCGGTCGAGCGCGAGGGGGCCGTATTGTCGCCCATCCGCGCGGCGCGGGCAAAACCGCCCCTCGGGCGGCACCCGCGCTGGCGGCGCGCCCCGGCCGCCGGCCATACTCGGCACATCGCTTCAGCACGGTAGGACCGCCGCTTGCCGTTCGCCCTCTCCCAGTCCCCGATGGCCGCCGACGCCGACAGTGCGCTGCGCCGCGAGCTCTACTTCTTCACGCTCTACCGTCTGTTCGAGGCGGCGCTGCTGGTGTTCTTCCTGTTCGGTCCGGCCACCGCGCTGGTCGAGCCGCTGCGGCATTCGTTGGTGGCGCGGTCGATCGCCCTGTCCTATCTCTTTATCGCCGCCCTGCTGTTCGCCTTTGGCCGCCGCGGCGAACTGCGCAGCCAGACCCTGACCGGAATCGGGGCCGACCTGTTCTTCGGCATCCTGGCCATCCACACCATGCCGGCCGCCGGCACCGGCATCGCGCTGATGTTGTTGTTCAACGTGGGCGCGGCCTCCTTGCTGTTGCCGCCACGGTACGGTCTGGGCGCGGCGGTGGTGGCCGTGTTGGGACTGTTTGGCGAGTTCGTCTGGAGCCACCTGGAGTCCGACGGTCTGTCGCGCACCCTGGCCGAACCGATGATGTTCGCCGTGGGCTACATGGCCATCGCCACGCTCACCAGCATCCTCGGCCGGCAGATGCGCGAGAGCTACGACCTGGCCGAGCGCCGCGGCGCCGAGGCCGCGCACCTGGGCGAGATCAACGAGTTGATCATCCGCCGCCTGCGCACCGGCGTGCTGCTGGTGGACCGCGGCGACCGCATCCGGCTGGCGAACGAGGCCGCGATGCTGCTGCTCGGCGATGCCGGCGAAAGCACCGACCTGCACGGACATCGCAGCCTGGCCGTTGCCGCGCCCGAACTGGCGCGCCGGCTCGAACGCTGGCGCCGCGATGGCACACACGACGACAGCCCGCTGCAACTGGCGCCCGACCTCCCGGAAGTGGTGCCGCGCTTCACCCGCCTCCTGGCGGGCAGCGAGCAGGTGCTGGTGTTCCTGGACGACACCTCGCTGCTGTCGCGCCACGCCGAGTCGATGACGCTGGCCACGCTGGGCCGCTTCTCCGCCAGCCTCGCCCACGAGATCCGCAACCCGCTGGCGGCGATCAACTACGCCGTGCAGTTGCTGGAGGAGTCCGACGACATCCCGACCGCCGAACGCCGCCTGCTGGAAATCATCCGCCAGCAGGGCATCCGCATGAACGGCATCGTCGAGAACGTGCTGGGCATGGCGCGGCGCGAGCCGGCCAAGCCCGAGCACGTGGAACTGGTCGGCTTCGGTCGCCAGTTCGTCGAGGAGTACCTGGAAAGCCACCCGCTCGACCTGGACACGCTGCGCGCGACCGCCCACGTGGCGCGCCTGCCGGTGCTGATCGATCCGCGCCATCTGCACCAGGTGCTCACCGTGCTGGTGCACAACGCCCTGACCTATGGCCGCATGCCGGGCGAACCGGCGCGGGTCACGGTGAACGTCTATCCCGACGACACCGGCCTTCCCTGCATCGACGTGCTCGACCGCGGACCGGGCATTCCCGAATCGGTCGCCTCGCGCCTGTTCCGACCGTTCTTCACCACGTCCAGCCACGGCACCGGGCTTGGCCTCTATATCGCGCGCGAACTGTGCCGCGCCAACCAGGCCACGCTCGATTACGTCGCCATGCCCGGGGGCGGCGGTTGCTTCCGCGTGCGCCTGATCGGCAGTCACACGCTGCTTTCCGCCTGAATGTGCAAGCTGAATGCGCGAATGCATGCGCATTCGCTTGGCTCTTCACACGACCTTAAGTTATCGTGAAGGACGGAGGGAAGGATGGCCGAAACACGTAGTGCATTGGTGGTCGACGACGAACGCGATATCCGCGAACTGCTCGTCATGACCTTGGGCCGCATGGGCCTGCGATGCGACACCGCCTCCACGCTCGGCGAAGCACGCGGCCAGCTCGCGCGCAATCGCTATGACCTTTGCCTGACCGACATGCGCCTGCCGGACGGCTCGGGCATGGACCTGGTCGCGGAGATCAGCCAGAAGCATCCCGAAACCCCGGTCGCGATGATCACTGCCTTCGGCAACGTCGAAGCCGCGGTGGAAGCGCTGAAGGCCGGGGCGTTCGACTTCGTCGCCAAGCCCGTCGACCTGGCGGTCCTGCGCGATCTGGTCCGCCACGCGCTGGACCTCAACGAGAAGCGCAAGAGCGCGCCTCCGGCCGATGCCGTGGCCGCACGCCTCTATGGACAGTCGCCGGCGATGGCGACCTTGCGCGGCACGATCGGCAAGGTCGCGCGCAGCCAGGCACCGGTCTACATCGTCGGCGAATCGGGCGTGGGCAAGGAGCTGGTCGCCCGCACCATCCACGCCGAGGGCGCGCGCTCCACGGGGCCCTTCGTGCCGGTGAACTGCGGCGCGATTCCCGCCGAGCTGATGGAAAGCGAGTTCTTCGGCCACAAGAAGGGCAGCTTCACCGGCGCCCACGTCGACAAGCCGGGCCTGTTCCAGAGCGCCGACGGCGGCACGCTGTTCCTGGACGAGATCGCCGAGTTGCCGCTGGCGATGCAGGTCAAGCTGTTGCGCGCGATCCAGGAAAAGTCGATCCGTCCGGTCGGCGCCAACATCGAAGTGCCGGTGGACGTGCGCATCCTCTCGGCCACGCACAAGGATCTGGCGACGCTGGTGGCCGACGGTCGCTTCCGCCAGGACTTGTACTACCGCATCAACGTGATCGAACTGCGCGTGCCGCCGCTGCGCGAGCGCCAGGACGACCTGCCCGGCCTCGCCGAGAAAGTCCTGCAGCGCCTCGCCACCGCGCAGGGCCGCATCTTTCCGCCGACGCTCAGCACCGATGCGCTTGAAGCGCTGCGCGCGTATGCCTTCCCGGGCAACGTGCGCGAGCTGGAGAACATCCTCGAACGCGCGCTGGCCCTGGCCGAAGGCGACAGCCTGACCGCCGAGGACCTGCGTTTGCCGCGGCCGGCCAGTGCAACGGCGGCACAGGCGGCCGTTGCGTCGGACGCATCCGCGTCTTCGACTGCAACGACACCGTCCCTGATGGTCCCGGGCCAGCCGACGCAAGCCATCGACCCGCGCACGCTCAATCCGCGCGACACTGCCAGCAGTCCCCTGCCCTCGTACATCGAGGAGATCGAACGCGCCGCGATCCAGCAGGCGCTGCAGGAAAACCGCTACAACAAGACGCGCACCGCGGCCGCACTGGGCATTACGTTCCGCGCGCTGCGCTACAAGCTGAAGAAGCTGGGCATCGACTGATGCGAACGGCGTGCACAGATGCACGCCGTCGACCTTCACCAAGAAACGTTGCGCCACCTTCGGGCATGAAGCGTGGCGCTCGCGGCTTTCGTGGAATTCCACCTCAGGCGATTCACCACACGCGGCCATACGGACCCGTACAACGGTGTCCGGGAATCCCGGACAAACTGACGCAAATGGTCACGCACCGAACCGCCTGACAATCTGCGTCACATGGCCTTTGGCGCCTTCTGACATTTTGCGTGACCTCATCTCCAGTTCAGCCACCCTCTCTGCGGGAAACCGCCTTGGCACGGGTTATGCGTGTACCTTATCGGCACGTGCAGTGAGCACGGCTGCCCGAGGACCGGAAAGCCGGCCCACAGGCACGTGAAGTCAAAAAACACTCCTAGGGGAAATCGTATGAAGAAGCAGCAGGGCTTTACCCTCATCGAACTGATGATCGTCGTCGCGATCGTCGCCATCCTGGCCGCCATCGCACTGCCGGCTTACCAGGACTACATGAAGCGCTCGAAGGTCTCGGAAGCCGTTGCCACCGCTGGCGCGTGCAAGACCTCGGTTGCTGAGTACGCGGCTGCCAACAACGCCCTGCCGGGCACCCTCGCCCAGTCGGGTTGCAGCGCCGAGAAGAGCCAGTATGTGTCGGGCGTTGACGTCAAGGCCGGCGGTATCATCGAAGTGACGCTGCAGAAGATTGGCGGCGCCACCGTTGATGGCAAGCTGATCAAGCTGTCCCCGCTGAAGGACGGCGGCGGCGCCGCTGGTGATGGCGACAACATCGCTGGCTGGGCGTGCACCACGACGGCCGACCCGAAGTTCGTCCCGGGTTCGTGCCGCGGCTAACAGCCACACGCATCGTGTAATCAGAAGAAGGGGAGCGAACGCTCCCCTTCTTCTTTTGTACCGGATCAGGGCAGGACCGATCCGACATCGCTCGGGGAAGTAGGGGAATGAACGTCAACACGCAACGACACGGAGCCGCGCTGCTCTGGATCTTCATCGCGTCCGGTTTTGCGGGCCTGATCTACCAGTCCATCTGGACCAATTATCTCGGACTGTTTCTCGGCCACTCCGCATACGCGCAGTCGCTGGTCCTGATCCTCTTCATGGGCGGCATGGCGTTGGGCGCCTGGCTGGTGAGCCGCCACAGCGAACGTCTACGCCGGCCCCTTCTCTGGTACGCCGCCATCGAGCTACTGATCGGCGTGCTTGGCCTGGTTTTCAACCAGTTGTACGGTTGGTCGACTTCGCTGGCCTACGACGTGCTGTTCCCGGGCGCCGGCAGCCTGGGCGCCGTGAACGCGATCCGCTGGACGATCTCGGTCCTGCTCGTGTTGCCGCAATGCATCTTGCTTGGCGCCACCTTTCCGCTGATGAGCGCGGGTTTCCTGCGTCTGCGTCCGGACTCGGACGGCAAAGTCATCGCCGGCTTGTATTTCACCAACAGCATCGGCGCCGCCGCTGGCGCGCTGGCTGCGACGTATCTCCTGGTTCCGCGCGTGGGACTGCCGGGCACCGTGCTGACCGCGGGCCTGCTCAACATCCTCGTGGCCTTTGCCGTCTATCCACTGAGCAAGCATGAGCGGGCGGCCGCCCCGACGCCCCGTGGCGAAGGCGGCAAGAGCAATGCGACGCCGACGCTCATCCTCATCGCTGCCGCCGTCACCGGGTTGACCTCTTTCGTCTACGAAATCACTTGGGTCCGCATGCTGTCGCTCGCGCTTGGCACGACGATCCATGCGTTCGAACTGATGCTCGCGGCCTTCATTTCCGGCATCGCCTTCGGTGGTTTGTGGCTTGCACGCAACGCCAACCGCATCCATGCGCCCCTCAAGACTGTGGGCTGGGTGCAGATCTGGATGGGCGTCGCCGCCTTAGCCTCGATGTTCGTCTATGCGCACGCGTTCGAGTGGGTCGGCTGGCTCATGCGTGTCATCACACGCACCAGCGAAGGCTATTCGCTCTACAACCTTGCCAGCGGGATCATCGCGCTGCTCGTGATGTTTCCGGCTGCATTCTTCGCCGGCATGACCCTCCCGCTGCTCACCGTGATCCTGCTGCGCAATGGCGCAGGTGAGCGCGCGATCGGCCGTGTTTATGCCGCCAACACCCTCGGCGCGATTGTCGGGGTGCTGCTCGCAGTACATCTCCTGCTGCCGTTGATCGGCCTGAAGATGGCGCTGTGGGTCGCCGCTGCAGGCGATCTGGTCCTCGGCATAGTGCTTCTGCGTCGTACCGGCGCAGGTCGCCTGTTTGCGCCCGTGCCGGTCATGGCCGGTGCCGCAGCGGTCGTCGCACTGGCGTCGAGCCTGCTGCTTGTCCGTTTCGACCCGCTGGTGCTTGCGTCTTCGGTGTATCGCAATGGCAACGCGACACTGGGCGACGACACCCGCATGCTGTTCTATCGCGACGGCAAGACCGCCAGCGTGGCCGTGTACGAATCACTGACGGACGGGAAGAAGGGCTGGGCCATCGCCACTAACGGCAAAGTTGATGCAGGCCTCACTCCCTCGCTGTCAGACCCGGCTCGTTCTGACGAGGCCACGATGGCATTGCTTGCCGCCCTGCCACTGTCCCTGAAGCAAAACCTCGAACATGTCGGCGTCATCGGATTCGGCTCCGGCATGACCACGCATACGCTGCTGGGCAGCAAGCGCGTGGGCCAGGTAGACACTATCGATATCGAGCCCACAATGGTCGAGGGCGCCAGAATCTTCGAGAAGCGAGTCCATCGGGCCTTCGACGACCCCCGCTCGCACATCATCATTGACGACGCGAAGTCGTACTTCTCATCCTCGCGCAAGCAGTACGACCTGATTGTGTCGGAGCCTTCCAATCCATGGATGGGCGGTACCGCTTCGCTGTTTTCTTCAGAGTTCTATCGCTTCATCCCGCGCCACCTGAAGCGGGACGGACTTTTCGTCCAGTGGCTCCAGCTGTACGAGATCGACCAGACCCTGGTCAGTTCTGTCCTGTCCGCCATGCTGCCCGAGTTCAACGACGTCCAGGCTTACCTCGCCAATACAGGAGACCTGATCCTGGTGGCGTCGCCGCACGGCACGGTTCCCCCGGTACAGGACCTGCTCTCGCGCGACGGCGCCCTCCACCGCGAGCTCACACGTGTCGGCTTCGGCACGCTGCGTGACCTGCAGGACGCGTACGTGCTCGATCGTCGGGGCTTGGCCGTGTTCGCCAACCTGTTCCCTTCCAGACCGAACTCCGACTACTTCCCGATCCTCCAACTCAACGCACCGGAGTCGCGGTTTAAGCGCGACGTGGTAGCCGATCTAGGCAACGTACTGAGCGCGCCATGGCCGATCTCGCCCTCGCTGGGCGGACTTACCCCGCGTCCGCTTTCCACGGCGCTGCCAGATTTCAAACGTGAGATCGTCAGTGACCGGAAGTTGCGCGCAGCCCGTGAGCTGCGCACTGCCCTAGTTAGCAGCGAACCCATCGCCGGCGTCTACGCCCGACAGGGGGATGCGATGCAGTTGGAGGCGCTTCGCGGACTCGCCCGACGTTGCGAGCTCGACCGCGCTCCGGCACAGAGCGCCCAGATCATGTTCTCGCTGGCGATCGAAACCGTGCCGTTCCTTGATGCGGAGGGAAACCATGATCTCTGGGTGGAGCCAAAGTGGCTCGGCGACTGCCGCCCGTCGCATCCGCTCGTGGTGGACTCACTGAAGGTTCTGGCGGCTGCCGGCCGAGGCGATCATCGGGCCGTCGTGGAGGCGGGGGAACATCTGCTGAACAGCCCTGACAGCGCGTTCATTCTCGGCAACAACACCGCTGCCTACTACCTGTGGGGTGCGATGCAATACTCCGCGTTCATGCTGGGCGATCAGGCGCTCTCGAATGAACTGCAGACCCGCTACGGCGGGAAGGTCCCGCCCGCGGTGACAACTCAGGTTCCGATCCGGCTCCTGTCGATGCTCGCAAATCCGGCAGGCAGCAGTGCTCCTTCGTCGCCGGAACAGGCAGCAGGGGGCCGTTAGGCCCCCACTACCCGCCCAACTCGTATTACGTGAAACAGTGCCGGCCCTCAGCAAAAGATTGATGTACATTCCCGAGTGGGGAAGTACCTGGGGGCCACCATGAACGTAGCTGCTACCGCCAATCTGGTGGGGATCACCGGCATTGCCCGGCGCCTGGTCATGGACGGGGCGCTGGACGACGGCGCCGCGCGCCTGGCCTTGTCCGCCGCGACCGCGCTCAAGCAGCCGATCACCGCCTACCTCGCCGAAAAGCGCCTGGTCACGCCGGGCCAGCTCGCGGCCGCCAACTCGATCGAGTTCGGCGTGCCGCTGTTCGATGCCACGGTGCTCGATCCTGCGCAGTCGGCGATCAAGCTGGTCAGCGAAAGCCTCGTCCGCAAGCATCAGATCCTGCCGCTGTACAAGCGCGGCAACCGGTTGTTCGTCGGCGTGTCCGATCCGACCAACACGCAGGCGCTGGACGAAATCAAGTTCCAGAGCAATCTCGCGATCGAGCCGATCCTGATCAGCGAGGACCTCATCCAGCGCTGCATCGACAAGTGGCTGGAGGCGAGCGACAACCTCGCCGACACGGTGGGTAACGACGAGGGTCTGGAGAACCTCGACATTTCCGGTGGCGATGAAGTCGCTGCCGACAACACTGTCGACGTCAAGACCGACGACACGCCGGTCGTGAAGTTCGTCAACAAGGTGCTGGTGGATGCGATCCGTCGTGGCGCCTCGGACATCCACTTCGAACCCTACGAAACCGACTATCGCGTCCGCCTGCGCATCGACGGTCTGCTCAAGCAGGTGACCAAGGTACCGCCGAACCTGTCCGCACGCATCGCCGCGCGCCTGAAGGTGATGGCGCAGTTGGACATCGCCGAGAAGCGCGTGCCGCAGGACGGCCGCATCAAGCTCAACATCTCCAAGACCAAGCAGGTCGACTTCCGCGTCAGCACGCTGCCTACGCTGTTCGGCGAGAAAGTGGTGCTGCGTATCCTCGACGGCAGCGCGGCAAAGCTCGGCATCGACAAGCTGGGTTACGAGGACGACCAGCGCGCGCTGTACGAACAGGCGCTGGCCAAGCCTTACGGTATGGTGCTCGTCACCGGTCCGACCGGCTCGGGCAAGACGGTGTCGCTGTACACCGGCCTGAACATCCTCAACGAGGAAGAGCGCAACATCTCCACGGTCGAGGACCCGGTCGAAATCCGCGTGCCGGGCATCAACCAGGTGCAGATGAACGTAAAGCGCGGCATGACCTTCGCCGCCGCGTTGCGCAGCTTCCTGCGACAGGACCCGGACGTGGTGATGGTCGGCGAAATCCGCGACCTGGAAACGGCCGAGATCGCGGTCAAGGCCGCGCAGACCGGCCACCTGGTGCTGTCCACGCTTCATACCAACGACGCCCCGCAGACGATCTCGCGTCTGATGAACATGGGCATCGCCCCGTACAACATCACTTCGTCCGTCACCTTGATCATCGCGCAGCGACTCGCGCGCCGCCTGCACGACTGCAAGCGTGAAGTGCATCTGCCCGAGCATGCGTTGCTGGCCGAAGGCTACACGCAGGCGGAAGTCGATGCCGGCATCAAGATCTACGAGCCGGTCGGCTGCTCGGACTGCACCGAGGGCTACAAGGGCCGTACCGGCATCTACCAGGTCATGCCGATGACCGAAAAAATCCAGGCAATCGTCCTGCAGGGCGGCAACGCCCTGGACATCGCCGAAGCCGCGAAACAGTCCGGCGTGCGCGACCTGCGCATGTCGGCATTGCTGAAGGCAAGGAACGGCGTGACCAGCCTCGCCGAAATCAACCGCGTAACCAAGGACTAACCCATGTCCGCGACCCGTACCGCCACCAAATCCGCTGCGGCCGCGCGCCGTCCCAACCCGATGGGCACCTTCGTCTGGCAGGGTACCGACAAGCGCGGCAAGGTAATGAAGGGCGAACAGCCCGCGAAGAACGCCAATGCTTTGCGCGCCGAATTGCGCCGCCAGGGCATCACCCCGCGCACGGTGAAGCCCAAGGGCAAGCCGCTGCTCGGTGGCGCGGGTCGCCGCATCACGCCGCTCGACATCGCCATCTTCAGCCGTCAGCTGGCGACCATGATGAAGTCCGGCGTGCCGATCGTCGGTTCGATCGAGATCATCGCCAACGGCAACAAGAACCCGCGCATGACGACCATGCTCAACTCGATCCGGTCGGACATCGAGAGCGGTTCTTCGCTGTACGAGTCGCTGAGCAAGCATCCGGTCCAGTTCGACGAGCTCTACCGCAACCTGGTCAAGGCCGGCGAAGGCGCGGGCGTGCTGGAGACCGTGCTGGACACGGTCGCCACGTACAAGGAAAACATCGAAGCCCTCAAGGGCAAGATCAAGAAGGCGATGTTCTACCCGGCCGCGGTGGTCGCGGTGGCGCTGATCGTCTCCGCGATCCTGCTCGTCTTTGTGGTCCCGCAGTTCGAAAGCGTCTTCCAGAGCTTCGGCGCGGACCTGCCGGCATTCACCAAGCTGGTCATCGCGATGAGCGATTTCATGGTCGCCTACTGGTGGCTCGTGTTGATGATCGTCGTCGGCACGGTCGTCGCCTTCATCATGGCGAAGAACCGATCGGTCGCCTTCTCGCGCTTCCTCGACCGGATGATGCTGAAGCTGCCGGTGGTGGGCCAGCTCCTGCACAACTCGGCCATCGCGCGCTTCTCGCGCACGCTGGCGGTGACCTTCAAGGCCGGTGTGCCCCTGGTGGAAGCACTGGACATCGTGGCCGGCGCCACCGGCAACGTGGTCTACGAGGACGCCGTGCGCAACATCCGCGACGACGTGTCGGTTGGCTTCCCGGTCAACATGGCGATGAAGCAGGTCAACGTGTTCCCGCACATGGTCGTGCAGATGACCGCCATCGGCGAAGAGGCCGGTGCGCTGGACACCATGCTGTTCAAGGTCGCCGAGTTCTACGAGCAGGAAGTCAACAACGCGGTCGACGCACTGTCGAGCCTGATGGAGCCGATGATCATGGTGTTCCTGGGCGTGGTCGTGGGCGGCATGGTGGTCGCCATGTACCTGCCGATCTTCAAGCTCGGCGCGGTCGTGGGCTGACGGCCCAGGGTTTCGGCGGACAGGACTTCGGGCACAATCCCACGCATGGCATTCCTCGATCAAAACCCCGCCATCGGATTTCCGCTGGCGGCCGGGCTCGGCCTGCTGGTCGGCAGCTTCCTCAACGTGGTCATCCTGCGCCTGCCCAAGCGGCTTGAGTGGCAGTGGCGGCGCGACAGTCGCGAAGTGCTCGGCGAACCCGACACCTACGATCCGCCGCCACCGGGGATCGTGATCGAGCGGTCGCACTGCCCGCACTGCAAGCACCAGCTGTCGTGGTACGAGAACATTCCGGTGTTCAGCTACCTCGCGCTGCGCGGCAAGTGCCGCAACTGCAAGGCACCCATCTCGCCGCAGTACCCGCTCGTCGAGTTGCTCACGATGCTGCTGGTGCTGGCCAGCGTGTGGAAGTTCGGCTTCGGCTGGCAGGGATTCGGCGCGATCGTCTTCACCTGCTTCCTGATCGTGCTGTCGGGCATCGACCTGCGCACGCAGTTGCTGCCCGACCAATTGACCCTGCCGCTGATGTGGCTGGGCTTGATCGCGGCGTCCGACAATCTGTATTTCCCGGCCAAACCGGCCCTGCTGGGCGCCGTGGCGGGCTATCTCAGCCTCTGGGTCGTGTGGTGGCTGTTCAAGCAGCTCACCGGCAAGGAAGGCATGGGGCATGGCGACTTCAAGCTGCTGGCCGCCATCGGCGCATGGGCCGGGCTCAAGGGCATCCTGCCGACGATCCTGCTGTCTTCGGTCATCGGTGCGGTGATCGGCTCGATCTGGCTCGCCATGAAGGGCCGTGACCGTGCGACCCCGATCCCGTTCGGCCCGTACCTGGCCATCGCCGGCTGGATCACCTTCTTCTGGGGTGAGCAGATGGTCGGCACCTACATGCAGTACGCCGGCCTCAAGTAGGCACGGCCGGTCCGCGCCGGTTTACCCTAGCGGCTTCACGGCTGCGCCTACGTCCATGAGCGAGTTCATCGTCGGCATCACCGGGGGAATCGCCTCCGGGAAGACCGAAGTCACCCGGTGCTTCGAATCGCTAGGCGTCGCCGTGGCCGATGCCGACCATGCCGCCCGCCTCGCCGTGGCAGCGGGTTCGCCGGGGCTGGCGGAGGTGGTCGCCGCGTTCGGCCCCGAGATGCTGGACGCCGATGGCAACCTCGACCGTGCGGCGATGCGGCGCCATGTCTTTGCCGACGACATCGCTCGGCGCCGCCTGGAAGCCATCGTTCACCCGCGCGTGCGCGCCGCTCTGCGCGACGCCTGTGCAGCCGCGCCAGGCCCCTATGCGATCGCCGCGATCCCCTTGCTGGCCGAAGGTGGCGGCCGGGACGCCTATCCGTGGCTGTCGCGCATCCTCGTGGTCGACGTGCCGGTCGACGTACAGCGATCGCGCGTCATGTCCCGCGATCGCGTCGATGCGGAACTCGCCCAGCGGATGATCGCGGCGCAGGCCACGCGCGACCAGCGGCTGGCGATCGCCGACGACGTCATCGTCAATGATGGCCCGATCGAAGCCCTCGCCGCCCACGTCGTCGCGCTCGACCGTCGCTATCGTGCGATGGCCGCAGCGCACGCCTGAAGCCAGGCCCTCGTTCCAGCGAGATCAGCTCGAGGGCCAGAGCCCGCGGATGGCGGCAATGCCCTGCCCTCCGTGTTGGCGCGCGTCGTCGACGTCGCCCGCGTCCATGCCGCCGATGGCGTAGATCGGCAGCGAGACGCTCTCGCGCATCGCGGCGAAGGCCTCCCAGCCGATACCCGCCATACCCGGATGGCTGGGCGTGGGCATGAGCGTGCCGAGCACGGCGAAATCGCAGCCGAGTGCCTGCGCGGCCTGCAGATCGTCGACGCAATGGCAGGAGGCGGCGAGCGGCAGATCGGCCGGAAGCGGCCGTGCAGACAGCGCCTGCAGTTGTCGGGCCGGCAGATGCAAACCAATGCCGAGGTCCAGCGCCAAGGCAGCGTCGCCATTCACCAGCGCCTCCGCACCGGAGTGACGGCAGGCATGCGCCGCACGCGCGACCAGTGATCGCCAGCGCTCCGCATCCAGCCCCGGGGCCCGCAGTTGCACGCGGCGCACGCCGTTTGCGAGCGCTTGTTCCAGCCGACCCAGCCAGGCCTCGTCGCTGTCGTCGGGCGGCGGCGTCACCAGGTAGTGCGCCGGCTGGAGCAACGCGGCGACCACCGGACGATCCGCCGGCGGCATGGCGTAGCTCGCCAGTTTGTGCGGCGGCACCCAGACCAGCGCCTGCCCTTCGCGCCCACGGGCGTGCCCGTGCCACGCCGCGATGTTGCGCACGTCCAGGCGCAGGCGTTTGTCGGGATAGCGTTGCGGTACGTTGATCAACGGCGCGCCGATCTCGACGTCGATGCCGAGTTCTTCGTGCAGTTCGCGAGCGAGGGCGGCCTCGGCGGTTTCACCGGGCTCGTGCTTGCCGCCGGGGAATTCCCACAGGCCGGCAAGGTCGCGTCCCTCGGTGCGTCGGGCGAGCAGAACGCGCCCGCGCGCATCGCGGATGACGCCGGCGACGACCTCGACATGGCGCAGCGCGCCGGCCGCCTGCGGCGTCGATCGCGATTGCGGATGCGTCGTCTCGATACTCATCGGCCAGGCAGGGCGCTCAGGCCCTGCCGCCGCCCCTCCCCCGGGCACGGGAGAGGGCGTCCGAAGCGGCTGCCGTCAGGCGATCTGCCCATGGCAGTGCTTGTACTTCTTGCCGCTGCCGCACGGGCACGGATCGTTGCGACCGACGTTGGCGAACACGTCTCCACCCGCGGCGGCCTGGGCCTGCGCGGCTTCCTCGTCGGCACCGTAACCGCCCACGTCGGCGTGCTGGAACTGCAACTGCCGGCTCTGCGCTTCCGCGGCCGCACGCTCCTGCGCTTCCAGCGCCGCGATCTCCTCCTCGTTGCGGATGCGCACGCGCGCCAGCAACGCGACGACCTCGCGCTTCACCTTCTCCAACATCTCGGAGAACAGTTCGAAGGCTTCCTTCTTGTATTCCTGCTTGGGCTGCTTCTGCGCGTAGCCGCGCAGGTGAATGCCCTGACGCAGGTAATCCATGCGCGCCAGGTGTTCCTTCCAGTTCTGGTCGAGCACGTTGAGCATGATGTGCTTCTCGAGCAGGCGCATGGTCTCGCTGCCGAGCTGCGACTCGCGCTGGGAGAAGTGACCCTCCACCGCTTCCTGCGCCAGCCGTTCGATGGCTTCCGCGTCGAGTTCCTCGCGCTGCTTGGCCTGTTCGACCAGGTCGATCTGCACGCCGAATTCCTGCTCCAGCGTCGATTCCAGACCCGGCAGATCCCACTGTTCGTCGATGGAATTGGGCGGTACGAAGCGGGCGACCGTGTCGGCGACGACATCGCCTCGGATCCCGACGATGTTGTCTTCCACCGATTCGGCTTCCAGCAGCTCGTCGCGCTGGGAGTAGATCACCTTGCGCTGGTCGTTGTTGACGTCGTCGAAATCCAGCAGGTTCTTGCGGATGTCGAAGTTGTGGGCCTCGACCTTGCGCTGCGCGTTGGCGATCTGCTTGGTCACCAGCGGGCTTTCGATGATGTCGTCTTCCTTCAGACCCATGCGCGCCATCACGCGCTGCACCCAGTCCGCGGCGAAGATGCGCATCAGGTTGTCTTCGAGCGACAGGTAGAAGCGCGAGGAACCCGGGTCGCCCTGGCGGCCGGCGCGACCGCGCAGCTGGTTGTCGATGCGGCGGCTCTCGTGGCGCTCGGTGCCGACGATGTGGAGGCCGCCGGCGGTCTTGACCGCTTCATGGCGCGCGAGCCATTCGGACTTCAGACGGGCCTTGGTGACTTCGTCGAGATCGGCGCCGTTCTTGGCCTCGAGCTCGGCGATCTCGCTCTCGAGCGAGCCGCCCAGCACGATGTCGGTGCCGCGGCCGGCCATGTTGGTGGCGATGGTGATCGCGCCCGGACGGCCGGCCTGCGCGACGATCTGCGCCTCGCGTTCGTGCTGCTTGGCGTTGAGCACTTCGTGATGGATGCCGGCGTCGCGCAGCTGCTGGCTGAGCATTTCCGACACTTCGATCGAGGTCGTGCCCACCAGCACCGGCTGCTTGCGCGCGTTGGCGTCCTTGATCTCGTTGAGCACCGCGCGGTACTTGCCGTTGCGGTTGAGGAACACCGCATCCGGATGGTCCTTGCGCTGCACCGACTTGTTGGGCGGAATCACGATGACTTCCAGGCCGTAGATGCTCTGGAACTCGTACGCTTCCGTGTCCGCCGTACCGGTCATGCCGGACAGCTTCTTGTACATGCGGAACAGGTTCTGGAAGGTGATGCTCGCCAGCGTCTGGTTCTCGCGCTGGACCGGAACGCCTTCCTTCGCTTCCACCGCCTGGTGCAGGCCGTCGGACCAGCGACGACCCGCCAGCGTGCGGCCGGTGAATTCGTCGACGATGACCACTTCGCCATCACGGACGATGTAATCCACGTCGCGCTGGTAGATCGCATGCGCGCGCATCGCCGCGTTGAGGTGGTGGACCACGCTCAGGTTCTGCGCGCCGTACAGCGAATCCTCGTCGCCCTGCAGGATCCCGGCCTGACGCAGCAGCGCCTCGGCGTGCTCCTGGCCGGTCTCGGACAGATGCACCTGCTTGCCCTTCTCGTCGACCCAGTAGTCGCCTTCGCTCTCTTCCGTCGCCTGCCGGCTGAGCTGCGGGACGATGCGGTTGACCTTGATGTACAGCTCCGGCGATTCGTCGGCCGGGCCGGAGATGATGAGCGGCGTGCGCGCCTCGTCGATCAGGATCGAGTCGACCTCGTCGACGATCGCGTAATGCAGGCCGCGCTGGAAGCGGTCTTCCTTCGACAGCGCCATGTTGTCGCGCAGGTAGTCGAAGCCGAATTCGTTGTTGGT
Organism: Lysobacteraceae bacterium P; assembly: GCA_005503055.1. Taxonomy (GTDB): domain Bacteria; phylum Pseudomonadota; class Gammaproteobacteria; order Xanthomonadales; family Xanthomonadaceae; genus Lysobacter_J. Next base: position 38,023 of record SCOX01000017.1, on the reverse strand, counting down.
GCCGTAGGTGATGTCCGCGGCGTACGCGGCGTGCTTGTCGCTGTGCGGCATGCCCGGGTAAACGACGCCGACCGACAGGCCCAGCCAGTTGTACACGCGGCCCATCCAGGCCGAGTCGCGGCGGGCCAGGTAGTCGTTCACGGTGACGACGTGCACGCCCTTGCCTTCCAGCGCATTGAGGTAGACCGGCAGCGTCGCGACCAGGGTCTTGCCCTCGCCGGTGCGCATCTCGGCGATCTTGCCCAGGTGCAGGACCATGCCGCCGATCAACTGAACGTCGTAATGGCGCATGCCCAGCACGCGCTTGGAGGCTTCGCGGCAGACGGCAAAGGCTTCCGGGAGGATCTTGTCCAGCGCCTCGCCGTCGGCGACGCGCTTCTGGAATTCAGGGGTCTTGGCCTGCAACTGCTCGTCGGAGAGCTTCTGCATCTCCGCCTCGAGCGCATTGATCTTGATGACGGAGCGTTGCAGTTGGCGCAGCAAGCGTTCGTTGCGGCTACCAAAAACGCGGGTGAGCAGGCTGTTGAGCATGTACGGGTCCGGGAAGCGGAACGGGGATACCGGCGGGCGGGACGCATTCAGAGTCGGCGTCCGCCGGCAAGTTCCCCGAAGGAAGTCTGTGGTCGGCTCAAACGAAATCGGAGCGCCGCGCGCCCCGATCGTGTCGAGCCTGAACTGTGCCACGCCGATTGTACCGTGGGGGCGAGGCCAGATGCTTGCAAGCCACTGGCTTGCATCTGGCCGAGCGCGGAGCCTATGGCGAAGCGCCGGGGGTGCCGTTGCAAGCCACTGGCTTGCATCTGGCCGAGCGCGCGGACCGGAGCCTATGGCGCCCGGGAACCCGACGAGGATGCCCTCGCCGATACGGCATGCTCACCGGTGAATTGCGCGCCCGGCTGAGCTCAGCCCTTGATCTCCATCTTCAGCGGCGACTGCTGGCTGAGAAACTTGCGCGGGTTCATGACGCGGCCGTTTTCCCATACCTCGAAGTGCACGTGGGCACCCGTCGAGCGGCCGGTGGAGCCGGCTTTCGCGATTTCCTGCCCGGCCCGAACCAGCTCGCCGACCTTGCGTGTCAGGCGCGAGTTGTGGGCGTAGCGGGTGACGTAGCCATTGCCGTGGTCGACCTCGACCACGTTGCCGTAGCCGGAGCGCACGCCGGAGAAGCTGACCACGCCGTCGGCGACGGACAGCACCGGGTCGCCGACGTTGGCCTTGAAATCGATGCCCTTGTGGTTGGCGTGGCCACCGTTGAAGGGGTCGGCACGGCCGCCGAAACCGGAGGTGATGTAGCTGTTGGCGATGGGCTCGCGGCCGGGCACGGCATTCATGTCGAGCTGGCGGTTGAACAACAGCGACTCCAGCACCGACAGTTGCTCCCCCGACGCCTTGAACTGGGCGCCCAGGGTGGCCATGCCCTCGTCGAGCTCGGGCTTGGTCATGTCGCGAACCGGGCCGGCGCCACCGACGCCGACCGGCTTGTCGAAATCGAACTCGCCGTCCTGCAACTGACCAATGCGGGTCAGGCGTTCGCCCAAGGCGTTGAGGCGGTTCGCCTCGGCCTGCAGTTCACCCATGCGGGCGGCCAGGGCATTGATCTCGCGCTGGGCGTCACGGCGGGTTACCGCTATCAGTGCTTCTTGTTGATCGGACTTGCTGCGCAGGACGGCGTTATCCGCCAGGCTGATCCCTGCGCCCAACGCCGTGCCGGTGCCGAGGAGCAGCGCGATCGCCAGGCCCGGGCGCTGCGCGCCCCAGTGGCCGGCGCGCTCGAGCCAATGCGACAGGTGCGCGCGGGATTTGTTTACGATGGTCGAATAAGTCATGTCTAGTTCTGATTCCAAGCCCAGGTCGGCCAAAGGCCATCCTTCGACTCCGCGAAAAGCGCTCGATGCGCTGCTCGCCGAGTCCGCTGGCGGTCCGATTCGTCGTGCCATGTGGCTTGACGAACTGGACCAACGGTTTCGCCCACTCCTGCCGCCTTCTTTGGCCGCGCATGCGCGACTGGCCAATTACGAACGCGGCCGGCTCGTGTTTATCGTCGATGCCCCGGTATGGCGGGCCAAGATGCGGCTCGCTGCCCCTGAACTGCTCGACGCGGCCCGTTCCATCGGGCTGGATGCGGCTGAACTCATCGTCAAAACGACAACGCCGGTGACTGCCTCCCCGCAATCCACCCGGAACGCCAAACCCATCTCTGCGACTGCACTGCAAGCTCTGCAGGCAGCCCTGGAATCCTTGAAGGACCCGGACTCCACCGGTTCCAAGGACCCCACCTGAGCGTCACGTCGGCTTTGGCAGGGTTATTGCCGCAGGAGACGAAATGCCAGGGTCGGGGGCATGCTAAAGGCCTAACCCGTTGAAATTGTTAAAGGGTTAGAAACGTTTTAGAAGAAAAACGTAAATAAAACGTTAATGCGTCACGCGAAGTTCACGTCTGTGACGCTCGCCCAATTCATGAAAGCGCTTCCGGCCAAGGTGCCGGAGCCAACGCGCGAACCGCCTCAGGCGGTGGCAGGAATCCCGTAAGTGACGGGCGCTTCGCGCGCGTCGGATTCAGTAAACGTCACTTCGTCCCAGGCTGAACGTTCGGCCAGCAGCGCACGCACGAGCTTGTTGTTGAGCGCATGACCGGACTTGTAGCCGACGTAGGCGCCGATGACCGGGTGTCCGGCGAGGTACAGATCGCCCACGGCATCGAGGATCTTGTGGCGCACGAACTCGTCGGCGTAGCGCAGGCCGTCGTCGTTGAGCACGCGGAACTCGTCCAGGACGATGGCGTTGTCCATCGAGCCGCCCAGGCCGAGATTGCGCTCGCGCATGTACTCCAGGTCGCGCATGAAGCCGAACGTGCGGGCGCGGCTGACTTCCTGGATGTAGTTGGCGGTGGAGAACTCCACCACGGCCCGCGACTGCGAGGCAGGGATCGCCGGATGGTCGAACTGCACCGTGAAATCAAGGCGGAACCCGTCATAAGGTTCGAACCGCGCGACCTTGTCGCCTTCGCGAACTTCCACCGGGTGCTTGATGCGGATGAACCGCTTCGGCGCGGCCTGTTCCTGGATGCCGGCCGACTGCAGCAGGAACACGAACGGGCCGGACGAGCCGTCCATGATCGGCACTTCGGCCGCGGACAGCTCGACATATAGATTGTCGACACCCAGGCCGGCCAGCGCGGACAGCAGGTGCTCGACGGTCTGGATCTTGGCTGGGCCGCAGGTCAGGCCGGTGCACAAGGTGGTCTCGGTGACCAGCTCGGCGCTCGCGGGCACTTCCACCACCGGCTCCAGGTCCACACGACGGAACACGATGCCGGTATCGACCGGTGCCGGACGCAGGGTGAGAAAGACCTTCTCGCCGCTATGCAGGCCCACGCCGGTGGCGCGGATCACATTCTTCAGGGTGCGCTGGCGCAGCATCGGAGGGGACCTGTGGGAGGCGTTCTTCTGACGACGGTTCTTAGATGAGTCCGACAGCAGGCGGATGCAAATGGTTCTCGCCTGAACGGGGCCGGAAAGAATAGCACCGCACAGACTGAACGATGACGGAAACAAGTCACGAACCCGGGCAGTAAGACGGCCGGCCGGACCCGCCCGAGGCGGACCGGCCGACCCCTGCCCCACGAAGGGCCAGAAAGGGACGACGACACCGCCCTCCCCGTCGCCGGGGAGGGCCGGGGTGGAACTCAGTCTGCCTGGCGGCGCAGGAACGCCGGGATGTCCAGGTAGCTGCTGTCGCTGCCGAAGTCGGCCACGGCCGGAGCCGTCGGCTCCGCGCCGCGACCGCCCATGCCGGCCGAGCCACCGCGCAGGCTGGTGCCGAAGCTCGGGCGAGCCGTCGGCATCTCGTCCATCGCCGAGAACTCGGGCTGGCCGGTGGTCGCGTTGCGGACCAATGCGATCGGCGCGCGGCTGGCCTCGCGCTCGTTGCCGCGCACGGACTGACGGGCGACCGCGCGGTTCAGGCCCGTGGCGACCACGGTGACCTTCACTTCGTCCTGCATGTCCGGATCGAGCACCGTGCCGATGACCACGGTCGCGTCCTCGGAAGCGAAGTTCTCGATCGTGCGACCGACCTCGTCGAACTCGGCCATGGTGAAGTCCGGACCGGCGGTGATGTTGACCAGGATGCCGTTCGCACCGGACAGGTTCACGTCGTCCAGCAACGGGTTCTGGATCGCCGATTCCGCCGCGGCCTGCGCGCGGTCGTCGCCGCGTGCCGCGCCGGTGCCCATCATCGCCAGGCCCATCTCGCTCATCACGGTGCGCACGTCGGCGAAGTCGACGTTGATCAGACCCGGACGCACGATCAGGTCGGCGATGCCCTGCACGGCGCCGAGCAGCACGTCGTTGGCGGCGCGGAACGCCTGGATCATCGTGGCGTTACGGCCGAGCACGGTGATCAGCTTTTCGTTCGGGATGGTGATCAGCGAATCGCAGTGGTGGCTCAGTTCCTCGATGCCCTTCAGCGCGACCTGCATGCGGCGACGGCCTTCGAACGGGAACGGCTTGGTCACCACGGCAACGGTCAGGATGCCCATCTCCTTGGCCAGCTGCGCCACGACCGGCGCCGCACCCGTGCCCGTGCCGCCGCCCATGCCGGCGGTGATGAACACCATGTCGGCACCGGTGAGGGCGTCCATGATGCGCTCACGGTCTTCCAAGGCGGCTTGACGGCCAACCTCCGGATTCGCGCCCGCGCCCAGGCCCTTGGTGACGTTGCTGCCCAGTTGCAGCTGCAGCTTCGCGCCACAGTTCTTGATGGCCTGCGAGTCGGTGTTGGCGGTGATGAACTCCACGCCGTCCACGTTGCCGCTGACCATGTGCGCCACGGCGTTGCCGCCGCCACCGCCGACGCCGATGACCTTGATCACCGCATTCGGGGCCATTTTTTCAACCAGTTCGAAATGTGCCATGTCGTCGTCCTCTAGTTATAAGTGCCGTGATTCGTGATTCGGGATTGGGGATTCGCAAGAGCAAACCCGAATCACGTTCCGGCGTTTCTATTGGCTGCCATCTACGGTGTTGCCTTGTTGCTCTTGCTCTAGCTGTTACGAATCACGAATCCCGAACCACGGCTTCAGAACTCGCCGCGATACCAATTCTTGAGCTTGCTGAAGAAGGTTCCCGCGCGACCGGTCGGAATGACCGGACGACGCGGATTCTCGATCTGGCTGCCCATCAGCAGCAGGCCGACGCCGGTGGCATGCACCGGATTGCCGACCACTTCGCCCAGGCCGGTGACGTGCTGCGGAATGCCCACGCGCACCGGCATCTGCAGCATTTCCTCGGCCAGTTCGACTACGCCTTCCATCTTCGCCGCGCCACCGGTGAGCACCATGCCGGCGCGCACGTGCTGCTCGAAACCGCTGCGGCGCAGTTCGGCCTGGATCATTTCGAAGATCTCCTCGTAGCGCGCCTGCACGGCCTGCGCGAGCGAGGCGCGCGGCATGCGACGCGGCGGACGATCGCCGACGCTGGGCACCTGGATGCTTTCTTCCGCCGTCGCCATCTGGGCCAGCGCACAGGCGTAGCGCACCTTGATCTGCTCGGCTTCCGGCGTAGGCGTGCGCAGCATGTGCGCGATGTCCTCGGTCACCTTGTCGCCGGCGATCGGCAGGCTCGCGCTGTGCGCGATCGCGCCACCGACGAACACGGCGATGTCGGTCGTGCCCGCGCCGATGTCGACCAGCACGACGCCGAGCTCGCGTTCGTCGCTGGTGAGCACGGCATGGCTCGATGCGAGCACGCTCAGGATCAGGTCGTCCACCTGCAGACCGCAGCGCTGCACGCACTTGCTGATGTTCGCCGCCGCAGACTGCGCGCATACCACCAGGTGCGCATGCACCTCCAGGCGCACGCCGGTCATGCCGACCGGATTGCGGATGCCTTCCTGCGAATCGTCGAGCACGTAGTCGCGCGGAATCGCATGCAGGATCTTCTGGTCGGCGGGAATCGCAACCGCTTTGGCCGCATCGAGTACGCGGTCGAGGTCGCCGTAGGTGACCTCGCCGTCGCGGATCGGCGCGATGCCCTGCGAGTTGCGGCACTGCACGTGGTTGCCCGAGATCGACGCGTATACCGAGCGGATCTCGCAGCCGGCCATGAGCTCGGCTTCTTCGATGGCGCGCTGGATCGATTGCACCGTCGATTCGATGTCCACGACGACGCCGCGCTTGAGGCCGCGCGATTCGTGCGAGCCGATGCCGATCACCTCGATGGGGTTGCCCGGCGAGAACTCGCCCACCAGCGCCACCACTTTCGAGGTACCGATGTCGAGGCCGACGATCAGCGACTTGTCACCCTTGCGGTTCATGATTGTCCTTGCTGCTGTTGCGGCACCACCGCCGGCACCGGAACGGGCGCCCACGTCAGTGCAAAACCATTGGTGTAACGAAGGTCGGCGCGCTTGAGCGTCTGCGCCTGCTGCGTGAGCAACTGCGGCAGCAGACGCACGAAGCGGCCCAGGCGCGCGCGCGCCTCGCTGCGCCCCACGACGATGCGGGCACCGTTGTCCAGGCCCAGCGTCCAGCTGCCGCGCGGGTCGAGTTCGACCTGGCGCACGTCCACGCCGATGGGCGCGAACATCGCGCGCGACTCGTTGTAGAGCTCCACCACGTCGCCCACGCGCGACTGCGGGCCACCGAACTGCGGCAAGCCGTCCGGCACCTGGATGCCCTTCGCGGGGAACAGGCGGCCCTGCTGCGACAGCAACAGGTCCTCGCCCCAGCGCGCGAACGGACGGTGTTCGTACACCGTCACTTCGAGCACGTCCGGCCAGCGCTTGCGCACTTCCGCACGCTCGACCCACGGCAGCTTCGACACCGCGTCCTGCGCGGCGGCCAGATCGACAGCGAAGAACCCGCGCTGCGCGTACGGCATCAGCGTCTTCTGCAGCAACGCACCGTCCACGCGCTGGAACTCGCCCGTCGCGCGCAGCTTGCTCAGCGGCCAATGGCCCGCACCGATCCAGCCGTTGAGCACGGCCACCACCGGCAGCACGACCAGCGCCACCGCGAGGATCCAACCGACGAGGCGAAGCATGGCGTTCACGCCGCCGCACCTCCGTCAGCGAGGCTGGATTCGAGCACGCGCCAGCACAGTTCGTCGAATTCGATGCCGATCTGGCGCGCGGCCTTCGGCACGAGCGAATGGCTCGTCATGCCCGGCGCCGTGTTCACTTCCAGCAGGTACAGCTGTCCGGTCGCGCGGTCGCGCATGAAGTCGACGCGGCCCCAGCCACGGCACCCGGCCGCGGCGAACGCTTCGCTCGCGATGCGGCCGATCTCTTCCTCTTCCGCGCCTTCCAGACCGGGGCAGAGGTACTGCGTATCGTCGGCGATGTACTTCGCGTGGTAGTCGTACCACTCGCCCTTGGGCACGATGCGGATCGAAGGCAGCGCGACGCCGCCCAGTACCGGCACGGTGAGTTCCTCGCCGACGATGAGCTGTTCCATCAGCATCTCGCCCGGATAGTTCGCGGCGAGTTCGACCGCGGAATCGAGGTCCGCATCGTTGAGCACGCGCGACACGCCGACGCTGGACCCTTCGCTCGAAGGCTTGATGAACACCGGCAGCCCGAGCTGGCGCGCGGCCGCATGCACATCGGCCGCTCTCGCCAGACGCACGTAGCGCGGCGTCGGCAGCCCGAGGCTCAACCACACCTGCTTGGTGCGGATCTTGTCCATCGTCAGCGCCGAGCCGAGCACGTCGGAGCCCGTGTAGGGCACGCCGAGCGCCTCGCACAGCCCCTGCAGCACACCGTCCTCGCCACCGCCCTTGTTGCCGTGGAGGATGTTGAAAACGCGATCGACGCTGCCGGCGCGGATCGCGTCGATCAGCGCGGGAATTCCGTCCACCGCGAAAGCGTCGATGCCGCGCGAGCGCAGCGCTTCGAGCACGTTGCGACCGGAGTCGAGCGACACCTCGCGCTCGGCGCTGGTACCGCCCATCAGCACGGCGACGCGGCCGAACGCGGCCGGGTCGGTGATGCGGGGAGGACCGATACGGACGGACTGCGCGCTCACTTCGTTTCTCCGTTGGAACCATTGAAGCCGCTCGCAGCGATCTGCTGCGCCGCATAGCCGATGTCGCCCGCGCCCATCATCAGCAGCAGATCGCCGTCGTTGAGGATGTCGGGCAGCACCGACGAAAGATCGGCCGCGCCGCTCACCACGACGGGATCGATGCGGCCACGCGCGCGAATGGCGCGCGCCAGCGACTTCGCATCGGCTCCCGCGATCGGCGCTTCACCGGCCGGATACACCTCGGTCAGGACGAGCAGGTCAACCGTCGAAAGCACCGCAGCGAACTCGTCGAACAGATCGCGCGTGCGGCTGTACCGATGCGGCTGGAAGGCGACGACCAGGCGCTTGTCGGGCCAGCCACCGCGCGCGGCGGCGAACACCGCCTCCAGTTCCTTCGGGTGATGTCCGTAGTCGTCGACCAGCTGCACGGTCGCGCCCTTCGGCGTGGTCGGACTGGCGAGCAGGTTGAAACGCCGACCCACGCCCGCGAAGTTCTGCAGCGCGCGCGCGATCGCGTCCGCGGCCACGCCCAGCTGCCAGGCGACCGATGCGGCCGCCAGCGCGTTCTGTACGTTGTGACGTCCGGGAAGCGCCAGCGTGATGGGCGTTCGCGTGGCGTCGGGCAGGCACAGGGTGAAGTGCATGTTCGCGCCCTGCTGTCGCACGTCCTCGGCGCGCACATCGGCCTCGTCGCTGAACCCGTAGGTCATCACGTGGCGCGGCGTCTTCTTCGCGAGTGCGGCGACTTCGGCATCGTCGATGCACAGCACCGCCAGGCCGTAGAACGGCAGACGGTGCATGAATTCCTCGAACGCGGCCTGCACGCGCGCGAAATCGCCGCCGTAGTTCTCCAGGTGATCGGCGTCGATGTTGGTGACGATGGCGATCTGGGGGTTCAGGCGCAGGAAGCTGCCGTCGCTTTCGTCGGCCTCGGCCACCAGCCATTCGCCCGTGCCCAGACGCGCATTGGCGCCCGCGGCGAGCAACTGTCCGCCGATCACGAACGTCGGATCGATGCCGCCTTCGGCCAGCACGCTCGCGGCCAGCGAGGTGGTCGTGGTCTTGCCGTGCGTGCCGGCGACCGCGATGCCGCGCTTGAAGCGCATCAGCTCGGCCAGCATTTCCGCACGCGGGACCACCGGGATGCGCTGCGCGTGCGCTTCCATCAGTTCGGGGTTGTCGGGCTTGATCGCGCTGGACACCACGACGCAGTCCGTGCCCAGCACGTTCGCCGCGGCATGGCCCTTGTTCACGGTCACGCCGAGAGAAGCGAGACGGCGCGTCACCGTGTTGTCGGCGTTGTCCGAACCGGACACCTGGTAGCCCAGCGTGCACATCACTTCGGCCAGGCCGCTCATGCCCACGCCGCCGACGCCGACGAAGTGCACGCGCGGGAACGCCTTGGCGAGGTCACCGGAGTGTTGCAGGCGGCGACGCAGGGCCGTACTCATTGAACGTGCTCCAGAACCAGTTGGGCGACGCGATCGGCCGCGTCGGGCTTGGCGATCGCGCGCGCGGCCTGCGCCATGTGCAGCAGCGCGCCGCGTTCGCCGAGAATTTCGATGGTGGCCGACAGCCGCTGCGCCAGATCGCCCGCGGTGCCCTGCGGCACCAGGTGCGCGGCGCCGCGATCGACGAGGTATTGCGCGTTCTTGGTCTGGTGGTCGTCCACCGCCTGCGGGAACGGCACCAGCACGCTGCCCACGCCCACCGCGCACAGCTCCGCCAGCGTCAGTGCGCCGGCGCGGCATACGACGAGATCGGCCCACGCATACGCCGACGCCATGTCGGCGATGAAGGGCTCCACGGTCGCATGCACGCCCGCCTGCGCATACGCGCGCTCGGCCTCATCGCGCAGCTTCTCGCCGCACTGATGGCGCACTTCGCATTCCAGTCGACCGCGCAGTCCGACGATCGCCTGCGGCACGGCGGCGTTCAATGCGCGCGCGCCCTGGCTGCCGCCGAGCACCAGCAGGCGCAACGGGCCGCTGCGGCCGGCGAAGCGTTGTTCGGGCACGGCCACGGCGGCGATCTCCGCGCGTACCGGGTTGCCGACCACTTCCTCGTTCGGGAATGTGTCCGGGAAACCCGTCAACACATGCCGCGCGAAGCGCGCCAGCACGCGGTTGGTCAAACCCGGCGCGCGGTTCTGTTCGTGCACGATCAGCGGGATGCCGGCAAGCCTGGCCGCCAGCCCACCGGGACCGGCCGCGTAGCCGCCGAAGCTGATGACCGCGCGCGGCTGGCGCTCGCGTAGAGTTTGCAGCGCCGCGCGCACGGAGCCGATCAGACGGAACGGCGTCGCCATCAGCGTCGCGATGCCCTTGCCGCGCATGCCGCTCACCGCGATGGTGTCGATGGCGATGCCATGCTGCGGCACCAGGCGCGTTTCCATGCCGCCTTCGGCGCCGAGCCAGAGCACGGGCACGCCGCGCTCGTTCAACGCCTTGGCCACCGCCAGGCCGGGGAAGATGTGGCCGCCGGTACCGCCGGCGAGGATCATCACCGGATGCAGGTCGGAATCGGTCGCAGGCAACATCATGCGATCCTCCCGAGCGTCGGTTCGACGCGCTGCTGCAGGCGGCTGGTACCGCGCGCGGACGCGACGGTGGCCGTCGTCGGCTTGCGCGAAGCCGGCGGTGGCGCCACCGACGACTGCGTGGACGGTGCGGTGGACGACGGCGGCAGCGGCGCATTTTCGTTGCGCACGCGCGCTACCTGACGCTGGGCGCGATCGAGTTCATACGAGACTCGCAACAGCAGGCCCAGCGCGGCGCAGGTCATGATCACGCTCGAACCGCCGTAGGACACCATCGGCAGCGTCAGGCCCTTGGTCGGCAGCAGGCCCAGGTTCACGCCGATCGAGACGAAGCTCTGCAGGCTCATCCACAAGGCAATGCCGAAAGCGCAGTAGCCGGCGAAATGGCGGCGCATTTCCACGCACTTCAGGCCGAGCCAGAACGCGCGACCGGCGAGGCCCGCGTACAGCGCGACGACGGTGCACACGCCGAGGAAGCCGAACTCCTCGGCGATCACCGCCATGATGAAGTCGGTGTGCGCCTCGGGCAGGTACGACAGCTTCTGCACCGATGCGCCCAGGCCGACGCCGACCCACTCGCCGCGACCTACCGCCATCAGCGCGTTGGTGAGCTGGTAGCCGGTCTTGAACGGGTCCTGCCACGGATCCAGGAACGAGGTCAGGCGCACCACGCGATAGGGCTCGGCGATGGCGACGATGGCCAGCACCGGCAGGCCGATCAGCACCGGGCCGAACATGCGCGGCATGTTCACGCCGCCCAGCACCAGCATGCCGGCGGTGATCGCCAGCAACAGCGACGAGGAACCGAAGTCCGGCTGCAGCAGCAGCATCATCACCAGCGCCACGGCGACGCCGATCGGCTTGAGCATCGCGCCCCACGTCGCGGTGACTTCCTCGCTGTAACGCTTGAGGTAACTGGCGAGCCAGACGATGTAGAGCAGCTTCACCGCCTCCACCGCCTGGAAGTTGGAGAAGCCCAGGTTCAGCCATCGGCGCGCGCCGTTCACGCTGCGGCCGATGCCGGGCACGAACACCGCGATCAGCAGCACGAAGCACACCAGCAGCAGCCATTGGTTGTGCTGCTCGATGGTCTTCAGTTCGGTGCGCATCACCCAGCCCGCCATGGCGATGCCGATGGCGAGGAACACCACGTGACGCGCCAGGAAATAGAACGGGCCGACGTCGTGGCCGTCGGCGACGCCGATCGAGGCCGAACCGACCATCACCACGCCCAGGCACGCCAACGCGCACGAAATACCCAGCAGCCACGGGTCGAAGTGGCCGCCGATCGCGTCGAGTCGTGTTGCCTGGCGCGCCGATTCGCTCATCAACGTACCTTCAGCGTGGCCAGGCCGACGAGGACGAGCACCACCGAGATGATCCAGAAGCGCACGATCACGCGCGGCTCCGGCCAGCCCTTGAGCTCGAAGTGGTGGTGGATCGGCGCCATGCGGAACACGCGCTTGCCGGTGAGCTTGAACGAAGCCACCTGGATCATCACCGAGAGCGTCTCGATGACGAAGATGCCGCCCATGATCACCAGCACCAGTTCCTGGCGCACGATCACCGCGATGGTTCCCAGCACGGCGCCCAGCGCGAGCGCGCCGATGTCGCCCATGAACACCATCGCCGGATAGGTGTTGAACCACAGGAATCCCAGACCCGCGCCGGCGATCGCCGCGCAGATGATCACCAGTTCGCCCGCGCCCGGAACCGCCGGAATCTGCAGGTACTTGGAGAACTCGGCGTGACCGGAGGCATAGGCGAAGATGCCCAGCGCGCAGGCGACGAGAACGGTCGGCATGATCGCCAGGCCGTCGAGGCCGTCGGTCAGATTCACCGCGTTGGAGAAGCCGACGATCCAGAAGTACGCGATCGCCACGAAACCCACGCCCGCCAGCGGCAGCGCGATCGACTTGAAGAACGGTACGTAGAAGGTGGTCGCCGTCGGCACGTCGGCGAAGAACCACAGGTACAGGCCGGCGCCCAGTCCGAAGATCGACTGCGCGAGGTACTTCCACCGCGACTTCAGGCCGTTGGGATCGCGGCGGACGATCTTGATCCAGTCGTCGTACCAGCCGATCGCACCGAAGGCGAGCATCACCAGCAGCACGATCCATACGTATTTGTTGCGCAGGTCGCCCCAGAGCAGCACCGAAGCCATCACCGTCAACAGGATCAGCGCTCCGCCCATGGTCGGCGTGCCGGCCTTGGAGAAATGCGACTGCGGGCCATCCTTGCGGATTGGCTGGCCGCCCTTGAGCTGGCCGAGCCTGCGGATCACCGCCGGGCCCCACCACAGCGACAGCGCGAGCGCGGTGAGTGCGCTGAGGATGCCGCGGAAAGTGAGGTAGCCGAACAGGCCGAACAGGCTCTGCAGTTGTTCCAGCCAACGCGTGAGTTCAAGCAGCATGGGGTTCCCCTTCTTGCGGGCCCACGAGCGCGGCCACGATCCTGTCCATCGCGCTGCCGCGCGACCCCTTTACCAGTACGCGCACGCCGTCGTGCAGCTCGCTGCGCAGCGTCTGTGCCAATTCGGCGTGACTCTCGAAATGCGCCGCGCCCTCGCCGAACGCCGCTGCCGCCGCGGCGCTGTACGGTCCGAGCGTGTAGAGACGGCGGATGCCAGCGCCCTTTGCGCGGCGCCCGGCCTCGGCATGCATCGCCTGCGCGTCCGCGCCGAGTTCGCGCATGTCGCCAAGCACCAGCCATGCCTCGCCACCGCCCGCGGCGAGCGTGTCGATGGCCGCGGCGAGCGAACCGGGATTGGCGTTGTAGCTGTCGTCGATGAGCACCGCGCCGCTGTCGAGGCGGCGCGAGACGAGCCGACCACCGACCGGACGCGCCGCGTTGAGTCCTTCGACCACCGCATCCAGCGACGCGCCCACGCTGAGCGCGAGCCCCGCCGCCGCGAGCGCGTTGCTCACGTTGTGGCGGCCGGGCAGCGCAAGCGTGACCACTGCTTCGCCCTGCGGCGCCACCAGCACGAAGCGCGAGCCGTCGGCCAACGTAGTGATATCGCGCGCGGAGAGATCGGCGCTCGCTTCGAGCCCGAAGCGCAGCAGGCGACGACCGTGCGCGCGTTCGGCGAAGTACGGCGCGAACGCGTCGTCGGCGTTGATGACGGCGACGCCCTCGCCCGGCAGCGCGTCGTAGATCGCGGCCTTGGTGTCGGCCACGCCGAGCAGGCTGCCCATGCGTTCCAGATGCCCCGGCGCGATGTTGTTCACTACGGACACGTCGGGACGCGCGATGGCCGTGAGGTAGGCGATGTCACCCGGCTTGCCGGCGCCCATCTCGTAGATGGCGAACTGGACGTCTTCGGGCGCGTCGAGCACCGCCAGCGGCAGGCCGATCTCGTTGTTGCGATTGCCCGGCGTGGCGTAGGTGACGCCGACGCGCTGCAGGATCGACTGCGTCAGTGCCTTCACGCTCGTCTTGCCGTTGCTGCCGGTGATGGCGACGACCTTCTGCGCACCGCCTTCGTCGATCCGGTTGCGATGCACGGCGGCGGCGAAGTCGGCCAGTGCGCGTTCGGTGTCGGCGACGACGACCTGCGGGATCGCCACATCGACCTGCCGCGACACCAGCGCTGCGGCGACGCCGGCCTGAGCGGCCTTGGCGACATGGTCATGTCCATCGAAACGCTCGCCCTTGAGCGCGACGAACAACGCCGCGCCAACTTGAGTCAGCGCGCGCGTGTCGGTGGCGATGGCATCGACCACGCGATCCTCGCCGACCAGCTGGCCGTGGGTCATGCGCGCGATCTCGGACAGGCGACGCGGCTTCACTGCTGCTCCTCCGCATCCTGCGGTCGCAGACCCTGCACATCCATGTGCGGCGGCCTTGCCTCCAGCGCCGCGCGGGCGACCTGCGTGTCATCGAAGGGATGCTGCACGCCCTGGATGTCCTGGTAAGGCTCGTGGCCCTTGCCGGCCACCACCACGATGTCGTTCACGGCAGCCGCGCCGACCGCCTGCTTGATCGCCGCGGCGCGATCGCGCTGCACGGTGATGCGCTCGGGATGCGCGAAGCCGGCCACGATGTCGGCGACGATGGCGTCGCCGTCCTCGAAGCGCGGGTTGTCGTCGGTGACGATGACGGTGTCGGCGTACTTTTCCGCGATCGCCGCCATCTGCGGGCGCTTGCCGCGATCGCGATCGCCGCCGCAGCCGAACACGCAGACCAGGCGGGCCTGCACGTGCGCGCGCAGCGAGCTCAGCACCTGCTCGAGCGCGTCGGGGGTGTGTGCGTAGTCGATCACGACCAGCGGCGCGCGGCCGTCGCCCCCCAGGCGGTTCATGCGGCCGTGGATCGGCTGCAGCGTGGACAGCGTCGCGGCGACCTGGGCCGGCACATCGCCGAGCGCGAACAGCACGCCCGCCACCGCCAGCAGGTTGTCGACGTTGAAACGGCCCAGCAGTTGCGAATGCACCGGGTGCGACTCGCCTTGGACGACGAGGTCGAAGCCGATGCCCGTGTTGTCGAAACGCAGGTTCTCGGCATGCAACGTCGCGTCGGCGCCCGCCCGCGAGCTGACGCCGATCGCGCGTACGCCGGGCGGCAGCGTGCCGATGAGTTCGCGCCCGAACGCGTCATCGACGTTGACCACCGCGGCCTTCAGCCCGGGCCACGCGAACAGGCGCGCCTTCGCAGCGCCGTAGGTCGCCATGTCGCCGTGGTAGTCGAGGTGGTCGCGCGTGAGGTTGGTGAACACCGCCACGTCGAAATGCACGCCGTCGACGCGGCCCTGGTCGAGCGCGTGCGAGCTGGCCTCCATCGCGATGGCCTGCGCGCCGTCGTCGTGCATGGCCGCGAGCAGCTCGTGCGTCTGCAGCACCAGCGGCGTGGTGAAACCGGTCGGCACGATGTGTCCGTACAGGCCCGCACCGAGCGTGCCGACGCTGCCACTGACCAGGCCGCGGGCGTGCCACGCCTGCGTCAGCAACTGCACCGTCGAGGTCTTGCCGTTGGTGCCGGTGACGCCGACCACGGTCATCGCCTGCGTGGCGCGGCCGTGGAAGTGGTCGCCCATCTCGCCCAGTCGTGCGCGCAGATCCGGCACGGCGATGGCGTCGTCGGGCGCAGGCAGGTCGTCCGGCGCGGGCGGTTCGAACAGGATCGCGGTGGCCCCGGCGGCGCGCGCCTGCTCGACGAAGCGCAGCCCGTGCGCGCCGAAGCCGGCGATCGCGACGAACGCATTGCCCGGCCGCACCGCGCGGCTGTCGAGGACGAGCCCGGTGACGACCAGTTCCGGCGGAATGCCCGCGACATCGGGCAACAGTTCGGTCAGCGCCATGAGGCGGCTCATCGCGCACCTCCCGGCGGGCTCACCAGCCCGGCCGAGACCGGAACCGAGGCTGCGGACGCATGCGCGGGCGCGGGCAGCACGGCCCCGGTCGGCTTGCCGCCGTTGGCCTTCACGCGCTTGGCCTCGGCCTCGGCCTGTGCGGCCATCCAGGTATCGATGTCGTCCGGCGCAACGTCCATCAGGCGCAGCGCGCCTTCCATGACGTTCTTGAACACCGGGCCCGATACGAAGCCGCCGAAGTAGCCCTTGCCCGGATCGGGATCGTTGACCACCACGACCATCGAGAAGCGCGGGTTGTTCACCGGCACCACGCCGGCGAAGAACGACACATAACGGCGTGAGTAGCCGCCGAACTCGTTGAACTTGCGCGCGGTTCCGGTCTTGCCGGCGACGTGGTAACCCAGGATCGACGCCTGCGTGGCGGTGCCGCCCGGCTCGGTCACGGTCTGCATCATGCGCATGATCTGGCCGGCGATGGCCGGGTCGAGCACCTGCACCGGTTCGTGCCGCTCGCCCTTCACGAACGTGGGCGCGATCAGGTTGCCGCCGTTGCCCAGCGCCGCGTAGGCCTGCGCGATCTGCAGCGGCGTCGCCGACAGGCCGTAGCCGTAGGACATCGTCTGCTTGGTCGTGCCGCTCCAGCGCGACGGCGGGGCGAGCACGCCGGAGGTTTCGCCCGGGAAGCCGCTATGGGTCTTGCGGCCGTAACCGAAACGCTTGAGGAATTCGTAGTACTCCTGGTTCGGCACCTTGGCGACGATCTTCGCCGCGCCGACGTTGGAGCTCTTGGTGATCACGCCGGTCGTGTCGAGCACGCCGTAGTTGTGGTGATCGGTGGTGCGGTAGCGCCCGTTCGGCATCCAGCCCGGATTGGTGTCGAAGCGGGTGTGCACGGTGATGACGCCCGCTTCCAGCGCCGCGGCGACGGTGAGCGGCTTCATCGTCGAGCCCGGCTCGATCACGTCGGTAACGGCGCGGTTGCGGTGCGTATCGACGTTGCCGACGTTGACCGCGTTGGGGTTGTAGGTGGGCAGGTTCGCCATGGCGAGCACTTCGCCGGTGGCGATGTCGAGCACCACCGCCGACCCGCTGCTCGCACCCGTGCGCTCAAGCGCGCCGCGCAGTTCGCGCGTGGCGAGGAACTGGATGCGCCGGTCGATGGTGAGCGTGAGATCGCGACCCGGCGCGGCGGGCTTCACCAGGTCGACGCTTTCCACGATGCGACCGGCGCCATCGCGGATGACGCGCTTGGCGCCCGGGTTGCCGCGCAGCCATTCGTCGAAGGCCAGCTCCAGGCCTTCCACGCCGCGGTCATCGATGTTGGTGAAGCCCAGAATGTGCGCCATCGCTTCGCCCTGCGGGTAGAAGCGGCGGAACTCGCGCTGCGAGAACACGCCCGGCACCTTGAAGGCGAGCACGCGCTTGGCTTCATCAGGGTTGATGCGGCGCTTGAGGTAGACGAATTCCTTGTCGGCGCGCTGGCCGAGCTTGCGCGTGAGCGCGTCCGGCGAGACGCCCAGCGCCTTGGCCAGTTGCGGAATACGCGCGGGATTCTTCAGCAGCTCCTGCGGATTGGCCCACAGCGATTCCACCGGCGTCGACACGGCGAGCGGCTCGCCGTTGCGGTCGGTGATCATGCCGCGCGAGGTCGGGATGGGAATCTCGCGCAACGAACGCGCGTCGCCCTGCTGGCGGTAGAAGTCGTTGCTGATCACCTGCAGGTCCAGCGCGCGGCCGACCAGTGCGATCGAGCACAGTCCCAGCGCGCCGCCGACCAGGATCAGCCGGTTGCGCAGGTTGAACGAGGCACGGACGCGGTTCTTGCCGGCGCCGCGCTCGCGCTCGCCGCCACCGAACTTGTCGCGCAACGCGAGCACGGCGTCGAGCGGACCGCTGCGACCGGGCTTGTTGCCACGCGAATGCCTGGACGGGCCGCTCATGGGCGGATCACCACGGTTTCTGCACCTTCGGGGAACTTCATGCCCAGGCGGTCGCGCGCGACCTGGTCGATGCGGTTGCTCTCGGCCCAGGTGGCCTGCTCCAGCTGCAGACGGCCGAATTCGATGTTGAGTTCGTCGCGCGCGCGCTCCAGGCGGCTGAGCTGCACGAACGACTGGCGGTGCTGGTGACGTGCCTGCACGACGGCCAGCGCCGAGACGACGTTGGCCACCACCAGCACGCTCAGCAGCAAGCGCAGGACGCTCATAGGTGCGCCTCCCCAGCCGGGAATCGGGTGCGGGGAAGACTCGATCGCCGGAGCACCGGCTCGCCGGGCGCCATCGCTTCCCGCCGGTCTCCACGGCCCGTCGCCAGCTGTGCCGTGTCGGAGACGCCGTCCGAGGCGTTTGCGCCTTCCTCGTTCCCGATTCCCAGCTTTTCCGCCACGCGCAGTACCGCGCTGCGAGCCCGCGGATTGGCCGAGGTTTCTTCGTCGTATGCCTTCTGCGCCGAACCGATCGCGCGCAGAACCGGCGTGAACGCCACCTCCACCGGCATGCGCCGGTTGGCCGGCGGCGCCTTGCTGTGGCGCGCGATGAATTGCTTGACGATGCGGTCTTCCAGCGAATGGAAGCTGATCACCGCGAGCCGGCCGCCGGGCTTCAGGCGCGCCAGCGCAGCGTCGAGTCCGGTTTCCAGGTCGACGAGCTCGCGGTTGATGAAGATGCGGATGGCCTGGAAGCTGCGCGTCGCCGGGTGGATCTTCTGATCGCCGCGCGGCACGACGGAGGCGATGAGGTCGGCAAGCTGCGCGGTGCGCTCGAGCGCTTGCTGCTCGCGTCGGGCGACGATCGTGCGGCCGATCTTGCGGCTCATCCGCTCCTCGCCGTAGGTCCACAGGACGTCGGCGATCTCGCGCTCGTCGGCGCGCGCGAGCCACTGCGCCGCGCTCTCGCCGCTATCGGGATCCATGCGCATGTCGAGCGGGCCGTCCTTGCCGAAGCTGAAGCCGCGTTCGGCGACGTCCAGCTGCGGCGAGGAAACGCCCAGGTCGAACAGCACGCCGTCGAGGCCGCTCGCCGTTTCGCCCCACTGCGCCAGTTCGGCGAAGCTGCCACGGAAGACCGCGACGCGGGCGTCCTGCGCGAATTCGCGCATCGCCACCGCAATCGCTTCGGGGTCCTTGTCCATGAGCAGCAGACGGCCTCCGGGGCCGAGTCGTTCCAGCACGCCGCGCGCGTGACCGCCACGCCCGAACGTGCCGTCCAGGTACGTTCCATTCCCGCTCACGTTCAGGCCTTGCAGCACCTGTGCGTACATCACGGGAAGGTGGCCGGATTGCGCGCCGCGCTCCATGCCACCCACCGTCACAGTTGGAGATCGAGCAGCTCCGCGCTCAGATCGTCGTCAGAGACCGTCTGACGGATCTGCGCGTGGTGCGCCTGCTCGCTCCACAGTTCGAATTTGTCGCCCATGCCCAGCAGCACGGCCTTCTTCTCGATGCCGACCGCGGCGCGGTGGCTGGCCGGGATGCTGATGCGCCCGTTGCCGTCGAGCTCGACGAACGCCGCGGCGCCGACGAGCTTGAGCTGCATGCTGCGGTTGACCGCCTTGGCCTTGGGCAGCGCATTGACCTGATCGCGCAGCCGCTCCCACGCAGCCTGCGGGTACAGGTACAGCGAGCCGGACTCGAAGGGGTTGTAGGTGATGACCAGGCGGCCGGCGCATTCACGCGTGACGACATCGCGGTAGACGGTGGGCACCGCCAGCCGGCCCTTGTCGTCAATCGTGATGGCGGTCTCACCTTGGAACATCGCGCACCTGTTGGGCGCCGCCTCTAGGCGGGCGGCTTGATCCTGGAAAACCACAAAAAACCCGGTTTTCCCTCAGATGCCCACCTTAGGCACGCCCCACAGGGTTGTCAACAAGTTTTCGGACCCAAATTCACCTGTCGCATCAATGGCTTGCGAAGGACTTCACAGGTTTGTTCAAGAGTTATCCACTAGCCGTTGTTTAGTCTCAAATTTTGAGACTGGCTAGCTCTCGAACGGAGCTCGAAACCCGACCGCGACGGAGTCCAAGGTCGATGCTGCGCCGCAACACCGCCCACTCCATCTGCGAAAACGATCGAAATCTCTCGATCGATGCTGAAAGCCTACCGATTAGAGGCGCACGGCGAAGCCGTCAGCCCCCTTTAGTAGAGGGGGCGCCGCGGCAGCGGCGGGGAATTGGAGGGCGAGAGCCCGGGGCCCAAGGTATTGCGAAGCAAAACTTTGGAGCGCTTTCCCGCCGCAAAGCGGCAGGAAAGAGCGCGGAGCCGGCCGATAAGCCGGGTTCTGTCGTGGACAGTCATTCCTCTAGGCGCAGCGTCACCGCTACGCTCAAGCAACCTACCCGGAGACACCGCGGGCCGCGGCATTGCCTCCCTATTTGGTCTTGCTCCCGGTGGGGTTTGCCGTGCCGGTCCGTTGCCGGACTCGCGGTGCGCTCTTACCGCACCGTTTCACCCTTACCACGCACGCCTTGCGGCGCCGTTCGGCGGTTTGCTCTCTGTTGCACTTTCCGTCGGCTCGCGCCGCCCAGGCGTTACCTGGCACCGTGCCCTGTGGAGCCCGGACTTTCCTCGGCATCCTTTCGGATGACGCGACTGCCTGGCCGACTCCGCCGCGACATTCTACTGCTTCGCAGGCAAATGCCCCCAAAGTTTTGCTGAAGCAAAACCTTTGGGCCCCGGCTCATGGTCTCCAATTCCCCGCGGCTGCCGCCGCGCCCCCTTTACTAATGGGGGCTGCTGCTTCTGTAGGGCTGCTTCTGACGGCGGACTTCCTGGGCTCTTCGTCCTTCGCCGTCATTCCCGCGAAGGCGGGAATCCAGGCGTCCGCCCTCACGGTCTCGCACAACGTCTACCCTTCCGAGTTGTACAACGCCTTGCGCGGGGCGCCGCTCAGTTCGGCGGCCAGCTTCGCGGCCTGCGAGGGCTTGAGGTGTTCTGCGAGCTTGGCGTAAAGGCGGCGGCCTTCGATGATCGCCGCGTCGGCGTCCTCGCCGGCGCCTTCGACGATCACCACGAATTCGCCCTTGCGCTGGTTCGGATCCGCGCCGACGCGTGCGCGCAGCTCCGCCAGGGGGCCGTCCAGCACCGTCTCGAACAGCTTCGTCAGTTCGCGCGCGATCACGCCGCGACGCGCTTCGCCCAATGCCGCAACAAGATCGTCCAGCGATTCCTCGATGCGGTGCGCCGACTCGTAGAAGATCAGCGTGCGCGTCTCGCCCGCCAGGCGCGACAGCCGCTCGCGTCGCGCCGATGCTTTCGCCGGCAGGAAGCCCTCGAACGCGAACCGGTCGCTGGGTATTCCCGCCACGCTCAACGCCGCGATCGCCGCGCATGCGCCCGGCACCGGCGACACGCGCAGGCCCGCGGCGCGCGCCGCGCGCACCAGGCGGAAGCCGGGATCGCTCACCAGCGGGGTACCCGCGTCGGACACCAGGGCGAATGATTCGCCCGCCAGCAGGCGCACGACGAGTTGCGCGGCCTGGGCGTCCTCGTTGTGCTCGTGGAGCGCGATCAGCGGACGTTCGAGACCGAAGTGCGAGAGCAACTGGCGCGTGTGCCGGGTGTCTTCGGCGCAGATCGCATCGACGGTCTTCAGGGTTTGCAGCGCGCGCGCCGAAAGATCGCCCAGGTTGCCGATCGGCGTAGCGACGACGTGGAGGGTACCGGCGGCCTTCGAGGCGCCTGGTTGGGAGCTGTGCATCGTGCGTCCGCGTTGGGGCCGGGTAGAATCCTAACCGGTCCCTCAAGAACGCCGCGTTTGCGGTGCTGCATGCCGATGATCCCAGCTTCCAACCGCGCTTCCATCCGTCATGGGGCAATGAAGTGGATGTGCGCGGCGGCGATCAGCGCCGCCCTGCTGACCGGTTGCGCCACGGTCTCCACGACCGGCGGCACCACCTCGCAGCAGAGCCGCAACGCGACGATCGCCCAGGCAGGCGAGCTCGCCCGCAACGGCGCCGCGCTTACGGGCGCCGCTCGCAGCGCCAACGATCGGGAGATCGAGCGCCTGCTCTCCACACTCGACAACGCCACCCTCGCCCGCGAGGCCGCGGCGCTCGCCGCCGGCGATCCGCTCTACAACTACGCCGGCCAGGCGCTGCTGCGCCGTGGCCTGCCGCTGCCGCGAGCGTTCGACCGGCCCGGTTGGAACTTCGACGCCGCCAATCGCCCTGCCGCCGAGCGCGACGGTTACCGTCCGCCGGTCAAGGTCGCGGTGCTGCTGCCGTTGTCGGGCAACCTTGCCGTTGCCGCGGCGCCCGTGCGCGACGGCTTCCTCGCCGGCTACTACGGCGAACCGCGCCGTCGGCCAGACGTGACCTTCTACGACACCGCGACGGGCGGCGCGCTCGCGGCCTACGATCGCGCCGCGCTGGAAGGCAACGACTTCGTGGTCGGCCCGCTCGGCCGCGATGAAGTCAACGCGTTGTTCTCCAAGGGCCCGTTGCAGGTGCCGGTGCTCGCGCTCAATCGCGGCGACATTGCCCCGCCGGCCGGCAACGCAGGTTTCTCGCTCTCGCCGGACGACGAAGGCATCGCCGCGGCGGAGTACCTGCTGGGTCTGAATGCCAAGCGCGTGCTGGTGGTGGCCGCCGCCGACGACACACAGCAGCGCGCCGTCGCCGCCCTGCGCGAGCGTCTGGTCGCGCGCGGCGTCACGGTCACCGACGTCGTCGGCGAAGGCACCTCCGACTTCATTCCCTACGCGCAGAAGGACGGCGGCGTGGACGCCGTATTCCTCGCGGTGAAGGGCAGCAGCGCACGTCTGCTGATGCCCAGGCTCGCCCTCGCCGGCTTGGCCGGCAAGCCGCGCGTGGCGACGGCGCAGTTGCTCTCGGGCACCGGCAAGGCCGAAGAAGATCGCGTTCTGGACGGCATCGCCTTCCCGACGGAAACCTGGACCACGCGTGGAATCCCCGGACTGCCGCCGGCGGCGATCGCCGGTGCGGAGCTCAACAACGCGAAAGGCCCGGCCGCGCGCTTGTTCGCGTTCGGTTTCGATGCGTGGCAGATCACCGCATACCTGCAACGCCTGGCGACCACGGCAGACGGCCGCATCGACGGCGCAACCGGCACGCTGCGCCTGGACGGTTTCGGCAACGTGCAGCGCACGCCGTCGTGGTCGACTTTCAGCGCCGGCGTCTCCACCCCGCTGGCGAATGCTCCCCGCCCCTGATCGCCGTGCCCGCGGCGCGGCGGTGGAAGCCGCTGCGCGCGCGCACCTGTTGCGTGCGGGCCTGCGCGAGGTCGCCGCGAATGCGAACTATCGCTGCGGCGAACTCGACCTGGTCATGCTGGATGAAGGCGCGCGCGGCGGCGCCACGCTGGTGTTCGTGGAAGTGCGTTACCGCAGCGATGCGCGTTTCGGAGGCGGCGCGGCCTCTGTCGACACCCACAAGCGCCGCAAGCTGGTGCAGGCCGCGCATGCCTTTCTCGCGCATCATCCCAAGCATGCCGATGCGCCGTGCCGTTTCGACGTCGTCGAAGCCGACGGCGATCCTGCATCGCCGCGCCTGACCTGGTTGAAGGACGCGTTCCGCGCCGACGACTGAGCGCCGCCGGTCCTACAATCGGCCCATGACGACCGTCCTGCCCGCATCGCTCGACGCCGAACTCGCCACCGTGCTCGGCGACGGCTGGCGTACCGATCCCGGCGAACGGCTCACCTACGCCTACGACAATTCGCGTCGCCAGGCGCTGCCCGATGCGGTCGCGCTGCCGACCACGCGCGAGCAGGTCGTCGCGCTGGTACGCGCCTGCCGTGCCGCGCGCGTGCCCGTGGTCGCGCGCGGGCGCGGCACCAACACCACCGGCGCCGCGGTGCCGATGGCGGGCGGCGTGGTGGTGTCGTTCGAGCGCATGAACCGCATCGTCGACATCCGCCCCGGGGATCGCTGCGCCGTGGTGGAGCCGGGCGTGCTCAACGGCGATCTGCAGGCGGCGCTGAGACCGCACGGCCTGTTCTGGCCGCCGGACCCGACCAGCGCCGCCTACAGCAGCATCGGCGGAAACCTCGCCTGCAACGCCGGCGGTCCGCGCGCGGTGAAGTACGGCGCCAGCCGCGACAACGTACTCGCGCTGACCGCCGTCACCGGCACGGGCGAACTCATCCACTGCGGCACGGCCACGACCAAGGGCGCGACCGGTTACGACCTGCAACGCCTGCTGGTCGGCAGCGAAGGCACGCTGGCGCTGATCGTCGAGGCAAGCCTGCGCCTCACGCCCGCCCCCGAGTCACGACGCGCACTGCGCGCGATCTACCGCGACGTCTCCAGCGCCGCGCAGGCGGTCGCACGCCTGATGGCGCAGCCGATCACGCCGTCGATGCTGGAATTCATGGATGCCGATGCCGTGCGCCTGGCACGCGACGTCGGCGGCGCGGACCTTCCGCCCGACGCCGGTGCGCTGCTCATGATCGAGGCCGACGGCGATGCGCAGACGCTGCCGCACGACATCGAAGCACTGATGCGCGCCGCGGACGGCGACGGACTCGTTTCGCTGGACGACGCCGCCGACGAGTTCGCACGCGAGAAGCTGTGGGCGGCGCGCAAGGCGCTGTCGCCGTCGCTGCGCACGATCGCGCCCGGCAAGGTCAACGAAGACGTGGTCGTTCCGGTATCGCGCATCCCGCAACTGGTCGACGGCGTGCGCGCGTTGTCGCACGAGTTCGACCTGCCCATCGTCTGCTTCGGCCACGCAGGTAACGGCAATCTGCACGTCAACCTGCTCTACCACCCCGACGACGCCGCGCAGACTGCACGCGCGCATGCTGCGATGGGGCGGGTGTTCGCGCTGACGCTGTCGCTGGGCGGCACCTTGTCGGGCGAGCACGGCATCGGGCTGGCCAAGCGCGAGTTCATGCCGCAGGCGATCGATGCACCGACGCTGGCGATGATGCGCGCGGTCAAGGCCGCGTTCGATCCCGACGGCATCCTCAACCCGGGCAAGCTGCTGCCGGACTGAAGCGCGTTGCGCGTCGTCCAGGGCAAGGCGCGGCCTAGAGGAACGCGTGGTCTAGATGAACTGGTCCAGCTTGCGCATCACCAGCATCATCCCGACCACCCAGCACAGGATCACCAGCAGCACCGCGCCCCAGTTGCTGCCGACGTTGCCGCGCCTGCGCTGCAGGATGAACGCCACGGCCAGCAACACGGTCGGAACGATGAAGAACAGCAAGCCGAGCAGCACTCTCGTTTCCACGCGAATCCTCCTGTTCGGGTGAAGCCGGCGCAATGGGTCGCTTCAGCGTCCGCGCGGCAGTGGTCGCGTTCGATCTTACGCCGGGCGCGGTCGCGCGGGTGCGGCGCCGCCTCGATGTGCACGACGATCAGGTGAAGTGTTCGAACCCGGTTCGTTCCGGCTGCCAGGCGCTGCCGTCCACGCGCACGGCACACGGGGCCTCGCCCTCGACGATGCGGCCGATGCGGGCGACCGGCGTGGCGGCATCGCGCGCGGCGCGTTCGACCTCGTCCCGCAGTTCGGTCGACGCGGTGAAGCACAGTTCGTAATCGTCGCCGCCGCCGGCCTGCATCGCATGGCGCGCATCGCCGTCGAAGGCCGTGCGCAGGGCATCGGACCAGGGCAGGCGGTCGAGCTCGATCCGCGCGCCGACGCCGCTTGCGCGGCACACGTGGGCCAGGTCGGCCAACAATCCGTCGGATACGTCGATGCAGGCGTGCGCCACGTCGGCCAGCGCGCGCCCCAGCGCGATGCGCGGCGTCGGGCGATCCAGCCGCGCGCGCAGGAACGCGTCGCGCGCAACGCCTTCGCGCCATTGCGCCAGCGCGGCGGCGGCATCGCCCAGGGTGCCGCTGACCCACACGTCGTCGCCGACGCGGGCGGCGTCGCGCCGCAATGCGCGGCCGGGCGCGACGAAGCCGTGCACGGTGACGCTGATCGACAGCGGGCCGCGCGTCGTGTCGCCTCCGACCAGCGCGACGCGGTGCGCGTGCGCGAGTTCCAGGAAGCCATCGAGGAAACCGTCGAGCCATCGCTCGTCGCTGGCCGGCAGCGAAAGCGACAGCGTGCACCATGCCGGTTCGGCGCCCATAGCCGCCAGGTCGGACAGGTTCACGGCCAACGCTTTCCAGCCGATATCCGCAGGCGCCGTGTCTTCAGGGAAGTGCACGCCGGCGTTGAGCGTGTCGGCGGCGACGACCAGGCACCGTCCCGTCGGCACCTGCAGCACCGCCGCATCGTCGCCGATGCCGAGCAGCACGTCGTCGCGCACAAGGACGCGTCGGCGGATGCGGTCGATCAGGTCGAATTCGGACGCGCGTTGTGCTTCAGCCACGATCGTCTCCAATGCGCCGCGGCGCGTGACAGCGGCACGGATGCGATGCCGTGCACCGCTCACGGCTCGATGCGTTCAGCGGCCTCGCGGAGACTTCACTTCCGTCTCGCGCCACTGCGCGGCGGCGTGGTCGAGCACGCCATTGACGTAGGTATGGCCGTGCTCCGCGCCAAAACGCTTGGCGGTCTCGATGGCCTCGTTGATGACCACGCGGTACGGCACGTCGGGACGCATGCGCAGCTCGTAGGCCGCGATGCGCAGCACGGCGCGTTCGATCGCGTCGACCTGGTCGATGTCGCGGTCGAGGAACGGCTTGAGCGCTTCGTCGAGTTCGCCGACGTGCTTGTCGACGCCGCGCACCAAGTCCTCGAAGTACTCCAGGTCGGCCGGCTCCTTGGCCTGCTCGTGCGCGAACTGCGAGATCACGTCGCGTGCGCTCGAACCCGACATCTGCCAGGCGTACACGGCCTGCAGCGCGCGGCGGCGCGCGCGCGAGCGGGCAACGGGATCGATTCCATCCGGACGACGACGGTTCATGGCAGTTGCCCCAGCAGGTGACTCATTTCCAATGCGGCAAGCGCCGCTTCCTCGCCCTTGTTGCCGTGCGTGCCACCGGCGCGGGCCTCGGCATCCTCGTGGCGTTCCACGGCGAGCACACCGTTGGCGACCGGGAAGCCATAGTCCATTTGTACGCGCATCAGGCCGTCCGAACAGCCATCGGCGACCTGTTCGTAGTGGCGCGTGTCGCCGCGCACGACGCAGCCCAGCGCGACCACGGCCGCGTGCCTGCCGGCCTTGGCCAGGCGCGTGGCGACCACCGGGATCTCCCAGGCGCCGGGCACGCGGATCACGTCCACCGCGCTCTCGGCCACGCCGTTCTCGGCGAAGGTCTTGCGCGCGCCCGCGACCAGCGTATCGGTGATGCGCGGGTTCCAGCGGCTGGCGATGATCGCGAATCGCGCGCCTTCGGGGCTGCGCAGGTCGCCTTCGTAGTGGGTCATGGGAGGTTCTTCGTGAAGGGCGGGAATTCTAACCCGTGATGGCTCCCTCCCCTGTTTCGGGGGAGGAGCGAGGCGGGGGGCTTCAGTGCGACGGTTCGACGTACTCGACGACTTCCAGCCCGAAGCCCGCCAGGCCGATCTGCTTGCGCGGCGTGCCCAGCACGCGCAGCTTGCCCAGGCCCAGATCGGCCAGGATCTGGCCGCCGGCGCCGTTGCGACGCCACTCGGCCAGGGCATGGGCCCGGGCCGGGGGCGTCTCGTCGGCGTGCGGCGCGCGGATGCGGGCCAAGAGGCTGTCGGCATCGGCGTGGTCCGCCAGCAGGACCAGCGCGCCGCGACCTTCGGCTGCGATGGTCCGCAGCACCTCGCCCACGGCCGGGCCGAAATCCGCCCGCCGCCAGTGCAGCGCGTCGGCCAGCGGGTTCTGCACGTGCACGCGCACCAGCGTCGGCATCGCGGGGTCGGGCTGGCCACGGCGCAGCGCGAAGTGCAGCCCGTGACTCAGACGGTCCCGGTACGTCACCAGCTCGAACGGGCCGTGCTCGGTCTCGATCTCGCGCGCGTCCACGCGTTCGACCGTGTGCTCGGTCGCAAGGCGATAGCGGATCAGCTCCTCGATCGAGCCGATTTTCAGGCCGTGCTCGGCGGCGAAGGCTTCCAGTTCCGGACGGCGCGCCATGCTGCCGTCGGGGTTGAGGATTTCCACCAGCACGCCGGCCGGCTCCAGGCCGGCGAGCAGCGCCAGATCGCTCGCCGCTTCGGTGTGGCCGGCGCGGTTGAGCACCCCGCCAGGCTGCGCCTGCAGCGGGAAGATGTGGCCCGGCTGCGACAAATCGGTCGCCGCCGCGTCCGGACGCACGGCGGTGCGCACGGTATGCGCGCGATCGTAGGCGCTGATGCCGGTGGTGACGCCTTCGGCCGCCTCGATGCTGACGGTGAAGTTGGTGTGGTGCGGCGAGGTGTTGTCGCGAACCATTGGCGGCAGGCCGAGCTGCCGGCAGCGTTCGCGCGTCAGCGACAGGCACACCAGGCCACGCGCGTGCGTGACCATGAAGTTGATGTCCTGCGGGCGCACCAGTTCGGCGGCCATGATCAGGTCGCCTTCGTTCTCGCGGTCCTCGTCGTCGACGATCACGACCATGCGGCCGTTGCGGATTTCCTCGAGCAGTTCGGGGATGGGGCTGAAAGGCATGGTCGTGTGCTCTTGATTGCGTGCTCTTAAACGTTGACGCCGGCGCGCGGGGCGCCGCGATCGGCCAGCAGCCGTTCGACGTAGCGGGCGACGAGGTCGATCTCCAGGTTCACCGCATCGCCCACGTTGGTGTGCGCGAAACGCGTGTGCGCGACGGTGTGCGGGATCAGCGTCACCTCGAATCCGGTGTCGTCGGCTTCGTTCACGGTGAGGCTCACGCCGTCGACGCAGATCGAACCCTTCTTCGCGATGTAGCGCAGCAGGTGCGCGGGCGCGCTGAAGCGCCAGCGCTGCGCACGCGCATCGGGCTCGATGCGCTCCACGCGTCCCAGTCCGTCCACGTGCCCGCTGACCAGATGCCCGCCGAGACGGTCGGTCGGGCGCATCGCGCGTTCCAGGTTCACCGCATCGCCTTCGGCGAGCCCGCCCAGCGTGGTCAACGCGAGGGTTTCGTTGGATGCGTCCGCGGCGAACGTGTCGGCGTCGAACGCGATCACCGTCAGGCACACGCCGTTGACGGCGATGCTTTCGCCCAGTTGCACGGAATCGAACGGGAGCGTGCCGACCCCGACGGTAAGGCGGACGTCGCCGCCACGGCGCTCAAGGGCGGCCAGGCGGCCCACGCCTTCGATGATGCCGGTGAACATCAGCTGGCACCCCGCTGCAAAGACGGGCGGGTGGCACCGCGGTGCGCGGAGCTTGGCGCAAGGAGCTGCATATGAAACGTTTCCCGATCAAGAAATGAGCGAAAAACGCCTCAAGGCATGAGGCAGGCGCACGGCACGGGCCGTGTGCGGCTGTCTTCTTTCATCCGGACTTTCCGGAAATCCGCGGTCGCCCGCGAGTTCCGACCGTCGGCTCCGGCATCGGACCGGATCTGCTGACCTTGCGCCGGCTTCGTTGGAAGCATGCGGCGCAAGCGCTCGCGGGCTCGTGCGCGCCATGCCTTCGACAGCGTGGTCGCACCTACCGCCGGTGGGGAATTTCACCCCGCCCTGAAGACGTTACGTGTGGTGTCGCCGGCGAACCGGCCCGCGAATTCTAGCACCGGGGTCCGGGACGCCCCGGCGGATGGTGTGTTGCGTGGATGGCGATGATGCGGTGTCCGTTCCGCAGGAGAGACCCGGGGAACGGGCACGTCAGCCCTTCCGGCGCAGGTGAAGGAACAGCGGCCACTGGATCGCCCGGGGCTCTTCCGCCTCGCCCCACGCGGCGGCCAGGGCCGGCGCATGGCGCGCGACCGGGTCCTCGCCGGTGTCGGCGGCGCAACGCGCGGTGGCCGACATGCTCGACAGGTAACGCAGGAACTGCGGCAGCCGCCACTCCATCTCCAGCCACAACGCCGGCGCCGGGAGCGCCGGGAACGGCCACTCGTAGCCGGCATAGTGCGCGTCCACCTGCACCCGCTCCGGCGGCCAGTACGGTTCGATGCGCGAGCGAAACGCCTCGACCGCCTCGACCATGCCTTCGGGCGCGATGAAATCCGCATAGCCCCATGCCGCCAGCACGCCGCCCGGCGCGAGTACGCGTCGGCATTCGGCGAAGAACGCCGGTCGGTCGAACCAGTGCAGCGCTTGCGCGACCGCCACCAGTTGCACGCTCGCGTCCGCCAGCGCCGTTCGCTCGCCGGGCTCGACCGCCAGGCTCACCGCGTCGGTACCCGGCTGCGCCCAATGCTGGGCGAGCTGCTTCGCGCTCGGCTCGGTCGCATGCACGTGGGCGAAGCGCGCCGCGAGCCCGCGCGTGGCCTGGCCGCTTCCGCAGCCGGGCTCCCACACACGCGCCGTGCGCGGGACGACCGCGGCGATGGCATCGAACAGGTCGTCGGGGTATTCCGGCCGCGCCTGCGCGTACGCATCGGCGATGCCGGAGAAGTGGTCCTTGAAGTTCGCGCCGGTCATGGGCAGCACCTCGGCTGTCCGTCTTCAGGTTTGCGGATCGGGCCTCAACAGCAGACGCACGTCCTGGCCGATGTAGCGCGATTCCACGATCGCCATCTTCAGCTTCTGCGCCATGGTGTCGATCGCCAGGCCGTCGAACATCGGCCGCGCGCGTTCGCCCAGCAACACGGGCGCGACGTACAACAGCACTTCGTCGACCAGGCCCTCGCTCAGGAAAGCGCCCGCCAGCGTGGCGCCGGCTTCGAGCTGGATCTCGTTGACGCCGCGTTCGGCCAGCAGGCTGAGCACCGCGTCGAGATCGAAACGCCCCTCGCGCACCGGCACCGCCGCGTGGTCGGCCTGGAAACCGCGCGGCGCCTTGGCGTCGGGCGCATGCAGATAGAGCGTGGGCGCGTCACCTTCGCGCACGCGACCGCGCGCGACCGTCGCCAGGCCCGGATCCAGCACCACGCGCAGCGGCGGCACGAAGGGCGTGTCGTCCGGGAAACGCACGGTCAGCGCGGGATCGTCCGCCAGCACCGTGCCGGCGCCGGTGACGATGGCGCCGCTGCGCGCGCGCCAATGCTGCACGTCCAGGCGCGAGGCCTCGCCGCTGATCCACTTCGATTCGCCGTTGGCGAGCGCGCTGCGCCCGTCCAGGCTGGTCGCCAGCTTCACGCGCAGCCACGGCCGTCCGCGCTGCACGCGCGAAAGAAAGCCGCGATTGAGCGCACGCGCTTGGGTTTCCATGAGGCCCGCTTCGACCTCGATGCCGGCCGCGCGCAGCTTCTCGAAACCGGCGCCGTCGACCTGCGGGAACGGATCGCGCATCGCCGCGATCACGCGCGCGACGCCGGCGGCGATCAGCGCATCCGCGCACGGCCCGGTGCGGCCGGTGTGCGCGCAGGGTTCCAGCGTGACGTAGGCCGTGGCGCCTTTTGCGCGTTCGCCCGCAGCGCGCAGCGCGAATACTTCCGCGTGCGGTTCGCCGGCGCGCTGGTGCCAACCTTCGCCGACGACCTCCTCGCCGTGCGCGATCACGCAGCCGACCATCGGATTGGGCTTGGTGGTGTAGGCGCCGCGCTCGGCCAGCCGCAGTGCGCGGGCCATCATCGCGTGATCGGTGGCGGAAAACGTGTTTGTCGAAAGCGGGGCCATCAGCGCTTCCTGGAGCGCGGCGCGGGCTCGGCGTCTTCGTCGAGCAACGGCAGTTGCCCTTCGCCGGAGCTGTCGCTCTCCAGGCGGTCGAGTTCCTCGCGGAAATCCGCCACGTCCTGGAACGCGCGGTACACCGAAGCGAATCGCACGTAGGCGACGTGGTCGAGCTTGCGCAGTTCGGTCATGACGAAATCGCCGACGCGGCGCGAGGGCAATTCGCGCTCGGCGGTCATGCGCAGGTGGTGCACGACGGCGCGCACCGACGCCTCGATGTGCTCTTCCGACACCGGTCGCTTCTGCAGCGCGCGGTCGAAACTGGCGCGCAGCTTGCGGGCGTCGAAGGCCTCGCGGCGGCCGTCGCTCTTGATGATCAGCGGCAGCTTGAGTTCGATGGTTTCCAGCGTGGAGAAGCGCTCACCGCAGGCTTCGCATACGCGACGACGGCGGATGGTCGCGCCGTCGTCGGATACGCGCGAGTCGATCACGCGGGTGTCGTTGTGCTGGCAGAAAGGGCAATGCATGGGGGCCGGGATTCGTGATTAGAGATTCGTGATTCGAAAGGGCGAAAGCCGATGGCGTCTGTTGCGAATCCCGAATCCCTTCATCCCGAATCCCCGCCTCTCAGCCGTACACCGGGAACTTCTGGCACTGCGCCGTCACCTTCCCGCGCACGGCGGCGATGACGTTCTCGTCCTTCGGCGCGTCCAGCACGTCGCAGATCCAGTTCGCCAGTTCGACGCAATCGGCTTCCTGGTAGCCACGCGTGGTGACGGCCGGGGTGCCGATGCGCAGGCCCGAGGTCACGAACGGCTTCTGCGGATCGTTCGGTACGGCGTTCTTGTTGACGGTGATGTGAGCCTTGCCCAGCGCGGCTTCGGCGTCCTTTCCGGTCACGCCCTTGCCGATCATGTCGATCAGCATCAGGTGGTTCTGCGTGCCGCCGGAGACGATCTTGTAACCGCGATCGATGATGACCTTCGCCATCGCCTGCGCGTTCTTCACGACCTGCTGCTGGTAGGTGGTGAATTCCGGCTCCAGCGCTTCCTTGAAGGCCACCGCCTTGGCGGCGATGACGTGCATCAGCGGTCCGCCCTGGATGCCCGGGAAGACGATGCTCTGCAGCTTCTTCTCGATTTCCTCGCCCGCACCTTTCGCAACGATGAAGCCACCGCGCGGGCCGCGCAGCGTCTTGTGCGTGGTCGAGGTGACCACGTGCGCGTGCGGCAGCGGGTTCGGGTAGACACCGGCGGCGACGAGGCCGGCCACGTGCGCCATGTCGACAAAGAGATAGGCGCCGACCTTGTCGGCGATGGCACGGAAGCGCGCCCAGTCGATCTGCTGCGAATACGCGGAGAAGCCGGCCACGACCATCTTCGGCTTGCGCTCGACGGCGAGCCGTTCGACTTCGTCGTAATCGATCAGCCCGCGGTCGTCGACACCGTACTGGACCGCGTTGAACAGCTTGCCCGATGCGTTGACCTTGGCGCCGTGGGTGAGGTGGCCGCCGTGGGCCAGCGACATGCCCAGGATGGTGTCGCCCGGGTTCAGCAGCGCGAAGTAGACCGCCTGGTTGGCCTGCGAGCCCGAATGCGGCTGGACGTTGGCGTAGTCCGCACCGAACAGCTGCTTGAGGCGGTCGATGGCCAGTTGCTCGGCCACGTCGACGTACTCGCAGCCGCCGTAATAGCGCTTGCCGGGGTAACCTTCGGCGTACTTGTTGGTCAGCACGCTGCCCTGGGCCTCCATGACGCGGGGGCTGGCGTAGTTTTCCGAGGCGATCAGCTCGACATGGTCCTCCTGGCGGCGCGCCTCGTTGGCGATGGCCTGGGCGAGTTCATCGTCGTAACCGGCGATGCGGGCGGAGCTGGGGAACATTCGCGAACCTCGGACGTGGGGTGGACGGACCGGCGGGCGCCCGGAAAGCTGCCGCGGCCGGGTCGACGATGGTAGCCCAGGGCTTAAAATGCAGCCAGCAAGCCCATCAGGGCGCCAGCGTCAACGCGCCTTTTCCCCGCCTTCGTTCTCTCCCTGGATACCTCCGACCGTGAAATGGGTCTTCGTCCTGCTGTTCATCGCCAGCGCGGTCTACGTGCACCTGCGCGGCCGGGTCCGGCACCGCCTGGGCCGGCAATTGCTGGACCACTCCACCTTCATGGCCCCGATCAACGTGCTGATGTACGCCTTCTCGCGGGTGCCGACGACGCCGTTCATCGAGGACCCGGGCCGCCATTTCCCCGAGCTGGAACCGCTGCGCCAGAACTGGCAGGCCATCCGCGAGGAAGCCCGGCGCCTGCGCGAGCTGCAGCACATCAAGGCCGCCGAGGGCTACAACGACGTCGGCTTCAACTCGTTCTTCCGCCGCGGCTGGAAGCGCTTCTACCTGAAGTGGTACGACGAGGCCCACCCCTCGGCGGCCGAGCTGTGCCCGCAGACCACGGCCCTGCTGCGGCAGATCCCCAGCGTCAAGGCGGCGATGTTCACCGAGCTGCCCCCCGGCAGCGAGCTGCGCCCGCACCGCGACCCCTATGCCGGCTCCCTGCGCCTGCACCTGGGCCTGGAAACCCCGAACGACGACGGCTGCTACATCGACGTCGACGGCCAGCGCTACAGCTGGCGCGACGGCCAGTGGACCATGTTCGACGAGACCTACATCCACAGCGCGCGCAACGAGACCCAGAGCAACCGGATCATCCTGTTCTGCGACGTGGAACGGCCGCTGCGCTTCGGCTGGGCCCGCGCCTTCAACCGTTTCGTCGCCCGCAACCTGATCGCCGCCGGCGCCTCGCCGAACATGGAGGGCGACAAGACGGGCGGTTTCAACCGGCTGTTCAAGTACTTCTACGTGCTGCGCCTGAAGGCCAAGGGCCTGCGCGAGCGCAACAAGTCGCTGTACTACGGCCTGAAGTACGCCGCCGTGGCGCTGGTGGTGGCGTTCATCGTCTGGATCTGAGGGGAGCCCCGCGAGGTCCGGAGTGTCGAGCGCCAGTCGAATCGGCTGGCGCGCCAGTCCCGGAGACTCGAACGCCAGGCCGATTGGCTCGCTCGCCAGTTCGAATGACTCGCTCCCCAGGCGGATCGCCCCGGCGCGCGAGGCGGAAAGACTCGAACGCCAGCCCCAGGCACTGGCTCGTCAGTCGATTTCACTCGCCGTCCAGGCTCGCAGACTGGCGCGCGAGGGTCCCCACGGTGGCGCACCAGGCCCAGGGACTCGCGGGCCGAGCCTGGAGACTCGCGCACCAGGCCCGGAGACTCGTCCGGCTCATCGCGGGCCGGCCGATCGTCGCCAATTCAACGCCGGGTCAGCCGCGAAGCCTGCGTGCCCGGTTTTCCGGTGTGCGGCCCGGCCGCCTCGCTGGCGTGCGCTGCTCCCGTACGGGATAATCGCCGCTTCCAACCGCCCGACCAGGCCACCCCGGCCGGCATGGGCGCGTCCCGGTTCCGGAGAGCGCATGCAATACATCTACACCATGAACGGCGTCAGCAAGGTCGTGCCGCCGAAGCGTCAGATCATCAAGGACATCTCGCTGTCCTTCTTCCCGGGCGCCAAGATCGGCCTGCTGGGCCTCAACGGCGCCGGCAAGTCGACGGTGCTGAAGATCATGGCCGGCGTCGACACGGACTTCGTCGGCGAAGCGCGCCCGCAGGCCGGCATCAAGGTCGGCTACCTGCCGCAGGAACCGCAGATCGATCCGGAGATGACCGTCCGCCAGGCCGTCGAGGAAGGCGTGGGCGAAGTGCTCAACGCCCAGGCCGCGCTGGAAGCGGTCTACGCCGCCTACGCCGAGGACGGCGCGGATTTCGACGCGCTGGCCAAGGAACAGGAGCGCCTGGAGGCGATCCTCGCCGCCGGCGACGCGCACACCCTGGAAAACCAGCTGGAAGTCGCCGCCGACGCGCTGCGCCTGCCGCCGTGGGACGCCGTCATCGGCAAGCTGTCGGGCGGCGAGAAGCGCCGCGTCGCGCTGTGCCGCCTGCTGCTGCAGAAGCCGGACATGCTGCTGCTCGACGAACCGACCAACCACCTCGACGCCGAATCGGTCGAATGGCTGGAGCAGTTCCTCGCGCGCTACACCGGCACCGTCGTGGCCGTCACCCACGATCGCTACTTCCTCGACAACGCCGCCGAGTGGATTCTCGAGCTCGACCGCGGCCGCGGCATTCCGTGGAAGGGCAACTACACCGACTGGCTGGTCCAGAAGGACGAGCGCCTGAAGCAGGAAGAAAACCAGGAGAAGTCGCGCCAGAAGGCCATCCAGAAGGAACTGGAATGGGCGCGCCAGAATGCCAAGGGCGGCCGCTCCAAGGGCAAGGCCCGTCTTGCGCGCATCGACGAGCTGCAGGCCGTCGATTACCAGAAGCGCCAGGAAACCAACGAGATCTTCATTCCGCCGGGCGAGCGCCTGGGCAACAAGGTCGTCGAGTTCAAGAACGTCAGCAAGAAGTTCGGCGACCGCCTGCTCATCGACAACCTGAGCTTCTCGGTTCCGCCGGGCGCGATCGTCGGCATCATCGGCCCCAACGGCGCCGGCAAGTCGACGCTGTTCAAGATGATCACCGGGCAGGAGAAGCCGGATAGCGGCGAGATCGACATGGGCTCGACCGTCAAGCTGGCCTACGTCGACCAGAGCCGCGACGCGCTGACCGGCAACCACAACGTCTTCCAGGAAGTCTCCGGCGGCCTGGACATCCTCAACATCAACGGCATCGAGATCCAGTCGCGCGCCTACATCGGCCGCTTCAACTTCAAGGGCCAGGACCAGCAGAAGATGGTCGGCTCGCTGTCGGGCGGTGAACGCGGCCGGTTGCACATGGCCAAGACGCTGCTGCAGGGCGGCAACGTGCTGCTGCTCGACGAACCGTCCAACGACCTGGACATCGAAACGCTGCGTGCGCTCGAAGACGCGCTGCTCGAGTTCCCGGGCAACACCTTCGTGATTTCGCACGATCGCTGGTTCCTGGACCGCATCGCCACGCACATCCTCGCCTTCGAAGGCGACTCGCACGTGGAGTTTTTCCAGGGCAACTACCGCGAGTACGAGGAAGACAAGCGTCGCCGCATGGGCGACGAAGCGGCCAAGCCGCATCGCCTGCGGTTCAAGGCGTTGAAGTGATGATCCGACCCGCGCCCGCACTGCGGGCGCGGCTTTGTCGGATCGTCATCCCGGCGAAGGCCGGGATCCAGGTTGACACGTCATCCGGCGAAGGCGCTTTCGCGCATTGAGCCGACGCAGGGCGAAGACAGGCATCGCCCGTGGCGCAGCCGCCGTCGGACCAGAACAAGAACGAGGACTCCAGCATGACCTTCATGTCATCCCTGAAACAGCGCTGGAGCGACGCCGACTCCCTCGTCTGCGTCGGCCTCGACCCCGAACCGGCGAAGCTCCCGGCGAAGTTCGCGGGAGACGACGATGCGGTGTTCGCGTTCTGCCGCGACATCGCCGACGCCACCGCGCAGTACGCCTGCGCGTTCAAGCCGCAGATCGCGCATTTCGCCGCGCTTGGCGCGGAAGACGCGTTGCAGCGGCTCATCGCCCACATCCACGCCGAGCATCCCGGCGTCCCGGTGATCCTCGACAGCAAACGCGGCGATATCGGCAGCACGGCACAGCACTACGCCGCCGAAGCCTTCGACCGTTACGCCGCCGACGCGGTGACCGCGAACCCGTACCTCGGCCGCGATTCGGTGCAGCCGTTCCTCGACCGTGCCGATCGCGGCGTGGTGATCCTGTGCCGCACCTCGAACCCGGGCGCCGGCGATCTGCAGGACCTCGTCGTCGATGGCCGCCCGCTCTACCAGCACGTCGCCGAGAAAGTCGCGCGCGAATGGAACGGCAACGGCAACTGCTCGCTGGTCGTGGGCGCGACCTGGCCCGTCCAGCTGAAGGAAGTTCGCGCGATCGTGGGATCCGAGGTGCCATTCCTGGTACCGGGCGTCGGCGCACAGGGTGGCGACGTCGAAGC
This sequence comes from Lysobacteraceae bacterium P, assembly GCA_005503055.1. Taxonomy (GTDB): domain Bacteria; phylum Pseudomonadota; class Gammaproteobacteria; order Xanthomonadales; family Xanthomonadaceae; genus Lysobacter_J. The sequence continues at coordinate 672 of SCOX01000017.1, read as the reverse complement.
CGTCGTGAGCAACGCCAGGACCGCCGACGGCACCGGCCTGATGGTGAGCAGCTCGCGCGCGATCCTGTACGCGTCGAAGGGCGACGACTATGCGCAGGCCGCCGCGGATGCGGCGCGTGAGTTGCGCGATCAGATCAATCGGTTTCGCTGAGCGTTTGCAGCGCCGGGCTGGCCAGGCAATTCGCGTGACGTCGTGAGTGCGACCTTGCGGTGAGGCCGGAATCGGGCTCGGACCGTGCCGCACGCTCACTGCATGCCACCGCCTTCAATGCCCGTCATTCCAGCGGATGCTGGAATCCATCTTGCTCTCCCTCGCCGGTGACTAGCGCGCCAGCAGCAACGGCGAAATGGATTCCAGCTTTCGCTGGAATGACGGTGGAGCAGCTTCGGGGCCGCGAGCCTGGATCCTGGCCTTCGCCGGGATGACGGCCGGGTGGCGGTGCCGCGCGCTGATTGCGGGGATGCATCCGCAGCCATCCATGGCGTCGCATTGCGGGCTTCGGATCGCCCGGCCCGGCCATCCATGGCCGGGCGTTCGGCAGGCCACGCGGCAGTGCCTCGTGTGCATCGATTTCGGGGATGCATCCGCAGCCATCCATGGCGTCGCATTGCGGGCTTCGGATCGCCCGGCCCGGCCATCCATGGCCGGGCGTTCGGCAGGCCACGCGGCAG
>SCOX01000016.1 GCA_005503055.1 Lysobacteraceae bacterium P | reverse complement strand
CGGCCAGTCCGCCCCCCATCCCGCCTCCGCCCATCCCGCCTGCGCCGCCGCGCCCTCCTTGGCGGCTGTCGTCCTTCGCGCCTTCGCCCTTTCCTTTCGCGCCGGACGACGGCCGGCTCGGCCCCTGCCTGGGCAGTTCCAGGTTCGCCGGCACCGGCTCCAGGTCGAGCACGCCGCGAATGAAATCGCGCAGCGACACCACGAGCTGCGCCGTGTGCACCTGTCTTCCTGCCACGAGGTCCGCCGCCGCGCGCGCGGCCAGCCGAACCTGTTCGTCGGTGCCCAGCAGAAGGATGTCCGACAGCGCGCCTTCCACCGCATCGCGGATTCGGCGCGAGCGGTCCGAGCTCGGCCACGACAATTCCGCCGTGCCCGGCTCCACGCCGCTCGCCGCTTCATCGCCCCGCCGCTTCAGGTCGCCCCTTTGCAAGTCGCGCAAATGGGTGGGATCGACCGCGAGATCGCCGGTGAACGAGCCGCCCAGCGTCTTGTACGCCGCGATGAGTGTGCGCAGGCGCTCGTTGATCTGGCGGTTCTCGCGCTCGCGACGCGCCTGCACGATCTGCATCACGAGCAGCCGGATGCCCACGCCGATCAGCGTGATCACCGCCAACCCGATCAAGGTGGACAGCACCGCCTGCCAGGAACTGAAATCCAGGTTGCGCATGGGGCCTCCTTCGCCATTCGACGACAACCTAACGCATCGCGTGCTAACGCATCGCGTGCGGGCACATCGTGGACGCCGGGGCCCTCGCCCCCTCGTCGCGATGGCGGGCGAGCGTACGCACCGACGACCCGCCTCACGCCGCCCTAATGCCGCCGCCACCAAAGTGGCGACCACCATCACTGCCCGGGGAAGGCCGCCATGAGAACGCTCGCCCTCGCGATTGCCTGCTGCTCGCTGTTCGCTGTTCTCGCGCTGCCGGCGCAAGCGCAGTCGCGCAAGCAGCCCACGGCCCATGTGGAAGTCTCGAAGCCCGCCGCCACCCTGCCGGGCACGACCTACGCCTGGGTGCCGATGCCGGCCCAGCTTTCCGCGGAATTCGACCAGCGCGTGCAGGATCCCGCGCTGCGCACGCGCCTGCAGGCGGCGCTCGACAAGGCGTTGCAGGCCAAGGGGTACCGCCGCATCGACGACGTGAGCAAGGCCGACCTTGCGGTCGCGTACCGCGTCGGCGTGCGCGACGTACAGGAAACCCGCGTCAAGGAAATCGCCTCGCAGGGCGGCAGCATCCGCGAGAGCGGCGTGGAATGCGGACCCGACGGCTGTTCGCAGCTCGTCGCGCAAGGCGCCGGCGGTGTGCCGACGTTCAAGGTGAAGACCATCGACACGGTCGAAGGCGGCCTGCAGATCGAAGTGATCCAGCCCTCCGACATCCGAGTGCTGTGGCGCGCGCTCTATCGGGGTTCGGTGAAGGCCAAGGGCGCGGGGACGGTGAACCTGGACGCGGTCGCGACGCAGACGCTGGCCTCGCTGCCGAAGGCACCGGCACGGGAATGACTCAGGCGCCGTCCTGGGCCTTCTTTTCGTTCTCGGTCGCTTTCTCCACGATCTCCTCGTAGAGCTGCACGAGCTGGATCCCGAGCGTGTGGAACTCGGGATTGCGCACGACGAACTGCTGCCCGTCCTGCGCATCTTCCAGTGCCACCTTCATGAACGCCATGTCCGCATCGGTAAGGCGCTCACCCGCGTCCACGCGCTTCTTCAGCGCAATGGCGCGCGGCAGGCGGAACTTCACCAAACGCTCGAGCAGGACCTGCAATGTGGCGGTGTCGTCGGGATGTTCGGACATGAAGGTCGCCTCGCGCGCGAAGGGCGTCATTCTGCTCCGCCCTCGTCGCGGCCGACTTCACACGCGTTTCACCGCGACCTGCGTCACTCGAACGGCGCTGCCATCGCCTTCAACAAGCTGCGCTCGTCGTCGTCGCCGGTCAGTTCCCACATGAAGACGCCGCGCAGGTCGCGCTGCCTGGCGAGCTCTGCGCGCAGGCCGATGGATTTTGGATCCTCGTAGCTGACGAACACGCGCTCGCCGGCGTTGAACAGATACGGCGTCTGCGCGACGGGATGCCAGTGCTGCGTCCACTTGGCGTCGCCCAGCAGCTTGCCCTTGATGTCGCGCCAGTCGCCCGCCGTGTACGGCTCGGCATACGGCTGGTAGAGGCCGTCGTGCGCTGTATCTTTCACGCGGAAGCCGCGTCCGTAGAACGGCACGCCCAGCACCAGCTTGTCGGCCGGCACGTCGTGTTCGAGGTAGAAATCGACCGCGCCCTCGACGTTGTTGTAGCGGCGCAGCTGCGGCGGCAGGGGATCGTCCGGCACTTCGCGCAGTGGCGCGTTGAACGTGGACACGCTGGAGAACGCCGTGCCCATGTCGTAGGTCATCAGGTTGATGAAATCCAGCGTCTGTCCCAACGCTTTCAGATCGAAGCTGCGTGCCGGATCGTACGGGCCGGCCGACTGCATGCGCCCGGCCGGCAACGCGGCCGTGAGCAGGAACGCCTGGCCGCGTTTCTTGGCCAGCGCATCGAGCTGGCGACGGAATTCCTGCGCCAGCAGTGTCATGTTCGCGCGATCCTGCGGTCGCGCGGCGATCTCCTTCGGCCCGCCGTACACCGGGAACTCCCAGTCGAGGTCCACGCCGTCGAAGCTGCCGCGATGCGTGTCGAAGAACATCGCCATGCACGAGGAGACGAGGCGCTTGCGGCTTTCGTCGGTGAGCGCCGCATCGGAGAACCCGCCCGCTTCCCAACCGCCGATGGAGATCAGCGTGCGCAGTTTCGGGTGCTTGCGCTTCAGCTCGGCCAGCGCCTTGAAGTGCGCGCCCGCCTCCTCGACGACGACGCAGCGTCCGTCCTGGATGCGCGCGAAGGCATAGAACAGGTGCGTGACCGTGTCGGCCGGGATGCTCGACACCGGATACCGCGCCGCGGAGCCGCCCGGGTAATACGCGCCGATGATGGCATCGGCGGCGCGGGTCGGGGTGAAACATCCCGAAACCAGGATGGCGACGACGGCCAGGGTCGGGCGAATCATGCGGTCATCTCGTGTGCGCGGAAGCGCAACGATAACCTCCCGCGCCGATGCGCACGCTATTCTGCGGCCCATGACGCACACCGACACCGACCGTACAGAAGACACCGAGCTGGAAGCGCAGGCCTACGCCGCCTTCGAACGGGGCGACCTGACGCAGGCCACGCAGCGGTTCGGCGAACTGCTTGCGCAGCGGCCCGCCGCCATCCACCTTCACTACATGAAGGGCCTGGCCCACAAGTACCTGGGTGAATGGTCCGACAGCCTGCAGCACAACCTGCGCGCGCGGGCGCTGAAGGGCGAGTTCGAGGAAAGCCTTGCCTGGAACGCGGGTATCGCGGCCACGGGACTGGGCGATTGGGCTGAAGCACGTCGCCAATGGAAGCAATGCGGGATCGATATTCCCGACGGCGAAGGCCCCATCGAACGCGACCTGGGAGTGGTCAGCATCCGCCTGAACCCGTGGGGCAACGGCGAGACCGTGTGGGCCCGGCGCATCGACGTGGTGCGTGCGCGCCTGCTCAACGTGCCGCTGCCCGAGAGCGGTCACCGGTTGTTCGACATCGTCCTGCACGACGGCGCCTCGACCGGCCGGCGCCGCACCGGCGACGGCGATCGCACGGCACCGGTGTTCAATGCGCTCGATACGTTGGCGCAGTCCGAATTCCGCACCTTCGTGGCGTTCGTGCGCTGCGCGGCGCCCGAAGACCTGGACGAGCTGGCCGACGCGACGCTGCCGGGCATCGGCCATGTGGAGGACTGGACGCGCTCGGTCGTCCACTACTGCCTGCGCTGCAGCTATGGCGCTCCCCACAGCCATGACGACGCGGCGGCGACGGCAAAGGGTTGGAAGACCGAACGCAACCTGGGCATCGGTGCACAGGGCAAGGCGGCGGTCGTGCGCCTGCTGGAGGAATGGGCGTCGCGCGGTCCGGGCCGGCACGTCGACGGCATCGAGGCGCCGGACTGCACGCCGCAGGAACGCCATCAGGACCGCGCCTGGTGGCGTGGCGATGAGGAAGACGGCAGCGACGATTGACGCCGCTCAAACCAGCGACACAGCCCTGCCCGTCCGCGCCGATTCGTAGATGGCCTGCATGATGCGCACATCGCGCAGGCCTTCCTCGCCGGGCACCTTGGTCGGCCGACTCTCGATGATGGCGCGTGCGAAGTCGTCCATCTCGGCGGCGAACAGATCGGTCTGCGGGAAGCGGATCTCCTTGCCGTCGCTGCGGCGCCCGCGGTTGCCGTCGTAGAAGAAGGCCGGATCGAGTTCGAACCAGCCGCGATCGGCATTCACGCGCAGGTTCTGGATGCCGCCGGCCTTGTAGCTGGTGCTGCAATACGCGACGACGCCGCTGGGAAACTTCGTGGTCCACACCATGCTTTCGTCGACTTCGGAAAAGCGCGCCAGGTCCGTCTTGGTTTCCTGCGCGGACACCAGCACTGGCTCTTCGCCGGTGAGGTAGCGGGTGGCCTGCAGCGCGTAGATGCCCACGTCCATCAGCGCGCCGCCGCCGGCCAGTGCGCGCTGGAGCCGCCACTGCCCCGGCGCGCCGACATTGATGGCGAAGCCGGCCTGGACGATGTTGGGCTTGCCGAAGACCTCCTCGCGCACCAGGCGGATGCATTCCAGATGATGCGGGTCGTACTGGCAGCGGTACGCGGTCCCGAGCAGGCGCTTCGCATCACGACAGGCGTCGATCATCTGCTGGCAGCGTTCGACCGAAATCTCCAGCGGTTTCTCGCAGAAAACATGCTTGCCCGCCTTCGCCGCCGCGATCGTGTGCTGCGCATGCAAGGCGTTCGGCGTGACGACGTAGACGAAGTCGATGTCCGGGTTTTCGGCCATGCGGTGCATGGTGTCGTACGAATACACGCTGCGGTCCGCGATGCCGTACTTGGCCTTCCACGCCGCGGCCTTGGCCGGCGTCCCGGTGACGATGCCCGCGAGCCGGCAGTGTTGCGTCTTCGCCAGTGCGGGCGCGATCTGGTCCGTGCTCAGCTTCCCCAGTCCGCACACGGCGACACCGAGCTTGCGCGACTGTTGCGCCCGCGCGCGCGTGGACGTGGTGCTGATGAACGGCGCCGCGACGAGCGCGGCGGTGGTCTGCGTCAGGAACCTGCGGCGTGAGGCGTCGGTCATGGCGTGGCTCGCGTGGATGAAGGTCGATGCACGGCCGGTGCGGAGCGCGATCCGCCCCGCGGGTCCAGCCTGTCGCCGATGCTACCGTCACGCGCTCGCGGGCGCGTCCGCTCTGGCGCTACGGGTTCGCCAACGCGTACTCGAGCGCCGCCGCCACCGCCGCGGCCTGCGCGGCGTTGCATTGTTCCGGCGTGGCACGCGGGCTGTCCGGGTAGACCTCGGTGGTGGTCTTGTAGCGTGCGTCGGTCACGCCGGCGCAGAGGCCGAGCTTGCGCAGCGGGTACTGGATGACGCCCGGCGCGACCACGTCCGATCCGATGATGCGACCCTGCGCGTCCGCGGGCGCGATGTGCGTGACCTTTGCCACCGCCTCGATCACGGCCTGCTGGAACGCCGGTTGCGGGTGCTCGCTGTCGTCCACCAGATAGAAGCCGTCGGGCACGCCGTCGGGCTCGAACGGCTTGCCGTCGCGCGCGGCCAGGGCGGGCCGGTACTCGCTCTCGTCGGTGTCGGTGGTTTCGTGCAGGTCGATGTGGACCAGGACGCGATCGCCCACCGGCGCGACCAGCCGCATCAAGGCGGCCGACTCCTGCGCAGGACTGTCGTCGCGGAACGAACGGTTGGGGTCGATGGCGTTCGGGTTCCAGCGATGGATCCGCTCGTACGCCCACGGGCTGATGCACGGCGCCACCAGCAGGTTGGCCTTGCCCGCGAACGCCTTCGCATCCCGCTCGACGAAGCGCAGCGCGCCGTGCACGCCGCTGGTCTCGTAACCGTGAACGCCGCCGGTGACCAGCGCGACGGGCAAGGCATCGTCCCAGTCGCGGCTGCGGATGGCCAACAGCGGGAAGTGTTCGTCGCCGTACGCCAGCCGGCCGTATTCGACGACGTCGAAGTCCGCGCGCAGGCGATCGACCGCGCTCACCACGTCATCGGCGTAGCTGCGCTGGCGCACCTGCCGCGCCAGCCATGCCGACTTCTCCGCCGCGCCCCAAGGCATGCCGGGGGTACCGATCGGGTATGGGGCGGCGTCGGTGTTGCTCATCGCGTCGGGGCCTACGATTGGGTGGAGGTCCGGACTTTACCATCGGGCGCATTCGCTTCCTTCGTCATCCAAGCGGCGGCCAACCACCGTTCCTCGCGGCGCCCCCGACAGCGCTCCGTGCGCGTCGGACCCACCATCCGCGGGGACTCAGCGACAAATTCACGTTGCCGACTACCGCGCGGCTGGGCGACTAAAGCCTGAGTCAATCGCAGGGTAGCCCGCATGGAAAGGCGTTACGTCATCGTCGTCGGCGACACCACCACCGCCGGAGGGCAAACCACCGAAGGCATGCGCGACGTTCGGGTCGCGTGCGAGGACGGGTTGCTTCGACCGCTGGTATGCGTCGGCCACGCCGTGACCTGCGGGGCCTGCGGCACCACGTCCGTGGTCGAAGGAGCGCCCTACTTCGGCACGTTGCGCGCGGCTTACGACGGCGCGGCGCTGGCGTGCGGCCATCGCCTGGTCTCGCGAAAGCAGCGCTTGGTGACGGTGGAGGTTCCGCGCGACGGAGAGACGCCGGCGGGTTGAGTGACACCGCAGCGTCGGCTCCTGCATCGCAACATCAACCGCACAACGCATCACGGCACGTCAGGCACCTCGCACGACCAGATGGAACTGGCGATCCACTGATTCGCACGCGTGAGGTGGTTGTAGACCTCCTCGATGGGCTCGCCGCCTTGCGCCGTGCACTTGCCGACGGCGTCCGCGCGTGCATCTTCCAGCGCGATGCCGGGGTCGTAACTGATGCCTTGCCCGCTCACATGCGTCACGGCGGCCAGGGCCGCACCCGAGACGGACAGCGAAAGCGCCAGTGCGATGGCGAGGGATGGGTTCTTCATTTCACGCTCCTGCGTTGGGTGGCAACGCTGGCATTGCGGGCCCGCCGTGCGAAGCGTCGGGTGAAATGCAGGTAAGCGAGCGGTAAAGGCGAGCACTCAATGACGCGTGCCGTGACGTAAGTCGCGGTTAGTCGCCCCAGCGGAATCACCTCGCACTACCCCCGCCAATTGGCATGTGTACGCCAGAACTCCGCGCTGCGCAGGTAGGCATCGCGATCGATCGGCACGCCGGAGCCGCCTTCTTCAACGCCCAGCGCGTTGCGCATCATCGTGATCGGGGCCATCGGTGTCTCGATCGGCTCCGCGGTGTACATGCAACCCACCACGCCCCAGTCGGCCGTGGTGTGCGTGCCTTCCATCGCCAGTTGCTCGCGACTGTAGAGAATGACGACGAGATAATCGGCCACCGGCGGGTCGATGCCTTCGAACCAGCGCACCAGCACCGGGAGCTCATCGCGCGTGCGCGCCTCGTAGTCCGAGCGCAGCAGGTGGCGGTTGTCGTCGGTGATCGGCGTCGCCAGACACCGCGTCGACGTCCAGTTTCGATGCACGTGCAGTTTGCAGAACGGCGCGTAGCCGTCGAGCACCTGCAGCGGTCGTACCTGGTTGAGGTGCCGCTCGAATTCCTCCGGCGTGCAGTCCTGGATGGTGTTGCGTCGCGGCTCGCGCGGGAACAGGCGGGTGCGGGCGAAGTCGGTGAGGATGATGGACATGGGGGCCGGTGGATTCGACGACGCTGCATTATCCGTTGCGATCACAACGCTTCCGGCGTCGAATCGGCGATGATCTTCATCGCCTCCTCGGCCCGCCGCTGCTGCTCGTGCGCCTGCGCGGGGGACGTCGAGGGCTTGGACGCCGGTGCGCAGTGATCGATGTACGTGCCCGAAGGCGCGTCGATGATCTCGTGGCAGGGTTGACCGTTCGCCTGCACGGAAGCCGGAATCGCAGCGGCAGGCGCTACCGGGGCAGACGTGGTGCGCGGCGCGGCGGGCGTCACCGTATTCAGGAGGGTGCGTGTAACGAATACATACATCACCGCCACCAAGGCCAGGAACAGCACGACCGCCAGCAGCCTGACGGCGAACACGACCGCCGGGCTGCGCGTAGCGGTGCGCCCCCCTCGCCCACCGCCGCCATGGCGGATGCGGTCTTCGGCGGCGGACAGCAAGCGCTCACCGACGCGGTGGGCGATCGTGACACCTGCACCTTCGGCACCGGCCATGCGCACATCGAGCGCCGGCGCCGGCTCGCGGATGGGCCCGAGCATCATGCGCAGCTCGTTGCCATCGATCAGCTGGACGTGACCTTGTCGAGTGGCGGCCTCGATGGCGGCCTTGGTGAATTCGCCGCTCGTCGCCAGGATGGCGCCCGTCGCACCGTGGTTGACCATCAGTCCGAGCAGTTCGTGCACCGCGTTGTGCGGCACTTTCATCGCGTTCCAGTGCTTGCACTGCACGACGACGTACTGCTCGCCACGACGCAGTTTGAGGTCGATGCCGCCGTCGGTGCTTGCCCCCGTGGCGCCCGTGCCCACGTGCTCGACCTCGTAGCCCTCGCTGCGGTAGTACGCGGCGAGCAGGGTTTCCAGTTGATCCCAACCGACGCGCGTGAGGGCGTCGGAGTGGCGCCGGGCAACGGGTTTGAGTGCCATCGTCCGCCCCCTGCGGAAGTCCTTGTCGGGGGCGATCTTAACCGGGCCTCTCGCCCCGGCGCGCTTGGCTTGCCTGGGCGATGGCTCAGGAACCCTTCCGCGCCGGTTGCGGATCCGCGCCAATCCAGATGCAGCTGTACACGCACACGCGGCCGAGTTGCAGGTCGCTGCCGTCGTCGGCAGGGCATTCGCCCTCGTGTTCGAGGAAGCAGATCCGATCGCCGTCGATGCGGTAGCCGGGGCAGTCTTCGCAGCCGCCACCGCCGCCGGTGTCGTTGATTCGTTGCGCGGTGTGGGAGTCCTCGGTCACGCGCAGGTCGTCGCGTTTGGTTCGCGCTTGCCAGGCACGGACATTGGCGGCCAGCTTCTGCAACTCGGCCTTGCGCGCAGGGGTGAGTGCCGGCGTCTGGGCCGCATCGCGCTTGTAGGCATCGGCCTGTTGCGCCAGCGCCTGCCGCTGGCTTTCGTCATCACCGCCCTTCGGCTTGCAGCCTGTCACGCAGGTTGCCAGTGCGACGACCATGGCGGCCGTGATCCAACGTACGTCCATGCGAACCTCCGGCCCGGCGGGGAGCGCCTCCCGCCACACGCAAGCCAACGGTGGCCCTGCACGTGAGCGGACACCGATCCGCGCCTGCCCCGCATTCCGGTACGCGATCGCAACGTGTGCGAAAGTACCGCCCCCACCGAGACTGCCCCATGACCGATTCCGTCCGACTCTCCAAGCGCGTAGCCGAACTGGTCGGGTGTTCGCGCGCCGACGCCGAGCACTACATCGAGAACGGCTGGGTGCGGGTGGACGGCCAGGTCGTCGAGGCGCCCCAGCATCCGGTGACGAACGAGCACGTCGAGCTGGATCCGGACGCCGTGTTGGAGGCACCGGAGCCCGCCACCGTACTGCTTCACAAGCCGGTCGGTTTCGATGCGATCGCCGGGCGCCAGCCGGCGGCCGCGCTGGTCACGCCGGCAACGCGCTGGGCCGACGACCCGAGCGACGTGCGCATGCTGCAACGCCATTTCGTCCGACTGACGCCACTGGTGCCGCTGGACGCGGAGGCGAGCGGGCTAATGGTGCTGACCCAGGACGGCCGCGTGTGGCGCCGGCTCAGCGAAGACGCCGCACAGATCGAGCAGGAGTTCGTCGTCGAAGTGTCCGGCGAGATCGCACCGTACGGCCTGCGCCGCCTCAACCACGGCCTGCGTTACCAGGGGCGCGAGCTGGCGCCGTGCAAGGTCAGCTGGCAGAACGAGTTCCGCCTGCGTTTCGCCCTCAAGGATGTGCAGCCCGGTCAGATCCAGGACATGTGCGCGCAGGTGGGTCTGCGGGTGGTGGCGATGCGGCGCCTGCGTATCGGCAAGGTGTCGCTGGCGAAGATGCCGCCCGGGCAATGGCGCTATCTGCCGGTGGGCGTGCGGTTCTAACGCGACGCCGCGTCAGTCGCCGCGCACGCGCCTCGTCAGGCCCTTCAGGAAGTTGCGCAGCAGCTGGTCGCCGCACGGGCGGTAATTGGCGTGGCCCGGCTGGCGGAACAGCGCCGTCAGTTCCGGCTTGGACACCGGCCAGCCGGCGGATTCGAACACCGTATGCATGTCGACATCCTTCAGCTCGAACGCGACCCGCAGCTTCTTCAGCACCACGTTGTTGGTGATGCGCGTCTCCGGCGGCCGCGCCGGCAGGCGCTCGTCGCGACCGCGGCAGTACACCACCAGCCCGTCGAGGAAACGCGCGAGCACGGCGTCGCTGCAGTCGGCGTAGTCAGGATCGTCTTCCCGGCGCAGGAATGCCTGCACGTCGGCCTTGTCGAGCACGAACGCCGGATCGGCCAGCCGGGCGATCTCCACGACGCGCTGATCGCTGAGATCCAGCATGTAGCGGATGCTGCGCAGGACGTCGTTGGTGATCATGGGGCGCGCCGGTCTGCTGCGTGGGGCCGCCCAGTTTATGCCACCACACCGTGCGCAGGCCGAGGCCGCGCCTGCGTATGGGGCTGGCGCCGGGATTGCAGTGAGGTTCGCGCAGCGGCGCGATCGAATCCGGGTGCGCTTCGCTTGCCCGGACTGCGCTGCCCTCTTGATCCAGGCTACGGGACTGGGCGCGGTCAGGGACCGACGTTCTGGCCGATGTGTTTGCCAAGGATCGCGCCCAGGGCAGCCAACATCGCGTAGCTCAGGACAATGATGAAAGCCCCGTCTGGCGAAGCTCCCGGAATGAAGAGCATCGTGAGCAGCATCATGGGAACCACGCCAATCGCCCCGCCCACGATGCCGTACGCGACTCGCCAACGCGACGCCCTTCTAGCCGCCACGAAGCCTGCCACCACCGGCATCAGATTGCCCACGATCTGGACCAGCATCCCTGAACCGCTGCCACCGGCCGTCATCGTGCTGCCCACCATGACCAACACGACGTAGCCCACGACGAACGCGGCCACTCCGTAGCCCAGTGCCTTTCAATCCATGCCCCGCTCCAATCCAACACCGTTGTGAAGCGTACAACCGCCTACGCACCCTTGCGCGTATCCGGAGTCATTCGAGCCGGTGCCATACCGAGACGGGAATGCTCCCGTCGCCGCGGGGTGGAACGCGGTAGCTCAGCTTGTCGCCGTCGAGCTCGTACTGACGCTTCTGCACCGTGCCTTCCCAGTTGGGGAAAGAGGAGCCTTCGATCGCGAACACGAGCAGGTTCTCCTTGCTGTCGATCGCTACCGTGCCGTAATGCGTGCTGCTGCCCATCGCCGCGGACTTGAATTCTTCTGCGCTGCCATCGGCCTTGCTGTCGGTGGCGAAACGTTGGCGTTCGGATTTGAAGATCTGCAACGAGTAGCGGCCGTGGCCGTCCACGACGAGCCTGCCCTTGGGATGCTCGCCGTAGTCGCGCGCCAGCCCGCCACCCGGCAGGATCTTGTCTGCCGCGACCAGCGTCCACGTCCCGCGCAACGGCGACGCCTGCTCGAATGAAGAAGCGTCTCGCGCCGCCAATCCGGCCAGCATCGCCAGGGTTATGCCGATCAAGGGCCTCATGGGAATCCTCCTGCGGTTGAACCATCACGAGGGACAGGCTAGGCCGCTTTAATGATAATGAACACCAATCCACGCTTGTATCTGTCATTTCAATATCGAATGATGCCGCCATGGAAACGCTCGACATCGGCGCCGTGAAGGCCTTCGTTCTTGCCGCGGAGTTTCAGAGCTTCACCCGCGCGGCAGATGCGCTGGGCATCACCCAGTCCGCCGTCAGCCTGAAGCTGCGTCGGCTCGAGGAACAACTGGGACGCCGTCTGCTGGAACGAACGCCACGACAGGTTCGCCTGTCCGCCGAGGGGCTGGCCTTCCTCGGGGCAGCACGGGACCTGATTTCCAGCCATGACATCGCCGTCGCTGCGTTCGAAACAGAGCAACGTCGACTGGTCGTCGGCATCAACCACATGCTGATCGGCAGCGAATTGCCGTCCCTGCTGCGCCGCATTCACGACCACGACGCCGGACTGCGGATCGAGATGCGGATCGGCGGCACGCAGGAATTGATGCGTGCCTACGAGCAGGGCGAGCTGGATGCGGCCCTGGTGCTGCGCCCGGATGATCGGCGCAAGCAAGGCAAGGCCGCGTTCGTCGAGGATTTCTCGTGGTTTGCCGCCACGGGGTGGAGACCGCTTGCCGGCAAGCCATTGCCGCTGGCCACGCAAGGAGAATCCTGCCGGATCCGCGCAGCGGCGATCGGCGCGCTGGACAGGGCCGGAATCGCCTGGGACGAGGTCTTCGTCGGCAAGGGAGCCGCCATCCTGGGCGCCGCTGCCACCGGAGGGCTGGCGGTGGCGGTGCTGGCGAGACGCGCCGTGCCTGCCGGCGCGGTGGACGTCAGCGGCGTCGCCTCGCTGCCGTCGATCCCCCCGCAGGACGTGATGCTGTACAGCGCGCTCAGTGACCGGCGTTCGCGCGACACCCTGCAGGTGCTCGTGCAGGCGCTCCGATGACACCCCCCGGCTGATCGCCGCCGCCCGCTTTCGACCGGGTCACCGCCGAGGCGCGGCCAAAGTGGCCCTGTCCAACAGGACCGCTGTATTGGCTGCGTCCGTGGCCGGAAAGGAAGATCCCGTTGCGTTCGGCTCTATACGAGTAGCCGCCGGGGAGCTGGTTCCCCGAGAGCGCACGCCGCGTTGGCGCAACCCGCCCCACGCCACCAAACGGAGAGAAACGATGACCAAGTGGATGACGCTGGGATGCACCGCGGCCGCGCTCTGTGGCTACGCAGCATTGGCGAACGCGCAGACCGTGGCGGCGGCGACATCGGCCCCGGCGCCGGTGGCCGGCACCGCCGGCAAAAGCGATCGCATGGTCCTGGCGGACAACGAGTCGTTCCTGATGCCGCTGGACGACATGAAGAACGCCCATCCCAGCTACCCGCAGAACCTGCTCGGCCAGCACTTGCCGCCGCGTACGGTGTGTCTGCGGGTGGGCATCGACGAAAAGGGCGCCGTGACCGTCGTTGCCAAGGCGCCGGCCTCGGGGTTCTGTGCCACGGATGCGGAACCCGACTTCGTGGTCGCGTCGGAAACGGCGGCCAGGACCTGGAAATTCGACCCCGCACTGCGCTGTGTCTTCCGTAATGCGAAAGACAAGGAACGGGTCACCGCCAGCTGCGACGGCGGCAAGAGCATTCCGCAGGCGGTCACCCTGACCTATCGATTCCGGTTCGAGCAGGTCGACGGAAAGCCCAAGGTCCATGTGATTGGCGGGTAACGTGGCCCATGGCGCCTGTCTTCCAGCCGCAGAGTCGTAGGGTGCGATAAGCGAAGCGCATTGCACCGCACGTCACGACGCCGAAGAGAACGGCGCAATGACATTGCCTACGGGCTGGTCGAGCCCCGTTCGTGCACCCAATCCAGCACCGGATCGACCCACGCGGAGAGCGGCAGATAGAACGCGCCGTGCATCTTGCCGGTGGAGAGCGGGATCTCCTTGAAAGATACCGGTCGCTCCTGTTGTTCCGCGATCGGCCGGCAGCTTCCGCCCAGTGTGTCGCTCGTCTCGAAGATCGACAGCACCTGACCGGTGAACCGCAACGACGGCGGCGCCGGCTCGCGCGGACACGCGGCAAGCAGGACGAAGCGCACGTCCTGACGCCTCAGGAAACTCGACACGCGCGTGGCGATGGCGCCGCCTTTCGAGAAGCCGACGACCACCACGTTCTTCGGCGGCACGCCGCGCTCGATCAGCGTTTCGACCTGCGAGACAACCACACCGGCGTAGCGGTTCACGTCCGTTCCGCCGGCCCGCTGCGCCGAGATCACGACTGCTCCACGCGACGACAACGCATCGAGGATCGCGGGATAGTCGTACAGCCCGAAACGCGGATCGGTCGGCCGCGGCCCGGCGTTCTCGATGATGCGCCCGTGCAGGTAGATCAGATGGAATTTCGTTGCGTCGGGCGATTCGGGCACGTCCGTCACGACGGTGCCGGCGTGGACCGGACTGATGACGGCAAGCAGGAGCAGCAGCCAGGGTTTCATCGGGGTGTCCCGAGTAGCGGGAAAGGAGTTCGGATGGAGAGCCGACGTGTTGGCAGCGTACGGACTCGCTTCGCACGGCCTGAGGACGTTCGCCATCGGTCGGAAGCGGACACTCGCAAACGTCGCTGTCCTCACCGAAGGTCCGCTATCGGCCAGAAGCGGTCACCCGCCGGCTGCCTCTAGCTACTCGTCCGGTTTACGACTAGCGCATACACGTAAGTGGCCGGCCATATCAGGATGACGGCCACGAACCATGCCCAACTGCCAGAGCGAAATGCGCGGAGGGCAGACACAAAGGTGGTCGCAATCGTCATCAGGATGGCCAGATACATCAGACCTGCACCAACAATCCCGAAGACCTCGACAGGTCCGCCAGTCGCGCCGTTCTGGAACAAATGCGGTCGCGTATATGAAGAATGCGAGGACGGCGCCAATCCCGAACCTAGGTACTAGGTTGCTGCTTGCGACCATGCCCCTTCCCTGTTGGTTCCAACAACGAAACGAATCACGCATGACCACTTTGGCTCGAAGCAGACACTACCAGCACAGCGTAGGTGCAACTAGCGAAGCGCATTGCACGGCACGTCATGCCCGCCGGAGAGAGCGGCGCAATGACATCGCGCCGCACGGCCGACTCGCTACGCACCCTTGCGCGCGTGCCACGCCTTGAGCAGTTCCGCTTCCTGTTCGCGGGTGAGGCCGGCGCGCAGCGTGGCCTGGCGTTCGGCCGGTTGGCTGCGGAACCAGGCAAGCAGATCGGTCACGGTGGTTTCGAGCGGGCGATAGGTGAGTCCGGCCCGGATCGCACGCGCGTTGCTGACCGCTCCGTAGCCCGCATACGGGCCGCTCTTGCTCGACACCCAGATGGGCAGTTCGGGCGCTTTCTGCGCTTCGAGGAACTCCGAGGTGACGTGCGTGTAGGTTGGCTTCGCGCCCGTCACGGTCTGGCAGGTCCGCAACATCGCATCCATCGTCAACGGCATCTTCGGGCCGACGGCGTTGAACGTGCCCAGCGTGCCCGCCTCCGCCAGCCGGATCATCCATTCGCCCAGGTCGCGGCCGTCGATGAGCTGCACCGGATCGGTACCGTCGCCGGGCACCAGCATTTCGCCGCCCTGGGCGACGCGATGCGGCCAATAGGTGAAGCGGTCGGTCTCGTCTCGGGGGCCGACGATGTAGCCCGGGCGCACGATCGTCACGCGTTCGCCGAACTGCTTGCGCGTCTCGGCCTCGCTCAACGCCTTGAGGGGGCCATACAGATTCTCGAGGTCGGCGCGCAACGCCTCCTGCGTCTCGGCCATCGCGTCCTTGCCCTTGTAGACCGCGAGCGCATCGTCCTCGTCGATGCCGGGCCTGCTGCCATCGGCATACACCGAGATGGTGGAGATGAAGAGGTAATGCCCGACGTTTCCGGCCAGCACCTTGCCGGCATCGCGCACCCAGAACGGCAGGCTGGTGGGGTTGTCGATGCACACATCCCACTTGCGCCCTTGCAGCGACTTGAGGTCGCCGGTGTTGCGATCGCCGAACAGTTGCTCCACCTCACCCGGCCACTCCGGCGACGGCCGCTTGCCGCGATTGAACAGCGTCACCTTGTGCCCGCGCGCGAGCGCATAGTTCACCTGGAACGGGCCGGTGAAACCGGTGCCGCCCAGGATGAGGATGTTGAGCGGCTTGGCGGCTCGCCCGACGGGCTTGGCGTCGCGCGCAAACGCAACCGATGGCAGCGCGGCCGCGGCGGCGGCGAGCGCACTGAACTTGAGCAGGTCACGGCGGGTGGTCATCGAGTGGCTCCAGTCTGAGCGGGCGAACCGGCGGGGCCGTGTTCCTCGGCGGCCTGTTCCGGATCTGAACCGACCCACTCTAATTCGCCCCGACAGGAGGTCGTCAATGTGTCGATAGGCACAAGCAGCAGTCCGGGCAAGGCCGAAGACCGCACCCGGAGTGGCGCCCCTGGCCTCGCCGCCTAACCTCCGCCCCGGAGTTCACGTCGAATTCCTCGCGATGAAGCGCCGCACGCGCGGCGCTCACGGTGCCGGTGTGTACCACGCGCCCGCTTCCCCTGCCCCGTTCCAGCGCACCGTGCGCCACTGCCCGGTCGTGGTCACCAGATGCAGACTTTGGCGCTCGGGCTGCGAGTGCTGCCGCAGGATGTGGCTGCTGTCGCGCGACCAGTCCAGCGCGCGACCGACACGCCGGTCGTCGTGCTGCGCACGAAGGCGAACTTCGTCGCGTCGGGCGAAGCCGACGGCAGGAATCCTCGGCGAATCCGACCAGCCGGCGATCTTCCAGCTGAACTACCTGACCAGGGCGAACCTTTCGAACTCGACTCAGGAACCCTCGTCGCCGTCGCCACTGTGTGGGCGCAGCCAGTCGACGAGCGTGTCGGCAAGCGATTGGGCGGCTTCGAGTGGTATCAGATGACCCGTGCCCTCCAGGATCTCCAGTCGCGCTCCCTTTATCGCATCGGCAAGTTCGCGTGATTCATCGATGGACCGAAGTCGATCCTCCCTCGCGGCCACGACCAGCGTGGGACACGAAATCTCTTCCAATGGAACATCGGTTCGATCGAGCGCCGACTGCCAGGCGAACGCGTCCGGCCCAAGGCGCATGCTCATCGCATGTACGCGATCGATCAGCGCCTGATCCTCCGCACGGCCACGGCTCAAGGCGCTTTGAATCGCACGCCGGCTGAGACCCGCGAAGGAGACGCGACCGCCCGTGCTCGAGGGTGGCGAAACGGGACGCTCGTCCCGCGCCGACGTAGCCACCAGTACCAGTGCATCGACCAGCTGCGGGTGTATGGCCGCGAGCGCGCGCGCGACGTACCCGCCCATCGAGAACCCGAGGACCACGGCCGGGCCGCCGAGTTGGGCAGATACGCCGTCTGCCACTTCGCGCACGGTGCGGCCTTGGGGGAGCGCGATGCGCTGGACGTGCCAATCGACGGGAAGGTGCGGAACGAAATCGTCCCAAAGGGCGCCGTCGAGCATGAAGCCCGGCAACAGCACGATCGTCTTCGTCGAGGCGCTCACGGCTGCATACCGAAACGGCTGCCGGTTTCCACAGGGGACGCAAGGTTCGTGATTGTTGTCTGCAAGCTTCGGCGATCCTGTTGATTGGCGCGTGCAGCCGCCGGAAACTCAATCGAAGTGCTCGATGTCGTCGGGAAGCCCCACCCAACGGTGTTTGCGACCCTCATAGACCGATACGTGCGGCGGCGGAAAATCCGGGTCGGCGAAGGCGCCCACGGGAATGGTCACCACGTCCGGGAAAGCCTGCGGCAGGTAGTAGACCGTGCAGCCGCAGTCCGGGCAGAAGTGAAACCGGGCCGCGGTTCCTTCGTCGCCGACGCGCACGTACTCCGAGCTCGGGCCCTCGATGATCACTGCGTCGGCGGGGAACCTGGCTTGAGCGGCGAACACACTGCCCGTGCGCCTCTGGCAAGCCAGGCAATGGCAGATCGACACCCGGCTGGGCTCTCCCCGAGTGCTGACGGTGAGTTTTCCACAACTGCACGAAGCGAGACGGTTGGTCATGGTGCCCAACTACCGACCGGACGGACGAGTGGGTCCGGTTATACACCCGTCGCCACACCGCAGTGGATGGGGCGCCACACGATCGGCAGGCTGACGTCTTCTCCAGCGGGTGACACACTGTCGGCATGCGAAAACGTCCGCCCATCATCGATGGACTGCCTGCCAGCACACTGCAATTGCCGCCGGGGGCGTGGTCGACGGTGCTCGATTGCCTGTGCGAGCGATTCCCGGCCGTGGCGCGCTCGAACTGGCTGGAGCGAATGGCGCGCGGGCGGGTCGTGGATGGCGCCGGGAGTTGGCTGACGCCGGAAACGCCGTATCGCGTCGGGCTCGAAATCCATTACTACCGCGAAGTCCCGGACGAACCGAAGATCCCGTTCGATGAAGTCGTCCTGCATTCCGACGCCGACCTGCTGGTCGCGGACAAGCCGCACTTCCTGCCGGTCACGCCCGCCGGCGTCCACGTCCATGAAACCCTGCTGGGGCGTCTGATCCGCCGCACCGGAAATCACGCGTTGGCGCCACTGCACAGGATCGATCGCGAAACCGCTGGATTGGTGTTGTTCTCCACCAACCCGCACAGTCGCGCGCGGTACCAGGCGCTGTTTCGCGAGCGACGGATCGAGAAGCGCTACGAGGCGATCGCACCGCCGTTGCCAGGCATCGAGTTTCCGTGCACCCGTTCAAGCCGGATCGTCGCCGGCGAACCGTTCTTTCGCATGCAGGAGATCGAAGGGCCGGCGAACAGCGAAACCGGAATCGACGTCGTCGCACGCGGCGATGGTCGCTGGCGCTACGCACTGACGCCGGTCACTGGCCGCAAGCACCAATTGCGCGTGCACATGGCCGCACTGGGAGCGCCGATCGACAACGACGGGATCTATCCGTCACTGCTTCATCGCGCACCGGGCGACCACTCGGCGCCATTGCAGCTGCTGGCCAAGAGGCTGTCGTTCATCGATCCACTCAGCGGCGTCGAGCGCAGCTTCTCGAGCCACTTCCTGCTGCAGGCCTGATCGAAGCCGACGCGGTCGGATAGCACATCGAAGACCAAGGACGCGCGCGGTGCGCAACTCACACTGCGAACCGATCGGCAATATTCGCGCCAGACTCTTGAGCGACATTCAGCCGACCGGCGGCGGTTGCTAGCGCCGTGGTAACCGCGTATCAAAGTAGGCGGCAGTCACGTTGAGATCGGCGTCCCGGCAACTGCACTCTTGCTCGGACAGGGACGCCTCGCAACCCCTTTGCGTTCTCTCGCGCTCGTGTTGCGCACGGAGTGCGCCGCCTTGTAGAACCGAATGGCAGTCGCCGTGGAACTCCAACGGCAGCTGGCGCAATGGTGCGCTTCTATGTCCTTTCGTCGTGAGCGCTCACTCGCCCGCGCGGATTCCGTCCGCGTGCCTGGCAGCCTCGCGCCAATCCGGCCGCAGGCGGAAGCCTCACCCGCTCTCCAAAGCAGCGCAGAGCTTGCAGCGCGGCGGCGACGATGACTGCCACCCCTTCGTGCACGAACTGCTTGATGTCAGAAGGAACCACGCCATGAACGCGGTAACCGAGAAGAATCCAACTACGGTCGACCCGGAGGTCATCCGGTCATTCGAATACAAAGCCTCCGACGCCGACCTGGCCGATCTGAAACGCCGCATCGAAGCGGCCCGCTGGCCGGAAAAGGAAACCGTCAGCGACAGCTCTCAGGGCGTGCAGCTCGCGACGATCCAGAAGCTCGCCAATCATTGGGCAACTCACTACGACTGGCGCAGGATCGAAAGCGCGATCAACGCGGTGCCCAACTTCATCACCAACATCGATGACCTCGACATCCATTTCATCCACATCAAGTCGAAGCACCCGAACGCGTTGCCCCTGCTCGTGGCGCACGGCTGGCCCGGCTCCGTGGTCGAACAGATGAAGATCATTGGTCCGCTCACCGATCCAACCGCACACGGCGGCACCGAAGCCGACGCGTTCCACCTGGTGATTCCGTCGATGCCGGGCTACGGCTTCTCTGGTCGACCTGCGGCGGCTGGCTGGACGCCGCAGCGCATCGCCGAAGCTTACATCGAGCTCATGGGCCGCCTCGGCTACGCGGACAGATGGGGAGCCGCTGGCGGCGACTGGGGGGCTCTGGTCGTCGAGATGATCGCGGTGAAGGAACCGCCCGGCTTGGTGGGCATGCACACCAACATGGCGATGGTGGTTCCCCCTGACCTCGATGGAATTCTCTTCCGCGGCGATCCGATTCCGAAAGATCTGTCAGGCGACGAGAGACACGCGGCCGAACAGTTATGGTCCTTCTACCGACACATCGGATACGCGATCCTCATGGGCGATCGACCACAGACGCTTACCGGTCTTTCCGATTCCCCCGTGGGCCTGGCCGCCTTCATGATCGACCACGATCCAGCCAGTTACGAGATGATCGCCCGATCGATCGATGGAACCCCGGAAGGACTCAGCCCCGATGATGTGCTCGACAACATCACCTTGTTCTGGCTGACCAATACCCCGATTTCCGCCGCGCGACTCTACTGGGAGAACAAGAACACCTTCTTCGGCATCAAGGGCGTGAAGGTTCCCGTCGCGGTGAGCGCCTTCCCCGATGAACTGTTCCAGGCGCCAAAGAGCTGGTCGGAGAAGGCCTATCCGAAGCTGGTGCACTACAACAAGCTTCCGAGGGGCGGGCACTTCGCCGCCTGGGAGCAGCCGAAGTTCTACTCGGACGAAATCCGTGCGGGGTTCGGGGCCATGCGCTGAGGTGGCTCGGCCCAGATTGAATTGAAATCCCGCTCACCGTTCGAAAGGCCGGGACCTGCAAGAAGCGATATCAGCCCCCGGCGAAAGTCGGGGGCTTTCGAATCACTCAGCGAACTCGCGGCCGCCTGGGAAGCTCCCGTAAGCATCGCGCGTGGCGTCGGGCAATGTCCGCTATCGGCCAGAACCAGACACTCAAATCCGGCCGTGCCGGACAACGACATGGGTTGCAACGCTTACCAGTGCGCCATAGAGCAACCAATACTCATACGTGCCATAGAGCAGCAGGAACTTGAGAGAGAGCTTGTCCGCAAGGAAAAGAAGGATGCTCGGAGCCATGCCCACTGCCAACGACGCCAGGAGTGTGGCGCGCTTCCAATAAAGGAGGCATGCGTATGCCAACGTTCCATACGTGAGCGCCGGAATGGCTCCAATCAGGATCGCCGTCGTGGATACCAGCAAGCCCATCGCCAGCGCCGCGCCTGGTTCATTCGGCCCATAGATCATTCCAAGCGCGCTCGTAACGGCCCACCCGCCAACAAAGCCGAGAAAGAGCCCAGCCACGACGCCGAAGAAACTGGTCTTCAGGCATTCCCAGAAATGCATACACCCTCATGCCTGCATTGGGTCGAACGCGGAAATTGACACCACGCCATCCAATCCGATCGCGCGGACCATCATCGGCCAAAAGTGCAGCGCAGCCAACTCGGACAAAACCGACACCCACGTCCCGCACGACCGAACCAGGGACGCATCGACCGCATGTTCTGTGCGGTCAATCACGCGCACCGGAGGCTCGCGTCCTATGATTGACAGTCGGGGCTGGGGAGCCCCTTCACCGCGCCGCGCGATGCGGCCGATACGACAGAAGGACCGTCCATGCATCTTCGTGCCCTGACCCTCACGCTGGCCGCAACCGTTTACCTGACTGCCTGTGGCGGCGGCGGTGGCGGGAATGACGCCTCGGCGCCCGCGCAGCCGGCCAATCCGACGACGCCCACGACGCCGACCCAGCCGCCGTCGACGACGGCGCTGGAGATCACGCGCCTGGAGCTCGCCCAGACGCACGTGATGCCGGAAGCCGGCCTGCAGTGGACGCTGACAAACGCGAACGAATCGCTGCACGCCATCGGCGGCCGCGATGCGCTGGCGATCCTATCGCTGTCCGCAAGCGACGCGCGCAACATCCAGCTCGAGGGCCAGGCGAACGGCGTGACGCTGGGCACCGTGGCGGTGAGTGCGGGACTTCCGCCCACCGAAGCCGGCGGCCCGGCGTACGCGGAGGGCCGATACAGCGCGGTCGTGCCGCGCGCGTGGATGGTTCGAGGCGTTCGCCTTCGCGTGCGCGCCGACAACTACAGCGCCGGTCTGTATCGCGATCCGGTGGTGGGCGCGGACAGTCCGCTCAACCTGCGCGTGCTTCCGTTCTACCTGTTCGGCGCGAACGGCACCAACGCCGTGCCGCCGGCTGAAATCGCGACCATCGACACCGGCACCGCGGAAGAACTGTTCGCGAAGTGGCCGGTCGCCACGTTGGTGGCGCAGAACCATCCGGCGGGCTATGTCTCGTGGCCGACGCTGGTGATCGGTCCGCGCGCAGGCCAGGCGGCATACGTCGCACGCAACACCAACGACGAGCGCAACGGTTTCGAGATCATGGGAGCCGCGCTCGATGTCCTCGGCGGATTGCTCCAGGCCAACGGCGAAGCGCCCGGGCCGTTCCAGTACTACGCCCCACTGCTGATGCTGGACGCGGCGGGCACGTTCCGCGGGCCCGGCGGCGGCCTGGGCACGGTGGGCGGCGACACCGGCGTGGGCGACCACGACTACGCCGGCATCTTCGTGCACGAACAAGGCCACGCGTTCGGCCTGCCGCATGTGGGCGAGGCCTACGCCCAGGCACGCTATCCCTACGTCGGAGGCAGCCTGGCCGGTTCGGCCTGGGGCTTCGATGCGATCCGCCGCGAGTTCCTGGCGCCGTTCGTGCCCTCGACGGCTTCGCGCTACGGCTCCTGCAAGACCCACACCTTCAACGGTACGCCCCGGCAGATCGATGCCGCCGGGCGCTGCATCAAGCAGGACCCGATGCAGAGCGGTGCCGGCGATGAAGCGCGCGGGTATCGCTTCGCGACGTTCTCCGACTTCAGCACCGCGGTGATGCAGCGCCATCTGGAAGGCGTCGCCACCACCGACGCGAACGGCAATCTGCGCTTCGAGGGCGGCAGCATCGTCGCCGACGCAGCGTTCGCCACGGGTTACAAGCGGTGGAACAGCCAGGTTCGGGAATGGGTCCCCGAGGCTCTGGTGACGCTAGACAACGGCCTCTACGGCATGGATTCCGGTTTGCCGTACCGGCCCAACGTGCCGGTGCATTCGATCGTCATCACCTACAGCCGTGCCGGCACTGCGGGGGCGACGCAGATCTATCCGCCACTGAGCTACGTGGGCAACCTGGTGCGCACGGTCGACCCGACGCACTCCGGCCAGCGCTTCGCCATCGTCCCCAACACGGGGCTGACGCCGTGGTACTGCCACAACGGCGGTTGCGACTACACGGTGCGCGCGACGTACAGCGATGGCAGCACGCACCACGCGATCCTGCAGCGCGGCTTCCGTCCCTGGTTCCAGCCGACGGGCACGCCGGAAGCGACCACCGCCGACCCTGCCAATGGCGCCAGCTTCCGCACGTGGGTGATCAACGTGCCGGGTGATCGCGCGTTGCAGCGCATCGAACTGCTCGACACCCCGCGCGCGTGGGAGGGCATCGCCGCCAGCCCGGTCGTGCTTGCCTCGCGCGCCGTCGCCGCCGCGCCGACAGCCGCCTCGTTGACGCGGGTTCGGCTGGACGTGGCACCGCACTGCAGCGGTCTGGCAACGGTGGTGGTGCCGCAACCGACTCCACTCACCCCCTGCGAGTGATGCCGGCTTGCGCCCCGCGGCGTGACCGGATGATGCGAGCGGGCCGGTCGCAACCGGCATCGCCCTCCGACCCAGTCCAACGTCCGCTATCGGTCAGATGGCGGACATGCGAACGCCCGAGTCAAGACGCGCCGTGCAGTGAAGGCCGAGCCGAAACACCACAACAGCCCCGCTACTCCGGCAGATTCGAACGAATCAGGTTCACGGTTTCAGCAAGTTGCTTGGCAGAAACCTGGACTCGCTGCCGACGCTGTGCATCCCCGCTCGAATCGTGCGAGGCACCCCTCTGACGTCCGGCGCCGTCGAAGGTCGCGAGTTGCGGTGGACCTATGCCCCAGTCGCTGCCCTTCTGCCGGGGCACGACATGGAAGGGAAGTGCGGTGTTTCCTGCCCACTGTAGACGCCGTTGTTCTGGAACGTGAGTATTCCGAGGGGCCGATAGGCCCTGACGAGCGCCTGTGCGACTCTCTTGGCAGAGCGCATTACCGCCTCGCATTCCCGGTCGGAAAGATCGAGGAGCGTCGCTACGTGCCGACGTGTGATGACGCAGCATTGACCCACTTCGAATTGCCATGGGTTGATCACGGTCAACGTGTGTTCGCTTTCGTCGATGACCGCCCATCCATCTTCGCGACCTGCCGTTTCGCAAAGGTCGCACGGATCTCGTATGGGAAGTTCGATCATCTGCCTTCTCCGATTCAGCTGGTCCGTCTCTGACCGATCGATCGCGGGAAATCTGCGAGCGCGTTCCGGGCAGGACACGGACATTAGCATCGGGTTCGCGGCTTCGCTCGGCCCGATGTCCGCTATCGGCCAGGAGCGGACATCCGAACGTGAAGGCTTACCACCAGAACCAGAGTGCAAGCCCGCCCTTACGATCACCGATCGAGTGATCTCCGCTGCCAGACTGTGTGCCTGCTACGCCGGCCCTTAGTGCAGCAAGCCAGTTCGTACCGAGCGTCAGCACGGCAGGTTGTGTGTCTGGAGGAAAATTCCAGGCGGCGGGATCGGATGCGAGCGAGACGTTCCATTTCTCCGGAGAGAGCCAAGCGGCAGCGCCGCCTCGATTGTTGGGCACTCGAAGCTGCTCGGACGTGGGTGGACTCACGGTGATCGTACGGCCGCCAGCCCCAGTGATCGTCAATGCGTCGAGCAACTCCAGCAGCGATCTGCAACCGGCTGCATCGGCGTTGAGGTTCCAGCCTGGATAGTTGCGCTCATTCTCGGTGTATCGCCACAGAGAAACGCGTCCTGACTGCCTCCAGGTATTCACCGGCGATAGTCCCTGCAAGGCCATCAATCTATTCCTGCGCCCATGTCCGCTTGGGTCGGAAGCGGACATTAGCACCGAGTTCCCGCCGTCGCCCTGCCCCAACGTCCGCTATCGGCCAGTAGCGGACATTGGCTTGTCAACGAAGGCCAGCCCTCGGCTGGCTCAGGACGACGCATTAGGCATGCGCCCCCGAATCTCGCCTGGTGCGAAGCAAGCCACATGGCAACTCACATAGGGGTCCCCGCCGCTGTCGGTAATTGCCCAGTGCCAGTCGACGATAGGCGTGTCTGTAGGCAAGCGCATGGCCACGCCATTGTCGAACGTTAGTTGCAGCGAGGAGTCGGAAAGTACATCGACCGCAGCAATGGGGACGCCAAGACAGGTCGAAATCACCGCGCTCTTGACGACCAGTTCCGGATTCGCGGTTTCACGCGAACGAGCGTACGTCTCAAGGCGAGAGTTGTCGCAAACAAATGCTTCGTCAGGCGAGACCATCTCTTGTGTCGAGAGAACAAAGTCTTCAAAACTGAGATCGAACGAGCTGGCGACGGCGAAGCGCCAATAGAACTTGCCGAGCAAGCTGCGCTCAATGAACTCCAGATGCGTCATGCCAATGTCCGCTATGGGCCGGAAGCGGACATTACCAGCCGTCGGCGCCGTCGTCCTGCCCGAACGTCCGCTGTCGGCCAGGAGCGGACGTTCGCCCGGACTGGATCAATCGGACGCTGCACCGGCTGCAAGCAACGCATCGACGAGTTCCGCGAGCGTAAGGGAGCCCGCGTCTTTCCAGAAGTCCCTGGGCATGACCACCCCAAGGGACTCCTCGATCTCGCCTATGGCGTCCTCAACGTCCAGATCACCATCGATTGAGTCGAAGCTAGGACCACCGGCGATCACAGCAATTCCATCCTCTGGAAGGAAGCATGGAGAGAGCCAGCCCAAGCGATGAGCGAGTATTGCGCCGAGTTCTGTGGCGACGCGCTGCCGGGTGCCGCCGCCCCATCTATCAAGCAGTTCGTGGGAGCGAGCGCCTTGCTGCGCCGACAACTGCTTGAAGAATGAAAGATCAGGCCCGATCCAGCGCACGCCCATGAAGAAGCGATGCCATCGGTCGCGAGGCGGATAGTGCTGGGGGTACTCAAGCGGCTTGTCGGGCAAGATCGAGTGTCCTGGCAGATGATGGATAAGCAGCCCAGCACAGCGCGGAATCATGTCCGCTATGGGTCGGAAGCGGACATTAGCAGCCCGGCCGCCGGCCGTCTCGTCCGAACGTCTGCTATCGGCCAAGCGGACTGTTCGCAGTGCGCACTTACTCAGGCGCGAATGGTGGACGGAATCGGCAACGGCGCCGGATCGTCGGTGTAGCTCACGATCTCCAAGCCGGTGAACTGCCCCTCGCTTGCGAAAACGAGCACGTCTACGCGCTCGCCCGTGCCGGTCTCGCCGGATGCATCCGCCACCAGACCTGGGAGGTGGCCAGGGCGAAGGCGCTGGAAATCGACCGACGCGCAGCCGCAAGCGCATCGTCCGACTACCTGGAGTGATTCCGCACCATCAAGAGATGGAACGTCCGCCTCTGCGATGGAGCCGACCTGGACAGCCCGCCTCAGTACCGCAAGCTCTGCGGGAGTAATGGCCCTGACGGCGATAGGTGATCTGCCCATGCCCCCTCCAATGCGGCGTGCGCGTTGATGACCGCTATGGGTCGGAAGCGGACATTAGCACCGCCGAGGCGGGTTCGCCTGGCCAGATGTCCGCTAACGGCCAGGAGCGGACACGCCTCGTTGCAGGCTCCTTCGAGCCAGCAAGATTCCTGATCCCACCCCCGCGAGGACACACACCGCGGACATGATCACCCCAAAGACGTTGTAGAGCAGCAGCTCTCCGACTGTCAGGCCTTCCATTGCATCCAGCATCGCAAACAGGATGTAAGCCACGGCAAGCCAGACTGCCGCCAGGACGGCCAATGCAGGCCACCAGAATCGCTCTCTCGCGACGTAGGCACCACCAAGGCTCGACACGTAGGCGAGTAGGCCAATCTGCGTCGCCGGAGGCAGGATCCCATCGAGCCCCAGTGCGCTCAGCGCCTCGCCGCCAACGAGGAGCACGCCCACCATCGCACCAACACCCCACCAGATTCTTGCTTTCACGGCATCCCCCAACCATGTCCGCTACGGGTCGGAAGCGGACCTTAGCACCACTCTCATGGCTCCACTGCCGTCAGTGTCCGCTTCCGGTTGCGGTTTCAACCGGTCGACGCAACAGCTTGTTGAAATCTTTCGGCCGGTGTTTCGTAGCCTAGCGTCTTGCGGGGCCGTCCGTTCAACTCTCTGGCCACCGCGTCGAGCTTGGCCTGCGTGATCATGGACAGGTCCAGTCCCTTAGGGAAGTACTGGCGAAGCAAACCGTTGGTGTTCTCGTTCGATCCGCGCTGCCAAGGATGCTGTGGATCGCAGAAGTAGACCTGGATGTCCGTCGCCAGGGTGAAGCGGCGGTGGTCGGCCATCTCCTTGCCGCGGTCCCAGGTCAGCGATCGGTACAGTTCCTTCGGCAGGCGCCGTGCGTTCTTGATCAGCGCGTCGATGACCGTTTCGGTGTCCTTGCCGCCGACCTTCACCAGCATGACGTAGCGCGTGTGCCGCTCCACCAGCGTGGCAATCTGGCTGTTGCTGCTGCCAAACAACAGGTCGCCTTCCCAGTGGCCCGGCACCGCTCGATCCTCGACCGCGGCCGGACGCTCGCGGATCGAGACGGCGTCGCTGATGCGGCCGTGGTTGTCCGACTTCTGGGTGTGATGGCGTGAGCGGCGCATGGCCCGCGTCCGCCGCAGGTAGGCCAAAAGCTCCTGTTTCAAGGCGCCCCGGGCCTGGATGAATAACGTGCGGTAGATCGCCTCGTGTGACACCTGACCGCTCGCGTCGTCTGGATGGATGCGCTTGAGCCATCCGGCAATCTGTTGCGGCGACCAGCGCTGTTGCAGCTTAGTCGCCACCTGCCGTGCCAAGGCCCGATGTCGGGCCAGCTTACAAGTCTTTGGACGCCGCGCCCGATGCCAGGCGAACTGGTCGGCCCGGCTGGCCCGATAGCCATTCGGCCCCTCGTTGCGTCGCAGTTCGCGGCACACCGTGGATGGCGCCCGACCCAGCGCAGCCGCGATCGAACGGATCGACTGCCCGCTCACCACGCCGCGCGAGATCTCTTCCCGCTCGGCAAGGCTCAACGTCCGCTCGGAACGTCGGCGCGCAGCCGGGCGGATCCCGCCGGAAGCTGCCAGGACCCCGCGAACCGAGCTGTGCCGCCGATCAAACAGCCGCGCGATCTGGTGAAGCGACTCGCCCTTCTGCCAACGATCCCACATCTGCGCCTTCTGGCTTTCGGTGTAGCAGATCCTTGCCCGGTACTTCATATGCAACACTCCTGCTGCCGAGGCAGCTCTCAGTGTGTTGCATCGACCGGTTGAAACCGCAGGCAAAAGCGGACGTTCACCTCGGTCCGCGTCGTACAGCAGGGAGATGTCGTCCAGCGTGGACGAGATAACGATCCATCGCCCGCCTTCCCGGCGCATCACCGAGGTTACCCACGCGGCGCATCGGTCGCCGCAATAATACGAATGAGCAACGTCGTAGTCACCGTCGCTTCGAGCCTTAGGGGCGTTGATCGACATGTGCATTCCTGCCCCAACGTCCAGCTGGATGCTGGCCGCAAGGGCAGACCGATGTCCGCCATTCGGTGAATCACATCGTTGGAGATATCGCGGCCTTCGACCAGAACGAAGTATGTCTTCGCGCGGTTACTCGCCATATAAGATCCGCTAGTCGCCAGTTCGTGACGAATGACTGCCTCAGCGAGGTCAGGGCCCGAGTTAAGCCGGACGCTGCTGCATGAAGCAACTGCGATCAGAATCAGTAGAAGCAATCGATGCATGACAACTCCTTGTCGACACTTGGCTAGGGGACCTTCTTTAGATGTCCGCTTCGGGTCGGAAGCGGACATTAGCACCGTCCCGTCGGGCACGCCGGTCCGAACGTCGTCCGCTAACGGCGAGAAGCGGTTGCCGGCAGGCATGGCTGCCGCGCCGCCGCCGAGCTCAGCGAGCCGCTACAGCTCGCGCGCGTCCTGGGTGATGAGCAGGGTTGGAAGGAAGCGGAACCAGATGCGGTCGTTATCCGAGACCGCGATCTCGAGGGTCTCTAGCTGCGCGTCTTTATGGCAGCGGACATCCTTCACCGCCGTGCCCTTGAATCGATAGATCTCTGCGCCGCAGTGAGCGACGGCTAACGAAACGTCTTTGTAGGCTGGGGCGATGACGAACGTGATGGAGTACTGGGCGCTCGCGACTTCGTAGGTGAACTCGTTGTAAGGCGAAGGAGTATCCCGGTCCAAGCGCGACGGCTCGACTTCGAAGAAGTTGAGCAGATCGAGCTCTTCGGCGCTCACGTAATCCATCGGTAGCCACATCCACGGTTCAAGTCGGACTGGAATGTTTGACCGCTATGGGTCGGAAGCGGACGTTAGCACCGGTCCCGGCACCCAGGTAGTCCCCGACGTCCGCTATCGGCCAGAGGCGGACGACGCAGGATCGCGCAGTGGCCAAGGACCGCTTATGCTCACCTTGCCATCGACCTGGGGAGTGCCGGTGAGGACCTTGCTGTTGATCTTGACGCTCGCATCGAGCGCTGCAATCGCGTCCGACCCCTCTAACGCCCTTCCAGCAGAAGCGTCACAGGCGCTCCATTCCAGTGGGCATGCCGCCATCTACTCCCTGGAGCCATGGCAGGATCCCGACAAGGAAGTCGCCCGGCTCCAAGGGTACGAGATTCTCGGAAAGTCCGATCTGAGCGACGCGCAGAAGTCGGTCGCTGTCGGCGCGTTCGATTCGGCCATCGCCGGATGGGACGGCGCCGTCGCGATGTGCTTCGATCCCCGGCACGCTCTCCGGACGCAGTTCAAGGGACACGTGTACGACTTCCTCCTGTGCTACTCGTGTCAGCAGATGCAGGTCTTTCGTGATGGAGAGCTACTCGGAGGCGCCGGGGTTGCGGGCTCTCCCAATGTACTCAACCACTTGATGACGAGTCTGCAGCTTCCGCTGTCGCACTCCCTCGATGACATGGAAGAGAACCAGAAAGCCGAGAAAACCCATCAAGACGCCGGGCTGCAGCGCTTCCTCGCCACGATGCCGCCGTCCATCAGGCCATTTTGGGATGCGGACGCCAACCTCCAGGCTGGCATGGCGCCTCATGGCCAGCCGATGGAGGACCTCAGCGCCGCGTTCTCGTCCGCCAATCCCGATCGCGATGCGGCCGTCCGAACGCTGCTCGTCTGGTTCGGATCCGGAGCCGGCCCTTGGTCGGGCTTCCCCGGTTACGAAGTCATAGCCGAACAATTGCTGCTGACCTATCCCACCGAGAGCATCATCCGTGCCGCGCAGGCGCCCGATGCGAGCGGTGCATTGCTCGAGGCCTCGGCCCGGTACTTTGCCGGTTGGGACTTCTACAAGCGACACCCGACGGACGTGGCACTCATCCCCACATCGCTCAAGCAACGGCTGTTCGAGCACACGCTGCGCACTGACGACGTTGCCGACGATGATCGACGCGACCGCGCGAAGCGCGCGTTTGCGGAGTAGCGAACAGCTTTCTTTGGGAGGCTCCGCTGCAGGTGTGCAAACACTCTGGCTCCCCAGCGCGATGTCCGCTATCGGCCAGGAGCCGTCATCGAGTTTTGACAGGTCGAAAGCTGCCGAAGTCCGTGTGCGGACTTCGGCAGTTTGCGGCACGGCCTGCAGATGCAGCCGTTATCCGCGGCGCGCTTACCAGCCGAAGCCCATACCCACGCCGGCCGAGCTTTCCGAGTCGCTGAAAGCGCCGCCGACCGTCACCGTCGCGCGATCGCTGATGGCGCGCTGGTAGCCGATGGAGACCGCCTGCTCGCCGCCCTGGAAGCCGGCGCCGATGGCCACGCGGTTGGGCGTGCGGATGCCGGACGCCGATGCGGCCATCTGCACCATCGCGGCCGTCATGGCGCCGGCCCGGTCGACGCGGCGATCGAGGCGGTCGAAGTTCCAGTCCATGTCCTCGCGCAGCGCGTTGATCTCGGCCATGGGCGTGGCGATGGCCTGGTTGAAGCGCGCATCGGTGTAGCCGTTCGCCGACGCGAGCGTACGCGCATCGCCGGTGTCGGCATGCGCATTCGCGCTGGACAGCGTCTGGGCGTCGCCCGCATCGGCATGGGCGTTGGCGCTGGAAAGCGTCTGCGCATCGGCGGCGGTCGCGGCCGCGAGCGTGCTGGCATCGCCGGCGTCGGCGTAGGTCTGCGCCTGTCCCAGCGCGATGGCACCCACGGCGTTCACGCGCGTGTCGGTGTAACTGTTCGCAGCGGCAAGCGTTGCCGCGTCGCCGGCCTGCATCTGCGACAGGTTGACGGCGTCGGTCGCGGACGTCGCCGCGGCCACGTTCGTCACCTGCCGCTCCGCACCGACCGCACCGATCGAGACGCTGTTGGCGCGATCGGCAACGCTGCCGGCACCGACCGCGACCGAGTTGGCGGCGGTGGCCTGCGCGTTGTCGCCGATGGCGACGGACTGCGCGACCGAAGCACTGGCGTTCTGGCCGACGGCCACGCTGCCCGCGCCCACGGCGAACGCATTGAAGCCGAAAGCCGCGGCGCCCACGCCGCTGGCGCCGCTGAAGGCGCCGAGCGAAACGGTGTTGTCGTCGCTGGCGATCGCGCCCGCGCCGAACGCCGAGGAGAACATGCCGTTTGCTTCCGCCGCCGCGCCATTGGCCGTGGCGAAGTCGCCATTGGCGATGGCGCCCGTGCCCGAGGCGGTCGAGGCGAGACCGTTCGCCTGGCTCGCGTTACCCAGAGCGGTGCTCTGGTCGCCCGCGGCGATGCTGTCCGAACCCACCGCTGTGGAGGCTTCGCCATCCGCAGCCGCCGACGCACCCAGCGCCAGCGCGCCGCCGCCATTGGCCGTCGCGCTGTCACCGCATGCCAGGGCGAATCCGCCCGGCGCGGACGCGCCCGCGGTCGTCGTGCCACCGAAGCCGTCGTCGAGCACGCAGGTCTCGCCTGCGATGGCGTTGCCCGCCATCGCCAGGCCGAGCGACAGCGCGGCGCACAGCGCCGTCTTCCTTCCGATATTCATTGAAGTCCCCTGATTCATTTTGAGAATGCGATGGCCCGCGCGTGCGGGCCATCGCCTGATGCGCCGTGGATTACGGCGTCACGACCAGATTCACTGCCGCGGCGACCTTCGGGCGTGCCGGGTCGTTACTGCCGACGCACACGTAGCCCACGTAGTTGCCGGCTGCCAGACCCGCCGTGTTGAGCTGCACCTGCACATCGCGCCCCGCACCCGGATCGATCTGGCCCAGTGCGACGTTCGGCGTGCCGATCCACGAAGCACCGCAGTCGTTGCCGACGACGATCGTGCTCGCCAGTCCTGCGAAACCCGTGCTGGCGGACCAAAGGCCGGTACCGTCCGTGCCCGGCGTGATGCTGACGAACGTGTTGTCGCCGGTGTTGCTGGCGAACCACACCCAGCGATTGGCGAAGCTGGAGCGCGCGTAGACGACCAGCCAATAGCGACCGGCCGGCAGCGTCACGTTCTGGCCGGCGGCGGCAAGGTCGAGCGTCACGTGCGCGCCGTCCACGCGCACGCCTGCCCCGGTCGGAACGGTGGAGTAACTCCACACGGCAACGCCCGGGGAGACCTGCGGGTTGCCTTCGGGCACGCCGCCGACGTCGCGGTAGATCTGCCACACCAACTGCGTTGCGACGGTGGCGAGCGGCTGGCCGCTGCTGACGAAGCCCGGGGTGAACAACCGGCCCATACGCGTGTTCGTCGTCAGTCGGAAGTCGTCCGCAGAGAACTGCCCCGGCACACCGACGCTCGCCGGATCGGAGTACATGGTCGAGCGGAAGCCACTGGCGACAGCGCCGACCGGAGCGTCGTACAGCGTTGAAGTTCCCGTGCCGGTGTTATCGACCTGGAACTGCAGGCGCGACCCGCCCGTGTTCGACACACGGACGTTGGCGAGGGCATTGCTGCCGGCCGGGGTGCTCACGTTGATCGCCTGCGGCGTCAGCACGATGTTCGGCGGCGGCACCGCGACGGCGACCGGAAGGCGCAGCGTCGGCTGGTCCAGCGTGCCCACGGCCTGCGGCGTCAGCACGACGTTGCCGAAGTTCCACGCGCCATTGGCAGGCAACGCGGTCGAGTTGACCGTGATCTTCACCGCCTTGCTTTCGCCCGGATTGAGCGTGAACAGCGCCGGCGAAACCGTGCCGGCAAGTCCCTGCAGCTTCACCGTCCACGCCTGGCGAACCGCCTGCGTGCTGCGGAACACGCGCGTGAACACGCATCGCTCGGCGCAGTTGGCCTTGCCCAGGCTGGGCAGGTTGAGCGCGGTGACATCGCCGCCCGCGGCCGGATTGGCCGCGATGAAGTTGGCGCGCGTTTCGTTGAGCACGAGGCCTGCACGCACGGCCTGATCGACCTGCACGCGGCCCGCACCACGGTCGAACGGCGTACCGGGCGTGACGCTGTCCTCGCGATAGACCTCCTGCTTGGCCGTCATCATCAGCGCGGACTTGATCTCGGCCACGCTCCACGTCGGACGTGCCTGGCGCACCAGACCGGCGGCGCCGGCGTGATGCGGCGAGGCCATCGACGTGCCGTTCATCAGGCCAACGGCGTCTTCCGAACCGGTGATCGTCTCCCCCGCGACCGCGGCCAGGATGCGCACGCCCGGCGCGGTGATGTCGGGCTTGACCAGGTCGAAGGTGCCGGCCGGGCCGCGCGAACTGAAATCGCCCAGCACGTCGGGCAGGTTCGGGATCGGCGAAGGCGGATAATCAATGCCCGCGGTCGCGACGTTGCCGTTGGCGAGGGCAAAGTCACGCACCGCGTCGGCGTCGGCCTGGCTCATCGCGAAGGAGGGAATCGTCACGGCCGGGAACGACGGCGACAGCGCCCCGCCGGTGTTGTTGGCGACCACCACGGCAACGGCGCCGGCGGCGGCGGCGTTGGCGCCCTTGATCGCGAACGAACACGTGCCGCGGCGAATCACGGCGATCGCGCCCTGGAACGTGCCGGCCGGATACGCAACGCAGCCGTCGTCCACCGAATTGATGCCGGCGCTGATGCGCAAGGGCGTTGCGTGCGACAGCGTCTGCGCGAACGTCACCGCGCCGGTGCCTTCGGTCAACTGCACGATGCGCAAGGCCTCGGGCACGGCGCCCGGGCCGGTCACCTGCAGCAGGTAGCTGTAGTCACCGCGACCGTGCTGGGCGGCGGCGGTCGACGCGGTCCATGGCTCCAGGTGTCCCAGCGAGTTCGCAACCGGTCCGCTGTTGCCGGCGGAGGTCGCGACGTAGACGCCCGCGTCGGCGGCGTTGAGGAACGCGAGCGACACCGCTTCGCTCCACGGTTGTGCACCGCCACCGATGGAGTAGTTGATGACGTCCACCCCGTCGGCGATCGCCTGGTCCACCGCGGCGGCCGCGGAGGTGTTCGGGCACAGACCGCGACCGTCGGCGATGCTGGTGTAGCACACGTCGTACGCGACGATGTTGGCGCGCGGCGCGACGCCGGAGAATGTCACTTCGCGGCCGCGGAACTGTCCCGTGCGCAGGTTGCCCGCTGCCGTCGAGGCGGTGTGCGAACCGTGCGAGTTGGTGTCGCCGAAACCGGGCTCCTCGCGCACGCCCGCTACGCCGCATGCGTTGCCGGGCGAGGCGCAGACGAAATCGTAACCGCCGATCAACTTGCTGTTGCAGCGTCCCTCATCGACGCCGCCGGGCGCGCAGGTGCCCAGGTACACGCCGTTGCCGAGCGGATTGGTGTGCGTGTAGCCCGTCTGGTCGACGGCCGCGAACGACGGGCTAGCGAAATTGATGCCCGAATCGATGATGCCGAAGACCACGCCCTCGCCTTTCACGGCACCGGAGGCGGCATTCCACATTTGCGGTGCGCCGATCAGCGCGGGACCGACATCCGTCTCGAGCGCGTACTCGCGGTACTCCTCGACGAACTGCACTTCCGGCAACGCGCGTACCGTGTCGGCTTCGTCCCCGCTCATCTGCGCGATCACGCCGTTGAGTGCGTGCGCCATGCGGCGCTCCACGCGCAACGGACGGCCGAGCTTGGCGAAGATGCGCGATTCGTGCTGGCTTTGCTGCCCGTGCAGATGGCGCACGTAGGCCTGCGCCGCACCGCTGCGCGCATCGATGCGCGCGCTGGCCTGGCTGGCGCCGCCGACGGCTCGCCGCACCACATGCTGCGGCGCGGGCAAGCCCTTGATGTCGCCCTGGTACGTGGCGAGCGGCGCTTCGCGGTAGACCACGATGAACTTGCGTGGCAGCTGTTCGAATTCGGAGCCGGTCGCTGCGGGCGGGGTAGCCGGCGCGCTGGAGGCCAAAGCCGCCAAGCCGCACAGGGTCGCGCCGAGCGACCAGAGGAGCGGTCGTCTGGACATTCAGGATCCCTTTTTATTTCAGTGAACAACGAAGCATCTGCACCGGCCGAAGCGCGGCACACCTTTTGGAGAGGTGATTCGTGTAGTTCCCCGCGAAGGCTGTCCCTGCCAGCCTCGGTGCCGCCCGGTTCCCCAACCGGACGAACCCTAACGATCCCACAAAATGTGACGCCCATCCACTATGGGAGGTCCGGCACGGATCGCCCATCCGTCGCCGGTCGGCGTGCCACCGCGCGAACACGCACAGGGCTCGAACGAGCCGATGGCGACATGCACCACGACGAAAAACAGAAGGCGACGATGTACGTCAATGCCGGACCCACGTCATGCGTTCGATATCGGTTTCAACCGGTCGAAGCAGTAGCGTTTCGCGAAGCGCAGAATCACCCGACGCCCGCTGTGGATCGGTGGCGGACCTCAGCATCCGACCCGACCTGTGCCCTGCCCCGATGTCTGCACTATCGACCGCCTAACGTTCGCCCGTCGCCCAGGAACGCCCCGCGCGCCACGGGCGGCTTCACACGGGCATTGCGCCTGCCGGCCTCAGGTTGCTGTTCCATCCAAGGGCGACCGCCCGGGGAGCTCGTATGAAGGGTGATGTCGCCATCGCCCTCCTCGCTGCAGCGGTCATCGTCGTTCCCCGTTGCCGGCCCGCTTCGCAGGACACCGCTGCCGATGCGGCCAAGCCAGCGGCGGCAGGAAAGGGCCGAAGGACGAAGTCCTCAAGGGCAACTGGAAGCCGCCGGCTGTCGAGAGGGCCGCGCAATAGCGGATGACCGATTCGGATCACAAAAAGGGACACCGGCATTCGAAGCGCCGACGCCCACTAGGCACTGGGGAGTGCCGGGTGCTCCACGAGCTCCAGTGCCAGTTTCGCCCACATCGGCCGCTGCGCGACGAAGATGGCGTCGCGAGGTTCGAAGTGCGCGGGATCGTCGAGACTTCCCGCGTAGATGGTCACCAGTTCGGGCGCCGATTCCGGCGTTCCGAACAACAGGCTCCCGCACTCCATGCAGATGTTCCGCACCGCAGGGTGCCCGCTTCCGCCTTTCGTTCGCACCTGTTTGATGGGGCCGGTGGAGACGAACGCCGAACGGGCGACGCCAAGGACGGGCACGCCACCGCTTCCCGAAGCTCGCTGACAATCCCGGCAATGGCAGACGAGGGAAAACAGGGCCGGTCCCGGAGATTCGTATCCGGCGGCACCGCACAAGCATCGACCTGTGAGCATCGTTCGCCTCCTATTGCAGCTGATGGGTGCCCTGCCCTGCTACGGCGTCCGCTATCGGCCAGAAGCGGCGGGATACGGACGGGTCGACCACATCGTGTATTCGCATCTGCCTGCACCGCCGACAGAAGAATGCCCAGTGCGAGTCCTCTGTCCGATAGCTCCACGTGATCAAGCCACGCTGCTTGCAGTCCGCCAATATTGCAGGCCAGTTGGAGAATGGCGCATCAGCGGGAGCCCCGCCGTCAGTTGCCCAAAAAGCAGCGACCCTTCCGACGGCAGGAAACGGAAGCTTCCGGTCGTGGGCGCCGGGGCGGAATCGCAACATCCTTCCAATAGTTCCCCTTGATGGAAAACAAGATTCCGACATGCGGACGTGATGGACGGTCTATGCTGCACCTTCCTCTCTAGGAGGCGACGCCGTGGTCACCGTCTCGGAGATCGAGCGCTCTTACGCGGAGGCGCTTGGAAAGATGGCGCGTACCCACCTTCCGCATCTGGACTGGGAAGAGGTGGAGCCGCATCTCATGCTCGGCTGGGGAACGAGCATTCACGCAGGAAATCTGAGCTGGCCAGATGTGCGCGTATTCGCGCACGCCAGTTGGGAGCACAGCGCGTCGAGCAGTCGACGCGAACCGGAATCTTAGGTGGTGCGGAGTTCAATCGACGCAAGTTGGATGGTCTGAACGCAGGTCAGCGCAACCATCCCGGCCCGTCCCCTTGGCGGCGGCGAAGGTCCCTGACGCCAGGGGAGAGAGCGTTCGTCACCTGCCCCCGGCAGACTCATGTTCACCGGCTGCGCAGGTACTCGCGCACCTTGTCGGCGGACGACCCGACCGCTCGCACGGCGTCACGAAGTTCGTCCTCCGTCACATCCAGTGCTCGCGTCCAGTAGGCCACTTCGTGGTCCTGGCTCAAGCTGATGAGCGAGCGGTCAGGCTCGCCGCGCGTGTTGGTGTTATCGCTCATGACTGACCTCCAGGTTGCGCTGGCTCAAAGGTCTACCTTGGCCACCTTGTCTTCGTAATCCTTCTTTGGATCGCGCCCCATCAACACTTTGAGGCCGGCAACGAGACTGTGTTCGTTCAACCAGATTTCGGCTTCCTCCGGCTCGAAGCGCAGCAGGATCAGCTTGGGGTCGTCCTTACCGCCCTCGTACCACGCGGCGACGAACGGATTCCACAGGCGGTCGACGACGTCACGATCCAGGCCCGTTTGCAGCATCCCGCTGATGGTCGCGAACAGATCATGACCCTTGGACGCGAACGCGCAGAATGCGACGGCCGGAGCGGCTGCCTGCTGCGCCAGGACGTTGTCGGTGGACGTGAAGAACCAGATCACGCCGGGGGTCTGCTTATCGAGCATCGCCGTCATCGGACGCGAGTGCCCGACGGGATCGCCCGCCAGTCCCAGCATCACCGTCCGGTCGGATTCGAGGTGGTCCCAAAGTTTTCCTTCGAACTTCCGATCATCCATCTTCGTGTCTCCAAAGTCTGGACATCCACGCTACTCAACCGGTCGTGCCGAAGCGGTGAATGCATCGTGCATTTCCGCGATCCGGAGGCCGATGCACGCTGCAGTCACCTCTCTGGCGCCGCGGTCTGCTGATACGTCCCGATCAACTCGCCCTTGGCGATGACATGATCTTTCGCGGCGGCCAGTACCTGGTCGCGATCCGCGCCGGGTGGAAGTTCGAGCACGCGATCGAGCGCCAGCAGCTGGAAGTGATAATGGTGCGGTGGATCGCCCATCGGCGGACGTGGACCGTAGTAGCCGACGGAACCCCGACTGGTCTTTCCCTGCATCAGGCCTTCGGGCTTGCTCAGTCGCATCTGCTCCTGCAAGCCTTCGGGCAGCGACGTGACGTCCGCAGGAATATTCCAGGCCACCCAATGCACGAACGGCGTTATCGGCTTGGAGTCCGGGTCTTCCATGATGAGCACGTACGACTTCGCTTCCGGCACCGCGCTCCACGCGATCGGCGGCGAGAGGCCATCGTGGTACTCACTGTACTTTGGCGCGATCGGTTCATTGTTGCGCAATGCAGGCGAACTCACCTGCAGCGCAGCGCGTGCAGACGCCTCCTTGCGCTGCATCGTGATGGGTACGCCGATCCCCTTCTCCAATTGCGTCCGCATCGGACCGGCAGGGGGCGCCATGGGCTTCACCGCGCCGTGCGTCTCGTTCGACGCGACGCGGTAGATCACGCCGTTCACATCGTCGCTGACGAGAAGCGAACCGTCCCTGGCGACAGCCACGCCGACCGGCCGACCGAACTGCTGCTGCCCGTTGCCGACGAGGAAGCCGGTGAGGAAGGGTTCGATGCGCCGCGGCTTTCCGTCATCGAAATCGACACGCACCACTTCGTAACCCGATGCCGTTACGCGGTTCCACGACCCGCGCATCGCGATGAACGCATCGCCCGCGGCATCGGCCGGGAACGCGCCGCCGCCCGGGTGGAAGGCCATCTGCATCGGCGCGGCATGCGCGGTGTACCCGAGCATCATCGGCGTGCTGATGCTTGCCCACTGCTCGCGCGTGAGACCACCCGGCGGCGGCGCGGTCTGGGGATTGAGCTGGCCCTCGCCGTATACGTGCGGCCAGCCGTAGAGCTTGCCCTGCTCGATGCGGTTCAACTCCTCGGCCTGAACGTTGTCGCCCAACATGTCGATTCCGTGGTCGGCGCCCCATAGCTCACCGGTGCGCGGATGCCATCCGAAGCCGATCGTATTGCGCAGTCCGCTGGCGAAGATCGTGCGCGTCTTCCCGTCCCGGGTCATGCGCAGCAACGTCGCGTGTTCCGGATTGGTCTCGTTGCAGGCGTTGCACGTCGAACCCACGCTCACGTACAGCATCCCATCCGGGCCGACAGCCAGCGTGCGGTTCGGATGCTGGCCGCCGTCGGGCAGGTCGTCGACGATCATCCTGGGCTCGCCGAGCTTGCCATCGGGAAGGATGTCGGCCACGAAGATCTCCTTCACCGTCGCCATGAACATCTTGCGGTCGTGGATCGCCAGCCCATGGACACCCGGCCGCGTTGCGACCGTCTGCGGCTCGCCGTCGGCCCGTCCGTCGTCGTCCGCATCGCGCAGCAGCAGCACGTCACCCTGGTCGCGACGACTGACGTACACGCCGTCGGGACCTACCGCGAGGATTCGTGCATTCTTCAACTGCGTCGCGAAGGGCATCACGGTGAAACCGGCGGGCACCTTCAGCTGCGCCATGCGCTCCGGCGTCGCATCGACGCGTCCTGGACGCAGCACGTTTGCGGCACCCTGGCTCTGCTCCGTCTTTTCGTCCTGAGCGTGAACGGCAAGCGCGGCCGAGATCGCGAGGAGGCCGGAGCAGAAGACGATCGGTTTCATGATGGAGTCCATCGCAGAGCAATTGCGGGCGACGCTATCGATCAGGACGTCGCGAACGCGTCGATGCGCGATGGCTCACGTTCCCGTCACCACGGGCCAGTCCGCCCGGGCACCTCGCACGCGGGCGCGCCGGCCCTACATCCACTTGCGCCATCGCGCCATGCCCAGGCCCGCGATTGCCAGCAGCAGCATGCTACCGACCGCAATCGCGAAGCCCGGCCAGCCCGTCTCGAAGAACGGAAGGTTGAAGTTCATCCCGAGCACGCCTGCGATCACCGCCAGACCTCCCATGAGGGCCGTCACCACGGTGAGCACGCGAATCACGTCGTTGGTGCGAAGCGCCGTCTGATTGCTGAATAGCTCGAACGAACCGATCACCATTTCACGCGTGCCTTCGACCGCGTCCATCGCCCGCTGGAAGTGCGTGTCCACCGTCTGGAAATGTCGATTCACTGCACCTTCCGCGCTCGGGCGGAAGTCGGGCCGGTCCATCGCCGCGAACACGGCGCGGTGGGCCGACATCATGCGGCGCAGCCGTGAGGCCGCCTTGCGCAGGTCGCGCAGACTGCTCAGGCAGTGCCGATCGCGCTCGTCCAGAATCATGGATTCCAAGCGCTCCGTCGCCGTCTCGAAAGCCGACACCGCATCGAAGTACGAGTTCACCTGCCAATCCAGGAGCGAGGCCACGAAACTGTCAGCGCTGAGAGCCCCCAGGTCCGAATCCTCGGCCTCGCGCTGGCGCAGCTCGTCCAGGAACTCGATCGGATGCGGATGTGCACTCAGCACATAATTCGAACCGGCGAGCATCGACAACACCGTGCCGTTGAAGGTGAGATTTCCCTCGTGGCGGACCGCAACGACACGGACGAAGAACGCATTCCTTCCGGTGCGCAGCTCCGGCGCCGCACTGGGGTCGCAGAACCCGTCCAACTCCGCTGCGCTCAGACCCAGCGCGTCTGCGACCTCGCGAAGACGATGTTGCGCACCTCCGTTCAAGTCGATCCACAGCAACTCATCGTCGGTCAGCGCGTCGAGATCGACCTCCTCCAGAGTGATCTCGTCCACGGTCCCGCGGCTGCTGAACAGCCGTGCGCGGATACCGCCCGGCTGCTCTTCGGTCGAATTCATCCCTTCATCGGGGTTGTTGGATGTCGAAGTCACACCGTACCTACCGGGGTTTGAGGACGACGACGTCCTCCTCGCGGATCGCCAAGGCAAGCAAAGCGCGTCGGCGATCAACGCTGTGTCGTCGCCACGCGCATCCGGCGTTACGCGTTCTTCGCCAAAGTGAACGACGCTTGTCCATAAAACGACACTGCGTGCACCGGGCGCACGTCACGCTGCGGAACGGTCGGCGATCCGGATCAAGCCATTCGCTCGTCTGCATCCGCAACCTAACGCCACGAGGACCACCATGGCCAGCCGAAAGAAGCCCGCCACGCCCGCCAAGGCGAACGCAAAGAAGGCGAGCACGAAGAAGACCGCAAGCCGCGCCGCACGGCGGAACACCGACAGCGGCCCCAACCAGCTGCATGGCGACGACGATGTCATGGTCCGCCAGGGGCAACAGGTCCAGGCGACGGCCGCGGCCTTCCCGCACAACGCGAACAAGCCGTCCGAGTACGGTCGCGACAACGCGCTCGATCCGCCCGAAGGCGGGCATGTCGACGCGTCACCGCTGGTCGGCGCCAGTACGCTGAGCGAAGCGCAGGCATCTTCGAAAACCGGCGAACCTCCGGCCGCTGGAGCGAGCCCGACGACGGGTCCGCTGGATCGCGTCCGTGTCGATGGCGGCGGGCAGCGGCTCACGACCAACCAGGGCG
The DNA here is from genome assembly GCA_005503055.1 of Lysobacteraceae bacterium P. Taxonomy (GTDB): domain Bacteria; phylum Pseudomonadota; class Gammaproteobacteria; order Xanthomonadales; family Xanthomonadaceae; genus Lysobacter_J. The sequence continues at coordinate 26,069 of SCOX01000016.1, read as the reverse complement.
TGCCCGTCGCGCAGAACCAGGATTCGTTGAAGGCGGGCTTGCGCGGGCCGGCGCTGCTGAAGGATTTCATCCTGCGCGAAAAGCTCACACACTTCGATCACGAGCGCATCCCCGAGCGCATCGTGCACGCGCGCGGCTCGGGCGCGCACGGCTATTTCGAGTGCTACCGCTCGCTGCGGCGGATCACCCGCGCTGCGCCGTTTCAGCAGGAAGGCAAGATCACACCGGTGTTCGTGCGTTTCTCCACGGTGCAGGGCGAACGAGGTTCGAAGGACACGGCGCGAGACGTACGCGGCTTCGCCGTGAAGTTCTACACCGACGAGGGAAATTGGGATCTGGTCGGCAACAACATCCCGGTGTTCTTCATCCAGGACGCGATGAAGTTCCCGGACCTGGTTCACGCCGTCAAACCTGAGCCGCATCACGGCATGCCGCAGGCGGCTTCGGCGCACGACACTTTCTGGGACTTCGTATCCCTGATGCCCGAATCCACGCACATGCTGATGTGGGTGATGTCGGATCGGGGCATCCCGCGCAGCTTCCGAATGATGCAGGGCTTCGGCGTCCACACGTTCCGTTTCGTCAACGAGGCGGGCGAATCGCGGCTCGTGAAATTCCACTGGACGCCTCGCTTGGGTACGCATTCGTTGGCGTGGGACGAAGCGGTGAAGATTTCCGGCGCCGATCCGGACTATCACCGCCGCGACCTGTGGGAGGCCATCGAGGCGGGAGAATTCCCCGAATGGGAGCTGGGCGTGCAGGTTTTCACCGAGGAACAGGCAAACAAGTTCAGCTTCGACGTGCTGGACGCGACCAAGATCGTGCCCGAGGAGCTGGTGCCCGTGGAGCCGATCGGCCGCCTCGTCCTGAACCGCAATCCCGACAACTTCTTTGCCGAGACCGAGCAGGTGGCGTTCTGCACCGCGCATGTCGTGCCGGGTATCGATTTCACCAACGATCCGCTGCTGGCGGGGCGCATCCATTCCTACGTCGATACGCAGCTGATCCGCTTGGGCGGACCGAACTTCCACGAGATCCCGATCAACGCGCCGATCGCACCGGTACACAACAACCAGCGTGACGGCCTGCATCGGCAGGCGATCCATCGCGGGCGTGTCGCCTACGAGCCCAACAGCCTCGGCGGCGGTTGTCCGTTCCAGGCAGGTGCGGCCGGGTTCGTCGCGTTTCCCGAACCGATCCGCGCCGAAGAGCTTCGTGGCCGGCCGGAGAAGTTCGCCGAGCATTTCAACCAGGCCACGTTGTTCTACCAGAGCCAGAGCGAACCGGAGAAAGCGCACATCGCGGCGGCGTTCCGTTTCGAGTTGAGCAAGGTCACCGTACCCGCCATCCGCGAACGCATGATCTCCCAGCTGATGAACGTGTCGACCGAGTTGGCGACGGCGGTTGCCAACGGGCTTGGCATCGGTCAAGTCGAAGCGATGCCGCGCGCGATCGCGCGGGTTCCGCGTGCGGAAGTGCGCGAATCCGTGGCGCTGTCGCTGCTGTCGCACCCGGGCGACGGCGGCATACGAACGCGCAAGGTCGCGCTGCTGGTTCGCGATGGCGTGAACGGCGCGGCGTTGTCGGCCGTGCAGCGCGCCCTGTTCGAAGCGGGCGCGGTCCCGCGCCTGGTCGGCCAGCGGATCGGAGCGTTCACAACGCTCGAAGGCGAGCAGCTGCAGGCCGATGCGTCGCTGGAGAACGAACCGGCACCGCTGTTCGACGCCCTCGTCCTGCCTGACGGCGAGGAAGCGGTGAAAGCGCTGGCAAGGGACGGACGCGCGGGGGAGTTCGTCAAGGAGCAGTATCGGCACTGCAAGCCGATCCTCGCGCTGGGCGCGTCGAGTGCGTTGCTTGAGGGCGCGGGGGCGTCCGCCGTGCTGCCCGACGGTAGCGAGGATCCCGGCATCGTCCAGGCCGACGACGCCGACGACGAGAGCATCACCACTTTCATCGACGCGCTATCGCAGCATCGTCATTGGATACGGGAGTCCGATCCGCCCATGGTGTAGGACGATCAGGCAATCGGCGCCGGTGGAGCGCGCGCCTGCGGGGCTCAGCGGACCCACGGCGCCAGATAGGCCGCGGTGCGGCTGTGGCTGGAACGACTGAGCTCCGCGGGCGTTCCGGACACCACGATGCGACCTCCCTCCTCGCCCGCGCCGGGCCCCACGTCCACCACCCAGTCGCTGTCCGCGACCACGCGCATCTCGTGCTCGACGACGATGACGGTGTTGCCGGCGTCCACCAGTCCGTGCAGTTGCGCCATCAGCTTGTCGACGTCGGCCGGATGCAGTCCGGTCGTCGGCTCGTCCAGCACGTACAGCGTGTCGCCGCGCTGGCTGCGCTGCAGTTCGGTTGCAAGCTTGATGCGTTGCGCTTCGCCGCCGGACAATTCCGTGGCGGGTTGCCCCAGGCGCAAGTAGCCCAGGCCGATGTCGTGCAGCAACTCCAGCGGACGGCAGATCACGGGCTCTTCGGCGAAGAAGGCCCGCGCGTCGTCGACGGTCATGTCCAGGACCTGCGCGATGTTCATGCCGCGCCATTCGATCTCCAGCGTCTTCGCGTTGTAGCGGCGGCCATGGCAGGTCGGGCACGGCGCGTACACGCTCGGCATGAAGAGCAGTTCGACGCTGACGAATCCTTCGCCTTCGCAGGTCTCGCATCGACCCTGCGCGACGTTGAAGGAGAAGCGGCCGGCGCCGTACCGCCGTGCCTTCGCGGTCTTCGTCGCCGCGAACAGTTTGCGTACGTGGTCGAACAAGCCCGTATACGTGGCGAGGTTGGACCGTGGCGTGCGGCCGATCGGCTTCTGGTCGACGTTGACCATGCGTCGGATCGCCTCCGCGCCGGTTCCGATGGCCCCGGCGGTGCGTGCGATCGGCCCCGGTTGCGGATTGCCGTCGGTCCCGGTATCCGCGGGCGGGGGTTCGTGGCCGAGGTGATCGCCGACCAGTTCGACCAGCGCCTGGCTGACCAGGCTCGACTTCCCTGAGCCCGAGACGCCCGTGACCGTGGTGAAGGCGCCGAGCGGAAAGCGCACGTCGACGCCGTGCAGGTTGTTGCGGTGAACGCCGCGCAGTTCCAACCATTGCGACACTTGACGCGTGGAGCGGCGACGGCGGACGTCGCGCTTGCCGAACAGATAGCGGCGGGTATGCGATGCCTCCACCTCACGCAGGCCGCCCGGCGGCCCGCTGTAGAGCACGCATCCACCGTGCTGGCCCGCGCCCGGACCGACGTCCACCAACCAGTCGGCGCGGCGCATGAGGTCCAGGTCGTGCTCGACCACGAACAGCGTGTTGCCGGCCTCCTTCAACTGACCCAGCGCGTCGTACAGCGCCTCGCTGTCGGCCGGGTGCAGGCCGGCCGAGGGTTCGTCGAGCACGTATACGACGCCGAACAGGTTCGAGCGGATCTGCGTCGCAAGGCGCAATCGCTGCAGTTCTCCGGGCGACAGCGTGGGCGTGGGTCGATCCAGTGTGAGGTAACCCAGGCCCAGCCCCTGCAACGTGCCGATCCGCTCGATCAGGTCGTGCGCGATGCGCTGCGCGGCGATGCGTTTCTCTTCCGAAAGGTCGGGCGTGCGTCGCACGTCGGAGCCGCCCGCGTGCGCAGAACCTCCGGCGTCCACGCGCGCGACCACGTCCTTGCGGCTGGCCGCCTTGCTCCGCGTGCGGGCTTTCGATGGCGCGTTGAAATTGCCCTCGGCGGCGGGCCTCAGGACATCGACGACGCGATTGAACGGCAGCTGCGACAGCGTGCCGATGTCGAGGCCCGCGAAGGTCACCGACAAGGCCTCGCGCTTGAGTCGGCGGCCGTCGCACACCGGGCACAGCGCGCCGGCCATGAAACGCGACACGCGCTTCTTCATCAGCGCGCTTTGCGTGGTGGCGAAGGTATGAAGTACGTACCGTCGCGCACCGGTGTAAGTGCCCATGTACGCCGGTTCGGTCTTGCGGCGCAGCGCGGTGCGCGTCTCGGCGGGAGTGAAGCCGGGATAGACCGGCACCGTGGGCGTTTCCTCGGTGAACAGGATCCAGTCACGGTCCTTCTTCGACAGACGCGACCACGGTGCGTCGACGTCGTAGCCCAGCGTGACCAGGATGTCGCGCAGGTTCTGTCCGTGCCACGCCGGCGGCCACGACGCGATCGCGCGCTCGCGGATACTCAGGGACGGGTCTGGCACCATCGATGCTTCCGTCACGTCGTACACGTAGCCCAGGCCGTGGCAATTTGGGCACGCTCCCTGCGGCGTGTTCGGCGAGAAGTCTTCGGCGTACAGCATGGGCTGCTTCGACGGATATGTTCCCGCGCGCGAGTAGAGCATGCGCACCAGGCTCGACAATGTCGTCACGCTGCCGACCGTGGAGCGCACGTTCGGTGTACCGCGTTGCTGTTGCAGTGCGACCGCCGGCGGCAGGCCCTCGATCGCATCCACGTCCGGCACACCCACCTGGTTCACCAGACGCCGTGCGTACGGCGACAAGGATTCGAGGTAGCGACGCTGCGCCTCCGCATAGAGCGTGCCGAACGCCAGCGACGACTTGCCGGACCCGGAGATCCCGGAGAAGACCACCAGCGCGTCGCGCGGAATGTCGACATCGACGTCGCGGAGGTTGTGCTCCCGCGCGCCGCGGACGCGGACGAAGGCGTTGGACGACTTGTTCGGGCGTTCGCGTCTGGGCATCGACACGAATCCAAGCATGTTTCACGCCGGCACCGCGTGACGGCCTTGAAGGTCGGCTGACGCGCGTCAACGCAACCAGCCCAGGCTTGCGGGCGATCCGTCGGGATGAGCGAAGCCGCGCACGCGGTTGATCCCGTCCGGGCAACCCACGCCTTGCGTGTGCGACGTCAGGCTGTCGCGCAACCAGGTCACGCGTTCGCGGAAGCAGCTTCCTGCGTTGTCGTTGAAATAGTGGCTGCGCGCCCCGCTCCAGCCACTGTAAGTGCCTTGCGCAGCGTTGAACGTGCGACTGCCGACGAAGTTCGCGTAAACGCGATCCGCGTACGCACCCGCCGGGCGCGTGTGTGACCCCTGTTGGTGATGGCCCTGTTCGACATACGCGCTGGCATGCACCAGGAACGGCACCATGTTTTCCGGCAAGCCACCGCTGGCCGTGTAGATGATTCGCAGCGGGTAATGATGGCGAATGCGGTCGTAGGCGAGCACGGTCGCTCCGCGCTGCCGCAGGGTCGTGCGTTCGGTGATGCTGGCGATATCGAGGGTCTGCGCGTAGTCGTGGTCGGCGGGAGTGTCATGGCCCAGCAGGCTCACCCACTGGGTGCTGGTGAACGATTGCTTCTGCTTGATCGTGGTATCGACGCGACCGCGCGAGGTGTTGACGTACCCGGCCACTTCGTACTGGCGCCGATACTGTCGATCGACATCGCCTGTCAACAGCGTGTCGTCTGTCGTCCAGTCGTTGCGCGTGGTGGTGGCCGCCACCGACGCGCCTTCGAGCGTGTTGCGTATCACGCCACCGGTGATCTGCGTGGATCCCTTGTCCAGATAGAGCATCAGGTGCGCGTCGTCGAAGGGGCCACGGAACGTGTCTTCGGCACGTGCGTACAGGATCTGGATCGAATGCGGCGCGCCATCGCTGAGTAATGCCGCGTACGGGGTGAGGTCGATGCGGAACGGCATCAGGTTGAGCGATTGCGGTGTCGGCACCGGCAGGTCGACGCTGCGTTCGAAGCGCAGGTTCAAATCGCTGTTCAACCACGGATACAACGGTGCGGTGCCCACGGCGACGCCATCGAGGTACACGATCACGTCGCGATAATTGCTGCCGGCACAGCCCTGGGCATTGGTATCGCCGGCTTGTGGCTCCCAATCGCCCATGGCCAGCGGAGTTTCCACCAGCAGCGGCCAGCTGGCCGTGGCATCGGCGGGAACGCAACTGAACCAGAATGAGGTCAGTTGCGAGTAGACGTCCAGATACGCGCGCTCGATGTTGCGAGGCAAGGGATCCACCGTCAGCGCGGTCTGCGTCACGGGAACGATCACGTCGGGCACCTCGGGCGCCGGCTGCGCGGGCGTGGCCGGATAGAAGATCATCCGCCCGCTGGCGCGCGGATTGTCGCCCGAGTAGGCATCGCGGAAGTAGTAGTCGGTGTCACGGGCAAAGCCCGGCCGCGCCTGGTACAGCAGCGCGGAATACTCGGTGATGTCGCGTTCGACACGCCAGCTCTGCTGTCCGACGTTGTACTGCGCGCCGGCCGTCAGCAACGTGGTCGAGAAGAATTCATTGCGGCGCGCGTCGCCGAGCGCGAACGTCACGTTGGCGATACCGGTGGTGCCCGGACCGCGCAGGTCGACGCTGAAGATCACCTTGGCCCATGGCCCGGGACACCCGGGCGGCGGCGCGTACTCGAACTCGGGCTCGAACATCGGCTCGCCAAAGTACCCGGTATCCACGTCATGGAACAATTCCACCACGCACGGCGTGATCCCCAGCCGCGGGACGCGCGGCTCGACCGAGAGTCGATTCATCGGCGGTGCCGGCATCTGCGCGTGCAACGCGAAGGGAAGCGCCACGGCGGTCAACAGTCCCGCGAAAACCGACGACAGGCGCCGCGACGGCTTGTGCTTGCTCATGGCCCACCTCGCTGGCGCAGCCGGCAGTGAGTGCGGTCTGCGCTGTGGAATGCGCTGCGAGTCTTCGCCCGAACATGTATGCAGGCGGTGAGGTCACTGAATCATCGCGGGCTGGATCGACCATGAGCGGCAGTCAGCCACCTGAATGACGTCCCGGATCAAGCGCGCGAAAGCCTTCTACTCGTGAAGCGCGCGGGCAGGTCCGCGCGCGAGCCGGTGGCCGCGACGCTACATGACTCGATACTCGAGCCCCCGACGATGGGTTTCGTCGATGCCTGCGGTGAGAGGGAGCAGGCGCACTCAGGCGCGACGTTCAACCGCCGGTAGTGCGCTCAGAACTTCTTCTCCAGGTTCAGCAGCACGCCGTGGTCGCTGCCGTGGTCGCTCTGGAACAGGCCCCGGTACTCCAGACGAAGACCGAGGTCGTGCTCGGTTTCCAGCACCGCACCGATGCCGAACATGAGGCGGTTCTGTTCGAGGCTCTGGATATTGGTGCGATGGAACGGGCCGGAAAGCATATCGGCATAGCTCATCGTCGCGGTGCCGTCGGCCTGGAAATCGTGCTGGTATTCCAGAAGGAACCGCGGCGCGATGGAACCGAATGCGGTCGGGATTCGGTAATCGATGCGCACGCCGAGATTGCCGGTGCTCGTGTTCACATCCTGGTCCGCGTGGCGCAATGCGTACAGTTCGTCGCCGCTTTCCGTGTACCCGTCCAGCGTGCCGCGTGCGATATCCCATCGCGCATACGGCGCCACCTGCAGGCGATGGCGGCGCAGCTCGGCGCCAAGCGAAAGCGAGCCGAACCACTGCGTGCCGTCACGCTCGCCGTGCACTTGCGCACCATTGGTCGTCACGTGGCGACGCAGGTCGTAGGAAAGCCATTGGTAGCCCGCGAGGCCGTCGAGAAAGAACACTTCGCCCGGATGGTAGCTGGCGTACACCGCGAGGCTGTAGCTGTCCGATTCGCTGCGCGTGCCCTCGAAACCGATGTCGCTGTCGTCACGGCCGTAACCGACGCCGCCGCCGATCGCGAACGCACGATCGACGCGGTAATCGGCACCGGCACTGACGCCGCTGGTTTCGAACTCGAAGCCGCCGGCATCGTCGACTGCATCGCGATCGCCGCGACTGATCGCGCCGCCGGTCCAAATGCCGATCTGGCCCGCATTGCCGTTGCGGCCCGCTCCGTCGGTGACCGACGACGCTTCCCGCGCCGCAGCTTCGTCGTTCAAGGCCTGCTGCGCACAATCGCTGCCGGGAAGGTGGCGCGACTGGTTCTGACAACGTCCATCGGCGGAGAAACTCAGGCCGTTGCGGAAGCCGCCGCTGCCTTCGCCTCGATGCAGGCTTTCCATGCGTTGCTGGAAATTGCCGATCTGCGCGATGCCGAAGCGTCGCGCCGCGGCCGCCTGCGCCGCCAGCAGGCCGGAGACTTCGGCGTCGCGCGACGGATCGGGACGTGCAGCCACTTTCACTTCGACCGTGCCCGGCGCCGAGGTGGCGTGTGCGTTGGTCAGCGTGTACCCGATGCGCGCGATGCCATCGAAATCCGCCGCCGCGGTGAATGTCATCCGATACCGCGCATCCGCGCCGCTGCCGGCGGCATCGATGCGCGCCGTGCCCGCTGCGGCCGGCAGCACCGACAGCAACGTGGCCGCGGTGAACGGACCGCCCTGCGCCTGGTCGGTCAGCTGCACGACGGCGCGACCGCCGGCGGTGGTGCTGGTCTGCAACGTGGCGACAATCGGCTGCGGCGCGGCCGCAGCAATCCGCAGCGTATAGGCCTGGCTACCGGTGAAGCCCTGGCGGTCGGTCGCGGAGATGGTCGCGTCGTAGCTGCCCGACGCGGCGGGAGTGCCACTGAGCTGTCCAGTCGGATCCAACCGCAGGCCGGGTGGCAACACGCCACTGGTCAGCGCATAGGTGTAGTTGCCGTTGCCGCCGGTGGCATTGAACTGGACGCTGTACCCGACCCCCACCTGGCCATCGGCGAGCGTCGCCGGAGCCAGCGTGATCGGCGGCGCCAGCACCTGCAGCGTCAACGTCTGCTCGCCCGTCTGACCGAACACGTCGGTCACCCTGACCCGAAACGTGAAGCTTCCGGCGGCGGTTGCGGTTCCCCACAGGCGGCCGTCGGGGTCCAGCTGCATTCCGCCGGGGAGCGCACCGGATACGACGGCATAGCCGAGCGGTGCGCCCACACCGCTGGCCTGCAACGACTGGCTGTAGCCGACGCCACCGGTTGCGTCCGGCAACGGTGCCGCGGCCAGCACCGGTGGCGGTACATAGGTGAAGCTGCCGCCCGTGGCGGTGCCCGTGTCGGTGCGGACGCTCAACGCTACCGTGCCGCTTCCGGCAGGCGCGACTGCGGTTATGCGCGTGTCGGAATTGACCGTGAACGTGGCCGCCGGCACACCGCCGAAGTACACGGCGGTGGCACCCAGGAGGGCCGAACCGTTGATGGTGACCGATGTGCCGCCAATGCCAGTAGGCGGCGAACTGCCGCTCACGGTGGAGGCAACCGACACGCAGCCGATCGTGTACTGCGCCGCGCCGGAGACGACGCCTTGGTCGAAATACCGAAGGAACGTGGTATGTGGGCCGCCGACCACGCTGCGGGTGATCACATCGCTGGCGGAAACCGTCGAGCCGTTGGTCATGACCGTTGCCGTGGACAGCCCCGCACTCAACTCGATCCGCCCGCCCACGCCGGTGCTGGTCACGGTCAGGCCGATCCGGTCGCCCGCGTTGAAATTGATGCGGTAGCAGCTCGCCGCGCGCCACCGGCACACGCGCCATGTATTGGGGCAACCACAGCACGCCCAGACCCGCGATGCCTGCGGCCACGTAGGCATTGCCGTCGTCCACCGACAGTGCATGGCGGCCGTTCACGCGCAGCTGTTCGTCGCCGCGTTGCATAGACAATGCCAACGGCGTGCCGGTACGCGACCCGCGATAGCCGATGGTGCGGTGGTGGCTGCCTTCCAGCGCCTGCGGATGTTCCGGTGTGCCTGCTCGTGCGAGGTATGCAGGTGCGGCATACACACCCAGCGGCAGGTCCGCCACATGCCGCGCGCGCAGCGACAATTCCGAGAGCTCGCCGCCACGCACCACGCAGTCCACGTTCTCGTCGATCAGATCCACCTTGCGGTCGCTGGCGCCGAGATCGAGCTGGATATCGGGATAGCGCGCCTGGAAAGCAGGCAAGGCAGGTACCACGATCAGGCTGGCCAATGGCGCAGGCACATCCACGCGCAGGCGCCCACGCGGTGCGTCGGACGCAGCCGACAGGCTGGTCTCGGCATCGTCCAGGTCGGCGAGCAGGCGCACGACCCGTTCGTAGTACGCGGCGCCATCGGCGGTGACGTTGACCTTGCGTGTGGTGCGGTGGAGCAGCTTCACTCGCAGATGCGTTTCCAGTTGCTGCACCAGTTGCGTCACACGCGTCTTGCTCGCATGCAGCGTTTCGGCGGCCTTGGTGAAGCTGCCGGTTTCCGCCACGCGGACGAAGGCCTGCATCGCGTCGATACGGTCCATGTGGGTTCCACGGGGGGCGGGATTGTTTTGATTCTACAAACAGTCATCGCGGATTCGGCGTGTTTATCCCGTCGGCTCGGCTGCCTAGAGTGATCGCCACGTGCAAGGTAGCCGCCCCCCCAAGGAGATCCCATGGACACTCGCGATGTCGTTTTCCCCCCGGGCCGCCAGGCCCTGTACGAGCGCAACCGCTATTCCCCGGCCGTGCGCTGCAACGGCTTCCTGTTCGTGTCCGGACAGGTGGGCAGTCGCGAGGACGGTTCACCCGAGCCGGACTTCGATGAACAGGTGCGCCTGGCCTTCCGCAACCTCAATGCCATCCTCGCCGAAGCCGGCTGCAGCTTCGATGACGTCGTGGATGTCACGGTCTTCATCGTCGATCCGGAAAAGCACTTCGAGAAGGCGTGGAAGATCGTGCCCGAGTTCTGGGGCGACGCCCCCCACCCCACGCTGACCGGGATCGGCGTAACGTGTCTGTACGGCTTCCATTTCGAGATCAAGGCGATCGCGAAGCTACCGGAAGCCGCGCGCCGCGCCGCATGAGCAGGCTTCGTACACGAGTTTGCATGCATCGCTTGCATGAGCCGATGCGACGGACCTTGATTCGTCGGAACCCTACCCAGCGACTCTCCACCGGAGAATTTCCACATGGCCCCGCGTGACGCCGTTTTCCCCGCCGGTCGGCATGACCTCTACACCGCACAGACCTATTCCGCCGCGATCCGATCGAGGGATCTGTTGTTCGTGTCCGGCCAGGTGGGCAGCCGCAGCGATGGCTCGCCCGAGCCGGACTTCGAGGCACAGGTTCGCCTGGCGTTCGCCAATCTCGAGTCCACTCTGAAGGCGGGTGGATGCGGGTTCGACGACATCGTCGACGTCACGACCTTCCATACCGATCCGGAGAATCAGTTCGGCACGATCATGGCAGTGAAAGGCGAAGTCTTCCCGAAAGCGCCGTATCCGAACTGGACAGCGATCGGCGTCAACTGGCTCGCCGGATTCGACTTCGAGATCAAGGTGATCGCCCGCATTCCACAGTGAGTATCGCCAACGTTCGGCCTCAGGCCATTGCGAGTGTCCATCATGATCACCGACAACCCCCTGACCGCCACGGCGACCGATCGTCCGCAACAGGTCCACTACCGCTCAGTGGACATCCGGGGCGTAAGCCTCTTCTACCGCGAGGCCGGCCCGTCGGACGCTCCCTCGGTCCTGCTGCTGCACGGCTTCGGCGCCTCCTCGCATATGTTCCGCGAGTTGATCCCCGTGCTGGCCAAGCGATATCACGTGGTCGCGCCTGACCTGCCCGGCTTCGGGCAAACCACGGTCCAGCCAGGCGTCGAGTTCGGCTACACCTTCGACAATCTGGCTTCGGTCATTGATGCATTCACTGTAGAAAAGGGCCTGGATCGCTACGCGATCTACGTGTTCGACTACGGCGCCCCCGTCGGCTGGCGCCTGGCCGTGGCGAAGCCGTGCAAGGTCACCGCCATCGTGAGCCAGAACGGCAATGCCTACGAAGAAGGCTTGAGCGAAGGTTGGGCCGACATGCGCAAGGCGTGGAATGCGCCCACCGCCGAGAACCGCGAAGCCCTGCGTCAGTTCAACACGCCTGACATGATCAAGTGGCAGTACACCCACGGCGTGCAGGACACATCGCTGATCGCGCCGGAGAGCTACCAGCTGGCATCAGCCGCGATTGAGCGCATCGGTGTCGAACCGCAAATGGACCTGCTGCTCGACTACGGGAGCAACCTCAAGCAGTACCCGCATCTGCATGCATTCTTCCGCCAGCACCGACCGCCTACGTTGGCGATCTGGGGCAGGAACGATCCGTTCTTCATCCCAGCCGGTGCCGACGCCTTCAAGCGCGACAACCCGAACGCCGAGGTGCGCTTCCTCGACACGGGCCACTTCGCCATCGAAACCCATGGCGGCGAGATCGCAACAAGCATGCTTGAATTCCTGGACCGCCACGTCGAGCGATGAACCGGTCCAGGTCAGGCTGCAGCAGGCGAGTCAAACGTCCGCCCAGGGACGAAATCAACATCAGCACTGCCGGCCGGCCCACTCTCGCCCTAATGTCCGCCAACGGCCAGTGCGAACTTCGCGCGATGAAGTAGAGCACTGCCTAACCCGAAAGATCCTTACCTCATAATCCTGCGCACGCCATCTTCCCTGCCGTCGCGTCGGTCACCTTGTTACGCGCCGGGTCGACCACCAAGACCACGCTATCCACGCATGTGTGGATCAACGAGCCCCCTCTATGGCTGCAGTGCGCACGGGGCGCTGACGACTTCATGTTGCACTCGAACCCCTCGCGATCGAAGCGCCTCATCACGTCATCCAGACGACCCCCAGTGGAAATCAGCGATGCGGCCAACGCGTCCAACTTGTCCTGGTCGGGCGCGCGACACCCTGTCATGAAACAGCAGGCCATGACGACGCAAGCGGAGTACAAAAACTTCATGATTTGAAATGTCCGCCTCGGGTCGAAGCGGACATTACCAAGCGTCGTCGCCTCTACCCTCCCGGGCGCGCTTCGCTTACCGGACTACGCTGGCTTCCCCATGGCTTTCGCGCCGTATGGATCGCAACGATGCCAAGCGACTGCCGCTCGAAGGCGACGTCTTCGAACCCGTGTGCGCGCAACTCATCCGCCAGACCTTCCGCGCTAGGGAACTCCCGGATGCCGTGAAGCAGGTACCGGTAGGCCGACGCATCGCCGCCCGTGGCGAGCCAGCCCAGCAGCGGCATGCACACCGACATGTAGCCCAGGTACGCCGCCTGGAGCGGCCCCCAGGGGATGTTGGACGCTTCGAGCACGACCAGCCTTCCGCCGGGCGAGAGCACGCGAAATGCTTCGTTGAGGACTTTCCCGCGATTGCAGATCTTCAGCGCGAGCGAGATCGAATACGCATCCACGCATTCGTCCGCCACCGAAGGCATGTGCTCTGCGTCGAGGCGTTCCAGCCTCACTCGTTCGGCATTGTCGCCCAGCCGACGCTGCGCGATGCCCAGCATGCCCGCGCTGACGTCGGACGCGATGACGGTGCGATCGGCCGTGGATTCGTGTGCCAACAACCGCAGGATGATGTCGCCGGTGCCGGTCGCGCCGTCCAGCAACCGCGTCCAGTGTTCGTCCGCGATGCGCCGAGCGACGCGGCGTTTCCAGAGCCGATGGATGCCCAGACTGAAGAGATCGCATAGCAGGTCGTAGCGCGATGCGATGCGCCCAAACACGTCGTCCTGCAACCAGTCGAAATCGGCTGCATTGTCTACCTTCGTCTGCGCATCGACGTTCATTTCGCCCCCTGTCGAATCAGTCGGCTGATTTCGCCGAAGCAGACGTTAGCATCGCCCGGGCCTGGCCAAACGCTTCGGGTCGGAAACGGGCATTTGCGTCGGCCGATCTGGATTCGCCCGACCGAATGTCCGCTATCGTCCAGAAGCGATCACACGAGCTGAAGCTAAACCCCCGCGAGCAGGTTCGCGTCCTTTTCCGCCTTCTCACGGAGCCATTCCGATACGGCGCGGAATCGCGCCACTTGGCCTGCATCTTTGTGGCTGAGCAACCACAGGTCGCGTTGCGACACCGGTTCGGGCTCCAGCCGGAAAAGCTCCAGGCGATCACCGACGACACACGGAAGCAGCGCCAGCCCGACCCCGGCTTCACACGCACACGCAATCATCGAGATGCTTGTCAGCCGGATCTTCTGCGCTGGCCCGATCTTTGCCAGCCACTGCATCTCGGCCAACTTGGACATCTCGTCCGGAAAGGACAGCCACGGAAGTGTGGGCCACTCCTTTCGCGAGGCGCCGGAGAATCTCTTGGCGCCATACACGGCGAAACCCAGCTTTCCTATCCTGCGCATACGCAGCGCGGCATCCGCGGTAGGCCGGTTCAGGCGAATGGCGAGGTCGGTCTCGCGCCGGGTGAACGACAGTTCTCGAAAGTCGCCGATCAGATTCAACTCAAGGCGTGGATATCCGGCCAACAGCGCGGGCACGTGACGCACCAGCCAGTGACTGAGCAGCACATCGATGGCGGTGATGTTGACGGCGCCGGAAATGTCCTGCGCTTCTTCCCTGCTTTCCAGAAGCATCGTCTTGACGCGATCGACGATGGTGTCGGCATGGGAGAGGAAGACCTCTCCTCCCGCCGTGGGCTGGTAGCCGGCATGGTCGCGGATGAAAAGCCGGATGCCCAGGGCCTGCTCGGCCGCAGCCACGCGGCGGCTCACGGTGGATGTCACCAGATCCAGGTCGCGCGCCGTCTGCGCCATGTTGCCGTTCTCGGCCAGCTTCAGCAGCAAGGGGATGTCGTTCCAGTCGAAATTCATGGGCCCTCCTCGGCAAACGGCATGCCATCCGCGTTGCTTTCATGCAACGGGCGATTGCAATCGTAGCTATTTCCGCAACGCAGCGCGAGGCGTACAAAGTGCCCATCGGACCTCACTACACCCGCCGAAGGGCGGATAAGCCAAGACCGGACGGCCGCACACGCCGCTTCGACCACTCCCCAGGAGAACACGTCATGCGTTACCGCATCTTCGGCAATACCGGCCTTCGGGTTTCCTCACTCGCCCTGGGCACGGGCAATTTCGGCAAGGGCTGGGGCTATGGCTCGGAGCAGGATGAAGCCCGCAAGATCTACACCGGCTATCGCGAGGCGGGTGGCAACTTCATCGACACCGCCGATCAGTACCAGTTCGGTCAGTCCGAAACGATGTTGGGTGATTTCATCGCCAGCGAGCGTGACGAGATCGTCCTGGCCACCAAGTACTCGCTCGGCGATTCACCGGACGCCGGGCTGCAGCGCTCGGGCAACAGCCGCAAGGCGATGTTCCGTTCCGTCGAGGCCAGCCTCAAGCGCCTCAAGACGGACCGGATCGATCTGTTGTGGACGCATATGCCCGATGGCGTGACACCCATCGACGAGATCGCGCGTGCGATCGATGACCTGGTCCGATCGGGGAAGATCCTATACGCCGGACTGTCGGATTTCCCGGCTTGGCGCGTCGCCACTGCGGCCACGCTTGCCGAACTGCGGGGCTGGTCGCCCATCTCGGCGGTGCAGTTGGAGTACAGCCTGGTGGAGCGGTCGGCCGAACGCGAACTGCTTCCCATGGCCGCCGGATTCAACCTGGGAACGGTTGGATGGTCACCGCTCGGTGGCGGTCTGCTGACGGGCAAGTACCGCAAGGGTGAAACGGGCCGGGCACAGGGCCTGGGCGTCGTCATCCATGACGAGAGCAACCAGCGCAAGACCGCGACAGTCGATGCGGTGCTGGCGATCGCCGAGGAGACGGGTCACTCACCCGGCCAGATCGCCATCGCATGGGTGCTCGCAAAAGGCACGCTGCCGATCATCGGGCCGCGAACCGCGGAACAACTCGGCGACAACCTGGCTTCGGTGCATGTCCGGTTGACCCCCGCGCAGATTGAGCGCCTGGACACCGCAAGCGCCATCACCCTCGGATTCCCGCATGATGTGGTGGCCGCCTCAGCGCCCGCGCTCGCCGGCGGAAAGCCCGAACTCATCGACACGGTGAAACGCGCAGTTCGTTGAGCGGAGACGGTGGGAGCCAGAAGCGTGGCTGCCGGCCATGCTTCTGGTGGGGCGTACTGTTCGCGCCGTGGCGGTCGTCCGCTATCGGCAGGAAGCGGTTGTTTCCGTGTTGCGTGCACATCGGCTCTCGACTTCGTGCTGGCTTGATGACGAGCGATGGGTGCCTGTAAAGTCGGGCCTGACGAATCTCTTCGCTTACTTCGACGTTGGCTAGGGCACCGGGCCAACGATCTGCGACACCTTCCGGCGGGCGCTGCCAACAGTTGATGGACGCGCCCGTGCCTGCAATCACTCGTCGCCAGTTGCTGCTTGGCAGCCTTTCACTTCCTTTTTATTTCCCTCCGTCCGCCGGACGGGCGCAAGTCCAGCCCCCGCTCTCGCGCGATTCCTTCGAGTCGCACCTGCGGCCCACGGTTCATTCCGGGGGCGAGCAATGGAACCTGGCTCAGCGCATGTCGCACTACAACGTGCCGGGTGTGGCCATAGCGGTGCTGCGCGGTGGAAAAGTGGCGAGCCTGAAAGGCTACGGCTCCAGCCTGGCCGCACGCGATGTTCCCGTAGGGCCGGACACGCTCTTCTCCGTTGGGTCGGTGAGCAAAGTCGCGACTGCGGCGCTCTGCCTGAGGCTGGTCGCGCTGGGCAGGCTCGATCTCGATCAGGGTGTCGGTCGCTTGCTGCACCGCTGGCGCCTTCCGGAGGGGCTGGAAGGCGATACCAATGACATCAGCCTGCGCATGCTGCTTTCGCACACCGCCGGCTTCAATGTTCATGGGTTCAAGGACGTGGAGCCGTCCGCACAGCTACCTTCCCTTCTCCAAACGTTGAACGGCACGCCACCCGCGCTCAACAAACCGCTGCAGCGGATCGATCGGGCAGGAAGCCGGTCCCGCTACTCGGGCGGCGGCTACATGGTGGTGCAGGCCGTCATCGAGGATGCGATGGGGCAAGGCTTCGATGCGTTGGCGCGCCAATACCTGTTCGCACCGCTCGGCATGAACCGAAGCCGGTTCGACGCAGCTCCTTCAGTGACCACCGGCGACATCGCTCACGCACATGACGAGTCCGGAAAGCCCGTGGCGCTTCCACGCGGGTGGCAGAGCTTTCCGGAGCTCGCCCCATCCGGACTCTGGACTTCGGCCCACGACCTTGCACTACTGGTCCAAGCGCTCTGCACCAGCTATCGCGCGCCTGATGGATTCCTGCCTCAGCCATTGGCGATGGACATGATGACGGCGGTTTCCCCGGGCACGTTTGGCCTGGGGCCGAGGCTGGCCGGCGAAGGCAGTGCACGCATCTTCCATCACGCCGGAGCCAATGACAGTTACAAGGCCTATATCGAAGGAAATCTCGACAGCGGCGATGGTCTTGTCATCGTCTCCAATGGTGCGAACGGGGATGTACTGGGCGATGAAATCCGCAACGCCGTATCCGACTCGCAGGGTTGGGCCGGCGACTGGTCGGTAAAGATCAGCGCCGTCACCGCTACGAATCTGCTCGATGAGTTCGTCGGCACGTACAAGCGGCGAGAAAGTCAGAGTCTCGAGCTGCCCGGGATTCTGGACACGATGTTCGACAACCAGGACCTCACGGTGCTTCGGACGACTGCTGGCTTGACCGTGCAGGCAAAGGGAACGCCACGCCAGCTCAAGCCAGTCACTGGCAACCGGTTCGTGGCGCCCGACGCCTACGTTCCGGCTGGGACATTGCAGATCGAATTCAACCGCGGGGCAACGCGCGAGGTACGTAGTCTGACGGTCATCGCGGGCGGCGGAGTTCTGGTCTTCGACAGACAGTCGAAGCAGAGCTGAGGCCAGTGCGATGCAAGGCCGCTCCGGATCGATAGCCGAACACCCGTCTTCGCGCGGCGCTGCGGATGTCCGCCATCGGCCAGGGCGGACATTGCCTGTTAAGTGCCTCCGAAGCACATGTAGCCGGCCGTTGTCGGCTATCTTCCAGAAGCAGACATTGGCACACCGTCAGGGGCGCGCGATCCGCGACGACGGCGGATCTCACTTGCCAGGCTGTGCCTGCCGCGGCACCAATTTGCAGCATCGTGCGCGCTTGCCGCGATCGAGCTGGAATTACGATTTCACGCAGTCGCCACTTCCTTGAGCGGATCCTAAAGCGAATGTGTTCGTGGTGGTGCGCTAAGTCCCCTCGGCGGAGGAACTCGGCGGATGAGACAAGTCGGGAATTCTCTGCTTCCAGCGATTCGGAGCAACCATGGAAACCCCTGAACCGCCGCAGCTTCCGGCCGACATAGCCGCCGCGATCGATGGCAAGCCGGACCTCGCTGCTTCATCGACGCTACTGTCCATCTATCGCACTCGCTTGTCGGTGTACCGCACGCACGTATCGAACCTGCGCTCGCACTTGGCCAATGAACGTACCCACCTGAGCTACCTGCGCACGACCGTGTCGCTTGTCGGTTTCGGTATCACGCTCAACCGCTTCAGCATGTATCTGGTCCAGCAGAAGGAACTGGCTGAGCACCACAGCCGGCATTTCCTTCGCGATGCCGGTAACGCTGGCTTGGGCATGGTCGCGCTGGGCCTGCTGATGCTGATGTGGTCGATCTACCGCTACTGGGCAGTAGGCCGGGACATCGAGCGCGGCCAGTACGTCTCTCACCAGAGGGGCACGATTGCCGCCAGCATCGGATTGCTCGTGCTCGGTGGCGTTACCGCAGTCTGGCTATTCGTGCGCTGAGTTGCCGCAATGCTGCAGGAAGCCACCCAGCGCAGCGACGGCTATATCCCGAGCACGGCAAACGCCATGCTGCGGATCTTCATCATGCTCGGGCCGGTCAAGATCCTGGCGCATTTCTATCGCATGACAAAGACGATGGAGCCCAGGGCCGTAAGGGATGGCGGTCAAAGTCCCCACGATCGGTGCGGCCATGCTGTCCTGGGGGGCTGGTAAGCGGGGGCTGGGGAAATCGGGGGGGAATCCGAATCGCGGCCTGGCCGCTCGAAGTCCAAGGAGTTTCAACCATGGCAACTGCAAAGAAGGGCGACAAGCCGAACATACTCGTCATTTTTGGCGACGACATCGGCATGTGGAACGTCGGTGTCTACTCGCACGGCATGATGGGCCATACCCCCAACATCGACAGCATTGGTCGCGACGGTATCGTCTTCACCGACCACTACGGCCAGCCCAGCTGCACCGCGGGGCGCGCGGCCTTCATCATGGGTCAGCTGCCGATCCGCACCGGCATGACAACCATCGGCATTCCCGGCTCCACGCGCGGCATCCAGGCGGAAGATCCGACCCTAGCAGAAGTGCTCAAGTCGGTCGGCTATGCCACTGCGCAATTCGGCAAGAACCACTTGGGCGACCGCAACGAGTTCCTGCCGACGATGCACGGCTTCGACGAGTGGTTCGGCAACCTGTATCACCTCAACGCCGAGGAAGAGCCCGAAGAACTCGACTATCCCGGCCAGAAGAACCCCGAGTACAAGAAGAAGTTCGGGCCGCGCGGCGTGCTGCACACCTGGGCCACCGACAAGGATGACGCGACCACCGACGACAAGTTCGGCCGTGTGGGCAAGCAGAAGATAGAGGACACCGGCCCGCTCACCCGCAAGCGCATGGAAACGTTCGACAGCGAAGTAGTCGAGAAGACCCTCGACTGGCTCGATCGCGTCGGCAAGGGCGACAAGCCATTCTTCTGCTGGTTCAACACAACGGCCATCCACATCCATTCGCATTGCACGAAGAAGTACATCCAGATGGCCGTGGACGAAGGCCGCGCCGAGGAAGACGTGGTGCGCGCCAAGATGCTCGAGCACGACGAACAGGTCGGCCAGCTTCTGGCGAAGCTGAAGGAACTTGGCGTAGACGACAACACCATCGTTATCTACTCAACCGACAACGGAAACGAGCTGATGCTCTGGCCAGATGGTGGCTATGCACCGTTCCGCGGCGAAAAAGGGACGACCTGGGAAGGCGGTCTGCGCGTTCCGTGCCTGCTGCGCTGGCCCGGCAAGGTCAAGCCGCACACCATCTCCAATGGCATCCAGAACCACGAAGACCTGTTCGCCACGCTTGCGGCGGCGGCTGGTCTTCCCGACCTCAAGGACAAGCTTATCGCCGGCTACACGATGAACGGCACCAAGTACAAGGTGCACCTCGATGGCTACAACAACCTCGACCACTGGACCGGCAAGTCGGCCAAGTCGGCGCGTCGCGAGATCTTCTACTACGACGAGACCGACCTCATGGCGATCCGCGTCGATGGGTGGAAGATGCACATCGGCGTGAAGCGGGAGGGGAGCTGGTGGGATGCCAAGTACTACCCGAGCGTGCCATACGTGTTCAACCTGCTGATGGATCCGATGGAAAAGATGGACCCTCAGTCGCACGAGTGGGGTTACATCGGACGCCGGTTCTTTGCGTCGAAGCTGTGGGCGCCGACCGCGGCGGGTCCGTTCATTGCAGCCCACCTGCAAAGCCTCATGGAGTTCCCGCCATCGCAGGGCGCCGATACGCTGAGCATGAAGAAGGCGCTGGACGAGGCGCAGCGCAAGATGGAGCAGCCGCACGCAAGCAGCAACTGAACAGTGCAATAGCCGCAGGCCCGTTCGGCCTGCGGCCGCTGCAGGCGAGATGTTCACTGCGAAGCGGCGGAAGAGCCTTCAACCTGTCGGTCGCGCTCTACTTGCTTTTGGGCTGTGAAGGAACGCGAATCCTGCAGCGCCGCGGGCACAGGAACTGACTGCTCTGCGAAGCGGATGTCAGCACCGGCGCGATCTTAGCCAAGACCAATACGGGATCGAGCGACCGCGATGGGTCGAGCGCGGACGCTAGCCCCGGTCCCTGGCGCCCAGGTAGCCCGCAAAGTCCGCGGCGGGTCGAAAGCGGACACTGCACCTGGAGTACGCGCTCCCCCGATATGGGACACAACAGGCAGCTTCGAGCGCCCACGAGTGCCCCCGGTCAATGCCTCACGCGGCCAACGTCCACCCGCCGTTAACGGACGGAGAGAGCCGCGCGTAGTTGCAATCCGGGCGCGGGGCTGCGACAACGACGGACCTCCGATCGGGTCCGGCCATGTCCTACGTCCGCTGCGTTCGCGGTATCGCCTCAGGTGTCGAGTATTCCGCCGACGTACCAATGAACCTCGATCCGGTCGACGGCCGGCCGGTCGAGATGGTGCTCGACCTCGAGCGACTGGCGCGCGAGAAACCGGATGCGGCGTGGTATCGCCCGCAACGTCGCGACCTGTGGCGGTTTGGCGCGTTGATGGCGCTCGATGCCGACGATCCGGTCGACGCCGCGCATCTCGTCCCGCTCGGCGAAGGCGCGACGCCGCTGCTCGATTACTCGACGCATCCGGTCGCGGCAAAGGCAGGCCTCGCGCTCCAGCTCAAGGACGAAGGCAAGGCGCATCCCGGCCACGGTGCGAACCCGACGCAGAGCTTCAAGGATCGCGGTATGGCGATGGTCGCCGCGCAGGCGCGACGCCTGGGTCTGACCAAGCTCGCGGTACCGACGCAGGGCAACGCCGGCGATTCGCTAGTGCGTTACGCGCTCGAAGGCGGACTGAGCGTCGTTGTCGCAATGCCGGATGACACGCCGATGCCGATTCTCGGCGGTGTCGCCGCGGCCGCCAAGCGCTATCCCGATCGGGTGATGCTCGAGCTGGTCGGCCCGACCATCCGCGAGGCCGGCGCATTCCTCAAGGAGCGCTACATCCCGAATGGCTGGTTTTCCGTCGCGACGTTTCAGGAACCGGGGTGGCGGATCGAGGGCAAGAAATCGCTCGGCCTCGAACTCGCAGAGCCGGTGCCGGGCGAAACACGCTGGTCGTTGCCCGATGCGGTGATCTATCCCACCGGCGGCGGCACCGGCGTGCTGGGCATGTGGAAGGCGTGGGACGAGCTCGAGGCACTCGGCATGATCGGTGCGCGACGCCCGCGCATGCTGTGCGTGCAGAGCGGACGAACTGCGCCGCTCGTGCGTGCGTTCGACGACGGCGCGGCGGACACGACCGTCGTCGAGGCGGGCCAGACCCTCGCCGTGGGTCTCAACGTGCCCGGCGGCGTCGGTCATTTCCGCGTGCTGGACATCATCCGGGCGAGCGCTGGCGCGGCGGTCGCGGTCGATGAAGCCGAGATCGCGACCGAACTCGCAGCGACGTGGCGCCGCACACACGACTGGATCTCGCCGGAGGGCGCAGCCTGCCTCGCGGCCCTGCCGCAGCTACTCGACCGTGGCCTCGTCCGGCGCGGCGAGCGGGTTGTCGCGGTCAACACCGGCTCGAGCGAGAAGTACTTGCCGACGCTGCGCCATCTGCTATGACGGCGCCGGAACTGATCCAACCTGCGGTCGAGGACGCGGGCCAGCCACCTCGTTGCGGACACTGCCGGCGTTTCGGCCGCATCTGCCGTGCCTGTCCACCGGTTTTCGCCGCAGCGACAGCTGTCGCCAGGCCGTCAGTCACGCGGCTCGACGTCTCCAGCAATCCCAGGGCTCCGCGTGTCATCCGAGGTATGAGGCGCCGGTCCACGTATAGAAACGGTCCATTCCTCGAGAGCTGCTGACTAGTTGGCGGTGCATGTCGCCGATGTCCGCTATCGGCCAGAAGGGGTCATTCGTCGGGGAGCTCTAACTTGATATGCGCGGTGGCCACGAGCCGCGCCAGCCCAGGCACCGTGCGAAGCCTCAAGCCCGGCGCGGCTATCACCGCGAACCCTGTCGCGGTCCGCAGGTAAACTGAAAGCGCCTCTCGCGTAACCAACAGCTGTGCACTTACAAACGAGCGGCCGAACAGTCCGCTTAGTAGGAGGGGCACAGATTGATAGCCACGCCCCGTCTCTCCATAAACACCTGAGAAGGACAGCCCGTAATCGCACATTCGAACTCCGAGTGATCGACTGAACGGGGTAGGCAGCGAGAGCCCGTCCGCATTCTCACGCCAGTAGCGAGCGTTCGAAAGTGGTTTTTCACCAGTGAGGAGCCAGACACCATGTCGAACGGTTGTCATGTGCGATTCGGAGTGGGCTGGGCGCGAACCGGATGTCCGCTTTGGGTCGGAAGCGGACATTAGGACCGCTGAGGCGGGCTTGCCTCGCGGGATGTCCGGTATCGGCCAGGAGCGGACATTCCTAGACGCATCCGTCGATCCACCGGGTCCGGAGTCAACGAGTGTTTCCGCCACCCTCGACCACCTGCCAGGCGTCCTCCTGCCGGACAAAATCCACCACGAAGAAACTGCTGTTGTCATACCCGCCACAGGACCATCGCTGCACCATCGCTACCGCGCGGCCACTGGGGGCATGTACTGCCGCCCGGCTCATTCGGATCAGGCGCAGTTCCTTCGGTGGTGGGGCCGCTTTGCAAGCGGCCTCGAACGAACCCAGCTCGGCATTTGGAAGGACGCTGACACTCTCAATGCGCGGATCCAGGTTGTAGGTGCGCTTCAGTGCAAGTCGGTCGAGCAGGCGCTGGAGTTCGAGAGGGATCGAGCGATTCGTGCGGTCAATCAGTTCGCCTTCGCGTCAAGCGATCAGGAACTCGAACTGGTCGCAAGGTTCTGGCAGGTCGAGCGAGCATAGCGCCGTGGATTTGGTATCGAAGTACAGTCGCTCTCGCGGTGACTTATCCAACTCCTGCCGCAGGTAGGCGCGAACGAGATCCCACTGAAGCGAGTCGTCCGCGCTGGAGAAAGCCCTGAGATACCGCCACTGATCGAACTGGTACGACAACAGGGGCGAGACAACCGCGATGGTGCAGATCACGCCTAGCAGCAGCGCCTTGGCGAATACGGATCTCGCGTGCAAGCGTTGCAGGACTAACACCATTGTCTGCGCAGCCCTTTGTCAGCTTTGGGTCGGAAGCGGACGTTAGCACCGGCCCCTGCGCCCCGGTAGCCCCGGTCCGCTATCGGCCAGAAGCGGACGCCTTCCGTGTGATGTACGCAAGCATCATCCCCGTGATGCCCAGTGTGAGCGCATATATCGGCCAGAAGCAGAAGTACCAGAGCCAGCGGATCGCGCCATCGAATTCGCTCTTGAAGCCCAGCGGCGGCTGGACGACCACTGTGACGCTCTCGCCCTTGATGGCGTCACCGACTTCCAATACCAGGATATCCAGGGCGGACTGGCCCGCTGGAATCGACTTGGTCGGAAGCAGGGGCGGCCAACGGAAGCGCTTGGGATCTCCGTCATCCTCCGATGGAACCAGGTCCCGGTGCTTCAACCCCTCGCTGCGCCCACTGACCGGAAGCGCCTCGTAAACCCCCGCGTCAGATCGACTGAAGACTCGAAGCTTGACTGTTTCGCCCGGATTTTCGAAGCGCAAAGAGCCATTGCCCTCGAGAGCCCGCCACTCTCCCAGTTCGGGGCGCGTGGGCCAGTACGGCGTCGGAGGACGCAAAGCAGCCGAATCTTTGAACGAGATGGAAAGACGTGGCGCATCGTTGGCAAGACGGAAGACATGCATCGTTACGCGCGCCCCCGGAATGAGGTCGATCCGCGCCTGCACCGTGTGCGAAGCGGCGTGCCACCCGATCGCGCCGACCATCACCAGCAGGCACAAGCCAGCAAAGATCGACCATGCTGCTCTCAGAACTGGCGACATCCATGCCTCCATTTATATGATCGACCGTCCCGTCAGTCGGCATTGACCCATGTCCGCTATGGGGCGGAAGCGGACATTAGCACCGCCTGCGCGGGCACGCCCGCCGGACGTCCGCTATCGGCCAAGAGCGGAGATTTGACCAGGTTGATCCGAGTCGTAGAGAACTGAGATGCCAGTTAGCGTGGACGAGATAACGACCCATCGCCCGCCCTCTCGATGCAGGATAGAAGTAACCCACGCAGCGCACCGCTTGCCGCAGTAATACGAGTGAGCAACGTCGTAGTCGCCGTCGCTTCGGCCCTTAGGAGCGTTGATCGACATGTGCATTCCTGCCCCGGGCTGCCACCTCGATGCTGGCTGCAACGGCAATCCGGTGTCCGCCAGTTTGCGAATCGCATCGTCGGAAATATCGTGCCCCTCGACGAGGACGAAGTATGTCCTCGCACGGTTACTCGCCATATAGGAGCCGCTTGCAGCCAGTTCGTGGCGGATGATCGCCTCAGCGACACCAGCGCTGGAAATGGGCCGCACATTGCTGCACGAGGCAACTGCCAACAGAATCAGTGGGGCTAAGCGATGCATAACGACTCCGTGTCGTGCGTTGAAACCAAAGCCAAATTTGATTCCCGCGTCCGTTCGAAAGCGGACGTTACACCAGTTAGGGCGTTCCGGGCGCTATGACCGCTATCAGCCAGAAGCGGACTTGCCGCAGTTCGGAGACGATCAAGCGGAACCCGAATGCTTGCCGCCTGCAATGTGCCAGATCACACCAACGATGAAACCGGCGATGGCCATACCGAATGCCACCGCGGCAGACGAAGGGCCCTGCCCACTGAGGTAATAGAAGCCGCACCCAGCGGCTATGCCCACGGCGAAGGGAATGATCAAGCGCCGCGCCATCAGGATATCCAGCCATGCCAAATCGAATGCATCGAAGGCCATCTACGCTGCTCCGTGTGTGGTTAATGTCCGCTAACGGCCAGAAGCGGACAGATCCGCCGCGCTGGAACTCACTTTGCCGGTGCCTTTATTGAGGCTTGGTCGAGCTTGGCCATCTCCGCCTCCGTCAAGAACCTGAGTCGCTCTACATGCTGCCCATTAAGGAAATCTAACGAGGGGCCGTACTCGTATCCAAACGCTTCTTCAGTGCCCGACATGCTGTGTACGCGAGCTATGTCGTATCCATCGCAAAAGTAGATGAGCGTGCCCCCGTCTGAGGGAGCGAACGGCGCCTGCGGGCAATCAGGATGTCCGCCGGAGAGAATGACTTCGTAGTTCATCCAAGCAGATTCGACAATCGACCTCTGCTCTTTAGCCAGTGTCGCCAGTTCGATACCGAAGTATTCGGTTCCGTCCGACACGATTCTGACGGAGTTCGGCAGGCGGCGCTTTGAGAGATTCATCGGCAATCCCGTCGCCGGGTCCTCGACGTAGTCGCCTCCCTCCTGCGTATCTGACAGTGACTGGCGATCAGGTGCCGGTGAGCACGCTGTCCCAAGGTATGCCGCCAGCAATGCGCCCAATGCTCGACTGCTCACGCGGATTGCGACTCCACCGAAAGACATCCGTTCCCTCTCCCTCGGCTCCGCTTCGGGTCGAAAGCGGACATTAGCACCGGCTCGGCCGGCCCGGCAGCCTCAATGGCCGCTATCGGCTGCGGTTTCAACCGGTCGATGCAACACACTGAAGGCTGCTTCGGCAGCAGGAGTGTTGCATATGAAGTACCGGGCAAGGATCTGCTACACCGAAAGCCAGAAGGCGCAGATG
>SCOX01000015.1 GCA_005503055.1 Lysobacteraceae bacterium P | reverse complement strand
AGATGTGTATAAGGGACAGGGCTGGTAGAGGACGGGCGATGAGGATCTTCAGGCATCTGTTCGCGCCCTCGGCCAAGCGCCTGTTCGCAGGCGACAGCCTACAGCGCATCACCCAGGCCATCGCCGAAAGCGAGCGTCATCACACCGGCGAAATCTGCTTCGCGGTCGAACCGGCGCTGCATCCGCGCGCGGTGCTGTCGGGGGCGCAGGCGCGCGACCGTGCGCACGAGGCGTTCGCCCAGTTGCGCGTCTGGGACACGCACGCCAACAACGGCGTACTGCTGTACCTGCTGCTGGCCGATCACCGAATCGAGATCGTTGCCGATCGCGGCTTCCAGGGGCTCGTCAGCGATGAGCAGTGGCGCGGCGTTTGCCAGCTGATCGAGGAGCGCCTGCGCGCAGGCGAGGCGGAGGCCGGCGTGCTGGCGGGCGTGGCGGCGATGACCGCCATCCTGGTCGAGCACTTCCCGCGCGACGACGGCATGCACGACGTCAACGAACTGCCGGACCTGCCCTACGTGCTTTGAGGGCCGTCACGGCATGCGGAGCAAGCCGCCACCCGTACGCCTCGGGCACAATACGACGACGCCTCCCCGAGCCGAAGCATGACCGTCCTTCACCAGATCGACCCGATCGCCCTGCATCTGGGCCCACTGCAGGTGCACTGGTACGGGATCATGTACCTCCTCGGCTTCGGCACGGCCTGGTGGCTCGGCCGCATGCGCGTGCGCGCCGGTCGCCTGCCGGGCGTCAACGAACAGTCCTACGGCGACCTGCTCTTCTACGCGATGCTCGGCGTCGTGCTGGGCGGTCGCCTGGGGTATGTCTTCTTCTATTCCTTCGGCGATCTGCTGAAGGACCCGCTCATGCTGTTCCGCATCTGGGAGGGCGGCATGAGCTTCCACGGCGGCCTGATCGGCGTCGTCGCGGCGGCGTGGTGGTGGTCGATCCGCCATCGGCTGCACCTGATGGATACCGTCGATTTCATCGCGCCGCTGGTGCCGCCGGGCCTGGGCTTCGGGCGGTTGGGGAACTACATCGGCGGCGAACTGTGGGGCAAGTACACGCAGGCCGGCTGGGGCGTGGTCTTCCCGCGCGCGGAACAGGAACTGGCGGGTCTTCCGCTGCCGCAATTGCAGGCGCAGTTCGCGACCGGCGCGCTGGACCGTCTGGCGCGGCATCCGTCCCAGCTGTACCAGGCGGCGTTGGAGGGGCTGGTGATGTTCCTCGCACTGTGGTGGTTCTCGAGCCGGCCGCGTCCGCGCTATGCGGTGTCGGGCCTGTTCGCGCTGCTGTATGGCTGCTTCCGGTTCCTGGTCGAATTCGTCCGCGTGCCCGACGCGCAGATCGGCTATCTGGCCTTCGGCTGGCTGACGATGGGCCAGGTGCTGAGCCTGCCGTTGATCGCACTGGGGCTGTTCTGGCTGTGGTGGTCGCGCCGTCAGCCGACGCTGGAGCCCGAGCCGTTCGTCGCGGCGAAGTGATCGCAAGAGGATGACGCAATGAAGCAGTACCTCGACCTGCTGCGCCACGTGCTGGAGCACGGCACCGACAAGGCCGACCGCACCGGCACCGGTACGCGCAGCGTGTTCGGCTGGCAGATGCGCTTCGACCTGTCGCAGGGCTTCCCGCTGGTCACCACGAAGAAGCTGCACCTGCGCTCGATCGTGCACGAGCTGCTGTGGTTCCTGCAGGGCGACACCAACATCGCCTACCTGAAGGACAACAAGGTCAGCATCTGGGACGAGTGGGCCGATGGCGACGGCGAACTCGGACCGGTCTACGGCAAGCAATGGCGCCGTTGGACCGGCAGCGACGGCAGCGAGATCGACCAGATCCGCTGGGTGGTCGAGGAGATCAAGCGCAATCCGGATTCGCGCCGGCTGATCGTCTCGGCATGGAACGTCGCCGACCTGCCGCACATGGCGCTGATGCCGTGCCACACGATGTTCCAGTTCTACGTCTCGAACGGAAAGCTCAGCTGCCAGCTCTACCAGCGCAGCGGCGACATCTTCCTCGGCGTGCCGTTCAACATCGCCAGCTACGCGCTGCTCACGCACATGGTGGCGCAGGCCTGCGGCCTGGGCGTGGGCGATTTCGTGCATACGCTGGGCGATGCGCACCTGTATTCGAACCACTTCGATCAGGCGCGCGAGCAACTCTCGCGTACGCCGCGCGCGTTGCCGCAACTGCGCTTGAATCCGGACGTGAAGGACATCTTCGGCTTCACCTTCGACGACATCGCCATCGAGCACTACGACCCGCTGCCGGCCATCAAGGCGCCGGTGGCGGTGTGAGGTGATGAAGCTCAGTCTCATCGCCGCGCTCGACCGCAACCGCGCGATCGGTCGCGACAACAACCTGCCGTGGCGCTTGCCGGACGATCTCAAGCGGTTCAAGGCGCTCACGCTCGGCAAACCCTTACTGATGGGCCGCAAAACGGCGCAGTCCCTCGGTCGCGCGCTGCCTGGGCGGCGCAACCTCGTGTTGACGCGGTTGGGAGTGCTGCCGTTCGCCGGCATGCAGGCGGTGTCGTCGGTGGACGAAGCGGTCCGTCTGGCGAAGGAGGATGGCGCCACGGAGTTGTGCGTCATCGGTGGCGGCGAGGTCTACGCGCTGTGCCTGCCGCGCGCCACGCATCTGCACCTGACGTACGTGGACACGACGGTGGACGCTGCCGATGCGTTCTTCCCCGCGTTCGACGATGCGGCATGGCGGGTCGTGACGCGCGAGCGGCACGGCGCCGACGCGAAGCACGCGTTCGCGTTCGAGTTCGTGGACTACGCGCGCGCCTGAGCGGCGCGCCGGATCAGTCGTGGTCCTGTTCGACCGGCGCGACCTGCACCGGAGCGCCTTGCGGTGCGGCTTCCGGGCGCGGCTGCGGACGTCCCTGTGGACGGCGCGGGTGATTCTGGGGGTTGGGACGTTGCGGGCGTCTGTCGCCGGCAGGGTGCTGCGGACGCGGGCGCGGCGGTTGCGCCGGTACGTCGCGGCCCGGCACCTGCACGAGGCGCAGCTCATCGGTGTCCAGCTGCAGCGCGGTGAGCTTGCCACCCCACACCGCGCCGGTATCGATGGCATGCACGCCGTGGCCGATGAACAGTCCCAGCGTGGACCAATGGCCGCAGACGATCTTCAGGTCGCGCTCGGCGCGCCCGGGCACTTCGTACCACGGGTACAGGCCCACCGGCTGGGTGCCGGGACTGCCCTTGTCCTCGAACGAGATGCGGCCGCGCGGCGTGCAGTAGCGCAGGCGCGTGAAGATGTTGATGATCGCCCGATGCCGATCCATGCCCGCAAGCTTGGGATGCCAGGCGGGCTTGTCGCCGTACATGTTCCGCAGCAGGCGGCGGAACTGGTCGCCGTGCAGACGTTCCTCGACTTCGCGCGCGAGACGTTCGGCCATCTGCGTGGTCCACTGCGGCGCGAGCGCGGCGTGCACCATCATCCAGCCCAGATTGCGATCGACGTGGACGAGCTTCTGCATCCGCAGCCAGCCCAGCAGCTCATCGCGGTCGGGCGCCAGCACGATGCGCTGCAGGTCGGGGTTGACCTTGCGCTGTTCGTCCTCGCGGCGTTCGCCGATGGCCAGCAGCGAGAGGTCGTGGTTGCCCAGCACCATCACGCTGTTCGCGCGCAGCGAATGCACCAGGCGCAGCGTTTCCAGCGACTGTCCGCCGCGGTTCACCAGGTCGCCGCAGAACCACAGCTGGTCGCGCGCCGGATCGAAGGCGATGCGTTCGAGCAGCCGCTGCGTCGCGTCGTAACAGCCCTGCAGGTCGCCGATGGCCCAGATGCTCATGGCGCTTCCTCAGTGCAACGTACGCGGGACGGACAGGCTGAAGGCGGGGATCGGCGCCTCGAAGGGAGTGCCGTCGTCGCCGATCATCGTGTAGCTGCCTTCCATCATGCCGTGCGAGGTTTCCAGCACCGCGCCGGAGGTGTATTCGAAATCATCGCCCGGGCGTAGCCAGGGCTGCTCGCCCACGACGCCTTCGCCCTCGACTTCCTGCACCTTGCCGTTGCCGTCGGTGATCAACCAATGGCGTCGCGTCAGGCGCGCGGGTGCGCGGCCCCGGTTGCGGATGCTGATGGTGTAGGCGAAGACATAGCGGTCCTGGCCCGGCTCGGACTGTTCGTCGAGGTAGCGGGTGGCCACGGCGATGTCGAAGTCGTAATCGGTACTGCGTTCCATGCGGACAGTTTAGGGGGTGGAATGCGCGATAGGTCAACGCGCCGTGGAGACGCGTTTTACCGCGCCGCGACCATTCACGCCCTGCGCTGGTGCGCCAGCAGGTTCGCCAGGCGTATGAAGTCGGCCACTTCGATCTGCTCGGCGCGTGCATCGGGGCGCACGCCCGCCGCTTCGATGGCCGCCGCGTCGCACTGCTTCGAAAGCGCGTTTCGCAGCGTCTTGCGGCGCTGGCCGAAGGCATCGCGCACCACGGCGGAATAGATTTCGGGATCTTCGACGCCGATCTCCTCCGGCTTGCGCGGCACCAGGCGCACCACGGCGGAGTCCACCTTCGGCGGCGGGCGGAATGCGCCCGGCGGCACGTCGAAGAGCGGCGTCACGTGGCAGTACGCCTGCAACATCACGCCCAGGCGCCCGTATACCTTGCTGCCCGGACCGGCCGCCATACGGTCGACGACTTCCTTTTGCAGCATGAAGTGCATGTCGCGGATCGCCGCCGCGTGTTCCAGCGCGTGGAACAGAATCGGCGAGGACAGGTTGTAGGGCAGGTTGCCGACCAGTCGGATCTGGCTGCCCTCGTCGCCGGCGTTGCGCGCCAGCGCGGTGAAATCGACGGTCAGCACGTCGCGATGGATCACTTCCAGCGTGCCGTGAGCGCGGGCGGCCTCGGTCAGCGGGAAGATCAGGTCGCGGTCGAACTCGATGACGGTCAACTCGCCGTGCCGGTCGAGCAGCGGGAAGGTGATCGCGCCCTGGCCCGGGCCGATTTCCACCAGGCGATCGCCCGGCTTGGGGTCCACGGCGTGCACGATGCCATCGATGATGCGGCGTTCGTGGAGGAAGTGCTGGCCCAGATGCTTCTTGGCCGGCTCGGTGAAATGGGGGCTGCGCGAGGTCATGCGTGCATCATGCCGGCGTCCGGCGGTTGAGGGCGATGCGGGCGCAGGCATCGGCCGCGGCGAAGAGGCTCGACGGATCGGCGGTGCCCAGGCCGGCGAGCTCGAGCGCCGTGCCGTGATCGACCGCGACGCGCGGGTAGGGCAGGCCGAGGGTGAGGTTCACCGCGCTCTCGAAGCCGCTGTACTTGAGCACCGGCAGGCCCTGGTCGTGGTACATCGCCACCACGGCGTCGAAGCCGCGCAGCTTGATCGGAAGGAAGGCGGTGTCGGCGGGCAACGGCCCCACCAGCCGCATGCCGCCGTCGCGCAGCGTGGCGAGCAGTGGTTCGATGACGTCCAGCTCCTCGCGCCCCAGATGCCCCGCCTCGCCCGCGTGCGGGTTCAGGCCGAGCACGGCGATCACCGGATCGGCGATGCCGAAGTCGCGGCGCAGGGCTTCGTGCGTGATGCGCAGCGTGCGCCCGAGCGCTTCGGGCGTCACCGCATCGGCAACCTCGCGCAACGGCAGGTGGGTGGTGACCAGCGCGACGCGCACGATGTCGTTGGCGAGCATCATCACGACATCGCGCCCGGCCTGTTCGGCCAGCAGTTCGGTGGTGCCGGTGTAGGCGATGCCGCCTTCGTTGATCACCGCTTTGTGGACGGGGCCGGTGACGACCCCGGCGTAGCGGCCGTGCAGGCATCCGTCGGCGGCGTCGCGCAGGGCGCGGATGACCGCGCCGGCATTGTGCGGGTCGGGGCGCCCGAAGTCGGGAACGCTCGCGTTGGGGATGTCGACCAGCGCCAGCTCGCCGGGCCGCGTCGCCGACTCATCGGCTCCAAGCAGGCGCAACGGAAGTGAAAGCGCATCGGCCGCCGCGCGCAGCGTGCGTGGGTCGGCGAAGGCCGTCAGGGAATATTCGCGGGAACGCTGCGCCAGACGGACGCAGAGCTCGGGACCGACACCCGCCGGCTCGCCCGGCACCAGCGCGAGCCGAACAGGGGTCACGTCCGGATCACCTCAACCGCCGTTGGTGGGTGCGGCAGGTGCGGCGGGCGTGGCCTCGGCAGCCTTGCCGACGCGTGCGTCGACGAAGGCTTCGCCGCGCATCTCGCGCAAGAAGCGGTTCCACTCATCTTCCAGCTTGCGGCGGCCGATGGTTTCCTGCACCTGCGCACGGCGATTGCGATCGCCCACGTCGGATTCGCGCGTGCCTTCCAGCTTGATCAGGTGATAGCCGGCCTGGGTGCGAATCGGCGCGGACACCTGGTTCGGCTGCAGACCGGCGACGGCATTGCCGAACTCCGGGCCGAATTCGTCGCGAGTGAACCAGCCCAGCTCGCCGCCCTTGGGGGCCGAGCTCTGATCCTGCGAACTTTCCTGTGCGAGCAGGGCGAAGTCTGCGCCGCCCATCAGGCGTGCCTGCAGGGTCTGCGCCTGCGCCTTGGCCTTGGCGTCGTCCACCGAGTCGCTGACGCGGATCAGGATGTGACGCGCCTGGTACTGGGTGACCAGGTTGGGGCCGGCCTGCGAGGCGTCGCGGGTTTCGACGAGCTTGAGCAACTGGAAGCCACTCGGACCGCGGATGGGTTGAGTCACGTCGCCCGTCGACATGTTGCGCATGAGCGTGGCGAACGCGTTGGGGATCTCGTCCATGCTGCGCCAGCCCAGATCGCCGCCTTCCAGCGCGTTGGGGCTGTCGGAATAGCGGACGGCGGCGGCGGAGAAGTCCATCTCGCCCTTGTCGATCAAGGCCTTCACGCCCTCGATCTTCTTCTGCGCGGTGGCGATCTGCTCGGCCGTCGCGCCTTCCGGCACGGCCACGAGGATGTGCGCCAGGTGGTACTGGCTGCCGGCATTCGCCTGCGCGGCCATGGCGGCATCGACCTCGGCCTCGCTGACCGAAACGCGGCTCTGCGCGAAACGCTGGCGCAGGCGCTGGATCAGCAGCTCGTCGCGGATCGAGTTGCGGAAATCGTTGTACGCGGTGCCTTCGCGCGCCAGTTGCTGGCGCAGTTGCTCCGGCGTGACACGGTTCTGCTGTGCGATGCCGGCGATGGACTGCTCGACTTCCTGGTCGGTGACGCGCACGCCGGTGCCCTGGGCTCGGGCCACCTGCAGCTTCACCAGCACCAGACGCTCCAGCACCTGCCGTTCCAGCACGTCGCGCGGCGGCAACTGGCCTTCGCGTCCAGCGTACTGCGCCAGGATGTTGTTCACCGCGCGATCCAGCTCGGTCTTGAGGATGACGTCCTCGTCCACCACCGCGGCGATGCCGTCGATAGGCTGGACGGAGGCAGCGGTCTGGGCCAGGGCGGTCGCACCGGGCAGGGCGGTAGCGGACAGCACCGCGACGGCTAGGGCGGACGCGAGTAGTTTCTTCATAGGGTCGGGTCGGGAGTGGATTCGACTTGGCCGCCGCCGTTGTTCAGGCGTTGCGTGGAGGTGGGCGGCACGAGATACAGGTCATCGCGGTCGTAGCCGAGGATACCACGGCGCAGGACCCGCTCCGTGTTCTGGCCGGCGGAGCCAAGGCCCTTCAGCTCGAATTCGAACATGATCCGGGTGTCCAGTTCGCCGTCGCGATTACGCAGGTAGCGGCGGCCCACCAAACGTGCGGCCAGGCAGCAACTTTCCCATTGGACGCCTGCGATCGCCTCGAGTTCCCGCTTGTCCAGGATCGAGTAGTAGTACCGGCCCACCACGCTCCATGTGGGGTTGATCGGGTACAGGAAGGAAAAGTCGACCTGCTCCAGCTGATCCCGGGCCGACGGCGGGTCGATGCCTTCGCGGAAGGCGGCATTACGGCGATAGCGGTAGCCCAGGTTGACGATGCCGCCGCTTTCGAACAGGTAACGGGCACGGAAGCTGGTGAAATCCTCGCCGCGGTACTTAGGGTTCCAGATGTAGGTCGCGCCGAAGGACCAGCGGTCGTTCGGCATGACGCTGGCATCGGCGACCCAGGCCGACTTGCCCGATTCGATCGTCGCCTGGTTGGGCAGCGTGACGCGGCTGTCGTCGAAGTACTGGATCTGGCCGATGCTCGCCGCCAGGCGCTCGCGGCCGTCCTCTTCGCTGATGAATCGGGTGGTGAGAGCCGCGGTGAGCTGGTTGGCGTCCATCTGCCGGTCCGCGCCGGTGTAGCGGTTGTCGCGGAAGAGCTGGCCCCAGCTGAAGGTCATCGGGCCCGTGTCGAAGACCGGGAAATTGTCCTGGTTCCGGTACGGAACGTTGAGGTAGTAGAGGCGCGGTTCCAGGGTGTGCAGGTAGCTCGTACCGCGGAACACGGTGTTGCGGTCGAAATACATGCCCGCGTCGACGGAGGTGATCGGCAGACTGCGGGTCAGATTGCGATCGTCGAAGCTCTGGATGAGTTCCGGCGTAACCGTCCCGCCGTTGCGTCGGACGAATTCGGCGGCGCGATCGGTCGCGCTGCCGTCGAGTTGGTAGGCCGTGTAACGCCACGCCAGCTTGGGACGGATGAACCAGCTCGCGCCTTCAAGGGGGAGGCTCACGAACGGCTTCAGGTCGATGCGATCGCCGCCAAGGAATTCGTCGTGCGAGAAGCGCGCGCCTTCGGCGTCGGCGCCCACCTGCACCCAGGGCGTGATCGGCTGCGCCCAGCTGATGAAGGCGCGCGGCAGGCGATCGAAGGCCAGGCTGGTTTCGTCGAGCGTGTAGTCGGCGAGCTGGTAATGGTCGGCCATCACCGCGGCTTGCCAGAATCGGCCGCGTCCGTACACGCCCGCGTCGCTGCGGATCGAATAGGCCGAGATGCCGTACAGGCTGCTGCTGAAATCCTCGAAGTAGTGGGTGTCGCTCACCCAGCCGAGGTTGGTGTTGGCGTACCAGTTGTTGTCGATGTTGTGCGTGGCCGACAACGAGAACTGGCCGCGATTCTTGTCCGGCAGGCTCGACAGGCCATTGCCGAATTCGGGATTGAGATAGCGCTCGGGCTCGTTGCGGGGCAGGCTGTCGCTCGGCATCCAGTTGCCGTAGACCTCGCCCTTGCCCTTTTCGTACAACCAGCGGAATTCGGCGCCGAGCAGGCCACCGCGGTCGGTCATGATGCGCGGATAGAGCGTGGCGTCGTAGTTGGGCGCCAGGTTCAGGTAGATCGGCTGCTTGTAATCGAAGCCGTTGCGGCCGGACAGCGACAACTGCGGATACAGCAGGCCGGTGCGCCGGCGGTCGTCCACGGGGAAGGTGAACCATGGCACGAACAGCACCGGCACCTTGCCGATGCGCACGGTGGCGTTTCGCGCCACGCCCATGCCTTCGGCGGAGTCGATGTCAATGCGGTTGGCGCGCAGTTCCCATGCACGCTGGTTCGGTGCGCACGTCGAATACGTGGCGCCGATGAGATGGCCCCTGGGGCCGTCGAGTTCGATGCGATCGGCGCCGCCGTTGCCGCGTCGCTCGGTCAGCTGGTACTGCACGTCCTCGATGCGATGCTGGTCGGCGTTCTGGTCGCCTTCCGCACGCTCGGCGATGATGCGCATGCCGCTGTCCTGGTAGCGGACATTGCCGATGGCGCTGTACTTGCCCGTCTCGGCGTTGTACGTGAGCTTGTCGGTGCCCAGGAACTGGTCGCCACGGTTCAGCCGCACGTTGTCCTGTACGACGATGTCCTGGTCGTTCGCGGCGCGCTCGAGCTGGCCACCGTCGATGTCGGTCGGCTCGTTGGCGCGGCTTGCGATGCCGCCCATCGGTGCCGGCGCGTCCTCGAAGGTGGGCACCGCGTCAATGATCGGGCACAGGTACCAATCCTCCTGATAGCCGTCGGCGGCGTGCGCCGGCAGGGCCAGCGCGATGCACAGCGACAACGGGAGCAGTCGGAGGGGTTTGCGCACTCGGGGGACCGTGATCGTCAGCGTTCAGGAAAACGGGTCGCTAGCTTGCCGTATCCCTTGCAGGTGGGCAACGCGAGCAACATCTTGCGCCCATCGCGGTTCATTTCCGCGTCAAGGCAGGAACGGGCGGTTCCCCGACCCGGTTTTCGACAGCGGGGGCGCCACCCGCCGAACGCAGGCGCCCCGTTCCGATCAGTCGAGGCCTTCCAGAAGCGCGCCCACGTGGGCAACGCTGGACTCGCGCAGCGCCGCCAGGTCGTAGCCGCCTTCGAGCATCGACACGACACGGCCGTGGGCATGGCGGCGCGCGATGGCCACCAGTTCGCGCGTCAGCCAGCCGTAATCCTCGGTTTCCAGTTCGACCTGGGCGAGCGGATCGCGCTTGTGCGCGTCGAATCCGGCGGAGATGAAAAGCAGTTGCGGGCGGAAGGAGTCCAGCGCCGGCAGCAACTGCTCGCGCCAGATGCGACGGAACGCCTCGCTGCCGCAGCCCGGCGGCAGTGGTGCATTGACGATGTTGCCGACGCCGCGTTCGTTGGCGTAGCCCGTGTCGGGGTACAGCGGCATCTGATGGGAGCTGAGGTACATCACGCGCGGATCGGTGTCGAAGATCGCCTGCGTGCCGTTGCCGTGGTGCACGTCGAAATCCACCACCGCCACGCGCGAGAGGCCGTGCTTGTCGCAGGCATGCGCCGCGGCGACGGCGACGTTG
This sequence comes from Lysobacteraceae bacterium P, assembly GCA_005503055.1. Taxonomy (GTDB): domain Bacteria; phylum Pseudomonadota; class Gammaproteobacteria; order Xanthomonadales; family Xanthomonadaceae; genus Lysobacter_J. Next base: position 61,790 of record SCOX01000015.1, on the reverse strand, counting down.
TTGAAAAGGCAGAAGCCCATCGCCACCGACGGTGTGGCGTGATGGCCCGGCGGGCGCACCGCGCAGAACGCCCGGCGGATCTCGTTGTGCATGACCGCATCCACCGCCGCGATGCCGGCGCCGGCCGCACGCAGGGCGGCCTCGGCGGAACCCGGCGCGAGCACGGTGTCCGGGTCCAACGCCATCGGCGCGTCCACGACAGTGTCCAGGACCAGCGCGAGCAAGGCATCGTCGTGCACGCGAAGCAGCTGCCCGCGACTCGCGCGAGGCGCTTCTTCCCAGTCCAGGTTCGAGAATGTTTCGCGAAGGGCTTCGGCCACCGCCACCAGCCGCAAGGGCCGTTCCGCGTGGCCCGGGCCCGGATCGTGGCGCGTGCAGGCGGGGTGGGTGTAGATGCGCATGGCGGGCGCGAGGCAGTCAGGCCTTGCGCCGCTCGTGGTTCCACAGCACTTCGCCGTGGCCGCTGGCGCGCGCGAGCACGCGCGACAGCACGAACAGCAGGTCGGACAGTCGATTGAGGTAGCGAACCGCCTCGGGGCGCACGTCCTCGAGGCGCGAGAGCGAGACCGCTTCGCGTTCGGCACGGCGCACCACCGTGCGTGCGACGTGGCATCGCGCCGCCGCTTCGCCGCCGCCCGGGAGGATGAAATCCTTCAGCGGCGGCAGGGGTTCGTTGAATGCGTCGAGCTGTTGTTCAAGCCGCTCGACGTCGGCATCGAAAATCGCCGCATGGCCCGGGATGCACAGCTCGCCGCCCAGGTCGAACAACTGGTGCTGCACGGTGGTGAGCAGCGTGCGGATGTCCTCGGGCACGTCCGCGGCGAGCACCATGCCGATGCAGGAGTTGGCCTCGTCCACCGTGCCGTAGGCGGCGACGCGCGCCGAATCCTTGGCGACGCGGCTGCCGTCGCCAAGCCCCGTCGTGCCGTCGTCGCCGGTGCGGGTGTAGATCTTCGAGAGACGGTTGCCCATCGGGCCGTTCGCCGTCGCTTACACCGTCTGCGAGCGCAGCGCGGGCACGCGCTGGCGCAGCAGGGCGAAGCTGCCGAACAGCAGCGCGGCGTAGAACAGCGTGCCCAGCACCGTCCACTGGAAGAACGGAATGCCCGCGACGTACGCGGCAGCCAGGCCGGCGGCGGTCATCGGGTAGGTCGGGATCGGCTGGAACAGCCATGCGCCGAAGTTGGTGACCAGGAAGAACAGGACCGAGCCGGCCAGCGAATAGCCCAGCACGCGCGCGCCGCTCACGCGGCCGCGAAGGTTCAGGCCCATCGCCGTGGTCAGGGCCACGCACAGGTAGACCAGCCAGATGCCACCGTTGCCGAACCAGCTGGCGTAGAGCCCGCCGTTGATCGCCGCCAGCACAAGGTCCGACACGAACATGCCGACCAGCGGCACGATGAAGGCCCAGCGGCGCGAAGCGAAGTACGCTCCGCCGAACAGCGCGATGGCCTCGACCGGCGAGAAATTCGGCGGATGCGGCAACACGCGCGAGAGCGCGGCGATCGCGATCATGCCGGCGAGAACCAGCGGGCCGACGGCAAGCACGCCGTTGGAGGCGTTGTTGGAGGCGGGCGAGTCGGAAGCGGGACGGTTCATCGTGGCAGCGTCTGGAAGAAGGTAACGGCCTTCAGGAACCGCTAGCATAGCGCAATGCCTGTTGCGGCCCCCTCAAATCCGCCCTCCGGCACGCCCGGAGATACCCCTTCCCGCGTGTCCATGCACGACGTCCTCATCGTCGGCGGTGGCCTGGTCGGCGCCAGTCTGGCGATCGCGCTGGAACGCCTGGGCCTGGACGTGGCCCTGGTCGAAGCCACGCCGCCCGGCACGCTGCCGTCGGTGTTCGACGAGCGCAACCTGAGTTTCGCCGAGGCCACCGTGAACGCGCTCACCGCGCTGGGCGTGATGCAGAAGCTGCGCGCGCCCAGCGGCGCGATCCAGCGCATCCATGTCAGCCGTCGGGGCGACTTCGGCCGTGGCCTGCTCGACGCCGCGCGCTACGGGCGCAGCGAATTCGGCCGAGTGGTGGTGGCACGCGACTTCGGCGACGCGCTGGAAGCCCGGCTCGCCGAAGCGGCCGGCCTCACCCGTTACCGGCCGGTGCGCTTTCTCGGACTCGCCGATGTGGCGGGTGAGGGGCGCGCGATCCGAGTGGCCGACGCCGATGGCGAGCGCATCGTACATGCGCGCCTTCTTGTCGCCGCCGATGGCACGCGCAGCGCGGTGCGCGAATCTCTGGGCATCGGAGTGGACGAACACGACTACCTGCAGACGCTGTTCGTCACGCGCCTGCGCGGTTCACGCGCGCCCAACGGTACCGCCTACGAGCGTCTGGGCGACGACGGTCCGACCGCACTGCTGCCGCGCGGCGATCGCCATTACGGCCTGATCCACGCCGTGGCGCGGGAAGACGCCGACGCCGTTGCTGCGCTCGATGAAGGCCGGTTCCTCGCGCGCGCGCAAGAGGCATTCGGCTGGCGCGCCGGACGCTTCCTTGCCTGCGGGCCGCGCAGTTCGCACGCCGCGATCCGCGTCGTCGCGCATCGCACCGTCGCGCCGCGCGCCGTGCTGATCGGCAACGCCGCGCAGACCATCCACCCGATCGGCGCGCAGGGCTTCAACCTCGGACTGCGCGACGCGCTCACGCTCGCGGAAGTCATTGCCAACGCACGTGCACTCGATGCGCGCAGCGACTGCGGCGATGCGACGTTGCTCGATGCGTATGCGACGCGCCGGCGCGAGGACCGCGAACGGACCGTGGGTTTCAGCGATGGCCTGGCCCGCCTCACTTCGAACGATGCACCGATCCTGCGTCCGCTGCGCAGCCTGGGACTGTTCGCCGTGGATCGCGTCGCTTCAGCGCAGTCGTATCTCGTGGGTGGCGCGATGGGATACCGCGGCGACGTGCCCGCGCTGTGCCGGGAGCCGCGCGCATGAGCCGGCGTGGAAGCGGTCTGGACGTGGTGGTGGTCGGCGCCGGCGTGGTGGGCGCGGCGGCTGCGCTCGCATTCGCGCGCGACGGCCTGCGCGTGGCGCTGGTCGAAACGCGGCAACCGCCTGCCTGGCATGCGTTGCCGACGGACGCAGAGCGCATCGATCTTCGCATTTACGCGTTCGCGCCCGACAATGCCGCTTTGCTCGACGGCCTGGGCGTGTGGCGCGACGTGGCGTCCGCACGCCTGCAGCCGTATCGCGCCATGCGCGTGTGGGATGCGGCCGGCGGCGGCGAACTGGTATTCGATGCGGACGCTTTCGGTCGTCGCGAACTGGGCTGGATCGTCGAGCACGCGCTGCTGGTCGATCGACTTTGGGCAGCGCTGCCCGCAGCCGGTGTGCAACTGCATTGCCCCGACAGCGTCGTCGCGCTGGAGCAGGACGAATACGGCGCGACGGTTGCGCTCGAAAGCGGTCTGTCGCTGCGTGCGCGCATCGTCGTGGCGGCCGATGGGGCCGAATCGAAACTGCGCTCGCTCGCCGGCATCGAAGCGCCCCGCCAGGACTACGGCCAACGCGGCCTGGTGGCATTCGTCGAAAGCGAACGGCCGCATCAGGCCACGTGCTGGCAGCGGTTCCTGCCGACGGGGCCGTTGGCGTTCCTGCCGTTCCAGGAACCCAACATCAGTTCCATCGTCTGGACCTTGCCGGAAGCGCAGGCGCAGCGCTTGCTCGAAGCGGAAGAAGCTGCCTTCCTGTGCGAGCTCGAAGCCGCGTTCGCCGGCACGCTGGGCGCATTGACGCGCGTTTCCCGCCGCGCGGCGTTCCCGCTGCGGATGCAACTGGCGCAGTCGCTAGCAAGCCATCGTGTCGCCGTCATCGGTGATGCCGCGCACGCAGTGCATCCGCTGGCGGGGCAGGGCGTCAATCTCGGTCTGCGCGACGTGGCGACGCTGCGCCGCACGCTAGCCGATGCGCATTCGCGCGGGGTCGATCCGGCGGCGCGTTTGCCGCGCTGGGCGCGCGGCCAGCGCAGCGAAAGTGCGGTCGCCGCTTATGCCTTCGACGGCATCAACCGGCTGTTCTCCAACGACTCGGTTGCAGCCACTTTGTTGCGCGGCCCGTTGCTGGGCCTGGCGGGCAGGTTGCCACCGCTTACGCACGCGTTCTGGCGGCACGCGGCCGGCCAATAAAACGAGCCCCTCCCGGCGCGGGAGGGGCTCGTCATCGCCAGCGGTTTCGACAGGTCACTTACCGCCGGCAAGCTCGCGCTGGGTGATGCGGCCGTCGCGATTGGCGTCGATCGCATTGAAGTCGGCCGTCAGGGTCGCGTTGCCGGACACTTCGGTTCGACTCAGGTTGCCATCGCGATTGGCGTCGAGCGAGTTGAAGTCGACCTTGTTGGTCAGCGTCGAGTTCGGCTGGCTGGAGGTGGCATGCACTTCCTGCTGCACGGCGCCCGTGTAGGCCGGGGTCGGCGCAACCGGACGCGGTGCCGGCGGCGGATAGGCCTGCTGCACCGCCGCGTCGGCCGATACCTGCGCCTGCAGGCTCGCGTTGCTGGCGGCCGTCGCGGCCTCACGCGCCTCTGCCGCGCCCTGCTTGGGATTCGCCGACGACCCGGCCACGGTCTGCGCGGCGCGCGCATCGTGCGATGCGTTCGTCGCGGCATTGGCGGCCTTCTGCGCGGTGTCGGCGTGCTGGTTGATGGTGCTGTAGACACCGCCGGTGACGCCCGTCGCATCCCGCGCGGTCTGCGCGCTCGCGCGTGCGGCCTCGGCCTGTTCGGAGGCGACCTCGGCGGCGGTTTCGGCCTGGATCTTCGATTTCGCCGGTTCGCCCTGGGTGCGTTGCGCCATCGCCGGGCCGGCGATACCGAGCGCAGCGGCGAGCCCGATCGCGAGCAGCGTCTGGGTGGGGTTGAGCGTGGACTTCATGTCGTTGGACCTCGCTGTTGGGACGCACCGACGCTAATGCCGGCAAGATCAACCACAGGTCAATTCCAGCGCCGCACGCGATTGCGCGATGCGCAGCGTTCACGCACGTGAGCGGCGCGTCATCGCGAGGTCGCGAAAACCGTGATTTCCTCGCGGTCGTGATAGAGCTGGCGCGCACGCAAGAGCAGCGGCCTGCCGGCCTGCTCTTCCAGCATCGCCAGGCACAGGCGGGTCTCGTCCCAACGCTTCTTCATCGGCAGCTTGAGGTTGAAGATCGTGTGCCGGCACCAGCCTTCGCGCAGCCAGGTCGCCATCCGTTCGGCGACGCGGCGTGGCTGTTCGACCATGTCGCACACCATCCAGTCCAACGGTGCGCGTGGTTGCCAGTGGAAGCCGTCTTCGCGCAGATGCTCGACGCGGCCGCTGTCGAGCAGCTTCTCCTGCAAGGGGCCGTTGTCGATCGAGATGACGCGCAGCCCCTGGCGCATCAGCACCCAGGTCCAGCCGCCGGGCGCCGCACCGAGGTCGGCGCCGCGCATGCCCTCGCGAAGCAGGCGCTCGCGCTCCTTCTCGGTCAGCAGCACCATCAGCGCTTCTTCCAGCTTCAGCGCGGAGCGACTGGGCGCATCGGCGTTCATGCGAAGGCGCGGGATGCCCAGCGGCCACGGCGCGCTGTCGCCCGCCTCGCCGATCGCGAGCAGGACGTGGTCTCCGGCGAGGAACACGACATGGAGCCTGGAGCGGCGCGAATCGTCGAAACGCGTCAGCCAACCGCCCTTGCGCAGCACGGGGCGCAGCGCGTTGCCGAAGGCGCGTGCGAGGCCGGCCAGCGGCTTGGCCTCGTCGGAATCGGGATGTTCCACCCACAGTTCGCCGAACGTGTACGCATTGGACAGGGTGACTTCGAGCGCACGCAGGATCGGCGTGATTCGGTCCTTCGGGTCGAGCCCGCGCAGCTCGGCGATCCGGGTCAGCTTCTGGCGGGCGAAGATCAGCGAGTCGAACGGCAGCGCGCGCGTCAGCGCACCTGCGTCGGCGCCGAGGAATTCGACGAACCCGCTGTTGCGTTCGGTGCGCGCGTAGCCGGGATGGCCGGCGAGCGCCGCGCGTTCGCTCAATTCGCCTGCGAGTTCGGGCTCGAAGCCCGGACGGCAGTAGCACAGCAGGGCGTCGCCTGGCGTCATGTCGAGGGTCGCGTTGCGGTGTGCTGCGGCATCAGTAGCGCTCGCCGCCGGATTCGCCGTACACGCGCAGTACTTCGCGCGCAGCGTCGCGATGCACGTCGCGCACGACCTCGATGCCGCGTCGCTCCAGTTCGCCGACCCAGTCCGCCGGCAGCGGACCCTCGTCGAACTCGGTCAGTGATTCGACATCCTCGCTGCGCGCGCCGATCAACAGGCGGTCTATGCCGGCCCAGACCGTAGCGCCGTAGCACTGGCAGCACGGCTGCGACGACGTCGCCAACGTGATCGGTCCGATCCGCTCGCCCACCGCGTCCTCGTTGAGGCGCGCGCGCTGGGTGCGCTGCTGGGCGAGCATGTAGGCCATCGTTTCGGCATGCGCGAGCGAGCAGCTGTGCGGCAGCACGCGGTTCACGCCGATGGCGATGATGCGGTCGTCCGGGCCGAACACCGCCGCGCCGAACGGGCCACCGCTGCCGGCTTCGATGTTGGTTCGCGACAACGCGACGGCGAGTTCGACCTTGGCCTCGTCGCCGATGTAGGCGCGATCGGTGTCCACCGACTCGTGCACCCACGCCGGCAGGGTGAGGTGGACCTGCGCATAGAGCATCAGTGCACCGGCTCCACTTTGGAGAGTTCCACTTCGGCGACCTTGTCCTTGCACTGGCCTTGCACGCATTGGCAGCCCTCGACGGGCTTGAAGCCGCACATCGACATGATGCCCTTGCGCGCGCATTCGGCCTTGACGCCTTCCGGATCCGTCGGGCTGTTGGCGTTGACGCACGCGGGCTTGGCGCCGCAGCAATTGCCGACGTTCTTCACGGCGCAGTCGGCGTCGGAGCGGCAACTGAGGTCGATCTTCAGTGCGTTACCGGACGCTGCCGGTGCGGGCGCTTCCACCCGCTTGGGCTCCGGCTGCGGCGCGGCGGTCCGGTGCGTCGGCGTCGGCGTCGCCGCCTGGGCGGCGTCGCTGCGCGGTGCGGCGCACGAGGCGATCACGAACAACGAGACGACCAGCAGGGCATTCAACAGACGGCGCATGACGGGCTCCTTCAGGCCTTGGTGGCCCAGGTGTCGCGCAGGGTGACGCTGCGGTTGAACACCGGTGCGTCGCTGCGGTGGTCGTGGCGATCGGCGACGAAGTAGCCGATGCGTTCGAACTGGAACGATTGCTCCGGCGTCGCCGCGGCCGCAGCCGGTTCGACGTAGCCGGTGACGGTGCGGCGCGAGTCGGGGTTCAGATGGTCCTGGTAGGTCTTGCCGCCTTCGTCGTTGTCCGGATCGGCGACGAGGAACAGACGGTCGTACAGGCGCACCTCGGCCTTCACCGCGTGATGGGCGCTGACCCAGTGGATGGTGCCCTTGATCTTGCGGTCGGCGCCGGCCATGCCGGGGCGCGATTCGGGATCGAGTTCGCCGCGGATCTCCACGACGGTGTCGCCGTCCTTGATCACTTCGTCGCAGCGGAAGATGCCCGCGCCGCGCAGGCGCACTTCGCCGCCCGGGATCAGGCGCTTGAAGCCCTTCGGCGGCACTTCCTCGAAGTCCTCGCGCTCGATCCACAGTTCGTTGGAGAACGGCACGATGCGCGAGCCGGCGCTTTCGTCCTTCGGGTGATTCGGAAACGTCAGCGATTCCTCGTGTCCGGCCGGCAGGTTCGTGATGACCAGCTTGAGCGGATCGATCACCGCCATGCGGCGCGACGCGGCGGCGTCGAGGTCATCGCGCAGCGCGCCTTCGAGGATGGAGATGTCGAGCAGGGAGTTCTGCTTGCTGATGCCGACGCGATCGACCATCAGGCGCAGCGCGCTGGGCGTGTAGCCGCGGCGGCGGATGCCCTGCAGCGTCGGCATGCGCGGATCGTCCCAGCCATCGACCAGGCCATCGTTGACCAGCGCGAGCAGCTTGCGCTTGCTCATCACCAGGTAATTGAAGTTCAGGCGCGAGAATTCGATCTGGCGCGGCTTGCTGGCTTCGTTCGGCAGGCCCTTGGCGAGCACTGGCTCGAGCAGTTCCGGCGAGTTGGCCAGCTCGACCTTGTCCACGCACCAGTCATAGAGCGGGCGGTGGTCCTCGAACTCCAGCGTGCACAGCGAATGCGTGATGCCTTCCACCGCGTCGCTGAGCGAATGGGCGAAGTCGTACATCGGGTAGATCGGCCACTCGTGGCCGGTGTTCTGGTGCTCGACGTGCTTGATGCGGTACAGCGCCGGGTCGCGCAGGTTCATGTTGCCGCTGGCCATGTCGATCTTGGCGCGCAGGGTGCGCGCACCGTCGGCGAACTCGCCGGCGCGCATGCGCCGGAACAGGTCCAGGTTCTCTTCGACCGAACGGTTGCGGTACGGCGATTCGCGACCCGGCTCGGTGAGCGTGCCGCGATACTCGCGAATCTGCTCCGGCGTCAGGTCGCACACGAACGCATCGCCCTGGCGGATCAGTTTCTTGGCAGCCAGGTAGAGCACGCCGAAGTAGTCCGAAGCATGGCGCAGGTCGTGCCACTCGAAACCCAGCCAACGCACGTCGTCCTGGATGGCGCGCACGTACTCGGGGTCTTCTTTCGCCGGATTGGTGTCGTCCAGGCGCAGGTTGCAGTCGCCGCCGAACTCCGCGGCGATGCCGAAGTCCAGGCAGATCGCCTTGGCGTGACCGATGTGCAGGTAGCCGTTGGGCTCGGGCGGGAAGCGGGTGCGGATGGCCTGATGCTTGCCGCTGGCCAGGTCCTCGCGAACGATCTGCCGGATGAAGTCCTGCTTCGCGGGTGCGGGAGCGGCTTCGGTGGACGGCGGGGCGGCGGGAGTGGCGTGGTGGGGCGTAGCGGACATGCGTAAAGCCGTGGCGGGTAAGACCGTCAAGTTTAGCCGGTGACGCCGCCCGACGCCGTCACCCCCGCATTTACGGGTCGGCGGCGGGCGTATGCTGTCGCAAGCCCCGTCAGGAGCGAGCCCCGCCAGGAGCCATTGCCATGAAAGTCGTCTACCAAGCCGCCAACCTGATCGATGCCCACCTGGTGCGGCACGCTCTGGAAGCGCACGAAATCCCCGTCTTCCTGCAGGGCGAGGCCCTGACGGGCGGGATGGGCGAACTGCCGCTGTTCGGAACCATCCTGGTGTGCGTGCCGGACGTGGTCTGGCCCGAAGCGCGCGAGATCGTCGCCGCACTGCCGCTGAACGAGCCGGCCGCGCAGCCCGATGACGATGAGGCCCCGGATTCTTCGACTGGCTGGTTGCCAGCCTGAACGACGCATTCGGGTATGGTGGCCGACCCGACGTGTTTGTCCCGGCCCGCGCCATGTCCACCGATTTCGACTCCCTGATCCGCGCCGTCGCGGACTTCCCCAAGCCCGGCGTGACCTTCCGCGACGTGACGCCGTTGCTGGCCGACGCCGGCGGCTTCGCGCGCTGCATCGATGCGCTGGCCGAACCGTGGCAGGGCAGCGAAGTGCAGGCCGTGTGCGGCATCGAATCGCGCGGTTTCATCTTCGGCGCGGCATTGGCGCAGAAACTGCACGCAGGCTTCGTCCCGCTGCGCAAGCCGGGCAAGTTGCCGCCGCCGCTGGTCGAGGTGGATTACGCGCTGGAGTACGGCACCGACCGTCTGCAGGCGCGCAACGACGCGCTGCGCCCAGGCGAGCGCACGTTGATCGTCGACGACGTGTTGGCCACCGGCGGCACGCTGGCGGCCGCGCGCGAACTGGTGGGCAAGCTCGGCGCGAACCTGGTCGGCGCCAGCGTGCTGATCGAGCTGGACGCGCTGGGTGGACGCGCACGATGGCCGAACGGCGTGCCGCTGCACGCGCTGCTGCATTACTGAGCGTTGCTGCCGCACGCGGCGACGCGGCTGCGTTCGTGCGTCGAGCCATTTCGCCCGATGCGGATCTCCGGCCTGGAGTGACGAGGTTGCGTCACGGATTCAGAGGCGACTGCCCTGCGATGGCGCGTGCTGCGGCGGACGCAGCAGGTGTTCGGGCAACTTGCGGAACTCGGCCGACAGCTGCATCAGGAAATCGCCCATCGCCGAACTGCGCCGCCACACCATCGCGATCTGCCGGTGCGGCGGTTCGCCACGGAAGCGCAGTAGGTGGATGTCGGGCGAGGCCGGCACGGGCGGCTGCACGGCGAGCATCGGCAGAAGGGTGATGCCCACGCCCGCGGCGACCATCTGCCGCAGCGTTTCCAGGCTGGTCGCACGAAAGCCATCGCGTTCGTCCGCGCCGGCCATGTGGCACACGTCCAGCGCCTGGTCGCGCAGGCAGTGACCTTCTTCGAGCAGCAGCAGATGCTGGTGGTCGAGGTCGTGCAGGTCCAGGGAGTCGTGTTCGGCCATCGGATGCTGCTGCGGCACGGCGAGCAGGAAGGGCTCGTCAAACAGCACTTCCACGTGCAACTGGTCGTCGTGGATCGGGAGCGCGAGCAGGCCCGCGTCGAGGCGCCCGTCGCGCAGGCGCTGCAGGATCTGGTCGGTCTTTTCCTCGATCAGCAGCAATTCCAGGCGCGGGAAACGCTGGCGCAGGCGCGGCACGACGTGCGGCAACAGGTAAGGCCCCAGCGTGGGGAACAGGCCCAGGCGCACCGTTCCGGCTTCCGGATCCTGGCTGCGTCGCGCGATCTCGGCCATCTGCTCGACGTCGGCGATGACCTTGCGTGCGCGTTCGGCCACTTCGCGGCCGACCGGGGTGAGCATCACGCGCCGTGGCGCACGCTCGACCAATGCGACGCCGAGCTCGTCCTCGAGCTTCTTGATCTGGGTCGACAGCGTCGGCTGGCTGACGAAGCTGGCCGCGGCAGCGCGGCCGAAGTGCTTGTGGTCGGCCAGGGCCACCAGGTATTTGAGGTCGCGCAGGTTCAAGCGGTGTCCCTCGCATGGATGCTGCGTGAAGGTGAAGCTTTAACCTCCCACGCCCCTCCCGCAAGCGGGGAAGGGCGCGGACGCGTTCAAGCCGCGGCGGCGGTTGCCGTCTCTGCCGGAGCGCTGGTGCGGATCAGGTGATCGAAGGCGCTCAGCGCCGCCTTGGAGCCTTCGCCCATCGCGATCACGATCTGCTTGTACGGCGTGGTCGTGGCGTCGCCCGCGGCGAATACGCCCGGCAACGAGGTGCGACCGTGCGAGTCGATCTCGATCTCGCCACGCGGCGACAGCGCGATCGCGCCCTTCAGCCATTCGGTGTTCGGCAGCAGGCCGATCTGCACGAAGATGCCCTCCAGTTCGACCCGGTGCGAATCGCCTTCGATGCGGTCCTTGTAGACCAGGCCCGTGACACGCTGGCCGTCGCCGAGCACTTCGGTCGTCTGCCCGCTGACGATCACCTCGACGTTCTTCAGCGAACGCAGCTTGCGCTGCAGCACTTCGTCGGCGCGCAGCTGGCTGTCGAATTCGATCAGCGTGACGTGCGAGACGATGCCGGCCAGGTCGATCGCCGCTTCCACGCCCGAGTTGCCGCCGCCGATCACCGCCACGCGCTTGCCCTTGAACAGCGGGCCGTCGCAGTGCGGGCAATAGGCCACGCCTTTGTTGCGGTACTGCTCTTCGCCGGGCACGTTCATCTGGCGCCAGCGCGCGCCGGTGGAGAGCACGACGCTTCGCGACTTCAGCGACGCGCCGTTCTCCAGCTGCACTTCGATCAATCCGCCCGGCTCGTTGGCCGCAATCAGCTTGCTCGCGCGCTGCAGGTTCATGATGTCGACGTCGTACTCGCGAACGTGCTGTTCGAGCGCGCTGGCGAGCTTGGGGCCTTCGGTGTAGGTGACCGAGATGAAGTTCTCGATCGCCATCGTGTCGAGCACCTGGCCGCCGAAACGCTCGGCCGCGATGCCGGTGCGGATGCCCTTGCGCGCGGCGTAGATCGCCGCCGCCGCGCCGGCTGGGCCGCCGCCGACGACGAGCACGTCGAACGCATCTTTCGCGCCGATCTTTTCCGCATCGCGCTGCGAGGCGCCGGTGTCGAGCTTGGCCAGGACCTGTTCGATGGTCATGCGGCCGGTGTCGAACACCTGGCCGTTGAGGTACACCGTCGGCACCGACATGATCTGGCGCTCGTTGACCTCGTCCTGGTAGAGCGCGCCGTCGATGGCGACGTGGTGGATGTTCGGGTTCACGACGCTCATCAGGTTCAGCGCCTGGACCGTGTCCGGGCAGCTCTGGCACGAGAGCGACATGTAGGTTTCGAAGTAGTACTCGCCTTCCAGGTCGCGCACCTGTTCCAGCAGCTCCGGCGCGGCCTTGGACGGATGGCCGCCGACCTGCAGCAGGGCCAGCACCAGCGAGGTGAACTCGTGGCCCATCGGAATGCCGGCGAAGCGCACGCCCACGTCCGTACCGGCGCGGTTGATCGCGAAGGACGGGCGGCGCGCGTCGTCGTCGCGACGCGAATAGGAAATCTTGTCGGAGAGCGAGGCCACGTCCTGCAGCAGGCCTTCCAGCTCACGCGACTTGTCGCCGTCGTCGAGCGAGGCGACGAGCTCGATCGGCTGCGTGACCTTTTCGAGATAGGCCTTCAACTGGGTCTTGAGATCGGCATCCAACATGCGACGGCTCCATTGCGTTGTTCGGGATGAACGCCGCGAGCGCCCGGGCGGAGGGAGGGAGAGAGCAACCCGGACGTTCGCGACATTCAAAGGAAAGCGGGTCAGAACTGACCGCTGCCTCGGGGGAGGCGAAGGGGAGGGGCGGGTCCACGGGCGGCCTCGCCCCTCCGGTGTCGCCCCTCGATCACGGGGCGACGGTGCAGCGTCAGAACGTACCGACTTAGATCTTGCCGACCAGGTCCAGCGACGGCTTCAGAGTCTTCTCGCCTTCGTGCCACTTGGCCGGGCAGACCTCGCCCGGGTGCGCGGCGACGTACTGGGCAGCCTTGACCTTGCGCAGCAGCTCCGAGGCGTCGCGGCCGATGCCGCCGGCGTTGATCTCGACGATCTGGACCTTGCCGTCCGGATCGATCACGAACGTGCCGCGATCCGCCAGGCCGGCTTCCTCGATCATCACGCCGAAGTTGCGGGTGATCACGCCGGTCGGGTCGCCGATCAGCGGGTACTGGATCTTGCGGATCGTGTCGGAGGTGTCGTGCCAGGCCTTGTGGGTGAAGTGGGTGTCGGTCGACACGCCGTAGATTTCCACGCCCAGCTTCTGGAACTCGGCGTAGTTGTCGGCCAGGTCGCCCAGCTCGGTCGGGCACACGAAAGTGAAGTCGGCCGGGTAGAAGAACACGACGGACCACTTGCCCTTGAGGTCGGCATTGGTGATTTCGACGAACTCGCCATTCTTGTAGGCGGTGGCCTTGAACGGCAGGACTTCGGTATTGATCAGCGACATCGGGAGGTTCCTTTGGCTGGGTGGGTGAGGGGTAAAACCAATGCAAGCAGGGTAAAGATCCCTGTTCGATCCATCAAGTTGATTGATGAGATTGATTCAATAGACGTAGACTATTGAAATGTTGGCTCGATAGGGGCGACATCCCATCCGAGATGCGGTTGCCGGCACCGGGCTCAAGGCCCAAATTCCACGGCGCGCGCCGCCCGCGCCAAAATGCGCCAATGGATGAAGTTCACGAACCCCGAGCCGACCTTCCTGCCGGCGAACTTCCGACGGCGACCGTCGGCGAATGGCTGGCCGCGGCGACCCGCCGGCTCTCGGGCGAGGAAGCACGCGCCGAGGCCGAGCGCCTGTTGGCCCATGCGCTGGGCGTGGGGCCGACCTGGCTGTACACGCACCGCGACGACGTGCCCGCCGCCGAGCGCATCGCGGCGTTCGAACGCCTGCTGGATCAACGCCTGGCCGGTGAGCCCGTCGCCTACCTGCTCGGCCATCGCGGCTTCTGGCGGTTCGACCTGCAGGTGACGCCGGCAACGCTGATCCCGCGCCCGGAAACGGAGCGGCTGGTGGAACTGGCGCTGGAACGCCTGCCGGAGAACACAAACCTGCGCGTGGTCGACCTGGGCACCGGGACCGGTGCGATCGCGCTCTCGATCGCGCATGAACGCCCGCGCGCGCAGATCGTCGCGACCGACGCGAGCGAGGACGCGCTGGCGGTCGCGAAAGCGAATGCACGGGCACTGGGCCTGGGCAACGTGGAATTCCGTCATGGCGATTGGCTTACGCCGCTGGCGGGCGAAACCTTCGACCTGATCGCCAGCAACCCGCCGTATATCGCCGACGATGATGCGCACCTGCAGCAGGGCGACCTGCGTTTCGAGCCGCGTTCGGCGCTGGCCGCGGGCGCCGATGGACTGGACGACATCCGCCTCATCGTCGCGGCTTCGCCGGATCGCCTGGGCCCGGGCGGCTGGCTGCTGCTGGAGCACGGATGGGACCAGGGCGAGGCGGTGCGCGCCCTGTTCGAAGCGCATGGATTCGAAGCAGTGGAGACCGTGCAGGACTGGGAGCGGCGAGATCGGGTCACGTTGGGCCGCACCGCCGTTTCCCGAACGGCTCACGGCATCACATCGCCCTGAGCGCAAGCACCGCGTTCAGGCCACCGAACGCGAACGAGTTCGACAGCGCAGCGCGCACGGTCCGTTCGCGGGCCATGTTGGGGACGCAATCGATCGGGCATTCCGGATCCGGCGCGAGATGGTTGATCGTCGGCGGAACCGTGCCGTGGCGCAGCGCTCCCAGGACGGCGATGAGTTCGATCGCGCCCGACGCGCCCAATGCATGCCCGTGCATGGATTTCGTGGACGAAACGAGCAGGCCGTTATCGGCATGCGGAAACATCGCGCGAATGGCCGTGCTCTCCACGGCGTCGTTGATGGCAGTACCCGTGCCATGGGCATTGATGTAGTCGACGTCGCCGGGCGTCAGTCGCGCGCTGGCCAACGCCCTGCGCATCGCGGCCGACACGCCATCGGGCGAAGGAGCCACGATGTCGCCAGCATCGGACGAGACGCCGGCGCCGGCCAGTTCCGCGAGGAGCGGCGCATTGCGAAGGCGGGCGTGCTCCAGCGATTCGAGAACGAACATGCCGGCGCCTTCCCCCAGCACCAGACCGCGCCGGTGCCGGCTGAAAGGCCTGCACGCATCGTCTGCGAGCACGCGCATCGCCTCCCACGAATACACCACGCCGCGGCTCAGGCAGGCTTCCGCCCCACCGGCCAGCGCGAGGTCGACCTGGCCGGTGGCCACCATGTTGAATGCCTGCGCCAGGGCGTAGTTGGCCGATGAGCATGCCGTGCTCACCACATAGGCAGGACCGGTGATTCCGTACTCGATGCTGAGGTGGCTCGCCGGCGCGTTGCTCATCGTCCGGACGATGGTCAGCGGATGTGGCCGCCGCCCGCTGGTGTAGAAACGCTCGTTCTGTTCTTCCCGCGCGGTCTCGCCGCCCGTTCCGACGCCGACGACGACGGCTGCGCGTTCGCCCAGCCCCGCTCGTGCGAACTCGACGCCGGACTGGCGCACCGCCTCGCGGCCTGCGACCAGCGCGAACTGGGAGACACGGTCCAGCAGGGCGGCCTGCCGGTGGTCGAAGTAGGCATACGGATGAAAGCCGCGCACCTGCGCGGCGAGCACGGGGCGGCTGCTGTCGACGGAGGGCCACGACATCGGCGCGATCGCCGAATGCCCTTCGCGCATCGCCTTCCAGCAGGCGTCCGCGTCGAGCCCCAGTGCGGAGACCGATCCGGCCCCCGTGATGACGACGCGCCGGGCACCGCTCACCGACAGCAGACTCATGCCGATGAGTCCTGAGCCTTTGCCAGCATTCGACGTACCTCGTCTAGGAGGTCCCGTAGCGTCTCGAGGGCGATGTCCTGCTGGTTGGCCTCGAAGGTGACTCCGAGGTGATCCTCGAGCGCGAACAGGATCTCGATGAACTCGAGCGAGCTGATCCCGGATTCCTTGAGCGTGGCCTCGGGCCGCAATGTGCCGGGATCGCGCTTCAACTCGGAGGCCACGATGGCGATGATCCGCTCGTCGAGCGCATCCATTGGGGGCATGGTGTCGGGCATCGGGTCTCCTACGTCTGCTGTGAAGTGGGAAGCGCGCTGTCGCCGGGGGACGCCGCCATCTCCCAACGGGCGAGAAGGTTGGGCCAGCACATCCATTGCTCCGGATGGCGTATGACCCGTGATTCGAAGAACGCGTTGACTTCCCGGCACGTATCGCCTGCACCGAGCGCCGCGGCGTCGATCGGTTGCCCGAGTTCCATGCCGAAGCCGCCGCCGTTGCGGATCAGTGCGAGCGGGATGACGAGGGCGGCGCAGTGGGCCGCGAGCACATACACGCCGCCCGATGCGACGGCGGGGCGACCCATGAAGGGCGCGACCAGGTCGGTTGCGCCGCCGTAATAGGAATCCAGCATCACCGCCGCGGCCCCACCGCGTTTCAGTTGGCGCAATACCTGCAGACCCGCGGAAGCGTCGGCCTTTATTACGCAGACCTTGATGCCGGCGATGGCGCCTGCCTTGCGCGATAACCGGACCACCTCGTCGGTAGGATCGTCCGAAAGCACCAGCAGCTCGTCGACGATGCCGGCAAGGCCCGCAACCGAGTAGTAGAAGCAGCCGAAGTTGGAGCAGCCGAAGACGAGCCCGCGGCCTGCCCTCGAACGTATGGCCTGCTCGATGTCGTGGCGATTGGCGATGGAAAGCGGAACGCGCCGAAGGACATCGACACTGGCGTGCTGAAAGAAGATCTGCTCGGCCATGAACGTATAGGGCAGGCCATGCAGTTGTCGGCGGATCGCGGGCTTAGGGATGCCTGCTTCCCTCAGCGCCACATCGACGCAAGCCCGGTAGTGGCGATCCTCCGCCCGGTTGAAGCGCTTGATCGCCAGAAGCGAGGGCAGCAGTTTCCTGCTCAATGCGGGAAACCATGCGATGAGAAGACGTAGAACTCGCTCCATGCCACTCCCCGCTCGAATCGCCGACGTCAAGCGATGCTGGTGTGCCTGCAAAGGAAAGGCGGGTGCCGTGGCACCCGCCTTTCCGGTTCCTGTCTAGAGGCGACTCACTCCCAGCCGCCGCCCGGGCAACTGGTGGCGAGCGGGGAGGTGGCTACGGTAACGGCGGCATCGCCAAACAGGGACAGCACGAAGGTGACTAACGAAAGCATCGAATTACTCCTTTTCTTTGCGGTTGGGATGCGAGCATGGCCACGCCTGCTCGCGGGACTGTCGGGCCTCTACTCAGGTCCGACGGACGCATGGACCCATTCCTGGGCGGATTCTCTCGAGTGGATCACCAGCAGTCGCGCAGGCCTGGCGAGCGCGATGACCGGTCTGGAACAGATCGGAGCGGTGCGACGTTGCCAATTGCTCGGCCGTCGCAGTCATGTCGTGCTTCGCACCCGACACATCGGGTTACCTGCCCCTGGTTTGCCTATCGGTTAAGGAACGATGGCGGCGCTGCGTTGGCGATTGAATGGGAAAGTTCCGAATCCGCGCTCGCGCAGTGCGAAAAGGTCGGCTGCCAGCGCAACGGCCCGGACAGGGCAAAGCGATCGGGCCCGGCGTACCGGGTCCGATCGCTCGTCTTGCGGACTCAGAAGCTGGCGCGCACGCCGACGGTGTACGTGTCGGTGCCTCCGGCGAGGTTCAGGCCGCCGTGCAGGCCCCAGGTCGGGTTGAAGCTGTAGACCGCGCCGAACTCGGCGAAGGCATTGCCTTCGTGGCCATGGTCGTAGTCTTCGTAGCCCAGGTAGGCGTTGGCGGTCAGCTGGTCGGTGATGCGGCCCATGACGCCGGTGCTGATCTTGCCGCCCTTGAGGTTGACGCCGCTCTTGCAGCGCGGAGCGCAATTCCAGGAGGAATAGTGCTCGCGGACGCTGGCGTCGTTGTCGACGTAGGCGATCTGGCTGACCCAGTCGGCGCGCGAACCGATGGCGGTGTTGACGCCCACGCCCAGCGACCAGTTCTCGGACTTGTAGCGCGTGTACCAGCGGGAATCGGAGTTCTCGCCGTAGCTGGCCGTGCCGAACACGTTGTCGTTGAACGCAAACGAGCCGCTGAGCACGCCGCCATTGGGGTAGATGCCGTTGCCGTCCTGGTACAGGTAATCCAGCTGGGCATAGGTATAGCCGATGCCATTGGCCTCGGAGGCATTGGCCAGGAACGGGGCGGCGGCAAGCGCCAGGGCAAACAGGGTCTTCTTCACGGATGTTCCTTTTGGGGGGATCCCGGCGGCCGCCGGGGTGCGCAGTAAAGCCCTCGCTACGGACCCTCCCCATAGGACGGTTCTTAAAAAATCGTTGACGAGAAATTTGCGCGAATCGCTCGCGCGCTAGAATTCCCGCCTCTTTTCCGTGAGGCCCTGCGATGCGCACGCTCTATCCCGACATCGAACCGTTCGACAGCGGCACGCTCCAGGTCGACGATCGCCACACGCTCCATTACGAGCAGTGCGGCAATCCCGAAGGAAAGCCCGTGGTGCTGCTGCACGGCGGTCCGGGCGCGGGTTGCAGTCCGAAGATGCGACGCTTCCACGATCCGTCGAAGTACCGCATCGTCCTGTTCGACCAGCGCGGCAGCGGGCGCTCGACGCCGCACGCGGACCTGGTCGACAACACCACCTGGGATCTGGTGGCGGACATCGAACGCCTGCGCGAAAAGCTCGCCATAGATCGCTGGCAGGTGTTCGGCGGTTCGTGGGGTTCGACGCTGGCGCTGGCGTACGCGCAGGCCCATCCGCAGCGCGTGACCGAGCTGGTGCTGCGCGGCATCTTCATGCTGCGTCGCTGGGAACTGGAGTGGTTCTACCAGGAAGGCGCCTCGCGCCTGTTCCCGGATGCGTGGGACCACTACCTGTCTGCGATTCCGGTGGTGGAACGCCACGACCTGATCAGCGCCTACCATCGACGCCTGACCTCGCACGACGAATCCGTGCGCCTGGCCGCCGCCCGGGCATGGAGCGTGTGGGAAGGCGCGACGAGTTTCCTGCACGTCGACCCGGATTTCGCGGCGAGCCACGAGGACCCGCAATTCGCGCTGGCCTTCGCGCGCATCGAGAACCACTACTTCGTCAACAGCGGCTTCTTCGAAGTGGACGACCAGCTGCTGCGCGACGCGCACCGCATCGCCGAGATCCCGGGCGTGATCGTGCACGGGCGTTACGACGTGGTCTGCCCGGTCGCCAACGCATGGGATCTGAAGAAGGCCTGGCCGAAGGCGGAGCTCGCGATCACGCCGGCTTCGGGCCATTCGGCGTTCGAGGCCGAGAACATCGACGCGCTGGTGCGCGCGACGGATCGCTTCGCCGGCTGAGCCTGCGTCGCGCGAAGCCGGCGTTTGCCGGTTTCGCGGCGAGGTGAAAAACGGCCGGCGGTCAGACCGCCGGCGAGCCGTCCGGATTGTGCTCGATCATCCACAGCCCGGCCCAGAGCTTGAGATCGAGCTCGTAGCCTTCGCGCTGTTTCTGCATGAGCCATGCCGGCGCCTGTGCGCGCGGGACTTCGTGCACGGTGATGTTCTCGTTGTCGATGCCGCCGCCGGCGCCCACGCGGGTGAGGTCGCGGGCGCGCACGAACGCGATGCGTTCGCTGCTCATGCCGGCGGAGGTCGGGCCGACCAGCAGCACGTCCAGGCGCTTGGCCGCCCAGCCGGTTTCCTCGATGAGCTCGCGTCCGGCGGCGACTTCCAGCGTGTCGCTGGAATGGTCGTCGCCGACCAGGCCGGCGGGCATCTCGATCGTCGGCGCGCCCAGCGGGATGCGGTATTGCTCGACGAACAGGACGTTGTCGTCCGGCGTCACCGCAATGACGATTACCGCCATGCCGTCGCCGTGGGTGCGCTCGACGTACTCCCAGCGACCACGCCGCAGCATGCGCAGCCAGGGACCCTCGTACAGCGTTTCGAGCGGCTCCTGGGCAGGCGGCGTCTGGGCGTGTTCGGCGGTGGGATCGGTCATCTGCGTCGGAATGGAGTGCGGTGGCCGATGCTACGACGGAAGCTGTGACGGGGCGAAGTCCAGGCCGGCCGACTGGTACAGCCGGCGGCGCGTCATCGGACCGAAGCGCAGCGATTCGCACAGCGTGCCGAGGTTCGCCGCATCGGCGTCGCCGCGGGCGAAGTGCAGCGAGGTTTCGCCGAGCGGCGCATCGAGTGCGATCGTCGTGAGCTGGCGACACAGCAGCGCCTGCTCCCGGTGCTGGCGCAGTTTCGTGGCCGCCGATGCGGCGCCGCGCAAGCGCAGGAAGGGCACTTCCTCCACGCGCGCGAGCAGGGCGTCGAGCGTCCCGAAATGCCCCAGCAGCGCAGCCGCGGTCTTCGCACCGATGCCCGGCACGCCCGGGATGTTGTCGACCGCATCGCCCGTGAGCGCGAGGTAGTCGGCGATCTGGTGCGCGTGCACGCCGTGGCGCTCGGGCACGCCAAGCGCGCCCCACCGCTGGCCCTTGGCGAAGTCCCATTGCTCGTCGTGATCGCCGAGCAGCTGGGAGAGGTCCTTGTCGGCCGAGACGATCACCGAGCGGAAACCTTGCGCGCGCGAGGACGCCACGGCGCTGCCGATCAGGTCGTCGGCCTCGTACTCGCCGTGCGACAGCACGGCCAGGCCCAGCGCCGTGCACAACTGCCGGCAGTGGACGAACTGGCGACGCAGTTCCTCGGGCGCCGGGTCGCGGTTGGCCTTGTAGGCGGGGTAGAGCGCATTGCGGAAACACGAATCCAGCGCTTCGTCGAAGGCGATGGCGATGTGCTGCGGGCGCGCGCGGTCGAGCAGTTCCAGCAGGAACCGGGCGAACCCGTGCACGGCGTTGGTCGGCCAGCCCTCGGCGTCGTGGAACTCGTTGGGCATGGAGTGCCAGGCCCGGAACACGTACAGGCTGGCGTCCACCAGATAAAGCGTCGCGCCGCCGCCCGGCGTCGTGGCCGGCGTTGCGGCGCTCATGCCGGCGTCCATTCGGTCAGCAGCTCACGCGGATCCGGCCGATCGCGTTCGGGCGCGTCCAGCTTGGGCGTGCCGATGTGGAGGTAGCCGACGACGCGCTCGTGTTCGTCCAGGCCGAGCCAGCCGGCGACGACGGGGTCGTAGGCCAGCCAGCCGGTCAGCCAGATCGCCCCGAAGCCCAGCGCCTGCGCGGCCTGCAGCAGGGCGAAGCAGACGCAGGAGGCGGTGGAGAACCGCTCCGATTCAGGAATCTTTTCGTCCGGACCGAGACGTCCGATGACCGCCACGACCAGCGGGGCATGAGAGAATCGCAGCCGGTCCTTTTCGTACACCGCCTCGCTCGCCTGCGGGTCGAGCTCGCGGCTGCGGGCGGCCAGGCGCTCGCCGAAGGCATGCCGGGCCTCGCCCCGGAAGCTCATGAACCGGAACGGGACGCGCTTCCCGTGGTCGGGCACGCGAACGGCCGACTGGAGCATGCGCAGGAGGGTGTCGGGATCGGGGCCGGGCTCGCCAAGTTGCTTGGGCGGAACCGATCGGCGGGCGTCCAGGCCGGCCAGGGCCAGGTCCATTTGTCGGGGATCAGAAGTGTTTAGCGACATCAGTCACAATTGTTCAAAATGGGCCTGCAAGACGGTGTCGTATCTTGCCACTATGTGCAGGGGAACTGCCGACACACGGCACGTTCGGTCCACGTTCCGCTCTACGTAACTGGGGAACATCGCAGTGTCCGGCTACCCGCACGGCGTCGCTCAAGCCACGCGTACCGATCCCTTGCGCGTGCTTGAGGAAATCAAGCGCCAGTCCCTGGAGGCCCTTGGCGGCCTGCCGGGCACGCTGTATGGACCCGTGGAAGACGCCCTCAAGGTGGCCCTGCTCAAGGGCGACGGCAAGACCAACCATTACGAAGAACAGGCGGCGTTGTGGGTGCTGCGCCAGCACCAGGCGACGCACGTCATGAAGTATCGCCAGCAGGTGGCGCAGGCGTTCGACGACTTCCGCGCCCTGCGCATCCGCAGCGGCGGCGACGTCACGCTGCGGCTCGTCGACGAACAGCAGCTCGAGTACGAACTGGCCAGCGGTCGTCTGAACGAGGCGCTGGTGGCCCGCTTCGCGCGCCCGCTGGACACGCTCCAGACCCGCCTGCAGGCCTTGTCGGAGGTCATGCGGGTGCCGGCCGGCATCAATCCGATCGGGCCCGAGCGCCTGGTGCAGGCGTTTTCGCAGACCCTGTTGGACGCGCAGGTGCCCGACACGCTGCGCGGACGCCTGTTCCGTCATTACGAAACCGACCTGATCCGCTTGCTGGGCGATCTCTACGCTCGCATCAACGCCCTGCTGGCCAGCTCCGGCTACGGAGCGCCGATGGCGCCGCGCGCGCCCCAGGACGATTTCCGTCGCGAGACCGCCCCGCCGGTCTCCGGCTACAGCGGCACGCCGGGCGCATTCCACGACGGCTACGGCGGTGGTGGCGGTTACGTCCCCGGTCCGGGCATCGGCGCCGAACCGGTCGGCCGTGGCTCCGCACCGCCGATGTCGCAGCACGACGTCGCGGCGATGGCGCAGGAGCTGGCCCAGCTGCGCAGTCAGCTGCACGCCTGGCGCGAATCCATCCACCGCGGCGACGTCGCGTCCTCCGGCTCGGGCGTGCACGCTCCCGATCGCCCGGTCATGCAGCGCCGCGAGATGCGCGTCGACGAAATCCTCAGCGTCGCCTCGCTGTTGCAGGCCGAACCGCCGGACGCCTTCGCGCGTGCGCTGGCGGTGACCGGCCGCCTCGGCGAGACGATCCGCGACCACCTGCAGGACGGCGCGCGCCGCCTCGGGCTCAATCCCGACCAGGCCTGCTTCAGTCCGGAAGAGGAAGACGCGATCGACCTGGTCGCGATGCTGTTCGACTCGCTGTTCCGCCACAACGCATTGCAGGATCGCGCGCGCCGTCTGTACGCGCGCCTGGTGCTGCCGTACGTCAAGGTGGCGCTCACCGACAACGCGGTGTTCGTCAAGCGCGAACACCCGGCGCGACGGCTGCTCGACGCCATCACCGAGGCCTGCGAAGGCAACGACGGCGAAACGCCGCAGGATCGCGAACTGCTCGACCGCGCGACCGAAGTTTCGCAGCGCGTCGTCGCCGACTACAACGAAGACCTGGCGGTATTCGAACTGGCGCATGCCGAGCTCGACGCGCTGCTGGCGCAGCAGCGCCGCCGCTTCGAACTGCAGGAACAACGCGCCGCCAAGGCCACCTACGGCCGCGAGCGCCTGGGCGCCGCGCGCGCGCAGGCGGAGTCGGCGCTGGAAGAGCGCCTGGGCGATGGTGAAGTCACGCTGACCCAGGCCGTGGCGGATTTCCTCGCCATGCCCTGGCGCCACCACGTGGTGCAGACGCTGCTGCGCGACAACGCCGATCCGCGCCGCCACGCCGAAGCGATCGCGCTGGGCGATGCACTGGTGATGGCCGATCGCCTGGCCGAGCAGAACCGCGGCGCGGAACTGGCCGACCAGTTGCTCGCCCTGCAGCCGTCGATCATCGAATGCCTGGCCAGTTCCGGCCTGGACGACAGCGCGGCCCAGCACGGCATGGCCGGTCTGGTGCGCGCGCTGGCGACGCCCGACACGCCGCGCCGCCACAGCGAGGCGCCGTCGCTGTCGATGCCCGAAGACGACGCGGGCGAAGCCGAGCGTCGCCTGTGGTTGGCCGGTGGCACCGACACCATCCGCCAGGACCCGTTGCTGGCCGAGCGCATTCGCTCGCTGGAAACCGGCGACTGGCTGCGCCTGACCAATGCCGAAGGCGAAACCACCGCGGTCAAGATCGCGTGGCTGAGCCCGCTCACATCGCGTTATTTGCTGGTGAACCGTCGCGGCCTACGCGTATTGGTCGCTTCGGCGGAGGAACTTTCCGCGCTGGCCAGCGTCGGGCGCCTGACGATCGGCGCCGAACGCACCGCCTTCGACGAAGCGATGCGTCAGGTACGTCGCCATCTGGATCGGGGAACGGGCACGCGCTGAGCCTCCTCGTCAAGTCGAACAAAAGGCCGGCATTGCCGGCCTTTTTCATTCAGTCGAGGCGCACCCCATGTCCGTAGCCCGGGCAAGCGAAGCGCACCCGGGGATGGATGACGCGCAAATCCTGGGTGCGCTTCGCTTACCCGGGCTACCGCTAGGTCGCTGCCGCTTCCGCCGCAGCCACGACGCGTTCGGGCCATACCGTCTTCGCCAGCAGCTCGTCGTTCCAGTCGAGCGCCAGGCGGCCTTCCCGCGAGGCGTCTTCGCTCACGAACAGGCTGACGAAGTTGAGCACGTTGCGCGCGTACATCTCGCTGGCATGCACGGCGCCGCTGCTGGCGAGGTTGAGCGGGCCGGCGACGGTGACGCCGCCACTGTCCACCGTCTCGCCGGGCCGGGTGAGTTCGCAGTTGCCGCCGGTTTCCGCGGCGAGGTCGACGATCACGCTGCCGGGCCGCATGCCGGCGACCATGGCGGCGGTGATGATCTTCGGCGCCGGACGACCCGGTACCGCGGCGGTGCAGACGATGACGTCCACGCCCTTGAGGTGGTCGGCGAGGCGACGCTGCTGTTCGGCGCGCTCCTCGTCGGTCAGCGCGCGAGCGTAGCCGCCTTCGCCCGCGGCGCTGACGCCCAGATCGAGGAACTTGCCGCCCAGCGATTCGATCTGCTCGCGCGTTTCCGGGCGAACATCGAAGCCTTCGACCTGCGCGCCCAGTCGCTTGGCGGTGGCGATGGCCTGCAGCCCGGCGACACCGGCGCCGACGATCAGCACCTTCGACGGGCGGATCGTGCCGGCGGCGGTGGTCAGCATCGGGAAGAATCGCGGCGTCAGCTGCGCGGCGATCAAGACGGCCTTGTAGCCGGCCATGCCGGCCTGCGAGCTGAGCACGTCCATCGCCTGCGCGCGCGTGGTTCGCGGGAGGCGTTCCAACGGGAAGGCCAGCAACTTGCGCGCGTTGATCGCCTCTCCGCGCGCGGCATCGGCCTGCGGCGCCAGCAAGCCGACGACGGCCGTGCCTTCGCGCAGTGTGCGCAAGGTGTCGGCCGGGGGCGGCTGCACGCACAGCACGACATCGGCGTCGCGCAACGCGGCGGCGGCATCGTCGACGAGTTCCGCGCCGGCTTCGGCGTAGGCCTCGTCGACGAACGCCGCCGGGCGTCCGGCGCCGCGCTGCACGCGCACGTGGGCGCCGCGTGCGACGAGCTTCTTGCAGGTTTCGGGCGTCAGTGCCACGCGGCGTTCGCCGCTTGCGGTTTCGCCTGCAACGCCAATGGTGATGCCCGCCATGCTCCGCTCCGTGAACCGTTTGTTCCGCATCCTAGCGGATCTTCTTCCTCACGCCGGTGCGGGCGTTGCGGCGGCGATCAGTCGCGCGGAGGCCGACCGGGCGGCATGTCGGCCGGGGCGGGGTTGGCCTGCACCCAGACGCGACGCTCTTCCGGCGTCATCGCCCGCCACTGAGCCTTGAGCGCCTTGCGCTGTGGTTGGTCCAGCGTGCGCATCTTCGCGAA
Organism: Lysobacteraceae bacterium P; assembly: GCA_005503055.1. Taxonomy (GTDB): domain Bacteria; phylum Pseudomonadota; class Gammaproteobacteria; order Xanthomonadales; family Xanthomonadaceae; genus Lysobacter_J. The sequence goes on along the minus strand of SCOX01000015.1, from coordinate 36,404 downwards.
CAGGGCGCGGGTCTGCTCGCGCTGTTCCGGGGTCATGCTTTCCCAGCGATGCATGCCGTGGCGCGCGCGCTGGCGCTGCTCGGGCGTCATCTGCTGCCAGCGCTGGGCGCGTTCGAGCATGCGCGTGCGCTCGTCGGGCTGCGCGTTCCAGCGCTCGCGCATCGGCGCGATCAGCGTTTCGCGCTGGGCCGGCGTGAGTTGCTCCCACGCGGGCAGCGGCTTGGCCGGGGCGGGCGGGTCCGCGGCGAACAGCGGTGCGCTGGCGATCAGCAGTGCGAGCGCGAGGACGCGGGAAGGCAGGGTGCGGCGCATGGTCACGGCTCCAGGGCGGGCACGGCGTCGTCGTTGGACGCCAGCCACAGATACAGGTCGGGGTTTTCGTCGAGCGCCGCGACGGCGGTGTCGGCGTCGTAAGCGATGGGTGACGTCGTGCTCGCCACGGTCGGCGCAGACGCGACGGGTGCCTGCGCGGGGCGCAACTGCAACCCGATCGCCACCGCGAACACCGCCGCCAGGCCGCTGCCGAGCACCCAGTTGAAGCCGCCGCGCCCGCGTTCGACGCCGGGCCGGGCGGCAGCCGGTCGCGCGGCCGCCTGGCGCGCCACCCGCAGGCGGGCGCGGGTGGGCGAGGACACCTGCGACACGGCCTGCGCGTGCAATTCGCGCATGGCCTGGTCGAAACGATCGTCGGAGTTGGTGTTCATCGGTTCGTGCTCACGGGGGTTCATCGCCAATCCTCCAATTGCCGCTGCAGCGCTTCTCGTGCGCGCGACAGATGGGTCTTCACCGCGCCTTCGCTGCAGCCCATCGCCCGCGCGGTCGTGGCGACGTCCAGTTCCTCCAGCACGCGCAGGCTGAACGCCTCGCGCTGCCGGGCCGGGAGTTTGGTCAACGCATCGGCGAGCTTGCCGTAGGCCTCGCGGCCCTCGTGCGCGCGCGACGGATCAGGCGCCTCGTCGGCCCAGTCGAGCATGCTGTCCTCGCGTTCCGGCGCGGGCGCCAACCAGCGCAGGCGGAACGTGCGGCGCCGCTGCACGTCGATGATGCGGCTGCGCAGGATGCTCCAGAACAGCGGCGTCCATTCCGCGGCCGGGCGCTCGCGGTAGGCGAGCATCTTCATCATTGCGTCCTGCACCGCATCGAGCGCGTCGTCGCGATGGCGCAGGCCCAGTTCGGCGAAACGGAACGCACGCGTTCCGATCCCCGCCAGGAACTCCTCCAGCGACGCCGGCAGTCGCACCGCCGCCGCCTCCGTTTCGGAAGCGGCGCGGGCGTGTGCGTCGGCCGCGGAGGCGTTCAGCACGTCGTCTTCGGATTCGCGAGTCACGCGTCGGAGCATACGGGTTCCAACTCAATCCCAATGCCCACGGTCCCAGCGCCGGTCGAAGCGGTCGCCGCGACCGTCCCAGCGCACTTCGGCCAACTCGCCGAGCCGGTCCAGGCGGCGGTCGATGCGGTCGCCCTTGTGGTCCAGGCGGGCGGCATTGCGCCAGTGCCCGAGCGCGGCCTGGCGGTTGGCGCGCAGGTCCAGGCGATGGTCGATACGGTCGCCCCTGCGGTCCAGGCGGGCCTCGATGCGTTCGCCCTTGTGATCCAGGCGACGGTCCACTCGATCTCCGAAATCCCCCGCACTGGCCGCCGACACGGCGCCGAGCGCGAACAACCCCAGTCCCGCCATCAGCCAACGCTTGCGCGGTGCGCGCTTCGACATGGTCATGGTGCTCCTCGTGGTCCGGCCCGGGCGGGCCTTGCGGGAGAGGGAACGCCCCGCGCGCGGCGCGGTTGACACGGGTCGACGCGACTGGCGCCGCGTTCATCGGCGGTTATGATGCGGAAGACGACTCGATGGGGATGGGCGATGGGCGACGGTTTCATGGCGCTGTACATCTTCATGCTGGCGGCCATCGCCGGACACGTGATCATCTCGCGCGTGCCGGTGATCCTGCACACGCCGCTGATGTCGGGTTCCAATTTCATCCACGGCATCGTGCTGATCGGCGCGATGGTCGTGCTGGGCCACGCCGACACCACGCTGGAGAAGGTCATCGGCTTCGTCGCCGTGCTGCTCGGCGCGGGCAACGCGGCCGGCGGCTACGTGGTGACCGAACGCATGCTGGAGATGTTCAAGTCGAGCCGGAAGCCCGGAGGCGGCGCATGAGTCCGCTGGTCTGGATCGCCTCCGCCAGCTACTTCGTCGCCGCCACGCTGTTCCTGCTGGGCCTGCAGCGCATGGCCTCGCCGGTGACCGCGCGCAGCGGCATCCGCTGGGCGGGGCTGGGCATGATCATCGCCACCGTCGCCACCTTCCTGCTGCCGGGCCTGCACAACCTGGCGCTGATCGTGATCGCGCTGGTCATCGGCACGTCCGCGGCATGGATCTCCGGCAAGAAGGTCGCCATCACCGACATGCCGCAGATGGTTGCGCTCTACAACGGCATGGGCGGCGGTTCGGCGGCGGCCATCGGCGCGGTGGAACTGCTGCGCTTTTCCGCGTTGGGCCAGGCGCCCTCGAACACCGCGCTGGTGCTGGCGGTGATCGGCGCCGCGATCGGTGCGATCTCGCTGTCGGGCTCGATCATCGCTTGGGCCAAGCTCGACGGTCGCCTCGACCGGCGCGTGGTGTTTCCGGGCCAGCAGCTGTTCAACCTCGCCGTGTTCGTGGCGATGGTGGTGTTGGGCGGCATCGTCGTGCATTCGCTGTCGACGACGGCGATCATCGCCTTCTTCGTGCTGGCGCTCGCACTGGGCGTGCTGATGACGCTGCCCATCGGCGGCGCCGACATGCCGGTGGTGATCTCGCTCTACAACGCGCTCACCGGCCTTGCGGTGGCGTTCGAAGGTTACGTGCTGGGCAATGAAGCGCTGATCATCGCCGGCACCATGGTCGGCGCGGCCGGCACGCTGCTCACGCAGCTGATGGCCAAGGCGATGAACCGGCCGATCCACGGCGTGCTGTTCTCGAGCTTTGGCGGCGGCGGTCAGGCCCAGGAAATCAGCGGCTCCCAGAAGCCCATCGAGGCCGGCGATGTCGCGGCGATGATGGCCTACGCCGAACGCGTGGTGATCGTGCCCGGTTATGGCATGGCCGTGGCGCATGCGCAGCACAAGATCTGGGAACTGGCGCAGCGTTTGATCGAACGCGGCGTCAAGGTGAAGTTCGCGATCCATCCGGTTGCCGGCCGCATGCCCGGCCACATGAACGTGCTGCTCGCCGAAGCGGGCGTGCCGTACGACCTGATCGCGGACATGGACGACATCAACCCGGAATTTCCCAACACCGATGTGTCGCTGGTCATCGGCGCGAACGACGTGGTCAATCCGGTGGCGAAGACCGATCCAGCGTCGCCGATCTACGGCATGCCGATCCTCGACGTCGCCAGCTCGAAGAACACCATCGTGATCAAGCGCGGCAAGGGCACGGGCTTCGCCGGTATCGAGAATGCGCTGTTCTACCAGGACAACACGCGCATGCTGTACGGCGACGGCGCCCAGGCGGCGAGTGCGCTGGTGAGCGAACTCAAGGCGCTGGACGGCGGCGGACACTGAGGCCAGGCGCGGGCTGCAGGACTCGGCGCAAAACACAATGCCATCCCGGCAAGGCCGGGATCGGCCATCACGCCCTCCGTCCTGTCTCGTCATTCCAGCGAAAGCTGGAACCCATTTTGATTTGGCTCTGCTAGAGGACGAAAACCGGAAGGCACGTCGCCCGGGTAAGCGAAGCGCACCCGGGGAACTGCGACGCGAAACCGAATCCCCCGGGGCCGGCACCGGCCCCGGGGGACACGAAGACGCCGCTACAACGCGACTACCGGCGGTTGAGCGCAACTACGCTTCGACGACGCGAAACGCGACGAGAAGCGCGACGAGAACCGCGAACAACCATCACGGCTTGCAGATCTCGCCGTTGACGAAGGTCTCGATGATGCCGCCCGACTTGTGCCCGCTGACGAAGAAATGCCCCGTCGCACCGGCGAACTCGCCCGTGCCCGAGACGATCTGCTGATATGCGGTGACCACGCCTTCGCTGCCGCGCGTGGTCACGCCGGTTTCGCGCGCCAGGATGCTGCCACGCCGCGTGCGGTATTCGAACGGGCCGCTGTAGATGATGAAGTTCGGCGAGGTAGATGGGCTGGTGGCGACCGAACTGTCGGCGTTGAAATGCGTGGTGCCACGCAGGCCATGGTTGCCGTCGACCTCGCCGAGAAAACAACCGGACAGGGCGGGATTGCAGCCCTGCGTGGACTGGATTTCGTCGAGGTCGGCGTGGATCTTCTTGCACTGGCCGGCGAGCACCGGCATCGACGCCAGCGCTGCGGATACGACCAGGACCAGCGCGGCAGGCTTCACAACGTTCATGTCATTACTCCGTGCGTGTGCGGGCCGCATGCGCGCATTGCGGCCCGCGCGTGCTCCATGCGGGCGCGCGAGCGGGTGGTGCAGCGAGGGTTACGGGTGCGTGCCGAGGTACGCGGGCAGGGCAGGCGATCGCGACCATCGGCCGTCCCAACCGCGCCGCGCGAACCATGCGCAGGGCCAGCCCACGAGCACGACGTGCGCGATGACGCTGCACACCGTCCACGCGAGCGGTAGCGAACCGCCGCGCGGCGACGCCGACAGCGGCACAACGACGAAGCTCATGACGGCGTACAGCACCAGCCCGTACAGCGTGCCGTAGCGCCAGGGGCGCTCGCGCAGTGCGCGGAAGTCGCGAGCGGCCCACGCGTATGCGACGCCCATTGCGACGGCGATGAAGTAATGCAGCGACAGTCCCAGCGCGACGGTTGACCAACCACCGGCGAACGCGGCCCGGCCCAGCACGCCGGCCGCGATGCTCTGTGCGATGCGCTGCGGCGCAACGCCGTACAGCGCCCAGAAGCCGGTGGCATAGAGGATGTCGAGCGTCCCGGCGAGCAATCCGCCCAGCACGCCCCACACGAGCGCCTGCCTCGTCATGCGGCGCATGCGTCGGTCTCCCGGCGGCGGGCTTCGGTGGCGGTCATGCCGAAGGCGTGCTTGAACGCGCGGCAGAACGCACTCTGGCTTTCGAAGCCCAGCTTGTGCGTGATCGTCGCCACGGGCATGTCGGTGCCGCGCACGAGGTCCCAGGCGCGCGCGTGGCGCAGGCGCGAGAAGTAATCGCTCGGCGTTTCGCCGAACACCGCGCGGTGCAATCGGATCAGATGTCCGGGCGAGTAGTGTGCGCGAGCGGCCAACCAAGGCACGTCGATCGTCGCATCGTCGTCGGCATCGACATGGCACTGCATCAGGTGGCGCAGCAATAACAGCCGCAGCAACGCCTGGCGCCGGTGCGCGAGCGTGCGGCCGCGGCAGCGGGGCAGGCAGGCGGCGACGTCGCGCTGGCGTTCGAGCAACGCCGCGATGAGCGAATCGAGCGCGCAATCGTCGCGGGCGACCGCTTCCATCGCGTCGTGAACACCGTCGGCCTCGCCGCGCCAGGGCAGGGGTTCCTCGTCGGGGCGCAGCGCGGAGAAGTGACGGTTCCAGACCTCCGGCGGCGCGGCCAGCGCGAGCCACCTCGCTTCGTGCGATGACTGCACGTGCAGTCCGGTTCCGCGCCACAGCTGTGCTTCGCCCGAATGCAGGCACCAATGCGCGTCGGGCGCCTGCATCGTCATGCGTCCGCGCAACGGCAGCCACAGCGAAGGCCACGCCGGTGGAAGCTGCAATGCCGCGGCGGGGCCATTCCCGGAAAAGAAGTGCCAGCCGTCGGTCGCCAGAGGTTGCGCATGCAGAGGAGGGGCGAACGGAAGGACGTGGCGGTACAGCGGCATGTCGGCGTTCCGGTCGGCGCGTCGCGCCATTGGCCCCACGCTAACCACGCCGGCGCAGCGTTTGGAGAACCAATCCCGCCCGTGCCGGTGGTGCCATTCGCATGCGCCTCACACGAAGACGCCGGCGTGCACGAGGCACGCCGGCGTCGGGGGACACGTCAATGGGGTTCAGTGACCGGTGCCGTACCAGCGTCGCGCCATCCATGCGGTCGGAATGCCGATCAGGACCATGTGCGCCAGCAGGCATGCGAGGTTCCAGTCGAGCGGGAAATGCTTCGGCGGCGCGGCCGAGAACAGCGGCACGATCACCAGGTGCACCACGACGAACGCCGCTGCGCCGTACAGCGCGCCGGCGAGCACGGGTCGCTCGCGCAGAACGCGGTGCTCGCGCGCGGCGCCGTGGTAGATCGCGACGATCGACGACATCAGCGCGTAATAGAGCGCCGCGCCCGCCAGCGCCGCGGCTGCGCCGCCGGCGAAGGCCGCGTCGCGCCCGACGACCCAGGCCCAGATCGACTGGAAGATCCGAATCGGCGGCGTACCCGACTGCGCCCACCACGCCATCGCGAACAGCAGGTCGGCGCTACCGACGGCCAGGCCGCCGAGGACCACCCAGGCCAACGCGGCGGGCCGGGAAGGGTTTGCCGCGAACCCGGTCCTGGAGGAGGGGTGAGGGGCGTTTGCCTTCAGCGGTGCAGCTTTCATGGGCGGCTCTCCGTGCGGTCTTCGGTGGAGCAATGGCCCTATGAGGCCGTGAAGAATTGGCACTGGCAAGGGCCAATTCAGGGGGGTTCAATGGGGCCATTCGCCTGCGGCGTTTTCTTCCGGGAGCATGCCATGCACCTCCAACTCGACGGTCGCGGCCCGCTCCACGCGCAGCTGACGCGGGCACTCAAGAGCGCGGTCTTCGGCGGCCGCATGAGCGAGGGCGCGCGCCTGCCGGCGACACGGCAACTCGCGCGCGAACTGGGCGTGTCGCGCAACACCGTCCTGTCCGCGTACGAGCAACTGCGCGCGGAGGGCTTCGTCGACGGCCGCGTCGGTTCGGGCAGCTACGTGACGCCGCCGCTGCAGAGCCCGCGCCCGCTGCACGCGGTGGACATGCCGTTGCCCGCGCAGTCCCAGTTCGCCCGACGCGCGCGCGTCATCCACGACCACCTGCGGATTCCCGGCCGCGACATTCCGGGCGTGCGCTATGCCTTCCAGTACGGCGTGCCGCTGACCAATCCCGCGCTGACCAGCGCCTGGGCGCGCGAGCTGGCCCACGCGGCGGCGTACACCTCGCCGAACTATCCCGCTTCCCAAGGGCTGCCGGCGCTGCGCGAAGCCGTGTGCGACTACCTGGCGCGGCGGCGCGGCATCCAGGCCGAGCCGGCGGACGTGGTCATCGTCCACGGCACGCAGCAGGCGGTCGCGCTGACCGCGCGGGTCCTGCTGGATGCGGGCGACGAGGTGTTGTTGGAGGAGCCGCATTACTCGGCCATGCGCGAGGCGCTGCAGATCCACGGCGCGAAGGTGGTCACGCGCGAGGTCGATGAACACGGCCTCCTGGTCGACGAGCTGCCGCAGCACGCACCCAAGCTGATCTGCGTGACGCCGTCGCACCAGTTCCCCAGCGGCGCGGTGCTGTCGCTGCCGCGCCGGCTGCAACTGCTCGATTACGCGCGCCGCCACGGCAGCTGGATCCTGGAGGACGACTACGACGGCGAATTCCGTTACGACGCGCGACCGCTCGCGGCGTTGCGATCGCTGGACGAAGGCGATCGGGTGATCTACGTCGGCACGTTTTCCAAGGCCATGTTTCCCTCGCTGCGGTTGGGCTACCTGGTCGTGCCGGCCGGCCTGCGCGGGGACTACGTCAACGCGAAGTGGCAGGACGACTTCGGTTCCTGCGGCATCGAGCAGGCGGCGCTGGCGCGCTTTATCGCCGACGGCGGTTTCGAACGTCACCTGCGCCGCGCCTGGAAGACGTTGAAAGAGCGCCGCGATGCGCTGCTCGACGGACTGCACCGGTGCAGTCGCGGACGCCTGCACATCAACGATTCGCACGCCGGTATGCACCTGGTGGTCTGGCTGAAGGACCGCAGCGCCGCCGAAGGCGAGGCGTTCATCGCGCGGGCGCGCAGCCTGGGGCTGGGGTTGTATCCGATCGCCCCGTATTACCTCGCGCCGCCGGACCGCGCTGGCCTGTTGCTGGGCTACTGCGCGCTGTCGGTGGCGGAGATCGAACAGGCCGTGGCGCTGTTCGCCGACTGCCTGGACGAATTCGACGCGGTCTGAGGCGTCAGCGCGACAGCCACGCCGCGACCAGCAGGCCGACGCCGATCCACACCGCGTCCATCGTGTGGTTGGCCAACTGGATCAGGATCCAGGCGTGGTGCCAGCCCAGCCGCATGGCCGAATCCCACGGCCCCAGGCCCAGCATCGAACCCAGCTGCGTGGCGGTGATGAACCAGTTGGAGACGATCACGATGGCGGCAACCGCCGCCAGGCCGGCAAACATGCGCGGCGATCCCGGGCGCCAGCCGCCCAGACGCAGCATCCAGGCGATGTCGAGCGCGCCCAGCACCGCCATCCAGCCGAGCTGGCGGCCGCTGTAAAGACTGGCCAGCACCCACACGGCGGCGAAGCCGAAGGCGCCCAGCAGCAACAGCAGCCACGAGAACCACGTGGCGCGGCGGGCAGGCGGGGCGGCTGGGGTCATCGAATGCTCGGGGGGCGAGGGGCCGCACAGCATAGCCGGCGTGCGCAACGAGACGCGCGCGGCAACGCTGCATCCCGCATCGGACGCGGGCGCGTGCGCGCGCTGCCGGTAGAATGACCGCACTTGTGCCGGGGTGCGGCACCCCAATCTTTCTGGCATGTATTCCCGCAGCAGCGAACCCGTCCGTTTCGAGCGCGATTGCGCCGTCGTCATGGTCCCTCAGGGCGAACAGGTCACCTTGCCGGCAGGCAGCGTGGGCTATATCACCCAGGGCCTGGGCGGCAGCTACACCGTGTTCGTCGAAGGCAACCTCTTCCGAATCGCCGGCCGCGATGCCGACGCCATCGGCAAGGAAGCGCCCGAACCCCTCGAACTGCCCGAAGGCGCCGACGACGAGGCCGTCGAGCAGATGGTCTGGCGCCAGTTGCGCACCTGCTTCGACCCGGAAATCCCGATCAACGTCGTCGACCTGGGCCTGGTCTACGAGGCACGGATCGAGCCGCATCCCGAGAAACCCGGCCAGCGCCGCGTCGAAGTACGCATGACGCTGACGGCCCCGGCCTGCGGCATGGGCGACATCCTGGTCGCCGACGTGCGCGACAAGCTGGAGATGATCCCCACCGTGGTCGAGGCCGATGTCGACCTGGTCTTCGACCCGCCGTGGAACCGCACCATGATGTCCGAGGCCGCGCGCCTGGAGACCGGGATGCTCTGAGCGTCCCCCCGGAAACCGTTGTTGCACTGCACGAACGCCCCGCCCCGCGGGGCGTTCGCGTATGCGGTGTCCACCGGTTGCATCCGTAACCATTGCTTCCTGAACAGTGATGGCATCCGCAAATGGGTGACTTTGCCAATCCTGTCGCCTCGATGGGTGGTGGGGCATCGGGTACACCTTGCGTTGTGTTCAGACGCGACCGGTTCCGGCCAGTCGCGTGACCCCGTCCGGTACCGGGCCGGAACGGGGGCAAGCCCCGGCAACTGCGCAGGCAGGGTCGCGGAAACAGGGGGCGGAACCTCATCGAGGTCCTGCCAAGACCCCGGAATGCGTGATGCCGGGCTGTCGCAGTCTCTGCGGCACCGGAGGTGTCAGCTGGAAAAACGGTCGTCCGCCTCGACGCGGCCGGCCGCACACAAGGCCCGCCACACGGAGCCCCCGGGCGCCGGTAGGCAGGCCTTCCATCACGCAGTCCCAACTTCGGGGGTTCCATCAGATGTCTGATCGTCGCATTCGCGCGCACGCGCTGTCCGTCGCAACCGCCATCGCCCTTTCGTCCGCGCTCGCCGCGCCGGCGTTCGCGCAACAGGCACGCGTCAACCTCTCGGGCCTGGACGCCGAGACGAAGAACGACCGCTTCATCGTCAAGTACAAGGACGGCAGCGCCGAACGCGCGAACGTCGCCACCCTGCAAAGTGCGCTGAGCACCGCCGCCGCCTCCAGCACGGGTCGCGGCAAGGCGCTGGGCGTGAAGCACCTGCGTCGCATCGCCACCGGCGCCGACGTGGTGCGTGCCGATCGCAAGCTGGACCGCGTCGAAGCGGAAACCCTCATGCGCCAGATCGCGGCCGATCCGAACGTCGAGTACGTCGAGGTCGACAAGCTCAACAAGGCGCTGCTGACGCCCAACGACACGCGCTACAGCGAGCAGTGGGGCTATTCGGGCACCTACGGCATCAAGGCCAACCAGGCGTGGGACGTCACCAACGGCGCCGGCGCGGTGGTCGCGGTGCTCGACACCGGCATCACCAACCACAGCGACCTCAGCGGCAACGTGTTGCCGGGCTACGACTTCATCATAGACACCACCGTGTCGAACGACGGCAACGGCCGCGACAGCGATGCGAGCGATCCGGGCGACTGGGTCTCCGCGAACCAGTGCGGCGGCTCGCACGCCGCGCAGGGCTCGAGCTGGCACGGCACGCACGTGGCCGGCACGATCGCCGCGGTGACCAACAACGCCAAGGGCGTGGCGGGCGTGGCATACGGCGCGAAGATCGTGCCGGTGCGCGTGCTCGGTACCTGCGGCGGTTACGACTCCGACATCGCCGACGCGATCATCTGGGCCTCCGGCGGCACCGTCAGCGGCGTGCCGGCCAATGCGAACCCGGCCGAGGTCATCAACCTCAGCCTCGGCGGCAGCGGCGCGTGCGGCACGACCACGCAGACCGCGATCAACGGCGCGGTCGGCCGCGGCACCACGCTCGTCATCGCCGCCGGCAACGACAACGTCAACGTCTCCAACGCCTCGCCGGCGAACTGCAACAACGTCATCGCGGTGGCCTCGATCACCAGCACGGGTGCGCGTTCGAGCTTCTCCAACTACGGTTCGCTGATCGACATCGCCGCGCCGGGCTCGAACATCCTGTCCACGCTCAACAGCGGCGCTACGACGCCGGGCGCGGAAACCTACGCCAGCTACAACGGCACCTCGATGGCCACGCCACACGTGGCGGGCGTGGTCGCGCTGCTGCAGGCGGTGGCGACCACGCCGAAAACGCCGGCCCAGGTGGAGGCGCTGATCAAGGCCAACGTGACGGCGTTCCCGTCGACCCCGTCGCAGCCGATAGGCCCGGGCGTCCTCAATGCCAAGGCGGTCGTCGATGCGGCCAATGGCACCACGCCGCCACCGACCGCCACGCCCATCACCAACGGCGTGGCCGTCACCGGCGTCAGCGGTGCGGCTGGCAGCGACAAGCTGTACTCGCTCGACGTGCCGGCCGGCGCAACCGGGCTTAAGTTCGTCACCAGCGGCGGCACCGGTGATGCGGACCTGTACGTGAAGTTCGGCAGCGCGCCGACCACGACCAGCTTCGACTGCAAGTCCGAGACCAGCACCAATGCCGAGACCTGCAACATCGCCACCGCGCAGACGGGCAAGTACTACGTGCTGGTACGCGGCTACTCGGCGTACTCGGGCCTGTCGCTGACCGGCAGCTACACCGCCGGCGGTGGCGGCGGCACGCAGACCTACAGCAACGGCACCGACTACACGATCGGCGACAACCTCACGGTGGACAGCCCGATCACGGTGTCCGGCCGCACCGGCAACGCACCGAGCAACGCCTCGGTCACCGTCGCCATCGTGCACACCTATCAGGGCGACCTGAAGGTGGATCTGGTCGCGCCGGACGGCAGCCTATACAACGTCCACAACCGCACCGGCGGCAGCGCCGACAACGTCAACAAGACGGTCTCCTTCAACCTGTCGAGCGAACCGCTCAACGGTACGTGGAAGCTGCGCGTGAACGACAACGCGGCCGGCGACACCGGCTACATCAACAGCTGGTCGGTGACGTTCTGATCTGGACGTTCTGATCTGAAGCTCGAGTCTGTGCGACACCCGCTCCCGGCACGCGCCGGGGGCGGGCAACCTGCCGCGGCGCACGGGATGGCGCAGCGTATCGCCGCCGATGCGCGTCGCGGGGAAGGACACCCAATCCACGCAGGAGGACGTACCCATGAACCGCAAGACCATGCTCTCCACGCGCGTGCTCGCCGCCACCGGCGCGCTCGTGCTTTCCGGCGCGGCGATGTCCGCCGAGCCGCTGTTCCTCGGCCCGGCGCAGGTGCAATTCGCGTGGCCGCGACCGCCGGCCGTCTGGCCGCGAATGCCACCACCACCTCGCTGCGCGCGCTGCGCGCCAACCCGGCGGCGGTCAGCGCGAACAACGCCGAGATAGGCCTCGACCTGGGCCTGCGCAACGTCAACGCCGTGCTCGAGAACGCCAAGGTGCAGCCCGACGGCAGCCTGCTCTGGATCGGCCATGTGCGCGAGACGGCGAAGGCCCGCACGATGACCGCGCGCGAAGTGAAGCACGACGAAAACAACTCGGTGATCCTCATCAAGCGCGGGCAGGGCATTACCGGCAACGTGCGCGTGGACGGCCAGCTGTACCGCATCCGCCCGCTGCCCGACGGCAACCACGCGGTGATCGAAGTCAACGAACGCGCCATGCCACCCGATCACCCGACCGCGTTCGGCGACCTGCCGCAGATCGACATGCAGCCGCAGGGCGGACGCGTCGGCGCGCTGGCGATCGACCCGGGCCCGACCGCGACGATCCGCGTGCTGGTCGTGGCGACCAACGCGGCCGTGTCCGCGTACGGCGGCGACATGCAGGCGCTGGCGCAACTGGCGGTGGCCGAATCGAACCAGGGCTACGTCAATTCCAACGTCGGCATCAACCTGGAACTGGCCGGCTACTCTGCAGTGGCCTACAGCGAACTGGGCATGAGCACCGACCTGTCGCGCTTCCGCAACACCAGCGACGGTTACATGGACAACATCCACGCGCTGCGCGACAGCGCCGGCGCGGACGTCGCCGTGCTGATCGGCAACGACGGTTCCGCCTGCGGCCTGGCATCGGGCATCGGTTCCAGTGCGACGACCGCGTTCGCCACCGCGTACTGGGATTGCGCGACCGGCTATTACTCGTTCGCGCACGAAATCGGCCACCTGCAGTCGGCGCGACACGATCCGGCCACCGATCCGAGCACCTCGCCCTACGCCTACGGCCACGGCTATCGCGCGCCCAACAACGCGTGGCGCACGATCATGGCCTACGACTGCACCAGCGGCTGCCCGCGCCTGAACTACTGGTCGAACCCGGACGTCACCTACCAGGGCGTGGCGATGGGCACGGCGGCCACCAGCCACAACCAGCGCGTGCTGGTGAACACCAAGGCGACCATCGCGGCATTCCGTGGCGGCGGCGGAGGCGGCGGCACGCAGACCTACACCAACGCCACCGACTACACGATCAGCGACAACGCCACCGTCGACAGTCCGATCAGCGTGTCCGGTCGCAGCGGCAACGGCCCGGCGAGCGCGTCGATCGCGGTGAACATCGTGCACACCTATCGCGGCGACCTGAAGGTGGATCTCGTCGCGCCCGACGGCACGCTCTACAACATCCACAACCGCACCGGTGGGAGCGCGGACAACCTCGTCGGCACCTACACCAAGAACCTGACGAGCGAGCCGCTCAACGGGTCGTGGAAGCTGCGTGTCAACGACAACGCCGGCGGCGACACCGGCTACATCAACAGCTGGAGCATCACGTTCTGAGGAAGACTCCGGCCAGTTGCACGGCGCCCCGCTGTGGGGCGCCTTCTCGATGCGGCCGCGCAGGGCGGCCGCTGTCGACCGAGGTCCGTGGCGATCGCCTCCTTTCGCGGCCGCATTTGCGGTGGCGACGCCACATCGTCGGTTGTCGCAGCGCGAGCGTCCACGACGCCACGCCGCTTCGGCCTTTCCCCGCCGCGCATCGCGGCTCGAATGGACTTGAGGGGTGAATCGAGATGTCTTCCCGCAACTTGTGCTCCAACCGCATGCGCCTGCATGCCCTGGCCACCGCGACTGCGGTGATCCTGTCGTGTTCCTGCGCGACGGCCTTCGCCGCCGATCGCGTCGACCTGAGCGGCCTGGCATCGGCACCGACGCACGACCGCTTCATCGTGAAGTACCGCGACGGCAGCGCGCCGCGCGCCAACGCCGCCGACATGAGGCGCGCGCTGGACGTCGCCGCCGCGGCGGGCGTGGGCGGCAAGGCCGTCGGCCTGCAAGCGCTGCGCAGCCTGTCCGTCGGCGGTGAAGTGATACGCGCCGATCGCAAGCTCGACCGCGCCGAAGCCGAACAACTGATGCGACAGATCGCCGCCGATCCCAACGTCGAGTTCGTCGAGGTCGACCGCCTGCTGCAGATCGCACTGACGCCGAACGATCCGCGCTATCCCGAGCAGTGGGGCTACCAGGACAGCGACGCGGGCATCCGCGCCAACGAAGCCTGGGACACCGCCAGCGGCACCGGCGTGGTGGTCGCCGTGCTCGACACCGGCATCACCAGCCACAGCGAACTCAACGCCAACGTCATCGCCGGCTACGACTTCGTCAGCGATGCCACCGCCGCACGCGACGGCAACGGCCGCGATTCCAACCCGGCCGACCAGGGCGACTGGTACAGCGCGGGCGAGTGCGGACAGATCGTGGGCTCGAACTCCAGCTGGCACGGCACGCACGTCGCGGGCACCGTCGCGGCGCGCACCAACAACAGCGTCGGCGTGGCCGGCACCGCGTTCAACGCGCAGATCCAGCCGGTGCGCGTGCTGGCCAAGTGCGGCGGCAGCATTTCCGACATCGCCGATGCGATCACCTGGGCGTCGGGCGGCACGGTCAGCGGCGTGCCCGCCAACGCGACGCCGGCCGAAGTGATCAACCTCAGCCTGGGCGGCGGCGGCTCGTGCAGCGCGACGATGCAGAACGCGATCAACGGCGCCGTGAGCCGCGGCACCACGTTGGCCATCGCGGCCGGCAACAGCAACGCCAACACGTCGGGCTTCACGCCAGCCAACTGCAACAACGTGATCGCGGTGGCGGCGATCACCAGCACCGGCCAGCGTTCGAGCTTCTCCAACTACGGTGCGCTGATCGACATCGCCGCGCCGGGTTCGAGCATCCTCTCCACGCTCAACGCCGGCACCACCACGCCGGGCGCGGAAACCTATGCAAGCTACAACGGCACCTCGATGGCGGCGCCGCACGTGGCGGGCGTGATCGCGTTGCTGCAGTCCGCATCGGCCACGCCGAAGACGCCGGCGCAGGTCGAGCAGATCATCAAGGCGAACTTCCGTCCGTTCCCGGTGACGCCGTCGCAGACCATCGGGCCGGGCATCCTCGACGCGAAGGCCGTGGTCGACGCGGCCGGAGGTGGCGGTGGCAACACGCCGCCGACGGCGAACTTCAGCGTCACCACCAGCGGATTGACGGCCAACTTCACCGACAGCTCCAGCGACACCGACGGCAGCATCGTCTCGCGCAGCTGGAACTTCGGCGACGGCACGACGTCCACGGCGACCAGCCCGAGCAAGACCTATGCGTTGGCAGGAACCTACACGGTCACGCTGACGGTCACCGACGACGACGGCGCCACCAACACGAAGACCTCGTCGGTCACCGTGGGAAGCACCGGCGGTCCGCAGACCTACAGCAACGGCACCGACTTCACGATCAACGACAACGCCACGGTGGAAAGCCCGATCTCCGTCTCCGGCCGCACGGGCAACGCGCCGACCAACGCATCGGTCAGCGTGAACATCGTCCACACGTACCGCGGCGATCTGCGCGTGGATCTGGTGGCGCCCGACGGCAGTGTCTACAACCTGCACAACCGCACCGGCGGCAGCGCCGACAACCTGGTGCAGACGTATTCGCGCAACCTGTCGACCGAGGCGCTCAACGGCACCTGGCGGCTGCGCGTCAACGACAACGCTAGCCTGGACACGGGCTACATCAACAGCTGGTCGATCACGTTCTGATCGGGACGGCCGCCTCGTCGCCGCGCATTTCCCCCGCGCGGCACTCTCCAGCCCCGGCTACGCCGGGGCTTTTTTTGTCAGCCGATCGGCTCGAAGCGATTGGCGGCGACGTTCTTGCGCACTTCCAGCGGATTCCAGATGCGGCCGTTCATGGCGATGTACACGCCCGGCGACAGCGCCTGCACGGCGCCGACGGCGCAGCCGACGTTGAACTCCGCGTCGGAGCCGCGAAAGCGTGCCGGGCTCAATGCGCCGGTCAGCACGATCGTCTTGTCCTGCAGGCTGGCGAGCACCTTCGCCGTCTCCACCATGGTGTCGGTGCCGTGCGTGAGCAGCACGTGCCGGGCCGGCTGGGCGGCGATGGTCGCGCGGATGAGCTCGCGGTCGTCGGCGGTGATGTGCAGCGAATCCTTGCGCAGGATCGGGATCACGTTGAACTGGAACGCCACGCCCAACTCGCGCAGGATGCTGCCGATCTGCGGCTCGCCGATCTGGTAGTCCGACTTGTCGTCGAAGTAGATCTTGTCGATCGTGCCGCCGGTGGTGACGATGCAGAGCTGATCCATCGAAGTGCGCGCGCTGGGAAGGTCGGCCGCGATTATACGGCCGGTGCCCGTGTCGTCAGGCGCGCGGCTTGCGGGCGAAACGGGCGCGCAGGCCGGGCAGGTTGGCCGAGAAGATGATCACCAGCGCCAGTGCGACTTCGGTTAGCGCGTAGCCGCGCTCGCCCGGCCGCGACCAGGCCACCATGACGCCGTGGCTGAACCAGCCCAGCGCCAGCACGCCGGCCCAGAACGAGGCCGAGCGCACGCGCCGCAATACGCCCACGGCCAGCAGCAGGGGCGGGGCCGCGAAGACCAGCAGTTCCGCGGTGGGCGTGGCGTCGGAGCCGAACCACGCCACGAACACGCCCATCAGGCCCAGTAACGCCAGGACCAGCACGTGCCGCGCGTTCATGCCGCCACCTTCGCGACCAGCGTCGCGAGCCGGCGGCCGAGCGCGCGCGCCAGTTGCGCTTCCTCGTCGGTCGGCTGCGGATCGTCGTTGTTGCCGGACACGTGCGAGGCGCCGTAGGGCGTGCCGCCGCTGCGCGTGGTGCTCAGCGCCGGCTCGGTGTAGGGAATGCCCATCAGCACGCAGCCGTGGTGCAGCAGCGGCACCATCATCGTCAGCAGGGTCGATTCCTGGCCGCCGTGCATGGTCGCGGTGGACGTGAACACCGCCGCCGGCTTGCCCACCAGCGTGCCACTGGTCCACTCGCCGACCAGGCCGTCGATCCAGTACTTCACCGGCGCAGCCATGTTGCCGAAGCGGGTGGGGCTGCCGAGCGCGAGGCCGGCGCATTCGACCAGGTCGCGCGGCTCGACGTACGGCGCACCGTCCTCGGGCACCGGCGGCGCGGCGGACTGCGTCACCGCGGCCACCGGCGGCACGGTGCGGATGCGGGCGCTCACACCATCGACCTCGCCGATGCCGCGCGCGATCTGCCGCGCCAACCGCGCCACCGAACCGCCGCGGCTGTAGTAGAGCACCAGGATCTCGGGCATCGTGTCCTCCTTCAGATCGCACAGGATAACGGCTCCGCAGCCGCGCGCAGCGCCCGTGACCCCGCTTCGTGCGCCCATCGGTTACCCTCCGGCGCATGGACCCGCTGGACACCTTGTACCGATGGAGCGACCGTGCGCGCGACCGCGCCCGCGTCGGCACGTTCTTCCGTTTCCTCGCGCGGCGCTTCCTCGAGGACAACCTGTTCCAGGCCGCCGGCGCGCTGGCGTACACGACCGTGTTCGCGCTGGTGCCGCTGTCGATGGTGGTGTTCGGCGTACTGTCGGCGTTTCCGGTCTTCAACGAGTGGAGCGACCAGCTCAGCGACTACATCTTTTCCAACTTCGTGCCCAGCGCGGCGCGTTCGGTGGAGGCCTATCTCAAGCAGTTCTCGGCCAATGCCGGCCAGCTGACCACGGCCGGCGTGATCGCACTGGTCGTGTCGCTGCTGATCACGCTCAACGGCGTCGAGTCGGCATTCAACCGCATCTGGCGGGTGGAGTCGTCGCGGCCGCGGATCGGACGCTTCCTGGTGTACTGGACGGTGCTCACGCTCGGCGCGCTGATGGCTGCGGCGAGCCTGGCGCTGTCGGCGCGTTTCTTCGCGATGTCGATGTTCGAGACCGAGGCCGGCCGCACGCTTCAATCCATGATGCTGCGGTTCTCGCCGATGTCGCTGGAACTGCTCGCGTTCGCCGCGATCTACCGCGTCGTCCCGCATCGCACGATCCACTGGCGCCACGCCTTCGCCGGCGCGGCACTGGCAGCGGTGCTGTTCGAAGCGGTGAAGTGGGGCATCAGCCTGTACCTGGGCAACTTCGGTTCGTACTCGAAGATCTACGGCACGCTCGCCTTCGTGCCGATCTTCCTGCTGTGGATCTACCTGAGCTGGGTCGCGATCCTGCTCGGCGCGTCGCTGGCCTCGTCGATGTCGGAGTTCCGCTACCAGCCGGTCGGCATGCGCCTGCCGCTGGGTTTCGAGATCTACGGCCTGCTGCGCCTGCTGGCGCGCTTCAACGAGTCGCGCAAGCTCGGCCGCGGCCTGCACAGCGACCAGATCGAAGAGATGGAACCGATGCTCACCGATGCGCTGGTGCAGCAGATGCTGGCGCAACTGGACACCATCAACGTCGTGCGCCGGGCCGAGAACGGCGAGTGGATACTCACGCGCGACCTGGACGAATTGTCGCTTTCCGAACTCTACGAGGCCTGCCAGCTGCGCATCCCGGTGGCCGAAGCGGTCCTGCCGTGCCGCGACGATGCGCTCGGGCGTTCGGCGATCGCCGCCCTCGACGAACTGCGCCTTCCCCTGCGCGAGCTGCTCAAGCGGCGCGCGTCCTCCATCAACGCCGATGAGGTCTGACATGTCCAGCCGTGCGATCACGGTTTCCCTTCTCGCCGCCGCGCTCGTCGCGACCGCGCTGCTCGCCGGCTGCAAGCGCAAGCCCGCCGACACCGACCTGGCCGCGCCGCAGGCGCCGGCCGACACCGGCGCGCTCACGCTGCCGCAGGCGGCCGAACAGCCGCGCACGGAGAACGACGTCGAGATACCCAAGCTCAGCATCGCCACGGTGGAGGGGCAGCAGTTCGACCTGGCGTCGCGGCGCGGGAAGTGGGTCGTGGTCAATTTCTGGGCGACGTGGTGCAAGCCGTGCCTGAAGGAAATGCCCGAGCTTTCGGCGCTGGATGCGATGCGCGAGCACATCGAGGTCGTGGGGCTGGCGTACGAGGACATCACGCCGGACGACATGAAGGTGTTCCTGAAACTGCATCCGGTGGTGTATCCGATCGCGGTCGTGGACACCTTCAATCCGCCGGCCGATTTCGCCACGCCGCGCGGCCTGCCGATGACCTACCTCATCGCGCCCGACGGCAGGGTGGCGGACAAGTTCCTGGGCCCGGTGACGGCCAGCGACATCGAGGCCGCCATCGTCAAGGCCGGCGGCCCCAAGCCTTCGCAAGGGCCGGCGGGGCAGTCGTGAGCGCGGCACGGTTCATCGTCAGCGGCAAGGTGCAGGGCGTGTTCTTCCGCGCATCGGCGCGCGAGGAGGGGCTCCGGCTCGGCCTGCGCGGCTGCGCGAAGAACCTGGCCGACGGTCGCGTCGAGGTGATCGCCGCCGGCGATGCGGCGGCACTGGAGGACCTCGCCGCATGGTTGCGTCAGGGCCCGCCGATGGCGCGCGTGGACGACCTCGAACGTTTGCCGGCACGCGACGAGGAAGTCGCCGCGGGCTTCACCACCGCGTAAGCGCATGCCGCGCGGCTGCGGCGTGTGTCCCGATCCGCGTGGCGCGCCCGTGCCACCATCGGCCCATGCGCCGTTTCGCCTCCATATTGTTCCTGCTCGCCGTTGCGGCCTTCGTGACGGCCGTGCACGCCGATGCGGCTCCGCCGCGCGTGCTGGTCTTCAGCAAGACCGAAGGCTGGCGTCACGACTCGATACCGGTCGCCGTCGAAACGCTGCGACGGCTTGTCGGCGAGGCGGGCATGGCGATGGATGCGACCGAAGATTCGTCCGCGTTCGACGCCGCCAACCTCGCGCGCTATCGCATCGTCGTGTTCGCCAACACCACCGGCGACGTGCTCGATCCGGCGCAACAACGCGCACTGGAAACCTTTGTGCGACGTGGCGGCGGTTTCCTCGGCGTGCATTCGGCGGCGGACACCGAGCACGACTGGCCTTGGTACGGGCAACTCGTCGGCGCCTATTTCCGCACGCATCCGCCCGGCTTGCAGGCCTCGCGCGTGCAGCCCGAGCGCGACGGAGAACCCGTGGGCGATGGCTGGCCCGCACGCGATGAGCTCTACAACTACGCCGACAACCCTCGCCCGCGAGTGCGCGTGGTGGCGACGGTCGACGAGCGGGCATACGAAGGCGGCACGATGGGGGCGGACCATCCGATCGCCTGGTGCCGTGCCTTCGACGGCGGTCGCGCCTGGTACACCGGACTCGGCCACGACCGAACGATCTACGCGCGGCCCGAATTCCTGGCCCAGCTTCGGCAAGGCTTGCGCTATGCGGCGGGGCGATCGGACGATTGCTGATGCGGCGCCGTGCGGCGCACGACGCACGGCGTCAACCTGCCAGGCCCGACAGCATGTCTTCGTGCAACGTCGTCCAGTCCGGATCGGGTTCGGTGGTGATGTCGATCGGCAGGCGCTCGTCGCCTTGTGGAATCGCGCGGAGCGCTCGCGCGAACGCACGCGCGTCGGCGCCGTAGAACAGCCATTCGCGATCGCCGTCGTGGGTGACCACGGCGGCAAGCACCGCGGTGCGATCCGGCTCGACGGCGGCGACGAGCCAATCCTCGAACACGCTCATCTGCTCGCTTGCCGCGCGGTCCGGCATGCCGGCCATGTTCGGCGCGTAGTGCCACACCACCCGCACCAGGTGCGGGTAGGCGCTCACGTCGGGACGCCCGCGGAAGTCCTCGCGAAACCGAAGGATGAGCGGGTGGCCTTCGCATTCGCCCTCGGCCAGCGTCCAGCGGTCGGCCGTGACGATCTGCGCGACCGTCATCGGTGGAACACCTGCCGCGACGGCGGGCAATATCAGGATCAGCCCGGCCAGCAGCAGATGGCGCATCGGCGGCCTACGCCGAATCGCGTTGAAATTGCGGCCAACCTTCGCCGAGCGAATCCGACAATCGCGGCTGCGGCACCCACTCGCCGCGGGTGTTCATCAGCAGGTAGACACCGACGGCGGTTCCCAGGGGAACGAGCGGCAGCATCAGCACGCCCAGCACGGTGGACGCCGTGCGCGCCCACGGCCGGCACTGCTCCGCGCCGGTGGCCGCGGCGAAGTGCACCGCTGCGAACGCGAGGAACGGCGCTGCCAGCACCAGCGCGCCCAGCAGCGGAAACCGGCTGGTCATCAGGTAACCGAAGATCGCGGCCATGGCCGCGATGACGCAATGGATTCCGGCGACGGTGCGATGCGCGTGCGCCGCCCTGGCTTGGTATTCCATAGGATCCCCCCCGTTTGGTCGTGCCCCGAACCTGTCCTTCGGCCCGCGCCCGATCGGCACGTGCGGCCCATGCCTCGAAAGGCACCTCCCCGACAGGCAACGTTCTGCACTTTATTGCCGACGCGGCCCGTGGTAAAGGCACCGGGGCGCCGGTCGTCGGGAGGGGCTCAGTCGCGCTCCGGCTTAATGGGCTCGAGCACCGTGTAGCGCTCCTTCTTCGGCTTGTCCTTGAGCGGGGGGAACTTGATGCCGTGCTCGGGCACGCGTTTGTCGGGCAGGCGGCCGAGCAGGTCGCCAATCAGCGCCAGCCGTCCGCGCCTCTGGTCGTTGAAGTCGACCAGCGTCCACGGCGCGTGCTCGGTGTGCGTGGCCTTGAGCATGGCTTCGCGGGCGCGGGTGTAGTCGTCGTAGTGCTCGCGCGAGGCGACGTCGATCGGCGAGAGCTTCCAGCGCTTGAGCGGATCTTCCAGGCGTTCGGCGAAGCGCTCTTCCTGTTTGGCCTGGTCGCAGCACAGCCAGTACTTCACGAGGACGACGCCGTCGTCCACCAGCAACTGTTCGAACACCGGCGCCTGGCGCAGGAAGGTGCGCACCTGGTCGGAGTCGGCATACCCCATCACCTCCTCGACGCCCGCCCGGTTGTACCAGCTGCGATCGAACAGGGCGATTTCGCCCGCGCCGGGCAGATGCGGCACGTAACGCTGGAAATACCACTGGCCCGATTCCCTGTCGGTCGGGCGGGGCAGGGCGACGACGCGGCACTGGCGCGGATTGAGGTGCTCGGCGATCGCTTCGATGGCGCCGCCTTTGCCGGCGGTGTCGCGGCCTTCGAACAGCACCACCAGCCGCCTGCCCGTGTCGCTGAGCCAGCGCGCCATCTCCACCAGCTCGACCTGCAACGGCTCCAGCTGTGCTTCGTAGTCCTTGCGCTTGAGCTTGCCCATCAGCCGGCACTCCGGCGCTTGACCGTGCGCTTCTTCGTGCCGGCGCCCGGGATCGGAGCGGCGCGCTTGCGCTGGCCGGCCATGCTGCGTGCGACTTCGAGCAGCGCGCCCTGCTGGCGCGTGTCGAGCGCGCGGTAGGCGGCGAGCAGATCGTGCTCGCCCTGCGTGCGCGCCGGATCGAAGGTGCTCGCCAGTTCCGCCAGCAGCGCGCCGGCCGGCACGCCGAACGCGCGGGCGAGGGCGTCGAGCTGTTCGCGACCGGGCAGCTTCTCGCCCTTGAGCCAGGCGCTGACCGTGGCCACGCCGGCGCGCGGGATCGCGGTGGCGATGTCGGCGGCGCTCATGCCGCTGGCCTTGGCGAGCAATCGCAGTGTGGTGTCCAGCGGCATGTCCTCACTCCGTGACGATGGAACCGATGACGAGGCGACAACCTTCCCGGCAAGCCGGTGACGCGCGCGTCAGCGTTCGCGCAGGCGCGGTCGCAGCGTGGCCAGGTTGCACGGCCGGGTGCGCGAGTCGAGCTGCGCGTGGATGATCTTCTCCCACGCGGTGCGGCAGGCCGAGGTCGAACCCGGCAGCGCGAACAAGAACGTGGCATTCGCCAGCCCGGCGAACGCGCGCGACTGCAGCGTCGAGGTGCCGATCTCGTCGAAGCTGACCGCACGAAACAGTTCGCCGAAGCCAGGCATCTGCTTGTCGAGCAGCGGCAGCAACGCCTCGGGCGTGGAATCGCGGCCGGTGAATCCGGTACCGCCGGTGACCAGCACGCCGTCGACGGTGTCGTCGGCGATCCAGCGCGAGACCACCGCGCGCAACTGGTAGCGGTCGTCGCGCAGCAGGGCGCGTTCGGCTAGGTGATGGCCGGCGTCGGTGAGCGCCTGCACGAGGTAGTCGCCCGAGCTGTCCTCGGACAGCGTCCGCGTATCGGACACGGTGAGCACACACAGATTGAGCGGGATCAGTTCGTCGATGGCGGTCATGCGCAAAGCCTACTCCTTCGGATTGCCGTGGCGCGCCATGCGCTGCACGGCGTCGGTGAAATCGCGGGCGAAGCCGGTCATGTCGAACAGGCCGCCGTCGCGCCGATGCCGCGACAGTTCCTCGCGCAGCGCGGCAAGTGCCTGCGGATCGCGCGCGAGTTCGACGGCCCGGGCGACGAACGCCTCGTCGGTGTCGACGTTCATCGAGGCGATGCCCAGATGATGGTTGAGGCTGCCTGCCACGCGCGCTGCGAAGGTGTCGCCGGGGCGAGTGAGCACCGGGCAGCCGGCCCACAGCGCATCGGAGGCGGTGGTGTGCGCGTTGTAGGGTTCGGTATCGAGGAAAAGATCGGCGTGCCGCAGACGCGCCAGGTAGTCGGCGTGCGGCTGCTTGGGCATGAACACCAGCCTCTGCGGTTCCACGCCCTGCGTGTGCGCTGCGGCGCGCAGGCGCGCATCGGCATTGCCGGGACCCGAGAGCAGCCACAGCACGCTGCCCGGTACTTGGCGCAGGATCGCGAACGCGCGCGCCATGCTGCGCGGATTGAGCTTGTAACTGTTGTTGAAGCAGCACAGCACGACACCGCCGCCGGACGCGTCGCGTTCCGGCAGGCCGCATTCGCCTCGCGCGGGCGGTTCGGGAATGGCGCGCGTGGTGTCGGAAGGCTGGAAGCAGCGCGGCAATCGCACGACGGTTTCGCTGAAGTCGCGCACCAGACCTTCCGGCAGGACGAAACCATCGGCCAGCACGAAGTCGATCCACGGCGCGCCCGACGTGCCCGGGTAGGCGAGCCAGTTCACCTGCACGCGCGCGGGCCGCATCGCCAGGACCTCGGGCGTGCCGCCGCCGCCCCAGCCGCGCAGGTCGAACAGCACGTCGATCGCCGTCTCGCGAATGCGTTGCGCGATGCGCGCGTGCGGCTGCATGGATACATCGTGCAGCACGTGCGCCGCGCGCTGAAGGCGGGCGCGGATCGGGCTGCGGTCGTCCTCGTTCAGGGCGAACAGATGGACGTCGAATGCGTCGATCGTGCGCAGTTGCTCGAACAGCGCAGCCGTCAGCAGCCCGGTGGGATGCGCGCCGAACCCGTTCGAAAGAAAGCCCACGCGCAGGCGTTCGCCGGTCGATGTCGGCGGCGGCAGCGGACGCACCTGTTGCGCGATCTGTGCTGCGCGCAGGCGGGCGCAGCGCAGCTGTTCGGCGGCGCTGGCGTCCTCGCTCAGGAATGCGAACGGCTCCACCGATGCCGTGCCCTGGTCCACCGCCGAACGCACCTGCGCGGCGAGCGCGTCGAGATCGCGCCAGTCGCACAGCTTGCGTCGCCACGCCAACAGGTAGGCGGCGATCTGCGGTTCATCGGGTGCGAGCGCATGCGCGCGCGCGTAGGCGTCGGCGGCGGCTTCGGCCTGGCCGGTGTCTTCCAGCACGTGGCCGAGCCAGACCGCGATGCCCGGATGGTCGGGCGCGTTCGTGGCGGCGGCGCGCAAGCTGGCGACGGCCTCGGTGTGTTGGCCCTGCATCCACTGTGCACGGCCGAGTCGTGCCAGCGCTTCGGGATGCCCCGGGCGCAGCGCGAGTGCACGCCGAGATGCGGCTTCGCCGGCGACGGCGTCACCGCGATCGAGTTCGTGTTCGGCCAGCAGGATCCAGGCGAAGCCGTCGCCGGGATTGCGCTGCAGTGCGCGGCGCAAGTCGATGCGCGGGTCGACGGCGTGGTTCATCGATCAGGCGGCCTCGTACAGCCAGGCTTCCAGGCCGGACACGAGGCGCACGCGCACGCGCCGGTAGTCGCCGGCCTCGTAGGCGTCGGCCCGTTCGAGTTCGGCCGCGCTCAGGCGCAGCACCAGGCCGGGCACGCGATCGGCCGCGTCGCCCGTCGCCTGCACGACCGGATGCCGGACCACGCCGCTGGCATCGACGGCGGCGGCGTCGCGTTCCTCCAGCCAGTCCATTCGATAGCCCGGCAGCGCGTCCGCGGTGCCGACAAAACTGCGACCGAACAAACGCCGCTGCACGTCCACGTGTTGCAGCGTGCCGTAGGAGAAGACCAGTTCGTCGTGCGGCGCGAGCGCGCTCGGCGCGAACGCCAGCGAGTACCACTGCGTGTCCGCCTCTTCCCAGCCGGCGGCGCGGTAGAGGGCGCGCGCGGTGGCGTTGTCGCGCGTGGTTTCCAGGACGATGCCGACGGCGCCGTCGGCACGGGCGAAATCGGACGCCGCATCCAGCAATGCGCGGCCCACGCCGCCGCGGCGTGCGTGGGCGGAGACGTAGAGGTCGTTGAGGACCCACAGCCGCCCGGTGCGTACCGAAGAAAACATGGGATAGAGTTGGGTGAAACCCGCGGCGATGCCGTCCTCGCAGGCCAGCAGGATCACCGACTCCTGCGCGAGCAGCCTCGCTTCGAGGAACCGGCGCCCGCGCGCTTCGTCCGTCGGCTGCGAGTAGAAGCGGCGGTAGGCGTCGAACAGCGGAACGACGGCGTCCAGGTCATCCAGCGTGACGCGCTTGATCGCGAGGGGCATGTGGGGCGTCCGTCTCGGGGGCTGCGTCGATTGTAAGCAACGCGCGCGATGCAGCGCCTTGATGCCGATCATCCGCGGCGCCGGGCGCTCAGCCTTCCTGCGTCAACCGTGCCAGCTCGTCGGCCTGGTGCTCGTGCTGCAAGCGGCTGACCAGTTCGTCCATGTCGCCCTGGATCACGTTCGGCAGGTCGTACAGGGTCAGGCCTTCCACGCGGTGGTCGGTGATGCGGCCCTGCGGAAAGTTGTAGGTGCGGATGCGCTGGCTGCGGTCGCCGCTGCCGACCTGCAGCTTGCGCGTGGCCGCCTGCGCCGCGGCGGCCTTGGTGGCCTGCGCTTCGGCCAGGATCGCCGCCAATCGCTTCATCGCCTTGTCGCGGTTGGCGTGCTGGCTGCGTTCGGTCTGGCTTTCGACCACCACGCCGCTGGGCACGTGGGTGATGCGGATCGCCGATTCGGTCTTGTTGACGTGCTGGCCGCCGGCGCCGCTGGAGCGGAACGTGTCGACCTTCAGGTCGGCGGGATTGATCTCGATGGGCTCGCCTTCGGCTTCCACCGGGATGATCGCCACGGTCGCGGCCGAGGTGTGGATGCGCCCCTGCGACTCGGTTTCCGGCACGCGCTGCACGCGGTGCGTGCCCGATTCGAACTTGAGCCTGGAATACGCGCCGCGGCCTTCCACGCGCGCGATGACTTCCTTGAAGCCGCCGTGCTCGCCGGGGCTGCCGGACTCGATCTCGACCTTCCAGCCCTGTCGTTCGGCGTAGCGCGCGTACATGCGGAACAGATCGCCGGCGAAGATCGCGGCCTCGTCGCCGCCGGTGCCGGCGCGCACTTCCAGGTACAGGTCGCCTTCGTCGCGCGTGTCCTTCGGGATCAGGTGCGCGAGCAGCTCGGCGTCCAGTCGCTCCAGGCGTTCGTGAGCGGCGGCGATTTCTTCCTGCGCCAGTTCCGCGAGTTCGGGATCGTCGCGCATCGCTTCGGCGCAGGCGAGATCGTCGCGGGCCTGCGCTTCGGCCTTCAACGCGTTCGCCACCGGTTCCAGTTGTGCGAACTCGCGGGAAAGGCGACGGAAGCGGTCGGCGTCGGCGATGACGCCGGGATCGGAAAGCAGGCGTTCGAGTTCGTCGCGGCGTTCGGCGAGGGCTTCGAGTTTGCGACGGAGGGTAGGGGTCATGGGCCGGAATGAGCGAAGGAAGGGAAGGCGGAGCGGTCGCGCGTGGCGGTCGCTAGGCTTCGCGGTCTTCGTTCGTTCCGGTTGCGTCGTCGCGCGCGGCGAAGAGCTTGTCGGCGGCGCGCGCGAGCTCGGCATTGCCGGTCAGCGCGGCCTCGCGCAGCGCGATCGTCGGCGCGTGCAGCAGGCGGTTGGTGAGCGTGTGCGCGAGGAACGCGAGCACCTGCTCGGGGTCCTGCCCGGCGGCGAGCTGCTGCTGCGCCTTCGCCAGCACGTCGGCCTTGGCTGCCTCGCCGTGCGCGCGCAGGCGCTTGAGCGGCTCGGTGCGGGTGCTGGCGACCATCGTTTCGCTGAAACGGGCGACCTGCAGCTCGACGATGGCCTCGGCTTCCGTCGCGGCCTCGCGGCGGCTGCGGCGGTTGTCCTCGATGGAGCGTTCCAGGTCGTCGACGGTGTAGAGGAAGACGTCCTTCAGTTCGGCCACGTCCGATGCGATGTCGCGCGGCACGGCCAGATCGACCAGCAGCATCGGCCGGTGCTTGCGCGTGGCGAGCGCGGCGGCGACCTGCGCGCGGCGCAGGACCGGTTCCCGGCTGGCGGTGGCGGAAATGACGACGTCCGCTTCGCCCAAATGCTTGTCCAGCTCGCCCAACGGCAGGGCGACGCCGCCGTGGCGGCTGGCGAGCTCCTGCGCATGCGCGAGCGTGCGGTTCGCGACCAGCAGCCGCTTGGCGCGCGCCTGCACCAGGTGGCGCGCGGCCAGCTCGATGGTCTCGCCGGCGCCGATCATCAGCACGGTGGAGTCTTCCAGCCGCGCGAAGGATTCCTGTGCCAGCCGCACGGCGGCGGAGGCGACGGAGACGGGATTGGCGCCGATGCGCGTGTCGGTGCGCGCGCGCTTGGCGGTACTGAAGGCGTGCTGGAACAGGCGGTCGAGCTGGCTGCCCAAGGTGCCTGCGCTGCGCGCCGTCGCCCAGGCGTCCTTCACCTGGCCCAGGATCTGCGGCTCGCCGAGCACCAGCGAGTCCAGCCCCGTTGCGACGCGGAACAGGTGGCGCACGGCGTCGGCATCGCGGTGGCGATAGAGATAGGCGTGCAGGTCGCCGATGTCGTCGGGGTGGGTGGCCAGCCAGTCGGCGAGCGCCTGGCCGTCGTCGTTCGACACCGCGTAGAGCTCGGTGCGGTTGCAGGTGGAAAGCAAGGCGACTTCCTGCACCTGCGGCAAGGTCCGCAGGGCGTCCAGCGCGGCCGGGACCGTGTCGGCCGAAAACGCCACGCGCTCGCGCAGGCTGACCGGCGCGGTCTGGTGGTTGATGCCTAGTACGAACAAACTCATTGACGCCCGGACTCTCGTTCAGGTGCTTGCGATAAGCTGCTGGCTACCGGAGGCCGCCATTCTACCGGCCCCGTCCCGTCCCGGCTTCCATCAGGCCCGTTCGAATGCCCGTTGCCTCGCGCACGCTCCGTCCCATTTGCGCCACCCTCCTCGTCGCCGTTTTCGCCTTCCCGCCGCTCATGGCGGCCGAAAAGGCGCCGCCGCCGTCCCCGGACCCGACCGGCGCATCGCTCGAGGCCTTGCTGGCAGGCGAGTTTGCGCTGCAGTCCGGCCGGCTGGACGAGGCCGCACAGGCCTATCTGGATGCCGCGCGCGAGGCCGACGACGTAACGCTGGCCGAGCGAGCGACCCGCATCGCCCTGCTGGCCAAGGACGACAAACGTGCCGCCCAGGCGCTGGACCTGTGGCGCAAGCAGGGCGGGGGAGGCCTCAGCATGTCGGCCGCCGAGGCCGTGCTGGCGATCCGCCGCGGCAACGAACGTGCGGCCCGCAAGCATTTGACCGAACTTCTCCAGGCGCCCGGCGACGCGGGCTGGCGGCAGGCCTTGGGCGTCCTGTCGGGTGGTGCCCGCGACCCCCAGCAGTCCGCGCGGCTGCTGAAGAAGCTGATCGACGGCGACCGCATCCCGAACAAGCTGCAGGCCTGGCTGGCCTTTGGCGGTCTGGCGCAGGGGCTGGAGCAGCCGGAGCTGGTCGAGCGCATCGTCGCCGAGGTGGTCGAGCGATTCCCCGGCGAGGCGCGCGTCGGACTGCTGCGCGCGAGCCAGCTGCGCGAGGCCGGCAAGACCGACGAGGCCGGTAAGTTGCTGGCCTCGCTGGCGAACGACGCTGGCGACGACGCCGAACTGCGCCGCGCCATCGCCGACGAATATCACCACATGGGCGATTACCCGGCCGCCGAGGCCGTCCTCGCCAAGGGGCCGCAGGACGACCAGACCTACGCACTGCGCGCCGCGTTGCTTGCGCAGGCCGAGGACAAGACGGCGTTGACCCGCCTGTACGAGGAGCTGCGGGCCAAGTCGAGCGAGCCCGATCCGCAGCGTCGCCTGTTGCTGGGCCAGATCGCCGAATTCCTGGACCGTTTCGACGAAGCGCTGGCGTGGTATCGCGGCGTTCCCGGGGGCGCGCAGCGCTGGTCGGCGCGGCTGCGCGCCGCGAACGTGCTGCACGAGCTGGACCGCGACGAGGAAGCCTACCGATCGCTGCGCGAGATGCAGGCCGATGCGTCCGTCGACGATGAAGCGCGGCGCGACGCCTACCTGCTCGAAGCGTCGCTGCGCGAGAAGGACAAGGCGCCGGGCGGCGAGATGGATGCGTACGCGCGCGGGCTGGCGGCATTTCCCGACGATCCGGAAATCCTCTATGCGCGTGCGTTGAGCTGGGAGCGTCGCGACGACGTTCCTCGCGCCGAGGCGGACCTGCGCAAGATCCTCGTCGCCGAACCCGACAACGTCGCCGCGCTCAACGCGCTGGGCTACACGCTCGCCGATCGCACCACGCGTTACCAGGAAGCGTTGCAGCTGATCGAGCGCGCACGCACGGCCGAGCCGGACAACGCGGCCATCATCGACAGCTACGGCTGGGTGCTTTACCGCCTGGGCCGCAAGGAAGAAGCGCTGATCGAACTGCGCCGCGCGCTGACGCTGCAGAAGGATGCGGAAATCGCCGCGCACCTGGCCGAAGTCCTTTGGGAGATGGGCCGCAAGGACGAAGCGCGAAAGTATTTCGAGCAGGCGCGCAAGATCGATCCCGAAAACCGCTCGCTCATGCGCGCGCTGGAGAAGACCGGCGCATGAGCCGCATTACCGCGTTCCTCGCGCCGGCGTTCGCGGCGCTGCTGCTGGCAGGCTGCGTCTCGCAGCCCGCGCGTGGCCCGCAGGTCCCCGTCGACGAAGCGCAGGCGCGTGCGCAGGAACAGCGCCGCGCCGCCATGAGCGACTGGTCGCTGTCGGGGCGGCTCGCCGTGTCGAACGGAAAGCAGGGCGGCAGCGGGCGCATCGACTGGCAGCAGGCGGGCGAGCGCTACACGATCTCGCTGAGCGCGCCGGTCACCCGGCAGAGCTGGCGCCTGAGCGGCGACGATGCGGGCGCGCGCCTGGAAGGTATCGAGGGCGGGCCGCGCGAAGGCGACGATGTCGAAGCCATGCTGCGCGAAGCCACGGGCTGGGATATTCCCGTGCGTGCGCTGGCGGATTGGGTCCGAGGCGTCGGCGCAGACGCCGACCGCTACGGCCCGGCGCAGGTGGTGTACGGCCCCGGCAATCGGCCGCTCAGCCTGGCCCAGGCCGGCTGGACGATCGACTACGCGCAATGGCAGTCCGAGCCCGCCGAACCGGTCGCTGCGCCGGTCCTGCCGATCCGGGTCACGGCAGTGCGGGGCGGGGCGAAAGTGCGGCTCATCGTCGATCAGTGGACCCCGGATTCGGCGCCGTGAGCGATGCCGGCCGTCGCGGTTCGGCGTGGTCCGTCTGGCCCGCGCCGGCCAAGCTCAACCTCTTCCTGCGGATCATCGGTCGACGCGACGATGGCTACCACCTCCTGCAGACGGTGTTCCGAATCCTCGACTGGGGCGACACGATCCGGCTGCGAGTCCGAACGGACGGTGAAATACACCGCCACGGACCCTCCGTCCCGGGGGTGGAGGCAGCCGAGGATCTGATGGTCAGGGCCGCCAAGTTGCTTCAAGTTGCGGCCAAGTGCGGTCAAGGTGTCGATATAATCGTCGAAAAGCGAATTCCGGCTGGCGGTGGATTCGGTGGTGGATCGTCCGACGCGGCGACCGTCCTGATCGCACTGAACGCGTTGTGGGGCGCGGGCCTGGATGCCGACGCGCTGGCCACCTTGGGCCTGAAACTGGGTGCCGACGTCCCCGTCTTCGTGCGCGGTGAGAACGCCTGGGCCGAGGGCGTTGGAGAGCGGCTCACGCCGGCCCAGCTGCCGGCGGCCTGGTACCTCTTGGCCGACCCCGGCGTGCACGCCCCCACGACGACTTTGTTCCAAGCCCCTGAATTGACGCGTGATGCCCCGCCCGCGACAATGTCCGACTTCGTTTCGGGTGTGCCGCTCGGGAATGCGTTCGAGCCGGTACTGCGCGCGCGCGAACCAGCTGTCGAGGCTGTGTTCGCTGCGCTGTCGCAGATCGGTTCGCCGCGCCTGACCGGTTCCGGCAGCGGATGTTTCGTCGAATTCGCCACGCGCGAAGCCGCCGAAGCAGCGTTGGCCGCGTTGCCGACCGGGCTTCACGCCTGGGTGGCGGAAGGGGCGCAAGCCTCGCCGCTGCACCGTGCACTGGCGGACTGGGCGAAGCAGGCAACAAACGCAACACCGGCTCCCTGACCGGAGCCACTGCAGGGGCGTCGCCAAGAGGCCCAAGGCACCAGGTTTTGATCCTGGCATTCGTAGGTTCGAATCCTACCGCCCCTGCCAACTCAATCCGCTCAACCTTTGTGGGTCGGGCATTCGGGATTGGGGTTTCGAAGCGTCACCGCGTCGCCGCACCGAATCCCCAATCCCGAATCCTTGATCCCGACCGGCCCGACCATGCAGAACGACCGCAACCTGCTGATCTTCAGCGGAAACGCAAACCGCCCGCTCGCCGAGTCGGTGTGCAAGGAGCTCGGCATCCGCCTGGGCAAGGCGCTGGTGGGCCGCTTCTCCGACGGCGAAGTGCAGGTGGAGATCGAGGAGAACGTGCGTCGCCAGGAGGTGTTCGTCATCCAGCCGACGAACGCGCCGACGGCGGAGAATTTCATGGAACTGCTGGTGCTGGTGGACGCGCTCAAGCGCGCCTCGGCCGCCAGCGTGACCGCGGTGGTGCCGTACTTCGGCTACGCCCGCCAGGATCGCCGTCCGCGCTCCTCGCGCGTGCCGATCACGGCCAAGGTGGCGGCGAAAATGTTCGGCGCCGTGGGCACCGACCGCGTGCTGACGGTCGACCTGCACGCCGACCAGATCCAGGGCTTCTTCGATCTGCCGGTGGACAACGTGTACGCCTCGCCGCTGCTGCTGGCCGACATCTGGCGCGCGCACGGCACGGACAACATGGTGGTCGTTTCGCCCGACGTCGGCGGTGTGGTGCGCGCGCGAGCGATCGCAAAGCGCCTGGACGACGCGGACCTGGCGATCATCGACAAGCGTCGTCCGCGCGCCAACGTCGCCACGGTGATGAACATCATTGGCGACGTGGAAGGCAAGACCTGCGTGCTCGTGGACGACATCGTCGACACCGCCGGCACGCTGTGCGCCGCGGCGAACGCGCTGAAGGCGCAGGGCGCGACCAAGGTGGTCGCGTACTGCACGCACCCGGTGCTGTCGGGTGCGGCGATGGACAACGTGACCAAGTCGCAGCTCGATGAGCTGGTGGTCACCGACACCATCAAGTTGTCGGATGCGGCCAAGGCCTGCAGCAAGATCCGCCAGCTCAGCGTCGCCGAGCTGCTGGCCGAAACGATCCGTCGCGTGGCATTCGGCGAATCGGTCAGCTCGCTCTACGTCGACTGACCAAAGAACCCCGCGGTGACGGCTTCGGCCGGCATCGCACAACGCTCACCTGGTCGCGGGTGAGCGTCCATCCCGCCGCGAGGCGGGTTCATTGCTAGCAAAGAGAGTTACGAAAATGTCCGAACACATCCTCAAGGCCACTGGCCGCAAGGTCGAAGGGAAGGGTGCGAGCCGCCGCCTTCGCCACGCCGCCAGCATCCCGGCCATCGTCTACGGCGGCAAGTCCGCGCCGCAGCCCGTCCAGCTCGACCACGAGAAGACCTGGCTGGCCCAGCAGAACGAGTGGTTCTACTCCTCGATCCTGACCCTCGACATCGACGGCAAGGCCGAGCCGGTGCTGCTGCGCGATATCCAGCGCCATCCGTTCAAGCAGATCATCATGCACCTGGACTTCCAGCGCGTTGATCTGAACGCCGCGCTGAAGGCCTCCGTGCCGCTGCACTTCCTGAACCAGGACGGCTCGCCGGCCGGCAAGGCCGCCGACGTGGTCATCACCCACGAGCTCAACGAAGTCACCGTCAGCTGCCTGCCGAAGGACCTTCCGGAGTTCATCGAGATCGACCTGTCGAAGCTGGCCGTGGGCGACATCGTCCACCTGTCCGACATCAAGCTGCCGAAGGGCGTCGAGCTGCCGGAACTGAAGCTGGGCAAGGAACACGACGTTGCCGTGGTCATCGCCAAGCACGGCCGTGTCGAAGCGGAAGAGACCGCCGAGGCTCCGCCGGCCGAAGTGCCGGCGACCAAGGCCGCCAAGAAGGACGAGAAGTAATCGCGTCCCGTCGGACCGCCCGCCCGCGCGGGCGGTCCGCTGCGTGAGTTCACGATGGCCGGTTTGCGCCTCATCGTCGGCCTGGGAAACCCCGGTGCCGAACACCTCCGGACCCGGCACAACGCCGGGTTCTGGTTTGTGGACGCCTTGGCGCAGCGCCAGGGTGTCCGCTTCGGTCTGGAATCCAAGCTGTTCGGCGAGACGGCAAAGGTCGATGTCGCCGGGCGGTCGGTGTGGCTGCTCAAGCCCGCCACGTTCATGAACCTTTCCGGCAAGTCGGTCACGGCGGCATTGCGCTACTGGAAGATCGAACCGGAGGAGATGCTGGTCGCCCACGACGAGCTCGACCTGGCGCCCGGAACGGCGCGGTTGAAGTTCGATGGTGGCCACGGCGGCCAGAACGGTTTGCGAGACATCACCCGCCTGCTGGGCCATGGCAAGTACCACCGCCTGCGCGTCGGCATCGGCCATCCGGGCCACAAGGACCGCGTGACCTCGTGGGTGCTCGGCAAGCCGGGCGTGGACGACGAAGCTTCGATCCTGCGCGCCATCGGCGATGCCGACGACGTGCTGCCGCTGGCGGTCGCCGGCGATTTCAACGAAGCCATGAAGCGGCTTCACACCAGCCGGGATTAGGGCTTGGGGATTCGGGATTCGCGAGGCGTGCCCTTGCGAATCCCGAATCCCGAATCTCGAATCGCGGAGTCACGCCCATGGGCATCAAGTGCGGCATCGTCGGCCTGCCGAACGTCGGCAAGTCGACCCTCTTCAACGCGCTGACCAAGGCGGGTATCGCGGCCGCCAACTTCCCGTTCTGCACGATCGAGCCGAACGTCGGCGTCGTGCCCGTGCCGGACCCGCGCCTGAACGCGCTGTCGGACATCGTCAAGCCGCAGAAGGTCATTCCGACCGCGGTGGAGTTCGTCGACATCGCCGGCCTCGTCGCCGGTGCGGCGAGCGGCGAGGGCCTGGGCAACAAGTTCCTCGCGCATATCCGCGAGGTCGACGCGATCACGCACGTCGTGCGCTGCTTCGAGAATCCCGACGTCATCCACGTCAACAACCGCATCGATCCGATCGCCGACATCGAGACGATCGACACCGAACTGGCGCTGGCCGACCTGGAATCGGTCGAAAAGGCCCTGCAGCGCGCCGAGCGTTCGGCCAAGACCGGCGACAAGGACGCCAAGGCGCGTGCGGAAGTGCTCGGCCGCGTGCGTGCGGGTCTGGACAGTGGCAAGCCGGCGCGCGCGCTGGGCCTGTCGGACGACGACAAGCTGCTGCTGCGCGACCTGTTCCTGCTCACGCTCAAGCCGGTGATGTACGTGGCGAACGTGCTGGAAGACGGCTTCGAGAACAACGCACACCTGGACGCCGTGCGCGCCCGCGCCGTCACCGAGGGCGCCGAGGTGGTGCCGGTGTGCGCGGCGATCGAGGAAGAGCTCAGCCAGCTCGACGACGCCGACCGCGACACGTTCCTGGCCGATCTGGGCCTGGACGAGCCGGGGCTGAACCGGGTGATTCGCGCGGCCTACAAGCTCCTGGGCCTGCAGACGTACTTCACCGCCGGCGTGAAGGAAGTGCGCGCCTGGACGGTGAAGGCGGGCTCGACGGCACCGCAGGCGGCAGCGGTGATCCATACCGATTTCGAGAAGGGCTTCATCCGCGCCGAAACCGTCGCCTACGACGACTTCATCAAGTACAAGGGCGAGGCTGGTGCCCGCGACGCCGGTCGCTTCCGCCTGGAAGGCAAGGAATACCGCGTCCAGGAAGGCGACGTCCTGCATTTCCGCTTCAACGTGTAAGCCTGCGGCCGCCGCTTGTCGGCGGCCCGGAGCGGCCGCGAGACGGGGATCGGTGCATCGCGCGAAAATTGATTCGTGAAACGCGTTGACAACGTCGGCTGCCAGTCCCAAAATTGCGGGCTCTTTTGGAGGGATACCCAAGCGGCCAACGGGGGCAGACTGTAAATCTGCTGGCTTACGCCTTCGGTGGTTCGAATCCACCTCCCTCCACCAGTTACAGTCCGACCTCGTTTCAAAGCGACTTGGGCTGGTGGATGCAACACCCGGCGGACTTACCACCCGTTGGCGCAGTACCCAAGCAGGTTTGTCCGGCGCGGGAGTAGTTCAACGGTAGAACCTCAGCCTTCCAAGCTGATGGTGCGGGTTCGATTCCCGTCTCCCGCTCCATTGAACGCCGCGACGTCAACCTGCTGGAACAACTTGCTCACGTAGCTCAGTCGGTAGAGCACCTCCTTGGTAAGGAGGAGGTCGAAGGTTCGATTCCTTTCGTGAGCACCATCTTTCTCGTACCACCTGTACACCGTCCTTAAGCGAGAGTCGACTGTCATGGCCAAGGGTAAGTTTGAGCGCACCAAGCCGCACGTGAACGTGGGCACGATCGGTCACGTCGACCACGGCAAGACCACGCTGACGGCGGCACTGACGAAGGTGGGCGCGGAGCGTTTCGGTGGCGAGTTCAAGGCGTACGACGCGATCGACGCGGCGCCGGAAGAGAAGGCGCGCGGCATCACGATCTCGACAGCGCACGTTGAGTACGAAAGCCCGAACCGTCACTACGCGCACGTGGACTGCCCGGGCCACGCCGACTACGTGAAGAACATGATCACGGGTGCGGCGCAGATGGACGGTGCGATTCTGGTGTGCTCGGCCGCTGACGGCCCGATGCCGCAGACGCGCGAGCACATCCTGCTGTCGCGCCAGGTGGGCGTGCCGTACATCGTTGTGTTCCTGAACAAGGCCGACATGGTGGACGACGCCGAGCTGCTGGAGCTGGTGGAGATGGAAGTCCGCGAGCTGCTGACCAAGTACGAGTTCCCGGGTGACGACACCCCGAT
>SCOX01000014.1 GCA_005503055.1 Lysobacteraceae bacterium P | reverse complement strand
ACGTCGCCGACGGAGGTCAGGCCCTGCGCCGTGATGTCATCGCGGCTCAGCGAGAAGATCGGCTGGGACGTTTCGATGTCGGCGCGCTTGATGCGCGAACCGGTCACCTCGATCTTGTCGAGCGTGGTGGCATCCTTCCCCGACTCCTGCGCGACGGCGAACGCCGGCGCCAATGCGACCGCGATGCCCGCCGGCAGCAGGCCGACGCGCACGACAGTGCGCAAACTGCGATGGTTCATTTCTCTCTCTCCAGATATCCGTTATGGGCGCGTTAAAGCGCTAGGAAACCTTATGGCCGGGATGCGCCGGGCCGGTTTCCCGTGCGTAGCTGAGAGAGTCGCGACCGGCGGCGATGTGATTTGCGCGCATGGGGGCGCAGATTTGCTCGGTGAGGCCGGCGGGCTTCGCGATCGAGCTGCGATAGTCCGTCGCCGTCATACCGAAGTGGGCGCGGAAGCTGCGCGCAAAGCTGCAGTTATTGTCGAATCCGCTGGCAATGGCGATTTCGCCGATGGTCATCGGCGTCATCGCGAGAAGGTTCGCAGCGTGTCGCAAGCGCAGGTTCGCACACGCAACCTGGGGGCTTTCGCCATAGAGGCGATGGAAGACTTTCGAGAAGTACCACATCGAGAACTGGGTACGTTCAGCCAGTTCCGAGACCCGGATGACGCGGTCGCAGTTGCCTTCCATGAACAGTCGCGCGCGCTGCATGCGCTCGAATACCTGCCGCCTGCGCGCCAGCGAGGCGCCGGGGCACTGCGCGATACGTTCGCGGTCGGCGGCCTGCATGTCTTCCAGCGCCAACAGCAACGAGCGCGCATGTGCCTGGCCCGCGCCCGAGCTGGCATCCGCCCGGCGCGCGGCCCGATACCAGGCGCGTGCGATCGCGCGCGCTTGCTGCGGGGAAACTTGACCGATGCCCACGTGCAGTTCGAAGCTGCCGAAGCGCGCCAGCGCCTTCATCGCCTCATCGGACACCCCCACCCCGACGCACAGTCCGTGTGCGTCCGCCTGGACCAGCGGTGCGGCGTCCCTGGCGAACGCGATCCAGTCGCCAGCCCGGAGGTAGAAGCGTCCTTCCTTGGCCTCGACCCAAGCTCCGCCACGCATTTGGATCCAAACGGAGAGTTCCGGTCCGTGGAATTCCACGCTGCCCAGGCGCGAGGCCCCGATGCATCGCGCCCACTGTCCTTGCGCCGAACCGATGCGTAATAGTTGACCCCGGTCCGCCCACTTTGCCTTATCCATAGTTACCCGTTCCTTCGTTAGCTCGCCGCAGGCTGACGGACAGCAGCGACTCTCTCCATGGGATTCATTCGCTAGTCAGTTTGAGTTCGACTCGTTGATAGACGACGCGTTTACCACTCTGTTGAGGCGTCCAAATGGAAGTTCACATCCAACCTGGGTATTTGCTCTTTCTGTTCGATTGGCTGATCCGTCTTGCAGCGCTGGCCTGGATTCCGGTCAGGAGTCCACCCGCTGCGGCCCGCAGTTGGCTGCTTTTGGTGGGATTCCTGCCGCTGTTCGGACTCCCGCTGTACCTGCTGCTCGGACACCCCTGGCTGGCGAAACAGCGCAGGCAACGGCAAGCATTGGCATCGCAGTTGATTCGCGATCGCCAGCCGAGCCTGTCGATGCTGCGATGGTCGCCGCCAACGCACGGCATGGCTTCCGACATAACGCGACTGGCCGAGCGGCTTGGCGACTTCATGCCCGTGCACGGCAACGCCGTCGCGCTGCTGGACGATTACGACGCTTCGCTCGCGGCGTTGATCGCCGACATCGACAGTGCGCAGGAGGAGGTCAATCTGCTCTATTACCTGATGTTCGACGACGCGGTCGGGCGTTCGGTGTGCGACGCCCTGCAGCGCGCAAGCGCGCGCGGCGTGCGTTGCAGGCTGCTGCTCGACGCGGTCGGGGCGAAGCCCGGCTTGCGCGCCTTCGCGGTACCGCTGCGCAAGGCCGGCGTCGAAGTGCACGCGATGCTTGCCGGCGGATTGCGCTGGCGCAGCCTGTCCCGCATGGACCTGCGCAACCATCGCAAGCTCGCGCTGATCGATCGGCGCATCGGTTACATCGGTTCGCAGAACCTGGCCGTTGCCGAATTCGTGCGCGGCCATCCCAATCGCGAACTGGTGGTGCGATTGCAGGGGCCTGCCGTGCGCCAGATCGCGGCGCTGTTCGCCAGCGACTGGTTGATCGAGACCGGCGAGCGACTGGTGATGGGGGAGTTCCAGCAGGCCGGCGAGGGCCTCACGCCCGCGCAGTTGCTGCCCAGCGGGCCCGCGTATGCCTTCGAGAACGCACGCAACATCGTGGTCGCGCTGGTGCAACGCGCGCGTCGGCGCGTGGTGCTGACCACGCCCTACTTCGTACCCGACGACATGACGCTGGGTGCGCTTCGCGTTGCCGCGCTGTCGGGCGTCGACGTGCAACTGGTGCTTTCACAGTCCAGCAACCAGCACCTCACGCACTGGGCCCAGCGTTCGTATTACGACGAACTGCTCCGGGCCGGCGTGCGCATCGTGCTGTACCGGCCGCATTTCCTGCACGCCAAGCACCTGAGCGTGGACGACGAAGTGGCGTTGATCGGTTCGATCAACCTCGACTTCCGCTCCTTCGCGCTGAATGCCGAGGTCGGCCTGCTGTGCTACGACCCCGCGGTGGTCGCGCGCTTGCGCGCGGTGGAGGCGGACTATCTCGCCGACGCCCAGGCGCTCGACCTGCACGACTGGCGCCGACGCCCGCGCTGGCATCGCAGCGTCGAGGGCATCGCGCGGTTGGCCGATTCGCTGATGTAGCCGACCCCACGCGGTCGGAGAACGGCGACCGCGCCCGGGAGCCGCCGTCGTTCTACACTCGGCGGGTCTTCCTGGCGAGGGGCAACCCTACGTGATTCAGGGCTGGATCCTGTTGCTGGTGTCGGCGGGTTACGTCGGCGTGCTGTTCGCGGTCGCCTATTTCGGCGACCAGCGCGAAACCACGCCGCGTGCGCGCTGGCTGCGCCCGGCCGTGTATTCGCTGGCGCTGGCGGTGTATTGCTCGTCGTGGACGTTTTATGGCGCGGTGGGCACGGCCGCGCGCACGGGGCTGGGCTTCCTGCCGATCTACCTCGGCCCCCTGCTGATGCTGGCCTTCGGCTGGCGCATCCTCGAACGCCTGGTGCTGATCTCCGGCGAGCACCGCATCGTGTCCATCGCCGATTTCCTGTCCTCGCGCTACGGCCGCGCACCGGGCCTGGCCGCGCTGGTCGCCGCGGTGGCGCTGACCGCCGCCGTTCCGTACGTCGCGCTGCAGTTCAAGGCCGTGGCGATGAGCGTGGAAGTGCTGGCCGACGTGCCCAGCGACGTCGGCCTGCTGTCGGATCCGGCGTTCTACGTGGCGCTGCTGCTGGCGGTGTTCGCGATCCTGTTCGGCACGCGCCAGATCG
The DNA here is from genome assembly GCA_005503055.1 of Lysobacteraceae bacterium P. Classification (GTDB taxonomy): domain Bacteria; phylum Pseudomonadota; class Gammaproteobacteria; order Xanthomonadales; family Xanthomonadaceae; genus Lysobacter_J. The sequence goes on along the minus strand of SCOX01000014.1, from coordinate 70,055 downwards.
ACGCCACCGAACACCATCGCGGCATGGTGCTGGCGATCGCGCTGGAATCGCTGGTGAAGCTGCTCGCCTTCCTCGCCATCGGCATCTTCGCGCTGATGCACCTGCCGGGCACGGGCAGTCTTGTCGACCGCATGGTCCAGGCTGCGCCGGTCGTGATGGCGCCGGGCCTGCCGGCGGGTTTCGTCGCGCAGACGTTGCTGGCCTTCACCGCCATCGTGTGCCTGCCGCGCCAGTTCCACGTGGCGGTCGTGGAATGCCAGGATCCGGCCGACCTGCGCCCCGCGCGCTGGTTGTTCGGCGGCTACCTGGTGTTGATCTCGCTGCTGGTGGTGCCGATCACCTTGGCCGGGCAATCGCTGCTCGCCGGTACCGGCGCATCGCCCGACACCTACGTGCTCGCGCTGCCGCTGGCGTTGCAGCAGGAAACGTTGGCGCTGATCGTCTACATCGGCGGTTTCTCCGCCGCGACGGGCATGGTGATCGTCGCCAGCGTTGCGCTCTCGACGATGGTCAGCAACGACCTGATCATGCCGCTGTTGTTGCGCAGCGGTGCGCTGCGGGAAAGCCAGGGCATCGACAAGCAGGTGCTGTGGGTACGTCGCATCACGATTTTCGTGCTGGCGATGATGGCTTACGGCTACCACCGTGGCTCGGCGTATTACGCCGAAGGCGAGGACACGCTCGCCCAGCACGGTCTGCTCGCATTCGCGGCGGTGGCGCAGTTCGCACCGGCGCTCATCGGCGGGTTGTACTGGCGCGGGGCGAGCCGCTCCGGTGCGTTCGCCGGGCTCTTCGCCGGCACCGTGCTGTGGCTTTACACGCTGCTGCTGCCGGCGCTCGCGCGCGGCGGCTGGTTCGCCACCGGCTGGATCGAACACGGTCCGCTCGGCGTGGACTGGCTGCGGCCGGAACAGCTGTTCGGCCTGCACGGCTGGGATCCGCTGACGCACGGCACGTTCTGGTCGCTGCTGTTCAACGTGGGCGTATTCCTGTTCGTATCGGTGCGGCAGCGGCCGCGCCTGCAGGAACAGCTGCTGGCCGCGCCCTATCTCGATCCCTATGTGCAGCGTCCCGCGCTCGGCCCCGGCGGCTGGGCCGGCAGCGTGCGCGGCGGCGAGCTGCTGGCGCTGGCCGAACGCGTCGTCGGCGAACGCCATGCGCGGCGCGCGTTCGAGGAGTACGCACAACAGCAAGGTCGCGCCTGGCAGCCCGAACAGCCCGCCGATCGCGCGCTCGCGCAGTTCACCGAGCGCCTGCTCGCCTCCGCCATCGGCGCCGCATCCGCGCGACTCACGCTGACCACGGCGTTGCGCGGCTCGGGCATGGAGCTTGGCGAAGTGATGGCGCTGCTCGACGAGGCCAACCAGGAACTGCGCTTCAACCGGCAGATCCTTTCGACCACGCTGGAAAACATCAGCCAGGGCGTGAGCGTCGTGGATGCGGAGATGCGCCTGGTCGCGTGGAACCGCCGCTACCAGGAACTGTTCGACTACCCCGACGGCATGCTCTACGTGGGCCGTCCCGTCAGCGACCTGATCCGCTGGAATGCCGAGCGCGGCGAGATGGGCGCCGATCCGCTTTCGCCGGACATGATCGAGGACCAGGTGCATCGGCGTCTCGCGCACCTGCGCGCAGGCGCGCCGCACGTGTTCGAGCGCGTGCGCGCGAATGGCCAGGTGATCGAGATGCGCGGCCGGCCGCTTCCAGGCGGCTACGTCACCACCTATTCCGACGTCACCGATTACAAGCGCGCCGAGCAGGGCCTGCGCGAGGTCAACGAAACCCTCGAGCAACGCGTCGAGTTGCGCACGCGCGAAGCCGAGGCGGCGCAGCAGTCGAAGACGCGCTTCCTGGCCGCGATCAGCCACGACGTGTTGCAGCCGCTCAACGCCGCGCGCCTGTTCGCCAGCGCATTGCGCGAGACCCCCGAAGCGGCCGAGCAGGCGCGTCTGGCCGAACGCGTCGATGCGTCCTTGCGCGCGGCCGAGGATCTGCTCGACGGTCTGCTCGACATATCGCGACTGGACGCGGGTGCGTTGCGCATCGAGATCACCGATTTCGACATCAACGAACTGCTACGCGAACTGGTCGCGCAGTACGCACCCGTCGCCGGCGGACGCGGCCTGCAACTGCGCGTGCGTGCGCCGGACACGCCGCGCCCGGTCCGCAGCGATCGCCGCCTGCTGCGCCGTGCGCTGCAGAACTTCCTCGCCAACGCGCTGCGCTACACGCGCGAAGGTGGCGTGCTCATTGCCGCGCGCGTGCGCGATGGTGCCGTCGAACTCCAGGTCTGGGATTCCGGGCCCGGCATTTCCGAATACCACCTGTCGCAGATCTTTGATGAGTTCCGCCGCTTCGAGCAGCCCGGCACCGGCGGCGAGCGCGGCCTCGGCCTGGGCCTGTCCATCTGCCAGCGCATCGCGCGCACGCTCGACCATCCGCTGCGCGTACGTTCGCGAATCAACATCGGCAGCGTGTTCTCGATCACCGTTCCGTTCGGTCGCGCGATGTATGCCGCGCCTTTGCCCAATCCGCAGCTCATGGTCGGCGGCGATTCGCTCTCCGGGCTGCGCGTGCTGTGCGTGGACAACGATCGCGAAATCCTCGACGGCATGCGCACCCTGCTGCAGCGCTGGGGCGTGGTGGCGTTCGTCGCCGCCAATGCGGACGAGGCGCTGGCCCTGCTTGCGGAGCAGCCCGAGGTGGCTCTGGTGGACTACCACCTGCACGACCGCCTGGACGGTCTGGGCGTGATCGACGAACTTCGCGCGCAGTGCGGGCGCCCGTTGCCGGCCGCGCTCCTTACCGGTGACGGCAGCGATGCACTGAAGCTTGCGGCGCGCGAACACGACTGCCGCGTGCTGACCAAGCCGATCAAGCCGGCGTCGCTGCGTGCCTTCCTCGCCGCGCAACGGCAGATCGTGCAGGCCTGAGGTTCAGCGCGCGCCGCCGACCCGCCAGACGGTATTGCCGACGTCGTCGGCGACCAGCAGCGCGCCGTCGCGCGCGATCGCCACGCCGACCGGCCGGCCGCGCGCGTTCTGCTGCGCGTCGAGGAATCCGGTCAGCACGTCCACCATCGTCCCGGTGGGGCGTCCCGCACGGAACGGCACGAACACCACCTTGTAGCCTGCCAGCGGTTTGCGATTCCACGAACCGTGCAGTCCGACGAACGCACCATCGGCGTAGTTCTCGCCCAGCAACTGCCCTTCCGCGAACGACAGTCCGAGCGGCGCGACGTGCGAGCCCAGCGCGAAATCCGGTACGCGGGCGGTGGCGACCAGTTCGGGTTTCTGCGGCTTCACGCGCGTATCCACGTGCTGGCCCCAGTAGCTGTATGGCCAGCCGTAGAACGCGTCGGGATCGACGCGCGTGAGGTAGTCGGGCACCAGGTCGTTGCCCAGTTCATCGCGTTCGTTCACCACGGCCCACAGCGCGCCCGAACGCGGCTCCCAGCCCAGACCCACCGGATTGCGCAGGCCGCTGGCGAAGACGCGGCGCGTGCCGGCGGCGGGATCGATCTCGAGTACGACGGCGCGGTCGGTCTCCGCCTCCATCCCGTTGTCGGCGATGTTGCTGTTGGACCCGACGCCGACAAACAGACGCTTGCCGTCGCGCGACGCCACCAGGCTCTTCGTCCAATGGTGGTTGAGCTGATCGCCACCGCCGGGCAGGTCGAGCACCTTCTGCGACGGGGCCGCAGCCTGCTGTTGTCCCGTCGTGTACGCGAATCGCACCAACGCATCGGCGTTGGCGACGTACAGCGTGTCGCCGACCAGCGCCATGCCGAACGGCGAGGTGAGATCCTGCGCGAACACGCTGCGCGTCTCCGCGACGCCATCGCCGTCGCCATCGCGCAGCAAGGTAATGCGGTTGGCGCTGGGCACGCCGGAGCCGGCGCGCTTCATCACCGAGCCCATGATCTTGCCCTTGATGCCACCGATGCCGCGCTTGCCCGGAGGAGCGTTGCTCTCGGCGACCAGCACATCGCCGTTGGGCAGCACATAGAGCCAGCGCGGATGGTCGAGCCCGCTGGCGAACGCCTTCACCGAAAGCCCCGCGGCCGGCGTCGGCGCCTCTCCGGCGGCCCAGCCTTTGGCGGGCGCGATCTTCAGGACGGGGATCGCCGAGGTGTCCGGCGCCGCGATCTCCGGCTTGGCGCCGGTGTCTTCGCCACCGCGCAGTGACGCCTGGCCGCCGCAGCCGGCGAGACCGGCGACGAACGCGAAGACGATGACTCTTTTCGTCGCTTTCACGCAGGCGCACCACTCCGAAACGGGGTTGCAGGACTACGCCTGCCGACGTGGAACGGACGTGATCGCGACTGGGGGCGATTCGGCGCCACGCGTGTCAGCACGGATTGGCCAGGGCCAGGAAGCGCCGCTGCATCTCCTGCGTGTCGATCTCCTCGATGCTGTGCCCGATGTTCCAGCGATGCCCCGCGGGATCGCGCACCACGCCGGAACGTTCGCCGTAGAACTGGTCGCGCGCCGGCATCAGCAGCTGCGCGCCCGACTCGAGCGCGCGCGCGATCACCGCGTCGGCATCGTCGACGTGCACGTGCAGCGTGACGCTCGACGGCGCGGCCGCGTGCGGCGGCACGATGTCGTACTCCGGGTACGGCTCGCACAGCATGAGCGTGGTGCCGGCCAGCGCGAGTTCGACGTGGCCGACGCGCGCGCCGTTGTCGACCAGGCGCATCGTTTCCTGGGCACCGAACACATCGCGATAGAACGCGACAGCGGTGTCCGCATGGGGGACGCATAGATAGGCGAACAGTTCGCGGGTGGCCATCCGTACTCTCCGTGGTGAAGGTTGCGCCACGCTATCGCGCCGGCTGGCCCGGGTCTTGAAGGAAATTGACCGGGACGTGCAGGCCGCCGTCCGGGCTCGCGAGGCGATAGGCGCGCGGCGTGAGGCCGGAAAGCGCGCGGAACTCGCGACTCAGGTGGGCCTGGTCGCTGTAGCCGGCGTCTAAGGCGACGTCCGCCCATGGGCGGTCGCGCATCGACGAAAGCGCTCGTCTGAAACGCCGGATGCGTGCGTATTCCTTGGGCGAAAGCCCGGTCGCTGCGCGGAACCTCAGGAGCAGATGCCGATGACTGAGGCCGCTGTCGGCGACGCATTCGCCCACGCGCGCGCCACGACGCAGCGTGGCCATCGCCTGCGCGATGGCGGGATGCAGCGCGCGGATCGGCCGCAGTTGCGCGACCAGCACCGCTTGCAGCAGATCCGCACGGCGCTGCGCAGTGCCGGCCTCGGCGAGGCGTTCGCGCAACCGCTCCACGTCGGATGGATGCCACAGGTCCTCGAGCGCGACATGCCGATCGCGCAACGCATCGGCGTCGCAACCGAACAGCGCCTGCGCCGCGTTGGCCCGCAGCACCACGCCGACGGATCCACCGCCATCGGCCTGCTTGGCGTAGAAGCCGTGGCGAGCGCCGGCCAGCGTCGCCGTGCCGGCGCGATCGCCGCGCGCATCGGTCGCGTCGCGATACAGTCGGAGTGGGGCGTCGAGACGAATGGCCAGGTGCATCGCGCCCGACGGCAACACATGTTCGCGATGAGGCGCTGCGTGCGGCGGGGCGTCATGCGACCAGACGGCCTGCACGAAGGGACGCAGCGCGGCGATGGGGCGCGACGGACGCATGCCGCGCAGCCTACACCCGTGCGGCCACGGCGGGCCTCACACAGGCGTGCTCAATCGGCTTCTTCCGGCGGCGGGACGATCGCGCCGGGGTCCAGCGCGAGGCGACCGGCGATCAGCACGGCCTGGGTGCGGTTGCTGGCGCCGAGCTTGCGCAGGATCGCCGTGACATGCGCCTTCACGGTGGCTTCCGACACGCCCAGTTCGTAGCCGATCTGCTTGTTGAGCAGACCGGAGCCGAGCATCTGCAGGACGCGGAACTGCTGCGGCGTGAGGTCGCGCAGGCGCTGCGCGGCGTCGTGTTCGTCGGCGTGCGCGGCCGGCGCCGACAGCGCGACCGCCGGCGCCCAGCGATCGCCATCGAGCACGCGCGTGATCGCCTCGCCCAGCGTCGCCGCATCGGCGGACTTGGGAATGAAGCCGACGGCGCCGTGGTCGAGCGCGCGTCGCATCACGGTCGGTTCCTCGCGCGCGGACACCACGACGATGGGCAGCTGCGGATGCAACGCGCGCAGGTGCACCAGCGCGCTGAAGCCCTGCGCGCCCGGCATGTTGAGGTCGAGCAGGAGCAGGTCGGCGTCGGGCTCCGCTTCGACCAGCGTGTAGAGCGCGTCGACACTGTCGGCCTCGCGCAGTTGCGCCTCCGGCAGCACGCGCGCGACCGCGCCGCGCAGGGCTTCGCGGAACAGCGGATGGTCGTCGGCGATGAGGAGTGTGGGCATCTGCATTCCATTTCTGCTCCTCCCCCTGCTTGCAGGGGGAGGTTGGGAGGGGACGAGGCGCGAAGCGCCGCGCTCGCCGCTACGCGACCTCGCAACCCCTCCCCAACCCTACCCTGCACGCAGGGGAGGGAGTAAACCGGCTCACGGTACGCGCCGTTCCTTCACCAGCGACTCGACCACGCTGGGGTCGGCCAGCGTGCTGGTGTCGCCGAGCTGGTCCGGCGCATTCTCGGCGATCTTGCGCAGGATGCGCCGCATGATCTTGCCCGAACGCGTCTTCGGCAGGCCTGGCGCCCATTGCAGATGGTCGGGCGTCGCGATGGGGCCGATCTCCTTGCGCACGTGCGCGATGAGTTCCTTGTGCAGCGCGTCGGTCGGGGCTTCACCGGCGATCAGCGTGACATACGCGTAGATGCCCTGGCCCTTGATGTCGTGCGGGAAGCCGACGACCGCCGCCTCGGCGACCTTTGGGTGCGAGACCAGCGCGCTTTCGACTTCCGCCGTGCCGATGCGGTGGCCGGACACGTTGATGACATCGTCCACGCGGCCGGTGATCCAGTAGTACCCGTCGGCATCGCGGCGGCAGCCATCGCCGGTGAAGTACGTGCCCGGATACGTGCGGAAGTAGGTGTCGATGAAACGCTGGTGGTCGCCGTAGACGGTACGCATCTGGCCGGGCCAGGAATCGAGCAGCACCAGGTTGCCTTCGGCCTCGCCCTCCAGCTTGGCGCCGTTGGCATCCACCAGCGCCGGCTGGATGCCGAAGAAGGGCTTGGTCGCCGAACCGGGCTTGAGGTCGATCGCGCCGGCCAGCGGCGTGATGAGGATGCCGCCGGTCTCCGTCTGCCACCAGGTGTCGACGACCGGGCAGCGTGAATCGCCGACGGTCTCGTAGTACCAGCGCCAGGCTTCGGGATTGATCGGCTCGCCGACCGTGCCGAGCAGGCGCAGCGAGGCGCGCGAGGTTTTCTGCACGGGCTCGTCGCCGTCGCGCATCAGCGCGCGGATGGCGGTCGGCGCGGTATAGAAGATCGTGACTTTGTGCTTGTCGATCACTTCCCAGAAGCGCGACACGCTCGGGTAGTTCGGCACGCCCTCGAATACCAGCGCGGTCGCGCCGTTGGCCAGCGGGCCGTAGACGATATAGCTGTGGCCGGTCACCCAGCCCACGTCGGCGGTGCACCAGTAGATGTCGTCCTCGCGCAGATCGAACACGGTTTCGTGCGTGTAGCTGGCGTAGGCAAGGTAGCCGCCGGTGGTGTGCAGCACGCCCTTGGGCTTTCCGGTCGAACCGGAGGTGTAGAGGATGAACAACGGGTCTTCGGCGTTCATGCGCTCGGGCGCGCACTCGACGGCTTGCCCGTCGACGACGGCGTCGTACCAGCGGTCGCGCGGCATCTGCATGTCCACGGGCGAGCCGGTATGGCGCACGACCAGCACGGTTTCCACGGTATTGGTGCCGGGCATCTTCAACGCGGCGTCGACGTTCGCCTTCAGTGGCACCTTCTTGCCGCCACGCAGGCCTTCATCGGCGGTGATGATCAACGTGCTCTGGCAGTCGGCGACGCGGTCGGCGATGGACTGCGGCGCGAAGCCGCCGAACACCACCGAGTGGATCGCGCCGACACGCGCGCAGGCGAGCATCGCCACGACTGCTTCGGGAATCATCGGCAGGTAGATCGTGATGCGGTCGCCCTTGCGCACGCCCAGCGAGCGCAGGGCATTGGCAAGCTTGCACACGCGCGCGTGCAGGTCTCGATAGGTGACGTGCTCGGCGGGCTTGGACGGATCGTCCGCCTCGAAGATCAGCGCGGTCTTGTCGCCGCGCGCGTCGAGGTGGCGATCCAGGCAGTTCACGCTCGCATTGAGTTCGCCGTCCTCGTACCAACGGATGCGGAAATCCTCGAGCTGGTAGCTGACGTCCTTGATCCTGGTCGGCTTCACGAACCAGTCCAGGCGCTCGCCGACCTTGCCCCAGAAGGCCTCCGGATCCTTCACCGACTCGGCGTACTGGCGCTCGTACTGCTCGCGCGTGACGCGGGCCTTGGCGGCGAAGTCCGGATCGATCGGATAGACGGCGGCGGGGTGGTTCATGGCGTGCTCCGGGACAGCGTCCGAGTCATGTGAAGGCGCTCCGGCCGCCGCGCGGCGGTCGGCAGACCAGTGTGCCGCATTCGCTGTTAAGCCTCATCCGGGCGGGTTTAGACGTTAGTCGTAAAGGGCGCCCCGTGCGGTCGCATCTACGACCAATGGGGAATGGTTGTGCAGCGCGGTGGCGCCGCAGGCTCGGGGAAGTCGGGCATTCGGTCCGGCGTTCCTTTGGGAGGGGAATCATGTCCGCAAGCATTGCCTCGACGTCGAAGGCCGCGACCCCGCGTCGCCGCCCGCTCGCCGCCGCATTGCTCATCGCGCTGGCGTTGCCGGGAATGGCCTTCGCGCAAACCGCGAAGGAGAAGGAGCTGGAAGCGCGCGTCGCCCAGCTCGAAGCGATGGTCCAGCAATTGGTGGCGCAGCAGCAGCAGCAACAGACGCAGATCAGCGAAGTGAAGACGGCGCAGACCGCGGCGCCCGCGGCCCCCGCCGCACCGGCGACAGCGACGGCCGCCGCCGGCGCCCCCAAGGCCGCGCCGATCCAGTCGACCACGATCATGCCCACGGCCAATCCGGGCACGCGCTTCAGCTACGGCGGCTTCATCAAGCTCGACGCGTCCGTCACCGACACCAACGACGGCGACATTCCCGACGGCACCGTCGGTCGGCTGTTCTACGTGCCCAAGGCGATTCCGGTCGGCGGCGGCCATCTCGCCGAAGGCGGCACCGACACCGACATGGGCGTGAACTTTTCGCGCTTCTGGTTCGGCGCCGATACCGACCTGGAAAGCGGCGACAAGCTGAAGGCGTACCTGGAGTTCGATCTGTTCGGCGGCGGCAGCACGGCCTTCACCGGCAACGAGATCGCCACCAACACCTACGCGCTCACGCTGCGCCAGGCCTACGTGCAGTGGAACAACTGGCTGGCCGGCCAGACCTGGACCAACTTCCAGGACACCGCCGCGCTGCCCGATACGGTCGACTTCCTCGGCCCGACCGAAGGCACGGTGTTCGTGCGCCAGGCGCAGTTGCGTTACACCAACGGCCCGTGGTCGTTCTCGATGGAGAACCCGGAAACGGTCTACACGCCGTTCCGCGGCAACATGGCGCAGATCGCCGGCGACGACGGCCCGATGCCCGACCTCACCGGCCGTTACACCTTCAAGGGCGACTGGGGCCACTTCGGCATCGCCGGCCTCGTGCGCCAGCTGAAGTACCAGACGGCAGGCGTCCCCGCCACGCCTACGGTACCCGCGCGTCCGGCGGTCGAGGACGACACCACCGGCTACGGCATCAGCGTGTCGGGCAAGTTCAACCTCGGCAAGAACGACGACATCCGCTACATGGTCACCGGCGGTAGCGGCATCGGCCGCTACATCGGCCTGGCGCTGAACAACGACGCCGTGCTCGATGCCACGGGCGACCTGGACAACATCGACCTCATCGCCGGTTTCGTCGGTTGGCGCCACGTGTTCAGCCCGAAGCTGCGCACGAACCTGTTCTATTCGCGCGCTTCCTACGACCAGGACGTGGACCTCACCGGGCTTGGCATCACCAAGGGCGCGCAGTCGGCGCACTTGAACCTGATCTACACGCCGCTGCCCAAGCTCGACCTCGGTGCCGAGCTGATCTGGGGCCAGCGTGAACTCGAAAACGGCGACCGCGGCGACCTCAATCGCCTGCAGACGCACGTGAAGTACAACTTCTAAGGGGCGACGAACGTGTCCACCATCACCGCAAACAGCTCCAAAGACGCATCGCTGACCCAGGGCCACAAGAAGGTCATCTTCGCGTCCAGCCTGGGCACCGTGTTCGAGTGGTACGACTTCTATCTGTACGGCTCGCTCGCGGCGATCATCGCCAAGCAGTTCTTCAGCGGCCTCAACGAAACAAGTGCCTTCATCTTCGCGCTGCTCGCCTTCGCGGCGGGTTTCGCGGTGCGTCCGTTCGGCGCGATCTTCTTCGGCCGCATCGGCGACATGATCGGCCGCAAGTACACGTTCCTGGTCACCATCGTCATCATGGGTTTGTCGACCTTCCTGGTCGGCATCCTGCCCAACTACGCGTCGATCGGTTTCGCCGCACCGGCCATCCTCATCATCCTGCGATTGCTGCAGGGCCTGGCGCTGGGCGGCGAGTACGGTGGCGCGGCGACGTACGTGGCCGAACACGCACCGCACGGCAAGCGCGGTCTGTACACGAGCTTCATCCAGACCACCGCGACCATCGGCCTGTTCCTGTCGCTGCTGGTGATCCTGGGCGTGCGCACGTACCTGGGCACGGAAGAGTTCGAACGTTGGGGCTGGCGCATTCCGTTCCTGCTGTCGATCATCCTGCTCGGCGTGTCCGTGTGGATCCGCATGCAGCTCAACGAATCGCCGCTGTTCCAGCAGATGAAAGCCGAGGGCAAGCAGTCCAAGGCGCCGATCACCGAGAGCTTCTTCTCCAAGAACGGCAAGATCGTGCTGCTGGCGCTGCTGGGCGCGACCGCCGGCCAGGCGGTGGTGTGGTACGCGGGCCAGTTCTACGCGATGTACTTCCTGACGCAGTCGCTGAAGGTCGACGCCACCACCACGTGGCTGCTGATCGCCGCAGCGCTGGCGATCGGCACGCCGTTCTTCATCGTATTCGGCTGGCTCAGCGACAAGATCGGCCGCAAGAAGATCGTCATGGCCGGCTGCCTCATCGCGGCGATCACCTACTTCCCGCTGTTCAAGGCGCTCACGCATTACGCCAACCCGGCGATCGAAGAAGCCCGCACCAATGCGCCGGCCGTCGTGCACGCCGATCCGTCGACCTGTTCGTTCCAGTTCGACCCGGTGGGCAAGAAGGTCTTCACCAACTCTTGCGATATCGCCACCGCGGCGCTGGCGAAGGCCGGCGTGCCGTACACGATCCAGCCGGCCCCGGCGGGCAGTCTGGCGCGCGTGACCGTCGGTTCCACGGAAGTCGGCAGCTTCGAGGCTGCGGGTCTTTCCAAGGAAGACAGCAAGGCCAAGACGGACGCGTTCGGCGCTGAGCTGAAGGCGGCGCTGACGGCCGGCGGCTATCCGGAGAAGGCGGACCCCGCGCGCATCAACAAACCGATGGTGCTTCTGATCCTGGTCATCCTGGTGCTGTACGTGACGATGGTCTACGGACCGATCGCCGCGTGGCTGGTTGAGCTGTTCCCCACGCGCATCCGCTACACGTCGATGTCGCTGCCGTACCACATCGGCAACGGCTGGTTCGGTGGCTTCCTGCCGACCATCGCCTTCGCCCTGGTCGCGGCCACCGGCAACATGTACTACGGCCTGTGGTATCCGATCATCATCGCGCTGATGACCTTCGTGATCGGCTCGCTGTTCCTGCGCGAGACCAAGGACGTGGACATCACCAAGGACTGATCCGCCTCGAATGCGTGTCACAACAACGCCGGCCCTGCGCCGGCGTTGTTGTTTCAGGGCGTGCCGGCGGCGCTACTGCTCGAGCAGTTCGCGTCGCCGCTTGCGGCTCAGCGCATCCAGCGCACGTCCGTACGACCAGGTCACCAGCTCGCGCAGATAGTCCTCGGGGACACGGCGAACATCGACGACGGTGACCCAGTACCAGCGGCCCATCCAGCGCGCGGGCTTGATCCCGGGCTGGTCGGTGAGTTCGACGAATCGTTCCGGCGTGGCACGGAAGCTGAAACGCCAGCGCTCGGGATCGCTGGTCTTGAAGTAGGCGAAGGTCTTCCCGCCGACCGAATAGACGAGGATGTTCGACGGCTCGCCGTGCAGCTTCTTCTCCGCGGCGGGGAACGAGGCGCACAAGCGCTTGAGCTGGGCTGTGTCCATGGAACGATCCTCCGGGAGGCACCGTCCACATTCTGACGATTGCTGCTGACAGCCTGCTGGCAGCAGGCCCGATATCGGCCGTGAGCGCACCGATTCGCTTCTCCGTTCGCCCTGAGCGTAGGCGCGCCGCGCCGGAGTTGAAGGGTGGACGGGACGATGCGCGACCGGCGGCCCTTCGACTTCGCTTCGCTACGCTCAGGGCGAACGGTATGTGGGCGCGCGGGGATCTAAGGTATCGACCAGGAATCCATACGCACAAACAACAGACCCCGTCGAAGCGGGGCCTGTCGGGTATCACGGTGAACGAGGCTTACGCCACCTTCACGATCCGCAGCGGATTGCTCCATTCCTTCAGCAGCTCCGCCTCACGTGCCTTCGCCTTGTGCAGGTGGTCTTCCTTGACGTGGCCGTAGCCGCGGATGTGCTCCGGAATGCCGGCGATCTCCGCCGCGAGGTCCACGTTGGAGCGGTCGAGCTTGCCGAGCAGGCCGTCGATCGTGCGGAAGTAATCCTCGATCAGCTGACGCTCCATCCTGCGCTCTTCGGTCCTGCCGAAGATGTCGAACGCGCCGCCGCGCAGGAAGCGCAGCTTCGCCAGCCACTTGAACGCGGTGAACACCCAGGGGCCGAATTCCTGCTTGATCAGGCGGCCCTGCGCATCCTTCTTCGCCAACAGCGGCGGAGCGAGGTGGAACTTGAGCTTGTAGTCGCCGTCGAACTGCTGCTCCAGGCGGCGCTTGAACTCGCCGCTGGTGTACAGGCGCGCGACTTCGTACTCATCCTTGTACGCCATCAGCTTGAACGCGTAACGCGCGACGGCCTCGGTCAGGTCGGTGGTGCCGGCGACGTTGCGCTCGGCGGCGTGCACCTTCGCGACGAAATCGCCGTAGCGACGTGCGTAAGCGGCGTCCTGGTACTCGGTGAGGAACTTGACGCGACGCTCGACCACTTCGTCCAGCGAACGCGACAGGCGCTCATCGTCCAGCGGCAGGAACGACACGTTGTCGGAATGGCCGTGCTGCGGCACGTGGCGCAGTTCGTCTTCCTTGCGCGTCGTGCGCGGCGCCGAAGTCGCGCCCCACTCGTTGCCTTCCCACGCACCGGGCGACAGCATCGGCAACGCGCCCGGCGTCGCTTCCGCGGCGGTCGGCGCGTTGTGGATCAGGCCGGCGGCTTCGGCGACGGCATTCGGATCGATCACCGCCAGGCGACCCCACGCGAACGCGGTCTTGTTCATCTCGATCGCCGCGCCGTTGAGCTCGATGGCGCGCATCAGCGAATCCATCGACAGCGGCACCAACCCCTGCTGCCAGGCGTAGCCGAGGATGAACAGGTTGGTCGCGATGGCATCGCCCATCAGCGCGGTGGCGAGCTGCGTGGCGTCGACCACGTGCGGATCGTTGCCGCCGAGCGCGACCTTTACCGCGGCGATGATGTCGGCGGCCGGGAACTGCATGTCCGGACGCGTGGTGAACGTGCCGGGCATCGCTTCATAGCTGTTGAGCACGACGTTGGAACGGCCCGCGCGCACTTTCGACAGCGCCCAGTAGTCGTTGACGACGACCATGTCGCAGCCGATCACGAGGTCGGCCTCGCCCGCGGCGATGCGCACGGCATGGATGTCGTCCGGCGTCTTCGCGATGCGGATGTGCGTGGTCACCGCGCCGCCCTTCTGCGCCAGACCGGTCTGGTCGAGCACCGACGCGCCCTTTCCTTCCAGGTGACCGGCCATGCCGAGCAGCGCACCGATGGTGACAACGCCCGTGCCGCCGACGCCGGTGATCAGGATGTTCCAGGGCTGCGACAGGTCGGTGGCGACGTTCGGCATCGGCAGATCGGCGAGGCGATCCTTCGCGTTCGAACTCCCGCTCTTGTTGAGCGCGCCCTTGCGCAGGCCACCGCCTTCCACCGTCACGAAGCTCGGGCAGAAACCGTTGACGCAGCTGTAGTCCTTGTTGCAGTTCGACTGGTCGATCTCGCGCTTGCGGCCGAACTCGGTTTCCTTGGGCAGCACGGACACGCAGAACGACTTCTTGCCGCAATCGCCGCAGCCCTCGCAGACCAGCGAGTTGACCATCACGCGCTTCTGCGGATCGACCATCTTGCCGCGCTTGCGGCGGCGGCGCTTCTCGGTGGCGCAGGTCTGGTCGTAGATGAGGACGGAGGTGCCCTGCACTTCGCGCAGGCGCTTCTGGACGGTGTCGAGCTCCTTGCGGTCGAAGTACTCAAGGCCGTTCGGAAAGATGCTCTTGTCCGACCACTTCTCGATGTCGTCCGATACCAGCACGATGGTCTGCACGCCTTCGCTGCGCACCTGGTGCGCGATCTGCGGCACCGACAGCGTGCCGTCCACCGGCTGGCCGCCGGTCATCGCCACCGCATCGTTGTAGAGGATCTTGTAGGTGATGTTGACGCCGGTGGCGACCGACTGACGGATCGCCAGCGAACCCGAATGGAAGTACGTACCGTCGCCGAGGTTCTGGAACACGTGCGGCGTTTCGGTGAATGCCGCCTGCCCCGACCAGGTCACGCCTTCGCCGCCCATGTGGGTGAAGGTGTCGGTGCTGCGGTCCATCCAGGTCACCATGTAATGGCAACCGATCCCGCCCAGCGCGCGCGAACCTTCCGGGACGACGGTGGAAGTGTTGTGCGGGCAACCCGAGCAGTAGTGCGGCACGCGCGGGAACACGGCGCGCGGCAGGGCGAGTTCGGATTCCTTCTCCGCCATCCACGCCATGACGTTGCGGATGTGCTCGCTGTCGTGGAAGCGCTGGATGCGGCGGCCGATCACGCCGGCGATGGTCGCGGGCGTGAGTTCGCCGGTGGAGGGCAGGATCCACTCGCCGCTTTCGTCGTACTTGCCGACGATGGACGGGCGCTGGCCGCTCCAGTTGTACATGTACTCCTTCATCTGACGCTCGATGAAGGCGCGCTTTTCCTCGACGACGACGATGTCTTCCAGGCCCTGCGCGAAATTGGTGATGCCGACCGGTTCCAGCGGCCAGGTCATGCCGACCTTGTAGACGCGGATGCCGAGGTCGGCGCAGGCCTGCTCGTCCAGGCCCAGGTATTCCAGCGCCTGCAGCACGTCCAGATACGACTTGCCGGTGGTGACGATGCCCAGACGCGCACGCGGTGAATCGATCACGACGCGGTCGATGTGGTTCGCACGCGCGAATGCCTGCGCGGCCTTCACCGCGTACTTGTGCAGGCGCATTTCCTGGTTCATCGGCGGATCCGGCCAGCGGATGTTGAGCCCGCCTTCCGGCATCTCGAAATCTTCCGGCAGCACGATGCGCGTGGCCATCGGATCGACGTCGACCGAAGCCGAGGACTCGACCGTCTCGGCGATCGTCTTGAAGCCGACCCAACGGCCGGTGTAGCGCGACATAGCCCAGCCGACCAGGCCCATGTCGAGGATGTCCTGCACGCCGGCCGGGTTGAGGATCGGCATCATCGCGCTGACGAATTCGTCTTCGGAACCGTGCGGCAGCGTCGAGGAACGGCAGGCGTGGTCGTCGGCCGCGAGCGCGAGCACGCCGCCGAGCTGCGACGTGCCGGCTGCATTGGCGTGCTTGAACACGTCGCCGGTGCGGTCCACGCCGGGACCCTTGCCGTACCACATGCCGTACACGCCCTGCACCTTCGCGCCGGGGAACAGGTTGGTCTGCTGCGTGCCCCACACCATCGTCGCGCCCAGGTCCTCGTTGAGGCCGGGGGTGAACTTCACGCCGGCGTTCTCGAGGAACTTGCGCGCGCGCCACAGCTCCAGGTCGAAACCGCCGAGCGGGCTGCCGCGATAACCGGAGATGAAGCCGGCGGTGTTCAGGCCGAGGGCTTCGTCGCGCAGGCGCTGCATCAGCGGCAGGCGCACCAGCGCCTGCACACCCGACAGGTAGATGCGACCCTTTTCGCGGCTGTACTTGTGCTCGAGCGTGTAGTCGGCGTCGAGCACCGAGTTGGTGAGCGCGGTGTTGGCCGAGGACGGCGAGCTGAGTTCGGCGGTGCTGGTCATGCGTGGCTCCGGCGCGGCGGGGGCCGCGGAGGTGGCTGCGGGCGCCCGGCACCGGACCTCACGGCCGGAGCCGCGAGATCGAAAGTGCCGAGCAAAGACTCGGAATTGTAGCAGCCCGTCCCAGTCCGGCCGGCCGGCGGGTGTCGGGAAGCGTCGGAAGCTGCCCTGTTCAGCCGGTCCCGGAGGGCCGCGGCGAGGTAGTGCCGTAGCCCGGGTAACGCGAAGCCGCACCCGGGGCGTCGGTCGTGGCGTGTGGGCCGGGCGCAAACCCCGGGTGCCCTGCGTTTACCCGGGCTACGTCAGGCTTCGCCTGCGATCCAGGTTCCCTGCACCCGCAGGTCGTCGTCGAGTGCGACCAGGTCGGCGCGATAGCCGGAGCGACCGCCGGGCGCCGTAGCCCGGGTAAGGCGAAGCCGCGCCCGGGGCGTCGGTCGTGGCGTGTGGGCCGGGCGCAAACCCCAGGTGCGCTGCGCTTACCCGGGCTACGTCAGGCTTCGCCTGCGATCCAGGTTCCCTGCACCCACAGGTCGTCGTCGAGTGCGACGAGATTGGCGCGATAGCCCGGCGCGATCCGCCCCAGCTCGGCGCCCAGGCCGATGAAGTCCGCCGGGTACTGCGACGCCATCCGGCACGCTTCGTCCAGCGGCAGACCCAGTCGGCGCACGGTGTTGCGCACGGCCGAGGCCATGTCGAGCGCCGAGCCCGCCAGCGTGCCGTCGGCAGTGGTGCACTGGCCGTCGCGGCAGATCATCTCGACGCCGTACAGCGAGAACGCCTCCCGCTCGCCGCCCACCGGCGGCATCGCGTCGGTCACCAGCATCATCTTTCCGCGCGGACGTGCGGCGAAGGCGACGCGCAGGGTCGCGTCGTGGACGTGGTAGCCATCGACGATCAGGCCGCACCACGCGTCGGGATTCTCAAGCGCGGCGCCGACCGCACCGGGTTCGCGCGAGTTCATCGGCGTCATCGCATTGAACAGATGCGTCACGCCGGTGATGCCGTGGGCGAACCCGTCGCGCAGTTGTTCGTAGGTCGCGGCGGTGTGGCCGGCGGCGATGACCACGCCGCGCGCGGCCAGCGCCTGCAGCGTCGCGGCATCGAAGCGCTCCGGCGCGAGCGTGACCAGCGTGACGCCGTCCTTGCCGAGCGAGGCGACGAGATCGAGCTCTCCCGCGTCGGGCGTATGGAACTTCGAGGGATCGTGCACGCCCTTGCGCGCGGCATTGAGGTACGGGCCTTCCAGATGCAGGCCGAGCACGCCAGGCACCTTCTGCGCGATCGCCTCGCGCGTGGCGGCGACGGCACGGCACATCACCGCGACATCGTCGCTGATCAGCGTCGGCAGCATGCCGGTGGTGCCGTACTTGCGGTGCGCGCCGGCGATGCGGCGCAGTCCGTCGACCGTCGGTTCGTCGTTGAACAGCACGTCGCCGCCGCCGTTGACCTGCGTATCGATGAAGCCCGGCACGAGATAGCGGCCTGCCAGATCGATCGCATCGACGCCCTGCGGTGGCGGCCCCGGCAGCACGGCGACGATGTGGCCGTCTTCGACGATCACGCTGAGGTCGGTCTCGAAACCGCGCTCAGTCAGGACGCGCGCATGGGTGAAGGCGGTGGTGGTCATGGGTGTTCGTGATTCGGGATTAGTGATTTGTGATTAGTGAGAGAGTCCGGGCTCGGCTCTGGCTGTTACGAATCCCCAATCCCGACTCCCCAATCCCGGCCGCTCAAACCGTCTCAGTGACCTTGTTGAGATGCGGCGGCACGTCCGGGTTGTGCCCGCGCGCGACGGCCAGCGCGTTCACCGCCTTGTAGAAGCTCTGTACGGCCAGCAGCGGCGTGCAGGCCGGGTGCAGCGATGTCGGCATCGGCAGCACGCCTTCGCGTGCGGTGGCGCCCGGCCAGGTCAGCCACACCGGCGCGCCGCGTGCGCGGAACTCCTCGGCGACCGCGGCGGTGCCGCTGCCGGTGTCGTCGTCCTGGGCGAAGGCGAGCACCGGGAATCCGGGACCGACGATCGCCATCGGGCCGTGTTTCACCTCGGCCGAGGAGAACGCCTCGGCGTGCAGTCCGCAGGTTTCCTTGAACTTCAGCGCCGCCTCCTGAGCCGCACCGAGGCCGAGGCCGCGACCGACGACGAAGAGGTTGCGCGCGTCCTTCAGGCCGGCCACCAAGGGCGACCAGTCCTGCGCCCATGCGGCGCGCAGTGCGTCCGGCAGTGCATCGACGGCCGCCAGCAGCTTCGCGTCGCCGCTCCAGCGTGCGGTGAACTGCAGCAGCGCAGCCAGCGAGCACAGGTAGCTCTTGGTCGCCGCGACGCTCTTCTCCGGGCCCGCGCGCAGCGGGATGACGGTATCGGCGAGCAGCGCGAGCGGCGAATCCTCGACATTGACCAGCGCCACCACGATCGCGCCGGCGGCCTTGGCGATCTCGGCGTTGCGCACCAGGTCCGGGCTCTTGCCCGACTGCGAGATGGCGACGAACAGCGCGTCCTTCAGGTGCGGGCGCACCGCGTACACCGAGCCCACCGATGGCGAAGCCGATGCGGTGATCAGGCCCAGCGTGGTCTCGAACAGGTACTTGCCGTAGGTGGCGGCGTGGTCGGAGCTGCCGCGCGCGCAAGTGACGATGAACGGCGGTGGCGTCTTCTTCAGACGCTGCACGAGTGCGTCGATGATCGGCTCGTTGGCGGCGAACTGGCGTGCCACCGCGTCGGCGGCTTCCTGCGCCTCCGCATGCATGCGCGTGGCGGTCGGAATGAGGGCGGTCTCGCTCAAGGGATTATTCGCTCTGCAGTTCGGCGACGAAGTCGTAGGCGTCGCCGCGATAGAAGGATCGGGTGTACTCGACGACGCGACCGTCGTCGAGGAAGGTGCGGCGTTCGATGAACAAGCCGGGGCTGCCTTCGGGGAGGTTCATCAGCCGCGCCTGCTCGGCATCGAAGGCGATCGCGCGCAGACGTTGCAGCGCACGCGTCGGGCGCAGGCCCATCTGCTGGAAGGTTTCGTACAGCGAGTTCTCGACCAGGTTCGGATCCGACAGCACCGCCTGCGGCACGACCGTGCGTTCCAGCGCCAGCGCCATCTCGTCGGCGATGCGCAGCCGGTAGTACCGCACCACCTGGGCGCCGGGCGAGAGATTCAGAGCCATCGCTTCGTCGGGCGTCACTTCGCCGATGCCGCGCTCGATGAAGCGCGACTTCGGATCCAGGCCGCGCGCGCGCAGGTCGTCGGTGAAGCTGGTGAGCTTGGAGAACGACTTGACGATGCGCTCGGCGACGAACGTGCCCGAGCCCTGGCGTTGGGTGAGCAGGCCGTCGGCGACCAGGCCGGAAATCGCCTTGCGCACGGTCACGCGCGACAGGTCGAGCAACTTGGTCAGCTCGCGCTCGCTGGGCAGGGCCTGACCCGGCGTGAGTTCGCCGTTCTCGATGGCGTGCTGGAGCGTCCGGCGCAGGTGCTGGTAGGCCGGGGCGCGGCGCCCGTCGGCTTGGCGGCGGAACTCGTTGACGAGATAGTCCTGCATCGGCTGAGAATACCAGTGCGATACCACTTCGAGCAAACCTCCCGGCCCGCCGTTCAGGCGCGGGGGGCGCGGGCCTTCGACCAAAGTCGCATCACTCCCTCTGAGGCGGGCCGATCCGGCGGATTTCGCACCGACGTAACCTCAAGTGGCTGAAATTGCTGGCGGTTCGGCGGAAAGGGGCGGCAGACCAGCGTCCCGGCCGTCGTCAATCGCGCCATTTGCACCAGTGGTATCTGACTGGTATCTTCACTGGTATGCCTGTGGTCTTCAAAACCCTATCCCTCCGGAGCGTCCCGTGACCGCCTCCATCGCGCCGATGGCGCCTTTCGACCTGATCATCTTCGGCGGCACGGGCGACCTTGCGCTGCGCAAATTGCTGCCGGCCCTGTTCCATCGCTACGTCGACGGCCAGATCGTCGCCGGCACGCGCATCTTCGGCCTCGCCCGCGACAGCCAGAGCGACGACGCCTACCGCGAACGGGTGCGCGAAGCGCTGGAGAAGCACCTTTCCTTCGATCTGCGCGCGCCGGCCGCGCTGGATCCCTTCCTGCAACTGCTGTCGTACCGGAAGATCGACCTGCAGGCCGATTCCGGCTGGGGCGAGCTCGCTGCCGAACTCAACGACGAATCGCGCGTGCGGGTGTTCTACCTTGCCGTCGGCCCCGACCTGTTCGGCAGCGTCGGCGCGCGCCTGCAATCGCATGGCCTGAGCGGCGCCAACACCCGCGTGGTGGTCGAAAAGCCCATCGGCCACGACCGCGCCAGCGCCGTGGCGATCAACGACGCGCTCGGCCAGGTCTTCGACGAATCGCAGATCTACCGCATCGACCACTACCTCGGTAAGGAGACGGTGCAGAACCTGATCGCGCTGCGCTTCGGCAATGCGCTGTTCGAGCCGCTATGGAAGGCCGAGCACATCGATCACGTGCAGATCACCGTGGCCGAGACCGTCGGCCTGGAGCGTCGCGCGAGCTACTACGACAAGTCCGGCGCGCTGCGCGACATGGTGCAGAACCACATGCTGCAGCTGCTGTGCCTGGTGGCGATGGAGCCGCCGTCGTCGCTCGCCGCCGATGCGATCCGCGACGAGAAGCTCAAGGTGCTGCATTCGCTCAAGCCGATCGAAAACGGAACCACCTCGCAGGTCACCGTACGCGGCCAGTACCGCGCGGGCGCCGTCGAGGGCCGTCCTGTGCCGGGCTATGCCGAAGAGCTAGGCGCCAACGATTCGCGCACGGAGACCTTCGTCGCGCTCAAGGCCGAAGTTCGCAACTGGCGCTGGGCCGGCGTGCCGTTCTACCTGCGCACGGGCAAGCGCCTGGCCGACCGCATGTCGGAGATCGTGGTGACGTTCCGCAAGGTGCCGTATTCGATCTTCGGCGACGAACCGATCGCGCAGAACCAGCTCGTCATCCGCCTGCAGCCCGACGAAGGCGTGAAGCTGTGGCTGATGAACAAGGTGCCCGGCCCCGGCGGCCTGCGCCTGCGCCGCGTGCCGATGGACCTGAGCTTCGCCGAGACCTTCGGCGGTCGCCAGCCCGAAGCGTACGAGCGCCTGCTGATGGACGTGGTTCGCGGCAATCCGATGTTGTTCATGCGTCGCGACGAAGTCGAAGCCGCATGGGCGTGGATCGATCCGATCCGCGCCGCATGGGAGCAGAGCAACGAAGCGCCCAAGCCGTACACCGCCGGCAGCTGGGGACCCAGCGCCGCGGTGGCCCTGATCGAACGCGATGGAAGGACGTGGCATGAGGACGCTGTTTAACAGCCCGCTGGCGGAGCGATTGACCGTGCTGACACCTGATCCGTTGCCCCTGCGCGAGCACCTGTTCGACGACAAGTCGCAGCTCGCCGTCGCCCTGGCCAAAGCCGTCGCCGCCGACCTGCGCGGGGCGATCGCGCGACGCGGCGCGGCGCGGCTTGCGGTCTCGGGCGGCACCACGCCGCGCGCATTTCTCACCGAACTGTCGAAGCAGACGCTCGACTGGGCGCACGTGACGGTGGTGCCGGTGGACGACCGCTGGGTCGCTCCGGACCATCCGCGCTCGAACGAACGTCTGCTGCGCGAGACGCTGTTCCAGGGCGCTGCGGCGCAGGCGCAACTGCTGCCGCTGCGGCGCACGACGCCGACGCCGGAAGCGGCGTTGCTGCCGGTACTCACGCAGGTCGCCAACGAGGCGTTGCCGCTGGATGTCGTCGTCCTGGGCATGGGCGAGGATGGGCACGTCGCATCGCTATTCCCCGACCTCGTGCGTCGCGACATCGGCCTGCAACCCAGCGGCCGTGCACCGGTGCTGGCGATCCGCAGCGCGTCGGCGCCGGAACCGCGCATCACCCTCACGCTCAGCGCGATCCTCACCGCTCCGTCGTTGTACCTGCACATCGAAGGCGCGAAGAAGCGCGATGTGCTCGACAACGCCGCGCGCGATCCGCGTTGCACGCTGCCGATCCGTTCGGTGCTGGCCGGCTCGCCGGTCGTGCCGATGCTGTACTGGAGTCCGTAGTTCGATGTCGAACCTGCATCCTGTCATCGCCGAGGTCACGCAGCGCATCCGCAAGCGCAGTGCCGAACGTCGCGCCGCTTACCTGGCGCGCATCGACGCGGCCTGCGGCCACGGCCCGCACCGGGCCACGCTCTCGTGCGGCAACCTCGCCCATGGATTCGCCGCCTGCGGCACCGATAAGTCCGCATTGCGCGACGGCCGTGGCGCAAACCTCGCCATCGTCAACTCGTACAACGACATGCTCTCCGCGCACCAGCCGCTGGAGCGTTTTCCGTTCCTGATCAAGAACGCCGCGCGCAGCGTCGGCGCGACCGCGCAGGTCGCCGGCGGCGTGCCGGCGATGTGCGACGGCGTGACGCAGGGCCGCGCCGGCATGGAGCTGTCGCTGTTTTCGCGCGAGGTGATCGCGCTGTCCACGGCGGTCGCGCTCTCCCATGACATGTTCGACGCCGCGCTCTACCTGGGCGTGTGCGACAAGATCGTCCCGGGCCTGCTGATCGGCGCGCTGAGCTTCGGCCACCTGCCGGCGATCTTCGTGCCGGCCGGCCCCATGACCTCGGGCCTGCCGAACGACGAGAAATCCCGCGTGCGCCAGCGCTACGCCGTCGGCGAAGCCACGCGCGAGGAACTGCTCGAAGCCGAAGCGCAGAGCTACCACGGTCCCGGCACGTGTACGTTCTACGGCACCGCCAATTCCAACCAGATGCTGATGGAGCTGATGGGCCTGCACCTTCCGGGCTCGAGCTTCGTTAATCCCGACAACCCGCTGCGCGACGCGCTCACCGCGCAAGCCGCGCGACGCGCCGCGGAAATCACCGCGCTGGGCGAGGACTACCGTCCGGTCGGCCGCATCGTCGACGAACGCGCGATCGTCAACGGCGTCATCGGCCTGCATGCGACGGGCGGCTCGACGAACCATCTGCTGCACCTGATCGCGATCGCCGCGGCCGCGGGCATCGAACTGCGCCTGGAAGATTTCGACGCGCTCTCGGCCGTGGTGCCGTTGCTGGCACGGGTGTATCCCAACGGCAGTGCCGATGTGAACCATTTCCACGCCGCCGGCGGCCTAGCGTTCCTGATCGGCGAACTGCTCGACGCAGGGCTGCTGCACGGAGACGTCGAAACCATCGCCGGGCCGGGCCTGGCGCGCTATCGCGTCGAGGCGCGCCTGGCACCGGAACAGCGTGTCGAATACGTCCCGGCCACCGAACGCAGCGGCGATCCCACGGTCCTGCGTCCGGTGGCCGAGCCGTTCCGCGCCGACGGCGGCCTGCGCGTGCTGCACGGCCCGCTCGGTACCGCGGCGATCAAGGTCTCGGCGGTGCCGGAAGATCGCTGGGTCGTGGAAGCGCCGGCGCGCGTGTTCTCGGATCAGTCGCAGGTGAAGGCGGCGTTCGACCGCGGCGAACTCGATCGCGACGTGATCGTGGTCGTGCGCTTCCAGGGACCGCAGGCGAACGGCATGCCCGAGCTGCATCAGCTCACGCCGACGCTGACCGTGCTGCAGAAGCGCGGCCATCGCGTCGCACTGGTGACCGACGGGCGCATGTCCGGTGCGTCGGGCCAGGTGCCCGCGGCGATCCACATCAGTCCGGAAGCCGCGGTCGGCGGCCCGCTTGCCAAGGTGCGCGACGGCGACATCGTGCGCGTCGACGCCAAGGCCGGTGCGTTGCAGGTGCACGTGCCGGCGGAGGAATGGAACAGCCGAGAGAACGCGACGACCGATCTCACGCCCAGCCACTTCGGCATGGGCCGCGAGCTGTTCGCGGTGTTCCGCAACGCGGCGGCGCCGGCGCATCTGGGTGGTGGGATTTTCAATCCGCCCGCCTGACGACGCACCCACTGCCCCCCCTGCTCGCAGGAGGAGGTCGGGAGGAGGTCGTGAGACGCGACAGCGCCGAACCCGCCGTCGCGCGCTCACAACCCCTCCCCAGCTCTCCCCTTCACGAAGGGGAGGATGTCGAAAACATTCGGCGCGTGGAGCGCGCCTTCAATCCTGGAGACACAAGATGGGCCTGCTGGAATCGGTACTGCACGTCGCCCCGGTGATGCCGGTGGTGGTGATCGAAGACGCAAAGCACGCGGTGAGCCTGGCGCGCGCGCTCGTCGCCGGCGGCATCCCCGCCATCGAGATCACGCTGCGCACGCGCGCCGCGCTCGATGCGGTGCGTGCGATCGCCGATGAAGTCGAGGGCGCGATCGTCGGCGTCGGCACCGTGCGCAAACCGCAGGACCTGAAGGACGCCGAAGCCGCAGGCGCACGCTTCGCGGTGTCGCCGGGCGCGACGCCGAACCTCATCGCCGCGGCGAAGGACTCGGCGCTGCCGTGGCTGCCCGGCGCCGGCACCGCGAGCGAAGCGATGACGCTGTCCGAGCACGGTTTCATCTTCCAGAAGTTCTTCCCGGCCGAAGCGGCCGGTGGCGCGTCGGCGCTGCGGTCGCTGCACGGCCCGCTGCCGGAGATCCGTTTCTGCGCGACGGGCGGCATCGGCGCGCACAACGCGCGCGATTACCTCGCCACGCCGAACGTCGCCTGCGTGGGCGGCTCCTGGCTGACGCCTTCGCGACTGGTCGCGGCGGGCGAATGGGGCGCGATCGAAGCACTCGCACGCGCGGCGACGCTCCTGCGCGGCTGATGCAAGGCCGCGCGATCGCGGCGAAGGCGTCCCTGCCTTCGTCCCGCGACGGCACGCTTACTTCTTCAGTTCGATCACGAGCGTCCTGACGGGCTTTCCGCTTTCGTTCAACGTGTCGTGCGTGACCGGTCCGCTCCAGACGACTTCGCCGGGCTTGCGCTCCATCACTTTCGTCGTGCCGTCGGCATTGGTCTGCTTGGCCTTGCCGCCGGTAAGGAAGACGACGACGTTGTCCTGGTGCGAATGCACGCCGGT
The DNA here is from genome assembly GCA_005503055.1 of Lysobacteraceae bacterium P. Taxonomy (GTDB): domain Bacteria; phylum Pseudomonadota; class Gammaproteobacteria; order Xanthomonadales; family Xanthomonadaceae; genus Lysobacter_J. The sequence continues at coordinate 44,842 of SCOX01000014.1, read as the reverse complement.
GCTCGCGCCGGCGGGCATGTTCAGCTCGATCACCCGCACTTCGTCGTTGTCGAGGACGACCTTCGCGTTCTTGCCTGCGGTCTGGACGAGGTCCTGCGCCGACGCGGCCGCAAGGCACGAGCCTGCGCAAACGACGGCGAACGCCGTCGCGATGATGCGTTTCATGGTGGCATCTCCCTACTCGTTACGAGCGAGCGGGACGTCCGGCTGCGGAGCATGTCCGGCTTCGGGGCAGATCGCGGGGCATGTCGGGAAATGGCCGTCGGGCGCTCGCCAGAAGGCCCGACGTTGGAGATTCTCGGCGTGGGTCGGGTGGCCGCGCCGGGCTTCGAGGCAAACGCGGGCGGGTCGCTGGACCGGCCGCAAGCTCCGTTGGCGAGACTGTCACCCCCCAGGCCGCCGCCCCACGGGCTTCGAATCGCCCGGCCCGGCCATCCATGGCCGGGCGTTCGGCTGGCCACGCGGCAGTGCCGCGTTAGTGCGGTCTTCTATGAGGTCGCCGCTGCCATACATGGCGGGGGGCTTCGGGCTTCGGATCGCCCGGCCCGGCCATCCATGGCCGGGCGTTCGGCTGGCCACGCGGCAGTGCCGCGTTAGCGGCCTGCCTCACCCTCACCCAATACCCGATTCCTCGATCATCTCGTCTTCGAACTCCACGAAACGCTGCAGGTTCAGCCGGTCCAGACGCAGGCGCTGCGTTGCGGCGGAGAAGGCCATCGTCGCCAGCACGCGCTGGGGATCGCGCGCCCAGGGCGGAACGTACAGCGGGGGCGCGATGAGGCCGTTGTCGCGGTAGGGCGCCAGTTCGATCACGTCTGCCGTCGTCAGCCGGCCTGCGAACAGCATCGGCAGCAGGTCGCCGCGACCTTCCTGCAATGCCTTGCGCACGAAGACGTGGATCAGCATCACGCCCTCCAGATAGGCGCCGTCCTTGGTGAAGCACACGCGTCCGCGAACGTCGCCGCCGCGGAAGACGCGCTGCGCGCTGCAGAAGCTTTCGCGCTCGGTCTGGCCGGCTTCCAGGAAGCCCTTGAACACCTCGATGAAATCCGCGCCGTCCAACGCGTGCTTCACCATCACCACGCGCAGGGCGATGCGCCGCAGCCGCGCGATGTCGAGCGCACCGGTGACGATTTCTGAGAACGTGGCCAACCCTTCCTGCACGCGCGTGGTGCGCGGTGCGCCGATGCCGAGCGAATGCAGGTGCGGCTGGTGGATGCCGTTGAGCAGCGTCGCGGTGTGGATGAAGGCTTCGTGCTCGACGAGCTGGTGCAAGTCGCGCTCGGAGAACATCGCGGTGGCGCGCAGGGTGATGCGACGGCTGCCGGCGGTGGCCTTCGACGGCAGCTCGGGGTCGAGCACCACCTTCACTTCATCGTGATGGAAGAACGGACCGATGCGCTCGCGCAGGCGGCGTGCGAACTCCTCGGCCGGGATGTCCGACGGCACTTCGGGCAGGAGGCGGCTGTCGATGAGCTCGTCGGTGATCGCCAGCACTTCGCGCGCGCCGTCGACATTGGTGATGTCCTGGCTGCGATAGCGGAAATCCGGTCGCCCGTAGAGCAGCGACGAGCAGCGCGTGAACTCCGGCGTGCCGATCGCGCCAAGCATCTGCGCGGCGACGGCGTAGCTCCATGCGGTCTTGTAGAGCCAGCGGCCGACGGGATGGCGTCGGTCTATTTCGTGCATCAACGCGCGCAGGCCGGCGATGGTGTCGGCCAGGTCCACCGGCACGGTCGGCGGTTGCGGAAGTTCGGGCCGTCCCTGTCGCCACTGCTCGAGGAAGCGCGTCTCCATCGACGCCGGCCAACCGATGGCCTTGAGCACACAGACCTTGCGGCCCAGCGCGACCAGGGCCTGGTCCTGCTCCAGCAATCGTTCGATGCCGGGTTCGTGCAGCGGCGATACGGCCTGCGGAATGGCGTTCATGACCAGCCCCGATGCGATGCGCTCCGGGGCGTTAGCAGACCACCGTCATCGTTTCGTGGCCGTGAGGCTGCTTGCAGGAGCCCCTCTCCCGCCGAGAGAGGGGTTGGGGTGAGGGGCAACGGAGCCGAATCGCCAAGCCAGCGGTGTGGCGCCGCGCTGCGAGCGTGGGCGATACCGCTTCGTTCCCCCCTCCTCCGCCCTCAGGCCACCTTCTCAGCTCCCTGCGGTCGGAGGGAGAAGGAACCACCTCAGGCCTTCGGCCGCGGCGGCGCCGTCGAACCGCGAACCACCAGCTCCGGACTGAAGCCCTCGTTCGGCGAGGCCTTGGGCGCGTGCTCGCGGATTTCCTGCAACAGGCGGTGCGCGGCGTGGCGCGCGATTTCCTGCGTGGCCTGCTTGGCCGTGGTCAGCGCCGGCCAGCTCTGCTTGGAGAACGGGCTGTCTTCGAAGCCGGCGATGGACAGGTCGTAGGGCACGTTCATGCCGCTGGATTTGGCCGCGGCCAGCACGCCTGCGGCGATCTCGTCGTTGCTGCCGAAGATCGCGGTCGGGCGATCGGGCAGCGCGAACAGGCGGCGCGCACCGCGGAAACCGTCGTCGAACGAGTAATCGCCTTCCACCACCAGGTCGGCATCGAGCGGGATGCCGTACTCGCGCAGCGCGTCCTCATACCCCTTGTAACGCTCCCACGACGAGCCATGCGACTTGCCGCCCCACAGGAAGCCGATGCGCCCATGGCCGAGCTGGATCAGGTGCTCGGTGATGTCGTAGGCCGCGTCGCGGTCGTCGACGTAGACGCAGGCGCTGCCGTCCTGCGGATCGGCCGCTGCCGAGACGATGCGCACCAGGTGGATCCCGTGGGCGACCAGTTCGGTGACCAGCTCGTTGCGTTCGGACATCGGCGGCGCCAGCACCAGGCCGGCCAGGCGCGAATGCTGCACCAGGTCGATCAATTCCGACGCCAGGTTGGGCGAGGATGAATCGCAGGGATGGATCTGCAGGCCGTAGCCGGTTTCGCGGCACACCGACAGCACCCCGTTCTGCACGGCGATGACGTAGTACGGGTTCGGGTTGTCGTACACCAGCCCCAGTGCGTAAGGCTGCGCGCTGCGCAGGCTGCGCGCGGACGGATCGGGCTGGTAGCCCAACTCCGCGATGGCCACGCGCACGCGTTCACGCGTGCTGGCCTGGACGCTGGGTTCGTCGTTGATGACGCGCGAGACGGTCTTGAGCGACACGTCGGCGCGCTCGGCGACGTCTTTGATCGTGGGTCTGCGCACCGAAGCCTCGCGTTTCGACGACCGTTGCGTCGAGGGAGCCGCGTCGGTCGACGCGGCGAAGTAGGGACTAGCCTAACCAGCACCACCGGCGATGTGAATCACGTGCGGTGGCGTCTGGTCGGTTTCGTGACTTCATCGGTTACGCACGATCACCCGTGCTGCGCGGCCGGCGCAGCGCCGACCGCATCGTGCCGCTGCCCCGCGCGGTGCCCGCGCAGCGCGAAGTACAGGATGTACAGGTAGCACGGGATCATCAGCGCGACGAACACCAGCTGGAAGTCGTAGACCTGCTTGAGGTGCACGAACAACTGCGGAATGACCGCGCCGCCCGCGATGCCCATGATCAGCAGCGCCGAACCCTTCTCCGTCAGCGACCCCAGGCCCTGGATCGCCAGCGGGAAGATCGCCGGCCACATCATCGCGTTGGCGAAGCCGAGCGCGGCGACGAAGAACACCGACACATAGCCCTGGGTAAGGAACGCGCCCAGCGCCAGCGCCACGCCGAGCACGGCCGACAGGCTCAGGTAGCGCTCCTGCGAAATGAAGCGCGGGATCACGATCAGGCCGACGATGTAGCCCAGCAGCATCGCGCCGAGCGTGAAGCTGGTGAAGAACTTGGTCTTGTCCAGCGGCAGACCGAACGCCTGACCGTAGGTGCCGATCGCATCGCCCGCCATCACCTCGACGCCGACGTAGACGAAGATGCACAGCGCGCCCAGCCACACGTGCGGGAACTGGAGCAGGCTCTTCTTGCCGCTCGAGCCGCGCTCGACGTTGACTTCCTCGGCGCGTATTTCCGGCAGCGGCGAATACACGATGCCCACCGCCAGCAGCGCCAGCAGGCCGGCCATGACCATGTACGGCGTGTGGATGCGCGCGGCGAACTCGTTGAGCACCTGTTCCGTGGTGGCAGGATCGGCGCCGGCCACGCGGCTGGCGACATCGTCCATGCCGTGCATCACCAGCGTGCCGATCACGAACGGCGCCGCCCAGCCGGCCACCTTGTTGCAGATCCCCATCACCGCGATGCGCTGCGCCGCGCCCTCGATCGGACCGAGGATGCTGATGTAGGGATTGGAGGCGGTCTGCAGGATCGCCAGGCCCGCGCCGATGATGAAGATGCCGGTGACCGCACCGACGTAGACGCGTTCCGTCGTGTACGTGCCGAACACGACCGCGCCCAGCGCCATCAGGAACAGGCCCAGCGCCATGCCCTTCTTCATGCCTGTTTTCTTGAGGATCCAGGACGAGGGCAGGGCGAGGAAGAAGTACGAGATGTAGAACGCGCCGGGAATCAGGAACGCCAGCGATTCGCTGACGTTGAAGGCGAGCTTGGCGAACGAGATCAGCGGGCCGTTGAGCCAGGTGACGAAGCCGAAGATGAAGAAAAGCGCGCCGATGATCGCGATGGATCCGTAATGGCTGCGCGAATTGGCCGTAGACGTGGACATGCCGACTCCCCTCCCAAGGAATGCGTTCCGGGATGTTCGCAGCGCTTGCGCGACATCCGATGGCTCAACGTTGTCACAAGTCGTGTCCGCAAGCCAGAGCAGCGACGTAAAGTCGCGCAAGCCCTATAAGTAAGCGGTTTTTGGTTGCTGCGATGCAGCACAAACTGCCGTTCGTCGGAACCGACCCCGGCGTTTCTGACAATTTCATAACTTCTGGTTGACAACGTTGTCAGAGGCGAGCCAATCTCGGCCGCGTCGGTGGGAGCCGGCCGTGAGCGGAGGAACCATGCAGTGGGATACGAAGGAAGCACCAGCCCGGCCATGCCAGTCCGCGAGCGCGCAGCCCCTGCGCGGCGTCCGCGGATGAGCGCCGTGCCGCCGCTTACCCAGGTGGAACCCCGCTTCCTCGCCGCCGACGTCGGCGGCACCCATACCCGTGTCGGCCTCGTCCGCCCGGGCGGTCCCGACGAATCCGCCATCGTGGTGTTGGCGCATCGCAAGTACGTGTGCGCCGACTACCCCAGCCTGGCTGCGATCCTGGCCGACTTCATCGCCGAACACGGCGCGTGCGCCGGCATCGATCGGGTCACCATCGCCTCGGCCGGCGTCGTGCTGGACGACGCGGTCATCAATTCCAACCTGCCCTGGCGCATTTCGCTGGCGCAGTTGCGCAGCGAGCTGCGCCTGAGCGAGCTGCACTACATCAACGATTTCCAGGCCGCCGCCCATGCAGCGCAATGCATGGATCCGGCCGATTCGCTGCTGCTCACGCCCGGCGTGAGCACGGCCGCGCCGGGCCCCGTGCTGGTGGTCGGCCCCGGCACCGGTCTGGGCGCGGCGGTGCGCATTCCGCATCGCGGCGGCACCGTGGTGCTGCCGACCGAAGCCGGCCACATCGCCTTCGCGCCGGGCAACGCGCGCGAGACGGCGATGCTGGAATGGACCCGGCAGCGCGGTTTCTCGCACGTTCCGACCGAACGCTTCGTGTCCGGTCCGGGCCTGGTGAACCTGTACGACGCGATCTGCGCGCTCGACGGCATCGAGCCGGGCCTGCGTGCGCCGGCCGCGATCACCGAAGCCGCGCGTCACTTCGACGCACCGGCACGCGAGGCGGTACTGACGTTCTGCGCCCTGCTGGGCAGCGTGATCGGCGACCTGGTCACGGTGAGCAGCGCCAAGGCGGTGTTCATCGCCGGCGGCATCCTGCCGCAACTGAAGGACTTCCTGCCGCTCAGCGCATTCCACGCGCGCCTGCTCGACAAGGGCGTGATGCACGCCGCACTGGAGCGTGTGCCGGTGCGCGTGATCGAGAACGAGCGGCTGGGCGTCATCGGCGCCGCCAGCTGGTATCTGGAAAACCAGTCGGAACAACCATCGGAACACGGCGCGTGAGCGCCGCCGCAAATCGCACAAGAAATACGGTCCCGCGTCAGCGCGCGAGGACCAGGAAACGGGCTCCGTAACGCCGGCAACACAAGAACTGGCACTGCGGAGTCGTATATCAACCCGTGGGAGGGAGAGCAATGAAACTTCGCAAGACCGCACTATCGGCCAGCATCGTGGTCGCGCTCAGCATCGCCGGCAACGTCGCGGCGCAGACGGCTCCGGCTTCGAGCCAGGACGCGACCGACCTGGATACGGTGATCGTCACCGGCATCCGCGGCGCCCAGGAAAAGTCGCTGGACACCAAGCGCGACGCGCAGTCGCACATCGAAGTGGTGACCGCCGAAGACGTGGGCAAGCTGCCCGCGCACAACGTCGCCGACACGCTGCAACGCCTGCCCGGCGTGAGCATCAGCTCCTCCAGCGCCAATGAAGGCGGCTTCGACGAGAACGACCGCGTCAGCCTGCGTGGCACCAGCCCCAGCCTGACCCAGACGCTCGTGAACGGCCACACCATCGGCAGCGCCGACTGGTTCATCCTGAGCCAGACCGAGACCGTGGGCCGCAGCGTCAGCTATTCGCTGCTGCCGTCGGAAATCGTCAGCCAGGCGATCGTGCAGAAGACTTCCGAAGCCCGGTTCGTCGAAGGCGGCAGCGCCGGCTCGGTGAACGTCATCACGCGCAAGCCGCTGGACTTCGCCAACCAGATCTCGGCCGAAGGCTCGATCGGCGCCGTCTACTCCGACCTGCCGGGCACGACCAAGCCGCAGGTCAGCGGCCTGTTCAACTACAAGAACGACGCCAACACCTTCGGCTTCATGGCGCAGGCGTTCTATCAGGAACGCGAGCTGCGTCGCGACGGCCAGGAAATCGTTGGCGGGTTCTCGACGATCTCGGCCACCGATCCCGTAGCGGCAACCAACCCCGACCTGATCGGCGTGCAGTACCCGAGCCTGCCGGGCTCGGCGTACTTCACCCAGACGCGCGAGCGCATGGGCGGCCTGATCGAACTGCAGGCCAAGCCGAGCGATGATCTGACGCTGGGCTTGAGCGCGTTCTATTCCGACATGGACGCGAAGAACTACAACCGCAACTACATGCTGTGGACCGGCAACTTCGTGCCGCGCGTGGCGCCGAACCCGGGTTACGTCGTCGAGAACGGCACGCTTGTGAAGGCCGACTACAGCGGCGGCGTCGATGCAACGGGCGCCCCGATCGCCAACGGCATCTACGACATGATCTCGCGTCCGGAATCGGCCGCGAAAACCGGCTACACCACGTTCGACGCGGCGTGGGACATCAATGAAAGCTTCACGCTGAAGACACAGGTCGGCTACACCAAGGGCCAGGGCGAGACCCCGACGCAGAACATCGCCGAGGTCGTGACCGGCTCCAGCGGCGGCGGTTGGCAGGTGCGCGGCACCGACAACACGGTCAACTGGTACCTCAACAATCCGTCCGGCCCGACCACCAACGGCTTCGGCACGTGGGGCATCCAGTACTACGACGTGATCGACAAGGAAACCTGGCTGACCGCGGACACCACGTGGTTCGCCAACAGCGGTTCGCTGTCGTCGGTCGACTTCGGCGTGCGCTATGCCGATCACACCCGCGAAGTGAACAGCCCGTTCGGTTCCGATCCGGGCGACATCGCCGGCGCGCTGGCCGGTGCCCCGACGGGCAACTACCCGGGCGACTTCGGCAGCGGCCTGGGCGGCACCTTCCCGACCGACGTCTGGTACTTCACGCAGAGCGCGCTGGAGCAGGCGGTCAAGAACAACTCCACCGTCCGCAAGGACGGCGCCCGCCACAACTACGGCAGCGAGTTCAACATCAACGAGGAGAACGCCGCGGCCTACGTGCAGGCGAACTTCAGCGGCGACAAGTGGAGCGGCAACGCCGGCCTGCGTTACGTCAACATCTCGCAGGACATCCAGTACTACCGTGGCCTGGGCGGTGACGCCACGATCACGCCGGACGTCAGCAGCCTGTTCGGCAACTTCGTGATCGTGCGCGACACCAACAAGCACGACCGCGTGCTGCCGAGCGTCAACTTCCGCTACAACTTCAACGACGACCTGATCATGCGTCTGGCGGCATCGCAGACGATGACGCTGCCCGACTACTCGGCGCTGGCCGGCGCCGTGTCGCTGTCGAACCTGACGCACACCGGTACCGCGGGCAATTCGGATCTCGATCCGATCGTCTCGACCAACTTCGACGCGTCGCTGGAGTGGTACTTCACCGAGCGCGGCCTGTTGGCGGCGAGCCTGTTCTCGATGGACCTGGACAACTACGTCCGCTACGGCACGGAAACCCGCGCCTACGTGAACGACCAGACCGGCAACGTCGAGAATTACGAGGTCACCCTGCCGATCAACAGCGACGGCAAGGTGCGCGGCGTGGAGCTGACGTACGAACAGCCGATCGGCGACTACTTCGGTGTTTCGGCGAACTACACCTACGCCGATGGCGAGGCCGACGTGCCGGCTGGCAGCGATGCCACCGACGCGCTGGTGGGCACCTCGAAGAACACCTGGAACCTGTCGGCGTTCTTCGAGAACGATCGCTTCAACGCACGCGTCGCCTACACGTTCCGCTCGTCGTTCTACCACGGCATGCTGCGCGCCAACGAGTACTTCCAGGACGACTTCGGCACGCTGTCGGCCTCGTTCGGCTACAAGGCGACCGACTGGCTGTCGATCAGCCTGGATGCGCTCAACCTGAACGATCCGACCCTGAGCTACTACGTGGCCGACGGCCATCCGCAGGCGTTCTACAACAACGGTCGCCAGTACTATCTGAACTTCCGGTTCAAGTACTGACGGTCGAGTAACGATCCGCCGTGCGGTAGAGGTGTGTGTACAGCGGGCCCGGTCATGCCGGGCCCGCTTGTTTCCGGCGTCCGGGGACGCCAGTCGATGAGGGAATGAGCAACGATGAAACGGCAACTCGTACTGGGCGTCGCCGGCGTGGCGATGGCGATGGGGCTGGCGGCCTGCCAGCGCGACGGCGCACCCGAGGTGGACGCCGCGAAGACGGCAACGACGGCGCCCGCCGATGCGGCGGCAACGACGGCGACGATCTCCGCCAGCGCGGCGGCCACGCCGGTGATTCCGCGCCCGGCCAAGGTCGAAGCGCGCGAAGGCCGCTTCACGTTCGGTCCGCAGGCGCGCATCGCGGTCTCCGGCGACAACGCCGAAGCCACGCGCATCGCCAATGATTTCGCCGCGCGCGTGCAGAAGGCGCGCGGTTTCGCGCCACAGGTCGGCGGTGCGGTCGACGGCGCCGCGATCGTGTTCGCGATCGATCCCGCCATCGCGCCCGCGGGCGAGGAGGCCTATGTCGTCGACATCACGCCGCAGGGCGTGAAGGTCAGCGCACGCGCGCCGGCCGGTCTGTTCTACGGCGCGGTGACGCTGTGGCAGCTCGCCGCCGATGGCGGCCAGGGCGAGGCGTCGATCGCCGCCCAGCGCATCGAGGACGCGCCGCGTTTCGGCTGGCGCGGGCTGATGCTCGATGTCGCGCGCCACTTCCGCACGCCGGATGAAGTGAAGACGGTGCTGGACCAGATGGCGCTGCACAAGCTCAACACCTTCCACTGGCACCTGACCGACGACCAGGGCTGGCGCATCCAGATCAAGCAGTATCCCAAGCTCACCGAAGTCGGCGGTTGCCGCATTCCCGCCGGCGCGGCCGGTCGCGATGCGAAGGGCGCGCCCGCGCCGTACTGCGGCTACTACACGCAGGACGAGATCCGCGATGTCGTGAAGTACGCCGCGGAGCGCTACATCACCGTCGTTCCCGAGATCGACCTGCCCGGCCACGCGCAGGCCGCCATCGCGTCGTATCCGGAGCTGGGCGTGACCGGCAAGGCGCCGGCGGTGTCGCCGGACTGGGGCGTGCATACCTGGCTGTTCAACGTCGAGGACGACACGTTCACGTTCCTGGAGAACGTGCTCGATGAAGTCATGCCGCTTTTCCCCGGCAAGTACATCCACCTGGGCGGCGACGAAGCGGCCAAGGACCAGTGGCAGCAGTCCGCCGCCGTGCAGGCCAAGAAGAACGAGCTCGGCCTGAAGGACGAGATGCAGCTGCAGAGCTGGTTCATGGGCCGCCTGGGCAAGTACATCGAAGCGCACGGCAAGCGCCTGCTGGGCTGGGATGAGATCCTCGAAGGCGGCCCGCCCGCCGACGCGACCGTGATGTCCTGGCGCGGCATCGACGGCGCGATCGAAGCGGCGCGTTCCGGTCACGATGTCGTGCTGTCGCCGTCGCCGGCCCTCTACCTCAACCACATCCAGAGCGACGCCGCCGATGAAACGCCGGGGCGCGCGGACGTGATCTCGCTCAAGAGCGTGTACGACTTCCAGGTCGTGCCGGTGCAGCTCAACGCCGACCAGGCCAAGCACGTGCTCGGCGCGCAGGGCAACCTCTGGACCGAGCACCATCGCACGCAGCAGCGCGTGGAGCGCGGCCTGTTCCCGCGCGGCGCCGCGCTGGCCGAGGCGACGTGGACGCCGGATGCGCGCAAGGACTGGAACGATTTCCTGCAGCGCATGGCCTTCGAGACGGAACGCTACCGGCTGACCGGATTCGACGCGGCCGACAGCGCGTTCGCAGTGCGCTTCACGCCCCAGGCTTCGGCCGACGGCAAGGCATCGCTGGCCTTGTCGAACCAGACCAACTTCGGCGTGCTGCGCTACACCACCGATGGAAGCGAGCCGACCGCGCAGTCCCCGCAGTACACGCACCCGCTGGAACTGCCGCTGCCGATGACGGTGAAGGCGAACGCCTACGCCGACGGTCGCGCGCTGGCGGCGACGCGCACGTTCGCGCTCGATCTGCACAACGTGCGTGCGCGGAGCAGCAACGCGCTGCGTGCATGCAAGGGCGACCTGCTGCTGCGCATGGAAGACGACGCACCGGCGCAGGCGGGCGGCGAGCGCCAGCTCCTCACGGCCGACGTCTTCGATCCCTGCTGGATCTACGACGAAGCGCAGCTGGACGGGATCGCGTCGCTGCAGGTGCGCGTGGGCCAGCTGCCGCACAACTTCCAACTGTGGAAGGACGCCAACCAGGTCGTCACCCGCCCGGCGAAGGTCCCCGGCGGCGCGCTGGAAGTCCGCCTGAACACCTGCGAGGGCGAGCCGATCGCGGTCCTGCCGCTGGCGGCGGCACGCAAATCCGACGGCCTGACCGTACTGGAAGCGCCCCTGCTCGCCCAGGCCGGTCGCCATGACCTGTGCTTCACCTTCGCCTCGGGTGAGTACAACCCGATGTGGGTCGTCGACGAAGTGACGCTGTTGCCTGCCGCTCGGTAAGTCTCCTTCCGCCCCGGGCCGCGAGGAGGTCCGGGGCGGATCGGACCCGGGCGCGGGCTTGCCGAAGCGGCCCTTCGGCTTGCCATCGTCTTGCCGATAACGCGGTCGGGACGTTCGAACGCCGCGATCCCGCCCCAGTACGGGTTAGGATTGCTGCGTTGCACAGGGGGATTCACACATGTTTGGTCGCACTCTTTTCGCGACGGCCCTGCTGGCCGTCACCGGCGCCGTGTCGGCGCAAAATCTGACCCGTCCCGCGGAGTTCTACTTCGACGCCGACGCCAACACGGTCAAGCCCGTCATCGCCGTGCGCGAAACGGGCGATGCCGCGACGGAAAAGCTCGCCAAGGCGATCGAGCGCAACCCGCGCGCCAAGGCCGAAGTGGCACAGCTCGCGCACCTGGCCATGCAGGCCGGTCGCACCGACCTGGGCAAGCAGCTCTACACCCGCGCCCTGGGGTCGATCGACCGCAGCGATGCCCTGTGGCGCGCGGTGGTGTGGAACTACGGCTGGGACCTCTACCGCAACGGCGAGGTCGAAGGCGCTTTCGCGCAGTGGCGTTCGCTGGTCGAGTCGCGCAGCGTCACCGCTTCGTGGATGCCGCCGACGCTCGCGCTCTCGTTGTGGTCGATGGGCCGCAAGGACGAAGCCGTGCAGTGGTACGCCGCCGCCGTGCGCAGCGAGCCGCAGCTGTGGAACACGACCGCGCAGTTCGCGCGCCTGCTGCCGGACTGGCGCGAGGCCGACCGCACGCTGCTGGCGCAAGTGCAGGCCGCCTGGGCCGAGAACCCGCCGACCTGGCCGTAAGCCCGGCGTCGCGTTCCATACGTCGGCGTACCTGCGAAGTGCGAACCCCTCTCCACCCGGGAGGGGTTCTTCGTTTCTGCGACCCGCTTTGCCGTGCCGGTGCGATCAGGCGTGCCGGGCGCCCGGGCACGCCACGCGGCGTGAAGGCCGCGTTAGGATGCGACCTCGTCCCGGGAAGCAATGTCCAATGCGCCTGCTGTTCGCAACCGCCCTTCTCAGCCTGCCGTTCACCGCCATGTGCGCCGATCGAATCACCGGCAAACCGTTCGCGACCCGCAGCGAGGTGTACGCACCTCACGCGATCGCCGCCACCTCGCACCCCCTCACCACGCAGATCGCGCTGGACGTGATGAAGGCCGGCGGCAGCGCGGTCGACGCCGCCATCGCAGCCAATGCCGCGCTGGGATTGATGGAGCCGACCGGCAACGGCGTCGGTGGCGACCTGTTCGCGATCGTGTGGGATCCCAAGACGAAGAAGCTCTATGGCTACAACGGTTCGGGCCGTTCGCCGAAGTCGCTGACGCTGGCCGAATTCCAGCGCCGCGGCCTGAAGGACATTCCGCCGCACGGCCCGCTGCCCGTGACCGTGCCGGGCACGGTGGACGCGTGGTTCGCGCTGCACGACCGCTTCGGTCGCAAGCCGATGAGCGAGGACCTGGCGCCGGCCATCCGCTACGCGCGTGAAGGCCACCCGGTGCACGAGGTGATCGCCTATTACTGGGGCCGCAGTGTGCCGACGCTGTCGAAGTGGCCGGGCTTCACCGAGCAGTTCACCGTCGCCGACGGCGCCGGCAAGCGACGCAGCCCGCGCACCGGCGAGATGTGGAAGAACCCCAACCTCGCCAGCACGCTGGAAAAGATCTCCAACGGTGGCCGCGACGCGTTCTACAAGGGCGACATCGCGCGCACCATCGACGCGTACTTCAAGGCCAACGGCGGCTTCCTCAGCTACGACGACCTCGCCTCGCACAAGGGCGAATGGATCGAACCGGTCAGCACGAACTACCGCGGCGTCGACGTGTGGGAACTGCCGCCCAACGGCCAGGGCATCGCCGCCCTGCAGATCCTCAACCTGCTCGAACCCTACGATCTGAAGTCGTACGGCTTCGGCAGCCCCGAACACGTGCACCTGTTCGCCGAAGCCAAGAAGCTCGCCTTCGCCGATCGCGCCGCGTCGTATGCCGATCCGGACTTCTACAGGACGCCGGTCGCCAGGCTGATCTCGAAGGATTACGCACGCGAACGCGGCAAGCTGATCTCCATGGACAAGGCCGCCAAGGCGGTGGAACCGGGCGTGATCCCGCAGCTCAACGAAGGCGACACCATCTACATGACGGTCGCCGACGCCGACGGAATGATGGTCTCGCTGATCCAGTCCAACTATCGCGGCATGGGCAGCGGCATGGCGCCGCCGGGCCTGGGCTTCATCTTCCAGGACCGCGGCGAGCAGTTCGTGCTCAAGCCGGGCCACCCGAATTCGTTCGCGCCGGGCAAGCGTCCGTTCCACACCATCATCCCCGCTTTCGCGACGAAGAACGGCAAGCCGTGGCTGAGCTTCGGTGTGATGGGCGGCGCGATGCAGCCGCAAGGCCATGCGCAGATCATCATGAACCTGATCGATTTCGACATGAACCTGCAGGAAGCCGGCGACGCGCCGCGCATCCAGCACGATGGCAGCACCGAGCCGACCGGCCAGGTCACCGCGATGGAAGACGGCGGCGAACTGGACCTGGAAACGGGCTACTCGTACGAGACCGTGCGCGCGCTCATGCGCAAGGGCCACAGCGTGCGTTTCGCCGACGGTCCGTACGGCGGCTACCAGGCGATCATGGTCAATCCGAACGGCGGCTACATCGGCGCCAGCGAATCGCGCAAGGACGGCCAGGCCGCGGGTTATTGAGATGACCGGCGCTGACACGAACAGCGCCGAAGTCATCGCCCTGCTGCGTCGCGCGTGGGCCGCGTTGCAGCAGGGCCAACCGACGCCCGCGCGCGCCGACTGCGAAGCCGCGCTGCAACGCGCGCCGCAATCCTTCGACGCCTGGCGCCTGTATGCGATGGCGCTTCAGGCGCAGGGCGATAGCGCCGCGTGCTGCACTGCGCTGCAACGTGCGCTCGCGCTGCGTCCCGGCGATGGCGCCACCGCGCTGGACTTGGGTACATTGCAATTGCAGGCGGGCGAGATCCAGGCCGCGATGGCGTCGCTGCTCCTGGCGATGCAACGCCTGCCGCAGGAACCGCGCGCGGCATTCCGGTACGGCACTGCCGCCTTCCACGCGGGCGACCATGCGCAGGCTGCGCACGGCTTCGAAGCCGCCGCGCGCCTCAAGCCGGACTGGATGGAGGCCTGGAACAACCTCGCCGCCGCGCACGGCAAGCAACAGGAATACACCGCGGCCATCGCCGCCGCGCGCAATGCCCTTCACCTGCGCCCGGACGATGCGGCCGCGCACCAGGCCCTGGCCGCACTGCAGTCCAACCTGTTCGACACGCAGTCGCTGCAGGAAGGATTGCAGCATGCGTTGCGCGCCCTGGAGCTGAATCCTTCACTGGGCGAAGCGCATCGCAACGCGGCCATCCTCCTGCGCAAGCTCGGTGATCCGGCTCGTGCCGAAACGCATGCTCGGCTCGCATTGCGGTCCGCGCCGCGCGACATCGACACCGTCGACACGCTCGGCGAACAACTCCAGCTCAATCACAAAGCGCGCGAAGCGGCGGCCGTCTACGCGCACGCGCTCGATGCCGGTGTCGATTCGCCGGTGCTGCGAAGGCAGTACGGCATCGCGCTGCTGCACGATGGCCAGCCTGATGCCGCGCGTGCCGCGCTCACGCAAGCGCTGCGGCAGGCCGACGACGACCAGCGCGCGATCGCGCACCTGGGGGTCGCGATCGCCCAGGAGGATCCCGCGCGCGCCGCACACTGGTTGGGCCTGCACCGCCACGTGCACTCGGTGGTGTTGGCGACGCCGGCCGGCTTCGATGATGCGCGCGCCTTCCAAGCCGCCCTCGCCGACGATATCCGCCGACACAGCCAGCAACGCTGGGAGCCGGCGGGGCTCGCTGCGCGCAATGCATACCTGAGTGGCGACCTGCTCGCCGATCGCACGGCGGCCATCGCCGGTTTCGAACAGCGCCTGCACGAGGCCATCGAAGGCTTCCTCGCCCGGTGTCGGCAGGCGGCTGCGGACGCCGGCCCGCTGGGCGACGACGTGTTTCTTCGCAACGTGCCCTCGCGCTATCGCATGCACGTGTGGGCGACGCAGGCGGGCGAGCGCGGCTACATCGACACGCACATTCACGAGGACTCCTGGTTGTCGGGCGCGTACTACGTCGAGCTGCCGGCGGCGATCGACGAGGACGACGCATCGCACGCCGGCTGGATCGAGTTCGGCCGGCCGTTCGCGAGCCTGCCGCAGCCTCCCGACACCGCCTTGCGCCACGTCTGCCCGCAGGTGGGAACGCTGCTGCTGTTCCCGTCCTACCTGTTCCACCGCACGCTGCCCTACGCCGGCGCAGGCGAGCGGATCAGCATCTCGTTCGATCTTGCGGCGGTCTGATAGAAGCCGTGCTCAGTCTGCCGGAACCGTCCGTCCCTGCGCCCACTCGCGCAAGTCCTGCACGCGTTCGGCCATCAGCACCGATAGCGGGCGCGTCTGCTTGAGCTCGGCGCGCAGCAGGAAATCGTTGAGCGGCACCTTCGTCGCATGCGCGGCGTACAGAGCGGCGACGATGGCCTGTTCGATCTCGGCACCGGAGAAGCCGTCGCTGGCGACGGACAGACCGGCCAGGTCGAACGCGGCCGGTTCCAGCGCACGGCGGCGCAGGTGCAGCGCGAACAGGTGTTCGCGCGCGGCGGCGTTGGGAAGGTCGACGAAGAAGATCTCGTCGAAGCGTCCCTTGCGCAGCAGTTCCGGCGGCAATGCGTCGATCTGGTTCGCCGTGGCGACCAGGAACACGCGCGACTTGCGCTCGGCCATCCACGTCAGCAGGTAACCAAGCACGCGGCGCGAGACGCCGCCGTCGCTGTCGCCGCCGTCGCCGGCCAAGCCCTTCTCGATCTCGTCGATCCACAGCACGCACGGCTCGAGCTGTTCGGCCGACGACAATGCCGCGCGCAGGTTCTTCTCGGTTTCGCCGTGGAACTTGTCGTACAGCGTTCCGAAATCCAGGCGCACCAGCGGCACGCCGAAACCGGCCGCGACCGCCTTGGCGAGCATCGACTTGCCGCAACCCTGCACGCCCAGCAGCAGCACGCCCTTCGGCGGATCCAGTCCCGGCGGTGCGTCGCCGCTGACGAACACATCGCGCCGCTGTTGCACCCAACGCTTGAAGCGCGACGCGCCGGCGACGTCGTCCATGCGCGCGCTGTCGTACTCGTAATGCAGATGGCCGCTGCGGTTGAGCAGCTCGAACTTCAATTTCGCCAGCGCGGGAAGATCGTCGGGCCCGAGCGCGCCGTCGCTGAAGATCAGCTGGCGGGCGATGCGGCGCGCATCGATCGGATCCAGCCCACGCAGGTTGCGCACGATCTGCTGCACGGCCTCGCCGTCGACTTCGACGCGACGACCGCCGTTCTCGCGGGCGTAGTTCGCCGCCTCTTCGCGCACCAGCTTGAGCAGCGCGTTGGCGTCGGGCAGGCGCGGCGTGTAGCGCACGGCGAGCGAGTCGAGCTCCGCCGGCAGCTCGACCTTGTGGCCGACCAGCACCAGCACGTGCGGCTGGCAGTCGCGCCGCTGGAGGATGTCGCGCAACTGCCGTTGCGTGCCGGCGTAGCCAAGGTAGGGATGGAAATCCAGAAGCAGGTAGATGCCGCGCTGATCGGCGTTGCGGATCGCCTGCAGGGTGTTGGAGGCGTCGGGCGCGATCTCGGCGTCGTCCTCGCGGTCCAGGTCGATGCGGCGCAGGCCCTCGGTGATCGACCAGCGATGCAGCGCGCGCCACACGTGCATCAGCGCCTGGCGGAACAGTTCGACGACGCGGGCTTCGTCGCGCGTCTCGATGACGATGAGCGGGGTGTTGGCGCGGATCAGCGCGGTGAGGTCCTGCAGGTCGGTCATCGTGCTCGGGCATCCGTGTCGGAACGGCGATCATAGCCGGGGCGGCGCTTGAGCCGGCGCGACGCAGCCGCGACCATGCACGCGCTCACCGGGATGTTCTTCATGGCTTTCGATGCTTTCGCGCTCGTGCTGGCGATGCTGGCGCTGGGCTACCTGTTCCAGCGGCTGCGCGTGCTGCCCGGCGATGCCGCGCGCACCCTGAATCTGGTCGTGCTCTATGTCTGCCTGCCGGCGGCGGTGCTGCGCTATGTGCCGCGGCTGCACCTGGAACCGGCGTTGCTGGGCGTGGTCGCGGTGCCCTGGCTGCTGCTGGGCGCCACGGTGCTGGCGGTGGCCGCGCTGTCGCGCTGGCTGAAGTTCCGCCGCGACGAGACCGCCGTGCTGATGCTCACCGTCGCGCTGGGCAACACCAGCTTCCTCGGCTATCCGCTGACGCGCGCCCTGGTCGGCGAGCACGCACTTCCCTATGCAGTGGTGTACGACCAGTTCGGGACCTTCCTGATCCTGTCCACGTTCGGCCTGTGGACGCTGGCGCACTACGGCGGCGAGCACCCGCCTTCCTGGCGCGAGATGGTCCTGCGGGTGGCGAAGTTCCCGCCGCTGTGGGCGTTGCTGGCGGGCTTCACGGTCATGCCGGCGCAACCGCCTGCCTGGCTCGAAGGCGGACTGCAGCGGCTGTCCGACGCCCTGCTCCCGCTGGCGATGCTGACCATCGGCCTGTCGGTGCGCTTCGCCTTGCCACGCGACGAACTCAAGCCACTGGTGGTGGGGCTGCTGCTCAAGCTCGCCGTCATGCCCGCCCTGGCGCTTGGACTGGTCCCGCTGCTGGGCCTGCACGGACAGATGGCGCGCGTAACGGTGCTGGAAGCAGCGATGCCCTCGATGGTCACCGCTGGCGCCTTGGCCATCGCGCACGGCCTGGCGCCGAGGCTGGCCGCGGCGATGGTGGGGTACGGGCTGCTGCTGTCGCTGGCGACGCTGCCCCTGTGGGCGGGCTGGGGCGGCGGCGCCTGACCGCGGCCTGCGGTCTTCGCCGACCGTTCAACGGCCCGGGCGGGGACCGCCTCCGCCGCTTGTCGCATGGTTCGATCGCCCCGCCCCGTGTACGCTGCGGCTTCCATCCAGAGGGAGTCCGCATGAAGACCGTGCTGGTGGCCAGTTCCAAGGGCGGCGTGGGCAAGACCACGATCGCCACGCACCTCGCCGCGCAATCTGCACTCGAAGGCCTGCGCACCGCGCTGGTCGATGCCGATCCGCAGGAATCCTCCACCCGCTGGGCGCAGCGCCGGGCCTCGCTGGAAAGCGCCGTGCTCCCGCTCGACGGCACCCGCCGCAAGGCATGGCGCAAGCAGTTGCCCGACGACACCCAGCGCCTGGTGATCGACGCCCCGGCTGGCGCGATGGCCGATCATCTCGACGTGTTCCTCGAAGAAGCCGACGCGGTGATCGTTCCCGTGCAGCCCTCCGCGCTGGATATCGAGGCGACCGTGCCGTTCCTCGACTCGCTGGCCAGGCACCCGCGCGTGCGCAAGGGCCAGCTTCGGGTCGGACTGGTGGGCAACAAGATCAAGCCGTGGACCAACGCTTCGCAACAGGCGCTGGACCTGCTGGCGGCGTGGCCCTATCCGGTGGTCGCGCAGCTTCGCGACAGCCAGGCCTATGTGGTGCTGACGGGACTGGGAAAGAGTTTGTTCGACTACCACTCCGTGCAGGTGCGCGAGCACCAGGACGATTGGCAGCCTTTGCTCAAATGGTTGAAGAAGGGCTGAGCCATCACGCCGTTACGTGATAATGGCGGTCCATGATCCAGCCTTGTCCCTGCCGACCCGGAGCCGCCCGCGCATGCGTGAACTGATCCTGCTACGACACGCCCACGCCGAACCGGCCGGCAACGGACAAGCCGACCTGGACCGCCCCCTGTCTGCCGAAGGGTTGGCCGAGGCCGAGGCGGCGGGGCGCTGGCTGGCCCAGAACAAGCTGATACCCGACTGCGTGCTGTGCTCGCCCTCGCGGCGCACGCGCGAGACGCTGGAGGCCGTGCTGGCCGCCATCGGCTATGTCGACCAGCGCATCGAACCGTCGATCTACGAAGCTACGCCGGGCACGCTCATCTCGCTGGCCGACACCCATGGCGAGTCCGAGCGGCTGATGCTGGTTGGACACAACCCGGGACTGGAACGACTTGCGGCCCTGCTCCACAGCGGCCAGTCGGGCGACTACCGCGGCATGCCGCCGGGCGGGATCGCGGTCCTGAGCGTGCCCACCGGCGTCGGACTGGAACCGGGTGTGGCCCAGCTCAGCGCCTTCTGGTGGCCGTGAGGGAACGCACGCCGCTCGTCTTCGTTCTGATGCTGTGCCTGCTCGCCCTCTGGCCGGTCCAAGCGCAGGAGGCACCGGTTGTCGCCGACACGGCGACAACGACGCGTACCTTCGATCCGACCCACACCCGTTTCGGCTTCGAACTGCGCACCCGCTGGGGCCAGCGGGTATCGGGCCTGTTCCAGGAGTACGACGGCGAAGTCACCCAGTTGCCCGACGGGCGCCATCGCGTGCGCATCGTGCTGCGCACTTCGAGCGTGGCCGTCGCCGGTTCCGAACGCTATACCGCGCTCGCGCGCGGGCCGAGTTTCTTCGATGCACAACAATATCCCTACATCGAGTTCGTCTCCGAACCGCACCCCGGCACGCTCATCCAGACCGGCGGGCGCATGCGCGGGCGGCTTTCGATGCACGGCGTCACGCGCATCGAAACGTTCTATCTCTCCAACGCCGCCTGCGACAAACCCGGCACGCAGTGCGACGTGGTCGCCAGCGGCAGCATCAGCCGCGATGATTACGGCCTGGACGGCTGGCAGTTCGCGTTGATGGATCGCGTGCGCTTCATGCTGCGCGTGCGCCTGATCGAGGCCGCGCCGTGACATTTATGGCACGGATGGGCGTGGCCTTGCTGTGCCTGGCGCTGGGCGCCTGCGCCTCGTTGTCCAACGCGCAACGCGACAAGGTGACGGCGATGGTGGTGCAGGCGCGCTCGACCGAGCTCGACTGCACCCGTCCCGACGCCTGCGCGCAGCGCTCGCCGCTGCGCGACCTGGCTGCGCGCGCGTTCGCGCAGTCCACGCCGGAAAAGCCCGCGCACTATGCGCTGATCCTCGACCGCGGCCCCGACGCACTGCTCGCGCGCATCAACCTGATCCGCAGCGCCACCACCGCCATCGATCTGCAAACCTACATCTTCGACGAGGACGATGCCGGCCGGCTGGTGCTCGACGAGCTGCTCGCCGCCGCGCGCCGAGGCGTGCGCGTGCGCGTGCTGATCGACCAGCTGTCCGCGCTGAAGCATGTCGACACGCTGGCGGCGCTGGCCGCCGCCCACGCCAACTTCGAATTGAAGTTGTACAGCCCGGTGCTGGGACGTGCGCAGATCAGTTATCCGCAGTACGCGCTGGCGGCGGCCTGCTGCTGGCGCACGCTCAACCAGCGCATGCACACCAAGCTGCTCCTGGTGGACGGCGCGGTGGGCATCACCGGCGGGCGCAACTACCAGGACGACTATTACGACTGGGACGACGAGTACAACTTCCGCGATCGCGACCTGCTCGTCGCCGGTCCGGTCGCACATGTGATGCGCGAGGATTTCGCGCTGTTCTGGAACGACCGCCGCAGCATGCCAGTGGAGCGCCTCAACGACGTCGGCGGCCGCCTGCTTGCAGCCGGTGTTCCCGCCCTGTCCCCGGCGCGTTACGAGCGCCCGCAGCGCGCCCAGGCCATGTTGCGCGATGCGACCGATAGCGCGCTGGTGGAGCAGCGGCTGGCCTCGCAGGCGCTGCGCGTGGGCGAGGTGCGCTACATCTCCGACACGCCGGAGAAGCACTCCGACAACGCGGACCAGCAGGCAGTGGCCTCGGGTTCGCTGCGCAGCCTGATCGAATCGGCGCGCGAGGAAGTGGTGCTGCAGACGCCGTACCTGGTCCTGTCCGACACCGCGCAGGACATGTTCCGCGAGCTGCACCAGCGGCCGTATGAGCAGCGCCCGAGGATCATCGTTTCCACCAACAGCCTGGCGGCGACGGACGCGTTCATCGCCTACGCGCTGTCGTACAAGTACAAGCGCCGCTACCTGCGCGAGTTCGGCTTCAACATCTTCGAGTACAAGCCTTTTCCGCTGGACGCGCCGATCGACATCGTCGCCACGGGCGCGACCCTGCCGGACATGGGCCTGGACGATGGCGGCGACTCCGACGCCGATCCGGGCTCGATCTCCGCCGGCCGCGCGCTGGCGGGCGAAAGCGGCGGCACCGCGGCTTCGGCGGAGATAAAGCCATCGGAAACCTTGCCCGGGCAGGCGCCGGAGCACGCGCCGGAACAAGCGCAGGCGCAGGACATCGCCCAGACCCACCGCGAACTGCGCGAGCGCTACGACCGCCGCAGCGCCATCGAACGCGACCAGTACCGCCGCGCGTTGTCGCGCGAGTACAGCGCGCTGCGCTACAGCACGCGCCGCGCGAATCAGCCGGTGCCGCTGCAACGCGCCGGCGTGCGCATCGGCCTGCACGCCAAGTCGATGGTGATCGACGGCCAGATCGGCGTGGTCGGCACGCACAACTTCGATCCGCGCGGCGATCACTACAACACCGAAAGCGCGGTGGTGATCGTCGACCACAGCTTCGCGCAGGCCTTGCGCGCAAGCATCCAGCGCGACATCGCGCCGGCGAACTCGTGGGTGATCGCGCGACGCGACAAGCCGCCGGTGTTCAGCGGACTCAACTACTCGATCGGCAAGATGTTCGAGGCGATGCCGGTGCTGGATCTGTGGCCGATGCGCTACGCGACCAGTTACGAATTCGCGCCCGGACCGGACTGTCCGCAACCGCTGCTGCCGAGCGATCCGAACTTCCGTGCGTGCTACCAGCCGGTGGGCGATTTCCCGGAAGTGTCGGTGGGCCTCAAGGGCATCACGACGCGGATCTTCACCGCGTTCGGTGCGGGGCTGGCGCCGATTCTCTAGCGGTTCGCGCAGGCGGGCCTCTCCGCCCGTGGCTGCGTCGCGCGCATTACCGCGGCGCCAACGCTCTCGAAAGGACCTGCCTGGCGTGGGCGCCGACGCCTGCGCGCCCCCCGTTTTCGCGCATTGGCCGCTTCGCCCCCCGCTTGGGGCCCGCCAGACAGCTTCCTGAATGTGACGGACCTCACCCTTCCTCTCGTCCCATCGAGCGACCGCGAGGCCCGGCTGTGACGCCCGACGGCGACCCCTGCCATCAGTCATGGCAACGGAACGGCCGAATTGTCCATCTATATCAGCAAGTTCCGGCCGCGGCCGTGCCCCGTCACATAGGTCTTAGGTGGGGTGACTTATGGCCCATGGCGAAATAGTTCTGGTGTTGTACTTTACCAGCACACCGAGTCACTACCCCACTGACGAAGGACCCCGACATGAACGCTCTGACCACCTTTTCCCCGTCCGCCAAGCCCGCTCCGGTTTCCCCGCTTGCCCTGATGAACGCCCCCTCCCGCACCCATCGCGAACGCGACTTCGGTGTCGGTTACGGCTCCAGCAGCGGCTATGCCAGCAACCGCCGCTACACGACCGAGTGGGCGCCGCCGCGCTTCCGTTTTGCCTGATCCACCCCGCAGCACCGCATCCCAGGACACCGCCATGAACGCCTTCCATGCCATCCAGACCTCCCCTTCCGCCCCGCGCGCGAACGTGACCCCGCTGCCGGTGCGTCACATCCACCGCGAACGCGATTTCGGCGTGGGTTACGGCAACAGCAGCGGCTATGCCAGCAACCGCCGCTACGCCCAGGACTGGATGCAGCCGCGCTTCCGCTGCGCATGAGTCGACGTGCCTGACCGCAACACCCCAATTTCGCGCCTGACTCGCTCTCTCCCGTGACAGGACACATGCCGAACCGATCCAACCCAGTCCATCGAAACCATCCCCCAATAGCTTCCCCCTGGCCCGGAGCCGGTGCGTCGGACTCTCTCCGAAACGACGCACTGACTGCCGGGCCCCTTTTTGTTCCGCTGTCGCGCGGCCTCCGCTAAGGTGTCCGCATGAGCGACGCCCACGCCCCGACCCGTTCGCCCTTCCGCACTCCGCCCGACCTGACCGCGCTCAACGCGATGTCGCGCGGCACGGCGATGGAGCCGCTGGGCATCGTCTTCACCGAAGTCGGTCACGACTTCCTGCGCGCCACCATGCCGGTCGACGAACGCACCCGACAGCCTTACGGTCTGCTTCACGGCGGCGCCTCCGTGTTGCTCGCCGAGACCTTGGGTAGCAGCGCGGCGATGCAATGCGTCGGCGCGGACGAGGCCTGCGTCGGTATCGAGATCAACGCCAACCACCTGCGCGGGGTGCGCGAGGGCGCAGTCACCGGCACCGCGCGCCCGCTGCATGTGGGCGGTCGCACGCAGGTGTGGGAGATCCGCATCGAGGACGAACGCGGGCGACTGGTGTGCATCTCGCGGCTGACGGTGGCGGTGATCGCGCGCCCCTGATCCGCGCGGCACGTTCACCCTGCGCCACGCACCACCGAACCTGTCTGGACTCATCGCAGCGTCCCGCGCATGGCGCTGGTCGCAACGACGGCGCTTAGGTATCGTGCATTCAATGAATGCGCCGTCCCCCCACGCCGGCGCGACGGCGCCGACCACGGCGCCCGCCGCGCGCGCGCTCCGTTATCTGATCCGCGTGCCGCTGCTGCTGTGGCACGTGTTCGTCGACCTGCCTTTGACCCTGCTGACGGCCATGCCGGTGCTGCGGAACGTCCGAGTCGGCGCGGAGCCATTGGAACACCGCGCGATCCGCGCCTGGTCGGCCGGGTTGATGTGGATCTTCGGCTTCCGCCTGCACCGCATCGGCCAGCCCCTCCCGGGCGCGGCGATGTTCGTCGCCAACCACGTCAGCTGGATCGACATCCAGACGCTGCACAGCCAGCGGATGATGGGCTTCGTCGCCAAGCGCGAGATCGCCAGCTGGCCGGTCGTGGGCTGGCTGGCTTCGCGCGGCGAGACGATCTTCCACTCGCGCGGCAGCACCGAGTCGCTGGGCGGCGTGCTGCACGAGATGCTCGCCCGGTTGCGCGAGGGCCGTTCGATCGGCGTGTTTCCCGAAGGCGGCACGCGCGGTGGACGCGAGATCGGCCCCTTCCATGCGCGCATCTTCCTGGCCGCAGTCGAGGCCGGCGTGCCGGTCCAGCCGGTCGCGCTGCGTTACGGCGAACATGGCGACGCCCAGCACGTGGTCGCCTTCCAGCCGGGCGAGAGCTTCCTGGGCAACTTCGTACGCCTGCTCGGCGAACCGCCGCGGCTGGCCGAGGTGCATTTCCTTGCGCCGATCCTTCCCGGAGAGGCCGACGGCCGCCGACGCATCGCCGACGCCGCGCGCGCGCGTATCGTCGAGGCCATGACGAGCTGATCTTTACGTTGTCCCTTGTAGACCTCTAGTGCGAGCACTCGATTTCGTCCGGCTATGGTCCCAGGCATGCTGACCACCTCCGACTACCGCCCGCCGCGCTGGCTGCGCAATGCGCACGTGCAGTCGGTGCTGGGCTCCAGTCCGTTGCGCCGCCGCCACGGTGAGAAGAGCCTGGCGGAACTGAACGCGGTCAGCACCCTCCACACCATCGACGCCGGCGACGGCGTGCGCCTGCAGGGCGTGCATTCGGTCCTGCCCGAACGCCCGGCGCGCGGCCTTGTCCTGCTGCTGCACGGCTGGGAAGGCAGCGTCGATTCCAGTTACATGCGCCTGACGGCGGTGCAACTGCTGCGCGAAGGCTTCGAGGTATTCCGCCTCAACTTCCGCGACCACGGCGACACGCACCACCTCAACGAGGGGCTGTTCCACTCCAACCGTATCGACGAGGTCGTGCGTGCGGCGGGCGCGGTGGCCCGGCTGTACCCCGATCGTCCGATGGCGGTGGCCGGCTATTCGCTCGGCGGCAACTTCGCCCTGCGCCTGGCGCTGCGCGCGCCCGCCGCCGGGGTGAAGCTGGCGCACGTCGCGGCCGTGTGCCCGGTGCTGGATCCGGAGCGCACGATGGAATCGATGGAGCACGGCCTGCCCGTGTACCTGTGGTACTTCGAGCGCAAGTGGCGCGGCTCGTTGGCGCGCAAGCGCGAGCTGTTCCCGAACACGCACGCCTTCGACGACCAGGTGCTCGGGCTGCGCATGCGCCCGCTCACGCAATGGATGGTCGAACGTCACACCGAGTTCGGCACGCTGGAGCGGTATTTCGACGGCTACTCCATTGCCGGCGACCGCCTCGCCTCGCTACAGGTGCCCGCCAGCATTCTGATGGCCGAGGACGACCCGGTGATTCCGGTCGACGGCTTCCTCGCGCTGAAGCTTCCCCGGGACACCGCATTGGAGATCTCGCCCTGGGGCGGGCATTGCGGGTTCCTGGAAAGCGCACGCCTGGACGGCTTCGCCGAACGCTGGATCGCGCAGCGGGTCGGGCAGGCGCTGGCCTGAGTTCGGCCCGCTCCTTGTCGTCGATGCCACAAAATGGGCCTTTGCCGACAGCGCGCGTTCAAGGCGCCGTTGCTAGCGTCGCGCGGTAGGCGACGCATCGCTCGCCCATTCCGTCGAGGCCTCGCATGAAACGCGCACACCTCCCCCGCGCCGCCCTCGTCGTCGCCGGCCTGTGCGCATGCACCCCCGCGATGGCGCAGGACGATGCCGAAGCGCTCGACCTGAGCGTGCCGCGCGAACGCATCCAGTTCGCCAGTACCGATCCCGACGTGGTCTATCGCAACGATCCGCCCGGTACCTGGCGTGGCGATCGCAGCGGTCTAGCGGACCCGGCCGCCACCGGCGCCGATGGCGACTGGCAGGTGCACGGCGCCATGGAGGCCGGCATCGGTTGGTCCAAGCACGCCGGCAACAGCAACTGGCAGGCCGCCAACATCAATCTGGGCAAGACCTACACCGACGAAGACGGCGACACCGGCCACGTCAACATCGACATCAACGTCGGTCGCGGCGAAGGCGCCCTGTTCGGACCGGGCTACTTCTACCCACCGGACTACTATGGCCCGCGCGGGCCGGGACCCGGACCGCGGATGCGCGGCCCCTCGCCATTCGAGCGCTGAGGCGCCGCCGCACCCGCACATAAGCTCCGGCTGACCTCGGACGGCCGGGGAAATCCGCGGGCGAAGCGGGACATACCGCTACAATCGCGGTTTTCGTCCTGTTTCCCGCCTCCGAGCCGTCCATGTACGAACCCATTCTTGACGCCCTGCGCCGCGGCGCGGCCCCCGAAGCGCTCACCGCGGCGCGCGAGGCCCTTGCCGCGCAGCCGCAGGACGCCACCTCGCACCGTCTGCTGGCGGCCGCCCTGCGGCTGAGCGGCGACCGCGAGGGTGCGCTCGCCGCGATCGATCAGGCCATCGCCCTGTCGCCGGAAGACGCCAACCTCCACCTCGATCGCGCCGGTCTGCTGCTGCGGGAACGTCAGCTCGACGAGGCGCAGGCTGCGCTCGCCCGCACGACCGGCCTGGATCCGAATCAGTTCCCGGCCTACATCATCCAGGGCCACCTGGCGCTGGCCCGCAACGACCTGGACGAAGCCGAGCGCCTGGCGCGCACCGCCTCGCGCATTGCGCCGGACCATCCGCATGTCGCCGCGCTTGAAGGTGGCCTGGCGATGCGCCGTGGCGAGGTCGATCGCGCACTGGCCATCATCAGCGATGCCGCCGAGCGTGCCCCCGGCGATCCGCAGTTGCGTCATGCGCTGGGTTTCGCCTATCTCGCCAAGGGCCATTTCGCCTTCGCCGAGCAGTCCTTCCGTGCGCAACTGGAGCAGGATCCGTCCTCGCGTCCGCTGCGCCTGCTGGTCGCCGACCTGGT
Organism: Lysobacteraceae bacterium P; assembly: GCA_005503055.1. Lineage (GTDB taxonomy): Bacteria > Pseudomonadota > Gammaproteobacteria > Xanthomonadales > Xanthomonadaceae > Lysobacter_J. The sequence continues at coordinate 17,757 of SCOX01000014.1, read as the reverse complement.
CCGCCGCCAGGGCCGTTCCGGCGATGCCGCCGACGAACTGATGCCGCTGCTGGAAGGCGCCGGCGCGACCGTGCCGATGCAGCGTCTGGTCGGCGAGCTGGAACTGGAAGCCGGCCGCAACGAGCGCGCCCTCGAACTGCTGCGCCAGGCCTTCGCCGCGCAACCGCTCGATCGCCGCAACGTGCTGCCGCTGCTGGAAGCATGGCGCCGACTCGAGCGCTTCGACGAGGCGCGCGCGACGCTCGACGCGGCGCTGGAAGAGCACTCGCAATCTGCCGACCTGTGGCGCGCCCGCTTGCTGTTCGACGTGTTCGCCAGCGAGGAATCGCGCAAGGTGATCGAGCGCTGGCGCACGGCGATGCCCGATTTCGTCCCCGCGCTGGAAGCGCAGGCGACGTTGCTCGACCAGGTCGGCGAATCCGACGGGGCCGAAGCCGCCGCCCGTCGTATCGCCGAGCTGCAGCCCGGCCACACGCAGGCCGAAATGCGCATCGTCGACGGTCTGCTCAAGCGTGATCCCGACGCCGCCGTGGAACGCGTCGAAAGCCTGCTCGCGCAGGCCCCGGCAGCGGAAGTGAAGCGCGCGCTGCGCCAATTGCTCGGCCGTTGCCTGGACATCGCCGGTCAACCCGAGGCCGCCGTCGCGACGTGGGCGGAACTGCATGCCGAAGTGGTCGACCAGCGCCTGCCGCTGCCGGAGACCAGTGTCGGCGCGCCGCAGTGGCCGGACCTGGCACCGCTGCCGGACCCGGCCAGCGCCGTGCTGTTGCTGTGGGGCCCGCCGGGCTCGCTGGTCGAGCGCGTGGCCTTTACGTTGGAACAGGCCGGCGCGCCGCTGCGCGCCGACCGCTTCGGCGCGCAGCCGCCGAACGATCCTTTGCAGCGCTACACCACGGTCCCGGGCCTGATCGACGGCTCGCTCGATCCGGCGTACATGGTGAGCCTGTGGCGCGCGGCGCTGCCGATGCGCGGCATCCAGAACGGCGATGTGTTCGACTGGCTGCTGTGGTGGGACAACGCGCTGCTGCTCGGCCTGCGCCCGCACCTACCCGAAGCGGTGCTGATGATCGCCATGCGCGATCCGCGCGACATGCTGGTCGACTGGCTGGCGTTCGGTTCGCCGGTGCCGCTGTCGCTGCCTTCGCCCGAGGTGGGCGCGCGTTGGCTGGCCGCGAACCTGGCGCAGATCGCGGACCTGCACGAGCAGGACCTGTTCCCGCACCGCCTGATCAAACTCGACGACATCGGCCAGGATGCGACCGGAATCGCGCAGGCGATCGCCGACGCGCTGCAGATCCGTGTCGCGGTGGGGCCGTCGGAGGGACTGGGTCCGGTGCACTTCGAAGCCGGCCACTGGCGCCACTTCCGCGAAGCGCTGGCCAACGAGTTCGAGCTGCTCACGCCGCTCGCACAACGGCTGGGCTACCCGGCCGAGTGACTCTGGGCGCCCTCTGCCGCGGCAGGGGGCGACGCCCGGCGCGCGCCACGCGATTTCGATATCCCACCCGGAGACGCCGTCATGCAGATCCGCAGCAACAGCTTCCAGCATCGCGAACGCATGCCGGCCGAGTTCGCGGCCGGCCAGGCCACCGCCGACGGCTTCGGCTTTGCACCCAATCGCAATCCGCATCTGGCCTGGGACGGCGTGCCAGCGGGCACGAAGTCGTTCGCGCTGCTGTGCATCGATCCGGACGTCCCCACCGTGGCGGAGATGGTAGGCAAGGAAGGCGTGCTGATTCCCGCCGACCAGCCACGTGCGGATTTCGTCCACTGGGCGATGATCGACATCGCCGCGCAGGTTCGCGAGATCGCCGCCGGCAGTTGCAGCGACGGTGTGGTCCCGCACGGCAAGCAGAATCCCTCCGGCCCGGCGGGCGCCCGCCAGGGTCTGAACGATTACACCGGCTGGTTCGCGGGCGATGCGGCGATGGCCGGTGACTGGCACGGTTACGACGGTCCGTTCCCGCCGCCGAACGACCTGCGCCTGCATCGCTACTTCTTCCGCCTGTATGCGCTCGACGTCGAGCGCCTCGACGTGCCGGCGCGCTTCACTGCCCGCAACGTGCAGCAGGCGATCCACGGCCACGTGCTCGATGAAGTGGCGATCTACGCCACGTATTCGCTCAACGCGGCGGTCACGGGCTGATCGCTGCGAGGAGACGCAACCGTCACCCGGGTGCTCCGCACTCACCCGGGCTGCAACGGCTGCGATGTCAACGGCGAGGCGCGACCGTCTCGCTCTCCACGACCATATCCAGCACGTAGGCCACCGACGGCGCATCGGCCGGCGGATCCTGGATCGTGAAGCGCTTCACGCGCACCACGTTGCGCGTGCCATCGACGTGTTCGAACCCTTCGATGTCCTGGAACAGCGGCTGCCAGTCGCCGCGCTTGCCGGTCTCCAGACCCTTATCGTCGTAGTGCACTTCGCGAACCTGCAGGCACTGTTTGCCTGGAATCAGCGGATGACTGCACGGCTGGGCTTGCGCGGCGACTTCAAAGAACATCGTCTCGCCGGGTCCGCCATAGCGGGTCTGCGCCGTGGCCTCCCCATGGAAGGTCATGACGTTGCCGTCGGCGCCGGTGAGCGTCAACACGGGCGTGGCGCCGGGCTGCAGCGCCGCGGTGAGCGGACCCCTGAGCTGCGTTCCGACCGCCCCGTCCAGCGCCGTCATCTTCGGATCGGTGCAGGCCATCAGGGTGGACGCCATGTCGCCGATGGTCAGCTTCGCGCCGTCGAGCGCGTAGCTGCCCATCATGCGGTTGCAGGTGTTCGACACCGCGATCCGGCCATCGGCGAAGTCCACCCGCACGGGTTTGTCGGCGCGTGCGAACAGCGCGTCGATGCGCCGGCCCTTGGCGTCGACGGCGTTGGCGAGCACCCAGTGGTGGCCGCCGAGCACGGAAGGATCGAGCGCGGCCGCGGTGGTCGACGTTGCGGGCGTGGCGGCGGGCTGCGCCGGCGGTTCCTGTGGCGCGCGTGCGCAGGCCGCGAGGGCGACGGAGAGGGTCAGCAAGGCGAATCGCTTCATGGGGTTCCTCCTGGAATGCGCCCCATGGAAACGGACTCGCGCTTAGGACGGGGTGAAACCGGCGGTGCCGAGACCGCCACCCGTTCAGGAAGCGACGGTCAGCTCCCCGTCGGCACCAGCCACAGCAGCGCCGCGCCGAGGATGAAACGGTAGATCGCGAATGCGGTGAAGCGATGGCTCTGGATGTAGCGCAGCAGCCACTTCACCGACACGAACGCGGTGATGGCCGAAGCCACGAAGGCCACGCCCAGCGCGGCCCAGTCCTCGTGCGCGGCCTCGCCGTTGTGGAGCACGCTCACCAGCTCGTAGGCGGTGGCGGCGAACATCGTGGGAATGCCGACAAGGAACGCGAATTCGGTCGCCGCCGCGCGCGAGGTCGTGCCGGCCAGGAGCGCCACGAAAATCGTCGCGCCCGAACGCGAGGTGCCCGGAAACACGCCCGCCACCACCTGCGCGATGCCGACCAGGATCGCCACCGTCCACGTGATCGTCGCGCGCTCGCCCAGCACCGCGGCGCGCTTGGCTGCGAAATGCTCGGCCGCGATCATCCACACGCCGCCCAGCACCAGCGCCCACGCGATCGGCGTGACTTCGTCCGGCAACTCGAAACCGAGCTTCTTCACGATCACGCCCAGCACCGCCGTGATGCCGAAGGCGACGGCCAGCTTGAACGCGTAATCGCGCGCCTCGCGCGCGTCCATCGGCATGCCGGCGGGACTGTGTTCGGCCAGCGAGCGCCGGCCGAGGAAGCCCATCGCCAGGTCCCACAGCCGCTGCCGGTAGATCAGCACCACTGCGAGGATCGCGCCTGCCTGGATGGAGATGTTGAACAGATCGCTGCGGTGTCCGAGCCAGCGCTCGGCGATCAGCAGGTGGCCGGTGCTGGAGATCGGCAGGAATTCGGTGATGCCTTCGATGATGCCGAGCAGCAGGGCGGCGAGCAGGTCGGTCATGGGGAGCCGGGATTGGGGATTGGTGAAAAGCGCGGCTGCGGTCGCTGCAAGCCGGCGCGAAGCGGGGCAGCATACCGGACGCCCCCTGCTGCACCACGTTGACGCAACGATCACACGGCTCGCACTCTTTTGGTGCGCGACCCGCGTCCGCAGGCAGGAGGATCCTTCATGATCAATGGCTTACGCGCGAAGGAAAGTTGGCACGACCCATGCTTCATCTATCTGGTCACCGCCTTCGCGGCCGGCTTTTTTCGAATCCCGAATCACAAATCCCGGAGTTCCCATGTCGCTTGAACACGTAGAAAAGCTCATCAAGGACCACAAGGTCGAGTTCGTCGACCTGCGCTTCGTGGACATGCGTGGCGTGCAGCACCACGTCACCTTCCCCAAGTCGATCGTGGAGCCGAGCCTGTTCGAAGACGGCAAGATGTTCGACGGTTCGTCGATCAGCGGCTGGAAGGGCATCAACGAGTCCGACATGGTGCTGCTGCCCGACGCCAGCACCGCGTTCCTGGATCCGTTCACCGCCGACCCGACCGTCGTGCTGACCTGCGACATCCTCGACCCGGCCACCATGCAGGCCTACTCGCGCGACCCGCGCGGCGTCGCCAAGCGCGCCGAGGCCTACCTCAAGGCCAGCGGCATCGCCGACCAGGCCTTCTTCGGTCCGGAGCCCGAGTTCTTCATCTTCGACTCGGTGCGCTTCGCCAACGACATGGGCCACACCTTCTTCCACATCGATTCGGAAGAAGCGCACTGGAACTCGGGCCGCGAGTACGACGGCGGCAACACCGGCTACCGTCCGATGGTGAAGGGCGGCTACTTCCCCGTCGCACCGCTGGACACGCTGCACGACATCCGTGCCGAGATGTGCAAGACGCTCGAGCAGGTCGGCATGGAAGTGGAAGTGCACCACCACGAAGTGGCCAACGCCGGCCAGTGCGAGATCGGCACCAAGTTCAACTCGCTGGTCAAGAAGGCCGACGAACTGCTGACGATGAAGTACGTCATCAAGAACGTCGCCCACCGCAACGGCAAGACCGCGACCTTCATGCCCAAGCCGATCGTCGGCGACAACGGCAGCGGCATGCACGTGCACCAGTCGCTGGCCAAGGGCGGCGTGAACCTGTTCTCCGGCGACGGCTACGGCGGCCTGTCGCAGATGGCGCTGTGGTACATCGGCGGCATCTTCAAGCACGCCCGTGCGATCAACGCCTTCGCCAACTCGACCACCAACAGCTACAAGCGCCTGGTGCCGGGCTACGAAGCGCCGGTGATGCTGGCCTACTCGGCCCGCAACCGCTCGGCTTCGTGCCGCATTCCGTACGTGGCCAACCCGAAGGCACGCCGCATCGAGATCCGTTTCCCGGATCCGATGAACTCCGGCTACCTGGTCTTCGCCGCGCTGATGATGGCCGGCCTGGACGGCATCAAGAACCAGATCGATCCGGGCGCTCCGAGCGACAAGGACCTGTACGACCTGCCGCCGGAAGAAGAGAAGAACATCCCCACCGTGTGCCACAGCCTCGACCAGGCGCTGGAAGCGCTCGACAAGGACCGCGACTTCCTCAAGGCCGGTGGCGTGTTCACCGACGACTTCATCGACGGCTACATCGCGCTGAAGATGCAGGAAGTCACGCGCTTCCGTGCCGCGACGCACCCGCTCGAATACCAGATGTACTACACGATCTGATCCAGTCGCGGCTCGGGGCGAATGCTCCGGGCCGCGGTCGTTCGGCGCCACTGCCTTTCTTCGGAGATTCGCGATGGAGATCCGCACCGGCGGTCTCGACCATCCCGCTGTCGTCGCGCTGCTGCAGGAGCACCTGCAGGGCATGGCGCTGCTGTCTCCGCCGGAAAGCATCCACGCGCTCGACCTGCATGACCTGAAGGCCGCGCACATCACCTTCTGGTCGGCCTGGCAGGACGACGAACTGGTGGGCTGCGCCGCATTGAAACAGCTCGACGACACGCACGGCGAAATCAAGTCGATGCGCACCTCGTCACGGCACCGCCGCAAGGGGGTGGCGGCCGCGATGCTGGCGCACATCGTTGCCGAGGCCGATCGCCGCAGCTATCGACAACTGAGCCTGGAAACCGGCTCGATGCAGGGCTTCGAACCGGCGCGACGCCTGTACGCGCGCTTTGGTTTCGAATCGTGTGGTCCGTTCGCGGACTACACGGAAGATCCGAACAGCGTCTTCATGACGCGGACCGTGTAACCAGGCACGGCACAGCACCACAGCATCACCACGACAACCAGTGAGGGAAAAACAAACGACGGGCCACGCCCGCCGCAAGGCGAGTTCGTCCCGAAAAACGCGCGGGAATCGACCACACGCGCCCGCGTGGCAAGAGCACGAAGCAATGACCGGGGAGGGGCCACCGCTTATGAGGAGCCTGCGTCATGTCGTCTCGCATCCATGCAAGCAATACCGCTGCATCGCTCGTCTGCGTCGTCCTGGCTGGCGCGATTTCGCTCGCCCTGCCAAACGATGCGACCGCCGGCGTGTCCGGTTCAGTCGCGTTGACGTCCGACTACATCTTTCGCGGCATCTCGCAGAACAACCAGGAACCGGCGCTGCAGGCCGGCGTCGAGTACGCCGCCGACAGTGGCTTCTATGTCGGCACGTGGGGCAGCAACGTCAGCTGGCTGTCCGACACGCCCGTCGTTGACGACGACATCTCCAACAGCCTGGAACTGGACTTCTACGGCGGCTATCGCGGCAAGTTCAACGACACCTTCGGCTACGACGTCGGCGCGCTGTACTACTGGTACCCCGGCGACTATCCCTCCGGCTTCAACAGCCCGGACACGGGCGAAATCTACTTCGGCATCACCGCCGGCGTGTTCTCCGCCAAATACTCCTACGCCCTCACCGACCTGTTCGGCTACGCCGATTCGGATGGCAGCGGCTATCTCGACGCCGCCGTGAACTGGGAGTTCGTGCCGACCTGGACGCTCAACGCGCACGCCGGCAAGCAGTGGATCGAGAACAACGAGGACTTCGAGTACGTCGACTGGAAGCTCGGCGTGACCAAGTCCTTCGAGGGCGGCTTCGCCATCGCCCTGGCCTACACCGACACCGACGCGGAAGAGGCCCTCTACACGAACGTGCACAACAACTACCTCGGCGACGACACCGTGGTGCTCACGCTCACCAAGACGTTCTGACTTTCCCATCCACACGGAGCTGCGAGATGAAATTGATCACCGCGATCATCCGGCCGTTCAAGCTCGACGAGGTGCGCGAAGCGCTCACCGAAGTCGGCGTGTCCGGCATCACCGTTACCGAAGTGAAGGGATTCGGTCGCCAGAAGGGCCACACCGAGCTCTATCGCGGTGCCGAGTATGTCGTCGATTTCCTGCCGAAGTTGAAGGTCGAATGCGCCGTGGCCGAGGCCACGCTCGATGCGGCCCTGGAGGCGTTGGCCGCGGCGGCGCGCACCGGCAAGGTCGGGGACGGAAAGATCTTCGTGCAACCGCTTGAGCGCACGGTGCGGATCCGCACCGGCGAGCTCGACGACGACGCGCTGTGAGGGGGCGGACATGAACGTCATCGACAAGGTCCCGCGCAGCTACGTGGCTTGGACTCCATCGGAGCCGTCGTTCCCGCGAAGGCGGGAATCCAACCTGCAGTGCACATCAACTTCGATTAAAGAAGGAACCCACAACGTGATGCACTCGAAGATGGATCCCCGCAGCGGTGACGGCATGAGCGCGACCGCCATGCCGGCACCGGCTGTGGGCTCGATGACGGCGACATCCTCGGCCGAGCGCGAACGCGCAATCATGAAGTTTCGCGACCGCGGGATTGCGGGTGTTGGCGCATTGGTCGCACTCGCATCGCCCGCACTCGCATTCGCCCAGGACACCGCAGCCGCCGCCGCGCCGGTCGCCAACAAGGGCGACGTCGCCTGGTTGCTGGTCTGCGCGGCGCTGGTGATCTTCATGACGCTGCCGGGGCTCGCGCTGTTCTACGGCGGGCTGGTGCGCAGCAAGAACGTGCTGTCGGTGTTGATGCAGTGCCTGCTGGTGTTCTCGCTGGTGGCGGTGCTGTGGGCGCTGTATGGATACTCGCTGGCGTTCACGCCGGGCAATGCCTTCATCGGCGGCTTCGACCGGGTATTCGCGAAGGGACTGGACGCCACGGCGATGGGCGCGACGTTCACCAAGGGCGTCTACATTCCCGAGTTGGTGTTCTTCGTGTTCCAGGGCGCGTTCGCCTGCATCACCTGCGCGCTGATCATCGGCGCGTTCGCCGAACGGGTGAAGTTCGCCGGCGTCATGCTGTTCACGGTGCTGTGGTTCACCTTCGCCTACACGCCGATGGCGCACATGGTGTGGTTCTTCCCGGGGCCCGATGCGTTCACCAGCAACGACGCGGTGCCCGGCGTGCTCGCACAGTCGGGCTTCCTGTTCGCCAAGGGCGCGCTGGACTTCGCCGGCGGCACGGTGGTGCACATCAACGCCGCGGTCGCGGGCCTGGTCGGCTCGTACGTGATCGGCAAGCGCGTCGGCTACGGGCGTGAGGCGATCAAGCCGCACAACCTGACGCAGACGATGGTGGGCGCGTCGATCCTCTGGGTCGGCTGGTTCGGCTTCAACGCCGGTTCCGCACTGGAAGCCAACGCGGTGGCCGCGCAGGCCTTCGTCAACACCTTCCTCGCCACGGCGGCGGCGGTGCTGGGCTGGACGGCGGTCGAATGGATCAGCAAGGGCAAGCCCTCGATGCTGGGCGCGGCGTCCGGCGCGGTCGCCGGTTTGGTCGCGATCACGCCTGCCGCCGGCTTCGTCGGCCTGTGCGGCGCGCTGATCATCGGCGCGCTGGCTGGCGCGGTGTGCCTGTGGGGCGTGAATGGCCTCAAGCGCCTGCTCGGCGCCGACGATGCGCTGGACGTGTTCGGCGTGCACGGCATCGGCGGCATTCTCGGCGCGCTGCTGACCGGTGTGTTCGCCGCGCCCTCGCTGGGCGGCGCGGGCATCTGGGATTACGTCACCGAAACCGCGCTGCCCGAGTACAGCATCGCCTCGCAGGTGTGGATCCAGTTGCAGGGCGTGCTGGTGACGGTGGTGCTGTCGGGCGTGGTCGCGCTGGTCGCCTTCGTGCTCGTGAAGTACACCGTCGGCCTGCGCGTCAGCGAGGAATCCGAGCGCGAAGGCCTGGACATCACCTCGCATGGCGAGTCCGCCTATGAGAACTGAGGTGCGCTTGAACTGAGGCATCGCGACGTGCGTTCACCCCTCCCGCGCACGTCGCGGGGACGCGCGACGGTTCAGGCCGTCGCGCGTTTTTTCGTGCGGTAGCGCCGCGCCAGTTCGCTCGCCAGCGCGATGCCGGCCGTCAGGGCGGCCATCGACAGGAACTGCGCGCGCGTGTCGGCCGACGACAGCAGCAGTGCGAAGATCAGCGCGAGGATCGCCAGTGCGGCGACCGTCAGCCACGGGAAACCGCGCATCCGGAACGGCAGCGGCGTGCCGGCACGATCGGCGCGACGTCGCAGGATGAGCTGGGACACCAGCGAGATCGTCCACACCAGCAGGCAGGTCGAGCCGACGATGTTGAGCAGCACCGGCAGCACGCGGTTCGGATACCACAGCTCGAAGACCGTGGCGATGAAGCCGAACAGCACGCACGAGAGCACCGCGACCACCGGCACCTGGCGGCGGTTCACGCGGGCCAGCGCGCGCGGCGCTTCCTCGCGCTGGGCCAGCGAAAAGATCATGCGCGAGGCGCCGTAGAGGTTGGCGTTGAGCGCCGACAGCAGCGCGATAACCGCGATCAGCGTGATCGCAGTCGCCGCGCCCGGGATGCGCGCCACTTCCAGCACCGCCGCGAAAGGCGAACGCAAGGTTTCGCTGGTCCAGGGCACCACCGCGATGATCACGCTCAGCGAACCGATGTAGAACACCAGGATGCGCCAGGCCACGGTGCGGATCGCACGCGCGAGGCTGCGCGAGGGATCGGCGGTCTCGGCCGCGGCGACGGCCACGATTTCCGTTCCGCCGAAGGCGAACACCACCACCAGCAGCGCCGTGCCGACGCCGGCCCAGCCCTTGGGCACGAAGCCGCCGTGCGCGGTGAAGTTCGACAGCCCCGGCGATGCCACGCCCGGCAACAGTCCCAGCAGCAGGGCCGCGCCGATCAGGATGAAGGCGACGATCGCCACGACCTTCAGGATCGCGAACCAGAATTCGAACTCGCCGAAGTTCTTCACCCCCATCAGGTTGATGGCGGTGAACAGCAGCATGAAGGTGAGCGATGCCAACGGCACCGACAGTTGCGGCCAGACCGTCGCGAGCAGGCCGGCGGCGCCGACGGATTCGGCCGCGATCACGATCACCAGCTGCGCCCACCACAGCCAGCCGACGGTGGCGCCGGCGGTCGCGCCCATCGCATCGGCGGCGTACACCGAGAATGCGCCGCTGGCCGGCTTGGCGGCGGCCATCTCGCCCAGCGCGTTCATCACGATGATCACCAGCGCGCCTGCGACCAGGTACGACATCAGCACCGCCGGTCCCGCCGCCTGCACGCCCACGCCGGACCCCAGGAAGAGTCCGGCCCCGATCGCACTGCCCAGGCCCATCATGATCAGCTGGCGCGGCTTGAGGGCATGGCCCAGTTGCGGCGCGGTGGCCGGAGGAGCGGAAATTGGGGACATCGCAGGGCGGTCGGCTTCGGGGGCGACACCATACCGCGTCGCGATGCGCCGGCCCCGTGCCGAAGCGGCCGGACGCGGCAAGCGCGCGCGGTGCATGCGATCGGACCGCCATCGCAGGCTCACGCCCGGCTATCGCCCATCGCGGTAGCGTCGCGGCATGGACATGCGTACCCAGACCCTGCCGCCGGGCTGGCGGATCGAAGCGACCGGTCCCTTTCCCGGCAGCCGCGCGTGCGTGCTGCGACTGAGCCACGCAGACGGCATCGAGGCGGTCTGGCAACTGGAAGAGACTGCATTGCAGTGCGAGGCGGTGAAGCAGCTGGCTGCCGCGATGGCGCTCACCGGCGAGAGCTACCGCGACGAAGACGAGGACCGGCCGGGGCCCATGCTGGTGCCTTGATCGGTGTCGCCACGACGGCGGTGTTTTTTTGCCCCGGCGCCGGCTTGGCAGCCGATGGGTGTTTCGGAAGGGGAAGTTCCGAGGGGATGGAGAGTCGGCCTCGGCGCCGGGGCCTGTTCAGTCTGGGGCCGGGGCCGCCGGAACGCTGTCGGGAAGAACGGAAGCCCGCGGTCGGAATAACCCTGACAACCTCCGCTACGGTTGCCGATCCGATACCAATCGCCGATATCCCCGGGCAGCGCCCGGACCTAGGGTAGTGCCATGACCATCCAGGAACTCCTCGGCATCCCGCTCCCCATCGTCCAGGCGCCGATGGCCGGAGTGCAGGGAAGCGAGCTCGCGATCGCGGTGACCCAGGCCGGCGGACTCGGGTCGCTGCCCGCCGCCACCCTCACTGCAGAGGCGTTGCGTCGCGAACTCGCCGCCATCCGCGAACGCACGACCGGCCCGGTCAACGTCAACTTCTTCTGCCACGCAGCACCCGCGCCCGATCCCGCACGCGATGCCGCCTGGCGCGCCCTGCTGGCCCCGTATTACGCGCAGTCCGGCCTGGACCCCGAGGCGCTTCCGGCCGGTCCGACCCGCGCGCCTTTCAGCGCCGAACTGGCCGACGTCCTGGCGGAGTTGCCGCCCGTCGTCGTCAGTTTCCACTTCGGGCTGCCGGCACCGGACCTGCTCGAACGCGTACGCGCCACCGGTGCGAAGGTCTTCTCTTCCGCCACCACCGTGGATGAGGCGCGCTGGCTGGAGGCCCGAGGCGTCGACGCGATCATCGCGCAGGGACTCGAAGCCGGCGGACACCGCGGGCACTTCCTGTCCGAGGATCTCGACGCGCAGGCGGGCACCTTCGCGCTGCTGCCGCAGATCGTGCGCGCCGTGCGCGTGCCGGTGCTCGCCGCCGGCGGCATCGCCGATGCGCGCGGCGTTGCGGCCGCGCGCGCGCTGGGCGCATCGGGCGTGCAGGTCGGCACGACCTACCTGCTTTGTCCCGAAGCGACGACCAGCGCCGTGCATCGTCAGGCACTCACTCCCCAGGCCGGGGAGTCCACGGCGCTCACCAACGTCTTCACCGGCCGCCCGGCACGGGGCATTCGCAACCGGCTGATGCGCGAACTCGGACCGCTGCGCACGGACGCTCCCGCCTTCCCGCTGGCCGCCGCAGCCGTGACGCCGTTGCGGACGAAGGGGGAGTCCGAGGGCCGCGGCGATTTTTCACCGCTCTGGGCCGGACAGAACACGACCGGATGCCGGCCGTTCCCGGCGGCTCAGATCACACGTGCGCTGGCCGAAAGCTGGTGAGCCACTCGACCTTGCGCGCAGATTTCACCCTGACTCGGGTACGGGTCGCTGCGCAAACCGTCCTGCGCGATGCGATGCGATGTCATGACGATGCGTAGCCTGCTCACTCCCACCACCACCCGACCGCCATGCTCGCCGCCTCCGCGCGTGCCCGGCTTTCAAGGGATGGTGGCGACGTCATGAAACGACCGCCGCCGCTGCCGCCGCTGCTCCTGGTGCTGCTCCTTGGTGTACTCACCCGGACGCTCGCGCACGCCGCACCCGCGTGGCGATGGGACTGGGCGTACCCGCCCACGACGGCCGGCGTCGCGGCATGCATCGGACTGGCCTTCAACGTCTGGCCGAAGTTCGCCTTCCAACGCGCGCGCACCACCGTCAATCCTCTGCGACCGGACGCGGCATCGCAGGTTGTGACCGACGGCCCCTACCGGTTCACGCGTAATCCCATGTATGTGGGACATGCCCTTCTGCTGGCGGGCTGGGCGATCGGCCTCGCGCATCCGCTGGCGTTCATCGGCCCCCTCGCTTATATCGTGTGGATCGACCGGCTGCAGATCCCGGCCGAGGAGGCCGCACTGGCGGCGCGCTTTCCCGCAGCCTTCGCCGACTATGCGCGGCGCGTGCGGCGCTGGCTCTGAGCCATCGCCGCGCTCGTGCATGCGTGGCACGCGCCCCTCACGCCGCATCGCGGACATGGCCGGCAGAATGCAGTCCGGTCCCACGCCACGCACTGCATGACCTCGATCAATGTCCTGACCGTCAACGTGCACATGGGGTTCACCCTGCTCAATCGGCGGTTCGTGCTGCCCGAGCTGCGCGAAGCGATCCGGACCGTGTCGGCGGACATGGTGTTCCTGCAGGAGGTGCTGGGCGAGCACGCGCACCATGCACGTCGTCATGCGAACTGGCCTTCGGGCCCGCAGTACGAATTCCTCGCAGACACGCTGTGGCCGCAGTTCGCCTACGGACGCAACGCGGTCTATCCGCACGGTCACCATGGCAATGCACTGATGTCGAAGTTTCCCATCGCATCCTTCGAGAACCGCGACGTCTCCGTCGACGGCCACGAGCAGCGCGGCCTGCTCCACGCGGTCCTGCGCGTGCCCGGTCACGACGCCGATGTGCACACCGTGTGCGTGCACCTGGGCTTGCGCGAGTCGCACCGCCAAAAGCAGATCGCCCTGCTGTGCGCGATCGCATCGGAGGAAATTCCGCGCGACGCGCCGCTCATCGTCGCGGGCGACTTCAACGACTGGCGCGTGCGCGGGCATGCGCTCCTGCGCCGCTGCGGACTGGTGGAGGCGTTCGAACACACGCAGGGACGGGTCGCGCGCACGTTCCCGTCGCGCTGGCCAACGCTGCCGGTGGACCGCATCTACCTGCGCAATGCGCGCGTGGCCGAAGCACGCGTGCTGTCGTCGCGGCCGTGGTCGCATTTGTCCGACCACGTGCCGCTGCTGGCGAGGGTCGAACTGTGAGGTGGTCGCGCGGCATCGACTCGTGCTGGCGCCACGGCCATCGCGTGCGCCTGCTGGAAAACGGCGAGGCGTATTTCGCGCGCGTGTTCGAGGCGATCGACGCCGCCCGGCGCGAAGTGTTGCTGGAAACCTTCATCTGGTTCGAAGACAAGGTCGGCGTCCAGCTCAAACAGCGCCTCGTCGCCGCCGCGCAGCGCGGCGTGCATGTGCATTGCCTCGTCGATGCGTTCGGCTCGCCCGACCTGTCGGAGGCCTTCGTGCAGGAACTGGCCAACGCCGGCGTCGAGTTGCGCATGTTCGACCGGCAGCCGACGCTGTTCGGCGTACGCCTCAACGTCTTCCGCCGCTTGCACCGAAAGCTGGTCGCGGTGGACGGCAGCGTCGCCTTCGTCGGCGGCATCAACTACTCGGCCGACCACCTGGCCGACTTCGGGCCCACCGCGAAGCAGGACTACGCGGTCGAAGTGCAGGGGCCGGTGGTCGCCGATATCGTGTCGTTCCTGCGCCAGGCGGTGGTCACGCGCGGCACGGGCGAGCGCTGGGAGCCCGACGCCGCCGCCGATGCGGGCCGCGTCGCCGGTGGTGCCGACGTGTGCTTCCTGCCGCGCGACAATGGCCGGCGCTCGCGCAGCATCGAGCGTGCCTACCGGCAGGCGTTCCGCGAAGCGCGGCGCGAAATCGTCATCGCCAATGCCTACTTCTTCCCCGGCTACGGCTTCCTGCGCGACCTGCGCGATGCGGCCCGGCGCGGCGTGAAGGTGTCCTTGATCTTCCAGGGCGAGCCGGACACGCCGCTGGCGCTGACCGCCGCACGCGCCCTGTACCGCCATCTGGTCGATGCCGGCGTGCACATCTTCGAGTACTGCGAGCGCCCGTTCCACGGCAAGGTCGCGGTGATCGACGAGGAATGGAGCACCGTGGGATCGAGCAACCTGGATCCCCTGAGCCTGTCGCTCAACTTCGAGGCCAACGTCTTCATCCGCGACGCGGACTTCGCGCGCGATCTGCGCGGGCGACTGCGTTGCCTGATGGACGACCACTGCCGCGCCGTCGATCCGGCGAGCGTGCCGCGCGGCCGCTTCTGGCAGGTACTGACGCGGCCACTGCTGTTCCATGTGCTGCGCCGGTTCCCGCAATGGGCCGGCTGGTTGCCCGCGCACAAACCGCGCACGGCCCTGGTCTCCCCGCCGCAGGACGCGGAGCCGCCGCCGTGAGCGCATCACGCCGCCGCTGGCGCCGGGTTCGGCGCGTCGCGTTCTTCGTGTTCCTGGCGCTGGTGGCCTTCCTGCTGGTGCGGTACGCGCGTTCGGTGGACTGGGCGGAAGTGCGCGCCACGCTCGGCGAATACACGGCGGCCACGCTGATCCTCGCCGTCGCCATCACCGTCGGCAGCTACCTGCTGTATTCGTGCTACGACGTGGCCGCGCGCCGCTATGCGCACCACGACCTGCCCGTGCCGCACGTGATGGCGATCTCCACCGTCGCCTACGCCTTCAGCCTTAACGTCGGTGCGCTCGTCGGCGGCGCGGGATTCCGGTACCGCCTGTACTCGCATGCAGGGCTGGGGTTGGGAACGATCGGTCGCATCGTCGCCTTCGCCGTCGGCACCAACTGGGTCGGCTACCTGCTGCTGGCCGGTGCGCTGTTCGTGTCCGGGCGCGTGCGCACGCCACCGCACTGGGCGCTGACGGGCGGGAACCTGCCTTGGCTTGGCGCGGCGATGCTGCTCGCCGTGGTGGGATACCTCGCTGCCTGCCACCTCACCCACGGTCGCGTCCTCCATGTGCGCGGCCACCACTTCCGCCTGCCGTCGGTGCCGCTCGCGCTGGTGCAACTGACACTGGCCACGACCAACTGGGCCCTGATGGGCGCCCTGCTGTTCGTCCTGATGCCCGACGGCGTGATCTACACGGACGTGCTCGGCGCGCTGCTGACGGCGGCCGTCGCGGCGGCCGTCGCCCACATCCCGGCCGGCATCGGCGTGCTGGAGGCGGTGTTCATCGCCCTGCTCGGCTACCAGGTGCCTCAGCCGGAATTGCTCGCCGCGTTGCTGGCTTACCGCGCGTGCTACTACCTGGGCCCGCTGTTGCTGGCGATCGCCGGCTACGGCGTGCTCGAAAGCCGCGCGCGCCGCGCCCCGCCGCCGTCCGAAAACCGCCAACGAACGTGAACATTCCATCATCGCGGCTGCGTTAAGCTCATCGGGTTTTTCCGCGAAAGCCGTAGGGCATGGGGGATGTCGGGTGACCACGGAAACTAAACCGCGCCGTTCGGGATCGGCGCGCAAGGCGACGCCATCGCCAGCGAAAGCCGTAGCAACGGCGCCCAAGCGGCGTGCACAGGTCGAGCCTGCGCGCGAACCGCTGGACGTGATCATCGAGGCGATGGACGCGGTGCGTGCCGGCGACTTCTCGGTGCGGCTGCCGCTCAACTGGCAGGGACAGGAAGGGCAGCTCGCCCACATCCTCAACGAGATCGTCAGCCATAACCGCCGCCTCGCCGGCGAACTGGCGCGCGTGGGTGAAGCCGTCGGCCGCGAAGGCCAGACCCGCCAGCGCATCACCCCGGCCAATCGCGAAGGCCAGTGGTCGGGCATGGAGGAATCGGTCAACGCGCTGATCGACGACCTGGTCCGCCCGGTCGAGGCGATGAGCGAAGCGATGGCCGGCGTGGCCAAGGGCGACCTCACCCGCAGCGTGCCGCTGGAGGCCGACGGCCGCCCGCTCAAGGGCGAATTCCTGCGCTCGGCCAACATCGTCAATCGCATGATCGAGCAGATGGGCGAGTTCAGCTCCGAGGTCACGCGCGTGGCGCTGGAGGTGGGCACGGCCGGTCGCCTGGGCGGCCAGGCGAAGGTGAAGGGCGTCTCGGGCGTGTGGAAGGACCTGACCGACTCGGTCAACCAGATGGCGTCCAACCTGACCGCGCAGGTGCGCAACATCGCCGACGTGACCATCGCCGTGGCCAACGGCGACCTCTCGCGCAAGATCACCGTGGACGTGCGCGGCGAGATCCAGCAGCTGAAGGAAGCCATCAACACGATGGTGGACCAGCTGCGCGGCTTCGCGTCGGAAGTGACGCGCGTGGCGCGCGAGGTCGGCACCGAAGGCCGGCTCGGCGGCCAGGCGATCGTGCCCGGCGTGGCCGGCACGTGGAAGGACCTGACCGACTCCGTCAACGCGATGGCGTCCAACCTCACCTCGCAGGTGCGCAACATCGCCGAGGTGACCACCGCGGTCGCCAAGGGCGACCTCTCGCGCAAGATCACCGTGGACGTGCGCGGCGAGATGCTGGAGCTGAAGAACACCATCAACACGATGGTGGACCAGCTCAACGGTTTCTCCTCCGAAGTGACGCGCGTGGCGCGCGAAGTGGGTACCGAAGGCAAGCTCGGCGGCCAGGCGCAGGTGCCCGACGTCGCCGGCACGTGGAAGGACCTCACCGACCACGTGAACTCCATGGCGTCGAACCTGACGCTGCAGGTTCGCAACATCGCCGAGGTGACCACCGCGGTCGCCAAGGGCGACCTCTCGCGCAAGATCACCGTGGACGTGCGCGGCGAGATCCTCGAACTCAAGGACACCATCAACACGATGGTGGACCAGCTCAATGGTTTCTCTTCGGAAGTCACGCGCGTGGCACGCGAAGTGGGCACCGAGGGTCGCCTGGGCGGCCAGGCGGTCGTGCCCGGCGTGGCCGGCACGTGGAAGGACCTGACCGACTCCGTCAACGCGATGGCGTCCAACCTCACCTCGCAGGTGCGCAACATCGCCGAGGTGACCACCGCGGTCGCCAAGGGCGACCTGTCGCGCAAGATCACCGTGGACGTGAAGGGCGAAATCCTGCAGCTGAAGGAAACCATCAACACGATGGTGGACCAGCTCAACGGCTTCGCCGCGGAAGTCACGCGAGTGGCGCGAGAAGTGGGCACC
>SCOX01000013.1 GCA_005503055.1 Lysobacteraceae bacterium P | reverse complement strand
CTCGACGCGGTGGCCAGGGAGTTGAACGGACGGCCCCGCAAGACGCTAGGCTATGAAACACCGGCCGAACGATTTCAACAAGCTGTTGCATCGACCGGTTGAAACCGCAGTCGAAAGCGGACATACACAAACAACGCGATCCTGCCGAACCCACGGCATGGCATCATCGCCTGACCGCGATGTGAGAGGAGCGCAGGGCCATGCCGTTCGATCTCTGTCTGTCCTACCCGCAATGGCAAGGGTCGGGGCGACACGACAACCTGCCGCGCGGTGCTGCGGCAGCGGCTGCGGTGTGCGGCCGGTTCGCTCCTTCGCTCCGGGTGCCCCTGGCCGGCGACGATGCGGCTGATGCCCACGGCGTGCGCCGCTGGGATGCGATCCTCGCGCAGTTTTGCGGCGCGCAGGATCTTCTCGCCAACTCCGGTGCCAGGCGCGTGTTGACCGCCGGCGGCGATTGCGCCGTCGATGTCGCGGTGATCGATTACCTGCATGGCGTCCATCCCGATCTCCACGTGATCTGGATCGATGCCCACCTCGATGCCAATACGCCCGAAACCTCACCCAGCGGAAACTTCCACGGCATGCCCGTCAGCGCGATCCTGGGCCGCGCACCCGGGCCGATGCGACCGTTCCTCGGCGCACCCATCGATCCCGCACGCTTCCACTACGTCGGGATCCGTGTAGGCGATGAGGGCGACTGGGCGCTTCAGCGCGAACTGCATCTGGAAATGCTCGATCCGCAGGCTGTCGCAGGTCGCCCTGTGCACATCCACTTCGACCTGGACGCGCTGGACCCAAGCGAGTTTCCGTACGTCGCCTATCCGGATGGCGGTCTGGGCGTGGACAGTGCGATCGCACTGGTCGGCCGCATCGCACGCGAAGCCGACCTGGTCGGGTTCACCGTCACCGAGTTCGCCCCGGCCGACGATGCCGAGGCGCGGGAAGGCAGCCGGGTGATACAGCGGCTGTGCGAAGCCGCCATCGCTTCGTGAGCCGTAACGCGATGGAGTCACGAGAGCGGGCGGCGTGCACTCTCCAATGAGAAACCGCAGCGCGCAAACACTAGCCGGCCCGGACCAGGACTACGGTGCATCACAGGGCGGAGGGACATTCCGGGTCTGCCATAAGCGAACCAAAGGGTTGTCACCCACTCTGGTGGTGGTGGGATGCTTCGAGGCGAACACGGCGACGAGTGAGAACGGTTCGATGCCCACGTTGATGAACGTATGGGGTACTCCGGCCGGCACCTTTGCCACGTAGGGCGCCTGCACCGTCAGCGTGTTCTCGCCTATCCGGTACTGGGCGCTTCCCTCCAGGAGAACATGCGCCTCTTCGGTGTCGTGCACATGGAGTCCCGGCCCCCCGCCGGGATGGGTCTTGGTAATGATGAACGAGAGCGCTTCGAATCCGTATTGATCGCCGGTCAGGCGATAGGTGAATTCGCCAGGCACCCGGTAGTGGTATTCGAGCTGGTCCAAGGCGAAGACGTTCGCGGTCGGGTCGTGTGGCTTCACTGGCGGGTTCGAGAACGCCGCGCAAGGAAGCGTCGTCGCCGTCTTCACTTCGTGCGCATGTGTAGCGTCGATCAGGCAAACCAGCGCAAGTACGGTTGCGGCGGTGGAAACCAGGTTTGCGTGATCACGCATCGAAACGCCTCTGGCCCGATCGGCGCCGCAGGGGCCTCGAAAGCACTAACGCCTTTCCATGCGCAGGTCGGACATCAGGACCGGCTCCTGGGCGAGAGCGGGCATGCTTCGCGTGACTATGCGCTTGCCGTTGGCAGATGCAGTTTGAAGGTCGTCGTCCCGTTCACCGATTCCCCGCTGATGCTGCCGCCATGGGAATGCGCGATCTGGCTGACGATGAACAGACCCAGGCCCAGGCTGGCCCGTTCCGCCTCGCCATCCGACACGCCCAGGCGCCTGAGGGGTTCGAACATCAAGTCGAATGTCTCGTGGGCAATGGGTTCGCCGGAGTTGCTGACCACTACCTCGGCGCTGTCGCCGCGATCGAGCAGCTCGACGCGGATCTGGCTGCCTTGGGTGCCGTACTTCGCTGCGTTCACCACCAGATTGGCCAGTGCTTCGCGGATGCGCCCGGCATCGAACAACCCTTGCAGCGACCGAGGAGACTCGAAACGTATGTGTACTCCAGGCATCGATGCCTGCAGTATTTCGATCTCCTCGCGGCATGCTTGCACGAGATCGGCATCCGCCCTCTCGATTTCAAACCCGACCCCCATCTGCGCGCGATTGTAGACAAGCAGATTGTCGAGCAATTCGCGCATGCGCTCGCCGCTTCGAATGAGACGTTGCGCGGCGCTGGTGATCGGCGTATCGATCGCCATGCGTGCGATCAGCTCCGACGTCATGACGATGGCGCTCAAAGGGCTACGCAGATCGTGCCCCAGCACGCCAAGGAAGATGCTGCGCCACCGTTCGACCTCCGCGGAGTAGTGGCTGACCGATTCAGCGATCGCCTCGTCTATCGCTTCGTTGAATCGGGTGACCTCTTCCGGGAGGGCCGTCCACTCGGGATCCTCCGTCCACAAGCGCAATACGGACGCGCGCAAGGCGCGGTATTCGGAGACCAGGTTCGCGATGCTGTATCCGCTGTGGGCGCGATGCAGCGCGTGCGTCCCCGCGGCCGATCGCGGCTCCTCGATCGACCTGGTCGCGCGTCCTTCGGACTTTTCGATTTCCTGTGCGCGCGTCTGCGGAGTTCGCATGTCCGCTGCGATGGCCTTGACGATTTCCGGCAAGTGGTCGCGCAGCGCGGCGGCGTCGAGCTTGGTGCCCACGTCCACCGATCTGGCGAACTCGATCGCGGTCGCGACGATCGCTTCAATGCGATGTTCGAGGAAGTCCGCCAGACTGCTGTCCATATTCCGCCCAGTGCGCTAGCTTTTGGCCATCCTAGACCATCCGCGGTGGCATCGTTCACGCGAGCCAAGGGCCCGTGTTTCGCATTGTTTCGATGCCGCCACCGCGATGTTCGTCCGCCTTGCCTTCGTCAGCGAACGAACCGCCGCCTGAAGGCCTCGTCCGACCTCCGTCGTCCTGGGCCAGCACGCTCGTCACCGCATCGGCCACCGCCTGCGGCTGGTCGAGTTCGATGTCATGCGACGTATCCGCAACGCTGACGCGTTTGGCGCGAGTGGATGACGCCGCCAAGCGCGCCTGTGTCTGTTCGCGCGCGGCTGCATCGCCTGGCGCACATCGTCCGGTACGCCGGGGACGTCATCAGGCGCCGTCAGGACGATCACCGTCGCGTTTCCTATGCGCGGGAAGCTGCGCATCGACGCCTTGCTCCGGCGGATCGACCAGCACCAGGCCGGCCACGTCGTCCCGGATGCTGTGCATAGCGGCGCACGATGTTGGTGCCGAGCGCCGCGGCCGGAGTCCGGGGCGGCAAGAGCGGACATCACTCGCGCATCGAAGCACTCACTTCTTCGCCGCAGCCTTCGTCGCCGACTTGCTCGTCGTGTTCAACGCCACGGCGGCCTTGATGAGCGCCATCAACGCCGCTTCGTCGATCTCGTCGTCCTCGCGGATGTCGATTGCGCGTCGCGTGTTCCCGTCGAGGCTGGAATTGAACAGGCCCTTGGGGTCGTCCAGCGATGCGCCCTTGGCGAAGGTCATCTTGACGTAGTTCTTGTAGGTCTCGCCGGTGCAGACGATGCCGGCGTGCGACCACACCGGGACGCCGCGCCACTTCCATTCCTCGACGACTTCGGGGTCGGCCTGCTTGATGAGCTTGCGCACGCGCGCGAGTGTCTTGCCGCGCCAGTCGCCGAGTTCATCGATCCTCTCGTCGATCAGCTTCGAAGCGGGCTGCGTGCTGTTCGTTTCCTTCGAATCGCCGTTGGTCTTCTTCATGGCCGTATCGGTCTGGTTGAGGGAGAGAGGGTTAGCAGAGGAGGCGTGGCGCGCACCGACGCCCACTCACATGCGTTCCCCGGGCAGCTTGCTGGCTTGCTTCACCCAGTCGACGAAGCGTGCTCCGTCCACGTCGTCGCCTTCGTTGATATGGAAGTAGCGCACGTGCGGCATCTTCGATTCGACCGGCGGTACCGGCTTCAGCGACGCGCCGCGGAAGAAGCTCACCTTGATGTAGCGGTCGAAGCAATGCACGCCGAGGAACCAGCTGTCGTCCTCCATGCCGTAGAGCGGCGAGTTCCACTTCACCGCCTTGCGTACACCGGGGACGGCGCGTTCGATGAGTTTGTCCAGACCGCGCCACACTGCGCTTTTCCAGCCGGGCATGGCGGCGATGTAGGCCTGCACGGCCGCGTCGCCGTAGCCTTTCGGAATCTGTGGATTGCCGCCGGAAAGAAGCCGTGGGCTGGCGTCTTTCGTCGCACCGGCCTTGTTGACTGCTGCAGTCTTGACTGCCTTGGTCGGCTGCTTGCGTCCGGCCGCCTTGCGCGGTGCGGCGGTCTTCTTCGCCGCCTGTTTTTTCGCGATGGCCTTGCCGCCAGTCTCAGCGTTGACGGTCTTCCTGGACGTCGTCGTTCCGGGCATTCGGAGTCATCCTGTCGAGCGCGCGGGCCGCGCCGGGTCGGCGCGCATGACCCGCTTCCGTGAGGGGCGCCGGGAGGATAACACCGCTCAGGAAAGCGCCAGCGCCTCTCTCCCAGCGAAGGCGCCTTCCCGAGTCGGCTCGTCGGTCATCGATCCAATCACGAAGGGCGCACGGCAGGCGTAGCCGTGCAGGATGCCGTCGCGATCGACGACATCGAAACTCACGGCGACATGATCCTGGACCAGCGCGTTCCGTTCGGCCGACTTCTCCATCTCCTACCCCTAATGCACACGAGGGGCGAAATTTGTGGCACAGCGGGTGAGGGCGCGGTGAAGTGGCGGACGCGGCCGCCGCGAGCGCGCACAAGCCATAGACAGGATCCGATGCACGCGGCGGTTCAGGGTGGTGGACGCGTCTTTCGAACTTCATTCGCGAGCAGATGAACGCAACGACCGCGCACTCGAACGAGCCGCGCAGCGCGGCGGCCTGGGCCGCGCCGTCGCGGCCCAGCTACGATGCGGCGATGGACCCGACCGCCCAGCGCCTCATCGACGATCTGCAGCTTGCGCCGCATCCCGAAGGCGGTTATTTCCGGCGCGTGTACGAGTCGGCGCTGACACTCGTGCATGGCGGTTATGGCCGCCCGGCGCTGACCGCGATCCAGTTCCTGCTGCCGCAGGGAGAGACGAGCCGCTGGCATCGTGTCGACGCCGACGAAACCTGGCATTGGCAGGACGGCGGCCCGCTGGAACTGCAGGAATTCGATGTGGAGAGCGGACGCCTGCGCACGGTGCGTTTGGACAGCGTCGCAAGCGGCGGGGTGGCGATGCATGTCGTGCGGGCCGGAAGGTGGCAAGCCGCGCGTCCGCTGTCGGCTTTCACGCTGGTGGCGTGCACGGTCGCGCCGGGCTTCGTATGGGAGGGTTTCACCTTGCTCGAATCCGGCAGCGACGTGGAAGCTGCGCTACTGCGGGCCGGGGCCTGGGCCGACTGAACGGGGAACTCGTCCCGGCCGTCGCCGGTCCCAACCACCGAGGCAACACCTCGAACCGATCGCGCCGTCCGTCGAAGGAGTGCAGATGCGCCACACCACCGCGGGATTGCTGATCGGAATACTCACGACGTTCGCCGCCTCGGCGTCCGCGCAAACCGTGCCCACACCCACGGCGGACCTGCCGATCCGCGATCTCGCACCGCTGGTGGTCAGCGGGGTCCAGCCAGGGCCGGGTTTGTGGAAGGTGCGTCGGGGCGAGAACACGTTGTGGGTGCTCGGCACGGTATCGCCGCTGCCGCGCCGCATGGAGTGGGAGTCGCACGACGTCGAGACGGTCATCGCACAGGCGCAGGAAGTCATCGAAGGCCCGGGCGTGCGCATCGACGCCGACATCGGCTTCTTCGGCAAGCTCGTGCTGGCGCCCAAGGCCTTCGGCGCGCGCCGGAATCCCGAGGGCCAGACGCTTCAGCAGGTAGTGCCGCCGGAGATGTACGCGCGCTGGCAGGTGCTCAAACGCAAGTACATGGGCGAGGACCGTTCGGTGGAGTCCTACCGGCCGATCCTGGCGGCGATGGAGTTGTACCAGGCGGCGATCAAGGACACGGGCCTGCGTCAGGGCGGTGTGGTCTGGCCGGTGGTGGAGCGGCTGGCGAAGCGCCACGACGTGCCGCGCACCGAAACGGTGGTGACGGTGATGATCCAGGATCCGAAAGTCGCGCTGCAGGAATTGCGCGAGTCGAAACTGGAAGACCTCGACTGTTTCGCCAAGACCCTGCAGCGGCTCGAATCCGACCTGGGCACGATGCGCGATCGCGCCAACGCGTGGGCCGTCGGCGATATCGACGCGTTGAAGGCGCTGCCGTACACCGACCAGAACGAGGCCTGCCTCCGTGCCGCCGCGCAGTCGGGCGTGCTGCGCAAGCGCACGGGCGATATCGAAGCGCAGGTGGCCGCGCGCTGGATCGGCGCGGCGGAAGCGGCCTTGGCGAAGAACCGGGTGACCTTCTCGGTGTTGCCGATGCGGGAACTGCTCAAGCCCGACGGCTTTGTCGCGAAGCTGAGGGCGAAGGGGTATGCGGTGGAGGAGCCGCAGGCGCCGGGTGTGCCGACAGCGGGCGACGCGGGGGGCGCTCGCTAGCCGTTGTTGTCCGCCCTCAAGCGACGCGAGTCGGCGCTACGCCACCGTTCCTCACCCCAACCCCTCTCAGCTCTGCACTCCCTTCGGTCGCCGGTGGGAGAGGGGGGCCAGAAGCAGCGCTCAATCTCGCGAACGCTGCTCAGCCCGCCGCGCTGACGGCGTTCGGTCGGCCCAGTTCGGGCCAGCGCTGCAATACGGCGGCGCGAATGCCCGCAGCGTCCAGGCCCGATTCGGACAGCAACTGCTCGCGGCTGGCGTGGTGCTGGAACTCGTCGGGCAGGCCCTGGTGCAGGATCGGCAGCACGATGCCTTCCGATGCCAGCAGTTCGGCTACGCCCGAGCCCGCGCCGCCGGCGACGACGTTGTCCTCGATCGTGACGAAGCCATCGTGGCTGCGCGCGAGTTCGAGGATCAGTGCGCGATCCAGCGGCTTCACGAAACGCATGTTGACGACGGTGAGGCCCAGTTCGGCACCCACGGCGTCGGCAGCCGGCGTGACCGCGCCGAACGCGAGCAGCGCGATCTTCGAACCATTGCGTCGCAGATCGGCCTTGCCGATCGGCAGCGTGTCGAGTGTGGGCTGCACGGCGACGCCCGGGCCGGTGCCGCGCGGATAGCGCACCGCGGCCGGGCCGACGTGGTGGTAACCGGTACTGAGCATCTGCCGGCATTCGTTCTCGTCGGCCGGCGCCATCACCACCATGTTCGGCACGCAGCGCAGGTAGCTCAGGTCGAGGTTGCCGGCGTGCGTCGCGCCGTCCGGGCCGACCACGCCACCGCGGTCGATCGCGAACAGCACGTCGAGGTTCTGGATCGCCACGTCGTGCACGAGCTGGTCGTAGCCGCGCTGCAGGAAGGTGGAGTAGATCGCGACCACCGGCTTGGCGCCTTCGCAGGCCATGCCGGCGGCCAGCGTCACCGCGTGCTGCTCGGCGATGGCGACGTCGAAGTAGCGCTGCGGGTATTCCTTGCTGAAACGCACCAGGCCCGAGCCTTCGCGCATCGCCGGGGTGATGCCCAGCAGCTTCGGTTCGGCCGCGGCCATGTCGCACAGCCATTCGCCGAAGACATCCGTGTATGTCGTCGGCTTCTTCGCGCCCGGCTTGCTCACCAGGCCCTTCTCGGGATCGAACGGCCCGACGGCGTGGTAGCCGATCTGGTCGCCCTCGGCGAGCTCGTAGCCCTTGCCCTTGGTGGTGATGATGTGGAGCAGCTGCGGACCCTTGAGGGTCTTGAGCGTCTTAAGCGCGGACAGCAGCGCCGGCAGGTCGTGGCCGTCGATGGGACCGGTGTAGTGGAAGCCCATTTCCTCGAACAGCGTGGACGGCACGAACATGCCCTTCCAGTGCTCTTCCCAGCGCTTGACGAACTTCGCCGCCGGCTTGTTCTTGTCGCCCAGCAGGCGCTTGCCGCCTTCGCGGATCGCGTTGAGCGTGCGGCTGCCGGTGAGGCGCCCGAGCATCTGCGTCAGGCCGCCGACGTTCTCCGAGATCGACATCTGGTTGTCGTTGAGGACGACCAGCAGGTTCGGCTCCGGATCCATGCCGCCGCCGTGGTTCAGCGCCTCGAACGCCATGCCGGCGGTCATCGCGCCGTCGCCGATCACGGCCACGACCTTGCGGTCGTCGCCCTGCTGCTGCAGCGCGATGGCCATGCCGAGCGCAGCGGAGATCGACGTGGACGAATGACCGACGCCGAAGGTGTCGTACTCGCTTTCCTCGCGCTTCGGGAACGGCGCGACGCCGTCCTTCTGCTTGACGGTGTGGATGTTGTCGCGGCGACCGGTGAGGATCTTGTGCGGGTAGGTCTGGTGGCCCACGTCCCATACCAGACGGTCGACCGGCGTCTCGTAGAGCCAGTGCAGGGCGACGGTGAGTTCGATCACGCCCAGGCCCGCGCCGAAGTGGCCGCCCACCAGGGCGACCTGCTCGATCAGGTAGGCACGCAGTTCCTCGGCGATCGCGGACAGTTCCTCTTCGGGGAACTGGCGCAGGTCGGCGGGAACCTCAATTCGGGACAGACGCGGATAACGCTGCGGATCGATCATCACGACGGTGTCAGACGGCAAGTTCGCCATTGTCCCGCCGTCGTCCAGGGCGGGCAAGGATCGGCTCCGTCCCGTTCAGCTGCGCCGCGCGTGGCGGCGCCGTGATGGCTCAGCGGCCGCGCAGGCGACCGAACAATCCGCTGCCGGCCTTGCCCGGGTCGACCGGTTCCGGCTCGCGTTCGGGTTCGGCGAAACCGGTGGCGAGGTTGGCGTTGATGAAGTCGGCGACCTCGGCCTGCGAGACGCCGCTGGCTTCGGCGATTTCCGACATCAGCGACGGGCCCTTCATCATCACCGTGGCGATGCGGAAGTGCTTGGGGTATTCGCGCTCGGTCTGCGGCCACTTGACCATCAGATAGCGTCGGCCTGCGTCGTGCTCGGATGCCAGCGTGCCCTTGCCGGCCAGCAGGCTGCCGAACCACACCAGGCGCGAGAGCGGCATCGCGGCGCCCAGGCGGGCGGTCTCGCTGGCCCAGGTCGCGGCATCCACCGGCACGAACTCGTTCGATTCGAGGCGGCCTTCGAAATGGCGCGCCAGCGGCTTCAATGCGGACGGGCCGTGGTAGACGCGCTGTTCGAGGTCCAGCAGCAGGCCTTCCTCGGCGCCGCGTACGCGCACGCGACCCTTCAGGCGATCGTTGGCGATCCAGTCCAGCAGAGAGCCCTCGGCGATCGAGGAGGAGAGCGTGGCCGCGACGGGCTCGACCGCGCTCGGCGCCTCGGGCGGTGCGGCGGCTGCAATCGGTTGCTGCACCGCAACCGTTGCGGGCGCGGGCGTCGGAACCGGTTCGGGCTGCGGAACGGGCGCCGGCGCCGGCACCGGGGCAGGCGAGGGCGCCGGCGGCGCGGCC
The DNA here is from genome assembly GCA_005503055.1 of Lysobacteraceae bacterium P. Taxonomy (GTDB): domain Bacteria; phylum Pseudomonadota; class Gammaproteobacteria; order Xanthomonadales; family Xanthomonadaceae; genus Lysobacter_J. The sequence continues at coordinate 88,460 of SCOX01000013.1, read as the reverse complement.
GCAACCGGCGGGGGCGTCGGCGCTGCCGGCTTGGGTTCGGGGGCGGCCGGGGCAGGGGCCTCGACCACGATGCCGGCCTGCGAAGCGATATCCCGCAGCAGGTTGCCGATGCTGTTGGCGTCGAACGGCTGGCCAAGGCGGTAGTCGGCCTGCGTACGCTGCGCCGCGGTCAGTGCGACCACGCTCTTGCCGGCCGCATGCAGGCGCAGCCAGCTCATCGGACCGTACATGCTGTCCATGTCGACGATGACGTAGTCCGCGTCGGCGTCGGAGACCAATTGCCAGTGACGGCCAAGACGGTCGTTCGCGGACTGGAAAGCAGCCTGCAGGGCGGACTCCGTGGTGGGGTCCATGCCGGTCAGGCCGAGGGTCAGGCGCATCGTGAATCCGTCTTGGTTTTGCAATGGTTGGCGAGTGTTGCGGACGCCCTCTCGGTCGTCAACGCGCGCAAAACGTCGCATGTGAACGTTTTAGGTCAACTCGCTGGCGCGGGAGAAGCGACATCGCGCCAAACCGCGATAGGCGTCACGCCAGATGGGGTCACGCCTGAAGGCGCGCGGTCTTCGGCAGCTGCCCGCGCAGGAACGCCATCTGGTCGGCCAGGATGTTGCGGTTGGAAAGGATCAGGTGTTCGACCCAGCTCGGCCGGTACGGCACGGCAAGCAGCGGCATGCTCGCCTGCTGCGGCGTGCGGTTGCCCTTGCGCGAGTTGCAGTGGAAGCAGGCGGCGACCACGTTCTCCCAGATGTCGCGCCCGCCCTTGGACACCGGCATGACATGGTCGCGCGTGAGATGCGGCCGGCTGAAATCGTGCCCGCAATACATGCACAGGTAGCCGTCGCGTGCGAACAGCGCGGCGTTGGTCAGGGCGGGCGTGGGATCGAGCGCGTGGGTGCGCGCATGGCTGCGCGCGGCGACGATGGGATGCAGTTCGATGACGCTCTGCTCGCCGGTGTGTCGGCTGATGCCGCCGTGCACCTGCAGGCAGGGATCGCCCAGCGTCCAGGCAACGGCACCGCGTACGTATAGGCAGGTGGCGTCCTGCCAGCTCATCCAGTCGAGTACGCGCCCGTGCGCGTCCAGTGAGAGAAGTCGGACCGAATTCAACCGATCGATCGCGCCGCGCGGGGCGAAGGAGGGCTGCGCCGGATCCAGAGTGGTTCCGGTTCGGACCAGGCGTAGGTTCGCTCTATCGGTCTCCATCGGGACACCAGCTTATACGCCATTGTTTACGTTTTGTGTACTTCGGCCCCGCGATCGCGCGATCCGCGGGGCCGCATGCGTCAGGGCGCTTCGATCGGAAGCTCCGGCAGTCCGTCCACGCCGCTTTCGATGGCCGCCGCATGGGCGAGCGTGCGCGGCAGGATGCGGGCGTAATAGAAGCGTGCCGTCGCGCGCTTGTCGTTCTTGAACGACTGCGGATGCGACGACGCCTCCGCCGCGACCACCGCACGCGCCCACCAGTAGGCGAGCACGACGTAGCCGGAGTACATCAGGTAGTCGTAGGCCGATGCACCGATCTCCTCCGGATTCGCGCACGAGCGCTCGACGGTCGAGTCGGTGAGCTGTTGCCATTTCGCGGCCTGTTCGCGCAGCGGCGCGATGAACTCCGCCAGCGCCGCGTCGCCCGCGTGCTGCTCGCAGAATGACGCGACCTGCGCCAGGAAGGCCTTCAGTCCGGCGCCCTGCAGTTGCAGGATCTTGCGGCCCAGCAGGTCCAGCGCCTGGATGCCCGTCGTGCCTTCGTACAGCGTGGTGATGCGTGCATCGCGCGCGAGCTGCTCCATTCCATGCTCGGCGATGTAGCCGTGGCCGCCGAAGCATTGCAGCGCGTGGTAGGTGCATTCCACGCCCCATTCGGTCAGGCACGCCTTCACGATCGGCGTCAGGAACCCCGCCACGGCATCGGCCTGCGCGCGGTCGGCGGCGTCGGTGGAGCTCTGGGCGATGTCGCCCTGCAGCGCGGCGTCGTAACCCATCAGGCGGCCGCCTTCGATCAGCGCCTTGCAGGTCAGCAGCATGCGGCGCACGTCCGGGTGCACGATGATCGGATCGGCCGGCTTGTCCGGGGCCTTCGCGCCCGACAGCGCACGCATCTGCAGACGCTCGCGCGAGTAGCGAAGCGCGTTCTGCAGCGCACGCTCCGACAGCCCCAGCCCCTGCAGGCCGACGCCAAGGCGCGCGGAGTTCATCATGGTGAACATCGCCATGAGTCCCTTGTGCGGTTGGCCGACCAGGTATCCCTGCGCGCCGTCGAAATTCATCACGCACGTGGCCGAGCCGTGGATGCCCATCTTGTGTTCCAGGCTGCCGCAACGCACCTCGTTGCGCGCGCCGGTGGAACCGTCGCGGGCGATGCGCTCGCGCGGCACCACGAACAGCGAAATGCCGCGGCTCCCGGCCGGCGCATCGGGCAGGCGCGCGAGCACCAGGTGCACGATGTTGTCGGTGAAATCGTGCTCGCCGGCGGTGATGAAGATCTTCGTGCCGGTGATCGAGTAGCTGCCGTCGTCGTTGGGTTCGGCGCGCGTCTTGAGCAGGCCCAGGTCGCTGCCGCAGTGGGGCTCGGTCAGGCACATGGTGCCGGTCCAGCGGCCGTCGACCAGCGGCTTGAGGAAGGCTTCCTGCTGCCAGGCTTCGCCGTGATGCAGCAGTGCTTCGACGGCGCCGTGCGACAGCAGCGGGAAATTGCCCCAGGCCAGGTTCGCCGCATCGATCATTTCCTTCAAAGGCACGCCGACCAACTGCGGCAGCCCCTGTCCGCCGAATTGCGCAGGCGAGGTCAGGCCCGGCCAGCCGCCATCGACGAACTGCGCGTACGCCTGCCTGAAGCCGGCGGGCGTGGTCACGCGGCCCGTCGCCTGGTCGAGCGCGCAGCCCTCGCGATCGCCTACCGGGTTGAGCGGCGCGAGCACGGTCTCGGTGAAGCGCGCGGCCTCGTCGAGTACCGCATCGAGCACGTCGCGCGTGGCATCGCCGAAGCCGAGCCGCTGGAACTGGGCTTCGGCGTCGAGAACGTCGAAGAGCGCGAAACGGATGTCGTCGAGAGGGGCCTTGTAGCTGCTCATGTGGATTCCGTGCGGGACGCGCGCTGCGCGTCGGGTATGAAAAGAGGGACGGTCAGCGCAGCACGCCGGGCAGGCCGGGCGCCGGGCTCAGCACGCTGCTGCGTTCGATGTCGAAGCTGCGCAACTTGCCCTCGTCGGGTGTGGCGTCGATGCGGCCGCTGAGCGAATAGGACAGGCTGCGACCGTTGGCGAGTGCATCGGCGGCGGCGAACTTGCCGGCTGCATCGGGCGTGGCGTTCACGGTGATCACGTCGGCCGATTCCGGCCCGATGGACAGCATGGGCTGCGCGCGCAGCCGGCCGGTTTCGGCGTTGCCGATCTTGACCGCAAGGTCGATGTTCTCGAAGCGCATCGGGATGCTGCTGAAGTTCTCGATGCGCAGTTCGGCAGACCAGCTGCCATCGGCGCGGACGGTGAGCTGCTGGATTCGGGCGGAGGGTTCGGACACACGGCGGACCGGGCCGCTGGAGCAACCGGCCAACAGCAGCGCGACCAGCGCCAAGGCCGCCCAACGTTTCCAGTACATCGCCTTCATGCCGCAGCTCCGCCGTGATGGGACGGCGAGCATACTACGGCGCACGGTGCGTTCAGAGGCCGTGATCCGGACCTTGCGCGGCGGCGAAAAAGGACGTGCTGCGTGGTCGGGTCAGGTGGCCGCGACGGGCGCCACGACCTGGGCGATCAGCGCGAGCACGGCCACCACACCCCAGACGAACAGGTAGCGAAGGGCGGCGCGGCGCGCCCGCTTGCGTCGGAACCTTGGCAGGGGAGGGTCGCTCGGCTCGGCGTAGGGATTCCGGGAAGGCCCGCCGGCGTGAGTCGATGTCACCGTTGGAACCCTCCGGAAAGTGCGAGACAAGAACGTCTGACCCGAAACGACCGACCAGTAAGAAAAGCGCCCCGGCCCAGCTTGCTCACCTGCTCACGGTGACGGCCTGTATCCATTGCTGAGCAGCTTCCGTGCTTATGCATGACCGGGCTGCCGGGGCGAGCGTCAGGATCGCCGCTGAACCCCGCAGCCTGCCATCGGGCAATCGCGCTGCTATGGGTAGGGAATTTCCTACCCCAGGGCCGTCGTGGGCCGAAGGCCGCCTCGACCGCTCCGCCAGCGCACGGCCGCGCAATGCCGCCAACCCGCCCGCGGCTTTTTCCAATTGTTGGCCCGGGAAACGCCGCCGCAGACTCGCCGCACGGAGACTAGAAACTCCGCACACAGCGGTACCCACCTACGACAACCCGGTGGTTTTTTTGTGCCCGAGCATCGGGCACGAGCCGGCGGTGCTTCTTCGCCGGGAGGGCGGCCAATACAAGACCTCGCGAGAGGGAATACGCCCGCCGACTGTGTGCGGTTCTAGCCTCCCGGCACTCCGTTCGCGCAACCGTGCGGGCGGCACGCATTCCAACGGAAGGGGAACACGCAATGGCGAGCCAGACCCACGCATCGCAACACGACGAAGACACCATGTACCGCATGCCGGAATCGGCCTATGAGCAGCTGCTCTTGATCCGCAACCAGTTGCGCCTGGTCGCGACGCTGGTCCAGCCATTTACGCGCGCCGAAGAAGAGGAATCGCGCAAAGTCCCGGTGGCGCCGCTCGCACAGGGGTTGGCCATGGTGGCCGACCAACTGGATGGCGTGCTGGCGGCGATGGAGTAAGAGGTCGTCCGCTCCTACGAAGCGTAATGAGCCCGGGTTCGCAGCGTTACCCGGGCTGCGCTGGCCGCTCAGTTGGCCGACCTCGCGAAACGAAGTTACTCGGTGCGGGCGTCGACAGTCGTCGCATCCGATGCGACGCGATACAAATCGGGCTCGCACGAGAACCTGACCTCGCCATCGTTCTCGTCCAGCGCGACCCAATGCGGATCGCCACGAGTTCCACGGTTGGCTTGAATCGTCCGTCCTTCCGCTAGCGCGGCAACCATCGGAAGGTACTGCGCAGCATTTTGCTTGTTCATGAGAGACCTCGGTGGGGCTGGGGTCGGAAAAGCATCGCCCCGGTGGGTCTCTCAGGTTGAGAAGGTCGAACTTCGGCATTTGCGGTCCATCGCATCGCAGTCACGAATGTGTCGAGCGGGATGATCGCTATCTATGGACGCTGGTGACGCACCAGTTCCGCAGCACGCAAAACAAAAAGCCCCGCAAAGGCTGAGACCTTTGCAGGGCTTTCGAATTTGAATGGTGGCCGGGGAGGGAATCGAACCCCCGACACGGGGATTTTCAATCCCCTGCGGCCGTCAACCTGAATCGCGTATCCGGCGCGCGAAACGCTGTAAAGGCGCGGAATCGCTAGGTTACACGGGGACTAGCTGCTACATTGCGGCTACGCACCTACTGCCCGTCTCGCCGGATATGCGCCGGATACGCCGCCGGATATGGGTTGGGGCCTCTATTCCGTGTCAGGACTTCCAGCCGTGGCGAAATTCCGCTTCACCGATGCCAACCTCCGTGATCTGCGTCCTGAACCGGGCCGGTCGGTGATCCATTACGACGAGCCGGCGCCGACAGGCAAAGGCGACTTCATCCGGGGGTTCGCGATGCAGATCACGCCGGCCGGCCGCAAGACGTTCTTGCTGGTGTACGTCGCCAAACAAAGCGGACGGGAGCGCCGCATGGTGGTCGGTGAGTACGGCGCCGCGCCGCGCCTTACCTTGGCTGCTGCACGCCAGCGCGCGACCACGCTGCGCGTACAGGTCGATGCTGGTCGCGACCCGTGGCAGGAAGGAAAGGACCAGCGCGCCGCAGCCGAGGCGGCTACCGTCAGGTCGAAGGCGACGCTGGCGGCGTTGCTGGACGCGTACGTGGCGCACCTCAAGCTCGCAGGGAAGGCCAGCGCGAAGGAGGTGGAGGCCACGGTCGAACGCAACGTGACGAAACCGTTCCCGAAGATCGCCGCCTTGCCCGTGGATGTCGTCAACGTGGAAGCGGTCATGCCGCTGTTCCGCAAGCTGACGCGTGCAGGGAAGTGGCGCGCGGCGGAGAAGTTGGGCGCGCACTTGCGCGCGGCGTTCAACGCCGCCAAGGCGTCGCGCCTCGACGCGGGCGTCGTGTCGTTCGCGGAATTCGACGTGCGCGCCAACCCGCTTGCGGAATTGAAGGTGAGCCGGCCCGACGAAGGCGCGGACGTTGAGCGCGAGATGCAAGAGGAATCCGGCGCACTGAGTGAAGCCGAACTGCGGCACTACTGGCAGGCCATTTCCAGGCTGGACACGGTGCACGGCGCGATGCTGCGGTTCCACTTACTGACCGGTGGACAGCGCATGGAGCAGTTGAGCCGACTCACAATGCGCGATTGGGATCGGGACGCAGGGACGGTGACGTTGCTGGACACGAAAGGGCGACGCCGCAAAGCGCGTGTGCACATCGTCCCGTTGCTGCCCGATGCCCGCGCGGCATTGGAGGCCATGCGCACCGATGCGCCGGCCGGACCGCATCTTTTCAGTGTCAGTGCTGGCACGCGCGCCGCTGTCCCGCACACACTTGCCGCTGCCATGCGCGAAGTGTCGGAGCTGCTCGTGGACAAGGATCAGGTTTCGATGTCGATCACGCCGGGCACGATTCGACGCACGGTCGAAACGCGTTTGGCAGCGTCGAAGATCGGTAAGGACGTGCGGGCGCAATTGCAGAGCCACGGACTCGGCGGCGTGCAGGATCGGCACTACGACCGGCACAAGTACCTTGACGAGAAACGCGAGGCATTGGTGGTCTTGCGCGCGATGATGGACACGCCGTCGAAGCCAGTGGAAGCACCGGCGAAGCGCCGGAAGAACTGACTAGGCGGCATGGCGAAGGGCACCTCTAGCCAACCCTTCGCGATTTGACCACTGTCAAAAACTTTATGTTTAGCCTGTCTGGCATACCCACGCAGGGGCTATGCCATGGAAGTGATCAACACGCGCGAGCTCGCGAGCCGACTGGGCCGCGCTCCCGCATCCGTCGTTCGCTGGCGTCGCCTGCGTAAAGGCCCGCCCTGCATTCGCGTCAACGGCCGCGTCTTCTACGACTGGGAGGCGGTGTCCGACTGGCTGACGCGCCAGTCGGTGGCAGTCGCGCTGCCGACAAAGGCTAAGCCCTCGCGCCTTCCGCGCGAATGCCACGTCACGCAGTGACCCGCCGCCATGTCGCCCGCCGACGGATCACGCGGAACGGCCATTCAAGCGGCAGGCGCCGAGTACGCGCGTGCCGGGTTTGCGTTGTGTCGCCTGTTGCCGAACTCGAAGGCGGCACACGAACCCGGATGGAACACGCGCGAACACGCAATCACCGACCCTGACGTTATCGCGGTATGGCACGGCAATGTCGGTGGGTTGCTGGCGTTCTCTGGGCTCGTGTCGATTGACGTTGACGACATGCAAAGTGCGTGCGCGTGGTTGGAAGCGCGCGGCGTCAATCTCATGCAACTGTTGTGCGCGCCGGACGCATTGCGCATTGAATCCGGTGTTCCGAACCGCACGAAGCTGATCTACAAGGCGCCTGACGGCGTCGATCCGCTTTCGCTGATGACGCGGCGCATTCTCGATACCGATCACAACGTGATCCTGGAGTTTCGCTGCGCCGGTCGCAACGGCGTCAGCGTGCAGGACGTACTGCCGCCGAGCATCCATCCGGGCACGCGCCTGCCATATCGTTGGCATGGCGATTGGCGCAACCCGCCCGCGCTTCCCGACGTTTTGCTGCGCGAGTTCCCCACGCTTGACGGCCCGAAGCGGTCGCGGGCCCATGAAGAGTCGCGCGGCACTGGGAACGGTGAAGCCTTCCGCGACGTGCTGGCGCGGTTGGCGCGCCTTGGCTGCAAACCGGAGGTGCACGGCGCCGGTGACGCGCGGGCGTTTTGCCCGAACCATGGCGGCAAATCCGGCACGTCGCTGCACATCAACGAAAAGCCCGACGGCAAAGTGTTGCTGTGCTGTCACGCCGGTTGCAGTCAGGACGACGTGTTGACCGCGTTGGGCTTCGGGCCGGGACCGGAAGTGCATTTCGGCCTCGGCACCGGCGAACGCCGCAACACCCGCGATGACGCAGGCGATGCCAACGGCGAACCGTGGCTGCGCGAAGTGCCGTTGGCCGGGGTGGCTACGGCGCCTTCGGTTGGCGTGTCCTTCGCAGTCTCACCGATCCTCCCGCGCGGTGAAGTCACCATTCTGGGCGGCCATGGAGGCGCCGGTAAGTCGATCTGCGCATTGAGCATGGCGGCGGCTGCCGCATGCGGTGTGACGTGGTGCGGATTCGAACCGGAGGGCCCGCTGAAAGTCGCCTACGTGTCGTTGGAAGATCACGGCGACATCGTGCGTTCGCGCTTGCGCAACATTCTGCATGATTTGCGAATCGCCCCGCAGCTCATCGACGGCGGCTTGCGTGTGTTTGATGGCAGCGATGGCGCGACGGCGCTGGCCGTTGAAGTGAACGACCACGGCGTGCGCACACTGACGATGACCCCGCAGTGGCGTGAACTGGTCGAGGTCTGCGCCGACGCGGACATCATCATCGTCGACAACGCCAGCGACGCCTACGCGGCCGACGAGAACAACCGCGCACAGGTTCGCAGCTTCATGCGGCACTTGCGTGCACTGGCACGTCAACACAACGCAGCCGTGGTGTTGCTGTGTCATATCGACAAGATGGCCGCGCGCGGCAGCGCGCAGGGGAACAGCTACAGCGGCAGCACGGCGTGGCACAACGCGTCGCGCTCGCGCTTGGCGTTGATCCCGAACTCTGACGGCATGGTGTTGCTGGTCCATGAACGTTCCTCGCATCGCAAGGCCGCCGAGCCGGTCGCGTTGGGCTGGAGCGACACGGGCGTCTTGCTGCCGCTGACCGGGCAACAGCGCGCGGCAGAGGTCGGCCGCGATGCGGAGGACGTGTTGGGCGTGCTGGCGCGCGCCGAGCAACTGGGTATCCGCATCCCGACCGCGACACGCGGTTCTTCAACGGCGTGGCACGCGGTCGCCGATCTGTCCGGCTTGCCGGCGTGGCTCTCCGGCAGGCAGGCCAGCCGCCGTTTTCATGCAGCGCTGCTCTGGCTGGCGGAGGCTGGGCCGGTAGTCCATGTCTCGCTTCCCGACGGACACGGCCACAAGCGCGAGTTCTGGAAACTCGCGTCGCCTGCCGGTGGGTCGGCATGACTACACCACGCGCGTTCCATCCCCGTACCCCTAGCGCACGGAACGCGCGCGCTAGGGACACGGGCTGCGCAAGATTCAAAACTCGCGATTTGGAAACTTGCGTAACTAGCGTAACCGCCCCGGAGGTCCTCCCATGACCCGTTCGAAGTTCCCGCATCAACCGCCCCGCGCGCGTCAACGCAACCGGATGCGCCCCCTACCGCTGCCCGGTGGCCGTGTAGGCGTCACGGGCAAACCCGTGCCGCGACAGCCCTTCAAGTCCTCCAAGACTGCTCCCCGAGGTTTCCAGCCATGAACGCAAAGACGCATCACGACAACAGCTCTGCCGATCTGCGCGCGCTGGTGGAGCTGCTTTACGCCACCAACCGCGAGTTGCTGGATGCCTTCCACCAGCAACGCGACGCGTATGAAACGGTCCTGACCCAGTTTGCTGCCAGCGGCTATCAGCCCGCCGCAAAGGTGCTGCTCGCCTGCCGAAAAGCGCAGCAAGGTGCAGACAGGAAGGCGCGTGAGGACCGCGCCGCGAGGAAACGCGCATGACCAGCCTAAACACTGCAACCGACCTGTCCGGCGGCATCCCCGTTGCCGTGTGGGGTCAAGCGAATCAGCCCGCGCGCGACCTGTTGCTGCGCGAGCACCAGCGCCAGCGCGCCGAGGCCGCACGTCAGCGCGAGGCCGGCGACGCCGAACGCCAGGACGCACTGCGTCGCTACCTTGCGCGTCCGTCAGGCGCACTTGCACCGGCCGCGCAAATGCGCCGCCTGCAACAACTGTTGACCGAAGCTGCCGCCGTGGCCGGAGCGCTGGCAACCGCCATGCCCGCCACCGGCACCGCCACCGACGCACCCGCGTCGCCGACACAGGAGCACCCGCAATGAACGCTGTACTTCGTGAATCGTCCCGCCCGTCGCGGCGCACGCGCCGTCGTCCGCTGGGGCAGCTTGTGATCCGCAGCGCAGCCGTGCACGCCTACGCGTTCGCGCACGGCATGACGACCAACAAGGCCGCCGACACCCTGTTTGACGGCGATGACGCGTTGCAGACGTACCTGAGCGTTCAACGCGCGCTGACCGATCCCGCGTTGACCAGCGTCCCCGAATGGGCCGGCAACCTCGCGCACGAACAGTGGGGCGAGTTCCTCGCCATGCTGCCTGCAAGCGTGTACGCGCAGCTTTCGCAGCGCGGCGTCAGCATGACGTTCGAAGGTGGCAAGGCGAGGGTCCCGGCGCGGGCTGCGTCGCCGACGTTGGCCGGCGACTTCGTCGGGGAGAACCAGCCCATTCCGGTCAAGAAGGGTTCCCTTACTGCCCCGGCGCTGACGCCGAAAAAGGTCGGGGTTATCAGCGCCTACTCGCGCGAGATGGACAGCGCCAGCGGACGCCGCATGGAGGCCTTTCTGCGCACGGCCATCGCAGAAGACACCGCGCCGGCCATCGACGCGAAGTTGTTGGACGCCAACCCGGCCACGGCAGTGCGTCCGGCTGGATTGCTCAACGGCGTGACGCTCACGCCGTCGGCGGGCACGACGCCGGCCGATATCGCCACCGACATCAAGGCCGCCGTCGCGCCGATCCTGTTGGCCGGTGGTGGCCGTCGTGTGGTGGTGTTGATGAACTCGTTGCAGGCGCTGACGCTTTCGCTGACGACGGTGTGGGCCGCCGATGCCTCGCGCACGGTGGCGGAAATCATCGCCAGTCCGAACGTCCCGGCCGGCACGCTCATTGCGTTGGATGCGGCCGAGTTCGCCACGGCGGCCGATCCTGCACCGCAGTTCCACGTCAGCAACGAGGCGACGCTGCACCTCGACGACACCCCGGACGCGATCAACGACGGCGCGATGGCAACGCCGGTTGTCTCGCTGTTTCAACAGGATGCGTTGGCGATTCGCATGGTGCAGTTGATGAACTGGACGATGCGCCGTCCCGGCATGGTGGCCGGCGTCAATGGCATTCAGTGGTGACGGGCGACGACTTTCCTGAACTTGATGGCGCGCGACGTGCAAGTCACGGCCACCAAGGTCAATGAAGGAGGGGCCGCTTCACGAATCAAGGAGCTGATTGCTCGTTCTTAATCTTGCACAGAAGCGAATCGATGTCCTCCTGCTTGAAAAGGCGAATCAAGCCCTTGATCAACCAAATCGAAGACAGCACGCAGGCCACGATGAAGAGTGCTTTCCACACGTCGGCTTGGACTCCGAACGTGTCGCGAAAAGTGGTCGTGCACAGCGTCGCAATCAGCGAGATCAAGACACCGAGTGCTGCCTGCCATTCATTGAGCTTTTCAGATTTCTTGATGTGAGCCGAAAGGATAATCCGAAGTTTGTCAACTGTAATCTCGACAACTTCTTGCGACGTATTGCGATGAACTTTATCGACATCGACGCGGCGCTGTGAGTACTTCAGTGATCCGCTCATGGACGATCCTCCACCATGAACTGGAGCGCCACCGAGTACACCTCGTCCGCGTAGGAGATGAAAGGAAGAATGAGCAGTTCGCAAGAAGGCGCTGACCCGTCGTCTGGCTCAATGAACGCAGCAACGAATGGCTCAGACAGTGCGCTTGTGCTCTGGACGTGCCAGTTCCTGAACCTGACGAGGCCCCTCTTCTCGTTCTCCGGATCGGACCCAGTTTCAACGCTACGGAATTCCTGTTCTTGACTCTCTTCGTCAACAAGAAAGCGAAACCTGAATTCGATTTTCTCTCCAAGACCCTCGAAGGAAACGTACGAATCGTCCCCTGTCATTTGAAGTAGGTGGGTGAAATGAATCACCTTGTACTTGCCGACCTTAATCACACTTTCCCCCTGTTGGTTTACAGCGTTCTTCCTGACTTGCGATTAGAGCCTACCCGCGTCACATCCGGAGTACTTATTTCCGGCTCGACGGTGAACATTGCTGCCTTCACTCACGGGTAGTCAAGGCCGCCGGGGGGGAGGGTAACCAGCAAACCTACCCCGCCGCCTACCGGCGGCGGTACCCGCCAAACACCGAAAGTGGAGCGACTCAAAATGGGCAAGACGCGAAGTGACGAAATAATCAGCGTGCGCGGTCAGTTGACGCCGCCGCCGTTGGACGCCGCGATGTTGCGTCTGTGGCATCGCGAATTTGACCGATTTCCACCGGGCTATTTCACGCCGTCGGACGTGTCAGGCATGCGGCTGTATCTGGAAACGCTCGCCGAGTACGAAGCGGCCCGTCAGCGCGCGCAGCGCGCGCGAGGAAACGCACAGCGTGAGGAACGCCGCGAAGCGCGCGCGATCACTCGCCAGTTGATCCTGTTGCTGCGCGCGTTGCGCATGTTCCCGGTGACGCGTGCGCACCCGACGACCGTGGGCCGCCTTGCGCACGACCCGACGAAACAGACGACGCCTGCGGCCGACGAACCCGCGTGGCGCGGAATGATGCGCGAGGCGGGAAACGTGAAGCCGAATTGATCGCGCGTGTTGCCGCTGCCGTTACGTCCGGTGCGGCAGGGGCATCTTTTGCGGCGCGACTATGCCGCAATGCGGTGTTCGTAGAACGGATGCTGCCGGTCATCAAAGATGGCTTGAAGCGCGGCAAGGTCGCCGGCAGGATTCAACCACGCGTCAATGTGTTCGGGCTTGATGTTGATGATGGTCCGGTCGTGGCCCGCCGCCGCCACTTCGGGCTCCGGTTCGTCGGTGATGGCGGCGAACGTATACAGGTCGTCGGCACCCTTGAGGCCCGGCGACCGGTTCCACAGGCAGGCAATCAACATCGGTTCACCCGTGCGCGGTGTGAACTCCAGGACTTCATTCTTGCCGTTCACTTCGACGTTTTCGTAGAACACGTCCGCGACGATCAGGCCATGATGCTTTCCGAACAGATCACGCCACGACGTTTCCAGCTTGTCGCGTCTGGCATTGTAGGTGCCGGGGTACTGGCGTTCGACGGCCTCCGTCCATCCCGGCAGCCGGCATTGGTAGCGCATCGGCTTGACGACGCGCTGACCGTTTTGCCAGATCATCACCGGCGCGTAGACGCCGGGAAAGATCCGTTCGTCGCGCGGCAAGGTATCGGTGCGTCGCAGGTCCGCGAGCTTCTCGCGCGCTATGGCGACCTTGTTGGTCGCAATGCGCACGTCTTCCTGCGCCTTCTTCGTGACCTTGGCTTCCAGCGAGCGCTGCGCGTTGTTCAAACGCGTGGACTGCGTGAAAAGTTCCTTTTCCCACTTCGCAGCAGCCTCACTGTTCCAGATCTGGATTTCTTCCCAGATCTCCCGCTCTTTCGCTGTCTCGCCATTGGCGAACGCATCGTCCATAGCCTTCGGCGTCTTCGGCTTAGACTTGAACGGGTCGTGGAAGTACAGCTTGGAGAAGTCTTCAATGGACAATACCGCGCCGAACTTGCGGACGTACTTCTTGTAGCTGGACCACACTTGGGCGGAGTAACACATAGGCCCTCCTGTTTGCGGTTAGGCCGCAATCTGTTCATCCCAGATTATGCGGCGTATATCTGCCTCGACGTCTTCCCTGATTGTGTCGCCATCTTTTAGCAACCTATCTATATCGTCGCGAAGCCGAGGTTTTGCATTGACCTGATGATTCATCTCTTCTTCGGCAAGCGCGTCCCACAGTAACTTCATCAGGTCATCCAGCTTCCTTTGCGTGTCCTTGTTTATGAAGATTCCTTGTTTTCCTAGCAAGTTGCTTGCGCTGGTGACGCAGCCCCGGCATTCGCTGAGTCGAACCCAGAAGATCTTCTCCATGTAGAACGTGGTCTTGTCCTGCGTCTGCCTGAGTTCATCACGCTGCCATTTCGGAAGTTCGCATTCGTCAATGAAGCTATTGAGTTGCGCTCCACTCATTCTGTCCAACGCCGGCATTTGTTTGAAAGGATGGACGAGGCTTCGTGTTTTCCAGTACGCGTCACATACGTTTCCCCATACTTCCGGGAGAACCTCGAACTCTCGCTGATGAAGTTTGGAGCGCCTATCGAGAGAACGAGTTAGTTCCGAGCGGAGCCGCTCGATGTCCTTGTTGTACTCGTGTTCGATTCGCTTCGTTCGCTTTTCGAACGCGGCGGAAAGCCATGCGGCGCCGAAGTGCCTAACAGCAGCGTAGGCAACTACGAATGCGCCGCCACCAGCTACCACGACGTTTGCAAGTAGGGTAATGATCTGGTCGGTCATTGCGGCGTCTCCTAGTTACTTCGTCCCGTACAGCCGCGCGTAAGTCCGGCGCGCGAACTCCAGCACCACGATGTTGTTGTTCGTCATTTGCTGTTCGATGTCGCCGCTGACCTCCATCACGGTTACGAGGCCCTTGCGCACTTCAGGGTTCTGCCAGTACCAGCTCCCTCTGAGCATGATTGCGAAGTGTTGGATTCGGCGAAGCTGCAACGTAAGACGCGCAACCGCGTCACGGCACTCCGGATAACCTTCGAGTAGGAAAACCTGGCCCTTGGTTGCGAGTGCGTCGAGCTTGACGGCGGAAACGCTGACCTTGTCGAGCAGTTCCATAAGTTGTTTGGCATCTTCGCGACCGTTCTTCTCGATGTACGCGATTGCGCCTCGAAGCTCGCGGTCATCGCCGTCTGTTGGGACATACCCTTTGAATCCGGCCATGCTCATCTTCAACATCGAGACCGGCGCGGGCATTTCCGCAATGTAGGCGTGCGTTGCCTCGACCAGCGCATCCAGAAACTCCGCCTGCCTCTTCGCCCTGTCTTGACGCTTCCACGCGTTCAAAGCAACAACTGCCACCAATGCCGTTGCGATGCTGGCCATTGCCGAGATCCAGTCCGCAGGCTGTGATGGAACACGGGGAGTTGTTGCGCCCGCCGTTAGAAGCAATGCCGCAGTGCCGGCTGCTGTCAAGGAGACAAGCCAGAACGCCTGCCAGTTACTTACCGGTTCCTTCCGTTCCATAACGCGCCTGT
Organism: Lysobacteraceae bacterium P; assembly: GCA_005503055.1. Lineage (GTDB taxonomy): Bacteria > Pseudomonadota > Gammaproteobacteria > Xanthomonadales > Xanthomonadaceae > Lysobacter_J. The sequence goes on along the minus strand of SCOX01000013.1, from coordinate 73,372 downwards.
CTACCCCGTTGAGACGGTGCAAGGGTAGCGTGCTGCCATGTTCGAATGGCGTCCCCTTCCCATCGCCGGCAACCTGCACGGCGTGCCGGTCTGCTACCTGTTGCACGGGACCGAGATTGCGCGGCTGACGCGCGTAGGCGGCTGTGGCGATTGGCGGGCGATCCTCGACCAGCACCGGCCATGGGACGCGCGTCATGCGCGTCCCTGTGCGTCCTATGAGACAGGCCGGTGCGGGGTGGAGGCTTGGGCGGCGCGGCACGCCGCACGGTTGCAGTCGGAAGTAGGGCCGGACCGCAGTCAATCGGGTCAAGCGATGCATGCGCTGACGCAGGGCGCGGCCGGTGGCAATGTCGGCGGCGGTGCTGGTGACGGCGGTCGGGCCGGCGACGACCGTCTTGACCGGCCGACTTGTAGTTTGCCGGTTCGGAAGGCGGCTCAATCCGTGACTCATGGCGGGTGACTACACGCCGGTCGGATATGCACCGGATACGCAATCCCGTGGCCTAGACATAAAAAAGGGCCTGCATCGCTGCAAACCCCTTTAAAACAGCAGTATTTGAATGGTGGCCGGGGAGGGAATCGAACCCCCGACACGGGGATTTTCAATCCCCTGCTCTACCAACTGAGCTACCCGGCCATTCCGCGACGGTCAGGCCGTGCGAGGAGCGGAATGATACGGACGGTCGGCGGACATGGCAAGCCGGATGTGCGCTGAACGGGTCCTGCCAAGGGCGACTGGCGGGGACGGCGGGCGGGTGCATGATGGCGGCGACGGTCCATGCCGCAGCCGCGATGGCTGCACGGAGTCCACGATGAAAGCCCTCGTTCTCGCCGTTCTTTCGACCCTGGCCTTCAGTGCCTGCGCCAGTGATCCACGCACCAGCGATGCCGAGCGCCTCGCGCTCTATCGCGCCAACGCCGGGGCGCCGGTCGACAACTTCCAGTACTTCGGCCGACTCGACGGCTGGACGCCGCTCGGCAACACCGCGCTGACGGTGTGGACCAAGCCCAGCACGGCCTACCTGCTGGAATTGGGCGGCACCTGCCAGGACCTGGACTTCGCCAACGCCATCACCGTGACCAACCAGATGGGGCGCGTGTACTCACGCTTCGACAAGGTGATCGTGCTGGGACGCGGCGCCAATCAAATCCCGTGCTGGATCAAGGAAATCCGCCCCATCGACGTCAAGGCGCTCAAGGCCGCCGAGCAGGAAAAGCGCCAGGCGCAGACCGCCGAGCGCGAAAAGACGTCCTAGCTTTCGCTTTCCGGAGCCGCGGGTTCCGGCGGCACGTAGCCGACCGGTTTGGCTGCGTCGCCGCCGAAGAGGAACTTCGCCATCTCGCCTTCGAGGAAGGCACGATGCTGCGGGTTCATCGGCGACAGGCGGTTTTCGTTGATCAGCATCGTCTGGTGCGCCAGCCACGCGGCCCACGCCGCCTTGCCGATGTGCGCGAACACGCGCTTGCCCAGCTCGCCGGGCCACGGCGCGAAGGCGAGCCCTTCGGTTTCGCGCTTCTCGTATTCGCAGTAGACGGTGCGGGGCATGTCAGGCGTCCTGGTTCGTGAGCAGCTTGCGGATCGGTGCGGGAATGCCGAGCGAACCCAGTTCCTCGCGCGCGACCCAGCGCAGCGCGTCATTGTCGCCGATCCGGTCGGCCAGCAGTTCGGCGCGCACGCGCAGCGGTTGCAGCTGCAATTTGTAATGACTGAAGGCGTGGTCGATCGGCGCCAAGGTCCGCGCCTGCGCGAAGTCGCCCGTCAGGTGTTCATCGAACCAGCCGCGCGCGGAGGCGGCGTCGTCGGCTTGCGGCAGCGTCCATAGCGAGGCCCAGATGCCCGCCGGCGGGCGGCGTTGCATCAGGATGCGGCCCTGCGCGTCTTCGGCCCACAGAACGTGCGCGTACTTCTGCGGCGGCGTCTTGCCGGGTTTGGGCGTGGGAAGTTCGGCGATGCGGCCTTCGCGTCGCGCAACGCAATCGTCCTGCAACGGGCACAGCACGCACGCCGGGTCGCCGCGCGTGCACAGCGTCGCGCCCAGGTCCATCTGCGCCTGCGTGTAGTCGGCCAGTCGCGAGTCGGGAAGCTGCGGACTGGCGACGTGTGCTTCGGCCAGCGCCCACAGCTTCTTTTCGACAGCCGGCAGGCCGGGATAGCCGTCGATGCCGTGGTAGCGACTCATCACGCGCTTGACGTTGCCATCGAGGATCGCGTGCCGGTCGTTCCACGCCTGCGATGCGATCGCCGCCGCCGTGCTACGTCCGATGCCGGGCAGCGCGGTGAGGGCGTCCAGATCGCGTGGAAGATCGCCGCCATGAAGTTCGACGCAACGCTTCGCCGCCGCATGCAGGTTGCGCGCACGGGCGTAGTAGCCAAGACCCGACCATAGCGCGAGCACGTCGTCCAGCGGCGCCGCAGCCAGATCGCGCAGCGTCGGCAGTGCCGTGACGAAGCGTTCGAAGTACGGTGCGGCGGTCTTCACCTGCGTCTGTTGCAGCATGATCTCCGACAGCCACACGCGATACGGCGTACGCGGATGCTGCCAGGGCAGGTCATGGCGACCGCTGACATCGAACCAGGCGAGCAGGCGGGCGGGGAAATCGTGATTCATGGGTTTCGTCATGGCGCCGCGTCTTCGCCGAAGTCCACCTGCACGCCTTCCAGCGTGGCGCCCGCGATGTCGATCCGCGGGCTGGACAGGTGTCCGGTCAACGGTGGCAGCGGCGAAGCACGGCCCAAGGTATCGACCCAGGCAAGGATCGCCGGCAGGCGGAAACTCCCGTCGAAACGCGTTGCATCGCGTTGCAGGCGCAGCGCCGTGGAGTCGGATAGATCCGCGCGGCCGCGATAGTCGAGCGCGAAGGGCAGAGGCGAAGTCGAGCTGTCCAACGGTGAGGGCAGCGTCGGCCATGCGCGTGGCCAGGACGACAGCGTGCCGTCGAGCCGCAGCGCGAGCGCATCACCGAACGAGAACGCGCCCGTTGCCTGGAAGTTCGGAATCGCACCCATGCCGTACATGACCGCGCCCAGCGGTGCGATGCGCAGTTCGCCATCGTGCAAGACCGTCGGTCCGGCAATTCCGTAGGTGAAGGCCAGGTCGGTGGCGCCGCTGCGATACGTCGCATCGGCGCCCATGCGCATGCCGTCCAGTCCGATGCCGTCGTCACCGTTGTGCAGTCTTCCCGAAAGTTGCGCGCGCATCGGCATCGTCCACGGTGGCGACTGCACCGTGACTCGGCCGACCACGCCAAGGCCGGCGCGCGCAGCGGGGCGCGTCAACGCGGCATGCACGTCGAAAGGCACGCGCAGCTCGCCCGTCGCAACACGGCCGAGCAGCCGCGCGCGCGCGGCGCGGTCGGGATGCAACGAGGGCAGGTCCGCATCGATGGCTTCCACGCGCCAGCCATCGCCGATCACGCGACCGCGCACGATGCGCAAGCCATCGGTCAGCGTCGGAATGCGCGTCTCCTTCGTCGGCGGGCGCGTGGCCTGCCAGCGTTGCAATGCGATGAGGTCGAGCTGCGGTGCATCCAGTTCAAGGCGGCGTACGGTCCAGTCCGCGCCGAGCGCGCGAATCGTCGCCCACGGCAGCTCCAGCTGGATGCGTTCGGCGCTGAGCACGGGCGTCGTGGCGCCGGGTTGACGCGCGACGACGTTGCGGATCGCCAGCATCGGCGTGCCGCGCAGACGGTATTCACTGGCGCCGCTGGCGGTGATTTGCAGCCCCAGCGCGTTGCCCACCTGCGCCAGGATCAGTCGCGCGACGCGGTCCGGCCGGGACACCCAGTGCAGTGCGAACGCGAGCAACGCCAGCGCGATGAGCATCACCGCCGGCGCGATGCGACGCCGCCGCGATGGCGCACCGGTCGACGAGCGGGGTTCCGGCGCGGCCATGCGGTGCCGGCGCCGCGTCAGGCGCCGAGGGATTCGGGGAGAAGGGCGTCGACGAAGGCTTCGGCGTCGAACACGCGCAGGTCTTCCGGGCGTTCGCCGATGCCGGCGTAGCGGATCGGGATGCCGAACTCGCGCGCGAGCGCGAACACCACGCCGCCCTTGGCGGTGCCGTCGAGCTTGGTCACCACCAGTCCGGTTACGCCGACCGCGGCATGGAATTGGCGCAACTGCGACAGCGCGTTCTGCCCCGTGGTGCCGTCGATCACCATCAGTACTTCATGCGGTGCGGTCGGGTCGAGCTTCTGCAGGACGCGTTTGATCTTGCCCAGTTCCGCCATCAGGCCCTGCTGCGTATGCAGGCGGCCGGCGGTATCGGCGATCAGCACCTGCGTGCCGCGCGCCTTGGCTGCCTGCAGCGCATCGAACGCCACCGAAGCGGCGTCCGCGTTCTGCCCCTGCGCCACCACCGGCACGCCGTTGCGATCGCCCCAGGCCTGCAGCTGGGCGACGGCCGCGGCGCGGAACGTATCGCCGGCGGCGAGCATCAGCGGACGGTTCTCGTCCTTGAAGCGCTTGGCGAGCTTGCCGATGGTGGTGGTCTTGCCGACGCCGTTGACGCCCACCGTCAGCAGCACGAAGGGTTTGGCCTGCGTGTCGATCTGCAGCGGCTGCGCGACGGGCTTGAGCATCGCCAGCAGGTCGGCGCGCAACGCGGCCAGCAGCGCGTTGGCGTCGGCGAACTCGCGCGCCTTCATGCGCTTGCGCAGCGATTCGATCAGCGCGGTGGTCGCGCCCACTCCGACGTCGGCGGTGATCAGCGCGGTCTCGATTTCGTCGAGCAGGTCGTCGTCGAGCTTGGGGTGGCGCGAGAACAGGCCGTTGAAGCTGCGCGCGAAGCTGGAGCCACGCAGGCGTTCGCGCCAGCCGCTCTTGCCGGGCGCGGCGGCTGCGGACACGGCGGGAATGTCGGCGGCGACCGGTTCGACCTCGAGCGCGGCGGCGATCACTTCGGCCGGGATGGGTTCGATGGCGCGGGGCGCCTCGTCGACGGGTGCGTGTTCGACGGGCGCCGACTCGACCGTTACGGCTTTGACTTTCACGGCCTCGACCGGAGCGGTTTCGACCGGCGCGGTTTCGATCGGAGCGGTGTCGACCGGCGCGAGAACCTCGGCTTCAGCCTCCCGAGAGGGAAACGCCGCCGCCAGTTCCTCGATGCTGTAACGCTCCTGCGTGCTTCCGGGCTTTGCCGCGTCGGCCGGAGTCTGGGGTTTCTTGCGACGGAAGATGTCGAACATCGAGGCGGCGTGGGGGAATGCGCGAGAATGCGCACATGCTAGCACCGGCCCTGCGACGCCCCCGATGAACAAAGCGCCACGACGCCCGCCCAGCGCGGCCGCGACGCCTTCCGGCGCCGGCAAGGTCCGCATCATCGGCGGCCGCTGGCGCGGCACGCGCCTGAGCGTGCCCGATGTGGCCGGACTGCGGCCGACCTCCGACCGTGTGCGCGAAACCTTGTTCAACTGGCTCATGCCGGTGCTGCCCGGTTCGCGGGTGCTGGACCTGTTCGCCGGCAGCGGAGCGTTGGGCCTGGAGGCCCTGTCTCGCGGAGCCGCCAGCGCCGTACTGGTGGAACGCGATCCCGTCCTGGCGGCGGCACTGCGCGAACTCGCCGCGAAGCTGTCCGGCGGCGAGGCGGCGAACGTGGTCCAGGCCGACGCATCGGGATGGCTGGACTCGCAGGCGCCGGGGGGCTTCGACCTGGCCTTCGTGGACCCGCCGTTCGCGGCGGGGTTGTGGGACGCCGTACTGCCTCGCGTGGCGCAGGTTCTGCGGCCGGATGGCTGGCTGTACGTGGAAGCCCCGCACGAGGCCGACTTCGCGCTGCCGTCGGACTGGCGCCTGCATCGGGACGGCCGCACCCGCGAGGTGAGTTACGCGCTCTACCGGCGCCAGCCCTAGCGCGTTGCGGGGCCGGCGCCCGTCCGGGGCCGCCGCTGCTACACTGCCGGCCGCGCCGGCCAGCCCGGATTCCGGCGCCACTGCATGGCCTTCGAATGACTGCGGCCCGAAACCGAATTGCCGTCTACCCAGGCACCTTCGACCCGATCACCAACGGTCACATCGACTTGGTCGACCGCGCCGCGCCGCTGTTCGAGAAGCTCATCATCGGCGTGGCCGAAAGCCCGGGGAAGGGACCGGCGCTGCCGTTGGCGCTGCGGGTCGACCTGGCCCGCCAGGCCGTCGCCCACCATCCGCACGTGGAAGTACGCGGCTTCGACTGCCTGCTTGCCCACTTCGTCGCGGAAGTGGGCGCCGGCGTGTTGCTGCGTGGCCTGCGTGCGGTGTCGGACTTCGAATACGAATTCCAGCTGGCGAGCATGAACCGCCACCTGATCCCGGAAGTGGAGACGCTGTTTCTCACCCCCGCAGAACAGTACGGCTTCATTTCCTCATCGCTGGTACGCGAGATTTCCCGCCTTGGCGGCGATGTCTCCGGCTTCGTGCCGCCAGCGGTCGCCACCGCGTTGCAGGCGCAATGGCAACGTGCACCACGCTGATCCGGGTTCGCCGGATACAGTGCTCCATCACCACCAACACCCGGAACAAACCGAGGGGAACCCGATGAAGACCACCACCCGTCTGCTGTTGATCGCCTGCCTGTCGATGCCGCTGCTTGCCGCCTGCAACAAGCAGGAAGACAAGACCGCTGCCGTCGCCGAGGCCCCGCTGGCCGCGCCGACCACCAATGACAGCGCCGCGTGGGACACCTACCTGACCGAAGTCGTCAAGCGCAACATCGAAGGCGCGACCAACGTCTACCTGTACACGCTGCCCGATCCGGCCGGCGCCGACTTCCAGGGCGAGTACGACCGCCAGCTCGAGAAGGCGCAGGGCGACGTCGCCCGCGGTGGCGTGGAAGGCACGCTGCTGGCCTTCGGCTCGCAGAACTCGGCCAAGTCGGCCGACCTGGCGATCGCCTCCTTCGCCCAGGCCCAGCCGGGCACGATGAAGGGCGTGCGCGTGATGTTCATCGGCGCGCCGGCCGACAGTGAGCGCGTCAAGGCCGCCGTCGAGCCGTCGGGCGCCAAGTTCGAGTTCATCGAAGCCAAGTGACGTTCCGGCCCGCGTCCGCATCGCGGACGCGGCTTTGCCGGACGTCATCCCGGCGAAGGCCGGGATCCAGAAGCGGGCCCGCATTGCGGGCCCGTTTTTTTTTCTCCCCCCTCGCGTCCGCTTCCTCCCGTCACCCCGGCGAAGGCCGGGGTCCAGGCCGTCACGGCATCCGCCGCGCGCGGCCATTGACCTGGAAATCCAATCGCCGACCGCCCGAAGCTCACCCTGCGAAGAGAACGGTCGAGCGCGGATACGCCATCGGCCTGGGTCCCGGCCTGCGCCGGCAGGACGGGGTAGGCAGGCGGTCCTGGCTGCGCACGCGTGCGGGCCTTGCAGGACACAGCATCGCGCCTCGCGCAAAGCCCGCTCCCGGGCTCCATGCGACAATCACGGCATGTCCCTGAAGATCAACGAACTCTGCGTCAATTGCGACGTCTGCGAACCGGCCTGCCCGAACCAGGCGATTTCGCAGGGCGAGACGATCTACGTGATCGATCCGGCGCGCTGCACCGAATGCGTCGGCCATTTCGACGAACCGCAGTGCGTGGTCGTCTGTCCGGTCGAGTGCATCGACCCCGACGCGGACCACCCCGAATCCAACGAGCAATTGCTGGCGAAGCTGGCGCGGCTCCAGCAGGAGAACACCTGATGCAAAAGACGTTGCGTGCGCTGGCATGCCGAGCCCTTCTCACTGCAAGCCTGTTGTTCCTCGCGACGTCTCCGCTCCAGGCGGCTCCGAAGACCGCCACCCCCTCCGCCGCGACGAAGCCGCCGGGCGCGGCCATCGCCAGTGCGCATGCGCTGGCCACCGACGCCGGCATGGAAATGATCCGCCAGGGCGGCAACGCGTTCGACGCGGCCGTCGCGGTGTCGGCGATGCTCTCGGTGGTGGAACCGATCAGTTCCGGCATCGGCGGCGGCGGCTTCTTCCTGCTGCACGATGGCAAGAGCGGCAAGGACGTGTTCGTCGATGCACGCGAGACCTCGCCGGAGTCCGCCACGCCGCAGGCTTTCCTCGACGCCGCCGGGCAACTCGACAACGACCGCGCCACCAATGGACCGTGGTCGGCGGGCATTCCGGGGTTGCCCGCCGCGCTGGTGCACGTCTCGCGCAAGTACGGCCGGCTGCCGCTGAAGACCGCGCTGGCGCCTGCGATCCGCGTCGCCCGCGACGGTTTCGAGATCTACCCGCGCCTGGAGCGTGGCTACGCCAGTCGCCGCGCGGTGATGGAACGTTACCGCGGCACGCGCGAGGTGTTCCTCGCCGACGGCACGCCGCCGGTGGCCGGTGAAGTGCTGAAACAGCCCGACCTTGCGCGCACGCTGCAACTGCTGGCCGACAAGGGCTTCGACGGTTTCTACAAGGGCGAGGTCGCGCAGAAGCTTCTTGCCGCGGTGAAGGAAGAGGGCGGACACTGGCGCGCCGAGGAACTGAGCGGTTATCGCATCAAGGAACGCGAGCCGCTGCACTTCAAGTATCGCGATTGGGACATCACCACCGCGCCGCCGCCGTCGTCGGGCGGCGTGGCGATCGCACAGATGTTGCAGATGCTGTCGGGCTGGGACCTGGCCAAGCTCGATGAAGCCACGCGCACGCACCTGATCGTCGAATCCATGCGCCGCGCGTTCCGCGACCGCACGATCTACCTGGGCGATCCGGACTTCGTGAAGATGCCGCTGGCGCGCCTGATCAGCGCCGATTACGCCGCCGGCCAGCGTTCGAGCATCCATCCCTCGCGCGCCACGCCGAGCGATCTGTTGCCGGGCCAGCCCGCGCCGCTGGAAGACGACGAGACCACGCATTTCTCCATCCTCGATGCGGACGGCAACCGTGTTTCGACCACGCAGACGGTGAACCTGCTGTACGGCTCCGGCCTGGTCGCGCCGGGCACGGGCGTGCTGCTCAACGACGAGATGGACGACTTCGCCCTGCGGCCGGGCACGCCCAACGCGTTCGGCGTGATGGGCTTCGCCGCCAATGCGCCGGCGCCGGGCAAGCGGATGCTCAGTTCGATGACGCCAAGTTTCATCGAATCCAAGGACGAACTCGCCGTGCTCGGCGCACCGGGCGGCAGCCGTATCATCACCGAAGTGCTGATCGGCATCCTCGGCTACGACGAAGGCCTGAGCGCGCAGCAGGTCGCCGCCAAGCCGCGCATCCACCATCAGTGGATGCCCGATGTGATCTCGGCCGAACAGGGCGCGCTGTCGCCGGAAACGGTGAAGGCGCTGGAAGCGATGGGCCACAAGGTCAACGCGAACGAAAAGACCTGGGGCAACCTGCAGACGGTGTCGTGGAACAAGCGCGCCAACACGCTGGAAGGCGGTTCGGATCCGCGCAATCCGGTCGGCAAGGCGGAAGTGCTCGTAACGCCCTGAGCCCCGCCTGGTCGCCACTTGCACCGTCGTCATCGCGAATGTGGCGTGATGGGGTCGGTCCACGGTGCGATCGACGATGAACTCGACGCGGCCGCCATAGCGTCGGGTCCAAGGCCGTCCCAAGGTCACCGCGGTCACGTTCAGCGCTTTCGGCGATCGACGCCGGCGCTGCGGGACGCAGACGCCGATGCGACGCGGCGCTAAAATCGAACCGTCAGACGCAACGGTGACGCCATGAAACTCTGGTCCATCCTCGGCAACAGCCAGAAGCTCGACGGCGGTGCGATGTTCGGCAACGCGCCGCGCGCCATGTGGGCCAAGTGGGCTTCGCCCGACGACGAGAACCGCATCGCGCTGGCCTGCCGCGCGCTGCTCGCCACGCCGCTGAACGGCAAGACCGTGCTCTTCGAAGCCGGCATCGGTGCGTTCTTCGAACCGAAGCTGCGCGAACGCTACGGCGTGGTGGAAGACCGCCATGTGCTGGTCGATTCGCTTGCCGCCGCCGGTTTCAAACCGGAAGACGTGGACATCGTCGTGCTCTCGCACCTGCACTTCGATCATGCCGGCGGTCTGCTCGCACCGTGGAGCGAAGGCGAAGCGCCGCAGCTGCTGTTCCCCAACGCCACCTACGTCGTCGGTCGCCGTCATTACGAACGCGCACTGGAACCGCATCCGCGAGATCGCGCCAGTTTCATTCCCGAACTGCCCGCGCTGCTGGAAAACAGTGGTGGGCTGGAACTGGTCGATGGCGAGTATTCGAAGGCGCTCGGCGAGACCGTGCGCTTCCACTACAGCGACGGCCACACGCCGGGCCTGATGCTGTCGGAAATCGTCGGCCCCGACCGCGTGGACGGCGAATCGCACGGCGGTGTGGTGTTCTGCGCCGACCTCATCCCGGGCCGCCCGTGGGTGCACGTGCCCATCACCATGGGTTACGACCGCAACGCGGAACTGCTGATCGACGAGAAGAAGGCGTTCCTGGCCGACAAGCTGCGCCGCAACGTGCACCTGTTCTTCACCCACGATCCGCATTGCGCGCTGGCGCAGGTGGTGCGCGACGAGAAGGGCAAGTTCGGTACCGCGCACGAAGTGCCGGAACTGCAGGCCAGGGCACTGGCGGCATGAAATCGTCGCGCGCGGCGTTCGCGCTGTCGCTGGTTTGCGTGCTGTGGATGGGCGCGGCCTTCGCGCAGGCCGATGCCGTGGAAGAGCCGATGGACCCGCCGCAGGCCGGCGGTGCGCTGCGCGACCGGGATTTCGGCGTGGTCACCCATCAGTTCGGCCTGGACCGCCAGGTCGAGATGTTCCAGTTCCAGCGCCGCGCCGACGGCAGTGGCTACAGCCGGGTGTGGAACGCGGCGCCGATCGATTCCTCGCGCTTCGCTGCGGGGCACGAGAACCCCGCGAAGATGCCGCTGGACAGCCGCCGCTGGTTGGCCGACGAAGCGACGCTCGATGGCAAGGCCATCGACCCCGCGGTGCTGCAGACGCTGGGGCAATGGCGGGTGTTCCGGCCGAACTTCTCGCGTCTGCCGGCGAATCTCGCCGCGTCGTTCCAGCCCGAAGGCGACGGCCTGGGCAGCGCGGAAAACCCGCTGGAGCCGCGCATCGGCGACGTGCGCATCTACTGGCGCGAACTGCTACTGCCGCCGCTGCAGGACAAGGTCGAATTGCGCAACGGACGCTGGCAGCTCGCGCCCGGCGCCGCGGCGCAGGCGCTCAGCGCGGAACGCGCGTCCACGGTGGTGGAACTGCCGGGCGACGAGGACCGTACGCTGTTCGCGTGGCTGCTGGCCGGTGTCGTCGCAGTGGTGGGCGTCGGACTGGTCTGGCGCCGCGTGCGCCGGCGTCGCGCCGTTCAGTGAACCGCATCGGCTGCTGACACTCCCTGTCAGCAGCGTGTCCGATACTGGCCATCCCTGAAGACGGAGCTTCGACGTGACCCTTCTCGTTTCGTGCCATTGCGGCGCCACCAGGATCCAGACGGCGGGACTTCCGCATTCCGCCAGCGAATGCAATTGCAGCTTCTGCTCGCGCACGGGCGCGGTCTGGGGGCATTACAAACCCGGCGAGCTCACGTTCCTCTCGCAGGACGACGAACGCACCTATTCGGCCAGCGGCGGTTTGAATCGCCATCACTTCTGCGGGAAGTGCGGCATGCACACCTGGGGCGATTCGCCGGACTGGGGATCGGCCTACAACGCCGATGGCAGCCCGAAAGAGGGCTTCACCGAAGGCACGGTGCCGGAAGCGCGCGCCTACGCGGTGAACCTGCGCCTGGTGGACGGACTCGACCTGTCCACGCTCACCATCGAGAAGATGGACGGTCGCAACAACTGGTAATCGCGATGGTCGGCGGACGAGACCGTCCGCCGTCCTGCTACGAGTGCCGGGTACCGAAGATCTTGTCGCCGGCATCGCCCAGCCCGGGCAGGATGTAGCCGACGTCGTTGAGGCGGTCGTCGATGGAAGCGGTGAAGACTTCCACGTCCGGATGTTTGGCCTCCAGCACGCGCAGGCCTTCGGGCGCCGCCACCAGGAACAGTCCCTTGATGCGCTTGCAGCCGGCGGCCTTGAGCATGTCCACCGTGGCGACCAGCGTGCCGCCGGTGGCGAGCATCGGATCGAGGATGATGGCCGTGCGCTCGTCCATGCGACCGGTGAGCTTCTCGTAGTAGCCCACCGGCTGCAGCGTGCGCTCGTCGCGCTGCAGGCCGACCACGCCGACCTTGGCGGCGGGAATCAACTCCAGCACGCCCGGCAGCATGCCCAGGCCGGCGCGCAGGATCGGCACCAGCGTGACCTTCGCGCCCTTGATGCGGCGTGTCTTCACCGGCCCGGCCCAGCCTTGCACCACGGCTTCCTCGGTCTCCAGATCGGCGGTGGCTTCGTAGGTGAGCAGCGTCGCGACCTCGGAAGCGAGCTCGCGGAATTCCTTGGTGCTGATGTCGCCCACGCGCATCAGGCCGAGTTTGTGCTGCACCAGCGGGTGGCGGACTTCGACGATTTTCATGGCAGACAGCCTAGCGCAAGGCCGTAGCCCGGGTAAGGCCGAAGGCCGCACCCGGGGTGATGATGTGCGGCTTAATCGCAGCGCGCCAAGGTAGGGGCGCAATAAGCGAAGCGCATTGCACCGCCCGTACCGTCAAGGATGACTGCCGTGTCCAACTACCGCCGCGCAGGGTGCCCCGGCGGCACGTACTTCTTCGCCGTTGCCTTGCTCCGACGGCGCGGCAACGACAGGCGTCGCCGCGAGCGAGGCGTGTGGCAACGCCGGTTCTGGGAGCACCTTATTCGCGACGAGGCCGACTACCACGCCCACATGGACTACGTGCACATCAATCCACTCAAGCATGGATTGGTCCGGCGCGTCGGGGATTGGCCATACTCGACGTTCCATCGCCGAGTGGCCCGCGGTGTCTAACCGGCCGAATGGGCGGACGGGAAGAGGGCGGAAGCCTGCCGTTCGATGAGTGAGGCGTGAGGGGAGGCGCAATGTTATTGCGCCCTACGAAGAGCCCGCGACAGCTGTACGTAGGGTGCAACAAGCGTAGCGCATTGCCTGGCACCGTAACGACGAACAACGCGTCATAGCCGACGCGCTGTCGCCACCAACGCGTCCGATCAGAACGAATAACGCATGATCAACTGATACACCGGGCCGGACGACTCGCTCTCCAGCTCGAACTCGTCGTAGTCGCGATCGAACTGGTCGGCGGCGTTGTCGAACTTGTGGAAGGCCTCGTCCTTGTGCGCGTCGAGCAGGTTGGAACCGGTCAGGCGCACCGACATCCGTTCGCCGAAGCGCTTCTCGACGAACACTTCCAGGTCGCCGTCGTAACTTGTCGTGACTTCCTCGGCGAGCATGCGAGCGTACGCATTGCCCTGGCGGCGATAGCTGGCGCCGAAGGACATGCCCCATTCGCGGATGTCCTGGATGAAGCCCACGTTGTAGACGTACTTGGCCTGGTTGTTGAAGCGACGCTCGCCGAAGTCGTCGTCGACGTTGCTGTCCAGCCACGAGTAATTCACGAACAGTCCCGTGTCCGGAAGGCCCAGGGCGGTCAACGGCGTGGACAGGTCGAACTCGATTCCGTACACGCTGCCGTCGCCCACGTTGCGCGCGGTGTAGACGAAGCTGTCCGGATCGAACTGCGGATAGCCGGGCGTGGTCGGCGTGGCGCCGGGATTCTCGTCGAGGAACTCCTCGACCTCGTCGTCGAAATCGTCCAGCGCGGTGGAGCTGGGGTCGCCGGTGTTGACGACTTCGATCAAGTCCTTCACGTCGCGATAGAACACGTTGACGCCGAACACGCCGCGCGTGCCCAGGCGGCGTTCGTAGCCGAAATCCACGCCCCAGGCGCGCTCGGGGTCGAGGGTTGGATTGCCGGTGAAGTCGTTGTCGCCGAACTCTTCTTCCAGCGTGAGCGGCAGGATCTGGTCGAAGTTCGGGCGACGCACCGTGCGTCCCACCGAGAACAGCAGGCGGTCGGCGTGGGTGAAATCCCACTTCAGGTGGGCCGACGGGAGCAGGGTGTTGTAGTCGTTGGACGCCGCTTCGTCGTCGAACGCCACATCGACGTCGGTGGTTTCGTAACGAAGGCCCGCTTCCCACGCCACTGCACCGGCGGTGCCGGAGAACATCAGGTAGGGGTCGATGCGCGATTCGTCGATGCGGCTGTCGTTCCGATCGAACTCCTCGTATGCCGGCAGCGCATCGCCTTCCTCGTCGGTGGAGACTTCACTGACCTGGAGTGCCGTCTCGCGGCGCTTGTCCATGAGGTCCACGCCGAACTCCAACATCGCGTCGCCCACGCCGCGCTTGTGCGCCAGCTTGAGCGTGCCTTCGCGATCGCGCGTGTCGGTCAGCGTGCGCGTGCCTTCGCGTTCGTCGAAGGACGGCGGCGCGTCCTCGTCGTCGAAGCTGTCCTGTTCTTCGGTCGCTCGCGTGTCGTCGTCGAAGCGGGCGTAGTCGAGATCGAACTCGGTGCGTCCGCCGGCCATGTCGAACGCGTACTCCACGCCCAGCGACCAGTTGTCCTGGCGGATGTCCTCGCGCTGATCGTTGACGGAGAGGAGGTTGTCGCGGCTGGTGCTGTCGGGATCGTTGTACTCCAGCGAATGCTCGGTCTCGGTGCGGTCGGTGCGCACGTAGAAGCCGTCGACCGAGAGCCGGCCGGTGCCGATATCGCGCGTGTAGGACAGGTTGCCCGAGTAGTCGTCGCCGTCGCGCGTGTCGGCCTGGTCTTCGCGGTCGACGAAGTCGCCGCCGGGTTCCTCGAAGCGGTCGCTGCGCTTGGACTTGGGGTTGTAGCGGCCCTGCACGTTGAAGCCGCCCAGCAGGCGGCCTTCGCCGACCTGGCCGCTGGCGACGGCGCCGTAGGTCGGTTTGACTTCGCCGTCGTCGAAACGCAGCGCACCCACGCGAACGTACTTGCCATCGAACTCGTAGGCGTCGCGCAGCACGATGTTCAGCGCGCCGGCCACAGCGTCGCCGGAGCGGTTGGCGCTGGTGCTGCGGATGATCTCAATGCGTTCGACCAGTTCGGCCGGAATGCGGTCGACGAAGAACGAGCGGTCGTTGCCCGCGCCGGGCACCTTCTTGCCGTTGATGAGGATCTGCGTATAGCCAGGATCGAGGCCGCGCAATTGCGCGCCGTCGTATTCGAGGATGTCGGACACGAACGCCACGCTGGGAACGCGCTTGAGCATGTCGCCGACGGTCAGCGGCTCGAATCGCTGGAAGTACTCCAGGTCGTAGGACAGGATCGGTGCGACGGAGTCGGTGCGGTTGCGGTAGGTGATGTCGGCCTGCACGACGACAGAGTCGAGCTGTTTCGGGTCCGGCGATGCGTCGGCCGGCGCTTCGGCGGCGAACGCGGAGAAGCCCACAGGCGCGACGAGCGCACACCACAACGCCCGCGACATCGTCGCGGCGAGCACATTACGTTTCATCGAAGTTGCATCCCCATGCAGGACAAGCGGCGAGATCGAGGAGCGGCGCGATCGGAAGCGAAGTGCTCCGAAGCGGCGCGCTTTGAAGAGGGGTGTTCTACGCATCGCGCATGGCGGAAATATGACGGCGGCCGATTTGCGCGATGACACCGCATCGTCACAATCGGCGCGTACAAACTCGCGCTTTGTCCATGCGTCTCTAGGGGAACCCATGTCGCTGCGATTGCTCGCGTTTGCCTTCGCGTCCTGCCTCGTCGCTTGCACCACGACGCCCGTCACCGCACCCAGCGCGCAGCTCGACCGCGAGCCGGACGAAGCGATGGAGGTCGATCCGCTGCTGAGCCAGGCCGACCTTCCGCACAAGGTGGTCGCCGAAGCTTTCATCACCGCCGCGACGGCGCAGGACAACGTCGATTCCCCCGCGAGCTGGCGCGCGCCGGACGACAAGCGCTGGCTGATTGCCACGGGCAAGGCCAGCGACCGGCTGATCGTGTACGACGGCGACACCGGTGCGACGCTGCGCACCGTCGGTGGGCCCGGCACCGCGCTGGGGCAGATGCAGCGTCCCAACGGCATCGCGGTGATCGACGACTACGTGATGGTGGTCGAGCGCGACAACCAGCGCGTGCAGATGTTCCAGTTGCCCGACTTCAAGCCGTTGCTGGCGTTCGGCGCCGACGATCTGAAGCAGCCGTACGGGCTGTGGGTGCGCGCGCAGAAGGACAGCTATGAGGTGATCGTCAGCGACAACTACATGTCGGCGCAGAACGAAGACCTGCCGCCGCCGCTGGCCGAACTCGGCGAACGCTACAAGCGCTACCAGCTGCGCCGCGTGCCGGGTGGCTGGCAGGCGCGGTTGATGGAGACCTTCGGCGACACCACGCAGGCCGGCGCGATCCGCATCGCCGAGTCGGTGTCCGGCGACATCGAACACGATCGCCTGCTGCTCGCCGAAGAGGACATCGCCACCGGCACGCGCCTGCGCGAGTACTCACTGGACGGGACGTATCGCGGTCGCGACATCGGCGCCGATCTGTTCAAGGCGCAGGCCGAAGGCATGGCGTTGATGCGTTGCGCAGGCGGCACGGGTTTCTGGATCGCAACGGACCAGTTCAAGGACCGCAGCCTGTTTCATGTGTTCGACCGCGTGACGCTGCGCCATCTGGGCGCGTTCGCCGGCAACAAGACCGCCAACACCGACGGCGTGTGGCTCGACCAGAGCGCCGACGCGCGATTCCCGCAGGGCGTGTTCTACGCGGTGGACGACGATCAGGCGGTGGCGGCGTTCGACTGGCGCGACATCAGCAAGGCGTTGTCGCTGCCGGCGTGCAGGACGAAGTGATTGGAATGGGCTGTCACCCGCGAAGGCGGGGATCCAGCTCGCCGTGACTTCAGCCCGTCGGAAGGCGTGAGGTGCCGGAAGGACGGATTCCCGCCTTCGCGGTAATGCCGGCAGGAAAGCGGGGCAGGCGAGGTTCGTCCCGGTTGCGTTGCGCGTTGCAAAAGCAGGCGACGGCGGCGGGCGTGGGGGCGCCCGCCGCCGTCGCGGCGGCGTCGGGGGAGGATCAGGCCGCCGCGGCCTGCTGCGCGCGCGGGCCTTCCCGCAATGCGCGCGCGACCATGGACACCAGCAGGTCGATCTCTTCGCCGGTGATGGTGAAGGTGGGCGTGAAGCGCAGCGAATTCACGCCGCCGTGGATCACGCCGATGCCGTGCTCGCGCAGCCATTCCTCAGTGGAACCGGCGCCATAGCACTTGAACTGCGGCGCCAGTTCGCACGAGAACAGCAGACCCGTGCCCTGCACCTTGGTGATCAGGCCGCCGAGCTCGGTCTTGAGTTTCTCCAGCTTCTGCAGCGACTCGGCGCCGCGCACGCGGATGTTCTCGCGCAGCTGCGGCGTGACCTGCGACAGCACCGCGCAGGCGACATCGAGCGCGCGCGGGTTGGTGGTCATCGTGTTGCCGTACAGGCCCTTCTTGTAGAGCTGCGCGGCCTGCCGGCCGACGGCGAGCACGGAAAGCGGGTACTGCCCGGCGTTGAGCGCCTTGGAGTAGGTCTCCATGTCCGGCGGATCGAGCGCCTCGAAGCCCGGGTAGTCGATGATCGACAGCACGCCGTGCGCGCGCAGGCCGGCCTGGATCGAGTCCACCAGCAGCAGTGCACCGTGCGCGCGGGTCAGCTCGCGCGCCGCGGCATAAAAGTCCACTGGAACGCTGCGACCCGGATCGCCTTCGCCCATCACCGGCTCCAGGAACATCGCCTCGATGAACCAGCCGTTGGATTCGGCGTCGGCGAAGATCTTCTTCAGCGCGTCGATGTCGTAGGGCTCGACCGTGAGCAGCGAATCCTCGCCCCGGAAGCTGGCCAGGTGCTGCAGGTAGGTCTTGCGCGAGGAATCGGAGTACAGCGCCGGGCGCTCGGTGCGGCCGTGGAAGCTGCCCTTGACCACGACGCGCTTGATGGCGCGGCCCGCATGGCGGCCGCCGGCGTCGGTCATCAGCTTGGTGTTGGCGTCGGCGATGCGCGCGGCGAGCGACACCGATTCCGAACCGGAATTGAGGCAGAAGAACTTCTCGTACGGGCAGCCACCGCGGCCGGTACCGATGGCGGCGCGCAGGGCGCGATCGAATCGAAGCTGCGACAGCGACGGCGTCATGATGTTCGCCATCGCCTGAGGGCGGGCCATCGCGGCCAGGACGTTCTTGGGCGCATGGCCGAAACCGAGCATGCCGTAGCCGCCCGAGTCGTGCAGCACCGCGCCTTTGAGCGTGACCACCCACGGGCCGCGCGCGGCGAGGGCGACGTAGGGGTTCACCGCATCGTCCGGATAGAAATTGACGTAGCCGGTCTGCACAGCGTGCGTCTGCGCGTCCTCGTCCAGGTCGAGCAGGTCGGCGAACTCGTCCTTCACCCGCTGGTATTCCTGTTCGGCGGCCTCGATGGCCTCGATCAGCTCGGCGTGCGTGGCGGCGAAGCCCGCGACGGTGGCGTCGTCCAGACCGGGGGTGCGGCGGCGACCCGCATGGGCGCGCAGGGGAGCGAGGCGGGCGATGACGTCCATGGAGTTCTCCGGGTCGAATCAGGCGGCTTAGCGTTCCATTATCTGGATTAATTCGTCGATCGACAGTACGGATTTGTACGAAATCATGGATAATTTCGTCGTTTCGACGACACCGCAGGCCGAATCGTGAAAATTACCGACGCCGACCAGCAACTGCTCTCCGTGCTGCGCGAGAACGCCCGCGCTTCGACGGCCGACATCGCCCGCCGCCTCAAGCTCTCCCGCACCACGGTGCACAGCCGGATCGAGCGCCTGGAGCGCGAAGGCGTGATCCAGGGCTATACGGTGCGCGTGCACGACGGGGCCGAGCGCGGCCACATCCGCGCCCACATCATGATCACCGTGCTGCCCAAGCAGGCGCCGTCCGTCGCCGCTGCGCTGCACGCGATGCCGGAGGTGCGTTCGCTGCATTCGGTGAGCGGGTCGTTCGACCTGGTCGCGCTCGGCGTGGCGCCGTCGGTGGAGGCGATGGACGGGCTGACCGACCGCATCGGTTCGATCGACGGGGTCGAGCGGACGACCTCGGCGATCATTCTTTCGGCGAAGTTCGAGCGCTAGGGCGGTTCCGGTCCGCCGGGCCGCCCCGCCCGAAGCACTTACAATGTGCGGTCCCGTGGCCCCGGTCGGCCGCTCGCACCGCCTCCGCCTTGAAGAAATCCGATTTCCATTACGACCTGCCGCCGGCGCTGATCGCACAGGCGCCATTGGCGGAGCGCTCGTCCAGCCGCCTGCTGGTCGTGCCGCCTGCCACCGATGCCGACGCCCCGGACCGGGGCTTCGATGACCGCGTGTTCCGCGATCTTCCGGACCTGCTGCAGCCCGGCGACCTGCTGGTGTTCAACGACACCCGCGTGATCCCGGCACGCCTGTTCGGGCAGAAGACCACGGGCGGACGCGTCGAAATCCTGATCGAGCGCCTGCTGGGCGGGTTCGAGGTGCGTGCGCAACTGGGCGTGAGCAAGTCGCCCAAGGCCGGCGCCAGGATCGTGCTCGATGCCGGCGGCGAGGCCGAAGTGCTCGGCCGCGACGGCGAGTTCTACCGGCTGCGCTTCGATATCGCCGAATCGATCGAGAAGTACCTGCTGCACGCCGGCCGCCTGCCGCTGCCGCCCTACATCCAGCGTGAGGCGGGCACCGAGGACGACACCCGCTACCAGACCGTCTTCGCGCGCGAGGTTGGCGCCGTCGCCGCGCCGACCGCGGGTCTGCATTTCGACGAGGCGCTGCTCGATGCGCTCAAGGCCCGCGGCGTGGACTTCGGCCACGTCACCCTGCACGTGGGGGCGGGCACGTTCCAGCCGGTGCGCGCGGACGAGCTGGACCAGCACGTCATGCACAGCGAATGGCTCAACGTCGGCGCGTCGCTGATCGAGCAGATCCAGCGCACGCGCGCCGCCGGCGGCCGGGTGATCGCCGTGGGCACGACCGTGGTGCGCGCGCTGGAAAGCGCCATGCGCCGCAACGACGCCGGCGACGCCGAGCTGCAGCCCTACGCGGGCGAGACGCGCCTGTTCATCCTGCCCGGTTACCGGATCCGTTCGGTGGACGCGCTGATCACCAATTTCCATCTGCCCGAGAGCACCCTGCTGATGCTTGTTTCCGCGTTCGCCGGCAAGGCGCGCGTGTTCGCGGCCTACGACCACGCCATCGCCCAGCGCTACCGCTTCTTCTCCTATGGAGACGCGATGCTGCTGTTTCCAAGCGCACACGTCCCGGCGATGCGGGAGGGCGGGGCATGAGCGCGCCTTCCAACAGCCGCATGTCTTTCGAACTGTTGCGCACCGACGGCGTCGCGCGACGCGGCCGCATCACCTTCCCGCGCGGTACGGTGGAGACGCCCACCTTCATGCCGGTCGGCACCTACGGTTCGGTCAAGGGCGTGATGCCGGAACAGGTGCGCGAACTGGGCGCGCAGATGATCCTGGGCAACACCTTCCATCTGTACCTGCGCCCGGGCCTGGACGTCATCGGCGACCACGGCGGCCTGCACGGTTTCACCCGCTGGGACGGGCCGATCCTCACCGATTCGGGCGGCTTCCAGGTCTTCTCGCTCGCGCACAAGCGCAAGATCACCGAGCAGGGCGTGACGTTCGCCGCGCCGACCGACGGCAGCAAGGTGTTCCTCGGGCCCGAGGAGAGCATGCGGATCCAGAAGGTGCTGGATTCGGACGTGGTCATGATCTTCGACGAGTGCACGCCGTACCCGGCGACCGAAGACGTCGCACGGCGTTCGATGGAACTGAGCCTGCGCTGGGCCGAACGCAGCAAGCGCGCCCACGAGGGCAACGATGCGGCGCTGTTCGGCATCGTCCAGGGCGGCGTGCATCCGGACCTTCGCACGCGCTCGGCCAGTGCGCTGCAGGACATCGGTTTCGACGGTTACGCCATCGGCGGCCTCGCCGTGGGCGAGCCGGAGGCCGAACGCAACCACATGCTCGAACACACCTGCCCGCAGCTTCCCGCCGACCGCCCGCGCTACCTGATGGGCGTGGGCCGGCCGGAGGACCTGGTCGAGGGCGTGGCGCGCGGCATCGACATGTTCGATTGCGTGATGCCCACCCGCAACGCGCGCAACGGCCATTACTTCACCTCTTTCGGCACGGTCCGGGTGCGCAACGCCAAGTACGAGCGCGACCTGCGGCCGATCGAGGAGGGCTGCGACTGCTATGCCTGCCGCAACGGCTTCAGCCGCAGCTACCTGCGCCATCTGGACCGCTGCAACGAGATGCTCGCCCCGATGCTGGGGACCCTGCACAACCTGCGCTACTACCAGCGCCTGATGGCGCAGATGCGCGAGGCGATCGGGCAGGGAACCTTTGCCGCCTTCCGCGAGTCCTTCTACGCCACCCGGACCGGCGAGGTTTGACCCCGCCGGCGCCCCGGCCACCCGCCAGGCCTTGGCGGGACGGGCCCGTGGCATAATCCCCCGCTATTTTTCGATCCAGGACGACCGACATGAATCTGCTCGACCTCGTTATCTCGCCTGCCTACGCCCAGGCTGCCCCCTCCGGCGGTGCCGGCGGCCTCGGTATGTCGCTGCTGTTCCCGATCCTGCTGATCGGCGTCATGTACTTCCTCATGATCCGCCCGCAGATGAAGCGCCAGAAAGAGCATCGCGGCATGCTCGAGAAGCTCGCCAAGGGCGACGAAGTGCTCACCAACGGCGGCATCGCCGGCACCGTCACCGACATCGGCGAGAACTTCATCACGGTCGAGATCGCCGACAACGTGCGCATCCGCGTGCAGAAGGGCGCCATCGCCAACGTTCTGCCCAAGGGCACCTTGAAGTCGGCCTGATCGGTCGCTACAAGATTTCGACGTAACGGCGGCCGGGGAGCCGCCGCAGGGGCATGTCCCAGGGACTTTAGATGCTGACTTACGCGCGCTGGAAATACTTCGTCATCCTGCTGGTGCTGATGTTGAGCGCGCTCTACGCGCTGCCCAACGTCTTCCCGCAGGATCCTTCCGTGCAGGTCACCGCCAACCGCGGAAGTCAGATCGACGACGCCCTGCGTGCGCGCGTCACCGGCGCGCTGGCCAAGGTCGGCGTGACGCCGAAGGCGGTCGAGATCGACAACGAGAACCTGCTGGTCCGTCTCAACGATCCCGACCAGCAGATCAAGGCCAACGACGCCCTGCGCGAACTGCTGGGCAGCGACTACGTGGTGGCGCTGAACCTCGCCTCCACCGTGCCGAACTGGCTGGAGAAGATCGGGGCCCGTCCGATGTACCTGGGCCTGGACCTCCAGGGCGGCGTGCACTTCCTGATGCAGGTCGACCAGAAGGCCGCGCTCGACAAGCGCCTGGACGCCACCGCCGAAGACGTGCGCGTGGTCCTGCGCGACGCCAAGGTGCGTTACGAGTCGGTCGAGCGCCGCGCCAACAACACCATCGTCGCCACGCTGACCAACCCGGCCGATGCCGAGAAGGCGCGCCAGGCCATCGGCCGCAACCAGCAGACGCTGCAGCTCGACGTCGAAGGCAACACCGTCAGCGTGCAGGTCACCGAAGCCGAACTGCAGCGCCTGGCGGTGGAGGCGATCGAGCAGAACGTCGGCACGCTGCGCAACCGCATCAACGCGCTCGGCGTGTCCGAGCCGATCATCCAGCGCCAGGGCAGCGACCGCATCGTCGTGCAGCTGCCGGGCGTGCAGGACACCGCCCAGGCCAAGCGCATCCTCGGTGCGACCGCCACGCTGGAATACCGTGGCGTGGTCGAGAACGCCAACCCCTTCGATGCCGTCGCCAGCGGCAACGTGCCGCCGGAAGGCCGCATCTACTACCGCAAGCAGGTCGGCCCCGACGGCAAGCGCATCCCCATCATCCTCAACAAGCGCGTGATCACCTCCGGCGACCAGCTGGTCGGTGCCACCTCGATGATGGACCCGCAGACCGGAACGCCGGCCGTGTCGATCCGCCTCAACGGCGTCGGCGGCCAGCGCATGTTCGACTACACCACCGAGCACGTCGGCAAGCCGATGGCGGTGGTGTACATCGAGCGCATCCCCGAGGTGCGCACCGTCGACGGCAAGGAGGTGCGCAGCACCCGCGTCAACGAGGAAGTGATCTCGGTGGCGACCATCAACGGCGTGTTCGGCAAGGAATTCCAGACCACCGGCCTAGACAGCCCGAAGGAAGCGGCCGACCTGGCGCTGCTGCTGCGCTCGGGTTCGCTCGCCGCGCCGATGGACTTCATCGAAGAGCGCATCGTCGGCCCGAGCCTGGGTCGCGAGAACATCCAGCGCGGCATGACCGCCGTGCTGTACTCGCTCGCCTTCGCGATGGTGTTCTTCCTGTTCTACTACCGCGTGTTCGGCCTCATCACCTGCCTGGCGCTGGGCCTGAACCTGCTGATGCTGGTCGCGGTGATGTCGATCTTCGGCGCCACCATGACGCTGCCGGGCCTGGCGGGCATCGCGCTGACCGTGGGCATGTCGGTGGACGCGAACGTGCTGATCAACGAACGCATACGCGAGGAGTTGCGACTCGGCTTGCCGCCGCAGACCGCCATCGCGGAAGGCTACACGCGCGCATCGGGCACCATCGCCGACGCCAACGTCACCGCCATCCTCGCCGGCGTCGCGCTGTTCGCCTTCGGCACCGGTCCGATCAAGGGCTTCGCGGTGTCGCTGATCGTGGGCATCGTCACCTCCATGTACACCGCGGTGAGCGTCTCGCGCGCGATCGCCACGTTGATCTACGGCGGCCGCCGCAAGATCAAGACCATCTGGATCTGACGGGAAAAGACTCATGAAGCCGTTCAACATTTTCCCGTACGACAGCAACATCAACTTCATCCGGCTGCGCTGGATCTCGCTGACCATCGCCATGCTGATGCTGGCGGTGGCCATCGGTGCGATGGTGTTCAAGGGATTCAACTTCGCCCTGGACTTCACCGGCGGCACGGTCGCGGAGCTGCGCTTCGAAAAGCCAGTGGACGTGGACGACGTCCGCCAGCGCTTGGACCAGGCCGGCTACGGCAACGCACAGGTGCAGACCTTCGGCAGCGGCAACGACCTGCTGATCCGCCTGCAGCCCAAGGAGACCGGCGCACCGGCTCCGGCAGGCGAGGGCGCCGAGGCGGGCGCCGCGATCAACCAGGTCGCCGGCGATATCCAGCGTGCCCTGGCCTTCCCCGACAATCCCGGTCGCGTGCTGCGCAACGAATTCGTCGGCCCGCAGGTCGGCAAGGACCTGGCGACCAACGGCATCTGGGCGCTGATCTTCGTGATCGTCGGCTTCCTGATCTACATCTCGTTCCGCTTCGAGCGCAAGTTCGCCATCGCCGCCGTGCTGGCGACCCTGCACGACGTACTCGTGGTCGCCGGCTGGTTCGCACTGACCGGGCACGAGTTCGACCTGATCGTGCTGGCGGGCGTGCTGTCGGTCATGGGCTACTCGATCAACGACACGATCGTGGTGTTCGACCGCGTGCGCGAGAACTTCCGCTCCATGCGCGGCACGCCGGAAGAGATCCTCAACAAGTCGGTCAACCAGACGCTTTCGCGTACGGTCATCACCTCCTTCGTGGCCTTCCTCACGGTCCTGGCGCTGTACCTGTACGGCGGCGGTTCGCTGCGCGGCATGGCCGAGTCGCAGATGATCGGCATCGTGATCGGTACGCTGTCCTCGATCTTCATCGCCTGCCCGCTGCTGACCATCGGCTTCCTGAGGGTCACCAAGCAGGACCTGATGCCGAAGGCGAAGGACGAGGCCGCGCTCGCGCGTCGCCCGTAACCCGCTTCGGTACCAGTAGGTTCCGGGAAGGGCCGCGCATCGCGCGGCCCTTTTCGTTTGGGACCGAACCGTGGCCGGTCCAAGCGAGGCGCGCCTGCCGGTGCCGCGAAACTGAGACTCAAGTCACATCAGGCGCCGCCGTTAACGGATCGAACCCCACAGCGATCCGTGCCTGCCATGACCCTGTCCGACCGACGACCCCACGCGGCACCGTCCTCCCGCCGGGGCTGGTTGCGCGCCTCGCTCGGCCGCCAGATCGGCCTGGTGCTGGTGACCACGGTCGTGGTGATGATGGCCGGCCTGACGGTCATGGTCAGCCGTCAGGCCACGCAGGCCATCGAGGCGCGGGCCAGCCACGACCTCCGCTCGGCGGCCCGGATCCTGCGCGACAACGTCGCCACCTACGAGCAGAGCCTGACCGACGCCACCCAGACCCTCGGCGGCGCCCTGCAGGCGACGTTGCTGGACGGCCCGGTGAAGCTCACGCCGGCCGAGCAGGGCACGCCGGTGCTGTCGCTGGATGGACACGACGTGGACGCCTCCTATGCGCCGGTCGATCGATTCACCCAGGACACGGGCGCGGTCGCGACCGTATTCGCGCGCGACGGCGACGACTTCGTGCGCGTGTCGACGTCGCTGCGCAACGAAAAGGGCGAGCGCGTCATCGGCACCCGCCTCGCGCATGACTCACCCGCGTATTCGCGCCTGTTGAAGGACCAGCCCTATACCGGCAAGGCGACGCTGTTCGGCCGCGCCTACATGACCCACTACCGCCCGCTCCACGACGACGCGGGCGTGCTGGTGGGCGTGCTGTTCGTCGGCAAGGATTACGGAAGCGAGCTGGCCGCGCTGAAGGAACGCACGCGTGCCATGCGCATCGGCGAGCGCGGGCACTTCCTCGTGATCGACGCCACGCGCGAAGGCGAGGAGACGCTGGCAATCCACCCGGCAGCCGAAGGCAAGGCGTTGAACGGCATCCTCGACGCCGTGGGCCAGCATTCGCTGCGCACCGCCATCGCGGCCGGCGGTGGCTTGGTCAAGGTCGATCTCGCCGGCCAGGACAACTCCGCGCCCGAATCGACCCTGGTCGCGGTGGAAACCTTCCCCGGCTGGCATTGGGCGATCGTCGCCGCCGAACCCCAAGCGCAGATCGTCGCGTCATCGCGCGCGCTGGTGGTGTTGATCGTCGTCGCCTCGCTCGCCACGCTGCTGGTGATCCTGGGCGCGTCGTGGTGGTGCGTGCGGCGCATCGTCACGCAGCCGCTGGAACAGGTGGCGAAGCTGGCCGACGACGTCGCCCAGGGTCGCCTCGACGGTGCGATGCCGCCGCCGCGCCACGACGAACTCGGACGCCTCCAGCAATCCATGGCCCGCATGCGCGAACGCGTGCAGTCGGTGATTGCCGCGCAGCGCGAAATGGCGCAGCGGCATGAGGCGGGCGAGATCAGTTTCCGCATGGACGCCGACGCGTTCCCGGGCCAGTACGGCCAGATGGTGGGCGACACCAACGCGCTGGTCGCCGCGCACATCGCGGTGAAGATGCAGCTGGTGGACGTGATGCGCCACTACGCCATCGGCGACCTGTCGAGCGACATGGAGCGCCTGCCCGGCGAGAAGGCGGTCATCACCCGGACCATGGACACGGTGAAGGCCAACCTGTCGGCGATAAATCACGAGATCAAGCGTCTGGCCGCCGCCGCCGCCTCGGGCGATTTCAGCGTGCGCGGCGACGCTTCGCGATTCCAGCACGACTTCCGCGCGATGGTCGATGGCCTCAACGCGATGATGTCGGTGAGCGACCACAACCTCGGCGAAGTCTCGCGCCTGTTGCGCGCCATCGCGCGCGGCGACCTGACCAAGCACATGCGCGGCGACTTCCACGGCGTATTCGCGCGCATGCGCGACGATGCCGACGCCACGGTCGCGCAACTGACCGGCATCGTCGGCCGCATCCAGCAGGCATCGGGCGCGATCAACAGCGCCGCGGCCGAGATCGCCTCGGGCAATGCCGACCTGTCGCGCCGCACCGAACAGCAGGCGGCCAGCCTGGAAGAGACCGCGGCATCGATGGAGGAGCTCACCTCGACCGTGCGCCAGAACGCCGAATCGGCGCGGCAGGCGAACCGGCTCGCGATCGATGCGGCCACGGTCGCCTCGCAGGGCGGCGAGGTGGTGGGCAGTGCGGTGACGACGATGCGCGAGATCGAAGCGTCCTCGCACCGCATCGCCGAGATCATCGGCACGATCGACGGCATTGCGTTCCAGACCAACATCCTTGCGCTCAATGCCGCGGTCGAGGCCGCGCGCGCGGGCGAAAGCGGACGCGGTTTCGCGGTCGTCGCCGCGGAAGTGCGCGTGCTGGCGCAGCGCTCGGCCAACGCAGCCAGGGAGATCAAGTCGCTCATCGAAACCTCGGTGGGGAAGGTCAACGAGGGCTCGGAGCTGGTCAATCGCGCCGGCACGACGATGAACGACATCGTCGCGTCCGTGCGCCGTGTCACCGACATCATGGCCGACATCTCCAGCGCATCGCAGGAACAGAGCGCCGGCATCGAACTGGTCAGCAACGCCGTGGCCAACATGGACGAAGGCACGCAGCAGAACGCGGCGCTGGTCGAGGAAGCCTCGGCTTCCGCGCACAGCATGGAAGAGCAGGCGCACGCACTGGCGGACGCGGTGCGCCAGTTCATCATCGCCTCCGGGCACGGCGCCACAACGGAGCGCGCTGCGGCGTAGTGCGAGGCGCGCGCGACGTCCATGCGACGCGCGCCGCCTCGGAACAGGGCCCTCGGGCACGCATCGCTGGAGCGCGCCTGCGCTGGGGATCGCAGGCGCGCTCGCGGTGCGGGTTTCGGCCGGTGGTCATGCGCGGGCCGAATGCGGGAAAATGCGGCTCCGCGCGATTGCCCGCGCTCGACCGGAGCAACGGATGGCCAACGACGATCTCGTCTTCTACGTGAAGCTGCACGTGAAGCCCGAACACGTGGAAGACTGGAAGCGCGAGTTCCACGCCATCGCGCAAGCCATGGCGCGCGAACCCGCATTCATCGCCTGCTACGCCCACCAGGACGCTGCCGACCCGAACCAGTTCACGCTGTACGAGCGCTGGGCCGAGCCGAGCGTCGAGGCGTTCCTGCGCAATCAGGCAAAGCCCTACCGCATGGAGTACGACGCTCGCATCGAACCGATGCTGCAACGCCCGCGCGAACCGCAGCTGCTGCTGCCATTGGGCGAGTGGCACGGCGCGAACGCATCGTCGCGTTGAGCGCAGCGAGTGCGATGCGCCATGAAAAAAGCCGCGCGATGCGCGGCTTTTTTCTGCGTCACCGGCGATGGGCGTCAGTCGAACGCCGCCGCATACCCCGTGTTCACGATCTTCTGCTGCAACGCGTCGCAGATCTTGAGGTTGCCGGCGACGAGCTGGCGGCCGGGCAGGCCGCGGTTGTCCATCGGGCCTGTGCTGCGACCGCGGAAATCGCAGACCTTGCCGCCGGCCTCGCGCACCAGCAACACGCCGGCGGCGATATCCCACGGCTTCACGCCGGCTTCGAAATAGGCGTCCGAACGCCCGCAGGCGACGTAAGCCAGATCCAGCGCGGCCGAACCGGTGCGGCGGATGTCCTCGGCTTCCAGCAGCAGCGCGTCGACGCACTTGAGCTGCGCGCTGGCACGCGGGCGCTCGCGCGGCGGGAAGCCGGTGATGATCATCGCGCCGGCCAGGTCCTTGCGCTCGGCGATGCGGATCTTGCGATCGTTGAGCATCGCGCCGCTGCCGCGGCTGGCGGTGAACAGATCGTTGCGCAGCGGGTCGAAGATCACGCCGTGGGTCGGCTCGCCGTTCTCCACCAGCGCGATGGACACGCAGAAATGCGGAAAGCCGTGCAGGTAGTTGCTGGTGCCGTCGAGCGGATCGATCACCCAGGTGAAGCGGCTGTGGCCGCTCGAACCGGTCTCCTCGCCCAGGATGGCGTAGTCCGGCGTGGCGCGACGGAATTCCTTGATGATTTCCTTCTCGGCCAGGCCATCGACTTCGCTGGCGTAGTCCATCCGGTCTTTCTCGACGATGTTGAGCGCATCGAGCTTGTTCATGTGGCGCAACAGGACATTGCCGGCGGCGCGGGCGGCCTTGACCATGAGGGTTACGGCGGGCTTCTGCATGGGCGCGGGACCTCGTTCGGGGGACGCGGGGAGGATGGACTGGCGGCGGTCAAAGAGCGTGCCGGCATGTCGCGACATGGGTCGCGGCCGGGGCGCGGAGTTTACCATTGCGGGCCATGAGTGCCGAATCGAATTCCGTGAATCATCCGCTCCCTGCCGCCCAGCGCCTGCGCATCGTCCTGGTGGGGACCCAGCATCCCGGCAACCTGGGCTCGGCCGCGCGTGCGATGAAGACCATGGGCCTGTCCCGCCTGGTCCTGGTCGCCCCGGAAAAAGCCCCCAACGCCGAGTCCCTGGCCCTGGCCGCCGGGGCCGACGACGTCCTGGAGGCCGCCGTCACCTGCGAAACGCTGGCGCAGGCCGTGGCCGACTGCCGCCTCGTGCTGGGCTGTACGGCCCGCAGCCGCCGCGTCCAGCTGGAGGAACTGCTGCCGCGCGATGCCGCGGCCCGGTGCGTGACCGAGGCGGCCGGCGGCGCCGAAGTGGCGCTGGTGTTCGGCCGCGAGCGCACCGGCCTGACCAACGACGAGCTCCAGCTCTGCCACGCCTCGGTGCACATCCCTGCCAATCCGGAGTACAGCTCCCTCAATCTCGCCTCGGCGGTGCAGGTGCTCAGCTATGAGCTGCGCCTTGCCTTGCTTGAGGCGCAGGCGGCACAGGGCGATGCGGCCGACGTCGCCGAACGCCGCGATCCGCCGGCCTCGCACGCCGAGATGGAGAGCTTTTTCGCCCAGCTGGCCGACACCCTGGACGCGATCGATTTCCACAAGGGCCGGGCACCGGAGTCGGCCATGCGCAAGCTGCGCCGCCTGTACCTGCGCGCCGGGCTGGATGCGCGCGAGGTGCGGATCCTGCGCGGCATCCTGGCCGACGCCCGGCGCATGGCCATGCTTGCCGGGCCAAAACGCTGATCTGCGGGCGGCCTGGCGGTTTGCCGTATCGGGCCGCAGAGTTTTTCGATTACGCTGCCGACGGCATCCCGAGGGGTCGTCGTTCTTGATCGCCAGCCTGCGCTGCACCGCCCTGTCGAGATTGTTCGCGCTCGCGCTGTTCGCGTTGAGCGTGACGGCCGCTCCGCTCGCGGCCGCCGCGGGCAATGACTCCGGCGTGCTGGTGCTGGGCCGCATCAGCGACGACCCCAAGAAACACTACGAGCAGCTCAAGCCGCTCCTGGACTACGTCGTGCCGCGTCTGGCCGACGTGGGCATCCGCGAAGGCCGCATCCTGATGGCCAAGGACACCCAGCAGATGGCGAGCTACCTGCGCCGCGGCCGGGTGGACTGGGTGACCGAGACCACCGGCACCGCGATGCTGCTGCGCCAGCGCGCCGGCGCGCATCCGCTGCTGCTCACCGAACGCGACGGCGTCAGCCACTACCACAGCCTGTTCTTCGCTCGCCGCGACAGCGGCCTGGCATCGATGGCCGACCTGCGCGGCCACAGCATCGCCTTCCAGCGCCCCAATTCGACCAGCGCCTACTTCGTGCCCGCCGCCGAACTGCTGCGCCGCGGCCTGTCGCTGGAGATCCTGCTCTCGCCCGAGGACCGCATCGACAGCGGCGCGGTCGGCTACCTCTTTGCCTGGTCGGAACTCAACATCTCGACCTGGGTGCACAAAGGGTTGGCCGACGTCGGCGTGATGAGCAACCTGGACTGGCAGAACCCCGGCCGCATGCCGCCGTCGTTCCGCGACGACCTGAAGGTGATCGGCGAGACCGTCGATTACCCGCGCGCGGTGGAGATGGTGCGCAGCGACCTCGACCCGCGCGTGGAGGCGCGCCTGCGCGAGGTGCTGATCGACGCCGCCGGCGACCCCGAGGCAGGCGACGCGCTGCTGCGTTTCTTCAACACCACCCGCTTCATGCCGGTCGACGCCGAATCGCAGAAGGCTTTGGACCGCATCTCCGAGGGCGTCGCCCGGGTCCGCTCGGAGGTCGAGTGAAGCTGCGCATGGGATTGCAGGCCCGTTTCCTGCTGCTGATGGGCGTGGCGCTGCTGGTCGTGCTCGCGCTGGTCGCACTGCTGCTCAACCGCCAGGAGCAGATGCGCCGCGAGGTCGAAGGCGTCAGCCGCCAGGCCATGCGCACGATGATCGGGCAGAGCCTGCGCCGCCAGGGCGAGGCGACCACGACCCAGCTCGCCGCAACGCTGACCAATCCGCTGTACTACTCCGACCTCGATGCGGTCGGAGCGCTCGCGCGCGGCACGTTGCGCATGCCGGACGTGAGCTATGTGATCGTCTTCGACGAGGAAGGCAGAGTCGTCCACGACGGCAGCGAAGACATCGCCAGCTACGGCAAGCCCATGGACGATGCGATGGCCGCCGGCGTCATCGCTGCCAAAGGCCTGCACACGCAGTTCGACGACCGCGTCATGGACGTGTCGATGCCGATCCTGATCGGCCAGCAGCGCGTGGGCGGCGTACGCGTGGGCTACGACATGCAGGCGATACGCCGCTTCCAGGAGCAGGCCGTCGACAAGCTGCGCGCGCGACTGGACACGCTCGGCCAGCGTCACGTGATCTGGGTCGGCCTGCTCGGAGTGGGCCTGCTGGTGTTCGGCGCGCTGTCGCTGTGGCTGATCCAGCGCCTG
Source organism: Lysobacteraceae bacterium P (assembly GCA_005503055.1). GTDB lineage: Bacteria > Pseudomonadota > Gammaproteobacteria > Xanthomonadales > Xanthomonadaceae > Lysobacter_J. The sequence goes on along the minus strand of SCOX01000013.1, from coordinate 41,984 downwards.
CTGGTGCGTCCGATCCGCCAACTCGCCGAGTCCGCGCAGGAAATCGAGGCCGGCCACTTCGACACGGTCACGCCCATCGACGCCCGCAACGACGAAGTGGGCGATCTGATGCGCGCATTCGATCGCATGAGCCGCAGCCTGGCGCGTCACGATCGCGAGATCCGGCGCATGGCCTACACCGACGCGCTGACCGGCCTGGCGAACCGCCTCGCCTTCCGCGAATCGCTGGACGAGCGCCTGGACCAGATGCACGGCGCCGGCCGCCAGCTCGCGCTGCTGTTCGCCGACATCGACGACTTCAAGCGCGTCAACGACACGCTGGGCCACGACGCCGGCGATGAAGTGCTGTTGCAATGCGCGCGCCGCATCGAGAGCGCGGTGGCGCGCGTCGGCGGCGAAGCCGCGCTGCTGGCGCGCTTCGGCGGCGATGAATTCGTGATCCTCGTGCAGGGCGCGGACGATCCCGAGGAAGACGTCCGCGGTCTGGCGACGAAACTCGCCGAAACGCTGGTGGTCGATCTGGGCGCGCCGGTGGACGTGCAGGGACGGCAGGTGTTCCTCGGTACGTCGATCGGCATCACGCTGTTCCCGGAGGACGCCGCCAGCGGCACCTCGCTGATGAAGAACGGCGACATCGCGATGTACCAGGCGAAGGTCGCCGGAAAGAACTGCTTCCGTTTCTACAGTCGCGCGATGAATCAGGCCGTGGAGCGCCGCGTGCATCTGGAGCAGGAACTGCGCGGCGCCTGGGATCGCGGCGAACTGAGCCTGGTGTACCAGCCTGTGTTCCGTCTGGTCGACGGGGCGATGATCGGCGCCGAGGCGCTGCTGCGCTGGCGCCATCCGGAATTGGGCTTCGTCGCGCCGTCGGTGTTCATCGACGTGGCCGAGCAGAGTGGCCTGATCGAGATCCTCGGCCCGCATGTGCTGCACGCGGCGTGTTCGGATGCGGTCGCATGGCAGAAGGCGCGCCAGGACCCCGATCCGTTGTTCGTCGCGGTGAACGTCTCGCCGCGCCAGTTGCGCAGCGGCGACTTGCCGGACGTCGTGTCGGCCTGCCTGCGCGACACGGGCCTGACCGCGGACCTACTGCACCTGGAACTGACCGAGACGGCGGTGATCGGCGACGAACTGCACGCCAGCGCGCTGCTGTCGGAATTGCGCGGGATGGGCGTGCGTGTGTGGCTGGACGACTTCGGCACGGGCTTCTCCGGCCTGAGCCATCTGCGCCGGGTGCCGGTGGACGGGGTGAAGATCGACCGCAGTTTCGTCGCCGATGTGTTGCGCGATCCGGACGATCTGGCGTTGACCACGGCGATCATCGCGATGGCGCATTCACTGGGCATCCTGGTCGTCGCCGAGGGCGTGGAGAAGGAAGGGCAGTACGCGATCCTGCGCGAACGCGGTTGCGATTTCGCGCAGGGATACTGGTTGGGGCATCCAGTGACGGCCGAGGAATTCCTGCAGCTTCGCCGTTGATCGACGCGATGCCGCCAGTTCGCCGTCATCCCGGCAAAGGCCGGGACCCAGGCCGTCACGCCGTCCACCCCATCACGTCATTCCAGCGAAAGCTGGAATCCATCTTGATCTCGCTCTGCTTCCTTCTTTAAGCAAAAAAGGAGAAGCGAAACGTCCGATCAATCGAGCCGTCCGTGACGGCAACAGCGACAGCGACGGCAAGGAGCAACAAAGCCAACGCCACGTCCTACCCCTTCCGCCGCCGCACCTTCCCGCCCTTCGTCACGTGAGGGTCGTCCGGCACGTGCCAGCGCCATGCGTGTTCGATCGCTTTGCTGATGCCGATGCGCGGTGAGGCGACGGGGGCCTGCGGTGGCGGGGTGCCGTCGTCGCCGAACCATACCGGTGAGGCGCGGTCCGTGATGTCCGCGCCGTTGAGGCCGCCGTCGATGCCCATCGCCTGCGCCAGACGTCCGGGGCCGCTGGCGAGCAGGCATGGATCTTCCACGCCGCGCACCTGGCGCATGCGTTCGATGCCTCGCAGCGGCGACAGCGCCCGGATCAGCACCGCATGTCCGACCGGGCCGCCGCAGACGGCGTTGATCGCCCAGTGCATGCCGTAGATGAAGTACACGTACAGATGCCCCGGTGGTCCGAACATCACCTGCGTGCGCGGAGTCGGGCCGCGGAAGGAGTGCGCGGCCGGGTCTTCGCCGCCGCGGTAGGCCTCGACCTCGACGATGCGGCCGGCGCGGCCGTCCGCGGTGACGATGACCTTGTTCAGCAACAACGGTGCGACGTCGCGCGAATCGTGCGCGTAGAAGCTGCGGGGCAGGGGCGTCGTGGGCATGCGCCCATGCTAGTTCGAGTCGCACCACGCGCGCTTCACGTGGCGCCGCGCCCGCGTGCGCCCGGCGTTCACGCGCTTGCGGCTATTGCTGGGCGTGCGATGCCATCCACCGACAAGCCCCCCATCGAGAAGCTCGATCCCACCGCGCCGCGCCGTGCGCAGGCCGACCATGGCCGATCCTTCCGCCGTCCCGCGATCAAGGCGCTGGTGCGCCGTGCGCAGGGCAGTCTGCCGGCGGACCTGCTGCGCCGCTTCATCGACACCGAACTGATGGCGCAGGCCGCCGCGCTCGCCCTGTACGCGATGCTGTCGCTCGCGCCCCTGCTGCTGATCCTCGTCTGGCTGACCAGCGCGCTGGTGCCCGGCGCGCAGGATGCGCTGATGCAGCAGATCGGCCTGCTCGCCGGCCAGGAGGCCGAACGCGTCGCGCGCACCGTCGTGGGCAACGCGAGCCAGCGCCCGGACACCGGATCGATTGCCGGATGGTGGAGCGTGGCGCTGCTGTTCGTCGGCGCTACGGCGGTCTTCGCGCAGTTGCAGGACGTGCTGAACAAGATCTTCCGCACCGATGCCACGCGGCTGGCGGGTGCGATGGCGTGGCTGCGCAAGCGGGTGTTCTCGCTCGGCCTGGTGTTGGCGATGGGCTTCCTGCTGTTGGTGTCGATGACCGTGAGCACCGCCGTGCAGCTGGCGTTCTCGCGCATGGAATGGGCGCTGCCCATCGTGACGAACCTGACGACGTGGGCGGTGTACGCACTGAGTTTCGCGTTGATGTACCACTACCTCCCCGATCGCTCGGTGGGCTGGAAGCGCGCGCTCGGTGGCGGGGCGATCACCGCGTTGCTGTTCGCGCTGGGTCGCTGGCTGATCGGCTGGTACCTGCGCGAGGCCAACCCCGGTTCGGCCTACGGCTCGATGGGCGCGCTGGTGCTGGCGCTGGTGTGGATGTATTACGCGGCGCTGATCGTGTTCATCGGTGCGCTGATCACGGCGGTGATCGACGAGCGCCGCCGTCGCGGCCTGGAGGGCGCCAGTGAGCCTCCGCACGACGACGCGGAGGCGGCGCCCGGGACGTGAAGCCGCCCGCGTCGTCGCGCCCGCGGTGAAGCGTGGGCTCCGGCCGACGAACCGTTGCCGTCCGTCCCCGCGAAAGGGCTAGGATCGGTCCACCGCGTCCACGCCCTTGCGGCAGCCATGGCCATTACCGCTACCCACCCGCTGGACCTGCCGCGCCAGCATTTTTTCTGGATCCTGCACGCCGGGGGCTGGCTGGGCTATTTCGGCCTGGGCTATCTCGCGGCGATCGCGTACGGCAAGCCGTCGGGCTACTGGGTCGTGCCCTTCACGGCCGCGTGCACCGGCTTCGCCTGCACCCTGGGGCTGCGCTACCTGCTGCGCGCCTGCTGGGGGCTGCCGCCGCGCCGGTTGCTGCTGACAATGATCGTACCCATCCTCGCAAGCTCGGCGGTGATGGACCTGACCACGCGCACGATGCTGGTGCGCTTCTGCGATACCTGCGCGCCGACCAGCCGCGTGGCCTACATCGCCTATTCGCTCACCTACATCTACGTGGTGCTCGCGTGGGTCGGCCTGTACCTGGGCATCAAGTACTACCGCCAGCTGCAGGACGAAACGCAGCGCGCACTGGCCGCGCGCACCATGGCCCACCAGGCGCAGCTGAAGATGTTGCGTTACCAGCTCAACCCGCATTTCCTGTTCAACACGCTCAACGCCATCTCCACGCTGGTGCTCGATCGCGACAACGCCACGGCGAATCGCATGGTGCAGGGATTGTCGTCGTTCCTGCGCCATTCGCTGGACAACGACCCGATGCAGCGCGTCACGCTGCGCCAGGAACTCGACGCGCTGACGCTGTACCTGGACATCGAGAAGATCCGCTTCGCGGAGCGACTCCGCATCGAGACCGCCATCGACGAAGACTGCTGGCGCGCGCTGCTGCCCAGTCTGCTGCTGCAACCGCTGGTGGAGAACGCGATCAAGTACGCCGTGGCCAAGCAGGTCGCCGGCGGCCTGCTGCGCATCGAGGCCGAGCGCGACGGTGAGCAGCTCGTGCTGCGCGTGATCGACGACGGCCCCGGTTGCCAGTGTCTGGAGGGTGGACAGCTTCCGCCGGGCAAGGGCGTGGGCCTGCGCAACACGCGTGAGCGCTTGAGCGTGCTGTACGGCGATGAGAGCAGTTTCTCCGTGCACAACCACGAGCGCGGAATCGAGGTCGAACTGCGCCTGCCGTTCGAAACCAAACAGCTGGGCGGAGAGTGAACATGGACCGTGTCGTCGATCGCGAGCGCCTGCACGACGCCACCGAACCGCACGGTCCGCTGCGCGCGCTCATCGTCGACGACGAACCGTTGGCGCGACGCGGACTGGTCATCCGCCTTGAAGCGCATGCGGACGTGGAGATCGTCGGCGAATGCGGCAATGGGCTGGACGCGATCGCCAGCCTGCGCGAACTGCGTCCGGACCTGATCTTTCTCGACGTGCAGATGCCGGGCATGGACGGCTTCGAAACGCTGCGCAGCATTCCCGCGCACGAGATGCCGCTGGTGGTGTTCGTCACGGCCTACGACCACTATGCGATCCGCGCCTTCGAGGCGTCCGCGACCGACTACCTGCTCAAGCCCGTGGAAGAAACGCGCCTGGCGCAGGCGTTGGCGCGCGTACGCATGGCGCGTTCGCAGCGCGAAGCCAGCGGCCACCGCGCGCACCTGCTGGGCCTGCTCGGTGAGTTGAGCGGACGGCCGCTGCTGGACCTGGACGACGCGCTGAAGCCCGACGCACTCGAACAGCTGCGCCGCGAAGACAAGCTCGCCGTGCGCGACGGCGGACGCACCGTGCGCGTGGATCTGGCGAGCATCCGCTGGATCGACGCCGCCGGCGACTACATGTGCATCCACACCGACGGTCCCGCCGCCGATCGGAACACGCCGCAGGGCGAAACCTTGGTGCTGCGCGCGACCATGCGCGAGCTGGAGATGCAGCTCGATCCACAACGATTCCCGCGTATCCACCGTTCGACGATCGTCAATGCGCGCCGCGTGGTGGAGATGCGCCCGCACACCAACGGCGAAGGCTTCCTGCGATTGGATTGCGGGCACGAACTCAAGCTTTCGCGCACGCACCGGGACAAGCTGGCGCTGTTGATTTGAGGTGCCGAGCGAAGCGGTCCGATCCCGCGAGAGCGCGTGCCTCATTCGCTCGTCATTTCCGCGCAGCAGGGAATCCAGGGTGCCGAGTATCACGCGCTTCGGAGGCGGGATCGGTGCTGTGAGATGGATCCTCGCCTTCGCGGGGATGACGGCATGAGCGATCACCCCTGCCATAAGTTGGGCGACTGGGACGCTTTACGTTTCGCGCGCGAAACGCGCCGTCGTCGCGCATCACGGTTCACCGCGACCAGTCCACCGCTGAGCGCAACGACCGCCCCGGCGTGACTTCCGGGCCATCTTGGCAAAGCGCGACAAGCGCATCGTGCGGCGGCATTCATCCCCCGCCGAGCCGCACGATGAAACTCACGCAAGCCTCGCTCCGCAATCCCGCCGCCGTCGCGGTCGCCGTGGCGATGGTCTGCGCGTTCGGACTGATGAGCCTGTTCGAGTTGCCGCTGCAGCTGTTCCCCGACATCGAGCGTCCGCAGATGTCGGTGCAGACCAGCTGGCGCGCGGCGTCGCCGCAGGAAATGGAATCGGAGATCGTCGAGCCCATCGAAGCGGTCATGCAGGGCTTGCCGGGGCTGGAGGAAATCGAGTCCAACATCAACGGCGGCAACAGCTTCATCAACCTGACCTTCGCCGTCGGCAGCGACATGGACGCGATGCTGGTCGAAGTGCTCTCGCGCATGAACCGCCTGCAGCCGCTGCCGCGCGACGCCACGCCGCCGGTCGTGCAGTCCGGCGCCGACAACGCCAACAGCTCGCTCACCTATTTCTTCGTGCAGAAGCTGCCGGACACGCCCGGCGACATCCTCGACCGCAGGCAGATGATCGAGGACCGCATCGTGCCGCGCCTGTCGGCGGTAGAGGGCGTGGCCGGCGTGGAGATCAACGGCGGTGCGCCGGAAGAGCTCACCATCACCCTCAACCTGGAGCGCGCCGCCGCGCTTGGCATCCAGATTCCGCAGGTCGCCGATGTCGCCGCACGTGCGACCGACGTCTCCGGCGGCGTGGTCGAGGCCGGTCGTCGCGAATACGTTCTGAGGTTCGCCGGGCGCTATTCCCCCGAAGCGCTAGGCAACCTCATCCTCGCCTGGCGCGACGGCCGGCCGGTGCGGCTGGGCGATGTCGCCACCGTGGAAGTGAAGCGGCCCGAGCAACGCTTCTTCGCCTACCAGAACGGCAATCCCGCCATCGGCCTGCGCATCCTGCGCGAAAGCGGCGCCAACGTACTCGACACCCTGGACCGGGTGAAGGCGGTGGTCGAGGAGATCCGCGAAAAGGATCTCAAGCCGCAGGGGCTGGACATCCGCCAGAGCTTCGACGCATCGGTGTTCATCAACCGCGCGATCGGATTGCTGTCGGGCAGTCTCGGCGCCGGCGTGCTGCTCGCGGTGGGCTGCCTGTGGTGGTTCCTGCGCGACGTGCGCGCGACCGCGCTCATCGCCTGCGCCATTCCGATCTCGCTGTTGGCCACGTTCATCGTGCTGCAGCTCACCGGTCGCAGCCTCAACGTGATCTCGCTCGCGGGCCTGGCGTTCGCGGTTGGCATGGTGATGGACGCAGCGGTCGTGGTCGCGGAGAACATCGTGCGATTGCGCGAGGAAGGCATGCCCGCGCAGCAGGCCGCGCTGGAAGGCTCGCGCCAGGTCGGTGGCGCACTCGTGGCATCCACGCTGACGACCATCGCCGTGTTCGTGCCGGTGATCTTCATGGACGACGTCGAAGGCCAGTTGTTCGCCGACCTTGCGCTCACCATTTCCATCGCGGTCGGCATCTCGCTGCTCATCGCCGTGACCGTCCTGCCGGCCGCCGCCAGCAGCTGGCTGCGCGAGCGCGAAGGCGATCGCGAAACGCATCGCTTCTGGAATGGCGTCACCGACTGGGCGATGCGCGTCACCCGCGGCCGTCGCAACCAGCTGGCCTGGGTCGGCGCGCTGGTCGTCATGCCCATCGCGCTGACCTTCGTGCTGATGCCGAAGATCGACTATCTGCCGCCGGTGAAGCGCGCGGCGGTGGACGCCTTCTTCAACTTCCCGCCCGGCATGAGCCCGGAGCGCGTCAATGCCGAGATCGCGCCGACGCTGCTGGCACGCATGCGGCCCTACATGGACGGCGAGAAGGGTCCGCAGCTGAGCAACTGGTACCTCAACCTGTGGCCGGGCGGCGGCACGCTCGGCGCGCGCGTCGTCGATCCGGCCGACATCGGCGAACTCGAGCGCATCGTGCGCGACGAGATCGTGGTGGGTTTCCCCGATACGCGCGCGTTCGCCAGTGAAGGCGAACTGTTCGGCAGCTTCGGCGGTTCCGCGCGCGCCATTGCGATCCACCTGCAGCACGCCGACGGCGATGCGCTCACGCGTGCGGCCGAAGCCGGCCGCAAGCTGCTCAGCGAACGCTTTCCCGGTGCGAACGTGCAGGCGTGGCCGAACGCCGACGCCGGCACGCCGGAGCTGCGCATCCTGCCCGACGACCGCCGCCTGGCCGAAGTCGGCTGGCGTCGGCCGGAGCTGGGCACGGTGGTGCGTGCGCTCGGCGATGGTCAATGGCTGGGCGAACACTTCGACGGCGATCGTCGCCTCGCCATCATCCTGCGCAGCGATCGCGAGGACGACGTCGAGCGTCTGGGCGCCGCACCGCTCGCCACGCCCAACGGCGGCGTGCTGAGCCTCGCCGAACTGGCGCAGGTGGACACCGTGCTCGCGCCGAACCAGGTGCGTCGCGTGGACCGTCGTCGCACCGTGACCCTCACCATCGATCCGCCGCCGGCGATGTCGCTGGAAGAAGCGCTGGGCATCGTCGACAACGACGTGGTGCCGGTCCTGCGCGATGCGCTGCCGGCCGATGCCGCGATCCGCGTTTCGGGCAGCGCCGACCGATTGGGCGAAGTGGTGCGCACGATGGGCATGAACTTCGCGATGGCGCTGGTCGTGTTGTTCCTGCTGATGGCGGCGATGTTCAAGTCGCTGCGCGACAGCGCGTTCGTGATGGCGACGTTGCCGATGGCGGTGCTTGGCGGCGTGCTCGGGCTGCGCGTGCTCGACCTTGCTGCGGGACAGACGCTGGACCTGTTGTCGATGATCGGCTTCATCATGCTGCTGGGCATGGTGATCAACAACGCGATCCTGCTCGTCGCCCAGGCGCGCGAAGCGCAGGACGCGGGCGCATCGCTCGACGAAGCGCTCAAGCAGGCCTTGGACCAGCGCCTTCGTCCGATCCTCATCGCTGCGCTGACCGGCGTGCTCGGCGCGTTGCCCATGGCGATCAACCCCGGGCCCGGCGCGGTGATCTACCGCGGCCTGGCCGCGGTGTCGGTCGGCGGCGTGGCGTTGAGCCTGCTGTTCACCGTCGTCCTCGTGCCGGCGTTGCTGCGCCTGTTCGGGGCGCGCCGCGAACGTGCGGCCGAATTCGATGCCGTCGCCGCACAGGCGTCGTCCTGAGCCCCCATTCCTCCTCCCCCGGAGCCGTGCCATGCCCCTGCCCAAACTCCCGCGTCTGTCGTTCAAGAGCGTCATCGCCGTCGCGATCGTGCCCGTGCTCATCGTTCCATTGATCAAGTGGGACGTGGACGCGACCACGCCGAAGGCGCCGGAAACGCCGCCCGCAGTCGTCGGTGTCGCAAACGCGGTGACGACCGAGCTGGCGCCGGTCCACTGGGCGCCCGGCAGCGTCATCAGCCGGCAGGATGCGAAGGTGGCGAGCGAACAGGACGGGCGCGTCGTGCGCGTGGTCGACGTCGGGCAGAAGGTGCGCGCGGGCGAAGCGCTGGCCGTTCTCGACGACACGGCGCTGAAGCTGCAGGAGCAGCAGGGTGCGGCGGACCTCGCGCGCATCCAGGCGCAACTCGACATGGCGGCGCGGCAGGAGCAGCGCTATGCGCAGCTGGCCGCGCAGCAGAACATCGCGCGCGCCCAGTACGAGCAGTTGCGCGCCGAACGCGACATGTTGGCGCAGGATCGGGCCCGCGCGCAGTCGATGCTCGCGCAGACACGCCATCAGCGTACGCAGATGGTGGTGCGCGCGCCGTTCGACGGCGTCGTCGCCGAGCGCTCGGTGCAGTTGGGCGAGTACGTCAACACCGGCGACGCCGTGGCGCGACTGGTCGACACCGGTGCGCAGGAAGTGCGCGTGCGCGCGCCCGTGGACCTGGCCAAGCACCTGTCCGTCGGCACGCCGGTGAAAGTGCGCGTGGGCAAGAATGCCGACGCGGCGAAGGAGCGCACGCATCCGGTCAGCGCGCTGGTGCCCGTGGGCGATGAGGCCTCGCGGCAGCTGGAATTGCGCATCGCGATGGACGTGGGCGAACTGCCCGTCGGCACCGCGGTGGATGTGGGCATGCCGAGCGCCGGCACGCGATCGGTGGTCGCGGTGCCGCGCGATGCGGTGATCCTGCGGCGCGAAGGGGACTTCGTCCTGCGCGTCGCTGCAAACGACATGGCCGAGCGCCTGCCGGTGAAGACCGGTACTCAGGTGGACGGCATGGTTGAAGTCGAGGGCGCGGTGAAGCCGGGCGATCGTTTGATCGTGCGTGGCGGCGAACGGATCGAAGCCGGGCAGGCGGTGACGATCCAGCAGGAGCTGTCGCGCGCGACGGCGTCGCGCTGAACCGGCGCAAGGTAGGCGCGTCCTCGTCCCCCGACCCCTCTGCCGGCGACGGCAGAGGGGGTTTTTTTCAGTGGCTTTCGCTGAATGACGGTAGCCCGGGTAAGCAAAGCGGTCCCGGGGGGCATGCGTGACGGGTCGCGGGTGCGCGCTTTGCTTACCCGGGCTACTTGGGATCGGTCCCCGATGCGCGCCACGGCCCATCGATCCAGTCGCGCATCGCGTGCAGTTGTTCGATGGCCTGCGCCAACGGCGCGGGGCGGTGGATGCCGAAGCCCTGCACCTGGTCGCATCCGTGCGCGGCCAGCCATTCGTACTGCGCCTGCGTCTCCACGCCTTCGCCGACGACCTTCAGGCCCAGTCCGCGGCCCAGCGTCAGCAACGCGCCGCAGATGGAGGCGCTGCGCTCGTCGCGATGCACGTCGCGCACGAACGACTGGTCGATCTTGATCGCGTCCAGCGGCAGTTGTTTGAGGTACGACATGCTCGAAAACCCCGTGCCGAAGTCGTCGAGCGAAATGCACACGCCGTACGATTGCAGGCGCCGCAGCGTTTCCAGCGCCTGCTCGGGCCGTGTCATCAGCACGCTTTCGGTCAGCTCGACATGCAGCGCGCCGCGCGGCAGCTCGTACTCGCGCAGCACCTGTTCGATGTCGTGCGCGATGTCGCCGTCCAGGAACTGCATCAGCGACATGTTCACCGCGACGGGAAGCTCGCCGAACCCCGCACGCGCCAGCAAGCGCTGCGCGGCGGCGGCCTCGCGCAGCGCCCAACGTCCCAGCGGCACGATCAGGCCGGTGTCTTCGCACAGGCCGATGAACTGCGACGGCGGAAGGTAGCCGCCTTCGCGCTGCGGCCAACGCAACAGCGTCTCCAGCCCGGCCGGCCGCGATCGCACGACGTCCCACAGGATCTGGAAATGCAGTTCGAATTCGTCGGCGTCGATCGCGCGGTGGATGCGTCCGGCCAGGCGCAGGCGATCGCTGGCGTGGCGCGCCATGCCCGGTTCGAACACGACCACGGGCCGGTGTTCGGTGCGCGCGACATGCGCCGCCAGGCCGGCGTTGCCGATGGCCTGCGCGGCCGTGCCTTCGCCGGTGCGCAGGTCGGCCACGCCGATCCACGACTCCAGCCGGTGCAAGGTGTCTTCGCCGGGAATAGGGCGCGCCAATTCCTGCAGCAGCTGCTCCAGCGCCTGTTCCCACGCGTGCGCGGGGCAGACGGCCAGCGCGAATTCGTCGCCGCGCACATGACCGGCCGCGCCGAAGCGCTCGCCCAATCGCGCCACGCGTGTGGCCATCGCGCGCAGCGTGTCGTGACCGGCCTCGCGCCCGAGGCTGTCCTCGATCAGCTCCAGCCCGCGCAACTGGATGCAGGCCACGCGGCACCGGCCCGGCGGCATCGCGTCGATGCGCTGCGCCAGGGCGTCGGCATTGAGCAGGCCGCTGGTCATGTCGTGACTGGCGCGGTAGCCCAGCTCGCGCTGCTGCGCCATGTGCATGGTCACGTCTTCGGCCAGCACCAACCGCGACGGACGCCCGCGCAGCTCGATGTCGGTGGCGTGCACGCGCACTTCGAGCAGGCGCCCGTCCTTGCGCCGGTGCACCCACATGCGCACATCGTCGTGCTGCCCGTGGAGGTGCCTGGCCATGTCGTCGAGAAGTTCCTGCCGGTGCTCCTCGGGACGGATGTCGATGATGGTCATGGCGAGGAATTCGTCGCGCGAGTAGCCGTACTGCGCGATGGCCGCTTCGTTGACCTCGACGAAGCGCAGCGTCTCGACGTCGAACACCCAGAACGGCAGCGGATTGCGCTGGAACAGCAGGCGGAACTGGCGTTCGGTTTCCGTCAGCGCCTGCTGCGCTTCCATGCGGGCGCTGATGTCGACCACGGTGCCGGTCATCTCCTGCGTCCCGTGCTCGCCGATCACGGCGGCGCCACGCGCGGATATCCAGCGCACGCGGCGGTCGTCGCCGATCACGCGGTAGTCGATCGAATACGGCTCGCCGGCGCGCCAGGCCTGCGCGAACTGCGTCGACACGAGGTCGCGATCGTCGGGATGCACGATCGCGTAGAACTCCTCGATGCTTGCCACTTCCAGTTCCCGGTCGAGTCCGAGCAGGTTCGCGACCGGCCCCGACCAGCGGATCACGCCATCGCGATTGGCGACCCACGTGCCGGTACGGCCGAGCTCCTGCGCGCGGCGCAGGCCTTTGGCGGTTTCGGTCAACCGTTGCACCATCGCCGCACTCTCGCGGACGTTGCGCTTCACCACGCGGACCAGATAGGCCAGCCCGACCAGGTAGAGCGCGTACAGCACGATACCGGCGGTGACCAGCCGCCACCACGGAGCGAGCACGGCCGCGCGAGGCGCGCCGACGTTGACGTGCAGTGGATAGTCGGGCACGGCGCCGGCCGCGGTGATGCGCTCCACGCCGTCCTGTGGATCGGCGCGGTCGGGCAGCAGGCGCGGCTCGACCTGCACCGGCACGATGTCGTCGTCGTGGCGACCCAGCAACTGGGCGCCGCGGCTGTCGGCGAGGATGCGGGACTGTGCGTCGGCCAGTTGCACCAGGCGCCGGCGGTCGCCTTCCAGGTGCCGGAGCAGCTTCTGCAATTCTTCGGTGCGAAGGCGGGCGACGATCCAGCGATCCTCGCGCATCTGCACGGCCAGCGGCAGCAGCCATTGACCCGCATGCCGTTGCAGCGGGCCGACGAACATCGGCTGCGAGGAGGATTGCGTGCGGCGCATGTCGGGCCAGCCTCGCAACCCGGGTTCGCCGCGTCCGCCGCTCAGCGGGCGCCCGCGCGCATCGATGAGCTCCAGGCTTTCCAGTTCGTTCTGGCGATGGGCGACGCCGGCGAAGGATTCGGACGTCAGGCGCAGTGCGTGCTCCGGCGCGGTGGCCTCGACGCGCTGTGCGTCGCCGACGATGCCGCGCATGGCCCGTTCGATGTTGCGAAGTTGCAGCCACACCAGTCGCTCGGCACCGGAGGTGAGCGCGAGGTTCTGCTGCTGCGCGGCGAGGATGCGGTTGCGGCGATCGGACGCCGCGACCAGCACCAGCACGATCGCCAGCACCACCGCCATTCCCAGCCCGAAGACCAGCACGGCGGCGGCTGACTGCGTGCGGCCTGTCGCGGTGCTGGAGCGTTCGGAGGAAGGCATCGCGGTCGCGGCGGTCGGTCGGGTACCGGTGGAAAGGTGGTATTCGGTCCGTTGAAGCGTGACAACGCCGTGAGCGCGTGAACGCGCGGCACGTCACGGAACGTCTTGCACGGTAACGGCCGCGACGGCCGATTCTTCAGCCCGGAACGCTCGCCAGCGGCCCGCCGCCCGGGGAGGCATGTCCGCGCAGCAGTTCCAGCAGTTGCGGGATGCGGTAAGGCTTGGGCAGGAACGTCGTGTTGGCCGGCAATGCCGGCAGTTGTGCACGCGCGAAGCCCGACACGAGGATGATCCGCGCGTTCGGCTGCAGTCGCGCCGCATGGGCCGTCAGATCGATGCCGGACATCCCGCCCGGCATGCTCACATCGCTCACCACGAAGTCGAATCGTGCCTGTTCCATCGCCGCGACGGCCTGCGGGCCATCGGCGGCGGGCGTGACGCGGTAGCCCATCATGCGCAGCGCTTCACCGACCAGCATGCGCAGGTCGTTCTCGTCCTCCACCAGCAGGACGGTGCGCTCGGTCATCCCGTGGTTCCATGAGCGGGCTCGGGAACGGGTACGGGCAGGTGCAGCCCGACAGTGGTGCCGCCGCCCGGCAGGCTGCGCAACAGAACGAAGCCGCCCGACTGCGCGGCGAAGCCGAACACCTGGCTCAGCCCCAGGCCACTGCCACGTCCGATTTCCTTGGTGGTGAAGAACGGCTCGGGCGCGCGTTCGGCCACGTCCGTGCTCATGCCTTCGCCGTTATCGATCACTTCGATGGCGAGGTAACCGCGTTCGCTCTCGTCGGGCGCGTCCTGGGGTGCGGCCCGCACCGTGCGCGTACGCACGGTGATCGTGCCGCCGCCCGGCATCGCGTCGCGGCTGTTGGCGATCAGGTTGAGGACCGCGGCCTCGAACTGCGTGGCGTCCACTTCCAGCCGCGGTGCGTCCTCGCTCAATTCGAAGACGCATTGGATCGTCGCCCCGCAGGCGCGGCGGTACAACTCGGCCGAGCGCGCCAGCAGCGCGTTGATGTCGTGCAGCTCCGGCGCGAGGCTTTGCCCGCGCGCGAACGCCAGCAACTGCCGCGTGAGCAGCGCGCCGCGGTCCGAGGCGCGCTGGGCGGCCTCGATCCACTCGGCGGTGCGCTCATCGTTCGAGTTCTGCAGGCCGATCAGGTCCAGGCTGTTGACGATCACCGTCAGCAGGTTGTTGAAGTCGTGCGCCAGTCCGAAGGTGAGCTTGCCGATCGCCTCCAGCTTCTGCGACTGCGCCAGCGCCTTCTGTGCGGCGAGCAGGTGCAGCTGGGCCTCGTAACGCTCGGTCACGTCGCGGGTGACCTTGGCGAAGCCGATCAACTCGCCGTCCTGCCAGATCGGATCGATCACCACGCTGGCGCGGAAGCGCGTGCCGTCCTTGCGCAGGCGCCAGCCTTCGGCTTCGAATTTGCCCTGCGTGCGCGCCGATTCCAGGCCGCGCTGCGGTTCGCCCTTCACCACGTCCTCGGGCGTGTAGAAGCGCGAGAAGTGCTGGCCGATGATTTCGCGGCTGGTATACCCCTTGATACGCTCGCCGCCGGGGTTCCAGCTGCGGATGTAGCCATCGGGATCCAGCATGTAGATGGCGTAGTCCGTGACGCTGCCGATCAGCAGCGCGAACTGGCGGGACTCGTCCTCGAGCCCTTTCACCGATGGAGCGCCCAGGGCCTCGCCGCTTTCCAGCGGCCGCCGCGCGGGATTTGCATCGACCAATGTCACGTCCCCCTTCGAACGGGCGAGCCTAGTAGGCATGGCGTTAAATTTCCGTGCAGCAGCGCACGGCCGCGATCAGCGACGCGGCGTGGCCGCGGGCGCTTCCTGTCCGGCGTCGAGGGCGGTATCGCGCAGCGGTGGCGTCAGGTCGGCGCCCTGGCCCGGCTGGTCGTCGCGATCGTCCGGCTTGCGCAGCTCGCCCTTGCGGGTATCGGCCTCATCCAGGCCGGAGGGGTCGCGGTGAAGTTTGCTCATGACGGACACGGTTGCGTGGTGCGGACTGGGTAGGGGAACACACACGGCAGGGAGAGCGGGTGAAACGCTTGTGACCGGGGTGTGCCGGGTTTGCCGGTTCAGCGTCGTTCCGGCTGGGACTGGCCTTTGCAGTTGACCGTCATCCCCGGCGATGGCCGGAATCCAGGCCGTCACGCCTTCCGCCCCATCGCGTCATCCACCCCATCTCGTCATTCCAGCGAAAGCTGGAACCCATCTTGATCTTGATCTTGCTCCGCCTGCTTCCTAGAGCAGAAGCGACAGGCAGTCGCCAGGCTTCCGATCGTCTAGTCCCGGCCAACCAGTCATGCGGCAGTGCCGCGTAAGCGGCTTGCCTCACCCGCGTACGCGCGCGACCACGCCCGTGGCATCCGGGCCTTCCACGAATACCGCCACGCGATCGCCCATGCGCTTGAGCACCAGGTGCGCGCGACGCTCGCCCAGGGCGAGGTTGCGCACGGACAGTTCTTCCACGCCGGCGGGCAGGCGGGGGTGGTCGAGGACGATTTCCGCCGCCGGGCCGTCGACGTCGATGCCCAGGCATGCCTGCAACGACATGAAGGCCGAGCCGGCCGCCCATGCCTGCGGCAGGCAGGCCACCGGGTAGGCCACGGGTGCGCCGCCGGGTACGCGCGGGAAGCCGCAGAACAGTTCCGGCAAGCGCATGTCGAACGCCACCGCGGCCTCGAATGCGCTGCGCAGCAGGCGTACCGATGCCTCGCGTTGTCCGTAGCGCGCCATGCCGGCCGCGCACAGCGCGCTGTCGTGCGGCCACACCGAGCCGTTGTGGTACGACATCGGGTTGTAACGCGCCTCGCCCACGGCCAGCGTACGCACGCCCCAGCCGCTGAAGAAGTCCGGCGACATCAACTGTGCCCCCACCGTTTTCGCGCGCGGGTGCTTGGGCAAGCCCATGTAGAGCAGGTGCCCCGGATTGCTCGCGCGCACGGCGCACAGTGCGTTCTCGCCGTCCACCGCGATGCCGTAGAAGCCCGACTCCATCCAGAAATGCTGCTCCACGGCTTCGGCGATGCGCTCGGCGCGCATCGCCCATTCGCGCGAGGCGTCATTCTCGCCCAGCGCCAGCGCCAGTCGCGACATGCCGCGCAACGCGGCGAACACGTAACCCTGCACTTCGACCAGCGCGATCGGTCCCTCCGGCGATCGCCCATCCGCATGGAAGACCGAATCGAAACTGTCTTTCCAGCCCTGGTTCGCCAGTCCCGTCGATTCGCCGCGTGCGTAGTCGAGAAAGCCGAGGGGATTGGCGTCGCACACGCGCTCGATCCACGCCACGGCCGCCTTCAGCTCGGCCCAGATCTGGCGGATGAACGCGGTGTCGCCCGTGCGTCGTGCGTACGCTTCGGCAAGCACGAGGAACAGCGGCGTGGTATCCACTCCGCCGTAATACAGTCCGAAGGGCAGCTCGTGCAGGCGGGCCATCTCGCCCTTGCGTGTCTCGTGCATGATCTTGCCGGGCGAGGCGTCCATGAAGGACGACTCCTCCTTGGCCTGATGCCGCGCGAGAAAGGCCAGCACGCCGCGCGCCAGCTGCGGGTCCAGCCACAGCGTCTGCAATGCGGTGATCACCGCATCGCGACCGAACGGCGTGGAGAACCACGGGATGCCCGCGTAGGGGTAGGGCCCGGTGTCCAACTCGCTGGTCAGCAGCGCGAGGTCGGCGCGCGAGCGCTCCATCCACGAATTGAACAGCGGCGCTTCGCTGCGCACGCGCGACAGCCGCCGCTGGCGCCGCCGCATGCGCGTGCGCGCCACGCTCGCCGCGGCGCGGTAACGGGCGCGCGTGGCCTTGGCCGGGTTGTCGTCGGCGCTGACCTCCAGGTAGAACTCCTGGCGCGCGCGCGGATCGAGCGTGAGGTCCAGTGCGAGGCGTCCGTCGTCCATGCGACGAGGCGCCTGCGAGAACACGATCGACGCGCGGCACGGATTGCCGTCCAGGCCGACGTAGCCGAATGTCAGCCCGTCCTCGCGCGGGTGCGGCGGTAGCTGCTGGCCGCGCGCCGCGCGATGGCTGCCGCGCACTTCGAACATGTCGCGAAAGTCGGCGTCACAGTCGAACGCCAGGCTCAGGCGCACGTCCTCGCGACCGTAATTGGTCAGTGCCACGCGCTCGAACAACCGATCCGTGCACAGGAACCGGGTGCGCTTGATGTGCACCAGCCCGTGCGGCGTTTCGTCGCCGCCCAGCGGCGGCAGGGTGCGGTTGGTCAGGTGGGCGACGAAGAACACGTTGTCGCGCGACACCATCGAACTCAGCAGCGCCGGTGCGGTGTCGCCCAGCGTCATGCGGAAGCGCGAGAGGATGCGCGTGTCGTTGTGGAACTGCCCGTCGCTCTCGCCGACGACATCGCCGGAACCATTGGCGATAAGGAACGTGTCGCCGTCCTTGAGGACGTAACTGGAGAACAAGGTTGCAGCGGCGGCGGGATCCATGGGCGGTGCGGGCGCTCAGGCGGTGAGGCGGATGCGCGTGCCTCCCTGCTCGAGGACGCGCCAGTAGAGTTCGACGTATCGTCGTGCCATCGCCGCCGACGAGAAGCGGTGTTCGAAACGCGCGCGGATGCGGCCGCGATCGAAGCGCGCCACGGTCCGCACCGCGTTCACGGCCTCGTCCAGCGTGTTGACCATCAGGCCGGTGAGGCCGGGGTCGAGCACTTCGGGCACCGATCCGCAATTCCACGCGACCACCGGTGTGCCGCAGGCCATCGCTTCGATCATCACCAGGCCGAACGGCTCTGGCCAGTCGATCGGGAACAACAACGCGACCGCGCCGCCGAGGAACTCGCTCTTCTGCGCATCGCTGATCTCGCCGATGTACTCAACGCCCGGCTGCGTGAGCAGCGGCTCGATCTCGTCATGGAAGTACGCGCGATCCACCGCGTCCACCTTGGCCGCGACCTTGAGCGGAAGTCCCACGCGTTGCGCGATCGCGATGGCGCGATCCAGCCGTTTCTCCGGCGAGATGCGCCCAAGAAACGCGAGATAGCCGCCGCGAGGCGTCGGGCTGAATTCGTAGAGTTCGTTCGGCACGCCGTGGTAGACGGTGCCGGCCCAGTTGGCCGACGGCAGCGGGCGCCGCTGGTGGTCGGAGATCGAGGCCAGGGGGAATTGCGGCCAGCACGCGTAGGCCTGCGGCAGGTCCTTGAGGTCGAGCCGGCCGTGCAGCGTGGTCAGCGTGCGCCACGGCATTTCCTGGAAGAACGGGAAGTGCAGCAGGTCGATGTGGAAATGCAGGATGTCGAACTCGTCCGCGCGCTGGCGCACTTCATCGAGCATGGCAAGGTGCGCGGCTAGGTCGCTCTTGAGCGGCGCCGGATCCAGCCGGATCGCTTGGTCGCGCATCGGCGACAGCGTGGCTTCGGTCCGCGCTTCGGCGGAGGCGAACAGCGTCACTTCGTGCCCGGCCTGCACCAACGCATCGCACAGGTGCGCGACGACCCGCTCCGTTCCCCCATACAGCTTCGGCGGAACGGCTTCGTACAAGGGCGAAATCTGGGCGATCTTCATACTGCGTTCTTCGGGACGCCACGACCTGGCCAAGGCAGGCGCGCATGAATGGGCGTCCGCGTCGGGGTGCCGGTTGCTGGCAAGGCATTGACCTTAGGGCACGGTTCTTCAAGGCGGCGTGATGCGTTCGTTCGTCCTGCGGTGCGCGATACGGCGACGGCGCGGTCACGCGCGCAACTTCACGATGCAGGCCAAGGAGGTGCCATGGGCGAAGACGCGATGACCTGCGCCGACAGCGGCCCCGTGCGCGCGAGCGTGCGAACGGTGATGGTCCCGGTGGAAGGCGACCGCTTCGCCGCGACGCTGGCGATGCCGTCGGCTGCACTGCCGGCGGTGATCTTCGTGCCGGGATGGAATGGCAAGCAAGCATTCGAGCTGGCGCAGGTGCGCGACGCCGCGGCGCTGGGCTGTGCGGCGCTGGCCGTCGACCTTCGCGGAGAGGAAGCCGAGGACCCGCGCCATGGCCGCGTCACGCGCGAGGACAACCTGCGCGATCTGGTCGCGGCATTCGACTGGATCACGGCGCGCGCGGACGTGGACGCGCGTGCCATCGCGATTGTCGGACACAGCTACGGAGCCTATCTGGCCGCGTTGCTGACGCGGCTGCGCCCGGTGCAATGGCTGGCGCTGCGCTCGCCGGCGCTGTATCCGGACGAGGGCTGGGACCTGCCCAAGCAATCGCTTTCCGAGCGTGTCTCGCTGGATGCGTATCGCCGCGTTCCGCACGCGGCCGAAAGCAACCGCGCCCTGAGCGCCTGCGCGGCATTCGGCGGCGACGTCCTGCTGGTGGAAGCGCAGGAGGACGACGTATTGCCGCCACAGGTCGCCGCGAGTTACCGCGCCGCGCTCACGTGCGCCTGCTCGGTCACCACGCGCACGATCGCCGGCGCCGACCACGCGCTCACGAATCCGCAGTCGCGTCGGGAATGGGCGGAACTGCTCGAAGGATGGTTCCGCGAAATGATCGGCGGCGCGCGCAAGCATGCGGTGATGTCGTGCCTGGAGGAACAGCGCGAACGCCGAACGGGCCGCCAAGTGCCGTCCTGCCGTGCTGCGGATCGAGACGGTCCGGGCGGTTCCTGAGGCCCGTCCATCGAGTGCTGCGTGGCTTGGGCGTGTCCGCTACGCTTCTCCCGCCGGGAGAGGCGTCGCAAGCGTTTCCGCCTCGCGCGCGCTGAGCTGGGACAGATGCAGCAGCAGTTCGGCCAGCGTCGCCACGTCGCGATCGTTGTGCGCAAGCACGCGTCGAAGGTTGTGCGCCGAACCGCCGCGCAGGTACGACAGCCACGCGGCGGGCGCTTCCGAACCGGGAAGGTCGTCCTCGCGAACGACGTTCAGGGCGCGACGTTCGATGGTCGCCAGCCGACAGTTCTCCCAGCGGCCGCGATAACGCCGGCGCGTGGGGTACAGCAGGTCGACGTGGGCCAGTTCCGCCAGTGGCATGCCCATGCGGTTGAGGCGGAAGCGCGTGGCGAGCAGCGGCGCGTCGTAGCACTTTCCGTTGTAGCTGACGAGCACCGTGTCCGGCCGCAGCCATTGGCGAAACGTGTCGAGCATCGCCGCTTCGCCCGCCGTCGTGGTGATGAGCAACTGGCGCACGCGCAACGCGCCATCAAACCAGTCGGCGGCACCGATCATGAAGGCACGCGTGCCGCTGCCGCCGGCCAGCCCGGTGGTTTCGGTGTCGAAGAACATGAGCCGCCCGGAATCCAGCGCGTCGCGCCGGTCAAAGCGGCCATCGATCCATTCCTGCGGTGGCGCAAACGGAAGACGCGTTTCGACCAATCGCAGTCCCGGCGCGATCTCCACGCCCGGCACGTGGCGATCGTGCGCGGACGCGAAGGGCACCGGCGCCAGCGATGGCGCGCGGCGACGCAGGTGGCGACGCAGATCCTCCAGGCTCGGAATTCCAGGTCGCGCGGCAGCTTCCTGCACCGGCGAGGCCGCACCGGCCTGGCGCTTGAGCTGTTGCAGGCGTGCCAGGGTCAGGCTCATGCGTGCGACAACGCCTGGAGCACGCGCAGTGCGAGCGAGCGCGGTGCGAGGTTCGCGTCTTCGTCGGCGGCGAGCACCGGGCCCACGCATGCCGGGCAGCCGGCCTTGCAATCGCAGCGCTCGACCAGCTCCAGAGCGCGCTGCACGAGTTCGCGCTGGCGGAAATGCAACGGCTCGCTCAGACCGACGCCGCCGGGGTAGTTGTCGTAGAGGTAGACGGTGGGCACGAAGCGCCCTCCGCCTTCCAGCGACACCGCGCCGTCGTCGCCACAGCGAAGCTGTCCGCGGCCGCGTCCATCGGCGCTGGCGAACCACGCGCCGTTGCCGTCGCCGACGGCCTTCTGCAGGTCCACGCCTTCGGCCATCACCGCCAGCTTGGCGACGACGTGCAGTGCGTAGCCGGCACCGAGGAAGCCATCCAGCGCTTCCTGTTTCGATGCGAACGTCGATTCCAGCACCGGCTGCGGCAATTGCCACCACACGCTGGTCGTGTGAAGTTCCTGGTCGGGCAGGGTGACCGGGCCGTAGCCGATGTTCTCGTGGGTGTAGTAGCGGATCTTCTTGTAGCCGGCGACGCGGCGGACCACGTGCACTTCGCCGTGGTGACAAGTGCCGCGCCCGGCGGGCGATCCGTCGAAACGTTCGAGCACTTTCAGCTTGGTGTAGTCGATCGCGTCGGTGTAATAGTCCACGTGCGTTCGCGTGACGAAGGCCTTGCGGCCGTCCCAGTCGAGTCTCTCCACCTGGTAGGGAACCGCCTGCACCATGTAGATCGCGCCCTCGTACAGCGTCAGCGGAGCGGAGGAGAAGTCGACTTCGGCGATGATCGTCTGCCGGCCCTGCGTGCGGTCGACCACGACGAAATTGCCGTCGGCCACCGAGCGCAGGCTCACCGCGTTCGCGGGATAGCTGTCGGCGATCCACTCCCAGCGGTCCTGCTCGTTGTGCACCACGCCGTCTTCCGAGAGAAGTTGCAGGTAGACCTGCGGATCGACCGATCCGAACAGCTCGCGTGCCTGGAAGGGAAGCTCGAACGCCGCACAGCGGATGTGGTCGAGCAGGATCACCGGCTGGTCGGCATGGATACGCGCGTGCTCGGGCGAGGCGGCGGCGAAGAATTCGGGATGGCGGATGACGTACTGGTCCAGCGGGTCGGAGCTGGCGACCAGCACGCCGAGCGAGGGCTGCCGACGTCGCCCCGCGCGACCGAAGCGTTGCCATGTCGCGGCGATCGAACCGGGATAGCCGTTGAGCACCACCGCATCGAGCGCACCGATGTCCACGCCCAGTTCCAATGCGGACGTGGACACGATGCCGTCGATGCTGCCGGCGCGCATGGCACGTTCGGTCTCGCGCCGTTCGGTCGGCAGGTAACCGCCGCGATAACTGCGGATGCGCGCCGGTTTGCGCGGGTCGCTGTCGAACACGTCCTTGAGATACTTCGTCAGCACTTCCACCATCAACCGCGACTGCGCGAACACCAGCGTCTTCAGTCCGGCCTTGATGGCCAGGCGTGCGATCAGGTTGCTCTGTGAGCGCGCCGATGCGCGCAGGCCCAGGTCCGGATTGACCACCGGCGGGTTCCACAGCAGCACGTGCCTGTCGCCGCTGGGTGCGCCGGACTCGGTGATGGCGGTCACGTCGCGCTCGATCAGCGCCTCGGCGTGCGCCTTGGGATTGCCGATCGTGGCCGAGCACAGGATGAACTGCGGCCGCGAGCCGTAGAACGCGCAGATGCGCTGCAGGCGGCGGACCACGTTGGCGACGTGCGAGCCGAACACGCCGCGGTAGCTGTGGACCTCGTCGATCACCACGTAGCGCAGGTTCTCGAAGAACTGCGCCCACTTGGTGTGGTGCGGGAGGATGCCCTGATGGAGCATGTCGGGATTGCTCACGACGATGTCTCCGTGCAGGCGGATGGCCTGGCGCGCATCGCCCGGCGTGTCGCCGTCGAAGGTGAAGGTGCGCACGCCCAGGTTGCCGGCGGCGTTGAGCTCCAGCAGTTCGGCGACCTGGTCCTGGGCGAGGGCCTTGGTCGGAAACAGGAACAGCGCCTTGGCGCGTTGCGTGGATGCGGCGGCCAGCACCGGGAGCAGGTAGCACAGGCTCTTGCCCGACGCCGTGGCGGTGGCGATCACCACGTCCTCGCCGCGCCGCACGGCCTCCCACGCTTCGGCCTGGTGCGAATAGAGCCGGTCGATGCCGCGCGCCGCCAGCGCCTGCGCGATGCCCGACGGGACGTCGGCCGGCATCGGTACGCTGCGCTCCGGCCGGCCGGGCACGGTGTGCACGCCGGTGATGCGCGACAGGTATTTGTTCTCCAGCCGCTGCGCGAGCGCGTGTCCGTCGGCGGCCGGTCGCGCTCGCGCAACCTCCGGAAAGACGGAAAGATCGGACTGGCTGCGCGCCGGCTGGGTCATGCGTGAAGCTCCGCGATGGGCAGAGCGTTGTAGGGGAGGGACGTCTCAGGGAATGAGATTGCAGTGCGCGTCGGCCGCGCGCCGTAGGTGCGAGCGCTATGATCCGGCGGCGACCGGCTCGAAGACGAACACCGCATCCGATGATGCGATGTCATCCCGACGCGCACGCCGGTTTCCGGACACGCATTCCCACCCCCGAGGACCTCGCATGACCCGCAGCCGCCTTACCGTCCTGATCGCCGCACTGGTGGCGTCATCGCTGTCCGCGTGCTCGAAGCCGCCGGCCGACGCAACCGCCACGTCCGCCACGGCACCCGCCGCAACCGCACCGGTCGCACCGGTCGCGCCGCAGGGCACGCAGAACGCCGATGTCTTCCGTTTCAAGATCGGCACGCTCGAGGCCGTCGCGCTGCTCGACGGCGCGATCGATGTCGCCAACGACGGCAAGACCTTCGGCGTCGGCCGACCCACCGCCGACGTGACCGCGCTGCTTTCGACGGCCGGGCTCCCGACCGATGCCCTGCACCTGAGCATCCAGCCGCTACTGCTGCGCGATGGCGTACGCACGGTCCTGTTCGACACCGGCGCGGCGGACGCCACGTGGGCGCGCGCCGGAAAGCTCCAGGCCTCATTGCGCGCCGCGAGCGTGGAGCCGTCGCAGGTCACCGACGTCGTCCTCTCGCACAGCCATCCGGACCACGTCGGCGGCCTGCTGACGCGCGACGGTGCGCTGGCGTTCCCCAACGCCGCGGTCCGCCTGTCGTCCGCCGAATGGGAGGCGATGAAGGGCAACCCCAATGCCGCCGCCCTGGTGGCGGCGATCGGGCCGAAGGTCGCGACCTTCGCCGCCGGCGCGCAGGTGCTGCCGGGCGTCAACGCCGTGGCGGTCGAAGGCCACACGCCGGGGCACAGCGCGTTCGAGATCGCGTCCGGAAGCGAGCGCCTGCTGTACCTGGGCGATGCCGCGCACCACTACGTCGTGTCCGTGCAGCGTCCGGAATGGACCGTGCAATACGACATGGACGCGCCGAAGGCGCAGGCTGCGCGTCGCGCGCTGCTGCTACGCGCCGCACAGGACAATCTGCGCGTGTACGCGGTGCACTTCCCGTTCCCCGGCGTGGGGCACGTGAAGGTGCAGGGCGATGCGTTCGTCTGGGTTCCCGAGAGCTGATCGTCAAGCGGCTGGCCAGCGCCACAGACACCGCCGCGCGGTGCCGTGGTTGCCGAGCTGGTAAATGGCGATCGCTGCCGGAGAAAAGGCGAAGGGCTCGAACGGCGCGCGTTCGAGCTCGCGCAGGCAGGCGGCCGTCGCCACGCCCAGCGTGAGATGCGGCACATGGTTCGCGCCGTTGTGGTCCGGCGCGAAGGTCTCGACGTAGCGGACCGTCGAGGCGCGGATCGGCGTGCCGTCCTCGTTGGGTACGAAGGCATCCGCGGTGCCGCCCGCGACCGCCAGCGATTGCGCCACGGCCTGGCAGGCGTCCGCCAGCGCCCGCAGCGCAGGCGTGCCGGCGATGCGCCACGACGCACTGCCGGTGTCGCCCTCGATGCGCACGTGCACGCCGGTGACCTGCAGCGACAGCGCGGACGGGTTGTGGGCATCGGCGACGAGCGCGATCGCCCGGATCAGTGCGGGCAGATCGCGCTCGTACACGTAGCGCTGCACCAGCGTCACGTGGGGCAGGTGGGATGCGTCGAAGGCGAAGCCGGCAGGATGGTCGGCACGCAGCGCGGCGTTGGCGCGGATCGCGCGGACCTGCGTGGCTGCGTCGGGTTCGAGCAGGATGTCGAGAGCGATCATGCATCGGCTCCGGAAAGCTGCGGCCTGGGTCTCAAGAACGGCTGAACGCGGCCGATAGAATGCACGACAAACCCGGTACGCAGCGCCACCCGGCCGCTCCGCCCCGAACTCTTCACGGCACGGAGGCCAGCTGCGCGGGACACTCGCGCCGGAGCCCTGCGCCACGCCATGTTCAAACGCCCACTCTCGCCGTTGCGGGTGTTCCTGGCGGCCACGGTCATCCTGGTGGCGCTGGGCCTGTACGTGGTGGCCAACGCCATCCAGTTCGCCTCCGACTACCGCTCGGTCACGCACACCTACAACGTGCTGCGCCATCTGGATCGCATCGAATCGCTCAAGCACCAGGCCGTGGCCGAGTCGCGCGGCTACCTGCTGGCCGGGCGCGCCGAGAACCGCGACAACTTCTGGCGCATCGGCGGCGAGCTTCAGCGCGAATCGGACCTGTTGACCGAGAAGGTCGAGGACAACACCGGCCAGCACCGGCGCGCGATCGACCTGCGCCGCTCGCTGGACGACCGCCTGCGCCTGAGCGTGCTGGCGATGCAGTCCTGGCGCCCCGGCGCCCCGGGGCTGGCGAAAGGCATGCCGACGTTGACGGCGATCCGTGCCGGCGACCGCGACGTGGCGGCACGTCTGCGGCAGTTGCGCAACGCCGAGGGCGCGCTGTTGTCGATGCGCTCGCGCCGCGCCGAGCGTTCGGCTTGGCTCACGCTGTTCGCCGCCGGCATCGGCATCCCGCTGAGCCTGTTGCTGATCGGCCACGCGCAGCGCCTGCTCGCGCGCGAAAACCGCGAGCGCAAGACGGCGGAAGCTGCGGCTTCGATGTCCAACTCCGAACTCAACGCGACCATCGAACAACTCGCGCGCCTGTCCGACAGCATGGCCGCGCTCAGCCAGTATTCGAGCATGCTGCAAGGCGCGTCCGACGCGCAGGAGCTGTACGAGATAACCGCGACGACCTTCCGCCAGTTGCTGCCCGGACTGGGCGGCATGCTGTACGTCATCCGCGCCTCGCGCGACCACGCCGAGCTGGTCGCGCAATGGGGCCTGGCGGTGGCGCCGAACGATCCCGTGCCGGCGCCGCAATCGTGCTGGTCGGTGCGGCGCCATGCGCCGTACGCGATGGAAGACCTGCGCCACGGCCTGCGCTGTTCGCACATCGGGCGGCCCGCCGGCGCGGAGGACGTGCACGGCCTATGCGTGCCGCTGAGCGCGCACGGCGAAGTCGTGGGCTGGCTGTCGGTGCAGGGCGAGGGACGCGGACGCGTGGCGGGCGAGTCGCTGGCGGTGCGCCTGTGCGAGCAGCTTTCGCTGGCGCTTGCCAACGTGCGACTGCGCGAGAGCCTGCGCCATCAGGCGATACGCGACCCACTCACCGGCCTGTTCAATCGCCGCTATCTGGAGGAATCGCTCACGCGCGAAATCGCGCGCTGCCAGCGCCGCCAGCAGCCACTGGCGGTAATGATGCTCGACGTGGATCACTTCAAGGCCTTCAACGACCGTCACGGCCACGCCATGGGTGACGTCGCGTTGGCGGCGTTCGCGCGGATGCTCAAGGACAAGTGCCGCGCCGAGGACATCGCCTGCCGCTACGGCGGCGAGGAATTCACGCTGATCCTTCCGGAGACCGACCTGGCCACCGTGCTCGAACGCGCTGAAGACATCCGCTCCAGCGCATCGCTTTTGCGCATCGGTGCGCCGGGTGGAGCGGCACTGCGTATCACGGTGTCGATAGGCATCGCGCTGATGCCGCAGCACGGCGACGTCGGACTGGAACTGATGCGCGCCGGCGATCGTGCGCTATACCGCGCCAAGCACGAGGGCCGCGATCGCGTCGTGGTCGCCGATGACGTGGTGACGTCCGACCGCGGCTGATCGCCCCGCCGGAACGCGAATGGCCGCGGACTCGCCGCGGCCATCGTTCGCACCACCCTCATCGGTGGCGACCCCTCTTGGGATCACCGGCCGCTGTCGGCGGTCTTCATGGCGGCATCGTGACCCGCCTGCATCTCGGCGGCGCTCAGCTTGCCGTCGCCGTTGGTGTCCATCTTCGCGAACATCTGCTGCGAACCGGCCTCGTGTTCGGCGGCGGACAGCTGGCCGTCGCCGTTGGTGTCGATCGCCTTGATCTTCTGCGCGGACGTCATCTTCATGCGGTCCCCGCCCTTGGCGGCTTTCGCCGCGTGGTGCGCGTCCATTTCGGCGGCGGTGACATTGCCGTCGGCGTTGGCGTCCATTGCGGTGAACATCTTCTGCGCGCCCGCCGAGTGTTCGGCGGCGCTGACGGAGCCGTCGCCGTTGGTGTCCATCATCTTGGCCTTGTCGCCCTTGTCGCCGGCCATCGCAACGGCCGGAATCAGCAACAGCGAGCCCAGCAACAGGGTCATCGTGGTACCTGATTTCATCGCGCCCTCCCAGGGTTGTGGTCTTTCAGGTAGCGCGAGGGTGCGCGCGCATTCGTTGCGTGGACGTCAATGGAATGCGAAATGAAACGGCGTCCGGTCGGGTAGATGAATACGGCTGCGCGCCCGGCCCTGGCCCGCGGGGTGCGCTCACCCGCTCCGGCTCCATGTGCGGGACCGTGATCGACGCCCCATCCGCGCCGAAGCGCCGATCGGGCAGGACGGGCACACTCGCGCTCTGGCACTGTGCCCTTCCACCCGACAATCACGAGGCAGTTCAACGATGCGCCGTATCCTGGTTTCCGCCGTCGCGCTGGCCATTGCCACCGCCTGCGCCGCATCGACGGCGGCACCCGCAGCCCCTCCCGCCGCCATGACCCGAGCCGACACGACGACGCAACTGCCGCGCAACGTCCGGCCCACGCACTACGACGTGGCGATCGCGCCGCAGGACGGGGCGCTGACGCTTGCGGGCAAGGCGACGATCACCCTGGACGTGCTGGAGGCGACGCCGACCATCACGCTCAACGCGCTGGACATGGCGTTCTCGTCCGCCAGCCTCACGCCGGCCAATGGAGGGGGCAGGGCGCTCACGCCGAGAATCGCCGTCGACGCCGCCGCGCAGACCGCCACGTTCGCATTCGACAAGCCGCTCGCGCCGGGTGCGTACAAGCTCGCGCTGGAATACACCGGCCGCATCGGCACGCAGGCCAACGGCCTGTTCGCCATCGACTACGACACGAAGGCCGGCCGCAAGCGCGCGCTGTTCACCCAGTTCGAGAATTCCGACGCGCGGCGCGTGATTCCCTCCTGGGACGAGCCGGCGCACAAGGCCACCTTCACGCTCGAAGCCACCGTGCCCACCGGGCAGATGGCCGTGAGCAACATGCCGGCCACGTCCACCACGGACCTGGGCAACGGCACCACGCGCATCGCCTTCGCGCCGTCGCCGAGGATGTCGACCTACCTGCTGTTCCTTGCCGTGGGCGACTTCGAACGCGCCACCGCGCCGGCCGACGGCGTCGAAGTGGGCGTCGTCACGCAGAGCGGGGCGATCGATCAGGCGCGTTTCGCGCTGGATTCCTCGGTCGACGTGCTGCGCGAGTACAACGACTACTTCGGCGTTCCCTATCCGCTGCCCAAGCTGGACAACGTCGCCTCGCCGGGCGGCAGCCAGTTCTTCAGCGCGATGGAAAACTGGGGCGCGATCTTCACCTTCGAGCACACGCTGTTGCTGGATCCGAGCATCTCGACGCAGTCCGACAAACAGCGCGTGTTCTCGGTGGCCGCGCACGAGATCGCCCACCAGTGGTTCGGCGATCTGGTGACCATGAGCTGGTGGGACGATCTGTGGCTCAACGAAGGCTTCGCGACGTGGATGGCCTCGCGCACCACCGACAAACTGCATCCGGAGTGGAACACGCGCCTGGAGAGCGTCGGCTCGCGCGAAGCGGCGATGACGCTCGATGCCGTGGCGACCACGCACCCGGTGGTGCAGCACGTGGACACCGTGGAGCAGGCGAGCCAGGCGTTCGACGCGATCACCTACCAGAAGGGCAGCGCTGTGATCCGCATGCTCGAAGGTTACGTCGGCGCCGACGCATGGCGGGAGGGCGTGCGCAATTACATGAAGGTGCACGCCTACGGCAACACGGTTTCCGACGATCTGTGGCGCGAAATCCAGGCCGCCGCGGGCAAGCCCGTGCTCGACATCGCGCACGATTTCACCCTGCAGCCGGGCATCCCCATGTTGCGCGTGAAGGCGGCGGCATGCAGCGACGGCAAGACCGCGCTCACGCTGACGCAGGACGAGTTCACCCGCGATCGCCCCGGCAAGGCACCGCTGCGCTGGCGCGTGCCGGTGATCGCGCAGGCGCCCGGCGGCGAGCCGGTTCGCACGATCGTCGAGGGCGGGCAGGGTCGCATCGACGTGCCCGGCTGCGGTCCGGTGGTCGTCAATGCCGGCCAGAGCGGCTACTACCGCACCTTGTACGAAGCACCGCAGTTCGCCGCGATCCGCAAGGATTTCGCGCGGCTCGATCCGATCGACCAGTTGGGCGTGATGAGCGATGCCTGGGCGCTGGGCATGACCGGATTGCAGTCGCCATCGGACTATCTGGACCTGGTGAAGGTCACGCCGCGCGACGCCGACCCGCAGATCTGGCGCGGGATCGCGAGCACGCTGCGCAGCCTCGATGCGTACTACGACGGCGATGCGGCCCGTCAGGCGAAGTTCCGCGCGTTCGCTATCGCGCAACTGTCGCCGGTGTTCGCGCGCGTGGGCTGGAACGTGGCGCCGGGCGAGGCCGATCCGGTGAAGATTCTGCGCACGGATTTGATCGAGGCGTTGGGTGCGTTGGGCGATCGCAAGATCGTCGACGAAGCGCAGCGTCGCTACGCCGCGCAGGACCGCGACCCGCAGGCGTTGCCGGGCGAACTGCGTCGCAGCGTGCTGGGCGTGGTCGCGCGCCATGCCGACGCTGCGACGTGGGATCGCCTGCACGACGCCGCGCGTGAAGAGAAGACGCCGCTGGTGAAGGACGAGCTGTACGCGCTGCTGTCCTCGACGCAGGATCCGGCGCTGGCGCAGCGTGCGCTGGAACTGGCGCTCTCCGACGAGCCGGGCGCTACCAACAGCGCGAGCATGATCCGCACCGTCGCCTCGCTGCACCCGGACCTGGCATTCGATTTCGCGGTCGCGCACCGCGCGCAGGTGGACTCGAAGGTGGACTCCACCTCGCGTGCGCGCTACTACCCGCGTCTGGCCAACAATTCGCTGGATCCGGCGATGATCGCCAAGGTGCAGGCCTACGCGCAGGCGTATGTCGCGCAAAGCTCGCGCCGCGCCGCGGAAACGGCGATGGCCAACATCGCTTACCGGGCGAAGGTGAAGCAGGAGCGGCTGCCGGCGATCGATGCCTGGCTGGCGAAGCACCCGAAGTGAAGTGACGGGGCCACAGATGACGTCGTTTCGTGCGGCGTCATCTGTCTGCGGCACCGCGTACCGACGTTGCGTGCCTGTCGGCCGTCTCCGTCACCGTCTTTCCGCCTTCACCGTCATTCCGCCTTCATCGTCAATCCGCCTTCATCGTCATTCCAGCGAAAGCTGGAATCCATCCTGCTTTTTGCTCTGACCGTGACAGCAGAATAAAAATGCATTCCAGCCTTCGCTGGAATGACGGAACATCGGAGGGGAAGCGCAGCGGGGAAGCGGAAGCGAATGCGAAGGCACGAACGCCGCGAGCAGCCGCTGACCCAGCCAACACTCAATGCGGCTTGCGCCCATCCAGCATCGACTCGACCGCCTCGATGATGCTTTCGTGCGTGTACGGCTTGCGCACGATCTCGCAGTCGCGGAAGTCCTGGGGGAGCGTGCGTTCGGAATACGCCGTGGCGAATACGAACGGGACGCCCAGTTCGCGCAGCCGGCTGGCGAGCGGGTAGACCGTTTCGCCGTGCAGGTTGATATCCAACAGGGCGCCGTCGACGTGTTCGTGATCGGCGATCTCCAGTGCATCGGCCAATCGCGCGGCGCCTAGCACGTGGTAACCCGCATCCGTCAGCAGATCCTCCAAAGCCATGGCCAGATAGGCCTCGTCCTCGACCATCAGGACGTTGGGTTTCATCTCGATTGGCCCCGCGCAAGACTCGACATGCAGCGCATGGTGCAGCAAGGACTCGTGACGGCGGGGTAAACCTTCGTCGTTCGCCTATGGCGCGGGCGATCGCGATCGAGCGCGACTGATTGCGCGGTCAGGCCGTGGCGCCCTGTGCGCCCTGTTCACCGAGCACATCGCCGACGATGCGCGACAGTCGCGCATGGTCGATGGGTTTGCGCAGCACCGTGCGCAGCATGTTGGCCGGCAGCGACGGTTCGCGGATGCGATCGGCCAAACCCGTGTACAGCAGCACGGGCAGTTCGGGCGCGACGGCTTCCAGCGCCTGCGCGAGTTGCACGCCCGTCATCGACGGCATCGAGTGATCGGTGATGAGCAGGCGATAGTGCGCCGGGGACTCGCTCACGCGCGCCAGTGCCAGTTCCGGCGTGGAGACGAAATCGGCTTCCAGGCCCCAGCTCGACAGCAGCTCGCACATGAACTCGCCCACGCTGTGTTCGTCGTCGACCACCAGTACGCGGCCTTCGCGACGGATCGTGCCCGCGCGGTCGGAACGGCGCCGCGACAAGCCGGTCTTCGCGACGCCTTCACACGCGGGCAACAGCACGCGGAACGTGGTGCCCTGGCCTTGCACGGTATCGATCAGCAGATGTCCGCCGTGCTCGTGCACGATGCCGTGCACCGTCGCCAGCCCCATGCCTGCGCCCTTGCCGGGCGCCTTGGTGGAGAAGAAGGGATCGAACATGCGCTCCAGCACCGCCGGCTCGATGCCGGGTCCGGTATCGGCGACGTACAGCTCGACGAACGCGCCCTCCACGGGTTGCCGGCAGGCGGCGCATTGCGTGGCGGCGATCTGCGCATCGCGCAGGCCCAGGCGCAGTCGACCCTCGCCCTGCATCGCGTCGCACGCGTTCACGCACAGGTTGAGCAGCACCTGTCCCAGCTGCACCGGGTCGAACTGCACGGTGCCGACGCCGGGCTGCACGTCCTGCTCGACGGCGATGCCATCGGTCAGCGTCGGCTGCAACACGGCAAGGTTCTGCTCGATGCAGCCGGCCACGTCCATCGCCTGTGCGTGGCCCTTCTGGCCGCGTCCGAACAGCAGCATCTGCTGGATCAGATCGCGCGCGCGCTCGCATGAGCGCAACGCCTGGTCGAGATAGCCCGGCAGGCGCGTGTCCTCGCCTTCGCTGCTGCGTTCGTGCGCGAGCGCGACGTAGCCCATTATGCTTGCGAGCAGGTTGTTGAAATCGTGCGCGATGCCGCCGGTGAGATGGCCCAGCGCTTCCATCTTCTTCGCCTGCAGCAGTTGCGCTTCCAGCCGGCGACGGCGTTGCTCCGATTCGGTGCGCTCGGTGATATCGCGCAGATAGCCGATGAAGGTCTTGCCCGATGGGCTGTCGTCCACGCCGATCGCAAGCTCGGCGGGAAACTCGCTGCCGTCGGCGCGCAACGCGGTGACTTCCAGGCGCTTCTTCAGCACCGGCCCCGGCCCGCCTTCCAGATAGCGGCGCAGGCCGAACTGGTGGCGTTCGCGAAAGCGTTCGGGAATGATCGTGTCCGCCAGCGAGCGGCCGATCGCATCGCGTTCGCGAATGCCGAAGCAGGCTTCAGCCGCCGGATTGAACTTGATGATCGTGCCGTGTTCGTCCATCGCGATGATGCAGTCGAGCGCAGCGTTGACGGTGGCGCGCAGGTGCTCCGCATTGCGGCACGCGGCTTGCTCGGCGAGCCGGCGTTCGGTGATGTCGCGGGTGAACGCCAGGATGCGGGGCGTGCCGCCGATATTGGCGACCTTCAGGAACACCTCGTCCCAGTGCAGGCTGCCGTCCTTGTTGCGACGGTGCCATTCGAAGCCCGCCGAGCCCTCGCGCCGTGCGCGCGCCAGGTGCGCGGCGGCATCGGCACCGCTGTAGGGCGGCTCGCCGGTGCCGAGCAGGTCCATGTCGACTTCCAGCATTTCGTCGTGCGTGTAACCGAACTGCGTGCAGGCTTTCGGGTTCACGTCGACGATGCGGAAGGTGTCGATGTCGTGGACGAAGATCGCATCCTCGCTGGCTTCGAAGATCTGCCGGTAGCTGTCCTGCGACGCGGCCAGCGCCTGGTCGGCACGCTCGCGCTCGATTTCGGCCACGGCACGCACGGCGAAGATCTTCATCACCGACTCGATGAACTCGGGCTGCTCCAGCGGCCGGCGCGAGATGATCGAGACGATGCCCAACGGCCGGCCCTGCGAATCGTTGAGCGGGAATCCCGCGTAACTTTCCGCACCCATTTCGATGAAGTCGTCGTCGAGCGGGAACAACGAGCCGAGCGCAGCCGGATACAGGCGGAAACCGTGTCCGACCACCGTCTCGCACGCCGTATCGGCCAGCGCGTAGTCGAAGTGTTCGCGCGGCACGCCGTCGGTCACGAAGGCCAGGATGTGCATGATCGATGGATCGTCCTGGCGCATCTGGGCGATGAAGGCGACGTCCACGTCGAGGATCGCCGCGAGGTAGCGCGACAGTTCGACGAACAGATCGCGTCCGTACGAACGCGAAACGGCCAGCGCGGAGCTGCTCAACGCCGTCTCGACCTGCTTTCGCAGGGTGATGTCGGTGGCGATGCCGCAGACCGCGTACGGCACCTGGTCGATGTCGAGCAGCGGGAATTTCGCCGACAGGAACGTGCGCTCCTCGCCGGCGAAGACGCCGCTTTCCTCGAACTCCATCGCGCGGGCCTCCAGCAGCACGCGCATGTCGTTTCGGCGCAGCGCGGCGGCCATCTGCGGAGGAAAGATGTCGCGGTCGTTGCGACCGATCAACGCCTGCGCGTCGCGGCCGGTGAGGCGCTCGAACTCGCGGTTGACGAACAGGTAGCGCCCTGCGCGATCCTTGGCGAATACTGCGGCGGAGGTGTTGTCGAGCACCTGTTGAAGGCGAAGCTCGCTCTCGCGCAGGGCGCGTTCGCGATCGTCCGTCTGCGAGTCCTGCGTGGGCGTGCCGATGTTCATGCGAGTCCCGTGGGGGCGGGTGGGGCGAGTATAGGAGTGCGTCCAACGCGGCGGGGCAGGTGTTACACGCTTGAAACAAAATGGTCTGGCGATCCGGGACGCGCGCGCGGGCTAGCCCAGCTCACGGCACGAACATGTAGCCGACGCCGCGCACCGTGCGGATCGCGCGCGGATGGTCCGGGTCGGCCTCGACCTTGCGACGCAGCCGCGCAATGCGGATGTCGATGGAGCGGTCGAACGGCTCCCAGTCGCGATTCTTGGTGAGCGTGAGGATCTGGTCGCGCGAGAGCGCCTTGCCGGAATGTTCGTGCAACACCCGCAGCAGGTCGAACTCCATGTGCGTGACCATCACTTCACTTCCGTCGGCCTCGAAAAGCCGGTGCGCGTCCAGATCGAGCATGCAGCGGCCGAACGGCACGCGGCGCGAATTCTGAGCCGATTGTGTCGGCGCGTCCGGACGGGCCTGGATGCGCCGCAGCACGCTCTTCACGCGTGCGAGCAGTTCGCGCGGGTCGAAAGGTTTTGCGACGTAATCATCGGCGCCGATCTCCAGCCCTACGATGCGGTCGATCACATCGCCCGATCCGGTGACCATGATGATGCCCACGTCGTAGCGCTCGCGCAGGAAGCGCGCCAGCGACAGGCCGTCCTCGCCTGGCAGGCGGATGTCGAGCAGGACCAGGTCCGGCGCCTCGCGTTCGAGTTCGCGCCGCATGCCTGCGCCGTCTCCGGCCGCCAGTGCGCGGAAACCATGGGTGGCGAGTGCTTCCAGCAGCATCTCGCGCGTGGGCTGGTCGTCGTCGACCACCAGGACACAGGGCGTATGGGCCATCGCGTACCTGCCAATGTCATCGCGAAAGGGGGTGCCGGTCGGGCATCCTGCCGCATGCGCCGGTGAGTATCCGCCGCTGTTACCAACGGTTACAAATCCAGTGTGACGGGACATCGGGCCGTTACCGGCCGTCATTAGATTGGGCCCCATGCCGGCAATGCGCCGGCGAACGGAGGCCAAGATGAGCCGTTGCCCACTCGTTCTGGACACGATCTACCTGAATCGGCAGGTCCGTGCGATGTACGAGCGTGTCGCACGCGCGCCGGCCAGCGGGTTCCACTTCCATACCGGCGCCGGCTATGCCGTGCGCCAGCTGGGTTACGACGCCGCCGAGCTGGCGGCGTTGCCCGACGCGAGCACGGAGCGGTTCTCGGGCGTGGGCAATCCGCTGCGCGTCGGCACGATTCCTGCCGGGGCGGTGGTGCTCGACCACGCCTGCGGCGCCGGCATGGACCTGCTGCTCGCCGCCAAGGCCGCCGGCCCGGACGGACGCGTGATCGGAGTCGATCTCACGCCCGGCATGCGCGCCAGTGCGCTGCGCGCCGCCGCCCAGTCAGGCCTGCTGGACCGCGTGCGTGTGCATGAAGGCACGTTCGAGGATCTGCCCGCGGAAGACGCGAGCGTGGACGTGGTGATCTCCAACGGTGTGCTCAACCTGGCGCCGGACAAGCCGCGCGTGATCGGCGAGATCGTGCGCGTGCTGCGACCGGGCGGAAAGCTCTTCCTCGCCGACGTGGTGCTCGATCGCGAACTGGCGCAAGCCGCACGCGCGAACGCCGATCTGTGGGCCTCGTGCATCGGCGGCGCGCTGACCGAAGCGGCGTTGCTGCAGCTGCTGGAGGAATGCGGACTGAGCGGCGCGCACGTCACCGAGCGTTTCGAATGCTTCGCCGGCACGGATGTCGATCGCAAGTTCCACAACCACCTGCATGCCTACGGTGCCAACGTGCTGGCCGCCAGGCCCTGATACATCACTGAAGATCCGCCGGCCCCCGCCGGCATCCCGCGTCCACCGTCGGACGCAACAACGGAGGGAATCGTCATGCTCAGGAAATACGTCATCGAGAGGAACATCGAAGGCATCGGCGCGCAGCCGGTGGAAGCGATGTGCGGCGTCGCGCTGCAGTCCAACCGCGTTCTGGACGAACTCGGGACCGGCATCCAGTGGCTGCATTCGTACGTCACCAACAACAAGACCTACTGCATCTACCTGGCGCGCGATGAAGCGTTGATTCGCGAACACGCCAAGCGTTCCGGATTCCCTGCCGACGCCATCGTGGAGGTGAAGTCGGTACTGGACCCCACCATGGCGCCGGCATGAGCCGTCGCCACGAGCAACACCGGAGTCACGAATGAACGTTGCAACTGCCCGTACAACCGCCCCGCGATGGAACGCTGAAGTGGCGGCCGGCGACAGCGCCCGGTATGCGCGCTGCATCGATGTGTCCAGGCGCGTGCGCTGGGACATCGACGCCGACGTGATCCGCGGTCGCGATTTCGACCACGACCGCACTTTCCTGCCGGCGGGCCTTTCGCTGGTGGATCGCATCGATTTCCTCGACGAAGACGAACGCCGCTTCTTCAGCCAGGTGCAGGGCCGTACCTATGCGTGGATGTTCGCAACGTGCGAGCGGTTCATCGGCGCGAAGATGCTGCAGACGTCGGGCCAGCACTGGCTCGGCGACCAGAGCGCACTGGAGGCGCTGGTGCGGTTTTCCGACGAGGAGATCAAGCATCAGGAGTTGTTCCGCCGCATGGAAGTACTGCTCGAAGCGCGCATGCCGCCGGGTCACGCCAAGATGGCCGAGGCCAACGTGGTGGCGCAGTTCGTTCTGGCGCGACGGAGTTGGGCAGTGTTGGCGCTGATCTTCATGATCGAGCTGTTCGTGCAGCGGCATTACGAAGAGAGCATCGCGCCGAGCCAGGAGCTGTGCCCGCTGTGGAAGGACGTGTTCCTGTTCCATTTCAGGGAAGAGTGCCAGCACTCGATCGTCGATGAACTGGAGCTGCGCGCCGAGGACGCGCGCATCGAAGAGGCCGAACGCGATGCGGCGATGGACGATCTGATCGCGCTGCTCGGCGGGCTGGACGACATCCTGCGCGCGCAGGCGGATGCGGATGCGGCGTACTTCGTCGCCGCGTGCGGTCGGCCGTTCGGGATGCGCCAGCAGTTGCATGTCATCGACGTGCTGCGGCGGGCGTATCGCTGGCAGTACATCGCCTCCGGTGCGCGGCACCCACGCTTCGTCCGCGTGATGGGCGAGCTCGCCACGCCGGCGCAGCGAAGGCGCCTGGACGTGGTGCTGGAGCCGATCGTCACCGAGCGCTGATTCGAACCTTTCATCCCCCGATTGCGTTTCACGCATCACCCGGCGACCGGTTTCCGGCCGCCGCCAGACCGGAATTGCCCAAATGAAAACGATGACTCTGATGGCCGCGTTGGCGATGGTCGCGGCAACCCATTCCATCGCCACCCGGACCGCTTCCGCGAGCGACACGACGAACCGTCCCGCGACCACGATCCGCACCTTCGACCTGCCCGCCGTGCGCGTCTATGCGACGGTCGAGCGCGAGCCCACGCCGCTCGCGATGCAGGCGCCGCGCATCCACGACCTCCCCCCGGTGCGCGTGCATGCGGTGCGTGACCATGTGGTACGTGCCGCGAGCGACGCCCGCGGACATGCGGTGGCGATGCGCACGGCGACCGCGCGCCGTGCCTCGCTGGCCATCCCGCGCGGTTCGGCGCGCCGTGGCCTCAGCCCGCAGCGCGGCGCGCCTTCGCGGGTCGAGGAGCGCGTGGATCGCTGGATCGCGCTGGGTTGCGTGGTGCGGCTGCGGTTGGCGCGGGTGTGGCCGATGGCGCATTGCGGCGACGCGGTGGCAATGCCGGGCCGTGCGACAGGCTCGGGCGCGATGTTGCCGGTGTCGTTCGTGGATCGACGACGATGATCCATGCGTTTGGCGCGGCAATCGCGCGGCGCTACGGAAAGGCTCCGCGTTGCGGGGCCTTTCTGTTTGCGGCGCGTCGTTGTCATGCTGAGCCACAACAAAGCTGCTGCGGCGAAAGCAAGTCCGGCGGCGGCGAGCGAAGGTCGATATGCCGCCATCCCTGCGAATGCCGGGATCCAGGCTGTCACGTCGTCCCCCATCACGCCATGGCGATGAGTCGTCATCCGGGCGAAGGCCGGGATCCAGGCTGTCACGTCGTCCGCCCTGTCTCGTCATTCCAGCGAAAGCTGGAATCCATTCCGTCCCCATCACGTCATTCCAGCGAAAGCTGGAATCCATTTAATCTGGCTCTCTCGACGAAGGCGAAAGCAGAAGCAAAGCTTCCGATCGGCTGCGCCACTCGGGTCACTTTTCTTTGCTTGCCCAAAGTCCGACTGGATTCCCTCCGGTAAAAAGTAACCAAAAGAAAGGGCAGTGGGCCGAACCCAATCCCACGGCCGGATGGGGAGTGGGCGAGTGGTTCGCAAGCACGCATCGCCCTCACTCCATGGCTCAGCGCTCACCGCCGCACATCCGTGTGCGCCGCCCTTCGGGGCTAGCAATCTGACAGGCTGTTCGACGGCAACGGCAACGGCAACGGCAACGGCAACGGCAGCGTCATTCCCGCGTAGGCGGGAATCCATGCGCCCGGCATGTCACGGCTTCCGAAGGCCGTGCCGTGTGGGCGCCTGCGCGGGGCGGATTGTCCCCGTGGCCGAAAAAGAAAAGGCCCCGCGATGCGGGGCCTCTTCATGTCGAGCGACGCGGTTTACGCCTCGACCGGTTCGTCGTCCTTGTACGCATCCACCGGGATGCACGCGCACATGACGTTCTTGTCGCCGTAGACGTTGTCCACGCGCGCGACCGGCGGCCAGTACTTCTGCAGGCGCAACGAAGGCAGCGGGAAGGCCGCCAGTTCGCGCGGGTACGCGTGCGTCCATTCGCTCGCCGACACGGCGGTCGCGGTGTGCGGTGCGTGCTTGAGCGGGTTGTCCTCGCGATCCAGTTTGCCGTCCTCGATCGCGCGGATCTCGTCGCGGATCTGGATCATCGCGTCGATGAAACGGTCCAGCTCGTGCATCGATTCGGACTCGGTCGGCTCCACCATCAGCGTGCCGGCGACCGGGAAGCTCAGCGTCGGTGCGTGGAAGCCGAAGTCGATCAGGCGCTTGGCGACGTCTTCCGCGGACACGCCCGTGCTGTCCTTCAGCGGACGCAGGTCAAGGATGCA
The DNA here is from genome assembly GCA_005503055.1 of Lysobacteraceae bacterium P. Lineage (GTDB taxonomy): Bacteria > Pseudomonadota > Gammaproteobacteria > Xanthomonadales > Xanthomonadaceae > Lysobacter_J. The sequence goes on along the minus strand of SCOX01000013.1, from coordinate 2,919 downwards.
CTCGTGCGCGACCAGATCGTTGCGGCCGGTGTAGAGCGTCTCGTAGTGCGACGCCAGGCGCTTGGCGATGTAGTTGGCGTTGAGCAGCGCCACCTGCGTCGCGCGGCGCAGGCCGGCGGCGCCCATCATCGTCACGTACATCCAGCTGATCGGCAGGATCGAGGCCGAACCGAAGCTCGCCGCCGACACCATGCCGACATCGCCTTCGCCCACGCCCTGCGTCTTCACGCCATCGCTGCCCAACGCGCGCGGCAGGAACGGCGCCAGGTGCGATTTCACCGCGCACGGGCCGACGCCCGGGCCGCCGCCGCCGTGCGGGATGCAGAAGGTCTTGTGCAGGTTGAGGTGCGAGACGTCCGAACCCCACTTGCCCGGCTTGGCGAGGCCGACGAGGGCGTTCATGTTGGCGCCGTCGGTGTACACCTGGCCGCCGTGCTTGTGGATGATCTCGCAGATCTCGACCACTTCTTCCTCGAACACGCCGTGCGTGGACGGGTAGGTCATCATGATCGCAGCGAGGCGGTCGCTGTACTTCTCGGCCGCGCGGCGGATGTCCTCGACATCGACGTTGCCGTTGCTGTCGGTCTTGGTGACGACGACCGTCATGCCGCACATTTGCGCCGAGGCCGGATTGGTGCCGTGCGCCGAATCGGGGATCAGGCAGATGTCGCGATGCGCTTCGCCACGCGAATGGTGATATGCGCGGATCGCCAGCAGGCCGGCGTACTCGCCCTGCGCACCGGAGTTCGGCTGCAGGCTGACCGCGTCGTAGCCGGTGCATTCCACCAGCATCGCTTCCAGTTCGTCGATCAGCTGCTTGTAGCCGAGAGCCTGCGCGGCGGGCGCGAGCGGATGGAGGTTGCCGAACTCCGGCCACGTCACCGGGATCATTTCGGCGGTGGCATTGAGCTTCATCGTGCACGAGCCCAGCGGGATCATCGTGCGGTCCATCGCCAGATCCTTGTCGGCCAGCGAGCGCATGTAGCGCAGCAGTTCGTGTTCGCTGTGGTGCGTGTTGAACACCGGGTGCGTCAGGAACGCACTGGTTCGCAGCAGACCGCTCGGCAATGCGTCGGCGACCTTGGCGTCGAGTGCATCGACGTCGACCTTGGCCCCGAACAGCGCGGCGATCGCGACGATGTCCTCACGCGTCGTGGTTTCATCGAGGCTGACGCCGAGGCTGCGACCATCGATGCGGCGCAGGTTGAGGCGCGCCGACTCGGCCTTCGCGTGGATCGCGGCGGCATCGACGTCGACCACGTGCAGCGTGTCGAAGAAGTCCGGGCCGACGGTGACGCCGGCGTCGCGCAGCGCGGTGGCGAGGATCGTCGCCAGGCGGTGCGTGCGGCGCGCGATGCGCTGCAGGCCATCCGGACCGTGGTAGACGGCGTACATCGAGGCCATCACCGCCAGCAGCACCTGCGCGGTGCAGATGTTGGACGTGGCCTTCTCGCGGCGGATGTGCTGTTCGCGCGTCTGCAGCGTGAGGCGGTACGCGGCCTTGCCTTCGGCGTCGATGGACACGCCGATCAGACGGCCGGGCATCGAGCGCTTGTACGCATCGCGGCAGGCCATGAACGCCGCGTGCGGGCCGCCGAAGCCGAACGGCACGCCGAAGCGCTGCGTGTTGCCGACCACGATGTCCGCGCCCCATTCGCCCGGCGCCGCGATCAGGGTCAGCGCGAGCAGATCCGTGGCCACCGCGACCACGCCGCCGCGCGCGTGCACGGCATCACTGAGCGCCTTGTAGTCGTGGATCTGGCCGAAGGTGTTGGGGTACTGCAGCAGCACGCCGAAGCTGTCGATGCTGGCCGCTTCGCTGTCGTCGGCAATCACCAGCTCGATCTCGAGCGGTTCGGCGCGCGTGCGCAGCACTTCCAGCGTCTGCGGGTGCACGCCGGAGGAGACGAAGAAGGTGTTGGACTTCGACTTGGCCGAGCGCTTGGCCAGCGTCATCGCCTCGGCGGCGGCGGTGCCTTCGTCCAGCAGCGAGGCGTTGGCGATCTCCATGCCGGTGAGCTCGGCGCACATCGTCTGGAAGTTGATCAGCGCTTCCATGCGGCCTTGCGAGATCTCCGCCTGGTACGGCGTATAGGCCGTGTACCACGCCGGGTTCTCGAGGATGTTGCGCAGGATGACGTTGGGCGTGTGGGTACCGTAGTAGCCCTGGCCGATGAAGCTGCGGAAGACCTGGTTCTTGTCGGCGATCGCGCGGATCTTGGCGATGGCCTCGACTTCGGTGATCGGCGCCGGCAGCGCGAGCGGGTTGGCGGACTTGATCGACGCCGGAACAATGGCGTCGGTCATCGCCTCCAGCGAATCGAAGCCGACCACGCCCAGCATCTGCGCGATCTCGGCGTCGTTGGGGCCGATGTGGCGTTCTAGGAAGGCGTCGTGGTGCTCGAGGTCGCGCAGGGAAGACGTGGCGTTGGAGACAGGGCTCATGAAAGGCGTCCGGAAATAGCGTGCGTGCCGCACGGTAGGGCGCCCCTCTGTCCTTTTGCCTGAGAGTTTCAAAGCGCGGGGCGGGGGAGGATGACCCCGCTGGCTTCTTGCCCCTTCGGCGCCGGTTCTGCCCGTGGGCAGCCGGTCTCTCCAGAGTTTGAGCCGACGGCGGTAATGGGGCCTGAGCGATTCCGGGCGTTTGCGCCTTCGGCAGCGGTCCGGGCCGTTCAGGCTGGACCGCTTCTCCCACCGTCTGCTTGCGCCCGGGATTATACCGACCCGGCCGGCCTTCCGGCCGCTCCTGCAGTCCTTGGATCGGGCGGCCCGGTGTACCAGCTTCCCCGATCCCCGATCCCCGATCCCGAATCCCGAATCCCCGATCCCGATCCCGATCCCGATCCCGATCCCGATCCCGATCCCAATCCCAATCCCGATCCCGATCCCGGATCCCGGATCCCGAATACCGAATCCCTG
>SCOX01000012.1 GCA_005503055.1 Lysobacteraceae bacterium P | reverse complement strand
GCCCCAGCCTCCGCCGCCCCAACCGCCGTAGCCCCGGTCGCGCGCGAAGCGCCCGGTCGGCACAGAGGCCAGTCCGAAGAAGAATCCGATGGCGGCGCCAATGCCGCCGACGATGAACAGCGACGAAAGCAGCCAGGCCACGCCGCCCGCCGCCGCGCCGCCGATCAGGCCGCGCAGCAGCGACGGCGCGCGCCCGAAAATGCCGCGCGCGACCTGCGCGACAATGAACGCCACGAACAGCGCGACCAGCCAACCGCCACCGCGTTCGCCACGCCCCTGCCGGTGTTCGGCCATCGGCGGCGGCAGCGGTTCGCCATCGATCAGCTTGACCAGCGCGGCGCTCGCGTCGGTGATACCGCCGGCGTAATCGCCCGCGCGGAACTTGGGTACGAGGTATTCCTGGATCACGCGCGCGGACGTCGCATCCGGTATCGCGCCTTCCAGCCCGTAGCCGACTTCGATGCGAACGCGCCGATCGTCCTTGGCGACGACCAGCAGCACGCCGTCGTCGACGCCCTTGCGGCCAATCTTCCACTGCTCGAACGCGCGCACGGCGTACTGCGCGATGTCTTCCGGCATCGTGGTCGGCACCACCAGCACCTGCAGCTGGCTGCCTTTGCGCTGCTGCAGCGCGAGCGCCTGCGACTCCAGTTGCTGCTCCGTGGCCGCATCCAGCGTGCCCGTGGTATCGATCACCGGCGAATCCAGCGGTGGGATGGGCGCGAGCTGTTGCGCCGGCGCGAAGGCGCAGGCGCACATCAGCACGAGGGCCGCGACAGGCGCACGCAGCGCCGCGAGGAAACGCCGAGCGATCACGAGGCGACTCCGTGCGTTTGCCGCATCAACCGTTCGAGGGCGCCGGCTGTTGCGGCTGCGGCGCTGGCTGCTGCGGCTGTGCCGGCGGCGTGCCGAAATCGACCTTCGGCGCGTCCTGGATCTGCGCTTCGTTCTCGACCGTGAAGTTCGGCTTGGCCTTGTAGCCGAACATCATCGCCGTGAGGTTGGTCGGGAACTGGCGGATATAGGTGTTGTAATCCTGCACCGACGTGATGTAACGCTGGCGCGCGACGGTGATGCGGTTTTCGGTGCCTTCGATCTGCGCCTGCAACTGCAGGAAGTTCTGGTCGGCCTTGAGCTGCGGGTAGTTCTCGCTCACCACCAGCAGTCGGCTGATGGCGCTCTGCAGTTCGCCCTGCGCTTGCTGGAACTGCGCCAGCGAGGCCGGATCGTTGGCATTGACGTTGATGCTGCCCACGCGCGAACGCGCCTCGGTGACCTGCGTGAGCACTTGCTGCTCGTGGCTGGCATAGCCTTTGACCGTAGCGACGAGATTGGGCACCAGGTCGGCACGGCGCTTGTAGTTGTTGAGCACTTCCGACCAGGCAGCCTTCACCGCCTCGTCCTTCTGCTGGATGGTGTTGTAACCGCAGCCGCTGAGCATCGCGACCACCACGACCAGCACGAACGCTTGCACCAGACGGACCATGGGGGGAACTCCTTCCGTGACGTTGGCGGGCATTCCAACACTGCACCGCGCGGGGCGCAATGGACAGGGCGTGGACGCGGCGCAGACGTTACGGATGCGTTAGCGCCCGCCGCAAACGAAAACGGCCTCCCCGGAGGAAGGCCGTTCGCGTCGGCGACATCGGCGTCGCCCTTATTCCGGCTGCAGACGCGCCTGCGCGCGGCGCTTGGACCACAGGTTGAGGCACTCGACCAGCGCCGAGAAGCCCATCGCGCCGTAGATGTAGCCCTTCGGGATGTGCAGCTCGAAGCCGTCGGCAACCAGGTACACGCCCACCAGTACGATGAAAGCCAGCGCCAGCATCTTGATGGTCGGGTTATGGTCGATGAACTGGCCCAGCGGCTTGGACGCCAGCAGCATCACGCCCACCGCGAGCAGGATCGCCGCGACCATCACCGGCGTGTGGTTGGCCATGCCGACCGCGGCGATCACCGAGTCCAGCGAGAACACGATGTCGATCACCGCGATCTGCGAGATCACGGCCATGAACGAGGCCTTGGGCTTGGTGTGGATGTCCTCTTCCTCGGACTCGCCGATGATGAGGTCCTTGATCTCCATCGTGCCCTTCACCAGCAGGAACGCGCCGCCGAGGATCAGCACCAGGTCGCGCACCGAGATGCCCTGACCGAGCACGGTGAACAGGTCGTTAGTCAGCCCCGCCAGCCACGCCAGCGTCAGCAGCAGCGCGATTCGCGTGATGCACGCCACCGCGATGCCGAACTTGCGGGCCTTCTCGCGCTGCGCGTACGGCAGCTTGCTGACCGCAATGGAGATGAAGACGAGGTTGTCGATGCCGAGCACGATCTCGATCGCGCTCAAGGTAACGAGGGTGATCCATACGTGCGGATCGGTGAGCAGCTCAATCACTTCGAGTTCCTACCTGTCAGATCAGTCGGGGCAGCACGATCGCGCCCCAGGTCAGCATTACGTTCATCATCACCACGAACACCGCCGCCGAGCCCATGTCCTTGGCGCGGCCGGCCAGTTCGTGGAATTCGGGGCCGTAGCGTTCGATGACGGCTTCCACCGCGGAGTTGAGCAGTTCCACGCTCAGCACCAGCAGCATCGAGCCGATCATCAGCACGCGTTCCACCGGCGTCTGCCCTAGCCACCAGCCCACCGGGGCCAGGACCACGAACAGGTAGACCTCCAAGCGGAAGGAAGATTCATGCAGCCACGCGGCGCGCAGGCCCTGCATGGACCACGTGGCGGCTTTGAATATGCGCGCGGGACCGCGCGGAAGGTGTCCGAATTCGTCGGCCATGCGTGGGACTCAGGCCGCGGACCGGGCACGATCCCGGCCTGGCACGACGGAGACCGCCCCGGGATTTCCGGACGGCGCACACACGGCTGGAGTCAGATCGGCGATCGGCATGGAGGCGTCGTGGACGGTGAAAGGGGCCGAGGCGTGCCGCGGCAGGGGGCCGATTTTGCCACAAACCCCCGCCGCCGCCCCGAGCGGTCGCCGCGAGGCTGCCCCTGCCCTGCGGCCCTAGCAGCTTTTTCGCGCCCCGTTAGCGGCGCGCGGCCTAGCCTTGTCGGCCCGCCCAGAGCATCCGCCCATGTCCCGCTGCGCGCTGTTGGCCCGCCTGGAGGCCAAACCCGGAAAGGAAGAGGAGGTCGAGCGCTTCCTCCGCGGCGCGCTGCCGTTGGCCGAGGCCGAGCCTGGCACCCGCACCTGGTTCGCGCTGCGCTTCGGCCCGTCCTCCTTCGGCATCTACGACACCTTCGATACCGAAGCCGGCCGCCAGGCGCACCTTGAGGGTCCGATTGCCGCGGCGCTGATGGAGCGCGCCGACGAACTGCTGGCCGGACCGCCGCAGATCGACCGCGTCGACCTGCTCGCCAGCAAGCTCCCGCACTGACTCCCCCGGCGGCCTGCCGCCACCGTGCCCATGGAGGCCGACATGAGCGTTTCCGCCACGCCCGAGGGTTACCGCAGCGTCACCCCTTACCTGATCGTCGACGACGCGAAGGCGGCGCTCGACTTCTATCGCGAAGCACTCGGCGCCGAGGAAATCTTCCGCCTGCCGATGGGCGACAAGATCGGCCATGCCGAAATCCGCATCGGCGATTCCATGCTGATGCTGTCGGACGAATGGCCCGACATGGACGCCTACGGTCCGAAGCATCGCGGTGGCGCGACCGCGACCTTCGTCATCTACGTGCCGGACGTCGATGCCTCGTTCCAGCGCGCGGTGAAGGCCGGGGCGAAGGTCGACCGCCCCCTCAACAACGAAGCGTGGGGCGATCGCATGGGCACGGTGGCCGACCCCTTCGGCCACAAGTGGAGCCTGGCCACGCATGTCGAGGACGTCTCGCCTGAGGAACTCAAGCGCCGCATGGCCGAGTGGATGCAGCAGCAGGCCGGGCTGACGACGTAGCGCGAGCCCCACGGCGATGATGACGCAAGGTCCCTCTGCCACGGGGAGAGGGGTCGAGGTGAGGGGCAACTACGGGGCGGCCGCGCAGCGCGTGATGCCTCGCCGCGCTTGCCGCCTTCGCCAATCGATCCCGGCTTTCGCTGGAATGACGAAATGCGATGGCAGACGTGACCGCCTGGATCCCGGCCTACGCCGGGATGACGGCCTGCGCGCGCCTTACTCGCCCTCGTGGATCGCGGTCCCGCGGCTGCCATCCGGCCGGATCCATCCGCGGAACATGCTGCCGCTGTTGAAGGGCATCGCGATGTTGCCGTCGCGGTCCAGGGCGATCGCACCGCCGTCGCCGCCCGCGGCCGGGACGATCCTGTTCACCACCTCGTTCGCGGCGACCTCCAGCGAATCGCCGCGGTACGCCACGCGCGCGCAGATGTCGTGCGCGACGGCGTTGCGGATGTAGAACTCGCCCCAACCGGTGCCGGAGACACCGCAGCGATCGTCGGCCCAGGTACCGGCGCCGATGATCGGCGCATCGCCCACGCGGCCCCACTTTTTGTTCGTCATCCCACCCGTGCTGGTGGCCGCGGCGATGTGGCCCTGCGCGTCGAGCGCGACCGCGCCGACGGTTCCGAAGTACGTCGGCGCCTCCATGCTGCCGTCGTACGCTTCGCGCTTGCCCTTGGCGGCTTCGTCGCGCTGTGCTTTTTCCAGTTGCTGACGGCGTTTTTCGGTGTCGAAGTACGCGTTGGGCACGCGTTCGATCTCAGGCCGCGTGTCGGCGAACGCCTCCGCACCCGAGCCGGCGAGCATCACGTGCGGGCTGTGTTCCATCACCGTGCGCGCGAGCTTGATCGGATTCTTGACGGTGGTGACGCCCGCGACGGCGCCGGCGCGGCGCGTGTGGCCTTCCATGATCGATGCGTCGAGGTCGTGCGCGCCATTGGCGTTGAACACTGCGCCCTTGCCGGCGTTGAACTGCGGCGCATCCTCCATCACCACCACCGCCGCGGTGACCGCATCGAGCGCACTGCCCCCGCGCTGCAGCACGGCGTTGCCGGCGTCGAGCGCACGGTTCAGCGCGGCGTGGTAGGCGCTTCGCTCGTCGGGCGAGATCGAGTCCTTGGGCACGAAGCCGGCGCCGCCGTGGATCACCAGCGCGGTCTTCGGTTTCGGGGACGGCTCGGCGGCGTGGGCATCGACAGTCATGGCGGCGAGGACCAGCAAGGGAATGAGCAGGCGCATGGGGTTCGTGGAAGGTCGGTGAACATCGAGCATAGCGCCTCCGACCCGTTTGGGACTTTTCCTATGGATCCCTCGGGGGAGTCGCGCGGATGCTGCCTCCTCCTCCCGACGGCGCCTGCGCATGAAGTTGCTGAGTTCCCTCCTCCTGTTCGCGACATTGCTGCCGCCCGGCCTTGCGCTGGCCGGTTCCGACGACCCCACGGACCAGACGGACGCTTCGGCATTCGTGGCCTCGCTCCGCTTCAAGGAGGGCGAGATTTCCATTCCCGAGGCCGACGCGAAGCTCCGGCTTGGCAATGACTTCCACTACCTGGACAAGGCCGATGCCCGTCGCGTTCTAGAGAGCTTCTGGGGCAATCCGCCGGACGACACCGTGCTGGGCCTGGTGGTACCGCGCAGCACTCCGCTCACGGACGATCGTTCCTGGGCCGTGGTGGTGACCTACAGCGACGATGGCTATATCGCCGACGAGGATGCCGCCAGGATCGACTACGACGAAATGTTGGCGGACATGAAGGCCGCCGACCCGGAGTTCAACGAGGAACGCCAGAAGCAAGGTTACGAAGCACTCCACCTGATCGGCTGGGCCGCGCAACCACATTACGACGCCACCCACAAGAAGCTGTATTGGGCGAAGGAGCTCCATGCGGAAGGCGTCGACGGAAACACGCTCAACTACGACATCCGCGTGCTTGGGCGCCGCGGCTACCTCAGCTTCAACGCGATTTCCGCGATGAGCGATCTGGGCGCCGTACGCGCCGGCATGCAGAGCCTGCTTCCGCTTGTCGAGTTCGACCAGGGCGCGCGTTACGCCGATTACGACGCCAGCAGGGACAAGCTCGCCGGTTACGGCATTGCCGCCCTCGTCGGCGGTGGCCTGGCGGCGAAGGCCGGCCTGTTCGGCAAGCTGGGGATTGTCCTTCTCAAGCTGTGGAAGCTGGTCGCGGTTGCCTTCGTCGGTCTGGTCGCACTGATCGGAAAGCTGCTCGGCCGCAAGAAGAAGGCCGTCGTGAACTGACGCGCCGGCGAGCCATATTCCTCATCTCACGAACCTCGAACCATGCACAACCTTTTTTCCGCGAATACCTACTTCGTCAAGCAGACCCTGACGCGCAAGCTGCTGTGGACTTCCACCGCGTTCTCCTACGACATCTTCGATCCAAAATCCCAGCAGCAGGTGCTGAGCAGCCAGGAGCCGCCGCTCGGTCTGCTGACCAGGCTCTGCCGAAGCGACCGGCGCTATCGCAAGTACACGCCGTTCGACATCGCGTTAACGTCGGATGGCGCGCCCAAGCTCGCCCTCCGGCGCGGCTGGACCTTCATGCAATCGCGGGTGGAGATCATGGACGAGCAGCGAACGGCGGTCGCCGTGATCAAGCAGAACCTCACGCTCGTTTCAGCCAGCTTCGAAATCGAGACACCGGCCGGCGAGGCGTTGTTCTCGATCAAAGGCGACTGGGCCGACTGGGACTTCAGGATCCTGGCGAATGGAAGGCAGCTCGCGACGATCAGCAAGGGCGACGGCGAGGACTTGTGGACGGAATTGACCACGTCGAAGGACAGCTACCAGGTCCGGTTCGATCCGGACCTTCCGGCCGACTCCCTCCTTCGGCCGTTGATCGTCGCCGCCGCGATCGCGGTGGACATCGCATGCAACGAATGAGCGCGCTGCGCTTCGCCGGATCGCTTGCGTTGCGGCATCACTGCTGCCGCAACGCCTCGATCGGATCCAGCTGCGAAGCCTTGCGTGCCGGGTAATAGCCGAAGAACAGGCCGGTCATGATCGAGAACGTGGCGGCCAGCGCGATCACCTGACCGTTCAGCGCGACCGGCAGATCGCTGAACCTGCCGACCATCAGCGCGCCGACGACCCCGATCAAGATTCCCAGCACCCCGCCGCCGAGAGAGAGCAGCATCGCCTCGGCCAGGAACTGCCGGCGCACGTCGGACGGCCCCGCGCCCACGGCCATGCGCAGGCCGATTTCGCGGATCCGCTCGGTCACCGAGACCAGCATGATGTTCATGATGCCGATGCCGCCGACGATCAGCGAGATCGTCGCCACCGCGCCCAGCAGCAGCGACATCAGGCGCGTGGTCGCGGTCCGCGTGGCGACGATCTCGGAGATGTTGCGCACGTTGAAGTCGTCTTCCTCGCCCGGCTTGATGCGATGGCGCTGACGCAGCAGCGCCTCCACTTCCCCCTGCGCGTACGACAGGTCCTTCGCGTCGGCGACGGTCATCGCGATCTGCATCACCGCGCCGGAAGGCAACCCCATTGCGCCCATCAGTCGGCGGCGCGCAGTTTCCAGCGGCACCATCACCACGTCGTCCTGGTCCTGGCCGAAACCGCCCTGCCCCTTCGGCTTGAGCGTGCCGACCACGGTGAACGGCACGCGCCCCAGACGGATCGTCTGGCCCACGCCGGGATCGTCGCCGAACAGCGTGCGCCGCACGGTTTCACCCAGGATCACCGTCTTGCCGGCGCTGGTGTAGTCCTGCGCGTCGAAGCCCTGTCCGTTGGCGATGGTCCAGCCGTTGATGTCGAAGAAATCCGCCTGCACGCCCTGCCAGCTGGTCGAGGAATTGTTCTCCGCATAAACCACCTGCGTATTGCCGCGCAACGCCCCTGCGACGTATTGCACTTCGGGAATCTCGTTGCGGATCGCGTCGACGTCGCCTTCGTTGAGGGTGAAGAAGCTTGCGGAGCTCATGCGAACGCCGCCACCGCCGGGGCCCCGACCCGCGCCCGGGCTGATGTCCAGCCGCTGCGAGCCCAGGCCGGACACCATCTTGTCGATTTCCTGCTGCGTACCCTGTCCGACCGAGACCATCACGATCACCGCCGCGATGCCGATGATCACGCCCAGCGAGGTCAGCGCGCTGCGCATCCAGTTGCCGCGCAGTGCGTAGATGGCGGTGCGCAGGATGTCGGAGAAGTTCATGGGCGTGCCCGGGATTCGGGATTCGGGATTCGGGATTCGCAGGAGCCCGGCCGAGGTTCGTCAGCGTGGCTGGCCATGTGAATACGTACGACGGTCACGGTGTCTGCCTCTCCAATCTCGAATCCCCAATCCCGAATCCCGGCTCCTCGTGCAATTCACCGTCGCGCATCACATAGATCCGGTCCGCGTGCGCGGCCACTTCGGCATCGTGCGTGATCAGCACGACCGTGTGCTGGTCGTCGCGCAGACGTTTGAACAACGCGAGGATTTCCTCGCCGGTCTTGCTGTCGAGTGCGCCGGTGGGCTCGTCGGCGAGCAGGATCGGCGGGCGGTTGATGAGCGCACGGGCGATCGCCACGCGCTGCTGCTGGCCGCCGGACAGCTCGCTGGGACGATGGCCGACGCGTTCGCCCAGGCCCACCGATACGAGCGCTTCGCGCGCCCGGTCCAGGCGTTCGTGATGCGGCACGCGTGCGTAGCCCAGCGGCATCGCCACGTTGTCCAGCGCGCTCATGCGCGGCAGCAAGTTGAAGCCCTGGAAGACGAACCCGATCTTGTCGCGGCGCAACGTCGCCAGTTCCTCGGCGTCGAGCGTGGCCACATCGACGCCGTCGCACTCGTAGGTGCCCGACGTGGGCGTGTCGAGGCAGCCGATGAGGTTCATCAGCGTCGACTTTCCCGAGCCGGACGGCCCCATGATCGCGACGAACTCGCCGCGGTCTATGCGCAGGTCCACGTGGCGCAGCGCCTGCACCTCGGCCTCGGTATGCGCGGCGTAGGTCTTGCACAGCGCGTGGGTGCGGATCACCGGCACGGCGGGTTCGTCGCGGGCGCCGGGCGTCGCAGCCGCTGGCGCGTCCGGGCGCTCCTGCGAAGGCGCGCTCATCCGCGCGCCTTCTCGCCGGCGACGATGGCGTCGCCCGCCTTCAGGCCACCGCCCGAGATCTCGGTGCTGGTGCCGTCGCTGGCGCCAATGCGCACCATCACCGCTTGCGGCTGTCCGTCCACCAGCTTGTACAGCTGCACGCGCTTTGCGTTGAGCAGGCCCGACAGTGCGCCATCCCACTGCTTCCTCTGCGCTTCGTCGAGCGTGCCGCGGAACGTGGCGAAATCCTCCTTGAAGCGATCGGCCATGCGTTGACGCATCTGCGCCTGCATGTTGCCCGCGCCCGGTCCACCCATCACTGCGATGCCGCCACCGCCGCGATTGCCACCGCCGCCGCCGCCGCCGCCGAAGAGACGGTTGCCACCCTGCTGCGTCGCCTGCGCCTGACGCGCCGCCTGGCGCGCACGCACGGCGTCGAGTGCGGTTTCGAACGCGGCCTGCTGGTCGGCGTTCAACTTCAGCGACGATGCGGTGCGCGATAGATCATCGAGCACGCCGGTGCCGCCACGCGGACCGCCTGCCTGCTGCGGGGCCGCGGCTGCCGGGCTCTGAGCTTCGTCGGCCGGCTTGTAGCGCAAGGCCGCGTTGGAGATCTTGAGCACGTCGTCGCGGCGGCTGACCTCGATCTCGGCGTTGACGGTGAGGCCCGGCAGCAGCGTGCCGTCGCTGTTGTCGACGGTCACGACGACGGGATAGGTCACGACGTTGTTGGTGGTCGTCGCCGACAGCCGCACCTGTTCGACCGTGCCGCGGAACTGACGGTCGGGAAACGCATCGACGGTAAACGACACGTTCTGGCCGGCGCGGACCTGGCCGATGTCGGCCTCGTCCACGGCCAGCTCGATCTTCATCTTCGCCAGGTCCTCGGCGATGGTGAACAGCTCCGGCGCCTGCAGGCTCGCCGCGACCGTCTGGCCGGGCTCGATGCTGCGCGTGAGCACCACGCCGTCCACCGGCGAGCGGATCACCGTGCGATCCAGGTTCACCTGCGTGGTCTGGGTCGAGGCCGTCTGCTGGCGGATCGCGGCCTGTGCCGCGTTGACCTGCGCGCGCGCCTGGTCGAGCGCGGCCTTCGCCAGATCGACATCGCTGCGCGCCACCAGCTGGCGCGCGCCGAGGTCGGACTTGCGCCGGTAGTCGAGTTCGGCGTTGAGCAGCGTCGCTTGCGCCTGATTGAGCGAGGCGCGGGCGCTGGAGACCTGCGCATTGCCCTGTGCGATCTGCGCCTCGTAGGTCTTCGGATCGATGCGCGCGATGATCTGGTTCTTCTTCACCTGGTCGTTGAAATCGACGAGCACGTCGGTGACCTGGCCGGAGACCTGGCTGCCGACGGTGACGGTGGAGATGGCGCTGAGCGTGCCGGTGGAAGAGATCGCCACGCGGATGTCGCCACGTTCGACCGGCACCGTGCGATAGGCGCCGGCGGCGGCCTCGGCGCCGCGCTTGCGATAAACGTAGGCGCCGCCCGCCAGCAGAACGAGCACCGCCGCGGCGGCGATGCCGTGGCGGATCCAGGGCGTGGGCTTGCGGGCGTTGCGGGACGACGTCGGGCGGGCTGCGCTCATGAGGCTCGATTCGAGGGTTATGCCGGCACGAACGCACCGGCGGCGCCACGGTTGACAGCGGCCCCACCGATTCGTTCACCGACGAGATCGTGTCACGGCCACTGCCGGCGGCCAATGTTAAGGATGCACGAACGCGGGAGCGCGTCGCGCGACTCAGCGCGCGAAGCGGATCACCGCCGTCGTCCCCTGCCCCGGCGCGCTGGCCAGGCTCACCGGCCAGCCGAAACGTTCGCCCAGGCGGCGCACGATCGACAACCCCATGCCCTTGCCGTCGCTGTCGGCCGAATCGGCGCGGAAGAAAGGATCGAACGCCTTCGCCAGGATCTCCGGCGACATGCCGATGCCGCTGTCGCGGATCACCACGCGATCGGGCATCAGGCGGATTTCTATTTCGCCCGATTCGGTAAACCGCACCGCGTTGCCCAGCAGGTTACCCACCATCACCCGCAACACGTGCGGCGGCGCCACCAGGCGCGGCGCACCCTCGTCGTGCAGGCTCAGGCTCACCGGGCGATCGCCGAGCAGCGGGCGTATGCGGTCCACCTCGGCGGCGACGATGTCGCGCACGTCGAACTCTTCGCTCTGCGGTGCAACGTCGGCCTCGCGGGCGAGGATCAGGAACGCTTCGATCACCGCCTCCATGTCGCGCCCGGCCTGCTGGATGCGCGACAGCGAACGCCGCGTGCGCGGGCTGTTCTCGGTATCGGCCAGCATCAGGTCGGTCGCCACGCGGATGACGGTCAGCGGCGTGCGCAGTTCATGGCTGGCGTCGCGGGTGAAATTGCGCTCGCGCTGCACGAAGTCGCCCACGCGCTGCGACAGCCCGCTCAGTGCGCGCGAAAGCTTGCGCACCTCATCGCCCGCCTCGGCCGGCAAATGCGCCGGAGCGATCGCACTGGCGTCGGGATCGCGCGGATCCCAATGCGCGACTTGGTTGGCCAGCCAGCTCACCGGCGTAACCAGGCGCTTGGAGGTTCGGTAAGTCAGCCAGATCAACACGCCGCTGGTGACCAGCGAAAGCAGCAGCGAGACCAGACCGGTGAACAGCACCGACTGGTCGGCCAGCCATGCGGAGAAGATCAGGTACAAGGTGCCTTGCGGCCGGCGGTCGATGTACACCAGCCGCCCGCTGTCCGGCAGGCGCTGCACGCCGGTGCCGGTGACGGAGCGCAGTTCGGCCGGCAACTGCGGCTGCAGGTTGCCGGGGATGACGAGGTAACTCGTCATCGTCGAACTGCCCGGCAAGCGATGCGAGGGATCGAGTTCGTAGGCCTGCCAGAACGCCGCGGCCTCCTGCGCCACGCGCTGCTCGACCACCTTCTGGCGCACGACGATGCCGGTGAGCAGGATGCCCACCGTGATTACGATGCTGCCGATCAACGCCTGCGTAATGAACGCGAGTTTGATCCTGCGCGGAAGTCCGTGCGCCATGGGTTCCGGTGCCGCCTACTCGGGCGGCTGCGAAATGTCGGCCACGCGATAGCCCGCGCTCTGTACGGTATGCAGCAGTTGCTTGTCGAACGGTTTGTCGATGGTCTTGCGCAGGTTGTACAGATGGCTGCGCAGCGTGTCCGAATCCGGCAGGCCGTTGCCCCAGATCTCGCGTTCGATCTCCTGCCGGCTGACCACGCGCGGCGATTCGCGCATCAGGATCGTCAGAAGGCGCAGTCCGATCGGCGAAAGCTGCAACTCGCTGCCCCCGCGCGTGACGCGCAGGCTGGCCGGGTCGAGCACCAGGTCGGCGACTTTCAACACTTCGCCGCCGACCTGCCGGCGTTCGCGGCGGATCAGTGCGCGCAGGCGCGCTTCCAGTTCCTGGATGGCGAACGGCTTGGTCAGGTAATCGTCGGCGCCGGCGCCCAGGCCGGTGAGCTTCTCGTCCAGCGTGTCGCGCGCGGTCAGCATCAGCACCGGCGTGGACTTGCGCGCTTCCTCGCGCAACTTCTTGCACAACTCCACGCCGTCCATGCGTGGCAGCATGAGATCGAGCACGATGACGTCGTAGTTGTTTTCCGTCGCCAGGCGATAGCCGTCGAGACCGTCGCTGGCGTAATCGACTTCGAATCCACGGCCTTCGAGGTATTCGCCGACCATCTCCGAGATGTTGCGGTTGTCCTCTACGATCAGGACCAGGCCGCCATCCCTTGTTCCGGTACCCTGCATGCAAAATCTCCCGACGCTTCAGCTTTGTGAAGGCTGCCGGGCCGCCGGTGGAGGGACCGTGAAGGCCCACCACGAAACCTGAACGAAACCCTAGCGATTCCTTCTCATGCCCCTGGACCGCATCCTCCCCATCGCCCTCTTGCTGGGCTCGAACATCTTCATGACCTTCGCCTGGTACGGGCACCTGAAGTACAAGTCCGCGCCGCTCGCACTGGCCATCTTCGCCAGCTGGGGCATCGCGTTCTTCGAGTACTGCCTGATGGTGCCCGCCAACCGGATGGGGAGTTCAGTCTACTCGGCGCCCCAGCTCAAGGGCATGCAGGAGGTCATCACCCTGCTCGTCTTCGCCGGCTTCTCCACCTGGTATCTGGACCAGCCGTTGAAGTGGAACCACTGGGCGGGGTTCGCCCTGATCGTGGTGGCGGCGTGGTTGATCTTCCTGGACTGAACGCCCTCGGCGGCGGGACGTCCGCCTAGAAGCGGATCTTCCCGCTGAGGATGTCCTTGAACATCACCCAGTCCCCGACGAACGAATAGAGCGGGTATTTGAACGTCGCCGGCCGGTTCTTCTCGAAGAAGAAATGCCCGACCCAGGCGAAGCCGTAGCCGCACACCAGCGCGCCAAGCAGCCACCAGGCGCTGCCCTGCGCGATGGCCGTGGCCAGCAGTGCCAGCACGCCGCAGCTGCCGATGAAATGCAGCCGCCGGCTGGTGCGGTTGCCGTGTTCGCTCAGGTAGAACGGATAGAACTCGCGAAAGCTGGTGAAGCGCGACATGACGTCCTCCGTGGCTTGGCGGCTCAGGCTTTTTCGGCGGCCTTGGCACGATCCCAGAGGCGATCCTGCGCCTCCAGCGAAAGCCCGGCAAGCGTGCTTCCGTCGGCCTGCGCCATCGCCTCCATGGCGCGGAAACGGCGCTCGAACTTGAGGTTGGCGCGGCGCATCGCGGCGCCCACGTCGACCTGCGCGTGCCGGGCGAGGTTGGCGCAGACAAACAGCACGTCGCCGATTTCGTCCTCCAGACGATCGCGCGCGGCCGCATCCTCGGGGTCCGCTTCGAGCGCGGCGAACTCCACGCGCACCTCGTCGATTTCCTCGTGCAGCTTGGCGATGACCGGCGTGACGTCCGGCCAGTCGAAGCCCACGCGCGCGGCGCGCTTCTGCAACTTCACGGCGCGCTGCCACTCGGGCAGCCCGCGCGCGATGCCGGCCAGCGCGGAGCGGTCTTCATGCCCGCTCGCCTCGCGCTCGCGGCGCTTCTGTTCTTCCCACGCGATCGTCTGTGCGTCGGCGTCCTCGACCGAAGCATCGGCGAACACATGCGGGTGCCTGCGCACCATCTTGTCGCAGATCGCCGCGACGACATCGCCGAACCCGAATGCACCCTGCTCGGACGCCATCTGCGCATGGAACACCACCTGCAGCAGCAGGTCGCCAAGCTCGTCCTTGAGATCGGCCAGGTCGCCGCGGTCGATCGCGTCGGCGACTTCGTAGGCTTCCTCGATCGTGTACGGCGCGATGGTGGCGAAGTCCTGCTCCAGGTCCCACGGGCAACCGTCGTGCGGATCGCGCAGGCGCGCCATCACGGTCAGCAGCGTGGCGATGTCGCGCGGGTTGCCGAGGGTGTCGCTCATTGCGGTGTTCCCGTCTTCGTCCACGGATGCGATCACGTCGCCAGCCATTCGCGCCAGGGCAGCGAGACATCCCCCAGCGCGATGAAATCCCCGTTGAGAATCCGCTCGCGCTGGTTGTAGCGGAATGGTCGGCCTTGCGGATCGAGCACTGCACCGCCGGCACCTTCGAGCACGCATTGCCCGGCCGCAGTGTCCCACTCGCTGGTCGGGCCGAAGCGCGGATACACGTCGAGCGTGCCTTCGGCGAGCTTGCAGAACTTGAGCGAGGATCCCAGGCCCAGCGGCTGCGTCTCGCCCATGCGGCCGATGAAGGCCTGCGTGCGCGTGTCGCGATGCGAGCGGCTGGCAGCCACGTGCAAAGGCCCCGTCGCCGGCGCGCGCACGCGAAGCGTCGTGTCGCGATCGCCTTCGCGGCGGAAGGCGCCCAGTCCGTCGCCACCGTGCCACAGCTCGCCCGTCACCGGCGCCTGCACCACGCCGAACACCGCCACGCCGTCGTCGATCAGTGCGATGTTCACCGTGAACTCGCCGTTGCGCTTGACGAACTCGCGCGTGCCGTCGAGCGGATCGACGAGCCACAAGCGCCGCCATTGCCGACGCATTTCGGTCGGCACTTCGTGCGCCGATTCCTCCGACAGCACGGGGATGTTGGGCGTGATCCGCGCCAGCCCGTCGACGATGCAGCGGTGCGCGGCCAGGTCGGCGGCGGTAAGCGGCGAATCGTCGTCCTTGTGCTGGACGGCGAACTCGCTGTCGTAGATGCCCAGGATCGCCGAAGCGGCGTCGCGTGCCAGCGCAATGACGTCTTCGCGCACTGAGGGGGAAATCATGGCGTTTGCATCCTCAACCATTCGCGGGCGATGAACAGGGCGGCGATGCTGCGTCCTTCGGAAAAGTCCTCGTGCAGGATCAGCTCGTGCAGGTCATCGAGCTTCCATGGCACCACCTCCAGTTCCTCGGGCTCGTCGCCCGGCAGGCGCTCGGGATACAGGTCGCGTGCCAGAACCAGGTGCGCCTCGTGGCTCATATAGGTCGGCGCGAGCGTGAGCGCGCGCAGCACGGTCAGCTCGCGCGCGCCGTAGCCGGCTTCTTCCTTGAGTTCGCGGTCCGCGGCCTGCTCGGGCGTCTCGCCCGCGTCGATGCGGCCCTTGACCAGGCCCAGTTCGTAACGGTGGACGCCCGCGGCGTATTCGCGCACCAGCAACACCGTCTCGTCGTCGAGCATCGGCACCACCACGACCGCGCCGTGGCCGCGTCCGTGCAGGCGCTCGTAGTGGCGGCGCTCGCCGTTGGCGAACTCCAGGTCGAGGCGTTCGAGCCGGTACGGCCCGGCGTCGTGTTCGGTGATGCGGTGGATGGTGGGCAGGCGACGCGACATGCGGTTTCCATGGTGGCGCTGGCCCGCGCGGCGAGCGGCAGTCGAGGTCCGCACGGCGCGGCGGACGTCTGGACCTCGGCCCGGCCGGCCCGGCGTGCAGGGCTAGAATGGCGGGATGCAGCAATTCGACAACACGATGATAGCCGACGCCAGCGCCGACGCTTGGCGCGAGCGTGACCTCGCCGTGCTCTGGCACCCATGCACGCAGATGCGCGAGCACGTCACCGGAAGCATGGCGGCCGACGGCCGCCACGACTACACCCTGCCCCTGCTTCCGGTGGAGCGCGGCGAAGGCGAGTGGCTGATCGGCCGCGACGGCCGCCGCTACCTCGACGCCATCAGCAGCTGGTGGACCAACCTGTTCGGCCATGCCGAACCGCGCATCGCCGCGGCCATCGCCCGCCAGGCGGGCACGCTGGAGCACGTGATCCTGGCCGGCGTCTCGCACGCGCCCGCCGTCGAGCTGGCCGAGAAGCTGCTCGCCATCGCGCCGCGCGAAGCAAACCGCGCGCCGCTGGCGAAGGTCTTCTACGCCGACAACGGTTCGGCCGGCGTGGAGGTTGCGCTGAAGATGGCCTTCCACTGGTTCCGCAATCGCGGCGTGGAAGGGCGCACCAAGTTCATCGCGCTCGACAACGGCTACCACGGGGAAACGCTGGGCGCGCTGGCGGTAGGCGACATCCCGCTGTACCGCCGAGTCTATGCGCCGCTGCTGGCGCAGGCGCTGTTCGCGCCCTCGCCCGATGCCTACCTGTGCGAACCCGGCGAGACGCCCGCCGATCGCGCGCAACGCGCCGCCGACGCACTGGACGAACTGCTGCAACGCCATGCCGATGAAGTCTGCGCACTGATCCTGGAACCGCGCGTGCAGTGTGCCGGCGGCATGCGCATGCACGATCCGCTGTACCTCAAGCGCGCGCGCGAGTTGTGCGACGCGCATGGCGTGTTCCTGATCGCCGACGAGATCGCCGTGGGCTTCGGCCGCACCGGCACATTGTTCGCGTCGGAACAATCGGGCGTGCAGCCGGACCTGATGTGCGTTTCCAAGGGCCTCACCGGCGGCGCGCTGCCGCTGGCGGCAGTTCTGGCGACACAGGCCATCTACGACGGCTTCCTCGACGACTCGCGCGAGAAGGCCTTTCTGCATTCACACAGCTATACCGGCAATCCGCTGGCCTGCGCGGCAGCATTGGCGTCGCTGGCGATCTTCGAGCAGGACGACGTGATCGCGCGCAACCGCACGACCGCCGCGCGCATGGCCGAGTTGGCGGCGCCGTTCGCCGATCACCGTCACGTGGCCGACGTTCGTCAGGCCGGCATGATCGTCGCATTCGAACTGACGCAGCGCGGCGACAGGCGGACACCGTTCGATCCGACCGCACGCATCGGCCTTCGCGCTTATCGCGCCGCCTTGCAACGCGGCGTACTGCTGCGACCGCTCGGCGACACGCTCTACTGGATGCCGCCGTACTGCGTAGGCGAAGACGCACTGCAATTGCTCGCCGACACCACGCGCGCGGCGATCGACCATGCCGTCGAGGAGGCCGCATGCGACTGACCCGCGTGCATGTCGACGAAGCTTTGCGCGTAGGCACGGAAATCGCCCTGCCCGAAAGCGCCGCCGCTCACCTTGGGCGCGTGTTGCGGCTCGGCATCGGCGACGCCTGCGTGCTCTTCAACGGCGACGGCCACGACTACGCCGCGCGCATCGTCGCGCTTGGCAAGCGCGAACTGCGCGTGGCGATCGATTCGGCCGAAGCCGTCGCGCGTGAGTCGGCATTGAAACTCGTGCTGCTGCAAGGCGTGGCGCGCGGCGAGAAGATGGACCTGATCCTGCAAAAGGCGACCGAATTGGGCGCGGCCGCGTTCCGTCCGCTGTGGTCGCAGCGCAGCGAAGTGAAGCTGGACGAATCGCGTGCCCAGAAGCGACTGGCGCACTGGCGCAGCGTCGTGTCATCGGCGTGCGAGCAGAGCGGCCGCGCTTTCGTGCCCGACGTCGCCGCGCCGGTTTCGCTTGCGGCCGTGTTGGCGGCGCTGGAGCCCGGCGGGCTGCGCCTGATCCTCGATCCGGAAGGCGAGCTTTCGTTAGCCACGTTGTCGGCCGAGTCGGCGCAAACGGTGTATCTCGCAATCGGCCCCGAGGGCGGCTGGTCGCCACTGGACCGCGAACAACTGCGCGCGGCCGGTTTCCAGGGACTGCGCCTGGGCCCGCGCATCCTGCGCACGGAAACCGCGGGCCTGGCGGCGATCGCGGCATTGCAGGCGCGGTTCGGCGATTTCATCTGAGCAACCGCACCGCAGGCCGCGTCGGTCACCTGCTGCGTCCGGTGCGTTTCTTCGACGCCTTCCTCGCTTGCGTGTTGCGCACGTTCGTGTCCATGGCGCCGCCGGCATCGAGCGCCGGCGCGGCGCCATCGTCGTCACGGTCGACGGACGAAAACGACGACAACACATCCGGAGACAGCGAGAACGCCGCGACGCCCGCGTTCTGCGCGCCCATCGCACGCGCGGCGGCGAGCAGCTCGGGCGGCGGTTCGCTGTTCGCGGGCCGGTGCATTGCGGGCGCGGACGGCAGGTCGATCGGCTGCACGCAATGGCCGTCGAGCTCGATCGTGATCTTCATGGCGTCCTCCTCAGGACAGCACGGCGTAGCGACCTTCGAACGTCACCGGTGCGTTGGTGAGGTTGCGCACCGTGATCCAGTAGGTGCACTGCGAACTGGTCGCGCGCTCCACGGCCACGTCCCAGTCCAGCTGCGGCGAGCCGACGCGCGGCGAGGTCGGCATCATGTACCACACGACATGGCGGCTGGCCTGCCATCCCCATGTGAACCAGCGCGCGGACGCGCCCGCCGGCAAGGTTCCCGTCCATTGCACTCCCGTCCACATGGCAGTTCTCCCGATGCGTGTCAGGCGAGATAGTCGAAGCGGCCCTCGAAACGGACCGGTTGGTCCGTCAGGTTCCTGACGGTGATCCAGTACGTGCAGTGGGACGCGTCCGCGCGTTCCACCGCGACCTTCCACGACAGTTGCGGCCGGCCGGGGCACGGCGTCAGCGGCATGACCGTCCAGAACACGTGGCGTTGCGCGGGCCATCCGAAGGTGAACCAGCGTCGCTGCGCGTTCGCCTCGATGGTGCCAAGCCACTGCACGCCGGCGGGCCGCGTCATGCAGTTGAGGTAGGGCGGCGGCCCCGACGAGGCGCAGCGCAGCTTCAACTCGTTGCGGTAATCCGCCAGCACGCCATTGGTCAGCGAGTACGTGGGATCGTAGGTGTGCGGCGCATAGTAGTAATGAAAGATGTCCGCGCCGGTATGAGTGAGCGTCGCCGCCGGGTCGCCTTGTACGCCTTTCCACGTCGCCAGGGGAACCGGCCCTTCAAACAGCGCCGGGTCGATGACATAGGTCTGCGCGCTGCCCCAACTCGCCACTTCCACCGTGGGTGCGACGTGCCATCCCCAGGTGACCAGGCAGTTGGGCTTGTTGCGCGAAGACACGCGCAGGCTGCCGCGGATCCAGACCTTGCGTGGATCCGCACCAACGGCGGCCATCAGGCGGCACATCTCGTGGGCGCGTCCCCAGCAACCGTCATCGGGATACAGGAAGGGAATGCACGGCACCGACGGATCGACCGGGCAGCAGACCTTCGCGCTGACCAGATCGAACAACTCGCGCGCCCGGGTCAGGGTTATCGATGGCATGGTGTGCTCTCCGCATTGTCCGTTGCGCGTGGTCCGGGCCGGCGCCGCTCTACTTCACGTCGAGGATCTCGTGCGTGTCGGGGGTTTCCACGACCCACACCATGGCGTTCTCGCGGCGGGCGCCTTCCAGCCGGCGGAGCAGTGCCTCGAAGCGCGGGTGTTCGTGCGGGAGCACGTGCATGGCGTGCGACAGCAACAGTTCCACTTCAACGTCGCCGTTGCGAAGCTTGCGGATCTCGCCCACGGGCTGCTCGCGCGGCTGCAGGAATGTGGTGATCTGCCCGTTGCCGTCGTCGATCTCGACGTACACCGGCCGGCCCACCGCCTGGAGTTCGCGCATCACGTCGAACCACACCGCATCGCGCGGGCTCGCCAGATCGAGCACGCCGCGCACGTTGCGCGCGAAACGCACGACGAGCGGTCGACCCACGCGCTCCTTGCGCGTGCCAAGTGCGGCGAATTCGTCCGCGCGCGCTCCTTCCTCGAAGGCCTCGACCGGGCCGAACACGGGTTCGTTCGGATCCATCTGCAACCTCCTGCGCAATGTTCACGAGCGGCGCGACGCGGCATGCGTCGAACGTCCGCAATCCGTCCCGCATCGCCGGGGCGACCTCCGCGCCCCGGCGATGCGTCCGTGCGCGGTGGCATGGGTGAGGCGCGTCCATATCGCCTTGCCCACCCACCGCGCGACGGCAGCGTGCGCCGTCGCTTCCCTGCGTCGTCCTACGGCGCGCACCGCACGGATCGTGGAACTCGACCGCCGGGCTCGCCGGCCACATCCCCATCGCATCTGGCACGGCCAAGGCGTGCGAACGCGTCCTTTCATGTCAACGCACGGGCCCTGTGACGCAGGCCTGCGCGATCATGCCCCGATGCGCTAAGAGTCGCTGCCCTCGTACCGCGTCGGACGGCGTGGCCCGCAGTCAGTGGCGCGCGGGACAGGCGCCACGGCCAGGCTGTGGTCAGCCCGGCTGCCCGGCAACTTCATCTGCCGCGACCGCACGTCGCTTCATCCGGCGAGCATCTCTATCACCCGCACGACCGCCTCGCGCTTGTGCCCGCTCACCCGTCGCAAGCTCTCCAGCGCGCGGCTCTCGACATCGTCGCGTGCGTAGTCCTGCAGGCTCAAGGCCGTGTCGAGGGCCCCGGCTTCCGGGTGCGATTCGCCGCGGCCGGTCGCGAGCCATTCGAAGTACACCTGCGTCTCGCAGGCGATCTGCGCCAGATGAGCGACGCTGGGGTGCGTTCCTGCGTCCGACTCCCATTGCGTGACGGCGCTGCGCTGCACCCCCAGTCGCCGCGCGAGTTCGGCCTGCGTAAGGCGTGCGGCGACGCGCGATCTCCGTATTCGCGAAGACATGGAGTACATGATCGACCCTCCAAGTTGGTCCTCTCCAACCTGGAGACAACGCAAGCGCCGCTGCCGGGCAGCCAGCCTGAAGCGGTCCGCGGACGAACGGTGGCGCGGCAGGGAGACTATCCGGACAGCGCGGCTGCCGTCATCCGGAGCGGTGACGCTGCCATCGTCACGAAGTGACGGCGGGTTGCCTAGATCCCGTTCAGATCTTGAAGTAGATGCGTCGCGCGTCCAGCACCCGCACTACGATCCACCACACCGCGACGAACGCGAGCGCATACGCGAGCGACGGCACGAACGCGCCCCATCGCGGCGTCATCCACGCGGCGAACGCTTGCTGGTAGAGGGGTTCGAGCCAACCCGACGCGACGAGCGCGTAGAGCATGAAAGCCGACCCGGCGTAGGCGGCGATGGCGTTGACGCCGAATGCCCGGCCCAGCGGCGGCCAGCCGCGCAGGTCGATCAGCCGGTGGAACATCGCCAGCACCCAACACGCGATGCCGCCCGTCCACAGCACGTAGGACGGAGTCCACAGGTTCTTGTTGAGCGGCTGCCAGAGCGACCAGGCCAGGCCTGCGGCCATCGCGATCAAGCCTGCGATCCACAGCGCACGCCGATCGCCGCGTCGCAGCCAATCGCCCGCGCGCAGTCCCAGCAACGTGGTCGCCAGTGCGCCCAGCGTGCTGACCAGACCTTCGGGGTCGTGGCCGCGACCGGTGACCGGATCGAGCTGGTACACGTGCACGCCCAACACGGCGTGGTCTATGCGGCTGGCGATGTTCGCGAACGGATCGAGACTGCCGCCCGCCGCGAGCAGCGCGGCATATCCCACCAGCAGCGTCGCGAACATCAGCCATTGCAAACGCGGCCGCGCATGCAGCGCCAGCACGCCTGCCGCCGCGAAACACAGGCCGATGCGTTGCAGCACGCCCATCACGCGGTAATGCGGCAGGTCGAAGGCCCACAGCGCGCACAGATGCAGCAGCAGGCCCAATCCGACGATTCGCGCGCCGCGCACCAGGACGGTCCGGGTCAACGTGCGCGCGTCGTCGCCGCGCTCCAGGCGCGGCATCAGCGCCAGCGCGATCGACACGCCGACGATGAACAGGAACATCGGGAAAATCAGGTCGGTCGGCGTGAAGCCGTGCCAGGCGGCGTGCTCGAGCGGAGCGTAGACATGGCCCCAGTCACCCGGATTGTTGACCAGCACCATCGCCGCGACGGTGACGCCGCGCAGGGCATCGACGGAGGCGTAACGCGGCGCCGGGGCGCCGATCGGGATGTTGCGCGATACCGAAGCGTTGGAGGCGCCGCTCAAGCCGCCTGCGCCAGCGCGGCGCCGATCTGGCTCTCGATCGCGCCCAGGTCCGGGAGGAATGCGGCGTCCTCGTTGAGCAGAACGCGCGCCTGCACGCCGTTGGGCAACGGATTGCTGTCTTCCACCACCATCAGCGTGTCGCGCGACACCGTGACCAGGCGCGGGAAGCCCTGCGTCAGCAGCGCGAAGTACGGCGCTCGCGTATTGCCGTTGAGCGCACGAAGCACGACCACCTTGCTGCCCAGGCCGCCGCGTTCGTTGGCCAGGCCCGACAGGCGTCCGAAGGCGACCAGCGGCAACTGCCAGCCGCGCCAGCGGATGCGGCCGAGCAACCAGTCCGGCGCTTCGGCGACGGCATCCGGCTCTGCGTACGACAGCACCTCGGCGATGGTCGCGTTGGGCAGCAGCAGGCGCCCGCCGGCAACCTGGATCAGGACGCCGCGGATGTCGTTTTCGACGACACCGGTGGGATTGGCAGGATGTTCGTTCGCCATTGTCGTATTCCTATTGGCGCGCCTTGGTCGCGCGGCTTACTGCCATCGTTCGGCGAGTCGCGCCGCAAGGTCGGCCGGCTGGCCCGACTGCGCGCCGCGCGCAATCAGCGCCGACGACGCCGCAGCATCGTAGCAACCGTCCGGTGCCTGGCCGACGACCAGCGCGCCGCCCCAGGAGAGGTTCATCGCCGCGTCGACCTGCGCCGGATCGCTGCCGCTGAGCATCAGCACCGCCGAATCGCCCGCCGGGAGCATGCCCAGCACGTCGCCGTTACCTTCGACGAACCGCATGCCCGACTCGGTCACCGTGATCGAGATTTCCGCCGGCAGGATGTAGATGGTGCCGGCCATCGCGATCAGGCCCGGTTCGGCCAGGCGCACCTGCAATGGCGTGGCGCGCTGCATCTGCGCGACGAGGCGGTCGTAGCGCCCGCCGTCGAGTCGCTGCTGCACCAGTACCGGACGCGCGAACTCCTCCGGCAGCCCGCCGAGCAACTGGCGCACCGCGTCGGGACCGCCGATACCGGCGAGCACCAGCACGGCGCCGCCGAGCTGGACCACCGGGCGGTCTTCGACGAGTTCGAGCGAGGAGATGCGACGCTCGATGTCGCCCAGGTCGCGCTGGAACTTGTGGCCCGAATCGCTCTCGCGAGTGACCGTCGTTGCCGCCGGCGCGTCGTCGCTGAAGGACCAGTCCGGTGCGGCCGGCGGAGCGGCGTCGGTGGCCGGCGTCGCGGAGGCAAGCGTGCCTTCGCGACTGGCGTCGAACATCAGCACCGGCGCGGCAGGCGACGGCGATTCGACGGCGGCCGGCGTATCGACGGAGAACTCGACGACATCCGGGATCGAGGCGTCCAGCACCATCGGCACCGGCGCCGAATCGGCGATTTCGTAGTCGAAGCTCGTTTCGAACGGCTCGATCGCCAGCTCGGCCTCGTCCATCGACAGCATCGTCGCCGGCCCGGCGAACGAGAGTTCGACGGCGGCCAGGGGCGCCGGCAGTTCGATGGAATGTGCAGTGTTGAAACCGGCTTCGGCGGCGACCGGATCGAACGCGTTGTAGTTGGCTTCGTGCGTGTATTGCACTTGCGGCTCGGCGGCGACGGCGACAACCGGCTCGGCGATTTCGACGGCGATTTCGACCGCAGGCGCCTCGGGCACCTGCGCCGGTGCGACGGCTTCCACCGGGCGCGGCGCTTCGACGGGCGCGGCCACTTCAATCGGACGCGGCGCTTCGGCCGGTGCGACGGCTTCCACCGGGCGCGGCGCGGGCGCCGGGGACGGGTCCGGCGGCTCCATGCCTTCGGGCTCGTGGCCCGGAGGGAGTACGTCGCCGTGGCCATGCAGCTTGGCGGCCAGATGGCGCACCCAGCGCGCCAGGTCCCAACCCTCGCGGGTCGCGGCCAGCGCGGCTTCCTCGTAGATCACTTCCACCGACGGATCGCCCAGGACCGGATCGAAACGCTCGATCGCGTCCTCGGTCACCGGATCCAGCGCCACCACGACGACCTGCGGGGCGACCTGACCCAGGGCCTCGAGTTGCAGCGTGGTCGGATCGGCTTCCAGCACGACATTGGCGCCTGCATCCGACAGCGCCGAACGCAGGCGTTCGCAGGCCGCGCCGGGTCGCGCCAGGAGAACCGCGCGACGCGAAGACTCACTCATCCCGCGTTGCCCCTGCGTTGATGCCGAGCAATTCGTACACGTTACGGACCAGCTCCGGCTCCTGGTACGGCTTGCCGAGGTAGCGCTCCACGCCGATCTCGAATGCGCGCTGGCGATGCTTGTCGCCGGTACGCGAGGTGATCATCACGATCGGCACGCCGCGCAGGCGCGCGTCGCCCTTCATCGCGGTGGCCAGCTCGTAACCGTCCATGCGCGGCATTTCGATGTCGAGCAGCATCAGGTCCGGGACGCGTTCGGTCATGCGTTCCAGGGCGTCGATGCCGTCCTTCGCGGTCATGACCTCGAAGTTGTGGCGTTCGAGCACGCGGCCGGTGACCTTGCGCATCGTGACCGAGTCGTCGACCACCATGACCAGCGGCACGCGGCGCGTCTCGACCGGAAG
This sequence comes from Lysobacteraceae bacterium P, assembly GCA_005503055.1. Taxonomy (GTDB): domain Bacteria; phylum Pseudomonadota; class Gammaproteobacteria; order Xanthomonadales; family Xanthomonadaceae; genus Lysobacter_J. The sequence continues at coordinate 81,770 of SCOX01000012.1, read as the reverse complement.
TTCCGGCACGGCGACGTGGTCGCGCGGCAGCATCGACTGGCGGCGCACCAGCGGCGCGACGTCCAGGATCACCACGACCCGGCCGTCGCCCATGATGGTGGCGCCGAAAATGCCCGGCACCGATGCGACCTGCGGGCCGACCGGCTTCACCACGATTTCGCGGTTGCCGACCACCTGGTCGACGCACACCGCGGCGCGCAGGTCGCCCGAGCGGATCAGCAGCAGCGGCATCTGCAGGTGGCCTTCGGCCTTGGCCGTGCCATGGCCGACCAGCGCACCCAGGTCGTGCACCGCGTAGTCCTCGCCGCCGTAGCGGTAGGTCGCGTCGACCATGTCGAGGCGGTCGCGGGCGATGCGGCCGACGCCGCGCACCGAGGCGATCGGCACGGCGAAGGTGGTCTCGCCGATGCGCACGAACACCGCCTGCGTGACCGCCAGCGTCTGCGGCAGGCGCAGGGTGAAGGTGACGCCCTTGCCCGGGACCGAGTGGATGTCGAGCGTGCCGCCGAGCTGGCGGACTTCGCTGGCGACCACGTCCATGCCCACGCCGCGGCCGGACAGTCGGCTGACCGATTCGGCGGTGGAGAAACCCGGCTCCAGGATCAGCGCATCGATCGCCGCGTCGGACAGCGTGACGCCGTCCGGCACCAGGCCGCGCTCATGGCCACGGCGCAGGATCGCTTCGCGGTTGAGGCCGGCGCCGTCGTCGCCGACTTCCAGCACGACTTCCGAACCTTCGCGGCGTACCGCGATGCGGATCGTGCCTTCCTCGGTCTTGCCGGACTTCTTGCGCTTTTCCGGCGTTTCCAGGCCGTGCGCGACCGCGTTGCGGAGCATGTGCTCCAGCGGTGCGGTCATGCGCTCGAGCACATTGCGATCGAGTTCGCCCTGGGTGCCGTCGAGCTTGAGCGCGACGTGCTTGCCCAGTTCGCCCGAGGCCTGACGCACGACGCGGCGCAGGCGCGGCAGCAGGCCATCGAACGGCACCATGCGCGTGCGCATGAGGCCTTCCTGCAGCTCCGAGCTCACGCGCGACTGTTGCAGCAGCAGCGTTTCGTACTGGCGCGTCAGGTCGTCGAGCGTGTTCTGCAGGCTGGTCTGGTCGGCGGCCGATTCGGCCAGCGCACGCGAGAGCTGCTGCAGGGTGGAGAACTGGTCGAGTTCCAGCGGATCGAATGCCTGCTCGCCGTCGTCGCCTTCGCGCTTGTAGCGCGCGACGATCTGCGCTTCGGTTTCGATTTCCAGGCGACGCAGCTGGTCGCGCATACGCGTGTTCGTCGCGGCCATTTCCGCGATCGCGCCACGGAACGCACCCAGCTGCTGCTCCAGGCGAGCGCGATAGATCGCGACTTCACCGGCGTAGTTGACGAGGCGATCGAGCAGGTCGGCGCGGATGCGCACCTGTTCCTGCGGCGCGCGCACGCCGATGTCGTCTTCGTCGCCGACCGGCTGGTCGCTGATCGGAGCCGACAGCGGCTTGAGCTCGGCGTGCGCTTCGTCGGAGTCCGAATGCGTGGCTTCGACGAGCGGAGCAGCGGGCTTGGCGACCGGCTTGGCAATCGGCGCGACCGCAGGCTTGGCGGCGAGCGCGGCGAGGTGGCCGAGGGTGGTCTCGCCGCGAGCGCGTGCATCGAACTCGGCGATCAATGCCTCGGGCATCGCGATCGCGCGACGCTCGCCGACGCGGGTGACCATCGCATGGAGGCGGTCGAAACCGCGTTCCAGCAGCGGCACGCCGTCGCGGCCGAGTTCGCAGCGCGACTCCACCACGGCTTCGAGCAGCGATTCCATCGCGTGTCCGAGTTCGCCCACGGCCATGATGCCGGCCATGCGCGCGCCACCCTTGATGGTGTGCAGATCGCGCTGCATGCCCACCAGCGTTTCGCGCTCGGTCGGCGCCTCGCGCAGCTGGGCGAGCAGACCGTCGGAGTGGTCCAGCAGGTCGCTGGCTTCCTCGACGAAGATGTCGACCAGTTCCGGATCGAGGTCGCTCAGGTCCAGCGCTTCGTCCGGATCGTCGTTGCTGGCCAGTGCGTGCGCGATGAGCGCGGCCACGGCCGGTTCCTGCGTCTCCAGCGTCGCCGGGCTCGCGGTGACGGACTCGTCCGCGACCGGGGCCTCGGCGAGCGCGTCCTGCGCGAATTCCTGGACTTCGGGCAGATCGTCCCGCATGTCGCCGATGGCGGGCGCGTCGGCGAAGGCATGGCCGACGGCGGTCGTCTCGAGCGCCTGCTGTTCGTGGGCGACGCGGTCGGCCTCGGCGTATTCCGCTTCCAGGCGCGCGTACTCGGCCTCTTCGTCGGCGATGCGCGCGGCCTCGAGACGTTCGGCTTCCAGGCGCTCGGACGCGATGCGCTCGGCTTCGAGCAGCTGCGCTTCGATGCGCTGCTGTTCGGCCAAAGCAGCGGCGGCACGCTCGGCGGCCAGGCGTTCGGCTTCGGCGGTCTGCGCGGCTTGAGCGGCAGCGCGCTGCGCCTGTTCTGCGGCGATGCGTTCGGCTTCGACGCGTTCGGCGGCCAGGCGTTCCGCTTCGGCACGCTCGGCAGCCAGGCGTTCGGCCTGGGCCTGCTCGGCGGCAATGCGTTCGTTCTCCAGCTGCTCGGCTTCGCGACGCTCGGCTTCCAGGCGCGCGTCTTCCTCGCGCTTGAGCAGGGCCAGGCGCTCGACTTCGCGCTGCTGTTCTTCCAGCGCGAAACGCTCGGCTTCCAGACGCTCGATCGCGACGTGCTCGGCATTGGCACGTTCGATCGCCTCGCGTTCGGCCTCGATGCGGCTCGCTTCGGCCAGTTCGGCTTCGATGCGGGCGGGCTGGGCCGAGTCGCCGAGGTAATCCGGGCCGACGTCGTCGGCCAGGTCGGTGAACTCGCTCAGGTCGAGCGCGGAAAGCTGCGCTTCGATTTCGACCGGATCGGCCGGCATCGGCTGGCGCGCGTCCGGCAGGCTGTCGCGCAGCGCACGCATGCGCTCGGCCAGACCGTCGAAGGCGGGAATGCGCGGCGCGGGCGTCTTCAGCGTCGCCAGCGTGCGACGGATCGCCTCGGCGACATCGCCCATGGCGAACACGCCTTCGGCGCTGGCCGGCTGACCCGACGCCAGCAGGCGCTTGACGTATACCTCGGTGGGACCGGTGATGTCGGTGATCACCGGCACCTCGGTCATCGCGAAGGCACCGTTGAGCGTGTGGAAAGCGCGCTGCAGGCCGTCGTCCGCCGGGCGCGGCTGCGCCTGCGAGGCGGCCAACCATTCCTCGATCGTGACCAGGTGGCCGCTGACCTCGGCGTCGAGGATCTCCAGCAGCACCGAATCGACCGAAGCCGGCATGCCTGGCTCGGGTTCCAGCACCGGGGCGGCATCGAAGGTAGGCACGTCGTCGAAGTCGATTTCCTCGACTTCGATGAGGCCGCCGTCGAGGCCGTCGAAGCTGACGGCTTCCAGCGTGATTTCTTCGGCCAACGGTTCGAAGACCGGTTCCACCGGCTCGATGACCGGCTCGACGACGGGCTCGGACGCCACGGCCTCGGCCACCGGTTCCGCCCTCGGCGCGGTGGGCGTGTACGGCGTCTCGTCGCCTTCGGCCAGGCGTTCGGCGTGGGCTTCCATCGCCGGCAGGTCGGCGGTGATCACACCCTCGTTGCGCAGCGCCGCGTGCAGCTGCGGCAGTGCGTCGTAGGCATGGCCGACCAGGCCGATCACCGCCGGGCTGGCCGGTCGCGTGCCGTCGAGCACGCGGTTGAGCAGGTTCTCGATGCGCCAGCTGAACTCTCCCAGCGTCTTGGCGCCGACCAGTCGGCCCGAACCCTTGAGCGTGTGGAACACGCGACGGATCGGACGCAGGCGCTCGCTGTCTTCCGGGAGTGCGTGCCACACCGGCAGCAGGTCGCCGAGGTGGCGGATTTCCTCGTCGAGTTCCTCGAGGAAGACCTCGCGGATCTCATCGTCGATGTCGTCGCTGTGCTCGAAGCCACCCGCCGCGATCTGCTGCGGCGTGTTGGCGACCGGAGCCGGCGCGACCGCCGACACCTGCGCGACCGGAACTTCGGCGGCGAGCGTGGCGGACGGCGACAGCGCGCTGGCATCGAACGCCGGCGCGGCCGGCGTGCCGAGCGTGATCTCGTCGCTCAGCTCGAAGTCCGGCACGCGCGCCAGTTCCTCGCGGCTGATCGGCGAGCTCGGCGCCATCGTGGCGGCGATGTCGAACTCCGGCAGCGGCCAGTAGCGCAGCGCTTCCAGGCTCTGGCGCGTGATGTCCAGGATGTGGTTGCGGCTCGGGCGCTGCTCGCGCAGCGCTTCGAGGTAGTACTCCAGGCTGGCCAGGGCATCGGCCAGCGTGTCCAGCTGCTGGCCGTTGGGCACGCGCTTGCGGCCGATCAGCTCGACCTCGGTATAGCGCTTGACGCCGCTGAGGTAGTCGGCCGGCTGCGGAAGTTCGAGCATGCGCAGGGCGCCCGCCACTTCGTCCAGCACGCGCGGGACCTCGGCCAGTTCGGCGTGGTCCCAGTTGGTTTCGACGAAAGCGACGAAGGCCTGGCGCGCGTCGCCGAAGTTGGCGATGGCCTCGCGCACCAGCACTTCGAGCACCTTGCGCGCCTCACCGGCGAGCAGATGGTCCTCGGCGCCAGCGTCCGGCAGACCGAGGCGCGAGACCTGGTCGTCCAGCGAGGCGTCGACGTAAAGCAGTGCACCGGCGACGTCGAGCAATGCACCTTCGTCGGCCGGACGCTTGCCGGAAACGATCTCGTGCATCGCATCGCGCTGCTGCAGCACGACGGTGCGGGCGACGCCCAGGCCCATCATGCCGAGCGTGTCGCTGACGCGGCCCAGTGCTTCCACCTGCGGCAGGAGCCCGGCGACGTCGGTCTGGCCGGTGCGCAGGTGCAGGTCGAGCGCGTCCTTGACGCGCAGCAGGTCTTCCTTGATCGCCGCGGCGACGGTATCCAGCAGCGCGCGGTTGCGGCCGCTGAGCGAACCGCGGGCGTGTTCGAGTTCGGATTCGCTCGGCAGGTGCGCGGCGAGTTCGAAGGTGTGGCGCAGGTCGTCCAGCGCCGGATGGCGTCCGTCGCTGTGGGCGACGTGGTACAGCAACTGGCGCGTCGGCTCGGCCGCGGGTTCGGAGCGATGCGCGCCGAAGCCGTCGTCGGCCAACATCATGCGCGCTTCGCGCTCGACGCCGCCGAAGGCCTGGCGCAGCGCGCGCGTGGGCGGCAGCGCGCCGTCGCGCAGCGCACCGGCCACGGAGGACGCGACCCACAGCATGCGGCGCACGGGTTCGAGGATGACTTCGCCGAGCAGGCCGTCGATCGCGTTGGCGAGCTTTTCCGGCTGCGCCGGGTTGCCTTCTTCGGGCCAGGTCGCGAGCGCGTCGCGCAGCGCGGTCAGGTGCGAGGACGACGCGCCGCGCACCGGTGCGTTGCTCGGCAGCGCGCTGGGCAGGTTCGCCGGCAGCGGACGGTCGAGATCGGGTGCGAACAGCACGCTTTCGTTGAGGCCCGCCTCGCCGCGCGTGGCGCGCAGTTCGTTGAGCAGCGGCAGCAGCACGATCGGAATATCGCGGTGGCCGCCCTGCAGGCGCTCCAGGTAGTCGGGCAGCAGCACGACGCCGCGCATCAGCGCCGCGCAGGCTTCGTCGCGATCGGCCACCTTGCCGTGCTGCAGCGCGAGCGCCAGGCGCTCCATTTCCTCGGCGACCATGGCCGGGGCGTACAGCTCGACCATGCGCAGCGTGCCGTGCACCTGGTGCAATTGTTCGGCGCACAGGCGCATGCGGCCGGCGTCGGCAGGATTCTCGGCATACGCCTCGATTTCCTGCTGGGCCAGGCGCAGGGTTTCATCCAGCTCCGGCTTGATCCAGCCGAGCGTGGTGGTGTCGATCGCCTCGCGCATCACGGTCATCGCTCACCTCGCAGGCATGCAAGGTGGCGCGACCCGCGGTCAACGCGCCATCCGGGGCTGAAGCTGTTCATCGTGACGACCTTGATCCGATCCGCCCGTCAGGCCGGCAGCTTGAAGTCGGCGACCGAGCGACGCAGGTCGGCCGCCAGTTGCGCCAGGTTTCCAATCGACGCGGCGGTCTGGTTGGCGCCCTGCGAGGTCTGCGCGGTGATGGACTGGATCGTGTTCATCGTGGCGGTGATGTTCGATGCCGCGCTGGACTGCTGCTGCGCCGCGCTCGAGATGCCCTGAATGAGGTTGGACAGGTCCGACGACACCTTTTCGATCTCGCCCAGCGCGGTACCCGCGTCTTCGGCCAGTCGCGCACCGGCGACCACTTCCGAGGTCGTCTGTTCCATCGAGGACACCGCTTCGTTGGTGTCGGACTGAATCGTCTGCACCAGCGTTTCGATTCGCTTGGTCGCGTTGGATGCGCGTTCTGCGAGTCGCTGCACTTCGTCGGCCACGACCGCGAAGCCGCGACCCGCTTCACCGGCCGAGGCCGCCTGAATTGCGGCGTTCAGCGCCAGGATGTTGGTCTGTTCCGAGATGTCGTTGATCAGTTCCACGATCGAGCCGATTTCCTGGGAGCTTTCGCCCAGTCGCTTGATTCGCTTGGAGGTTTCCTGGATCTGGTCGCGAATGCTGTCCATGCCGGCGATCGTCTGGCGCACCACGCCCGCGCCCTTGGTCGCGATCTGCACCGAGCGCTGCGCCACGTCCGCCGATTCGGCCGAGTTGCGCGACACCTGGTTGATCGAAGCCGCGATTTCACTGATACGGCTGGAAGCGGAGTTGATTTCCTGCGCCTGGTGTTCGGCGGCCTCGGCAAGGTGCATGGCGGTGGCCTGCGTTTCCTGCGCGCTGGCGGCGACCTGCACCGAGGTGTCGGTAATCGTCTGCACCAGGCTGCGCAGCTGTTCGACGGCGAAGTTGATCGAGTCCGCGATCGCGCCGGTCATGTCCTCGGTCACGGTCGCCTTCACGGTCAGGTCGCCTTCTGCGAGCGAACCCATTTCGTCCAGCAGGCGCATGATCGCCTCCTGGTTACGGTCGTTGAGTTCCTTCGTGGTCAGGTAGCGCTTCTTCTGCTGGCTGTTGAGCGAGACCACCAGGAAGACGATCGCGAACAGCGCGATCAGGCCCGAGACGATACTGACCAGAATGTGGCCGATCGGGTTGGTGCTGCGCACCGAACCGAACGAGGTGAAGGCGCGGAACAGCGACTGGCTGTCGGTCAGCAGCTTGTTGGAGCCGCCGGTGATCGACTCGGCGGCGGCCTGCGCGCCGAACAGGTTCTGCGAGGAGGACAGGATCGCGTCCAGGTCCTTCTTCATTTCCAGCCACAGCGTCTCGGCCTGGCCGAGCGCGGCGATCGCGTTGCTGTTGCCCAGCGGCGTCACGCCGAAGGCGGCGTCGCCCTTGCGCAGGCCGGTCAGCACGTTGCCGAACACGGCGGCGTCGCGGCCCAGTGCCTCACCGGCGAGCGCGGCGCCACTGCCACCGGCGCGAATCTGCGTGATGCGCTCGGCCATCTTGCCCGACAGCACCACTTGGCGCAGGGCGATGTAGACCTGCGAGGACGGCGAACCGGAGGCCGACATCGCGCGGACCAGTTCGTCCAGGCGCGCCTGCAACTGCGGCACGCGGCTGGCGAAGCTGTCGGCGTTGCCGGCCAGGGCCAGCACGGCCTTTTCGCTGGAGACCACCTGGTCGGCGCTCTTGCCGAGCGGGCCCCAGGTCTCGGTCACCGTGTTGATCGGGCCGGAGACGCCGGCGGTGCCGCCGAAGTTGGCGTTGAGCTGCTCCACGTCCTGGACGATGGCAGCGCGGGTTTCCTTGAACGCGGCGAACGCGGCGGCGTCGCCGCTCACCGCTTCCTGACCCTGCACGGCCAGCTTCTGCGAGTTCACCTGCAGGTCCGAGGCCGAGGAGCTGGCGCCGCCCAGGCGCGCGGCCTTCCACGTCGCGTAGCCTGTATTCAGACCGAAGATAAGCACCGATACGCCCAGCACGACCAGCCAGGTGTTGACGCCAAGATTGCGGCCCTTGCCGGCAGCGCTATCCATCACAGTGCTCATGGTTGAACCTCGGAAATGTTGCTGATGCGGTGCTCGGACCGCGGCATGTCGGAAGCGGCCTGGCGGAATTCGGGCGTGCGGGCCAGCTTGTCCAGGCTGAAGATGCCCCACGTGTGCGCGTCGAGGCGGTAGCCGCGTTCGACGAAATGCGCGTAACGGCCCTGCGTCAGCGCGACGATCGATTCGTCGCCTTCGGCTTCGGGCTCAAGTTCGATGCGGTGTTGCTCATGGAAACTGCGCTGGCCGTAGAGCTCGTCGATCAGCACCGCCACGTCGCCGCCGGGCTGGCGGACGAGGAGGATGCGCTGGCTCTCGTGCACCACGGTGCGCTCGCCTTCCAGGAACTGCTTCAGATCGACGATCGGGAGCAGGCTGCCGCGCACGTTGGCCAGGCCCAGCAGCCAGGGCTGCGAGCCCGGGACCTGGGTGACCTGCGGCAGCGGCAGGATTTCGAGCACTTCGCCGAATCCGGAGGCGAGACGGCGGGCACCGATGCGGTAGCCCACGCCGCGCCAGAGGCCCGGAGCGTCGAGCTGCTCGGGCAGGCCGACCACGTGCGCCAGGCTGCGGCGCTCGTAGTCCACCAGCACGTCGAAGGGCGACTGCGACATCGGTACGTCCAGGTTCATGCCGGGATCAGGCGCCCAAAAGGGCGTTGATGCGGGCGATCAGCTCGTCCTCGCGCGGCGGCTTGACGATGTAGTCGCGCGCACCCTGGCGCATGCCCCACGCCTTGTCGGTGTCCATGCCCTTGGTGCTGACGATCAGCACCGGGATGGAGCTGGTGTCGGCGTCGCGCGACAGCGCGCGCGTGGCCTGGAAGCCGTTCATGCCGGGCAGCACGACGTCCATCATCACCAGGTCGGGCTTCTCGCGCTTGCAGGTCTCGATCCCGTCCTCGGCGTTGCCGGAGGCCAGAACCTGGTGACCATTGCGCTCGAGGAGCTGGGTCAGGACGGCCGTGTCGGTCGGCGAGTCCTCGATCAGAAGAATACGTGCCATTGGTGCCCTACCCCCCGGTCAGGCGTTTACGTGCGTACGGATCGCGTCGAGCAGTTCTTCGCGTGTGAATGGTTTGGTGAGGTACTGCTCGGAGCCGACGATACGTCCGCGCGCCTTGTCGAACAGGCCGTCCTTGGAGGACAGCATGATGACAGGAGTGCCCTTGAACAGGTGGTTGTTCTTGATCAGCGCGCAGGTCTGATAGCCATCCAGTCGCGGCATCATGATGTCCACGAAGATGATCTGCGGCTGTTGATCGGCGATCTTCGCCAGCGCTTCGAAACCGTCGGTGGCGGTCACCACCTCACAGCCCTCGCGCTTGAGCAACGTCTCGGCGGTTCGGCGGATGGTCTTGGAGTCATCGATCACCATGACCTTCAAACCGCCGAGGCTGCCGTTGCGGACCTCGTCTAGCATTTTCGAATTCCCCCATGCGAATGCCGCCGTGTGCAGGCACTTCGCCAGTCGCCTTTATTCCAAGCCGCGCCGAGACTGTCAAGCAGCGGCTTGAGTGGATGCCCAGTGGGCAAGCTGAATGCGCCGCGGAACCGGCCGCGCCGGATTCCGATTCCGGATCGCCGCCAGGGCCCGGTCGGGCGGCCGGCCGAACGGTTCGGGCACGCGCATTGCATATACCGGAAAAGCATGACGGTTCCGAGCACGGCGGCCCCGACCCGGGATGGCGGTTCCAAGTCTGCGGGCCGTTCGAGCCCCCGCCGCCATGCGCCGCCGTCGGCGCCGGGGAGCGTGAAGGCGGACGATGCTGTGCGTTCCGCCAAGGACCTCCGGCTTGCGCGGACCGGCCTGTTACCATCGCGGCCACTCTTGCCCCCGCCACCGCCATGCCGCTCGACATCGTCGTCGTGATGGACCCCATCGGGTCGATCAAGATCGCCAAGGACTCGACCTTCGCCATGCTCCTGGAGGCGCAGCGCCGCGGCCATCGGCTGCTCTACGTGCGTCCCGGCGGGCTGTCGGTGCGCGACGGCAAGGCCGAAGCCGTGGTCGCCCCGCTGCACGTGCGCGACGACAAGAACGGCTGGTTCGAACTGGGCGAGTTCGCGACGCTGCACTTCGGTGCGGGCCAGGTCGTGCTGATGCGCAAGGACCCGCCAGTCGACAGCGAATACATCCACGACACGCAGGTACTGGGTCTTGCGCAGCAGGCCGGCGCGCTGGTCGTCAACGATCCGCAGGGCCTGCGCGACTACAACGAAAAGCTCGCCGCGCTGCTGTTCCCGCAGTGCTGCCCGCCGACGCTGGTGAGCCGCGACGCGGCCGCGCTGAAGGCATTCGTCGGCGAGCACGGCGAAGCGGTGCTCAAGCCGCTGGACGGCATGGGCGGACGCTCGATCTTCCGCGCGCGGGCCGGCGAAGCGAACCTCAACGTCATCCTGGAGACGCTGACCCAGGGCGGACACAGCCTGGCGATGGCGCAGCGTTACCTGCCGCAGATCAGCGACGGCGACAAGCGCATCCTTCTCGTCGATGGGGAGCCGGTGGACTACTGCCTGGCGCGCATTCCGCAGGGCGATGAATTCCGCGGCAACCTCGCCGCCGGCGGTCGCGGCGAAGGCCGTCCACTGAGCGAGCGCGACCGCTGGATCGCCGCACAGGTTGGCCCGGAAATGAAGCGTCGCGGCATGCTGTTCGTCGGTCTGGACGTGATCGGCGATTACCTCACCGAGGTCAACGTCACCAGCCCGACCTGCATCCGCGAACTCGACGCCCAGTTCGGCATCAACATCGCCTCCACCCTCTTCGACGCGATCGAATCGCGCGTGACCGCGTCCGGCGCGGTGCGCGGCGCATGAGCGCGGTCGTCGCGCACCACGACGACGCAGGCAACGGTCGGGTCAGCGCGACCTTCGTGCTGTCGTTGCTGGTGCACGGCATCGTCCTGCTCGGCGTGGGCTGGACGCTGGAGAAGGCCGCGCCGGTGCTGCCGACGCTGGACGTGATCCTCACCCAGACCACCAGCGCGCTCACGCCGAAGCAGGCCGATTTCCTGGCCCAGGCCAACAACCAGGGCGGCGGCGAGCACGACAAGAGCACGCGTCCGCGCGAGGCGCAGTCCGGCCCGTTGCCGCAGGCGGCGACCGGCATCGCGCCGCGCACGCTGCGCGCGCAGTCGCCCGCGCCGCAGCCGGCGCCGCAGGCGCGCGTGGTCGCCAGCACGCGCGGCCAGACCGTCACTGCGACGCCACGCAGCACGCCCGCGCCGAGCGAGCGTCCGCTGCCGCGCGGCGAGGAGAAGATCGAGCGCGACATGCAGATGGCGCGCCTGGCCGCCGAGATCCACATGCGTTCGGAGCGCTACGCCAAGCGTCCCTCGCGCAAGTTCGTCTCGGCCAGCACGCAGGAATACGTGTGGGCCGGCTACCTGCGCGAATGGGTCGATCGGGTCGAACGCGTTGGCAATCTCAACTACCCCGACGAGGCGCGCCGCCGTCATCTCGCCGGGCAGGTCGTGATCAGCGTGGCCATCCGCCGCGACGGTTCGGTCGAACGCGCCGACATCGTGCGCACCAGCAACATCCCGCTGCTGGACGCGTCCGCGCTGCGCATCGCCAAGCTCGCCGAGCCCTACCCGCCGCTGCCGCGCACCGAGGAAAACCCGGACGTCCTGCACGTCACGCGCACCTGGAACTTCCTGCCGGGTGGCACGCTGGTCGACGATTGATGCGCAGCGCGCGTCAGCGCCTGGCACTCATCGTTCGTCGATGGCGACCGCGCTCCGGCTAGCGCTTCGCTTCCCGCAACGCCTGCTGCTCGCGCAACGTCAGCGCGACGTTGTTGCGCAGGTAGGCCGGCTCGACACGTTCGGCCGGCACCGCTTCGCCTCGCGCGAATGCCTTCGTCGCGAGGCGCGCGACGTCGGCCGCATGCGGTAGTTGCGTGGCATCGATCGAGGCGAAACGGCCAGCCAATCGCTGCGACAACGCGCTGTCCGCCGCGCCGAAGCCCGTGCCCACGCCGAACCATCCGTTCTCGTCGCCGGGCACGACGACGTGGTCCGGTGCACCGACGATTTCATCGCTCAACGCGAACGCATCGCCGCCGCGCAATTCGAACGCGGCCGAATACACCTCGCCCATGCGCGCGTCGATCGCGGCCAGCACGCGGCGCGGCTCGCGGTCGCCGTTCGCGTCGGCACGCACCGCCAGCGCCGCGAGCGTGGACACCGGCAGCACCGGACGATCCAGCGCCAGCGCGATGCCCTGTGCCAGTGCGATCGCCAGGCGCACGCCGGTAAACGCACCGGGGCCGCGACCGACGGCGATCGCGTCGAGCTGCGAGCGCTTCAATCCTGCCTCGGCGAGCAGTTCCTCGGCCCACGGCAGCGACAGCTCGGCGTGCCGGCGCGGCGCCAGCTCGAAGCGTTCCCGTACTTCGCCATCGATCGACAACGCGACCGAGAGGGCTTCGGTGGAAGTTTCGAAGGCGAGCAGTTTCATGGGCGGGTTCGGAACGGATTCGCAATGTGTGATGGGAAGACTACCGCGTCGTCCATCGTTCCTGCGTTCGCGGGAAATGACGGCTTCGCGCATCGCGGCTAGGGCTCGGGCGTGATCGGCCCGGCGAAGAACGCCTGCACATCCTCCACGCGCCGCGTCTTCGGCAGCGGCGGCAGCGAGTTGAGGAACACGTTGCCGTAGGTCTTGCTGGTCAGGCGCGGGTCGCACAGCACCAGCACGCCGCGGTCGCTTTCGTTGCGGATCAGGCGGCCGGCGCCCTGCTTGAGCGCGATGACCGCCTGCGGCAGTTGCTCGTCGCGAAAAGGGTTTCCGCCATTGCGGCGGATCGCATCCAGGCGCGCTTCGAACACCGGATCGTCTGGCGCGGCAAAGGGAAGCTTGTCGATCACCACCACGCTCAGTGCGTCGCCGGCCACGTCCACGCCTTCGCGGAAACTTGCCGCGCCGAGCAATACCCCGTTGCCCGATGCGCGGAAACGCTCGAGCAACACCGGTCGCGGCGCTTCGCCCTGCACGAACAGCGGCCACGGGCCGCCCTTGAGAAGTTCGGCCGCCTCGCGCAGCGCCCGATGCGAGGCGAACAGCACGAACGCACGGCCACCGGAGGCTTCGAGCACCGGCCGGATCTTGTCGATCATGCTCTCGTTGTAATGACGCACGATCGGTTCCGGCAACCCGCGCGGCAGATAGCACAGCGCCTGCGTTTCCCAGTCGAACGGGCTGGGCACCAGCAGAGTGTGCGGCGGATCCTCGCCCTTGAGATAGAGCCCGAGCTTGATCGCGAAATGCTCGAAACGCCCGCCTACGGCGAGCGTGGCGGAGGTGAAGATCCACGCCGCCTGCGAACGCGCGCGATGCTGCGCGAGCGGACCGGCGACGTCGAGCGGCGTGCGGCTCAGACGGAAACCGCGCGCGGTCAGTTCGTACCAGAGCACGCTGTTGTCGTCGTCGCGCTTCTTCTTTTTGACGGCCTCATCGTCGGTCGTAGCGTCGGCGTCGGCATCGACGTCGGCGAAATCCGCGGCGAATTCGTCTTCGCCAGAGGTATGCGCCGAGTCGTCGCGCCAGCGCTTCAAACGCCCTTCGAACTCCACCGCGCGCGCCGCGCAGGCATCGAATCCGGGCGAGGCCGACGCGAACGGCAGCACGGCCGAGTGGAACGCGCGCAGGATGTCTTCGAGCGCATCGAAGGCCTGCTCGACCGCGGGCTCCTCGGCCGCACGGCGGCGCGTGCCGCGCACGGGCAACTCGTCCATCGCCGCGCGCAGGGCACGCACGCCCTGCTCCAGCGCGCGCGCGGGATCCTGCACGGCGGCCAGCGCCGACGGCACCTGGCGGCACTCGGTGATCGCGTCGCGAGCCAGCTCCACCAGCGGGCGCGCGCTCAGCGCTTCGCCGAAGAATTGCGCGGCCAGTTCCGGCAGCTGGTGCGCCTCGTCGACGACGAACGCCTGCGCGCCCGGAAGGATTTCGCCGAAGCCTTCCTGCTTCAGCGCGAGGTCGGCGAGCAGCAGGTGATGGTTGACGACGACCAGGTCCGCCGCCTGCGCGCGCTGGCGCGCCTGCACGACGAAACAGTCGTTGAAGAATGGGCATTCACTGCCCAGGCAATTTTCCGCCGTGCTGGTGACCATCGGCAGCAGCGGCGAGTCGTCCGGCAGTGCGTCCAGTTCGGCCATGTCGCCCATGCGGGTGCGGCCCGACCAGGCGACGATGCGCTGGAATTGCGCGGACATCTCGCGCGATGAAAAGCGCGGCTCGCCCTGCGCCTGGCGCATGCGGTAGTGGCACAGGTAGTTCGAGCGCCCTTTCAACAGCGCCGTCTTCAGGCCGATGCCCAGCGCGTCGCGCACGCGCGGCAGGTCGCGGTGGTAGAGCTGGTCCTGCAATGCGCGCGTGCCGGTGGAGACGATGGTCTTCTTGCCCGACAGCAGGGCCGGCACGAGGTAGGCGAAGGTCTTGCCGGTGCCCGTGCCGGCTTCGGCCAGCAAGGTGCCGCGGCGATCCACCGCTTCGGCCACGGCAGCGGCGAGATCCTGCTGCGCGGGCCGCGTGGTGAACGCAGGAATGTTGCGCGCCAGCTCGCCGCCGTCGGCCAGCGCTTCACGACTGGCCTGGGCAAGACGGCTCGACGGCGGGCCTTCGTCCGGCACGGTGTCGCGGATCGATTCGGTTGGCGATGGCGCCGCAGCTTGCATGAGGTCTCGACGTTGTCCCTGGATCGCATGCGGACGCGGGCCGCTACGCGGCCACCCACTCACGACACGCGCCGATCACGGGAACTCGCGGGACGGCCCGGCGGGCCGTCGCTGCGCACACGACCCCATTCTAGCCCTGCCTCGGCGCGCGGCCGCGCGGCGCGGTCAGTAGCGCGCCGGTGCGTCGACGGTGCAGGCGTCGCGCTCGCGGCGCGCATCGGCGACCGTGGCGCCCGCAACGGTGGCCGACATCGACCGCGCCTGGCGGACCTGGGCGATGGTCTCCCAGTGGCGACGGCACAGCGGGCCTACCTTGGAGCCGCGTTCGATGCCGAGCTTGGCGTAGCGCTCGGCACCGTCGAGATCCTTCACCAACAGCGCGGTTTCGGCGCGCTCCTGAAGCAGCGCCGGATCGTCCGGGTTGAGCTGCAGGGCCTGGTCGAGCGCCTGCGCGGCCTGCGCGTACTGGCCGGATTTTTCGAGCCGTTCGGCGTCCTCGCGCAGGTCGTCGACCTGCGGATCGCGGATGGGCTGCACGTCCAGTTCGGTGCTGGCGGCACCGCCGGAGGCGCGGATCGCGGTCACCGCGGCCGCGGCGTCGAACTCCGGTGCGGGCGGCGTCGGCGGAGCGGTCGTGCACGCGGCCAGGAGGGACAGGGCCAGCGCAGTGAATGCGATGCGGGGAACACGGGGGATAGGGGGGAAGGTCATCACGGTGTCTCTTGCGACGGGGCGTCCTCGCGCGGGGCCTCTTGTTCCTTGCGTCCGATGCCGAACCAATCGCGCCAGCCACCGCCCTCCTCTTCCACCGGCTCCGGCGCGGGGCACGGGGCATACGGCGGAGCGAAGCCGGCGACGTAGGCGAAACGGCGCGCGCCGGGGCAATCGGCATCGGTCGTGTTGGAGGCGATCGTCCATTGCCAGTCGATGCCCTTGCTGCCCACTTCCAGCGGCGCCGTGGGCAGGCGCGAGAACAGTCCCGACCACACGCGCATGGCGCCCGTGGCGCCGTACAAGCCGGTTTCCTTGTTCTGGTCGTTGCCGACCCAAATCACGGCGAGGTGGTCGCCGGTCCAGCCGGCAAACCAGCTGTCGCGGCCGTCGTTCGAGGTGCCGGTCTTGCCGGCCGGCGACAAACGCCCCAGGCCGTCGCGCACCAGCTGCGTGCCGGTGCCGTTGGACACCGCCTGCTGCAGCGCGATCGTGATCAGCCGCGCGGCGATCGCGTCGCCTTCCTGCGCCGGCGCGGGTTCCTTGTCGTAGCGGTTGAGCGCCTTGCCGTTCGCGTCGAGCACGCCGCGCACGGCGTGCAGCGGCTGGATCTCGCCGCCGGACGCGAGGAACTGGTACAGCTGCGCCATTGCATACGGGCTCTGGTCCACCGCGCCGAGGATCAGCGACGGATTCGGCGTGGCCTCGATGCCGGCAAGCGTGCGGATCAGGCTGGCGATACGCTCGGGTTCGACCTGCATGCCCACGCGCACCGTGGCCTGGTTGTAGGACATCGCCAGCGCATCGATCAGGCGCACCGTTCCGTGGCTGCGGCCATCGGAATTGCCGGGATTCCAGTTCTTGTTCTTGCCCAGCGCGACGGTGACCGGTGAATCGTCGACCCAGCTGGCCAGCGAATGCTTGCCCGGTTGCGCCAGCGCGAGCAGGTACACGAACGGCTTGAGCAGCGAACCGACCGGACGCTGCGCTTCGACGGCGCGATTGAAGCCGTGCTCGTCGACGCTGCGGCTGCCGACGACGGCGACGACGTTGCCGTTATGCACGTCGGTCACCACCAGGCCGGTCTGCAGCGGCGGGCGACGCTTGCTGTCCAGGCTCTTGAGCGTGCGCGCGACCGCGCCCTCGGCGGTCGCCTGCGCCGACGGCGACATGCCGCTCATCACGCTCAGGCCGGCGCCGGCAAGCGCATCGGCCGGATAGTCGCGCGCCAGCTGACGGCGGATCAGATCGACGTAGGCCGGGAAGCGGTTGGCCGCGACGCTGCCGGGGTCCTTGGTCACGCCTAGCGGCGCCTTCAGCGCGCGCTGGTATTCGGCATCGTCGATCAACTGCGTCTCGTGCATTTCGCCGAGCACGAAATTGCGGCGTTCCAGCGCGCGTTCGGGATTTCGGCGCGGGTCGTAGTACGACGGGCCGCGCACGATGCCGATCAACAGCGCGGTCTGTTCGGTGCTCAGGTCGGCCAGATCGCGGCCGAACCAGAACTCGGCGCCCGCGGCGACGCCGTGGATGGCCTGCGCGCCGCGCTGGCCGAGATAGACCTGGTTGAAGTACGCCTCCAGGATCGTGCCCTTGTCGTAACGGGCTTCGATCAGCATCGCGTAGAGGATTTCCTTGCCCTTGCGGGTCAGCGTCTGCTCGCGACCGATGCCGAGCAGGCCGCTGCGCGCGAGCTGCTGGGTCAGCGTGCTGGCGCCCTGCTTGGCGCGACCGGCGGCGACGTTCTTGAAGGCCGCGCGCAGCATGCCGCCCAGGTCGATGCCGTGGTGGCTGTTGAAGTCGCGATCCTCGACCGCCTGCAGGCCGGTGACCAGCAGTTCGGGGACTTCGCGCAGGCGCACCAGGCGCCGCTCCTCGTTCTTCTGGCCGTAGAGCGTGGCAATGCGCGCGGGGTCCAGTCGCACCGTCTTCAGCGCGCGCTTGTTCGCCGCATCGCGCAGCGAGCCGACCTTGCTGCCGGAGAGGACGACCTCGATGCGACGTGCCGGCACGTCGCCGTCGACGTCCTTGAAGCCGCGGCTGGACACCAGCCAGCGCCCGCCGCTGCGGGCGTAGGTACCGGGACGACTGCCGTCGCCGGCGTGATAGGCGGCCGCGTCGAGTTCGGTCTTGAGGGTGGCCGCATCCAGGGTCAGGCCCGGCGCCAGTTCGAGCGGGCGGGCGTAGACGCGCGTGGGAATCTGCCACTTCAACTGGCCGAAGCGCTCGCCGACCTCATGGTTCAGGTAGAGGGTGTACGGGATCAGGAAGCCCAGGCCCAGGCCTATCGCCGCAAGCACCCAGATGACCAGCCGTCGCCGCCACTGCGGGGCTGGGCGATCGTCGTGTTCGGTTTCGTCTTCGTCGTAATCGATTCGGGCCACGGCATGGGACAATGGCGGGGCTGCGCCCTGGTGTTCGCGAGTCTAGCGCAGCCCGCCGTCCGCCCCCTTCGCAGGGAGGACGGGGTGAAGTTCGCGTTAGGGAGTTCCTTCAGCAATGACGATGATCCGATGGCCCTGAGCTGGACCGAGTTGCGGTTCTTCTACGACCGGGGAACCGGCCTGTTCCACCGAGGGCTCGCCAGTCTGCGCACGCGCGGGGTGCGCGCGTCGTGGGAGCGGGTACTCAAGCAGTTCCATACCGTGCCGGCAGAGCAGCGCCTGTCGCTGTACCTCCCGCAGCCCGAGGCGTTCGCGCCCTTCGCCGTGCCGCTGGCCGCGCGGCCCGTGGCGAGCATCGTCATCCCCGTCTACAACCAGTTCGCCCACACGCTGGCGTGCCTGCGCGCGATCGCGGCGCATCCGCCGGCGGTGGCGATCGAGATCATCGTCTCCGACGACGGTTCATCCGACCAGACCGAGTCCGCACTGAAGCAGGTCGAAGGCCTGCGCTATCACCGTCGGGCGCAGAACGGCGGTTTCATCGCCGCGTGCAATGACGGCGCATCGGTCGCGACCGGCGAGTTCCTGGTGTTCCTCAACAACGACACCATTCCGCAGCCGGGTTGGCTCGACACATTGCTGGCCACGTTCGGCAGCGAACCGGACGTGGGCCTGGTCGGCTCGCAACTGGTGTATCCGGATGGACGGCTGCAGGAAACCGGCGGCATCGTCCGCAACGACGGACGCGCCGCCAACCTGGGTCGGCTGCGCTCGGCATTCGAACCGGAATTCAGCTATTTGCGCCGCGTGGACTACTGCTCGGCGGCGGCCATCGCGATCCCGCGCGCGCTGTTCGAATCGATCGGCGGTTTCGACGCGTTGTATTCGCCGGCGTACTACGAAGACACGGACCTGGGCATGAAGGTCAACGCGCGCGGCCTGCGCGCGCTGGCGCAGCCGATGTCGAAAGTCGTGCATCTGGAGGGCATCACCTCCGGTACGGATACGCGCCGCGGCATCAAGAGCTACCAGGTTCGAAACGAGCAGCGCTTCGCAGAACGCTGGGCGCAACAGCTGGGCTCGCATCCCGACCACGAGACGCGCAGCCCGCGCACCACCGATCGTCTGTACTCGCGTGTGGTGCTGATCGTCGATGCGCTCACGCCGCAGCCGGACCGCGACTCGGGTTCGCTGCGCCTGTTCAACCTCATCCGTCTGCTGCGCGAGGAAGACGCGCACGTGGTGTTCGTGCCAGCCAATCGCGCCTACGACGGCGCCTATACCGAGGCACTGCAGGCGATGGGCGTGGAAGTCTGGTACGCCCCACACGCCAAACGTCCGCACGCATGGCTGCGCGAACACGGCCCGCGCTTCGACACGGTCATCGTGTGCCGCCACTACGTACTGCGCGAATGGCTGCCGCTGGTGCGCCAGTTCGCACCACAGGCACGACTGGTGTTCGACACGGTCGACCTGCATTACCTGCGCGAACGCCGCGGCGCCGAGCTCGCCGGCGACGACGCACTCAAGCGCGCGTCCGAACGCACCCGTGCACTGGAACTGGAGATGATCGCGCGCAGCGACGCCACCTTGGTCGTGAGCGACGTCGAACGCACCCTGCTTGCGCAGGATGCGCCGGGCGCCCGGGTGGAGATCGTGTCCAATCTGCATCATGTCCAGGGGCGCGGCCTGCCGTTCGAACAGCGCCACGACCTGGTGTTCGTCGGCGGCTTCCGCCATCCGCCGAACGTCGATGCCGTGCAATGGTTCGTGGGCGAGGCGTTCCCGCTGATCCGCGCGCGCCTGCCCGAGGTTCGCTTCCACTGCATCGGCAGCGACACGCCTGCGGAGATTTCCGCACTGGCCTCGCAGCCGGGCGTGATGATGCATGGCCACGTACCCGACATCGATCCGTACATGGACGGCGCGCGCATCTCGCTGGCGCCGTTGCGTTACGGCGCGGGCGTGAAGGGCAAGGTCAACCTCAGCATGGCGCATGGCCAGCCGGTGGTGGCGACGGGCTGCGCGGTCGAGGGCATGCACCTGCGCGATGGCGAGGAGGTACTCGTCGCCGACAGCCCGCAGGCGTTCGCCGACGCAGTGGTGCGGCTCTACACCGACGCTGCGCTGTGGCAACGCCTGGCCGAAAACGGCCTCGCCAACGTGGAGCGCCACTTCTCGCTGGATGCTGCACGCAATGTCGTGCGCCGCGTCCTGCTGCGCGACGAATAAGCCGTCAGTTCGCCGCCGACGCCGCGCGCAGGCGATCGGCGAACTCCGTCAGCCCGCTGGTCTGCGGATCCAGCTCCCGCGCCGCACTCAAAGCGGCCTGCGCGGCGCCGATCTCACCCGCCCCCAGGCGCTCGTCGCCGACCGCGATCCAGCGTTGCGCCAGTCGTCGCCGCGCATCGCGCAAGGCCGCGCTGTCGCCTTCCAGCGCGGCTCGGGCGTCGAGGCATTCGCGCGCACGCCGCAGACGGTTGCCTCGCAGTTCGTCTTCGTAACACTGACGTGCCGCGGGCAGCAGACGCGCCATCGCGCCACGCACCCGCGGATCCTGCGGCGCCAGCGCCTGCGCCGCGCGCAACTTGTCGTAGGCGCTGTCGCCGGGCGGAGTGAGCAGGTCGCCGCGCGCTTCGGCCTGCGTGGCGTCGGCGAGCAACTGGCCGACGCGCCGCTGGCGTTGCGCCGACGGTTCGCGCTGGCCGTAACGTTGCTGCGACTGCCGCGCCTGGCCGAGGCGTTGCTCGGCCGCTGCGATGCCCGGCGCCTGCAACGAAATGGCGCGCGCATCGCGCAGCGCGGCCTCGGCCTCGTCGAAGCGGAAATCGGCGGCGTAGCGTTCGCTGCGCTCGGCGTAGGCGTTGGCCACGCGGATCAGGCCGCGTTCGGCGGCGGCGTCCTCCGGCATCGCGGCGAGTGTGGCGAGGTAATGATTCAACGCCCCGTCGAGGCCGCCCCGACGCAGATCCGCATCGCCCTGGTTTCGACGCTGCTCGCCGGCGCGGGCGAGTTGTGCGAGCGCGTCGGGCAGATCGACGTGGCCGGCATCGGCGGCTTGCACGCGCCGGATGCGCGATGCGGCCTCGGCGAGCTCGCCGCGCGCAAGTGAGGTGCGCGCCAGTTGGATCAGGTCGGCGAGCGTGTCCTCGCGCCCTTCCAATGCCTCGGTACGGTTGGGCTGCAGCGCCAGCACGCGTTGGTACAGCGGCAAAGCCGCATGGTCGCCGCCATCGAGCTGGCCGGCCAGGCGCGCCGCGGCGGCCTGCGCGAGCAGCGTGTCGGTGCCCGCCTCCGCCGCCTCGCGGGCGCGCAGGCGCTGTTCGAGCGCTTCGACTTTCGCCCGCGGCACGGCCATCTCGCGCGCCAGCGCAAGCAGCGCATGCGCATCGCGGTAACGGCGCATTTCTATCGCCGCCGCGGCACGGGCCAGCGCCGCCGCCCCGACCTTCGCCAAGCCCTGACGGGCCTCGCTGCGATCCGGATCGCGCGCGAGCGCCGCCGCGTACAGCTCGCGCGCACCGCGGCCGTCGGCCGAGGTCAGCCTTCCTTCGGCCAGGGCGCGCGCGGCGTCGACCTGCAACTGCTGCGCCCGTGTTTCCGGCCAGAGCAGGTCCGACAACGGCTGGCGCAGGACGAACAGGCCCGCGCCCACCGCAGCCAGCGCCAGCATCGCCACCGCCCACGCCCACGGCCGGTGCGGAGCCGCCGCCGGGGCGGCGCGACGGTGCGAAGGCGGGTCGAAGTCGTCGTCATCCCACGGGCCCAGCGTCGGTTCCACGCGCCCACCCGGCGGCATCGCACCGTCGGACGGTGCGCCGGGAGGCTGATTCGGATTGGGATCACGGGGTGTCCTGGAACTCACCGTGCAAGGATAGCGCCCCGACGGTCATCGCCCCGTCGCGTCGTGACGGCGCGTTCAGCGGCGTTGTGCGTGCTCCACGCCGGGAAGCGCAGACAGCTTCCCCAACAGCGTGGACAGCTGGCCGAAATCGCCCACGCGAAGGCGCAGTCGAAGCCGCACGCGCGCGCCATTGCGTTCGGTGTCGCTGCGGATGCTGAGCACGTGCGCATTGCCTTGGGCGATCAGGTTGGTGACTTCCTTGAGCAGCCATTTGCGGTCGAGCGCCAGCACTTCGACGTCCACCTCATATCCGCTGCCGGCGCGCCCCCATTCCACCGGCAGCACGCGCTGCGGCTGCGACGCGGCCAGGCGCTCGAACGAGGCACAGCCCGGCCGGTGCACGCTCACCCCCCGGCCACGCGTGAGGTAGCCCACGATCGGCTCGCCCGGCAGCGGCTGGCAGCAGCGCGCCAGTTGCACCAGCAGGTTTCCAACGCCTTCGACGGTGAAGTCGTGCGACCTGCGCGGCACGTGGCGCGGCGGTGGCGGCGTGGTGACGGTGGTGGTCGCCGCGGGCGCGGCCGCAGCGGCCTGCGCGGCCTCGCGGGCACGCTCGTGTTCGAGCAGCGCGCGGCCCACCTGGTGCGGCCCGATGTCGCCCAACGCGACCTGCACGTACACCTCGCCGTCGCTGGCGAGGTTGAACTTCTCCCGGGCGGGCGCGAGGTCCGCACCCAGCAGGCCGAGGCGACGCAGCTCCTTGTCGAGCAGCTCCTTGCCGGCCGTTTCATTGCGCGCGCGATCGAGCTTGTGGAACCAGGCGCGGACCTTGTCGCGCGAACGGCCGCTGGCGAGGAAACCGTTCGCCGCGACCAGCCAGTCGCGGCGCGGTTCGCCGGTCTTGGCCGTCATGATCTCGACGCGATCGCCGCTGCGCAGCTTGTGGTCGAGCGGCACGATGCGGCCGTCCACCTTCGCGCCGCGGCAGCGATGACCGACCTCGGTATGCACGTGGTAGGCGAAGTCCAGCGGCGTCGCGCCGGTGGGCAGGTCGATCACCTCGCCCTTGGGCGTGAGCACGTAGATGCGATCCTCGACCAGCTCGGTGTCGAACTCGCCGGCCAGCGATGCGTCCTCGCGTCCCGCCTCGCTACCGACTTCCAGCAGCCGCCGCATCCACGCGATCTTGCGGTCGAACGCCGCATCGGCGCTGTGGCTGCCGACTTCCTTGTACTTCCAGTGCGCGGCCACGCCGAGTTCGGCCTGCCGGTGCATGTCGTGCGTGCGGATCTGCACTTCCAGCGTCTTGCCTTCCGGCCCGATGACGGCGGTGTGCAGCGAGCGGTAGTCGTTGCGCTTGGGCCGCGCGATGTAGTCGTCGAACTCGCTGGGAATCGGCGTCCACGTCGCATGCACGGCACCGAGGGCGGCGTAGCAGTCCGCCAGGCTGTCGACCAGTACGCGCACGGCGCGCAGATCGTACAGCTCGCCGATCGGGACGTTCTTGCGCTGCATCTTCTTGAAGATGCTGTAGATGTGCTTCGGCCGCCCCGCGATCTCGGCCTTGAGCCCGTGCGCGACCATCGCTTCGCGCAACGTCCGCTTGACCTGTTCGATGTAACGCTCGCGGTCGGTGCGTTTTTCGTCTAGCAGGCGCGCGATCTGCTGGTAGGTCTGCGGCTCCAGGTAACGGAACGCGAGGTCCTCCAGTTCCCACTTAAGCTGCCAGATGCCCAACCGATTCGCCAGCGGCGCATGGATGTCGCGCGTGAGCAAGGCCAGTTCGCGGCGTTCGCCTTCGGGCAGGCGTTCGGCATGGCGCATCCGCGCGAGCTGCCGCGCCAGCAGGATCGGTACGACGCGCAGATCGCGCACGATCGCCAGCAGCAGGCGACGCAGGCCCTCGTTGCCGGCCTGGCCGTGGCGCTCGGCGTGCAGGGCCCAGACTTGTTCGGCGGCGCGCTGGCCTTCCAGCAGCGGTGCGATGCCGGGAGCCTCGCGTTCGATCTGCGGACGCAGCGCGGTTTCCCACGCCGGGTGCGCGTGAAGGATGGCCGCGGCGGCGGTGTCGCCGTCGGCGCCGAGCAGCGACAACGCCTCGAGCATGCTGGCGACGATTTCCGGCGGGTCGCCGCCCGCGTCGTCCGTCGTGGCCGCGATCTGCTGCATCGCCCGGCGCAACGGCGCGGCGATGCCGGCGCTGACCGGGTGCGCCAACGCAGCGTGCGGCTGGGGAGACGGTGTTGCCATGGCAGTGGAACGATATGCGGCGCGGGGACGGTCTACACTAGCCCGCATCTTCCTGGAGGAACAGCGCATGACCTGCATCGCCCCGTCCGTCCGCCCTCGCCTCGTCGCAATCGCCGCGCTCGCCGCGCTGCTGCCCTTGGCCACGACGGCGCTGGCGCAGCAGAAGATCGAACAGCAGATGTCCTACGAGCAATTCAAGGCTGCCGGTCTGGAGAAGCTGTCCGCGGCCGAACTGGCCAACCTCAACGCCTGGCTTGAAGGCACGCTGCAGGTGGAGACCGCCAAGGCGGCCGAAGTCGCGAAACAGGAGTCCTCGGACGATCGCGGCATGTTCGGGCGCGAATCGCGCGACCCGGTGACCGCGGCCATGACGGGCGGCTTTACCGGCTTCGGAAAGGGCCGCAGCTTCACGCTCGACAACGGCCAGGTTTGGCAGCAGATCGACGACGCCTCGCTAAGCGCCAAGCTCGACAAGCCGAAGGTGCGCATCACGCCCAGCCTCGTCGGCGGCGCGTGGTACCTGTCGGTGGACGGCTACAACAGCCGCGCGAAGGTGCAGCGCGTCAAGTGATCCGCGCCGCGAGGCATCCGTGTCCGTCCGCTCCTTGAGGTGATCCGATGCGCCGTTCCCCTCTGCTCCCTAGCAGGTTTTTCGCGAGCCCGTTGTTCGCGATCGCGTTGTTGCTGTGCACACCCCTGTTCGCCGCCGAACGTCCCTACGTTCCGGTCGAACAGCGCCTGAGTGCGGACGAGTTGCGCGAAACCGGACTGAACACGCTCTCGGCCACACAGCTCGCGCTGCTCAATCGCCTGCTCAGTGAGGAACGCGACGCCGATCTTCGCGCCGCAGACGCCAAGCGAACGCAGGACGAAGCCGGACGCATTCCGAAGCGCACCGCCGCGCAGGTGGTCACCGCCACCGTGCCGGGCACGGCGCGCGGCTGGGCGCAGGGGCAGACGCTGCTGCTCGACAACGGCCAGCGCTGGCGCGTGCTGGACTCGGGCGTGAATTTCCCGCGCCCCGTGGAGAACCTCAAGGTGACCATCGCGCCCGGATTCCTCGGCGCTTGGTACCTGCGCATCGACGACGGCACGCCGCCGATCAAGGTCCAGCGCGTCGACTGACGCGCGTCAGCGGCGCAGCTGCGACAGCCGCTGCGCCAGTTTCTTCGGCGACACGCCGCCGCGCGTGCCCAGTTCCTGCGCGAACAACGACACGCGCAATTCTTCCAGATCCCAGCGCAATGCCTGCCATTCGGGCGTGTCGGCCTCGCCCGTATCCACTGCAAAGGCCAGTGCATCGACGAACGGTTTGAGTTCGAGCATGCGCGCCTGATCCCGTACGGGATCGCGCAGCGCGCGCTCGCCGCGCAGCGCGAGCGCCTTCAGGTAGCGCGGATACTCGCGCAGGGCCAGCGCGGGCACGCTGCGCAGGAAGCCCGGTGGCGTCAACGTCGACAGGTGCGCGCGCATGTCATCGAGATTGCCGCTGGCCCATCCCATCAAGGGCGATTCGAGCTTGGCGCGCGCATCGGCGACGGCGGCCAGGATGGCTTCGGCCTGCCTGAGCCGTTCCATCGCATCGCCGAACAACGCCTTGGCGATGGCATCGCGCCGCGTGGCGAACGTCGCGGCGTCGCGAATGTCACCCAGGTCGTCATCGGCGGTGAGCGAAGCGAACGCGCCGTCGACGAGGTCCGCGCGCAGGCGGTCACCTTCCTTCAGTCCTTCCGTGCGCGGCGCCGCGGCTTCGATCGACGCATACAGCAGGCCCATCTTCGGCGTCACCGGCAATTGCTTGCGCGCCTGCTTGAGCTTGTCCGCCAGCGCGATCGCCAGCAGTCGGCGCACGCCGCGCGGATGCTCACGCCGGGCGATATTGCGTTCGGCATGCACACGTAGCGAAACACTGTCGCCGTCGTCATGCAGCGCCGGATACGCGGGCACGCCACCCGCCCCCGGCACGGATGCGGGAATCGGGTTCTCCGGGAACGTCGTCAGCCCGCGCTGCGCCAACCCATCCGCCGCCTTGGCCGCGAACGCCGCCGCCGCCCGCTCGCCGAAGCGCGTGCGCAGTTCGTCGAGGTCGCGCGACTCGGCCAGCACGGTCTTGCCGTCGCGATCGAACAGGCGCAGGTTCATGCGCAGGTGCGGCTCCAGCGCCGACTCGTCGAAATCCGTCGCCGCGACGGCGACGCCGCCGAGCCTGTGCAGGAAACGCGCGAGTTCGCCGGTGATGCTGTCGGCGCCCGGCTGTGCATGCGCTTCATGGAAGGCGCGCGCGAAGTCCGGTGCAGGCACGAAGTTGCGGCGGATCGTCTTCGACAGCGATTTGATCAGCGCCGCCGCCTTGTCCAGCACGAAGCCGGGCGCGAGCCACGTCAGCCGCACCGGGTCGAGCGCGTTGAGCAGGTGCAGCGGCACGGCGATCGTCATGCCGTCGTCGCCGGCACCCGGCTCGAAGCGGTACTTCACCGCCAGTCGCGCGTTGCCCAGCGCCAGGTACGGCGGGAAGCGCATCGCGTCGGTTTCGTCGCCGATCATCAGATCGGCCAGCGACCATTCCAGCGCGGCCTTCTCCGGTGGCGACAGCTTGCCGTACCACGCGTCCAGCGCCTGCGCGTTGTGCACGTGCGGCGGCAGGCGATCCAGGTACCACTGCGCCATCCACTCTTCGTCCACGACCAGGCCACTGCGACGCTGCTTGGCCTCCTCTTCGCGCGCCTTCGCCAGTGTGGCGAGATTGCGCGGCAGGAACTGGCTGCGCGAGTTGATCTCACCCGTCACCAACGCATCGCGCGAGAAGATGGCGCGGCTTTCCTCGGGAAACAGGGCGCCGTAGTGCACGGGCCGCTTGGGCGCGAGCACCAGCCCGAACAGGCTGATCTGTTCGCTGCCGACCACGCGGCCCTGCGAACGCGACCAGCGCGGATCGTGCTGTCTGCGCGACAGCAAATGCGGCAGCTGCGCGATGACCCAGTCCGGTTCGATCGCCGCATTGGTCAGCGCCCACACGCGCTCGGTGTCGAGCAACGTCGCCGACAGCACCCACGGCGGCGGCTTCTTCGCCAGCGGCGAACCGGGGAACAGCTGGAACTTGCGGCCGCGCGGACCGTCGTACTGGCCGCCCCCTGGCTTGCCTTGAGGCTGGCCACGCGTGCCGATCTGCGTCGGCAATCCGGCGAGCAGCGCCTTGTGCAGCGTGGCGAAGTGCTGCGACGACATCTCCTGCGGAAGCTGCACGCCATCGCCCGCCGGCGCGGCTTGCGGACCGCTCGCCCAGCCCAGCTCCTCGGCCATCAGCTTGAGCTGGCGGTGCAGCTCGCGCCATTCGCGCATGCGCAGGAAGCCGAGGAAGTGCTTCTCGCACCACGTGCGCAGCTTCGACTGCGTCAGGTCTTCGTGCGCGGTGTTGTAGGCATCCCACAGTTTCAGGATGCCGACGAACTCGGACTTCGGATCGGCGAATTGCGCATGCGCGTTGTCGGCGGCGGCGCGCTGGTCGGCCGGGCGTTCGCGCGGGTCCTGGATGCCCAGGAACGAGGCGATCGCCAGCATTTCGCGCAGCACGCCGTCCTGATTGGCCGCCACCAGCATGCGCGCCAGCTTCACGTCGACCGGCATGCGCGACATCAACTTGCCGGTGGGCGTGAGATGGCGCTGTTCGTCGACGGCGTCCAGTTCGGCCAGTTGCTGCCAGCCGTCGGCGATCGCGCGCGGATCGGGCGGTTCGAGGAACGGGAATTCCTCGATCCTGCCCAGGCCCAGCGACAGCATGCGCAGGATCACGCCCGCCAGCGCGGCGCGGCGGATTTCCGGGTCGGTGTAGCGCGGGCGCGATTCGAAATCGGCCTGCGAGTAGAGGCGATAGCACGTGCCTTCGCTGATGCGTCCGCAGCGACCCTTGCGCTGGTCGGCGCTGGCCTGGCTGACTGGTTCGATGTGCAGGCGGTCGAGCTTGCCGCGCGGGCTGTAGCGCTTCACGCGCGCCACGCCCGGGTCGACCACGTAGCGAATGCGCGGCACCGTCAGCGAGGTTTCCGCAACGTTGGTGGCCAGCACGATGCGGCGCTTCGGGCCGGGGTTGAACACGCGGTCCTGGTCACGCACCGACAATCGCGCGTACAGCGGCAGCACTTCGGTTTCGCGGTACTTGCGGCGTTCCAGCGCCAGGTGGGCGTCGCGGATCTCGCGCTCGCCCGGCAGGAAGATGAGCACGTCGCCGCGCGGGTCTTCCCGGGTGATCTCGTCGCAGGCGGCGACGATGCCGTCGTTGATGGTGCGCTCGCCGCCGCGGTCCTCGGAGCGCGCCGTCCCGGAACGCGTCGTCGCCGTGTCGTCGCTCCCGCCTTCCAGCGGCCGGTAGCGGACCGAGACCGGATAGCTGCGTCCTTCCACGTTCACCACCGGCGCGCCATCGAAATGCGCGGCAAAGCGCTCGGTATCGATCGTCGCCGAGGTGACGATGATCTTGAGATCGCGGCGCCGCTGCAGCAGTTGCTTGAGGTAGCCCAGCAGGAAGTCGATGTTGAGGCTGCGTTCGTGCGCCTCGTCGATGAGGATGGTGTCGTAGCGCGAAAGCCAGCGGTCGGACTGGATCTCCGCCAGCAGGATGCCGTCGGTCATGAACTTCACCGCGGTCTGCTCGCCGACGTTCTCGGTGAAACGGACCTGGTAGCCGACCGCGCCGCCCACCTGCGTCTGCAGCTCTTCGGCAACGCGGCGGGCCACGGCGCGCGCGGCGATGCGGCGCGGCTGGGTGCAACCGATCATGCCGGCGGCGCCACGGCCGGCGGCCAGGCACAGCTTGGGCAGCTGCGTGGTCTTGCCCGAACCGGTCTCGCCGGCGATCACCACCACCGGATGCGCACGAATCAACTCGACGATCTCGTCGGCCTTTGCCGCAATAGGCAGGTTGGGATCGACCGGCGCGTGGGGCAGCGATGCGGTGCGGGCTTCGCGCTGGGCCACGGAGGCTGCGAGCGCATGCGCGAACGCATCGCGCATGCGGGCGTCGGCGGGCTTTGCGTTCCAGCGCGACCAAAGGCCTTGC
The DNA here is from genome assembly GCA_005503055.1 of Lysobacteraceae bacterium P. GTDB lineage: Bacteria > Pseudomonadota > Gammaproteobacteria > Xanthomonadales > Xanthomonadaceae > Lysobacter_J. Next base: position 52,840 of record SCOX01000012.1, on the reverse strand, counting down.
AGGCGGCCACGGTCCCGGCTCAACGCACCATCGATGGCGCGCCGGGCCTGGCGTAACGCATTGCTGACATCGGCCTGACTAGACTCCGCCGGGTCCATAGACTTCATCGATTGCACTGCCAGATAGAAAGAATTTCACGTCGCGGTCGACACCGCCTATTGTCGCCGCAATGCCATGATCGAAGGGAGAACTGCAGTGGCCAAAGCCAAGAACACCAAGTCCGACAAGACCCCGACCGCCAAGACCCCGCTGACACCGACGGCCAGCAGCCAGGCCATCGACATCGGCATCAGCACCGGCGACCGCAAGAAGATCGCCGAGGGTCTGTCGCGCTTCCTGTCGGACAGCTTCACGCTGTACCTGAAGACCCACAACTTCCACTGGAACATCACCGGGCCGATGTTCAACAGCCTGCACGTGATGTTCGAAGGCCAGTACACCGAGCAGTGGAACGCGCTGGACGAAACCGCCGAGCGCATCCGCGCCCTGGGCTTCAACGCACCGGGCTCGTATGCGGAATTCATCCGCCTGAGCTCGATTCCCGAGGAGCCGGGCCTGACCGAAGCGCCGGACTGGAAGGAAATGGTGCGTCAGCTGGTCTCCGGCAACGAGGCTGTGGCCCGCACCGCACGCAAGGTGCTCAAGACCGCGGACGAGGCCGGCGACGACCCGACCGTCGACCTGATGACCCAGCGCCTGCAGACCCACGAGAAGTACGCCTGGATGCTGCGTTCGCTGCTGGAGTGATGGCGGCGCCGTTGCGCTGATTCAAGCGCGGCCAGGCAGTCTGCGACCCCCGGCCCGAGCGCGTCCCGCTCGGGCCGCGGCCGTTCAGGGCCGGCGAAAGAGCGGATTGCCTCCGTCGCGGCCGTTTCCCACACGATCTGCCGCCGTTTTCCAAAGCCCCGCGACGGCCTGACCGTTAAACTGGCGGCATGTCCGACCCCGCTCTCGACCTGCTCCGCCGCATCTTCGGCCACCCCGACTTCCGCGGCGAACAACGGCAGATCGTCGAACACCTCGGGGGCGGCGGCGATGCCCTGGTCCTCATGCCCACCGGCGGCGGCAAGTCGCTGTGCTACCAGCTGCCCGCGCTGCTGCGCGAGGGCTGCGCCCTGGTGGTGTCGCCGCTGATCGCGCTGATGCAGAACCAGGTCGAGGCGTTGCGCCAGCTCGGCGTGCGCGCGGCCTACCTCAATTCCACGCTCGATGCCGCGCAGGCGGCCGACGTCGAACGCCAGTTGCTCGCCGGCGAGCTGGACCTGCTCTACGTCGCGCCCGAGCGCCTGCTCACCGGGCGCTTCCTGTCGCTGCTCGAGCGCGCCCGCATCTGCCTGTTCGCCATCGACGAAGCCCACTGCGTTTCGCAATGGGGCCACGACTTCCGCCCGGAGTACCGCCAGCTCACCGTGCTGCACGAGCGCTGGCCGGACATTCCGCGCATCGCCCTGACCGCGACCGCGGACGCGCCGACGCGCCGCGAGATCGCCGAGCGCCTGGGCCTGGAGGACGCACGCCAGTTCGTCAGTTCCTTCGACCGGCCCAACCTGCGCTACCGCGTGGTGCACAAGGACGGCGGCGGCTCGCGGCAGCTGCTGGACTTTCTCGACGGATACCGCGGCGAAAGCGGCATCGTCTACGCCTTCTCCCGCAAGCGCGTGGAAAGCGTGGCCGAGCAATTGCAGGCGGCCGGCCTGAACGCCCTGCCCTATCACGCCGGCATGGACGCCTCCGTGCGCGCGCAGAACCAGCGACGCTTCCTGCAGCAGGACGGCATCGTCATGGTCGCCACCATCGCTTTCGGCATGGGCATCGACAAGCCGGACGTGCGCTTCGTTGCGCATGTCGATCTGCCAAAGTCGATCGAGGGCTACTACCAGGAAACCGGACGCGCCGGCCGCGACGGCGAGGCGGCCGAGGTCTGGCTCAGCTACGGCCTGGGCGATGTGGTGAACCTGCGCCAGCTGATCCAGCAAGGCGAGGCCGGCGAGGAACGCAAGCGCCTGGAGCTGCGCAAGCTCGATGCGCTGCTGGGCTACTGCGAATCCACGCAGTGCCGGCGCCAGGCGTTGCTGGGCTGGTTCGGCGAAGCGCACGGCGGCGCCTGCGGGAATTGCGACAACTGCCTGGAACCGCCGCGCAGCTGGGATGGCACGCAAGCCGCGCGCAAGGCCCTGTCATGCGTTTATCGCACCGGGCAACGGTTCGGCTCCGGACACATCATCGACGTGCTGCGCGGGGTGGGCACCGACAAGGTCCAGCAGTGGGGCCACGACCGCCTCAGCACCTGGGCCATCGGCAACGATCTGGACGAGCGCCAGTGGCGCGGCGTGTTCCGCCAGTTGCTGGCCGGGGGATTGTTGGAGGCCGACATCGAGCACCACGGCGCCCTGCGCCTCACTGCCGCCAGCGCGCCGGTGCTGCGCGGCGAAATCGAATTGCGCTTCCGCCACGAGCCGGAAAAACCTGCGCGCGGACGGCGTTCGCGCGGCGGTTCGACCACCACCGCACCGCTCATCGACCTGGACCCGGAATCGCAGCTGCGCTTTGATGCCCTGCGCGAATGGCGGGCCACGACGGCGCGGGAGCAGAACGTTCCGGCCTACGTGATCTTCCACGACACCACCCTGCGCGCGATCGCCCAGGCATCGCCGGACGACCTGGACGAACTCGCCCGCGTCCCCGGCATCGGCGCCAGCAAGCTCGACCGCTACGGCGAGGCGGTGCTGCAGCGGTTGTTCGACGCCGCATGACCCCGCCCGGCCGCCGTCGGGAATGAGGCGTCCGGGGCGTCCCGGACCGCCGGTTCGGCTGGTTCTGCGTCCTCGCGCCACCGACACAGGCCGGACCGTATAACCGCGGAAACCCCGCCACGTCAGGGCCGTGGAGGACGACATGGGTCTGAACATCGAGGGCGGCTGCCTGTGCGGAGCCGTGCGCTACCGGGCCACCGCGCCGCCGGTGTCGCGGAGCATCTGCCACTGCCGCAGTTGCCGGCGGGCCAGCGGCGCGCCGTCGGTCGCGTGGTCCACCTTTCATGTCGACAGCTTGGTGTTCCTCAGCGGTCTTCCCGTGCGCTACCGCTCTTCGCCGGACGTCGTGCGCACCTTCTGCGGCAACTGCGGCACGCAGTTGAGCTACCGGCACAAGGACGACGTGGACAGCATCGACATCACCACCGCCACGCTGGATGCGCCCGACCAGTTCCCGCCGACCAAGGAAATCTGGATCGAGCACAAGTTGCCGTGGGAACGGACCAACGAAGCGATGCGGCATTACCCGCGCACGAGCACGCCGGCATGACGCGACAAGGACGAGAGGCGACATGACGCAGGACGCGTGTTTTGAAGGCGGCTGCCTGTGCGGTGCCATCCGCTACCGCGCCCACGCGCCTGTCCTGCGCGGCGTGATCTGCCATTGCCGGACGTGTCGACGCCACTCGGGCGCACCGGCGCTCGCGTTCGTGCACTTCCCGGCCGATGCGTTCGAATGGCTGGCTGCGCCGCCGAGCTGGTATCGCTCCTCCCCGCACGCCGAGCGCGGTTTCTGTCCAACCTGCGGCAGCACGCTGGGCATGCGCGAAGCGATCCTCGCCGATCGCGTGCAGGTGTGCGTGGGCAGCCTCGACGATCCCTCGCGCATCCACATCGACGACCACGTGTGGGTGCGCTCGCGCCTGCCGTGGTTCGACACCATCGACCCCCTGCCCCGTTTTGCGCAAAGCAGTTCCGCAGTGGAAAGCCAGGCCGGCGACGGCGAATAGCGCACCCAGGCCGCGCGCCAGCGACTTCTTCGCGTTGCCCACCGGCGGGTGCGTGCGAGCCTCCGCCGCTCGCATCACCGAGACGACGCCACTCGCCAGGAGCGAGCCCCCATGGTCACCCTCCTCCAGTCCGGATCCTGTTCCTCCTGCTTTTCCTGGTGCCGCTCCCGCTGCACGCACACCTTCCCGGGTTCGTCCACGTCTGCGCCGTCGCGCTCGCCTCGGACCTGCTGCTGATGCTGCTCTATCGCAACATGCGGTATCGCAGCTAGGAGGTTCGGCCCGATGCCATGGGGAACAGGGCCGCGATCCCGAGGCTGGCGGGCAGGTCGGATCCACGCAAACGGGGTCGCGGCCAAGGACGATTGGGCTTGGCTGTATGCTACGCAGCCCCTCCAAGACAGGAACCCGCATGAACAAGGCGCAGCTCGTCGAATCCATCGCTGAACGCTCCCAGCTCACCAAGTCCCAGGCCGAGTCGGCGTTGAACGCGCTGGTCGAGTCCGTGACCCACGCCCTGAAGAACGGCGAGACCGTCGCACTGGTGGGCTTTGGCACCTTCGAAGCGCGCAACCGCGCCAGCCGTACGGGCCGCAACCCGAAGACCGGCGAGGACATCGTGATCCCGGCGTCGATCGTGCCCGCGTTCAAGCCGGGCAAGGCACTCAAGGACGCGCTCAAGTAAGTATCCAGCGATCGCACGCGGCCGCGTCGATGCGGCCGCGTGCGATCGCACCAGCGCGGGAAGCTGCCGCTTGTCATTGGCACCGCGCAGGAACTACCAACGCCCGGACGGCGCGTCAGCCCGCCCAAACCGCGCTGCGAAGCGCAACTGCGACCGCCGGAATCGTTCGGCTCAAGCGCTCACGTAGCCACCCCGCCCTCCGTATCCCCGCGTCCGTCAGCGCGGCGCATCACTCGCAGCTGCGGCCATCTGACACGCGACTTGTTTTGGTCACGGCGAGAACCGGATCCCCTGCGCTCGCCCGGGCGGCGCTGGCGGTCGAGGCATCCGGGGCAGCGACGACGCAGAATGTGTGAGTCGCGACGGTGTATCCGTCGTGCGTGACGAAAGAAGCGTCAACGCCGACACTTTCGGCGACACCATCGACGCAAAAAGCCCCAACGGCGACGCTTTTTTCACCAGACCCCATCGCGACACGCATGACGTTATTTTCGCCAGCGATGACACTGAAAGCGTCGCGAGCGAAATATAAAGTGTCGAGGGCGACGCTGTTTCCGCCAACGTCGACGTTCAAAGCATCGAAACCGCGCGCCGTAGGCGTGCCCGCGCAGCCTGAGACGCCGCAGCCGAAACCGACATGCCATAGCTCCGGCTGGAACGATACAGCTGCGCGCGAGCCGTGGAATGCCTTGAGGTCCGCGCTCGTTGAGGCTGACAGCCAACTAACTCGCGCCGGCGGCAAACGTCGTTGTCGTGAGCTATATGCGAAGGAATAACTGGTGGGCCGTGATGGATTCGAACCATCGACCAGCGGATTAAAAGTCCGATGCTCTACCGACTGAGCTAACGGCCCACTTGGAAATCGACGCGTCCGCTATGCGGGCGCTGGCCCGGCGTTGCGCCGGGGCGTGCATTCTAACGCAGGCCGCCGTGACGGTGCAGGCGACGCGTCGGGGGGTCTCAGACGTAGCGCGTCGGGTCCGGCACGCCAGCGGCGATGAACCCTTCGGCGCGCAGACGGCAGGCATCGCAATGGCCGCAGGCGCGGCCGGCGTCGTCGGCCTGGTAGCACGAGACGGTCTGCGCGAAATCCACGCCCAGGCGCACGCCTTCGCGCACGATGTCGGCCTTGCTCATGAACTGCAGCGGGGCGTGTACGCGGATGCCGGCGCATTCGACACCGGCCTTGGTGGCGAGGTTGGCGAGCTTCTCGAAGGCTTCGATGAATTCCGGGCGGCAGTCCGGGTAGCCCGAATAATCCACGGCATTGACGCCGCAGTAGATGTCGCTGGCACCCAGAACCTCCGCCCAACCCAGCGCGACGGACAGCATGATCGTGTTGCGCGCCGGGACGTACGTGACCGGGATGGCGTCCTTCTCCGCCGCCTGCCCGACCGCATGGCCATCGTCGTCGGTGGGGACCGAGATCGTCTCGTCGGTGAGCGCCGATCCGCCGATGCTGCGCAGGTCGACGTTGACCGTCTTGTGCGCGACGGCGCCCAGCGATTTCGCCACGCGATCGGCGGCGTCGAGCTCGGAGGTATGCCGCTGCCCGTAGCGCACGCTGAGCGCGTGCACGGCATGCCCCTGTTCGCGGGCGATCGCGACGACGACGGCGGAGTCCATCCCGCCCGATACCAGGACCACGGCATTCTTCATGAGGTTTCCTTGAGGACGCAGACGGCTCAGCGGCCGGGTTCGTCGTTCCACAAAATCTTGTGCAACTGCAGCTGGAAGCGCACCGGCAACTTGTCGGCGACGATCCAGTCGGCCAGGTCGCTCGGCTTGATCTGGGTGAAGCTCGGCGAGAACAGCACGTCGCAGACCTGCGTCAGCCGGTGCCGGGCGACGACATCCTTCGCCCAGTCGTAGTCCTCGCGCGAGCAGATCACGAACTTCACCTGGTCGTGCGGAGTCAGCAGCGGCAGGTTCGACCACAGGTTGCGGTGTTCTTCCTTCGAGCCCGGCGTCTTGATGTCGAGCACGCGCGAAACGCGCGGGTCGACTTCGGCGATGTCGATCGCGCCGGAGGTTTCCAGCGAGACTTCGTAGCCTTCATCGCACAGGCGTTTGAGCAGTCCGACGCAGCGCTTCTGCGCCAGCGGCTCGCCGCCGGTGACGCAGACATGGCGCGCGCCGTGGCCCGCGACCTCGGTGAGGATGTCATCGATCTGACGCCACTCCCCACCATGGAAGGCATAGGCGGTGTCGCAGTATTGGCAGCGCAGCGGACAACCGGTCAGGCGCACGAAAACGGTCGGCCAGCCGATCGCACGGGCTTCGCCCTGCAGTGACAGGAAGATTTCGGTGATGCGCAGCCGGTCGGGCGATGCGACGGCCGCATCGAGGGGGACGGCGTTCATGCCGCTATTTTAGCGGATCAGCGCAGCCGGCCGAGCTGGATCGCGTTGAGGCGGTCGCTGGCGGTACGGGCGGCGTCGGTGCCGGGGTACTTCGTCGAAACGTCGGCGAGCGTGCGCTCGGCGGCTTCGACCTGCTTCTGGTTGAACTGCGACAGGCCGATCTTGAGCATCGCGCCCGGGGCCTTGTCGTGGGTCGGAAAGCGGTCCAGCAGCGACTGGAACTGCACCTGCGCCATCTGGTAGTTCTGGGTGACGTAGTAGCTCTCGCCCAGCCAATAGAGCGCGTTGGGCGTGTAGGCACCTTCCGGGTGGGTCTCGATGAAGGCCTGGAACAGGCGGGCCGATTCGACGTAGTCGCCGGCTTTCAGCGCATTGAAGGCGCCGTCGTAGGCCGTGCGCTCGTCGGCGCCTTTGGCCAGGGCGCCCTTGTCGCCGTAGACCGCCGGAGGGCGGTCCTTGGCGGCGGCCGACGGCGCGGCGGGTTTGCCCGCCGGCGCCGGGGCCGCGTTGGGAGCGGGCGGGACGACCCCGCCGCTTTCCAACCGGTTGATGCGACCGTCCAGGTCCAGGTACTGGGCCTTGGAGCTCTGCAGCAGTTGCTGGTTCTGCTGCTGCAGTTCCTCGACCTGCGAACGCAGGGCCTGGAGTTCGTTGCGCAGCTGCGTGACCTGGTTGAGGAGGTCGACGTTGCCCTGGTTGTTGGCCGCCTGCTGTTCGAGGACAGCCACGCGGTCGGCCAGGCTGGCGCGCTGCGCGACAGCAGGCGCGGCGACCCCGAGGGCCGCCGCGAATGCCAGAGCGAGTACGGTCTTGTGGATCATCTGAGCCGATTACTTGGCGGTGTAGACGATCTCGACGCGACGGTTCTTGGCCCAGCAGTCCTCGTTCGAGTCCGTGCAGACCGGGCGCTCTTCGCCGTAGCTGGTCACGGTGATCTGGCTGCCCGAACCACCGTTGGCCTGGATGGACGACGACACGGCATTGCCGCGGCGCTCGCCCAGACCCAGGTTGTACTCGCGGCTGCCGCGCTCGTCGGCGTGGCCTTCGAGGGTCATGCGCGAGGACGGACGATCACGCAGGTACTTGGCGTGGCAACCGACGATGGCCTGGAACTCCGGACGCAGGGTGTCCTGGTCGAAGTCGAAGTACACGACGCGCTGACGCAGGCAAGCGTCGGTGTCGAGGTCGTTCGGGCCGTAGACGCCCGAGGTGGCGGGCTGTTCGGTCTGGGCCGGCGGCGGCGTGGTTTCGGCCGGCGGGGTTTCCTTGACCTTCTTGGAGCAGGCCACAGCCGCGGTGCACAGCACGGCGGCGAGCAGGATACGAGTGGTGTTATTCATTGATGTTCCTCGTCAATCGGGCGTGGGACAGTTCGGGGCAAATAGCTGTTATCAATACACCGCTTTCGTTATATCAACGCGGCAAACGGAACGGCCCCCAGGCGGGCTCACGCACGTCCCCATCCGCAAGCACCAGGCGCTGGCGCACCCGGGCATCGGACGAAACGGCGTAGAGCACGCCCCGGCGGCCCTCGCGCGCAGCATAAAGGATCATCGCGCCGTTGGGTGCAAAGCTCGGCGACTCATCGAGAGATCCGGGCGAAAGTGTGCTCCAGCGCGCAGCGCCCAAGGTGCTGTCCATCAGGGCAATGCGGTAGTTGTTGCCGGCGCCCTGGGCGGTGGCGATCTTCTTGCCATCGGCCGACACGCTGGCGCTGGCGTTGTAGCTGCCCTGGAAGGTCACGCGCGTCGCACTGCCACCACTCGAGGGAACCGAGTAGATCTGCGGTCGGCCGCCACGATCGGAAGTGAAGTAGATCGTGCTGGCGTCGGCACTCCAGGTCGGCTCGGTGTCGATGGAGAAGTGGTTGGTCAGCTGGGTCAGCGCCTTGCTTCCCAGGTCCATGACGTAGATCTCCGGATTGCCGCTACGCGAGAGCGTCAGCGCCAACCTGCGGCCGTCCGGCGAGAACGACGGCGCACCGTTGATGCCGCGGTACTTGGCGACCAGTTCGCGCGCACCGGTGGCGATGTTCTGGATGTAGATGGACGAGCTGCCGCCCTCGAAGCTGACGTAGGCCAGACGATTTCCGTCCGGGCTCCACGACGGCGACAGCAGTGGTTCGGGCGAACGCACGACGGTCTGCGGGTTGAAGCCGTCGGAGTCGGCGACCATCAACGCGTACTGCGCGGCGCGGCCGGTGCCGGTGGCGGTGACGTAGGCGATGCGGGTGAAGAACGCACCACGCACACCGGTGATCTTTTCGTACACCGCGTCGGCGATCTGGTGCGCGACGTCACGCATGGCGTTGGCGCGGGCCGTCAACGCGAAGCCGAGCAGGCGTTGCTGCTTGGCGACGTCGAACAGCTCGTACTCCACGCGGAAGCTGCCGGCGCCGGCGTCGAGCACGCGGCCGACCACGATGTAGTCCTGGTTGAGCGCGCGCCAGGTCGGGTAGTTGATTTCGCCGCCGCGCGTGGGCTTCTCGACGATGTCGGTGACCGGCAACGGACGGAACTGGCCCGAACGCGCCAGGTCGGCGGTCACTACCTCGGACAGGTCGGTCTGCGGTGCGGCTGCACTGCCCTGGTAAGGCATGGGGACGACGGCGATCGGCAACGCCGCGGCGTTGCCGCCAACGATGTCGATCTCCAGTCCTTGCTGGGCGGCAGCGGACAGGGGCAGCAGGACGGCAAGCAACGAGGCCAGCCAGGCGAGGGATCGTTTCATCGGCACTCCAGTCATCAATCCATGCGTACGGCGAATCGGCGTAGGGTCAATCCGTTCAGCTTTGTAATTGTTAACGCCGGCAGGTGAACGCCGCCTCAAAGCTGAACCCACGCAGGGCGATTTCGTTCTCCGTGGGGCACCGCGCCCGGTGGTTCAGGCGTCGTCAGCGGTCCTGAGCCGTGAAGTTCAACGTCAGGTTGCGGGCGAACACCGACTCGAAACCAGCGTAAGGCAGGGGCTGGGCCTTGAGGACGGCGGCCTCGATCGAACGCCGGCCCTGCTCATCGTAGGCGCAGGGCGACGACACCTCCGCGCTCATCACCTGCCCGCCCGGGAGCTGGCGGATCAGCAGCGTGCAGCGCGATCCCACCGGCACCGTCTCCGGGCGGGTCCACTTGGCGAGGATCGCCTCCTGCAGCGCCGCGGCGTAGCGGGCCTTCAGGCCGGTATCGACGCCGTTGTTGCCCGGCGGCGGGCTGGCGGAGTCGCTGCCACTGCTCGGGGCGGTCTCGGGGGAGGACTGGCGGGTCCGCACGTCGGCGATCTGGCGCAGGCGTTGTTCGGCCAGGTTGGCCTCGCGTGCGGCCTGCTCGCGCTTCTTGCGGATCTCGGCGAGCTTCTGCTGACGCTCCTGCTCCTGCTGCTCGGCCATGCGGCGTTGCTGCTCGACTTCCTGCTGGCGCTTCTGCTCGGTCAGATCGACCTGGTCCTGCTTGCGCTTGAGCTCCTGCGCCTTCTTTTCTTCGGCCGGCGTCGGGGTCGGAGTTTCGACCACGGCTTCCTGGTTCTCGGTGTCGGGCACCGGGATGAAATCCTGTGCCTGCTTCTGCGGCGGCGCGACCGAGTCCTGCGGTACGGGCTCCGGCAGCGGTTGCGGCAGGGGCGCGGCTTCTTCCGGCTCGGGCGGCGGCGGCACTTCCTCCTCCGCCGGCTTGGGCCGGTTGCGCAGGGTGCGCTGCATGGCCGGCGAAAGCGCGTCGGCATCGATCAGTTCGGCCGAGACCGGCGAACCGGCCACGGATACCGGCGCGTTGGTGCGCGTCCACAGCAGGCCGACGAACATCAGCCCGAACAACAGCACGTGCAGCAGCACGGCCCAGACGATCGCCCGCGTGGTGTCGGCGCGCGACTCGCGCATCAGCGACCGCCCTGGGTGGCCTGGTCCGGCTGGCTCATCAGGCCGACCTTCTTCACGTTGGCGCTCTGCAGGAGCACCAGCGCATCCATCACCCGCTGGTAGTTCGCCTTGGCGTCACCGGCGACGAACACGGCCACGTCCGGATTCTGCGAAACGATGCCGCGCACCTTGGCCGCGAGCGTCTCGGCGGTCACGGCTTCATTGCTGCCGGCCTTCACCGTCAGGAAGTAGTTGCCCTGCGCATCGACGCTGACGATGACCGGGTCCTTCTTCTCCTGGATCGACTTGGCGTTGGACTGCGGCAGGTCGATGTCGACGCCCAGGTTCAACAGCGGCGCCGTCACCATGAAGATGATGAGCAGCACCAGCATCACGTCGATGTACGGAACGACGTTGATCTCGGCTTTGAGCTTGCGCTTGCGATGGCGCCGCGCGGTGATCCCGGCCATGGCCTTCCTCTACTGATCCGGTACTTCTGATTCCAGGGCGGAGTGAAGAGTCCGCACGTGGATGTGCAGGCTCTTGCGAGGATCCGCGTCAGGTCTCGTCGACCTGTCGCTGCAGGATCGAGGAGAACTCTTCGGAGAAGGCGTCGTAGCGCACGGCGATGCGCTCGACCTTGGTCGCGTAGCGGTTGTAGGCCCACACCGCCGGGATGGCCGCGAACAGGCCCATCGCCGTGGCGACCAGCGCCTCGGAGATGCCCGGCGCGACGGTGGCGATGGTCGCCTCCTTCATGTTCGCCAGGCCCTGAAACGAAATCATGATGCCCCACACCGTGCCGAACAGGCCGACGTACGGGCTGATCGAACCGACGTTGGCGAGGAACTCGAGGTTGTGTTCGAGTCCGTCGACTTCGCGCGAACCGGTCGCGCGCATGGCGCGCTGCGCGCCTTCGAGCTGCATGCGGCTGTCGCCACCGCGACGCTGGCGCAGGCGGCTGAATTCGCGGAAACCGGCTTCGAAGATGGCTTCCAGGCCGCTGACGTCGCGGTTGCGCTCGGTCGCGCCAGCATAGAGCTTGGACAGCTCGGCACCGGACCAGAAGCGTTCCTCGAACTGGTCCGCCTCGCGCGCGGCGCGATCGAGCACGCGCTTCTTGCGGAAGATGATCACCCACGAGGCGATCGAGCCGAACAGCAGCAACAGCATCACCAACTGCACCGGGATACTGGCGTGCAGCACCAGCGTCAGGATGTTCAGGCTGTTGTCGCCAGTGGCGGCGCCCGCGGTCACGGCCTGTGCGGCGGCGCCTGCGGCGTTGGCGGCTTCTTCCGGCAGGGCTTCGACCGTCGAGGCCTGTAGCGCGGTCAGCAATGGCGTCATGCTTGATTCTCCGTGCCCGTCGAGCGGGACTGTCTGCAACGTATGTCTTGTTTGTGGGGTAAAGCGACGGTCAACGCGGGCGTTCGAGCGCCTTGAGCTCTTCCAGCAGTGGCGATGGAATGCCGCGCGGGCGGAACCCGGCGGCGTCGAGCGCGGCCACGCGCACCTGCGCGGTCAACAGCACTTCGTCACCGCGGCGAATCGTTTGTGCGAACACCGCGCTGGCGCGGCGGCATTCCACCAGCTCGACTTCCACCCCCAGCGCATCGTCGAGGCGCGCCGGCTTGAGGAAATCGATCTGCATCGCGCGCACCGCGAACACGAGGTCGTTTTCGCGTCGCAGCGCTTCCTGGCCGTAGCCGTGGGCGCGCATCCATTCGGTCCGGGCGCGCTCCATGAAAGCCAGGTACTGCGCGTGATAGACCACCCCACCCGCATCCGTATCTTCCCAATAGACGCGTGTCGGCCAACTGAACGTCGCCCCAATCATCGGGTCATTCGCCACGTTCGGCCTCCGCGAACAGCCCGCCCGGGCCGGGCTTGGGCTTCAGGCCAATGTGGCGATACGCCTTGGGCGTGGCCATGCGGCCGCGCGCGGTGCGGATCAGATATCCCTGCTGGATCAGGTACGGCTCGACGACGTCCTCGATCGTGCCGCGCTCCTCGCTCAGCGCGGCGGCCAGCGATTCCACGCCGACCGGCCCGCCGTCGAAGGAGTCCACGATGGTGTGCAGCAGGCGGCGGTCGAGGTCGTCGAAGCCTTCCGGATCGACCTTCAACATCGCCATCGCCGCGTCCGCCACGTCGCGGGTGATGTCGCCATCGGCGCGCACCTGCGCGTAATCGCGCACGCGGCGCAGCAAGCGATTGGCGATGCGCGGCGTGCCGCGCGAGCGCTTGGCGATCTCCGCCGCGCCCTCGGGTTCGCAGGCGATGCCCAGGATCTTCGCCGAGCGACGCACGATGCGGGTGAGTTCCTCGGCGTTGTAGAACTCCAGGCGCTGCACGATGCCGAAGCGATCGCGCAGCGGCGCCGTCAGCAGGCCCGCGCGGGTGGTCGCGCCGATCAGGGTGAAGGGCGGCAGGTCGAGCTTGATCGAGCGCGCGGCCGGGCCCTCGCCGATCATGATGTCGATCTGGTAGTCCTCCATCGCCGGATAGAGCACTTCCTCGATCGCCGGTGACATCCGGTGGATCTCGTCGACGAACAGCACGTCGTGCGGCTGCAGGTTGGTCAGCAGCGCGGCCAGATCGCCGGCCTTTTCGATGACGGGACCCGAGGTCTGGCGCAGGTTCACGCCCAGCTCGTTGGCGATGACATGGCTCAGCGTGGTCTTGCCCAGGCCGGGAGGCCCGAAGATCAACACGTGGTCCAGCGCTTCGCCGCGCGCCTTGGCCGCCTCGATGTAGATCTTCATCTGCTCGCGAACCGGCTGCTGGCCGAGATACTCGTCCAGCCGCTTCGGGCGGATCGAGGCCTCGATGGCTTCGTCCTCGCGCGTGGCGCCGGCAGCGATGATGCGGTCGTCGTTCATGGGAAACGGAGCCGGGAGTTGGGATTGGAGATTCGGGATTCGGCGCGGGATCCTGCCGGCTCACGATGCGATTGTATGCAACTGCCAGACATGACGCTTCCGGCGAGCCGCAACGACAACGCGCAGGTGATCACTAATCCCGAATCCCGAATCTCCAATCCCGTCTCCTCAGATCTCGACCTGTGCGCCCAGCTCCACCAGACGGTTGCCTGGAATCCGGAAGAATCCGGTCGCGGGCGCGGCATTGCGGTGCATGAACGCGAAGAGGCGATCGCGCCAGATCGGCATGCCGCGGTGGCGGCTGGCCACCACGGTCTCGCGGCTGGCGAAGTACGTGGTGTCCATCGGGTCGAAGTAGGTGCCGCCGGCGTCGCAGGAACGCATCAAGGCGAGCGGCACGTCGGGCACTTCCATGAAGCCGAAGCGGATCAGCACGCGCAGGAAGTCCTCGCCACTGATGGATTCGATCTTCAGGCGCTTTTCCCTGGGCGCGTACGGGATGTTGAGCGTCTCCACCGTGAGGAAGACGTTCCGCTCGTGCAGCACCTTGTTGTGCTTGAGGTTGTGCAGCAACGCGTGCGGCACCACGCCCTTGTCGGCGGTCATGAAAATGGCCGTGCCCGGCACGCGCACCGGCGGGGCCAGCATCAGGCCGGGGATAAAGCTGTCGAGCCCGATGCCTTCCTTGCGCACTTCCTCGTGCAGGAGCTCGCGGCCGCGGCGCCAGGTGCGCAGCAGGGTGAACACCACCACGCCCAACAGCAGCGGGAACCAAGCACCGTCGAAGAACTTGGCGCCGTTGGCGACCACGAAGCCCACGTCGACGATGAAGAACACCAGGCACAGCGGCAGCACCCAGGTGCGCCAGCGCGGCCACAGCGCGCGCGCGACCAGCGCCAGCAGCAGGGTATCGATCAGCATGGTGGCCGACACCGAGATGCCGTACGCGGTGGCCAGCGCGGTCGAGCTGCGGAACATCAGCACGACCATCAGCACGGTCACCATCAGCAGCCAATTGATGCCCGGCACGTAGATCTGGCCGATGGTTTCGTGCGAGGTGTGCTTGATCTGCATGCGCGGGACATAGCCCAGCTGCATCGCCTGGCGCGCGACGGAGAACGCGCCGGTGATGACCGCCTGCGAGGCGATCACCGCCGCCATCGTCGCCAATACGATCATCGGGTACAACGCCCAGGGCGGGACGGCCTCGAAGAACGGGTTCTTCACCGCCTCCGGATGCGCCAGCACGAAGGCGCCCTGCCCCAGGTAGTTCAGCGTCAGGCACGGCAGGACCATGAAGTACCAGCCGTGGCGGATGGGTCGGGCGCCGAAATGGCCCATGTCGGCGTACAGCGCTTCGCCGCCGGTCACGGCCAGCACGACCACGCCCAGGATCATCACCGACAGACCGCCGTGCGACATGAAGAACTGCATGCCCCACCACGGATTGAGCGCCTGGATCACCGCCGGCGCCTTGATGATGTTCCAGATGCCGATCGCCGCCAGCGAGGCGAACCACACCAGCATCACCGGGCCGAACACGCGTCCGACCTTCTCGGTGCCGAAGCGTTGTGCCAGGAACACCAGCACCAGGATCACCACCGCCAGCGGCACGATGAAGCGGTGCAGGCCCGGCGCGGCGATCTCCAGGCCTTCGACCGCGCCGAGCACGGTGATCGCGGGCGTGATGACGCTGTCGCCGAAGAACAGCGACGCGCCGAAGATGCCCAGGATGCCCACCACGTAGGCCGAGCGCGAACCCTTCGGCAGCGTGCGCTGAGCCAGGGCCATCAGCGCCATGATGCCGCCCTCGCCCTGGTTGTCGGCGCGCATGATGATGGTCACGTACTTCACGGTGACCACGATCATCAGCGCCCAGAACACCAGCGACAGCATGCCCAGCACGGTCGCCTCGTCGACGACCATGCCCAATCGTTCGGCGAAGTGCGGCGAGAACGCCTCCTTCAGCGTGTACAGCGGGCTGGTGCCGATGTCGCCGAAGACGACGCCGATCGCGCCGACAACCAGGCCGGCCAGGCCTTGCTTGCCATGGCCATGGCTGCGCGGATCGGATGCGGGAAGGGACATGGGATAGGGATCGATGGGGCGGCGCCGGGGCGCCACGGATCAAGTGGGCGAGTTAACGAAGCGCGGACTTTAGCGCTTTGCGGATGATGGCGGCAGCGTCGTCGCCGGCCGCAGTGGCATCGCGCGCCATGCGCACGGCCTCTGCGGGTTTGTAGCCCAGTTGCTGCAGGGCGATGACCGCCTCGCTCTGCGGATCGACCGCGCCGCCTGGGCCGGTAAGCGTAGTCCCGGCTCCGGCAAGATCGGCCGCGCGGTCACGCAGTTCCACGACCATGCGCTCGGCCGTCTTCTTGCCGATGCCCGGGATGCGCGTGAGCGCGGTGATGTCGCCGGCCTGCACGAGGCGCGCGAACTCATCCACCGACACGCCCGACAGCACCGCCAGCGCGATCTTCGCGCCGATGCCGGACACCTTCTGCACGTCGCGGAACAGGCGCCGCTCGCCCTCGCGCAGGAAGCCGTACAGCGAAACGCTGTCTTCCTTCTGCGCGTAGTGCGTGAACAGCGAAACCTCCCGGCCGAGGTCCGGCAGGTCGTAGAACGTGCTCATCGGCGCCTCGAGCTCGTAGCCGACGCCGTTGACGTCGACGACGAGCCAGGGCGGCTGCTTCATGACGAGTGTTCCCTTCAATCGGCCGATCATCTGCACAGCTCCTTTGCCTGCCGTCCATGGCGAGACGTAGCGGTCTGCGGACAGCCCGGCCCGGGCATCCATGGCCGGGCGCTCAGCGCCGCGCGAGCCAGTGGCTCGCAAACGCGCCGCTTCGCCCGAATCATGTGCCGCGTCTCCGCAACAGTTGGGTGGACAGCCCGGTACGCGCCGCGGTGGCGCTCATGTGGGCGTGGGTCAACGCGACGGCGAGGGCGTCGGCGGCGTCGGCCTGGAGCTTGATATCGGGCAGGTTCAACAGCAGGCGCACCATGTGCTGGACCTGTTCCTTGTCGGCCGCGCCACGCCCGACCAGCGATTGCTTGATCACGCGCGGCGCGTATTCGCTGATGGGAATGCGCCGGCGCACCACGGTCGCCAGCGCCGCACCGCGCGCGTGGCCCAGCTTCAGCGCCGAGGTCGCCGACTTGTCCATGAAGACCGTCTCGATGGCCACCTGCTGCGGCTGCCATTCGTCCAGCGTCGCCTCCAGGCCTTCGCACAGCAGGCCCAGGCGCGAAGGGAAATCCTCCGCGTCCAGCAGCTTCAGCGCGCGCGCGTGCACGAACGTGCAGCGCCCGTCGGCGGCGACGTCTATGACGCCAACGCCGGTGCGCTGGGAGCCCGGGTCGATTCCGAGAATTCGGATCACGTGATCAGCTTACGCCATCAGGCGTAGGCGCCCTCGTCGAGGTCGGCGTTGGAATACACGCTCTGGACGTCGTCCATGTCCTCCAGCCAGCGCAGCAGCTTGACGACCTGCTGCGCGGTTTCGCCCGCGACGGCGATGTCGTTGTCGGCGCGCATCGTGACCTCGGCGATGTCCGGCGCCAGGCCCGCGGCCTCCATGGCCGCCTTGACGCTGCCGAACGCATCCGGCGCGGTGATCACGTCGATCGCACCGTCGTCATAGACGACCACGTCGTCGGCGCCGACATCGATGGCGACTTCGGTGATCTTCTCCTCGTCCGCGCCAGCGGCGAAGGACAGCGCGCCGAGCTTCCTGAACATGAAGGAGACCGAGCCGTCGGTGCCGAGGTTGCCGCCGAACTTGCCGAACGCGTGGCGCACGTCGGCCACGGTGCGGACCTTGTTGTCGGTCAGGCAGTCGACGATGACGGCGACACCGCCCGGGGCGTAGCCCTCGTAGCGGATCTCCTCGTACACCACGCCTTCCAGTTCGCCGGTGGCCTTCTTGATGGCGCGCTCGATCACGTCCTTGGACATGTTGACCGACAGCGCCTTGTCGACCGCCGCGCGCAGGCGCGGATTGCCTGACGGATCGCCGCCGCCGCCGCGCGCGGCCACGCCGATCTCGCGAATGATCTTGGTGAAGATCTTGCCGCGCTGCGCGTCCACCGCGTTCTTGCGCGCTTCGATCGAGGGACCTCTGCCCATGGAGTCTTCCGGCTGAAACGTGTCGAAGCGACGAATTTTACTCGATCACGCCCGTGCTGCCGCCTGCCGGGAAGCGCCCGTCGCGGAAGAACCCGGCCGCCAGTCGCACCACCTCCGGCGAGAACAGCAGGCCGGTGTGGCTGGTGGGGATCACGGCGTGGTCGGCCAAGCCCGGCAGGCGGGTCTCGGCGACCGCCACGGTGCCGTCGTTTTCGCCCTCGAAGCGGCCGAAATAGCGCCCCAGCCCCAGCGGGGTGCGGCCGGCGATCATCCCGACGGCGGCCGGGCCCTGCCACAGCCTGCAGCCGTTGCGGAGCAGGCCGGCGCTGCGACCCAGGTAGGGCGCGCTCCAGGATTGGCCGGCCAGGCGTTCGGCCGCCGCGCTCCCGCACAGGGGCGAGCCCAGGCAGACCACGCGCGCGACGGGCAGGTCTGGCTGGCTTTCCAGTGCGCTCAGGGTCACCAGGCCGCCCAGGCTGTGGGCCAGGACGTGCGCCGGGCGCCCGCGCAGGCGATCGGCCAGGCGTGGCAGCGCCATTTCCGGGCCGCCGGCGATGGTGGGGTAACCGAACGTCTCGGTCACGAAACCCGCCGCGTGGAGGCGCCGTGCCAGCCATTGCATCGACAGGCGGGGCATCCACAACCCGTGGAGCAGGACGATGCGGTCGGTCTGGGCGCGCTCGGTCATGCAGCGATGGTGCGGGCTCGGGCGGCCAAAGCAAGCCCGGCCGCGCGGCCGGTTCAGCGCGCCGCCGGCCGCCTCAGGATGAACTCATGGTCGCGCGTGTTGCCGACCACGAAGTCGTAGTCCCCCACCCGCTCGAACCCGTGCCGTGCATAGAACCGCTGCGCGCCCAGGTTCTCGCTCCATACGCCGATCCAGAGCGTGCGCGGTCCGTCGCGCAGCAACCACGCCATCGCGGCGTCGAAAAGCCGGGAGCCCCGGCCGCCGCCCTGGTGGTCGCGCAGCACGTACAGGCGCTTGAGTTCGCCGTCCTGCGGCGCCACGTCCGCGTGCGGGAGCGAACACCCGCCGGCCGTGGCGTAGCCCACCGCGACGCCATCGTCTTCCAGCAGCCACGTCGCATACGCGGCATCCGAAAGCAACGAAGCCCACGGCGCAACGGCGTAGGCCTCGTCCAGGAAGTGCTGCAGATCCTCCGGCGGATACAGATGGCCGAAGGTTTCGCTGAAGCAGGCCGCCGACAGCACCGACAATGCCTCGGCATCGGCCGGGAGCGCGCGGCGCAGTTCCATGCTTACTTGTCTTCCTCTTCGTCCTCGTCCGATTCTTCCTCTTCGGAATCCTCGTCCTCGTCGCCTTCTTCTTCCTCGGCGTCTTCGTCCTCTTCTTCTTCGTACTCGTCGCCGAAGTCCTCGCCGTCCCAGCGGAACTGGTCATCGGCCACGAAGGCCATCGCCAGTTGCCCGCCCGCCGTGCGCGTACGCACCAGCCAGCCGCCGAACACCTGCGCCCGCTCGGTCACCAGGCCCGCCTTCTCGGACGAACCGGTTTCGCCCAGCGTTTCCCACTCGAGATCAAAAGCCACTTCGGTCATTGCTTACTTCCCTTCCTTCTGGCGAACCTGGATGTGCACTTCGGCCAGCTGCGCGTCCGGAATCGGCGACGGCGCGCCGGTCATCAGGCACTGCGCGGTGGTGGTCTTGGGGAACGCGATGACGTCGCGGATCGACTCGGTGCCCGCCATCAGCGCGGCGATGCGGTCGATGCCGAACGCGATGCCACCGTGCGGCGGCGCGCCGAAGCGCAGCGCGTCGAGCAGGAAGCCGAACTTGCCTTCCGCCTCTTCCGCACCGATGCCGAGCAGTTCGAACACCGCGCTCTGCATCTGCGAATTGTGGATGCGGATCGAACCGCCGCCGATCTCGTTGCCGTTGAGCACCATGTCGTAGCCGCGCGACACCGCGGTCTTCGCGTTCGCGCGCAGGTCGTCGATCGAATCGACCGCCGGGGCGGTGAACGGATGGTGCAGGGCGACGTAGCGGTTGGCTTCGTCGTCCCACTCGAACATCGGAAAATCGGTGACCCACAGCGGCGCCCAACCCTGGGCGACCAGACCCAGATCCTTGCCGAGCTTGAGGCGCAGCGCGCCCATGAAATCGCTGGCGGACTTGTACGTCGCCGCGCCGAAGAAGATCGCATCGCCCGTCGTCGCGCCGGTGGCCTGCACGATCGCGGCCAGCGTCGCGTCGTCGAGGAACTTGGCGATCGGCGAGTTGATGCCTTCGCGGCCCTTCGATGCGTCCTCGATCTTCATCCACGCCAGGCCCTTGGCGCCGTACTTGGCGGCGTGGGCGGCGTAGTCGTCGATCTGCTTGCGCGAGAACTGCGCGCCGCCCGGGGTGCGCAGCGCGACGACGCGGCCGTCCTCATGGTTCGCCCAGTCGGTGAACACCTTGAACTCGCACGACTTCACCAGCTCGGCGACGTCGGTGAACTCCATCGCATTGCGCAGGTCCGGCTTGTCCGAACCGTATCGGCGCATCGCTTCGGCGTAGGTCATGCGCGGGAAGGGATTGGCCAGTTCCACGCCCATCGTTTCGCGGAACACCGCGCGGATCATTTCCTCGGTCAGGTCCTGCACGTCGCGCTCGGACACCCACGCGAACTCCATGTCGAGCTGGGTGAACTCGAGCTGGCGGTCGGCGCGCAGCGCCTCGTCGCGGAAACAGCGTGCGATCTGGTAGTAGCGGTCGAAGCCCGCCATCATCAGGATCTGCTTGAACAACTGCGGCGACTGCGGCAACGCATAGAACTCGCCCGGGTGCATGCGCGCCGGCACGAGGAAGTCGCGCGCGCCTTCCGGCGTGGCCTTGGTCAGGATCGGCGTTTCGATGTCCTGGAAACCGCGCTCGTCCAGGTAGCGGCGCAGCGCCTGCACCAGCTTGATGCGGGTGCGCATCATCTGCTGCATCTCGGGGCGGCGCAGGTCGAGGTAGCGGTACTTCAGACGGATGTCCTCGCCCGCGTTCTCGTGGGCGTGGAACGGCAGCGGCTCGGCCTTGTTCAGCACTTCGATCTTCGTCGCGACGACTTCGACCTGGCCGGTCTTGATCTTGTTGTTCACCGACTCGCGCTTGCGCACCACGCCGGTCACGCGCAGGCAGTCTTCGTAGCCCACCTGGGCTGCCGTCGCGATCACGGCCGCATTGGCCTCGCCCGCGCCCAGCGCCGCATCGGTGGTCGGCTCGGCCACGATCTGCACGATTCCCTCGTGGTCGCGCAGGTCGATGAAGCACAGGCCGCCGAGATTGCGGGCGACGTCGGCCCAGCCGCACAGGGTGACGGTCTGGCCGATCAGGGCCTCGTCGACGAGGCCGCAGAAATGGGTACGCATGGAGGCTCCAATGGATCGCAACGGTCCGGCCGGGGCCGGAGAACCGTGCATTTTAGCGGCAGCGGACGGCGTTGGCCCACGCGTTCGCGGCGATCGTGCGCCGGCATTCGCGCCCTCGGGGCATGGCCCCGGGCGCGTTCGCCGTCAGGACTTCGCGGCCGGCGGGTCCGGTTTCTTCTCGGCCGGCTTGGCATCGGCCGGCTTGGATTCGGCGGATTTGCTCTCGCCGGAGGACGAGGAACCACCCTCGCCGGCCAGATTGCGCTTCTTGTCGCCGTCCTTCTTGAAGTCGGTCTCGTACCAGCCGCCGCCGGCCAGGCGGAACTGCGGCGCGGTCAGCTGGCGCCGCACCTGCGGCTCGCCGCAGACCGGGCACTGCACCGGGTCCGCGTCGGACAGCTTCTGCAGACGGTCGAAGGTATGGCCGCAGGCGGCGCACTCGAAGGCGTAGATCGGCATGGGACGCAGGCATCGCGAAAGGCAGGCCGGCATTCTGGCGGCAAACCGCGCCATTTCAAGCGAAACGGCCAGCCGGACCGGCCGGGGCGACCCGTTCAGGCTGGCGGCGGGCCGGTTCGCCGACTCCGGCGCCACCGCACCCAGCCACGCCACCACGGCGTGCGTCACCCGTTGCGCCACGAGCGCTCGCAGCCGGCTCCATGCGGAGCACCAAGCCCTGAGCGGCGCGCATGCGCAAGTTCTGCAACGCGCGGCCCGTTTGGCGATCGGCAACATATCGCGCGACCGAGGCATCGCCGCAGCCCGCGCTTACACTGCGGATCCCCCAATCGGATGGACGCGATGGCCCCGCTTCGCCTGTACCGCATCGACGCCTTCACGACGCAGCACGGTCAAGGCAACGCCGCCGGCGTGGTCACCGACGCGCGCGGCCTCAGCCAGGCGCAGATGCAGGCCATCGCCGCCGAACTCGGCCATTCCGAAACCGCCTTCGTCCTGCCGCCGCGCGACGCCGGCCACGACCTCCACATCCGCTATTTCACGCCGACCACGGAAGTGCCCGTGTGCGGCCATGCGACTGTCGGCGCGCACTACGCGCTGGCGCTGGAAGGCGCCGCCCCGGGCGTGCGTCGCCAACTCACCGGCGCCGGCGTGCAGACGGTGCAAACGCGCAGCGACGAGGACGGCATCATCGTGCGCATCCAGCAGAATCCGCCGACGTTCGCCGAACCGCTGCCGCAGGATGTCGTGCGCGAACTGGCACTCGCGCTCGGCCTGGAGCCCGACGAACTCGACCCGCGCGGGCCCGTGCAGTTCGTCAGCACCGGCCACGGCAAGCTCATGGTGCCGATCCGCAGTCGCGCGCGGCTGCAGGCGCTGCGGCCGGACATGACGCGGCTGGCGGCGCTCGACGAGGCCACGGCGAGCCGCGGCTACTTCGTCTTCACCCTGGATACGTTGGATGGCGAGGATGCCACCACGCACGGACGCATGTTCGCGCCCGGCATCGGCATCGCCGAGGATCCGGTCACGGGCAACGCGAACGGCCCGATGGGCGCGTGGCTGGTGAAGCACGGGCTGATCGGAGCGCCGGGCGGCGAAGTGTGTTTCCGCGCACGCCAGCGCGATGGCGCCGGACGCGGCGGCTTCATGGACGTCAGCGTGCGGGTCGAGAACGGCGAGCCGGTGGCGGTCGCGATCGAAGGCCGTGCGGTACTGGGCGAACGGATGGAACGCGCGCTCGACAGCGCTTGAGTGCGCCGCGTATTGGCGTAGCACGGGCAAGCGAAGGGCACCCGGGACCTGTGATGACGTAACTCGTGCAGTTCCCGGGTGCGGCCTCCGGCGTTACCCGGACTACGAGTGTTACGCCCCGTCGTAGACCGACAGCAAGGCCTCTTCGGCGTCCGCCAGCTGCGCGGCCACCTCGTCGCGCTGCTTCGACAACGCCGCCGCATCGGTGCCGCCACCGGCGTAGCGATCCGGATCGGCCAGGTCCATGTCCAGCGTGTGCAGCTTCGATTCCAGCTCCGCCACGCGCGCCTCGGCCTGCGCCTGTTTGTGCGCGTTGACCTTGGGCGCCTTCGCCACGGGCTTGGCGGCGGGCGCGGCGGCGACGGGCGCCTTCGGCCTGTCCGCCGAGCTGTCGCGCGTGCGCAGCCAGACGGCGTAGGCGTCGAGGTCGCCGTCGAACGGCTGCGCCACGCCATCGGCGACGCGCCAGAACGTATCGCATACCAGTCCGATGAGGTGGCGATCGTGGCTGACCATGACGATCGCGCCTTCGAACACGCTCAGCGCTTCGGCAAGGGCCTCGCGCATGTCCAGGTCGAGGTGGTTGGTCGGTTCGTCGAGCAGCAGGACGTTCGGCCTGCGCCAGGCGATCAGCGCCAGCGCCAGGCGCGCGCGCTCGCCGCCGGAGAACACGTCGACCTTCTCGAACGCACGATCGCCCGGGAAATTCCACTTGCCCAGGAAGTCGCGCAGCTGCTGCGTCGCCACGCCCGGCGCGATGTCGGCCAGATGGTCGATCGCGGTGGTGCCTTCGCGCAGCGATTCCACCGTGTGCTGGGCGAAGTAGCCGATGCGCAGGTCCGGATGGCTGCCGCGTTCGCCGCCGAGCAGAGGCAGTTCGCCGACCAGCGTCTTCACCAGCGTCGACTTGCCCGCGCCGTTGGGGCCGAGCAGCGCGACGCGATCGCCGGCTTCGAGGATGAAACCGATCTGGTGCAGCACCGTGTGATCGCCATAGCCGCAATCGGCGTGGGTCACGCGCAGCAGCGCGTGCGGCAGTTTCGCCGGCGCCGGGAACTCGATGCGCAGCGCGCGTTCCACGCGCACCGCCTCGGTGTCCGCCATCTTGGCCAGACGCTTGACGCGCGACTGCGCCTGCTTGGCCTTGGCCGCGCTGGCGCTGAAGCGATCGATGAAGCTCTGCAGGTGCGCGCGCTCCGCCTGCACCTTCTCGTGGGTGATCTGCTGCAGGCGCAGGTGTTCGGCGCGCTGGCGCTCGAACGCCGTGTAGTCGCCCGTGTACAGCTTGCCCTTGCCGTCGTGCAGATGGAGCGTGTGGGTGGTGATTTCGTCGAGGAACTCGCGGTCGTGCGAGATAAGCAGCAAGGTGCCGGGGTACTTGAGCAGCCACTGCTCCAGCCACAGCACGGCGTCGAGGTCGAGGTGGTTCGTCGGCTCGTCGAGCAGCAACAGGTCCGACGGCGTCATCAGGGCGCGCGCCAGGTTCAGGCGCACGCGCCAGCCGCCGGAGAACTCCTTGACCGCACGCTCGTGGGTGTCGGGCGAGAAGCCCAGGCCGTGCAGCAACTTGCCGGCGCGGGCCGTGGCGTCGTAGCCGTTGAGTTCTTCCAGGCGATGGTGCGCCTGCGCCACCGCCTCCCAGTCCTCGCGTTCCACCGCCTCGCGCTCGGCGATGATCGCGGCGTGCACCTGTGCATCGCCCGACAGCACGAAGTCCAGCGCCGGATCGTCCAGCGCCGGGGTTTCCTGCGCCACGCTGGCGATGCGCACGCGCGCGGGGATGTCGATGTCGCCGCGATCGGCTTCGACCTGCCCCTGCAACGCGGCGAACAACGACGACTTGCCGGTGCCGTTGCGTCCGATCACGCCGACGCGCCAGCCCGCATGCAGGGCCAGGTCGACATTGGACAGCAGCAGACGCTCGCCCCGGCGCAGGGCGAAATTGCGGAAGGAAATCACGGCAGAGGGCTACAGGACGGCGGATCGGGCTCGATCCGGGGCGCGTAGTCTAGCGGTTGGATCGGGCGGATCGGGTCGCGCAGGCCTCGATGATGACCTCCGGTTTACGCGGCTTGACGCAATCTGGCGCTCTCTGCCGCACATCCACGGGTTGCATCGACCGGCTCCCGCCCACATCCTGAACAGGATCACCCCCTGGAGAGCCGATGCACCACACGTCCCTGATCGCGATCCTCGTTGCCGGATTCGTCCTGGCTTTCATCTTCGGCGCGTTGGCCCAGAAGCTGCGCCTGTCGCCACTGGTTGGCTACCTGCTGGCCGGCGTCGTCGCCGGTCCGTTCACACCCGGCTTCGTCGGCGATCAGACCCTCGCGCCGCAGCTCGCCGAGATCGGCGTGATCCTGCTGATGTTCGGCGTCGGCCTGCATTTCTCGTTGCGCGACCTGCTGGACGTGAAAGCCATCGCGCTTCCCGGTGCGATCGCGCAGATCGCGCTGGCGACGGCGCTGGGCTGGGGCATGGCGTTGGTGCTGGGTTGGTCGCATGGCGCGGGACTGGTGTTCGGGCTGTCCCTGTCGGTGGCCAGCACCGTGGTGCTGCTGCGCGCACTCGAGGAACGCCGCCTGGTCGAAACGGGACGCGGCCGCATCGCGGTCGGTTGGCTGATCGTCGAGGACCTGGCGATGGTGCTGGCGCTGGTCCTGTTGCCGGCGTTGGCGGGGCTGCTGAAAGGCGAAGCCAGCGACGCGGTCGAAGTGTGGGAAGCGCTGTTCAAGACGCTTGCCAAGGTCGGTGCGTTCGTGGCGGTCATGCTGATCGTCGGCCGCCGCGTGATTCCGTGGGTCCTCGAACGCGTGGCCGGTACCGGTTCGCGCGAGTTGTTCACCCTGTGCGTCCTCGCCATCGCGCTGGGCGTGGCGTTCGGTTCGGCGGCGATGTTCGGCGTGTCGTTCGCGCTCGGCGCGTTCTTCGCCGGCATGCTGCTCAACGAGTCCGAATTCAGCCACCAGGCGGCCACCGAAACGCTGCCGCTGCGCGATGCCTTCGCGGTGCTGTTCTTCGTCTCGGTCGGCATGCTGTTCGACCCGATGATCCTGATCGACCGCCCGCTGCAGGTGCTGGCGACGTTCTTGATCATCGTCTTCGGCAAGTCCATCGCCGCGTACGCGATCGTGCGTGCGTTCGGCAAGCCCAACAACACCGCGCTGCTGATCTCCACCAGCCTGGCGCAGATCGGCGAGTTCTCCTTCATCCTCGCCGGCCTCGGGCTGCAGTTGGAGATCCTGCCGAAGGAAGGCCAGGACCTGGTCCTCGCCGGCGCGCTGCTGTCGATCATCGTCAACCCGCTGCTGTTCGCCTGGCTCGATCGCCGCGAAGCGCGCGAGGAAACCACGCGCGCGCCCGATGTGGAAGAGCACGTCTACCCGCCGATCCCGCCGGACCTGCGCGACCACGTGATCCAGATCGGCTACGGCCGCGTCGGCAGCGAGCTGGGCCGCCTGCTCACCGACCGCGGCGTCGGCCTGGTGGTGATCGACGGCGAAGCGGATCTGGTGGATCGCGCGCGCGCCGCGGGCATTCCGGCGATCCGCGGCAACGCCGCCAACGAGCGCGTGCTGCGCGAGGCCGCGCCGGAACGCGCGCACACGGCGATGGTCGCCATTCCCAATGCGCTCGAAGCCGGCGAGATCATCGCCAAGCTGCGCGAGATCAATCCCGCGCTCACCATCGTCGCGCGCGCGCACAGCGATGCCGAAGTGAAGCACCTGCTGCTGCACGGCGCCGACGGCGCGGTGATGGCCGAGCGCGAACTCGCCCACAGCCTCGCAGAGATGGTGATGGCCGCACCGCCCTATCGCGGTTCGCGCCACTTGCCGCCCGCCACGGCCTGAACCGATCGCCATGAACGACACCACCGCACAACTCACGCCGCCGGAAGCACGCATCGTCGCCTGCCTGTTCGAGAAGGAAGCGACGACGCCGGACACCTATCCCTTGACGCTCAACGCGATCGTGCTGGCCTGCAACCAGAAGACCGCACGCGAGCCGTCCATGGAACTCGAACCGGGCGAGGTCGCCAACGCCCTGCGTCGGCTGGAAACGCGCGGCTGGGTCAAGTCGCAGCACACTTCGCGCGCCGAACGCTATGCCCATCGCCTGGAAGCGATACTGGGCCTGACCCGGCCACAGACCGCGCTGCTGGTACTGCTGATGCTGCGCGGTGCGCAGACCGCGCACGAACTGCTGGCCCGTAGCGAGCGGCTGGCGAGGTTCGAGAACGCCGAGGACGTGCAGTACGCGCTGGAGCGCCTCGCACAACGCACGCCCGCGCTCGTCGTCGCCCTGCCCCGCCAGTCGGGACAGCGCGGCGAGCGTTTCGCGCACCTGTTGAGCGGTGAGCCGGACATCGTCGAGTCCGCGCCTTCGAGCGAGCGCAGGACCGCGATGGACGAACGCGTGGCGCAGCTGGAGCAACGCGTGGCCGAACTGGAAGCACGCCTCGACGCGCTGGATGGCGGGCACGCCGCCGGCTGATCACGACGACAGTTGCGCGCCCGGATACAACGCGAGCGCGACCAGCACCCCCGTTTCGACCAGTTCCACCAGCGCGCCGGCGGTATCGCCGGTGAAGCCGCCCAGGCGTCGCAGGCAGGCGCGCCGCCACAGTACGAAAGCTGCCAGCGCCATCGCGAACGCGACCGCGCCGGCCCAACCGGCGAGACCACACGTAAGGGCGCCGAGCAGCAACGCGATCGCGCAGGCGATCCGTGGCGCATCGGCCAAGCCGCTACCCAGCCCTCCGGCGCGCACGTAGGGCGTGCTCACGAACGCCGCCGTCGCCGCCATGCGCGCGAGCAACGGTGCAATCCACAGCCACGTCCACGCAGAATCCCACACGCTCGCCAGCGCGGCGAACTTCAACAGCAGCACGAGCACCACCGCGGTGACGCCGGCCGGTCCGCTGCGCGGGTCTTTCATGATCTCGAGCGTGCGCGCGCGTCGCTGCTCCCAGCCGCCGGCCATGCCGCCGATCCACGCATCGGCGCTGTCGGCCAGTCCATCCAGATGCAGTGCGCCGGTGAGCGCGACCCATGCGACCAGCACGACGGCCGCGCCCAGCAGCGGCTTTGCCGTCGGCAGCAGCCACGCCAGTGCGCACAGCAGCAAACCGACCAGCGCGCCAACCAACGGGTACCACGCCAACGACTGCGTGCGGGCACGCCCGGCGTCGAACGCGCGCGCGGGCACCGGAATGCGCGTCAGGAAACCCACGGCGACGATCAATCCGCCGATCATCCGGCGCCGCCTCCACTCCAGGGCAAAGCGTGCAGCGACGCATGCGCCACGTCGATCCCGGCCATGTCGCTGAAATCCCGCCCTTCGGCCACGCAGCGCAGCAAGCGGATCGCGCCGCCGTGCGTGACGACCAGGACGCGACCGTGCGCGGACGTTGCGACGATGTCATCCAGGGCAGCCGCCAGCCGCGCGTGGAATTGCGCGAACGTCTCGCCGCCCGGCGGCGGATGCGCGACCGGATTGGCCCAGAAGCGCGCGAGCGCATCGCCCTGTTCGTCCGCGAGCGTTTCGATCGGCACGCCTTGCCACTGGCCGAAGTGGTATTCGGCCAGGCGTGCATCGAGCCGCAGCGGCACGTCGCGTGCCTGCGCCAGTTCGCGCGCGAACGAGGCACAACGCTGCAACGTCGATGACACGATCGCATCCCACTGGCGACCAACGACCGCCTCGCGCAGCTGCGACCAGCCCAGCTCGCTCAACGCATCGTCGAGCTGTCCACGATAGCTGCGTTGCCCCGTGTCGCCGTGGCGAAGCAGCTCGATGGCGATGCTCATGCCTGCGACACGCCCGCCTGCTCGAACGTCGCCATGTCCCGATGGAGCGCGCAGGCCATGCGCAGCAACGGCACCGCCATCGCCGCGCCGCTGGCTTCGCCGAGGCGCATGCCCAGGTCGAGCAGCGGCCGCGCGTCCAGCGCGGCGAGCACGCGCGCGTGGCCACGTTCGTGGGAACGATGCGCGAACAGCAGCCAGTCGCGCACGCCTGCGTTGAGCCGCACCGCCACCAGCGCGGCGACCGTGGCGATGAAACCGTCGACCAGCACCGGAATGCGCGCCTGCGCCGCCGCGATGTAGGCGCCGGCCAGCGCCGCGATCTCGAAGCCGCCGAGGCGACGAAGGCGCTCCAACGTGTCGATGGCGTCGGCATGGCGCGACAGCGCACGACGCACCACGGCGCGTTTGTGGGCGATGCCCGCATCGTCCAGGCCGGTCCCGGCGCCGGCCAGCGCATCGGGCGATTCCTCCAGCAGCGCGCACGCGAGCGCGGTCGCGGCCGTGGTGTTGGCGATGCCCATCTCGCCGCCGATGAACAGATCCGCGTCCGCATCGAGTGCGAGCGCGACGCGCTCCGCGCCGACCTGCATCGCCGCGGCGACCTGTGCGGACGTCATCGCCGCGTCGTCGCAGAAGTTGGCCGTCGAAGGCGCGATCACCGCGCGGTGCACGCCGGCGATCGCGCCGGGATCGTTCACGGTGCCCAGGTGCACGACATCCAGGGCGGCGCCCACCGCGCGCGCAAGCACGCTGATGGCGGCGCCGCCGCCGATGAAGTTGCGCACCATCTCGCCGGTCACCGCCTGCGGAAAGGCGGACACGCCTTCCGCCGCCACACCGTGATCGGCCGCGAAGACGCTGATCCATACGCGCTCCACGCGCGGACGTTCGCTGCCCTGTCGCGCGGCGTACCAAACCGCGATGTCCTCCAGCATGCCCAGCGAACCGGGCGGCTTGGTGAGAACGCCCTGCCGCGCGTGCGCGGACTGCGCCGCGGCGACGTCTGGCGAGGGACACGGCTGCGACCACCATGCATCTGTCATTCGAGGGTTCCTTTCAATGCGAGCGGCAATCCCGCCGCGACGAACACCACGCGCTCACAGCGCGAGGCCAACGATTGGTGCAGGCGTCCGCTCTCATCGACGAATCGCCGCGTCAGCTCTCCCATCGGCACGATGCCCAGGCCGACTTCGTTGCTGACCAGCACGATCTCGCCCGGCAGCGACGGCATGATGTCCAGCAGCGCGTCGCGTTCGGCGGCCATGCGGCCCGCAGCGGCATCGCCGAGCAGGTTGCTCATCCACAACGTCAGGCAATCGACCAGCACGAACCGGTCCTCGCGCGCGTGCTCGTTCAATGCGCCGGCCAGTTGGAGCGGCGCGGCGACGGTGCGCCAATACGCCGGACGTCGCGCGCGGTGGTGCACGATGCGTTCGGCCATCTCGTCGTCGTGGGCCTGGGCGGTGGCGATGTAGACCACTTCGCGTCCCGACTGGCACGCGAGGCGTTCGGCCAGTGCGCTCTTGCCCGAACGCGCACCGCCCAGGATCAGGCTGCGCATGGGGCCGGCTCGCACAGCAAGCGCCGCAGCGCGTCGCCGTCCAGATGCATCTCCACCGCGTCGGCGAGGCGTTCGATGGACGCTTCGCGCAATGCGTCCACATCGACGCGTTCGGCATCGTCGAGTCCGACCCAGCGCAGCAGTGCTGCCATCGCGTCGGGATGGTCGAACACGCCGTGCAGGTAGGTGCCCATCACCTGCCCGTCCGCCGAGCGCGCGCCGTCGACGCGTCCGTCGTCCAGGCGGCTCGCCGGCGTCGCCATCGCCGGGCCTTCGCTGATGCCGCAATGGATCTCGTAACCCCGCACCGGCGCGTCATCGAAGGCGAGCCGGCCGAACACGTTGCGCAGTTGCTTGTGCGGCGCGAGCGTCGTCTCCAGTTCGAGCCAGCCAAGACCCTCGCTCGATCCCGCGTCGCCTTCGATGCCGTCCGGGTCGTGCACGGCGCGCCCGAGCATCTGCAATCCGCCGCAGATGCCCAGCACCTTTCCGCCGTAGCGAAGGTGGCGCGAGATCGCATCGGACCAGCCGCCCGCGCGCAGCCATGCCAGATCGGCCCGCGTGGACTTGCTGCCGGGCAGCACGATCAGGTCGCACGGCGGCGGCAACGCGCCCGGCCCGACGAACATGACGTCCACCTGCGGGTGCGCACGCAGCGCATCGAAGTCGGTGTGGTTGCTGATGCGCGGCAGCGCCGGAACCGCGATGCGCAGGCGTGCGTCCGCACGCTTCTCGCGCGCGGCCGGCAGCGCGTCCTCGGCTTCCAGATGCAGGCCATGCAGATAGGGCAGCACGCCGAGCACCGGCCTTCCGGTCTCGCGTTCGAGCCAGTCCAGTCCCGGCTGGAGCAGCGCGATGTCGCCACGGAACCGGTTGATGACGAAGCCGCGCACGCGCTCGCGTTCGCTGTCGCTCAACAGGGCGAGCGTACCGACGAGGTGTGCGAACACGCCGCCACGGTCGATGTCGGCCACCAGGATCACCGGGCAATCGACGGCTTCCGCATAGCCCATGTTGGCGATGTCGTTCTCGCGCAGGTTGATCTCTGCCGGACTCCCCGCGCCTTCGACCACCACGGCCTCGTACTGCGCGCACAACCGCGCGTGCGAGGCGAGCACGGCATCGCGCGCGATGCGCTTGTAGTCGTGATACTGGCGGGCGTCGAGATTCGCCACTGCGCGCCCGTGCACGATCACCTGCGCGCCGGTGTCGCTGTTGGGCTTGAGCAGGACCGGATTGAAATCGGTGTGCGGCGCGAGCCGACACGCCTGCGCCTGCACCGCCTGCGCGCGGCCGATCTCGCCTCCGTCCGCGGTCACGGCAGAGTTCAACGCCATGTTCTGCGGTTTGAACGGGGCCACGCGCACGCCGTTTCGATGCAGCCAGCGACACAGCGCGGACACCAGGGTGCTCTTGCCCGCGTCGGACGTGCAGCCCTGCACCATCAGCACGCGCGCGCTCATGCGTCGAGCTCCCGCATCACGCTGGCCAGCGCGGAAGCCAGGCGCGCGAAGCCGGCATCGTCCGGCGGCAATCCGAACCTCAGGCTCGCCGGTTGCTCGAACAAACGCGTGAGGATCCCGAGACGTGCCAGTGCCTCGTGCAATGCGGCCGCGCGCGGGTCGAGCTTCCAATGGAAGAAGGCGCAGCCCGCGGTGGGTTCCAGGCCGGCCTCGCAAAGCACGTCGTGCAGACGCTGCGCAGTCAACGCCAGGCGATCTCGCTGCACCGACTGCCATCGGACGTCGGCCAACGCGTGGCGCAGCACATGACGACTCGGCCCGGCCAACGTCCACGGCCCGAGCGCATCGCGCAACCGCGACAGCAGAGGCGGCGCGGCGCTGACGAAGCCCGCGCGCGCCCCGGCCAATCCGAAGAACTTGCCCACCGAACGCAAGACGATCAGGCCATCGCGCGCGGTCGCATCGCACAGGCTTTCGTGCGGTGTCGCATCCATGAACGCTTCGTCGACGACGAGCCAGCCACCGCGCGCGGCCAATGCGGCATGGAGCGCGAGCAACGTCGCACGCTCGTAGCGCTCGCCTCCGGGATTGTTGGGATGGATCATCACGATCACGTCGAAGCGATCGTGCGACGACAGCAACGCGTCGGCGGCCATCGATTCCACGTCATGGCCCGCTGCGCGCCACGCGTGCGCGTGTTCCGCGTAACCCGGCGCGATCACGCCTACGCGCGAGCGGGCGCGCAGTCGTGGCAAGGCCTGGATCGCCGCCTGCGAACCGGCGACCGGCAACAGGTGCGGTGCGTCGTAGTAATCGCGCGCGACTTCGAGCATGCCGTCGTCGTCCTCGGGCAGGCGGTGCCACGCGGATGCGGGGATCGCGGGCACGGGCCATGCGAACGGACTGATGCCGGTGGAAAGATCGAGCCATCGCGAAGGCGCGATGTCGTATTCCCGCGCTGCACGCAGCAGTCGCCCGCCGTGCTCAAGCATGCATGCCTCCCGCGACGAACGACGCGGCGGCGGCAAGCGCCAGCCACAGCCACACGCCGCGTCGTACCAGCCGCCGTGCGGCAGCGATGGAGTCCGCATCCGCGCCCGCACCTTCGCCGAGGCCCGGTCGCGCCTCCCATACGCCGTGATACGGCGCCGGCCCGCCCAGTCGCACGCGCAATGCGCCGGCACCGGCGGCCATGACCGGGCCCGCGTTCGGGCTGTCCCACTGCGGCGCCTGCGTGCGCCAGCAGCGCAACGCGCGTGCGACGTCGCCGGACAAGGCATAGGTGAACGCCGTCAGGCGCGCGGGGACGAAGTTGAGAACGTCGTCGATGCGCGCGGCCGCCCAGCCGAAGCGCTCGAACCGCGGCGTGCGATAGCCCCACATCGCATCGAGCGTGTTCGCGAGCCGATGGAGCACCACGCCCGGCGCACCGAGCAGCGCGAACCAGAACAGCGCGCCGAACACCGCGTCGCTGCCGTTCTCCAGCACGGACTCGGTCGCCGCCGCCGCAACCTGCGAGGCATCGAGCGCGGCCGCGTCGCGACTGACCATGCGCCCGACGGCCGCGCGCGCCGCATGCAGATCGTCGCTGCGCAGCGCGGCTTCGACCGCGCGTGCGTGTTCGGCAAGGCTGCGATGGCCGACCGCGAGGTAAAGCATCACCGCCGCGAACAGCGACGACCACCATGCCGACGACATCGCCAGCAGGCACTGCACAGCCGCGACGGCCAGCACCGATGGCAGCACCGCGACGCACCAGGCCAGCGCCCCGACGCCGCGGCGATCGCGATGGAAGCGGCGCTCGATGCCCGATGCGAAGCGTCCGAACGCCACCAGTGGGTGCGCGCGGCGCGGCTCGCCCATCAATGCGTCCAGCCCCATTCCGGCGAGCATCGCCAGCGCCGTGCTCACGGCAGGAACAGCCGCGTAGCGGCCTCCGGGCTGGAGGGGAAATAGAAGTGCACGAAGCTGGCCGTCATGCGGGCGTCGCGATAAACCGCCTCGATGCTCGGGCCACCGTTGGGATTGCTCGACGATGCGATAGGCGCGTTGTCGATGCTGGCTTTCG
This sequence comes from Lysobacteraceae bacterium P, assembly GCA_005503055.1. Lineage (GTDB taxonomy): Bacteria > Pseudomonadota > Gammaproteobacteria > Xanthomonadales > Xanthomonadaceae > Lysobacter_J. Next base: position 19,191 of record SCOX01000012.1, on the reverse strand, counting down.
CATAGTGGAAGGTGTGCCCACGCAACGTGCCTTCCGGCAACATCACCGACTGCAAGCCAAGCGCGGCCAGACGCGACTGCATGGTCGCGTGACCGTGCAGCAAGCCCGCCATCGCCGCCTGCCCACCGTCGCGATCGGTGAGCCCATCCAGAGCGAAGAGCAATCCGCCGCACTCGGCCAGCAGCGGCTTGCCCGCGTCGCGATGCGCGTGCAACGCCGCGTGCAGCCTGGTGGATTGCGACAGCGCGTGCAGGTGGAGTTCGGGATAACCGCCTGGCAACCACACGGCATCGCATTCGGGTAACGGGTCGCCCGCCAGCGGTGAGAAGAACCGCAGTTCCGCACCGGCCTGCCGCAGCAGATCCAGATTGGCCGCGTAGAGGAAGCAGAAGGCGGCATCGCGCGCGATGGCGATGCGCACGCCACGCAGGTTCGTGGGGACCTCGACGTACGGCGCCGGTGCGAACGACACCGTCGGCGGAAGCGCGGTGGAAGCGTGCTGGTGCCACGCATCGGCCAGACGGTCCAGGCGCGCATCGATGTCGGGCAACTCGGCGGCGGACACCAGGCCGAGATGGCGCTCCGGAAGGGCAATCTCAGGATCGCGCGGCAACGCGCCCATCCAATGCAGGCCGCGCGGCACGCTCTCGCGCAGCAGCTTGGCATGGTGCGCACTGCCGATCCGGTTGGCGGCCACGCCGTGTACCTGCAACCCGTCGCGGTAGTGCGCCAGTCCACCGGCAAGCGCGCCGAAGGTCTGCGCCATTGCCGAACCGTCGATCACTGCGAGCACCGCAAGCCCCAGCGTCTGCGCGAGGTCCGCGCTCGATGGCGTGCCATCGAACAGCCCCATCACGCCTTCAACCAGGATCAGGTCCGCTTCGCCCGCGGCCGCATGCAGGCGCGCGCGCACGTCCGCTTCGCCGTTCATCCACAGGTCGAGCTGGTAGACGGGTGCGCCGCTTGCGCGCTCGAGCACCATCGGGTCGAGGAAGTCCGGTCCCGTCTTGAACACGCGTACGCGCCGGCCCTGCCGCGAATGCCAACGCGCGATGGCGGCCGTCACGCTTGTCTTCCCCTGCCCCGACGCGGGCGCGGAAACCAGAAGTGCGGGGCAGCGGTTCGCGTCCATCATCAGAGTTCGATCCCGTGCTGTGCCTTGATGCCGGCCTTGAAGGCGTGTTTGATCACGCGCATCTCGGTGACCGTGTCGGCCGCGTCAATGAGCGCCTGCGGCGCGCCGCGTCCGGTGATGACCACGTGCTGGCGCGGCGGACGCGAGACGAGCGCGGCGATCACCGCCTCCAGCGGTATGTAGTCCTTTGTCAATGCGATGTTGAGTTCGTCCAGCAGCACGAAGTCGTACCCGGGATCGGCGAGCATGCGCGCCGCGACGTCCCACGCCGCGGCGGCGGCAGTGGTGTCGCGCGCGCGGTCCTGCGTTTCCCAAGTGTAGCCCTCGCCCATCACGTGGTAGTCGACCACGTCGTCGAAGCGGCGGAAGAACGCCTCCTCGCCCGTGGAGAAACTGCCCTTGATGAACTGCACCACGCCGCAGCGGAATCCATGGCCGAGCGAACGGGCGAGCATGCCGAAGCCGGAGGAGCTCTTGCCCTTTCCGTTGCCGGTGTTCACCACCACCACGCCGCGATCGATCGTCGCCCTCGCGATGCGGCGATCCACCAGCTCCTTCTTGCGCTGCGCGCGCTTGCGGTGGTGTTCGTCGTCGCTCAGGCCACGACGCTCGGACCCGGTGCTCACGCGTGCGCACTCCGGGGAGCCGCGCGCACCACGATGCCGACCACGAGCGCACGGATCGCGAACGCCACACCGACGTAGCCGGCGAGCGTTCCGAGCGAGCGCGGGTAGTACTGCGGAATACGCGTGATGAAACCGGCGAGCGTGGGCTCGGGGTATCGGCCGGAGAAGAAGTAGAAGCCGCCCTTGGAAATCAGGTACGCGAGGCTGGCGGTCGCCACCAGCACCAGCGCCAGGCGCGGCACGCCGCGCCAACCATCGCGATGCAGGCGCGCGTACAGCGTGCCTCCCAGCCACAACGCCGCGTACGCCAGCGCCACTGCCCAGTACGCCGGCGACAGGCACCAGTCGGTGATCGTGCCGCTGGCGAGACTGGCGAAATCCAGCAGCGACGACAACACGAAGAACGCCGGCAGCGCCCACATCGGCCGCAGCATCGCGCCCGCGAGGAAGAACACGGCCCACGAGGCGCTCGGCAGCGCGTTCACGCTGGCGAAGTGCTGGCCACGCGTGCAGATCATCAGGGTCGCGAGCGCGGTGGCGACGAGAATCTGCGCGCGCGAAGCGTCCAGCGGCAGGGCGGTCGGGTTCGCGGTAAGACGGAGCGTGCTCATGGCGATGTCCTCAACGGTGGGAGGCGTGCTGGGCGGCACGGGCACGCATCGCCCATGCCGCCAGCGCGTGAACCGCGAGCGCGACGGCGATGTAGACCATCGTCGTGCGCACGAACAGCGGGCCCCACTGCCATGCGCGCGCCACGTATTCGACGAAGTGCGGGTTCTCGTAACGCCCGCCGAACCAGTAGAACGCGCCGTTGGAAATGGCGAACGATACCGACGCGGCGACCAGGCCCACGCCTGCCGCGCCGAGCATCGATCCCCAGCGTGCGTGCAGTCGATCCGCATACAGGCGACCGCCATACCAGAGCACGCCATACGCGGGCAGCAGGAACGAATACGCCGGCGTCACGCAGAAATCGCTGACGCCGGCGTGCTCGATGGCGACCCAGTCGATCGCCACCGCCAACCCGATGAACACGGCGAACTGCCAGTGTTTGCGCAGGTACAGTCCGCCGAGGAAGAACAGCGCCATGGACGCGTCGGGCAGGTGCAACACGTCGCCGAAGTGATGGAAGCGCGCGGCGACCATCAGCGCGGCGAAGGCGGCGAACAAGCCGAGGTTGACTGGACGTGGCAGGGTGTTCATCTATCCGACCTCTCGGGTGGCGAAGGCGTCCGCTCAGCGGACGACGGGTTGGTAACGCACGGTCAACAGCCAATTGCGGCCCGGCTGGCTGTAGAGCGCGGCGGTTTCGTAACGCTTGTCGAAGGCGTTGTTAAGCGAGGCCTGCACGCTCCACGCATCGGTGAAGGCGAAGCCCGCGCGCACGTCCGTCAGGCCGTAGCCCGCCATGCGCGTGGTGTTGGCCAGGTTGTCGTAACGCTGACCGATGCCGATGACGCTGGCACCCACGCTGAAACGGCCGAAACGACGGTCCGCATCGATGCGCCCGGTTTCCTTCGCTCGCCGCGGCAGCAGCTTGTCGTGGTTGGGGTTGTCGCCGTCGTTGCGCGGATCGAGCCAGGTCAGGCTGCCGCGCAGGTTCCAGTCGAACCACTCCACGCCCGTCGTGACTTCCACGCCCTGGATGCGCGCCCGATCGATGTTGTTCGGACCGCCCATGTCGCCCAGCGAGGCATCGAACGCGATCAGGTCGTCGATCTTCGTGTCGAACGCGTTGAGCGACCACTTGCCCCAGTCGTGCTCGCCACGCAAACCCAGTTCGAAGCTACGTGACGTCTCCGGACCGAGGTCGGGATTGCCGTAGCCGGGGAAGTAGAGCTCGTTGAACGTCGGCGCCTTGAACGCGGTGCCGTAGCTGGCGCTCAAGCGCAATGCGCGGGTGAAGTTCCAACCCCACAGCACGCTGCCGGTGGTTTCGCCGCCGAACTGGCTGTCGTCGTCGCGGCGCGCGCTCGCCTGCAGCGATTGCGTGCCAAACTCCTGCTGCCACTGGCCGAACACGCCGCGATTGATGCGACGGTCGCGCGCATAGTCGGTATTGCTGTGCACCTTGTCGCCGAGCCAGTCGAAGCCCAGCGTCAGCAGGCCGGTGGCGATGCCGATGTCCGCCTGCAGCGAGCCCAGCTCGCGCCGCGTGTCGAACGTGGACGAGTAGACGCCGTTGAGGAAGTTCTCGCTGAGGTCGGCGCTGGAGCCCAGGCTGGCGGTGAACTTCAGGCGTTCGCCCGGCGCGTAGCGCACGCGGCCGCCGATCACCTGCTGCACGGTGTCGGCTTCGTTGTTGGCGCTGCCGTCGTACTCGTTGTTGCCTTCGGCACGGAAGGCGCGCAGGTCGGCGTCCCATTCATCGCTGAAGCGGTAACCGCCCTGCAACGTCAGCGAGTCGTTGCGATAGCCGTCCTTGTCGGGATCGAAGTTGCGCGTGCCGCGGTAGGCATTGATGCCGTCGGTGTCTTCGTGCGCGGCGTTGATGGCGTACCAGCCGCCCTGTTCGGCGTCTTTCGCGCGACCGCTCACGCCAGCGGCGAAGCGCTGCAGGTTGTGGCTGCCGACGGCGGCGCTCGCGCTGGGCGAGAACGTGCCGTTCGGGCGGCGGGTGAAGATCTGGATCACGCCGCCCAGCGCCTCGGAACCGTACAGGCTGGAGAACGGACCGCGCACGATTTCGATGCGCTCGATCTGCTCGACCGGAATGTCCTGCAGCGACGCACCGCCGCTGGTGGCCGAACCGATCTTGATGCCGTCGATGAGCACTAGCACGTGATCGGATTCGGTGCCGCGCATGAACACGGAGGTGGATTTGCCCGGGCCGCCGTTGTTGGCGATGGAAATGCCGGGCCGGCCCGTCAACAGATCGGGCAGCGAGAGCGGCTGCAAACGCTCGATCTCGGCGCGATCGATCACGGTGATCGCCGCGAGCGTCTGGTCCTGCGTCTGCGCGGTGCGCGTGGCGGTGACGACGACCTGGTCCAGGTCGGTCGCAGCATCGTCGGCCAGGGCCGGCGTCGCCGCGAGGAAAAGGGAACACGACAACGACGCCGCCAGCGCACGGCGGCGGAAAACAGGGTAATGCGGATGCACTGACACACTCCTTGACCGCGCCTGCCCGCGCGGGACCGTTGGGAAAGGACAGGCGGAAGGAGGGGCATGACGGCGCACGGCGAAGCCGGGGCCGCACGACATCGCCCACCGCATGTCATGTCGCACAAGGCCGGTCTCCGGGCTCGCGAGCGAAGGCAGGAGTTCCTGCGCTTCCGGTCCGCGCCTTCCCATGCGTGAGCACAGTGGCTGTGTGCGGAACCTTGTCTCGCCTACCGTTGCGGGGGCAGCTCCGGAATTGTCGACGTGCGGAACACGACGGCGCACCGGATTCCCGTTTCAACCGCCGGACAAACCGACGATCACCTTGGGCGCGGGCATCTTAGCAGCAGTGCGGCGTCGCGCACGACGGTGGGGTATGGCGATCGCTCATGTGCGGATCGCCCGGCCACGTCGGGGCCGGGCGATGGACGGGGCCGTGCGGCACCGCGGTGCAGCCCTGCGATCTCAGGCCTTGCGGAACACCAGATGCCCGCCTTCGGCGCTCACCTGCACGGTGTCGCCGCTGACGAACTCGCCCGCGAGGATCTTCTGCGCGAGCGGATTCTCCAGCTGCTGCTGGATCGCGCGCTTGAGCGGTCGCGCGCCGTACACCGGGTCGAATCCGACGTTGCCCAGCAGCGTGAGCGCGTCGTCGGACAGGTCCATCTTCAAGCCGCGCTCGGCCAGTCGCTTTTCCAGGCCGCTGATCTGGAAGCGCGCGATCTGGCGAATCTGCTGCTTGTCCAGCGGATGGAAGACGACGATGTCGTCGAGGCGGTTGATGAACTCCGGACGGAAGTGCGACTGCACCACGCCCATCACCGCGCTCTTCATCTGCAGGTAGGCCTGGGGCGAATCGTCGCCTGCCATCTCCTGGATCATCTGGCTGCCCAGGTTGCTCGTCATCACGATCACCGTGTTGCGGAAGTCCACCGTGCGGCCCTGGCCGTCGGTGAGGCGGCCGTCGTCGAGCACCTGCAGCAGGATGTTGAACACGTCCGGATGCGCCTTCTCGACTTCGTCGAGCAGGATCACGCTGTACGGACGACGACGCACGGCTTCGGTGAGGTAGCCGCCTTCTTCGTAACCGACGTAGCCCGGAGGCGCGCCGACGAGCCGGCTCACCGAATGCTTCTCCATGAACTCGCTCATGTCGATGCGCACCATCGCATCGGACGAGTCGAACAGGAATTCGGCGAGCGCCTTGCTCAGTTCGGTCTTGCCCACGCCGGTGGGACCGAGGAACAGGAACGAGCCCGAAGGACGGTTCGGATCGGAAAGGCCCGCACGCGAACGTCGCACCGCGTCGGACACGACCTTGATCGCTTCGTCCTGGCCGACCACGCGCATGTGCAGATGCTCTTCCATGCGCAGCAGCTTCTCGCGCTCGCCTTCGAGCATCTTGCTGACCGGAATGCCGGTCCAGCGCGCGACGACCTGCGCGATCTCCTCCGCGGTGACCTTGTCCTGCAGCAGCGTGAAGCCCTTCGTCTCGGCTTCCTGCGCGGCACGCAGCTGCTTGTCCAGCTCCGGCAGCGTCCCGTACTGGATCTCGCTCATCCTGGCGAAGTCCTGCTTGCGTTGCGCGGCTTCCAGTTCCAGGCGCGCGGCCTCGATCTGCTCCTTGATCTTCGTCGCGCCCTGCAGCGTGGCCTTCTCGGCTTTCCAGATTTCCTCAAGGTCGTTGAACTCGCGCTCCAGGCGCGCGATCTCCTCTTCAAGGTCGGCCAGGCGCTGTTTGGATTCGGCGTCCTTCTCCTTCTTCAGCGCCTCGCGCTGGATCTTGAGCTGGATCAGGCGACGCTCCTTGCGGTCGAGCTCTTCCGGCTTGGAGTCGATCTCCATGCGGATGCGCGAAGCCGCCTCGTCCATCAGGTCGATGGCCTTGTCGGGCAGCTGGCGGTCGGCGATGTAGCGGTTGGACAGCGTGGCCGCGGCGACGATCGCCGGATCGGTGATCTCCACGCCGTGGTGCACGGCATATTTTTCCTTCAGACCGCGCAGGATGGCGATGGTGTCCTCCACGCTCGGCTCGCCGACGAACACCTTCTGGAATCGGCGTTCCAGCGCGGCGTCCTTTTCGATGTACTGGCGGTATTCGTCCAGCGTGGTCGCGCCGATGCAGTGCAGCTCGCCGCGCGCGAGCGCCGGCTTGAGCATGTTGCCCGCGTCCATCGCGCCCTCGGCCTTGCCGGCGCCGACCATGGTGTGCAGTTCGTCGATGAAGAGAATGACCTGGCCTTCGCTCTTGGCCAGGTCGTTGAGCACGGCCTTCAGGCGTTCCTCGAACTCGCCACGGAATTTCGCGCCGGCGATCAGCGCGCCCATGTCGAGCGAGAGCACGCGCCTGCCACGCAGGCCTTCGGGCACTTCGCCGTTGATCATGCGCTGGGCGAGGCCTTCGACGATCGCGGTCTTGCCCACGCCCGGTTCGCCGATCAGCACCGGGTTGTTCTTGGTGCGGCGCTGCAGGACCTGGATGGTGCGGCGGATTTCCTCATCGCGACCGATGACCGGATCGAGCTTGCCGCTTTCCGCACGCGCGGTGAGGTCGATGGTGTACTTCTCCAGCGCCTGGCGCTGGTCTTCGGCGTTTTCGGACTGCACGCTCTCGCCTCCACGGACCTTGTCGATGGCCGCTTCCAGTTTCTGTTTGTTGGCGCCTGCGGCCTTCAGTGCGCGACCGAGCTCGCCGTTGTCGTCCAGCGCGGCCAGCACGAACAGCTCGCTGGCGATGAACGCGTCGCCGCGCTGCTGGGCCAGCTTGTCGGTGACGTTGAGCAGTCGCGCCAGGTCGTTGCCGACGCTGATCTGCCCGTCCTGTCCGGTCACCTTGGGCAGTTTGTCGAGCGCTTCGCCGAGGCGTTCGCGCAGCAGCGGCACGTTCACGCCGGCCTGCGCGAGCAGCGGGCGCGTGCTGCCGCCGCCTTGTTCCAGCAACGCGGTCATCAGGTGCACGGGTTCGATGACGCTGTGGTCCCGCCCCAACGCCAGCGATTGCGCGTCCTGCAAGGCCTGCTGGAAGCGCGAGGTGAGCTTGTCCATTCGCATGGAAGGTTCCTCGAGATGGTGTGGCGGCCGCCGTGAAGATGGGCCGCGATGCGCACCAGATGCGGTCTTCGGCAGTCCAATTCAAGCGGTGGGGGCAAGCGGTGTGGGCAAGCGGTGTGGGCAAGCGCGTTGACAAGCAGCGCGGGCAAGCGGCGCGGGCAAAGGTTGCGGGCGCTTACGGCACGTCCACCTGATGCTGACATACGCGTGTTCACAATGCGTGCATGTCCGCATCGCCCTCCCCCCTCCCCGCCCCGCCCGCGGTATCGCCCGATTGGGCGCTGTTCCTGGACGTCGATGGAACGCTGCTGGATTTCGCCGATATTCCCGGCGACGTGCTCGTGGATCCGGGCCTCATCGATGTACTCGACGTGCTGCACGAGCGCCTCGGCGGCGCGCTCGCGCTGGTGAGCGGGCGCCGGCTGGCGCAGCTTGACGCCCTGTTCGCGCCGCTCACGCTGCCGGCCACGGGCCTGCACGGGCTCGAACGTCGCGAAGACGGCCATCAGGAGCGCCATCCGCGCCCGCGTGCCCTCGACGAAGTCGTGGCCTGGGGCCAGGCGCTGGCGACGCGCTACCCCGGCGCGCGCGTCGAGGACAAGGGCACCACCATCGCCTTGCACTGGCGCGCCGCGCCGGACGCTGAGGACCTGCTGCGCCAGTACGCCGACTCGATCCTGATCGAGCTGCCCGGCTATCACCTGCAGCCGGGAAACATGGTGGTGGAGCTGCGCCCCGACGGCGCGCACAAGGGCGGCGCGGTGGTGGAGATGCTCGCGCACCCGCCCTTCCACGGGCGTCGTCCGGTGTTCGTCGGCGACGACCTCACCGACGAACACGCGTTCGCGGCGGTGAACTCCCACGGCGGCTTCGGCGTGCTCGTGGGTTCGCGCCAGCCCAGCGCGGCGCGCTACGGCCTGCACGATCCGGCGGCGGTCCGCGCCTGGCTCGACGAGAGCCTGTCGTTGACGTGACCGCCGGCGCCACGCACCTGCGGGTCCATGCGCGCCCCTGCTTTGACGAACTGATCCGACGAACTGATCCAACGAACTGATCCGACGAATCCACTGGAGTACCGATGACAGCCCCCGACGCTCTTCCTTCCAGCCTGGACCTGGGCCTCATCGGCAACGGCAGCGTCGCCGCGCTGGTGGACGCGCACGCCCGCATCGTCTGGGGCTGCGTGCCCGCCTTCGACGGCGATCCCACGTTCTGCGCACTGCTCTCGCCGCGCGAACACGACGGCGGCGACTGGTCGATCGAACTGGAGAACTTCGTCGAAGCCGAGCAGTCGTACATCACCAATACCGCGATGCTGCGCACCGTGCTGCGCGATGCGCACGGCGGCGCGGTGGAGATCGTCGATTTCGCGCCGCGCTGGCACCAGAACGACCGCTTCTATCGCCCGGTAATGCTAGTGCGGCGACTGCGCCCGCTCTCCGGCATGCCGCGCATCCGCATCCGCCTTCGGCCGCTGGCGGAGTACGGAGCAGTGCAGCCCGAGGTCACCTGGGGCAGCAACCACATCCGCTATCTCATTCCCGACTTCACCCTGCGCCTGACCAGCGACGTTCCGGTGCGGCTGGTACGCAGCGCGCTTCCCTTCATCCTCGACCGCGACGTGCACCTGGTGCTCGGGCCCGACGAAACGCTCACCCAGTCCGTCGCCGGCTTCGCGCGCAATGCGGAAGAGCAGACGCTCAACTACTGGCGCAACTGGGTGCGCAATCTGTCGATCCCGCTGGAATGGCAGGACGCGGTGATCCGCAGCGCGATCACGCTCAAGCTGTGCCAGAACGACGAAACCGGCGCGATCGTGGCGGCGTTGACGACTTCGATCCCGGAAGCGGCGAACACCGTGCGCAACTGGGACTACCGTTATTGCTGGCTGCGCGATTCCGCCTTCGTCGTGCGCGCGCTCAACCGGCTCGGCGCGACGCGCACGATGGAGGAATACCTGCGTTACGTGGCCAACGTCGCCTCCGCCGACGGCGAGCTGCAACCGCTGTACGGCCTGGGCTACGAACGACAGTTGGCCGAGTCGGAAGTCGAATCGCTGGCCGGCTATCGCGGCATGGGTCCGGTGCGTCGCGGCAACCTGGCTTGGCTGCAGAAACAGCACGATGTGTACGGAAGCGTGTTGCTCGCCTCCACGCAGCTGTTCTTCGACCAGCGCCTCGCGCACGTGGGCGATGCCTCGATATTCCAGCGTCTCGAACCCGTGGGCGAGCTGGCCTATGCGCTGCACGACAAGCCCGATGCCGGCCTGTGGGAATTCCGCGGTCGCGAAGAAGTACACACCTATTCCAGCGTGATGTGCTGGGCCGCCTGCGATCGCCTCGCACGCATCGCGGTGCACCTGCGCCTGGCGCCGCAGGTGCAACTGTGGCGACAGCGCGCGGACGAAATCCACGCACGCATCATCGCCCACGCCTACAACGAGGAACTGGGCCATTTCGTCGAGGCCCTCGACGGCAACCGCCTGGATGCTTCGCTGCTGCTGCTCGCCGACCTGGGGTTCGTCAAGCCCGAGGATCCGCGCTTCGTGCGCACGGTCGAGGCGATCGGCAAGGATCTCAAGCGCGGCGATGCGCTGTTCCGCTACGTCGCGCCGGACGATTTCGGTGCACCGGAAACCAGCTTCACCATCTGCACGTTCTGGTACATCGACGCGCTCGCATCGATCGGCCGGCAGGAAGAGGCGCGCGTGCTGTTCGAACGTATCCTCGCGCGGCGCAATCCGCTCGGGCTGCTGTCGGAAGACCTGGAATTCGACGGCGGCGAGGCCTGGGGCAACTTCCCGCAGACCTATTCGCACGTCGGCCTGATCAACGCCGCCATGCGCCTGTCGCGGCCCTGGCAGGATGCGGCATGAGTCGTCTGGTCGTCGTTTCGAACCGTGTTGCGCTACCGGGATTGGCCAGTGCCGGTGGACTGGCGGTGGCATTGCAGTCGGCGCTGGAGGAGACCGGCGGCATGTGGTTCGGCTGGAGCGGCCGCATCGATCCGGATGCCTCCGGCGAGGTGCACGAGCACGAGACGGGCAACATCCGCTACGTCACCGTCGATCTGTCCAAGCGCGACCACGACGATTACTACAACGGCTTCGCCAACCGCACGCTGTGGCCGCTGCTGCATTTCCGCGTCGATCTGGTGGACTACAGCCGCATCACCTACGCCGCGTATCGGCGCGTCAACGCGCTGTTCGCCGAGAAGCTCGCGCCGCTGCTGCGCGAGGACGACATCGTCTGGATCCACGACTACCATCTGATCCCGATGGCGAAACTGCTGCGCGAGCTGGGCGTGACGTGCCGGCTCGGTTTCTTCCTGCACGTGCCGATGCCCTCCTCCGACCTGTTGGCCGCACTGCCACAGCACGAGCGCCTGTTCGAAGGACTGTCGTCGTACGACCTGATCGGCTTCCAGACCGAACGCGACCTGGAGCGGTTCCAGGATTACGTGCGCCTGTTCGGCCGCGGCCGCGTCATCTCCCACGGTGTGCTGGAGACCCACAAGGGCAAGCGCCTGCGCGCGGGTGCGTTCCCGATCAGCATCGACACCGCGCACATCGAACAGCAGGCGCAGGTGGCGGCCGGCAAGGTCGGCGTCAAGCGGCTGGCGACGAGCCTGTCGGGTCGGGCGCTCGCGATCGGCGTGGATCGACTGGACTATTCGAAAGGACTGCCGGAGCGCTTCCGCTCGTTCGAGCGATTCCTGAAGCGGCATCCGGAACATCGCGGCAAGCTGACGTTCCTGCAGATCGCGCCGGTATCGCGCGGTGAAGTCATCGAGTACCAGAAGCTGCGCAGCGAACTGGAGCAGCTTTCCGGCCACATCAACGGCGCGCACGCCGAACCGGACTGGACCCCCGTGCGCTACGTCAATCGCAACTATCCGCACCCGACGCTGACGGGGTTCTACCGGCTGGCGCGCGTGGGCCTGGTCACGCCGCTGCGCGACGGCATGAACCTGGTGGCGAAGGAGTACGTGGCCGCGCAGGACCCGAAGGACCCCGGCGTGCTGGTGCTGTCCAGTTTCGCCGGCGCGGCGCGCGAGCTCGACGCGGCGCTACTGGTGAACCCCTACGACATGGACGGCGTGGCGGACGCGCTCGCCACGGCGATGGAGATGCCGCTGGAAGAGCGGCGCGAGCGCTGGCAGGCGATGATCGCCCTGCTGCGCACGAACGACATCACCGCATGGCGACACAAGTTTCTCGCGGCGCTGCGCGAGCCGTTTTGAACCACTGACCAGGGCAAGGCCGAGGACCGCACGCGGGACCTCGAGCTCGGCGTGCGAGTCCTGGTTGCCCGGCGATCCCGACTCCGAGCCCGGTGTGCGGAGCTTTTTGCTCGGCGGTCCGGGCTTCGAGCCCGGCGTGCGGAGCTTCTTGCTCGGCGGCCCGGGCTTCGAGCCCGGCGTGCGGAGCTTTTTGCTCGGCAGTCCGGGCTCCGAGCTCGGCGTACCGAGCTTTTTGCTCGGCGGTCCAGGCTCCGAACCTGGCCTGCCGAGCTTTTAGCTCCGCGATCCGAGCTCCGAGCCCGGCGTGCCGAGCTATTTGCCCGGCGATCCGAGCTCCGAGCCCGGCGTGCCGAGCTATTTGCCCGGCGATCCGAGCTCCGAGCCCGGCGTGCCGAGCTATTTGCCCGGCGATCCGAGCTCCGAGCCCGGCGCGCCGAGCCGGGGCATCACACGCGCGCGGTCGGCTGCAGGATCTCCACCCAATAGCCGTCCGGGTCCTTGATGAAGGCGATGTTCTTCATGCGGCCATCGGTGAGGCGCTTCTGGAACGGCACGCCGAGCTGCTCGAACCGCGCGCACGCCGCTTCCACGTCCGGCACCGACACGCAGATGTGGCCGAAGCCGCGCGGCTCGCCGTTGCCGTCGTGGTAGCGGAAATCCGCTTCGGATTCGGTGCCGTGGTTGTGGGTGAGTTCGAGCACGCCGCGCTGACCCAGCAGCCACTCGCCACGCGCCGGTTCCTCGGCGGGAATCTGCGCCGGATCGTCCACCAGCACCAGGAAGTACAGGCTGAACTTCGCCTCGTCGAAATCGCGACGGCGCACCAGGGTGAAGCCGAGCACGCGCGTGTAGAAGTCCAGCGACCTCGAAACGTCCTTGACGCGAAGCATGGTGTGGTTGAACACGAAGCCGTGCGTGGCGGCGTCGCGGTCGGCGGCCACGCCGGGGTTGGCGTTGAGTTCGTCTTGCAGTGACATGGTCGTGTCTTCGTTTCGTGGGGCGAACGGAATAGGTGCGGGCGTGGACTTCCCGATCAATGTGCCGCATCCACGCTTTCGGGCGGCGACTGCCTTTGCAGCGACAACAGCGCCAGCAGCACCGCCAGCGCGACGTAGGCGCCCGCGAACTGCCAGGCGATCGCGCGCGGCAGGCCTTCCAGCGTCCACGGCCAGTAGATGCTGCCGCGCGGATCGACCGAATGGATGAAGCCGAACAAGGTCAACGCCGCGCCGACCAGCAGCACCAGCGCCGCGCGACGGAAGCGGTGGTCGATCATCGCCACCAGCGCGGTCGACCAGATCATCGCCGTGATGATGAAGCCGTTGCCCAGGGTGACGATGGTGGCCAGGTCCGGCAGGCCGTGGCTGTCGACGCCGCTGTACAGCGCGGCGAAGCGATCCGGCGCGATCCACGCCGGGTTGCCGACCTTGATCACCAGCAGGTAGGCGATGGACGGCAGGAACGCCAGCGCGACAGCAAGCGCATGCCGGCGCGGACTGTCGTGGAACGCCTGCACGGTGATGTCCATGCCGACGTAGACGATGATCGGCGCCAGCACCGCGATCGGCAGCCATTGCACCAGCCCGGACACGTAGCCGAACACACCGCCCAGGCCGATGAACAAGCCCGTCAGCAGCGTGTAGCCCATGCGCGCGCCCATGTGCTTGTACGCCGGCTGGCCGATGTAGGGCGTGGTCTGCGCGACGCCGCCGCAGAAGCCGGCCACCAGCGTGGACACCGCCTCGGCCAGCAGCACGTCGCGCGTGCGGTAATCGTCGCCGGCGGCGCGCGCGCTCTCGCTGACGTTGATGCCACCGACCACCATGAGCAGGCCGAACGGCAGCAGCAGCGGCAGGTAGGGCACGGTGTAGGGCAAGCCGTCGAGGAAACCCAGCGTCGGCAGCGGCAGGGTGAAACGCAGTGGTTGCGCGTCGGGCAGTTTGAAGCCCGGCGTGCCCAGTCCGGCCAGACCGAGGCCGTAATACAGCACCGTGCCGACGATGAAGGCCAGCAGCACGCCCGGCATGCGGATCGGCAATTTGCCCTTCGCCACCAGCACGTACATCAGCAGGCCGAAGGTGACGAAACCCACGACCGGCGAGCGCAAGGTTTCGATCAGCGGCAGGAAGCCCAGCAATGCCAGCGCGGCGCCGCCGATCGAACCCAGCAACGCCGCGCGCGGCACGGCGCGCGTGATCGCATCGCCGAAGAACGACAGCACCAGCTTCAGCACGCCCATCACCACCAGCGACGCCATGCCGAGCTGCCACGTCGCCGTCGCGGCCGCGGCTTCGTCCATGCCCTGCTGCTTGAACGCCACGAACGCCGGACCGAGCACCAGCAGCGCCATGCCGATGCTGGTCGGGGCGTCCAGGCCCAGCGGCATCGCGGTGACGTCGTCGCGGCCGCTTTGGCGCGCCAGGCGGTGCGCCATCCACGTATAGATCAGATTGCCCACCAGCACGCCGAAGGCGGTGCCGGGGAACATGCGCGTGAACACCACGTCGGCCGGAAACCCGAAGATCCCGATCAGTGCCGCGGAGATGAATCCCAGGATCGACAGGTTGTCGACGACCAGGCCGAAGAAGCCGTTGAGGTCGCCGGGGACGAACCAGCGGCGGTTGGCGGGATTCGGCATCGAGGGGCTCGCGCGTGGGATGCGGGGATCGTACCGGGTCGTGCCGGGCTTTCGGGGTCCTGATCCGCCTTTCATCCGCACGCGTGGTGGAAAACAGCGTTCAGAACGAGACCTCGACCGACTGGCGCGCCCACAGCACCGACTCGTGCCCCGTCATGCGTTTCCAGGCCAGCCGGATCGCTTCGATGTCCTCGCGCGGTTTGGCGCCCTCCTCGTGCAGTACCACCAGCACCTTGCAACGCTGCCGCACGAGCCGGTCGTCGCGCTGGAAACGCCATTGACCATAGCCGTCGAGCACGGTCAGGCCGTCGGGGAAGCGCGGCGTGACTTCGCGGTCGAGGAACTGGCGCCATTGCGTCTGGTCGATGAGGCCGGAGCCGTCCTCGTTGCCGACGGCGAAATACAGCTCGCTGCGCAGCCAGCCGCTGGACTGCGCCGGCCGCGCCGGATCGCCGTGCATCGTGGCGCTGGTTTGCGGGCCCGTCGCGCAGCCGGCCAGCCACAAGGTCGCGGCCAACACGCATCCGCGCCAGACCCGCGAACGCATCACGGCAGGAACCTCGCCGCATGCCGTGGCGATGGCACGACGCATTGGTCATGGCGCCCGATCCAGCGATAGCGGTTGCGGGCGAGTGCGCGATACGCGCGATCACGCAAAGCGCGCGGCACTGCGCGCAGGAGTCCGGCCGCGCGCCACGCGCCACCGAGGCCGGACAGCACGCGCACGATCGCATCCGTGTCGGTCCACGCATGCCCCTGCTCCACCAGCAGGAACGACACCGGATCGTCCGGATCGAGTCCGTGCATCGCCAGCAAAGCGCGTCCGCTCGCGCCCTGCATCGCCGCGAACCGGTAGCGCCCACGCCGATCGTGTCGCAACAGGAACCGAACCCAGCCGTTGCACAGCACGCAGACGCCGTCGAAGACGATCACGGCGCTTTCGCGATGCAGCTCAGTCGACATCCAACCACCCCCGGTAATGCACCAGAAGCCCGATCCACGGCAGCGCGGCCGCCACGTCGAAACGGTACCGACCGTCGCGTTCGTACTCGCGCGCGTGCACGCCCCGGAACCAACGCAGCGGCAGCGGCACGCCGAGCACACGCACGCTTGCCACGCGCCACACGATCGCATGCCCGGCAGCGAGCGGCTCGACATACAGCCGGAAGGTGAACGTCACCAGCCCGAGTCGTTCGCACAGCAATGAATCGCGCGTCCATATCCGCGAACGCATCGCGCGCCCGGCAAAGATGCGCGCCCAGCGCTCCACCTGCGCGGTGCTGTCGATCTCGACTTCGAGCGTGCCGCGGCCTTCGCCGGGCAGGCGCGTGGCCCACGCGCACAGGCGCGAAAGTGCGCCATGGCCGCGCTCGACCTCGACCTTGCCGCGATAGCGGTGGTGCCCCGCGCGCTCGTGCAGTGCGCGCACCGTCGGCGGCAGCACCTCGAATCGCGCGCCGAGCAGCTGACGGTACAGCGGCATCGGCGCGGCGATATTCATGCCCGAGGCTCGATCCAGATGAGCGAGGCCATGCGACCGCCGCGCTGGTCGCGGCGATGCGAGAAGAAGCGATGCGGTTCGCTGATCGTGCACAGGCCGCCGCCATGGATGCGGTCGGACGCCACGCCCGCGGCCTGCAGGCGACGCCGTGCCAGCGCGTAGAGATCGACGCGCCAGTGATTCGGGCGCGTGGAAACGAAGGCGTTCGCGGCGTCGCGGTCCTGCGCGACGAAGGCCTCGTAGACCTCCTCGCCGATTTCATAGGCCTGCGGTCCTGCCGCCGGGCCCATCCAGGCGTGCATGCGTTCGGGCGCGGCGTGCATCGCGGCGAGCGTGTTTTCGAGGACGCCGCCGGCGAGCCCGCGCCAGCCGGCATGCGCGCCGCCGATCTCGCTGCCGTCGTCGGCGCAGAACAGCACCGGCATGCAGTCGGCGGTGAGGATGGCCAGGACCACCCCCGGCTCCGAGGTCACGCTGGCGTCGGCTTCGACTTCTTCGACGCCCGGCGCCTCGACGCGATGCACCTCGACGCCGTGCACCTGACGCAACCAGCACGGCGTCGACGGCAAGCGCGCCTGTTCGACGAGCAAGGCGCGATTGCGTTCGACGGCCGACGCCTCGTCGCCTGCACGCAGGCCGAGGTTGAAATCATCGAACGGCGGCGCCGACACGCCCAATCCGTGCCGCAGCGTGGTCAGGCCACGCACGCTTGCAGGCACCGGCCATTGCGCGTCGATCCACGCCGCCGCCATCGCTCAGCGCTCCCGCTCTGCCGCGGCGGCCGTGTCGTCGTGCAGCGCGCGGACGAGCTGCTTGAGATCGTCGGGCACCGGTGCGGTGCAGCGCACGGCTTCGCCGGTGATCGGATGCGCGAACTCCAGCGTCTCGGCATGCAGCGCCTGGCGCTTGAAACCGCGCAGCGTCGCGACGAGTTCCTCGGTGGCACCGCGCGGCAGCTTCAGCGGCCCGCCGTACAGCGGATCGCCGACGATGGGATGCTTCAGGTGCGCCATGTGCACGCGGATCTGATGGGTGCGGCCGGTTTCGAGGCGGCATTCGAGCAGCGTATGGGCGCGGAAGCGCTCGCGCAGGCGGAAATGGGTGACCGCATCGCGGCCGTCCTCGCGCACGGCCATGCGGATGCGATCGCGCGGGTGGCGGTCGATCGGCGCATTCGCCGTACCGCCGGACACCAGCGCGCCTGCCACGACGGCGAGGTACTGGCGGTGCACCTGGCGCGAGGACAGTTGCTCGATCAAGGCCGTGTGCGCCGGCAACGTGCGCGCCACGACCATGACGCCGGAGGTGTCCTTGTCCAGCCGGTGCACGATGCCCGCGCGCGCCAGCGTGTTGAGCGATGGGTCGCGGTGCAGCAGGGCGTTGACCAGCGTACCGGCCGGATTGCCGGCACCCGGATGGACCACCAGCCCGGCCGGCTTGTTGATCACGATGACGTGCTCGTCCTCGTACAGAACATCGAGTGCGATGTCCTCCGGCTCCGAATGCGTCTGCACGTCCAGTTCGACGGTGAGGGTGACGGCCTCGCCGCCGCGCACCGGATCGCGCGGACGGACCTCCCGGCCGTCCAGGCGGGCGTCGCCGGACTTGATCCAGCCGGCCAGGCGGGAACGCGAGAACTCGGGGAACAGCTCGGCCAGCACCGCGTCGAAGCGGCGGCCGGCGGCGGTGTCCGGGACGGTCGCCCGCAGGGGGGCGGCGGGATCGTGGGAATCGTCGGTCATCGGAGGGGGAGGATTCAGGGCGGGCACGTGGGGACTGCTATTATCCGGTCTTCGTACCTTCGGCGCCCGTCGAGACCCCATGACCCTACGCACCGCCCCCTCGCGCCTGCTGGCCCTGCTGCTGATCGTTGCCTTCGCCGGCGTGGGCTGCAGCAAATTCAAAGACAAGGACGCGGACGAGGGCGTGCCGGTCGAACAGCTCTACGAGAAGGCCCACAAGTCGATGACCAACGGCAACTGGTCGGCGGCCGAGACCACCTTCAAGCGCCTCGTCGCCCAGTACCCGTATGGCCCGTACACCGAGCAGGCGCTGGTCGAGACCGCCTACGCACAGTACAAGGCCGGCAAGCACGACGACGCGATCAGCAGCATCGACCGCTTCATCCGTACCTATCCGACGCACAAGAACATCGCCTACATGTATTACCTGCGCGGGCTGAGCAACTCCAGCCGCGACACGGTGTTCCTGCAGAAGGTGTGGACCCTGGACGCCAGCCGCCGCGACCTGGCGACCCCATTGCAGGCCTTCAACGACTTCTCCATCGTCGCCGACCGTTACCCCAACAGCCGCTACGCCGACGACGCGCGCGAGCGCATGCGCGGCCTGCGCGACATGTTCGCCCGCCACGAGCTGGATACGGCCCTGTACTACCTGCGCCGTTCCGCCTACGTCGCCGCCGCCGAGCGCGCCAAGTTCCTGCTGGAAACCTACCCGCAGAGCCAGTACCAGAACGACGCCGTGGCCACGCTCGCCGCCGCGTACGAAGGCCTGGGCAACGAGGCGCTGGCTGCCGACGCCAAGCGCGTGCTGCAGCTCAACGATCCGAACCACCCGTTCCTGGCCGGCAAGTGGCCGGACTACCCGAGCAACTGGCGCAAGCTGAACCCGTTCGCGGGCGAGAAGTCGGCGCTGGACAACTGACCGCGGCGGGTTCTGCCCGCCCTGCGAAAACGCCGCCCTCGGGCGGCGTTCTTGTTTGAGCCACCGAAGTAGCCCGGGTAAGGCGAAGCAGCACCCGGATGCGCTGCGCTCACCGGGCCTACGAACGGGTCGTCATCCGCCCGACGAGGGCGGTCCGCCTAGTGCCGGTACCCGTTGCTGATGGGGTAGCGCCGCTCGCGTCCGAAGGCGCGATGCGAAACCTTTGGGCCCG
>SCOX01000011.1 GCA_005503055.1 Lysobacteraceae bacterium P | reverse complement strand
CCCACGCACGAGCCCCCTCCCGTCGTCGGGAGAGGGCCCGCGGAGGTTTACTTCTGCCGCCAGTTGCCGCCGGCGTCCTGCACCCACCAGCCGGCGCGGGCGCTGTCGGCCCATTGGCGGGTGAACACGGCGCGGATCTGCTGCTCCCATTCGGGATGCTTGTTGGCCACGGAGATCTCGCGATACACCGCCTTGGCGTCGCGGTTCTGTTCGGCGACGGCCTGGTTCACCGCCACGCGCTGCGGAAGCGGGATCTGGGCGGCGTCGCGCACGTCGATGGTGCCGTCGTTGGCGAAGCCCAGCGCGCCGGAGTCGAAGTGGCTGCGCAATGTGCTTTCGAAGCGCGACGCCATGCGCGACTGGATCGCCTGGATCGCCGGCGTCTTCAGCGTCACGTCCGGCTCGTCCTGCGCGTACGCGGTACCGATGCCGACCAGCGAGAGCCAGTCGATGCGCGAGGCCAGCGCGCGCTGCGGCGCCGGGACGTACGCGCTCTGCCCGCCGGGCTTGTCCGGCGACTTCGGCGGCGCGGTCTGCGCTTCGTCGCCGATCACCTTCTCGACGAACTCGCGGGCCGCTTCCTTGGCCTCGGCGGCCGGGAAGTACACGTTGATCGTGACGCAGGCAGTAAGCGCCACCGCCGCGACCGGCACGCCCATCCAACGACTTCCCATCCAACGGCGCATATCGGTTCTCCCTTGCGGATTCGGTTCGGCCGAGGCCGACATCTGTTAACTACATGTTGCTGGCGACAACTTACTCGAACAGCGCTACTCGAAGACAGGCGCCACCTCGCCGGTGCTGGCGGCCTCCAGGCGCTCCACCAGGGTCGGCCAGTCCACGCGCCGGTTGAAGCCCACCACCGTCAGCCGGGGCAGGCCCGAGCCTTCGACGATAGTGAAGCCGTTGCCGGCTGAACGAAGACCACTCATCTCGCAGGTCTCGTCGTTGAGATAGCACGACAGGCCGATGCGGCGATATCCGAAATCGTCGAACAGACCGATCAGCTGCGACTGCAGGCTGCTCACGAACGAAGCGTCGGAGACGCTGGACAGGTCCTGCACGGCGCGTTGGCTGATGCGCTGGCGCACACCGGCGCGACGCGCCGCCACGGCGTCGCTGGCGATAACCGCCTCGAAGGCGACCGGCTGCCAGTCCACCAGGCGCAACTGGTCGAAGCGGCCGTCGAGCTTGCCGGTGATGGTGCCGAAACCCAGCACGCCGGTCAGCGATTCCAGGTCGATGTCCTCGAAGGCGATGTCCGAGGACAACGTCGGTGCCACACCGAACGGCCGCTCCATCGCGAGCGAGGAGACCTGCACGGTTCCGCCGAAAAGTTCTACCGACAGTCCGCCTTCGAAATCGAGGCGATCGTCCGCGTAGCGAGCCTCGGGAATGTGACCGGTGAGCTCGCCGGTGAACGCCGGCCAAGCCAGCGCCTTGGATATCCGGGCGATGTCGAGCCGGTCCAGCTCCAGGCCGAAGCGGATCTGCAGGCCTTGTCCGCCCGCGGGCGGTCGCAGACGGAGGTGTTCGAAGGTGACGGTCCCGCCGAGCATCGGCATGCTCGCCTCTTCGCGCAGGCGCAGCTCGCCGGCCTCGCTCACGAACGGCATCCGCGCCGCACCGAATTCCAGCCCGTGCAAGCGCCCACCGCTCCATCGCAACTCGCTTTGCAGTTGCTGCGCCGAGGAAAAACGCACGTCGCCGTCGAGTCCGGCGAAATCGAACCGCCCCTGCGGATCGTCGATGGAGACCGAGTGCGGGACGAAGTGCGCCTCGTGCACCGTGCCCTCGTCGATGCGCAGGCTCACGTCGGCCGCGCCGCGCAACTGCAGTTCGGCCAGCCCCGCCTGCCCCAGGAAACCGGTGAGGTAACCATCGCGCAGCGGCGCGAGATCGCTGCTGTGAGCTTCCATATCGAGCGCTCGCAACGCGCCGTCCGTGGCGAGCACCGCGCTGCCCTGAGCAGCGAGGATGCCGGCGTCGTTCCAGCGCATGCGCGGCAGGCGCCAGCCCTCGTTGCCGCGCTGCGTGGCCAGCAGGTCGAACGCCACGCGGCGTTTCTGCAAGGCCAGGTAGGCATTGCCGAACAGCAGGTCGCCGCCATGCAATGCGCCGTCCAGCGCGAACGCCGTCGTTTCGCCGAAGCTGGCGTCCAGGCGCGCCTGCGCCGAGACGTTCTCGCCGGCGATGGTGCCGTCGGCGGTATCGAACGCCACGCCGCTCACGCGCAATGGGCCACTGACACGCAGCGGTGCGTTCGAGGGGGCGCGCACCTCGAGTTCGGCATCGATCGTCCCGGCCCCGAAGCGGCCGGAGGCCCAGCCCCTCGCGATCAGAGCCCGCGCCCACGCCACGGGCACCTGCGTCAGGTCGATGCGGGTGAGGTCGGGCGTGCGCCCCTGCCGGTGCAGGGCGATGGCGCCCCGCCCCCGGGAAAGGCGCGCGTCGGTACGGGTGTCATCGATATCGATGGCGAGGGTCAATGCGGGTGCCCTCCCCTCGCGCACGGCACCTTCACACCGCCACCGGTTTCCTACGTGCGACAGTGGGCACTGCCAGGTGACATTGCGGAAGCGGTAACCCAGTTCCGGCGCGTCGATGCGCGCGGCCTGCAGGCGCAGGGTTCCCTGCGGCGCAGCGTCGGGCCAGTCCAGTTGCACGCGCACGCCTTCCATGGTCGCCACCGCGGTGCGCATCTTGGCGATCCGCGCGTTCGCGGTCGCGGCGAAAGCTGCGCCGCACCACGCGACGGATGCGGTCGTCAGGCAAGCCAGCAGCAGGCGTAAGATCAACCGCGACATCCGATCAGCATACCGACAGGACGCGAATTGCCGATGATGCCCGACCCCATTCCCCGCATCCTGCTGGTCGAGGACGACCCGACCAGCCGCAGCTTCCTCACCGCCGCGCTGCGCGCGACGCCAGTGGACGTGGATGCGGCCGACAGCCTCGCCGCTGCGCTCGCGCTGGCGTCGTCGCAAACCTATTCGGCCTGGATGATCGATGCGCGCCTGCCCGACGGCAGCGGCGCCGACCTCCTTGCCCGGCTGCGCGAACGCCACCCGCAGACGCCGGCCATCGCCCACACGGCCGCGCACGAGTCCACCATCCTCGATGCGCTCCTCGGCGCCGGCTTCGCCGAAGCACTGGTCAAGCCGATGCCAGCTGCGACAGTACAGGCGGCGTTGCGGCGCGTGCTCGGCATCGCGCCGAACCTGACGACGTCGGTAGCGGCGGCTTATGTCGACGGCGACCTGCCGCTGTGGGACGACGACGCCGCTGCGCTCGCGCTCAATGGCAACCGCGTGCACGTGGAGACGCTGCGCGACCTATTCGTGCAGGAATTGCCGAAATCGGTGTATGCGGTCGCCACCGCCGCCGAACGCGGCGACCTCGATTCGGTCCGCGGCGACCTGCATCGCCTGCGCGCGAGTTGCGGTTTTGTCGGCGCGCAGCGCCTTGCCGCGGCGGTGCTGGCCTTGCAGCAGGACCCCGCCTCCTCCGTGCTGCTCGACACCCTGGAACAGGTAGCGCAGGAAACATTGGCGCAAGCCAAGGTCACGCCGGTTACCGCAGTGGATCAGTCGCCCGCACCGGCCTGATCCGCGCCCGCGCCATCTGGGCCTGAGCGGTCCGCAGGCGGTCGGGACATTCGGCTCAGCTCGGCCAGCATGTCCCAGGATTTGAGTCCGCGTGCGCCCAGGTGATGCACGAGCACCTCGCGCATCGCGCGACGCAGGCCGGGAAGGTCCTCGGCTTCCGGCAAACGATCATCGGCCAGGGCGAGCAGGCCCCGACCGGTCGCGGCGCGGCTGCGATCGCCGTGGCCGCGATCGCTGAGGACGCGGCGCGCTCCGTGCTCGGGATCCAGGCGATACCGTGCGGCCGGATCGATCGAGGTGCCGTCGCCGTCGTGATGCCAATCGAACCCGGAGCCCAGCGCGTCGAGCAGGTCGCGTTCGTAGCGGCGCAACGTCCAGGCCAACGGTTCACCCGCGCCCAGGCGTACGCGTGCCCGTGCGTAGGCGTCGTACAACTCGGGCGCCGGGTCCTGGCGGGGTGCCAGGCGCAGCGTGAGCTCGTTGAGATAGAAGCCCGACAGCATCGCCTCGCCGACCAGGCGAGGCGCGACGTCGAGCGCCTCGGCAGTGTTCAGGCGCACCATTTCGCCGGCCTGTACACCGTCGAAGCGGATCCATTGCAGCGGCTGCAATGCGGCGCGCAGCGCCTGCCGCTTCGGCCCCTGTACACCACGTGCGACCAGCCCCAGCCGGCCGTGGCGTTCGCTCAACACTTCGACCAGCAGACTGGTTTCCCGCCAGGGACGCGTGTGCAGGACGAATGCCGCTTCGGCGGTGAGGCGCATGGTCGCTTGGGATTCGGGATTCGGGATTCGGGATTCGGGATTCGTCAGAACGATGAGCGCTGACGAGTCAACTGCGAACGTTGGGCGCTCGTACGAATCTCCAATCCCTAATCCCGAATCCCCGCTTCAATCGTGATATCCGAATGCGCGCAATGCCGCTTCGTCGTCCGACCAGCCTTCGCGCACGCGTACCCAGGTTTCCAGGAACACCTTGCTGCCGAACAAACGTTCCATCTGCTGGCGTGCCTTGGCGCCGATCTCGCGCAGGCGTTCCCCGCCCTTGCCGATGACGATCGCCTTCTGGCCGTCGCGCTCGACCCAGATCACGGCACCGATGCGCAACAGGTTGCCGTCGACTTCGAACTTCTCGATTTCCACCGTCGTGGCGTACGGCAGTTCCTCGCCGAGCTGCCGCATGAGCTGCTCGCGCACCATCTCCCCGGCAAGGAAGCGCTGGCTCTTGTCGGTGATCTCGTCTTCGCCATAGACCGCAGGCTGCTCGGGCAGCTGCGCGAGCACGGTCTTCACCAGCGCCTCCAGGCCGCTGCGCTTGAGCGCCGAGATCGGGTGCACGCCGGCGAAATCGCGGCCTTCGCTGACCGTGGCCAGGTACGGCAGCAACGCGGCCTTGTCCTTGATGCGGTCGACCTGGTTCGCCACCAGCACCACGGGCACGCCGGCCTTCTTCAGCGCGTCGTAGGCCAACGAGTCCTCGTCGTCCCACTTTCCTGCGCGCACGACCAGAATCGCCGCGTCGACGCCTTCCAGTGCACCGCGCGCGGCGCGGTTCATCCAGCGGTTCATCGCGCGCTTCTGCTCGCGGTGGATGCCGGGGGTATCGACCAGCAGCAACTGGCCTTCGGGGAAGGTCGCGATGCCCAGCAGCTGGTGACGCGTGGTCTGCGGCCGGTTGGAGGTGATGCTGACCTTGGCGCCGACCAGCGCGTTGACCAGAGTGGATTTGCCGACGTTGGGACGGCCGATGACGGCCACGTGGCCGGCGCGATGTGCGGGGGTATTCATGCGGGGAATTGTAAGCGGGTCGACGCAAGGGGACGCCGGATATTGCGGATTCGGGGTCGCGGCTGGTCGTCTTTCGGAACTGCCGGGTCTTGCAGCGTCGGGGGCGCCGAGGGCCCGGGCCTCGTTCCGGCAGGGTCCGGGTCGGCGCGCAACGCGAGCGCGGCCAGGCCGCACCCGATAACTGCGCCGGTCAGCGCTCCTGCAGGCGTTCCAGGACGGCCTCGGCCGCGGCCTGCTCGGCGGCTCGGCGCGAGTTGCCGACGCCATCCGCTTCCAACGGCGGCTGGCTCAGCGTGCAGCTCACCTGGAAGCTCTTGGCGTGGTCCTCGCCGCTCTCGGTCAGCAGCGCGTAAACCGGCAGCGGCTTCTGGCGGGCCTGCAGCCACTCCTGCAGGCGGGTCTTCGCGTCCTTGCCGACCTTGTTCGGGGGCGGCAAGGCGGCGATCGCTTCCTTGAACCAGGGCATCACCGCGGCACGGCAGGACTGGAAATCGGAATCGAGGTAGATGGCGGCGATCACCGCCTCCAACGCATCGGCGAGGATGGAATCGCGCCGATGCCCGCCGGACTTCATCTCGCCCGGCCCGAGCGTCAGTCGGGCGCCAAGATCCAGGGTGCGGGCGATCGGCGCCAGGGCCGACTCGCGCACCAGTTCCGCACGCGCGCGCGTCAGCGCGCCCTCGTCGGCCTTGGGCCAATACTCGTAAAGGGCTTCGGCGACGATCAGGTTCACCAATGCGTCGCCGAGGAATTCCAGTCGCTCGTTGTGCGGAGCGCCTGCGCTGCGGTGCGTCAGGGCCTGCTGCAGCAGTTCCGGACGGTTGAAGCGATGGCCGATCCGGTCAGTCATCCGAGCCGCGCGAAAGGATCTGCTCGGCGTTGAAATGGCCGACGATGTCGAAATTGCCGATCAACGGGCGACGGACCTCGTAATCCACGGTCATCGTGTAGCCGGAATCCTTGCGCGCCAGCTTGACGTCCGCCGGCTTCACGTTGTCGGCATAGCTGACATACAGGCGGCGGAAGAAGGCGTCCTTGATGCGCTTCGGGTCCTGCTGGCTGACGCCCGATTCCTGGGACATCTGCTTCAGCGCCTGCTTCACGGCGAAGTATTCCGAATACATCGGAATGATCTTCATGCCCATGTAGATGAACACGCCGACCACGCCCAGCACGATGACGAACCCGATCAGGGTCATGCCGCTCTGATTACGCTTCATTGACCAATCCCCCATGAATTCCAAATTGCCCGTGCCGCTCCGGCGCATTCCCCTCGCCGGTGCGTGCAGAAAGTATCACTGGATTCTGTTGCCGATGCGCGAGGCATCCACGCCACCGTCAAAATTCATCCAGATCAGGAACGCCTTGCCGCGCAGGTTCTGCTCCGGCAGGAAGCCCCAGTATCGGCTGTCCTCGCTGTTGTCGCGATTGTCGCCCATCACGAAATAGTGACCCGGCGGGACGATCCAGTCGCCTTCACCCTGGTCGATGAACGGCAGGTTGGTGCGCTCCAGGACGCGGTGCTGGCGGCCCAGCAGGTCTTCCTGCAGCTCCTCGGCACCGGTCATTTCCGTGCCATTGCCCTTGCCCTGGTAAACCCCGACCGGGGCGTAGGACAGCACTTTGCCGTTCACGCTGACCTGGTTGTCGTGGTAGCCGACGCGGTCGCCGGGCAGGCCGACCACGCGCTTGATCCAGTCCTGGTCCGGGTGGTGCGGCGGACGGAACACCACCACATCGCCGCGGGTCGGCTCTCCCAGCGCGAGGAACTTGTGGTTGTTGATCGGCAGGCGAAAGCCGTAGGTGAACTTGTTGACCAAGATGAAATCGCCGGTCAGCAGCGTCGGCATCATCGAGTTGGAGGGGATGCGGAACGGCTCGGCCACGAAGCTGCGCAGGATCAGCACGACCGCCAGCACCGGGAAGAATGCCTTGGAGTAGTCGACGACGATCGGCTCCTTGCCGTCGTCGAGCAGGCCCTGTCGCGCTTCGCGACGCTTTGCGAGCACCAGTTTGTCGAGCAGCCACACCAGGCCGGTGAACAGGGTCAGGACGACCAGGGCGATTTCAAACCAGCGCATGCATGCTCCTTGGGAGAGCGAAGTAAGGGGAGACGAAGGGTTGGACCGGATAC
Source organism: Lysobacteraceae bacterium P (assembly GCA_005503055.1). Classification (GTDB taxonomy): domain Bacteria; phylum Pseudomonadota; class Gammaproteobacteria; order Xanthomonadales; family Xanthomonadaceae; genus Lysobacter_J. Next base: position 140,677 of record SCOX01000011.1, on the reverse strand, counting down.
AGCGAAGGTCCGCGGAACGTGCAGGACGCCCCCCGGCACCCTGCCATCGGGAGGATAGCGGCGGGCGTGCCGTCCGTCATGGGCGAAGGTCCCCGGTTCGCGACCGGAAAGCCGTTTCCCCCTGTCGGAGAACTCCTCCCCATCCGCCTTACTTGCTGTCCACCTGGAGGACGGCCAGGAAGGCCTCCTGCGGGATCTCGACGCGGCCGACCTGCTTCATCCGCTTCTTGCCCTCTTTCTGCTTCTCGAGGAGCTTCTTCTTGCGGGAGATGTCGCCGCCGTAACACTTGGCCAGCACGTTCTTGCGCATCGCCTTGACCGTGCTGCGGGCGATGATCTGCGAGCCGACGGCGGCCTGGATTGCGACGTCGAACATCTGCCGCGGAATCAGTTCCTTCATCTTCTCGCACAGGTCGCGGCCACGGCGATCGGCGTGGCTGCGGTGCGTGATGATGGACAGCGCATCGACCTTGTCGCCGTTGATGAGCGTGTCCACGCGCACGAACGGGCCGGCCTGGAAGCGCAGGAAGTGGTAGTCCAGCGAGGCGTAGCCGCGGCTGACCGATTTGAGCTTGTCGAAGAAGTCCAGCACGACTTCGGCCATCGGCAGCTCGTAGCTGATCTGCACCTGGCCGCCCATGTACTGGATGCCGATCTGCACGCCGCGCTTTTCTTCGCACAGCGTGATGACGTTGCCGACGTAGTCGGGCGGCGTGAGGATGTTGGCGCGGATGATCGGCTCGCGCACTTCCTCGATCATGTTCACCGGCGGCAATTTGGCCGGGTTGTCCATCGGCACGATCGAGCCGTCGGTCTTGAGGACCTCGTAAATGACCGTCGGCGCGGTGCTGATGAGGTTGAGGTTGTACTCCCGCTCCAGGCGCTCCTGCACGATCTCCATGTGCAGCATGCCCAGGAAGCCGCAGCGGAAACCGAAGCCCATCGCCTCGGAGCTTTCCGGCTCGAAGCGCAGCGCGGCGTCGTTGAGGCGCAGCTTGTCCAGCGCTTCGCGCAGGTCCGGGTAGTCCTCGGCATCGACCGGGAACAGGCCGGCGAACACGCGCGGCTGCATTTCCTGGAAACCGGGTAGCGGCTTGGCCGCCGGATCGGCCGCCGAGGTCAGCGTGTCGCCGACCGGCGCGCCGTGCACGTCCTTGATCGAGGCGTGGATCCAGCCCACTTCGCCGGCACCGAGCTTGGGCAGGTCCTTGCGCTTGGGCGTGAACACGCCGACCTTGTCGACCTGGTGCGTGCGTCCGGTGGACATCACCAGCAGCTTGTCGCCGGGCTTGATCTCGCCCTGCATCACGCGCACCAGCGAGACCACGCCCAGGTAGTTGTCGAACCAGGAGTCGATGATCAGCGCCTGCAGCTTGTCGGTGTCGCGCGGCTTCGGCGGGGGGATGCGGTGGACGATCGCTTCCAGCACTTCGACGACGTTGAGCCCGGTCTTGGCGCTGATCGCCACGGCGTCCTCGGCGTCGATGCCGATGACCGCCTCGATCTCGGCCTTGGCGCGCTCGATGTCGGCCGTTGGCAGGTCGATCTTGTTGAGCACCGGCACCACTTCCAGGCCCTGCTCCACCGCGGTGTAGCAGTTGGCGACCGACTGCGCTTCCACGCCCTGCGCGGCGTCGACCACCAGCAGCGCGCCCTCGCACGCGGCCAGCGAACGGCTGACTTCGTAGCTGAAGTCGACGTGGCCGGGGGTGTCGATGAAGTTGAGGAAATAGGTCTTGCCGTCGCGCGCCGTATACGGCAGCGACACGGACTGGGCCTTGATGGTGATGCCGCGTTCGCGCTCGATCGGATTGGAATCGAGGACCTGCGCTTCCATCTCGCGGGCCTCGAGGCCACCACAGAGCTGGATGATGCGGTCGGCCAGCGTCGACTTGCCGTGGTCGACGTGGGCGATGATGGAGAAGTTTCTGATCTGCTGCATGCGAGGGATTTTCGCACAACGCCAGCGACTTTGGCGCACGAACTAATCTAGACCTCAGAGCACCCCATTGAAAAGATCAAGCCGGGCCCAATAGCGCGCGCAAATCAAAAGGATGAGATATGCGCAAGCTCTTGATCGGCATCGCAATGTGTACTGCGTTCTTTATCGGAAGCGCTTCCGCCGGCCAAACTGCCGGCAGCCCAACCGTTGAAAGCACAACCCAGAACGAAACCCAAGCCGCGGCTGAAAAAAGTCAATGCCAGCAGCAATCCAAGGTAGATATCAAAGCTATTGACGGGAGCGTGGCCACAACGCTGCAAGATCTGTGCGATGCCTGCTGCTTCGTTTCAGGAGGCAAGAAATACTGCAAGGTGGGATGCACCTGCGCATAACAATAATCTCGGCAGGGCCGAGTTTCTCGGCCCTGTCTTTTTTCGAGCATTATGTTCGTGGGACAGCCAAATACAAGGCCTGACCACTTCGCATTATCAACAGCGCCGCTTGTTTGCCGTCAGCCACCTTGGCCAATTCAGAATTCAAATCAGCTTCGCTTTCAATTGACTTTCTGCCGACCGCAGTAATGACGTCACCCACTCGGAGACCCGCATTGCTCGCAGAGTCGCTCAAGTTGGTTACCACTACACCCTTAGGCGCCCCCGCGCGCGACAGATCTTGAGCCGGAGCCTTCTTCGCCGTGAATCCGAAGCCCGACTCCCGTGATTCCTGCCAAGGGCCTGCCGCCGAGGCCCGAGAGTTCTCTACGCCAAGCTCTTCAACAACTGCCGTCACGTCAAGCTCTTTTCCTCCCCGCGATAAGCCGATTATCGCTTTAGTGCCGGGCTTCAAGGCTCCCACGACAGGCGGCAAGTCACTCGCAGAAGCGATACGAATGCCATTGATACTCTGAACAACGTCGCCCCCTTCGATGCCTGCGCGATCTGCTGCCCCGCCCGGGACCACTCGCGCGATTAACGCACCCTCAAGCCCTGAAACTCCCACACCGCCAGCAAGTTCGCTGGTAAGTTCCTGTACAAATATCCCTAGCTGTCCGCGAACCACCTTGCCGGTCGAACGCAGCTGTTCGGCCGCGCTCATCGCCACGTCGATGGGAATGGCGAAGCTCACGCCCATGTAGCCGCCGGAGTTGCTGAAGATCTGCGAGTTGATGCCGACCACTTCACCGCTGGTGTTGAGCAGCGGGCCGCCCGAGTTGCCCTGGTTGATGGCCACGTCTGTCTGGATGAAGGGCACGTAGCGCTGGTTCGCGTACGGGTTGGCGCGGCCCACCGCGCTGACGATGCCGGCGGTGACCGAATGGTCGAGCCCGAACGGCGAGCCGATCGCGATCACCCACTGCCCGGCCTTGGCGGAATTGGCCGGTGCCATGCGCAGGAACGGCAGCCCCTTGGAATCGATCTTCAGCAGCGCGACGTCCGACTGCTCGTCGCTGCCGACGACCTTCGCCGTGAACTCGCGACGATCGGAAAGCGTCACGGTCACCGTGTCGGCGCCTTCGACCACGTGGTGGTTGGTCATGACGTAGCCGTCGGCGGACATCAGGAACCCACTGCCCAGCGACGTGCCACCGCCGCGCGGCCCGCGCGGACCGCCGTCGGGGCCGCCCGGACCGCCGGGGAACGGCATCTCGTCGCCGAAGAAACGCCGGAAGATTTCGGGAATCTGCTCTTCGTTCGGCATCTGCCCGCGCGCGGCGCGGCGCGGCGCCGCTTCGGCGCGGATGTTGACCACCGCCGGCCCGACGCGCTGCACGAGGTTGGTGAAATCGGGCAGGCCGGCGACGAGCGGCGGTGCCGGTGTGGCGGCCGGCGGCGACGCGATCGGATTGGCCGGGGGTTGGGCAGTGCACGCGACTGGCAGCGCCACGGCGATCGCGGCCACCAGGAACATGCTGCGCAGGGGGGAATTCGGCGTGCGGTTCATCAGCGTCGGTTCTCGAAGAACGATTGGAGTGAGTGTGTACGTGGGCGCCGTTGCGGCGGCGCGAAATCGGAATGGCTTGCGCGATGCGACCAACTTGCGGCGCCGTTCTACCCGGGCGCGATCAGTGCATCGGCTCGCGATCGGGCGGCGTCTCGGCGGCGGACGGCGCCGTCGACTGCGGCTCGAAGGGATAGAACGACGGCGATGTCGGATTGCCCGTTTCGAAGCTGGCCGTCATCGCACCGTTGCCCGAGTACTGCGGCAACACCGCGCGCGGCCAAGGGCGCGAAGCAGGTTCCGCATGCTGGGGCTGGAATGGTTTGGGCGCGATCGGTTGCGCGGCCGCATCGGCGATCGCGGTCTGCGCGACACCGGCCGTCGCTACGGCGGCGGGGATTTCGATCTGTCGGCTGGCGCGCAACGCGGCGCGCTGGTTCTGGCTGCGCGAGGAACGGCGCTCCGTCGCGCGTCGCGGGACTTCGACCGCGGCCACGGCAGCAGCACTCAAGCCCAGCGAGCGATCCGGGCCCGGCGATGTCGGAGCCATCGGCGCCGGGGCTGGACTGCTCGCCGCAGCCGCGGCAGCCGGCGCGGGAGCGCTGGCGATCTGCATCGCCGTGGCGGGATCGGACGTGGATGGCGCATCGTTGGAGAACGGTCGCGTCACGAACAGCGCCGCCACCGCGACCGAGGCCGCAAGCGCACCGCCGATCCAGCCGCGTCGTCCGCCCGCCGCCCGTTGCGGAACGACGATCTGCTGCGTCATGGATTCGCGCTCGATGGCCAATGCCACGCGCTCGGCGAAACCGCCCGCGGCGATGCCGTTGGCCTGTCCGCGCAACGTGTCGCCGTACAGCTGCCAGCGGCCTACGGCTTCGCGCCACTGCACATCATGGCCAAGCCGCTTCAGCGCGAAGCGCGCCTCGTCACCGCGCAGCTGTCCGTCGAACAGCGCACACAGCGTCTCGCGGTCCTGGGTCTGGCGATCATCGATGGATGGGAGATTGGAGGTCATCGCTTGGCAGCTTCCGCAGTGTCGTGGTCGAGCAGGGGCCGCAATTCGGCGTCGATCGCCTCGCGCGCACGGAAGATGCGCGAACGAACGGTACCGATGGGGCACCCCATCTTCTGCGCGATGTCCTCATAACTCAGACCGTCCACCTCGCGCAGGGTGATTGCGGCCCGTAATTCCTCCGGCAGGCCTTCGACCACACGCATCACCGTGCGTTCAATTTCCTGCCTCAAAAGTTCATGTTCCGGTGTGTCCGTGTCGCGCAATCGGGTGCCGGTGTCGAACAGCTCCGCCTCGCCGGCATCGACGTCATCCGTCGGCGGGCGGCGGTTCTGGGCGACCAGGTGGTTCTTGGCGGTGTTCACGGCGATCCGGTGCAACCATGTGTAGAACTGCGCATCGCCCCGGAAGTTCGGCAGCGCCCGGTAGGCGCGGATGAAGGTTTCCTGGGCCACGTCCTGGCATTCGCTCCAGTCGGCGATGTAGCGGCCGATCAGCGCGGTGATCCGATGCTGGTACTTGCGCACCAACGCATCGAACGCCGTGCTGTCGCCACGCTGCACGCGCGCGACCAGCTCCTGGTCCAACTCCATGTCTTTTTGCAACGTCGTATCGGCCATGCCGTGCCGGCGCTCCTGTCAGCTCGGCCATGGCCGAACGAATGGACAGCCTCTAGGGCTGAAAGTTCAACGGTGACGTTCAACGCGCAAACGTTGACTCACGATCATTAATGGGGACGGGGCCGGGGGCCGCAAGCGCCGCCCGTCACGGGTCTGGCTGCGCTGCCGATTGACGCAGGTGAAACATCCTCGGGATGATAGCGGTCTCTCCATACCTGAACGGATGGTCCCGCAGATGATCGCTGGCCTCGACGGTCTTCGCTTCCAGCACTGGCAGACAGAGCTTCGCCCCGACGGCGTGCTGCTGCTGTCCTTCGACAAGGCCGGCACGCCGGTCAACACGTTCTCGCAGGACGTGCTCATCGAGCTGGACACCCTGATCGAGCGCCTGGCGCTGGACCCGCCCAAGGGCGTCGTGGTGCGTTCGGCCAAGGCGTCGGGGTTCATCGCCGGCGCCGATATCAGGGAATTCCAGACCTTCGATGAGAAGGGCACGGTCGGCGACGCCATCCGCCGCGGCCAACAGACCTTCCAACGGCTGGCCGAGCTGCCCTGCCCGACCGTCGCCGCCATCCACGGCTTCTGCATGGGCGGCGGCACCGAGATCTCGCTGGCCTGCCGTTATCGCGTCGCCAGCAACGATCCCTCCACCCGGATCGGCCTGCCGGAAGTGAAGCTGGGCATCTTCCCCGGCTGGGGCGGCAGCGTGCGCCTGCCGCGCCTGATCGGTGCGCCGGCGGCGTTCGACATGATGCTGACCGGACGCACGCTTTCGGCGTCGGCCGCACGCGCCAACGGACTGGTCGACAAGGTCACCGATCCGGCCAGCCTGATCGAAGTCGCGGCGGCATTCGCGCTGAAGGGCGGCGCGCAGCGTCCGTTCAAGCAGCGTTTCCTCGCCTGGGCGACCAATACCCTGCCCGCACGCAAGCTGCTCGCGCCGATGCTGACCAAGCAGGTCGCCCGCAAGGCGCGCAAGGAGCATTACCCCGCGCCGTACGCGTTGATCAACAGTTGGGCCAACGCCAGCGGTGGCATCCAGCAGCGCCTGTCGGCCGAGCGCAAGGCCGTGGTGAAACTTGCCTCGACGCCGACCGCGCGCAACCTCATCCGCGTGTTCTTCCTGCAGGAACGCCTGAAGGGCCTGGGCGGCAAGGATCACGGCATCCGCCACGTGCATGTGGTCGGCGCCGGCGTGATGGGCGGCGACATCGCCGCATGGTCGGCATGCAAGGGGTTCAACGTGACGTTGCAGGACCGCGAGCAGCGTTTCATCGACGCGGCGATGACACGCGCGCAGGCGATGTTCGAGAAGAAGGTGAAGGACGAGGCCAAGCGCGTCACCGTCGCGGCGCGCCTGAAAGGCGATCTCGCCGGGGACGGCGTCGCGGACGCGGACCTGGTCATCGAAGCGATCATCGAAAATGCGCAGGCCAAGCGCGAGCTGTACGACTTGCTCGAACCGCGCATGAAGTTCGACGCGCTGCTGACCACCAACACGTCTTCCATTCCGCTGACGGAACTGCGCGAACACATCGCGCGCCCCGTGCATTTCGCCGGCCTGCACTACTTCAATCCGGTCGCGCTGATGCCGCTGGTGGAAATCATCCACCACGACCGCGTCGCGCCGCAGACCGAGCAGCGACTGGCCGCGTTCTGCAAGGCCATCGACAAGCTTCCCGTTCCCGTCGCCGGTACCCCGGGCTTCCTGGTCAATCGCGTGCTGTTCCCATACATGCTGGAAGCGGCGACCGCATACGCCGACGGCATTCCCGGCGCGGCGATCGACAAGGCCGCGGTGAAGTTCGGCATGCCGATGGGACCGATCGAACTGATCGACACGGTGGGCCTGGATGTCGCGGCCGGCGTCGGTGCGGAGCTCGCGCCGTTCCTCGGCCTGCCGATCCCCGCCGCGCTGGCCACGCCGCCGGAAGCCGGAAAGCGTGGCAAGAAGGACGGCCAGGGCCTCTACAAATGGGAGAACGGCAAGCCGGTGAAACCCGCGCTGCCGAAGGATTACCAGTTCCCCTCGGACCTCGAGGACCGCCTGCTCATGCCGCTCATCAACGAAGCGGTGGCATGCCTGCACGAAGGCGTGGTGGACGACGCCGAACTGCTCGATGCGGGCGTGATCTTCGGCACCGGCTTCGCGCCGTTCCGTGGCGGCCCCATCCAGTACGTTCGCGAAACCGGCGTCGACAACCTGCTCGCACGCTTGTCCGTGCTCCAGCAGCGCTACGGCGATCGGTTCAAACCGCGCCCGGGTTGGGATTCGCCGGCACTTCGGAGTGAATCCGCCGTTCCGCGGGCCGCCTGAGTGCTCCGGTCGCGCTCTAACGCGGGCGCGACCGATTCGCATCGGAGCCGAGCCGATGACCTCACGTGACCTTCGCTGGCTTCGCCGCCACACCACCGCCGATGACCTGCTCGACGACGGTGTCGAGAATTTCAGCGATCTGGGACGCGTCGACAGTGCCGACGGGCGGGAAGTCGCTGACGGTGCACATGCGCCGTCGCCCCCCGCGAAGACGCATGTCCGCGTTGACCCCGTCACGGGAACACATACAAGCGCGGCCGCGCGGAGAAGTCCGCTCGGCCTGCTGCTGGGTGGGGTGATGGCGATGGGCGGAGTCGCCCTCGTGGTCGCAGCGCCCGACATGCCCGTCGAACACGTGCGCCTGCGTTATCTCCCGACGATCATCGAGCACGTGACGCCGGCGGTGGCCCGCTTCTACGGCGTGATGCTGTTCGCCGCAGGATTCGTCACGCTCGCAATGGCGTTCCGCCGCACCAGGTAGGTACGCGGAGCCCCGCGCGTCACATCGTATGCGTCGGCCGCTCCGCCGCCAGCGTGCCGGCCAGCAGCGCTTCGATCTTGCCCTTTACGGTCTCGCCCTCGGCGCTGTCGGCGAACTGCACGCCGATGCCGGCCGGGCGGTTGCCCTGCGCGCCGACTGGCGTCACCCACACGACCTTGCCGGCGACCGGAAGACGCTCGTTCGACTCCGGCAGCGTGAGCAGAAGGAAGACTTCATCGCCGAGGAAGTAGCGCTTGGGCGTGGGCACGAAGACGCCGCCGCTCCTGAGGAACGGCATGTAGGCGCTGTAAAGCTGCGCCTTGTCCTTGATCGCGCACGACAAAATACCCTGGCGCGCGCCACCCGCTGCGTTCATACCACTCATCTCCTGCTTCCCCCTTCGATCCGGGCGCCACTCGCGCCGCGCCAGGCCAGCAACAATTCGGTGACCGCCAGGTCGGCACGCACCGTGGTGCGCAGCAGATCCCGGGTCCGGTTCGCCTGGTCGAACCACGCGGCCAGACTGCGCGTTCGCACCGGGTCGGTCAAGCCGGCGGCCTCGGCCAGGGCGAGGTCCGCCGCATGGCGCAGGCGCAATGCCGCGTGTTCATCCGCCACCCAGCGCTGCGCGGTCTCCACCACGCCCGCCTCGCCGCGTCCCAGCCGCGCCAGGTCGTTGGCGACGTCCCGCCGCAGCTTCAGGCCATCGTTCTGCAACCACTCGTGCGCCAGTCCGGGATGGCCGCGCGCGGCGTCCAGCGCCTCGCGCGCGGCAGCCTCGGCGTGGCCATGGGCACACAGCCAGGCCAAGGCCTCGTCGTGCTGGGGCAACTTGAATTCGTAGCGCTGGCAACGGCTGCGGATCGTCGCCGGCAGGCGCGTGGGATGCGCGCTCACCAGCCACAGGTAGCGGCCCGGCACGGGCTCTTCCAGCGTCTTGAGCAGCGCGTTGCAGGCGGCGTTGTTGATCGCCTCGGCCGGATCGAGGATCACCACCTGCGCTCCACCGTACTGCGGCGTGAGCGCCAGTTGCTGCGACAGTTCGCGGATCTGTTCGATCACGATCTCCGTGCGCAGGCGCGTGCCTTCCTTGTTCGGGATGAAGGAAATGAGGTGGTAATCCGGATGCGTGCCCGCCGCGAGCAGGTGACAGCCGCGACAGCTGCCGCATGGCTCACCGTCGGCGACCGGTTGCTGGCACAGCAAGCGCTGCGCGAGGCGTTCGACGACGGCGCGCTTGCCCAGGTGCGCGGGACCACAGAACAGCAATCCGTGCGCAAGGCGATCCGAGCCCAGTGCCGCCACCGCCTGCTCGTACACACGCTGCTGCCACGGTGCGAAATTGGGGGCGGTGCTCATGCGTTCGCTCCCATCCATTGGCGAAGGTGCGCGACCGCCTGCGCGGCAACGGCGTCCGCGGCCTGCGACGCATCGATCACGCGGAAACGCTCCGGCTCCGCCTTCGCACGCGCGAGATAGCCTCCGCGCACGCGTTCGAAGAAATCCTCGTGCTCGGCCTCGATGCGATCGATGGCGCCGCGCCCGCGTGCACGCTGCAGGCCGACCGCGACCGGCACGTCGAGCAGCAGCGTCATGCCCGGCGCGATGCCGACGACGTGACGCTCCAGCTCGGCGATGAACGCCAGGTCGCCGCCGCGCGCCGCGCCCTGATAGGCGTAGCTGGCATCGGTGAAGCGATCGCTGATCACCCACGCGCCGCGCTCCAGCGCGGGCACGAGGGTTTCGCGCACATGCTGAGCGCGCGCCGCGAACACGAGCAGCAGTTCGGCCTGCGCGGTGGGCGGTTCGTGGTGCGTGTCGAGCAGCAGGCTGCGGATCTGTTCGGCCAACGGCGTGCCGCCGGGTTCGCGCGTGCTCACCACTTCGCTTCCGCTGGCGGACAGCGTGTCGCGCAGCGCCGCGAGCACCGTCGACTTGCCGGCGCCCTCGCCGCCTTCCAGCGTGATGAAGCGCGGGTACGAACGCAGCGTCATAGCCGTTCCTGCGTCTGCGAAGCGCTGCCTGCCGCTTCTGCCGCGCGCGCCTGCCGATAGCGCTGCAGGTAACGCTGCACGTTGGCTTCGTGTTCGGCGAGCGTGCGCGCGAACAGGTGCCGGCCGCTGCCGTCACCGACGGCGACGAAGTACACGTCTTCGCCCGGCGCTGGGCGCGCGACGGCCCGCAGCGCATCCACGCCCGGCATCGCGATCGGCGTCGGCGGCAGGCCGGCACGCGTGTAGGTGTTGTACGGCGTGTCGGTGGTGAGATGCACCTTGCGAATGTTGCCGTCGTAGTTCGTGCCCAGTCCGTAGATGACGGTCGGATCGGTCTGCAGGCGCATGCCGATCTTCAGCCGGCGCTCGAACAGGCCGGCGATGCGCGGACGTTCCTGTGCGATGCCGGTTTCCTTCTCGACGATCGACGCCAGGACGAGCATCTCCTCCGGCGTCTTGAGCACGCTGTCGGAATCGCGGCTTTCCCACGCTGCGGCGAGCGCCTTGTCCATCGAATCGTGCGCGCGCCTGAGGATGTCCAGGTCGCTGTCGCCGCGCGTGAACAGATAGGTTTCGGGAAGGAAGCGACCTTCCGGATGCTGGCCCGCGTGGCCCAGCGCCTTCATCAGTGCGGCATCGTCGAGCTGGGCGGTTTCCTGGTCCAGCTCGGTCGCACGCTTCAGCGCGGCGCGCAGTTCACGGATGTTCCAACCTTCGACGATCGTGAAGCGGCGGTGCACGACTTTGCCGTCGCGCATCGCGGTGAGCAACGCGCGCGGCGACGTGCCCGGTTCCAGCGCGTATTCGCCCACCTGCAGCTTGCCCGCCGCGCCCATTTGCCTGGCCAGCGCACGCCATTCGAGCAGGTCACCCTGTCGCACCCCGGCTTCACGCAGTTTGCGCACGATGGCCGGCAGCGAATCGCCGGGTTCGACGACCAGGCTCTCGCCCGTCTCCAGACCCGCCAGCGGCGCGTCGGCGAAACTGGTGTAGCGCTGCCACAAATAGGCGCACGCGCCGACGGCGATCAACAACAGCAAGAACACGAAGCCGCCCAGGCGGCGTCCAGATTTGCGACTCACGCAACCTCCGTGGCGAATGCGGGATGCTCGGCGGCCAGGCGGCGCTGGAGTTGGGCCACCTGCGGATGCGGTCGCCAGGAGCGAACGCCGAGCCGCGCCACAGGCAGGATACCGCGCGCGGCATTGCACAGGAAAACCGCCTGCGCCGCTTCGACGTCGGTCACAGCCAGGCGGGCTTGCCGCGCGTCGAGCGCGGCCATCGCCCATTCCCGGCAGACGCCGGCGACGCCGCAGCGGTCGATCACGGGCGTCGTCCAGTGGTCGTCGTGAAGAATGAAGAGGTTCGCGGCGGTAGCGCTGACGACGTCGCCTTCCATGCTGCGAACGAGACCTTCATGCGTATCCGGGTCCTGCCATTCGGCACGCGCCAGCACCTGCTCGAGCCGGTTGCAGTGCTTGATGCCCGCCAGCGCCGGCTGCAATGCGAGGCGCGTCTCGCACCAGCGCAGCGACAGCCCTTCGATCGGGCTCGCGGGTGGCAGCGGGTGGGCCGACAGAACCCAGTGTGGCCTCGCCTGTTGCGGCGGCGCATAGCCCCGCCCACCCGCGCCTCGGGTGAGGATGAGCTTGAGCACGCCGTCGGCGCCGTCGAGCAACCCTTCGGCCTCGCCGCGGACGCGGTCTTCGTCGGGCAGCGCGATGCCCAACACCTGCGCGCCACGCTGCAGGCGCCGCCAGTGCCGGTTCCACCAGGGCACGTCGCCGCGGTGCGAGCGCATCGTCTCGAACAGGCCGTCTCCGTAAGCCAGTCCGCGATCATGGTCCGGCGCCGTGGCCACGGCCGCCTCGCCGATGAAGTGGCGCACGCTCGCCTCGTTCATCCCGCCACTCCCAGCGCGCGCAACATGCCGCGCGCCTTGGCGCGGGTTTCGTCGAGTTCTTTCGCAGGATCGGAATCGGCCACGATGCCGGCGCCGGTGCGAAATCGCAGCGTCGCGCCTTGCGATGTGGATTCGAGTTCGGCGCTGCGGATCAGGATGTTGAGGTCCAGGTCGCCGTCGCGATTGAGCCAGCCCATCGCGCCGGTGTAAGCGCCACGCCCCACGCCTTCCAGCTCGGCGATGATCTGCATGCAGCGCACCTTCGGACAGCCGGTGATGGTGCCGCCGGGAAACACCGCGCGCATCACCTGTCCCGGCGTCGCATCCGCACGCAGGCGGCCGCGCACGTTGCTGACGATGTGGTGCACGTGGGCGTAGCTTTCGACCGTCATCAGTTCGTCGACTTCGACGCTGCCCGGCGTGCAGACGCGGCCGAGGTCGTTGCGTTCCAGGTCTATCAGCATCACGTGCTCGGCACGCTCCTTGGGATGGCCGACCAGTTCCTGGATACGTGCGGCGTCGTCGTCCCCGGCGAAGCGCGGACGCGTGCCGGCGATCGGGCGCGTCTCCACCACGTCGCCGCGCACGGACACGAGGCGTTCCGGCGAGGCGCTGACGACGGCCCAGTCGGCGTTGGCGAACACGCCCGCGAATGGCGCGGGATTGTTCTCGCGCAGGCGCTGGAAGAGTTCGCCGGCCTGCACATGGCGATCGAAACGCGCGCGCCAGCCGCGCGAAAGGTTCGCCTGGAACACGTCGCCGGCGGCGAGGTAATCGAGCACCCGACGTACGCCGTCGGTGAAACGCTCCGGCGCGTCCTCGTCCAGCGCGACCGGCGCTTGCCACGCCGGCAAGGCGGGCTGCGATGCAAGCGCGGCGACCTCGTCGAGCACGCGTTCGCGCAAGGAGGCGTGTTCGGTTTCCACGATCAGCACGCACTCGCCGCTGGTGTGGTCGCGCAACACCGCCGCGGGACAACGCAATGCCAACGCCACCGGCAGCCGGCCTTCGGCGCGCGGCAATCGAAGGACCGGCTCCACCTGCGCGGCCGCCTCGTAGCCAAGCAGCAAGGCCCAGCCGCCACGGAACGGCCAACGCGGCTCGTCGCGGGGCACGCGTTCGGCCTGCCAGCGGGCATCGAGCGCGGCGAAGAAGTCGGTGCCGACGTCCTCGTCGTGTTCGTCGCGCACGATGCCGTCGGGGGCGAGGCGAAGCGTTCCCTCGCCCGCGACCAGCAGCATGTCCCATCGCCCCTGCGCGGTGCCGTGTGCGCTGGACTCCAGCAGCAACGGATAGCGCGCCGGCGCCAGGCGCTGCAGCGATAGGAGGTCGAAGGAATCCGACAGGGGATGGGTCAGCAGCATGGCGACATTGTCCGCTATCCGGGTAACGGCTGGGCCCGCAAACGACGATCCCCGCCGAGGCGGGGATCGTCGGGACAGCCTTCGCAGGCCCGTCAGATGCGCTTGAAGACCAGCGTGCCGTTGGTGCCGCCGAAGCCGAAGCCGTTCGACATCGCCACGTCGATCTTCTTCTCGCGCGCCGTGTTCGGCACGTAGTCCAGATCGCAGCCTTCGCCCGCCTCGAACAGGTTGATCGTCGGCGGGATGATGCCGTGGTGCAGCGCCAACACGGAGAAGATCGCCTCCACGCCGCCGGCCGCGCCGAGCAGGTGACCGGTCATCGACTTGGTCGAGCTGACCATCGTCTTGTAGGCGTGGTCGCCCAGCGCGCGCTTGATGGCGAGCGTTTCGGCCAGATCGCCCAGCGGCGTCGAGGTGCCGTGCGCGTTGAGGTACTCGATCTGGTCGGCATTGACGCCCGCGTCCTTCATCGCCGCAACCATGCAGCGCGCAGGGCCTTCGCCGTTCTCGCTGGGGGCGGTCATGTGGAATGCGTCGGAGCTCGCGCCGAAACCGGCCAGCTCGCAGTAAATGCGCGCGCCGCGCGCCTTGGCGTGTTCGTACTCTTCCAGGACCAGGATGCCGGCGCCGTCGCCGAGCACGAAGCCGTCGCGATCCTTGTCCCACGGGCGCGAGGCGTGCGTGGGATCGTCGTTGCGCGTGGACATCGCCTTCATCGAGCAGAAGCCCGCGACCGACGTCGGCGAGGAACCGCGCTCGGCGCCACCGGCGACCATCACGTCGGCATCGCCGTACTGGATCATGCGCATCGCCATGCCGATGGAATGGTTGGCGGTGGCGCAGGCCGAGACCGCGGAGAAGTTCGGGCCCTTGATGCCGGTCAGCAGCGAGACCTGGCCCGGCAGCATGTTGATGATCGTGCTGGGCACGTAGAACGGCGAGACCTTGCGCGGACCGCCTTCGTTGTACTTGATGGTCTGCTCTTCGATGCCGAGCAGGCCGCCGATGCCGGAGCCGATCAGGGCGCCGATGCGCTCGGCGTTCGACTCGTCGACCGTGATGCCGGCGTCCTTGATCGCCATCAGCGAGGCGGCGACGCCGTAATGGATGAACTCCTCCATCTTCTTCGCATCCTTCACGCTCACCCATTGGGTGATGTCGAAGTTGCGCACTTCGCCCGCGATGCGGGTGGTGAAGCTGGAGGCGTCGAAATGGGTGATCGGGCCGATCCCGGAGCGACCGTTGACGATACCGTCCCAAGTGGTGGCCACGTCGTTGCCCAGCGGCGACACCGCGCCCAGGCCGGTGACGACTACGCGTCGGTTGTTGGACATGAAACACTCCGTCTGACACTACGCCGGCGTATCGTCCGGCTGATAAGACGCGGGGCCGCTATGTGCGGCCCCGGTCTGGTTTTCTGCTTGCGGTGCCAGCGCCTGAGACAGGCGCCGGTTTGCTGGAAGTCCCGGCCGCGACGGCCCGTTTCCAGCGCAGCGCTTACGACTTGACGTGAGCCTTCACGTAGTCGATGGCCTGCTGCACCGAGGTGATCTTCTCGGCTTCTTCGTCCGGGATCTCGCACTCGAACTCTTCTTCGAGCGCCATCACCAGCTCGACGGTGTCGAGCGAGTCAGCGCCGAGGTCGTCGACGAACGAAGCGTTGTTGGTGACTTCTTCTTCCTTAACGCCAAGCTGTTCGACCACGATCTTCTTGACGCGCTCTTCGATGCTGCTCATGGGTACTCACTCCTCCCGGGACGGGATATTCGACGGAATAGTCTAAATGAATCGTGGACGATCGCGAGCATACGCGAAAGTCCTTTGGGTTCAAGCGGTTACAAATGAAACGTTGGCCGCGGCAGAAGGCCTTACGGCATGTACATGCCGCCGTTGACGTGCAGGGTCTCGCCGGTGATGTACGCGGCCGACGGGCCGGCCAGGAAGGCCACCGCGCGGGCGATGTCCGCCGGCTCGCCAAAACGGCCCAGCGCGATCTGGCCCAGCATCGCGTTCTTGGCGTCTTCCGGCAGCGCCTTGGTCATGTCGGTGTCGATGAAACCCGGCGCGACCACGTTGACGGTGATGCCGCGGCTGCCGATTTCCTTCGCCAGCGACTTGCTGAAGGCGATGATGCCGGCCTTGGCGGCAGCATAGTTCGCCTGCCCCGCATTGCCGGTCACGCCGATGACGGAGGCGATGTTGACGATGCGGCCCTTGCGCGCCTTCATCATCGAGCGCATCACCGCCTTGCTGGTGCGGTAGACGCTGGTGAGGTTGGTGTCGAGGATGGCCTGCCAGTCCTCTTCCTTCATGCGCATCAGCAGGTTGTCGCGGGTGATGCCGGCGTTGTTGACCAGAATCGAGATGGCGCCGATTTCCTTGCCGATGCCGTCGATCAATGCCTCGACCGACGCGGCATCGCTGACGTCGAGCACGCGGCCGTGGCCACCGCGCGCGGCGAGTCGTTCGCCGATGGCCTTGGCGCCCGATTCGGACGTGGCGGTGCCGATCACCGTCGCGCCCTGCGCGGCCAGTTCGTCGGCAATCGCCGCGCCGATGCCACGGCTGGCGCCGGTGACGAGGGCGACTTCGCCTTTCAAGTTCTCGCTCATGCGTTCTTCCATTCTTCGATAGCGGATTCGAATTCGCCCGCCGTGCCGATCGCGCGCGCGTCGACGCTCTTGTCGATGCGCTTGACCAGTCCCGCAAGCACCTTGCCCGGACCGCACTCGGCCATGCGCGTGACGCCCTGGCCGACCAGCGCCTGCACGCAGCCGGTCCACTGCACGGGCAGATAAAGCTGGCGAACCAGTGCGTCGCGGATCGCTTCGACGCTGTCGTGCGCGCGTGCGTCGACGTTCTGCACGACCGGTCGATCGGGCATGCGCCAGGACAGTCCGGCCATGGTTTCGGCCAGGCGGTTGGCGGCTTCGCGCATCAGCGGCGTATGCGAGGGCACGCTGACGGCAAGCTTCACCGTCTTGCGCACGCCGCGTTCGCCGAGCATCGCCAGCGCCTTGTCGACCGCAGCGGCGTGGCCGCCGATGACGATCTGGCCGGGTGAATTGAAGTTGGCCGGGACGACGACTTCGGTACCGGACACGGCATCGCAGACTTCCTGCACCAGCGCGTCGTCGGCGCCGAGCACGGCAGCCATCGCGCCGACGCCGGACGGCGCGGCTTCCTGCATGAGCTGGCCGCGCAGGCGCACCAGGTGCGCACCGTCCCTGAGCGACAGCGCGCCGCTCGCGACCAGTGCGGTGTATTCGCCCAGGCTGTGGCCGGACAGGAACGCCGGCGAACGGCCGCCCTGTCGATGCCAGGCGCGCCACACCGCCACGCCCGCGGCGAGCAGCGCCGGCTGCGTGTATTCGGTGCGGTTGAGCATTTCCTCCGGACCGCCCTGGCTCAGCGCCCACAGATCCACGCCGGCGCCGTCGCTTGCTTCGAGGAACGCATCGCGCACGATCGGGTGCAGTTCGGACAGTTCGGCCAGCATGCCCAGCGACTGCGACCCTTGGCCGGGAAACACGAAGGCCAGCGAGGCGTCGTTAGCGGAGGAATCGGTCACGCATCGGTCCCGGTGAAAAGAGTGCGCATGATACGAGTGTTTGCTCTAGGACGTCTGTACCGGCACGTACTGAAACACCCTCGCCCTTCGCGAATCGTGAAGTGCGTCGGGCGCAAACGAAAACGCCTCCGCCGGGCGTGGCGGAGGCGTTTCGACAAGCACGGCGTGCGCGATGCGTGAAGACTCAGTAGCGCAGCAGCGCCGAGCCCCAGGTGAAGCCGCCGCCGAAGGCTTCCAGCAGCAGCAACTGGCCGCGCTGGACCTTGCCAGAGCGCACCGCTTCGTCCAGTGCCAGCGGCACCGAACCCGAAGAGGTGTTGCCATGGCGATCGACAGTGACGATGACGCGTTCCATCGGCATGTCCAGGCGCTTGGCCGTGGCTTCGATGATGCGCAGGTTGGCCTGGTGCGGAATCAGCCAGTCG
The DNA here is from genome assembly GCA_005503055.1 of Lysobacteraceae bacterium P. GTDB lineage: Bacteria > Pseudomonadota > Gammaproteobacteria > Xanthomonadales > Xanthomonadaceae > Lysobacter_J. Next base: position 123,107 of record SCOX01000011.1, on the reverse strand, counting down.
ACATCGTGACGATCCAGGCCATTGGCCTCGAGCGTTTCCTCGACGACCGAATCGAGAGCCTTCACCGCATGCTTGAAGACCTCGTTGCCGGTCATCAGCACCTTTACGCCGGCGTTGTGTTCCTCCGGCTTGAAGCCGACGGACACGCCGACCGGGTTCCACAGCAGTTCCTTCTTGGCGCCGTCGGCATGCATGTGGGTACTGAGGATGCCGGTCTCGGTGTCGGCCTTGAGCACGACCGCGCCGGCACCGTCGCCGAACAGCACGCAGGTGGAGCGATCGCTCCAGTCGAGCATGCGGGTCAGCGTTTCCGCGCCGACCACGAGCACCGTCTTCGCCGAGCCCGAACGGATGAACTTGTCGGCCACCGTCAGCGCGTAGACGAAACCCGTGCAGGCGGCATTGACGTCGAACGCCGGACAGCCGCTGGCACCCAGTCGGTGCTGCAGCAGGCAGGCGGTCGAGGGGAAGATGAGGTCGGGCGTGGTCGTACCGACGACGATGAGATCGAGTTCCGTCGCGTCGATGCCGGCGGCTTCGAGCGCGCGAACCGAGGCGTGATACGCCAGGTCGCTGGTGGTCTCGCCTTCGGCGGCGATGTGGCGCTCGCGGATGCCGGTGCGGGCCGCGATCCATTCATCGCTGGTATCGACGATCTTGGACAGGTCGTCGTTGGTCAGCACCTTCTCGGGAAGGTAGCTGCCGGTTCCCGCGATGCGGGAGTAAATCTGTTGCGTCATCGCCACTCCGCTGCACAGCCGTTATGGCCCTTTCGGGCGCTTTGCCGGGAATCCTCCGTCGGCTTGGCCGACGGAAGCGGGCCGCCGCTGCCGGACGCACTACCAGTGCGGTTCGCTGCGACGGGCTGCGCTGCCACGCTGGGCCTTTCGGCGGCGGGCAGTCCGGGCCCGGCGGCATCCGTGCGCGTCATGACTGACGCGCGCGGGCGCGGCGGTGGGCGAAGAGATTACTCTTCGTCGGCGACCTTGGTCTTGGTGTCGATCACCTTCTTGCCGCGGTAGTAACCGTCAGCGGTGACGTGGTGACGCAGGTGGGTCTCGCCCGTGGTCGGGTCGGTGGCCAGCTGCTTGGCGGACAGCGCGCTGTGCGAACGACGCATGCCACGCTTGGACGGGGAAACGCGGGACTTCTGGACAGCCATGGTCTTGCTCCAAAAAAAACTAGTTCGAATGTTTCTTCAATGCCGACAGCGCGGCGAATGGGTTCTCGCGCTCGGGCTCCGGCGCCTGGTCGGGCGCGGGCCAATCGCTTTCCACTGCCTCCGTGCCGGGCATGATCGGCACGACCGGAACGGCGAGGATGAGCTCATCCTCGACCAGTTCGACGGTCCGCAACTGGCCGTCATCGGGCACCAGCAGCGGCTCGTATCCTGGCGGCAGCGCGGCTTCTTCCGATTCCTCACGAAGAAGGCCGAGCCGCTGCACGATGTTCACCGGGAACAGGAACCGCTGCAGGCTGCGCTGACAGGTCAGCGGCAGCTCGGCATCGATACGCAGTTCGACATAAGGCACTTTCAGCGAGTCACGATCGAAATCGAGCGTGAAGCGCACCTCACCTTCCGTGTCGACCAGACTGTCCCGCAACCGCGTCAGCGCCGACAACGGGACGCGGCCTTCAACGCCGCGCCGTGCCGCCACCATGCGCCAAGCATCCAAAATCCCGGGCAGGTCTGCTGACATAAGCTGCGGAATGTTAGAGATCGGGGGACGGGCTGTCAAACCTGAACCCGCCAGTTCACGGTTTGGCGGCGCCGCATTTGCCGGCCGCTGGGCGGGGCTTCAGACTGGCGTCCTTCCGTCTGCGCGACCACCCACATCGTGACCATCGCCCTGCTCCTGCTGTCCGCCCTTGCAGTTGGGGCGCTGGCCTACACCCGACGCCCCAATCGGCGCGAGCGGGCCCTGCGCAGCGTCCTGGACGCCGCCGACGCGCTGGAGTCCCGGCTGCGGCTGGCGAGGGCCGAAATCGAGGCCGTCACCGGCGGCGAGGGCAACGATCCGGTCGGCGAGGCGATGCGCGAGATGCTCCGTCAGCGCCTGTGGCTGCGCGATCACGGGTCCGGCGCCAGCCTGGCCCAGCTCGACGAGGTGCGCAGCTCGATCGACGCCGCCCGCGACCGGATCGACCAGCAATTATCGCGGATCGCGCAGGCCCGCGCACCCCTCGCATGACCGCGCTGCCCCGGCTGATCCTGGCGTCCACCTCGATCTATCGCCGCGAGCTCCTCTCGCGCCTGCGCCTGCCTTTCGATACCGAGCGTCCGGGCACCGACGAGACGCCCCTTCCCGGCGAAGCCCCCGAGGCGCTCGCCAGCCGGCTGGCCCGGGCGAAGGCGACCGATGTCGCCATGCGCCACGCTGGCGCGTGGGTGATCGGCTCCGACCAGGTCGCCGAATGCGGCGGCCGGATGCTGGGCAAGCCAGGCGGCCATGAGGCGGCATTCGCCCAGCTGGCCTCGATGTCCGGCCAGGCCGTTCGCTTTCACACCGGGCTGTGCCTGGCGCGCGACGGCCAGCCACCGCTGGAGGCGATGGACTGCACGGCGGTGCACTTCCGTGCACTGGACGCGGACGAGATCGAGCGCTACCTGCGCGCCGAGCAGCCCTACGACTGCGCCGGCAGCTTCAAATCGGAAGGGCTGGGAATCGGCTTGTTCGAATCCATCGAGAACCGCGATCCGACGGCGCTCATCGGGCTGCCGCTGATCGCCACGGCGCGACTGCTGCGGGAGGCCGGCCTCCGCCTGCCCTAGCCGTTCCGGCCGGCATTACCGGGCAATTTCGATCGGCTGTTCCGCCCACGCCTCCACGCTGCCGTCGCGGCCCAGCAGCCGCAGTCCCAGCCAGTGCCGGCCCGGCCGGATGTCGCGCCCGGAAAGATCGACCTTGGCTTCGAACCCGACGTTCGGGTGTTGCGGGTCGTTGGAGCGCGGCCAAACGCGCTGCAATCCGTCGAACCGCTGGCCGTAGCTCGCCTGCGCGACGACCTCGCCGTCCAGGGTGACCTCCAGACCGGCCAGCCCCGCCCCGTCCTTGAACGCCCACCCCCGCACATCGAAGGCATTCCCGACGCGCGCGTCCGCCACCGGAACGTCGACCCAGGCCATCGACGGGGTCGTGCACGGACCGGGCGCCGGCGCGCCCGGCAGCGCGAACAGCATGAAGCGCTGGCGTCCGTGATCGACGTTGAGCACCTGCGGCGCCGGCAGCGGGCCGACCATCGCGCACAACGCGTGGTAGCGGTCGAGTAGGTCGCGATACTTCACCTCGGTCGCGCCGACCACCAGCAGCACCGGTGCCTCGCTCCATTGGACGCGTCCATCGGTGTGCAGGCCCCACAGCCGCAGTTGCGGCGCGCGACCGTGCTTCTGGTTGATGGGATGATCGAGCACGGCAATGCGCGCATCGCCGAGCGCGAAGCCCAGTTCGGCGCCGATCTTGAAATTGTCGGCCACCACGCGCGTGTCGGGCGGCATCGTCTCCAGGCGTGCGCGCACCGCATCGGCCAGCGGCTGCCAGCCGGCGAAGTTGGCCGGGTACCACTTTTCCGCGGCGCTCGCCTCGCGCCACTTCGCATTGGAGACTGCCACGTAATAGCCCAGGTTCGCCACCAGTCCGATCGCCGCCAGCCACACCGTCGCGCGACGCCATGCCGGCGGCCACGACGCCAGCACGGCCGGCACCAGCGGCATCAGCGCCAGGTAGCCGGGCAAGGGCCAATGGAAGCTCACGCGCTCGGTGTCGGCGAAAAAGCCCAGCGCGAAGAAACCCGCCACCACACCGGTGCCGAACAACGCGAAATAGCGCGAGACCGTCGAGGCACAGGTCAGGCCACGTCGCGCCGCCACCGCCATCGCCGCGAACAGCAATGGCGTCACCAGCAACGCCTGGACTGCGATGAACAGCACACCATCGGCATGGAACGACCAGGGGTGGCGATCGACGAGCTGGAACCGCAGGCCCGCATCGGCGTTGTCCAGGTTCCATGCCACCAGCGGCGCCCACGCGGAAGCGCCGAAAGCGATGGCGACCATCACGCGCACGTCGCGCAGGGCGCGGCGGCCGTCCTGCAGCAGCAGGAGCGCGATGAAGCCCACGACGATCACGGCGATGAACCGGTAGTGGCACAGCGCGCCGAGCGCCAGGCCGGCGGCGAGTTCCAGCGCGGCCTCGGCGCTGACCTGGCGCAGCAGGCGCGCGCCGGCGTCCAGGCACAACAGCGTCGCCATCGCCATGGCGGCATCGGGCAACGCCATCAGGCCCGCCGTGCCGGCCAGCGGCAACAGCAACGTCAGCAGGCCGGCCTGCCATCCGACCTTCGCGCCGAACTCGCGCGAGGCGACGTGCACCATCAGCAGCGGCACGCCGGCGCCAATGAGCAGAAACGGCAAACGCAGTGCGAACGTGTTCTCGCCCAGCGACACGCCCAGGCGCGTCAGCCATGCGGTCAGGCCCGGCAGATCCGAGTAGGCGGCGGCCGGATGCTGGCCTTCCTGCCAGTAGAACGCCTCGTCGACGAACAACGGCAAGCGTGCGGCGATGAGCAATTTCACCACCAGAACCGAGACCCACAGCACCCAAAAGGCGCGCCGCACCTGCACTGCATCCCGCATCCGCTCGTCACCTCGCTACACTCGGGAGAAATGGTGCGCCGTGCGCCGCCGGGCCTCGCCCGGACCGCCGGACCGCCGGACCGCCGCCGCGCGGAGGGGAACCGGATCGACGATCACGTCGACGATCGCAGACCCGCGCGGCAATCGCGATGCACGACGGCTACATCTCCAGGAGACACGCACGATGGCGGTATCCCTTTCGACCGCGGCCATGCTAACCGATGGCCTGCGCGCATCCCTCGACCGCGCGCAGACACAGGTCAACGCGCTGGTGCTGGGCAAGCCGCAGGAAGTGCGGCTGGCCTTCGTGGCGCTGCTCGCGGGTGGGCACCTGCTGATCGAAGACCTGCCGGGCCTGGGCAAGACCACGCTGGCGCACGCGCTCGCCGCGACGCTCGGGTTGGACTTCCAGCGCGTGCAGTTCACTTCCGACCTGCTGCCTGCCGACGTCGTGGGCGTGTCGGTGTTCGATCCGCAGGCACGCGAGTTCCAGTTCCATCCGGGTCCCGTGTTCACCCAGGTGCTGCTGGCCGATGAAATCAATCGCGCGCCGCCGCGCACGCAGAGCGCGCTGCTGGAAGCGATGGCCGAATACCAGGTCACCATCGACGGCACGACGCATCCGCTGCCGGAGCCGTTCTTCGTGATCGCCACGCAGAACCCGGTGGACCTGTCGGGCACGTATCCGCTGCCCGACTCGCAGCTCGACCGCTTCCTGCTGCGACTGAGCCTGGGCTATCCCGGCGAGGCCGCCGAGCGCGACCTGCTGGCCGGCGCCGACCGTCGCGACATGATCGCGCGCGTGTTGCCGCTGCTGGGGTCGCAGGACGTGCTCGACGCGCGTCGCGCCGTGCAGGAAGTGCACGCCAGCGAAGCACTGATCGCTTACGTGCAGGCGCTGCTCGGGCGCAGCCGCCGCCATCCGGGCGTGCGCGTGGGCCTGTCGCCGCGCGCCGGCCTCGCCTTGCTGCGTGCCGCGCGCGCCTATGCACTTCTGCTGGGTCGCGGACATGTCCTGCCGGAAGACGTGCAGGCTCTTTTCCCCGCCGTGGCCGCGCATCGCCTGGTGGCCGAAGTCGATGCCGGCAAGGACGCCGCGCTGGCCAAGGCGATCCTGCACGCGGTGCCGGTGGACTGATCCGTGCCCGTCGCCGCAGCACGGCGCCTGTACCAGCGCGCCCATGTCATCGCGATGATGTTGACGCGGCCGCGCGATCCGGAATCACTGCCCGCGCGCCTGGACCGACGACGCATCTACGTCCTGCCGACGCGCTTCGGGATGTTCTACGCCTTCGCGCTGCTGACGATGTTGGCCGGGGCGCTGAACTACAACAACAACCCCGCGCTGCTGCTGGGCATGCTGCTCGGCGGTGCCGGCCTTGCGAGCCTGATCACCGCGCAGATGCAACTGTCGGGCCTCGAAGTCGTCGCAGCCGAAGCCGAACCGGTCGCAGCCGGCACGCCGCTCGCGTTGCGCCTGCACGCGCGCGCCGACCCCGGCCGCGTTCGCCGCGGCCTGCGGCTCGACGACGACGGCGCCTTCGACGCCGAGCCGGCGGTGCTCGGACTCGAACGCGGCGCGGGCGATGCGCAACTGCTGCTGCCGACGCAACGCCGCGGCTGGATCGACGTGCCGCGCCTGCGCCTGTCGACGACGCGGCCGCTCGGTCTGGCACGCGCCTGGGCCTACGTGTGGCCGGAGTCGCCGCTGCTGGTCTATCCGACGCCGGAGCCACACGGCCCGCCGCTGCCGACCGGCCACGGCGACAGCGCGCAGGCGCGCCTGAACCCCGCCGGCGACGACGTCCATCATCTGCGTGGGTACCGTGCGGGCGATGCGCGCCGGGCGATCGCGTGGAAGCCGTCGGCGCGTCGCGACACGTTGATCGTGCGCGAGTTCGAACAGCCCATGGGCACCGAAGTGGTGCTGGAGTGGCACGCCGCGACCGGCCTTGCGTACGAGGGACGCATCTCGCGACTGGCGCGCTGGATCGACGAGGCCGAACGCGAAGGGCGCCGTTACCAGTTGCGCCTGCCCGGGCAACCCGCCATCGGTCCGGAGCGCGGTCCCGTCCACCGTCACGCCTGCCTGCGCGCCCTGGCGCTGATGCCGCGTGTCTAGCCACGCCTCGATGCCGCTCGACGAAACTTCCCGGCGCTGGGCGCTGCTGAGCGCCGGCGCCTGCCTGCTGCCCTTGCTGCTGCAATTGCCGCCGCAGCTGGGCGGTGCCATCGCGGTGAGCGCGGCAGGCGTCGTCGCGCTGTCGTGGCGTCGGGCGATGCCGGGCCTGTTGCGGATGCTGATCGCGCTGGCGCTCATCGCGGCGGTGGTCGGCCTGAGCCGTTTCGCCGTCGGTCGCGATACCGGCTGCGCCCTGCTCGCGGCCATGCTGGCGGTGAAGCCGTCGGAGACATTCACCCTGCGCGATGGCCGCAGCCTGTTGGGCTTCGCGCTGTTCGCGCCGTTCGCGACGTTCCTGCTGGACCAGGGACCGCTGTCGCTGGCGCTCGGTCTGTTCGCGGTGCTGCTGGTGCTGTCGACGCTGCAGCGCCTGGCGGAACTGGAATCGCACGATGCGCCGCCCGTGCCGCTGCGCAGCCGGCTGGCGAGCGTGGGCCGCCTGCTCGCGGTGGGACTGCCGATCGCACTGGCCGCGTTCTGGCTGTTTCCGCGCATGACCACGCCGATGTGGGGCATCCCGGAACGCGCGATGGCCCGCACCGGCCTGTCGGACCGCATGAGCCCGGGCGACTGGCTCGACCTGATGAGCGACGACACGCCCGCGTTGCGCGTGCGCTTCTTCGGCGCGACGCCGACGACCTCGCAGATGTATTGGCGAGGACCGGTGTTGTGGAACTTCGACGGCCGCACGTGGACGCAACCGCGCTGGCGCCCCGGCTCGGCCGAACCACTGGTCGAACCCGGGGCGGTGCGCTGGGATTACGAAATGGAAGTCGAGCCCACCGACGCGAGGCAGCTGGTGGCGCTCGACCTGCCGCTGAACGTTCCGGCCGGCAGCTACCTCAATCCGGACCATGCGCTGCAGACCGATCGTCCGCTCGGTGCGATGTCGCGCTGGCGCATGCAGTCCGCACCGCCGGCGCGCTACGAGATGGACCTCTCCCTCGCCACGCGGCGCTACGCGTTGAGCCTGCCGGACGGCTTCAATCCGCGCACGGTCGCCCTCGCCCGCCAATGGCGCGCGCAGGCCGGCGCCTCCGCCGACGCGGTGATCGTGGACCGCGCACTGGACTGGATCCGCCGCGACTTCGCCTACACCCTGGAGACGCCGCTGCTGGGCAGGCATTCGGTGGACGAATTCCTGTTCGATCAGAAGGCCGGCTTCTGCGAGCACTTCAGCTCGTCCTTCGTCGTGCTGATGCGCGCGGCAGGCATACCGGCGCGCGTGGTTACCGGTTACGCCGGCGGCTATCGCAATCCACTGGGCGATTATTGGCTGGTGCGGCGCTCCGACGCGCACGCCTGGACCGAGGTCTGGCTGCGGGGACGCGGCTGGGTGCGCGTGGACCCCACGGCCGCCGTGGCGCCGGAACGCGTCTACGACACGCTGCAATCGCAGGCGTTCGGCGGCCCCGGCTTCGAGGGCGTGCGGACGCTGACCGACGTGGCCGACTGGATGCGCCGCGGTTGGAACGATTTCGTCGTCGCGTTCGACGCGCAGCGCCAGGAACGACTGCTCAGTCCGCTCGGCATCGAGCGACTCGACGCACGCGCACTGACGGCGTTGCTCGGCGGCGCGCTCGCACTGGGCCTGCTGTGGATGGTCTGGCTCAGCCGCCGCAACGAGCGCGAGCGCGATCCGGTGTTGCGCGCTTGGCACCGACTGGGACGTCGCTACCGCCGTTTCGGCCTGGAGCGCGAACCGTCCGAACCCGCGTCCGCCTGGGTCTCGCGTGTGGCATCCGAACGCCCCGACTTCGGCGCGGAACTGTCCGCGATCAGCCAACGTTTCAGCGATTGGCGGTACGCTGGCGGCGAACCGGGGGGGAGTTCGGCCCGCGCCTTGACCAAGGCGCTGCGTGCGCACCGCCCGCCCGCGACTTCTCCAGGAGAACGCCGATGAACGCCCGTCCCGTCCTACTTGCCATCTGCGCGTCCCTGCTCGCGGCCTGCGCGACGCAACCGACCCCGCTGCAGGGCGCCTTCGACCCGATCACTCCGCGCGACGCTTCCGCGACCGACAGTACCGGCGCTGCGGTGCGCTGGGGTGGGCGCATCGTCAGCGTCGAGCCGCAGCAGAACCGCACCTGCTTCGAGATGATCTCGACCATGCTGAACTCGTCGGGCCGCCCCTACTGGGGCAGCGACGACACCGGCGGCCGCTTCCTCGCCTGCCGCACCGGCTTCTACGATCCCGCCGTGTTCGAGAAGAACCGCGAAGTGACCTTCATCGGTCGTCTCGCCGGTTACGAGAACCGCCGCATCGGCCAGTACGACTATCGCTTCCCGCGCGTGGAGGCCGACGTGGTCTACCTGTGGCCGGAGCACGAAACGGTGGATGTCGCGCAGTACCCGGCGCCGTGGCCGTGGTGGGGCTGGTGGTAAGAAGCCGGGATTCGGGATTCGGGATTCGGGATTCGGGATTCGGGAAGAAAAAACAAATAGGCCTGCCATCCGGCAGGCCTATTTGTTTTGCGCTAACGCGCGCGCACTGATCGTTCCGCGTCTTCGCTATGCCGGAGCATCCCAGACTTTCAGCTGCGCGCTTTGGCTTTTGCGAATCCCGAATCCCGAATCTCCAATCCCCGCCCTTTCACTTCGCCGTACCAAAACGCCCCAGGTGCGCGCCCGCGAGTAGGTGCAGGTGGATCTGGAACACCGTCTGCCCGCCATGGGCATTGCAATTCATGACGATGCGGTAGCCATCCTCGGCGAAGCCTTCGCGCTTGGCGTACTGGGCCGCGGCGTGCGCGAGGCGGCCGACGACGATCGCCTGGTCTTCCTGCAGGTCGTTGAGCGTGGCGATGTCGACCTTGGGCACGAACAGCACGTGCACCGGAGCCTGCGGCGCGATGTCGCGGAACGCGATCACGTGGTCGTCTTCGAAGACGACGTCGGCCGGAATCTCGCGGCGGATGATCTTGTGGAAGATGGTGTCGGACATGGGACCGCCGGGATTGGGGATTGGGGCTTCGAAATTCGAAATTCGCAAAAAGCATACGCCACGCCCCAGCCGCGGCGCTTTCACGAATCCAGAATCCCGAATCCCCATTCCCGGACCATCCAATCCCTAATCCCCAATCCCTGCTTCAACCCATCTCGCTGCGGCTGCCGAAGGCGTGCGACAGCGTGCCGCGATCCACGTATTCCAGCTCGCCGCCCAGCGGTACGCCGTGCGCGAGACGACTCGGGCGTACGCCGTGTTGGCGCGCCAGCTGCGCCAGGTAGTGCGCGGTCGCCTCGCCTTCCACCGTGGGATTGGTGGCGATGATCAGCTCTTGCACCTCGCCTTCGGCCAGGCGCGCGGCCAGCGTGTCCAGACCCAGTTCGCGCGGGCCGATGCCGTCCAGCGGCGACAGCCTGCCCTGCAGCACGAAATAGAGGCCGCGGTACCCAGTGGCCTGTTCGATCGCCAGCCGGTCCGCGGGCGATTCCACCGTGCACAGCAGGTGCGCATCGCGCGCGCCGCTGGCGCAGGTCGCGCAGACTTCGGTCTCGCTGAAATCGCGGCAGCGCGCGCAGTGGCCGATCTTCTCCACCGCCGCGGCCAGCGCTTCGGACAGACGCTGACCGCCGGCGCGCTCGCGTTCGAGCACGTGGTAGGCCATGCGTTGCGCGGATTTCTGGCCGACGCCCGGCAAGACGCGGAAGGCGTCGATCAGTTGTTCCAACAGGGAGGAAGTCATGCGCCGGAAAGGTTCGGCATCGCTGCGCGCGAATCGCTCGCGGCGTCGCGCACGACGCCCCGGGCGACCGGCGATGCGGCGCCGCGTTGGATCAGAACGGCATCTTCATGCCGGGCGGGATCGGCATGCCGGCGGTGGCGGCCGACATCTTCGCCTGCGACTCGGAATTGACCTTGTTGACGGCGTCGTTGAACGCGGCGGCGATCAGATCCTCGACCATTTCCTGGTCGGACAGCACGCTGGGATCGATGCGGATCTTGCGGCATTCCATGCGGCCGGTGATGGTCACGCTGACCATGCCGCCGCCGGCGTTGCCGGTGACTTCCAGCTTGCCGAGTTCTTCCTGCGCGCGCTGCACGTTTTCCTGCATCCGCTGCGCCTGCTGCATCAGTTGGGCGATGTTTCCACGCATGTTCGTTCTCGTGTTTCCGGTGACTTCGGGGGAGCCGCGCCCGGCGGGCGCGACGGGGTCAGTTGTCGTCGTAAGGCCGGATCGAATCCGGTACGACCTTTCCGCCGTGCTGCGAGATCAGCCGCTGCACGTCCGGATCGTTCATGAAGTTGCTTTCCGCGGTGCTCTGGCGCTCGTCGCGTGCGCGTTCGTTGCGCTGGTGCAGCGACTCGGCCGGACGCGTTCCCTCGACGAAGCGGATCTGCGGCGCGGCACCCAGCGCCGTCGCCAGCGCCTCGGCGACGAGGCCCACCACGGCATTGCCGCGCAGGTGGTCGTCGTCGGGCCCCAGCGACAGGCTCAGCACGCCGTCGGAATAACCGACGAAGCCGGCGTGCTCGGCCAGCAGCCGCGCCGGTCCGCGCAGGCTGGTGCCAGCGACGATCGCGTGCCAGGCATCGGCATCGGCGATGCCTGCCTCGTGGATGAAGGCCGCGCGCGTCGGTTCCGCGGGCGCTGCCGGCGCCGCGGATTCACGCGGCGGAGCGGGAGACGGCGATGCGACGACAGGTGCCGCCTGCGCTACCGGGGCCAGCGGCGCAGGTTGCACGCTTTCGCGCACCGGAGCCGGGCGCGAGGGCGGCGCGGCGTCGTCAAATGGGTTCGGCGGCGGCACTCGCGACGCTGGCGCAGCCTCGGCGAAGGGACTGGCCGGCGGCATGCGCGGCGCGGGTGCGGCGACAGGCGCCGGTGCCGCCGCGGTCGGCGCAGTGCGCGCGGTTTCACGATGGGCAGTGCCGCCCGACGACGGCGCACGCGCGCCCTCGCCCTCGGCGGGACGGAACGCCAGCATGCGCAGCACGCTCATTTCGAATCCGGCACGCGGGCTGGGCGCAAACGCCAGATCGCGGCGGCCGTTGAGGGCCATCTGGTACCAGAGCTGCACGACTTCCGGACGCAAGCGACCGGCCAGCGCGTCCAGATCGACGCCATCGGACTCCACGTGCGCCTCGGGGACCAGTTGCCGCACCTGGACGCGGTGCAGCGCCTCGCTGAAGGCGTCCAGCACGCTGGCCCAGTCCGGTGAGAATTCGGCCAACGTCGCCACTTCGGCCAACAAACGCTCGCCGTCGCCTTCGCCCAGCGCGGTCAACAACGCGCCCACGCGGGTGCGGTCGACCGTGCCCAGCATCGCCGCCACGCCTGCGTCGCCCAGCATGCCGCCGCCCGCGCTAGCGCCGGTATAGGCGATGGCCTGGTCCAGCAGCGAAAGCCCGTCGCGCAGGCTGCCGTCGGCGGCCTTGGACAACTGGCGGATCGCGCCGGCCTCGGCGGGAATGCCTTCGGCTTCCAGGATCCGCGTCATCTGGCCGCTGATCTGCTGCTCGTCCAGGCGCTTGAGGTTGAACTGCAGGCACCGCGACAGCACCGTCACCGGCAGCTTCTGCGGGTCGGTGGTCGCCAGCAGGAACTTCACGTGCCCCGGCGGCTCCTCCAGCGTCTTCAGCAGCGCGTTGAAGGCCGACTTGGACAGCATGTGCACTTCGTCGATCAGGTAGACCTTCACCCGGCCACGGCTGGGCATGTACTGCGCGTTGTCGATCACCTCGCGCACGTCGTCCACGCCGGTGTTGCTGGCCGCGTCGATCTCGAGCAGGTCGATGAACCGGCCGGCGTCGATGTCGCGGCAGGCCGCGCATTCACCGCAGGGCTCGGCCGAGGTGCCGCGCTCGCAGTTGAGCGATTTGGCGAAGATGCGGGCGATGGTGGTCTTGCCGACGCCGCGCGTGCCGGTGAACAGGAACGCGTGATGGACGCGGCCCGTGTCGAGCGCATTGGTCAGCGCGCGGACCACGTGCTCCTGCCCGACCAGCTCGGCGAAGCGCTTCGGACGCCACTTACGGGCGAGGACAAGATAGGACATGCCCTCATTCTGCCACGCCGCATCGCAACGGCTGCGACCCTCGCGCCGTGCTTGTCCGAAAGGGGCCCGGCGGCTAGAATTCACGGCCCTGGAGTGCACCTCGACACGGCTCGACGCCGCGTTCAGGCCGATGCCGCAAGGTATCCCGGGGAAAAACGGAGAGGTGTCCGAGTGGTTGAAGGAGCACGCCTGGAAAGTGTGTAAGCGTCTAAACCGCGCTTCGGGGGTTCGAATCCCCCTCTCTCCGCCAGATTTGCCAAGCCCCGCTTCACGGCGGGGCTTTTGATGTTTGATGAACGTCTCTATGGTGGCCCCGTCGGCCCCTCGCGACGCTAGGTCGAAAATCCCGCCAGGGCCGGAAGGCAGCAACGGTATTGACTGACGCGGGTGCCGAGGTCAGCCGGCGGGGTCATCGCCCGTTCTGGGCTACGCCCATCACGGCCCACGATCCGCTGCGCAGATCGCGGGTCCCGCTATGTACTCCCGATCCCTGCCGCTGCCGCGGCGCCCCCTTGCCAAGGGGGCTGGTGGCTGCGCCTGACGTAATTCGTCGCGAGTTGCTGGAGGGATGAATCCGCGCATGAGGTCCGAAGTTCGGCACATCAGGCTCAAAGCTCGGCGCGTGGGACGCGAAGCTCGGCGCGCGAGGCTTGCGAGCTCGACGCATAAAGCTCGGAGCTCGGTACATGAGGCTTGGAGCTCGGTGCATGAGGCTCGGAGCTCGGTGCATGAGGCTCGGAGCTCGGCGCGTGAGGCTTGCCACCTCGGCGCGTGAGGTTCGGAGCTCGGCGCGTGAGGCTCTGAGCTCGGCGCGCGGAGCTTCGAGCTCGGCGTGTGGGGTTCGGAGCTCGGCGAGTCAGGCTCGCGAGTTCGGAGCATGAGTCTCGGAGCTCGACACGTGGAGCTCGGAGCTCGGCGTATGGGGCTCTGAGCTCGGCGTGCGGGGCTCGGAGATTGGCGCGCGGGCTCGCGTAGCCCGGGTAAGCCAAGCGCACCCGGGGAGGCGTCGGCCGGATCGACTACTCCACGATCCCCAGCGCGTCCGGTTCGCGGCCGGTCTTCCAGTGGTCGACGACCTTCCATTGCGTCGTGTCGATCACCGCGATCTCGTCGCCGCCGCTGATTGCGGCGTACACGCGCGGACGCTTCGGGTCGGCGATGACGCCGATCGGCAGTGCGGCGCGGCCCAGCATGGTCTCGCGGTATTCGGCGCCATCGCGCGACAGTGCCACCGTATGCGTCACCTGCTTCGTCGCGGTGTCGATGACCGACAGCGTCGCCGCGCGTGCATTCGTCGCCAGCGCCGTGCGGCCGTCGGCGGTGAACACCACGCGGATCGGAAAGCCCGGGCTGGCGATGGTGTGGCGGATCGCCAGCGTGGCCGGGTCGTGCACGGTGACGGTACCGGCTTCGCGGTTGCTCACCCACACCTCGCCGCTCGACGGGTGCACCGCGACGCCTTCGGCGCCGGCACCGGCGGCGACTTCGTGTGTCTTGTTGCGTGCGGCCAGATCGACGCGACTCACCGTGCCCGTGTCGATCTTGGTGACATAGGCGAACTTGCCGTCGCGCGCGAGCGCGACCATGTGCCCACGTCCCTGGCCCAGATCGATGGCATGTTCGACGCGGCCGTCGCCGACATCGACCAGCAACAGCTTGCGCGAACCTTCAGTGGTGACGACCGCGCGCGAATCGCCCGGCAACAGGCGCACGCCGTGCGGCTTGCCGTTCTCGCCCAGGTCGATCGTGCGTGTGGCGCCCTTCTTTCCCAGTTCGAGCACCGTGATGCTATGGCCCGCGGTTGCGGCACCGTAATTGCTGACCAGAGCGAAGCGGTTGTCGCAGCTGACGACGATCTCGTGCGGCCCCTGCCCGGTCGCGAACTCGCCCACCTTGCGACCGTCGGCGGTAGACAGGCGCCACACCGTGTCGGCCGATTTGTTGCCGACCAGCAGGTCGGTGGCCAACGCCTGCGCGGACCAGGACAGCATCGAGGCGACGGACAAGGACAACAGCATCAAACGGATCATCGCGGCACCTCTTCAGGGGTGTGTCAGAACTACGCCTCGGGATGCAGCCAGCCGGCGTCGCCTTCGGCGTAGCGCTCGTGTTTCCAGATGGGCACGCGCGCCTTCACTTCGTCGATGACGTATCGGCAGGCAGCAAACGCGGCATCGCGATGCGCGGCGCTGACGCCGACCCACACGGCCAGTTCGCCGATCGCCAGATCGCCGATGCGATGCACGCAGCGCACATCGAGGATGGCGAACTTCTGCAACGCTTCGTCGAGCACCTTCGCGCCTTCGGCTTCGGCCAGCGCGGCATAGGCCTCGTAACGCAGGCCGAGCACGTTGCGGCCGTCGTTGTGGTTGCGCACCCAGCCTTCGAAGCTGGCATAGCCGCCGACGCGATCGTCGAGCAGCTGCGCGCGCAGCGTAGCGGTGTCGATGGGGGTTTGGGCGAGGGAAAAGCGGGTCATGGGGAGATTGTGGCATCGGGGGGCGACGAGGGCGAATGAACGAGAGGTCTACGCCGCTTCTGCCATCTCTCATGAACCGTCATTCCAGTTCTGCCAGCACTCTGGGACCGTCATTCCAGCGAAAGCTGGAATCCATTTTTGCTCCATGGCATGACGCCCTCCTCGAGGAAGCAACATGGATTCCAGCTTTCGCTGGAATGACGATGAGGTGGGCGTTTGACAGGCGCGCGGCAGTGCCGCGCCGTCGCGATGCTACGGGTGGCGCAATGCCGTCCCTGGCGATGCGCTGCAGGCTCCGGATCGCCCGGCCCGGCCATCCATGGCCGGGCGTTCGCCAGGCCGCGCGGCAGTGCCGCGCAAGCGGCCTGCCTCACCCACCACTCACCGGCGGGATGAAGGCGATCTCGCTGCCGTCGCGCACCGCGTCGTCCCAGCGCGCGAATGTGCCGTCCACCGCGACGCGCAGGCGTTCGACCGGAAGGACGAAGCCGTGGCGCTCGCGCAACGCGGTGTAAAGGGCGCGCAGGTTGCCGTCGACGTCCACGGTTTCCGATGCCACGCCCGCCGCATCGCGCAGGCTGGCGAAGTACAGCACGTTCACGCGGGCCATCAGGTCGCTCCGAAATCGTGGCGACCGCCCCGCTTGCCCAGCAATTTCGCCGGGCCGAGCACGATGCGGTGCGACAGCGCCTTGCACATGTCGTAAACGGTGAGCGCGGCGACGGTGGCGCCGGTCAGCGCTTCCATCTCGACGCCGGTGCGGTGCATGGTCTTCACCGCGCATTCGATCCGCAGTGCGTTTTCGCCGTCCCAATCGATATCGAGACGGCAGCCGTCGATGGGCAGGGGGTGGCAGAACGGGATCAGTTCGTGCGTGCGCTTGACGGCCATCGTGCCGGCGATGATCGCGGTCTCGACGATGCCGCCCTTCGCGCTCTTCAGGCCGGAGGCCCGCAGCTGCCTGGCCACATCCGCCGGGAAGCGCACCCGGCATTCGGCGCGGGCCTCGCGCGCGGTGGTCTCCTTGGCGGAGACGTCGACCATCGCAGGCCGGCCCTTCGGGTCCAGGTGGGTGAGCTTCTTTGCGGGCTTCTTCATGCGGGCATTGTGGCGGTGGGGGCGGCGTGTTGCATCCATGGCCGGGCGTTCGGCTGGCCGCGGCAGTGCCACGCAAGCATCGTCTTGGGATGTCACCGTTGCCGTCCATGGCGGTACGCGTCCGGCTCCGGAAAGCCCGGCCCGGTCATTCATGGCCGGGCGTTCGGCAGGCCGCGCGGCAGTGCCGCGCAAACATCGTCTTGGGATGGTCACCGTTGCCGTCCATGGCGGTACGCGTCCGGCTCCGGAAAGCCCGGCCCGGCCATTCATGGCCGGGCGTTCGGCGGGCCGCGCGGCAGTGCCGCGCAAGGATCGTCTTAGGATGGTCACCGTTGCCGTCCATGGCGGTACGCGTCCGGCTCCGGAAAGCCCGGCCCGGCCATTCATGGCCGGGCGTTCGGCAGGCCGCGCGGCAGTGCCGCGCAAGCGGCCTGCCTCACCCACCAATCAGGAACATTTCTACGTGTTTGCGCGAGGCACTCGCCGCGCCGCGCATCTCGCTGTAACGGTCGCCGCGTCGCGCCCACACCGTGCCCACGCGTTCGCGCAGTGCATCCACGCCCTGCGACAACGCCGGGCGAAGGTCGTGTCCGTCGCCGGCGAACAGGCAGGTGTACAGGCGGCCGTCGGCGGAGACTCGGGCGCGGTGGCAATCGCCGCAGAACGGTTCGCTCACCGAACTGACGAAGCCGACTTCGCCCTGCCCGTCCTCGAACGCATAGCGCGAAGCGACTTCGCCGCGGTAGTTGGCTTCCAGCGCGCGCAACGGCCAGCGTGCGGCGATGCGGTCGCGCAGTTCGGCCGAGGGCACGACGCGCTCGCGCGACCAGTCGTTGCAGGTGCCCACGTCCATGAACTCGATGAAACGCACGACGTGGCCCGTGCCGCGGAAATGCGCGAGCAGCGGCAGCACTTGGTCGTCGTTGATGCCACGTTCGACGACGCAGTTGATCTTGATCGACTCGAAGCCCGCTGCCCTCGCCGCTTCGATGCCGGCCAGAACCTGAGCGATCTCGCCGCGGCCGCCCGACATCTGGCGAAACCGCGTCGGATCCATCGCGTCCACGCTCACCGTGATCCGGCTCAGTCCGGCGTCGCGCAAGGCACGCGCCTGCGTCGCCAGCAGCGAGCCGTTGGTGGTCAGTGCGATGTCGTCGAGGCCGGGAATGCGCGACAGCCGTTCGATCAGCGTCGCCAGGCCCTTGCGCAGCAACGGCTCGCCGCCGGTGATGCGCAGCTTGTTCACGCCAAGCTGCGCGAATCCGCGCACGAGCGTTTCGATCTCGTCGAACGACAAGCGCGTCGCGGCGTCGAAACCGTAATCGTCCGGCACGCGGTCGGCCGGCATGCAGTAGGGACAGCGGAAATTGCAGGCCTCGATCACCGACAACCGCAGGTCGCGCAACGGCCGGCCGCGCAGATCCAGCGGCAACGCGGGCGCCAGCGGCACGTGCGTCTGCGTGGCGGCGTTCATGCCGTTTCCAGGATCGTCGCGGTGGGCACGGCGAGGCCAACGACCTGCCCGGGGTGCGCCACGCGATAACCGCGTGCGGCGAGTATCTCGCCCTCTTCGCGATTGCCGTAGTGGTAGAGCAGGCAGCGTGCGAGCAGCTCGGACGAGTACTCGCGCTCCAGGTCCTCGATGCCGCTGTGCGAGGGATTGCCGTGCAGCGCGCAGTCGTGCGCGATCAGTTCGCCGGCATCGGCGAAGCGGGCGAGCATTTCGGGAATCGGGCGCGTGTCGCCGGTCCAGACCACGCTGCCGTGCAGGCGCAGGCCATAGGCGGTTTCCGGCCAGTGGTGGCGCGTGGGAAACACCTCCAGGCGTACGCCGTCGTGCCAGAACGAATTGCCGACGGGAATCACCTGGAATGCATCCCAGAAGTTCACGCCACCTTCGGCCAGTGCATTGGGATAGTCGCCCACGCGCTGGTGCAGCAGCGGCACGACCGGCGCGGGCACATACAGCCGCACGCGTCCACGTCGCGGCTCATCGAAATAGCTGGCGACGAACAGGCGTTCGAATCCGGCGACGTGGTCCAGGTGGGTGTGCGTGACGAACAGCGCGCGCGGCATGTCGCCGTAATGCGCCTGGTACGCCGTCAGGCCTTCGCCGCCGCAGTCGATGGTCAGCCACGGCGCGCCATCGCGCTCGATGGTCGCCATCGCCGAGCCTAGCTCGACCGCCGACGCATTGCCGACGCCATGCAGACGCAGTTGCCACGTCATCTCAGTAGCCTCGTTCCCAGGCCCGATCATAGGCCGCGCGCAGGCGGCCGAAATCCCGTTCCACCTCGTCCACGGGCCGCGTCCCGCGCAGCTTCAGCAGCGAGCGCTTGAGCCGCTCCAGATTGCGCATGCGCCATCCCGTGGCGGGAATCCGCAGGCGGCCGCGGTCGAGGTCGATGACCCAGCCTCGCCCCGTGGTCGTGAACAGAAGGTTGTGGGCGTTGAGGTCGGCGTGGTCGAGCCCCGCCCGATGGGCGCGGGCGACGAGCCGGCCGGCCTCTTCCCACGGTGCGCCGTCGCCGGCCACCGCGGCGCGGTCGGCCAGCGAGCGCACGTCGTCGAGGCGCTCCAGCAGGATCGCGGCACGGTAGAACATGCCGTCGCGGCGGTAGCAGGCGGCAATGGGCCGCGGCACCGGTACGCCCTTTTCGGCCATCGCGCGGGTGAGACGGAATTCGGCGAAGCTGCGCGTGCTGGCGGCGTCGTGCCACCAATAGCGGTCGCGGCTGACTTTCGCCGCCATGCCGCCGCGCAGGTAGCGGCGCAGCAGGGCCGGGCCGAAGGGCGCATCGACGAACCACGCGCCACCGCGCCCTCCACTCTCCACCGGGCGCGCGCGCTGCTGCCAGAAGGAAGGCACGAACCACTCCGGGCTCGCTTGCCGCACCCGGTTACGGTCGAACAGAATGGCTCCGTACCCGCTGTCGTCGCGGAACGGTGTCATCTCTTCGGCAGCATCGAACCCCGTCATTCGCCGGAGTCTAGCAATTCACGTGCCCCCTGCATCCTCCATCGCCGTCCCTGCGCCCACTTCGATCTGCCTGCTGCGACTGTCGGCGCTGGGCGACGTGACCCATGTCGTACCGCTGGTGCGCACGCTGCAGGCAGCGTGGCCGCAGGCGCGGCTGACCTGGATCATCGGCAAGGGCGAACACCGACTGCTGGCCGGGCTGCCGGGCGTGGACTTCGTCGAATACGACAAGAAGACCGGCCTGGCCGGCATGCGCGCCCTGCGCGCGGAACTGCGCCGGCGCCTGGGCGATGCGCGACGATTCGATGTCCTGCTGCAGATGCAGGTCGCCGCGCGCGCGAACCTGCTGTCGGCCTTCGTTCCGGCGCGGCGACGCATCGGCTACGACCGCTCGCGTTCGAAAGACCTGCACGGGCTCTTCATCAACGAACGCATCCGGGATCGTCCCGGCATCCACGTGCTCGATGCGATCGGCAGTTTCTGCGAACCGTTGGGCCTGCGCCAGGAGCGCGTGCGCTGGGACCTGCCGGTGCCCGACGAGGCGCGCGAGTGGGCGCGCGCGCAATGGCCCCAGGACGATGTGCCGACCTTGCTGGTTTCGCCGTGTTCCAGCCACGCGCTGCGCAACTGGCCTGCCGAGCGCATCGCGGCCGTCGCCGACCATGCCGTCGGTCGTGGCTGGCGCGTGGTGCTGTGCGGCGGACGCAGCGAGCTGGAGCGCAGCACCGGCGATGCGATCCTCGCGGCGATGCGCCAGCCGGCGCTCGACCTGATCGGCAAGGACACGCTCAAGCAATTGCCTGCCCTGCTCGAACGCGGCCAACTGCTGATGGCACCCGACTCCGGCCCGATGCACATCGGCAATGCCATGGGCACCAAGGTGCTGGGCCTGCATGCGGCGAGCAATCCCGCGCGCAGCGGACCGTACAGCGACCGTCGTTACTGCGTGGACCGCTACGACGACGCGGCGCGCAAATACCTCGGCACGCCGGCCTCGGAGCTGCGCTGGGGCACGAAGATCGAACATGCCGGCGTCATGGACCTGATCACCGTCGACGACGCCATCGCCGCATTCGAGCGCTACTGCGCCGACCAGGCCGCGCCGGCACCTCATGAGGAACGCTGATGGCCGCCTGGTTCACCATCGTCGCGCCGCTGCTGCCGGAACTGATTCGCGCAGCCAGGCCGATGTTCACCCGTAGCCGCGAGCCTTCGCAGATTCCGCAGCAGATCCGCGAGCTGCAGGACGCGGTCGATCGCAACGACCTGGCGATCCGCACCCTGGCGAGTGAAATGGAGCAGACGCTGTCGGCGCTGAAACAGGCGTCCGCTCAGCTGGAAAACACGATCCTCGACCTGCGCCGCCAGCAGGCGGAGCAGGAGCGGCGACTACAGCTGATGCAATGGGTGGCCGCAGGCGCAGCCGCGACGGCGGTGTTGGCGTTCGCGGTGGCGGCGTTCGCGCTGGCCCGGTGACGCATCCGCAAACCGCCCGCCGTCCCCGGGACGACGAGCGATCCTGGTCTTACGGTGCGTCGCCGGTCTTGTAGTCCTGGTAGGACTTCTCTTCGACGTAGGCCGAGCCCAGTGCGAGGTTGATGTCCTTCTTGATCCGCGCGCGATCGTCGTTCTCGAAGTAGACGGCGCGGGCCAGACGGATGAATTCCTGGTCGAAGGACTGCGCCCGCTCCTTGATGCGGATGTCGTCCTCGATCACCCACAGGCGTTCGTTGACGGCCTTGAGGTCGGCGCGCAGGCGGGCGATGTCGTTGCCGGCGGCCGGGTGCGCCATCCAGGTCTTTTCCAGCGCGGACAGCTCGTTGCGGACGTTCTCCAGCTTGGCGGGGTCGGTCATGCGCTCGGACTTGATCTGCAGGATCGCGATCTTGTCGAGCAATTCGCCAAAGGAGACCGGGACGAGGATTTCGGACATGACGGGGCCGTTCATTCAGGGGGCTACAGTGTAGCCGGCACTCGACACGGCTTGCCGCGCGCCCGCGCGCCCCGTAGAATTGCCGGCTCACTGCACCCGGAGAGGTGGCAGAGTGGTTGAATGTACCTGACTCGAAATCAGGCGTACGTTTATAGCGTACCGAGGGTTCGAATCCCTCCCTCTCCGCCAGACAAAAGAAAACGCCTCCGAAAGGGGGCGTTTTCTTTTGTCTGATGGTGAGCGGGGCTTGGTTCGAACCCTCTGGTTCGACAAATCGGCAGGACTGCCGGTTTGGACAGCCGAACGGCTGCCTGGAGGCGCGCAGCGCCGGAAGGCGAACGCCATGGATGGCGCGAGTCCATCCCCGTGTCGTCTTGCGGTGCAAGCGTGAGTCCACGCTTCGGCGCTTCGGCGCCTCGGCACTTCGAAGCTTCGGCGCTTCGACCTGGCCTCTACCCCATCGCGCCGCATTGCCCCACCCCGCCACCGCTCCTTGCCTCGCGGCCGCCGCGCCCCGATCATTCCGTTACCGCCTGAAAGACCCGACGCCGCGAACCCACCGACGCATGATCGAATTCGGACACCAAACGCACGTCGGCCTGCGCCGCGAGCTGAACGAAGACACCTACTACGGTGACGGCGAGCTCGGGCTGTGGCTGGTGGCCGACGGCATGGGCGGTCATGAGTACGGAGAAGTCGCCAGCGCGCTGGCACGCGAGACCATCGTCCGCGAGATCCGCGACGGGACGCCGCTGGCGCAGGCCATCCGCATCGCCGACGAGGAGATCATCCGCACCTCCAAGCGCCGCAACGATGCGCTGCCGATGGGCACGACCGTCGTCGCCGCGCGCATCGCCAACAACCGGTTCGAAGTGGCGTGGGTCGGCGACAGTCGCGTCTATCTGTGGCGTGAGGGCCACCTGGCCCAGCTTTCGCAGGACCACAGCTATGTGCAGGAACTGATCGCCAATGGCGCGATCACTCAGGAGCAGGCCCGCAGCCATCCGCACCGCAACGTGGTGACGCAGGCGCTGGGCGTGACCGATCCGCGCAACCTCAACGTCGAGACCATGACCGGCGAGCTCAAGTCCGGCATGCAACTGCTGCTGTGTAGCGACGGTCTGACGGAAGAAGTGGACGACCGCGGGATCTCGCGCGTGCTCTCGCAGTCCGACTGCAGCGCCCAGGAATGCGTGGACACGCTGGTCGCCGCGGCGCTGGACGGCGGCGGTTCGGACAACGTCACCGTCATCCTGGTGCGCAACCACTGAACCCTGTGCGCCGGCCCGGCGCACATCGGTCGCGCGACGCGGAAATCAGGCGGTGGCGAGCTCCGGCTCCACCGTTTCGACCGCGTTGAACTGGTCCCACACGGCCTTGCCGGCCTTCTTGCGCAGTTTTTCCAGGCGCGCCTGGTGCGCCGCGAACTCATCGGGTTCGATCTGCACGCGAGGACGCGCGAGGTTCGGATCGATGCGGAAGTGCACCGTCTCCGTCGTGTTCGCAGCGGCTTCCAGACCGAAGCCGATCTCCTCCTGCCCGGAGGTCAGCGCGAGGTAGACCTCGGCGAGGATCTGGGCGTCGAGCAGCGCGCCGTGCAACTGGCGGTGCGAGTTGTCCACGCCCAGCCGCTTGCACAGCGCGTCGAGCGAGTTGCGCTGGCCGGGGAAGCGCTGGCGCGCCATCAGCAGCGTGTCCTCGACCGGACAACGGTCGGTGATGCGCCCGTAGTGCTCGCCGAGCCGACGCAATTCGTTGTCCAGGAACCCCAGGTCGAACGCCGCGTTGTGGATGATCAGCTCGGCCCCATCGATGAAGGCGAGGAACTCCTCGGCGACCTGCGCGAACTCCGGCTTGTCGGCCAGGAACTCCAGCGTCAGGCCCGTCACTTCCTGCGCGCCCTGCTCGAAGTCGCAGTCCGGCTTGAGGTAGACGTGGAACGTGCGGCCACTCGGGCGACGTTCCACGTACTCGACGCAGCCGATTTCGACCACGCGGTTGCCGCGTTCCCAGCTCAGGCCGGTGGTTTCGGTGTCGAGGATGATCTGCCGCATCGGCTGCATTCTCACATGTTCGGTCGAAGGGGAATCAGCGCACCGTGGCCGCCGCGCGCAGGCGCTGGGCCTGGGTGCGGGCGAGCACGTCGACGCGTTCGTTGTCCGGATCGCCGGAATGCCCCTTCACCCACTTCCACTCCATGCGGTGGCGCTGCGCGGCCGCGTGCAGGCGCTCCCAAAGATCGCGGTTCTTCACCGGATCGCCCGCAGCGGTCTTCCAACCGCGGCGGACCCAGTTGTTGATCCATTCGGTGATGCCCTGGCGCACGTACTGTGAGTCGGTGTGCAGCACGACCTCGCACGGCTCGCTCAGCGCTTCCAGCGCCATGATCGCGGCCATCAGCTCCATGCGGTTGTTGGTGGTGTCGGCCTCGCCACCGGCGAGTTCGCGCTCGTGGCCGCGAAAGCGCAGCAGCGCGGCCCAGCCGCCCGGGCCAGGATTGCCCAGGCAGGCGCCATCGGTGTGGGCTTCGACTTGTTTGGGGGAAGAGGCGGAAGGCGTCGTGTCGGCGTGATTCATGGGGCCATTATCGCTTGTCGAACGACGCCGGCGACCGCCCGACGACGTGCGATCTCGTACTCCCGGTCTGCCAGCGCAATCCGCGCAGCGGCTTGGGCGGGATCAACGCATGTACACGCTTGTTCACCGTCAGTGCGACGCCTGCGCGCAGGCGATCGGAGGCGCCCACGCCGACTTCGCCGTGCGCCACTCGCCAATGCGGGCCGAGCCATTGCAGGCTCACCGTGTCGGCGGCGAAACCCACCCGTCGCAGCGCCGACTGCCAGACGCCCGGATCGAATGCGCGCAAACCCGTGCGCGCCCAGCGAAGGCGATACGGGCTCCACGGATTGAGCACGGCCAGCCAGAGCGTGCCGCCCGGCGCGAGAACGCGCGCGCATTCGTCCAGCAGGGGTTCGATCGTCACGTCGTCATCGAGCGCGTGCTGCAGCAGCACCGCGCCGAATGCTTCGCTGGCCACCGGGAGCGGCAGGCGACAGCGCAATGCGCCGTGGAATCCCATGCCCGAGCGGCGCAGGATCAACCCGCGCCCCCCGACCTCCGGCGCCGGTGCGCCGTCCACGCCCAGCCAGGCCCAGGCCGCCGCCGGGCAACCTGCGAGCACCCGCAGCATCGCTGCCTCCTCGACCGCCACCAGCCCCTGGCCGGGCTCGGTGCTGAACCAGCCCAGGGCGGATTCGAAACCGTCCGGTTGACGCGAATGGTGGGGGGCGGGCATGGTCGGGGCCGGTTCCGGGCGCCGCGGATGGCGACGACGACGCCCCGATTGTGCGGCAGTGTCGTGGCTTCGGGACACTTTACGGAAAGACCATGCACCTGACGCCCCTGCCCGCGCTGAGCGATAACTACATCTGGGTGCTCGCAGCGGACGACGGCGCGCGCGCCTTGATCGTCGACCCCGGCGAAGCGGCCCCCATCCTGGCCGCCGCGCAGCAGGGGCTGCAGCCGGCCGGCATCCTGCTGACCCACCATCATCCCGACCACATCGGCGGTGTTCCCGGCCTGCTCGAGCGCTGGCCGGACCTGCCGGTCTTTGCGCCGGACGATGAGCGCATCCCGGCCGCCTACCGGCGCGTGCGGGACAACGAGATCATCGACGTGGCGGGCTGGCGGTTCGGGGTGCTCGCCGTCCCCGGCCATACCCGCAGCCATGTGGCCTATCACGGCCATGGCCTGCTGTTCTGCGGCGACACGCTGTTCAGCCTGGGCTGCGGGCGGATGTTCGAAGGCACGCCGGAGCAGATGCACGGCTCCCTGTCCCGGTTGGCCGCCCTGCCCCCCGAGACCTGGGTGTGTTGCGGACATGAGTACACGCTCGCAAACGCGGCCTTCGCCCGCGTGGTAGAACCCGGCAACCCGGCGCTTCGACGCCGTTCAGAAGAGGCCCAGGCCATGCGCGCGACCGGACGACCGACCCTGCCCAGCCTGCTGGCCGACGAACTGGCGGCCAATCCCTTCCTGCGGGTGGACGTCCCCGAGGTGCGCGCCAGCCTGGCAAGAGAGACCGGCCACGCGCCCGCCGACGGCACCGATGCATTCGCCGCGTTGCGGCGTTGGAAAGACGGATTCGTCGCGTGACCGGCGCCGACCGATGGCGTCGCCGGCTGGGCGCGTTGTGCCTGGCTGCCTGCACCGCCCTGCCCGCGTTCGCGCAGGAGTCGTCCGACGCCGCGCCTCCAGCGGCCGACGCTCCGGCTGCGACGAGCGAAGCCCCCGCCGACCCGAACGTTCGCAACGGCCTGGAGATCTACCGCAGTTTCCGCGAGGGCCTGGCCGAACCCGAATGCGACGCGGACGCGAGTTCGCCGCGCTGGCGCCAGCACTTCGCCCATGTGCCGCGCCGACTGGCCGCGGGCAATGACGACGTACTGCCGCTGTTCGGCTATGTCGTCGATGCGCTGCGCGAAAGCCACGTACCGACGGAGTTCGCGCTGATCCCGTTCGTCGAGAGCGGCTACCGCCCGAGCGCGCGCAGCGCCGCCGGGCCCGCCGGGCTGTGGCAGATGATCGGCATCACCGCGCGCAATCACGGCGTGCCCATGCGCAGCGGCTACGACGGCCGCCTCTCGCCGGTCGATTCGACCAAGGCGGCCGTGCGCTACCTCAAGACGTTGCACGGCATGTTCGCCGGCGACTGGCGGCTGGCGACGATGGCCTACAACGCCGGCGAGTACCGCGTGCTCAGCTCGCTCAAGCGCAGCGGCCAGACCGCACGCGACGCACAGCCGGACAAGCTGGTAGGACTGTCCGACATCACGCGCGCGTACGTTCGCAAGCTGCATGCGCTGTCGTGCCTGATCGAACAGGCGGACGATCGCGAGGAATGGATGCGCGCACTCGATCGCCCCGTGCCGCGACTGCAGGCCGTCTCGCTGCCGAAGGACGTGCAGCGCGTGGACCAATGGGCCGCGCGTACCGGGCAGAGCGCCGATCAGCTCAAGCGCTTGAACCCGGTCTTCGCCGAGGGCCGGGTCAACGCGGCGGGCGGGACGCCGGCGCGCCTGCTCGCCGTCGCGGAGGCGGGGAACGCTCGCGTGGCCGAGGTCCCGTCTGCGGACTTCGGAACCGCCAGTACGCCACCTGCCGACGTCGCCGCCATATCGAAGCCGGCCACCGCGCCCCGACGCCATACCGTCGCCAAGGGCGAAAGCGCATGGACCATCGCCAAGCGCTACCGAATCGGCGTGGACGATCTCATGCAGCGCAACGGCCTGGCCATCAAGACGGTGTTGCGCCCCGGGCAATCGTTGATCGTTGATGCGCTCGATGCCCAGGCCGACGCCCTGCCCGTCACCGGTTCCCCCTGACACCCTACGCCGGCGCATCGCCGCAACACGGCGCCTGCGGCGGCTACACTAGATCCTTTGCTCGGCCGCGCATCGGTCGCGACCATCGACAGGCATCACAGAGGAATCGGCTCATGGGTTTTCTGCAAGGCAAGCGTGCACTGATCACCGGCATCGCCAGCGAGCGTTCGATCGCCAGCGGCATCGCGGAGGCCATGCACCGCGAGGGCGCGGAACTGGCGTTCACCTACCAGAACGAAAAGCTGAAATCGCGCGTGGCATCGGCGGCGTCCGAGTACGGCAGCGACATCGTGATTCCGCTGGACGTCAGCGACGACGCGCAGATCGCCGCGTGCTTCGAACAATTGGGTCAGCGCTGGACCGACGGCTTCGACATTCTCGTCCATGCCATCGCCTTCGCGCCGCGCGAAGCGATCGCCGGTGAATTCCTCGACGGCATGACGCGCGAGAACTTCGCCATCGCGCACGACGTCTCGGCCTACTCGCTTTCCGCGCTGGCCAAGGCCGCGCGTCCGATGATGAAGGACCGCAACGGCGCCATCGTCACGTTGAGCTACCTCGGCGCCGAGCGCGCGCTGGCCAACTACAACCTGATGGGCGTGGCGAAGGCGAGCCTGGAGGCGTCGGTGCGTTACCTCGCACTCAACCTCGGCCCGGAAGGCACGCGCGTCAACGCGATCTCCGCCGGTCCGATCAAGACGTTGGCCGCCGCAGGCATCGCCGGCTTCCGCAAGATCCTCGGCCATGTCGAGGAGAACGCGCCGCTGCGTCGCACCGTCACCATCGAGGACGTGGGCAACGTCGCCGCGTTCCTGTGCTCGGATCTCGCCGCGGGCGTAACGGGCGAAGTGACCTACGTCGACGCCGGTTACAACATCCTCGGCATGACCGGCATCCACAACGAGTAAGGCCGCTTCGCGATGCGGCGCTTTGCTTCGAAAAAAAAAGGCCCGGCATCGCCGGGCCTTTTCATTTCTGCTCGAACCTCGCGACATGCCGGATGCCGGCACGTCGCACGATGGTCACAGGTTCTGCTCGACCACCTGCACCTTGACGCGCTTGCGCAGCGCGTCGACCAGCGCGCGCACATCGTCGCCGCCACCGACCTGCGCGATCTGCTGCTGCAGCATTTCGCGTTGCTGCGGCGGCAGGCTTGCGACATCGCCTGGCGTGACCTTGTTGACCGTGAAGAGCACGGTGCCGCCGTTCGACAGCGCGGCCTGACCGGCCGACACCTTGCCAGCAGCCGGGACCGGAACGCCGAAGATCGCTTCGGCCACCGAGGCTTCCGGCACCGGCGCGCCGCGCGGCACGCCCGGCAGGACCTGCGGCGGCGGTAGTTGCTTCGAAGCGGCGATCGCGTCCAGCGTCTCGCCCTGGTTCAGTCGCGCAACCAAGGCCTCGGCGTCCTTGCGCGCGGCCTTGGCAGCACGGTCGGCACGCACGGCGGCAATGACCTGTTCGCGCACCTGCGCAAGCGGCTGGGCGCGCTCGGGCGTGTGTGCGGTGACGCGGATCATCACGCTATGACCGGGCGCGATCTCGATCGGGTCGCTGATGGCGCCGTCCTGGATCGCATCCTCGGAGAACGCGACGCGTTGCACGGCCGGGTTGGCGGCGATGCCCGGCGCGTTCGCACGCGAGAACGGACCGAGCTTCTGCAACGGCAGGTTCATCTCACGCGCGGCCGGAGCCAGCGACGACGGATTCTTCAGCGTCAGATCGACCAAGCGGCTGGTGATCTCGCTCGTGGCGCGTTCGCGGTCGGCATCGGCCTGTTCGCGTGCGAGCGATTCGCGCACCGTTTCGAACGCTTCCTGCGCGCCGGTCTTCACTTCGCGCAACTGGATCACGTGCCAACCGAATTCGCTCTTCACCGGACCGCTCACTTCGCCGGCCTTCATCGCGAACAGCGCGTTCTCGAACGGCGCGACCATCATGCCCTTGCTCACCCAGCCCAGGTCGCCGCCACCCGCCTGGGAGCCGGTGTCGTCGCTGTTGGCGCGGGCCAGCGCTGCGAAGTCAGCACCGGCGGCCTTGGCCTGCTCGGCCAGGCGCTTGGCCTTGTCTTCGGCAGCCTTCTGCGCGGCGGCGTCGGCACCCTCTTCCACGCGAACCAGGATGTGCGAGGCCAGGCGCTGCTCGGCTTCGACGAAACGGTTCTTCTCCTGCTCGTAGCGCTGGCGCAGCGTGGCATCGTCGGCCGGCGCCACGGCCGGCAACTTGCTGGCGTCGACCTCGACGAACTCGATCTCCACGGCCTCCGGCGCGCGGTACTGCGCCGCATGGCCGTCGTACCACTGCTGGATCTCCGCGGCGCTGACCGCGGCGGTGTCGGCGGCCGGCGGCGGCAGCAGCAGCAGGGCGACGTCGCGCTGTTCGCCCATCAGGCGGATCAGGCGGTCCATCTCGGCGCTGGTGACGAAGTTGCTGCTGCCCACGCCCATGGCGAGCATGGAACGCTGCAGGTCTTCGCGCACGTTCCGCTCGAACTGCGGCTCGCTCTGCGGCGGAGCCAGCGAAGCGAGCGCGAGCTTGTAGCGGTCGTAGTTGAACTTGCCGTCCACCTGGAAGCCCGGCACGTCCATGATCGCCTTTTGCACCATCGCGTTGCTGACGACCAGTCCCTGGCGCTGCGCGGACAACTGCTGCACGCGCGCGTCGATCAGCGAGTCGAGGATGGCGCGCTTGTTGTCCGCGCTTTCGAAGGCGCGGGCGTCGAAGGCCTCGCCCTGCTGCGCGCGGCGCCGCTGACGTTCCTGCTCGAAACGATTGCGGAATTCGTCTACGCCGATCTTCTCGTGCGTCCAGAACACCGATACCGGCCACCACGCAGGTGCGGAAGGCCACCAGGCCGGGGGCGCATCGATTCGGGCGACCGAGGAATCGGTGCGCTGACCGAGGTACTGCTCGATGCCGACGAAGGCGAAGGGGATGATCAACAGGCCAAGGATCACGGTGGCGATCCAGCCGGAGGTCTTGTCGCGAAGTTTTTGCAGCATATCCGGGACGCGTTCAGTCGTAAGCCGGGCAGTTTAGCGCGCTGGGCGCCGCCACGGCGGACTGGCTAGCGGGAATTTCGACGGCCGGAGCCCGTGGGCATTCGGGTCAGCGCACGGTCCCGACAGCGCGTGAGGCCGACATCCCCGGGAGCGGACCTTCGCGGCCGCCCGCGCAGACGAATGCAGAGCGCTTTCCGGAAGCCGAAAAACAAAGGGCGCCGTTTCCGGCGCCCTTCGGCAAAACTGGCGGAGTGGACGGGACTCGAACCCGCGACCTCCGGCGTGACAGGCCAGCATTCTAACCGACTGAACTACCACTCCGCATTTTGACATCTGGAGCTTTCGCCCCTGACCCGACGCGATGAATCGCGATTCCGGTCGACTCACTCATTATAAAACCAAAGGCGCCGTTTCCGGCGCCCTTGACGAAACTGGCGGAGTGGACGGGACTCGAACCCGCGACCTCCGGCGTGACAGGCCAGCATTCTAACCGACTGAACTACCACTCCGCGCTTCGAAACTCTTCAAACAACCCGCGGGGTGCTTGATGGTGGGTGCTGAGGGTTTCGAACCCCCGACCCTCTCCGTGTAAAGGAGACGCTCTACCGCTGAGCTAAGCACCCGTCGGCGAGTCGCTTAGTTTACGGCATCCTTCAGCGCCTTGCCAGCCTTGAAGGCCGGATTCTTCGAGGCCTTGATCTTGATCGTCTCGCCGGTCTTCGGGTTGCGGCCCTGACGGGCGGCGCGCTTGCGGACCTGGAAGGTACCGAAGCCGACCAACGTGACCGTGTCGCCCTTCTTGAGCGCCTTGGTGACGACGTTGATCATGGCGTCGACGGCGTTCGCGGCGTCGGTCTTGGACAGCTCGGCGGCCTCGGCGACGGCGCCAACAAACTCAGCCTTGTTCATTCGTTTTGACTCCCTGTGCGGATTGATGCCGCAGGTTCGTAAGAAGCAGCATGTAATCGAAGGCGTTCCCCCCGATCGACTCTTGCCGCGCAGCCATTGCGCTGCAATGGTCTGCGCGGTCCGCAGCCGTTATACCAGCGGCATTTTGGTGCCGCAAGCTGGAAAGCTAGCTGTGACGCGGCTTCCAGCGTTTTTCAGCCGCATCCGACCAGCGGTGCGAGTCAATGCTTGACGTCGGTCTGTGCGACCGTCTTGGAGCCATCGCGCACCGCCACTTCGCCTGCGCCGGAGGCCGATGCAGGCGCCGGTGAGGGCGCGCGTTCGAGCGCGATGCCCAGCACTTCGTCGATCCACTTCGCCGGGATGATCTTCAATCCCTGCGTCACGGCCTTCGGCAGATCGACCAGATCCTTGCGGTTCTCATCCGGGATGATCACCGTGCGGATGCCACCGCGCAGTGCCGCGAGCAGCTTTTCCTTGAGGCCACCGATGGGCAGCACGCGGCCGCGCAGGGTGATCTCGCCGGTCATCGCCACGTCGGCTTTTACCGGGTTGCGCGTGAGCATCGACACCAGCGCGGTCGCCATCGCGATACCGGCGCTGGGACCGTCCTTCGGCGTGGCGCCTTCGGGAACGTGCACGTGCACGTCGTGCTTCTGGAGGAAGTCCAGGTCGATGCCGAGTTGTTCTGTGCGCGCGCGTACGACCGACAACGCAGCCGACGCCGATTCCTTCATCACGTCACCCAGCTGGCCGGTGAGCAGCAACTGTCCCTTGCCAGGCACCAGCGTCGACTCGATCTGCAGCAGGTCGCCGCCGACTTCCGTCCACGCCAGACCCGTGACCAGGCCGACTTCGTTCTGTTCCTCGGCACGACCGAAGTCGTAGCGGCGAACGCCCAGGTACTTGTCGAGGTTCTTCGAGCTGACGTTGACGGCACCCTTCTTGCCCTTCTTCACCGGGCCAGCCAGGGCGATCTCCTTCACCACCTTGCGGCAGATCTTGGCGATTTCGCGTTCCAGGCTGCGCACGCCGGACTCGCGCGTGTAGTAGCGCACGATGTCGCGCACCGCGCTCTCGGCGACCTTCAACTCGTCCGGCTTCAATCCGTTGCCCTTGATCTGCTTGGGCAACAGGTAGCGCATGGCGATGTTGAGCTTCTCCTCCTCGGTGTAACCCGGGATGCGGATCACTTCCATGCGGTCGAGCAGCGGACCGGGGATGTTGAGCGAGTTGGACGTGGCGACGAACATCACCTCCGACAGGTCGAGATCGACCTCAAGGTAGTGGTCGTTGAAGGCATTGTTCTGTTCCGGATCAAGCACTTCGAGCAGCGCCGAGGACGGATCGCCACGGAAGTCCATCGACATCTTGTCGATCTCGTCGAGCACGAACAGCGGGTTCTTGCTGCCGATCTTGTTGAGGTTCTGCACGATGCGCCCCGGCATCGAACCGACGTAGGTACGACGGTGGCCGCGAATCTCGGCCTCGTCGCGCACGCCGCCGAGCGACATGCGCACGAACTTGCGGTTGGTGGCCTTGGCGATCGACTGGCCAAGCGACGTCTTGCCCACGCCGGGCGGTCCGACCAGGCACAGGATCGGCCCCTTCATCTGCTTCACGCGCGACTGCACGGCAAGGTATTCGAGGATGCGATCCTTGACCTTCTCCAGGCCGAAGTGGTCGGCGTCTAGCACGTCCTGCGCCGCCTTGAGGTCCTTGCGCACTTTCGTGCGCTTCTTCCACGGCACGCCCAGCAGCCAGTCCAGGTAGTTGCGCACGACGGCGGCTTCGGCCGACATCGGCGACATCTGCTTGAGCTTGTTGAGCTCGGCCTTGGCCTTGGTCTCGACCGGCTTGGGCATGCCAGCCTCGGCGATCTTGCGTGTCAGCTCGTCGATGTCGTTGGGCGCGTCATCGATCTCGCCCAGCTCCTTCTGGATCGCCTTCATCTGCTCGTTGAGGTAGTACTCGCGCTGGCTCTTCTCCATCTGCGACTTCACGCGGCCGCGGATGCGCTTTTCCAGCTGCTGCACGTCGATTTCGCCATCGACCAGGCCGACGAGCTGCTCCAGGCGCGCGCCGATGCCGTGCGTCTCCAGGAGCTTCTGCTTGTCGCCGATGCGCACGCCCAGATGCGCGGCGATGGTGTCGGCCAGACGGCCGGGCTCATCGATGCCGGACAGCGTCTGCATCAACTCCGGCGGGAGCTTGCGGTTGGTCTTGACGTACTGTTCGAACAAGCCCATCAGCGAGCGCGCGATGGCTTCGATCTCGCGCTCCTCGCGATCGCTTTCCGGCTCCACGACCTCGGCCTGGCCGCTCAGCGCGCCGTCGAGCTCGGTGACGTTGTGGACGCTCACGCGCGACACGCCTTCCACCAGCACCTTGATCGTGCCGTCGGGCAGTTTCAGCAGTTGCAGGACCTGGGCCAGCGTGCCGACCTGGTAGAGGTCGTCGGCGCCCGGGTCGTCGGTCTCGGCGGACTTCTGGGCGACCAGCAGGATTCGCTTGTCGGCTTCCATGGCGACGTCCAGCGCGTGGATCGACTTGTCGCGGCCGACGAACAGCGGGATCACCATGTGTGGGAACACGACGACGTCGCGCAGCGGCAGGACCGGCAGGTTGAGCGTCTCGTGGTCGGATGAAACGGTCATGGGGGACTCCGGGAAAACGGGTGCGGGCGGGACCGCCCGAGGGATCTGGTGGGCATGCACAGCCCATGGCGACGGTTATGGGGTCCGGCGCGAACGGATGCAAGCGGCCCGCAGACGACGCTGCGGGCCGATGGCGATTAATCGTTTTGAATCAGGCGGTTAGCCAGGCCTTCGCGATGCCGAAGGCGGGACCGCCGTCACGCCGCCGTCAGTCGGCGGCGGCGACCTTCGGAGCCGCCGGAGGCGGCGTCTGGTAGATCAGGTACGGCTCGGTCTTGTGGTCAATGACCGACTCGTCCACCACCACCTTGCTGACGTTTTCCAGCGAAGGCAGCTCGTACATCGTGTCCAGCAGGACCGATTCGACGATGGTGCGCAGGCCACGGGCGCCGGTCTTGCGTTTGAGCGCCTTGCGGGCGATCGCGGCCAAGGCATCGGGGCGGAATTCCAGCTCGACGCTTTCCATCTCGAACAGCTTCTTGAACTGTTTGGTGATGGCGTTCTTCGGCTCGGTGAGGATCGTGATCAGAGCGGCTTCGTCCAACTCCTCGAGCGTGGCGACCACCGGCAGGCGGCCCACGAACTCGGGGATCAGGCCGAACTTGATCAGATCTTCCGGCTCGACGTCGGCCAGGAGCTTGCCGATATCGTTCTTGCGCTCGCTGCTCTTCACCTTGGCGCCGAAGCCGATGCCGCCTGCTTCAGTGCTGCGTTGCTGGATGATCTTGTCCAGACCGGCGAACGCGCCACCGACGACGAACAGGATGTTGCGCGTGTCGACCTGCAGGAATTCCTGCTGCGGATGCTTGCGACCGCCCTGCGGCGGGACGCTGGCAACGGTGCCTTCGATCAACTTCAGCAGTGCCTGCTGCACGCCCTCGCCCGACACGTCGCGGGTGATGGACGGGTTGTCGCTCTTGCGCGAGATCTTGTCGATCTCGTCGATATAGACGATGCCCTGCTGCGCCTTCTCGACGTCGTAGTCGCACTTCTGCAGCAGCTTCTGGATGATGTTTTCCACGTCCTCGCCGACGTAGCCGGCTTCGGTCAGCGTGGTCGCATCGGCGATCGTGAACGGCACGTTGAGCAGGCGCGCCAGCGTCTCGGCCAGCAGCGTCTTGCCCGAACCGGTCGGTCCGACCAGGAGGATGTTCGACTTCGCCAGTTCGACGTCGTCGTTCTTCTGGCGGCTCTCGATGCGCTTGTAATGGTTGTACACGGCGACCGCGAGCGTGCGCTTGGCGCGCTGCTGGCCGATCACGTACTGGTCGAGCACTTCGAGGATCTCGCGCGGCTTGGGCAGGTGGCTGCGTGCCGACTGCGCCTTTTCCTCGAGTTCCTCGCGGATGATGTCGTTGCACAGCTCGACGCATTCATCGCAGATGAACACGCTCGGGCCCGCGATGAGCTTGCGGACCTCGTGCTGGCTCTTGCCGCAGAACGAGCAGTAGAGAATCTTGTTGCTGTCGCCGGTGCTGCGGCCCTGTCGGTCGTCGCTCATGCTTTTGCCCAAATGGTGCTCGTGTCTTGAACTCGCCGGTCTAAAGGTGGCCGTGGCCGGACGTGTTCAGGTGGTGCTGCCCGAGGATAACACAGCGCTCCGGCCCGCTTCGCGGGCCGGTTCACGGGTCGGAAAAGGGGTGGATCAAAGGTCTGGAGGACCGTCAGGTGGCCTGAATCGAGTCTTCCGGACGGCGCTCGAGCACCTGGTCCACCAGACCGTACTCGCGAGCCGCCTCGGCGCTCTTGAAGTTGTCGCGCTCGGTATCGCGCGCGATGGTCTCCAGCGCCTGGCCGGTGTGCTTGGCCAGGATCTCGTTCAGGCGCTGGCGCAGCGTCAGGATCTCGCGAGCGTGGATGTCGATGTCCGTGGCCTGGCCCTGGAAGCCGCCCAAGGGCTGGTGGATCATCACGCGCGAGTTCGGCAACGCATAGCGCTTGCCCTTGGCGCCGGCAGCCAGCAGCAGCGCGCCCATCGAGGCGGCCTGGCCGACGCAGATGGTGCTCACGTCCGGCTTGATGTACTGCATGGTGTCGTAGATCGCCAGACCGGCCGTAACCACGCCACCGGGCGAATTGATGTAGAGGCTGATGTCCTTCTCGGGATTCTCGGCCTCCAGGAACAGCATCTGCGCGACGATCACGTTCGCGACGTGGTCGTCCACGCCGCCTACGAGGAAGATCACTCGCTCCTTCAGGAGGCGCGAATAGATGTCATAGGCGCGCTCGCCCCGGCTGGTCTGTTCGACCACCATCGGGACGAGGTTCAAAGCTCTGGTCAGGTTGTCCATGTTCGACGGCACCTTGGGGGCGGATATGGGGCGCTCGGGAAAGCGCGGTCCGGTCAACTTGGGGCCAACCGGACCGGAGCGCAAGGGGCGCGTCCTTCGGTGAAACCGGCCGCGGCATGCCGCGGCCGTGGAACGATTACTGGCGGATCGCTTCGTTGAACGCGAGCGCCTGCTCGGTGTGCTGCGCGCGCTCGGCGATCCAATCGATCACCTGCTCTTCCATCACGCGGGCCTGCAGGCCGGACATCAGCTGCGCGTCGTTGCGGTACAGCTCGACGACCTGCTGCGGCTCTTCGTAGGTCGAGGCGATCAGGTTCAGCGTTTCGGTCACGCGCTTGGACTCCAGGCGGAGCTCGTTGCGACGGGCGATCTCGCCCACCAGCAGGCCCACCAGCACGCGCTTGCGCGCTGCGTCCATGAAACCCACGTGGGCGTCTGCCGGAATCTCACCGATGGCACGGCCCTGGCGGCGGGCGGCCTCGATGGTCTGACGGGCCATGTCGCGGGCCTCGCCCTCGACCAGCTTCGGCGGCATTTCGACGTGCGCGTAGGCGGCGATCAGCTGCTCACCGACTTCCCGACGCAGGCGGGTCATCAGCGCGCCCTTGAGTTCGCGCTCCAGGTTGCTGCGGATATCGGCGCGGAACTGGTCGGCGTCGCCGCTGCGCACGCCGAAGCTCTTGATGAAGGGGGCGTCCACTTCCGGCAGCACGGACTCGGACACCTTGGTGGCCTTCAAGGTCACCTTCACCGTCTTGCCGGCGAACTGCAGCACGCGCCAATCGGCCGGGAACTCGACATCGACGGCCTTCTCGTCGCCGGCCTTCATGCCGACCAGGGCCGACTCGATCGCCGGGAACATGGCGGCCGAACCGATGATCGTGGCGCCGCGCTCGACGCCTTCGACCGGCAGGCGGTCATCGCCCACCTGCGAGAACGTCTCGATCTCGACCGCGTCACCGATGGCGGCTTCACGCTCGACGGCGTTCCAGGTACGGCGCTGCAGGCGCAGGTTCTCGATCATCGCGTCGATGTCGGCGTCGGCGACTTCGGACACGTGGCGCACAACATTGAGCTTGGCGACGTCGATCTCGCCGAAGTCCGGGACCACTTCGAACGTGGCCACGTAAGAGAGCTGGTCGTCGCCCGAGGCCGGCACGATCTGCGGGTTGCCGGCGATCTGCAGCGATTCCTGACGGACCGCGTTGCTGAAGCCTTCGCGCAGCAGGTCGTTGAGGATGTCGGCGCGAACCTGGGCGCCAAAGCGCTGCTCGATCACCTTGGCCGGCACCTTGCCGGGACGGAAGCCCTTGATTTTGGCGCCGCGCGAGATCTCGCGCAGACGGCCGCCAACCTGGGCTTCCAGACGTTCCGCCGGCAGGCTGAAGGTCATGCGGCGTTCGAGATTACCCAGCGATTCGACGGAAACTTGCATATCCACTCCTGCCACCGCGGCGAGCGGCCGCGGCACGATGTTGATGGTCCTGTTCTGACCGCGACCCGGGCGACACGCTTCGCGGCCAGCGGAACGCAATAGTTTCGCCGATTGCGGGCCTCGCCGCCAGCGTGTGGCAGCAATTCAGGGAGAGGCCGCTTTTGGGGGCGCAAGGGGAGCGGCCGGGCTTGGGTCAGCCATTGGCGAGCGCTCGCTCAACTGCAATGGACGCCTGCGGCTGCGGCAGACTGGTGCGAAAGGCGGGACTCGAACCCGCACGCCTTGCGGCACTGGAACCTAAATCCAGGGCGTCTACCAATTCCGCCACTTTCGCATCGGCGCCGGCGATCGGCGCGGCGGCATTCTAGGCCGCGCTTCCCGGAAAGGGAAAATATCCCGGAAAAAGAAAAAAGCACCTGGGGGAACCAGGTGCTTTCCGGGATTGGTGGGCCGTCAAGGATTCGAACCTTGGACCTATTGATTAAGAGTCAACTGCTCTACCAACTGAGCTAACGGCCCGGAACAACTAGAAGCGAAACTATAACAATAAAAAACCGTTTCGCCAACACATCTGGGGTGGCTGAGGGGACTCGAACCCCCGACATCTGGAATCACAATCCAGTACTCTAACCAGCTGAGCTACAGCCACCATAAAGCTTGTTTTCGCGGGTTTTTTAACCACTTGTTGGCGCGCCCGGCGGGACTCGAACCCACAACCACCGGCTTAGAAGGCCGGTGCTCTATCCGGTTGAGCTACGGGCGCCAGCGTTGCATCTTAACTGACACTACAGCGTCAACCGTCGGTCGAACTTTCCGCTCCCGATCCTGGGAAACCGCACCCCGGATCGTCTGGTCCTGGATGGTCGGGGCAGAGGGATTCGAACCCACGACATCCAGCTCCCAAAGCTGGCGCTCTACCAGGCTGAGCTATACCCCGAGGCC
The DNA here is from genome assembly GCA_005503055.1 of Lysobacteraceae bacterium P. Lineage (GTDB taxonomy): Bacteria > Pseudomonadota > Gammaproteobacteria > Xanthomonadales > Xanthomonadaceae > Lysobacter_J. The sequence goes on along the minus strand of SCOX01000011.1, from coordinate 85,181 downwards.
GGGACTTTCGTTGCGCGCCAACGCCGCGAAAGGCCGACTAGTCTGGCCGGAGCGCTCGCCCCTGTCAACGCATGGCGGCCCTCGCGTGGCGGCGTTGTATGCTCGGGCCTTCCAATCGACACGGAACAGGGGACGACATGATCGGACGCAGCGGCAATCCCGCACTGAAGGAAGGCACTTTCCTCGACCTTTCCAGCGGCACCGTGGTGCAGCGCGACGGCGGTGCGATGACCCTTAACGGCACGGTCAACAAGACCGGCTTGCTGTTGCTGCTTTGCGTGCTCACCGCCGCGTTTGCCTGGAATCAGGTGCAGTTCACCGAAACCGGCGCGGTGGGCGCCATGCCCTACGTCCTGGGCGGCGCCATCGGCGGCCTCGTGTTCGCGCTGGTGACGGTCTTCAAGAAGGAATGGGCGCCTGTGACCGCGCCGATGTACGCGCTGACCGAGGGATTTTTCCTCGGCGCGATTTCCGCGATCTTCGAGCACCGGTTCCCGGGCATCGTGATGCAGGCGGTGTTGCTGACCTTCGGCACGCTGTTCGCCCTGCTCTTCGCGTATCGCTCGGGCCTTATCAAGGCCACGGAGAACTTCAAGCTCGGCGTGGTCGCCGCGACGGGCGGCATCGCGCTGGTCTACCTGGCGTCGATGGCGCTGTCGTTCTTCGGCATCCGCATTCCGCTCATCCACGAGTCCGGCCTGATCGGCATCGGCTTCAGCCTGTTCGTGGTGGTGATCGCGGCGCTGAACCTCGTGCTGGACTTCGACTTCATCGAAACCGGCGTGGAGCAGAACGCGCCCAAGTACATGGAGTGGTACGGCGCGTTCGGCCTCATGGTCACGCTGGTTTGGCTGTACGTCGAGTTCCTGCGCCTGCTGTCCAAATTGCAGTCGCGCAACTGATCTCGCCGCCAGGCGAATAGGACGAAGGGCGCGGAGCGATCCGCGCCCTTTTTGTTTCGGCCAGCCGCAGGTTTCGATCAGCCGGTCGAATGCGCCGTGGCGGCCTTGCGCGCCGGCCACAGCATCGCGGCGATGGTGATGGCGCCCAGCAGCCAGCTGTAATGCACGCTGCCCGTCAGCGCCAGCGGCGACACCGAGCCCAGCGAAGCGGCGAGCAGGATCTGCGCGCCATAAGGCAGCACGCCCTGCGTCACGCAGGCAAAGATATCGAGCACGCTCGCGGCGCGCGCCGGAGGCACGCCGTGCTGCTGCGCGATATCGCGCGCCAACCCGCCGCTGATCAGGATCGCGACCGTGTTGTTGGCGGTGAACACGTCCGTCGTCGCCGACAGCGTGGCGATGCTCGCCTCGCCCGCCCGGCGACTCTTGTGGCCGCGCGCGAACCTGCCGATCACCTGCGCCAGCCATGCCAGGCCTCCGGTCGCCTTCATCAACGCGCCCAGTCCGCCGACGAGCAGCGACAGCAGGATGATCTCCACCATGCTTTCGAAACCTTCCCAGATGTGCGTGGCATAGGCGGCGAGGCCGAACTCGTCGGCGAAGAACACGCCGAACAGCCCGGCGATCACCAGGCCCAGGCTCAGCACGATGATCACGTCCACGCCCGCCATCGCCAGGCCGAGCACGATCACGTACGGCACGATCAGCCACGGCGACACCGGCTCGAGCGTCTGCACCGGGGCGGTTTCGCCGATGAAGCCCAGGACCACGACTGTCAGCAGCGCCGCAGGCAATGCGAGCTTGAGGTTCTCGCGGAACTTCTCGCGCATCGTGCAGCCCTGTGTGCGGCTGGCGACGATAGCGGTGTCGGAGATCACCGAGAGATTGTCGCCAAAGGTCGCGCCGCCGATGACGGCACCGAGCACCAGCGCGCGATCCAGGCCGGAGGCATCCGACACGCCCAGCGCGATCGGCGCCACGGCCGCGATCGTGCCCATCGACGTGCCCAAGGACAGCGAGATGAAACCGGCCACCACGAACAGCCCCGGCAGCAGCAGCGCCGGATGCAGATGGCCGATGCCGAGCGCGACGATCGCGTCGACCGCGCCGATGGCCTTGGACACCTCCACGAAGCCGCCGGCCAGCAGGAAGATCAGGCACATCAGCACGACGTTGTGATCGCCCATGCCCGAGATCAGCGTCTCCAGCGGCTTGAGCCCGCGCCGCCATGCGATGAACGCCGCCAGCGCCAGCGCCGGCAGGATCGCGACCGGCGCGCGCAGTTGGTAGAAGCCCATGGCTTCGCCGTGGCTGGTGAAATAGAGCCCCGCGCCGAAGAACAACGCCAGGAACACCAGCAGCGGCGTCAGCGCCAGGGCGCTGGGGCGGACGATCTGATTCATCTCTTTATCCGAATGAAACTAAAAGCCGGCGGATTCTGAGGCCACCGGCACCGGGTGTCGAGTCCACCGGCGGAACACAGGCCGAGCATGCACGCGACGGGCGCCGCATGCCGCGAAAACCGCTCCGTTGGGGGCTTCGACCTGCTCCCGGAGCCGAAACGCAACGGGGCGCCCGAAGGCGCCCCGTCGAGATCCACCGTGCCGGCTGGACGTGCTGTCGGATCAGATGCGGCTGGCGATCGCGCGGGCGAACGACATCGTGTTGCCGGTGCCGCCCAGGTCCGGGGTCAGCGAGTCCTTGGCTTCCAGCGTGGCGATGATCGCCGCGCGCAGGCGCTCGGCCTTCTCGCATTCGCCCAGGTGATCGAGCATCTGCGCGGCGCCCAGCAGCAGCGCGCACGGATTGGCCTTGCCCTGGCCTGCGATGTCCGGCGCAGTGCCGTGCACGGCCTCGAAGATCGCCGCATCCGTGCCGATGTTCGCGCCCGGCGCCAGGCCCAGGCCGCCGACGAGGCCGGCGCAGAGGTCGGAGATGATGTCGCCGAACAGGTTGGTCGTGACGATGATGTCGAACTGCTCCGGACGCATCACCAGCTGCATGCAGGTGTTGTCCACGATCATCTCGTTGCACTCGATATCGGCGTACTCGGCCGCGACGGCGCGCGCGGTCTTGAGGAACAGACCCGACGTCGACTTCAGGATGTTGGCCTTGTGCACGACCGTGACCTTCTTGCGGCCGGTACGGCGGGCCAGTTCGAAGGCGTAGCGCACGATGCGCTCGGAGCCGCGACGCGTCACCTTCTGCGTCAGCAACGCGGTCTCGCCGTCTTCCGACAGCGACTGGCCTTCGCCGATGTACGCGCCTTCGGTGTTCTCGCGCACGGTGATCAGGTCCACGCCGTCGGCAAAGCGCGACTTGGTGTTCGGGAACGACTTGGCCGGGCGCACGTTGGCGTACAGGTCGAAGCGCTTGCGCAGCTCGACGTTGATCGAGCTGAAGCCCTCGCCCACCGGCGTGGTCAGCGGCGACTTTAGCGCGATGCGGTTCTTGCGGATCGAATCGAGCGTGGCCTGCGGCAGCAGTTCACCGTGCTTCTCCAGCGCCACCAGACCGGCATCGGCGTATTCGTACTGCAACCCGAGGTTCATCGAGTCGAGCACGTGCAAGGTGGCGTCCATGATCTCCGGGCCAATGCCATCGCCACGGATCACCGTAATCGTCTGCGTCATAGGGGGTTTCTTCCGACTTATGGGCGCGCGATACGGAAGCACGGCGCCGGATGCTGAGCCCCGGAATTATGCCGGAAGCGGCCCCGGCCTGCAGGCGCGGGACATTCGACCAAGGTCGCGGGAGCGCCCCGCGGACGCGAAAAGGCCCGCCGAGGCGGGCCTTTCGGGGTGCCGTTCAGCCGCCCCCACGAAGGCGGGCGGTGGCGCATTCAGCCGTGGTCGTGGCCGGCGGGCGCCGCGGCCTCGCCCTGCTCCAGGCGGTCCAGGAAGTCGACGGCACGGCGCAGATGCGGAATCACGATCGATCCGCCCACCACCAGGCCCACCGAGAACGTCTCGAACATTTCGTCGCGGTTCACCCCGGCTTCCTTGCACTGGGCGACGTGGTAGCTGATGCAGTCGTCGCAGCGCAGCACCAGCGAGGCGACCAGGCCGAGCAACTCCTTGGTCTTCACGTCCAGCGCGCCGGCCTGGTAGGTCTGCGTGTCCAAGGCGAAGAAGCGGCGCACGACCTGGTTGGGTTCGGCCAGGATGCGCTCGTTCATGCGCTTGCGGAACGCGGTGAATTCGGCGACGCGGTCGTTGCTTTCGGTGCTCATGTTGGGTCCGTCTGGGATGTGGTTCGATCGTCCACGCGCCCGGCCGGACAGGCACCCGGCCTGTCCGGCCCGCGTGGCCGGTGATTGGGCGTCGCCGCCCGGCTTACTGCGGCGTCAGCAGCGGCTCCAGACCGCCCGCGCGGTGCAGCGCGATCATGTCGTCGTAGCCGCCAACGTGGGTGTTGCCGATGAAGATCTGGGGAACACTGGTGCGCCGAGCGCGGGCCAGCATCGTCTCGCGCTGCGCCGCGTCCAGGTCGACGCGGATCTCCGTCCACGACCGCCCCTTGCTCTTGAGGAAGTTCTTGGCGGCGATGCAGTACGGACAGACCGCGGTGGTATAGATGACGATCTCGGGTGCCGGCGAACCGGACGAGGCGGTGGCGGGGCTGGTCAAGGCGATCTCCTGCATGAACTCGCGGGACGGAACTCGTCGAAGCTTGCTGTGGTCGAATATGGGCTCGCCCTTGCGGCATTTCCACCCCGTGCGCGGAACACTGCCGCCTCGTGGATGCGCCGCGAACGTGCCGTGAAAGGATTAACTGGCGATTCATCCCGGTGTACAGGCCGCGCCGCATCCTGCGGAGCGACCGGTCATCGGTCCAGAGGGAGTTCACTTGCGTCGCACCGCCCTGCTTACCGCTGCCCTGACCCTTGCTGTGGCCAGCCTCTGCGCGCCGGCTCAGGAAGCCAACCTGCCCGACATCGGTTCGTCGGCGGGTGAACTGCTGACCCCGCGCCAGCAGGAGGCCTATGGCGCGATGATGCTGGCCCAGCTGCGCCATTACGACTACCTGCTCGAAGACCCGCTGATCGACAGCTGGCTCGATACGCTGGGCACCCGCCTGGCAGCCAACAGCGACCGCCCCAAGCAGCCCTTCACCTTCTTCATGCTGCGCGAGCGGCAGATCAACGCATTCGCGACCCTGGGTGGCTACGTCGGCATGAACTCCGGCCTGATCCTGGCCGCGGACCGCGAAGACGAGGTCGCCGGCGTGCTGGCACACGAAATCGCCCACGTGACGCAGCAGCACGTGCTGCGCGGCGCCGAACGCGCCCAGCGCGACCAGCTGCCGATCCTACTTGCGATGCTCGGCGCGATCGTCGCGGCGCAGGCGTCCAACGGCAATTCCTCCGACGACGCCGCGCAGGCAGCGATGGCCGGCGCGATGGGCCTGATGCAGCAGCGCCAGATCAACTACACCCGTTCCAACGAATCCGAAGCCGACCGCCTGGGCATCCAGACCCTGGCGCGCAGCGACTACGACCCGGAGGCGATGGCGGATTTCTTCACCATCATGCAGGCGCGTTCGCGCAGTAACGGCGCCAATTACTGGGGCGAGTCGCCGGACTGGCTGATGACCCACCCCGTCACGATCACCCGCATCACCGAGGCCAAGGACCGCGCCGCCCGCATCCGCCGTGAACGTGGCACGTCCGAAGTCTGCGTGCGCGACCCCGACGGCCCGGCGCAGTGCGAACAGGAAACCGCGCCTCGGCCGCAGTTCCCCAGCGATGGCGCGGTCAATCCGCTGGTACCGCCCAGCCTGCAGGCGAACCTGGGGACCGCCTTCGGCCCGGGCGGCACCGGTCGTTTCGATTACGCCCGCGAGCGCCTGCGCGTGCTCAGCGCCAACACGCCCAGCGAAGCGATCCGCGAATACGAACGCATGGGCGATGCCGGCAAGCAGACCGATGCCCAGCGTTACGGCCTGGCCTTCGCCCGCTTGCGCGCCAACCAGCCCGCCGCTGCCGCGACCGCGCTGGGCGAGTTGTCGCAGAAGCATGCGGGCGATGTCTGGATCACCCTCGCCCTCGCCGAGGCCGAGGCCAAGTCCGGCAAGCCGACCTCGGCCGACGCACGCTTCGAAGCCTTGCTGCGCCAGACCCCTCACAATCGCGCCATCATCCTGACCTACGCCGACGTGCTCGCCGAACGCGGCAATGCGCAGGCCGGCAAGCGCGCCCAGGAAGTCCTGCGCCCCCTGCTCGGCAGCTCGGCCAACGATGCGACCTTCCAGCGAGTCTTCGCACGGGCTTGCGAGATGGCGGGCGACCCGGTTCGCGCCGGCGAGGCCTGGGCAGAGGCCGCCTATCTCAACGGCCGTCCGGAACAGGCACTGGTCCAGCTGAACACGCTCAAGCGACGCACCGATCTGGACTATTACGCCCGCGCCCGCGTCGAGGCTCGGATCGCGGCCATCACCCCGACGGTGCTGGAACTCAAGCGCCAGGGTATCCGCGACGAGGACCTGCGCCGGCAGTGACCTTGCGGCGCGCCGCCTGGATGACGGTGTCACGAGCCCGTCACAAAACGGTAGTGTACTGACGCGGCTTGGCAGGACCTCCACCCAAGGACCTCCTGCAAGCGAGGGCCCCTCCTTCCGCTCCCCCCGGTGACCGCGTGCAGAAGCGCATTCTGATCGTAGAAGACGAACCCGCCATCCGTGACATGGTGTCCTTCGCCCTGCGCAAGGGCGAGTACGAACCGGTCCACGCCGGCGACGCGCGCGAAGCACAGGCCGCCATCGCCGACCGCGTACCGGACCTGATCCTGCTCGACTGGATGCTGCCCGGCACGAGCGGGCTGGAACTCGCCCGCCGCTGGCGCAAGGACCAGCTGACCCGCGAGGTCCCGATCATCATGCTCACCGCGCGCGGCGAAGAGAACGACCGCGTCGGCGGCCTGGAGGCCGGTGTCGACGACTATGTGGTCAAGCCGTTCTCGGCGCGCGAACTGCTGGCGCGCATCCGCGCCGTGCTGCGTCGCTCGCGTGAGGACGACGAGGACGGCAGCGTCGCGGTGGGCCCGCTGCGCATCGACGGCGCCGCCCACCGCGTCTTCGCCCATGGCGGCGAAGGCGATCAGCCGGTGCAGATCGGCCCGACCGAATACCGCCTGCTGCATTTCTTCATGACCCACCCCGAGCGCGTCTACACCCGCACGCAGTTGCTGGACCACGTGTGGGGCGGCAGCGTGTACGTGGAAGAGCGCACGGTCGACGTCCACATCCGCCGCCTGCGCAAGACGCTGGAACCGCACCAGCTCGACGGCATGGTGCAGACCGTGCGCGGCGCCGGCTACCGGTTCTCCGCTTCGGTGGAGGCGTGAGGCTGCAAGGCCGGGATTCGGGATTCGGGATTGGGGATTCGAAAAAGCGTCGGGCTCGACGATTACCATCCGAAACTGTCGCTTCTTCGAATCCCCAGTCCCCATTCCCGAATATCGCCGCCTGAGCCCAATGCCACCTCGCGCCCATTCCGCCTGGCTTCGCACCCTCGGCCAGCTCGCCCTGATCCTGGCGGGCGCGGCGGTGGTGGGCGTCGTGATTGGCTATCCCTGGCCGGTGATCACGATCGCCGCGCTGGGCGTGGTCGCGTGGCACTACTGGCGACTGCGCAGCGTGCTGCTGCGCCTGACCGCACGCCAACGCCTGAAGCCGCCGCTGGGCGAAGGCATCTGGAACGAACTCGACCGCCTCCTGCATCGCAGCCAGCAGGAAATGCGCGCGCGCAAGAAGCGGCTGATCGAAATGCTGCGCGCCTATCGCGCGGCGGCAGCGGCGATGCCCGACGCCATCGTCGTCGTCGAACGCAACAGCCAGCGCATCCAGTGGTTCAACGAATCGGCCACCAGCCTGCTGCAGTTGCGCTACCCGCGCGACATCGGCGCGCCGCTGGCGCAGCGACTGCAACCGCTGCAGCTTTCGCACTGGCTGGCCTCCGGCCGCAACGCCGAAACGCTGGAAATCGCCTCGCCGTGGAATCCCGCCGCGACACTCAGCCTGCGTCTGATCCCCTACTCCGACGACCTGTGGATGCTGGTCGCGCGCGACGTCAGCCGCCTGCTGCAACTGGAGCAGATGCGTCGCGATTTCGTCGCCAATGTCTCGCACGAATTGCGCACGCCGCTGACGGTGGTGCACGGCTACCTCGACATGCTCGATCCGAACGAACACCCGGACTGGGCGCCCATGCTCGCCGAGATGCAGCGCCAGTCGCAGCGCATGACGCAGCTGGTGGAAGACCTGCTGATGCTCTCGCGCCTGGAATCGCAGGACAGCCTGCCGGCCGAGGAAACCGTGGCGATGGCGCCCATGCTGGCGACGCTGCGGCGTGAGGCCGCCGCGCTGAGTCACGGCCGGCACGACGTCATCGTCGAGGACGCGGCCGGTGTCGACCTGTGGGGATCCAACAAGGAACTGCACAGCGCCTTCTCCAATCTGGTGAGCAACGCCGTGCGCTACACCCCGGCCGGCGGTTCGATCCGCATCCGCTTCCGTCCCGAAGGCAAGGGCGCGGTGCTGGAAGTCGTCGACAGCGGCTACGGCATCCCCGCCGCGCACCTGCCGCGCATCACCGAACGCTTCTATCGCGTGTCCACGAGCCGCTCGCGCGAAAGCGGCGGCACTGGGCTGGGCCTGTCCATCGTCAAGCACGTGCTGAACCTGCACCAGGCGCGGCTGGAAATCACCAGCGAAGTCGGTCGCGGCAGCACGTTCTCCTGCCATTTCGGCGCCGATCGCGTGCGCCCGCGCGAAGATCTCGCGCTCTCGGAGGTTCTGCCATGAACGTCGCCGCAGTAGAAACCACCGCGCTCGATGCCGATCCGTTGCGCGACAGCGATCTGTATTTCAATCGCGAACTGTCGGCGCTCGACTTCAACTTCCGCGTGCTGGCACAGGCACGGGATCCGCAGGTGCCGCTGCTGGAGCGTCTGCGCTACCTGTGCATTTCGTGCACCAACCTCGACGAGTTCTTCGAGATCCGCGCCGGCACGCTGCGCCACGCCCAGGACCTGGGCGTCCCGCCGGGTCCCGACGGCCTGTCGCCGGCGACCGTGCTCGCGCGCATCCACGACCGCGCCGCCCTGCTGGTGCAGCAACAGTACGAATGCTGGAACACGGTGCTGCGCCCGGCGCTCGCCGAGGCCGGCGTATGCGTCGTGCATCGCGATGGATGGAGCGAGGCGCAGACGCAATGGCTGCGCGAATACTTCCGCGACGAGATCATGCCGGTGCTTTCGCCGCTCGGCCTGGACCCGGCGCATCCGTTCCCGAAGATCCTCAACAAATCGCTGAACATCGTCGTCGTGCTCAAGGGCAAGGACGCATTCGGTCGCGAGGGCCATCTGGCCATCGTGCGCGCACCGCGCTCGCTGCCGCGCATCATCCAGATTCCCGAAGAGGTCTCCGGCGGCGCGCACAACTTCGTGTTCCTCTCGGCGGTGCTGTCGGCGTTCGTCGACGAGATGTTCCCCGGCATGCAGGTCAAGGGCGCGTACCAGTTCCGCGTGACGCGCAATTCCGAGCTGATCGTCGATGAAGACGAAGTGGACCTCGCGCTGGCCCTGCGCGACGAACTGGTCGGCCGCGGCTACCTGCGCGCCGTGCGGCTGGAGATCGCCGAGCAGTGCCCGGACGACATCGTGCGCACGCTGCTGGAGAACTTCGATCTTCCCGAGAACGCCGTCTATCGCATCAACGGACCGGTCAATCTCAATCGCGTGATCCAGGTCTACGACCTGGTGCAGCGTCCCGAGTTGAAATTCTCGCCGTTCCAGCCGCGCCAGCTTGCGGGCGTGGAGGCTATGTTCGAGAAGATCGCAGAGGGCGACGTGCTGCTGCACCATCCCTTCGACGCGTTCACGCCGGTGCTGGAACTGCTCAAGCAGGCGGCCGAAGACCCGAACGTGCTGGCGATCAAGCAGACGCTGTATCGCACCGGCAAGGACTCGCCGATCGTCGACAGCCTCGTGCAGGCCGCGCGCAACGGCAAGGACGTGACGGTGGTGGTCGAGCTGCGGGCGCGCTTCGACGAGGAGGCCAACCTGGGCCTGGCCGATCGCCTGCAGGACGCCGGCGTGCAGGTCGTGTACGGCGTGGTGGGCTACAAGACGCACGCCAAGATGCTGCTCATCGTGCGCCGCGAAGGCCGCAAGCTGCGCCGTTACGTGCATCTTGGCACCGGCAACTATCACAGCGGCACGGCGCGCGTTTACACCGACTTCGGACTGTTCACGGCCGATCCTGACATCGGCAACGACGTGCACCTGATCTTCCAGCAGCTGTCCGGCCTGGCGCCGACGATCAAGCTCAAGCGTCTGTTGCAGTCGCCCTTCACCCTGCACGCGGGCGTGCTCAAGCGCATCGACCGCGAGACCCGCCACGCCAAGGCCGGCAAGCCGGCGCGCATCATCGCCAAGATGAACGCCCTCAACGAGGCGCAGGTGGTTCGAGCGCTGTACCAGGCCTCGCAGGCGGGCGTGCAGATCGATCTGATCGTGCGCGGCGCGTGCACCTTGCGTCCGGGCCTGCCGGGCATCTCGGAGAACATCCGGGTGCGCTCGATCATCGGGCGCTTCCTCGAGCACCACCGCGTCTACTGGTTCGCCAACGACGGCGATCCGGACCTGTTCTGTTCCAGCGCCGACTGGCTGGAACGCAACCTGCTGCGCCGCATCGAGACCGGCTTCCCCATCCTCGCGCCGGAACTGGCCAGGCGCGTGTACGAGGAGGCGCTGGAGAACTACCTCGCCGACAACTGCAGCGCATGGACGCTGCAGTCCGACGGCGACTACGAGCGGCTCACGCCGGGCAAGGGCGAAACGCCGCATTCGGCGCAGGCATCCCTGCTGGCGCAACTGGGCGCGTGATCGTTCATCCGTCCATGGATGGACGCCGCCACCGCTGAGCGGGGATCATGTACGCATGAGCGACGCCTTCCCCACCAGCAAACTGCCGCTCGTCGATGGCGACCTCCTGGCCGCGGTCGACCTGGGGTCCAACAGTTTCCACATGGTGGTCGCGCGCTACGTGCTTGGCCAGCTGCGCATCGTCGACCGCCTGCGTGAAACGGTGCGACTGGCCGAAGGCCTGGACCGCAAGGGTGGCATGTCCCCGGAAGTGCGACAGCGCGCGCTCGAATGCCTGGCCCGCTTCGGCCAGCGCATCCGCGACATCCCGCCGCAGCGCGTGCGCGCCATCGCCACCAACACCGTGCGCCGCCTCGCGATGCCGCAGGCGTTCCTGATGCCGGCGGAAACCGCGCTCGGCCACGCCATCGAAGTCGTCGCCGGCCGCGAGGAGGCGCGCCTGATCTACCTGGGCGTCGCCCACGCGCAGCCCGCCAAGCCCGGCGAACTGCGCCTGGTGATCGACATCGGCGGCGGTTCGACCGAATGCATCATCGGCTCGGGCTTCGAGGCGATCGAACGCGAAAGCCTGCAGCTGGGCTGCATCGCCACCACGCGCCGCTTCTTCGAGAACGGCAAGCTCTCGCGCAAGAAATGGAAGGAAGCGCTGACCGAAGTCACCGCCGAGTTCCAGCAGTTCGCCGGCACGTACCGTGCGCTGGGCTGGAACGAGGCGCTGGGCGCGTCCGGCACCAACAAGGCCATCGGCGACATCTGCGCGGCGATGAAGCTGACCAAGGGCGCGGTCACCGCCGAGGCGCTGCCCGTGCTGCGCGACCGGTTGCTGCAGGCCGACCGCATCGAGGCCATCGATCTTCCCGGCCTGTCGGCCGACCGCCGACCGGTGATCGCCGGCGGCGTGCTGATCCTGGAAGCCGCGTTCGACGCGCTCGGCCTCAAGCGCATGGCCGTGAGCAAGGCGGCGATGCGCGAGGGCGTGCTCTACGACATGCTCGGCCGCGGCGGCGCGGACGATCCACGCGATGCCTCGGTCGCGGCGCTGATGCAGCGCTACGGCATCGACGACGGCCAGGCGCGACGCGTGGCCGGCACGGCACAGCGCCTGTTCGAACAGGTCGCGCAGGCCTGGCAACTGGACGCCGACGACAACCTGATGTTGCAGCGCGCCGCGCGGCTGCACGAGCTCGGCCTGGCCATCGCACACAGCCAGTACCACGTGCACGGCGCCTACGTGGTCGAACACTCCGACATCGCCGGCTTCTCGCGCCAGCAGCAGCAGTTCCTCGCCTCGCTGGTGCGCACGCACCGCCGCGGGATCCCCAAGTCCGCCTTCGACGCCCTGCCCGATCGCCTGCTCACCCCCGCCCGCCGTCTCGCCGCCCTGCTGCGCCTGGCCGTGTTGCTGCACCGCGGCCACGAGGCCGATCCGATCCCGCAACTGGACGCGCGCGCCGACGGCAACACGTTGACACTGGCGGTATCGCGCCGCTGGCTCGACGCACGCCCGCTCGCGCGCGCCGACCTGGAAGGCGAGCTGCAGGACATCGCGGGGCTGGGGCTTTCGCTGAAACTCGAGGCGGGCTGACGGCCGTCGGTCCCGTCATCCCTGCATCCCGCCATCCCGGCGAAGGCCGGGACCCTGGCAGTCACGCTTCCGTTCTATGGAGGCTTGCCGCTGCCAATGCTGTCGCTGTTGCCGTTGAACAGCCCAGCAAATCGCTAGCCCGGAAGGGCGCCGCACAGGACGTGCGGCGGCGAGCGCTGAGCCATGGAGTGAGGGCGATGCGTGCTTGCGAACCACTGGTTCGCGCATCGCCCGAACGCCCGCGCCGCAAGCGCGGGCCTGGCGAATCGCGAACGCGCCGTTGTGCTATCCGGTCGCGGGATTGACCTGGGCCCACTGCCCTTTCTTTGGGTTACTTTTTGACCGAAGGGAATCCAGTCGGACTTTGGGCAAGCAAAGAAAAGTGACCCGAGCGGCGCAGCCGATCGGAAGCCTTGTTTCTGCTTTGTTGCTTCGTTTTCGGAATGGGACAGAGCAGGAGCAAGATCAAAATGGGTTCCAGCTTTCGCTGGAATGACGTGATGGGGCGGATGCCGTGCCCGCCTGGATCCCGGCCTTCGCCGGGATGACGTATCCACTACCGTGACGCGCTCACCTGCGTTCGCGCCCGGACACAAAACTGACGCGCCTTAAAGATGCGGCTCCGGCGGCTCCACATGCTCCGCCGGCAGCGCGCGCAGCTCCGCCGCGCGCACCAGCACCGTCGGCGGCGTGTGCTCCTCGGGGATCGAGAAGATCTTCCAGCGCCGCAGCACCAGCCCCGGCCCGCGCGCGGAGGTGAACGCCACGATCGGGATCGACAGCAACAGACCCAGGATCACCGGCGCCATCCACGCCGCCAGCGAAGGCGAGATAAGGTACGACATCACGCCGGCGACCACGCCGAGCACGGTGACGCTGCCGTAGCTGCGCACCAGTCCCGACCAGGGCAGCGTGCCGTCATCGCGACGTTGCGCATCCCAGCCCGAATCCTTGCCCGACAGCACTTCGGCCACGCCGCGCGACTGCACGTACATCGTCACCGGCGCCATCAGCGCGGCCAGCAGCGTTTCCAGCAGCATGCTCAGGAACGAACGCACCACGCCACCGCAACCGCGCCGCGTGTCGCGATCGAAGAACAGCGTGAGCCAGCCCATGAACTTCGGTGCCAGCAGCACCGACATGGTCAGGATGAACACCCAAAGGAAACGCTCCGGATCCTGGTCGCGCCAGTACGCCGAAGGCGAGAAGCCCGGCAAGGTGAGCATGTCCAGCCCCAGCCCCGCCTTGTACAGCGGGATCGCCAAGCCGACCAGCATCAGCATCGCCCACATCGGCGAGGTGAAGTAGTGGCCGATGCCCATCAGCAGATGCCAGCGGCTGACCCAGTGCAAGCCCCGCGCCGGCAGCACCGCGCTGTGTTGCAGGTTGCCCTGGCACCAGCGGCGGTCACGCACGAGCATGTCGGTCAGCGAAGGCGGACCTTCCTCGTAGCTGCCTCCCAGGTTCGGGATCATGTGCAGCGCCCAGCCGCCGCGCCGCAACAGCGCGGCTTCGACGAAATCGTGGCTGAGCACGGTGCCGCGGAACGGCTTGGGACCGCGCAGCTCCGGCAGTCCGCCCTGCTGCGCGAAGGCGCTCGTGCGGATGATCGCGTTGTGCCCCCAGTAGTTGCTTTCCGCACCGTGCCACCACGCGATGCCGTGCGCGATCACCGGCCCGTACACGCGGCCGGCGAACTGTTGCATGCGCGCGAACAGCGTGTTGCCGTTGACGATCATCGGCAGCGTCTGCACCAGCGCGACATCGGCGTTGCGCTCCATCGCGCCGACCAGCCGCACGATGGTGTCGCCGGTCATCAGGCTGTCGGCGTCGAGGATCAGCATCTGCGGATAGGCGCCTCCGAAGCGGCGCACCCATTCGGCGACGTTGCCGGCCTTGCGTTCGCGGTTGTCGGAACGAAGCCGGTAGAACAGGTTCGCCGCGTTGCCGATGCGCTCGCGCAGTGCGCGGAACGCGTGTTCCTCGTGCTTGCGGATGTCGTCCCGCGTGGTATCGCTGAGCACGAAGAAATCGAACTGCGCCATCTGCCCGGTGGCCTGCACCGATTCGTAGATCGCCTGCAGGCCGTTGAGCAGGCGCTCGGGATCCTCGTTGTAGGTCGGCATGAGCAGCGCCGTGCGCGAGGCCAGCGTCGGCAGCGCAACGGCCGAGTCCAGGCCCAGCCGCGCGCGGTGGCCGCCGACGATCAGCACGAAACCCGCCAGCGCACCGACGAAGGCCTGGGCGATCCAAGCGAACAGGCCGACGAACAGCACCAGCAGGATGCCTTCGAGGATGTCGATGCCACCGCCGCGCAGCACCCACCAGATCTGGTAGGTGGCGATCAGCGTCAGCAGCGCGGCCCCGCCGATGACCGCGAACCGGCGCATCGCCATCGCGCGCGGCGTGGTGGGCAACTCGGCGTTGCGCATCGAGCCGGCGCGCAATGTCTGCACCGGCATATCCAGCGGCACTTCCGGCGGAAGCAGCGGAGCGTTGCCGCCCACGGGAATCTCGATCGGCGGCACGTGCACTTCGGTCACAGGGTCCACCGGTAGAGCCAGGTTTCGGTCAATGGGCCGCGCTCATCGCCCAGCAGCGCGCGCAGTTCGATGCTTCGCTCGTTGCCCGGGACCAGCTCGAATCCCAGCCGCCAACCGCCCGCGCCCGGGTTCGGATGCGCGGTGACGTTGGCGATCTTTCCCTTCGACGCGCTGACATCGGCGCGGACCTTGGCGTTCTCGCCCAGGCCCTCGAGTCGGCCGCCGTCGAAGTCGATCACCACCAGGCGCGCACGGCCGGCGTTTTCGCCGAAGGTCAGGCCGCCGATGCGCGTGCGCGTGACGGTGGCCAGCTCCGGCTTCCAGCTGTGCCGGTCGCACCAGTGCATGCGGTAGTCGAAGCGGTGCTCGCGGCCGGCGGCCAACGGCTGCTTCGGGCGCCAGAACGCCACGATGTTGTCGTGAAACTCGTCGGCCGTCGGCATCTCGAACAGATGCACCGCGCCATCGCCCCACTCGCCCTGCGGCTCGATCCACAGGCTCGGCCGCTTTTCGTAGTGCGCTTCGCTGTCGGCATAGTCGGCGAACGCGCGCTTGCGCTGCATCAGGCCGAAGCCGCGCGGGTTGGTGTCCTGGAAGCCGCTTTCCTGCACGACGGACGGATTCTGCAACGGACGCCAGATCTGTTCGCCGCGCCCGTTGACCATGCCCAGGCCATCGGAGTCGTGCACCGCGGGTCGGTAATCGTCGATGCCGACGCGGTCGTTGGAATCGAACTGGAACATGCTCGTCAGCGGCGCGATGCCCACCTGGTCCAGCGCCACGCGCGGGTACAGGCGCGCCGATGCGTCAAACACGGTTTCCACGCCCGGCGTGATGGTGAAGCGGTAGGCACCGGCGACGCTGGGGCTGTCCAACAACGCATGCACGGTGATGCGCTCGGCGTTCGCGTCCGGGCGCTCCAGCCAGAACGCGCGGAACACCGGGAACTCTTCCTGCGCGCCGCCCGTGTTCAACGCCAGGCCACGCGCCGACAAACCGTACGCCTGGCCCTTGCCGACGGCGCGGAAGTAACTTGCGCCCAGAAATGCGGCGACCTCGTCGAAGTACTCCGGCCGGTTGATGGGCGAATGCAGACGGAAGCCCGCGTAGCCCAAGTCGTCTTCCTTGGGCGCGGCGACATGGTCGAAGGTGAACTGGGAGGCCTTGTAGACGACCGGCGCCGCCTTCCCGCCGGCCACCTGGAAAATGTCCACGCGGTCGCGGAAGAAGAACCCGCGATGGAAGAACTGGGCCTGGAACCGCAACGCGTCTTCGCGCCACAGCGCCTGCGCCGGGTTGAAGCGGATGCTGCGGTACTGGTCGTAGCCGATGCGCTCCAGCGAGGCAGGCAATTGCTTGCTCTGCGCAACGAACGGCTTGGCCGCCAGCGCGCGTGCCAGGTTGGCGACGGTTTCCGCGTCGAACGCGGTCGCCTGCCCCGCGGGGGCCAGGGCGCGCGCCTGCGCGCCTCCCAACAACGACCACAGAGGCCAGGACAAACCGGCCAGCAACACTTCGCGTCGGTGCACGCGCTCTCCCTTGGGCGATGTCAAAGCGATTCATTCTAGGGAGGGATTCGTTAATAGGATCGACACAGGCGTCCATCGATGCCGGGATTTCACCCCCGTCACACCGGGTAACCGTTTTCAGTCCCGGTTTTGGACGCACGCGTCATCCCCACGTCATCCCGCTGCCATCGCCGATACACCGCCGCGGCCCACGCTTGCCCAAACCGGGAAGCCGCGCATGCGCTACGCGATCGTCACCGAAACCTACCCGCCGGAGATCAACGGTGTCGCCCTGACCGTGCAGGGACTGGAGCTGGGGCTGAGGACCCGCGGACACGCGGTCCAGCTGGTCCGCCCCCGTCAGGGCGTACTCGACAGCGCGACCGCGCACGAAGTGCTGGTGCGCGGCGCGCCGCTGCCGCGCTATCCGGGACTGCGCCTTGGACTGCCGGCGACCCGTCGCTTGGAGACCGCCTGGCGTGCGGCGCGCCCGGATGCCGTGTACGTCGCCACCGAAGGCCCGCTGGGCTGGTCGGCGTTGCGCGCGGCGCGTCGACTGGGAATCCCCGCCGCCACCGGTTTCCACACGCGCTTCGACGAATACATGCGCGACTACGGCGTCGGCTTTCTCGCCGGCGCCGCGCTGCGCTGGATGCGCCGCTTCCACAACAGCGCCGACGCCACCTTGGTGCCCACGCGCGAGCTGGTCGAGCTTCTGCAGGCGCAGCGCTTCGACAACGTGGTACGACTGCCACGCGCGGTGGACACGGAACTGTTCACCCCGGATCACCGCGACCCCGCACTGCGTGCGCAATGGGGCGCCGACACGCAGACGCTCGTGGCGATCTACGTCGGCCGGATCGCCGCGGAGAAGAACCTGGACCTGGCGGTGCGCGCCTTCCGGCAGATGCAGGCGGTGCGCCCGGACGCGCGCTTCGTCTGGGTCGGCGACGGCCCGGCGCGCGCGAAGCTGGAACACGACAACCCGGATTTCATCTTCTGCGGCGTGCAACGCGGGCAAGCGCTGGCGCGTCACTTCGCCAGCGGCGATCTGTTCGTCTTTCCGAGCCTGAGCGAGACGTTCGGCAACGTCACGCTGGAAGCCCTCGCCAGCGGAGTGCCGACGGTCGCCTACGACTACGGCGCCGCACGCGAATACCTGCGCGACGCAATCCACGGCGCGGCGATCGCACCCGGCGACCATGCGGGCTTCATCGCGCAGTGCGTGCGCATCGCCGCCGACGAAGTCGCTCGCGAAACGATGCGCGATGCGGCGCGGCAGGCCGTCATCACGCTGCGCCCGGAACAGGTGAGCGCCGATTTCGACGCGCTGCTGCAGCAACTGGTGGACGCGCGCCACAACACCGACACGATCTCCACCACCACGGCCGAACGGGAGGCGTCATGAACCGTCATTCCCTGCAAAAGCGACTCATCGCCGGCGACTCCGGCTGGTGCCTGCGCGTGAACCGCTGGGGCGAACGCGGCCGCTCGCGCTCGTATTTCGCGGCGGTGAGCCGACTCGGCGACGGCGTGTTCTGGTACGTGCTGATGGCCGTGCTGATCGCGGTCGACGGACTGGACGGCCTGGCGGCGTCGGCGCACCTGGCCGCGACAGGCGTGATCGCGCTGACGCTGTACAAGCTGCTCAAGCGCTGGACGCGTCGCCCGCGCCCGTTCGCATCCGACCGTCGCATCCACGCCTGGGTAGCGCCGTTGGACGAGTTCTCCTTCCCCTCCGGCCACACGCTGCACGCGGTGGCTTTCAGTCTGGTCGGGATGGCGCACTACCCGGTACTGGCGTGGGTGTTGGTGCCGTTCACGGCGAGTGTGGCGGCGTCGCGTGTCGTGCTCGGTCTGCATTACCCCAGCGATGTGTTGGCGGCGACGGCGATCGGCACGGGTTTGGCGGGTGTGTCGTTGTGGTTGGTGCCGGGGGTTTCGTTGTTCTGAATTCGGGGGGCATGTGCGGCCGCTCTTCGGATCCGCGAAGGCTGCCCGCTTCGCGCGCTCTCCACACTTTCGCCGTCATCCCGAACCTCACCGTCATCCCAACTCTCTCCGTCATCCCGGCGAAGGCCGGGATCCAAGCCGTCACGCTTTCCGAAGCGTCATCCCGGCGAAGGCCGGGATCCAGGCTGACTCGCTTTCCGCCCCATCTCGTCATTCCAGCGAAAGCTGGAACCCATTTTGACTTTGACTTTGACTTTGACTTCGGAAGCGAAGCAATAGAGCGGAAGCAAAGCTTCTGCCTTCATCTTCCGTGAGAAAGCCAAGATCAAAATGGGTTCCAGCTTTCGCTGGAATGACGAGACAAAGTGGAAGGCGTGACTGTCTGGATCCCGGCCTTCGCCCGGATGACAACGTGGCGGCGGAGAGTGTGACGGCCTGTGTCCCGACCTTCGCCGGATGACGTCAAGTACGAGTAACCCGGGTAAGCGCAGCGCACCGGGAGCTTGCATGACTCGCCGCCGGCGCACACCCGGGTGCGCTGCGCTTACCCGGCCTACGGCGTTGAGGTTTGCTCCAGCCATGCTGTTGCTGTTGCTGTTGAACATCCAATCACATCTCTAGCCCCGGAGGGCGCCGCACAGGACGTGCGGCGGTGCGCGCTGAGCCATGGATGGCGAATCGCGAACGCGCCCTTGTGGACTCCGGTCGTAGGACTGGTTTGGGCCCACTGCCCTTTCTTTGGGTTACTTTTTGACCGAAGGGAATCCAGTCGGACTTTGGGCAAGCAAATAAAAGTGACCCGAGCGGCGCAGCCGATCGGAAGCTTTGCTTCTGCCTTCATCTTCCGTGGGAAAGCCGAGATCAAAATGGGTTCCAGCTTTCGCTGGAATGACGAGATGGGGCGGATGGCGTGACAGCCTGGATCCCGGCCTTCGCCGGGATGACGCGTAAGGGCTACGCCGCCCTCACCACCCTCGCCCTCGCCACACTCGGAAAATATTGCGCACTCCAATCGCGATCGTTCGCCACCTGCGCATGCGCACGACTGGCCTCCAACGCCGCGAAATCCAGCGTCGCTACCGCCCAATGCTGATCGCCGCGCGTCTGCACGACCATCCCGTCGTGCGGAAGCCCCACGTCCATGGGCGCGATCAACGCCGCCTCGCCGGTGTTGACGTCCAGCGCCGGGCTCCACGGCGCCTCGCCGGTCGTCACCGACTGCGCCACGAAGCAGCGGTTTTCCAGCGCGCGCGCCAGGCAGCCCACGCGCACGCGCGTCGCGCCCGCATCGGTGTCGGTGCAGCTGGGAACGATGAGCAGGCGCGCGCCGGCCTCGCATTGCGCACGCACGGGCAGCGGGAATTCGCTGTCGTAGCAGACCGAAATCGCGCTGCGCACGCCGTCGGTCTCGAAGACCTTCAGCTCGTCGCCCGAGTCGATCACGCCGGTGGCTTTCTCGAAGCCGGTCAGGCGCAGCTTGTCCTGCCACATGTGCGCACCGTCGGGGGCGAACGCGTAGCTGCGATTCCTGTAACGGCCGCGCCCGGTGTCGAGCAGGAAAGTGCCGGCGACGACGTGCAGGTCGCGTTCGCGCGCCAGGCGGGAGAACAACGCGATCCAGTCCGCGTGATGGCGCTGCGTCGCCGCCAGCGATGCGTGCAGATCGCCGCGCGTGTTTTCGTCGAAGGTCGCGGCCAGTTCCAGCGACAGGTACTCCGGCAGCACCGCGATGCGCGCGCCGAGCGCCTTCGCTTCGTCCAGCCACTGCGCCTGCTTGCGGGCAAAGGCGTCGAAATCCGCCGGCGCGTCGATCGTGTACTTGGCGACGGCCACCTTGAGGGCGGTGGCCAGCCGGTCGTGCGTTGAAGTCATCGGGTGCGCTCCAGGGGCCGCAGCCAGAACGTGAGCGTATGGTCGATGTCGTGGTCCTGCCCAAGCTCGCGCCACGGCAGGCGCGCGCGCAGTTCGGGACGCGGACGGTAACCGCGCTTTTGCCAGAAGGGCTCGTTGCCGCGGTGGAAGGCAGGACGTCGCGGGTGGGTCGGTTCGCGATCGACCGCGCAGAAGGCGGTGAACGCGTAGTCGCCATAGCTGCGCGCGTGCGCTTCGCGTTCGTCGAAGAACCGATGGCCGATGCCGCGGCCGCGGTATTGCGGAAGCAGCACCGATTCGCCGCAGTAGAACACTTCCGACGCCGCGATCGAGGTCTGCGCGAACGATGCGGTGAACGCCTCCGATTCGTCCGCGAGCGGCAGACCAGTGGAAGCACCGACGACCTGATCGCCGTCGAAGGCCAGCACGACGACACTGCGCGGCGACTGCACGTAAGCCTGCAGATATTCCAGCTCGTAGTCCTCGTCGCCGTCGTAGAGGTACGGCCAGTCGCGGAACACCGCGATGCGCAGCGCGGCCAGATGGTCCAGCCAGGCTGCGATGGCGGCGCCGTTGTAGCAGCGCACGTCGAGTGGGCGGGCGGTTTCGACAGGCTTGACGTCCATGACGTACATGGTAGGTGACCCCGAACGGAGGAGGTGGGTGGCGGCGGACACGACGAAGACGGCCGCGGGCTTGTTCCGCCCACGGCCGCATTCATTCATGCCTGACGCACCGCCGGGCGGGCACCGGCCAACTGGTACCAGTCGACCTTGCGCGTCACCACCATCACCGTCGCCAGGACCAGGAACAGCAGGCCCGCACCCAGCACCAGTGCGTTGTCTTCCGATACCAGCAAGCCGTACAGCGCGGCGTACAGCGTCGCCAGCATCGCCGCGAAGCCCAGTCCGCGCGAGGCGCTGCGCAACACCGCGCTGAGGTAGAAACCCAGCAGCCCGATGCAGGCCACGCTGGCGGCAAGGTAGGCGTACAGGAAGTCGAAGTGCTCGCTCAGACTCACCAGCAACAGGAAGAAGATGGCCAGCGCCAGGCCGACCAGGCCGTACTGGATCGGGTGGATCGGCAACTGCTTGATGAGCTCGAAGATGAAGAAGCCGACGAAGGTGAGCAGCACGAACAACAGCCCGTACTTGGTCGCACGATCGGCCTGGGTGTAGACGTCGACCGGGTCGATCAGCGACACGCCGACCGCGTCGAGACCCCGCATGTTGCCGATGCCGTTGCCCAGGTCGGGGAGCGAGAATTCGCCCTGCACGTAATCGCGCTGCGCATTGCTCGCGACGGAGGCGATGTCCCAGCTGGCGTTGAAGCCGTTGGCGCCGATGTCGTGGCGCGGCGAGATGCCGCCGAAGCTCGGGTGCCGCCACGTCGAGTCCAGTTCGAAGCGATTGCTCCTGCCCAGCGGCACCAGCGCCAGCGATTCGGTGCCACCCAGCAGCAGGTCGAGCTGCGTGTCGAACGCGAGTGTCTGGCCCGGATGCGGCGCGTCCAGCCGCACGTGCAGGCCGGGGCCGTCGCGGCTGCCCAGGCCTTCCTGCAATGCGGTCTCGCGGCCGTCGATGCGCAGCTTCGGCGTGGCGCGCAGGCCGCGCACGTCGGCGATGCCGTAGCTCAGCCACGGCCGGCCGATGCGTCGCGCCGCGGGATCGCCCTCCTTCGGGATCATCGCGTCGAAACGTGCCGCCGCCCTGCCCTTCCATTCGAACACGCGCACCTCATGCAGGCCGCGCTTGCGCGTGTCGGGCGCCATCGGGCCGCGCACGTCGAGCGTGGTCGGGAAGAACGTCCAGTGGCGGGTCTTCTCGCGCCAGACCTTGCGCACGATGTTGTTCGCGTCGGCTTCCTCGACCTCGACGGTTTCGGTATACGGCACGACCAGCACCGGTCCGGCGAAGGCCTGCGCCCCGGCGTAGCTGCGCGCGATGTCGGCCACGGCGCGCGCGCGGTAGGTTTCACGCTCGTGGATGACGCCGCGGATCATGGTCAATGGAACGAGGATGGCGATCGTCATCAGGAAGACGATGACGATCTTGAGGGCGAGACGCATGGTGGACTCCTGTCGTGGACTGCCGACAGGCTGCGCGGACCGTGCGTGGGGACGATGGCGCTTGCGTGAGGCGAGGGTGAAGTCGGGATCCCGCGCAGGTCGTGCGGGCATGCGCTTGCCCTCGAACGAGTGCACGGCGGGGTCGCGCGGGGATGTTGATACCCTCGCACAGGTACGGCAAAGGGTCGCGAGGGCACGCCGATACCCTCACGAGGGTGCCGCGCAGGGTTGCGAGGGCATCCGGACTGCCGCACGAAGACCCCGTGCTCTCGATCGAGGGCACCGATGCCCTCGAACGCGGGTACTCAGCTACCCGCCGGCAGCCTCAGTTCCGCCACCGCACCGCCGCCGTCGCGGTTTTCCAGCGATACCTTCCCGCCGTGCAGCGCGGCGACCTCGGCCACGAACGGCAACCCCAGCCCGCTGCTGCGGCTGCCGTTGCCGGGGCGCGCCAGCGAGTAGAAGCGCTCGAACACGCGATCGGTGGCGTAGTCCGGAATGCCCGGACCACGGTCGCGCACCTGCACGCACTGGCACCCGCCCTCCTCGCGCAACACGACCTCGATCACCCCGCCGCGCGGCGCGAAGTCGGCGGCGTTCTCGATCAGGTTGACCAGTGCCTGGCGCAACAGGAAGCGGTCGCCGCGCACGTCGGGCAGCCCGGCAGCCATGTCCGGGGTCGCCACGACCCCCGCCTGCGCCAACCGGGTTTCGCACTGCGCGACGGCATCGGCGACGACGTCGGCCAGCGGCAACGACTCGGGATTCTCCAACCGCTGCCGGTGTTCGACCGCCGCCAGCGCGAGCATCTTGTCGATCATCTGCGCCAGGCGTTCGCTCTGCGCGCGGATGGTGGCGACGAAGCGGACGCGGTCGGCGTCGTCGAGCGGGCCTTCCAGCAGTTCGGCACTGCCGCGGATCGCCGCCAGCGGGCTCTTCATTTCGTGCGTGAGCGTGTGCACGTATTGCTCGACGTACTGCTTGCCCTCCAGGCGCGCGCGCATGGTTTCCAACGCCAGACCGAGGTCGCCGAACTCGCCCGCCGTGCGCGGCAGCGCGGCGCGTTCGCCGGCGGTGACGGCGTTCGCATAGCGGCGCAGCGCGCCGAGCTGACGCGACAGCCACCACGCCGCCAGCAGTCCGATCAGCAGCGAGGCGCCCAGCAACACTGCGC
This sequence comes from Lysobacteraceae bacterium P, assembly GCA_005503055.1. Lineage (GTDB taxonomy): Bacteria > Pseudomonadota > Gammaproteobacteria > Xanthomonadales > Xanthomonadaceae > Lysobacter_J. The sequence goes on along the minus strand of SCOX01000011.1, from coordinate 61,689 downwards.
CCCAGCGCCACACGGCGCGTTGGCTGCGTTCGATGAAGGGCGCGATGGCGCGGTTTGGCTTGGCGACGGTGAGCACGCCGACGATGCGCCCGTCGGCATCGCGGATCGGCGCGGCCACGTGCATGACGGTGGAATTCACGTCGGCGTAGTCGTTGCGCGTGGAGCGCGCGCCGTATTGCCCGCGCAGGGTGAGATACACGTCGTTCCAGCGCGAATAGTCGCGACCGACGTCGCGGCCGTCGCTGTCGAACACGACGATGCCGCGCGCATCGGTGACGTAGATGCGGTACTGCGAGGAACGCTTGCCGAAGCCCCAGATCTGCGCGCCGTAGTCGCGACGCGCCATCGCGCGCACGCGCTTGGCGAAATCGCCGTCGTCGATGCGGCCTTCGATGAAGTCGTCGCTGGCCAGCTCGGCCAGCACGTTGGCGGTGTCGACCAGCGTGTCTTCCATCGCCTGGCGCACGCCGGGCTTCACTTCGGCGACGAACACCTGCGCCAGCAGCCAGCCGGCAAGCGCGACGATGAGGAAATAGCCCAGGAAAATGCGCAGGCCGATCTTCATTCGTCGCCTTCCAGCGAATAACCCAGTCCGCGATGGGTGCGGATCGCGTCGGCGTCGGGCGCCACGTCGCGCAGCTTCGCGCGCAGGGTCTTGATGTGCGTGTCGACGGTGCGGTCGCCGCTTTCCAGCGCATCGCCCCACACGCGATCCATCAGCTGCGCGCGCGAGAGCACCGAGCCGGGACGCTGCAGCAGCGCGGCGAGCAGGCCGTATTCGTAACGGGTGAGGTCGAGCGCGCGGCCGCGGTAACGGATGCGTTTGCCATCGGGGTCGTGCACGAAGCTGGCGGCGTCGCCCGGCGCTTGCGCCACTGGTTGCAACCGGCGCAGCACCACGCGCACGCGCGCGACGAGTTCGCGCGGCGAGAACGGCTTGGTCACGTAGTCGTCGGCGCCGATCTCCAGGCCCAGGATGCGGTCGGCCTCCGCGTCCTGCGCGGTGAGGAAGATCACCGGCAGGTCGCGCTCGCGGCGCAGTTCGCGGCACAGCGCGAAGCCGCCGATGTCCGGAAGGCCCACGTCGAGCACCGCCAGGTCGAACGCCTGCGCGCGCGCGGCCGCCAGCGCTTCGCCCCCGGTCGGGCAATGGACCGCCTCGAAGCCCTCCGCACGCAGGGCATGCAGCACGATCTGGGCGATGGCGGTTTCGTCTTCGACGAGGAGGATGCGCATTCTGGGGATTCGGGATTCGGGATTCGGGATTCGGAAGCTTGCGCTTTGGTATAGGGTCGGCGGGGACTATTCTGCGCGAACGCATTGGATGGGTGGGACGCTACGCGACCCGTCCATCCCCAATCCCGAATCCCCAATCCCGAATCCCGAATCCCGGACGCCCGATGAACTACCGCCACGCCTTCCATGCCGGCAATCACGCCGACGTGCTCAAGCACATCGCCGTGCTCGCGCTGTGCGACGCCCTCACGGCAAAGCCGGCGGCGGCGTTCGCGATGGACACCCACGCCGGGCGCGGGCTCTACGCGCTGGACAGCAACTCGGCGCAGCGCACGGGCGAGGCGGAGGGCGGCATCGGCCGGCTGATCGCGGAAGCGCCGAAGCACCCGGCCATCGCCCGCTATCTCGCAGCCGTGCGCGCCTGCCGCCACGATCACGGGCAGGCCAGCTATCCCGGCTCGCCGTGGCTGCTGGCGCACGCCTTGCGCGCGCAGGACCGCATCGCCGCATGCGAGCTGCTGCCGGAGGAAGCCGGCCAGCTGCGCACGGTATTCGCACGCGATGAGCGCGTGGCGGTGCACGAACGAGACGGTTACGCCGCGATGAAGGCCATGCTGCCCCCGCGCATCGGAGAGACCCGCTACAACCGTGGCCTGGTGCTCATCGACCCGCCCTTCGAGGCGCAGCTGGAGGAGTTCGACACGGCGCTGGGAGCCTTGCGCGACGCCCTCGCCCGCTGGCCGCAGGGCACCTACGTGCTGTGGTACCCGATCAAGTTGCGCCGTTCGCTGCAACCGTTCTACCGCCGCGCCACCACGCTGCCGGCGAAGTCCTCGTTCGTCGCCGAGCTTCTGGTGCGCGCCGACGATTCTCCGCTGCGCATGAACGGCAGCGGCCTGTTGATCCTCAATCCGCCGTGGCAGCTCGATCAGACGCTCGCCGGCGTGCTGCCGTTGCTGGCGAAGGTGCTGGGGGAAACCGCGGACGCGGCGGGGAAGCTGGAGTGGTTGGTGCGGCCGGACTGAGGGCTTGCTTTGCTGTTGCCGTCGAACAGTCCAACAGGTGGCTAGCCCGAAGGCAACGTAGCCCGGAGCAGCGCAGCGCACCCGGGGGCCTTGCATGGCGCACCATCGGCACATCCCGGGTGCGCTTCGCTTACCCGGGCGACGGTGTGGAGGTTCGCTGTTGCTATGGAACAGCCCAACAGATCGCCAGCCCCGTAGGGCGCCGCACAGGACGTGCGGCGGTGAGCGCTGAGCCATGGAGCGAGGGCGATGCGTGCTTGCGAACCACTGGTTCGCGCATCGCCCGAACGCCCGCGCCGCAAGCGCGGGCCTGGCGAATCGCGAACGCACCTACTCGCTTTCCGGTCGTGGGATTGGGTTGGGCCCGCTGCCCTTTCTTTTGGTTACTTTTTGACCGAAGGGAATCCAGTCGGACTTTGGGCAAGCAAAGAAAAGTGACCCGAGCGGCGCAGCCGATCGGACGCTCTGCTGCTGCTTTGTTGTTTCGTTTTAGACACGAAGCAGAGCAAGAGCAGAATCAAAATGGGTTCCAGCTTTCGCTGGAATGACGAGACAAGACGGACAGCGTGACAGCCTTGGATCCCGGCCTTCGCCGGGATGACGTTCGCCGGGACGACGACTGATTGCAAGACGTGATGGACCGGCGACGCGACGGTCCAGGTCCGGCTTTCGCCGGAATGAAGGAACGCTACGCCAACAACTTCCGATCCGGCTCGAAGAAGCTCCACCGCACTTCCGGAAAACTCTGCTTCAACGCCCGCTCGATCGAATTGATTTGATCGATCAGCGCGTTGACCCCGTGTTCCTCGCGCAATTGCGCCTGCACAGAAACCATCACCTCGTTGCCCAACTGCAGCGTGATCACGCTGATGACCCGCTCGATCTCCGGCCGCGCATCCAGGAACTCGCGCATCTGCTTCTGCCGCGCCGGATCCACGCTCTGGCCGATGAGCATCGCCTTGACCTCGATGGCGACGAACACCGCGACCACGATCAGCAACGCACCGATGGCGATGGTGCCCAGCGCGTCCCACAACGGGTTGTCGGTGACCACCGTCATCATCACCGCGAACAGCGCGAACACCAGGCCCAGCAGCGCCGCCAGGTCTTCGCCGAAGATCACGACCAGCTCTGCCTGACGGCTTTGCCGGAACCATTGCCACAGGCCGCGATCGCCCCGCGCCTTGTTGACCTCGACCAGGCAGGCGCGCATCGAGACGCTCTCGGCGACGATGCCGAACACCAGCACGCCGGCGGCCCACCACCACTGCCTGAGCGGCTCGGGGTGCTGGAGTTTGTGGATGCCTTCGTACAGCGAGAACATGCCGCCGACGGTGAACAGCATCACGGCGACCAGGAACGACCAGAAGTAGATCGCCTTGCCGTAGCCCAGCGGGTACTCGGGCGTCGGCGGCGCCTTGGCCTGGCGCATGCCCAGCAGGAGCAGCAATTGGTTGCCGCAGTCGGCCAGCGAGTGGACGGTCTCGGCCAGCATCGCGCTGGAACCGGTGAAGAAAGCCGCTACGCCCTTGGCGACGGCAATCGCGAAATTGGCGCCCAGTGCGAAGAAGATCGCGCGGGTCGAATCACCACCACCGGCCATGCGTCCATTCCTGATGAGTTGGATGAGTGTGCGTGAAGCGGCGCGAGTCTAGCACCGGGGCCTATGCGCCCGATGCGAGCGGGGCGTCGAGGCACCGCCAACATTTCAGTCGACCGGCACTTCGGTCGGCCCTCGCTCGGCCCGCGCGCTTCAGTCGGCCCGCTTCAGTCGGCCCCGCTTCAGTCGGCCCCGCTTCAATCGGCCCCGCTTCAATCCGCCAAGTCCCGCTGGGTCTTCTTCGGCAGCTTCGCGCGGACCAGCTCGTAGCTGCGGCGCAGCAGCGACTTCAGCTCCTTGGCCGGAATCCGGGAGGCGTCGGCCATCTGCACCCAGTGGGCACGCGCCAGGTAGGGCGCCGGGACGAAACCGGGCCGGCCGCTCAACTCCAGGAAGCGTTCGTCCTCGACCTTGAAGCTCAGGCTGCCGGCGCCCGGCCCCTGGTCGCAGATCACGCAGAACATCTTGCCCGCGACCGTGAACACCAGGTCGTTTTCCCACTTGATCGAGGACTCCACCCCCGGCCAGCCCCCCACCCATTCCCGCAACCCGTTCCCGTCCATCGCCTGCCCGCCCCGTGAAGAATGTGAATACGGGAAGTGTGCCAATATCCTTCCATGGCCGCGCGCGAACGACTCCCGCCTTGGCACGAACGGATGCGTCTTCCCAACGGGCGTGAAGTATTGATTCGTCCGATCCGCCCCGAAGACGCCGAACCGATTCGTGCGAGCTTCTCCCTCCTCCAGCCGGAGGAAGTGCGACAGCGCTTCCTGTACGCGCTGAACGAGATGACGCCGGAGATGGCCGAGCGGATGACCCGCATCAACCCCAAGAACGAATTCGCCCTGGTCGCGGCCGAGCCGCTGCCTCCCGGCGAGGCGCTCGTCGGGGCGGTGGCGCGCATCGCGGTGGACGACAACGGCCGCGAGGCGGAGTTCGCGATCCTGGTCAGCCACTACGTGGCGAACATGGGCCTGGGCCGGTACCTGATGACCCGCCTGGTGAAATGGGCGCGCGGCAAGAAGCTGGATTGCGTCTATGGCGATGTGTTCGAGCACAACCAGGCCATGCTGTCGCTGGCCGAATCGCTAGGCTTCGAACGCAACGTCCAGCAGGACGCCAACGGCCTGCTGCGCGTTCGCCTCGACCTGAAGGCCGGCAAGGCGGCCTGATCCGCAGGACCGGCGTCCTTGGCCCGCCCTGACGGCCGGATTTGGCCGGCACCGTTGCATCGGCGCGTTTGATGGGGAAAACGGGGGGCCTTGCGGCAGGCTCAACCGCGCGTCCACGGGAAGCAGCCCTTCCGGTGGCATCTGAACGGTGGCGCCGACATGACCATCAACGAAGACCGCCTGAACCAGTTCCTGGGCCACGCCGTGGGCGACCTGGGCGCCGCCATCAGCGCCACCCTCATGCTGGTGGGCGACCAGCTCGGCCTGTACCGGGCCCTGGCCTCCGAACCGATGAGCGCAGGCGAGCTCGCGCGGCGGACCAACACCAACGAACGCTACATCCGCGAGTGGCTGGGCAACCAGGCCGCTGGCGGGTACGTCGACTACGAGCGGGCGAACGACACCTACTCGCTCAGCGCCGAACAGGCCCTGTGCCTGGCCGATCCGGGCGGGCCGGTCGACCTGCCCGGCGCCTACTCCATCGTGGAAGCGACCTTCCACGCGCTGGAGAAGACCAAGGAGAACTTCCGCACCGGCAAGGGCATGGAATGGGGTGAGCACCATGCCTGCCTGTTCCACGGGACCGAACGCTTCTTCCGTGCAGGCTACAACGCGCACCTGATCGCCGAATGGCTGCCCGCGCTGGACGGCGTCGTCGACAAGCTGCGCGCCGGGGCGAAGGCCGCCGATGTCGGCTGCGGTCACGGTGCCAGCACCACGCTGATGGCGCGTGCCTTCCCGCAATCGACGTTCATCGGCTTCGACTACCACGAGCCGTCGATCGAAGTGGCGCGCGAACGGGCGCGGCAGGCCGGCGTGAGCAACGCCAGGTTCGAGGCCGCCGATGCCACCGGCTACGCCGGAAACGACTTCGACCTCATCTGCTTCTTCGATTGCCTGCACGATATGGGCGATCCGGTGGGCGCCGCGCGCCACGCGCTGCAGGCGCTGAAGCCCGATGGCGTGTGCATGCTGGTGGAGCCGTTCGCCGGCGATAGCGTGGCGGAGAACCTCAATCCGGTCGGCCGCGTGTACTACGGCGCGTCGTCGCAGATCTGCGTGCCGGTGTCGCTGGCGCGCAACGGTCCGGCGCTGGGCGCCCAGGCGGGCGAGGCGCGACTGCGCAAGGTGATGGAAGACGCAGGCTTCACGCGCTTCCGCCGCGCGACGCAGACGCCGTTCAACCTGGTATTCGAGGCGCGGCCCTGAGGGCGCCGCGAGAAGTTCGCGACGAAAGAGACACGGTAGCGAGGGGGCACGCGTGGCGCGGGCAGTACGCCCGCGCCGCGCTTCTTGCGTGTTGAATCAGACGACGGTCAGGGTGACGTCGATGTTGCCGCGCGTCGCGTTGGAGTACGGGCACACCTGGTGCGCCTTCTGCACCAGCGCTTCGGCCTGCTCGCGCGGGAGGCCCGGCAGCGAGACCTTCAGCTCGGCCTGGATGCCGAAACCGGTCGGCAGCGGACCGATGCCGACGCTGGCGTCGATGCTGGCATCGGCGGGGAACGCGATCTTCTCCTTGCCGGCGACGAACTTCAGCGCGCCGATGAAGCAGGCCGAGTAGCCGGCCGCGAACAGCTGTTCCGGGTTGGTGCCGTCGCCGCCGGCGCCACCGAGTGCGCGCGGCGTGGTGAGCTTGACGTCGAGCACCTTGTCGGAGGAAACGGCGCGACCGTCGCGGCCGCCGGTGGCGGTGGCGTGGGCGGTATAGAGGACCTGATCGAGGGACATGGAAAGGCTCCTGGGTTGGGGGGACAACGAGGGACTGGCCGGCGGCCGTATTTCATAGCCCGCGTGTCGATGGCGCGCTACGTATATGGGTGATTGGAACAGCGCGCACCGTGCTCAACCGTTGCGGGCGAGCGCGTCGCGCAGCGATTCGACCTGGCGCTTCATCGCGACGATTTCCTCCGCCGAGCACTCGGAGGCGCACAACAAATCCGATGGAATCGAACGCGCCCGCGCCTTGAGTGCGCGGCCCTGCTCGCTCAACTCGACGATCACCTGGCGTTCGTCGTGGCTGGCGCGCGTGCGCGTCACCAGGCCCGACGTCTCCAGGCGCTTGAGCAGCGGCGTCAACGTCGCCGAATCGAGGAACAGCTTCTCGCCGATCTCCGACACCGTCAGGCCGTCGCGCTCCCACAGGACCAGCATCACCAGGTACTGCGGGTAGGTCAGGCCCAGCGGCGAGAGCAGCTTGCGGTAGACCTTGTTCAACGCCAGACCGGTCGAATACAGCGCGAAGCACAGCTGGTCGTCGAGGCGCAGCAGGTTCCTGGCCTTGGCGGTCTTGGTGGGGGCGGCTTTCATGCGTCGAGATTTACATAGCGCGCTATTTAATTGCAAGCGATCATCAACGGCGGGACCGGAACACTGCGATCCGGCCACGGCCGGCATGGGGCCTTCATCCTCCGCTCCCGTAAAATGCATGCCTCTTGCGCTGGGGCGACCGCTCCCGGCGCTGCACCTGTTTTGACCGTCCTTTCGTTTGCCCCCTTCCCACGCCTGAAGATCCGATGCCGAAGTCCGCAATTCCGACGCCTCCCCTGCCCCGCGTTACTCAAACGCGCGCCGGACAGCAGCGCGCATGGTGGCGCGCGCCGGCCTCGCCATCCGCGCTGGCCTTCCACATCGCCGCCGCCGCCAAGGCGCAGGCCGCGCCGCTGCTGGTCGTCGCGCGCGACAACCACGGCGCGCACCAGCTCGAGTCCGACCTGCATACGCTGCTGGGCGCGCAGGACGATCTGCCGGTGATCGGTTTCCCCGACTGGGAAACGCTCCCCTACGACGTCTTCAGCCCGCATCCGGACATCGTCAGCCAACGCCTGGCTGCGCTGCACCGCCTGCCGACGCTCAAGCGCGGCATCGTGATCGTGCCCGTGCAGACACTGTTGCAACGCCTGGCGCCGCTCAAGCACGTGGTCGGCGGCAGCTTCGACGTGAAGACCGGGCAGCGCCTGGACCTCGATGCGGAGAAACGGCGCCTGGAATCGGCCGGCTACCGCAACGTGCCGCAGGTGCTGGACCCGGGCGACTTCGCCGTGCGCGGCGGCCTGCTCGACGTGTACCCGATGGGCGCCGACCAGCCGTTCCGCGTCGAGCTGCTGGACGACGAGATCGAGACGATTCGCGCGTTCGATCCCGAGTCGCAGCGCTCGCTGGAGAAGATCGACGCGGTGCACCTGCTGCCCGGCCGCGAAGTGCCGCTGGACGATGCGGCCCTCAAGCGCGCGCTCGATGCGCTGCGCGAGCGCTTCGACTTGGACATGCGCCGAAGCGCGCTCTACCAGGACCTGAAATCGGGCCTGGCGCCGGCAGGCATCGAGTACTACCTGCCGCTGTTCTTCGATTCGACCGCGACGCTTTTCGACTATCTCGCCAAGGACACGCTGCCGGTGATCGCCGACGGCGCGATCGAGGCCGCCGAGCAGTTCTGGTCGCACACCGGCGAGCGCTACGAACAGCGCCGCCACGACCTCGAGCGTCCGCTGCTTCCACCCGACACGCTGTACCTGTCGCCCAACGCATTGCGCGAGCGCCTGAATGACAGCGCGCGAGTCGAAATCTGCGCCGAAGGTCACGCGCAACGCGAACGCGCCACCGCGCTGGGCGACCAACCCGCGCCCTCGCTGCCGATCGCGGCGCGCGACCATGCGCCAGCCGAGGCGCTCAAGTCGTTCCTGTCGAGTTATCCGGGCCGTGTGCTGATCGCGGCCGATTCGCCGGGCCGTCGTGAAGCGCTGCTGGAACTGCTGGCCAGCGCATCGCTCAAGCCCACCGTGCTGCCGGACTGGACGGCATTCGTTACCGGCGGCGAGCGTTTCGCCATCGCCGTCGCACCGCTGGACGACGGCTTCGCGATCACCGAGCCGGCGCTCGCGGTGCTCACCGAGCGCCAGCTCTTTCCCGAACGCGCCAGCCAGCCGCGCCGTCGCCGACGCGTGGGCCGCGAGCCGGAAGCGATCATCAAGGACCTGGGCGAGCTGACCGAAGGCGCGCCCATCGTCCACGAGGACCACGGTGTCGGCCGCTACCGCGGGCTGGTCACGCTCGAAGCCGGCGGCATGCCGGCCGAGTACCTGGAAATCGAATACGCCAAGGGCGATCGCCTCTACGTCCCGGTCGCGCAGCTGCACCTGATCAATCGCTATTCGGGCGCTTCCGAGGAAACCGCACCGCTGCACTCGCTCGGCGGCGAGCAGTGGACGAAGGCCAAGCGCAAGGCGGCCGAAAAGGTTCGCGACGTGGCGGCCGAACTTCTTGAAATCCAGGCCAAGCGGCAGGCGCGTGCGGGCCTGGCGATCGACGTGGACCGCGCGTCGTACGAACCGTTCGCCGCGGCGTTCCCGTTCGAGGAGACGCCGGACCAGCACGCGGCGATCGAAGCGGTGATCCGCGACCTCGCCTCCAGCCAGCCGATGGATCGCGTGGTCTGCGGCGACGTCGGCTTCGGCAAGACCGAGGTCGCGGTGCGCGCGGCGTTCGTCAGCGCGATGGGTGGAAAGCAGGTCGCCGTGCTGGTGCCGACCACGCTGCTGGCCGAGCAGCATTACCGCAATTTCCGCGATCGTTTCGCCGACTGGCCAATCCGGGTCGAAGTGCTCTCGCGCTTCAAGACCAAGAAGGAAATCGAGGCCGAACTGGAGAAGGTGCGCGATGGTTCGATCGACGTGATCGTCGGCACGCACCGCCTGCTGCAGCCCGACGTGCGCTTCAAGGACCTGGGCGCCGTGGTCGTCGACGAAGAACAGCGCTTCGGCGTGCGCCAGAAGGAAGCATTGAAGGCGTTGCGCGCCAACGTGCACCTGCTCACACTCACCGCAACCCCGATTCCGCGCACGCTCAACATGGCGATGGCGGGCCTGCGCGATCTGTCGATCATCGCCACGCCACCCGCGCATCGCCTTGCGGTGCAGACGTTCATCGTGCCGTGGGACGACATGCAGCTGCGCGAGGCCTTCCAGCGCGAGCTGTCGCGCGGCGGCCAGGTGTATTTCCTGCACAACGACGTGGAAAGCATCGGCCGCATGCAACGGCAACTGGAAGAGCTGGTGCCGGAAGCGCGCATCGGCGTGGCCCACGGCCAGATGCCCGAGCGCGAGCTGGAACGCGTCATGCTCGACTTCCACAAACAGCGCTTCAACGTGCTGCTGGCGACGACGATCATCGAGTCGGGCATCGACATTCCCAACGCCAATACCATCATCATGAACCGCGCCGACAAGTTCGGCCTGGCGCAGCTGCACCAGCTGCGCGGACGCGTCGGCCGTTCGCATCATCGCGCCTACGCCTACCTCGTCGTACCGCCCGATCGCAAGGCGATGACCGACGACGCACGCAAGCGCCTGGATGCGATCGCGGCCATGGACGAACTCGGCGCCGGCTTCACGCTCGCCACGCACGATCTGGAAATCCGCGGCGCGGGCGAACTGCTGGGCGAAGAACAGAGCGGTCAGATGGCGGAAGTCGGCTTCAGTCTCTACACCGAACTGCTCGAACGCGCGGTGCGTTCGATCCGCCAGGGCAAACTGCCCGACGTGGATTCCGTCGACGCGCGCGGCGCAGAGGTCGAGCTGCGCGTTCCGGCGCTGATTCCAGACGATTATCTGCCCGACGTCCACACGCGCCTGACGCTCTACAAGCGCATCAGCAGCGCGCGCGATTCGGACGAACTGCGCGAGCTGCAGGTGGAGATGATCGACCGCTTCGGCCTGCTGCCGGATGCGGCCAAGCACTTGTTCGCCGTCGCCGAACTCAAGCTGCGCGCCACCCACCTGGGCATCCGCAAGCTCGACCTGGGCGACAAGGGCGGCCGCGTGCACTTCGTCGAGAAGCCCAACGTCGATCCGATGACGATCATTCGATTGATCCAGGGGCAACCCAAGCTCTACAAGATGGAAGGCCCCGACAAGTTGCGCATGACCCTGGATCTGCCCGATGCGCAGGCGCGCGTGTTGGCGGCGCGTGGCATCCTCACGGCACTTCAGCCGGCGGCATGAGGTCGGCTATGGTGGGCGACATGAAAATTCCGCCCTCCTTCCGGCCGCTTATCGCCCTCGTCGCGCTCCTGTTCCTGGCCTCCTGCGCCTCGTCGCCGGCCGGCAATGCAACGCAACCGAAGTCCGACGGCGCGATGACCTTCGTGCTCGTGCGACACGCGGAAAAAGCCGCCGACGGATCAGACGATCCGCCGCTCACCGATGCCGGCCGCGCACGTGCGCAGGCGCTGGCCCAGCGGCTGTCGACGGTGCCGGTGATCGCGGTCTACACCACCGCTTACCAGCGCACGCGCCAGACCGCGACGCCCACCGCGCAGGAGCATGGCCTGCCACTGATAACCTACGACACGAAGCAGCAGGCGGCGGAATTCGCCGCGCAACTTCGCGCACGTCATGCTGGGCAGACCGTAATGGTCGTCGGCCACAGCAACACCGTGCCGAATATCGCCGCCGCGCTGTGCGCGTGCGATGTCGCGCCGATGAGCGAGGCCGAGTACGACCGGCTGACCACGGTGCGGATCGATGCGGACGGGCGGGCGGTGCTGGAGGAAGGGAAGCAGTAGACGCCTGTCCGTTTCCCGTCGTCTTGAACGGACCGTCATTCCGGGCGAAGGCCGGAACCCGGGCCGGATGCCTTTCCGAGAACATCGTTACAGTTGCGACTCCACCGGCAACCACCGCACCACCGCCGCCATCGTGCGACGCTTCCAATCGGCCTCGGGCTCCTGCGACCACACGCGTGGCGGTGCTTTGGAAGCATCCTCCCAGCGCAGTTCACCGTTCTCCAGGTACAGCCGGTAGCTGTTCTCGCCGCTCACCTTCCAGGCGTACAGGCGCAGCAGCTCGCGCGTGAGCTGGCGGTCGGTGAACACGATCCCCATTTCGGTATTGAGGTTGATCGAGCGCGGATCGAAGTTGACCGAGCCGACGAAGCCGACGTCGCCATCGACCATGAATGCCTTGGTGTGCAGGCTCGCCTCGCTCGACGTGGATCCCAGCAAACCGCTGCCGCCACCGCCGGAACCACGCGCCATCAGCTCGTACAGCTCGACGCCGCCGCGCAGCAGCGGCCCGCGATACGGCGCGTATCCGCCGTGGACGGCGGCGACATCGGTGGCGGCGAGCGAGTTGGTCAGCACGCTCACGCGCACGCCGTGCTCGCGCATGCGCAGCAGCAATGCTGCGCCGTCGTTACCCGGCACGAAATACGGTGAACTGATGAACAGTTCGCGTCGCGCGCCGGAGACGGTGGGCGTGATCGCATCGATCAGCCAGTCGCCGCGACGCGGCGCACCTTCGGCCTTTGCGGCGGGGTCCGCGAAAACGTGCGCGTCGCCCGTCCAGCGCGGTGCACGACTGCCGCGCAGCAGTGCCTGGATGTTGGGCGAACGGCGCAGCTGTTCGACGTAGGGCGCGGCGTCCTTGTTCCGGTACTCCAGCGGGCCCACGCGGCGCAGCCGTTCCAGCGAAAGTTCGTCGGCGTCCACCAGTTGCGCGAGCGGGATCGCCGCGCCGCTGTTCCAATAGTCGTCGAAGATCTTCGATGTTTCCCGCACCGGTTCGCCGACCACGGCAAGGTCCGCATCGAGGAAGTTGGACGCTTCGGCCGCGCCGAAGTACTCATCGCCGATGTTGCGCCCGCCCACCACGGCGATGCGGCCATCCGCGATCCAGGCCTTGTTGTGCATGCGCCGGTTGAGGCTGAACATCCGCAGCAGCATTTCCACGCCGCGCAACAGGTACGACTGGCGTGCGCGGGAAGGATTGAACATGCGCACTTCGATATTGGGATGCCGGTCCAGCGCCGCCAGCACGGATTCTTTCGCGTGCGAATTCAGGTCGTCGAGCAGCAGCCGCACGCGCACGCCGCGGTCGGCCGCGCTCAGCACTTCGTGCACGATCAGGTTGCCGGTGAGATCGGGCTTCCAGATGTAGTACTGCAGGTCGAGGCTGCGACCGGCGGTGCGTGCGGTGACGGCACGCACGGTGAACGCGTCGAGGTTGTCGGCGATCAGGGAAAGCCCGGCCTGGCCCGGATGCGCCTGCTGCATCGGAGCGATGGCGCGGTCCAGTGCCGTCTCGACGCGTTCGGCCGGAATCGCGTGCGTCGGGGCGCCGCGCGCGCGCTGCGCGAAGCGGCCATAGCTGTAGACCGACAGCAGCGAGGCGGCCATCAGCAGGAACACGGCGATCCCGATCCACCGCAGCTTCCGGGTCATGTGCATCCCGCGTTGTGCATTGCCGGCGATTCTAGCCACGGGGGCGCAAACGAAGCTTTCACGTCGCAGCGTCACGATTCCTCCCGGCGCAGCAGCTAGACTCCGCCGGTCTCCATCACTTCCCGTTCCGAATGACCCGTCGTCCCGCGCCCGCGCTCCTTGCCCTGCTTCTTGCCGTTGGCCTGTCCGCCTGCGCCAGCGCGCCCAAGGTGGCGCTCCCGGTGGAAGCGCGTCTCCACCCGGGCCAGAAGATGGCGCTGCCCGACGGCGCACGCATCATCTACGTGGACACGGTCAACGATTCGCGCTGCCCGCCCGACGTGCAGTGCGTCCACGCCGGCGATGCCGACGTGCGCCTGCGGTTCCAGAAGACCGACGCCGTGCTCGACGTGGTGCTCAAGGCATCCGCACAGGGACAGCCGCGCGCGATCGGCAGCTGGCGCGTCACCCTCCTCGGACTGGCGCCGGGCGCCCGCCCCGCCGCCACGCTGCGCGTCGACGAGGGACGCTGACCGGCGACGCACGACGGTACATGCGGCACCGCACCGGGATGTGACACGCTCACGCCACGCTCGTCCCCGGAGATCCCGCCATGACCGTCATCGTTTCCCCGCGCGTGCACGACCTGGGCGGCTTCCAGGTCCGTCGCGCCGTGCCGAGCATCCAGGCGCGCTCCGTCGGTCCGTTCGTGTTCGTCGACCACATGGGGCCTGCGGTGTTCGAAGTGGGCCGCGGCATCGACGTGCGCCCGCATCCGCACATCGGCCTGGCGACGGTGACCTTCCTGTGGTCGGGCTCGATCACGCACCGAGACACGCTCGGCAGCCTGCAGGACATCAACCCGGGCGATGTGAACTGGATGACCGCCGGCCGCGGCATCGCGCATTCCGAACGCACGCCGGCGACGCTGCGCGAGCACGAGCATCCGTTGCATGGCATGCAGACCTGGGTCGCACTGCCACGCAGCGACGAGGAGGCCGAGCCGGGCTTCTTCCATCACCCCGCCGCCAACCTGCCGCAGCAGCGCCGCGACGGCAGCTGGTTGCGCGTGGTGGCCGGGCGCGGCTATGGCGAAGAGTCGCCCGTGCGCGTCTATGCGGACACGCTGTACGTGGCCATCGACCTGGATGCCGACGCCGAACTGCCCCTGGACGACAGCCATCCCCAGCGCGCGCTGTACGTGCTGGAAGGCGACGCCCAGCTCGACGGCGTAGACATCCCGGCCATGCACCTGGTGGTGCTCGACCCGGGCACCCGGCCGAAGTTGCGCGCACGCACGCCCGTGAAGGCCATGCTGCTGGGCGGTGAGCCGCTGGATGCCCCGCGCCACCTGTGGTGGAACTTCGTGTCCAGCTCGAAGGAGCGGATCGAGCAGGCCAAGCAGGACTGGCTGGAGGGGGGGTTCGGCAAAGTGCCGGGCGACGACGAGTTCATCCCCCTCCCCGACCGCTGAGGCCACCGGCCCATAAGCCGGCCGGATGGGCTGCCCCCGATTCATAAGCCCGGCTGTCGGTCCATTAGGCCTGGTTATTTGTCAAGTGCCGTTTTCTGGACTATGTTCGAGCCAGATCGGCCGAACCGGTCACGCTTCGCCGGTCACATGCAGCCCGCAACCGGGCTGTTCGTTGCAAGGGGTGTAACGACTACAGGGGGTTTGTCGTGAATACGACGGCATGGCGTATGTCGGCCCTGCTTGTGCTCGCCGGTCTGGGCATGGCGACCGCGCACGCGCAGAGCACGCAAGATGGTGGAAATTGTCCGCAGTTGCCCGCGGACGCCGGACTGACGTGGGAATACAAGGCCAGTGGCGGTTCCGATTTCTGTCGCGCATTGCGCGCCGATGGCTCGGAAGCGTTCGGCCTCTACATCTCGCGCAAGGCGAACTTCGAGCCCAAGCGCGGAAATCGCGCCGAAGCTGGCGTGATCGACGGCCTCAGCGTCTACTGGTACCGCGGCGAACTGGCGACCAAGCCGGACGTCGAAGTCCGCGAGACGCTGGTGGAACTGCCCGACGGTCGCGTCGCGCACATCTGGTTCCAGGCCGAAAAGCCGCAGTTGTCGCCCGCGTTGACCCAGGTGCAGTCGATCCGCTTCCCCGCAACGCGCCTGAGCAGCAACTGATCCACGCGATGAAGGCCGGTCCGCCCGCTTCGTCGGGCGGATTGAGGCCGGTCTGCCCGCTTCGCCGGGCGGATTGCCGCCGATCGGGCTGCGCGTGCAATCAGCTTCTTTCGCAGTTACCGTCCTCCTCGCCGCTCCTAACATCGGCCGCTTTCTCGCGCAGGCACGTCCTGATGCGAGATCGGTTCGATTCCATCGGTTCCATGGGCAGGAGAAACAACATGATCAGGAAGCTTGCGGCCGAGTTCATCGGTACGTTCTGGTTGGTGCTTGGCGGTTGCGGTAGTGCGGTGCTCGCCGCGAAGTTCGGCGGTGACGGGAATCCCCTCGGTATCGGCCTGTTGGGCGTCTCGCTCGCATTCGGCCTGACCGTCCTCACCGGCGCGTATGCGCTGGGTCATATTTCCGGCGGCCACTTCAATCCGGCGGTGAGCTTCGGCCTGTGGGCCGGCGGCCGTTTTTCGGCGCGCGAGCTGATTCCCTACATCTTCGCCCAGGTCCTGGGTGGCATCGTCGCCGGCTTCATCCTGCTGCACATCGCCAGCGGTGCGCCGGATTTCGCGATCGATCCCAACGCCGCGGGCGCCTTCGCCAGCAACGGCTACGGCACGCATTCGCCGGGCGGCTACACCATCGGCGCGGCGTTCCTGTGCGAGATCGTGATGACCGCGATGTTCCTGATCGTGATCCTCGGCGCCACCCACACGCGCGCACCGGCGGGTTTCGCGCCCATCGCGATCGGCCTGGCGCTGACGCTGATCCACCTGATCTCCATTCCGGTCACCAACACCTCGGTGAACCCGGCACGTTCCACGGGCGTGGCGGTGTTCGCCGGCCCTGTTGCGATGTCGCAGTTGTGGCTGTTCTGGGTCGCGCCGATCGCCGGCGGCCTGCTCGGCGGCGTGATCTACCGCTGGCTGGGACAGTTCGGTCCGGATGTGGCGGGCGACGGTCGCTGATCGCGGTCCATCGCGACACGAAAAAGGCCACGCGGGAGCGTGGCCTTTTTCTTTTTCACGTCAGGTGCGGTCCGGTCGGCCTTCTTCAGAAGCGCCCTTCCTGGAAGTCGACGAAGGCCTGCATGACCTGCTCGCGTGTGTTCATCACGAACGGGCCGTAGCGTGCGACCGGCTCGCGCAGCGGTCGGCCGGCGACGAGGATCACGCGCAGCCCGGCGGCGCCGGCAGCCAGCGTGAGGCGTGGACCGCCGATCAGCACCGCCAGGTGCTGCGCGGACAGCGCGCGCGCCTCATCGCCCTCGCCCAGCGAGCCCTCGCCCTCGAATGCATACGCGAAGGCGTTGTGGCCCTCGGGCAACTCGTACTGCCACGTGGCGTTGGGCGCCAGTTCGATGTCGAGATAGATCGGATCGGTTGCGGGCTGGCGGATCGGACCGTCGACCTCGCCGACGCGACCGGCGATCACCTTCACGTGCACGCCATCGGCGGGCTGCAACTGCGGGATGCGGTCCGGCGCGTATTCCTGGTACTGCGGCTGCGTCATCTTCTCGCTGGCCGGCAGGTTCACCCACAGCTGGAAACCGCGCATGCGACCTTCGTGCTGCTCGGGCATCTCCGAATGCACGAGGCCACGACCGGCCGTCATCCACTGCACGCTGCCGGGCACCAGCACGCCTTCGTTGCCGTGGTTGTCCTTGTGGCGCATGCGGCCGTCGAGCATGTAGGTGACGGTCTCGAAGCCGCGGTGCGGGTGCTCGGGAAAGCCGGCGAGGTAATCCTCGGGCCGGTCGGTGCCGAACTCGTCGAGCAGCAGGAACGGATCGAGCATCTCCAGCTCCGGCGAGCCGATCACGCGCGTCAGCTTGACGCCCGCGCCATCGGAGGCGGGCATGCCGCGCAGGGTGCGGCCGATACGGGCGGCGGGGGAAAGCGTGCTCATGGCGGGCTCCTCACAGGTCGATCCCACAATGTGCGGGCCGGAAACGCGGGCGCACAGTGCCGCCGGTGGAACGGACGGTTACGCGCCCGGCAACCGCAGATCGGCGCGGGTGTTTGTTATCCCATTGCCACGGGCCCGCTCGATCCAGCGGGCCCGTTCGCGTTCCGGCGCTACCAGCCGATGCCCAGACCCACGCCAGCCGATTGTTCGCTGCCGCTGAACGCCGCGCCGAACGACAGCGACATGTTGCGCTTCAACTGGCGCTGATAGCCCACCGCCATCGCTTCCTCGCCTTCCGAATACCCCGCACCGACGGACACGCGATTGAGCGTCTGGATGTTCGCCGCGCTGCTGGCCATGTGCACCATCGCCGCGTTCATCGCGCCCTGCCGGTTGATGCGGCGATCGGTGTGGCGGAACTCGTCCTCGACCTCGCCGCGCAGGTCTTCGATGGCCTGCAACGGCACCGCGACGATCTCGCTCACGCGCTGGTCGGTATAGGCGTTGGCCTGGTTGAGCGTGGTCACCGACTGCGTCTGCATCTGCTGCACGTTGACGGCGTCCGTCGGCGCGGTACCCGCGGCGACGTTGGCGACCTGCCGCTCGCCTCCCGGCGCGCCCACCGACACGGTGTCGGCGCGGTCGGCGATCGAGTTCGCGCCGAGCGCGACGCTGTTGGGCGCGTTCGCCTGCGCGTTGCTGCCCGCTGCGACCGACTGCGCGCCCGTCGCCGTGGCCGGCGCGGCCTCCTGTGCGGTGAATCGCGCGTCGGCGCCACCGCCACCTCCTGTCGCGAGCGTGTCCACCCGACCCTGCAGGAAACTCAGCGCGGCTTCGACGTTGTTGAACACGTTGTCGCCGAGCACGAACTGCGGAGCATCGAGCGTGCTTGCCCCCGGGTTGAGCAACAGATCGCTGCCGACGAACACGTTGCTCACGCCGCGCAGCGCAGCCAGCAGCTGCGCGCCGTTGACGGCCTCCGTGCTGTTCGCATCGACCAGGCCGCCAGCCACGTTGACGATCTTGTTCGGACCGCTGCCCAGATGGTTCGCGCTGAACGCCCCGGCGCCGCCGTTGGCGGCCGCGTCCCACAGCAGCGCGTCGTTGGCGGTGGCCTGCACCGTGCGCAGCTGCGCGACGTTGACCGCGTCGGTATCGTTGCTGCCGGCGGCCAGGTTCGTCAGCTTGCGCTGCGCACCGGCGCTGCCGATGGAGACTTCACCGAAGGAGTTCTGCGGTGCACTCAGGCCGAACGCCGTGTAGCCCGTTTCCGCACCGACCGTCGTCTGCGACGCCGAGCCGATCGCCACGCTGAGTGCGTGGTCCACGGTCGCGCCCGCTCCGAGTGCGACGCCCTGTTCCGCGTTCGCCTGCGCCTGGGTGCCCATCGCGATGCCCGACGCCATCAACACGTGCGTCTGTCGACCCAGCGCGATGCCGCCCGGCGCGGCGAGATCGACGACGGCTCCGTTGCCAACGCCGATGCCATTGTCGCCGTTGACCACGGTCAGCGGCCCGACCGCAATCGCTTCCGCACCGACCGCGAGCGAGTCGCCCGCCGCCGAGTTGGCGTGGAAGTACATCGACGGCGATGCCGCCACCGATCCGATCGCGCCCTGCAACTGGCGGATCGTCACCGCATCCTGCTGCTGCGTGCCGTCAGCGAGATTGGTGATCTGCCGGTAGCTGGTGGTGGTGCCCACCGAAACTGCGCCCAGCAACGTCCGGTCGGTCGTATCGAAATCGATCGCGCCGGAACCGGCCGGGATCGAACCCGCGCCCAACGCCACCGCACCCTGCGTGGCGACGCTGCTGCCGAAGCCCAGTGCCGTGCCCTGCACCGCGCCGCTGTGGGACGTCGCACCGAACGCCGACGACTGCGTCGCGCCTGTTGCGATGGTGGCACCCGTGCCGACAGCCGTGCTTTCGTCGGCTTCCACGCGTGCGTTGTTGCCCAATGCGATGTCGCTGGCACCGCCAGCGAAGCTGGCCTGGCCAATGGCCGTGCTGCCAGCGCCTGCGGCGACGCTGTTCTGTCCCAGCGCCGATGCATTCATCGCCTGCGCCTGAGCATCGGCGCCGACCGCTACTGCGTTGATGCCGGGCGCGCGACTGAATTGACCCAGAGCAGTCGACGCAGTACCGGTGGCGGCGGCGGTATGACCCACCGCCGTGGCGAAGAAGGCCGTGGCCTGCGCGCCGCTACCGAGGGCGGTGGATTGCCCCTCGGTCGCCAGCGCGTTCGAACCCACCGCGACGGTCTGCAATCCCGCGATCTGCGCATCGTCGGTGCCGTCGTTCAATCCGTTGGCCTTGAAGTAGCGCAACGCGCCGGTCGCCGTTCCGAGCTGGCTGACGTTCACGGCATCCGTCGGCTCCGTGCCCTCTGCGACGTTGATGATCTGCCGTTCGCTGCCCGGCGTGCCGATCGACACCGCCGTGCCGCGATTGGCCAGCGAGCCGCTGCCGAGCGCGACGCCGCCCACGTCGGTGACGCTGGCGGCGAAGCCGAGCGCGGTTCCCTGCGTGGCGAAGATGTTGCTGGCCGCGCCGAACGCGGACGCCTGCGTCGCGCCCACCGCGATCACCGCGTTGTCGCCGATCGCGATACTGTCGTCAGCCAGCACCTGCGCGTTGCGGCCGATGGCGATGTCGGCCAGGCCGCTGGCAAGGCTGGCGGTGCCGATCGCGATGCCGCCCTCGCCGAGTGCCTGCGAGTTCAAGCCCATCGCGAGCGCGCCGGGCCCGCCTGCATTGGACTGGTCGCCGATGGCGATCGACAGGTTGCCGCTGGCGGTGCTGTCCACGCCCACCGCGACGGAACGCAATCCGCTCGCCTCGGCCAGCACGCCGGCCGCCATCGAACCCAGCCCACTGGCGACGGCGTCATCGCCCAGCACGCTGCTGTTGGCCTTGAAGTGGCGGATGCCAGAAACGGCGGTGCCGAGCTGGCTGACGTTCACCGCATCCGTAGGTGCCGTGCCCGCGGCGACGTTGACGATCCTTCGCTGCGCGGCGGCGGTGCCGATGGAAATGGTGTCCGCCTGGTCGGCGATGGAACCGTTGCCGATCGCGACCGCGTTGATCGCGCTGACGCTGCTGCCGAAGCCCAGCGCCGTGCCCTGTGCGGCGGTAATGTTCGACGTCGCGCCGAAGGCCGACGACTGCGTGGCACCCACCGCGACCGTACTGCTGGCGCCCATCGCCATGCTGTCGATGGCGTTGGCCTGCGCGGTGCTTCCCAGCGCGACGGCACGATCCGCGCTCGCACGCCCGTCGGCGCCGACCAGTACCGCACCAGCGCCCGTCGCCACGGTGTCGGATCCCAGCGCAACACTGTCCTGTCCGATGGCATTGCTGCGGATGCCGATGGCCGTCGCATCCTGTCCGGAGGCCGCGGCCTCCACGCCGAAGGCACTGCTGCCGGGGTTGATCGCCCGGGCGAGCGATCCAACCGCGGTGGCGCGCGTGTTGTTGGCCGCACTGCCGTTGCCCAGTGCCATGGCCAACTCGCCGTTGGCCGTGGCGAACGCGCCGAACGCCGATGATCCCGTACCCGCGACCGCCGAGTTGCCCACCACCGTGGCGTTGTCGCCCGCCGACAGCGCGGCGTTGCCGATCACCGTCGCTGCGGAATGTGCCGCGTTGGCGCTGCTGCCGACGGCGATCGCATTCGCGCCGGTCGCCTGTGCATCGTCGGTGCCGTCGTTCAAACCGTCGGCCTTGAAGTACCGCAGGTTGCCTGCGACGACCGTGGTGAGCTGGCTGACGTTGACGCTATCCGTCGGCGCGATGCCTGCCGCGACGTTGACGATGCGTCGCTCCGCGCCCACGGTGCCGAGCGACACCGTACCGGCCTGGTCGGCGACGCTGCCCGCCCCCAGCGCGACCGCATTGGCCGCCGTGACGTTGCTGCCGAAGCCCAGTGCCGCGCCCTGCGCGGCGGTGACGTTCGTGTTCGCACCGAACGCCACCGACTCCGTGGCGTCGGCCTCGATGAGGCTGTGGGCGCCGAGCGACGTACCGCGGTCGGCGAGCACCTGCGCGCCGTTGCCCAGCGCGGTGTCGTCCGCACCGGCGGCGCGACTGGCCGCGCCCAGTGCGGTACTGCCCGTGCCGACCGCGGCGCTGCCGCGTCCGCCCGCGAACGCATCGACGGCACTGGCGATCGAATCGGCACCCAGCGCCAGCGCGCCCTGTTGCGAAGCGTTCGCGCTGCGTCCAAGCGACGTGGCGTTGTCTGCGGTCGCCTGCGCGTTGTTGCCGACGGCGAGCGCTTCGCTCGCGGTGGCGTCGGCCGACTGGCCCAACGCCACGCTGAGCGATCCGGTCGCGGTGGAGTTCTGCCCCAGCGCGGTGCTCACGTTGCCCTGCGCGAACGCCGAGGTACCCAGCGCGACCGAGTTGCTGCCGATCGCGCGCGCATTCTGGCCGATCGCGCTGGCCTGCGGTCCCTGCGCGTTGGCGCTGGTGCCGAAGGCGACGCTGTTCTGCCCGTTCGCGATCGCGTTGGCGCCGACCGCAGTCGCATCGGAATTGTTGGCGCGGCTGTTGTTGCCGACCGCGATGCCGTTGCTCATGACGGTGCCGCTCGGATCGACGGCAGCGACTATCGCGCCCGTGCCCAGCGCCAGGCCGTTGAGCGAATTCACCTGGCTGTTGTTGCCGATCGAGATGCCGTTGCTGCCCGCCACGGAGACCTGCGCCTGCGTGCCGAGCACCACGCTGTCGGTGGCCGCCGCCAGCGCCTGGAAGCCGATGGCGATGGTGTTGCCGGCCTGCGCCTGTGCGAGCGTGCCCACCGCGGTGCTGTTGGCGGCGATCGCGCGTGAACCCGCGCCCAGTGCGAGCGCGGCCTGCTGCGTGGCCTGTGAGTCGAAACCGAACGCCGCGCTGCCCAGACCGGTGGCGAGGGCCGTCGTACCGACCGCCGTACTCGCCTGCGCCGTGGCGAGGCTGTTGGAGCCGATCGCCACCGAACCCTGCTGCGTGGATTGCGCGGCCGGGCCGATGGCGATGGCACCAAGCCCCGAGGCCACGGTGACCTCACCGGCATCGACCACGCCGTCGGCGTTGGCATCGTTCCAGCCGCCGATGGCGGTGGTCAGCACGTTGGTGGCCGACGTGCGGTAACCCATCGCCACGCTGCTCTGCCCACTGGCGATCACTTCGTTGCCGACCGCGATGCTCGTGGCGCCGCTGGCCTGCGAGCCACCACCGATCGCCAAGCTGCGGTCCGCGCCGGCGTTCGCGCCGATGCCGATTGCCTGCGCGCCGATCACCGTCGCCTGCGCACCGGTGCCCACCGCGAGCGTCTGTGCGGCGGCGGCGTTGGCGAATGCGCCGACCGCGATGGCCGCTTCACCGCTGGCTGTGGAATTGGAACCCAGCGCCGTGGCGCCCGGCCCGTTGGCGGCGGCCGTGCTGCCGGCCGCCAAAGTGAACTGTCCGTTCGCGACGCCATCGTCGCTGCCGTCGTTCAAGCCGTCGGCCTGGAAGTAGCGCGAGCCGTCGGCCACGGCGCTGGTCAGCTGATCGAGGTTCACCGCGTCGGTACCCTGCACGCCTGCCGCCACATTGACGATCTGACGCGTGGCCACGGCGCCGCCGCCCACCGACACCACGTTGGCGCGTGCACCCGTGGTCGCGCCCTCGCCGAGCGCCACGCTGCCGCTGGCGGTGGCCTGCGCGTTCAGACCGATGGCGATTGCGTTGGCCGCGGTCGCGTCGGCGCCCTGTCCCAGCGCGATAGCACCGGCCTGCACGGCCGTAGCCGCCTGACCCACTGCCACCGCGTTGCCCGCCGCGCGGCTCTGGTTGCCGAACGCCGAACCGCCGTCGGCGCTGACCTGCGCGTTGTTGCCGATCGCGGTCGCGTTGACGAAGTTGGCCGTGGTGAGTTCGTTGGCCTCCGCGATGTTGTCGTTGTCCAGGTCGACGAAACCGCCGAACGCCGCCGCACCGACCGCATTCGCGCGCGACTGTGCGCCGACTGCGGTCGCGCCCTCGGCGTTGGCCTGCGATTGCGTGCCGATGGCCGAGGCCTGCAGACCGTTGGTGGCCGCGCCCGCGCCGAGCGCGGTCGCGCCCACCGCCGTCGCCGAACTCTGGTTGCCGAACGCAGTGGCGTTTCCGCCGGCCGCCGATGCCGTCGCGCTGGAGCCGCATACGAAGGAGCCGACACCGACCACCACCTGCCCGGCGGGCCCGGTGCACGAGGCCTGCGCGCCGACATCCGTTGCCGTGCCCGCGCACAGCAGCGCCATCAGCGGTGCGATCCAGTGGAGCGTCCGGAGGACGGATGGGTTCGTATCCCGACACCGTGCGACTTCGCGCAGGCATGGCCGTTGGCGAGCATTCGTGTTCATGGCGGACTCCGGGCGGGAACGGTGCGGGAAAGGCACGCGTCGTCGGCAGGCGGAGCGTTGCCGTGAATTCACCCGGCATGGGCAGCAGGAAGCGTGCATTCCACCCGCGAACCCGGCGTTTTGCCTTTACGTTCGTCCAGACGGCGTCATGGTCCGATTTGTGATTACGCGCGGGAACGTGCAGGCCGAATGAAGAAATGCCACCCGATTCACGCCGAATGAACGAACCACGCCGCCACTGGTGTACGACGCAACATCAAGGCGTTTTTGAACCCCCGTCCACGCAATTCGCGTGCCACCACTTCAGGCACCGACGGCTGCGTATCGCAGGTGAGCAGGACGAACGGTACGCCCACGCGCAGTCAGGCAATGACGTCGTCAGTCCATCGCGCCGTGCGTCGTCAGGGGTGCGGCTTCATCCGCCCGTACGGCGCCGCTGCAGTCGCCAGCAGCGATGGATGCGCGCATCGCGCTCGAAGTCCGGCGGGATGGTGCGCGCGGAGATGTCCTCGATCTGGGCGAATTCCGCGATCGCGGCTTCGTCCAGACGGAAGCGTCGGAAATTGTTGGAGAAGTACAGCACGCCGTTCTCGTCCAGCCGCTCCACCGCCGCATGCAGCAGGCGCACGTGCTGCGCCTGCACGTCGAAGTCCTGCGCGCGCTTGGAATTGGAAAACGTCGGCGGGTCGCAGAAGATCATGTCGTAGTACTGCGTGTCCGCTTCCAGCCACGTCAGCGCATCGGCCTGCACGAGGCGATGGCGGGTCCCGCCGATGTCGTTCTCGCGCAGGTTGTCGGCGCACCACTCCAGGTACGTGCCCGACAGGTCGACGGTCGTCGTCAATCGCGCGCCGCCGACGGCGGCCTGCACCGTGGCCGCGCCGGTGTAACCGAACAGGTTGAGGAAACGCACGTCCTGCGCCTGTTCCGCGATGTGCAGGCGCAGCGGCCGGTGGTCGAGGAATAGGCCGGTGTCGAGGTAGTCGAACAGGTTCACGCGCAGCCGCGCACGGCCCTCGCGCACGGTGACGAACTCGCCGCGCGAGTCCATCTGCCCGTACTTGCTCCCGCCCTTGCCGCGCGAGCGCGTCTTGAGCGCCACGTTCTCGCGCGGGACGGCGAAGACTTCGCGCGCGGCGGCGAGCAACTCGTTGAGGCGGCGACGCTGCACGTCTTCGGGAATCTCGGCCGGCGCGGCGTACTCCTGCACGTGCAGGAACGTGCGCGGCGTGGCCTCGTCGGTCGTGTAGACGTCGATGGCAGCGGCGTATTCGGGCAGGTCCGCGTCATAGGCGCGGAAACACGTGACCTGCTCGCGCTCGCGCCAGCTCTTGAGCTTGCGCAGGTTCTTGCGCAGCCGGTTGGCGACCATCTGCGCGCCTTCGGACAGCACCGGCGCCACTTCGTTGCCGCTTTCATCCGTGCGCCGGTGCTGCGGCGGCGCCACAGGGTCGCACACGATCAGCGTGCACTCGATGGCGCCGTTGAACAGCTGGTACTTTTTCTGCGCGCGCAGGCCGGTCGCGAACGACAACGCGGCATCGCCGCACAACAGGCTCGCGCGCCACTGCGGAACCGCGCGCTTGAGCGCATCGCCGAGCGCGCGGTACAGCGCGGGTTCGGCGGCCAAGCGCGCGTCGTAAGGCGGGTTGCAGACGACCAGTCCACGCGATGTCTCGCCTTCTCCCGTCGGCGCGGGAATCGCAACGGCGTCGAGCGAACGTATGTCGCCGACCTTGAACTCGATCAACCCCGCCAGCCCCGCGAGCACTGCGTTGTCCTGCGCGGCGCGGATCGCGTGCGGATCGGTGTCGCGGCCGAGGAACGCCGGACGCAACGCGTTCATGCCCACCGCTTCGCGCTTGCGTGCGTCGTCCACGAGCGCGCGCCAGGCGATCGCATCGAATCCGAGCCAGCGCGTGGGCAGTTCATTGCCATGGCGCTGCAGTCCCGGTGCGACGTCGGCGGCCATCAGCGCGCCCTCGATCAGCAGCGTGCCGCTGCCGCACATCGGATCGAGCAGTGCGCCGCCCTGTGCGTACACCTTCGGCCATTGCCCGCGCAGCAGCACGGCGGCGGCGAGGTTTTCCTTCAGCGGCGCCTCGCCCTGCTTGGTGCGCCAACCGCGACGGTGCATCGGTCCGCCCGAGAGGTCGATCGAGACGAACGCGCGGCCCTTGCGCAGCACGAAGTTCACGCGCAGGTCCGGTGACTCGACGTCCACGTCGGGACGCGTGCCGGTGCGGGCGCGCATCACGTCGACGACCGCGTCCTTCACGCGTTGCGCGGCGTAACGCGCGTGCGTGATCGCCTCGCCCGACACGTGCGCATCGACGGCGAGCGTGTCGCCCTGGGCGAGGTGCGCGGGCCAGTCGATCGCGGCGACACCCGCGTACAGCGCGTGTTCGTCGGCGCAGTCGAATTCGGCCAGCGGCCACAGCACACGGCTGGCCACTCGCGACCACAGCACGGCGCGCTGCGCGTCGGCGAGCGTGCCTTCGGCGTTGGCGCCGGCCATCGCCGCGGTCGCGCGCGTGCAACCCAGCGCCGCGAGCTCGTCGGCCAGCAGGTATTCCAGGCCCTTTCCGCAACTGGCGAAGAACTTCATGCCGACACCGTACGCAGCGAAGACAGCAGCGAGGCGAACGCGTCTGCGCTGGCCTCGACGTGGTTGGACAGGCGATGGCTGTCGTCGACGAGCAGCAGGCGCGCACTGCGCGCGTACGACCACGCGACGACGTCGGCGGCAGGAATCAGCTCGTCGTTCCAGCCGTGGATGATCGAGGTGGGAACGCGTGCGGCTTCCAGTCGCGGCGCCTCGCCCATCCGCACCGGCGGTGCCATCAGGAACAACCCGAGCGTGGGCACCTTCAGCGACACGAGACCGGAAATGTAGGCGCCCAGGCTCGAGCCGGCCAGCACCACCGGACCGCGTGCGGCGGCGGCCGTCGCCAGATCGCGCAGGCGCTGCACGCGTGCGTGCACGTCGCCGACTTCGCTGACGTCGCGCTTGGCGTCGAGGTCGGTGTAGTCGGGTCGCTCGTGCGTCCAGCCCAGTCGCTGCGCGGCGTCGGCCAGCGCGGTGACCTTGGTGGCGTCCGGTCCGCTCTCGAAACCGTGGGAAAGGATGCAGTGTCCGCGAGTGCTCATGCGTGTTCTTTGGTTCAATCGGTAAGGGCGACGACCGTGTCGCCGCGGCGGATCGTGCCGCCTTGAAGGATGCGCGCGCACAGGCCGCCGTGGCCGCGCATCGCGTTGAAACCGCCGGGACCGAGCGCCGCTTCCATGCGCGAGCACGGATCGCAACTGTCGGTACCTTCCAGCACGACCTCGCCGATGCGGAAACGTCGGCCCTTGAGCGCCACCAGCGGCAGCCCGGAGACGACGAGGTTGCGGCGCAGCGTCGCGGGCTGCAGCGCGTCGCGGCCCGACAGGGCGGCGATGGCGGGCAGGTGTTCGGCCTGGATCATGGTGATGCCGCGCTTGCCGCTGCCGCCCCGGTAGCGATCGCCGAGCAGGCCGGCGCCCGTTTCGGCGATCACCTCCTCCGCTTCGTCCATCGCCACGTCGCGCTTGGGGCGCACGCCGATCCACTCGACCCGGCCCACTTGTGGCAGGCAGGCCATCAGTTTGCCGAGCTCGGAGTCGGCGGGCGGGAGTTTCATGGGCGGCTGCGTCCAGTGTCGGACCGCGGCAGGCGCGGAAGGGGGCGACGCCGGGCGGCACGGGCGGCCGCGCGGGAGGCGAATGGTAGCATCCGGCCCCATGTCGACCGTTCCGCCGGCCCTGCCCATCGTCTTCGAACCATTGCCCTACCAGGACCGCCTCGAACCGCGGCCACTGGCGCAGATCGACCTGGTCGTCGTTCACTGCACCGAGCTTCCGGACCTGGCGATGGCGCGCCGGTTCGGCGAGGAAGTGCTGTACGACACGTCGCTGACGGGCAACAGCGGGCATTACTACATCGACCGCGACGGCAGCCTGCACCAGTACGTCGCATTGGACCGCATCGCCCATCACGTCCGCGGATACAACCCGCGCGCGATCGGCGTGGAGCTGGTGAACCGCGGCCGCTATCCCGACTGGCTGGTCGCCTCCCACCAGGCGATGGACGAGGCGTACGGCGAGGTGCAGATCGAGGCGTTGTCGCGACTGCTCGACGAGCTGCAGGCAACGCTGCCGTCGCTGCGCTTCATCGCCGGACATGAAGACCTGGACACCGCCGAAGTGCCCGCGACGGACGATCCGGAAGTGAAAGTGCGGCGCAAGCGCGATCCGGGACCGATGTTCCCCTGGGACCGGGTGATGGCACGCACGGGGCTGGTACGGATTCCATGAGGTTGTAGAGCTTGTAGCGGCGGCGTTCAGCTCTTGCGTCGAACAGGCGCGGGTTTTCCGGCGACCGCTTCGCGCCGCCGGGGCCATCCAACCCCGGCGGTTATACTTTCGCCCACTTCACGCACGAGCCCCCGCATGACCGCCCCCGCCAACGAGCAAGTCGTTCACGAGCTGGTCGAACTGCTCTCGCTGGAGCGGCTGGAGGACAACCTCTTCCGCGGACAGAGCCGCGATATCGGCACCAAGTACGTGTTCGGCGGGCAGGTGCTCGGACAGGCATTGTCGGCCGCCCAGGCCACGATGCTCGAGCCGCGCGGCGCGCATTCGCTGCACGCCTATTTCCTTCGCGCCGGCGACATCGCCGCGCCGATCGTCTACCAGATCGACCGCACGCGCGACGGCGGCAGTTTCTCCGTGCGCCGCGTCACCGCGATCCAGCACGGCGAAGTGATCTTCTTCATGGCCGCCTCGTTCCAGCAGGACGAGGACGGCGGCGAGCACCAGTTGTCGATGCCGGAAGTCCCCAAGCCCGAGGACATCGACCCCGCACCGGCGGTGCCCGAGCAGGTGATGGCGACCCTGCCGATCAAGATCCAGCGCTGGCTCTCGCGCAAGGGGCCGTTCGAGTTCCGCCACATCTACCCGCGCGACGAACTCAATCCGCCCAAGCGGCCGCCGTACCAGCAGTTCTGGTTCCGCCTGACCGAACGCGTCGGCGACGCGCCGGAACTGCACCGCGCGCTGCTCGCCTACGCATCGGACTTCCACCTGCTGGGCACGGCGACCTTCCCGCACGGCATCAGCTATTACCAGCCGAACGTGCAGATGGCCTCGCTCGACCATGCGCTGTGGTTCCACCGACCGTTCCGCGCCGACGACTGGCTGCTCTACTCGATCGACAGCCCAAGCGTGCAGAGCGGTCGTGGACTGGCGCGCGGGCAGATTTTCGACCGCGCCGGCCACCTGGTCGCCAGCACCGCGCAGGAAGGCCTGATCCGCGTGGTGAAGGACGCCGCGGCGGCCGCGCACGTGCCGGCGAAGGAATGAGCTTCCCGGGATTGGAGATTCGGGATTCGGGATTCGTGAAAACCGGGTTCGCCGCCACGTCGCAGGCACTTCGCCCCTCCCACCGGACTTCCGACATCATGCTGTTTCCAATCCCCAATCCCCCATCCCGAATCCCGCCGCAATGAGACAGGTCTTCAGCAGCCTGCGCCTGGAGAACGTCGAGACCGTCGCGCAGATGCTGCGCGATGCCGACATCGAAGTGCGCATCACCAACGGACGTTCCTACAAGGGCGGCCGCCGCGGCACCTTCAGTTACAGCGAGGAAGAAGCGGGCCCGAAGCCGGCGGTATGGGTCGTGCGTTCGGACGACACCGTTCGCGCACGCGAGATCCTGCGCGGGGCCGGTCTGCTGGAAAGCACGCGCGAGAGCTTCTCCGGCCCGAGCTTCCGTTTGAACTCCGAGGAAAGCGGCCCGGCCAAGAAGGCGCAGACGCGCATGCTGCGCATCAAGCTGGTGCTGCTGGCGGGCATCGTCATCGTCGGCTGGCTGGCGATCATGCACGTGGTGAAGACCGACATCCCGACCGAGGCGCTGAAAACGCATCCGCTCGACGGCTCGCTCGCGCAGATCCCGCAACCGTTGGCGGCGGCGATCTTCACCCAGGAATTGCCGGCCACGCGCATCGACGTGGTGTGCCTGTCGATCGACGGACAGGATGCTTCGCCCGAACTGCTGGCGGCAATGCAGCCGCTGCTGGCCAAGCCGCGCCAGCGTGAGGTGGTTCCCGCCTCGCAGTGCCTGCGCAACCCGAACGACGAGGTCGGCAGCACGCACCGCGCGACCGGAAAGCCGGCGCTGATCGTCGACGTGCACGCGTTCCGTCCGCAATCGCGCGACGACAAGGACGCGGTGACCGGCGTGATCGAATATTCCGCGTACCACCATCGCCTGTCCGGCTCGTACAAGACGCTGGAAGTGAAGCAGACCGATGCCGGATGGCAGGTCGTGCGGACGCTGAAGCACATCGCGATGTGATCCCCGCTCTGCGGGGCGACGCGATCGGCCCGAAAAGAAAAGCCCGTGCCGGGAGACGCGGCACGGGCAACAGGGTCGAACCATCAGCACGCACGGTCATGGACCGCGCACCATGTCCGAAGTTCAGCGCTTGTGCGGCGCGAGGTCCGCACGGGTGAGGAAGCCGTCGCGGTCTTCGTCCATGAAGGCGAACGAGTCGGCCAGGCGCGGCATCTTTTCGCTGACCTCCACGCGGCTGAGCCTGCCGTCCTTGTTCAGGTCGGCGGCGGCGAAGCGTTCCTCGGCGCGCTTGGCGTGTTCGGCCTCGCGCTGCGGACGCATGCGTTCGCGGTACTTGCCCAGTTCGCTGCGGACGATGTAGCCGTCGCGATTGGCATCGATCTCGGCGAACTTCTCGCCGACCCACGGCAGCGTGGCCGCCTCGGTGCGGTTGATGCGGCCGTCGCCGTCGGCGTCGGCCTTGACGATGCGTTCGATGCCGCCGTGGCTGCGATGGCCGCCGCGCCCACGGTGCTGCGGGCGTTCGGAGGCGTCGAGCCTGCCGTCGCGGTTCTTGTCGAGCTGGTCGAACTTGGCGGCAAGGCGCGGGTGAGCGGCGGCTTCATTGCGATCGATCGCGCCGTCGTTGTTCGCGTCGAGCTTCGGTCGCGAGGCGGTTTCGCCCTGCGGAGCGGCGAAGGCGGTGCCGGCGACGACGGCCGCGACGGCGGCGGCGAGCAGAACGGAAATGGTGGTGCGGGTCATGGGGACGGCTCCTGCGGGCGGCACCGGTTGGCGCCGATGTCCAGTCAACGCGCACCGCGCCCGACGGTTGACCGGAAAGCGGCCGCGTTCAGTCGCGCGACAGCGTTTCCCTCACGTCCGGCGGCGCTATGCTGGGGCCATGGGCACCGAACCGCAGGACAGCGACGACCTGCGCCTGTTTCACACGGGCGAGCACGCCTGCGGCTACTGGCCGGAGCGTTCCGCGCGCGACCTCGTGCTCGACCCGCGCGATCCGCGCCTGCGCGATTGGTATCCCCACGCGCTGGGCTGGGGCTTCCGCCGCTCCGGCGACATCGTCTACCGGCCGCATTGCGCCGGCTGCCGCGCCTGCGTGGCGGTGCGCATCCCGGTGGACCGCTTCGTGCCCGATCGCGGCCAGCGCCGCTGTGCGGCGCGCAACGCGCATGTCGAAATGCGCGTGCTGCCGGCGCAGCGCACCGGCGAGCAACTGGCGCTGTACCGCCGCTATCTCGCATCGCGGCATGCCGGCGGCGGCATGGACGGGCACGGCGCGGCGGAGTTCGACCAGTTCCTGATCGGCAGCTGGAGCGAAGGCCGTTTCCTCGAGCTGCGCGATCCCGCACCTCATGGCCCGGGCAAGCTGCTCGCCGTGGCCGTCACCGATTGCACGGACGCCGCGTTGTCGGCGGTGTACACCTTCTACGACCCCGACGAAGCCGGACGCGGGCTCGGCACGCTGGCGGTGCTGCGGCAACTGGAATGGGCGCGCCGCGAACACCGCCGCCATGTCTACCTCGGCTACTGGATCGACGGCCACCCGAAGATGGATTACAAGCGGCGCTTCCGCCCGCTGGAAGCCTTCGACGGCCGGCAATGGCACGACCTTCCCTGAGCACGTGAGACAGCGCAGCGAAGCACCCGCCGCGCAGCGCCCGCCACGTGCTGTCATCCGCTTTGCGAAAGGCCGTGACAGAATCGCGCGATGGCCCGACTCCCTCTACTCCTCATCGCGCCGCTGGCGCTGCTCCTGGCGGCCTGCACGCAGGTCAACGTCAAGGGCGATCCCGACGCCTGGGCACGTTCGATGACGACCGATACGACCTTGCGCGCGGCGACGTACAACACCTCGCTCTACGACGACGAGACCGGCGGTCTGATCCAGCGCCTCGAAACCGGCGACGGCGGCGCGCGCAAGATCGCCGCCGTCCTGCAGCGCGTGCGTCCGGACCTGGTGCTGCTCAACGAGTTCGACTACGACGCCGACGGTCGCGCGGCCGACCTGTTCCAACGCAATTACCTGGAGGTCGCACAGCCGGGTGGCGGCGATCCGTTGCGCTATCCGTATCGTTACCTCGCGCCGGTCAACACCGGCGTTCCCAGCGGACTGGACCTGGACCGCAACGGCACCGCGGGCGGCGACGGCCGCAACCGCGGCAACGATGCATGGGGCTACGGCCTGCACCCGGGCCAATACGGGATGCTGGTGCTGTCGAAGTTCCCGATCGACGCCGAGCAGGTGCGCACATTCCAGCGGCTCAAGTGGAGCGCCTTGCCCGGCGCGCGCCAGCCCGTCGATCCGAAGACAGGCGCGGCGTGGTATCCGGCGGATATCTGGTCGCAGTTGCGGCTCTCGTCCAAGTCGCACTGGGATGTGCCGGTGCTTACACCGGCGGGCACCCTGCATTTTCTCGTTTCGCATCCGACGCCGCCGGTATTCGACGGTCCGGAAGATCGTAATGGCGCACGTAACGCGGACGAGATCCGCTTGTGGCGCGAGTACCTTTCCCCGGGCGACAAGCCCTGGCTGTGCGATGACCGAGGCCACTGCGGCGGGCTGCCTGCCGACGCACGCTTCGTGATCGCGGGCGATCTCAACAACGACCCGATCGACGGC
The DNA here is from genome assembly GCA_005503055.1 of Lysobacteraceae bacterium P. Classification (GTDB taxonomy): domain Bacteria; phylum Pseudomonadota; class Gammaproteobacteria; order Xanthomonadales; family Xanthomonadaceae; genus Lysobacter_J. The sequence continues at coordinate 29,048 of SCOX01000011.1, read as the reverse complement.
GATGGCCGCCACGAGGCGATAGTCGAGCTGCTCGAACACCCGCGCGTACTTCGCTACGCCACACCGCGCAGCGAAGGCGCGGTCGAACTGGCGGCGAAGTACGCCGCGTCCGGCATCGAACATCGCGGCGCGCCCGCGCACGCCACCGGCGACTTCGGCCCGAAGGCCGGAACGATGCGGCTCGATTACGTGCTGCCGTCGGTGGGCTTCGCATTGAAGGACAGCGGCGTGTTCTGGCCAGCGTCCGCCTCGCCCGAAGCGGCCATTGCCGATGGCAGCGATCACCATCTGGTGTGGGTGGATCTGGACGCTTCGGCGGAGCGATAAGCCGCTGCTCGCGTAACGACGGCGTCATGCCTGGACGGTGCCGTTCCTACGGCATCGCTGCCCTCCCCTGACGGGATAACGGATTGCCGTTGCCGTCGAACAGCCCATCAGATTGCCAGCCCCGTAGGGCGCCGCACACGGCTGTGCGGCGGCGCGACGATGCGACTCCAGATTGCCCGGCCCGGGCATCCGTGCCCGGGCGTTCGACCGGCCACGCGGCACTGCCGCGTAAGCGTCCGGTCTCACCCCTCTGGCGGCAACTTCGCCGGCGCCGCCGCAGGCGGTACCGCATCGGCCATCGGCTGAGCGAACTCCACCGGCACCGCCAAGGGCTGCGACGACGCCAACGGCACCGGCGGCAGCGATGTCGGACTTGCCTGCGCGGGGTACACGCGCGGCCCGAAGCCGAAGGCGCCATCGCTGCGCGCCGAGACGATCATGCGCACCATGTTGGACGGGATCATCAGCTCGATCTCGACCGCCTGGCCGTCGCCAGTGCGACCCTGCAAGGTCATCTCGATCAACGCACCGCCCGTGTCGATGGCGCTGCACAGCACGTGCGGGCCGTGCGGGCCGTCATGCAGATACGGGCGGATCGCTTCACCGAGGATCTCCAGCGCCTGCGGATACAGGAAGACCGCGTAACCCTGGAAGCGTTCGTGCTTGGCCTCTTCGGACATGGCGACCTCAGCGCAGTTCGATCGTGAGCGCGGCAGCGGCCGCACGGGCGCGTTCGCGCGCCGCATCGATGTCGTCCGCCAGTGCCAGCGTCACCGCGACTCGGCGGTGGCCTTCCACGCGCGGTTTGCCGAACAGGCGCAGTTGCGTGTCGGCCTGCGCCAGCGCCGCATCGACGCCGGAAAACACCGGCACGCCGTGTCCCTGCGCGAGCAACGCGCACGAGGCCGAAGCGCCGTACTGGCGGATGGCCGGGATCGGCAGCCCGAGGATGGCGCGCGCATGCAGCGCGAACTCGCTCAGGTCCTGCGAAACCAGCGTGACCAGGCCCGTGTCGTGCGGGCGCGGCGAGACTTCGCTGAACCATACCTCGTCGCCCTTCACGAACAACTCCACGCCGAACACGCCCCAGCCGCCGAGGTCGTCGGTGATCGCGCGGGCGATCTCCTGCGCGCGTTCCAGCGCGCGCGGCGACATCGCCTGCGGCTGCCAGCTTTCGCGGTAGTCGCCGTCGCGCTGCAGGTGGCCGATCGGCGCACAGAACGTCGTGCCGCCGGCATGGCGCACGGTCAGCAGGGTGATTTCGTACTCGAAGTCGATGAAGCCTTCGACGATGACACGGCCGGCACCGGCGCGACCGCCGGTCTGCGCGTATTCCCACGCCTTTTCGATGTCCGGCGCGCTGCGCACCAGGCTCTGCCCCTTGCCGGAAGACGACATCACCGGCTTGACCACGCACGGCACCCCGATCTCGGCCACGGCGGCGCGGTAATCCTCGAGCGTGTCGACGAAACGGTAGGGCGAAGTCGGCAGTCCGAGCGTCTCGGCGGCGAGGCGACGGATGCCTTCGCGGTCCATCGTCAGTCGCGCCGCGCGCGCGGTCGGGATCACGCGGATGTCGCTGCCGCGCGCATCGAATTCGCGTTCCAGATCGACCAGCGTCTGGGTGTGGATCGCCTCGATCTCCGGCACGATCAGGTGCGGGCGTTCCAGCGCGATCAACGCGCGCACCGCGCCGCCGTCCAGCATGTCGAGCACGTGGCTGCGGTGCGCGACCTGCATGGCCGGCGCATCGGCGTAGCGGTCGGCGGCGATCACTTCGGCGCCGAAACGTTGCAATTCGATGGCGACTTCCTTGCCGAGTTCGCCCGAACCGAGCAGGAGCACGCGGAAAGCATGCGGGGACAAGGGCGTGCCGAGGGTGACCATGCGCGATCCAGTGCGGGGGAAGGCCGACAGTTTAACGGTCGTGGCGCGGACCGAGCCGTGCGCTGGACGAACGGCAGCGTGTCCCGGCACGCACGGACTATTAGCGCGTCGCATCGGCGTGCGATCCTTCCGCGATGCCCGGCCCCCACCCGCGCAACCTGTCCATCCTGTTGATCATCGCGTTCGCGATGGCGCTGTCGGGCTGCGCGCGGGAACCCGAAGCCCCCGAAGCGCCCGAACACGGCACGCGACTGGCCGGCGTGCTGCTCGACCCGCAGATGGACGAGATCAGCGGATTGGCGGCCTCGCGTCGCCATCGCGACGTGCTGTGGATGCACGACGATGGCGGCAACCCCGAACGTCTGTTCGCCGTGAGCACGAACGGCACCCGCCTGGCGACGTTCCGCGTGGAAGGCGTGACCAAGACCGACTGGGAGGACATCGCCGCCTTCGAGCTCGACGGCAAGTCGTACCTGCTGATCGCCGATACCGGCGACAACGGCGGCTTGCGGCGCAGCCTGCAGTTGCACGTCATCGAGGAGCCGACGCGGATCGAGAACGCGCGCCTGCGCCCGGCCTGGTCGATCGCCTTCCGCTGGCCCGATGGCCCGCGCGACTGCGAGGCGGTCGCGGTGGACGCCGCACGCGGCGAAGTGTTGCTGATTTCGAAGAAGCGCCAACCGCCGGAGCTGTTCTCGCTACCGCTGCGCCCGCCGGGCACGGCGCTGCAGACCGCGCAGTTGCTGGGCCCGCTGGCGGGCGTTCCGCAGCCGTCGGCCGAAGCCCTGCGCCGCAGCCCGCAACGCGCGCGCCTGGACAGCCAGGTCACCGCCGCCGATGTTTCGCCCGATGGCCGCACGCTGGCGGTGATGACCTACCGCTGGCTCCTGCTTTACCCGCGCCGCGGCGAGGAATCCTGGGGCGAAGCCGTGGCACGCGCGCCGCGCCTGGAGCTTTTGCCCTGGCTGCCGCAGGCCGAGGCGCTGGGCTGGAGCGCCGACGGCGCTTCGCTCTACGCCACCGGTGAGTTCGTCCCGGCGCCGCTCTACAAGATCACGCCCTGACGCCGTCGGTCGGATGCCTCCCGCGCCAGATTGCGCTGATTGATATCTTTCTGATATCACATTATCTGACAAGGAATGGAGGCGCACGCGATGAAAGAGAACTCGATCCGATCCCTGCCGGGGATCCCCACCCTGCTCGTCCTGCTAGCGGTCGCCGCGGTTGCCGCCTGGCAGGTGATGCAGGCCGTGGTCGCCGGCACGCCCGCCATGGTCGCCGTCGCCGTGCTGGTGTTGGTCGTGGCCGCGTTCTGCCTGCTCGGGCTGTACATGGTCGAGCCGAACCAGGCCGCCGTGGTGAGCCTGTTCGGCAAGTACGTGGGCACGGTCAAGGAAAATGGCTTGCGCTGGAACAACCCCTTCTACACCAAGAAGAAGGTCAGCCAGCGCGTGCGCAATTTCGAGAGCGGCAAGCTCAAGGTCAACGAACTCGACGGCAGCCCGATCGAGATCGCCGCCGTCATCGTCTGGCAGGTCGTGGACAGCGCCGAGGCGGTCTACAACGTGGACGACTACGAGAGCTTCGTCCACATCCAGTCCGAATCGGCGCTGCGTGCGATGGCGACCAGCTACCCGTACGACCAGCACGAGGAAGGCCAGTTCGCACTGCGCAGCCACGCGGCGGAAATCAGCCAGCACCTGCAGGACGAACTCGCCGAACGCCTGGCCGATGCCGGAGTCCGCGTGATCGACGCGCGCATCAGCCACCTCGCCTACGCGCCGGAAATCGCCCAGGCGATGCTGCAGCGCCAGCAGGCCAATGCGATCATCGCCGCGCGCACGCGCATCGTCGCCGGTGCGGTGGGCATGGTCGAAATGGCCCTGGCCGAACTGCAGAAGAACGGCGTGGTGAAGCTGGACGAGGAGCGCAAGGCACACATGGTCAGCAACCTGCTGGTGGTGCTGTGCGGCGAGCGCTCGACGCAACCGATCGTCAACGCCGGCTCGCTCTACTGACATGGCGATGAGCGACTACGTTCTGCCGCTGATCCTGGCGCTGAGCAGCCTGCCGGCGTTCGTCGCGGCGCAGATGATGGGCCGCGGCCGCCCGCGCGGCATGCCGGTGCCACCGCTGGCGCGGCTGATGCGGCTGGTGGGCGTGGCGATCGTGGCCGGCGCGCTCGGCCTGCTCTGGGCGGGCGCGGACGAAACGCGGCGGCTGGCGGTGATCGTCGCCATGGTGGTGGCCGTCAACGGCCTTGGCCTGGTGCTGCTGTTCAAGCTCGGCCGCGGCCGCTCCGGCTCGCGCTGATGGAGGCCCGGTGACCGAGAAGAAAGCCTATCCGCTGCGCATCAACGCCGAAGTCCTCGGCGCCGCGCAGCGCTGGGCGGACGACGAGCTGCGCAGCCTCAACGCCCAGATCGAGTACGTTTTGCGCGACGCGCTGCGCCGGGCCGGACGCCTGCCCTCGCCCGGCGACGCCAATCCCCCCGCACCCGACGAGGAATCGACGTGAACCAGTGGACGTACCAGGTGGTGGAAATCGTGCCGCATATGCTCGGCCCGGCCGTGAGTGAACGCTTGCAGACGGAGCTCGACCGTCTCGGCGCGGAAGGCTGGGAGCTGGTCAGCGTGATGCTGGTGACGCCCTTCGACCACTTGCGCGCGGTGCTGAAGCGCCCGGCATGACGTCCGTGGCGGGTGCGTCGGCGGCCTGGCCCGGCTACCCTTTCCGCATGCGCTCCGGTCCCATCCCCCACAAGACGGTCCTGATCAATACGCCCCGGATCGAGATCTGGCCCGGCGGCCTGTTGCGCGCGCGCAGCAACTTCGACGCACGCGCGCTTTCCCGCGCCCGCCACGTGCTGCGGCGCAAGCGCGACGGCCAGTACCTGGCCGCGGACCTCCCCGAAGGCCTGCTCGCCCTGGTACCGCGACTGCGCCGGGAACCCGGCCTCGACGAGGCGCTGGACCTGATCGAGATCGCGCCAGGCCATTCGCGCGCCGGCCTGGAACACGTGCGCGAACTGCCGCTGGACCGGCTGGAGGAACGCCTGGCGTCGCTCGGCCTGGACGACGCCTACGCGCAGCGCACCGGACTGGACCTCGTCGCCGAGCCCGACTGGCTCGCTTTCGCGGGCTTCGACCGCTACCAGCGCCCCCTGTGGCTGCGTGTGGAGGCGGCGCGTGCCTGGTCGCACCTGCGCGAAGCGGCGATGCACGACGACGTGGTGCTGGAGGCCATTTCCGGCTATCGCAGCCACGACTACCAGCTGGGGATTTTCGAACGCAAGCTCGCGCGCGGACTTTGCGTGGACGAGATCCTCACCGTCAACGCCGCACCGGGTTACAGCGAGCACCACTCCGGCCTGGCGCTCGACATCGGCGCGCCCGATGAACCGCCGGCCGAGGAGTCCTTCGAGCACACCCGCGCGTTCGCCTGGCTGCGCGACAACGCCGGTGCCTATGGTTTCGTGATGACCTACCCCCGCGACAACCCGCATGGCATCGTCTACGAGCCGTGGCACTGGGCGTATCGCCCCGCGTGACGCGGGCGCGCCGTCTCTCCTTCGCTCTCCCTCGTGACTTCATGACCCTGCGCACACTCGCAGACGGCAGCGCCCGTCACGACAACAATTTCAACCTCATGCGCCTGATCGCCGCCTGGCTGGTGATCTACGGGCATTCGTTCCCGATCACCGCGACCGACAGTCCGGACCTCATCGCACGGATCGTGCAGATCCGGTTCTCCGGCGCGGTCGCAGTGGACATGTTTTTCCTCATCAGTGGTTTCCTCATCGCCGCCAGCCTGGAACGCCACCGCCTGCGCGACTACCTGGCCGCGCGCGCGCTGCGCATCTTCCCGGCGCTGATCGTGTGCGTGTCGCTGTGCGTGTTCGTGTTGGGCCCGTTGCTGACGAATTCACCGGACTATTGGGAATCCTCGCAGACCTGGAAGTACCTGGCGCGCAACATCACGCTCGACAAGGCGCAGTATTTCCTTCCGGGCGTGTTCGAAAACCAGCCGCACAAGGCGGTGAACGGTTCGATCTGGTCGCTGCCGGTCGAGTTCCGCCTGTACCTGCTGCTGGCCGCCCTCGGCCTGCTGCGCCTCCTGCGTGCATGGCGTTTCAACACGCTGTTCGTCGTGGGGGTGATCGCGGGCTTCGCGCTGATCGACGTGGCGCCCCTGCCGCCGTGGAAGGTCGCCAACCTGTGGTGCCTGGCATTCTTCGCCACCGGCACGTTCGCCTGGGTGAACCGTGCGCGCATCGTGCTGTGGTGGCCTTTGCTGGTGGTCGCGATCGGCGTGGCGGCGACGATGCGCGGCAGCACTTACTACTTCATCGCCTACTTCATTGCGCTGTCGTACACGACCTTTTTCGTCGCCTACGTGCCGAAGCTGCCGCAGATCCGCCACCACGACATCTCCTACGGCCTGTACCTGTACGGCTGGCCTGCGCAGCAGCTCGTGCTGCATTTCGCGCCCGGCACCGGCCCGATGTTCAACCTCTTCTGGGCGACGCTGTTCGCCGGCGCGATGGCCGTGCTGTCATGGCATTTCGTCGAACGGCCGGCGTTGCGACTGCGGGCGCGGATGGGGCGTGCGCGCGAATCGTCGATCGCCGCACCTGGGCTGCAGACCGTCCCCGTGCTGGCAACTTCCGTCGAACGGTGAATCCTCCCGGAGCCGGCAGCCGGCCGGCTCCGAAGCGGTCAGCATCGAGTCGTCGCCCTATTCCTTGTCGAGCGTGATGCGCACGCCGGACACGGTCTTGCTGGTGATGCTCAGATCGAAGCTCGCGCTGCCGATGTGCTTCTTCAGCAGCACGTCTTCGCCGTCGTCGACTTCGACCTTGTAGCGGTCGCCGAGCTTGGCGCGCATCGTGTCGCGGATGATGCGGGCGATGTGGTTTTCGTTGGCGCCCTTGGGCACCTGCACGGCGATATCGACCGGCGGCGCGGCGTCGGTGGGCGCGATATGGAAGACGACGACGCCGTCGCTGTCGGCATCGCTGCTGACCTGGATGCGCCATTTGTTGGATGGACTTGCGAGCGCGAGGCCCGACGGCAGGGCGAGCAGCAGCACGGCGACGAACAGGGAACGGATCGGACCGGAACGGTGGAGCGATCGCATTACGAACCTCCTCTGGCACGGATGGCACGGCGGTCTACGGCAACGCGAGTCTAGGCATGCCGGGCGTCATGCCTGCGTCGGCGTCGGCATGGTCGACATCCGCGCACTGGCGGCCGGCCGTCGGCGGCCTCAGTCCTGCGAGCGCCTGGTCGGTTCCTTCGCCACCACCGCCAGGTCGGCGATGCGCCACAGGTACAGGCTGGCATAGGTGCGGTACGGCCCCCAGCGCTCGCCGACCTCGGCCAGCACCTTGGGCGTCGGCATGGACTCCAGCCCGTCCACTCGCTGGGCTCCCTTGCGGATGCCCAGGTCGTCGGTGGGCAACACGTCCGGTCGGCCCAGACGGAACATCAGCATCATCTCCACCGTCCACCGGCCGATGCCGCGCACCGGCACCAGCGCCTGCACGATGGCGTCGTTGTCCATCGTGCTCATTCGGCGCAGGTCGGGGATTTCGCCGCGAGCCTCGCGTGCCGCCAGGTCGCGCAGCGCCAGCGTCTTGTTGCCCGACACGCCACACGCGCGCAGGCCGGGATCGTCGATGTGCGCCAGCGTGTCCGCGTGGAAGCGTGTCGCACCGATGGCCGTCTCCACGCGGCCGACGATCGTCGCCGCCGCCTTGCCGCTGAGCTGCTGATACAGGATCGCGCGGGCGAGCGCGTCGACGGGATCGAACGATTTGCGCCAGCGTGGGTCGGCCTCGATCGGGCCGATCTTCTTCATCCACTTGGCCAGCTTGCGGTCGCGCTTGAGCAGGTGCGCGTGCGCCGCGTCCGTGTCGAATCCGCGCGCGTGCCGGGCCATGTCAGCGCCTCAGGGCGTCGATCGCGTAGAGCACCCAGCCCAGGATCATCAGGGCGCCGCCGATCGGCGCGAACCCCGTCGACAGACCGGCGAAGACCGCACCGGCGAGGCTGCCGGAGAACATCAGCGTGCCCAGCAGCAACAGGAACAGCGCGATCGTGCGGAATCCGCGCTGGCGTCGCGGCACCAACGCCGTCAGCGCGATGCCATGGCCGAAGGCGAACAGCGCCGCGCTGTGCAGCCGCTGCTGGTCCACGCCCTGCGCCGCATGCGCGGCATACGCCGACAGCGCTACCGCGCCTGCCGCCAACAGTGCGCCGCACGCGGCCAGGATGCGGGCCGATACCGGCAGATGGTGCGTGCTCGGGTAGAGGCTCATTCGGAGTGTCCGTAACGCGAGTGCGCCACCATAGCGCTTCGCCGCATGCGAACGGAACCCCGGCTGCCGAACCGCCATCGCACGCACGTCGAGGCGAAGCAGGGGCGAAAAAAAAACGCGCCGCGGAATTCGCGGCGCGTTTCGTTTGCTTCGGCGGGTGCCGGGCGTCTTACTTGACGGCCCAGTACACGTCGTAGGTGCCTTCCTCGGTGAAGCCCGCCGGGATGCCACCGGTCCAGGCCTCGTACGGACGCTCGACGGTCTCGTAACCGTGGGTCAGCGCCCAGCCGCGCAGCGCGTCGCGCACCTTCGGCAGGTTGGCCATGTGACCCTTGAAACCCGGCACCGTGGCGACCTTCGCCGGCTCGACGAACACGGCCGTGACCGGGCCTTCGACCTTGATGTCCAGCTTGGCCGAAGCGTCGGTCGAACCGATCTTGCGGACCGGCTGGGCGACGTCGAAGGAGTACATCTCCGAACCGAACTCGTTGGTCACGATGCGGACCGGACCGGCCGGTTCCAGGCCGTTGGCGGCCATGACCTTCTTGATCCACTCCATGTTGGAGTTGATCTGGCCCATGACCTTGTCGTTGGTGCGCTCGACGGCGGCGGTGACGACCAGCAGGTTCTCGGCCGGACGATCGATGATCTTCGGCGCCTTGGACGGGTCGGCCTTGCTCAGCTCGGCGTAGTCGTAGTTCGGCACGGCGGCGAGCATGTTGGTCAGGCGCGTCAGGCCCATCTTCATGTCTTCGCCAACGTTGCTGCTGACGTACAGACCGGCGTAACGGCCGATCAGGTTCCAGCCGTAGTCGACGTCGTAGGTCTGGGTGATCTCGACGTTGCGGCCACCGCGGCCGGTCGGCTTGAAGATGAACTCGGTGCGCTTGTTGCGGCCCGGCTCGATGTCGGTCAGCGCATAGCCGACGCGCTTGCCCGGCTCGCTGGCGGTGATCTCCCAGCTGCCCTGGCGCAGACCCTTCTCCTTGGAGTCGTAGTCAAGGCGCGCGCCCACGCCCGAATCCGGGCCGGAAAGCTTCAGCTGGATCGCCGGATCGCGCAGGACCAGCGGGTTCCAGTCCTTGAACCGGCGCAGGCTGTTGAGGGTGTCGAACACGATGGTGAGCTTGCGGTTGGTTTCAACCGAGTGCTGCAGATGGCGGCTCGACGGCAGCGCGATGCCCACAATGAGGAATAGCGCGGCAACGATTGCCAAGGAAATCAAAATCTCGATCAGACGGGTCATTCAGGTTTCTCCGAGGGCACCGGACCCGGTCGGACCGGGACACAGACCGGCAATCGTATCAAGGAAGACGCGGTCGGGGCAGCCGTCCCGCGCAACAAAAATGGGGCCGCGCGGGGCTTCTGGAGGGGTTCAGGGGGCATTTGCGCGTGAAAGCAGGATCGGCAACGTCGACCGCATCCTCGCCCTTCCCGCGCCGCCGACACCCCGCCCGCACCGCAGGCAAGAGGGCCGCGCGGCGAACGCCCGGCGCGCCGCGCCGGGCTTCGCGCGATCAGACCAGTTGCAGCTCGAAGGCCTTCAGCACAGCGCGCGTGCGGTCGCGCACGCCGAGCTTGGACAGAATGTTCGAAACGTGGTTCTTGATCGTGCCTTCCGCCACGCCGAGCGAATTGGCGATTTCCTTGTTGGAAAAGCCGCCGGCCATCAGGCGCAGGATCTCGGTCTCGCGCTCGGTCAACGGGTCCGGGCGATCCAGGCTGACGAAATCGTTGCGCATATGTTCCAGGCCCGAGAGCAGCCGCTGCGTCACAGCCGGCTGCACCAGTGAGCCGCCGTCCGCCACGGCCTGGATTGCGCTCACCAGTTGTTCCAGCGAGACGTCCTTGAGCAGGTACCCCTTCGCGCCGGCCTTCAGCCCGGCCAGCACCAGCTGGTCATCGTCGAAGGTGGTCAGGATGATCGTCGGCGGCAGGGTGTTGGTTCGCGCCATCGCCTGCAACGCCTCCAGGCCCGACATAACCGGCATGCGCATGTCCATCAGGACCACGTCCGGATTGAGCTGCGGAACCAGTTCCACCGCCTGCCGGCCGTCGCCGGCCTCCCCTATCACTTCGATGCCTTCCGCCAGCGCCAGCAGGGAACGAACGCCCTGCCGGACCAGCGTCTGGTCGTCGACTATCAACACACGGATCATGCGATGGCTCCTTCGCAGGCGGCGGCCGCAGCCGCCGAGGCCGGCAACGTCAGGTGCAGGCAAAAGCCCGCACCCAGCCGGGTTTCGATCTTGAGGTCCCCACCATGCGCCTGCAAACGCTCGCGCATGCCGAGAAGGCCGTTGCCGGCGACCAGGTTGTCGCTGCCGTGGCCGTCGTCGCGCGCGCTCATGACGATGCACTCCGCGCGTCGGCCGGCGTTGATCCACAGGTTACGCGCGCCGGCGTGGCGTACGGCGTTGGTGATGATTTCCTGCGTGCTGCGCAGCAGCACGTGCGCGCGCTCGGGGTCGTCCATCGTCAGCGGGGCTTCGATGTCCATGTGGATTTCGAGCGCGGGCACGTTCTCGGCCAGCGGCAGCAGCGCAGCGGACAGGTCGATCGCCCCGCCCTCGCGCAACTGGCTCACCGCCTCGCGCACGTCAGTCAGGAGCAGACGCGCCAGCGTGTGCGCCTGCTGGACATGTTCCTTCACCCGCCCCTCGGACAGGTGCCCGGCGACTTCCAGGTTCAGGCTCAGCGCCGTCAGGTGGTGGCCGAGCAGGTCGTGCAGTTCGCGCGAAATGCGGGTGCGCTCGTTGACGCGGACGCTCTCGCCGAGCAGGGCACGGGTGGCGCGCAGCTCGGCGTTGAGGCGGCGCTGTTCCTCGCGGGCTTCTGCCTGCTGGCGCGCGACCAGGGCGGTGACGAAGACGAGGCTCGAGAAGCCCATGTAGCCCAGCGACTGCAGGATCGCCGACATCAGCGGGAAATCCAGCGCCTCGACGAACACCGGGATGATCGCGATGTTGCCGCCGATCAACCACGCCAGGCCCCAGCGCACCGGCATCAACCAGGGCAGCAGGCCGGCGACGACCATCAGCAGGATGCTGCCCAGGCCCGTGCCGGAGAAGTAGCTCACGCCGATGGCGCAGCCGGTGAGGATCAGCAGCAGCAGGTGATCGACCACGCCCGGCCGGCGCTGGCCGAGCTGGCGCGTGATCCACCAGTAAACCGCGCCGAAGGCCAGGTAGACCGCCAGCCAGCGCAGCACCTGCAGGGCGGCAGGCCCCTCGGTTTCCGGCCCCAGGATGGCCGGATCGAGCCAGACGTTGAGCAGCCACAGCCCTACCGCGCCCCAGGTGAACAGGCCCGCGTAGCGCAGAAGTCGAGTGTGGTTTAGCCGGGCCAACATTCCAGCATGCTAAACGCATCAAGGGCCTGGGGAGCCGTCCGAAAGTCATGTCTCAGCGACCGGCGGACGCCTTCGCCTGACGGCAGGCGGCCTGCCGCGACGGGTCGCCGGGTGGGTAAGGCCATGCGATAATCGCCCAGCCGGCCGTTCCACGCGCCCGGTCTGATGCTCAGCTGGAGTCTGGAATGTCGATCGTTGTCCGCGACGTGCGAGAGCACGAGCTGGATTCCGTCCTTGCCCTCAATAACGCCGCCGGCCCCGCAATCCTGCCCCTGGATGCGGCCAGACTGCGTCACTTCTTCGATACCGCCGAGTACTTCCGCGTCGCCGAGCGCGATGGGGCCATCGCCGGATTCCTGATTGGCGTGGGCAGCCACGCGGACCACGACAGCAGCAACTTCCGCTGGTTCCGCGAGCGCTATCCGGATTTCTTCTACATCGACCGCATCGTGGTCGCCAGCCGCCGCCGTGGCGGTGGCGTCGGCCGCGCCTTCTACGCCGATGCGCAGAGCTACGCCGAGCTGCGTTACCCGCAGATGGCCTGCGAAGTGTTCCTGGAAGGCAGCAACGATCCCGCCCTGCTCTTCCACGGCAGCTTCGGTTTCCACGAAGTCGGCCAGCACATGATGGACGAGGCCGACGTGCGCGCGGCCATGCTGATGAAGCCGCTATGCAGCTATTCCTGGGTGCGCGACACCTACGGCGACGCACTGCCTCAGGCCCCGTGGATCACCCGCCCGCGCACCGCCTTCGCCGCCCGACGTCCCGCGATTTTCAGCAGCACGGGTACTGCCCTGTGAGCGCCGCAATGGACTTCGAACTGGCCGGCGAACTCAAGATCGGCCAGGTCGGCATCGCCAACCTGCGCATCCGCACGCTCGACGTCGCCAAGCTCACCGAGGAAATGCGCGGCCGCGTGCAGCGCGCGCCGAAGCTGTTCGCGCGCGCGGCGGTCGTCATCGATTTCGGCGGCCTCACCCGCACCCCCGACGAAGCCACCGCGCGCGCGCTGATCGAAGGCCTGCGCGAGGCCGGCGTGTTGCCGGTTGCCCTGGCCTACGGCACCAGCGAGATCGACCGGCTGGCCGAAGCGCTGGGCCTGCCACTGCTGGCGAAGTTCCGCGCTTCGTACGAGCGCGACGAATCGGAGCCGGCGTCGGCGCCTGCTCCGGCACGCCGCGAATCCGAGCCGGCCAAGCCGGCGGCGAAAAACGCCGCTGCGCCTGCGGCCGCACCGGCAGCCGCATCCCCAGGCATGATGCAATCCGTTCCGGTGCGTTCGGGCCAGCAGATCTATGCGGAAAACCGCGACCTGACCGTTCTCACAACGGTGGGCGCGGGCGCGGAGGTCATCGCCGACGGCTCGGTGCATATTTACGGTCCGTTGCGTGGACGCGCGCTTGCCGGCGCGAAGGGCAACGAACAGGCCCGCATCTTCTGCCGCGAGTTCCATGCCGAACTCGTTGCGATCGCGGGCCATTACAAAGTGCTCGAAGAGATTCCGAAGGAACTGCGCGGCAAGGCCGTGCAGGTCTGGCTCGAAGACCAACAACTAAAAATCGCGGCACTTGATTGATGCCGCATTACCGGAGGATTTGAACTTGGCCGAAATCATCGTAGTCACCTCGGGCAAGGGTGGCGTCGGCAAGACCACGACCAGCGCCAGCCTTGCCTGCGGCCTTGCGCGTCGCGGCCACAAGGTCGCCGTCATCGACTTCGACGTCGGCCTGCGCAATCTCGACCTGATCATGGGCTGCGAGCGCCGCGTGGTGTACGACTTCGTCAACGTCGTCAACGGCGAAGCGGGCCTGAAGCAGGCCATGATCAAGGACAAGCGCTTCGAGAACCTGTACGTGCTGGCCGCCTCGCAGACGCGCGACAAGGATGCGCTGACCAAGGAAGGCGTGCAGAAGGTCCTCGACGACATGGCCGCCGAAGGCTTCGACTACATCGTCTGCGACTCCCCGGCCGGCATCGAGAAGGGCGCCTACCTGGCGATGTACTTCGCCGACCAGGCGCTGGTAGTGGTGAACCCGGAAGTGTCCTCGGTGCGCGACTCCGACCGCATCCTCGGCCTGCTCGCATCGAAGACGCGCCGCGCCGAGAACGGCGAACGCGTCAAGGAGCACCTGCTGCTCACCCGCTACAGCCCCAAGCGCGTGGAAACCGGCGAGATGCTCAGCGTCGGCGACGTGGAGGAAATTCTCGGCCTGAAGACCGTCGGCGTGATCCCCGAATCGCCGGACGTGCTCAACGCGTCCAACAAGGGCGAACCCGTCATCCTGGAGACCGAGTCCGACGCGGCCCAGGCCTACGACGACGCCGTCGCGCGCCTGCTGGGCGATACCCGGCCGATGCGTTTCATCACCGCAGAGAAGAAGGGTTTCTTCAGCAAGATCTTCGGAGGTTGAGGAATGGGCCTGTTCGATTTCCTGCTCGCCAAGAAGCAGACCGCCTCGATCGCCAAGGATCGCCTGCGCATCATCGTCGCGCACGAGCGCGCCGGACGTGGCGGCACGAGCCCGGACTACCTGCCGATGCTGCAACGCGAGTTGCTGGAGGTGATCCGCAAGTACATCAACGTCGACGCGGAGGCGGTGAAGGTGGATCTGATCGGCGAAGGCGACAACAAGGTGCTCGACATCTCCGTCGCATTGCCGGAAAACCCGGCGCAGGCGTGATCGCCTGAGCTTCCCCTAACGGGAGAAGTTGACCGAAGTCCGGATGGGGGAGTCACGCGACCGCGCGGCTCCCTTGCCGATGTCCACACGGCGCCACCGCGTCATGCCCTCCCCTCCCGCACGCGGGGGCGGAACGTTTCCAACCCGACGCGCCATGCTCACCCTCGCCGACATCTCCTTCGATGCTGTCGCCACGCTGCTGGCGCATTACGGTCTGGCGCTGCATCGCGTTGGCGACGCGGAGCCTATCCCCGGCAGTTTCTGGGGCGAATGCGAGGCCGGCCTGATCGGCAGCAACGTCTACGCTCGCGGCGATACGCCGGTGCATTCGCTGCTGCACGAAGCCGCGCACCTGATCGTGCTGCCGCCACAGCGGCGCGCGCAGGTGCACACCGACGCCACCGATTCCATCGAAGAAGAAGACGCCGTGTGCGTGCTCCAGGCGCTGCTCGGCGACGCGCTGCCGGGCGTCGGCCGCGACCGCGTGCTGGCCGACATGGACGGCTGGGGTTACACGTTCCGGCTGGGCTCGGCGAAGGCCTATTTCGAGCAGGATTCCGATTCCGCCTGGGCCTGGCTGGCCGAGCGTGGGCTGGCCGATTCCGGTACGCGCAGGTTGACGCTCCCCGTTTGAAGGCGTCACTCCCGCGAAGGCGGAATCCATCTGAACGCACCGCTGCGCCCTCCAGAAAGCCTGATGCCACGGAGGCGTGAGCGCGGATGACGGCAGCAGGTGCGCGGCCAGTGACCCAATCCACGCTGCACCGCACCACAACCTTCTTCCCTTGCGCCGGCACCGCGCCGCCTCTAGCCTTCCGGGGCCTGCCGCTGCATGCGCGCAGTTTCTTACCGGAGAACGTCATGATGAAACCTGTACGCGCGCTGCTCGCGCTGAGTGTCACCGCGGCCGTGATCGGCCTGGGCGGTTGCAAGAAGGAACCGACCCCGACCCCGACTACCGGAACGCAGGTCACCGCGCCGGCCGGCGAGACCGCCGACCAGTTCGTCGCCCGGGTGAACGACGAGTACCGCAAGATGTATCCGGAGATGACCGCGGCGCAGTGGCTGTCGTCGACCTACATCAACGACGACAGCCAGCTGCTGTCGGCCAAGGCCAACGAGCGCTACCTCGCCCAGCTCAACAGCTGGATCGATCAGGCCAAGCGCTTCGAAGGCCAGCAGATGTCGCCGGAAACGGCGCGTGCGATCCAGCTGCTCAAGCTCGGCACCGCGATGCCGCCGCCGAAGAATCCCGAGCACCTCACCGAGCTGACCCAGATCGCCACGAAGATGGAAGGCGTCTACGGCGCCGGCACCTACTGCAAGGGCGAAGGCGACGACAAGCAGTGTCGCCAGCTGGGCGAACTGGAAGACGTGCTGCGCAGCAACCGCGACTACGACGCGCAGCTCGATGCATGGCAGGGCTGGCACACGGTCTCGCAGCCGATGCGCAAGGACTACACGCGCTTCGTCGAACTGGTCAACGAAGGCGCGCACGACATGGGCTTCGCCGACACCGGCGAGATGTGGCGTTCGGGCTACGACATGACGCCGGCCGAGATCGCCGCCGAAACCGACCGCCTGTGGAGCCAGGTCAAGCCGCTGTACGAACAGCTGCACTGCTTCGCGCGCACGCGCCTGGACGCCAAGTACGGCGACGATCGCGGCCACGTCGCAGGCAACATGCTGCCCGCGCACCTGATGGGCAACATGTGGCAACAGGACTGGGGCAACCTGTGGGACATCCTGGCGCCGTACCCGAACGCCAGCGTTCCGGAAATCAGCACCGCGCTCGAGTCCCAGTACAAGGCCGCATTCGACGCACAGCTGAGCAAGAACCCCGGCAAGCGTTCGTCCGATGACTTGGCGCAGATCGAGCAGGACGCCAAGCTCGCCACCGCCAAGCTGATGACCGAGCGCGCGCAGGACTTCTACACCTCGCTGGGCATGGCCAAGCTGCCGGAGAGCTACTGGACCAAGACGCAGTTCATCAAGCCGCGCGACCGCGACGTGGTCTGCCACGCCAGCGCGTGGGACATGAACATGGCCGGCGACGTGCGCACCAAGATGTGCATCAAGCCTAACGAAGAAGACTTCACCACGATCTACCACGAGCTCGGCCACGTGTACTACTACATGGCCTACAACAAGCTGCCGCCGCTGTTCCAGCAGGGCGCGCACGATGGTTTCCATGAAGCCATCGGCGACACGATCGTGCTGGCGATGACGCCGAAGTACCTGCAGTCGATCGGCCTGGCCGGCGATCAGCAGGTGAGCAACGAGGCGTTGATCAACGCGCAGATGCGCATGGCGCTGGCGAAGGTGTCGTTCCTGCCTTTCGGTCTGATGATCGACCGCTGGCGCTGGGGCGTGTTCGACGGCTCGATCAAGCCGGGCGAGTACAACAAGGCGTGGTGGGACCTGAAGGCCAAGTACCAGGGCGTCGCGCCGCTGTCGGCGCGCGGCGAGGAATTCTTCGACGCGGGCGCGAAGTACCACGTGCCGGGCAACACGCCGTACACGCGCTACTTCCTTTCGCACGTGCTGCAGTTCCAGTTCTACAAGGCACTGTGCGACGCGGCCGGCCACAAGGGCCCGCTGTACGAGTGCAGCTTCTACGGCAACAAGGAAGCCGGCGCGCGTTTCCAGGCGATGCTGAGCAAGGGCGCCAGCCAGCCGTGGCAGCAGACGCTGAAGGAGCTCACGGGCGGCGAGAAGATGGACGCTTCGGCAGTGTTGGAATACTTCGCCCCGCTGCAGACCTGGCTCAAGCAGCAGAACGAAGGCAAGACCTGCGGTTGGCAGGCGACAACGGCTGTCGCGCCGGCGCCGGAAACCAAGCCGGCGGCGCCTGCGAAGAGCTGATCGCGCGTCACACGCAGCACCATGGAAGGCCGGCGCAAGCCGGCCTTCCTGTTTGCGCTCGCCCTCGTAGGGCGCAATAACATTCAGCGCGCCTGCCGTGGCATGCGGTGCAATGCGCTCCGCCTATTGCACCCCATGATCTTCACGACCGTTGCGCGCAGCTCGCCATTCCGCCAGCCAGCGCACCGCAGACGGCAGGCGAGCGCGGTATCGTGAGGCGAAACGCAGCAACGACGCCGACATGAACAAGCCACTGCTTTCCCTCGCGCTGATGCCCGCGCTCTCCGTCGCCCTCGCCGCCCACGCCAGCGAACGCGTGGACCTGCTGGTCCGCGATGCCACCGTGGTCGATATCGTCAGCGGCACGCTGCAGCCGCACCGCTCGATCGCCGTGCGCGACGGCCGCATCCTCGCGGTGCTCGATGCGAAAGGCGCGCGCGGTTACGACGCGGCGCGCGTGCTCGATGCGAAGGGCACCTTCGCGATTCCCGGTCTGTGGGACATGCACGTGCATTTCGGCGGCGGCGAGGCGTTGATCGAGGAAAACAAGGATCTGTTGCCCCTGTACGTCGCCCACGGCATCACCGCGGTGCGCGACGCCGCCGGCGATCTGAGCCCCAGCGTCTTCGAATGGCGCGACGCCGTCGCCGATGGCAAGCTCCTCGGCCCGCGCATCTTCACCTCGGGTCCGAAGGTCGAAGGCTACAAGTCGATCTGGCCGGGCGATCTGGAAATCGGCACCACCGCCGAACTCGATGCCGCCCTCGACCAGTTGCAGGGCTGGAAAGTCGACTTCGTCAAGATCACCGACAACACGCTGTCACCGGAGCTGTTCATGGCGGCGGTGAAGCAAGCCGATCGCCGCGGCCTGAAGACGTCCGCGCACGTGCCCTACGCGCTCACGCTGGAGGAAGTCAGCGCGGCTGGACTGGATTCGATCGAACACCTGGACTACGCGTTCAAGGCCGGATCGCCGCTGGAAAAATCGCTGGGCGAGCGCATCGCCAAGAGCGAGATCACCAGTCGCGATGCCTGGACGCAATGGAACGCCACGTTCGATCCCGCGCGTGCGATGGCCGCGTACCGCAACCTCGCGCGCCACGGCACTGCGATCACGCCGACGATCAACGGCAGCCACGTGGTGACCTACCTCGACCAGGACGATCACCACGACGATCCGTACCTGAAGTACATCGGACCGGGCCTGCAGGCGACCTACACCTGGCGCGTCGAACGCGCGGCGAAGGACGACGCCGCTGCCGTCGTCAATCGCCACGAACGCTTCGAGAAGAGCGCCACCGTGCTGCCGATGCTGCAGGAAGCGGGCGTGACGATCCTCGCGGGCACCGATGCGGGCTTCCTCAACTCCTACAACTACCCGGGAATCGGCCTGCACGACGAGCTGGGCTGGCTCGTGCACTACGGCCTGACGCCAAGCCAGGCCCTGCAGGCGGCGACGATCAACGGCGCGCGCTTCCTCGGCCACGACGACGAGTACGGCGCGCTGCAGGCCGGCAGGGTGGCCGACATCGTCCTGCTCGACGCCGACCCGCTGCGCGACATCGCCGCGACCCGGAAGATCCATGCCGTCGTGCTTCGCGGAGACGTCCACGATCGGGCGAACCTTGACGCGATGTTGGCCGACGTCGCCCGCCGCGTGGCGCGTCAGCGCGAGGCGGCTGCGAAGACGGGGCCGTGAACGGACCCGTCCCGCTCAGAACGCCTTGCCCAGCGTGAACCAGAACTGCCCGCGCCCCACGCCCTCCGGCACCCGACCCGTGGGTCGCGCGTAGCTCGCCTGCGCACTGAGCCCGTTCCGGCTGTATCCAATGCCTGCGCCGTAGCCGAGCAGGGTGACCGTCGCCGCCCGCATGCCGAATTCCGCACGGGTGCGTCCGCGCGCGGCATCGTAGAACGCACTGACCGTCGCGCCCGCGATTCCGGGGACACGAATCACGGCACCCGCCGTCGCGATCGCGCCGTCGTCCACCGCCGCGACGCCTTGACCGTAGGCGCGCACCGCGCCCGGACCGCTGAGTCCCATTCGTTCCGACGCGTCCAGCGGGCGATTCGAGCCCTGGCCACGCAGCAGGGCCGTCAGGATCACATCGTCCTTGATGGCCCGCATCAGGCCCACCGATGCCTCGATCTTCGCGAACGAACGTCGCCGCCGCGCCGGCGGCGTGTCGGCGTCCGTGCGGTCCAGTTCGCGTTGCGCGGAACTGCCGTAGCCGACGCCCAACGAATACTGCAGCGTGTTTGGCCGTCCGGCGATGGCGCCGTTCGACACTCCGTCCGCACGCAGCGTCGCGTAGGAACCGCTTCGGCGGCTTTCCAGCAGACCGTCGAAGCGACTGTCGACGAGGTCCCGATGCTCGACGCTGCCGCTTACGTCGAGGCTGAGCGCATCGTCGCGCACCAGCGGGTACTGCGCGTACACGCTGGCGACATCCGCGCTGCCCTTGCCGAGGCCCGCGAACTCTCCTCCGAGTCGGTATTTCACCTGGGAATACATCGCGCCCACACGCGTCGCACCGAGCCCGACCAGCGTGTCGTAGGACAGTCGTCCCAGCCGCGTCCAGCCGTTTTGCTCTCCCTGCGATTGCAGCGATGACGGCGTGAGATACAGCAGGGCATCGAGCCGGTCGCCGCGCCCGAACGGATTGCGGATGCCGCCGCCGATGCCCATGCGCCGCTCGCCTGCGGACGCCGACCCGGCGTTGTCGACGAGCACGCTGCCGTAATACGGCTTGTCCGGTTCGACCACCACGGTGACCCGCGTGCCGCCCGGCTGTTCGCCGACCGACAGCACCGGCGTCGCCGTGCCCACGCCGGACACTTCCTGCATACGGCGCACGTTGCGCTCGATCGTGCGAAGCGACGGCGTGCCGAAATCGCGAGAGGCAAGCACCTCCCGCAGCGAGCGGCCGGAGACGCTGCTGCGGTTGTCCACACTCACTGCCTCGACATGCCCGCGTACGACATCGAAACGCACGACACCGTTCTCGACGGTCTGCGGCGGCAGCTGCACGCTCACCAGCGTTTCGCCGTCTCGATAGAGCAAGGCGGTGATCTCCGCGCGCAACGTCTGCAACCGGGCCAGGGTCGTTGCGCGGCCTCGCAGTGGCGCGATGAAGGCGTCGATGCGTCGGCGCTCGTCCTGCGAGAGCTCGCCTTCGAACTGCAAGTCCCGCACCTGGAACGTCAGTTCACCCGCCGCGCTGCTTTGACCGGGCGACAACGTGCCGGTGCGAAAGCGCTCGGCCCGTCGCTCGCGCGGTCGCGTCTCGGGCGAGAGCTCGGGGTTCTGGCGCAACAACGCGCCGGAGTTGGCGGAGCCGGTGACCGCGTGCGCGGACGTTGCCAACAACGCCAGCAGCGGCAGGCAGGTCCCGGACGTGATGCGTGCTCGACGGCTCGCGCGGGCAAGAGGTTTCATGCGCGTAGTCGCACTGATTGGAAAGGAGAGCTCAGCGGCAACGCAGACGCACGTAGGCACCTGCGTCGCCGCTGAGGAGACCGCGGAACTACTACCTGCTCGTAGTCGGCACGTTGCTTGTCACGCGCTCCGGCAAGGTGATCGTTGGCGCGCTCAGCGACCCGCCGATGTAGGCCGACGTCGCCGCGATGTCGATGCGATTACCCGCTTCGACATTGCCGGTATGAACCGAGGAATCGGCCTTCATGTCGACGTTCTGCGCCGCCCGCGTCCAAGTACCCGCGGCCTGATCGATGGAGCCACCCTGCAGGCGAATGCTGCCATTGCGGCTGCTCAGGTTTGCTTGTTGCGACAGCTGGCCGCCACTCGAGTACAGCGCGAGGCACGTTTGGTCCGGGCCGGCTTCGCACACGAACCGGGTGGGCTTGGCAGTCACGACGATGTCGCCGTCCGCACGAACCCTGCCACTCAGTTCGACCGTGTTGCCAACGATATCGACGCGTTTGGCTTCGATATTGGCGGCGCGAACCCTGCCGCCGCGGCCTTCCGTCGAGAACGCCGGCGCCGGAACCTCGAGCTTTACGTAGTCCCCTGCGGTCGTGTGCACGCCATCGACTTGGTGGATGTTGCGTCCCTTGATGAACACATGGGCCGTGTCGGCCGTGATGTTGCCTTCCTGGACGACGTCTCCGGCTGCGTGAACGTTGACGTCGCTGGTGGCGTGCAGCGGGCCTCGCGTCGCGATGTTGTTGCCACCGAGCCAGATGCTCTTGGCATCGATGCGGCCATCGGCGCGCACGTTGCCGTCGAGGGCCTTGAACAAGGCCGAACGCGCCGCCTTCACCTTTCCGCCGGCTTCGACACCGACGTCGTGACCGTTCGCGGCCACCGTCACGCCGATGTAGTCCAGCGTAGGCGCTGGGACATCGGTCGGGGCGATGATCGTCGACGCCATGGCCAGCACGTCCTGAGCTTTCACGGTTCCGTCGATGCTGATCGCACCGTTGATCGGCGCTGTCAGCTCGATGCTGCCGCCCTGGCCAACCGTGGCGGTGGTCGCTTCGAGCACACCCGTGTTTCGCACCACCGTGCGCAGGGTTTCGCCCGTGGCCGCAGCGGAAAGCGCGATGTTGCCACCGTTGGCGACGATCACGCCGCCGTTCTCCGCCAGCGCGTTCAACTCACCGCGGGTCGGAATCACCGCGAAGTCCGAGCCTTCCATGCGCACCGCGATGCCGCTCGCGCCCTGCAACACGACGTTGGAGGCGCGGATCGAACCCTGATTGCTCACCTGCGGGCCGCCGAGGACCACCGCTTCACGGGCCTTCAAACGGCCCTCGTTGCGCACTGCACCTTTGCCGTCTCCCTCCAGCACGACATAGCGCGCCCCGGCGCCGCTGCCCGGGGCAGCATTGCCGCGGTACATGCGGCCACCGGCCATGAACTCCTTGTCCGACGTGTCGAGCGAGGAGGAAACCAACGCGCCCACGTCGACCTTCGCGGTGCGACCAAACAGCACGCCGTTCGGGTTGACCACGAACACCCGGCCGTTGGCGTTGAGGGTGCCCAGGATTTCGGTCGGCTTCGCGCTCGTGACGCGATTGAGTACGGCCGAGGTGGCGCCAGGCTGGCGGATGTCGACACGCTGGGTGGCGCCGATGTCGAAGTTGCTCCAGTTCACGATCATCTTGTCGCTGGACTGCGTCACCGTCGTGCGATCGCCCCGGATCGCGATGCTGCCGTCGCCGGCGACGATGGTGCCGCCATCGACGGCCCAGGCATTGCCGAAACAGCCCATCGCGACGGCAAGCAGCGCAGGCTTCAGTGCGTTGAAGGATGAATGCGGCGCAGCGCCGCGGCGTTTCGATTGCATTTCTCAAGCTCCACGAAGTGCGGTTCGTGCGACGGGCCATTCCTGCAGTGCCGGAACGACGACAGCGCGCATGCAATGTACGAAGCGGCCGTGGGAAGCCGCATAAGACGGATCCGAAATTGCTGCGACGCAGCGGCGTCTTACGAGGCATACTTCGCGAATGAATCGCATGGACAACGAGCTCTCGCCGCAGCCGCTCAGCCACGCCACTGCCCTGCCCGCGCGGTACTACGCGGACGCGGGGATGACGGCCCTCGATCGCCGCACGATCTTCGACGCCGCGTGGCAACTGATCGGCCACGTCTGCCAGTTGCAGAACCCCGGCGACCACGTCGTCGGGAATTTCGCCGGCCTGCCGGTGATCGCCGTGCGCGGCGCGGATGGCGCGATCCGCGTCTTCCACAACGTCTGCCGCCACCGCGCGGGACCCATCGCGACCTGCGACGGGCTGGCCGCGAAATCGCTGCGCTGCCGCTACCACGGCTGGACCTACACGCTGGACGGCACCTTGCGCTCGGCACCCGAGATGGGCGGTGCGCCGGACTTCGAAGTCGCCGACATCCATCTGCCGCAACTGTCGGTGCGCGTGTGGCAGGGCATGGTCTTCGCTGCCGTGGACGAAGCGCGCGCGCCTGAGTTCGACGCCTTCGTGGCCGGCATCGACGAACGCATCGGCGCGACGCGCCATCTCGAACGCTACGGGCACCACCGTCGGGTCGGTTATGACGTCGCCTGCAACTGGAAGGTCTACGTCGACAACTACCTCGAGGGCTACCACGTCCCGCACATCCATCCCGGCCTCAACAAACTGCTCGACTACCGCAGCTACGTCACCGAAACGGCGAAGTGGTACTCGTACCAGTGGAGTCCGCTGGAAAGCGGCGACGGCCTCTACGGCGACGGCGACGCGCTGTACTACTGGATGTGGCCGAACACGATGCTCAACATCCTGCCCGGCCGCCTGCAGACCAACCGCGTGATCCCGAAGGGCGTGGACCACTGCCGCGTGGAATTCGACTTCTACTACGCGATCGATGAATCCGACGCGGGCCGCGAACGCCGTCTGGCCGACCTGGACTTCAGCGACGAAGTGCAGCTGGAAGACCTGACCATCTGCGAGGACGTGCAGCGTGGGCTGTCCTCGGGTTCGTACGAACCGGGCCGATTGAATCCGTTGCGCGAGAACGCGGTGCATCACTTCCACGAGCTGTTGCGTGCGGTGTATCGCGCGGATGCGGGTTGACCTCCTCTTGTGCCCCCGAAGAACGTTGCCCCCGCGCAGGCGGGGATCCACCTATTCGACGCAACCCTGCCCTGCGGAGGGCGTGATGCAACCAATCCTGGATTCCCGCCTTCGCGGGAATGACGAACGGGCCGCGCGTCTCGCCAGCGCGAGCGCATCCAGGGACACCCTCGCCGCATGACCACCGCCCGCCCTCTCGGCTTCTGGTCCGCCACCGCGCTCGTGGTCGGCAGCATGATCGGCTCCGGTGCATTCCTGCTGCCGGCGGCGCTGGCGCCGTTCGGCGCGGCGAGCCTGGTCGGCTGGGGCATCACCCTGGGCGGCGCGATGCTGCTGGCGATCACCTTCGCCAACCTCGCCATGCGCTGGCCGCAGACGGGCGGGCCGTACGTGTTCGCGCGCAATGCCTTCGGCGAGCTGCCGGGCTTCGTCATCGCATGGAGCTACTGGATCTCGATCTGGTGCGCCACGGCCGCGATCGCGGTGGCCTTCGCCGGCAGCATGGGCGCGATCTTCCCCGCCCTCACCGCCACGCCGCTGCGCGCGGCCGCATGCGCGTTGGGTGCGTTGTGGCTGTGCAGCGGAGTCAACCTCATCGGCCTGCGCGAGGCCGGTCGCCTGCAGCTGGTGACCACCGTGCTCAAGTTGCTGCCGCTGCTGTTGTTCGGCCTGGTCGCCTTGTGGTTCGTCGATGCGAAGCAGTTCACTCCGTTCAATCCCACCGGCGAGAGCCTGCCGAAGGTCGCCAATGCGGCCGTCGCGCTGACGCTGTGGGCGATGCTCGGGCTGGAGGCGGCGACGGTGCCGGCCGGCTCCACCGAGAACGCACGCACCACCGTGCCGCGCGCGACGGTGCTGGGCACATTGCTGGCAGGCGTTGCGACCATCCTCGCCTGCACCGCCGTGCTCGGCCTGCTGCCGGCCGAAGCGCTGAAGGACTCGCAGGCACCGATGGCCGACGCCGCGCGTTCGCTGTGGGGCCCGGCCGCCGGCGTGACGCTCGCCGTGGTGATGGCGATCTCCTGCTTCGGCGCGCTTAACGGCTGGGTGCTGCTGTCGGCGCAGCTGCCCCTGGCGGCCGCGCGCGACGGCATGTTCCCAAAGATGTTCACCCGCCTCGACGCAGGTGGCACGCCGGTGTTCGGCGTGATCGTGAGCAGCCTGCTGGCCAGCGCGCTGGTCGCGGCGAACTACAGCCGCTCGCTGGTGCAGGTGTTCACCTTCTCCATCCTGCTTTCGACCGCCGCCACGCTGCTGCCCTACGTGGTGAGCAGCGCGGCCTGGGTGATGCGCGGCACGGGCGCGGTTAGCCGCGTCGTGGCGGCGCTCGCCCTGGTCTACAGCCTCTACGCGATGTTCGGCATCGGTACCGAGTCGCTGGCCTGGGGCGCGGTGCTGGTCCTCGCCGGCCTGCCGTTGCACTGGGCCATGCGGCGCAAGCGCGCGGCGCAAGGCGGTTAGAGCGTTTCCCCCGGCACCGATGGTGCCGCCTCGCCGTTGCGGCCCGGGCGCGACATGCGCGCCTCCCAGCGCCAGAAGCAGAAACCGATCACCAGGAACGTGGTGGCCGATGCGACCAGCCACATCGCATGCCCGCTGATCCACGGCGACAGCACGCCGGCGATCAGTGCGTTCAACACCAGGCTGGTGAAGGCCTGCAGCGAGGACGCCGAGCCGCGCTGGCGCGGGTACATGTCCAGGATCGACAGCGTGACGATCGGAAACACCAGCGCGATGCCGAACGCGTTGAGCATCATCGGCAGCACCGCCCACGGCACGCGCGGCACGTCGATCCACAGGTTGTAGCCAACGTTGAGCAGCATGGCGACCGCCGAGCAGGCGAAGCCGATCGACACCAGCCGCGCGCCGCCCACCTTGCCTGCGCTGCGGCCGGACACGAACGCGCCCAGCACCATGCCGCTGATCATCGGCACGAAGAACCAGCCGAACTGGCGTTCGTTGAGCTTGAGGATGTCCATCACGAATGCCGGCGCCGAGGCGATGTACACCCACAGTGCCGCGAAGTTGAAGGCGCTCGCCGCCGCCAACCGCTGGAAGCGCGGGTTGAGCACGATGGCGACGTAGTCGCGCAACAGGCGCCGCGGCACCATCGGCAGGCGCGCATCGGGCGGATGCGTTTCCGGCAGCACGCGCCAGGTCGCGACGATCAGCGCCACCGCGAACACCACCAGGAACCAGAAGATCGCCGGCCAGTGCGCCCAGCCGAGGATCCAGCCGCCGATCACTGGCGCGACCGCCGGCGCGACGCCGAAGATCATCGACACCTGGCTCATCAGCCGCTGCGCGTCGTCGCCGTGCAGCACGTCGCGAATGACGGCGCGGCCGACGATCAGGCCGACGCCCGACGACAGGCCCTGCAACGCGCGGAAAGCCAGCAGCATCGGCAGGTCGGTGGACAAGGCGCAGCCGACGGACGCGATCGCGAACACGATGAGCCCGCCGAGGATCACGCGCCGCCGGCCGATCGCGTCCGAAAGCGGCCCGTGCACGATGCTCATCACCGCATACGCGACCAGATACACGCTGATCGTCTGCTGCATCGCCAGCTTGTCGGCGCCGAACTGGGTACCGATGGAGGGGAACGCCGGGAAGATCGTGTCGATGGAGAACGGTCCGAACATCGCCAGGCCGCCGAGGAGAAGGGCGAGGCGGCGGACGGAAATGTCGAGCTTGACGGGTTGGCTGGGCATCGAATGCGTACGTGGGCTCTTTCCCGCGAAAACGGGAATTCAGCGTTGCGGGGTGCGACGGTGCGCAGTGCGGACGGAAGTCGCCGGCATGTTCGCGGGAATGACGACGGCGCTCATCCGTGGTCCGCAGGACCTTTCAGTTCGACGAGATTGCCTTCGGGATCGTAGAGGTACTGCGACGGGCCTTCGCCTTCGGCGCCGTAGCGCGATCCGAATTCGGCCACGCGAACGTCGTGGGCGTGGAGGTGCGCGACGATGGCTTCGAGGTGGAATGGTTCGGCGCGCAGGCACAGGTGGTCCATGTTGTGGCCGTCGCGGCCCGGCGCTGCCCCGCCCTTGCGGCCGAGCGCGCCCTGCACGTCGACCAGGTCGATCAGCGAACGGCCGGCGCGCAGCTGGATCAGGCCGATGGCCTCCTGCCTGCGTTCGACGCTGCAACCCAGTACGTCGCAATAGAACGCCACCATGGCGGCCACGTCGCTTACGCGCAGTACGACGTGGTCGATCTGCTGCAACTGGAACGGCGGTGTGGTCACGGTCGGCATCCTGCGCGGTGATGCAGCACAGGATACAGCGCGACCCGCTTGCCGGAGGCGGCGGTTCGCCCGCGCTGGGTGTGCGTCACAAAAAACGGAGCGGTTTCCTTCACCCGACGGAGCGTCACCGTGCCGTTGCGCGCGATCGGGGCCTGTGCGCGAAGCCATCGCGGATCGAGCGCTCGATCCCTCGCGACGCGGCGCACGGGTCGTAGCAAGGTTCGTAACGACCGCGCGTTGCGGTTGCGCGGCGCGCAAAGAAAAAGGGCGCCGGATTCCCGGCGCCCTGTCTTCAGCTCCTCTGCAGCCCGTTTACTGGGCCTTGGCCACCTTGGCCTGCAGCTCGCCCGGCTTCAGCCAGCCGTGCGCCTTGACCACGTACGGCTTGCCTTCGATCGAGCCGCGCTCGGTGTAGAAGTACTCGTTCGTCTTCACGTTCACCGACAGGTCGGAGTGGACGCCTGCATCGTCGGACGTGAAGTGCTTCACGCCGTCGGCACCGTCGCGGTAGGCCAGGTGACGCTTGAGCGCACCCTTGCGCGTCAGCAGCTGCACGTCCGCCGAACCCTGGTCGAGATCGACCGACACCTGCTCTAGGTTCGCACCCGCCCAGAGCTGCTGATCGCCCGACTCCACCGTCAGGTGCTCGGCACGCTCCAGGTACCAGTGGTCGGCCTCGCGGTGGGCCAGCATCCAGCCAGCCGCACCCAGGCCCATCGCACCGATCACTCCGGCGCCGCCGCCACCACCACCGTGCGAGCCGGCGCGCGGTGCGGGCGTGTCGCCGCCACTTCCGTTGCCGCCGCCGTTACCGCCGCCACCGCCACCGTTGACGTTGTCGACCTTGGCATCCACGGCCTTGAGCTGGCGGTACGTCACGGCATCGCTATCGGAAGCGGCGTCGTGCACGTTGGCGATGTAGTTGCCGTCCATGTTCAGGAGGCCATGGGTCGTCAGGTTGCCGAAGACCTGCGTCTGGCCCTTGAGCAGGATCCCGGCACCGCCCAGACCTCTCAACTCCAGAGAGCCGTCGAACATGCCGAGGATGGCCGCCGTCGAAGTAGTCACCCCCTCCGCACCAGTACCGGTGCCCATGTTGCCGAGCATGAATGCCTGGCGGATGGGGCCGGCGCAGTTGAGGCCGCCCGAACCGGCGGGACCGTAGGACGTACCGCTGTCGTTCGGATTGCACAGCTGCAGCGAGCCGTTCAGTGCCGTCGTTTCCGCCGCCCATGCCGGCGCGGCACCCACCGCGCCTGCCAGCGCCACCGCGGACAACAGCACCGTGCTCTTCGAAGAACTCTTCTTGCGACCCTTGGCCACTTCCGACGCGACCACCCACTGACCGAGTTCGGTATTCCACACAACGCGATAGATCTTGTTCAAAGGATTCACCTTCTAACGGATAAGAGACGACGGGTTGAGACAGGCAAGAACCCCTCAACGCGCAGCGATCCTAGGAACGCGATCCACCCTCAAAAATAAGACTCTTCTGATTTCATCCGATTCATCAGATCAGCGCGAAATTGGAAAACCGTCGTGCAAATTTCGACAACATCCGAACCTTCCAATGGCACAGCTTCGTCGCTCCCCACCTATGAGTTGGCGCACTTTTTCGAACCTTGCGCAGAGTGCAAAAGCGTGACGCTTCCTGATCGCACACCTCGAATCGCCGAGCGCGCGCATTCGATCAACACTCGAGACACGTCGTGTCATTGCGACAGCGTGGAGTCGTCAACGTTTGAAGGCATTTGTGCAAGGGAATCGGGATTGGGGATTGGGGATTGGGGATTCGGGATTCGGGATTCGGG
>SCOX01000010.1 GCA_005503055.1 Lysobacteraceae bacterium P | reverse complement strand
GGGCTCGTGCGTGGGGGCGGGCGGCGGATCTGCGACAATACGCGGCCCTGTTTTGCAGTATCGCCAGCCGCTGTGGCCCGCATCGATCAGACCCCCTTCGAAGTACAAATCACCGACCTCACCCATGACGGACGCGGCGTTGCCCGCCGTCCTGACGCCAAGTCTCCCGGCGAAAGCGGAAAGGCGGTGTTCGTCGCCGGCGCGCTCCCGGGCGAACGCGTCATGGCCGTGCAGACCGGCCGCCACCGCAGCTTCGACGAAGCCCGCACCGTGGAGGTGCTGGAAGCCGCGCCCGAGCGCGTCACGCCGCGCTGCGCCCATTTCGGCGTATGCAGTGGCTGCGCGTTGCAGCACTACGACGAAGGCAAGCAGATCCTCGCCAAGCAGCGCGTGCTGATGGAGAACTTCGAGCGCATCGGCCACGTCATGCCCGAGCGCATCCTGCCGCCGCTCACCGACGCGGCATGGGGCTATCGCCGCAAGGGCCGCTTCTCCGTGCGTCGCGTGGAGAAGAAGGACAAGACGCTCGTCGGCTTCCGCGAGACCGATCCGCGCTTCGTCGCCGATATCCGCGAATGCCACACCGTCATCCCGCAGATCGCCTCGAAGCTGCCCGAACTGGCCGCGTTGGTCGACGGCCTGCAGGCGCGCCGCGAAATCCCGCAGATCGAATTCATCGCCGGCGACGCGCAGGCGGATTTCAGCGGCATTGCGCTGACGATCCGCCATCTGGTGCCGTTGTCCGAAAGCGACCGCGACGCGCTGGTGGCCTTCGCCAGGACGCACGGCTTCGCCATCTTCCTGCAGCCAGGAGGTCTGGACACGGTGCATCCGCTGTGGCCGGAATCGCCGAAGCTGGCGTTTTCGCTGGCGCCGTGGAACCTGGAATTCCTGTTCCGCCCACTCGACTTCATCCAGGTCAACGCCGGACTCAACGGCAAGATGATCCAGCTCGCGATGGACCTGCTGGATCCGAAGCCGGAAGACCGCGTACTCGACCTGTTCGCGGGCCTGGGCAACTTCACCCTGCCGCTGGCGCGTCGCGTGCGCGAGGTCGTGGGCGTGGAAGGCGAGGCGGGACTGGTGCGGCGCGCGCGCGAGAACGCCGCGCACAATGCCATCGTCAACGCCGAGTTCCACGCCGCCGACCTGGCGAAGGATCTCAGCGGCGAGTCCTGGATGAAGCAACCCTTCGACAAGCTGCTGCTCGATCCGCCGCGTTCGGGCGCCGATGTCGTGCTCGCGCAACTGCCGCTGAAACAGTTCGATCGTATCGTCTACGTGAGCTGCCATCCGGCCTCGCTCGCGCGCGATGCGGGCTTCCTGGTGAAGGAGCGCGGCTGGAAGCTCAAGGCGGCCGGTGTGATGGACATGTTCCCGCACACGGCGCACGTGGAATCGATTGCGGTGTTCGAAAGGCCGTGATTGGGGATTCGGGATTCGGGATTCGCAACAGCAGAATCTGAGTCCTTCGAATCCCACAGCCGCCTTGCCGCATCCGCGTTTTCTTTCCGAATCCCCAATCCCGAATCCCCAATCCCGGACTTCAGCCCATGGCCCTCGAAATCGAACGCAAGTTTCTCGTCACCGGTGACGGCTGGCGCGTGGCCGCGCACAGGGTCGTGCCGATGGCGCAGGGCTACATCAACGACCAGAAGGCGATGGACACCGGCGCGATGAAGGCCTCGGTGCGCGTGCGCATCGCTGGCGACGAGGCCTTCCTCAACCTCAAGTCGCGCGAGCTGGGCCATACGCGTCAGGAATTCGACTACGCCATCCCGGTGGCCGATGCCCGCGCCCTGCTGGACCTGTGCGTCGGCGGTCTGGTCGACAAGCGACGCCACTACGTCCAACACGAAGGCCACCTGTGGGAGGTCGACGAGTTCCTCGGCGACAACGCCGGGCTGGTGGTCGCCGAGATCGAGCTGACCAGCGCGCAGGAGGCGTTCGCGCGGCCGGACTGGATCGGCGCGGAAGTCACCGACGCCTCGCGCTACTACAACCTCGCGCTGGCCACCCGCCCGTTCGCGCAATGGAACGCCGACGAGCGCGCCGGCACGGTTGCGTAGCCCCCTGGCGCCCCCATTTCGGGCCCATGCGTTCCAGCCCGACGGAGAAGACACCTTTGCGCATCGATATCTGGTCCGACGTGGTTTGTCCCTGGTGCTGGATCGGCAAGCACCGATTGCGCGAGGCGCTCGCGCAGCTGGGCGAGGCCGGTGAAACGGCGGACATCCATTGGCATGCGTACCAGCTCGATCCCGAGTCCGACGAGACGCCGGTGCCGTTGCGCGAGGCGTACCAGAGGAAGTTCGGCGGCGCGGAGCGGACGCAGCAGATCCTGTCGCAGACGCAGGCGACCGGTCGCGCCGAAGGGCTGCCCTTCGATTTCGATCGCGGCCAGGTGCGCGTGAACACGCTCAAGGCACATCGGCTGGTCTGGCTGGCTGGTCGCGAAGGCGATGCGGACAAGGTCGGCGAGGCGCTGTTCCGCGCGCATTTCGCCGAAGGAAAGAATCTGGCCGACACGCAGACGCTCGTCGATGCCGGTGCCGCGGGCGGCATTGCGGAAGCGCGCGTGCGCGCCATGCTCGACGCCGACGAGGGCACCGCCGAGGTACGCGCACAGCTCGGCCAGGCGCAGGCGCTGGGCATCCAGGCCGTGCCGACGTTCGTGTTCGACGGCCTTCTGGCGGTGCAGGGCGCGCAGACGCCGGCGGTCTTCGCGCAGGTGTTCGAGCGGCTTGGGCTGGAGTCGAAGCCGTCCGCTGGCAACGCCGCGGAAGGCGGGGCCTGCGCGGTCTGAGCACGCCCTCGCGCACCGACAAGGCGATCGGGTGCCCCACGCGGGCATCTGCGCGACAATGCAGGGCCGCGTCGGTGGCGCGGTCCCATTCACTGGAGTTTCCCGCATGCTCGTGATCGGCGTGGCCGGCACCGAACTCACCGCGCAGGAGCGCGACTGGCTGCAGCACGATGCCTGTGCCGGCGTGATCCTTTTCAGTCGCAACTTCGCGTCCAAGGCGCAGGTCGCCGAACTGTCGGCGTCGATCCGCGCCGCCGCGCCGCGTCCCCAGCTCATCTGCGTCGATCAGGAAGGCGGCCGCGTGCAACGCTTCCGCGACGGCTACAGCGCGCTGCCTCCGCTGGACGGCTTCGGCCGTCGCTACGCCGCCGATCCCGCCGCCGCGCTCAAGCTTGCCGAGGAACACGCCTGGCTGATGGCCAGGGAGGTGCTCGCCAGCGGCGTCGACCTGAGCTTCGCGCCGGTGGTCGACCTGGGCAGGGGTAACCTCGCCATCGGCAACCGCGCGTTTTCCGAGGACCCGGCGGTCGTCGCCGAATTCACCCGCGCCTACATCCGCGGCATGCACGGTGCCGGCATGGCTGCGACGCTGAAGCATTTCCCGGGCCACGGCTCGGTGCGGGCCGACACGCACTTCGACGAGGCGATCGATCCGCGCTCGCTGGACGAGCTGCGCGCGAGCGACCTCATCCCCTTCGTCGCCGGCATCGACGCCAAGGCCGACGCGGTGATGATGGCGCACGTGAAGTACCCGGCCGTCGCGCCCGAGCCGGCGGGCTATTCGAAGCGCTGGATCGAGGACATCCTGCGCGGCGAGATGAAGTTCCGCGGTGTCGTCTTCAGCGACGACATCGGCATGAAGGCCGGCGCGACGCTGGGCGGCGTGAAGGCGCGCGTCGACGCGCATTACGACGCCGGCTGCGACGTGGTGCTGGTCTGCCACCCGCAACTGGTCGAGGAATCGCTGGCGGCGGTCGAAGGTCGCCAGCTCAACACGATGGCGCTGGCCGGACTGATCGGTCGCGGCGCCATGGGCTGGGACGGCCTGTTGGCCGACGCACGTTACGGCGCCGCGCGCAGCCGACAGGAAGGACTGGCTTGATGGAAACCGTTTCGAACACGCACGACCTGGCCAAGGCACTGGCCAACTCCGATCTGCTGCTCGACCGCGCCACGCTGGAGCAGGCGATCGCACGCATGGCGAAGTCGGTGCACGCCGACTACACCAGCGACGACGTGCCGGTGTACCTGACGATCATGCACGGCGGCCTGCCGTTCGCCGCGCAGCTGGCGATGGAAGTGGGTGCGCTCGGACTCGATCTGGAATTCGACTACCTGCACGCCACGCGCTACCGCGGCGCGGCGTCAGGCGGCGAGTTGGTGTGGAAGCACCGTCCTGCGACGCCTCTCAAGGGGCGGCGCGTGCTGCTGGCCGATGACATCCTCGACGAAGGCCACACGCTTGCCGCCATCCGCGAATGGTGCCTGGAGCAGGGCGCGCGCGACGTGCGCATCGCCGCGCTGGCGGTGAAGGCGCACGACCGCTGCGTACCGGGCCTGTGCGCGGACTACGTCGGGGTGGAAGTGCCGGACCGCTATGTCTTCGGATACGGCATGGACTACCACGAGCAGGGCCGCAACCTGCCGGCGATCTACGCGCTGAAGGACTGAGCCGATGAGCGACATCGCACTGGCCGTCATCGGCGGCACCGGCCTGTACAAGCTGGCCGATCTGCAGGATGTGCAGGCGCACCAGCCCGACACGCGCTTCGGCGCGCCGTCCGGGCCCATCCGCGTGGGCACGCTGGATGGGCATCGCGTCGCGTTCCTCGCGCGGCATGGCGAAGGGCATTCGCTGCCGCCGCACAAGATCAACTACCGCGCCAACCTGGCCGCGCTGCAGGCACTGGGCGCGACGCGCGTACTGGCGCTCAATACGGTCGGCGGCATCACCGAACGGTTCGGTCCGCGCGTGCTGGCCTGCCCGGACCAGCTGATCGACTACACCTGGGGCCGCGTCTCGACGATCTGCGAAGAGGCCGGGACCGAAGTGCTCCACGTCGATTTCGGCGAGCCCTATACGCGCGCATTGCGCCGGCAGGTGATCGCCGCCGCATCGAATGCCGACGTCGACCTGGTCGCCGACGGCTGCTATGGCGCCACCCAGGGGCCGCGCCTGGAAACCCGCGCCGAGATCGCCCGCATGCGCCGCGACGGCTGCGACCTGGTCGGCATGACCGGCATGCCCGAAGCCGGCCTGGCCCGTGAAATGGGGCTGGATTACGCCTGTCTGGCCATCGTCGCCAACTGGGCGGCGGGGGCCGGACCGGACCCCGACGAGGTCATCACGCTGCAGGATGTCCTGGACAATGTCGCCGCCGCCTCGTCGGGTTTGCCGCGCCTCCTGTCGGCCTTGTTGGTGGCCCCTGTCGAAAGATGATTGTCAAGGCGGCATTCAGTTTGCATACTCGACCGGCGCTCGGGCCTGTATCGGCCGTGCGCGACTCGCATCCAGCATGAGGTTGACAAGGACATGCAGTACGGCACCGTGAAATGGTTCAACGACGCCAAGGGCTTCGGGTTCATCTCTCCCGAAGATGGCAGCGCAGATGTGTTCGCGCACTTCTCTGCGATCAACTCCAAGGGCTTCCGCAGCCTTCAGGAAGGTCAGCGCGTGAGCTACGAGCTGACGCAGGGCCCGAAGGGCGCACAGGCGTCCAACATCAACGTGGTTGCGTGATCCCTAAGGGAACTCGCCACATCGCGTTAGGAGGCCCCGCAATCGCGGGGCCTTTTTTTGTGCGGGGACGAAGGACGTGAAGACGGGACGCCCGTTGCGCATCGGCATCGTCGGCTATGGAACCGCCGGCCAGGCATCCGCGCTGCTGCTCACGCGCGACGGTCACGCCGTCGAGGTCTTCGAGCGCGCCCCCCGGCTCGGGCCGGTCGGCGCCGGATTCCTGCTGCAGCCCACCGGACTGGCGGTGCTGTGGGAGCTGGCGCTGCTGGACGCGGCGCTCGCGCATGGCGCGCGCATCGGCCGTCTGTTCGGCGAGACCGTCGCCGGGCGCGCGGTCATGGACATGCGATACCGCGAACTGGATCGGCGCTTCTTCGGCCTGGGCATGCAGCGCGGTGCGCTGTTCGGCCTGCTGGACGATGCCTGGCAGGAGGGCCGCGCCGTGCACTGCGGCCGGCGCATCGTCGAAGCCGATGCCGAACGCGGCGTCCTTCGCGATGAGTTCGGGGACGAACACGGCAGCTTCGACGTGTTGATCCTCGCCGATGGCGCGGCCTCGGCGTTGCGCGGCACGGTCGCCGTGCCCGCGCTGGACCGGGCGTATCCCTGGGGCGCGCAATGGTGTCTGCTCGCGCAAAACGATTGGCGGTTCGGCGATGAGCTGCGCCAACGCTATGTGGGCGCGCGGCGCATGGCGGGGATGCTGCCGGTCGGCACCCGGCCGGACGATGCCACGCCGCGCCTGAGTTTCTTCTGGAGCCTGCCCGCGGCCGAATTGCCGACCGCCGGCGCGGACGAACATGCCTGGCGGCGCGCGGTCGCCGCGGTCTGGCCCGAGGCGGCCGAGTCGCTGCGCGATACCGCCGTGCCGTACGGGCTCGCACAGGCGCGCTATCGCGACACGGTGCAGCGCCACTGGCACCGCGGTCGAGCCGTGCTCATGGGCGATGCCGCACATGCGATGAGCCCGCAACTGGGCCAGGGCGTGAACATGGCCCTGGCCGATGCACTGGCCCTGCGCGACGCGCTGCGCGCGCATGCCACGCCCACCGACGCCTTCGCCGCGTATGAACGCCGCCGTCGCGACCACCTGGGCATCTACCACTTCTGGAGCCGCTGGCTGACGCCGCTTTTCCAGTCCGAGCGCGACGGCCTGGCGAAGGTGCGCGACCTGGCGTTCCATCCCATGTCGCGCCTGCCCGGCGGGCGAGGCCAGATGCTGCGTGTACTCACCGGCACGCGCCGGGGTTGGCTGGGCACGTATGGCCTGGATCCGGCTTTCCTCGACGCCCTGGCCGAACCCGCGCCCAACGCGGCCGACCGCCTGGCCGGGGAAATCGCGTAGCCCTGGGTTACGGGGCCTAGAATCGGTTCACCCCTCGCCGGAGTCGCCGATGGCACCGCTGCCGCCGTTCGTCACGCACCGCGTCGACAACCAGCCGCCGGAATTCGCACCGCGCGACCTGTGGCGCGATGACGTCGCGTTGCGCGAGGCCGTGGTGCGCGAAGGCGGGGGCGATTTCGCCGACACGCTGGCGACCTACGGCGCGCTCGCCGGCGACGAGCTGTATCGGCTGAGCTTCGACGCGCACCGCGACCGCCCGCGTCTGCGCACGCACGACCGCTTCGGCCAGCGCATCGACCTGGTGGAATTCCATCCCAACTATCACCGCATCATGCAAGCGGCGATCGAGCACGGTGTGGCGGGGTTGTCGTGGTCGCAACTGCGCCCGGGCTCGCATGTCGCGCGCGCGGTGCTGAGCTACCTGCACCATCAGGTCGAGCCGGGCACGAGCTGCCCGTTGACGATGACGCACGCCGCGATCCCGGTGCTGCGCCACGCGCCGGAGCTGGCGGGCTGGGAGA
Source organism: Lysobacteraceae bacterium P (assembly GCA_005503055.1). Classification (GTDB taxonomy): domain Bacteria; phylum Pseudomonadota; class Gammaproteobacteria; order Xanthomonadales; family Xanthomonadaceae; genus Lysobacter_J. The sequence goes on along the minus strand of SCOX01000010.1, from coordinate 149,183 downwards.
CCAAGGCGATGTCGCCGTTCTACGACCCGCGCGACATCGTGTGCGAGCAGAAGCTCGGCGTGACGCTCGGCATGGGCATGACCGAGAAGCAGGGCGGCAGCGACGTGCGCGCCAACGCGACCGTCGCCACGCCGCTGGCGGCGGCGAACGAGTATCGGCTCGTGGGCCACAAATGGTTCTTCTCGGCGCCGATGTCGGACGCGTTCCTGGTCCTGGCGCAGGCGCCGGGCGGACTGACCTGCTTCCTGATGCCGCGCTGGACACCGTCCGGAGAGAAGAACGCTTTCGCCCTGATGCGTTTGAAGGACAAACTCGGCGACTGGTCCAACGCCTCGTCCGAAGTGGAGTTCATGGACGCATGGGCGTACCGCATCGGTGAGGAAGGCCGCGGCGTGGCGACGATCATCGAGATGGTGATGTTCACGCGCCTGGACTGCATGCTCGGCGCCGCGGCGGAAATGCGCATGGCGCTGGCCCAGGCGATGCACCACACGCATCACCGCGCCTCCTTCGGCAAGCGTCTGGCCGAGCATGCGCTGATGCGCAATGTGCTGGCGGACCTGGCCGTCGAGAGCGAGGCGGCCATCGCGTTGACGATGCGCGTGGCGCGCGCCGTCGACCGCGCACCGTACGACGCTCAGGAAGCCGCGTTCGCGCGCATCGCCACGGCCGTCGGAAAGTACTGGGTCTGCCGCCGCGCGCCGGGCTTCGTCAACGAAGCGCAGGAGTGCCTGGGCGGCGCAGGCTACATCGAGGAGTCGATGCTGCCGCGCCTGTATCGCCAGGCGCCGTTGAATTCGATCTGGGAAGGCAGCGGCAATATCCAGTGTCTGGACGTGCTGCGCGCGTTGCAGCGCGAACCGCACACGGGCCGTGCGCTGCTGGCCGAACTGGAAGCGGCCCAGCACCAGGATCCGGACTTCGACGCGGAGCTCAACGAGCTGCGCCCCGTGCTGGAAGGCCAGGCCGTCGTGCATGAAGTCGAAGCGCGTCGGTGGGTGGAAGCGCTCGCCTTGGCGCTGCAGGCCAGCCTGCTGCTACGCAGCGGCAGCCCGATGGCGGACGCGTTCTGCGCCAGTCGCATCGGCGGCGATCACGGCAATGCGTACGGGACGCTGCCGCGGGATTTCGATCTGGGCGCGTTGATGGCGCGGGCCTGGACGCCCGACGCCTGACCGCGTTGCGCTACAACCATCGCCGCACGCGGCGCGCGTACTGCGCCCACGCGGCGCCGTACGTGCGCGCCAGCCACGGCTCCTCGCCGAAAACCACGCGCAGGTGGAACGCCAACATGACCGCGAACGCATACATCAGCAGGCCCGGTGAAGCGAACGCGCTGGTCCAGCCCAGCAGGATCAGGGCCACGCACACGTACATCGGGTTGCGGCTGTAGCGGTACAGCCCGATCACCACCAGCCGTCGCGGCGGCGCCCACGGCGCGAGCGTTCCCTTTCCGGCCACGTAAAAGTCGCGGACGCACCACAGCAGTCCGACGGTGCCCGACGCCACGATGATCAGCCCCGGCGGCCAACGCAGCGTCAGTCCGCCCAGCCAGGCCCACGCAGCGGGAACCAGGAAGGCCACGATCCCGGGCAAAGCCAGGAAGGCGATGACGGCGCGTACGAACATGGTGGGTTCCGCGAACGGTTTCCTTGTCGCCACCATAACGGCAGCGGCGGACCCGTCCAGGCAAAAAGACTGGAGCGCGAGAGTGGGGAGCAGGGGCGCCGAGGCAAAAGAGCCTCGCGCGTCAGGCTCGGAGCCTGGACGTCGAGGCAAAATGACTGGAGCGCCAGGCTCGGAGCCCGGACCTGGAGGCAAAAAGACTGGAGCGCGAGGCTGCAGAGCCTGGACGTCGAGGCAAAAGGACTGGAGCGCGAGGCTGCAGAGCCTGGACGTCGAGGCAAAAAGACTGGAGCGCGAGGCTCGAAGCCTCGGTCTCAAGGCAGGAAGACTGGAGCGCCAGGCTAGGGAGACTCGACGACCAGGCGAAAAGCATCGCGCGCCAGGCTCGGAGCTTCGCTCTCGAGGCATAAAGACTCGAGTGCGAGACTGGGAAGTCTGGGCGTCGAGGCGGAAAGCATCGCGCGTCAGGCTCGGAGCTTGGCTTTCGAGGCAAAAAGACTGGAGCGCCAGGCTGGGGAGCCTCGACGACGAGGCAAAGAGGCTGGAGCGCGAGGCCGGAGAGCCTGGACGTCGGCTTGCATGGCCCAATGAAGGTGTGGCTCCCCGCCATCGTGGGCAAGCATGCCATGGCATCGCATCGGCGCCGGGTCATCGGGCCGTTACGGCCGCACCTCTTAATCCAGGAACTGCAGCTTCGCCAGCTCCGCGTACAGCCCGCCCTGCGCGAGCAGTTGTTCGTGCGTGCCCTCGGCGATGATGCGGCCGCGGTCCATGACCACGATGCGATCGGCCTTGAGCACGGTGGCGAGGCGATGCGCGATCACCAGCGTGGTTCGACCTTCCATCAGCGTTTCCAGCGCCTGCTGCACGGCGCGTTCGCTCTGTGCGTCGAGCGCGCTGGTGGCTTCGTCCAGCAGCAGGAGGGGAGCGTCCTTCAGCAATGCGCGGGCGATGGCGATGCGCTGTTGCTGGCCGCCGGACAGGCGCGCGCCGCGTTCGCCCAGTTCGGTATCCAGTCCCTGCGGCATGTCGCGGATGAAGTCCGCTGCGTGCGCCGCTTCGACCGCGTGGGCGATCTGCGCGTCGTCCGCTTCGAGGCGGCCGTAGCGGATGTTCTCGCGCGCGGTCGTGGCGAAGATCGTCGGCTGCTGCGGCACCAGCGCGATGGTCTCGCGCAGCGCGGAGAGGTCGAGCTGGCGGATGTCGGCGCCGTCGATGCGGATGTCGCCCGACTGCGGATCGTGGAAGCGCAGCAGCATCGAGAACACGGTGCTCTTGCCGGCGCCGGAGGGGCCGACCAGCGCGACCGTCTCGCCCGGGCGCACGTGCAGGTTGAAGCCTTCCAGCGCGGGGGCGTCCGGGCGCATCGGGTAGTGGAACGTCACGTCATCGAACGCGAGCTCGCCGTGCACCGGTTGCGGCAGAGCGAGCGGTTGCGCGGGCGAGGCGACGGCCGGATCTTCGGACAGCAGTTCGCTGATGCGACCCATGCCGGCGGCGGCGCGCTGCAACTCGTTCCACACCTCCGCCAGGGAGCCGACCGAACCGCCGACGATCAGCGCGTACAACACGAACTGCGCGAGCGTACCCGCGGTCAGGCGCCCGGCCATCACATCGTGGGCGCCGGACCACAGCACCAGGATGATCGCGCCGAACACCAGCAGGATCGCGACGGCGGTGACCCAGGCCTGCGCCTGGATGCGGCGGCGCGCGGTGTCCACCGCGATCTTCAGCGCATCGCCGAAGCGCCCGAGTTCATAGGGTTCGCGCGCGTGCGCCTGCACGGTGCGCACCGCGCCCAGGGTCTCGCTGGCCATCGAGTTGGCGTCTGCGATGCGGTCCTGGCTGGCGCGCGAGATCTTCTTAAGGCGACGACCGCCAACCACGATCGGCAGCACTGCCAGCGGAATGCCCACCAACGCGAACGCCGCGAGCCGGGGACTGGTGACGAACAGCATCGCCAGGCCGCCGACCACGGTGACCGAGCTGCGCAGGGCGACCGACATGCTCGACCCCACGACGCTGCGCAGCAGCTCGGCATCGGCGATCAGCCGCGAGACCAGTTCGCCGCTGCGATTGCGGTCGTGGAAGCCGGCATCGAGGCCGATCAGGTGCGAGTACAGCTGCCGGCGCAGGTCGGCGACGACGCGCTCGCCCAGCAGCGACACGAAGAAGAATCGCGCGGCGGTCGCCAGTGCCAGTGCGGCCGCGACCACGAACAACAGCAGGAAGGCGCGGTCGATCGCACCCGATCCGGCCGCGGCGGCGCCTGGCGCGAAGCCGTGGTCGATCATCGTGCGGAAAGCGGCCGGCATGCTCAGCGTGGCGGCGCTCGATGCGGCCAGCGCGATGAGCCATGCGAAGAACAGGCTGCGATGGCGCCGGACGAACGGCCACAGCGTGCGCAGGCTGCCGATGGGGGCTTTGGCGGGGGAGGCGTCGGTCATCGAGGAGGCAGTATGGAGGCGGCGGGGCGTTCGCGGACGCGGACTTGACCGCGCAACCAACTCGAAAGTTTCCGGCTGGCGCGTGGGGAAGGCGGCTCATGCATCGAGGAAGCGCACCCGGTCCCGGGTGGCGTCGCGCAGGCGGACTTTCAAGAGCTCCACGCGATCGGCCGGCATGCGCAAGCGCAAGCGGGCGCCGTCGGCATCGAACTGCTCGTCCAGTTTCTCCGCGTCGAACTGGGCGGCAAGCGCGTGCACGGCGCCCGTGTCGGCAAAGGGATATCCCAATGCCAGTTCGGCATGCACGATCAGCGCGCGCCGCGGTGCCACGCGCAGGCATTCGGCCGCGGCGCCGCCATAGGCGCGCACCAGCCCGCCGGCGCCGAGCTTGATCCCGCCGAACCAGCGCGTGACCACTGCGGCCACGCGATCCAGTCCCTGGCCGTCGATGGCGGCGAGGATCGGGCGGCCGGCGGTGCCGGCGGGTTCGCCGTCGTCGTTGAAGCGGTACTCGCCGCCGATTCGGTACGCCCAGCAGTTGTGGGTCGCGGTCGGGTCGCCGACGCGGGCGACGAAGGCCAGCGCGTCGTCGGGCGATTCGACCGGCGCGGCGTTGACCAGGAAACGGCTGTGCTTGACCTCGAGCAGGTGCGAGGTCGGTGCGACCAGGGTGTTGCTCATCGCGCGGGCGCGGCGAGCAGCGGGCGCAGGTCGCGGGGGATGCGCGTGCGCGGGTGCTCCTGGCGAAACCGCGCCAGGCTCGCGCGGGCCGCGTCCGCATCGCCGGCGTCGCGGCGCTGGCGGATGCGTTCGAGCCAGGCCTTCTCGTCGAGCTTGGCGTCGTCGGCGATCGGAATGTCGGCGAGCGTCGCGTCGGACATCCCGGAGCCGGAGGAGGAATCGTCGATCACGCGACTGCCGGTCACTTCGATGCGGTCGAGCGTCGTGTTCGACGCGGCGCTCGACTTGGCGGCCGCGTCCGCCTTCGCGGTGGCCGTCGCCTCCTCGGCGAGTCGCTGCTGCTGGCGTGCCCGCGACAAGCCGAAGGCCTCGCGTCGGGCGTTGTCTTCCTGCGAGGCCAACGCCGCTTCCGAAGTCGGTGACGCAGCGCGCAAAGCCGGAGCGGCTGGAGCCGGTGCCGAATACGCCTCCACGGTCGGGGCCTGCGGAGCGAGAGCGTCGAGACGACGACGCCCGTGTCCCTCGTCCGGTCCGACGGTCGCCACCGCGGCGGGTGTGGGCGCGGCGGCGACCTCCGCTTCGTCAGCGTCCGTCACCGGCGCTGGCGCGATCTCGCGCTGCGCCAGCACCGCGGCACGCTTCGCCGGGGGCGGATTCAATGCTCTGGCCGGCGCGGCGGCATCGGCCAACGGCGGAGGCGGCGGGGCCACCACCGGCTGCGGGCGCTCGATCATCTGGCCCGTGACGTAGGCGATGTCGCCTTCGCTTCGGGCGGGCTGCGGCACGGGATCGGACGGCCGCAGTTGCCACACCACGCCGACCACCACCACCAGCGCCGCGGCCATGCCCGCGCCGGTGATCAGGCCGCCCGGGACCGCGGTCAGTCCGAGCCAGCGGCGCCGACGACGCGTCGGGGCCGCGACCGCAGCATGCGCGGCCGCCAGGATCTTCGCGTCGAGCGCAGGCGACGGACCCTCGTGCGCGCCCAGTCGCGCCAGGCGGTCGGCCAGTGCGCGTTCTTCCGGGCTCAGCGGTTCCTGTTCGGGGCGACTCATTCGTTCAATCTCGCGCGCAGCTTGTCCATCGCGTAGCGAAGCCGCGACTTGACGGTTTCCCGGCCGACGCCGGTGATGGCGCCGATCTCCTCCAGGCTCAGTTCCTGCTCCAGTCGCAGCAGCACCACTTCGCGCTGCTCCTCGGGCAATTCCTCGATGGCCAATTGCAGGCGGCGGCGTTGTTCGAATTCCGACAGCTCGCGCTCCGGGCTGCTCGGGTCGGGCACGCGCTCGGCGCGTTCGTCGGCATCGCCAGGGGCGGGCGGTCGGTGCTTCAGGCCGCGCCAATGATCGCCGAGGCGATTGTGGGCGATGCGGAAGAGCCAGGTCCTGAACGCGGCCTCGGGCTTCCAGCCATGGCGGGCGGCGATGACGCGCTGCCAGACATCCTGGAAGAACTCGTCGGCCAGCGCCGGATCGCGCAACTGCCGCAGCAGGAAGCGGTACAGCGGACCCCGGTGCCGGGCGTAGAGCAGCTCGAACGACGCCGCGTCGCCGGCCGCCCAGGCCAGCATCAGTACGTCGTCGTCGGTGTCCGCGCCCGCATTCATGCGCGGCAGCGTACGGGGTGCGGGCGTCGGCGTGAAGCAGGCGGGGGCGGGAAGGTCCCATGTCGCGACATTCATATTCAGACGAACGGGTCGCAGTTCTGGATGGGGTTGAGCACGTGGGCGAATTGCCGCGCTATCCTGCCCCGTCCAGCCAGGGGTTCTTTCCGCAGTGTCCACTCGCACCAGGCCAAAGGCCGTGAGAATCGTCGACGCCCGTAGCGGGCGGGACGCGCTCGCGGACACCCTGCAGGAAGCGCTGCCGGCCGGCTCCGAGGTGGCGGTACTGTGGCGCGAACCGCATGGCGGTGCCGTCGCAGGGTCGGCGTCCATGGGCGCGACCAGCGCCCTGGCCAATCGGGCCGAATCGCTGCTCGGGCGTGATCCCCTGGGTCAGCACTCCCAGCGCATCGAAGCCTGCTGGACCACCAACGAAGGCGTGCGCGTCGCCATCGCCGCGCAACTCCCGACGCCGCTGGACGGGGACACCCGCTCGATGTGGGTGGCGCTGGCGCGGATCGTGATCGGCGCGCACCTGGTCGCCCTGCGCACGCTGGCGCGCGCCGAGTCGCTGGAGAAATCCGAACGCCTGCAGCAGGCGCTGTTCGAGATCGCCGACCTGGCTGGCTCGGATCTCGAACTGGCCGACATGCTGCGCCGGATCCACACCGTCGTCGCCGGCCTGATGTACGCGGCCAATCTGTACATCGTGCTGTACGACGACGTGCGCGACTCGTTGCGCTTCCTGTACTTCGCCGACCAGCGCGACACCTACATCGCCGAGCCCGAGCGCGACATCCCCATCGAGGAGATGCCCAACAGCGTGACCGTCGCTCTGCTGCGCCACGGCGAACCGCTGCAAGGTCCGTCCGCCGAAATCCGCGAGCGCCTGGGCGTGGCGCGCGACATCCAGCACGGTCCGGACAGCGAGGACTGGCTGGGCGTGCCGATGCGCCGCGACGACCGCATCTGCGGTGCGATCGTGGTGCAGAGCTACGACCGTCCCGACGTCTATGGCGAAGAAGAGCGCGCACTGCTGGCCTTCGTCGCCCAGCACATCCTCACCGCGCTGGACCGCTTCCATGCGCGTGAGGAGCTCGAACGCCGTGTCGAGGAGCGCACCCAGGCGCTGCAGCTGAGCAACCGCGACCTGCAGGCCGAGATCATCGAGCGCCAGCGCGCAGAACGGCTGCAGCGCGCGCTGTTCCGCATCGCCGAGTTGTCGATCACGTCCGAAACACTGGAACGCTTCTACACGCAGGTGCACGACGTCGTCAGCGATCTGCTGTACGCGCGCAACTTCTACATCGCGCTGCTTACCGAGGACGGCGAACGGCTGGAATTCCCGTACTCCATCGACGAACGCGATGCTGCCCGCGAGACGCGCAAGCTGACCTCGGGCCTAACCGAATACGTGATCGCGCGCGGCCGCCCGCTGCTGGCCGACCGCAAGCGCATCGCCGCGCTGGAGTCGCAGGGCCTGGTGCGCAGCCGCGGTTCGCTGGCGCACTGCTGGCTCGGCGTGCCGCTGTTCCGCAACGAATCGGTGGTCGGCGTGATCACCGTCCAGAGCTATTCGCCGGCGATCAACTTCAGCGTTCGCGACCAGGAACTGCTCACCTTCGTCGCGCATCACATCTCGATCGGCCTGGCCCGCAAGCAGTCGCAGGACCGCCTGATTTCCGCGCACGCGGAACTGGAACAGCGGGTGGACTCGCGCACGCGCGAACTCGCCCAGGCCAATGCGGAACTGCTCTCGCAGATCGGCGAGCGCCTGCGGGTGGAGCAGCAGCTCACCCACCAGGCCACGCACGACGCGCTCACCGGCCTGCCGAACCGCAGCCAGCTGCTGGACCGCCTGTCGCACGCCATCGCCAAGGCGCAGAGCGATTCGCAGCGCACCTTCGCGGTGCTGTTCCTCGACCTGGACCGTTTCAAGCTGGTCAACGATTCGGTCGGCCATTCCGCCGGCGACGAGTTGCTGATCGAGACCGGCCGCCGCATCGTCGACGCGGTGCGCACCGGCGACACCGTCGCGCGTCTGGGCGGTGACGAATACGCGATCCTGATCGAGGACATCGACGGTCCGCAGGTCGCCGAGGAACTCGCGCAGCGCGTGCTGCGGGCGCTCGGTGAGCCATGCTGGATCGCCGGTCGCGAAGTGTTCCCGTCGGCGAGCCTGGGCATCGCGTTGTGGCACCCCCGTTACCGCACCGGTGCCGAACTGCTGCGCGATGCCGACGCCGCGATGTACCGCGCCAAGTCCGCCGGTCGCGACCGCTGCGCCGTGTTCGACGAAGCGATGCGCGAGGAGGCCGTGCGCATCCTCGATCTGGAAGCCGACCTGCGCCGCGCCATCAACGGTGACGGTTTCGTCGCGTTCTATCAGCCCATCGTGCGCCTGGACGACCATCGCGTGATCGGCCACGAAGCGCTGCTGCGCTGGCGCCACGAGCGCCGCGGGCTGCTCACGCCCAGCGAGTTCATCGGCGTGGGCGAGGACAGCGGCCTGATCGAGGAAGTCGACTGGATCCTCTACAAGCAGGTGATGGACGAACTGGCGCGCGGCGGCGAAGGCTACATTTCCGTCAACGTCTCGCCGCGCCATTTCCGATCGTCGGACTTCGCCGACCGCCTGTTGCGCATGATCGACCAGGCCGGCGCGGACCCGCACCGGCTGCGCATCGAGATCACCGAAGTGGCGCTGCTCGACGACGTGCCGCGCGCGCTGCGCATGCTGCGCACCTTGCGCAGCCACGGCGTGTTGGCGCAGTTGGACGATTTCGGTACCGGGTTCTCGGCGCTGTCGTACCTGCACCGTTTCCCGATCGAATGCCTGAAGATCGACCAGAGTTTCGTTTCCGGCCTGGTCGGCGACACGCAGCCCGAAAGCGTGGCGGTGGTGCGCGCGATCCAGGCGCTGGCCGGCACGCTGGGCATCCACACCATTGGTGAGGGCGTGGAAAACGAAGCCCAGCGCGCGACGCTGCGCGAGCTGGGCTGTACCTACGGCCAGGGCTACCTGTTCGGCTATCCGGCCGAACGCACCCACGTTGCACCGTTGCGGCTCGCCGTCACCGGCTGACGCCGACGCGCTCGCCGCCTGCGGACGTCTGCCGCGCGGCATCCATCAACTGGATCATCTCAGCGCGCTCGCCGCGCGGGTCGTCGCCGCGCGCGGCACGCGCGGAGGCGATGATCGCCTCCCAGCTCCAGCCATCCATGCGCTCGCCGCCGCGCAGCGCGTCGGCGAAGCCTGCTACCGCGCTGGCGAAGCGCAACGAGTGGCTTGGCGTGCGCGTGAGCGTCGAGGCGAGGATCGGCGTTTCGATCAAGCGGCTGCTGTCCTGTGCCGGCAACTTGTAGCGCAGGCGCAGGTGGGCGATTTCGCCTGCAGGCGCCTTGCCGGGTTGCTTGCTGTCCGCGCCATACCGCAGCGGCGCGATGCGTTGCGCGGACGAACCGGCGGGCGTGATTTCGTAGAGCGCCGTGACCTGGTGGCCGGCGCCGATATCGCCCGCATCGACCTTGTCGTTGGCGAAGTCCTCGCGCTGGAGCAGCCGGTTCTCGTAACCGATCAGGCGATATTCGGCTACCTGCGCCGGGTTGAACTCCACCTGGATCTTCACGTCGCGCGCGATGGTCAACAGGGTGCCGCCCATCTGCTGCACGAGCACCTTGCGCGCTTCGCGCACACTGTCGATGTAGGCGTGGTTGCCGTCGCCCACATCGGCCAGGCGTTCGGCCATCTCGTCGTTGTAGTTGCCGGTGCCGAAGCCGAGCGTGGTCAGGGCGATGCCGCTCTTGCGCTGCTCGGCGACGAGGGTTTCCAGTGCGTTCTGGTCGACGGTGCCGACGTTGAAGTCGCCGTCGGTGGCGAGGATCACGCGATTCGCCCCGCCTTCGACGAAACTCTGCTTCGCCATCGCGTACGCCAGACGGATGCCGTCACCGCCGTTGGTGCTGCCGCCGGCCTCGAGCCGATCGAGTGCGGCGAGGATTTCGCCGTGACGGTCGCCCGGCGTGGGCGGCAGGACGAGGCCGGCGCTGCCTGCGTAGACGACCATCGACACGCGGTCCTGCGCGCGCAACTGCGGCACCAGTTGGCGCAGCGCCTGCTTCACCAGCGGCAGCTTGTCGGGATCCTGCATCGAGCCGGAGGTGTCGATCAGGAACACCAGGTTGGCCGGCGCCAGCGCCGCCTTGGGCACGTCGTAGCCCTTGATGCCGATCATCAGCAACTGGCGCTGCGCGTTCCACGGCGCCGGGGCGAGTTCGGTGGTGACGCGGAACGGCGTTTCGCGCGAGCTGGGCGCGGGATGGCCGTAGTCGAAGTAGTTGATGAACTCCTCCGCACGCACGGCATCGCTCGGCGGGCGCTCGCCGTCGTTCAACATGCGGCGCACGTTGGCGTAGCTGCCGGTGTCCACGTCGATGGAGAAGGTGGAGACCGGTTGTTCGGCGGCGCGCTGCACCGGGTTGTCGGTGCGCTTGGCGTAGTTCTCGGTGTTGGCAGGCGAGACCTGTCGCTGCGGCACGAACATCATGGCCGCGGCGGACTCGCGCATCGCCATCGGCGCCGGAGGCACGGCCGGTGCATCGACACGGTTGCCGCTGACCTCGATACGGTCCAGTGCCGGTGCTTGGGCTGGTGGCGCGATGTGCTTGGCCTGCGCGAGATGGGCGTCTTCACGCTTGGCGCGCGTTTCGGCGTCGGCCTGTTCGCCTGGGGTGGAGGTGCTGCGGCAGCCGGCGAGCGCAGCGATGACGGCAGCGAACAACAGCGTAGGGGCGTGGCGGGTGCGGTTCATCGGCGAGCTCCGTGGTTGGGTCGCCGGTACTGAACGCACGTCCTGCGCGAACGGGGTTGAGCGCTGTGCGCGACCTCAGCGCGCCGGGTCGCGGATCACCAGCAGGCGCGGCTCGGTCATGTCCTCGATGGCGCTGCGCACGCCCTCGCGGCCCACGCCGGAGTGCTTCACGCCGCCATAGGGCATGTTGTCGACCCGGAAGCTCGGCACGTCGCCGACGATCACGCCCCCGACCTCGAGCCGGTCCCAAGCGCGCATCGCGTGTTCGAGTCGCCCGGTGAAGACACCGGCTTGCAGGCCGAAGTCGCTGTCGTTGACGAGGTCGAGCGCCTGCTCGAAGTCGTCGAACGGTTCCATCAGCGCCACCGGCGCGAAGGCTTCCTTTCGATACAGGTCGCCGTCGTGCGGGACGTTCTCGAGCAACGTCGCCGGCACCATGTTGCCCACGCGATCGCCGCCGGCCAACCGCTTCGCGCCGCCCTTGCGCGCGGCGGCGACCCACGCATCCACGCGCTTGGCGGCGTTCTCGTCGATCATCGGGCCGATGAAGGTGCTCTCGTCGCGCGGATCGCCCATGTGCAGCTGCGAAACGGCGGCCTTGAGCTTCTTGCGCAGCTTTTCGTACACCGCGGCGTGCGCGTAGATGCGCTGCACGCTGATGCAGCTCTGGCCGCTCTGGTAGTACGCGCCGAACACCAGCCGTTCGACGACGTGGTCGAGCGAGACGCCGGGATCCTCGTCGACGATGCATGCCGCGTTGCCGCCCAGTTCGAGGGTGACCCGCTTGCGTCCCGCACGCGCCTTGAGATCCCAACCGACCAGGCCGCCGGTGAAGCTCAGCAGCGCGATGCGCTCGTCCTCGACCAGTTGCGCGGCGTCGTCGTTGCTGCACGCGAGCACGGAGAACGCGCCCTTGGGAAGGTCCGTCTCGGCGAGCACTTCGCCGATGATGAGCGCGCCGATAGGCGTCTTCTCCGACGGTTTGAGCACGAACGGGCAGCCCGCGGCGATCGCCGGCGCAACCTTGTGCGCGACGAGGTTCAACGGAAAGTTGAACGGCGTGATGAAGCTGCACAGCCCCACGGGGACGCGTTTGACCATGCCGCGGTATCCGCGCGTGCGCGGCGAGATCTGCATCTCGATCAGCTCGCCGCCGATGCGCGTGGCTTCGCCCGCGGCGATGCGGAAAGTGTCGATCAGTCGCGTGACTTCGCCACGCGCATCGCGGATCGGCTTGCCGGCCTCGATGCACAGCGCCAGGGCGAGTTCGTCGAAGCGTTCGGTGAAACGGCGCACGCAGTGTTCGAGTACGTCGCGGCGCGCGTCGGGAGGAAAGGCGGCCGTGGCCTCGCGCGCCTGATAGCCGGCGACGATGGCCTTGCGCACCGCCGTGGCATCGGCGAACGCCACGCGCGTGGCGCGCTGGCCGCTGTATTTGTCGAGCACGGGCAGGTCGGTGTTCGCGGCGACCGGGCTATTGGCGAGGTAGTAGGGGTAGCTCGACTTCAAGCCCTGGCGCGCGCGCTTGTTCTTGCTCTTGGCCATTGGTGGCTCCCGGGAAACAGGGGAAGAGTAGGCGAGGGGGCGTTATGCGCCGGTCACCACGCAGACGTCAGGTTTCACCGTCATGCTGTTCGACGCGCAGCGCCAGCTCGCCGTCGGTGAGCCGGGCCGACAACCGGTCGCCCGGCGCGGCGTCGAGCACGCTGCGCACGACGCGGCCGTCGCCGTGACGCAGGATCGAATAACCGCGCGCGACCGTCGCCAGCGGGCTCACCGCCTCCAGCGAGCGCGCCAGTCCGCGCAGGTGCAGTGCGTCCTTCGACAGCCGCCTTGCGATCGCCGACTGCGGTCGCAGCGCGATCGCCGCGAGACGTTCGCGCAGGCGTTCGATGCGTCGGCGCGGGTGCGCGGCGCGCAGCACCGCGTCGGCGTGGCGCATGCGCGCGCGCTCGCGCTCCAGCCGCTGCCTCCACGCCGCGTCGAGTCGGCGCAGCGCGTCGGTCTGGCGACGGAGGAGCATGTCCAGCCGCGCGCGCGGACGCATGGCGTTGAGCCGCAGCCCGGCGCGGTCGGCGCGCTGCATCGCCTGGCGCAGGCGCTGGAGTTGCAGGTTGCGCAAGCGCGCGTCGAGCGTGCGCACGCGGTGCAGCAAGTCTTCGCGATTGGGCACCAGCAGCTCGGCGGCGACCGAAGGGGTCGGCGCGCGCACGTCGGCAGCGAAATCGCTCAGGCTGAAATCGGTCTCGTGGCCGACCGCGGAAACGATGGGCACGGGCGAAGCGGCGATCGTGCGCGCAAGACGCTCGTCGTTGAACGCCCACAGGTCTTCCAGCGAACCACCGCCGCGTGCCAGCACGATCACGTCATAGCGCTGCGCGACGATGGCCCGTTGCAACATCGCGGTGATCTGCGCCGCCGCGCCGTCGCCCTGCACGGGTACCGGCAATACGTCCGCTTCGACCAGCGGGAAGCGGCGCGACAGCACGCTCAGCACGTCGCGCACGGCGGCGCCGGTGGGCGAGGTGATCACGCCGATGCGGCGCGCAAAACGCGGCAGCGGCCGCTTGCGCTCCGCGTCGAACAGGCCCTCGGCGGCGAGCCTGGCCTTGAGTTCGTCGAACGCGCGCCGCAGCGCGCCTTCGCCGGCTTCCTCCAGGTGGTCGAACACCATCTGGTACTCGCCGCGCGCTTCGTACAGCGTGAGCCGGCCGCGGCCGAGCACGCGCAGGCCCTCGCGGGGGGCGAAGCGCAGCCAGCTGCTTTTCGGGCGGAACATCGCGCAGCGAACCTGCGCCCGCGCGTCCTTCAGGGTGAAATACAGATGGCCCGACGAGGGGCGCGAGACATTGCCCAGCTCGCCCTCGACCCAGACCGACGGGAATGCGCCCTCCAGCAGGTCGCGGGCCAGCGTGTTCAGCTGGCTGGGGGTGAGGACGTCGTCGGGGCGAAGGTCGGGCATTGCGGACGGTGACGAAAACTCCGGCGCCATCATTCCCTCGCGCGGGAACGACGCGGGAAAGGGCGGGTGGACGGGCGAAACGGCAGGATACCCGGGATCGCCCCGGATGCATTCACGCGGCGTGGGCGTTCATCGGGCAGGCCCTCTAAGCGCGACCGTCAAAAACGGTCCCGGCTACAATACGGCCCATGAACTCCGAAGCCGTTCCCCCCTGCGCCCAGCCCTCGTTCGGTACCCAGCCGCGTCGAATCACGCGCTGCGTGCGCATAGGCGGCGTCGACGTCGGCGGCGGCCATCCGGTCGTCGTTCAGTCGATGACCAACACCGACACCGCCGACGTCGCATCCACCACCAAGCAGGTGGCCGAATTGTGGCGCGCGGGTTCGGAGATGGTGCGCGTCACCGTCAACACGCTCGAAGCCGCCGCCGCGGTGCCGCGCATCGTCGACAAGCTGGCGATGATGGGCGTGGAGGTGCCGATCATCGGCGACTTCCACTACAACGGGCACCAGTTGCTCACCGCCGAGCCCACCTGCGCGCAAGTGCTGGCGAAGTACCGCATCAATCCCGGCAACGTCGGATTCGGCAAGAAGAAGGACAGCCAGTTCGCGACATTGATCGAGCTGGCGATCAAGCACGACAAGCCAGTGCGCATCGGCGCGAACTGGGGCTCGCTCGACCAGGCCCTGGCCGCGCAGCTGATGGACGAGAACCATGCGCTCGCCGTGCCGAAGGACGCCGCGGAAGTGCTGCGCGAGGCGCTGATCCGCTCCGCGCTGGACTCGGCCGCGCGCGCGGTTGAACTGGGATTGCCGCGCGAGCGCATCGTGCTCAGCGCGAAGGTCAGTGGCGTGCAGGAACTCATCGCGGTGTATCGCGAACTGGCGCGGCGCGGCGATTACGCGCTGCATCTGGGGCTCACCGAAGCCGGTATCGGCAGCAAGGGCATCGTCGCGTCCAGCGCCGCGCTGGGCGTGCTGCTGCAGGAAGGCATCGGCGACACGATCCGCATTTCGCTCACGCCCGAGCCGGGCCAGTCGCGCACCAACGAAGTCATCGTCGCGCAGGAACTGCTGCAGACGATGGGCCTGCGCGCGTTCACGCCGATGGTCACCGCCTGCCCGGGTTGCGGTCGCACCACCAGTACGTTCTTCCAGGAATTGGCCCAGACCGTGCAGGAACATGTGCGCGCGAAGATGCCCGAATGGAAGATCAGCCATCCGGGCGCGGAAAACCTCACGCTCGCCGTGATGGGCTGCGTGGTCAACGGCCCGGGCGAATCGCGTCACGCCAACATCGGGATCTCGTTGCCGGGCACGGGCGAGGCGCCGACCGCGCCGGTGTTCGAGGACGGCGAGAAGACCGTGACGCTGCGCGGAGGGAACATCGCGCACGAGTTCGTGGCGCTGATCGACCAGTACGTCGAGCGCAAGTACGGGGCCGACGCCGCGCGTGGCGGCTGAGGGCGATACCGCATTCGCCGTCGCCCTGCGTTTCGGCGCCGATTTCCTGCGTCGCCACGGAATGCGGCTGACGTTGGTCTTCGCGGGGTTGCTCCTGCCGTTGTGGGTCTTCGGCGAACTGGCCGAGGAGATCCACGAGCAGGAGGCCATCGCCTTCGACGAGCCGCTGCTTCTCTTCGCGCAGTCCATGGCGCGGCAGGGATTCGACGATTTCTTCGTATTCACGTCGAAGATCGGCTACGAATGGGGCGTGGTGCCGTTCGACATCGCCCTTGTGGTTGTGCTCGCGGTGCTGAGGAAGTATCGCGAGGCGGTGTTCGCGGCCATCGCGCTGGGCGGATCGGCGCTGCTCAACATCGGCGCGAAGCTGGCCTTCGCGCGCGAGCGCCCGTCGCTGTGGGAATCCATCGCGCCCGAAACCAGTTACAGCTTTCCCAGCGGGCATGCGATGGGCTCGATGACGCTGGCCTGCGTGCTGCTACTGCTGGCCTGGAACACGCGCTGGCGCTGGCCGGTCGCCGCGCTCATGTTGCCGTTCGTGGTGCTGGTCGGACTGTCGCGCGTCTACCTGGGCGTGCATTACCCCTCGGACATCCTCGCCGGATGGGCCGTGGCGGTGGCGTGGGTTGCGGCGGTGTTCCTGTCGGTCTACCGCGTGCACCGACGGCCCTGGCATCTGCCGTCCGTCGTGCCGCGCGAGTAACGAACTGCGCTCACTCGCCCGGCTTGGCCGCTTCCGTCGGCGCCATGGTGGCGTGGCGGCGTAGCAGCACCGCTTCGCGGTGGGCGATGTAGGCGTTCGCCGCGAGGATGATGCCGGCGCCGATCCAGGTCCACATGTCGACGACTTCGTTGAACCACAGCCAGCCCACCAGCGCCACCAGGGGAAGCTGGATGAAGCTGATCGGCGTCAGTGCGGAAACCTCGCCGAGCTTGAGCGCGTGCGTCCACAGCACCTGTCCGCCGGTACCGAACAGGCCGGCGCCGATCACCCACAGCCAGGTGATGCCCTGCGGCCATGCCCAGACGAACAACGCCGGTACCAGCGACAGCGGCACCCAGAACAGGTACGTGTACAGGACGATGGTGTTGGCCGCGTCCACGCGCGAGAGTTGCTTGATCTGGATCGCCACCACCGCGCTCAACACCGCGGCGAGCAGCGCGATCAGCGTGCCGACGGTGAACGCGTGCGAGCCCGGCCGCACGATCACCATCACGCCGATGAAGCCCATCGCGACCGCGGCCCAGCGCCGACCGCGCACGTGTTCGCCCAGCATCAGCACGGCCAGGATCGTCACGAACACCGGCGAGGAATACGAAAGCGATATCGCCTGCGCCAGCGGCAGATGACCGATGGCCCAGAAGCCGCACAGCATCGAGAAGATGCCGATCACGCAACGCACGAGGTAGCGGGGCAGTTGCTTGGTGCGCAGCGAAGCCGGGTCCACGCGCATCACCAGCGGCAGTACCGTCAGCAGGCCGAAGAAGTTGCGGAAGAACGCGATTTCCAGCGTGTTCAGCGAGTGCGACGCCAGGCGGATGGCGATGGCCATCACGCCGAAGCACAGCGTGCTGCCGAGCATGAAGCCCGCGGCGCGAAGCGGATGGGGCAGGGCTTCGCTCGCCAAGGGATGCTCCTTACCAGTTCGCGCCGACGATGCGCGGTTCGGGTTCGATGGGTACCGCGAAGCGTGTGTGCACCGAGTCGGCGATGCGTCGCGCCAATGCGAGCAACTGCGCGCCCGTCGCACGGCCGTGGTTCACCAGCACCAGCGCATGCGTGGACGCGATCCCCGCGTCGCCGTCGCGGTGGCCCTTCCAGCCGCAATTGTCGATGAACCATGCCGCGGAGAGTTTGCGCGTGCGGGCGTCGTCGCCGCGGAACATGGGCATCGACGGGTTCTGCGCGTGCAGTGCCTCGGCCTGGGCCACGGGCACGATGGGATTCTTGAAGAAGCTGCCGGCGTTGCCGAGCACGGCCGGGTCGGGCAGCTTGCGACGGCGGATGGCGATGACAGCCTGCGCGACGTCGCGCGGCGTCGGCGCGGCGATGCCCATCGCGACGATCTCGTCGCCGATGCCGGCGTAGTCGAGCTTCAGCGCGGGCGTGCGCGGCAGCGCGAACTCCACCGCCGTGACGATATAGCGGTCGGGCTCGTGCTTGAACACGCTGTCGCGATAGGCGAAGGCGCAGCGTTGGGCATCCAGGCGGTGCATGCGGCCGGTGGCCGGCTCGAAGCACTCCACTGCATGGACGAACTCGCGCACTTCCACGCCATAGGCGCCGATGTTCTGGATAGGCGCGGCACCGACGGTGCCCGGAATCAGCGCCAGGTTTTCGAGCCCGGCGAAACCGGCATCGAGCATGCGCATGACGAAACCGTGCCACGGCACGCCCGCGTCGGCGCGCACGATCGCGATGTCGCCTTCGTCATGTACGACGCGAACGTCCTGGCCGGTGAGCGCGAGCATCGGCACGTCCGGATCGCCGGCGAAGAGCAGGTTGCTGCCGCCGCCGAGCACCAGCGGCGCGCGGCCGGCGAAGTCTGCGCTGGCGAACAGGTCCGCAAGCGCGGCTGCATCGCGCACTTCCGCCAGCAGCGCAGCGGTCGCGGCGACGCCGAAAGTGTTGCGCGTTTGCAGGGAAGCGTTGCGGACGATGTGGATCGGGAGTGCGATGTCGCTCATACGATCGGCGGCATGTTGCCCCGGCTGGGCGCTTCCTTGCGGCGGCGCATGGCCTCGACGCATTCCTTCACCAGCGACGGGCCGCGGTACACCAGCCCGGTGTAGGTCTGCACGAGTGTCGCCCCGGCCGCCATCTTCGCCGCGGCGTCGGCGCCGGAAAGAATGCCGCCCACGCCGATCATCGGGATCGATTCGGGCAGGCGCGTGCGCATCATGCGCAGCACGGCCGTCGCTTGGCCCAGCAGCGGCTTGCCGGACAGGCCGCCGGCTTCCTGCGCAAATGGCGATCGTTCGATGCCGACGCGCGAGACGGTGGTGTTGGTGGCGATCACGCCGTCCACCTGCAGATCGCCCAGCACGCGCGCGGCGGCCACGACGTCGTCGTCGCTGAGGTCGGGCGCGACCTTGACCAGCATCGGCACGCGGCGTCCGTGCACGGCGGCAAGACGCTCCTGCGCCTCGCGCAGCGTGCCGACCAGACGGCGCAGCGCCTGTTCTTCCTGCAGCTCGCGCAGACCGGCGGTGTTGGGCGAGGAAATATTCACCGTCACGTAGTCGGCCAGCGGATACACGCGCTCCAGGCAGAGCAGATAATCGTTCTCTGCCGATTCGTTGGGCGTGTCCTTGTTCTTGCCGATGTTGATGCCCAGCAGACCGTGCCGACGCTTGGCGCGTTCGACGTTGCGCACCAGTGCGTCCACCCCGCCGTTGTTGAAGCCCAGGCGGTTGATGACGGCCTGTTGCTCGGGCAGGCGGAACATGCGCGGCTTCGGATTGCCTTCCTGCGGGCGCGGCGTGACCGTGCCGACCTCGACGAAGCCGAAGCCCAGCGCGAGGAGTGCATCGATGTGCTCGCCGTTCTTGTCGAGCCCGGCGGCCAGGCCGACCGGGTTCGGGAACGTCAGGCCGAATGCGCGCGTCGGCAACGGGGTCGTCCGGCGCGCGAGCAATGCGCTGGCACCGGTGCGGTACGCCACTTCCAACGCGTTGAGCGTGGCGCCGTGCGCGGTTTCGGCATCGAGGCCGAACAGGAAGGGGCGGGCGAGTCCGTACATTTGTTCGGGATTAGGGATTCGAGATTCGGGATTCGGTGGAAACTCGGTCGACCGGGAAGCCCGCGATCGTGATTCGAATGAACCGGACTTGGCGGGACAAGTCAACGACGCCGCGCGCCGTTTTCATGAATCCCCAAGCCCGAATCACGAATCTCGGCCTTACAGATCGAACTTGATGCCCTGCGCCAGCGGCAGCGCATCGGAGTAGTTGATCGTGTTCGTCTGCCGGCGCATGTAGGCGCGCCAGGCGTCCGAGCCGGATTCGCGGCCGCCGCCGGTTTCCTTCTCGCCGCCGAACGCGCCGCCGATCTCCGCGCCGGAGGTGCCGATGTTGACGTTGGCAATGCCGCAGTCCGAACCGGCCGCCGACAGGAATGCTTCGGCCGCCTTCAGGTTCTGGGTGAAGATCGACGACGACAGGCCCTGCGGCACGTCGTTCTGCAGGTGGATGGCTTCGGCCAGATCGCGGTACTTCATGACGTACAGGATCGGCGCGAAGGTCTCGTGCTGGACGATGTCGGCCTCGTTGGACAGGCCGGTCACGATCGCCGGCAGCACGAAGTTGCCCGGACGGTCGATCGCCGCGCCGCCGGTCTCGACCTTGCCGCCCGCGGCCTTGGCCTGTTCGATGGCGTCCAGGTAGGCCTGCACCGCATCGCGGCTGTTGAGCGGGCCCATCAGGTTGGTCGGATCGGTCGGATCGCCGATCTTCTTCTCGACCTGCTTGTAGGCGGCGATGAGCTTGGCGAGCACGTCGTCGAAGATGGACTCGTGCACGAACAGGCGGCGCGTGGTGGTGCAGCGCTGGCCGGCGGTGCCGACCGCGCCGAAGGCGATCGCGGGGATGGCGAGCTTCAGGTCGGCCGTGGCGTCGACGATGATCGCGTTGTTGCCGCCCAGCTCCAGCAGCGAGCGGCCCATGCGGCGCGCGACGCGCTCGCCGACGATGCGGCCGACCTTGGTCGAACCGGTGAAGCTGATCAGGCCGACGCGCTTGTCGTCGACGAACGTCGAGGCCAGCTCGGTGCCGGCATCGTTGAACAGGAAGAAAATGTCCGGGAAGCCGCCGGCCTTCAGCGCTTCGTTGCAGATCTTCATCGAGGCCACCGCCGACAGCGGCGTCTTGGGCGAGGGCTTCCAGATCGTGATATCGCCGCAGATGGCGGCGATGAACGAATTCCACGCCCACACCGCGACCGGGAAGTTGAACGCGGAAATCACGCCGACCAGGCCGAGCGGGTGCCACTGCTCGTACATGCGGTGACCCGGGCGCTCGGAATGCATGGTCAGACCGTAGAGCTGGCGCGACAGACCGACGGCGAAGTCGCCAATGTCGATCATCTCCTGCACTTCGCCGTCGCCCTCGGGCTTGGACTTGCCCATCTCCAGCGCGACCAGCGAACCGAGTGCGTCCTTGTGTTTGCGCAGCGCGTCGGCGCACAGGCGGATGGCTTCGCCGCGACGCGGGGCCGGCGTGGTGCGCCATACCTTGAAGGCGGCCTGGGCGCGTTCGACGATGGTGTCGTAGTCGGCCTGCGAGGACGCGCGGACCTTGGCCAGCACCTCACCGTTGGTCGGGTTGATCGACTCCAGCACGCCGGCGTCGCGCGTGGCGGACCATTCGCCGTTGCCGAGGAAGGTGCCGGATTCGGTGTCGGTCAGGCCGAGTGCGGTGAGGACGGGGTGGGTCATCGACGTGCTCCTGTAGGACGGGAGAGGGCGGAAGGCGACGCGCATGCAGCGTCGCGGTCCTGATGCCTTCCTGGAATGGCGGCCCCGACACGATTCGAACGTGCGACCTTCCCCTTAGGAGGGGGACGCTCTATCCAGCTGAGCTACGGGGCCATGAGTCCGGGCATTTTCGCATGAACGCGTGCGAATCGGGCCGGGCTGCTGCCGACGCGGGGCAAATTCCGACGCTATCGTCCTGTCAGCGCCCCGCCGCCGTCAGCCCCGTGCCGGCCGGCTACGGGTCGTGGCCTTCGCCCAGTTCGGGCTCGACCGGATCGTGCTGGCCCTTGGCCACCACCGTCGTGGCGGTGAGGTCGCCGGTGACGTTGCCCAGCGTGGCGAAGACGTCGGGAATGGTGTCCAGCGCCAGCAGCAGGCCGAGCGGTTCGATTGGCAGGCCCAGCGCCTGCGTCACGGGCATGTTGGTCGCCATGAAGCTGACCTGCCCGGGCAGGCCGACCGAGCCCATGCTGATGACCACCGCCAACGCGGCCGCCGCGGCCCACTGCGCCAGGCTCAGGTCCACGCCGTAGGCCCACGCGATGAACGCCGCCACGCCCATGTACTGGATCGGGCTGGTGATGCGGAACAGCGACACCGCCATCGGCAGCACCAGCGACGTCACGCTGAGCGGATGACCCAGGCGTTCGCGCGAGGATTCGATCATCGCCGGCAAGGACGCCAGCGAGGACTGCGTGCTGGCCGCGACCACCTGGGCCGGGGCGATCGCCGAGGCGAAGCGCCGCAGCCGTTCGCGACCGGCGATCACCGCGATGGGGTACATCAGCGCGGTCGCCAGCAGGTACATCGTGCACAGGATCGCGATGTACCAGCCGAACGCGCCGATCATCCCGTGGCCCACGCGCGCACACACCGCCAGCACCAGCGCGAACACGCCGACCGGCGCCACCCACAGCACCCAATGCACGATCACGATCATCACGTCGGCGATGCCCTGCACGAAGTCGAGCACGCGCGCCCGGCGACCGGCCTCGATCTTCGTCAGTGCGAAGCCGAAGAACAACGCGAACACCACCAGCGGCAGCATCGCGCTCGATGCCGCGGCGGACAGGGCATTGGCGGGGATGATGCCGGCGAACCACTCGGCCAGCGAACTGGGCAGCGACAACTGCGCCGCGCCGGCCGTGGCCGCGCGCAGCGAATCGGCGAGGCCTTCCTGGCGCGGCACGAAGGAGAACAGGATCGGGGCCAGCGTCGCAGCGAAGGCCGCGCAGATGCTCAGGATCACCACGAAGGTGATGATCGCCTTGCGCGCGGTCCGACCCGACGCCGCCGCATCGGTCGCGTTGTTCACGCCGATGACCACCAATGCCGCGACCAGCGGAACCACCGTCATCTGCAATGCGTTGAGCCACAACCGCCCGATGGGTTGGACGAAGTCCGCGACCTTCCCGGCCAGCGGTGGAGCGAGCCACGCAAGCGCCAGGCCGATCAGGGCGCCGAGGAAAAGACCGAGGAGTACGCGGGCGGTGGTCGACATCAGGCGTCCGATTCGTGGGGCGGGGCGGGTCCCATCCTCGCGCAGCTTCGCGGCGAATGGGGGGGAGCGCGGTATTTTCAGCGGATCGGGGTCGCGCGCGGCAGGTCCCAGTCGGCGTGCAGGCGTTCCAGTTCGTTATCGGGCAATAACGCGAACACGGGTTTACGGCGTGGGTCGAGCCATGCCAGCAGCGCCTGCATCGCCGGTTCCGGCATCGCGGTGCAACCCGCCGTGGGTTCGCCCGGCGTGCGCCACAGGTGGGCGAAGATGCAACTGCCGGCGCCGCTGACGTTGTCCGGGTTGTGTTGGATGACGAAGCCGAGCTTGTAGCGCGCATCGCCGCCCGCGTGCAGGTCGCGGCGCATGGGTTCGGTGGAGCCGTCGATCGCCGTCTGGCCTACCTGCGTCGCATCGACGATGCGGTTGTAGAGCGGCGAGGCGGGCACGTCGATGCACCAGTCCGATGCGTTCATCGCGTCGTAGGGCCATGCGCTCGCAACCGTGTCGGCGTAACCGAACGCCGTACCGATGCGGAACACGCCCGCCGGCGCGCGGCCGTCGCCTTCCTTTTTCTGCGGGCCGTCGGACTGCGCGGGATTCAGGCCCAGCCCCCATGCCGCCCCGTGGCGACCGACCGCTACCGTCGTCGGGCTACCTACCTCGCGCCACGCGCCGCCGGCGCGCTCATAGCGATGCAGCGTGCCGCTTGTCGCATTCCAATCGGCGGTGGTGACCAGTACTAGCTGGTGCGCGTCGTTCCAGGCGATACCCGAGGCGGGCGTCGATCCGGACTTCGGCACAGGGCCCGCGCAACCGGCCAGCACGAGCAGCGATGCGGTGGCGAGGCCCGCGATGAGTGCAGCAGTGATGCGCATGGAGTTCCCGGATCAGTGATCGAGCAGATCCTGCATGCGCTCGAAGTTGAAGTCGAGTTGCAGCCGGCGTTCTTCGCTGGCGTCGCACAGCAGGACGAAGATGAGATCGAGCAGGTGCTGCAGCGCAGACTGGTACAGCAACGGCTCGATGTGCCGGCGTTGGTCGTGCGCCGCCACCAGCAGCACGGCGTCGGCGTGTGCGCGCAGCGGATTGGGCGTGTGCCGGGTGACCGTCACGACCTTGCCCCCGCGCTCGCGGAACAGGCGGCTGATCTGCGACAGCGCCGGCTGGCGCCCCTGTTCGGAAAACACCAGCAGCACGTCGTCCGGCGCGACGCTGGACACGCCGGCCTGCATCAGGATCGCATCGACGTAGTGCACGGTGAGCACGCCCAGCATCGACAGTCGCGTGGCGAAGGCGCGCGCCGGGATGCCGTCCTCGCCCAACCCGATGATGAAGACCTTGCCTGCCTGCGCGATTGCGTGGGCGATGGCATCGATCCGTTCGGGCGGATTGATCAGCCGCGTCTCGGCCTCGGCCAAAGCCTTCAGGTGCCACAGATCCTCGGCGAGGGCTGCATGCGGGTCGTCGGCGCGGGTCTCGCGGACGCCGCCGTGCTCGTCGCCGCCGTCGCCGCGCGCGACCGCCTGACCGACCGAATACTTCAGGTCGGGATAGCCCTTGTAGCCGAGCTTCTGGCTGAACTTGACCACGCTGGACTGGCTGATTCCCAGCGCGTTGGCCAGCTGCTGCGAGGAGTAGTCGCGCAGCAGGTGGGCGTTTTCCAGCAGGAAGTCCGCGATGCGCCGCTCGATGGCCGACATCTGGTCGCGTTCGGCGCGGATCTTCAGCAACGGCGACATGCGGACTCCGGCATCGTGGGCGATCAGTCTGGCAGAAGTTCCAGCCCGCGGATCTCGCGAATGCCCAGGCCCGGCGCGTCGGTCACCGAGATCTCGGATTCGTTGAAGAGCACGCCGCCGTCGACCGGGTTGAACGCGCTCAGCGACGGGCCATCCAGGTCGACCTTGGTGATCGCGTTCGACTTGGCCACCGCCAGATGCACGGCCGCCGCCACGCTGATGCTGCTCTCGAGCATGCAGCCGATCATGCATTCCACGCCGTACAGGGCGGCGATGTCGGCGATGCGGATCGCATTGGACAAACCGCCGGTCTTCATCAGCTTGATGTTGATGATGTCGGCCGCGCGCATGCGGATCAGGTCGATGACTTCGCGCGGGCCGAACACGCTTTCGTCCGCCATGATCGGCGTGTGTACGCGCTCGGTGACGTACTTCATGCCGTCCAGGTCCTGCGCCTTCACTGGCTGCTCCACCAGTTCAAGCCGCACGCCCGCGTCTTCCAGCATGCCGATGGCATGCACGGCCTGCTTGGCGGTCCAGCCCTGGTTGGCGTCGAGGCGGAGCAGGGCGCGGCCTTCGACCGCGGCGTAGATCGCCTTGACGCGCTCGATGTCGACGCCGATGTCCTTGCCGACCTTGATCTTGAGCGACTCGAAGCCGCGATCCACCGCGCTGAGCGAATCGGCCACCATCTTGTCGATGTAGTCGACCGAGATGGTGATGTCGGTCGTGATCACCGGGTCGCCGCCGCCGAGCATCTTGTACAGCGGCACGCCGTAGAGCTGGCCGAACAGGTCGTACACCGCGATCTCGACGGCCGCCTTGGCGCTGGTGTTCTTCTCCAGCGCGGTCTGGATGAGCTGCGTGATCTGGTTGAGGTTGGCGATCTCCTGCCCGATCACGCGCGGTGCGATGAACTTGCGGATCGCCTCGATGATCGAGCCATGCGTATCGCCGGTGATGACCGCGGTGGCCGGCGCCTCGCCGTAACCGATGTGCCCGGTGTCGGTGTGCACGACCACGATGATGTCTTCGATCGCTTCGACCGTGCGCAACGCGGTCTTGAACGGCGTCTTCAGCGGGACGCGCAACATGCCGAATCGGATGTCGGTGATTTTCATTCTATGGATTCGGAGGTGGGGATTCGGAATTCGATGGGAATGGCCGCGCGATCACGGCCGGATGCGCTGGACGTTGGTGATGCGGTCGACGAAGGTCTGTTTGCCGTTGAACAGCAGGGGCGTCAGCGGCGAAACGGTCACGCCATTGGTCTTGGCGCGGATGGTTTGGCCGTCGGGGCCGGCGAAACTCAGGCCGGTGGTGTCGTGGATGACGTAAGGCTCGCCGTCCACCTGTCCGATCACCATCATCACGTGACCCGGGATGTAGACAAGGTCACCGACCTGCAGCTCGCGCACGATCGCCATGCGCTTGTCCCGGCCGTCCTTCTCGTTGAAGGCAATGCGATTGAGCGCCGGGCTGACGGCCTGGTCGCTGGTGTTGCGCGGCAGCTGCACGCCCATGCTGCGGTAGATTTCCGACACGAAGCCGCTGCAATCGCGCGCGTTGTAGCTGTGACCCCAGCCGTAGCGCTCGCCGAGAAACTTGAAGCCTTGCTGGATCAGGTTGCGTGCGGTGAGCGGGAGCGGGGCGTCCGACGTCGGCTCGCGACGCGGCAGCAGCGCGGGCGCGAAGCGCAGGCTGCCGTCGTCGTTGCGCACCGGCAGTTCGATCACGTGCGAGGTGTAGCCATGCTGGCCGTTGACCGCGTTGCCGATCGGCCAGTCCGGCAGCACCGGCACTCGCACGCCCATGTCCAGCACGAGTTCGGACACGGCCGGCTCCTCCGGCGTGTAGACCGTCGTCGCGCGTGCGCCGGTGACGATGCGGAAGGGCGTCTTCTTCCCGTATTCCAGGACCTGTTGCGCCGTGCCCTGCGCGACGTACTTCTTCTCGATCCACGCCGCGTAGCGCGTGTTGACCACGAACCACCATTGACCGTCGCGGCTTTCGTGCACGATCGCGACGGGGTCGCCGGGGAACAGGCCGCTTTCCTGGAAGCGGTCGATGTCGTGATCATCGATCGAGCTGAACACCCGCGTGCGCGTCGGGAACGTGCGCAGGTCGGCGCGGTGGACGACCAGACCGTAGCGCGTGTCCTGCGAAGCAGGGATCGCCGATGCATTGACGTTGGCGACGATAGCGTCCAGATCCGATGCGGCGACCGGCTGGCCGCTTGCGTCGTAGAGCGCGCGTGTGGGCCGCTTCGACAGCCCCTCAACCCAGCCGGCGATGCGCGCACGGTCCAGTGTTTTCGGCAGCTCGGCCAGGTCGTGCATGCTGCCATCGACCTGCATCAGCTTTGCGTTCTGTGCGGCGATGGCCTGCGCGTCCAGGATCATGCGATCCGGCGCGGGTTGCCGTGCGACCCACCATGCAGGATCGAGCTGCGCGCGTTCGATCCCGACCACGCCGGTGTCGACCGGTACCGTCCAGGCGCGTTCGAAAGCGCCCGCTGGAGGAAGCAGGCCCAGCCAGAGCAGCGAGGCGGCGAGTAACAGGCGAAGCGGCATGAAGTGCATTCCCAGGGCGTTGCGCTGGCGGCCGGTGGAAAAAATCCCGGCGCCGGCTTCGGGGGCCGGTTCGGTCACGCGGCGACTTGGCGAACGCGGCGCAGCTTTGGCACGCGGGCGGCCGCCGGGGACCAGAACGTTGTCGTCAATCATCGGGCCCCTTCAGGACCACCGGATGGAGGGCGGTCGACAGGGTCAGAATAGATACTTCTTTCGCTTGGATAGTCAAGAATAAATTATTGACCGGGTACTTCTCCCATGTTACACAGCGGTGAACGGCCCTTGAACGGCCGACTTGTGAGTGGCATGCGTGGACGGTCTACGGTTACCGCTTCGATCGCCAATGCCCCGGACGCGCCCCCGGCACGTCCTGGCCGCCGCCGTCATCGCGCTTGCGGCCATGGCGGCGACGGACGTGGCGATCACGGCCACCAGCCCGATTGCCGATGTATCCGCCCGCGTCGACGCGGGCGACTTCAGCGGCGCGCAGTCGCGCATCGACGCCGCCCTGGCCAAACCCGATGTGGATGCCAACGCGCGCGCGGAACTTGAATTCCAGCGCGAACGCATGCGTCGCATCCGCCTGGATTTCACGCTGACCCAGGACCAGGCGAAGGCAAAGCTGCGCGAATCCATCCCCGATCTGCGCGACGAGGAATTTCAGCGCTGGACGGCGTCGAACCAACTCGAACACCTGGTCATCGACGGGACGCCGTACTACTTCAACCGGTCCGTATCGAACCTGTTTCGCGTCAGCCCGGAGGCGCTCGCGCGCCGCGCAACGCCGTTCCAGCGCAACGACGGGCCCATGGAAAACGCCAATGCGTACCACGACGAAGCCGTCGCCGACGGACGGCGCAGTGGCCAGCCTAGCGTCGCGCCGCGACGCGTGCGGGTGACGCAGGCGATCACCGTCGATGCCGATGCCGTGCCCGCGGGCGAAGCCATTCGCGCGTGGATTCCGTACCCGCGCGCGATCGAAGGCCGGCAGGAGGACATCCGCTTCCTGTCGAGCGCGCCGGGCACGCACGTGATCTCGCCGGAAGCGACGATGCAGCGCACGGTCTTCCTCGAACAGCCGGCCGTCGCCGGAAAGCCGACGAAGTTTTCGATCAACTACGAACTCACCGTGTTCGGCGAACACCACGTCATCGACCCGGACAAGGTCACGTCCGTCGCCGACCGATCGGAGCTCGCGCCATACCTCGCGCAACGTCCACCGCACATCGTCTTCACCGATCAGATGCGTGCGTTCTCCAGGCAGGTCGTCGGCGACGAGAAGAATCCGTATCGCATCGCGCAGAAGTTGTTCCAAGCGGTGGACCGCATCCCGTGGGGCGGCGCGCGCGAGTACTCGACGATCCCCAACATCAGCGACTACGCGCTGCATGCCGGTCACGCCGACTGCGGGCAGCAGACGCTGCTGCTGATGGCGCTGCTGCGGCTCAACGGCATTCCTTCTCGCTGGCAGTCGGGGATGGTCTATTCCGACACCGGCTACGACAACCTGCACGACTGGGGCGCGCTGTACCTGGCGCCTTACGGCTGGGTGCCGATGGACGTGACGACCGGACAGTTCAAGGGCGCACGCGACCCGGAAGTGGAGTGGTTCTATCTCGGTGGACTGGATGCGTACCGCATCACCTTCAACGACGACTACGGCACGGACTTCGTGCCTGCCAAACGGCATGTCCGGTCGGAGACCGTGGATTCGCAACGCGGCGAAGTGGAGTGGGCAGGGGGCAACCTCTACTTCGACCGATGGGATTACAGCTTTGAAGCAAAGGTACTGCCATTAGGCGATTCGCCCGGTAGAGCAGCAACCAACCAATCCAGTAGGGGAGAGAGGGAATGAAAGGCAAGGCTCTACGCAAGGCGACGCTGGGACTCGCGCTGGGTGCGTGCATCGCATCCATGGCGCCCATGATGGCGATGGCGCAGGCCGTCAACGGCGCGGTCACGGGCCGCGCGACCGCTGGGGACGTCGTCACGGTCACCAATACCGGGACAGGTCTTTCCCGCACCGTCGTCGTTGGCGCCAACGGCAGTTATCGCATCGCGCAATTGCCTATCGGAACGTACACGCTGCAGGTATCGCGGGACGGACAGGCCGTTGGCGAGGGCGTGCAGCTAGCGGTATCGGTGGGTGCTGCCACGACCGTCAACCTCGGCGGCGACGGCGCGGTGAACCTGGCTGCGGTGCAGGTGGTCGGATCGCGCATCGTCCCGATGGTGGACGTGACGTCGACCGAAACCTCGATGACGCTGACCGCCGTGGAGGTCGACCGGTTGCCGGTTGATCGCAACCTTGCTTCCGTGGCGCTGCTGGCGCCGGGCGTGACCAAGGGCGAGTCCTCCTTCGGCGGCATCTCCTTCGGTGGTTCGTCCGTGGCCGAGAACGCCTTCTACATCAACGGCCTGAACGTCACCGACTTCTACAATCGCAACGGGTTCTCGGAAGCGCCGTTCTCCTTCTACAAGGAGTTCCAGGTCAAGACCGGCGGTTATTCGGTCGAGTTCGGCCGCACGACGGGTGGCGTCATCAACACGATCGCGCAATCGGGCGGGAACGAATTCAGGGCCGGCGCCCAAGTCACCTTCGAACCGCGTGCGTGGCAATCATCGGCACAGAACAAGTACGACCGCGATGGCGAGCTCTACCTGGCGCAAAGCGCGGACGACTATTCCGACACGAAGCTCGACGTCTGGGCCTCGGGCGCGATCATCAAGGACAAGCTGTTCTTCTACGGCCTGTACGAACTGCGCGACTATCAGCCCTGGAACACCGACGACCTCGGCCGCAGCCTGACGAAGAACGAGTCCGACGACGGGTTCTGGGGCGGAACCCTCGACTGGTACGTTACCGACAACAACATCCTCAGCCTGATGGCCTTCTCCGACAAGGACGAGAACATCGGCAGCGTGTACGGCTACGACCTCGCGACGGGCGAGGTCGGCGACAAGCAGAACGAGATCTACACCAACTCCGGCGGCGACAACTGGGCACTGACCTGGACGTCCAACATGACGTCGGACTTCTCGATGAAGCTGATGTACGGCGAGAACAACCGGGAGGCATTCACCCGGTCGCTGCTGGACCTGGAGTGCAATCGCGTCCAGCGCGCCGTTGGCGTTCCGGCGCCGCCGCCGGGCGTGCTGCTGGGCTGCACCACCAACTCGACCGTGTTCCACCGCGAGGACGAGCGCGAGCAGGCTCGCGCCGACTTCGAGTGGAGTCTTGGCGACCATCTGTTGCGCTTCGGTGTCGACCACGAAATCAACACGTCCGTCCACGACCAGTACTACGCGGGCCCGGGCGCGATCTTCTACAACGTGTACCCCGGCGGTGCCGGCACATCGATTCCCAATCCTCCGGGCGGCGTGGTGCCGGCCGGCTACTCGGGCTATGTGCGCGCACGGCGCAATGAAGTCTCCGGCACCTTCGAAAGCACGAACACGGCGTTCTACATCGAGGACAACTGGTCGGTCACCGATACACTGCTGCTCAACATCGGCATCCGCAACGAAGCCTTCGACAACAAGGACGGCGACGGCAAGACCTACATCAAGATGGAGGACATGTGGGCCCCGCGTCTGGGCTTCGCCTGGGACATGAAGGGCGATGCGACGATGAAGCTGTTCGGCAACATCGGTCGGTACTTCCTTCCGGTGGCCAACGTCATCAGCATCAAGCAGGCTGGCGGCCTGCTCGACGAGCGCACCTACTATGCGTTCAACGGATGGGACATCCGCGATCTCAATGGGGTGCAGTACGCCGTGCCGAACCTGGGGCCGCAGATCGGCAACGTGGACGTGTCGCAGGGCGATGGCACCGTCGGCGACCTGCGTTCGGAAGTGGATCGCGACCTGGACTCGGTCTATCAGGATGAGGCCATTCTCGGCTTCCAGCAGATGCTGGGCGAGAAGTGGTCGTGGGGCGTTCGCGGCATCTACCGCAAGCTGCACAACGCCATCGACGACATGGAAATCTCCGCGACCGGCCAGTGCGGTGGCGACGGCTACATCGGCTGGGTGATGGCCAACCCGGGTGAGAAGGTCACCGTATGGGGCGACACCAACTGCGACGGTTCGTCCGACGGTTGGGTCACGGTCGACACTGCCCGCGAAGGCTGGGCGATGTACGACGATGACGGCAACTACCTGGGCCAGCGCGGTTGGGTGAAGCCCAAGCGCACCTACAAGGCGCTCGAATTCCAGCTCGATCGCGCGTGGGACGAAAAGTGGGCGATGAACGCGTCCTACACCTGGTCCAAGAGCGAGGGCAATGCCGAAGGTCCGGTCAACTCCGACACCAACTTCGGCGACACCGGTCGAACCGAGAACTTCGACGATCCGTGGGTCAACCTTGGCGGCGACGGCCCCCTGGCCAACAATCGCGAGCACCAGATCAAGCTGCGCGGAACCTATGCGTTCAACGACAACTGGCAGGTCGGCGGCACGCTGGATGTAAGCTCGGGCGGCCCGATCACCGGCTTCGGCGTGGGCAATCCGTTCGATGCACAGAAGTACCACAGCTACTTCGTCTGCGTGGCCGACTGCGACACCGCGCAGCCGACGTATGTGCACTCGGCGCGTGGCGCGTACGGCGAGATGCCGTGGACGTACGACATCGGTGCCAGCGTGACGTACCTGCAGACGTTCGGCCGCGCCAACATGCGCATCAAGTTCGCGATATTCAATCTGCTCAACGAGCAGCGCGAAGTGCGCGTGGATCAGGAACTCCAGCCGAGCGTGGGCGTCGACGACGATGGCAACACGCTGTTCAACACCGGCTTCGGCCTGGGCGAAGGCTTCCAGGCTCCGCGATATGCCCAGCTGTCGGTAAGCGTTGATTTCTGATCGACCCTCGATGGGCGGCCCGGCAGCGCGGGCCGCCCTCTTTTTTTGTCCTTTGGAGTGCACATGCCGGTTGAAGCAGGCTGGGAGGCGGAAAGCCCGACGAATGGAAACATGGAGGGTCGGGTAGCTGGCGCGCATCGCTTCGACGGCGTAGACCTGCGGGCACTTGCCGTGCAAGTGCCCACTCCGTTCTACGCCTATTCCGCCAATGCGATCCGCTACCGAGTCTCCCGCCTGAGGCAGGCCTTCCACGGCCTCGACCTGCGAATCTGCTACGCGGTCAAAGCCAACTCGAACATCGCGATACTGCACCTGATGTCGCAGCAGGGTGTCGGCGCCGACATCGTGTCGCTCGGCGAAATGCAGCGCAGTCTAAAGGCCGGTGTTCCCGCCGACCGCATCGTGTTTTCCGGCGTTGGCAAGACCGGCGAGGAGATGGCCGCTGCGCTCGAAGCAGGTGTATGGCGCTTCAATGTCGAATCGGCCGATGAGCTTTCGCTGTTGCAGGCCATCGCGCAGGGAAAGGGTGTGGTCGCGCGTGCGGCCGCCCGCATCAATCCGGATGTCGACGCGCAGACCCACGCCAAGATCTCCACCGGCAAGGCCGAGAACAAGTTCGGCGTGTCCATCGACGAGGCGCGCCGCTGGTTTGCCGGTGCCGCGCAGATGAGCCACGTTCTCCTCGACGGGCTCCACGCGCACATCGGCTCGCAGATCCTCAGCCTCGATCCCTTCGGCAAGGCGTTGCGCCGCGTCGAGGATTTCCGTCGCGAACTGGTCGAAGACGGCCACGCCATCGCCAGCGTGGACATCGGCGGCGGGCTGGGCGTCACCTACCGGCCCGGTCTGGATCGGCCCATCGCGATACAGGACTATGCCGCGCTGGTGCGCGAGACCTTCGCGGACTTCAAAGGAATACTGGTGCTGGAGCCGGGGCGCCATCTCGTCGCCGAGGCCGGCGTGCTGGTGACCCGCGTGGTGCGCATCAAGCAAGGCTCCGATCGCAGCTTCCTCATCGTGGACGCAGCGATGAACGACCTGCTGCGCCCTTCGCTCTACGACGCCTGGCACGAGATCGTCCCGCTGCACGATCGCACGGAGATGGCGCGCTACGACATCGTCGGCCCCGTATGCGAGACAGGCGACACCTTCGCCCAGGCCCGGCCGCTGCCGCGCTGCGGAGCGGACGATCTGTTGCTCATTGGCGGCGCGGGCGCGTACGGTGCATCCATGGCCTCCAACTACAACTCGCGGCCGCTGACCGCCGAAGTGCTGCTCGATGACGGCCGCTATTCGGTCATCCGCCGTCGACAGAGCTTCGCCGACATGATCGCTGGCGAGCAGATTCCACAGGATTGGCATGAAGCCTGAGTCGCTGCTGCGCGTGCTCGCCTTCGTCCTCGCGCTGGCGGTGTTGCCGGCCCACGCGCGGACGGATCGCGCGATCGTGGATGCCGCCTTCGACGAGGTGTTTGCGCGCTATCACCTGCCGGGGCTCGCGGTGGGCATCGTCGAAGACGGACGCGTCGTATACTCGCGAACAGCGGGCGAACTCGTGACGGGCGAGGGTGCGAAGATCGATTCACGCACGTTGTTCAAGGTCGCGTCGAACACGAAGTCGATGACCACCGCGACGCTTGCGCGACTGGTCGACGCCGGCAAGCTGCGCTGGGACGACCCGGTCACGAAATGGTTGCCGCAGTTCCGGATGTACGACGCGTGGGTCGGCCGCGAAATGCAGGTGCGCGACCTGTTGATACATAACAGCGGCCTGCATGCGGGCGCCGGCGATCTGATGCTGTGGCCGGAGCCGAACACGTTCACCCGCGCCGACATCGTCCATGGGCTGGGTTACCTCAAGCCCTACCGCAGCTTTCGCTCCGGCTACGACTACGACAACCTCATGTACATCGTCGCCGGCGAAGTTGCCGCCGCGGCCGGTGGTGCACCGTATGAAGTGCTGGTGCGCCGGGAAGTATTCGAGCCTCTCGGCATGCAGCGCTGCCAGGTCGGCCAGTGGAATCGCAGCGAAGTAGGCAACGTCGCGCAGCCGCACCGACGCGAAGGCGACCGAAACGTGCCCGTGCGCAGCGATGGCGACGTGATTCCCGCCACGACGATGGACCCGGCCGGCGGCGTGCGTTGCAGTCTGGACGACATGCTGCGCTGGACCGCCAACTGGTTGAAGCCGGATTCGAAGAACGCGGACTGGCTGTCGCCGGAACAACGCCAGGCCCTGTGGGCTCCACAGATGCCGATGCCGATCTCCCGGCGCATGCGCGCGTGGGACGGCAGCCACTTTTCTGCCTATGGCTACGGCTGGCGTCTGGCGGACGTGGATGGCGTATTCAAGGTGGCCCACACCGGCACGCTGATGGGCATGTATTCGGCAGTGACGATGCTGCCCGACAAGGGCGTGGGCTTCGTTGTCCTCATCAATGGCGAGGGCGAGGACGCGCGCACCGTGCTGACGCAGGTGTTGGTCAAGCACTACACGCGTGGCGATTCGTCGCTTTCCGTGGCGCATTACGCGCGCCTTCTCGAACAGGAAGACGCTGCGCGTCCGGCCAGCGAGAAGGCGCCCGACACGTCCCGGCGTCGCCACGCAACGATCAGGGAGCTGGGGCCGCACCTGGGTGTTTACCGGGATCCGTGGTTCGGCGAGGCCGAACTCTGCCGCGATGGGGACGGCGTTCGTTTGCGCGCGCGCAAGTCGCCGCTACTCGATGGGATCGTGCAGCGGGTCGGTAAACGACTGCTCGTCGACTGGGACGATTCGAGCGTGGACGCCGAAGCCTGGGTCGACTTCACCGATGCCGGTGGCCTGCGCATGGCGAAGGTGGATCCGCAGGCCGACTTCAGCTACGACTATGAGGACCTGGCGTTCGAGCGCGTGGGTGAGTGCCCGTGAACCGGGCCGCGTTGCGCGTCGCGACGCTGACCGCCACGCTGGTCGCGGCGGCGTGTGCATCGTCGCCGTCGATGCAGGTCGCGCCAGCAGCCACGCCACACGCCGCAGGCCTGGTGGACCTGCGCGCGCTGGTTGCGGACATCGACCTGGACATGCGTTACGCGGGAAGCGACAACTTCGTCGGTGCTCCCGTGGATGGCTATGGTGCGCCGCGCTGCTACCTGCTCGCGCCGGCCGCGCAGGCAATCGCGCGCGCGGAGACCGCACTACGCGCCGAGGGGTATCGCCTGCGGATCTTCGATTGCTATCGCCCGGCGCGCGCGGTGCGGCACTTCATCGCCTGGGCGCAGGACGAGGCGGAGCAGTCGACCAAGGCGCGCTTCTATCCGGCGCTGGACAAGCACGCGCTGCTGGGCGAGTACATCTCGCCGACGTCCGGCCATAGCCGCGGGGCCACGATCGACCTCACGCTCATGCGCTGCGAAGCCGGGGACGTGTGCAAGCCGCTGGACATGGGCACTGGATTCGATTTCTTCGATCCGCTCGCCAACACCGATTCGCCTCGCGCCACGCCGCAGCAACGCGCCAACCGCAATCGCCTTCGCGATGCGATGCAACGTGCGGGATTGCGCAACTATCCCATGGAGTGGTGGCACTACACGCTGGACCCGGAACCGGCTCCGAAGACGTTCTTCGACGTGCCCATCCAATAGCCCGTGTTCGCGGGCGAGGATGCGCGCTACTTCACAGTGGCCGATTCGCGCATCGCCATCGCGCCGATCTCTCGGGCAGTCTCGTAAGGCTCGGGATCGTTGCGATTGGTCAGCAGCACCACGGTGAGGTGACGCTGCGGCCATCGCACGATGACGTTGCGGAAGCCGATCGTCTCGCCGGAATGCCACAGCGTTTCGCCGGTGACACGCCAGCCGAAGCCGTACTCCACCTCAGGGTCGTTCGTGCGTGTGGCGGGATGGAAGGCCTGGCGCAGTGAATCGACGGACAGCAGCCGGCCGTCGTACAGCGCCGCGTCCCACTTCGCCATGTCGTCGATGGAGGAATAGATTCCGCCGTCGCCCAGCACGGCGCTGGTGGTGCTCTGATCGGTGCGTACCCAGGCACCACCTTCGAAGGTGTAGCCGTAGGCGCGATGCGCGGCCTGCGAGATTCCGGCTTCGTAGGCGACCGTGCCGTGCATGCCCAGGGGCTCGAAGATGCGCTGATGCAGGAAGCGCGCGTAGGGCATGCCCGATGCACGCTCCACGATCAGCGCCAGCAACGCGTATCCGCTGTTGCTGTAGCGGTAATCGCTGCCCGGCGCGAAGTAGGTCCGGTCCTGCGATTGAAGCAGTCGCAGCACGTCGGCATCGTGCACCTGTCGTGTGTCCTGCGGGTCCATCACGTCTTCGTAGTCGATCAGGCCGGCGGTGTGCGTGAGCAATTGGCGGATCGTGACCGCGTCCGCGGCGGCGGGCAGTGATGGGAGCCACTGACGGGCACGATCGTTCAGCCGCAGGCGACCGTCCTCGGCGAGCAGCAGGATGGCCGCGGCCGTGAACTGTTTGCTGACCGATGCCAGTCGGTAGTTGGTCGAAGGCGTGGCGGCGACGCCCGCTTCCATGTCCGCCAGGCCATAGGAGCGACGGATCAGCCACTCTCCGTCGAGCACCACCAGGACCGACGCGCCGGGCACCCGGCCGTCGTAGTCGCGCATCAGCGCATCGATGTCGTTCTGCATTCGCGATCCTCCGCTCGCGCAACCGGCGAGGAGCAGGACGGCGCCCATGAGCCAGGGTGGGATGCGCATGGCCGCATGGTAGCCGGGCGGCTATGGAGTGTGCGAGGCTTTGGATATCGGGGGCGGCGCCATACGCCGCACGGATCCAGCAGCGGCAGCGAACGGCGAGCCGCGCGATCGAATCGGGGAAGCTATGAACGCAATGAAAGCCTGCGCGGGTGCGCTGCTTCTTGTCGCCGGCGTCGGTGTCTGGAAGACCTACGTGGCCAGCGGCCGCGTCGATCCGAAGGCCTGGGTTTCCGAGCGCGTGGGCAAGGACGACAGCGGCCCGAGCGCCCGCGGGTTCCAGTCCATCCCGTTGCCTGATGGCGTCTCCGCGCGCGGTGTGGTCGTGTTCGCGCCGAAGCACTGCACGTCCGATGCGGCGCGCCGCACGGACGATCTGGTGCGCCATCTGTCCAAGCACGGCATCGCGTATGTTCGCACCGACAGCGCCAACTTCAACAACCTCACTTCGCAGGACGAGGCGTCGCGCGTCATGTCGGTGATGAACGGCCCCGTGCCGATCGTCTACGTCAACGGCAAGGCCAAGGCCAACCCCACGCCGCAGGAAGTGGTGGCCGAATCGCGCGACAAGAAGGCGGGCTGATCGCCATGCCGGGATGTCCGGTCACACGACGTGATAGTGCGCGACGTTGGGTTCGAATTCGAGCAGGAAGTCCCGGTCTTCTTCGTAGTATTTCGCGCGCAGCAGGTCGTCGCCGGCGAATCCGCGAATCGCTTCCTCGGATTGCCAATGCGTGACGGTCAGGAAGTGGGTGACCTCCCCGGCCTCACGCCGCAGGATCTCGACTTTCAGGTTTCCCCGAACCGACTGATAGTCGCTGACAGCACGCTCCTTCAAGAACGCGGCATAGGCGTCGGCCTTGTCGCTGGACGTCCTTCCGTGCCAGATCCGGCAGATCTTCGTGTGCTCACTCATTGAAGGCTCCTTTCGTGGGTTCTGGACGGAACGCGGCGCCCGCGCCCAGGTCCATTCGAGCTCAATGGGCGCGTGGCGTCGTCACGTGGGGGCGCGGCAAAGCGTGTAGGATGCCGGACAGGCACTTGCTTTCGGCCACTGCCTACCCGCGCGTCCGCACGGCACAACGCCGCCCGATCGCTCCCTTTCACGCGTGACCTTCTCCGTTTGCGGAGAGGGGCCATCGGGGGGCGCCAATGCCAGGATATTCCACTCGCAGCCAGTTGGTGTCGGTAGGTGGACACACGTATCGGCTTCGAGTGCTGAGTGACAAGCGACAGTGCTCCGATCCCGAAGGACATGGCGCGCGCCTGGGGATTTCTCCTGCGCATTGGAGCCTCTTCGGGCAGATATGGCCGGCTGGACGGTTGCTCGCACAGGCCATGAACCGCTTCGACGTTGACGGCAAACGCGTCCTGGAACTGCGGTGCGGTATCGGTCTGGCGAGTCTGGTGCTGCAGCGCCGTGGTGCGAACGTCGTCGCCTCCGATGTGCACCCGCTGGCGGAACCATTCCTTGCATACAACGCGGCCCTGAACGCGCTGCCCGCCTTGCAGTATCGCCAGATGCGCTGGGACGTATCGTTGCCGACGCTCGGCCACTTCAACCTGATCATCGCCAGCGACGTGCTGTACGAGCGCGACCATCCGGCGCTCCTGGCGAAGGTAATCGAGCGCCATGCACTCCCTGGCGCCGAAGTCGTCGTTACCGATCCAGGCCCCGGCCACAGCTCGCAATTCAGTCACCTGATGGCTCAACAGGGCTTCCAGGCGCTCGAAGAGCGCTGCCCGATGGACGATCGTGACACGCCTCCGTACCGCGGCCGACTGCTCCACTACACCCAGGCCACCAATGACGCCCTCGCATGAGCCTGAGCGGCCGTCGCTCGGTGCGCATCGCGCCGTGCACGGTCCGTCGTGGCGAAACCGCGTTCCCAGCCTGCATGCGGATGTGACCTCGCATGCCGACAAAACCCGCTTGTTGTGATGAGGAATCTGTTCATGTCGACCACGCGCCAACGCGGCTACGGCCCCTTGTATACCTCGGGATTCCATCCATCGCTCGACAGGAGCAGCGCACGCGAGCGCCTCGCCGACGATCTGGATGCGTTCGGTCAGGCGGGCGGGCACATCGAAGTGCTCGGGATCACGCCGCTGCGACGCAAGCCGGAAAAAATCGAAGGCGCAAACGTCAAGACCGCCCCGGTAACGCCCAACGGTGTCGTTCCGAAACCACGCTGAAGGCGATTGCTCGAAGTGGGATGCTGCCGCCCGCAATGCGACGGTAGGCAACTCACTGCGAAGCTCACGACAAACAAGCGGGTGCGCGATACGTGCGCGCGCTTTCAGGAGTTCCAATGAAACCCATGATCACGATCTTCAAATTCACCATCGGCAATGGGCAGAGCATCGGCCCGGAGACCTTGCAGCAAGTCTGGGCGAATGCGTGTCGCACCTCGGATGTCGGCGTGGGGCGCGTGCCAGGCACTCGCCAGGGCGACAAACCCACTTATTCCCTTTACGGGCGCCAGAATCTGGCGAATCTGGTGGAGATCGAAAAGCGGCTCCTCACCTTGTTCGACGAGATGCAGCTGCATGTTTCCGTAGTGTGCGTCGATCGCGTCTAGCGTCGTAACTGGTCTTCGGGCAGCGTCTGCGAAAGCGCAGCGCTGTTGGCAAGTTGGCGGTCAAGAAGCTTCGCGCGCACGCTGCGGCGACGAGACTTCACGCGACCGTCTCGTCGTGTACGTCATTGTTCCGCTTGCAGTTCTCCCGCGCCACGGTCGCGGCCAGCTGCGTCGACTGGCGGGGACCATGACTTCGGATCGGTGTCGCGCGTATCAGATTGGCGGGCACTATCGAGGCGTTCGTTTTCGGGTCACGGTATGGCTTGTTTACGGCCAACGTCCCTACGTGCGCAGGATCGACATCGATGGCATGAGTCCATTGACGAAGCCGGGCTTCGAGGTCGCGGCCGCTACGGTCAATCACGCGTTCGACCTGGGCTTCAGACGCGCCTGCGACACGATCGCCGCCGGGAGTGCGCTTGAGCAAATCCTCGCCCGTAACTCCCGAAAGCAGCACGAGCGAGGACGTGTCGATGAAATCCTGTGCCGATGAGCATGCGTCTGCGCTATCCGAGGGAAGCAACGTGTCTGAGTTCGCCATGATCGAAGTGCCGTTCGACACCCTGGTCCGTTCCGTCGCGGAAGGACTGCGTGATGTCTACCGATCGCAGCGATGGGAAGAGATATCGCCGCGTGCGGAAGCGCTGTGGTCGCACTACGCGCAGACAACCGGACTGGATTGGCCCGACGTCGCGGACCGCGTGCGTTGTGCCTGGACTGGCATCGCGGCCTGAGTCGCTTCAGGCGCGTCGGAGTTCGTGTCCGATAGCGAGCGGGACAGCCCGTCGTGTGCGCTTCCGCGTGCGATGGTCGGCAGATGCCACTTCGGCAACACCCTAAAGCAAAACAGCGCATCACACCGCAAGGTGTCACGCGCTGTTCTGGCTAGGAATGATGGTGGAGCGGAGGAGGATCGAACTCCCGACCTTCGCATTGCGAACGCGACGCTCTCCCAGCTGAGCTACCGCCCCACGAAGGGCAAAGTTTAACGGGCGATCGGGCGGGGCGCCAGCCCTCGAGGAGAACACCGACCGCGCCTGGGGAGAGCGTGCGATTCGGGCTCGGGCGCGGATTGATCGCCGTCAAGGCAGCCGGTGCCGGCCGCAACGACAGTGCTGGCTTTCCTTCACGAGAGACGGCTATGTCGGATTCGGCCCAGGAACAGGAGCAGGCGATGCAGGGAGTGGGCGCGCCGCCCGAGTCAGGGGCGCTGTCGGCGGACGCGATGGCGACTGCCCCGGGCGTGCGCATGTCGCGACGACGCTACGAGCGTGAGAAGCGGCGGCTGCAGATCGAACTGCTCAAGTGGCAGGCGTGGGTAAGGGAGACGGGGCAGCGCGTGGTGATCCTCTTCGAAGGACGGGATGCGGCCGGCAAGGGCGGGGCGATCAAGCGCTTCATGGAGCACCTGAACCCGCGTGGCGCGCGCGTCGTCGCCCTGGAAAAACCCAGCGATACCCAGCGCACGCAGTGGTACTTCCAGCGATACGTCGAGCACCTGCCCGCGGCGGGCGAGATCGTGATGTTCGATCGCTCCTGGTACAACCGCGCCGGCGTCGAGCGGGTGATGGGTTTCTGTTCCACCGACGAGTACCTGGAGTTCATCCACCAGTGCCCGAATTTCGAACGCATGCTGGTGCGCAGCGGAGTGCGCCTGTTCAAGTTCTGGTTCTCGGTGAGCCGCGAGGAACAGCACCGTCGGTTCGCACAGCGCCGGAAGGATCCGCTCAAGCAGTGGAAACTTTCTCCCGTCGATCTGGCCTCGCTCGACAAATGGGCCGAGTACACGCGCGCGAAAGAGGCGATGTTCGTCTCCACCGACACGCCCGATGCGCCGTGGACGGTGATCCGCTCCGACGACAAGAAACGTGCGCGCGTGAACGCGATGCGGGTCGTCCTGAGCGCGTTCGACTATGCGGCGAAAGACGCCGACGTCGTCGGGACGGCGGACCCGTTCATCGTCGGGCCTGCGTCACGCGTCTACGAAGAGGGAGAGCGCCTGCTGGTCGGTGAGCAATCACGCCGGTTGGCCCGGATGGCCTCGGTGTAGGTCAGGGCTCCTGGGCGAGCAACGGCGCCAGTCCGGGCTCGAGCGCGCGGCGACGCCAGCCGGCGAGGGCGTCGGGCCATTCGCCCTGGTCCATCAGCGCTTCGAGCCAGCGTCGCGACGCGAGCACGCCATCGGGCAGGCCGAGCTCGGCGCTGCGTGCGGCGACCGCGTCCTGCAACTTGCGCAGGCGCTGTTTGTCGCGTTGTTCGGCTTGCACGGCATCGGGCGCCTCCGCTTCGTCGGCGAGCGGCGTGGTCAAGGCGTTCCAGAGCACATCGGCAAGGCGGCGCGGCGATTTCGGGTGCGCATCGAGCGTGCGCTGCAGGCCGGCACGGTCGATCGGCGGCGTGCGCGCGAGGTTGACCGCCAGTTCGTTGTCGAGGATCCAGCTGCGCGGACGATCGTTGTCGCGTGCGTACACCTCGCGCCAGCGCAGCAGCCGCAGCAGGCGCAGCTGCGCCGGGCGGTCGAGGAACTGGCCGCTGCGCATCGAGGCATGCGGCCAACGCTCCGGCGCTTCGTTCTCGGCGTTGTGTACCGTGCGTGCGGCGTCCTCGGCGAGCCACTCGCGGCGGTCGAGTTCGCCCAGGCGGCGGTCAAGCTGGTCGTGCATTTCGAACAGATGGCGCACGTCGTCGGCCGCGTATTCCAGCTGTGCCGGGGACAGCGGACGCCGCAGCCAATCCGAGCGCGTCTCGCCCTTGGGCAGGGTGATGCCGGTGAGCTGCTCGACCAGCTTCTGGTAACCCAGTCCGCCGCCGACGCCGGCCAGTGCCGCCGCCAATTGCGTGTCGAACAGGGGTTTGGGCACGACGCCGCAGGCGTGCTTGAACGCCACCAGGTCCTCGCTCGGGCTGTGCATGACCTTGACGATGGATTCATCGGCGAGGATCGGCGTCAGCGCCTCGAGGATGCCGGGCGCAAGCGGATCGATCAGCAGGATCTCCGGCTCGGTTCCCGCATCGTCCAGCGCGATCTGCACCAGCGCGAGCTGCGGCCAGTACGTGCGTTCGCGGATGAATTCCGTGTCCAGCCCGATGCGTGATGGCCGCGAGGCGAAGCGGGTCCGCAGCTCGGCGGGGTCGGTGATCCAGGCGGCAGGCATGTCGGCGGTGCGGAGTGTT
Source organism: Lysobacteraceae bacterium P (assembly GCA_005503055.1). Classification (GTDB taxonomy): domain Bacteria; phylum Pseudomonadota; class Gammaproteobacteria; order Xanthomonadales; family Xanthomonadaceae; genus Lysobacter_J. Next base: position 106,975 of record SCOX01000010.1, on the reverse strand, counting down.
CGGACGGCGGTTGCCGGGGCGGGCGACAATAGCCTACTTTCGGGGCTCCCGGCACCGCAGCCCGTGAAGGCCGGGCCCCACGATCCGCCCTGAGGCGAGGAGGACGTTTGCGCGCACTGCTGTTGGCCGGCATCGCGGTGATGGCACTGGCGGCAGGATGCTCGCGCGAAGCGTCCGCGCCCTCGCGCGACGGCGCGGGCGGCGGGCGCACGCCGGTGGTCACCATCAGCGCCGACCAGGCGGTCTCGCCGGTGCCGCCGTACCGGGTGCCGAAGGTCGAGGTGACCGATGAGAACGCCAGGGAACTCAAGGCAAAGGCCGCCGAGGCGCTCGCCCGCGGACGCCTGTTCGGTGGCGCCGAAGATGCGATCCCGCTGTACGTCGCGCTGCGCAGGTTCGACCCGGAGGACGCCACGGCGAACGCGGGGTTCGACCGTTCCCTGCGGCGGCTGATCGTGCGTGGCGACGAGGCCCTCGCCGGACTGGATCGCGACCCTCTGTCGTTGCGGCGCGCGCATGAAATCGCGGCGGTGGCGCGCGCGGTGGCCCCGGGCAACATCGACATCGTCGAGTTCCTCGCCCGTCTCGATCGGGCCGATGACGCACAGGAAGCCAACCGCCTCGGCGAAGAAGCGCTCAATGCCGGGCGGCTCGGCGTCGACGGCGGTCGTGGCGATGCGCTGACGTACTTTCGCCAGGCGCTGGAGCTTCGCCCCGGCGACATGCGCGCGATGCAGGGCGTCGCCGCGGTGGAAAGCGCGCTGATCCGTCGCGCCGAACTCGCCGCCGATCGCGACGATTACGTCGGCGCGCAACGCGAACTGGACATCGCTGCGAAGGTGCGTCCGCCCGGGTCCGCCGTCCAGGACGCGCGCGGCCGGCTGGCGATGCAGCGCATCGTGCGCATCAACGCGCTGCGCGATGCGGGCGTGACCGCGCTCCTGCGGGCGGACGGAATCGACGAAGCCCGGCGCCAGCTCGCGGTGTTGCTGCGCATCGCGCCGGCCGGCGACCCGGCGACGAAGGAACTGCGCGAACGCATCGACCTGGCAACGCATTACGGGCTGTTCCGGCCGGGGCAGGTGTTCACCGACGGGATGCAGGGCGGCGGTCGCGGGCCGCAGATGGTGGTGATCCCGCACGGCGCGTTCCGCATGGGGTCGGAAGACAACGAAGGACAGGAATCGGAACGCCCGGCGCGCAATATTCGATTCGAGCGCGGGCTGGCGATGTCGCGCACGGAGGTCACCGTCGGCGAGTTCCGCCGTTTCATGCAGGCCACGAAACATCGCGCGCGCGCCACCCGTCGCGGCTACTCCACCGCCTACGACGAGCGCAGCGGCAACCTGGTGCGACGTGGCAACGTCGACTGGCAGTCCGATTACACCGGCCAACCGGCCCGCGACGACATGCCGGTGGTCCATGTCAGTGCGAAGGACGCGATCGCCTATACGGAGTGGCTGTCGGCCCAGACCGGCCGGCGCTACCGCCTGCCGAGCGAGGCGGAGTTCGAGTACGCATTGCGGGCCGGTGGTCGCGGTCGCTACCCCTGGGGCAACGGCGCGCCGCCGGCGCGCGCGGGAAACTTCACCGGCGGCGCGGACGTCTCGCCGAGCGGACGGCGCTGGCGCAATGCGTTCGCCGGCTACGGCGACGGCGCCTGGGGTCCGGTGCGGGTGGGCAGTTACGACCCCAATGCCTGGGGCATCCACGACCTGGCCGGCAATGTCAGCGAATGGGTCGCCGACTGCTGGCACGACAACTACCGCCGCGCCCCGCGCGACGGTGCGGCCTGGCTGAACCCCGGTTGCCGTTCCAAGGTGGTGCGGGGCGGCTCATGGGCCAGTTCGCCGGAGGAGCTTCGCTCGGCCTGGCGGCAAAGCAGTGACGCCAACAACACGACCGCGCGGATAGGGTTCCGCGTGGTGCGAGATATCTGAGCATCGAACCGGCCGCGAGGCCGCGGCAAACTCCACGGACGGAAGCAGGAGGGGCAGATGAGGACCGACCCGTTTGGCGGGAACACGCGGCAGCAGGGCCGTCCGCGGCGTGGTTTCGGCGGTATTCGATGGTGGATCCTGATCCTGTTCGCCGGCTACGCGGCGTGGCAGTGGTTCGGCAATTCGCGCGTCGATCCGTATACCGGCGAGACCGCCCATTACGGCACCACCGCCGACGAGGAAGTGCAGCTCGGCGCGCAGGCGTTCCAGCAGGTGCTGGGCGATGCCAACGCGCAGGGCGCGTTGCTGCCGGCCAATTCGCAGGAAAGCCAGCAGATCCGGCAGATCGCGCAGCGCCTGATCGAGCGGGTCCCGCAGGTCACCGCGGCGCTGGCCTCGCAGAACCAGCAGGAGGCGCCGAGCGACCACCAGGCGTTCCAATGGGACGTGGCGGTGATCCAGTCCGAGCAGGCCAACGCGTTCTGCCTGCCGGGCGGAAAGATGGCCGTCTATACGGGACTGATTCCCATCGCCCAGAACGCCGATGCGATGGCGGTGGTGATGGGGCACGAAATCGCCCACGCGCTGTTGCGCCACGGAAGCCAACGCATGGCCCAGCAGAAGCTGGTGCAGATGGGGCAGATGGCGGCCGGGATGGCGATCGGCGGCATGGACCCGCAACAGCAGCAGGCGGTGATGGCCGCGCTGGGCGCGGGCGCGCAGTACGGGTTCATCCTTCCGTATGGGCGCAACCATGAGACGCAGGCGGACAAGGTCGGTCTGATGCTGGCGGCAGCGGCCTGCTACAACCCGCGCGAGGCGATCCCGTTGTGGCAGCGCATGTCGCAGCTGGGCGGCGGCGAGCGGCCACCGGAGTTCGCCTCGACCCATCCGGATCCGGCCAATCGCATCCAGGTGCTGGAGTCGCTGATGCCGCAGGCGGAGCAGTTCAAGGCCCAGTTCTGCGGAGCAGGGGTGGGCACGGCTGCGCGTTGATCGAGTGGCGGGTGGCGATCATCCGCGCTTGGCCACTCTTGGAATTCGTTATCCCGGCCTTCGCCGGGATAACGTGAGAATGCGGAATGACGTGAGCGCGGGCTATCGTCGTTGCCGAATCCCGATTCCCGAATCCCGCTCCGCAGATCCGACCGTCAGCGCTTCTGCTCGGTGCCCTTCGGCTTGGCGGTCGGGCCAGGCGTCGGGCTCTGTCCGACGCTGCCGGACAGGTTGCGCTGAAGCTCGTTCCACATCGCCAGGTTGCGCTCGGTGAGCTGGTTCATCAGCGCCCACGGGGTCTGCCCTAGGATGCCGCCCATCTGGTTGCGGAACTGCTGCTGCTGATCGAGGAAGACCTGCATCGAACGTTCCAGATAGCTGCCCATGAAGCCCTGCAGCGAGTCGCCGTAGAAGCGGATGATCTGACTCAGCAGCTGGGTGGACAGCACCGGTTCGCCGTCCTGTTCGTGCTCGGCGATAATCTGCAGCAGCACCTGGCGGGTGAGGTCCTCGCCGCTGCGGGCGTCACGCACCTCGAATTCCTCGCCATCCACGATGAGTTGGCGAACGTCTTCGATGGTGATGTAGCTCGAAATTTCGGTGTCGTAGAGCCGTCGGTTCGGATACTTCTTGATGACGCGCATCGAGGCCATGGAGCTTCGGCTCTAAATCGTGATGCTTCGCAGCATGGCGCAGCGGGGCGGGCCTTGCAACTGCCGTCCGACCCTTGCCGTCGCGGCGCTGGACGGCCGTCGCGAGGTGAATGGGGGCGGCGGGCGTCACAACGGCAACGGCGCCTGAAACGCCGGCGCGATCACCAGCCCATGTGGTGGCCGCCGTTGATGTCCAGGTTGGAACCGGTGATCCACGCCGCTTCGTCCGCCACGAGGAAGGAGACCGCATACGCGATTTCCTCCGGCGAGCCGAGACGGCCGGTGGGGATCTCGGCGACGATCTTGGCGCGCACCTCTTCGGGCACCGCCATCACCATGTCGGTTGCCACGTAGCCGGGCGAGACGGTGTTGACCGTGATGCCGAAGCGGGCGTTCTCGCGCGCCAGCGAAATGGTGAAACCGTGCATGCCGGCCTTGGCGGCGGCGTAGTTGGCCTGTCCGTACTGGCCCTTGAGACCGTTGATCGAGCTGATCTGCACGATTCGGCCCCACTTGCGCTCGCGCATGCCTTCGATCACCGGACGGGTGACGTTGAAGCACGAATTGAGGTTGGTGCCGATGACGTCGTTCCACTGCAGCGGCGTCATGCGGTGGAACGTGGAGTCGCGGGTGATGCCGGCGTTGTTGACCAGCACCTCGATCGGGCCGAGCTGGCGTTCGATGTCTTCGATCAGCGCCTGTGCTTCGTCGGCAGAGGACACATCACCGCGCGCCAACGCCACCTCCACGCCGCGTTCGCGCATCTTCGCCTGCCACGTGCGCGCGCGCTCCTCGTCGCGGTAGTTGGTGGCCACACGGTGCCCCATGGCGGCCAGGCGCTGGACGATCGAGCTGCCGATACCGCCGGTACCGCCGGTGACGAGGGCTACGCGAGGTTGCATGTGGAGATCTCCTTCATTCACATCGGCCGGTGTTTGCCGCCGCTTCGCAGGCGGCAGGCGCGGGGTTCTCAGACGCGGGACGCTCAGGCGCGGGATGCTCAGACGCGGGATTCTTGGACGCGTGGGATTCTAGTGTTACCGCGCGTCGTTCATCGTGAGTGAGGCTCATGACATTTCGTGCGGGCGAGCCGCCTGCGCGGGGATCAGCGCCGGGTCGAACCCCGCCACGGCGCGCGCCAGCAGGCCCGGCACGTCGCGCTCGCCGGCGATGGCGGCAGGTGCCTGGCCCAGTCGCGCCCACGCGGCCCGCAGGCCGGCGACGGGATGCGACGGATCGACCGGTTGGGCCGCATCGGACTTGGACAGCTTGCGGCCGTCCGGCCCCAGCACCAGCGGCAGGTGCGCATAGCGCGGCGTGGGCAGGTCCAACGCGCGCTGCAGCAGGATCTGGCGCGGCGTGGAATCGAGCAGGTCCGCGCCGCGCACGACGTCGGTGATGCCCTGTTCGGCGTCGTCCACCACCACCGCCAGCTGATAGGCCCAGAACCCATCGGCGCGCTTGAGCACGAAGTCGCCGACTTCACTGGCGACATCCTGTTCGACGTGCCCGCGTATCGCATCCTCGAACGCCACGACGCTGCCGTCGGGCACGCGCAGGCGCACAGCCGGATCCGGACGCGGCTGGCGCGTCACGCAGGCGCGGTGAATGCCCGACACGCTGGCAAGGTCGGCGCGGCTGCAATGGCAGAAGAACGCGTTGCCGTCACGCAGCAGCCGGGCGAGGGCGGTTTCGTACAGGTCCGAACGATCGCTTTGCCAGGCGACCTCCTCGTCTGGCACCAGGCCGAAGGCGTGCAGCGCATCGAGTTGCCGACGTGCGGCGCCGGCGACTTCCCGCGGTGGGTCCAGGTCCTCCACCCGCACCAGCCAGCGGCCACCGGCCCGGCGCGCCAGCAACCAGCTGCCGAAGGCGGCGAGCAGGGAACCGAAATGCAGGTCGCCGGTCGGGGACGGCGCAAACCGGCCGCGGTAGCCCGACGGCGCAGGAGGAGTGGTCACAACGGGCTCGTCGGGCAAAGGCGCGGTGGTGGGTTTCACTTGAATTCAACGGCAGCGTGCCACATTTTTCAGACATGTCGCGCGTGGTGCGCGGAAGGTTCCAATCATGTTCAAGCGTATCGCCCTGTTCCTGGCCACCAACCTGGCCGTCCTGCTCCTGCTGAGCATCGTCATGTCGATCTTCCACGTGAACCCGCAAAGCGCCGCCGGGCTGCTGGTGATGGCCACGGTGTTCGGCTTCGGCGGCTCGCTGTTCTCGCTGATGATCTCCAAGTGGATGGCCAAGCGCTCCACCGGCGCGCACGTGATCGAGCAGCCGCGCAACGAATCCGAGCAGTGGCTGTTCGAGACCGTTCGCCGCCAGGCCGAGGCGGCGGGCATAAAAATGCCGGAAGTCGCCATTTACGACGCGCCTGAGATCAATGCCTTCGCCACCGGCCCGAGCCGCAACAACTCCCTGGTCGCCGTGTCCACCGGCCTGCTGCGCGCGATGAACCGCGACGAAGCCGAAGCCGTGCTCGGCCACGAAGTCAGCCACGTCGCTAACGGCGACATGGTGACGATGGCGCTGATCCAGGGCGTGCTGAACACGTTCGTGATCGTGCTGGCGCGCGTGGTCGGCCGGGTGATCGACAGCTACATCAGCGGCAACCGCGAGGGCGGTCCGGGCCTTGGCTACTTCGCCATCGTGTTCGTGCTGGACATGATCTTCGGCCTGTTCGCGAGCATGATCGCGATGTGGTTTTCGCGTCATCGCGAGTTCCGCGCCGATGCCGGCGGCGCCCGCCTGGCCGGTCGCGAGAAGATGATCGCCGCACTGCAGCGACTGTCGATGACCTACGGCGAAAGCACGCTGCCCAAGACGGTGCAGGCCTTCGGCATCAGCGGTGCGGTGGGGCACGGTCTGCGCCGCCTGCTGATGACCCATCCGCCGCTGGAAGAGCGCATCCAGGCGCTGCGCAACGCGCCGATGGAGCAGGTGCGCGGCACCGTGGTCGGCTGACCGCCGCAGGCAGGAACTAAGAAAAAGCCCGCCGGAAGGCGGGCTTTTTTTGTGTCATCGGCCGTAGGGCGCCGGATCAGAACTCGTAATCCATCGCCGGTCCCGGCGGAGCGAGGAAGTTGCCCTGCGCGTAGTCGATGCCTGCGCCGAACAGGGTGCTCATGCTGCCCGCGTCCTGGACGAACTCGGCGATCGTGGTCTTGCCCAGCTCGCGCGCTTTCTCGGCGATTTCGCGCACCCGTGCCTGGTGCTCGGGATTGCCGCTGAGGTCTTCCATGAAGCTGCGGTCGATCTTGAGCAGCGCAGCGTTGAAGTGCGTGAGCAACTGGAACGAATTGAGGCCCACGCCGAACTGCTCCAGTCCCACCCGCACGCCGTACTGCGCGACCTGGGCCTGGAACTCCTGCGCGGCACGCAGGTGCGTGAACACCTTCGATTCCGGCAACTGCAGCACCAGCAGGTTGCCGTCGGCTCCGTGCTTTGCCAGCTTTTCCTGGATGTGCTGCTGCAGCGTGTTGTCCTGCAACGAGGCCTGGGTGATCTTGACCAGCACGGTGGTCTGGTGGCCGGACTTCATGCGCTCGCCGATGACGGAGATCGCCCTGCCCACGACCCAGCGGTCGATTTCCCACAACAGCCCGTGTTCCTCGGCAATCTGCAGGAAGGCCAGCGGAGGCACCAGCTCGCCGTGCTCGCCCTGCAGGCGCAGGTAGGCCTCGTACATCTCGATCGGTTCGCCGTGCAGCCCGATCAGGGGCTGGTATTCCATGACGAAACGGTCGGCATCGAGCGCATCGCGGATGCGCTGCACCCACGCTTCGACGCGTTCTTCCTCGGCCCGATCGGCCGCGCCCGGGTCGAACAGTTCGGTGCGGTTGCCGCCGACGCCGCTTGCCGATTGCAGGCACTGGCTGGCCTTGCCCAGCACCGCGGTGATGCTGGCGATCTTCTCGCCGATCAACACGCCGCCGATGCTGACGGTGGTGCTGATCGAACGATCCGGCGTCTCCAGGACGCGATCGGCGAACGCCGCGCGAAGTTTCTCGGCCAGCCCGGTGGTCCGGCGATGGTCGGTGTTGGGTACGAGCACGGCGAACTGGTGCTCGCCGAAGCGCGCGGCGACGTGGTCGGAACCCAGTACGGTGCGCAGGCGCTCGCCCATCGCGGCGACCAGGGCGTCGGCCGCGTCCAGACCGATGTCCTGCAGCAAACGATTGAAATGATCGGGCTCGATCAGCAGCAGGCCGTGATGCGTGGCGTTCTGCGCCGCGTCGGCGACCGTGTCTTCCAGCGAACGCAGGAACGTGGCGCGGTTGAGCAGGCCGGTGACCTGGTCGCGCTGGCGCAGGGCTTCGACCTCGCGCGCCAGCTCAGGGTCGAACTCCTGCCGGCGCAGGACCACCTGCAGGCAGCTTTCGCCCTCGTAGGTCGCGGTGGTGAACTCCATCACCGCCGGGAACGCATTGCCGTCGAGCGCGCGCGCCTCGGTCTCGTGGCGTGGCGGCGCGTCGCCCTTGGAAATCTGCTTGAGCAGTTGCTTGAACCCTTCGACCTTCTGCGGCGCGATCAGGTCCAGCAGCGACATGCCCTCGACGTCCTCGAAGGACTCGAAGCCGAACACTTCCAGGTAGGCCTGGTTGGCGCGGATGTGCATGCCTTCGTGGATATAGGCGATCGGCTCGCGCGAGGAGTCGATCAGCGCATCGCAGCGGCGCTCGGTCTCGCGAATCTGCGCCTCGAGACGGCGCTGCGAACGGCGCGCCTCCAGGTCGGCCCATTCCTGGCGGACGCGGGTCAGCACGTGCTCGGCGTTGCGGCGCAGGACGATGCCGCGCGCCCCGAGCGTGACCGTTTCCAGCACGCGCGCGTCGTCGACGGTGTCCAGCAGCATCAGCACCGGCAGGTCCTTGCCGCTGGCGTCGACCGCCTGCATGACCTTGGTGATGGGGACCAGGCTCGCCTCGCGCGCGGCGAGGACCAGGTCCGGTGCCTGGTTGGCGATCAGCGTGGCCAGGTCGTTCTCGTTTTCCGGTCGCGACGGCCGCACCGCGATGCCGCTGTTGCGCAAGCCGCTGACGATGGCCTCTGCCGCCTCGACGCTATCGTCGATGATCAGCAGGCGCAGCGCCGTGTCTTTGCCAAATTGCATTGCGTCACCTCCCCAAGCACGAGTTATGACATGAACAGGATATTCAGTCCATTCGTGCGAACCGGAAACCCCGGGGATATGACGGTTTTAGCGACCGGGTCGCCAGGAACTTGAGACCCGCGTCGCGCGCGCTGTGCCAACTTCACCCGATTGCAGGCGCGAACTAGAGCGGGCGCTTGCCCGGATCGCCCGCGACCTCGCGCACGAGCTTGGGCACCAGGTATCCCGACACGCGCGCGGCCAGTTCGCGATGCAGCCTCAGTGCGGTCTCGTCGGCGACTTCGAAGTGCGCCGCGCCCTGGACCCGGTCGAGCTGATGCAGGTAGTAGGGCAGCACGCCGGCCGCATGGCCGCGTTCGCTCAATTGGGCAAGTGCGTCCACCGAATCGTTGACCCCGCGCAGCAGCACGGCCTGGTTGAGCAGGAGCGCGCCGGCACCGCGCAGGCGCGCCATTGCGGCATCGACGACGTCGTCGAACTCGTTGGCGTGGTTCGCATGGAGGACCACGGTGACCGGCCAGGGCAGAGCGCCGAGCCAGTCCAGCAGTGCCTCGTCGACCCGTTCGGGCAGAACCACCGGCAGGCGGGTGTGCACGCGCAGGCGCTTGAGGTGCGGCACGGTGGCCAGCGCATCGGTCAATTCGACCAGCTTCGGCGTGGACAGCGACCAGGGGTCGCCGCCGGAGAGGATCACCTCGTCGATCGAGGCATCGGCCCGGATCGCCGCGACCGCCTCGCGCCATCCCGCCGCCGCCGCGGTCTCTTCGGCGTAGGGGAAATGCCGGCGGAAGCAGTAGCGGCAATGGATCGCACAGGATCCGGTGGCGATCAGCAGGGCGCGCCCGCGGTACTTGCGAATGACGCCGTGGCCCGCCTTGGCCGCGCCATCGCCCACGGCGTCCAGGCTGAAGCCCGGCATCGGGCGCATCTCGGCGTCCAGCGGCAGGACCTGTCGCAGCAGTGGGTCGTGCGGGTTGCCGTGGCGCATGCGGGCGACGAACCCGTGGGGTACCCGCAGCGGGAACTGCGCCGCCGCCTCGTCCGAAACACCGAGCGCGTCCGCATCCAGACCGACCATCGACAACAGCTCCCGCGGGTCGCGCACGGCGTCGCGCCACAGCTGTTGCCAGCGCGGTGTCGGGGCGACGGTAGGTGCGGGGTGCTGAGGAACGGGGGCAGCGGGTATCATGGCGGACCGGTTTTCCTTGCGCCGCGGCCATCCGGCCGGGCACAACAGCCCGACATTCTAGCCTCCCGCCCGCTCGGGGCGGCCGGCCGACACCCAATTCACTTACGCAGGAGTTTCCCTCATGGCCACCCTGGGCATGAACGACGTCAAGAACGGTCAGAAGATTCTGGTCAACAACGACCCGTGCATCATCACCGAGACCGAGTACGTCAAGCCGGGCAAGGGCCAGGCGTTCACCCGCGTGAAGTACCGCAGCATCAAGTCCGGCCGCGTGGTCGAAATGACCATGAAGGCCACCGACAACGTCGAGCAGGCCGACGTCGTGGACACCGACATGCAGTACCTGTACTCGGATGGCGAGTACTGGCACTTCATGAACCAGGAGTCGTTCGAGCAGGTGCAGGCCGACAAGGCCGGCATGGGCGGCGCCGAGAAGTGGCTCAAGGGCGAGGAAGAGTGCGTCGTCACGCTGTGGAACGGCACCCCGATCGCCGTGCAGCCGCCGAACTTCGTCGAGCTGAAGATCACCGAGACCGATCCAGGCGTCCGTGGCGACACCTCCGGTGGCGGTGGCAAGCCGGCGACGCTGGAAACCGGCGCGGTGGTGCGCGTGCCGCTGTTCGTCGGCCAGGAAGAAATCATCAAGGTCGACACCCGCTCGGGCGAGTACGTCAGCCGAGTGAAGTGAGGCGACGGTCCGCTCGCGCATTGTGCGAGCGGCGTTGCCGATGCGTCATCCCGGCGGAAGCCGGAATCCAGGCCGTCACGTCCGAAACGCCGCGGACGCATTCGCCGACGACACTGGGTGCACGACACACGCCGGCGCGCTGCCATGGCGCACCGGCGCGAACTGGATCCCGGCCTTCGCCGGGATGACGAAAGAGAGGCCGCATGACCCACGACCGCACCCCCGAAGCCTGCGACCTGTTGATCGAAGCCGGATGGGTGGTGCCCGTGGTGCCGCATGGCGTGGTCCTGGAGGACCATGCCGTCGTCGTGCGCGACGGCGCGATCGTCGCGCTGCTTCCCATTCGCGAGGCGCGTGCGCGCTTCGCCGCGAAGGAAACCGTCTCGCGGCCCGACGCGGCGCTGATCCCCGGCCTGGTCAATTCGCACGCGCACAACCCGATGACGCTGCTGCGCGGCGTCGCCGACGACCTGCCGCTGATGGAATGGCTGCAAGGCCACATCTGGCCGGTCGAAGGCGCGGTGATGGGGCCGGAATTCATCGAGGACGGCATCACGCTGGCCATCGCCGAGATGCTCCGCGGCGGCACCACCTGCGCCAACGAAAACTACTTCTTCCCCGACGTCCAGGCCGCCGTCTACAAGCAGCACGGTTTCCGCGCGCGGGTGGGCCTGCCGGTGATCGACTTCCCCACTGCGTGGGCGAAGACCTCCGAGGAATATTTCGACCGCGCCGGCGAAGTGCACGATCAGTGGCGCGACGATCCGCTGGTGGCGACGGCCTTCGCGCCGCACGCGCCGTACACCGTGTCCGACGAAAACTTCGAGCGCATCCGCATGCTCTCGGACCAGCTCGACATCCCCGTGCATCTGCATACGCACGAGACCGCGCATGAAGTGGTCGAATCGCACGAGAAGCTCGGTCAGCGGCCGCTGGCGCGATTGGACCGGCTGGGCCTGGTGAACGACCGCCTCATCGCCGTGCACATGACCCAGCTCACCGACGCGGAGATCGCGCTGTGCGCGCAGCGCGGCGTGAGCGTGGTGCACTGCCCGGAATCCAACCTCAAGCTGGCCTCTGGCTTCTGCCCGGTAGGCAAACTGGTCAAGGCCGGCGTCAATGTCGCCATCGGCACCGACGGCTGCGCCAGCAACAACGATCTGGACATGTTCGGCGAAACGCGCACTGCCGCGCTGCTGGCCAAGGCCGTGGCCGAGGACGCGTCGGCATTCGATGCGGCCACCGCGTTGCACGCCGCCACGCTCGGCGGCGCACGCGCGCTGGGCTTCGAGGCGCGGGTCGGTTCGATCGAGCCGGGCAAGCAGGCCGACCTGGTCTGCGTCGATCTTGGACAGCTGGAAACGCAGCCGCTCCATCACGTCGTCTCGCAATTGATCTACGCGACCGGACGACACCAGGTCAGCGACGTGTGGATCGCAGGCCGCAGCAAGTTGCGAGAGCGCATGCTGGTCGACATGGACGCGGCGGCGATCGTCGCCAATGCGCGCCAATGGCGCGAGCGGATCGCGGCGATTCGACTTACGTAAGGGCATTCACGATCGCGCCCCGTCATTCCCGCGAGCGCGGGAAGCAGCGACGACCAGTCGCTCCGACGTGGGCACGGCACCTGATTCCCGCTTTCGCGGGAATGGCGATACCGGAGGGCGGATGAGTAACCACGCTTCAACCGACAGCAACTTCAGTCAGGCCGAACTCGACAAATTCGGCGCGCTCGCGCAGCGCTGGTGGGACCCGGAAGGTCCGCAGAAGGCGCTGCACGCGCTCAATCCCGCGCGCCTGGGATATGTCGCGCAACGCACCGCGTTGCGTGGCGCGCGCGTGCTCGACGTGGGCTGCGGTGCCGGCCTGCTCAGCGAGGCCCTGGCGCACGAGGGTGCGAGCGTCACCGCACTCGATCTCGCGCCGGAACTGGTGAAGGTCGCGCGCCTGCACGGACTGGAGTCGGGGGTGAAGGTCGACTACCGCCTGCAGTCGGTGGAATCGCTCGCCGAGGAAATGGCCGGGCAGTTCGACGCCATCACCTGCATGGAAATGCTGGAACACGTGCCCGACCCGGGCTCGATCATCCGCGCCTGCGCCACGCTGCTGCGCCCGGGCGGGAAGCTGTTCCTGTCCACGCTCAACCGCACGCCGGCGGCGTTCGCCCTGGCGATCGTCGGCGCGGAGTACGTCGCACGCCTGCTGCCGCGTGGCACGCATCAGTACCGCGATTTCATCAAGCCGCACGAACTGGGCGCGTGGCTGCGCGACGCCGGTCTCTCGCTGGACGATGTGAGCGGCCTGATGTACGAGCCCTGGCGCAACAGTGCCCGCGTCATCGCACGCACCGACGTGAACTACCTGGCCTGTGCGGCCAAGCCCGAGGCGGCGTGATGGCGGTGGTGGACGCGGTGAAGTTCCCCAAGGCGGTGCTGTTCGACCTGGACGGCACGCTGCTCGACAGCGCGCCCGACATGGTCGCGGCGATCGACGCCATGCGCGCGGCGCGCAACCGGCCGCCGATGGCGCTGGCCGACCTGCGCCCGCACGTGTCGAAGGGCGGACTGGCGATGATCGCCGCGGCATTCCCCGACATCGACGCAGAGGAGCGCAGGCGCTGGCTCCCCGAATTCCTCGATTGCTATCAGCGCGCGCTCGGCCATCACAGCGCATTGTTCGGCGGCATCGACGAGATGCTGACCGCGCTGGAAGACGCCGGCTGCGTGTGGGGCATCGTGACCAACAAGCCCGAATACCTCGCGCGCCAGATCATGCCCGTGCTGGGCTGGGAACAACGATGCGCGGTGCTGATCGGCGGCGACACCCTGAGCGCCCGCAAGCCCGATCCGCTGCCGTTGCTCGTGGCCGCGCAGCGCATCGGCGTGGCGCCGGCCGACTGCATCTATGTCGGCGACGACGAACGCGACATCGTCGCCGCACGCGCGGCCGGCATGCCGTCGGTGGTCGCGCTGTGGGGCTATCGCCTGGACGAGGACGACCCGATCGCCTGGCAGGGCGACGTCATGATCGAGGCGCCCACCGAACTGGCGCGTCCCGAGGCATGGCCCGTCTCGCGATGAGTGCGTCTGCGTCCGTACACGACGAAGCGCTCGACAGCTTCCTCGACAAATGGCGCGCGCGCTGGCCGGAGTGGGGCGTCGCGCAGGTGTTCGTGTCGCCGGAGCTGCACGACACCGCGCTGGCCTGGGCGGCCCTGCAGCAGGAACTGACCGACGCGGCCTGGGGCGGAAACGATGCTCGCCCCGGCGAGGCCAAGCTCGCGTGGTGGATGGAGGAGCTGCAGGGCTGGTCGCGCGGCCTGCGCCGGCATCCGCTCGGCAGCGCCCTGCAGAAGTTGCCGGCGCCGTGGCCGGTGCTGGCGGCGTCGATTCCCTCGTTGCGCGAAAGCCGCGAGCGCCCGCGCGATCGCGAGGACGCGTTCTCGACCCTGCAACCGTTCGCGCAGGCCGTGGTCGAGGTCGAGGCGGCGCTGTTCGGTGGTTCGTCCGACGGCCTGCCGCTCGTGCAGGCCGGCTTGCTGCATGCGCGGCTGGCCAACACGGGCGAATCGGCCGTCCCCTTGAGCGTACTGGCGCGGGCAGGCGAGGGCGCGACGACGCGTGTCTGGGCGACCGAATTGCTCGATCACTGGCCGCTCGCCCAGGCCGCGCGTCCGCGGCGGCTCTGGGCCGCGCTGGCGCGTCAGCGCCTGCGGCGCGGCGACGCGGCACTGCCGCTGCCGCCATGGTCGGCGTTGTGGACCGCTTGGCGCGGCGCGCGCGGGTGAGCCCGAGCGCGCGGCTATCGTCGCGATAGGCGCGCCGACGGCTCGGAACTGACTGTTGCACCCTTCCCGCCGGCCGCCGCCGGGGCGGTCGCTACAATGGCCCGGCTTGCGCTCCCCCGCGCCAACCCCCACAACATCGCCGTGACCACGACCTCGACCACCCCGCGCCGTCTTCCCGATGTCGCCTTCGACGCCGCCGCCGCGGCGCGTCCGCTCGACTGGGTAGGCATGTCCAACATCGCCCTGCCGCTGCGCGTCACCGGGCCCGACGGCGAGGCGATCACCGTCGCCGCCTCCGTCGACGTTTCGGTGGACCTGAAGGACGCCAACGCACGCGGCATCCACATGTCGCGCATGTACCTGCAACTGCAGGACGCCTTCGCCAGCGAAACGGTGACCCCGGCCGGCCTGCGTCGCGTACTGCAGACGCTGGTGGAGAAGCAGGACGGCATTTCCAGCGCCGCACGCCTGGTGGTGCGTTACGAGCAACTCCTGCTGCGCCGTGCGCTGGCCAGCGCCAACGCCGGCTGGAAGCGCTATCCGGTGGAAATCGAGGCGACCCTGCGCGAGGGCCACCTGCATCTGGCGCTGCGTTTCTCGGTCGAATATTCCAGTACGTGCCCGGCTTCGGCGGCGCTCTCGCGCCAGCTCAATGCCGAGCGTTTCGCCGAGGATTTCGCGGCTGCGCGTCCGCTGTCGACGTCGGTCGTGGGCGACTGGCTGGCCTCCGAACGCGGCCTGGCGGCCACCCCGCACGCCCAGCGCAGTCGCGCCGATGTCCGCGTGGAGCTGCGTCCGGCCTTCGACGAACTGCCGCTGGTGGCGTTGATCGACGCGCTGGAACACGCCCTGGCCACGCCGGTCCAGACCGCCGTGAAGCGCGAGGACGAACAGGCGTTCGCCCGCCTCAACGCCGAGAACCTCATGTTCTGCGAGGACGCGGCTCGCCGTGTGGCCGCAGCGCTGTCGGCGGACCCCCGGGTCGAGCGGTTCGACGCCCAGGTCGCCCATTTCGAAAGCCTGCATGCCCACGACGCCGTGGCGCGGGTGACGGGGCAGGGCGCCCAGGCCTGACCGCCGGCCGGTCCCGCACCGCCCTTCGTCGGGCGATTTTTCGACGCCGGTCACAGTACGTTATGCTCCCGGACCTTGCTCGGGGGCCGGACGGGTCATGGGGAAACCCTTGCGTCGGTGGTGGCAGGCCGTAGTGGTCGGTGTCGGGATGCTCGTGGCGACGTCCGCGTCGGCGCAGCTCTTCGACGTGTCCCGGCTCGACGGCGACCCCGTGCCCGTGCAGGTCCTGTCCGGTGAGCGCCAGAGCGAATTCGCCCGCGTCGAAGGCCAGTCCATCCACGAGACCGGCAGCCGTCCGCGCTGGTGGCGGCTGACCGCCCGCCAGCCGGTCTCGCCGGCGGATGCCCCCAACCTCGTCCTGCGCTTCCCCTATCTCAACCATGTCGAAGTCTGGCGGCCCGGCGAGGCGATGCCGGTGCGGCGTGGACTGATCGGCAACGACGCCGATCCGGACTTCTCGACCCGCGCACTGGTGATCCCGCTGCCGCAGGGGCTCGCGACGGGCGAATCGATCTACCTGCGCGTGCACGCGCTCACGCCCTCGCCGATGGCGGTGGACGTGGAACCGCTGGCGATGGTGCACCGCCATGACCTGCGACATGTCGCCCTGCGTACCTTCGTACTGGGCACGCTGGCCGTGCTGGCGTTGCTGGCGGTCGGCTTCTGGGTGGGCATCGGCGAGCGCAGCTACGCCTATCTGTTCCTGACCCTCGCCTCGCAGGCGCTGTACCTGGCGTGCGTGGGCGGTGAGGTTCGCGCGCTGCCGTGGCTGGCCGAACTGGTCGGCCCGGACCCGCGCGTGGGCCGCATGTTCGGCCTGTTCGGCGTGCTGGCGAGCAACAGCTTCGTCGCGCTCTACCTCAACCTGCCCGAACGCCATCCGCGCTTCATGCGCGTGCTGCACGGCTGCAACGCGGTGTTGCTGCTGCTGTTGCTGGCGAACCTGGGCAGCGCGGCCGGCTGGCTGGGCTGGCTGGCGAACGCCGTGTTCCTGGTGTCGGCAGTGACGACGTTCGCCGTCAGCGTCTCCGGAGCCTGGAGCCGGCAGCGCGAGGCGTACTTCATGGTGCTGTCCTGGGCGCCGATGATCGCGCTGGTGATGCTGCGCTTGGGCGAACTGCTCGGCGGTTGGCGCAATCCGGAATGGATGGAGTACGCCTTCCCGATCGGCCTGGCGATGGGCGGCCTGGTGCTCACCATCGGCCTGACCGACCACCTGCACCAGATGCGCCGCGACCGCGATCACGCCAGCCGCCTGGCGACCTACGACGTGCTGACCGGGGCGTTGACGCGCTCGGCCATCACCGAACGCCTGGAATCGCTCGTCGAGGCCGCGCAACGCGGGCGTCGCCCGTTGTCGGTGGTGTTCTTCGACATCGATTTCTTCAAGCGCATCAACGACGCGCACGGCCACCGCGTCGGCGACCAGACGCTGCGCATCGTCGCGCTGCGCACACGCAACCGCCTGCGTACCTACGACCTGTTCGGCCGTTACGGCGGCGACGAAGTCCTGGTCGTGTTGCCCGACACGCAGCTGCGCGAGGCGTTGTGCGTGGCCGAGAATTTGCGCGTGGCGGTGAACTGCCGACCGCTGTCCATCGACAACCGCCTGTTCACCACGACCCTGAGCCTGGGCGTCGCGGAACTGCATCACGGCGAGAGTGTGGAGAAGCTGCTCGAACGTGCCGACGCGGCGCTGTACGCGAGCAAGGCCGCCGGCCGCGACCGCGTGACGGGCTACACCGCCTCGCGCCTGCGCACGACTGCGGCCATGCCCGTTGCCAACTCGGCCAACGCGCACGACACCAGTACGGTGATGTGAGGGTGAGCTGGAGGCGCTGCCGCGCCGCGATGCAACGCTGCTTAGGTCATCACGAACGCGCCGCAGCGCGTGGTATCGGTGAACGACTATTGCGTGCGCTCGAGCACCAGCAGCGGATCGACGCGCACGTCGAACCAATTCATCCCCCAATGCAGATGCGGCCCTGTCGCTCGCCCGGTCGCGCCGACGGCGCCGATCACCTGGCCCTGCGTCACACGATCGCCCACCTTCACGTCGATGCGGGACAGGTGCAGGAAGTTGGAGCTCACGCCATGCCCGTGGTCGAGCAGCAGCGTGCCGCCGGTGAGGTAGAGGTCGGGCGCGGCGAAGGCGACCACGCCCGCGGCGGGCGCCAGCACCGGCGTGCCGGTGGGCGCGGCGATGTCCATGCCCGAGTGGGGCGATTTCGGCACGCCGTTGTACACGCGCTGGTTGCCGAAGCGACCGCTGATGCGCCCCTTCACGGGCCACACGAAGGCCTGGGCGAAATCCACGCGGTCGTCGTCGCGCGCGCGCGCGGCGGTCACCTGCGCCTGTTCGCGTTCGATCCGCGCGGCGATCTCCGGCGGCGGCTCGACCGTCTTCGGCGGCACGCCGCGCACGTTCTCCACCGGCCAGTCGCGCGGGGTCACCGCGATGCGCGCGGTCTGCGTACGACCGTCCGCCAGGGTGATATCGACCTTCACCGCGCCGGTTTCATCGCGTCCGACGCCGAACACGACCGTGCCGTAATTCGTTGGCCGCAGCTCGCGCGTGCCGTAGCGGACGCGTGCGTCCGCCGGCACCTTGCCGAGCACCAGCGAACCTTGCTGCACGGCAGCGGGAAAGACCACGCGCGCATCCGCGGCGGCGCTCGCGGATGACGTCGGCTGCACGGTGGCGGCGACGTTCGGTGCCGGCGGTGCGGCGGCGCAGCCCGTCGACGCCGTCGCCAGCAGCGACAGCGCCAGAATGCCTGCCCACCTCATCGATCGAAGGCCAGACGCTGGCCCTGCGGCTGGCCGACCAGCTGGCGACCGTCCCACGACAGCTGGCCGTTGACCCAGGTCGAGGCGATGCGCGAGCGGAACGTGGTGCCCTCGAAGGGCGACCAACCGCACTTGGAGAGCACGTCCTCGCGCTGCACCGTGAACGGCGTGTCGTCGATCAGCACCAGGTCGGCGGCGTAGCCCTCGCGCAGGAATCCGCGTTCCTTCACGTCGAACAGCTGCGCCGGGGCATGCGCGAACTTCTGCACCACCTGCGCCGTGGTGAGGCGGCCTTCGTGCACCAGTTCGAGTGCGGCCACCAGCGCGTACTGCACCAGCGGCAGGCCGCTGGGTGCGCCGGTGTACGCGCGCGCTTTCTCTTCCAGCGTGTGCGGAGCGTGGTCGGTGGCGAGCACGTCGATCACGTCGTCGGCCAGCGCCTGGATCAGCGCCTCGCGATCGCTGGCGTCCTTGATCGCCGGGTTGCACTTGATCAGGTGCCCCAGGCGCGCGTAGTCGGCGCGGTCGAAGCGCAGGAAGTGGATGCAGGTTTCGGCGGTGATGCGCTTGCGGCTGCCGTCGGCGCGGATGAGCGGACCGGTCTCGAACAGCGCCAGTTCGTCGGCCGTGCTGATATGCAGCACATGCAGGCGCGAGTCGTGCCTGCGCGCCAGCGACAACGCCAGTTGTGTGGACTTCATGCACGCTTCGCGCGAACGGATGTCGGGGTGGCATGCGGCCGGGATGTCGTCGCCGTACTTGGCCTTGTAGCGGGCCAGTTCGGCGTCGATCATCGGCGTGTCTTCGCAGTGCGTGATGATCGGCGTGGGCGCATCGCGGAAGATGCCGTCGAGGATCTGCGGGTTGTCGACCAGCATGTTGCCGGTGGACGCACCCATGAACACCTTGATGCCCGGCGCGCTGCGCGGATCGAGCGCCTGGATCGCCGCCAGGTTGTCGTTGCTGGCGCCCATGTAGAAGCCGAAGTTGCCCCAGGCGCGGCCGGTGGCGCGGCGGTATTTGTCTTCCAGCGCCGCCGCATCGAGCGTGGGCGGGTTGGTGTTGGGCATGTCCATGAACGTGGTCAACCCGCCTGCGACTGCCGCGGCCGATTCCGTCGCAATGTCCGCCTTGTATTCCAGGCCGGGTTCGCGGAAGTGCACCTGGTCGTCGATCATGCCGGGCAGCAGCCGGCGACCGGCGGCGTCGATCACCGTCTCATTGGCGCGCGCCGACAGACCATTGCCGATCTGCGCGATGCGGCCGTCCTCGAAGCGCAGGTCGCCGTCGAATTCGCGGCCTTCGTTGACCAGACGGGCGTTGACGATCAGGGTCGATGGCATGTGTGTTTCCCGGAAGTGGATTCCGGCACGGGATCGATCCCGCCCGGGTGAAGGGGATGACAGCGCAGGATGCGGCGGAACGCCAGCCAACCGCCCTTGAACGCGCCGAAACGGGCGATGGCCTGCATGGCGTATTCCGAACAGGTCGGGTGGAAGCGGCAGCGCGGACCGAGCAGCGGACTGATCCAGCGCTTGTAGCCGCGCAGCACGAAGATGAGGAGGCGGTCGATCACGGTTCCTTAATGCGGACAGGCACTTGAATATGCGGTTGCCGCAGGTGCCGGGGCAGGGTATAACAGCGCGCTTTCCCGTCACAAGGCTCCAGTTTCCGGACGATCCGAGAGGGTCTCCGGCGCTTCGCGGAACCGGCACGATCGAGGCGTCCGCGAAGGTGTTCCGGCACTTGCATGCCGTAACGCAAAGTGGGGCATGCTGTGCTCCACACCACCTCCTGGCTTCCCGGCCCGGAGGTCCTCAGGGAACAGAAGGACACGTCGCTCGTGGCAGTGAAAAAAACCGCGAAGAAGGCCGTCAAGGCCGTCAAGAAGACCGTCAAACCGGCCGCCAAGAAGGCCGCGTCCAGCAAACCCGCAGCAAAGAAGACCGCGGCGAAGAAGCCGGCCGCGAAGAAGCCCGCCAGCAAGAAGCCCGTCGCCAAGAAGGCGGCCCCGGTCAAGAAGCCGGTCGCCAAGAAGGTCGTGGCCAAGAAAGCCGCGACCAAGAAGGCGCCGCCCAAGCCGGCCGCCAGCACCAAGAAGCCCGTGGTCGCCAAGAAGGCGGCTCCGGCCAGCAAGCCGGTCGCCAAGCAGGCCCCGGCACCCGTGAAGAAGGCTGCCACGCCGGTGAAATCCGCACCGGTTAAGGTCGCTCCTCCCAAGGAAGGCAAGCCCTCGGCCGCAAAGCCGGAGAGCAAGCCCGTCGTCAAGAAACCCACAGCAGTGCGTTCGGCCCCCGCCAGCCCGGCGGCGCAACCGGTCGCCAGCAAGCCAGAAGTTGCCAAGAATCCAGTGACACAACCCGTATCCAATAAGGCGCCTGCAAAAGCGGCGGCCGCAAGCACCCCCGCGACGAAGACCGCTCCGCGCCCGGCCGGCAAGGTGGCCGTGGCCGTCGTCGCCAAGCCGCAGGCACCCGCGCCGAAAGGCAAGGTCAAAGTCGTGCCGTACTCCACAGATGAAGCCACTGGCCGCCCCATCGTTCCCAAGGGCTACAAGCCCGCGGTCGATGAGGAATACATGAGCCCGCTCCAGCTCGAATATTTCCGCCAGCGCCTGATGCACTGGCGCGCGGACCTGGTCGAGGAATCCAAGCAGACGATCGAGAACCTCAAGGACGAAGTCCGCGACGTCGGCGACGAGGCCGAGCGCGCCACCCGCGAGACCGAGAACTCGCTGGAGCTGCGCACCCGCGACCGCTACCGCAAGCTGATCAGCAAGATCGACAGCACCCTCAAGCGCGTGGACTCGGGCGACTACGGTTACTGCGTCGACACGGGCGAGGAAATCGGCCTGGAGCGCCTGGAAGCGCGCCTCACCGCCGAGCGCACGATCGACGCGCAGGAGCGCTGGGAGCACCTGCAGAAGCAGATGGGCGACTGAGCGAGCAGCTCTTCGCCCTTCGCGGAAAGCCCGGCCCTGTGCCGGGCTTTTTCGTTGGGCGGCACGAACAAGGCTTGATGGGTCAATGCGTCCCGCGCACGGTGGAGGCCCCCGCCGCGCGTGCCAAACAGCTGGTGATCCGCGATTCCCGACGCGCTGCGCTCGCAGCATGTAGCCCGGGTAAGGCGAAGCCGCACCCGGGGTAAGGATGCCTCGGCGACTCCCGGGTGCGCTGCGCTTACCCGGGCTACGAACCGGCTAGTTCAACTCGCGCAGGTCCAGTCGGCGCAGCTTCGGCGCCAGCTTCGCGGTCACGCCGACCACCGCCAGCGTCATGCTGCCGCCGAAGATCACCGACGGCACCAGGCCCAGCAGTTTCGCCGCGACGCCCGATTCGAACGCGCCCAGCTCGTTCGAGGAGCCGATGAAGATGCCGTTGATCGACGACACGCGCCCGCGCATGTGGTCGGGCGTGGCGAGCTGCAGGATGGTGGAGCGCAGCACCACCGACACACCGTCGCACATGCCCGAGAGCATCAGCATCAGCGCCGACAGCCACAGGTGGCGCGACAGCGCGAAGCCGATGATGCACAGGCCGAAGCCGGCGACCGCGATCAACAGCACGCGCCCGGCGTGCCGCTGCAGTGGTCGTCGCGCCAGGTAGATGCCCACCAGCACCGCGCCGACGGCGGGGGAGGCGCGCAGCAGGCCGAGCGCTTCGGGGCCGTAGTGCAGGATTTCGTTGATGAAGGCCGGCAGCAGCGCGACGGCACCGCCGAACAGCACGGAGAACATGTCCAGCGCCTGCGCGCCCAGTACCACCTGCGTGTTGAACACGAAACGCAGGCCCTCGCCGATGCTCTTGAAGACCGGTGCGCGCTCGGCCGGCATCGGCGGTTCGGTCACCCGCAGCGAGATCACGGCGATCGCCGCCGCCGCGGCGAATGCCGCCGCGACCAGGTACGCGGAGGTCTTCCCGCCCCAGGCAACCAGCAGGCCGCCCATCGCCGGACCGAAGACCAGTCCGGTCTGCATCACCACGCTGCTCACGCCGGCGCCGCGTGCGAACTGCTCGCGCTTGAGCACGCGCGCGAACAGCGACATGTACACCGGCGCCAGGAACGCTCGCACCACGCCGTTGACGGCGATCGCCGCGTAGATGGTCAGCGTGCCGAACCACGACACGCCCGCCGGCAGCACGCCGGAGGCCACGCCCGCCAGCGTCAATGTCGTCGCGAGCAGGCCAAGGCAGGCCGCCATGCCCAGTTTGCGCCGCGGCAGGTGGTCCACCGCGTAGCCGGCGAAGAGCGCGAAACAGAAGTAGGGAATGACTTCCGCCAGGCCGATGAGTCCGAGCGCGAACGCATCGCGCGTGAGTTCGTACACGTGCCAGCCGACCGTGACCGCGACGATCTGATACGACAGCATCGCCAGCAGGCGGTAGGTCAGCAGACCGGTGAAACCGCGGTTTTGCAGAAGTTCGCCGACGCCGGCAACGGCTGGCGGCTCGACCTGGGCGGCTTCGCTCACCGGCGCGCGCTCACAGTGCCTGGCGCGCGCGTTCGCGAATGAAGCCAAGCAGGGCGGCCAGGCCGTTGCTGCGGGTAGGGGAAAGATGCTTGGCCAGGCCGATGTCGGCGATGTAGTCGGCGTTGGTGTCGGCGATCTCGTGCGCGCTGCGGCCCGAGTAGACGCGCAGGGCGAGGTAGATCAGGCCCGAGACGATGGCCGAATCGCTGATGGCATGGAAGTCGAGTCGATCGCGGTCGCCTTCGGCGACGATCCATACCATCGACTGGCAGCCGTGCAGGCGGTGCTGCTCCGTCTTCCACTCCGCCGGCAGGTCGGGCAGCTTGCGGCCGAGGTCGATCAGGTACTGGTAGCGCTCGGACCAGTCGCCGAAGAACGCGAACTCCTCGCGGATCGCCTCCTGGGCTTCGCGCGCGGTGCCTTCGATGGGGAACGGGCTGGTAGGGGCGGCGATGGCGTTCATTGCAATGGGATTTTACGCGCGCGGCGGCAACGGTCGGTGAGGTGGGGGCTTGCGCGAATGGGCCGCTGCGTTCTGCTCCCCTGGCTGCAGGGGGCGGCCCCTCCCCAACCCTGCAAACAGAAGGGGTTGGGGCGCTTACGCGCGCTTCCAGCGCACGCCCTGCGGGGTGTCTTCCAGCAGGATCCCTTCGGCCGCGAGCTGGTCGCGGATCGCGTCGGCGCGGGCGAAGTCGCGCGCCTGCTTCGCCGCGACGCGTTCGTCGATCAGCGATTGGATGCGTGCGTCGTCGTCGTTGCTGGCGCCGCGGGCGAACCACGTCGCCGGATCCTGTTGCAGCAGGCCCAGCGCGAGGCCGGCGCCGAGCAGTTCGGACTTGAGGCGCCGCCTGTCGTCGACCGACGCGGCCTTGCGCGCCTCGCCGGCGATGCGCGCGATCTCGGCCAGCACCTGCGGCGTGTTGAGGTCGTCGTCCAGCGCGGACTCGACCGTCGCCGGGATCGCCGCGTCTGCCGCCAGATCGGCCAGGTCACGCAGCGTGCCGTACAGGCGGTCGAGGGTGCGCACGCTCTGGTCGATCAGCGCGTCGGACCATTCCAGCGGCTGGCGGTAGTGCGCCGAAAGCAGTGCCAGGCGCAGCGCCTCGGGCGGGTACTCGCGCACCAGGTCGTGCACGCGCTGGATGTTGCCGACCGACTTGGCCATCTTGGCGCCGCCGAAGTTCAGCATGCCGTTGTGCAGCCAGAAGCGGGCGAAGGGCTTGCCGCCGTGCGCGCACTCGCTCTGTGCGATCTCGTTCTCGTGGTGCGGGAACTGCAGGTCGACGCCACCGGCGTGGATGTCGATGGTCTCGCCCAAGTGCGCGGCGGCCATCGCCGAGCATTCGATGTGCCAGCCCGGACGGCCGCGGCCCCAGGGCGAATCCCAACCGGGCAGATCGTCCGTGGAGGGCTTCCAAAGCACGAAATCGCCCGGATCGCGCTTGTAGGGCGCCACGTCCACGCGCGCGCCGGCCAGCATCTCGTCGGGGTCGCGCCGCGACAGCTTGCCGTATTCGGCGAAACTTCCGACCGAAAACAGCACGTGACCTTCGGCGGCGTAGGCGTGATCCGAGGCGATCAGCCGCTCGATCATCTCGATGATCTGCGGGATATGCGCGGTCGCTTCCGGCTGCAGTTCCTGCGGCTTCACCCCGATCGCGGCCATGTCCTCGCGGTAGGCGGCGGTGAACTTGCTGGTGATTTGCGAGATCGGCACGCCCTGGTCGCGGGCGGCATTGTTGATCTTGTCGTCGACGTCGGTGATGTTGCGGGCGTAGGCCAGGGCGCCGTAACGTCGGCGCAGCAACTCGGCCAGCACCCCGAACACCACCGGCCCGCGCGCGTTGCCGATGTGCACGAAGTTGTAGACCGTGGGTCCGCACAGGTACATGGTCGTGCGGGCGGGATCGAGGGGCGCGAACGGCTCGACCCGTCGCGTCAGGCTGTTGAAGAGTTGCAGGCTCATGGAGTGACCGCCGGAAGTGCCGGCCATTCTAGCGGCAGCGCCCGGCCCTGCGGTCGGGCCAGCCGGACCGGTTTGGCGCATCGGCCGTTGAAACCTGAAAGGCGAGGTTCAGACCTCGCGCCCCGTATCCGCTTACAATTTCTGAACATTTTTCCGACCTTGCGAGAGTGATGGCCCGTCGAGTCCCGCTACTGCCCGCCCTGTCCCGGCCCGTCGCCGGGGTCGTCTTGGCGGTCCTGTCGGCCGGCGCGGTGCATGCACAGGCGCAGGCGCAGCAGCAGCCCGCGACGCAGAACACGGTCATCCAGGCCGAGAACGTGCGGTTCGACTACGCACAGGTGCTGCGGGTGACGCCGGTCTACCAGACGCTGCGGGCCAGTTCGATCGAAGAGAAGTGCGAGGGCGAGGACAAGGGCGACTCGCGGCTGTCGCGGGTCGTCGGCGCGGTCAAGGAGGCCCTGACCCGCGAGGAAAAGGAAAAGCAGGCCGCCGAATGCCGGCCGGTGACGGTCGACCGCGAGTTCCGTCGGCCCATCGCCTACGACGTCGATTACGTCTACAAGGGCGCCAAGTTCCGTTCGCGCCTGCCCGAGGATCCGGGAAACCGCCTGCGCATCCGGGTTTCCGTGACGCCGGTCGTGCAGCCGCCGCGCAGCCGCTGACGAATCGGCTCACCCATGGCTTGCGCCTGTCGCGGTCGCATGCGAGCATTCGCCCCCTCATGAACGCCCATTACGCCGACGCCGACGTCCTTACCTCCGCCTGGATGGCGGCGGGGATGACCTCGCGCGCGCGCCGACCGTATACCCGCCAATCCGCTGGGTAAACGTCCGCACGCGCCTTCGCAACAGGCGAAGTGACACACGGAAAGCCCAGCCTTCGCGCTGGGCTTTCTTGCTTTTCGGCCCAGCGAACCACCTTCCCACCGGAACGCAGTCGATGACTCCCAAGCACTTCCTCAATACCCAGGACTGGTCGCGCGCCGACCTCGACGCGCTGCTGGCGCAGGCCGCGCAGTTCAAGCGCAGCAAGCTCGGCGACCAGCTCAAGGGCAAGGCGATCGCGCTGGTGTTCTTCAACCCGTCGATGCGCACGCGCACCAGCTTCGAGCTGGGTGCGTTCCAGCTCGGCGCCCACGCGGTGGTGCTGCAACCGGGCAAGGATGCGTGGCCGATCGAGTTCAACCTCGGCACGGTGATGGACGGCGACACCGAAGAACACATCGCCGAAGTGGCGCGGGTGCTGGGCCGTTACGTCGACCTGATCGGCGTGCGCGCGTTCCCGAAGTTCGTCGATTGGCAGTACGACCGCCAGGACATCGTGCTCAACAGCTTCGCCAAGTATTCGCCGGTGCCGGTGATCAACATGGAGACGATCACGCACCCGTGCCAGGAGTTGGCGCACATCCTCGCCCTGCAGGAGCACTTCGGCACGTCCGATCTGCGCGGCAAGAAGTACGTGCTTACCTGGACCTACCATCCCAAGCCGCTCAACACCGCCGTGGCGAACTCGGCGCTGACCATCGCCACGCGCATGGGCATGGACGTGACGCTGCTGTGTCCGACGCCGCAGTACATCCTGGACGAGCGCTACATCGGTTGGGCCGAGCAGAACGTCGCCGAGAGCGGCGGTTCGTTCGCGATCAGTCACGACATCGAGAGCGCGTACCGCGGCGCCGACGTCGTCTACGCCAAGAGCTGGGGCGCGCTGCCGTTCTTCGGCAACTGGGAGCCGGAGAAGCCCATCCGCGACCAGTACAAGCACTTCATCGTCGACGAAGCCAAGATGGCGCTGACCAACAACGGCGTCTTCAGTCACTGCCTGCCGCTGCGTCGCAACGTGAAGGCCACCGACGCGGTGATGGATTCGCCGCAGTGCATCGCCATCGACGAAGCCGAGAACCGCCTGCACGTGCAGAAGGCGATCATGGCCGCGCTGGTGAGCGGCCGGGAATCGTGATTCGGGATTGGGATTCGCAAGAGCGACCACCGTCCTCGTCTTTCCACTTTGACATCCACTCCAGAGCTCCCCCAATGTCCCAGCAGACCGCTTCCACGAATCCCGATTCCCGAATCCCGAATCCCGGCTCCAAGGACATCGTCCTCGCCTTCTCCGGCGGCCTCGACACCAGCTTCTGCGTTCCGTACCTGAAAGAGCGCGGCTGGAACGTCCACACCGTGTTCGCCGATACCGGTGGTGTCGACGCGGAAGAGCGCGCCTTCATCGAAGCCCGCGCCGCAGAACTGGGCGTGGCCTCGCACGTCACCGTCGACGGCGGCCCGGCGATCTGGGAAGGCTTCGTCAAGCCGTTCGTGTGGGCGGGCGAGGGCTACCAGGCGCAGTACCCGCTGCTGGTGTCGGACCGTTACCTCATCGTCGACGCCGCGCTCAAGCGCTGCGACGAGCTGGGAACGAAGGCCATCGCGCACGGCTGCACCGGCATGGGCAACGACCAGGTGCGCTTCGACCTGGCGGTGAAGGCGCTGGGCGATTACGAGATCGTGGCGCCGATCCGCGAGATCCAGAAGGAACACACCGAAGTCCGCGCCTACGAACAGAAGTACCTGGAAGACCGCGGCTACGGCGTGCGCGCCAAGCAGAAGGCCTACACGATCAACGAGAACCTGCTGGGCCTGACCATGTCCGGCGGCGAGATCGACCGCTGGCAGGCGCCGGGCGAAGGTGCGGTGGGCTGGTGCAAGCCGCGCGCCGAATGGCCGGCGCAGCCGCTGCGGGTGAAGATCGGCTTCGAGAACGGCGAGGCGGTGACGCTCGACGGCCAGAAGATCGAAGGCCACACGATGCTGGCCAAGCTCAACGGCCTGTTCGGGCAGTACGGCGTCGGCCGCGGCCTCTACACCGGCGACACGACCATCGGCCTGAAGGGCCGCATCATCTTCGAAGCACCGGGCCTCACCGCGCTGCTCACCGCGCACCGCGCGCTGGAAGAAGCCGTGCTGAGCAAGCAGCAGAATCGTTTCAAGCCGGACGTCGCGCGCAAGTGGGTGGAGCTGGTGTACGAAGGCTTCTTCCACGACCCGTTGAAGACCGACCTGGAAGCCTTCCTGCAGTCCAGCCAGTCCACCGTCAACGGTGAAGTGACGCTGGAGACGCAGGGCGGCACCGTGACCGCGGTGGCCATCGAATCCAGGCACATCCTCAACGCCAAGGGCGCGACCTACGCGCAGGCGGCCGATTGGGGCGTGGCCGAGGCCGAGGGCTTCATCAAGTTGTTCGGCATGAGCAGCACGCTGTGGGCCGAAGTGAACCGTGGCGGTGGGAAGGGCTGACGTGCTCGCAAAAACGCTCAAGCACCTGGAAGCGCTGGTGTCGTTCGACACCCGTAACCCGCCGCGCGCCATCGGCACCGGTGGCATCTTCGACTACCTGCGCGCGCAGCTCGACGGTTTCCGCGTCGACGTCATCGATCACGGCGACGGCGCCGTGTCGATGCTCGCCGTGCGCGGCAATCCGCGCCGCCTGTTCAACGTGCACCTGGACACCGTGCCGTCGTCGCAGGCCTGGAGCGCCGATCCGCACGTGCTGCGTGTCACCGCCGAGCGCGCGATCGGCCTGGGCGCGTGCGACATCAAGGGTGCGGCCGCCGGCCTGCTCTCCGCCGCGTCGGTGACGCAGGGCGACGCCGCGTTCCTGTTCTCCACCGACGAAGAAGCCAACGACCCGCGCTGCATCGCGGCATTCCTCGCCAGCGGGCACGCGTTCCACGACGTGATCGTCGCCGAACCGACGATGTGCGAGGCCGTGCTCGCGCACCGCGGCATCAGCTCGGTGCTGATGAAGTTCCGCGGCGTCGCCGGCCACGCGTCCGGCGCGAACGCGATGCAAGCCAGCGCGCTGCACCAGGCGATCCGCTGGGGTGGGCACGCATTGGATCTGGTCGAGAGCGAGGCGCCTCAGCGCTTCGGCGGACTGACCGGCCTGCGCTTCAACATCGGCCGCGTCGAAGGCGGCATCAAGGCGAACATGATCGCGCCGAGTGCCGAACTCCGTTTCGGTTTCCGTCCGCTGCCGTCGATGTCCATCGACGCGCTGCACGAGCGCTTCGGCACGCTGATCGAAGCCGGCGCGGTGGAGCGGTACGAGGAGACGTTCCGGGGCCCGTCATTGCCGTCGGGTGATGTTGCCGATGCGGAGAATCGTCGCCTGGAAGCACGCGACCTCGCCGACGCGCTGCATCTGCCCATCGGCAACGCGGTGGATTTCTGGACCGAAGCCTCGCTGTTCTCGGACGCCGGGCTCACCGCCATCGTGTATGGCCCGGGCGACATCGCCCAGGCGCATACCGCCGACGAATGGGTGTCGCTCGAACAACTGCGCAAGTACACCGAATCGGTAACCCGCATCCTCGAAACTGCCTGACGATCCGCCCTGACCGGAAGCGCGCTTTCGGAGCCCCTTGAGTCAGGGGCGGCCTCGCCGAAGGCGAGGCGCGGATGTGGCGCCAGACCCTGAGGGCATCGCGAAGCGGTGCCCGCCGACCCGAAGACCGCGCTGCAAAACACCAGAAACGCAAAAGCATGAACGACACAAGAGACATCCAAACCCGCCAGACCATCGTGCGCCTGCTCTCCAGCATGGCCAGCGCGAAGGAAATCTCGCAGTACCTCAAGCGTTTCTCGCAGCTCGACGCCAAGCGCTTCGCCGTGGTCAAGGTCGGCGGCGCGGTGCTGCGCGACGACCTCGAAGCGCTGACGTCCTCGCTCGCGTTCCTGCAGGACGTCGGCCTGACGCCCATCGTCATCCACGGCGCCGGCCCGCAGTTGGACGAGGAGCTGTCCGCCGCCGGTATCGTCAAACAGACCGTCAACGGGCTGCGCGTGACCTCGCCCGAAGCGCTCGCCATCGTACGACGCGTGTTCCAGTCGCAGAACCTCAAGCTGGTCGAGGCCTTGCAGGCCTTCGACGCTCGCGCGACGTCGATCGTGTCCGGCGTGTTCGAAGCCGATTACCTCGATCGCGATACCTACGGCCTGGTCGGCGAAGTGAAGCGCGTCAACCTCGCGCCGATCGAAGCGAGCCTGCGTGCAGGTTCCATCCCCGTCATCGCAAGCCTGGGCGAAACGCTGGGCGGGCAGATCCTCAACGTCAACGCCGACTTCGCCGCCAACGAACTGGTGCAGAAGCTGCAGCCGTACAAGATCGTCTTCCTCACCGGCACCGGCGGCCTGCTCGACGACAACGGCAAGGTGATCGACTCGATCAACCTCTCGACCGAGTACGAGCACCTCATGTCGCAGCCGTGGATCAACGGTGGCATGCGCGTGAAGATCGAGCAGATCAAGGACCTGCTCGACAAACTTCCGTTGACGACGTCGATTTCGATCACCAAGCCCTCGGAGTTGGCCAAGGAGCTGTTCACGCATAAAGGCTCGGGCACGCTGGTGCGGCGCGGCGAGCGCGTGCTGCAAGTTTCGCAGTGGAACGACCTGGATCTTGAGCGTCTGCGCGGGCTGATCGAATCCGCTTTCGGGCGTCGCCTGCTCCCGGACTACTTCGAACGCACGACGCTGCACCGCGCGTACGTAAGCGAGAATTACCGCGCGGCGGTGATCCTGACGGCGGAAGACGCAGGCATCTACCTCGACAAGTTCGCCGTGCTCGACGAAGCGCAGGGCGAGGGTCTGGGCCGGGCCGTGTGGCAGGTGATGCGCGAGCAGAACCCGCGCCTGTTCTGGCGCTCGCGCCACGGCAATCCGGTCAATCCGTTCTACTACGCCGAGTCCGACGGCTGCCTCAAGCAGGAGAAGTGGAAGGTGTTCTGGTACGGCATGGACGGCTTCGAGGAAATATCGCGCTGCGTGGACCACTGCGCGGTGCGCGTTCCTACGTTGGCGGATCCGACATGAGCACGGTGGCGTTCCTCGATCCGGTGATCCTCGAAGGCCACCACGTGCGCCTGGAGCCGATGGAGGCCGCGCACGCTCCGGAACTGGCGCAGGCCGTTGGCGACGGTCAGCTGTGGAAGCTCTGGTTCACCAGCGTTCCGACCCCGGAGGCGATCGACGCCCATGTCGGGCTGATGCTCGAACGCCGCGAGAAACGCACGTTCCTTCCGTTCGTGGTGCGCCTGCGCGAGACCGGCGAGGTCGTCGGCCAGACCACGTTCTGCAATGTCGATCACGACAACCGTCGCGTCGAGATCGGTTACACCTGGTACTCGCAACGGGTGCAGCGCACGGCGGTCAATACGGAGGCGAAATGGCTGCTGTTGCGCCACGCCTTCGAAGCCTGGCAGTGCATCGCGGTGGAGTTCCGCACCAACTGGTTCAACGAGCGTTCGCGTGCAGCCATCGCACGTCTTGGCGCCAAGCAGGACGGCGTATTGCGCAACCACATGCGCATGCCCGACGGATCTTTCCGGGACACCGTCGTGTTCTCCATCATCGAATCCGAATGGCCGGCAGTGAAGCGCAATCTTCTGCACCGGCTCGAGCAACAAGAACACAGGAGTGAAGGAGCGTGAGCAAGTCCGTGGGCATCGTCGGCGCGCGCGGTTACGTGGGCGCCGAACTCATCCGGCTCATCGCAGGCCATCCGCATTTCGAGCTGGCGTTCGTGTCCTCGCGCGAGCTGGTCGGTCAGCGCGTGGCGGAGCATTTCGAAGGCGTGCGAGGGATCGAACCGCAACTGCGCTACACCGCGCCGTCGCACGAAGAGTTGCCCGGCCTGGGCGCCGATGCCGTGGTGCTCGCGCTGCCGAACGGCAAGGCCGCCGTATGCGTGGCGGCGTTCGACGCCGCGGGCGTGGATCCCGTCATCGTCGATCTATCCGCCGATTACCGCTTCGACGATGGCTGGTACTACGGCCTGCCCGAACTCACCCGTACCAAATACGAAGGCCAGCGCCGCATCAGCAATCCGGGCTGCTACGCCACGGCGATGCAGCTGGCGGTAGCGCCCATGCTCGACGCGCTCGCCGGTCCCGTGCAGTGTTTCGGCGTGTCCGGATATTCGGGAGCCGGCACCTCGCCGTCGGACAAGAACGATCCGGACAAGCTGCGCGACAACCTGATGCCATACGCGCTGACGAACCACGTGCACGAGCGGGAAGTCACGCGCCAGCTCGGTCACGAGGTGCAGTTCCTGCCGCATGTCGCACCGCATTTCCGCGGCTTGACCATCACCGCGAACCTGCCGCTGTCGCGCGCGTTCGATCGCGACGAAGTGGTGGCGCGATACCGCGGGCGTTATGCGGACGAAGCACTGGTCGAGGTGCTCGACGAAGCGCCGTGGGTCAGTCGCATCGCCGGTCGTCATCACGTCGAACTCGGCGGCTTCACGCTCTCGCCGGACGGCAGGCGCCTGGTGGTCGTGGCGACCGAGGACAACCTGCTCAAGGGCGCGGCGACGCAGGCGTTGCAGAATCTCAACCTGGCGTTCGGCTTCGACGAACGCGCGGGCATCACCCAGGCGGAGCGGGCGGCATGAGCGGACTGTTGTGGCAGAAACCCGGCGTCAAGGTCGACGAGCGCATCCAGAAGTTCCTCGCCGGTGAGGACGTGATCCTCGATCGCGAGTTCTTCGTTTTCGACGTCGAAGCCAGCCGCGCGCATGCGCAGGGGCTCCAGCAGATCGGAATCCTCAGCGCCGACGAGCTGGCCGGGCTGGAGCGCGAACTGACGCTGCTCGCCGACGATTTCCGCGCCGGCGCGTTCGTGCTCGATGAGCAGTACGAAGACGGCCATTCGGCGATCGAGGCGCGACTCGTCGAACGCCTGGGCGACGCCGGTAAGAAGATCCACACCGGCCGCAGCCGCAACGACCAGATCCTCGTCGCCACGCGCCTGTGGCTGAAGGATCGCCTCACGCGCCTGCGCGCCACCTGCCATGAAAGCGCGCAGGTCGCGCTCGCACGCGCGGAAGCGGAGCAGGCCATCCCGCTGCCCGGATACACGCACCTGCAACGCGCCGTCGTGTCCTCGCTGGGAATGTGGTGGGCGGCGTGGGCCGAAGGCTTCATCGACGACGCTCAGCGCGCCGCACACACGCTCGAATGGGTCGATGCCAATCCGCTGGGCAGCGCGGCCGGGTACGGCGTGAACCTGCCTCTGGCGCGCGACCACACCACGCAGGCGCTGGGTTTCGGCCGCATGCAGGTGTCGGCCGCGTATGCGCAGCTCTCGCGCGGCAAATTCGAGATGGCGGCGATCGAAGCGTTGTCCTCGGCGTTGCTCGACCTGCGGCGCCTGGCATGGGACCTGAGCCTGTTCACCAGCGCCGAGTTCGGTTTCGTCGCGTTGCCCGCGCAATACACGACGGGCAGTTCGATCATGCCGAACAAGCGCAATCCCGACGTGATCGAACTGATGCGCGCCAGCTACGCTGCCGCCGCGGCCGCACGTACCGAGATCGAACAACTGCTGTCGCTGCCGTCGGGTTATCACCGCGATCTGCAATTCTCCAAGGGCGCGATCTTCCACGCGTTCGGGCGTGGCCTAGACGCGCTGGAGTTGTTGCCCGACCTGCTGCGCAATCTGGAGTGGAAGAGCGAGCGCATGCGCGAAGCGCTCGATCCGTCCATGTACGCCACGGACCTGGCCGTGGACATGGCCCGCGAAGGCCTGCCATTCCGCGAGGCTTATCGACTGGCGGCCGATCCGGCACGCTGGGCGCAGTCCGATCCGCAGGCGAGCCTGGAGGCGCGCGTCTCGCCCGGCGCTTCGGCCGATCTTCGACTCGACGAACTGAAAGCGCGTCTGGCCCGAACGGCCTTGTAACCTCCGGCACATGGTGTGCGCCGGGGCGCGTCACGCTCCAATGCAGTTTGCTCGTGCAGTTCCAGCATCAAGCGGTCCGACCATGATGAAGGGGAACACCTTGCGCCGTTGGTACCTTGCATTGCTCGCCGTTGCGCCCGCGCTCGCGTACGCGCACGCCATCCCGGCGCCTGCCGAAATCGATGCCGAAGTCGCCCGCGTGATGCGCGAGACCGGTTCGAAGGGCCTCGCGATCGCGGTGATCGACGAAGGCCGCCCCGTCCACGTCGCCGCGCATGGTGTGCGCAACGAAGCCGGCGATCCGCTGCAGACCGACACGATCATGTACGGCGCGTCGCTGACGAAGGCGGTGTTCGCCTATACGGTGATGCGGCAGGTGGAGCAGGGGCGATTCACGCTCGATACGCCCTTCGCGCAGATGCTGCCGCGGCCGCTGCCGGAGTACGCCTCGAAGGACATCGCCGACCGCTATGCAGACTGGACAGCGCTTGACGAGCGATGGCGCAAGTTGACGCCGCGCATCGTCCTGACGCATGCCACGGGGTTCGCGAACTTCGGCTTCCTGGAACCGGACGAGAAGCTGCATTTCCATTTCGATCCGGGCACGCGATACGCGTACTCGGGCGACGGGCTGAACACGCTGCAGTTCGTGATGGAAACCGGCAAAGGCATCGACGTCGGCGCGGAAGCGGCACGCATCTTCACGGAGTTCGACATGCCACGTACCAGTCTGATCTGGCGCGCGGATTTCGCCGGAAACCTCGCCGACGGCTGGGACGCGAACGGCAAGGTCGAGCCGCACGACGAGCGGTCGCGGGTGCGCGCCGCCGGATCGATGGACACGACCATCGCCGATCTCGCGAAGTTCGCCGCGGCGTTCGTGCGCGGCGACGGACTTTCGCGCGCCGGCCGTGCGGAGATGGTGAAGCCGCAGACACCCATCACCACGCGGTCGCAATTTCCGACGTTGCAGACCGAACTGCCCGAGTCGCAACGGCGCAAGGACCTTGCGGCCGGCCTGGGCGTGGTCGTCTTCGATGGCCCGCAGGGGCGTGGCTTCTTCAAGGGCGGGCACAACGACACCACGGGCAACACCTGGGTCTGCGTCGAGAAGCGCAGGCGCTGCGTGCTGATCCTGTCGAACGACGTGCGCAGCGAGGCGGGTTTTCCCGCGCTCGTGCGTTTCGTATTGGGAGACACGGGCGTGCCGTTCGAATGGGAATACGGTAAGCGATAACCTCCACGCAGGCAGGAGACCGACGCATGAGCGCATCCGATTTCGCCGCACAGCCGCTGCCCGGCTGGCGCCGCGCCGTGCTCAAGGTCGGCAGCAGCCTGATCGCGGGCGACGCTGCGCGATCGGACGGTCCGGGCCTGGATCCGCGCCACGCGGCCGCGCTTGCGCATTTCATCGAGCACGCGCGCAGCCGACAGCGCGAAGTCGTGCTGGTGTCTTCCGGTGCGGTGGCCGCAGGGCGTCATCGCGTCGGTGCCGGCGGCGACAGCCTGGTGTTGCGACAGGCGCTGGCCTCGCTGGGTCAGGCGTCGTTGATTGCGTTCTGGCAGCAACTGATCGAACGCCCCGTCGCGCAGGTGCTGCTCACTCATGACGACCTGCGCAACCGCCGTCGTTACCTCAACGCTCGGGCCACGCTGCGCGAACTGTTGCGCCTGTGCGCGTTGCCCGTGATCAACGAGAACGACGCCGTCGCGGTCGACGAGCTCAAGCTCGGCGATAACGACAACCTGGCCGCCGCGGTCGCGTCGCTGGTCGATGCCGACCTGTTGCTCATCGCAACCGATATCGGCGGCCTGTACAGCGCGCATCCGCGTGATCCATCCGCGCGGCCGATCGAACGCGTGGAGAAGATCACTCCCGAACTGCTCGACGCCACCAGCGGCGGCGCGGGGACACTCGGGACCGGTGGTATGCGAACCAAGCTCGAAGCGGCCGCGAAGGCGGGTGCGGCGGGCATCGCGACGGCGCTGTTCTGCGGACGCGATGCGCAGGCCGTGCAGGCCCTGGAGCACGACCGATTGCACGGCACGCTGGTGCTCGCGCAAGGCGACCGCCTGCGGGCGCGCAAGCAGTGGCTGCGGCATGCGCCGTCGACCGGCCGCGTGCGCGTGGATGCCGGCGCGTACGCCGCGCTACATCGGCAGGGTGCATCCCTGTTGCCTGGTGGCGTAGCGGGGGTCGAAGGCGATTTCCGTCGCGGCGACGTGGTGGAGATCGCCGACGAGACGGCGCCGTTCGCGCGTGGCCTGGCGCAGTACAGCGCCACGGAAATCCGCCGCATCGCGCGCCACCACAGCAACGAGATCGAGGCCCTGCTCGGATTCCGCTACGGCGAATCGGTGGTGCACCGCGACGACCTGGTCTTGCTCGACGCCACGCCATCCTCCAGCGAGGCGACATCATGAGCGGTTACGTCCGTCATCTGGCCGAACGCGCGCGCGAAGCCGCCCTGCACATCGCGCGACTCGACGGCGATGCGCGACGACGCCTGATCGAACGCATGGCCGACACGCTGTCGCTGCGTCGTGGAGACGTGCTGGCGGCTAACGCCGAGGACATGGAGCGCGCACGCAGCGAGGGACTCGGTGCCGCGCTCCTGGACCGGTTGAAGCTGGACGATGCGCGCATCGACGCGTTGACGCGCGGATTGCGCGAGGTCGCGGCCCAGCCCGACCCGCTGGGGCAGGTCACTCGCCGCGAAGTGCGGGCGGACGGTGTCGTGATCGAGCGCCAGCGCATCGCGTTGGGGCTGATCGCAATGATCTACGAAGCGCGACCGAACGTGACCGCCGACGCCGCCGCGCTATGCCTGAAGGCCGGCAACGCCGTGCTGCTGCGCGGCGGTTCGGAGGCGTGCGCCAGCAACGCCGCCATCGCCGCCTGCCTGCACGCGGCGCTGCGGGAGGAAGGGCTTCCGGAAGCCGCGGTCTCGCAGGTCGCCGATCCGGCGCGCGAGCACGTGCTGGAACTGCTGCAGTTGTCGGACCTGATCGATTTGGCGATCCCGCGCGGCGGCGAAAGCCTGATCCGCTTCGTCGCCGAGCACGCCCGTGTTCCGGTGATCAAGCACTACAAGGGCGTGTGCCATCTCTACGTCGATCGCGCCGCCGACATCGACAAGGCGCTGGACCTGCTGATCGATGGCAAGGCGTCGCGGCCGGGCGTATGCAACGCACTGGAGACGCTTCTCGTGCATCGGGACATCGCATCACGCTTCCTGCCCGACGCGATTGCGCGGCTGACGGCGCGTGGTGTCGAGGTGCGCGGCTGCGAGCGCACGCGCGCGCTCGTGCCGCAGGCGAATGCGGCCGGGGAAGCCGATTACGCGGCCGAATACCTCGACCTGGTGATCGCCGTTCGGGTCGTGGACGATCTGGACGAGGCGCTCGCGCATATCGGCCGGTTCGGTTCGGACCACACCGAAGTGATCGCGACCGAAGACGCGGCGGCGGCCGAGGCGTTCGTGCGCGGCACGCGCAGTTCGGCGGTGATGGTCAATGCCTCTTCGCGCTTCAACGACGGCGGACAGCTCGGCCTGGGCGCGGAGATCGGCATATCGACCACGCGGCTGCACGCCTACGGCCCGATGGGCGCCGAATCGTTGACCATCGAGCGCTTCGTCGTGCGCGGGGAAGGGCAGGTGCGGCATCCCGAATCGCGGGGATGAAACTTTGCCGGGGCTGCGGTCATCCGCGCAACCGCTGCACGCCCAGCCAGGTTTCGCCCGGGTCGAGTGTCACCGGCTCGGCCACCGTGGCGGCCTCGACGCAGACGAAACGCAGGTGCTCGCCCGCCCCCAGGTCGCCCATGGACGCGGCCAGGGTCGCACCGGGGTTCCAGACGACGGTGTCGCGGAAGCCTTCGGCCTCTATACGCAGCGCGGTGTCGCCATCGCGCAGTCGCAGCGAGCGCGGCGTGCCGGGGTAGATGCGGTCCAGCTCACCGTCGAAGTGGATGGGGGCGTTCGAAGCGGGCATCGGCGCGCCGTGGCGTGCGCTGTCTTCGAAGGGCGTCGCTTCCAGTCCGTCCAGCGCGACTTCCGACAAGCGTGCGACGCGCAGGTACGTGTGCAGCGCCGCGGTGAAGGCGAACGGCGTCTGGTCGGCGTTGAGGATCTCCAGTCCGACCGACAGCGCGCCCGGCGCCAGCGCCACGTTCAGCCGCGCGCGAAAACGGAACGGCCATTGCGAATGCGTGTGCTCGCTGTCGTCCAGTTCGAACACGGCGGCCTCGCCGTCGGCCGCCACCGCGTGCACGCCGGTGAAGCGCCATTCCAGCACGCGCGCGAAGCCGTGCTTCACCAGCGGCCCGCGTCCGCCGAACTGCGGGAAGACCACCGGAATGCCGCCGCGAATGGCGCTGCCGGGCGCGTGGCGGGCGTTGGGGCTGAGGTAGAGGCGCTCGCGGGCCGGCGCCGGCTTCCACGACAGCACGTGCGCGCCGTGCAGGCTGACCTCGGCGCTGGCCTCGCCCTGGTGCAGGCGCATGCAGGGCTGGCCCTGGCGTTCGAAGGATTCGGCGGTGATGGGCATGGCGCGACCGCGTGGGGACTCGATGCATCATGCCCGAGGCAAGGCGGGCGCGTGACGCGACCCGGCCGCGTCCGGAGAGGGACGAGCGAAAAGCGCCATGGAGAGGCGCTTTCGCGATGCCGTGGGGACGCCGCAAACGAAAAACGCCGGCATCGGCCGGCGTCTTGAGTTTCAGCAACCGCACACAGTGCGGAGTTGGTCGGGGAGACAGGATTTGAACCTGCGACTTCTACGTCCCGAACGTAGCGCTCTACCAGGCTGAGCTACACCCCGACTGCTGAGCCGCAAATTCTAGTCAGTTCGGCGGGGGCGAGGCAAGGGGTCTCGTGCAATTTCCTTCGGCGAAGGCACGACGGCTGGGGGAAATCGGGGCCCAGCCGCTAAACTGTCGTGGTTTTCCCGATCGCACCGCCCCTTCCGGCCGCCCGCGCGGCCCGATGCCACTGGAGTTCCGCTTGATCAAGCCGCGCACCCCGCCCGGGGTCATGGAGCTGTTGCCTCCTGACCAGATCGCCTTCCAGCGCATGCTGGACACGATCCGCCGCAATTTCGAACGCTTCGGCTTCCTGCCGGTGGAAACGCCGGTGATGGAACTGTCGGAGGTGCTGCTGACAAAATCCGGTGGCGAGACCGAGCGGCAAGTCTATTTCGTCCAGTCCACCGGCGCGCTCGAGAAGTCGCTGGACAAGAGCGCGGGCGAGGGCATGCCGGAACTGGCGCTGCGCTTTGACCTCACCGTGCCGCTGGCGCGATACGTCGCCGAGCACGAACACGAACTGGCGTTCCCTTTCCGCCGTTACCAGATGCAGCGCGTGTACCGCGGCGAACGGGCCCAGCGCGGCCGCTTTCGCGAGTTCTACCAGTGCGACATCGACGTGATCGGAAAGGACGCGTTGAGCGTGCGCTTCGATGCCGAACTGCCGGCGGCGATCCATGCGGTGTTCTCCGAGCTGGACATCGGCGCCTTCACCATCCAGCTCAACAACCGCAAGCTGATGCGCGGTTTCTTCGAAGCGCAGGGCGTGTCCGACGGCGAGCTGCAGGCGCTGGTGCTGCGCGAAGTCGACAAGCTCGACAAGCGCGGCGAAGACTACGTGCGCGAAACGCTGGTCGGCGAAGGCTTCAACCTGACGGCCGAGGGCGTGGAGCGCATCCTGGACTTCGTGAAGGTGCGCTCGAACTCGCATGCCGATGCGATGGCCAAGCTGGACGCTCTGGGCGAAGGCAACGATTCGCTGCGCGAGGGCGTCGCCGAACTGCGCGAAGTGCTCGAACTGGTGCGTGCGCTCGGCGTGCCGGAGACGCACTACGCGCTTAACTTCTCAATCGCGCGTGGCCTGGACTACTACACCGGCACCGTCTACGAGACCACGCTCAACGACTACCCGCAGATCGGTTCGATCTGTTCGGGTGGGCGTTACGAGAACCTGGCCAGCCATTACACCAAGTCGAAACTGCCGGGCGTGGGCATTTCCATCGGCCTGACGCGCCTGTTCTGGCAGCTGCGCGAGGCCGGCCTGTTGGGCAAGGCCACCGGTAGCACGGTGCAGGCGATGGTCGCACTGATGGACGCCGAATCGCTGCCCGACGCGCTGGACATCGCGCGCCGCCTGCGCGCGGCCGGTATCAACACCGAAATGCAGATGGAAGCGCGCAAGATCGGCAAGCAGTTCCAGTACGCCTCGCGCGCCGGCATCCGCTTCGTCGTGTTGACCGGCGAAGACGAACGCGCGCGCGGCGTGGTCGCGGTCAAGGACCTGCTGCGCGAGGAGCAGTTCGAGGTCGCGCGCGAGGATCTGGCGAGCACGTTGCGTGTCGAACTGGAACAGGCGCAGGCGCTGGCGGGGGTGAGGTAGGTCGCTTACGCGGCGCTGCCGCGGACCTGCCGAACGACCGGCCATGGATGACCGGGCACGGAGATCCGAAGCCGATTGCGTGACGCCATGGACGGCTGCGGTTCACGCGCCTCGCCCCAACCCTCGCCTGCATCCGCAGGGGGGAAGCCGAAATCACAACGGAAATTCCATGAAACCGATTCGACTCGACGGCCGTTCCCTCACTCGAGCACAACTGGTCGATGTCGCCTACGGCGCTCACGTAGAACTCTCGCCCGACCAGCTTCCCGCCGTGGCGCGCGCCGCGGAATTCCTGGCCGAGCAGGTCGGCCGGGAGGAGCCCATCTACGGCGTCTCCACCGGTTTCGGCAGCAATGCCGACCGCCTGCTCGGCAAGCATCGCCTGCGCGATGAACTACCCGGCGCTGCGCGTTCGAATGAAACGCTGCACGAGGAACTTCAACGCAACCTCATCGTCACCCATGCGGTGTGCGTGGGCGAGCCGTTCGCGGCGGAGATCGTGCGCGCGATGCTCTGCATCCGCATCAACACGCTGATGCGCGGGCATTCGGGCATCCGCGTGGAGACGCTGCAGGCGCTGTCGGCGATGCTCAATGCCGGCATCGTG
Organism: Lysobacteraceae bacterium P; assembly: GCA_005503055.1. Taxonomy (GTDB): domain Bacteria; phylum Pseudomonadota; class Gammaproteobacteria; order Xanthomonadales; family Xanthomonadaceae; genus Lysobacter_J. The sequence continues at coordinate 66,556 of SCOX01000010.1, read as the reverse complement.
CCGGTGGTGCCGCAGCTGGGTTCGGTCGGCGCGAGTGGCGATCTGGCACCGCTGTCGCACCTGGCGATTGTGTTGCTCGGCGGCGGCGAAGCCTTCTTCGAAGGCGAGCGCATGCCGGGCGCGCAGGCGCTCGAACGCGCGGGCCTGGCGCCCATCACCCTGTCGTACAAGGAAGGCCTGGCGCTCAACAACGGCACCGCGCAGATGCTGGCGTGCGGGGTGCTGGCGCTGGATCGCCTGGAAGACCTGCTCGACACGGCCGACCTCGCCGCGGCGATGACCGTCGACGCCTTCGCCGGTCGTCTGGGCGCGTTCGCCGAGGAAGTGCACGCGTTGCGCCCGCATCCGGGCCAGGTGCACAGCGCCGCGAACCTGCGCATCCTGCTGCAAGGCTCGACACTTGCCGACATCCCGTATCACCTGGTCCCGAAGTTCCGTGCGTGGCAGCCGGGCAGTTGGGACACCGCGCAGGCGCAGGCGCTGCGCTTCGACATCGGTTGGGACTGGGTGCCGATGGCGCAGCGTCACGGCCGCGAGAAGTTCTACGAGCGTTTCCGTCCGTTCCGTGGCGGCAAGAAGCACCAGCCGCAGGACAGCTACTCGCTGCGTTGCATCCCGCAGGTGCACGGTGCGGTGCGCGATGCGGTGGCGCAGGCCGCGCGCGTGCTCGACATCGAACTCAACGCGCTCACCGACAACCCCATCGTCTTCCCCGACGCCAAGGCGAAGTTCGTCGAACAGCAGGTGATCTCCGCCGGTCATTTCCACGGCATGCCGTTGGCATTGGCGATGAGCTACGTGAAGGCGGCGATCCCCGTGCTGGCCAGCATTTCCGAGCGCCGCCTCAACAAGCTGGTCGATCCGGCGACGAACGACGGCCTGCCGGGCTTCCTGATCGGCAATGAAGATTCCACCGAATCGGGCCACATGATCGTGCAGTACACGGCGGCGGCGATCGTCAACGACCTGGCCAGTCGCGCCCATCCGGCATCGGTGTATTCGATTCCGACCAGTGCCAACGCGGAAGACCACGTTTCGATGGGCGCGAACGAAGCGCGCCACGTGCTGGCGATGGCCGACGATCTGGGCAAGGTCATCGCGCTGGAGCTGTACACCGCCGCGCAGGCGCTGGACCTGCGTCGCGACATGATCAACGCCGCACGCGATCTTGCCAGTCGTGGCGACGCCGCCGCGCTGGCGACCAAGATCTCCGGCGGCCCGACGCCGGGCACACTGGAGTACGACGCGTTCCTCGACGAGGTCGAAGCCCTGCGTGCGGAACTCGCGGGTGCGGATGAATTCCAGCCCGGTCGTGCCGTGGCCGCGGCGCATGCGGCGATCCGGCGCGAGATCGCATTCCTCGATCGCGACCGCGCGCTCGATGGTGAAGTCGCCACGGCGGTGCGCCTGGTGCGCGAAGGCGCGATCCTGGGCGCAGCGCGGGTCTGAGAACGCAGGCGGCAACGCCGTAGCCCGGGTAAGCGAAGCGCACCCGGGGCGGTGGGCGACGCGTGCCCCGGGTGCGGCCTTCGGCCTTACCCGGGCTACATCACGTCCGTCGTCCGCGCGAAAGCGCCCTTACGCCATCTCCCCCTGCGACGTGCGCACGCAATCGCGCCCGTCGGCCTTGGCCCGATACAGGGCCTGATCGGCCAGCTGCAGCAGCGGGTCGATGCCGGAAACCGACAGCGTCTCGATCGCGTGCACGCCGATGCTGGCCGTCACCGGGATCTCGTGCACGCTGCTGCGGAACGGTGCTTCGCGCAGGTGCTGGCGCAGGTCTTCGGCCACCTGCGTTGCCGCGGCGAGATTCAGTCCCGGCAACGCCACCACGAACTCCTCGCCGCCGAAGCGTGCCAGCAACGCATCGTGGTGCGGCCGCAGCGCGTGGCCCAGCGTGCGCGCCGCCCAGCGCAGGCACTCGTCGCCGATGAGGTGTCCGTAGCGGTCGTTGATCAACTTGAAGTTGTCCAGGTCGATCATCAGCAGCGAGAGCGGCCGCCGGTGTTCGCGCGCCTGCCGCAGCAAGGCGTCGAAGCGGTCGCGGAAATGGCTGCGGTTGTGCAGGCCGGTGAGCGCGTCGCGCTGGCTCGATTCGCGCAGGCGCGCGTGCGCGTCCTCGAGTTGCACCAACGCGCTGCGCAGTTCGCCCGTGCGTTGCTCGACCTTGTGCTCCAGCTGTTCCTTGGCTTCGCGCACGATGCGTTCGTTCTCGTTGCGCAGCTGCGCGTAACGGTGCCCCAGCGCGACAGAGAGCAGCAGCATCTCCAGCGCCGAACCGATCTGCACCCCGTATTCGGTCACGAAGTTCTTGGGGGCCATGCCGAATGCGACGCCGACGAACAGCCCCGTGCCCAGCAGGAACATCGCCCATGCCAGCAGGAATAGCTGCGCGGGCGCATAGCCGCGGCGCACGATGGCGATCGAAACCACGGCGATCCACGCGATGCTGATCAGCACCGCCGCCGATGCGAGCGGCGTCGACACGTGGTAGGGCAGCCACGTGGACGCGATGCCGAGCAGCGCGAAGAAAGCGATCAACCCCAGTCCGATGCGGTCGCCGCGCGGCCATCGTTCGCGCAAACCGAGGAAGATGCGCGCGAACTGCTGCATGCCTATTTGCGCCAGGCAGATCGACAGCGGCACCATGCGGTCGCTCAACCATGACGAGTTCGGCCACAGGTACTCGAAGCCCAGCCCGTTGAGCGTGAACAGCACGAGCCCGAACGCGGACAGGTGGAACAGGTACCAGAAGTAGCTGGCGTCGCGAAGGCTCAGCCACAGCGCCATGTTGTAGAAGAACAACGCCAGCAAGATTCCGTAGTACGCGCCGATCACGAACTGCGCGTCACGCGAGAGTTCGGCGAAGGCGACCGGCGTGAACAGCGACAGCGGCACCTGCATCGAACTCTCGCTCTGCACGCGCACGAACAGATCCACCGGTTCGTCGCGTGGCAGTGTCACCCAGAAGTTCGGATGGCGGTAGCGGATGCTGCGGGCGCCGAAGGGCAGGTGGTCGCCGCCGGCCTGGAACGCGACGCGACCATCGGCGTAACGCGCGTAGACATCGATGCGGTCGCTCAGCGCGTAGCTCTGCACCAGCAGCCAGCGCGTTTCGGCGTTGTCGCGGTTGAGCACGCGCGCATGGAACCAGAAGGCGCCGTCCTGGAAGCCGAGCGACGTCCGGCCGTCGGGCAACGGAGCGAAGCGGCCTTGCTGCAACCACTGCAGCGCCGAGTCCAGGTCGCCCGATGCCTCCGCGTCGTGGACGTAGCGCATCGCCGGGGCGAGTGGGACCTCGGTGCTGGCCAGGCGCAGTTCGATCGTTCCCGCGGACGGGGCGGCAACTGCCTCGCACAGCAGCAGGCACAAGCCTGCGAGGCACAGCATGGCCCAACGTGGCGCACGTCCCATGTCTTCCCCTTGCAGTCACCGATCCAAGCCGCGGGCCCGACCCGCGGGGCGGCGGGCGCGCCCGACCACCGTCTCGGGGCGGTCCAGTGCCAATCACGTGGTCGTCACTATCGCTACAGACGGCGTGAACGCGGTGTTCAGGCCGTGCTCTCCGAAGGGTTGACGGGAGGCTGGGCGTCGAGATCTAATGTATTAGCGCATTAATACATTGAACAAGTCATTCTCATGAAACGGCGTCCCCTCGAAAACGAGCGCGGTGAGGAAAATCTGGCGTTCCTGGCGTCGGCGCTGCTGAGCCTGCGCACCGTGGAGGAAGTCCAGGCCTTCCTGGAGGACCTGTGCACGCCGGCCGAGCTGGAAGCCATGGGCGATCGCTGGCGCGTGGTCCCGCTGCTGCAGGACAACGTTCCGTACCGCGAGATCCACGACCGCACCCAGGTGAGCGTCACCACCATCGGCCGCGTCGCCCGCACGCTGGAACGCGGTGCGGGCGGCTACGGCATCGCCGCGTCCCGCTTGTCCACGCCGCCCGCCGCCCGCAACGCCGGCTGATCCGAGAACCCCATGAGCCCGTCCCCCAACACTCCGGCGCGCGATCGCCTGCGCATCGCGATCCAGAAGTCCGGCCGCCTGGCCGATCCGGCGCGCACCCTGCTGACCTCGTGCGGCCTGAGCTGGCGCGAAAGCCGCGATCGATTGTTCTGCTATGGCGAATCGCTGCCCGTCGATCTGCTGCTGGTGCGCGACGACGACATTCCCGGCCTGATCGCCGAGGGCGTCTGCGATCTGGGCATCGTCGGCCGGAATGTGCTGCTGGAGCAGGGCTTCGACCGCGCCGGCAACGGTGCCGCGCCGCAGTTCCGCGAATACCGCGCGCTCGGCTTCGGCGGTTGCCGCCTTGCGCTGGCCGTGCCCGATGCCTGGGACTGGCAGGGCGCGGAGCAGCTCGCCGGCAAGCGCATCGCGACCAGCTACCCGGCGCTGCTTGCGCAATGGCTGGCGGACCAGGGCATCGACGCGAAAGTGGTGCTGCTGTCCGGCTCGGTCGAGATCGCCCCGCGCCTGGGCCAGGCCGACCTGATCTGCGACCTGGTATCCAGCGGCGCGACCCTCGCGGCGAACCAGCTCAAGCCGGTGTTGACGTTGCTCGAAAGCGAGGCGGTGCTCGCCGGCCCGGCCGAAGCGTTGGACGCCACGCGCGGCGAACTCGCCGACCTGCTGCTGCGCCGGCTCGACGGCGCGTTGCGCATCCGCCACAGCAAGCTGCTGCTGTTCCAGGCGTCGCGCCGCGTGCTGCCGGACCTGCTGCCGCTGCTGCCCGATGCCGAAACGCCCACGGTGATGCGTCTGGACGGCGGCGAAGACCTCGCGTTGCAGGCCCTATGCCATGGCGCCGTGACGTGGCAGCGGCTGGAGGAACTCAAACGCGCCGGCGCGCGTGGCCTGATGGTGCTTCCGGTGGAGGGCATGCTGGCATGAGCGCCGTCGTCTCCCCCGAACCGGTGATGCGCCGCGCCGATTGGCGGGTGCTGGATGCGCGCGCGCAGGCGCAATTGCTGCGTCGTCCGGTCCAGCTCACCTCGATCACCACCGCCAGCGCGGTCACGGCGATCATCGAAGAAGTGCGAGACCGCGGCGACGCTGCGCTGCGCGCCTTCGGCGCACGTTTCGACGGCATCGAACTGGACGACTTCATCGTCGGCGAGGGCGAACTCGACGCCGCCCAATCCGGGTTGACGCAAGCGCTGCGGGACGCCATCGATGAAGCCGCCGAACGCATCGCCGTGTTTCACCGCGCCGGCATGAGCGTGGAGTACGGCGTCGACACGGCCCCGGGCGTACGCTGCGAGCGCATGCTGCGGCCCATCGGCCGCGTGGGTCTATACGTGCCCGCCGGCTCCGCGCCGTTGCCGTCCACCGCGTTGATGCTCGGCGTGCCAGCGCGCCTGGCGGGCTGTCCCGAAATCGTCCTGTGCACACCGCCGCGCCGCGACGGCAGCGCCGATCCGGCGGTGTTGTACGCCGCACGGCGTTGCGGCATCGAGCGTGTCTACAAGGTCGGCGGCGCGCAGGCCATCGCGGCGATGGCGTACGGCACCGGGAGCATTCCGCGCTGCGACAAGTTGTTCGGACCGGGCAATGCCTACGTGACCGAAGCCAAGCGCCAGGTCGCGACGGACCAGGACGGTGCCGCCATCGACATGCCGGCCGGTCCGTCGGAAGTGCTGGTGATCGCCGACCGCGGCGCCAATCCCGCGTTCGTCGCCGCCGATCTGCTCTCGCAGGCCGAGCACGGTCCCGATTCGCAGGTGCTGTTGCTGACCGACAACGATGCGCTGCTGGATGCCGTCACCGACCAACTCGCGCTGCAACTGGCGGCGCTGCCGCGCGCGGACATCGCGCGCCGCGCGTTGCAATCCTCCAGCGCCATCCGCGTCGAATCGATTGAGCAGGCGCTGGAGATCAGCAACCGTTACGCGCCCGAACATCTCATCCTCGCGTTGCGCGACGCGCGCGCATGGTTGTCGCGCGTTCGCGTGGCCGGCTCGGTCTTCCTCGGCGACTGGGCGCCCGAAGCGCTGGGCGATTATTGCAGCGGCACCAATCACGTGCTGCCGACCAGCGGCGCGGCGCGGTTCTCGGGCGGGCTCAACGTGGCGAGCTTCCAGGTCGCGATCACCGTGCAGGAAGTGCTGCCCCGCGGCATCCAGGCAATCGGCCCGTGCGCGGTCGAGCTCGCTCGCGCCGAAGGCCTCGACGCACATTTGCAGGCGGTCGCGCTGCGCTTGCAGGCGGTGGCGTCGTGAGTGCGGCGATCGACATCGCGACGGCGAATCCGCTCGCGCTGGTGCGTGAAGACCTGCGCGACTTTGGCGGCTATCGCTCCGCACGCAGCGACAGGTTGCAGGGCGATGTCTGGCTCAACGCCAACGAATCGCCGTGGCCCAACCTTTCTGATCGCGAGGGCACGCTACGGCGCTATCCGGACCCGCAACCCCAGGCATTGCGCGAGGCCCTGTCGGCACTGTATGGCTGCGCTCCGGCACAACTGCTCGCCGGTCGTGGCAGCGACGAAGGCATCGACCTGCTGGTGCGCGCGGTATGCCGCCCCGGCGGCGATGCCATCGTCGTCACCACGCCCACCTTCGGCATGTACGCGGTGAGTGCGCGCCTGCACGGCACGCGCGTCGCCGACGTTCCATTGCGCGAGGTCGACGGCGAATGGCGCTGCGACTTCGCCGGCGTGGGTGCCGCCGCGCTCGCGCAGGGCGCGCGCCTGGTATTCCTGTGCTCGCCCGGCAATCCGACTGGCGCGTTGCTGCCATCGGGCGATATCTCAGCCCTGGCGCAAGCCCTCGAAGGCCGCGCACTGGTCGTGGTGGACGAGGCCTACATCGAGTTCGCCGATGCGCCTTCGGCAGTGCGCCTGATCGCCTCGCAGCCGAACATCGTCGTCCTGCGAACGTTGTCGAAGGCGCACGCGCTGGCGGCGGCGCGCATCGGCAGCGTGATCGCCGACGCCGGACTCATCGAGGTTCTCCGCCGATGCCAGGCGCCGTATCCGCTGCCGTCGGCGTGTACGGATGAGGCATTGCGTTCGCTCGGTCGCGATGCCGCGCTGCAGACGCGCACACGCATCGCCACGGTTCGCAGCGAACGCGAAGCGCTGGCGGCGGCGTTGGCGGCGATTCCGGGCGTGAAGCGTGCCTACGCCTCGCGCGCGAACTTCGTGTTGGCGCGCTTCGATGAAACGCAGGCTGCGTTCGACCGTTTGCTCGCCGCCGGTGTCGTCGTGCGCGATATGCGTGCACTGCCGGGCCTGGACGATGCGTTGCGCATCAGCATCGGCACGCCGGAGCAGAACGCGACCGTTCTGGCGATCCTGCGCGGGGCGCGCGCATGAGCACGCCCATCCTGTTCGTCGATCGCGACGGAACCCTGATCGAAGAGTCGGACGATTTCCAGATCGACCGTTTCGACAAGCTGCGCTTCGTGCCTGACGTGATTCCCGCGATGCTGCGCCTTCGCGACGCAGGATACGAGTTCGTGATGGTCACCAACCAGGATGGCCTGGGCACCGATGCCTTCCCGCAGGCGGACTTCGACGGTCCGCACGGGTTGATGATGCAAGTATTCGAGAGCCAGGGCATCCGCTTCCGCGACGTGCTCATCGACGTGAGCCTGCCCGCGGACAACGCGCCGACGCGCAAGCCTGGCATCGGCCTCGCGCTTCCGATGTTGCACGATCGCAGCATCGACTGGACGCGGTCGGCGATGGTCGGAGATCGCGTCACCGACAACGCGTTCGCGAAGAACCTCGGCATTCGCGCGTTCCAGCTGCGCACGCCGCAGTTCGGGGGCGAGTGGGATTGGCCTGGTATTGCACACGCTCTGGCCGATGGGCCCCGCACTGCGCGCGTCACGCGAAACACGCGCGAGACGCGAATCGAAGTGGCGCTGGACCTGGACCGGGTCGCCGAGCCCAAGGTGGCCACGGGCCTGGGGTTCTTCGATCACATGTTGGAGCAGATCGGCAAGCACGGCGGATTCGCGCTGGAGCTTCGCTGCGAGGGCGACCTCCACATCGACGAGCACCACACCGTGGAGGACAGCGCGCTCGCGCTGGGTCAGGCGCTGCGCGAGGCATTGGGCGACAAGCGCGGCATCGGTCGGTACGGCTTCACTTTACCGATGGACGAGGCGCTCGCGAGCGCCGCGCTCGACTTCTCCGGTCGGCCATTCCTCGTTTTCGACGGACGCTTCACGCGCGAACGCGTGGGCGATCTGCCTACGGAACTTGTACCGCACTTCTTCCGTTCGCTATGCGACGGCGCGGGCCTGAACCTCAATGTGCGCGTCGAAGGCGAGAATGATCACCACAAGGTCGAGGCCTGCTTCAAGTCCGTCGCGCGTGCGCTGCGACAGGCCTTGAAGCGCGAAGGTCATGAACTTCCCAGCACCAAGGGCACGCTGTAACGGCGTCCATGTTTGCGCCACGGCGCATGCGAACTTCCCAGGAGTCCAATGAAGTGACCGACGTCGTCCTCATCGATTGGGGCGGTGGCAACATCGGTTCCGTGCGTTATGCGCTGGAGCGCATCGGTGCGCGGGCGATTCTCAGTGCCGACGCCGACGTGATCGCCAACGCGCCGCGCGTGATCCTGCCCGGCGTGGGCGCGGCAGCGCCGGCGATGCAGCGGCTGCGCGAACTCGACCTGGTCGACACGCTCCGCACGCTCCAGGCGCCGTTGCTTGGAATTTGCCTGGGCATGCAGTTGCTCTACGAAACCTCGGAAGAGGGCGAGGTCGAGTGTCTCGGCCTGCTGCGCGGCCGTATCGAGCGGATTCCCTCACAAAGAGGCATACGTGTGCCGCACATGGGCTGGAATCGCCTCCGGCTGCGCGCGGCGTCGCCGCTGCTGGACGGCATCGACGATGGCGAGCAGGCGTACTTCGTGCACGGCTTCGCCGCGCCGGTGACGCAGGACACGCTCGCAAGCAGCGAGCATGGCGTCGACTTCGCAGCAGTGGCCGCGCGTGGTCGCTGTTTCGGTGCGCAGTTCCACCCGGAGCGGTCCGCTTCGACGGGACACAGGTTGCTTCGGAATTTCATCGCGATGGAGATTTCATGAGCAGCGTGGCGCTGTGCGACGAATTCCAGCTCTATCCCGCCATCGACGTGCGCGAAGGACGGGTGGTTCGCCTCAACCAGGGCGACTACGCCCGCGAAACACGCTATGCGCCGTCGCCGCTGGAGCTGGCGACGGCGTATGCGCGACAGGGCGCCAGGTGGTTGCATCTGGTCGACCTGGATGCCGCGCGCGAGGGCGGCTATACGCTGCGCTCCCTCGTCAGGGAGATCGTTGCCGCGACCGGGCTGCGCGTGCAGACCGGCGGTGGTGTGCGCGGAGAGAACGACGTCGCGCTCATCCTCGAGGCGGGCGCGCAGCGTGTCGTCGTCGGCTCGCTGGCCGTGCGCGATCCCGAGCGCGTACTCGGCTGGATCTCGCGCTTCGGCGCCGACCGCATCACCGTCGCGCTCGATACGCAGCAGGACGCCGAGGGCGCGTGGCGCCTTCCCACCGCCGGCTGGACGCAGGACAGCGATGTGCAGCTCGACCCGCTGGTGCGGCGCTATGCCGACGGCGGTCTTCGCCATCTGCTGTGCACCGATATCGCACGGGACGGCATGCTCGCAGGACCGAACCTCACTCTGTACCGGCACCTGAACGCACTGGCGGGCGGATTGTGCGTGCAGGCCTCCGGCGGTGTGCGCGACCTGGACGATATCGAAGCCGCACGTCGTGCGGGTTGCGCCGGCGCGGTGCTCGGGAAGGCGCTGATCGAAGGCCATTTCGCGCTCGACGAAGCCCTGCGCGAGGTGGGCGAATGTTGAGCCGCCGCATCGTGCCGTGCCTCGACGTGCGCGACGGTCGCGTCGTCAAGGGCGTGCGTTTTCGCGATCACATCGACATGGGCGACATCGTCGAACTCGCATTGCGCTATCGCGATGAAGGCGCCGATGAACTGGTGTTCTACGACATCACCGCAAGCCCGGAAGGGCGCAGCGTCGACCGGCAGTGGGTGGAAAGCGTGGCACGTGTGATCGACGTGCCGTTCTGCGTGGCCGGCGGGATCCGTTCGGTCGATGATGCGCGCGCGGTGCTTCACGCAGGCGCGGACAAGGTATCGATCAACACGCCGGCGCTCGAGCGGCCAGCGCTGATCGGCGAGATCGCCGAGGCCTTCGGCGTGCAATGCGTCGTCGTGGGCGTCGACAGCCTGCGTGACGAAGACGGGCAGTGGCGCGTGCGACAGTACACCGGCGACCCCTCGCGAATGCGCGCGCTGGCACGACGCACGCTCGACTGGGTCGTCGAGGCGCAGGATCGTGGTGCGGGCGAGATCGTGCTCAATTGCATGGGAAGCGACGGCGTGCGCCAGGGGTTCGATATCGAACAGCTGCAGGCGGTGCGCGAACGTTGCACGGTGCCGCTGGTGGCGTCCGGCGGGGCTGGCGCCATCGCCGACTTCGCCGCTGTCTTCCGCGAAGCCGACGTGGACGCGGCGCTTGCCGCGAGCGTGTTCCATTCCGGCACGGTGGCCATTCCCGAACTCAAGCGGCACCTGCGGGCGCAGGGCATGGAGGTGCGCGATGTCGATTGATCTGACCCCCGGCGCGCTCGAATCGCTGGCCTGGGACAAGCAGGAGGGTCTGCTGCCGGCCGTGGTGCAGGACCCGGACACGCTGCGCGTGCTGATGGTCGGCTACATGGATTCCATGGCGCTGCGCACGACGCTGGAAAGCGGCCACGTCACGTTCTTCAGCCGGAGCCGGCAGGCGCAATGGACCAAGGGCGAGACGTCCGGTCATTTCCTCGATCTGGTCGCCATCGACGTGGACTGCGATCGCGACACCCTGCTGGTCATGGCGCGACCGCATGGGCCGACGTGCCATCTTGGCCGCGAGAGTTGCTTCCCCACCGCACCCGGCTCGTTCCTGCGGGATCTGGATGCGCTGGTGGCAAGCCGAGAGCGCGACCGCCCCGTCGGCAGCTACACGACGCGGCTGTTCGACGAAGGAATCCGCCGCATCGCGCAGAAGGTCGGCGAGGAGGGCGTGGAGACGGCGCTCGCCGCGGTGGTGCAGGACGACGAGGCGTTGCTCGGCGAAGCCGGCGATCTGCTGTACCACCTGCTGGTGCTGCTGCGCGCGCGGGGACTCGGCCTGGCCGACGTCGAGGCGCTGTTGCGGGCGCGTCACGCCGGCTGAATGACGACGGACGACTTCCGGCGGACGCGCGACAACCGGATAATCGCGCGATCCCGCGCCCCGAGTAACGCCATGCCGCACGCGCCGTCCGCCGTCCTGTTCGCCCTGCTGGCCGCCGCCACCGTCGATGCGTCGGCGCAGACCACCGTCAACGGCGTCGTCTACGAAGATGCAAATGGCAATGGCCGGCGCGACACCCGCGAGCAGGGCATCGCAGGGGTGAAGGTGTCGAACGGTCGCGAGTTGACCGTCACGGACGCGCAGGGCGCGTATGTGTTGCCCATCCACGACGGAAGCTCGCTCGATGAAGGCACGCTCGATGGCAGCACCTTGTTCGTGATCAAGCCGCCGCGCTACGCCACCGCGAACGGCGCGAATGGCCTTCCGCTGTTCTGGCACCACGTGTTTCCGCAAGGCTCGGCGAAACTGCGGTATGGCGGCATCGCGGCGACCGCGCCGGCGGAGTCCTCCGATTTCGCGCTGCGTAGCGACAAGAAACAGAAGGGCGATCTGGACGTGCTCGTGTTCGGGGATCCGCAGCCCAAGACCCGCGTGGACGTGGGCTATTACGAGCGCGACATCGTGCAGCCGCTGGTGGGCCGTCACGATGCGCGGCTGGGCATCAGCCTGGGCGACATCGTCAACGACGACCTCAGCCTGTATCCCGACATGAACCGCGTCACCGCGAAGCTTGGCGTGCCGTGGCTGCACGTGCCGGGCAATCATGATCTGGACGCCGACGCCACGCGCGACGAAGACGCCTTGCTGGGCTTCCGCAACGTGTTCGGACCGGACAGTTACGCCTGGGAAGAGCCGCAGGCAAGCTTCATCGTGCTCGACGACGTGGTCTACATGCCGGGCAGCAAGCCGTCCTACGTCGGAGGGCTGCGCGAGGACCAGTTCGCTTTTCTCGAGGCCTACCTGGCGACGCTGCCAAAGAAACAGCGCGTGGTGATCTCGGTGCACATTCCGTTCTTCGATCCGGTGCCTGGGGTGGAGACGTTCCGTCGCGCCGACCGCGAGCGACTGTTCGGGTTGCTGAAGGATCGGCCGAACGTGCTGCTGCTCAGTGCGCATACGCACAACCAGCGGCACTACTACCACGACGCATCGACCGGCTGGCAGGGTGCCACACCGCTGCACGAGTACAACGTCGGCGCGACCTGCGGTGCGTTCTGGTCGGGCGCGAAGGACGCGCAGGGCATTCCGGACACCACCATGAGCGACGGCACGCCGAACGGCTATGCGCGCGCGAAGTTCGCGCAGGACGGATCGTACTCGCTGCGCTACACGGTGGCGCGCGGCGCCAAGGGCGAGGCGATCGGCCTGCACGCACCGAAAGTGCTGCGTCGCGGCGCGTGGCCGGCGTTCGGCGTCTATGCCAACGTGTACATGGGCGCGGCCGACAGTCGCGTGGAATATCGCATCGACGAAGGCGAGTGGAAGGCGATGAAGCGCGTCGAGCAGCCCGATCCGCGCCTGGTAGCGGAAAACATCGCCGACGACGGAGCGGACTCGCTGCGCGGCTACGACCGTTCGCCCGAAGCCGATCCGTCCACGCACCTGTGGCGCGGTACCTTGCCGACGGATCTGGTGCTTGGCGAGCATCGCATCGAAGTGCGGGCACTGGACCGCTGGCAGGGTGAGCAGCGTGCGCAGACGCGCTATCGTCTGGACGACGCCACCGAGTAGCCGTCATGTCCGCCGAACTGCCGACCGACCTGCCGATCAAGCTTTTCAAGACCGAAGCGGCCTGGGAGAAGTGGCTTGCCGCGCATCGCGATGCGCCGGGCCTCTGGCTGAAGATCGCCAAGAAGGATCAGGGCGTGACGTCGGTGACGTACGCGCAGGCCTTGGACGTGGCGCTGTGCCATGGCTGGATCGATGGCCTCAAGCGCGCGTGCGATGCGCAGTATTTCCTGCAGCGCTTCACGCCGCGCCGGTCGAAGAGCCTGTGGTCGAAGATCAACGTCGGCAAGGTGGAGACGTTGGTCGCCGCGGGCCGCATGCAGGCGGCGGGCCTGCGTGAAGTGGAAACAGCCAAGGCCGATGGCCGCTGGGCCGCGGCGTATCACGCCGCCAGCGGCATGGAGTGCCCGCCCGAACTGGCTGCGGCACTGAAGAAGAATGCGAAGGCGCGCAGGTTCTTCGACGCGCTCGACGGCGCGAATCGCTACGCGTTCTGCTGGCGCGTGCACACGGCGAAGAAGCCGGAGACGAAGGCGGCGCGCGTGGAGAAGTTCGTCGGGATGCTCGAGCGTAGAGAGAAGATCCACGCGTGACGATCCTGCCCGTCTCCCCGCGTGGGAGTAGGTGCCCCGCAAGGGCGGATGAGGGGAAGCGAAGCGCCGATCGTCCCGGCCTTCACGACAAGCGCTCTCCCGGAGGGAGAGAGGCGCAACGGCGTCGCTCAGCGAACTTCGAGATCCCCGAACGACACGACGCGATCGTGCCCATGCGCCGCCTCGCCCGTGCGCGGCGTCGCGTAGTCGTCGAGCCGATCGATCAGCGCGGTCTGCAGGCCGGCTTCGCGCGCGGCGTCGAGTTCTTCGACGACATCGGACAGGAACAGGATCTCGCCGGCCGGAAGGCCGATGGCCTCGACGATGTTGCGATAGCTCTGCGCCTCGCGCTTGCCGCCCATCTCCGTGTCGTACCAGCCGGAGAACAGCGAGGTCAGATCGCCCGCGTCGCTGTGGCCAAAGAACAGCCGCTGCGCCGGCACGCTGCCGGAGGAGTACACGTAAAGCGGCAGGCCGGACGCGTGCCATGCGCGAAGCGCCGGTGCTGCGTCGGGATAAATGTGCGCGGTGAAGTCGGCGCTTTTGTAGCCGTCGGCCCAGATCATGCCCTGCAGGGCCTTCAGCGCGGTGTGCTTGCGGTCCTCGTCGATCCAGCCCTGCAGCACTTCCACGATCATCGCGTCCTCGCACATGCCGCCGTTCTCGGCCGCGACCGTGTCGAGCCACTTGCGTACGCCCGGTTCCTTGCCGCGCGTGGCGACGAAGCGGGGCAGGGCGCGTCGCGCGTAGGGAAACAGCACGTCCTTCACGAACGAGATGCTGCTGGTGGTGCCTTCGATGTCGGTGAGGATGGCGCGGATGGTCATGGACGGTGTGTTCGACGGCGGCGCCGTTGGGCGCGCGATGCACTGGAGTCCCGCTTTCGCGGGATGACGATGGTTCACGTGGACGGGATCGGGCGGGCTTCAGCCCGCCTGGCCCTTCTCGTAACGCGGGAAGCGCTGGGCGATGTCGGTGCCGGTGAAGTGGCCGACCCAGCCGTCCGGCTCGGTGAAGAAGCGGATGGCGATGAAGCTCGGTTCCGGACCCATGTCGAACCAGTGCTTGGTGCTGTCGGGGACGGCGATCAGGTCGCCCTGTTCGCACTTCACCTCATAGACCTCTTCGCCCACGTGCAGCGTGAACAGGCCCGAGCCGGCGACGAAGAAGCGCACTTCGTCCTCCTTGTGGAAGTGCTCGTCCAGGAACTTGCTGCGCATGGCTTCGCGCTGCGGGTTGTCCGGCGCGATGCTGACTACGTCGACGCTCTTGAAACCGCGCTCGCGGACGAGGCGGTCGATGTCGGCGCGGTAGGCATCCATGATCTTCTCGGGCGCATCGCCCGGCGCGACCGGCGCAGTGGCCTGCCACTGCTCGAACGTCACGCCGACCTTCTCCAGCTCGCGCGCCATCTCGGCGCGGTCGGAGGTGGCCAGGCGCGGATTGCTGGTATCGCTTTCGGAAAAAATTCGCAGGCGGCTCATCGCTGCAGTCTCCTCAGTTCAAGCTCGCAGCCGAGCAGGAATTCGAATGCTTCCAGGTGGCGGCGCGCTTCGGGCATGTCGCCGCCCCAGGCATAGAGGCCGTGGCCATCGATCAGGTAGCCCCACATCCGCTGGCGGTCGAGCAGGCAATCGACCTGCGCGGCCAGCGTGTGCATGTCCTGACTGTTGGGCAGGACCGGAAGCTCGACGCTGATCTCGTGGGTGGTGTTGCCGGCGAAGGCTTTCAAGAGTTCGTAGCCTTCCAGGTGAACGTGACCGGACCCGGCGAACAGGCGGGAGGCGACGGTCTGGACCATGGAATGCGTGTGCAGGACGCAGCCGATCTCGGGGAAGCGCTTGTACAGCTGGGTGTGCAGCAGCGTTTCGGCGGAGGACTTCTGGCTCGTCGCGACCGGTTGGCCGTCCAGGTTGACGACCATGATGTCTGACTCGGTCAGCTTGCCCTTGTCGCGGCCGGAGACGGTGATGGCGATGTTCGCCTCGTCGATCCGGCGCGAGAAATTGCTGCTGGTCGCCGGTGTCCAGCCCAGGGCGGACAACTCGCGCACGTTCACGATGATTTCCCCGGCGCAATGCGCCAGGCGCTGGGGGTCGTAGGGCAGTGGGGTGCTCATGGGTGCAAGTGTAGCGGACCGGGCATGAGGCGGTCCTTTGCGCGGCGTGAGGGAGGCTGTAACGAAAAAGGCGCCCTGCAGGGCGCCTTTCGCGTGATTCGGCGTGGCTTAGCGCCGTTGCTTGCTGTGCCGATATCCGTACAGGAAGTAGATCAGGAACCCGACGGCGGTCCACACCGCCATCAGGAACCAGTTGTGCGCGGTCATGGTGGACAGCAGGACCATGCAGCTGAGGATGCCGGCGCCGCAGATCAGCCACGCCGCCCGGATCCGGAACGGACGCGGCAGGTCGGGCTGGGTGCGGCGCAGGATCAGCACGCCGCCGCAGACCGCGGCGAAGGCGATGAGCGTGCCCATCGACGTCAGCTCGCCCAGCACGTCCAGTGGGAACAACGCCGCCAGCAGCGCGATGCCGATGCCGGTGATCACGGTGTTGATGTGCGGCGTGCGGTACTTGGGGTGGATCCTGGTGAACACCGGCGGGAGCAGGCCGTCGCGCGCGATGATCATGAAGATTCGCGGTTGGCCGATGATCATGACCAGCACCACCGACGACAGGCCGATCAGCGCGCCGACCTCGACGATCACGCGCAGCCAGCCCAGCTGCGGATGCGCGGCGACGGCCGTCACTACCGGTTCGTCGGTACCCAGCTGGTAGAACGGCACCAGGCCCGTCATCACCGCGGCCATCGCGATGTACAGCACCGTGCAGATGGCGAGCGAGGCGAGCATGCCGATGGGCAGGTCGCGCTGCGGCCTGTGCGATTCCTGCGCGGCCACCGACACCGCCTCGAAGCCGATGTAGGCGAAGAACACCATCGAGGCGCCGCGCAGCACGCCTTCCCAACCGTACTTGCCGGGGCCCTCGTTGGCGGGAATGAAAGGTTCCCAATAGCTCGGATTCACGTACTTCCAGCCGACGAAGATCACCAGCAGGATCAGGCCGGTCTTGAGCACCACCATCGCCATGTTCATCGCCGACGACTTGCGGATGCCGACGTAGCACAGCCAGGTCAGCAGCAGCACGATGGCCGCGGCTGGCAGGTTCGCGATGGCGCCGGTGGGCCGCAGCTGCGCGTCCAGCGGCGCGCTGACCAGCGCCCTGGGCAAGGTAATGTCGAAGTGCTGGAGCAGGCTCAGGAAATAGCCCGTCCAGCTCACCGCCACCGCCGAGGCGGATACGCCGTACTCGAGCACCAGCATCCAGCCGATGAACCACGCCGCCAGTTCGCCCAGCGTCGCATAGGTGTAGGTGTAGGCGCTGCCGGAGACCGGCACCATCGAGGCGAACTCGGCGTAGGCCAGCGCGCAGAAGGTGCAGCAGATGGCCGCCAAAACGAAGGACAGCATGATGGCCGGGCCGGCGTGGTTCGCCGCGGCCTGGCCGGTGATGACGAAGATGCCGCCGCCGATGACCGCGCCGATGCCCAGCGCGGTCAGGCCCCAGGGGCCGAGCGTGCGGTGCAGGCTCAGGCCTTCTGCGTCGGCGTGGCTGGCGTGCGGGTGCTTGGTCGCCCAGAGTTGTCCGAACATCGAGTCGTTCCCGGTGCCGGCGCGCGGCCGGCATTGAATGGCGTGGCTGCAACGAACAAGGCCGGCGGGGAAACCGCCGGCCTTGTGATGAATCAGCGATCAGCGCAAGTTCTTGCGGACCTTGCTGTTGCGATAGCCGTAGGTGAAGTAGATCAGCATGCCGATCGCGGTCCAGCCGGTCATCAGGTGCCAATGCTCGGAGAAGGGCTGCCAGAACAGGTAAAGGCAGGCGGCCGCACCGAGCGGACAGATGATCGTGGCGGCCGGCACGCGGAACGGACGCGGCAGGTCGGGACGACTCTTGCGCAGGACCAGCACACCGATGGAAACGGTGGCGAAGGCCAGCAGCGTGCCCATCGACACCAGTTCACCCAGCAGGCCGATCGGCAGGAAGCCGGCCAGCAGGCACGCGAACACGCCCACGATGATCGTGCCCATGTACGGCGTCTGGAACTTCGGATGGACCTTGGCGAAGATCTTCGGCATCAGGCCGTCCTGCGCCATCGAGTAGAAGATGCGCGGCTGACCCATCAGCATCACCAGGATCACCGAGCTCAGGCCGGCGATGGCGCCGATCTCCACGATCATCTTCAGCCAGCCCAGCGACGGGTAAGCCTCCAGCGCGGTCGCGACCGGCTTGGGCGTGCTCAGCAGGTGGTACGGCAGCAGGCCGGTCAGCACGAGCGCGACGATGATGTAGATGACGGTGCAGATGACCAGCGAGCCGAGGATGCCAATGGGCATGTCGCGCTGCGGGTTCTTGGCTTCGCCGGCCGCGGTGGAGACCGCGTCGAATCCGATGTAGGCGAAGAACACCACGGCCGCACCGCGGATGACGCCCGACATGCCGTACTTGCCAGGGCCTTCATTCTCCGGAATGAAGGGCACCCAGTTGTCCGGATTGATGTAGCTGGCCGCGAAGGCCACGAACATCACGATCACCACGACCTTGATGGCGACGATGACCGAGTTGACGATCGCCGACTGGGTGATGCCGACGTAGCACAGGCCGCTGAGCGCGGCGACGATGAACACCGCCGGCAGGTTGATCAGGCCGCCGGTGTAGACGATCGAACCGTCGACGACGTTGAGCGGGGCCGCTGCGAGGGACGCCGGCAGCGCCATGCCGAAGTATTCGAGGAAGCTGTTGAGGTAGCCCGACCAGCCCACCGCGACGGTGGACGCGGCGAACATGTATTCCAGCACCAGGTTCCAGCCGATGAACCAGGCGACGAACTCGCCCAGCGTGGCGTAGGAATACGAGTACGCGCTGCCCGAAACCGGCAGCATCGAAGCGAACTCGGCGTAGCACAGGCCGGCCAGCGCGCAGGCGAAGCCGGCGATGATGAAGCTCAGGACGATGGCGGGTCCGGCATGCTCGGCCGCGGCATGGCCGGACAGGACGAAGATACCCGCGCCGATGACCGCACCGATGCCAAGCATCACCAGTTGGGTGGCGGTAAGCGAGCGCTTGAGGGTGGCCTCACCCTCCAGGCTGCCTTCCACGGGCTCGCCCGCGTCTACGTGACCGGCGGGCTCGACCGGCTTGGTGAGGAACAGGTTTTTGAACATCGGATTCCCCTGGGGATGTGTGAACTTCTGCCCGTTCAGCCGGGCGGTGGAGCGTATGGCCGTGGGGGGCGGGCCACCTTAACCCACGCGGGAAAGCAGCGGCAAGCGCGACGGCGCAGGTGGCACGACAACGTCTTGCGGCCCGTCGCGCCACGGTTTCGCGACGGCCGCAGCCTGCGTCAGAACACCATGTTCAGAGCGACCTGCGGGGAGAACACCGCGGCGCTGTTGCGCCCGTCGAACGAGACGAAGGCGCCGGCGATGAGACCGATTCGTTCGTTCCAGTGATATTCGACCGCCGGCGCCAGCGAAGCACGCCAGGAGGATGGCAGGGCACGGTCGTAGGCGAGCGGTCCGGCGTCGGACCGGATCGTGCCGTGCAGATGCGCACCGTGATCGCGTTCGTACACCAGATCTGTCGCCAGCACCCAGCGCGGATTCAGGCCGTACTCCACGCCCAGCGATGCCTGCGAGGCGCCCTGGAGTTCGACGCGACCGTCGAAGCCGGCGGACGTCCCGTACGCACTTTCGCCGTCGAGCGACGCGTGCGAGCCCGGCAGGCGCCAGGACACGTTGATGCGTGCGCGAAGGTTCCGCCGGGGCAGGAAGTAGGCCTGGCCTAGCAGCGCGACCCGCGTCGTGGCCGCGCCACTGCCGGTGGCCTCGGCGAGATTGTCTCGGTCGAGCCGGTCATGCCGGCCGGTGGGCAGGTTCTGCTTCAGCGCGACGGTCAGCGTGGCGTTGTGCGCGTCCCGTTTGGCGAGCAGGTAGGACATCGACACGCCCGTGTCACCCATCTGCCACGAACGGTTGCCGGAAAGCGTCGAGGCCAGGCCGGCGGAGAACGTCGCGCCCAGGGTCAGGCGATCCGCGACGCCGTACGCCATGGGCACGGCGAGTGTCCAGCTGTCGGGCACGCCATCGACGTCGTGGCGCCTGCCGTCACGGTCGTAGACGCCGACCACCCGGGTGTTGATCAGGTAGGGCTCGACGTTGAGCAGGCCTTTCGGCAAGGGCGGCGCGCCGGTGACCAGCGGCCCGGTGAACCGGACCTCGCGGTCGCGCGAGTGGCCGCTGTCGGCGTTCGCGCAGGTCGCGGCGAACAGGTAGAGGGCGAGGACGGTCAGCAAAGGTACCGCTGCGCGTGCCGAGGTGGTGCGAGGGTGTGGACGATTCAAGATCAAGGTGCCTCCATGCAGTGAATACGCTTTCAGCGTTGTCTTCATGGATGGGCACAAGTCATCAGACGAATCCGAAATCTCCTTCCATCTCATTGCTCAGTCGCGAAGCGAAGTTGGGCTGCACGGATCGGCCGGAATCCACGCGCGTCGTACACTGTCATGCCCCTTCATCAGGTCGGACCGTTGAGCACCACGCCTTCGTCATCGGAAAATTTCGCCCAGGCCGGCGCCCTGCGCGACGCGCTTGCACGCTACGCGCAGCAGTGGCCCGACGAGGCCGGCGTCGCGCACGAATTCGCGGCGTTCCTGGACTCGGCGCAGACGGTGTTCGAACGCATCCATCTGATCGGCCACTTCACCGCATCGAGCTGGCTGGTCGACCGCAGCGGCACGCGCGTGCTGCTCACCCACCACCGCAAGCTCGAACGCTGGCTGCAGTTGGGCGGGCACGCCGACGGGGACCGCGAGCTTTCGCGCGTCGCCTTGCGCGAGGCGGAGGAGGAGTCGGGCCTGCCCGGGCTGCGCGTCGAGCCGGAGATGTTCGATCTGGATCGCCACTGGATTCCCGAGCGCGGCGACGTCCCCGGCCATTGGCACTACGACGTGCGCTACGTCGTCCACGCCGAAGCCGGCGAAGACTATGTGGTCAGCGAGGAATCGCATGCCCTGGCGTGGCGTCCGGTATCGGCAATCCTCGCCGATCCGGCGAGCGACGAATCGATGCTGCGCATGGCGCGCAAATGGGTGAGCCGGGCCGCTCACGCGTCATAGCCGGGTGATCTGCCGAACGCCCGTCGCTGGGATGGACGGGCAGGGCGACCCGGAGCCACCAACCGATTGCCATGGACGGCATCGTTCCATCGAACAACGCGGGGCGCGACTCGCCCCCCTCTCCCGACGCGCTGCACGCGTCGACCTCTCCCACGAAGGGAGAGGTGAAACAACTCGCCCTAACGGAACGCTCCGCCCGACGCTTCTCCTTCTCCCCTCGTGCGAGAAGGTGCCGCGAAGGGGCGGAAGAGGAGCGCCCTCAGTACAGAATGCGCGTCCGCAGCGTTCCCGGAATGCGCGCCAGCTCATCGCGCACCTGCGCGGCTTGCTCGGTCGTGGCGGTCACGTCGATGACGACGTAGCCCACTTTCGGATGCGTGCGCAGGAACTGGCCGTCGATGTTCACGCCCAGACGCGAGAACACGTCGTTGACCTGCGACAGCACGCCCGGCACGTTGCGATGGATGTGCAGCAGGCGCAGGCTGCCGGTGTGTTCGGGCAGCGTGACTTCGGGGAAGTTCACCGCCGACAGCGTCGAACCGTTGTCGCTGTAGCGGATCAGCTTGGCCGCCACTTCCAGCCCGATGTTTTCCTGTGCTTCCAGCGTGCTGCCGCCGATGTGCGGCGTCAGGATCACGTTGTCCAGGCCGACCAGCGGCGAAACGAACGGATCGGCATTGCCCTGCGGCTCGACGGGGAACACGTCGACGGCGGCGCCGCCCACCGCGCCCGAATGCAACGCAGCGGCCAGTGCGTCGATGTCGACCACCGTGCCGCGCGAGGCGTTGATGAGGTGCGCGCCGGGCTTCATCTTCGCGATCTGGGCCTGGCCGAACATGCCCTGCGTGGCCGGGGTTTCCGGCACGTGCAGGGTGACGATGTCGCTGCGTTCGAGCAGGTCGTCCAGCCCCAGCGCCATGCGCGCGTTGCCCAGCGACAGCTTGGTCTCGATGTCGTGGAAGATCACCTGCATGCCCAGCGCCTCGGCGATCACGCCGACCTGCGTGCCGATGTGCCCGTAGCCGACGATGCCCAGCGTCTTGCCGCGCACTTCGTGGCTGCCGGAGGCCGACTTCGACCAACCGCCCCGGTGGCACTGCGCATTCTTCTGCGGAATGCCGCGCATCAGCATGATCGCCTCGGCCAGGACCAGCTCGGCGACGCTGCGCGTGTTGGAGTAGGGCGCGTTGAAGACCGGAATGCCGGCCAGTTCGGCGGTGTCCAGATCGATCTGGTTGGTGCCGATGCAGAACGCGCCGATCGCCATCAGCCGGCGCCCGTGCGAGAGCACGTCGGCGTCGAGCTGTGTGCGCGAGCGGATGCCGACGATGTGCGCCTGCGCGACTTCCTGGCGCAGCAGGTCCGGCGCCAGCGATTTGTCGTAGACCTGGATGTTCGAGTAGCCGGCGTTGCGGAAGCTTTCCACGGCGGTCGGCGCGACGCCTTCCAGCAGCAGGACGCGGATGTCGGACTTCGGGAACGAGGTCGGAAGGCTCACGACGGTGTCGGCAAGTGGGCGGCCCTCGACTATGTCAGAAATCGGGCCCGGTTGCTGCGGTGCATCACTGGACGCCGGAGCCGGCCCGGTGGCAGGCTGGGCCTCCCGTTGCGGCCGTTTCCCAATCGCCTGCCATGACCGATCCGCGCTCCACCGATCCCCGTCTGGAACGCCTGCGCGCACGCATTCCTGGCTTGCGCCTGAGCACCGATGCGTCCGATGCCGAACACTACGGCCGCGACTGGACGCGGCGCTGGACGCCGGCGCCGCTGGCGATCGCCCTGCCGTCCTCGGTCGAGGAGGTCCGGGCCGTCGTCCTGTGGGCCGTCGAGGAGAACGTGTCTGTGGTGCCTTCGGGCGGTCGCACCGGGCTGTCGGGTGGCGCGGTCGCGGCGAACGGCGAACTGGTGCTTAGCCTGGAGCGCATGAACCGCGTGCTCGACTTCGATGCCGTGGACCGCACGCTGACCGTGCAGGCCGGCATCGCGCTGGAAGCCGTCCACAACGCGGCCGGCGAACACGGCCTGGTGTACCCGGTCGACTTCGCCGCGCGCGGCTCGTGCTCCATCGGCGGCAACGTCGCCACCAATGCCGGCGGCATCCGCGTGATCCGCTACGGCAATACGCGCGAATGGGTCGCCGGACTCAAGGTCGTGACCGGCGCGGGCGACGTGCTCGAACTCAACCGCGCGCTGATCAAGAACTCCAGCGGCTACGACCTGCGTCAGCTGATCATCGGCTCCGAAGGCACGCTCGGCATCGTCGTCGAAGCGACGTTGCGTCTGACCGATCCGCCGCCGCCCACCAACGTGATGCTGCTGGCGTTGCCGTCGTTCGACACGCTGATGCAGGTGTTCGCGGCGTTTCGCGCGCGGCTTACGCTGGAGGCGTTCGAATTCTTCACCGATCGCGCGCTGCACCACGTGCTGGCGCACGGCGCGCAGAAGCCGTTCGACGAGGTGCATCCGTTCTACGTCGTCACCGAGTTCGCGGTGGGCGACGAGGCGCGCGAGGCGGCCGCGATGGCCGCGTTCGAACATTGCCTGGAAAACGGCCTGGTGAGCGACGGCGTGATCAGCCAGAGCGACGCGCAGGCCGCGCAGCTGTGGCGGCTGCGCGAGGGAATCACCGAGAGCCTGGCGAAATACAGGCCCTACAAGAACGACGTCTCGGTGCGGATCTCGGCGATGCCGGCCTTCCTGGCCGAGACGCAGGCCCTGCTTGCGCGCGAGTACCCGCAGTTCGACGTGGTGTGGTTCGGCCACATCGGCGACGGCAACCTGCACATCAACGTGCTCAAACCCGAAGCCGACACCGACGCGGATTTCATCGTCCAGTGCGAGCACGTCACCAAGTTGCTGGCGCAGGCGCTGGCCCGGCACGGCGGCAGCATCTCGGCCGAACACGGCATCGGCCTGGTCAAGAAGCCCTATCTACTGGGCACGCGCAGCGCGGAGGAAGTGGAGCTGATGCGCGGGATCAAGCGCGTACTGGATCCGAAGGGCCTGCTGAATCCGGGCAAGGTGTTCGACGCCTGAGTGCGGCGCGTGTCCCCGCCATCGGCTCGACTGGATCGTGAATGTCCTTCGCGATGCGGGCCCTGCCGCACTTACTTCGCCACCTTGACCGGGTAGTCTTCGCGGGCGGGCCGATGTGGCCGTTCTTCCAACGAAACGGGAATCCCTGATGAAGCGTTCCACCGTGCTGCTGTTCCTCGCCCTCACGGCCACCGCGCCGGTCGCATTGGCCTCCAGTTTCGCCGGCACGTCGGCGGGCAGCTCCGCCGGCGGCAGCTCGGCGTCGAGCAACGCCAGCTCCGATTCGTCGGGCAACGACGACAAGGTGGTCCTGGCCGCGCGCGACGATGCGGCCAGCTTCGTCGCCAGCGACGGTGCGATCCGCGGCGCCCAGCTCGAAGCGGCGCTGCGCCATCTGCGTGAGCAGGTACCGCAGGCCCGCGATGCCAGCGATCTGGAACTGGCGCAGGCCATCCTGGCGCGGTGAACCGCAGGAACGGCTGCCGCGCCGCGATGCGCGGCGGCCTCGCGACGGCGGGCCTGCTGCTCGCCATCGGCAATTCGCAGGCCGCGCTACGGCTGGACGAGTCGGGTCTGACGTCCAGCGAAGCCGCCGCCACGCGCACGATGCTGGACGCCGCCTGGTCGCGGCTGCCCGTGCGCTTGCGTACCGACCTGCATGAAGACATCACGGTGCGCTGGACGGCCTCGCTGGATGCGTCCGTGCACGGCCGCGCCGAACAACGCGCGCTGCTGCTCAATCGGGACCTGCTGCCCGCATCGACGAGGCGGTCCGATCCGCAGGCGCGCGAGCGCGTGATGGCGGCCGTGCTGCACGAAGTCGCGCATTTCCACGACCGCGCCGCCCACGTCTCGCGCGATCCGCGTTTCCTCGATCTCGCCGGCTGGCAGGTCCGCGCGACGCGCCTGGTCACGCGGGTCGCCGGCCGGTCGCAGGAGAACCGTTTCGTAGACCGCAGCCCCGACCCGTACGAACTGACGAAGCCGAGCGAGTTCTTCGCCGTTAACCTCGAGCATTACGTGCTGGACCCCCAGTACGCCTGCCGGCGTCCCGCGCTTCAGCGCTATCTCGAACAGCAGCTGGGCGTCGTGCCTGGCGCCGCGGGTTCGTCGTGCACGGACGATCTGGCCTACGTGGACGCAGGCGAGGGCGACGGCGGTGCACTGGCGTCGATCGATCCGACCCGCGTGTACGCCATCGATTACCTGTTGGCCGAAGGCAACTCGCAGCCGATGAGCCGCTGGGGCCACAGCATGCTGCGGCTGATCGTCTGCGCGCCGGGTCGCGCGCCCGGGCCCGACTGCAGGCTCGATCTGGCTTATCACCGGGTGTTGTCGTTCCGCGCGTTCGTCGACGATGTGCAGATATCCAGCTGGCGCGGGCTGACGGGCCGCTACCCATCGCGCCTGTTCGTGCTGCCGCTGGAACAGGTCGTGGACGAGTACACCAAGGTCGAACTGCGTGGCCTGCGTTCGGTTCCGCTGCGACTGGAACGCGACGAGATCGCCGCCGTGCTCGAACGCACCGCACAGCTGCACTGGAGCTACGACGGCCGCTACTACTTCCTGGGCAACAACTGCGCGGCCGAAACCTGGAAGCTGCTGCACGACAGCGTGCCGAGGCTGGCCGATCAGGGGCTCGGCAGCATCACGCCGACGGGCTTGCTGCGGCGCCTGGAACGCGCCGGGATCGCCGACGCATCGGCGCTCGACGACGAGGCGCAGGCCGTGCGCCAGGGCTACCGCTTCGAATCGCAAGGCGCGTACTTCGCGCAGCTCTACCAAACGGCGCAGCAGTCGCTGGGATTGCCTGTCGCGTCGGTCGAGCGCTGGATGGCGTTGCCGCCGGAACAGCGTCGTCCGTGGCTGGCGCGCGCCGACCTTCGCAGCAGCGCTGCGTTGCTGTTGCTCGAACAGGCCGCGCAGCGACGACAGGAAGTGCGGGTGCGCGAGGAACTCAAGCGTCGCTACCTCGGGAGCGAGGCGGGCACGCCCGATGCGGTGGCTGCACGCGACGCGGTGCAGCGTCTGTTGCAGCAGAGCATGTACCTCGGACGCCCCTCGCAGTTACTGGCCGACGGCGGCTACGGCGTGCCGCAACAGGAAGAGCGCGCTGCGATCGCGAACCGGGGCGAGCAGCTCCGCGCGCAGTTGCAGCGCATCCGCGCGGACCTGGAAACCCATGCGCGCCAGTGGCTCGATACCGACGAACGCGAACGCATCGACGGTATCGCCGCCAACCGCGATCTGCTGGGCGAACGCCTGCGCGTGTTGCACCAGGAAGCAGGCGGACTGCAGTTGCGCTGACGGCGCGTGTTCAATCGCCGGTGTTCGCCGGCAGCCACTTGGTCATCAACTGGCGCGGATGCGCGGCGTAGCCGCTGCGTCCGTAGAGGGCGCGGGCGTGCGCGTTGTCGTTGCCCACTTCCAGGCGCAGGCACGCCAGCCCTTCGCGTCGGCAGATCGCTTCCGCTTCGGCCAGGGCCCGCTTGCCCAGGCCACCGCCACGGTGTTGCGGCAGCACGTACAACTCGTCGAGCAGGCCGTGGCGGCCGCCGAATTCCAGGCTGAAGCAGAAGCCGATCATCAGATAACCCGCCGTCGCGCCGGCCCTTTCGATCAGTACCAGACGGCCGTGCGAGGCATCGGACAACAGCGCGGCGAGCGCCCAGCGCAATCGCGCCTCGTTCCAGTCGATGTGCTCGTCCGCGTGGAACTGTCGGATGACGGGCAGCAGTCCGTCCAGGTCGGACGCGAGGGCGGGGCGGAAGACGGCGGCGGTCATGACGGTGGCACCTGACGTGATGGCCCGGCGTCGCCGCCTAGGCGGCGAAGTAGGGAAGCATGTCCTCGATCAGCCGCTTGCGGCTGCTGCGGCCGTACTCCGCGGGAGAGAAGGGCAGGGACAGCGTGGCGTAACGTTCGACCAGCGCACGTGCGACGATCTTCTCCGACGCGGTGAAATCGCGGCGCGTGCCATTGGCCGTGAGCTGAGTCAGGCGCGCCTGCACGGTTTCCTTTTCGGCGATGTGGGCTTCGTCCACGGGACGTGCGACGCACACGCCGAAGGTGCCTGCGAGGAAATGCCGCCACAGCGCAGGAAACTGGGCGTCGAATGCATCGCGGTCGAAGTGACCGTCCGCAGTGCTCAGCCCGGGGATCGGGCCCTGCGCGGCATGGATGTCGAGGAGCGCTTGGCGATAGTTGTCGCGAAAGCCGGTTTCCAGGGCCGCGGCTGCGTCGTCGCCGTGCCTGTCGAAGGCGTGCCGCGCCTTCGTCACCCAGTTGACGGTGGCCGGATGGAACCAGCGGCCTGCCGGTGCGCCCGGCGCGGCGATCGCGCCGAAGACGAACGAATGCATGTCGCCCCGTTCGTCCACCTCATAGGCGGGAGCGGGCGCGAGCCCGCGCCCGATCAATGCATCCAGTTCGTCCGCAGCTATGCCGCACTGCGCCGCGAAGGCATCCGCGACAAGGAAGTGCTCGCGCAGATAGGCATCGACCATCGGTCAGTCCGCGCGACCGGCGAACTCGCCCGTCGTGGTGTTCACCAGCACGCGCTCGCCGTTGCCGATGTATTCCGGAACCATGATCTCGATACCGGTCGAGAGCTTGGCCGGCTTCGGACGCTTCGTCGCGGTGCCACCCTTGAGTTCCGGCGGCGTTTCGATCACTTCGATCGCCACGCTCTGCGGCAACTGCAGCGCCACCGGGGCGTCGTCGATGATCTGCACGTAGCAGCCGGTGAGGTCGGCGACGATGTAGCCGGCCAGATCGCCGACGACGTCGGCATCGAGCGTGTACGGCGTGTAGTCCTCGTCGTCGAGGAAGACGAACGCGTCGCCGTCCTTGTACGAGAACGTCGCCTGGCGGCGGCTGAGCTCGACTTCCCTCAGCTCGTCCTCCGCGCCCATGCTCACGTCGAGCTTGTTGCCGCCGGGCACGCTGTACATGGTGAAACGAAACTTGACGTTGCCGCCGCGCCCCTGCGGCGAGCTGCGTTCGATATCGCGGATCTGGTAGACCGCGTTGTTGTGTTCGACAACGTTACCTTTCTTGACGTCGTAGGCTTTCATGGGTGTGGTCGGGATTTGGGGATTGGGGATTGGGCATTCGTAAAAGCGCGAGTATGGCGATTCGCGGCAGGGGCTCTTGCGAATCCCGAATCCCGAATCGCCAATCCCGGCTTCACGTCACTTCGGCGCCAGGCGCGTCGCGCCGTCTAGGCGGATCGTCTCGCCGTTGAGGTAGGTGTTGCCGAGGATGTAGGCGACCAGGTCGGCGAATTCCTTCGGCTGGCCCAGGCGTGAGGGGAACGGGATCGACGCGGCCAGCGATTGCTGCACGGAGTCGGGCATGCCATCGACCATCGGCGTCCAGAACACGCCGGGAGCGATCGTCATCACGCGGATGCCGAAGCGGGCCAGTTCGCGCGCCATCGGCAGGGTCATGGCGACCACGCCGCCCTTCGACGCGGAATACGCGGCCTGGCCGATCTGACCTTCGTACGCGGCCACCGAAGCGGTGTTGACGATCACGCCGCGCTCGCCGTCGGTCCCGGCCTCGTTGTGCTGCATCAGGTCGGCGGCGGCCTTGGCGACGTTGAAGCTGCCGATCAGGTTGACCATCACCGTGCCCTGGAACTGCGACAGCGGCATCGCGCCTTCCTTGCCGAGCACGCGGCCGGCGCCGAGGATGCCCGCGCAGTTGATCACCACATTGAGCCCGCCGAGGAACTCGCGCGCGGCCGCCACGTTGTCGACGACGCCGGCTTCGCTGGTCACGTCGGTTTTGAAATAGCGGGCATTCGCGTCGCCCAGTTCGGTGACGGCGGCCGCGCCCTTGTCGTCGTTGACGTCGAACAGGGCGACCTTGCCGCCGTTGGCGACCAGGTGCTGGGCGACGGCGAGGCCAAGGCCGGAGACGCCGCCGGTGACGATGGCGCGGACAGATTCGAGTTGCATGGTCGGAAGTCCAGGACGCGGAAAGGCGGGATTTTACCGGACGGCGGGCCCGGTCCGGCCGCCCGGTCGGCTTGGCGCGCTCAGGCGCGGCTGTTCATCCCCGGCGTGCGGTAGGCGGCGCGGATTTCTTCCGGCGTCAGCCCGGGCGCGAACAGGAAGCCCTGGCCTACGTTGATGCCCAGATCGAGCAGGAACCGGCGGTGCTCTTCGGTCTCCACGCCCTCGGCGACCAGCGCCAGCCCCAGGCTGCGTGCGATGCCCGTGACGGCCTGGCAGACGGCGACGTCGGACTGGTTGTCCGGCACGCCCTGCACGAACAACTGGCTCAGCTTGAGACCGTGGATCGGCAACCGGCGCAGGTAGTTCAGCGCGCTGTAGGCCTCGCCGAAATCGTCGATGGTCAGCATCACGCCCATCTGGCGCAGTGCGGCGAAGGTACGCAGCGTGTCCGGCGCATCTTCGATCAGCACGCGTTCGGTGAATTCCAGCTCCAGCGCGTGGCCGGGCAGGCCGTACTCGGACAACACCGCCGCGACCGTGCTGGCCAGGTCCTCGCCGAGGAACTGCCGGTACGAGACATTGACCGCCACGCGCGGCACCTTCAGGCCGGCGTCCTGCCATTCGCGCATCTGGCGGCAGGCTTCGTTGAGCACCCAATCGCCGATGCCGACGATGTCGCCGGTGGTTTCGGCGTGGTCGATGAACTTGTCCGGGCGGATCTCGCCGAGCGAATGATTGCGCCAGCGGATCAGCGCTTCCACGGCGACGACCTCGCCGCCGCGCATGTCGACCTGCGGCTGGTAGACCAAGTGAAACTCGTCGTTGTTGACCGCGCGGCGCAGATGCGTTTCGAGCTGCAGGCGATGCAACTGCTGCTCGGCCAGTTCCGGAGTGAAGGTCTGCCAGCCGTTGCGACCGCGGCGCTTGCTGTCGTACATCGCCACGTCCGCGCTCTGGATCAGCTGCTGCGAACGCACGCCGTCCAGCGGTGCCTGCGCGATGCCGATGCTCGCGGTGATGCTGAATTCCTCGCCGTCGAGACGGAAGCTGTCGCCGAAGATCTCGAGGATCGCGTCGGCCATCCGCTCCGGGCGCGAAGGATCGCTGCCGGTGTCGCACAGGATCAGGAACTCGTCGCCGCCGAAACGTGCGATCAGGCCTTCGCTGCCGATCGCGCGCTGGATGCGCCGCGCGGCGGACGCGAGGAGGCGATCGCCCGCGGCGTGGCCGAGCACGTCGTTGACCACCTTGAAGCGATCCAGGTCGACGTACAGCACGGCCAGTTGCGAGCGCAGCGGGTCGTCGAGTCGACTCTCCATTTCGGCCAGCACCGCATCGCGATTCAGCAGTCCGGTGAGCGGGTCGCTGCGCGCCTGCACGCGCAGGCTTTCCTCGTCGTGCTTGCGTTCGGTGATGTCCTGCAACGTGCCGGTGAGGCGCGAATTGAGCGGGTCGCCGGCCTCGGCCTCGCCGATCACGCGGACCCAGAACGAACGCCCGTCGGCGCGATGACCCTGGACTTCCAGGTCGAAGTTGCGGCCGAACGAAATCGCCTGGCCCAGAGCGGCGCGCAGCCGCTCGCGATCGTCGTGACGCAGGCAGGCAAGCATGCCTTCGATGGTGTCCGGCGGCGGCCGGTGGCCGAGGATGCGCTGCGCTTCCTCGGTCAGGTAGAGGCGGTCGGGCGCGACGTCCCATTCCCAGCCGCCGATGTGCGCCATGCTCTGGGCGCGGTCGAACAGCGTGCTGTCGCGCTTGAGGGTGGTGACATCGGAAAACAGCGACAGCACCTGCTGCGGTTTGTCGCCGCCCGCCGGAAACTGCGGC
Source organism: Lysobacteraceae bacterium P (assembly GCA_005503055.1). Classification (GTDB taxonomy): domain Bacteria; phylum Pseudomonadota; class Gammaproteobacteria; order Xanthomonadales; family Xanthomonadaceae; genus Lysobacter_J. Next base: position 36,083 of record SCOX01000010.1, on the reverse strand, counting down.
ACCGACGTCACCGACATCCACATCAACTGCTGGCGCGTGCGGTGGTACAGCCCCAGCACGGTGCTCTCGATGATGCGACCGGTCTGCAACGCGCGTTGCGACGGGTAGCGTTCGGGAGGCAGTTGGCGGCCGCGTTCGTCGACGACCAGCCAGTTGTCCGGGTGCAGGGCATCGTTGACCGATTCGCCGTCGGCGATGCTGAGGATCTTCATCGCCGCGACATTGGCGTACACGACCTGCATCTGCGCGTCCTGCACGACGATGCCGCGGTCGATGGCTTCCATCAGTTCGCGGTAGCGCAGTTCGGCGGTATGGCGGCTGCTCAGGTCGCGCGCGACCGCGACCATCGCCTTGCGGCCGTCGAAGGTGAGCCCGGCGGTGTGCACCTCGACCGGAAAGCGCGTGCCGTCGCCCCGCATGTTGGTCACTTCGACCACGTAGGTGCCGCCGCGGTTGAGCGTCTCCCACACCGGCGCCATATGGTCCTGCGGCAGGTCGGGATTCAACGTCTCGATCGGCTGGCCGACGATTTCCTCGCGGGGGCGGCGGTAGGCGTCCATGCCGGCCTTGTTGAGGTCGAGCACGGTGCCGTCCCAGGCGATGATGCTGACCGGGTCGGGCACGGCGTCGAACAGCGTGCGATAGCGTTCGCGCTCGGCCTCGCAGTCGGCCAGTGTGCGGGCGAGTGCATGGTGCGCCTGACGCAGCAGCATGTGCGTGTCCGGCGCGATCGAGGTATCGCGCAGCGCCTGCTCCAGCGCCGCCAACGTGGCCTTCGCGTCCGCCGGCTCGGGCGATTCGGAAGGCTCCAGCGCTGGCGTGCGTCGCGTCATGTCGGGCTCGTCAGGTCAGGCGGCCGCGAGGGCTCTGCCGACCTTGCTGCCGGTTTCGCGCCCCAGCAGGGTGGCGAGCCAGCGGCCGGTCTCGGCCAGTTTCGGAAGGTCGATGCCGGTTTCGATCCCCAGCCCGTGCAGCATGTAGACGACGTCCTCGGTGGCGACGTTGCCGCTGGCGCCCTTCGCGTACGGACAGCCGCCGGTGCCGGACACCGCCGAGTCGACGACGGCCACGCCTTCCTCCAGGCACGCGAGCACGTTCGCCAGCGCCTGTCCGTAGGTGTCGTGGAAGTGCACGGCGAGTGCGCTGATCGGCACTTCCGAGGCCACCGCGAGCAGCATCGCGCGCGCCTTGCCCGGTGTGCCGACGCCTATCGTGTCGCCGAGTGAGACCTCGTAGCAGCCCATGTCGACGAGGGCGCGCGCGACGCGCACCACGTCGTGCAGCGGTACCTGCCCTTGATACGGGCAGCCGAGCACGGTGGAGACGTAGCCACGCACCGCCACGCCATCGGCGCGCGCGCGTTCCATCACCGGCGCGAACCGTTGCAGCGATTCGTCGATGCCGGCGTTGATGTTGCGGAGGTTGAACGCTTCCGACGCCGCGGTGAACACCGCGATCTCTTGCACTCCCACAGCGCGGGCGCGTTCGTAACCCTGCTCGTTCGGCACGAGCACCGGGTAGCGCACGCCCGGCCTGCGATGGATGCCGGTGAAGACTTCCGCCGCGTCGGCCAGTTGCGGGACCCATTTCGGGCTGACGAAACTGGTGGCCTCGATGCTGCGCAGGCCGGTGTCGGAGAGCCGATCGATGAGCGCGATCTTGTCGGCGGTCGCGATCGTCGCCTTTTCGTTCTGCAGCCCGTCTCGCGGGCCGACTTCGACGATACGGACGGCTGGCTTCACGTCGGCGGGCTCCATGGCGACATGCTTCATTCGGATTCCGCCAGGGCCACGAGCACGGCGTCGGCCTCGACGAAATCGCCGCTGGCCGCGCGCACCTGCGCGACGGTACCGGCGCGCGGCGCCTTCAGGCTCAGCTCCATCTTCATCGCCTCGATCACCATCAGCTCCTGTCCGGCTTCCACGACGTCGCCCTCGGCCGTCCTGACCAGCACCACGCGTCCGGGCATCGGTGCGAGCACCTGGTGGCCGGCATTGCCGGCGCTGCCACGCTCGTGACGATACATCGGGACCCCCAGCAGGCGCAGGCGACGTTCGCCGTCGTGCACCACCAGCCGCTGGCGTTCTCCGTCCAGCGTATCCACTTCGAACGTAAACCGGCGCCCAATTCCGCCAATGCGCAGGCCGAGCGAGCCGTCGGCGCCGAGGCGGGCGCCTTCGACCGCGTACGCCTGGGCCTGCAACTCGATCCGGTACTCGCCGCCGGCACCGTGCGCGTGCACCTCGTGGGGGGTCTCGCCCTGCAGGAAGGCCAGGCTGCGGTGGCCGCCGTGTCCCAGGCGCCAGCCGTCGGCGATGGCCCAGGGCGAGGTCGGGTCGGTCGAGGCGGCGGCGCGCAGGCGCGTGTCGTGTTCCTGGGCCAGCAATTGCGCAACAGTCGCGGCGATCAGCAGGTCGGTCTCGTCCTCGCCTGCGGACGGCATGAATTCGTCCAGGTGACGGTCCAGGTAACCCGTGTCGATGCGGCCCTCGACCACGGCCGGATGCCGCGCCAGTCGTTCGAGGAACTCGATGTTCGATTTCGGCCCGGCGATGTCGCACGCCGCCAGTGCGGCGCGCAGCCTCGCCAGCGCAGCGGGACGGTCCGGCGCATGGACGATCAGCTTGGCGATCATCGGGTCGTAGAAGATCGTGACGGTGTCGCCTTCGACTACGCCGGAATCGACACGCACGCCGTCGGTCGAGGCGGGCAGCCGCAGGCGTTGCAGGCGGCCGGAGCCGGGCAGGAACCCGGCTTCCGGATCCTCCGCATACAGGCGCACTTCGATCGCATGGCCGTCCTGCGCGATGTCGCCCTGCGCCAGCGGCAGCGGTTCGCCTGCGGCGACGCGCAGCTGCCATTCGACCAGGTCCAGCCCGGTGACCATTTCGGTAACGGGATGCTCGACCTGCAGGCGCGTGTTGATCTCCATGAAGTAGAAACCGCCGTCGGGGCCGACGATGAACTCCACCGTGCCTGCGTTGACGTAGTCGATCGCGCGTGCGGCCAGCACCGCGGCGTCGCCCATCGCCTGACGCAGTTGCGGCGTGAGGAAAGGCGAGGGCGATTCCTCCAGTACCTTCTGGTAGCGGCGCTGCGCGGAGCACTCGCGTTCGTTGAGGTGGATCGCGTGACCGTGCGCGTCGGCGAAGACCTGGATCTCGATATGGCGCGGCTGTTCGACGTAGCGCTCCAGCAGGACACGGTCGCGCCCGAACGCGTTGGCCGCTTCGCGCTGGCAGCTTTGCAGGTTCGCGGCGAACTCGGCGCTCGTGCGCACCACGCGCATGCCCTTGCCGCCGCCGCCGTGCGCGGCCTTGATCATCAGCGGATAGCCGATGGCATCGGCTTCGCGCTGCAGGCGATCGGGAGACTGGTCCTGCCCGGTGTAGCCGGGCACCACCGGTACGCCGGCGGCATGCATCAGTTCCTTGGCGCCGGCCTTGCTGCCCATCTTGCGCATCGACGCGGCCTTCGGCCCGATGAACACCAGCCCGGCCGCTTCCACGGCGTCGGCGAAGTCGGCGTTCTCGCTGAGGAAACCGTAGCCGGGATGGATCGCCTGTGCGCCGGAGTTCCGCGCCGCTTCGATGATCGCATCGGGGCGCAGATAACTTTCCTGCGGGCGAGGGCCGCCGATGGGCCAGGCCTCGTCGGCCAGTCGCACGTGTTGCGCGTCGACGTCGGCCTGCGAATACACCGCGACGGTGCGGATACCCAGGCGTGCGCAGGTGCGGATGACGCGGCAGGCGATTTCGCCGCGGTTGGCGATCAGGATCTTGTCGAACATGCAGTCACTCAGGGCGGTGGCATACGGCTTCGAGATTGTTGCCGTCGAAGTCGATCACGTAGGCGCCGTAGTAATTCGGATGGTAATGCGGCCGCAGGCCGGGTGCGCCGTTGTCGCGCGCGCCGTGCTGCAGGGCGATGGCATGGAACTGATCCACTTGTTCGCGCGTGGCCGCGACGAAGGCGACGTGCACGCCGGTACTGGTCGTGTCACCGGTGCCGATCCAGAACGCCGGTTTGCCCGGCGTGCCGAAGCCGCAGCCTTCGTAGCCGCCGGTCTGTTCCTTCGTCACGTCCATGACGATCTCGTAGTCCAGCACGCCCAGCACGCGCTCGTAGAAGGCACGTGCGTGCGCATAGTCGGAGACGGTGACGCCCATGTGGTCGATCATGTTATTTCCTCACTCGGTCCAGCGCGGCTTGCGCTTGTCCAGGAATGCGCCCAGTCCTTCCTGGCCTTCATCGCCGACGCGCAGGCGTGCGATCAGGGCGGCGTTGTCATGGTCGAGGCGATCGCGGTCGCGCTCGAAGGCGACGCGCCGCACCAGCGACTTGGCCTGCGCGCTGGCATGGGGGCCGGCCTTGAGGAGGAGCTCGACCTGGCGGCGCACGGCAGCGTCCAACGCATCCGCCGCGACGACCTGGTGCAGCAGGCCGATGTGCAGCGCAGTCGCGGCGTCGAAGGTTTCGGCCGTGGCGAACCAGCGCCGCGCCTGGCGCGGGCCGATGGCGTCGATGACGTAGGGCGAGATGACCGCCGGCAGCAGGCCGAGCTTGCTCTCGGTCAGGCCGAACTTGGCCTCGGTCGAGGCGATGGCGATGTCGCAGCAGGCCACCAGGCCGACGCCCCCACCGAAGGCCGCACCCTGCACGTGGGCGATGGTGGGGCGGGGCAGCTCGTCGAGCAGGCGCATCAGGCGGGCCAGGGCGAGCGCGTCGGCGCGGTTGGCCTCCTCGCTGGCGGCGGCCATGCCGCGCATCCAGTTGAGGTCGGCGCCGGCCGAGAACGAGAGACCTTCACCTTCCAGCACCACCACGCGGACACTATCGTCGTCGGCCACCGCTTCCAGCGCCCCGGTGAGCGCCGCGATCAGCATGGCGTCGAAGGCGTTGTGCAGTTCCGGACGATTCAGACGCAGGCGGGCGATGGGCCCCTCGCGCACGTTCAACAGCGGGTTGGTCATCGGCCGGGAGCTTGTTGGAGTCGGGCGAATGATAGCCGCTGGGTTCCGGGCGCCGTGCGATGAGGTCCGGAGTGCTACAATTGAGAACAATTCCCATTTGGAGCCGGGGCCCGGGTGCACGCAGCCGGGGCCGGCCTGCAGGTGAACCTTGAAGCTGTCCGAACTGCCACGCCGCACCGCCGCCACCGTCGATACCGTTGAAGACCAAGCGCCGAACGATGCGATCGCGCGCCGTCTGCGCGAGCTGGGTTTCGTGCGCGGCGAACGCGTCGAAGTAATGGCGGCCGGTCCGGTGTCGAAGGAGCCGCTGCTGGTGCAGGTCGGCTTCACCCGCTTCGCCCTGCGTCGCAGCGAGGCCGCGCGGGTTCGCGTGTCGCTCGATGGCATTCCGGCCGGAGCTGCCGCATGAGCAACGCCGAGACCGCCGTGCGCGTCGCGCTGATCGGCAACCCGAATTGCGGCAAGACGGCGCTGTTCAACCAGCTCACCGGCAGCCGGCAGAAGGTCGCCAACTATGCCGGCGTCACGGTAGAACGCAAGGAAGGCCGCTTCCACGCGCCGTCGGGTCGCAGCTATGCGGTGCTCGATCTGCCGGGCGCGTACAGCCTCCACGCGGCCAGCCTGGACGAGGCCGTCGCCCGCGACGTCTGCCGCGGCTTCTATCCCGGCGAGCCCGCGCCCGACGTGCTGGTGTGCGTGGTCGATGCGACCAACCTGCGCCTGCACCTTCGTTTCGCACTCGAGGTGCGCGAACTCGGCCGGCCGATGGTGCTCGCGGTCAACATGATGGATGCCGCCAAGCGCCGAGGCATCGAAGTCGACCTGGCCGCGTTGGAGCGCGAGCTGGGCATTCCCGTGGTCCCGACCATCGCCGTACGCAATGGCGGCGCGCGCGAACTGGTGGCGATGCTCGACCGCGTCGCCGGCAAGCTGCACGAGCCCAGCGCACACCTGCCGGCCGATATCGTCCACGACCCCGATGCCCTGCACGCCGAAACGCGCCGCCTGCTGTCGGTGGCCGTGACCATGCCGCGCCGCACCGCCGAGATCGACGACGCGCTCGATCGCTGGTTGTTGAACCCGGTGCTGGGGCTGCTGTTGCTGGTCGTGGTGATGTTCCTGATCTTCCAGGCGGTGTTCGCCTGGGCGACCCCGGTGATGGAGCTGATCGATGCCGGCACCGCCGCATTGGGCGAAGCCGTGGGCGCCGCATTGCCCGAGGGCCCGCTCAGCAGCCTGCTGGTGGACGGCGTCATCGCCGGCCTGGGCGGCGTGATCGTGTTCCTGCCGCAGATTCTCATCCTGTTTTTCTTCATCCTCGCGCTGGAGGAGTCGGGCTATCTTCCGCGCGCGGCCTTCCTGCTCGACAAACTGATGGCCGGTGCCGGTCTGTCCGGACGGTCCTTCATCCCGCTGCTGTCGAGTTTCGCCTGCGCGGTGCCGGGCATCATGGCGACCCGATCCATCCAGGATCCGCGCGATCGACTGGCGACGATCATGGTCGCGCCACTGATGACGTGTTCGGCGCGCCTTCCGGTGTACACGCTGCTGATCGGCGCCTTCATTCCCGCGCAGAAGGTCGGCTGGTTCAACCTGCAGGGACTGGTGATGTTCGGGCTGTACGCGGCCGGCATCGTGAGTGCGCTGGCGGTGTCGTGGATCATGAAGAAGTGGCGCCGCGACAAGAGCGAGCACCCGCTGATGCTGGAGCTCCCGTCGTACCGCATCCCGCACCCGCGCGATCTGCTGATCGGCTTGTGGGAGCGCGCGTGGATCTTCCTGCGCCGCGTCGGCGGCATCATCCTGGCGTTGACGATCCTGCTGTGGTTCCTGCTGTCGTTCCCGGGCGCGCCTGAAGGTGCGACCGGGCCGGCCATCGACTACAGCTTCGCTGGTCGCATCGGCCACGCCATGACCGCCGTCTTCGCGCCGCTGGGCTTCAACTGGCAGATCTGCATCGCGCTGATCCCGGGCATGGCCGCGCGCGAAGTCGCGGTGTCCTCGCTGGCGACGGTATACGCGCTGTCGGCCGCCAACGACGATGCCGCCGCGCAGGCGCTCGCACCGATCATCAGCAGCGGCTGGTCGCTGGCCACGGCGCTGTCGCTGCTGGTGTGGTTCATCTATGCGCCGCAGTGCATTTCCACGCTGGCGACCATCAAGCGCGAAACGAATTCGTGGAAGCAGGTGGCGATCTCCACAGGCTATCTGTTCGGGCTGGCCTACCTGGCCTCGCTGCTGACCTATCAGCTCGCCGTGGCGCTGGGCGCGGGCTGAGCATGGACGCCGGCCTGCTCGCCCAATACGCGGTCATCGCAGTGGCGGTGCTGGTCAGCGCGTGGTTCGTCGCCAAGAAGCAGTTTCCGAACGCGGTGCGCCGATTGCGCATCGCGATCGCCATCCCGCTGGTGCGCGATGGTCGCGCGGCGTGGCTGCAGAAGATAGGGCGCTGGGTTGCGCCTGCGTCCGCCTTGAGCGATGGCAGTTGCGGCGGATGCAACAGTTGCGGGCCGTCGACGCCGCGCCGTCACTGAGCCGTCGCGCGGCACGCAGTCGTTTCGTTGGCCCCCTCGGGTTTCGACCCGCAGCCCTGCGGGTCGAAACGTATCCGACATCAGCTAACAAGTCGTCCGGCCGCGCGCGAACCGGCAGTCCACGCGCGGCCGATGGTTCAGTGACGGCCGCGTTTGCCCCGATAGCCGCGCACTTCGACCGCATCGACCTCAAGCGTGAACGAGCGCTCCTCGCCGTTGAAGAGCGCGCCCACGCCCATGACCTGACGGTCGATTTCCTCGCCGTCCGCGTTGCGGATGGTGAGGACCACCGAGTACTCCAACGCGTTGTCGCCCGGCGGTGGCTTGATCGTGCCCTCCACGCGCAGTGGCACCGACCGCCGTTCCGCTGACTGTGCGGCGTCCGGATCGAAACGCAGATGGTGCCGACACGACGGACAGACGTTGGCGCTTTCCAGGATCGTCGTCTTGCAGTGCGGGCACGTCCGCGTCGCGCCGGGCGTACCGGGGCGCGCGAGGCTCATGACGAGGCGGACGCCTCGGCCTTGGCTTCGCTCTTGTCGCTCTTGTCGGGCTTGCCGGCCGGCTTGGCGTCCTTGTCGTCGAAGCCGAACTCGACCTGGCCGCGCATGCGCGAACCCGGGGCGATGCTGACCACGCCGGCCTTGACGTCGCCGACCACGATGCCGCCTTCGAGCAGCTCCACACGCTGGGCGGATTCGACATTGCCTTCCAGCTCGCCGGCGATCACGACCTTGCGCGCGCGCACGCCGCCGTTGACCTTGGCGCCGACTTCGATGGTGAGGTCGCCTTCCACATGCACGTCGCCCTTGAAGCGGCCCGCGATGCGAATGTGGCCGGAGCCATTGATCTTGCCTTCGATCGACAGGTCGGCGGCGATGACGGACTCCTTGCCTTCGCGCTCGACCGGGCGCGAGGACGGTGCGGACGTGGGCGAGGGGGCTGGCGCCGTCTTGGGGGCGCCGAAGGAGAACTCCTCGCGTGCGGGCTCCTTCGGCAATGCGGTTTCGGGTTGGCCGGCGGGCGCGGGCGCGCCGTCGCGCTTCGGGGCGGAGGGTTGTGGGGAATTGAAGATCGCCATGACGCACTTCCTCGATTGGCAGGAGCGGGGCAATGCACGGGGGTGCAAAGAACGGATGCAGGAGAACGGTGTGCAACCCACCCGAGGCTACGCAGCGAAACCGTATATCTGTGTGACACGGCGCACCCAATGGGATGCGCCGTGCAGGTCGTTCATGGAACGATCACCTGCCTGAATCGGGCGATCGCGCGGCGTCGAGGCGCATCGTTGCGATGCACCATGTTCGCTCACATGCGGAAAACGCCGAAACGCGTGCGCTCGTCAATGGGCGCATTGAAACTCGCCGACAGCGCCAGCCCGAGCACGCGCCGCGTGTCGGCCGGATCGATGATGCCGTCGTCCCACAGGCGCGCGCTGGCGTAGTAGGGATTGCCCTGCGATTCGTACTGCTCGCGAATCGGCGCCTTGAATGCATCTTCCTCTTCGGCGGACCACGCCTTGCCGGCAGCCTCCAGGCCATCGCGCTTGACCGTGGCCAGCACGCTGGCGGCCTGTTCGCCGCCCATCACCGAGATGCGCGCGTTCGGCCACATCCACAGGAAGCGCGCACCGTACGCGCGACCGCACATCGCGTAGTTGCCGGCGCCGAAGCTGCCGCCGATCACGACGGTGAACTTGGGCACGTGCGAACACGCCACCGCCGTCACCATCTTTGCGCCGTCCTTGGCGATGCCGGCGTTCTCGTACTTGCGGCCGACCATGAAGCCGGTGATGTTCTGCAGGAACACCAGCGGGATGCCGCGCTGGTTGCACAGCTCGATGAAGTGCGCGCCCTTGAGCGCGCTCTCGGCGAAGAGGATGCCGTTGTTGGCGACGATTCCGACCGGATAACCGTGCACATGCGCGAAGCCGGTGACGAGCGTCTTGCCGTAGCGCGCCTTGAACTCCTGGAAATCGCTGCCGTCGACGACGCGCGCGATGACTTCGCGAATATCGAACGGGCGGCGCGTGTCCTTCGGGACGATGCCGTACAGCTCACCGGTCGGGAACAAAGGCTCGCGCGATTCCTGCACGGCGACCGGCAGTGTCTTGCGGCGGTTGAACGTGCCGACGATGTCGCGCGCGATCTGCAGCGCATGGCGGTCGTCTTCGGCGAAATGATCGGCCACGCCCGATACGCTGGTGTGAACGTCCGCGCCGCCGAGCGCTTCGGCGTCCACGACTTCGCCGGTCGCGGCTTTCACCAGCGGCGGACCGCCGAGGAAGATCGTGCCCTGTTCCTTGACGATGATCGATTCGTCGCACATCGCCGGCACGTACGCGCCGCCCGCGGTGCACGAGCCCATGACCACGGCCACCTGCGGGATGTTCTCAGCGCTCAGGCGCGCCTGGTTGTAGAAAATGCGGCCGAAGTGCTCCTTGTCGGGAAACACCTCGTCCTGCAGCGGCAGGAATGCACCGCCGGAATCGACCAGGTACACGCAGGGCAGGCGGTTCTCGCGCGCGATCTCCTGCGCGCGCAGATGTTTCTTCACCGTCATCGGGAAATACGTGCCGCCCTTGACCGTCGCATCGTTGGCGACGATCACCACTTCCTGTCCCATCACACGGCCGATGCCGCAGACCATGCCAGCGGCCGGCGCTGCATCGCCGTACATGCCTTCGGCGGCGAGCGGGGCGATTTCCAGGAAGGGCGAACCCGGGTCGAGCAGGGCGGTGATGCGATCGCGCGCCAGCAGCTTGCCGCGTTCGGTGTGCTTCGCTCGCGCCTTTTCGCCACCGCCTTCGGCTGCACGCGCCAGGCGGGCATCCAACTCGTCGACCAATGCACGGTGGTAGGCGACGTTGTCCTGGAAATCCTGCGAGCGGGGATCGATGTTTGAAGTCAGTGCGGGCATCGATGCGGGTCGTGCGGAAGATGCGGCATCAGACCACAAAGCGCCGCTGGCGGCCAACCGCGCGGATTTCCGTAAGCCCGGCTCGCACTGCATGCGCTGCCTGGTGCGCAAAGAAGAAGGCCCGCGATATGCGGGCCTTCTTCATGCGGATTGGTGCTGCTTACTTGCGCTCAGCCGCTTGCTGCTCGGCCTTCTCCGCGGCCGCATCGGCCTTGTCGGCGACCTTGCTGGCGGCATCGGCCGTGGCCTGTGCCGCATCGGCAGTGGCGGCGGCCGCGCCGGCGGCTGCATCGTCGGCGACTTCCTTGGTGCGATCGGCGGCGTTTTCCATCGCAGCGCCGGCACGTTCGGCAGCGGCGTCGGTGGCGGCGGCCGCGGCCTCGGCGGTTTCGCTCGCGGCGTTGGCGGTCGCGTCGGCGGCCTTGTCGGCGGCGGCCGCGGCTTCGGCGGCCTCGCTCTGCGTGTCACCGCGGTTGCAGCCCGACAGGGCCAGCGCGGAGACGGTCATGGCAATGGCGACGTAGAGCTTGGTGTTCATGGGTTCTCTCCGAGTGAAGGTGGTTGGCTCCCAGCCGGGGCGGACGATGACAGTGTCAATGCGAAGGAAAAGTCATCGGGCGGCCAACCCTGGGGGCTCGGCGATGAATCCCGGCGAAACCGGTCCGATCGAGGGCAGGGCATCCGCACGACGGGGCATGCGCGGCTGAAGCTGTGCAACGCACGGTTGGGCGGCTCTGCGGGCGGCGCGATTCCGGCCGGCGCGAATGTTTCTTGCGGCGCGAATCAAACCGTCGCGCAAATGAAAAAGCCGCCGGAAATCCGGCGGCTTCTTCGAGAGGTAATGACCTGAGGCAGTCGCCTGCCCGAGGTTATTACTTCTTGCCTTCTTCCTTGGCAGCGTCGGCAGCCTGCGTGGCAGCGTCAGCAGCCTGGGTGGCGGCGTCGGCAGCCTGCGAAGCGGCGTCGGCAGCAGCGTCGGCAGCAGCCGGAGCAGCAGCAGCGGCGGTGGCGTCGGCCGAAGCGGCGGCAGCGTCAGCAGCCTGGGCAGCGGTGTCGGCAGCGGCCTGGGCAGCGTCGGCAGCAGCGGCGTCGCCAGCAGCAGCGGCGTCGGTGGCGGCAGCAGCGGCTTCGGTCGAAGCAGCGGAAGCGTCAGCAGCGGCTTCGTCAGCCTGCTTCTGGTTCGAGCAGGCGGCCAGAGCGGCAACCATAGCCAGGGCGATCAGCGCCTTGTTGAAGGTCATGATTTTTATCCTCGTCGTTTAGTTAGGCAACGCGCAATTGCGCGTCAATAACATGATGACAAGCCGGTGACGCGTGTCAAGCGGCTTGACCGGTTTTTTTTAGGTAATGCGTTCTTAACGTCTTATACCAGTTCGATGGCGACTGCGGTAGCTTCGCCACCCCCGATGCACAGGGACGCCACGCCCTTCTTGACGCCCCGTGCACGCAACGCGTGCAGCAGCGTCACCACCAGACGGGCACCGCTGGCGCCGATGGGATGCCCCAGCGCACAGGCGCCGCCGTTGACGTTGAGCTTCTCGTGAGGGATGCCCAGGTCCTTCATCGGCGCCATGGCCACACAGGCAAACGCTTCATTGACCTCAAACAGGTCAACGTCCTCGACCGACCAGCCGGCCTTGGCCAGTACGTTTGAAATCGCTTTCACCGGCGCGGTGGTGAACCATTCCGGCGCCTGCGCATGGCTGGCATGCGCGACGACGCGCGCGATCGGCGTCAGTCCGCGCTTGCCGGCTTCCTCGGCGCTCATCAGCACCGTGGCGGCCGCGCCATCGGAAATCTTGGACGAGGACGCGGCGGTCAGCACGCCGTCCTTGCCGAACGCCGCGCGCAGCGTCGGGATCTTGGCCAGGTCGATCTTGCCCGGCTCCTCGTCGGTGTCGACGACCACTTCGCCCTTGCGACCCTTGACCGTCACCGGCACGACTTCGTCCTTGAACGAACCATTGGCCAGTGCGGCCTGCGCGCGACGCGCACTTTCGGTGGAGAACGCATCGAGCGATTCGCGATCGAAGCCGTACTTCTCGCACGCCATGTCGCCGAACACGCCCATCGCCTTGCCGTCGTAAGGATTGGTCAAGCCGTCCCACGCCATGTGGTCGAGCATCTCCGCGCTGCCGTAGCGAATGCCGGTGCGCGAGTTGTTGAGCAGGTGCGGCGCGTTGGTCATCGACTCCATGCCGCCGGCGACGATCACGTTCGCCGAGCCGGCCTTGATCAGGTCGTGAGCGAGCATGATCGACTTCATGCCCGAGCCGCAGACCTTGTTGATCGTGGTGCAGCCGGCCGAGGTCGGCAGGCCTGCGCCGAGTGCGGCCTGGCGTGCCGGTGCCTGGCCGAGGCCGGCCGGCAGCACGCAGCCCATGATGACTTCGTCGACCTGGTCGGCGGCGACGCCGGCGTGCTCGAGCGCGCCCTTGATGGCGGCCGTGCCCAGCGCCGGGGTCGGCACACCGGTGAACTGGCCAAGGAAGGAACCGATGGCGGTGCGCTTGGCACCGACGATGACGACGTCGCTCATGGAAACTCCAGCAAAGGGCTAGCGGGACAGCGGACCGGCTCGGGCCGGAACCCGTCGATTATGCGGGGCCGTGCTGCGGCGCGGCAAACCCGGCCTCAGCCGAGCTTCAGAAGGTAAAGGGCGTGACCGCGGCCGGGCGGGCTCTGGCGCTGGAAGCCGAGGGGTTCATAGAGACCCGGCACGCCGGTCCAGACGAAAGCCCCCGCCTGGCGTTCGCCCGGATCCAAGGATTGCGGATAGGCCTCGATCTCCCGGGCGCCAGCGTCCCGCGCCAACGCCACCGCGCCTGCGACCAGCGCCCGGGACACCCCGCGACCGCGCCAGCCGGTACGCACGTAAAGGCAGTTCAGCGACCAGGTCCCGATCGGCCATGCGCGCACGAGGGACTTGCTGCGATCGACGCGGGGAAAGTCGCCGCGCGGCCCGGTCGCGCACCACCCCACCGCTTGGCCCTCGACGAAGGCCAGCACGCCCGAGGCCCCGCCGCTTTCGACCAGCGCCTTGAAGGCCGCGCGGTTCGGCGCACCCTTTGCCGCCTCCCACGTGCGCCCGCCCATCGGCACGCGCCACCACATGCACCAGCACCCGCCGCAGGCGCCGCGCGCGCCGAACAGGGCTTCGATCAGCGGCCAATCGTCACTGCGGAGCGGGCGTGTCAGCGGAGCGGTCACGTTCACGGTTGTCGATGGCACGTGGGAGTTGCGATAAGGCGTGGCGTCGATTGTGGGCGCGGCGGATTGGATCGATACTCCGACCACGCCCGCTGGGGAGCGGCGCGATCAACGAGGAAGCCATGCAACATCTGGAAAAAGGACTTGTCACTGCGATGCGCAGTGCACTGCTGTGCACGGGAGTCATCGGCTTGGCCGCATGTGGCGGCGGTGGAGGCGGAAACGTCCGTTCCGACGCGCCACTGTACGCCCCCGCTCAGCCCCAGGCGCCGAACCCGCCACCCTCGTCGACTCCGGTCGTCAGCACGCCGAACCCGGCTTACAGCCAGCACATCGCACTGACCAATACCGCCGCCGCGCACCAAGCCGGCTTCACTGGCGCGGGACAGCGCATCGGCATCGTCGATAGCGGCGTGACGCGCAGCCACCCCGCGCTCTCGCCGCGCGTGCTCGCCAACGTCAATTACGTGGACGGCAACAACACTGCCGTGGATGACGTGATCGGCCATGGCACGACCGTGTCGCAGATCGCCGCCGGCACGCCGTTCGGCGCATGGCCGGGCGGCATCGCGCCCGGCGCGCAACTGGTATCGGCGCGCATCCTCTCCGACAAGCAGCCCGACGACGATGGCACCGGGCAGGGCAATGAAGTCGGCGGCGCACTCGGCCTGGTCCAGGTGCACCAGCAGCTCATAAGCGCCGGCGTGCGCATCATGAACAACTCGTGGGGCGGCCTGTACTGGACCAATCCCAACACGACCGACGCGATCGCCGCCGAGTACCGTCCCTTCATCCACAACAACAACGGGCTGGTGGTGTTCGCCACCGGCAACGACGCGCGGCCGAACCCCGACAGCATGGGCGCGCTGCCCAGCCAGCCGGGTCCGAACGCGACGCTGCCGGCGGCCGATCTCGAGCGCGGCTGGCTGGCGGTCACCGCGGTCAATCCGTCGAATGTGCAGCAGCTCGACGTCGACTCCAAGGGCGCGATCTACGCCAACGCCTGCGGCGTCGCCATGCGCTACTGCCTCGCGGCACCGGGCACGGTCGTGAGTACCGGCACCAAGGACACGCCGACGGCGCCGACGTACTGGAAGGGCGCCGGCACCTCGTTCGCCGCGCCGCAGGTTTCCGGTGCCGCCGCCGTGGTGTGGCAGGCGTTCCCTTATTTCAGCAACGATCTGGTCCGGCAGACCCTGCTGGGCACTGCCACCGACCTCGGCGCGCCGGGTGTGGACATGGTGTTCGGCTACGGCCTGCTCAACGTCGGCAAGGCGGTCAACGGACCGGGGCGTTTCGATTGGGGGCAGACGACGGTCGACGTCTCGGGCACCGCCAATCGGCCGTGGTCGAACGCCATCGGCGGCGCCGGCGGTCTGACCAAGCGCGGAACCGGCAGCCTGAAGCTGACCGGCGACAACACCTACACCGGCAACACCGTCGTCGAGGCAGGCGAACTGGAAGTCACGCGTGCGCTCCCCGGCGGAGCGAGCGTCATGTCGGGCGCGCGGCTGTTCCTGCGCGGCGGCGTTCCGGTCAACAGCAACGTCACGCCACTCAACGCCGGCAAGGTGACGAACCTCGGCAACCTCTATCTGTCCGGCGGCACGACCGAATTCGGCGCCGATTACCGCTTCACTTCGCTCGACCTCGCCACTCCGACGTCCAACGTCGAGTTGGAAATCGGCGCGCACGTGTCGGTGGACACGACCGCGCGTCTCGGCGGCAAGCTCTCCGTGCTCGGACGCGCGCCGAACTACGTCATGCCGACGCCGAGCGTGAACAATCCGCACCAGGAGCCCTTCCTCTACGCGCAGGGCGGCGTGATCGGACAGTTCGCCAGCGTGTCGATGTCGCAGTTCGTGACCGGCACCGTCGGCTACGACACCAATCGCGTGTGGCTGCAGTTGTCGCGCGCCGATGTCCTGACGACGGCGAACTCGCTCGGCCTTTCGCCGACATCGCTGTCGAGCGCCACGCGCATGGAAGGCGCGATGGACCAGATCGACGACAGCCTGATGAGCGGCGCCGACGTCGACACCGGTGCGCTGGCCGGCGCAACCGCGTTCCAGGGAACGCCGACCGCTTCGGCGGCCGAACAGTCGCTGTCGAGCCTTTCCGGTGAGCTGCACGGTGCCGACACCGCTTTCGCGATGATGGCCATCGAAGGCAACCGCCGCGCGCTGGAATCGCGCATCGACGCGTTGCAGGACGCGCCGACCGGCGGTGCGTGGTTCGACAACCTCGATTCGCAGCGTGCGATGGCGCGTTTCGACATGCAGTCCGACGGTTGGATGGCTGGCCAGGATCGCCGCATGGGCGCGCTGACGTTCGGCGCGGCGCTCGCGCAGACCGAAGGCTACGCGCACCACGACCAACGTTTCGATCGCGAGCACAACCGCCAGATCGAGGCGCAGTTCTATGCGAGCTACGACCTGGGCCAGGGTTATCTGCTGGGCAGCCTCGCCGTGGGCCGCATGCAACGCTGGACCCGGCGCGATGTGCTGCTGGGCGCGGACGCGTTCCGCATCGGCACCGACTACGCGCAGCGCTACGCCAGCGCCGGCGTGCAGGCCGGCCTGCCGGTACGTGTCGGCAACGGGCGCATCACGCCTTACGTGGGCGTGCAGAACCTGCAACTGGAGCGCGACGGCTTCAACGAGCAGGGCGCGTTCGGCTTCGGCCTGAGCGCTTCGGATTCGTCGCTGCGCGTGAGCCAGGCATTGCTCGGCGCACGCTACACGACGGCCTGGAGCGTGGGCGCATCGACGTGGGACCTGCACGGGCGCATGGAATGGCAGCGCCTGCTGTCGCAATCCGGCGGCGACATCGAAGCGCGCTTCACGGCATTCGACGTGTGGTCGCCGATTCTCGGCGGCGCGCTCGACCGCGACGTCGGCGTGCTCGGCCTGGGCGTGGGCACCTGGCTGCGAGGTGGAAGCCGCCTCAGCCTGGACCTCGACGCCCGCCGCGACCAGAGCGATACCTGGACGCAGGCGATGCTCAACTGGTCAACGGCGTTCTGAGGCGCTGATCTGCCACGCCCCGCACATGCGCGGGCGTGGCTATCGTGATGGAATCGCGATCAGCGCGACGGGGCCGCCGGGGGGCGGCGCGCGCGGCGCCAGAAAGGGGAAAACATGGAACGTATGCCGACACGCGCGCCCTTGGCGCGCGGCGTGATGTTGGGCCTGTGCATCATGGGGATGGTGGGCTGCGGTGGTGGCGGTGGCGGCGGCAACGTGCGCAGCGATCCTCCGCCGGCGCCGAGCGCGCCCACCCCGCCGACGACACCCGCACCGCCAACGACGCCCACTCCACCGACGACACCCGTGCCGCCGTCGCATTCCGTTGTGACGGAGCGTTACGCGCATTGGCGGGTGATCAATCACTTCGGTGGCTCGGATATGGGGACCGACGGCGTCATCGGTGTGGTGTCCACGGGCGTGCGCGGCGACGCAGCGGAACTGGACGGTCGGTCGGTACGGCAGTTCACCTACGTCGACGCGGTCTCGAACGATCTCGGTGTCGCGGACAAGGTCGGTGTGGGCACGGACCTGGCCAGGGTTCTGCTGGAACGGCCTGGCACGTTGTCGTCAGGCATCACGTTGGCCAACGGGGCCAACATCGTGTCGGCGCGCCTCGTGCCTGACGCATCGGGCAACGCCGTACTTGCAGATGCGCAAGCAGCGCCATCGCGCCTGCGGTCAATGCATGACGACCTGATGTCCGAGGGCGTGAATGTCATGCTCAATGCCTGGGGCACCACCCCGTGGAGCGATGCGGCTACGACGGATGCCTACGTCGCGGCGTACCGCCCGTTCGTGGTCGACCACGACGGACTGGTGGTGTTCGCCGCCGGTGACCTGGCAGGGCCCCAGCCATCTGCCATCGCTGCATTGCCCGGCCGCAGCGCCGACGCGGCGGTGCTCGAAAGCGGCTGGCTGACGGTGGCTGCGCTCGACACGCTTGTTCCGACGCGACTTGCCCCTTACGCCAATGCCTGCGGCGACGCGGCGCGCTTCTGCATGGTCGCCCCAGGGGACCTTGCGCTGGCGGCCTCCTCGGGAAGCGCGAGCGCAATCCGCTCCGTCAACGGATCGGCTTTCGCTGCCGCGCAGGTGGCGGGTGCCGCCGCTTCGCTCAGGGAGAACTTTCCCTACATGAGCGCCAACCAGATCCGGCAGATCCTGTTGGGCAATGCCGTGGACCTGGGCGCGCACGGTGCGGACGCGACGTTCGGTTGGGGATTGCTCGATTTCGACCGTTCGATGCGCGGGCCGGCCAAGCTGTTGTGGGGCGACTTCGAAGTCGTGATTCCCGCCGGCACGCATTCGGTCTGGTGGAACGACATGAGCGGGCCGGCGAGTGTCATCGTCGGAAGCGACGAAGACGTAGCCGGCACGCTTGAAAGTGCCTCGCTGCACATTTCGGGGAACAACACGTTCACCGGCTCGATGCACATCAAGTCCGGCCTGACCGTCTCCATCAACGGCACCATGACCGCCCCGATCACGGTCGACGACGGCGCCTACCTTTACGCCTGGCAGGTGACGGTGCGCGCGCCGGTGATGAATCGCGGTGTGATGCAGGTCAACTCGTCGTCGGGCGATGAAGTCCACACCTTTGTCGAGGGCGACGTCACCAACGAAGGCGTCCTGGTGAACCGCGAGCACGCGAACACCCTGCTGATGGGCAATCTCTTCCTCAAACCATCCGGCACCTTCATGGTCAACGCGCTCGGCAACGATCCGCTGCGCGTGAAGGGAAGGATCGAAATCGATGGCGATCTGTATATCGCGGACCTGGCAGCGGGCTACGTGGCGCGAAATCGCACCGAGATCCTGGTCGGCGAAGGCGGCATCGTGGGCCAGTTCGCGAATGCCTACTCGACGCCCATGATCGACGCGACGATCGGTTACGACGCACACACCGTGTGGCTCGACGTGGCGCGTATCGATGCGCGCAGCGTTCAGGGCGTGGCGTACTCGCCTACGAGTTTCGGTGCGGCGCAACGAGTCGAGCAGGCGTTCGGACTACTGGACGACATTGTCCTGTCGAGCCCCGCCGCCCCGTCGCCGACGGATTTCTCCGCAGCGGCCGCGCAACTGCAGGGTGCCGCAAGCGCGGCCGCCGTCGAGCGTTCGCTCGACAGCCTCTCCGGCGAACTCCACGACGCCGACGGTGCCTTCGCGTTGATGGCGCTCGATGGCAACCGGGGTGCGGTCGAGTCGCGCGTCGATGCGCTCGGCCAGGGTGTCGCTGCGGGTGCGTGGTCGCAGTCGCTCGACGGCATCCGTCAGTGGTCGGCGTTCGACTTGGATAGCAACGGTTGGATGCTCGGATTCGACCAACCGTGGAGCGCCGACGTCCTCGTCGGTGCGTCGCTGTCGGAATCCAGTGGCGATGCCTGGCACTCCCAGCGTTTCGACCGCGAGCGTAACCGTCAGGTCGACGGCCAGCTATACGCGTCATGGAACTTGGGCGCGGACGCGTATTTGCTCGGCAGCGCAGGGTTCGGCCACATGCGGCGCTGGCTGCAACGCGAAGTGCTGCTGGGCGACGACGCCTACCGCGTGTCGAGCGATTACGCGCATCGCTACGGTGCATTGACGCTGCAGACCGGCCGGAACCTGCGCATCGGCAGCAGCAGTCTCACACCTTACGTCGGTGCGCAGGCGTTGCAGTTGCAGCGCGATGCGTTCAGCGAGCAAGGCGCGGCCGGCTTCGGCCTGGCGTCGGACGATGCGTCGATGTCGGCGCTGCAGGCACTGGCCGGCGCGCGCTGGACCCACCACTGGGAGGGCGGTTGGACACGGTGGAAACTTACCGGCCGCGTCGAATGGCAGCATTTGCTGTCGCAATCCGGCACGCAGATCCAGGCGCGTTTCACCGGGATGGACGCATGGGCGCCCATCGTGGCCGATGGGCTGGACCGCGACGTCGGCTTGTTCGGCCTGGGCCTGGCGGCGGGAATCGGTCGGGCGTCGAGTTTGCGGTTGGATCTCGACAGCCGGCGCAGCGATGGCGAGCAGTGGACCGGCGCGATGGCGACGTGGTCCACGATGTTCTGACGTTCTGACCGCACCAACGAAAAGGCCGCTGCGCGATGCAGCGGCCTTTTTTGTTTTTGATCAGGTGCTCCGATCAGGTGTCCCGATCGCGATGACCGGTTCAGCGTCGCTCAGTGCCGATCCTGGAACAGCTCGCGACCGATCAGCATGCGGCGGATTTCATTCGTGCCCGCGCCGATGGCGTAAAGCTTCGCATCGCGCAGGATGCGGCCGGTCGGAAACTCGTTGATGTAGCCATTGCCGCCCAGCGCCTGGATGCCTTCCAGCGCCACCTGCACCGCCGCCTCGGAGGCATGCAGCAGGCACGCCGCCGCATCGACGCGACTGCTGTGGCCGCCGTCGAAGTCGCGTGCCACTTGATAGGCGAACGCGCGGCTGGACTGCAGCGCGGTGTACATGTCGGCGATCTTGCCCTGCATCAGGCCGAAGGTGCCGATGGCCGCGTTGAACTGCTTGCGTTCGCGCACGTAGGGCAGGGCGACGTCGAGCGCCGCCTGCATCAGGCCGATCGGCCCGCCGGTCAGCACCAGGCGCTCGGTGTTGAGGCCGCGCATCAGCACCTTCACGCCGTGGTTCGCGTGGCCGAGCACGTTCTGCGCGGGGATTTCGCAGTTCTCGAACACCAGCTCGCAGGTGTTGGAGCCGCGCATGCCGAACTTGTCCAGTTTCTGCGCCGTGGAGAATCCCTTCATGCCCTTCTCGACGATGAAGGCGGTCATGCACTGGCTGCCCGCATCCTTGCCGGCGGTGCGCATGTAGACGATCAGCACGTCGGCCTCGGGGCCGTTGGTGATCCACATCTTGGTGCCGTTGGCGACCCACACGCCGTCGCGCAGCTCCGCGCGGCAGCTCATCGACCCGACCACGTCCGAGCCCGCGCCGGGTTCGCTCATCGCCAGCGCGCCCTTCCACTCGCCGCTGCACAGCTTGGGCAGGTACTTGCGGCGCTGATCCTCGTTGCCGTTGGCGTAGAGGTTGCTCACGCACAGGTTCGAGTGCGCGCCGTAACTCAGGCCGACCGAACCGGACGCGCGCGAGATCTCCTCCATCGCCACCAGATGCGCGAGGTAGCCCATGTCGCTGCCGCCATACTCGCCCGGCACGGT
Organism: Lysobacteraceae bacterium P; assembly: GCA_005503055.1. Taxonomy (GTDB): domain Bacteria; phylum Pseudomonadota; class Gammaproteobacteria; order Xanthomonadales; family Xanthomonadaceae; genus Lysobacter_J. Next base: position 15,267 of record SCOX01000010.1, on the reverse strand, counting down.
CATGCCGAGCAGGCCCATCTCGCCCAACTTCGGCCACAGGTCCTGCGGGAACAGGTTCTCCTCGTCGATCTGCGCCGCACGTGGCGCGATCTCCGCCTCGGCGAACCGGCGAACGGCGTCGCGCAGGGCATCGATGTCTTCGCCGAGGGGGAAGGGGCGCATGGGAATCCTTGGGTCGGTAGGGCGGGGGCGTCTTCGACGACGCGCGATGTCCAATTCTAGAGGCGCCGCATGAAACCTTCGTCGTGCGGTGCAATAAAAGCGCGAGAGACTGGAGCCCGTGAGCGACGATTCGCCATGCCACGTCGTGGCGCCTCGAGCTCCCCATCGTCATCCCGGCGAAGGCCGGGACCCAGGCCGATGCGCTTTCAGCCTCCCTTCGTCATTCAGACTCGAACCGGGATCCATTGCTTACGCGGGCGGGTCCCAAGCGAGCGAGGGCAACGTCAAGATGGATTCCAGCTTTCGCTGGAATGACGACGACGTGGTGGGGAAATGCCGGGCGGGAGCGGCGGCCCCGCGAGGGGACATGCCGGATGAAATGACTGCCTGGGTCCGGGCCTTCGCCGGGATGACGGTCCAAGCAGGTTTCGATACCCGCTGTCCCAGTCGCGCCGACAGCAAAAGAAAACGCCCGGCAAGCCGGGCGCTTCGAAGAACTTCATTGCAGTCCCGACCAACCCATCGAACCCATAGCCCCTTTTAGTAAAGGGGCGCCGCGGCAGCGGCAGGGATTTGGATACGAGGACCGGGGCCCAAAGTTTGCAGCGCAAACTTTGGGATTCATCCCGTCGCAGACGGGATTAATGCCCGCCGCGAATCCTACCCTGGAAGCGCGGAGCCGAGCGGCCCAGCGGCAGCTTGAGCTTGCCGATGGCGGTGATGCGCTCTTCGGCCAGACGGTCGGCGGCGCGGTAGGTCGGGATGCCGTCACGCTCGGCGATCTCGAAGATGCGCGCCAGGTTGTGATAGATCGTGCGCATCATGCGCATGGCGCGCTCACGGTTGTAACCGTCCAGCTCCAGCGCCACGTTCATCACGCCGCCCGCGTTCACCGCGTAGTCCGGTGCGTACAGGATGCCGCGCTTGGACACTTCGTCGCCGATGGCGTTGTTGGCCAGCTGGTTGTTGGCCGCGCCGCAGATGACCTTGGCCTTCAGGCGGGGCAGGGTGTTCTCGTTGACGGTGCCGCCCAGCGCGCACGGCGCATAGACATCGACCGGCACGTCGTAGATCTCGTCCAGGCCCACGGCTTCGACGCCGTATTCCGACACGGCCTTGTCGACCAGCGCCTTGTTGATGTCGGTGGCGAAGATCTTCGCGCCGCGCTCCTTGAGCAGCTTCACGAACTCCATGCCCACGTGGCCCAAGCCCTGCACCGAGTAGGAGTACTTGCCCACTTCCTCGTCGCCGAAACGCTTGTTGAGCGTGGCCATGAGGCCCTGCAGCGTGCCGTAGGCGGTGAACGGCGACGGGTCGCCCGAACCGCCGTGGACCTGGTGCACGCCGGTGACGTACTCGGTCTCGCGGTACACGTATTCCATGTCGTTGACATCGATGCCGACGTCCTCGGCGGTGATGTAACGACCGCCCAGCGATTCGACGAACTGGCCGAATGCGCGGAACAGCGCCTCGGACTTGTCAGCGGCCGGATCACCGATGATCACCGCCTTGCCGCCGCCGATGTTCAGGCCGGCAACCGCGTTCTTGTAGGTCATGCCGCGCGAGAGGCGGAGCACGTCGTTGAGCGCGTCCTGCTCGGTCTTGTACGGCCACATGCGCGTACCGCCGAGGGCCGGACCGAGCACGGTGTTATGGATCGCGATGATGGCCTTCAGGCCCGCGTCCTTGTTGTGGCAAAACACGACCTGCTCGTGGCCGAAGGTGTCCAGGGTTTCGAAAATCATCGGGTGCTCCGCGTTGGCGCGAGACGTTGCGCATCGCGCTTTACGCCAACTGTGATGGATAAGTCGTTGAATCCATGAGGATTCGCTTCTGCGACAAAGGCTTAGCCCCCACCGCAGGCGCGACAGTCTAATCCAATCGGCGGATACGGATGCGTACGCCGACGGACGGCTTGAAGTGCGATGCCCGTTCAGAAAGCCCGGTACGGCGCCTGGCGCAGCCAGAGCGTCGCCAGCCACTTCTCGCCACGTTCCACCGGTAGGCCTGCGTGCAGGGAATTCACGTCCGGCGAGCCGTCCGGATGGAGGTTGTCGAAGATCACCGCGCGGCCCGGGCGCGGTTCCACCTTCAGCCCGGCGACCGGGAATTCCGTCTGCCCGCCGGCCTCGACGTCGTTGAGGTACACGCAGATCGTGCGCAGGCGGTTGCCGGCCCCGGGGCGGTCGCGCTCGATCGAGCTGAGCGGCCGGTAGTCGCGATGCGGGCGGTATTCCTGTCCGGGCTCGTAGCGCAGCACGACCAGATGTTCGGCGTGGACCAGCGGCACGCCGGCCGCGATGGCCATGCGCAGTTGCACCGCGCGCAGCGCCAGGTCTTCCAGGATCGCGTCGAAGGCCGCGTCGCTGCTGGTGCGGATCTCCTGCGACACCGGCAACCCGGTTTCCGGATCGACCGTGCGCGAACGTTGCAGGTGCGATTCGGCGTTGGCGATCAACAGCCGGCATTCGTCCGCGCTGAGCAGGCCATCGACCGTCATCACGTGCGGACGCGCCGACTGCAGCCTCAGCTCCACCGGCTGCATGACGTCTTCCATTTCGAACATGCCCGGCGCCGCCTGCGTACGCACGAACTCCGGCACCGCGATGTCCGGCAACGCCCCGATGCCGCGCGCCCGCAGCTGCACGCGCAACTCGTGCGCCGCTTCGGGCTGGGGCGTGTCGCCTTCGCCGCGCACGAGGCGTTCGACGAACAGCCGCGCCGCGACCACATCGCCCAGGCCCGCCGCGCGCTCCAGCAATTGCAGGCAGCGCAGTTGATCGGACGGATGCGCCTTGCGGCCGAAGTGCAGCGCCGCCGCACGCAGCGCGGGCGGGTAGTCGGCACGCACCGCGCGCAGGACGCGTTCGTTGATGCGGCCGTCGCGCGGCAGGGTGCGCCCGCCGAGCGCGATCAATGCCAGGAAATAGCTCGCGATCGGACTGCCCACGGTTTCCGCGCGCAGCAGCCATTCCGCGGCCTTGACCGGTTCGGCATCGCAGCCCACGCCGTACATCAACATGCGTGCGTATTCGATCTGCGCATTCGCCAGCCCGGCCTCCGCCGCGCGGCGGTGCAGGGTGAACGCCTCGTCGAGCTCGTGCCGCACCACCAGCGCCGAGGCCAACTGGTACAGCGCCTGCGGCGACCCGTTGTGGGCGCGGCGGCGCAGGTCGAGGAGGACGGCGTCTTCGTTCATGGCGTCACGAGGCACGGGCCGTGGAGTGTAGCCAGAAAGCGACCCGCCTTTGCCGAATATGGCGGCATGGAGCAGCACGGCCTGCACGGTCGGGGGCGAGGGCCGCGAGTGCTTCTTGGTCGTCGGATCCTGCATGCCGTCGCTCCATCCGGGTGCGCCCCGGCGACGCCGATCCCGCGCGACGGCGGTGGCGAGTGGGGGTAAGCATTCAGACGTAGCGCGCGGCCCGGGGCGGCCGGGGTTTTTGTGTCGCGCCGCTTATCACGCCAATCCCGCCATTCACACATCAGCGTCATCCCGGCGAAGGCCGGGACCCAGGCCGTCGCTCCATCCGACCCCTCTCGCCATTCCAGCGAAAGCTGGAATCCATTTTGCTCTGGCGGGTGGTGGAGGGGCGGGCGAAAGCAACATGGATCCCAGCTTTCGCTGGGATGACGGAGCGGAGGGGGAGGGCTGCGGGCCTGGTCCCAGCTTTCGCCGGGATGACGGAAACCGCCGTAGCGCCGCTGCCATCCCTGGCGCGACCCATCTCACGAGGAACGCCCGGACGGTCCAACCACACAGCAGTGCCGCGTAAGCGCCCGATTCGCCCTCCCGCGCCGCACAACAAGCCCCTAATCCCCCTCGGGCTACAATACGGATTCGACCGTTTCCGTATTTCGAGCGTCCATGAGCACCCCCGCAAGCACCCTGCCCGAAGCCGCCGCCACCCCCGCTGTCGACGAGAGCCGCAGCCCGCTGCGGTTCGTCACCGCCGCCAGTCTGTTCGACGGCCACGACGCCGCCATCAACATCATGCGGCGCCTGATCCAGGGGCAGGGCGCGGAGGTCATCCACCTCGGCCACAACCGTTCGGTCGAGGACGTCGTCCGCGCCGCGTTGCAGGAAGACGCCGACGGCATCGCGCTGTCGTCCTACCAGGGCGGCCACGTCGAATACTTCAAATACATGGTCGACATGCTCAAAGAGCGCGGCGCAGGCCACATCCGCGTCTTCGGCGGCGGCGGCGGCACCATCACCCCGGAAGAGATCCGCGAACTGCAGTCCTACGGCGTGGAGCGCATCTACCACCCCAACGACGGCATGCACATGGGCCTGGTGGCGATGATCGAGGACGTGGTGCGACGCGCCTCCGGCGCGCGGGATTCGGGATTGGGGATTCGGGATTCGCAAAAGCCGCAGCGCCCCGAGCTCGACGACGAGATCGCGATCGGCCGGATGCTCAGCGCCATCGAGGAAGGCCATTTCACCGAGTCGGAAATGGCGATGCTTCGGAAGCAATGGGCCCACCCGCGCTCGTCCGAATCCCAAATCACGAATCTCGAATCCCGCACGGGCGGCGGAACGCCCGTGATAGGCATCACCGGCACCGGCGGCGCCGGCAAGTCCTCCGTCACCGACGAACTGCTCAACCGCTTCCTCGCCAGCTTCCCGGGGATGCGCATCGCCGTGATCTCCGTCGATCCCACCCGCCGCCGCACCGGTGGCGCGCTGCTGGGCGACCGCATCCGTATGAACTCGCTGCGCTCCAAGCGCGTGTACATGCGTTCGATGGCCACGCGCCGCCAGCACGCCGCCACCAATATGGTGTTGAAGGACTGCATCGGCTTCCTCAAGGGCCTGGGCTATGACCTGGTCATCGTCGAAACCGCCGGCATCGGCCAGTCCGACTCGGAGATCGTCGACCTCGTCGATTTCCCCATGTACGTCATGACCAGCGACTTCGGCGCGCCGAGCCAGCTGGAGAAGATCGACATGCTCGACTTCGCCGAGCTCGTCGTGCTCAACAAGTTCGACAAGCGCGGCGCCGAAGACGCCCTGCGCGACGTGCGCAAGCAGTGGAAGCGCAACCGCGTCGCCTTCCAGACCAAGGACGAAGACGTCCCCGTCTACCCGACGATTGCCTCCCAGTTCAACGACCCCGGCATCAGCTGGATGTTCGCCAACCTGTGCCGCCTGCTGCGCGAGAAGCTCGGGCTGCCGGGCGAGAAGTGGACGCCGGACCTCGACACCTCGCTGAAGGAACCGCGCGCCACCGTGCTGATTCCCGGCGCCCGCGTGCGTTACCTGGCCGAGATCGCCGAGCAGGGCCGCGGCATCAACGCCAAGATCGAAACGCAGGCCGAGACCGCCGACCGCGCGCAGAGCTACTGGCAGTCGCTGCACGACCTGGGCGATGGCGCGCTGCCGAAGGCGCTGGACCTCTTCGCCGCTGACGCCCTCACCGACGGCGGCGACAAGACGCTGCTCACCCTCCGCCAGCGCTACAACGACGCCGTCCAGTCGCTCAGCTCCGAAGCCCTCAAGCTCCTGCGCGAGTGGCCCGCGCGCCTGAAGTCCATCACCGACGAGGTCAACGAATACCAGGTCCGCGACAAGACCATCCGCGTCGAGAACTACCGCGAGTCGCTGTCCCACCAGAAGATCCCGAAGATCGCCGCGCCCACCTACAAGAGCTGGGGCGAGCTGCTGATCTTCCTGCAGAAGGAAAACCTGCCGGGCTACTACCCCTACACCGGTGGCGTGTACCCGTACCGCCGGACCGGCGAAGACCCCATCCGCATGTTCGCCGGCGAAGGCACGCCGGAGCGCACCAACCGCCGCTTCCATTACCTGTCCGTCGGCCAGCCGGCCGCGCGCCTGTCCACCGCCTTCGACAGCGTCACCCTGTACGGCGAAGACCCCGCCGTGCGCCCGGACATCTTCGGCAAGATCGGCAACTCCGGCGTCAACATCGCCACGCTGGACGACATGAAGAAGCTGTATTCCGGCTTCGACCTGTGCGCTCCCAGCACCTCGGTGTCGATGACCATCAACGGCCCGGCGCCGATCATCCTGGCGATGTTCATGAACACCGCCATCGACCAGCAGGTCGAGAAGTACCTGCGCGCCGACCAGCACCGCTGGGACGAAGCGCACGACAAGATCGAAAAGATGTTCGAAGGCCGCAAGCGTCCGACCTACAGCGGCATGCTGCCCGAGACCAACGACGGCCTAGGCCTGGGCCTGCTGGGCGTCACCGGCGACCAGGTCGTCGACGCCGAGACCTACGAGAAGATCAAGACCGCAACGCTTGCCACCGTGCGCGGCACCGTGCAGGCCGACATCCTGAAAGAAGACCAGGCGCAGAACACCTGCATCTTCAGCACGGAGTTCGCCCTGCGCATGATGGGCGACATCCAGCAGTACTTCGTGGACAAGAACGTCCGCAACTTCTACTCGGTGTCCATCAGCGGCTACCACATCGCCGAAGCCGGCGCGAACCCGATCAGCCAGCTGGCTTTCACGCTCAGCAACGGCTTCACGATTGTGGAGTACTACCTCGCGCGCGGCATGAAGATCGACGACTTCGCGCCCAACCTGTCGTTCTTCTTCAGCAACGGCATGGACCCGGAATACACCGTCATCGGCCGCGTCGCTCGCCGCATCTGGGCCCGCGCCATGCGTGAGCGCTACGGCGCCAGCGCACGCAGCCAAATGATGAAGTACCACATCCAGACAAGCGGCCGATCCCTGCACGCGCAGGAGATCCAGTTCAACGACATCCGCACCACGCTGCAGGCCCTGTACGCACTGTTCGACAACTGCAACAGCCTGCACACCAACGCTTACGACGAAGCCATCACCACGCCGACCGAAGAAAGCGTGCGCCGCGCCGTGGCCATCCAGATGATCATCAACAAGGAACTGGGCCTCAACTTCAACGAGAACCCCTGGCAGGGCAGCTTCATCGTCGACAAGCTCACCGACATCGTCGAAGAAGCCGTCTACAAGGAGTTCGAAGCCATCAGCGAGCGCGGCGGCGTGCTCGGCGCCATGGACACCATGTACCAGCGCGGCAAGATCCAGGAAGAAAGCCTGTACTACGAGCACAAGAAGCACGACGGCAGCCTCCCGCTGATCGGCGTGAACACCTTCCTGCCCAAGGACCACGGCGGCGACATCGTCACGGAGATCGAACTGATTCGCTCGACCGAAAGCGAGAAGGGTCAGCAGATCGACAACGTCGCCGGGTATCAGGGCAATCGCAACGGCTTCGCTTCGGATGGGCTCAAGTCCCTACAGGCGACGGCCCGGGAGCGGCGGAATGTGTTCTCCAGCCTTATGGAGGCGGTGAAGACGCATAGCCTCGGTCAGATCAGCCACGCGCTGTATGACGTGGGTGGCGAGTACCGGCGGAACATGTGAGTGAAAAAGAAACACCCGCTCTTAAGCGGGTGTTTTCATATAGGGCCTTGATTCAAGGAACGACAATGAGCAAGCCACGGAAAGAGCAAAAGAGTCAGCGGCAGCTGCGTGCGGAAGCACTCGCAGAGCAGATGCGCGATCAGTCGCCAAAGCCGGTCGTTATCGAGTTTGCTGGTCTGCCGAAGGCAGGCAAGAGCTCAACGCTCTCAAGCGTTCAAATGTTCTTAAAGCGCTGCGGCTTTAAAACAGAAGTTGTCGTCGAGAGAGCTTCCATTTGTCCCATAAAAGATAAGAAGCACGCGCACTTCAACGTCTGGACTGCTTGCACTACATTGGCGCAGATTCTCGAGAAGACACAAGAGCCGCCAAGGGCGGACGACGCGCAAATTCTCTTCCTCGACCGTGGATTGTTTGACGCTATCTGTTGGTTTCGGGTGATGGAGCGTCTTTGTAGAGTAAGGAAGGAAGATCGAGAGAGAATTGAGAAGTTCCTGAAGATTGCAGACTGGGGCGAAAAGATTACGGGAGTTGTGCTGATGACGGCCAATCCTTCGGATGCGCTCAAGCGTGAGAAAGGACTGCTGGAAATTGTTGGTGCGCCGGGGTCCATCATGAACCCCGAGGTCCTTAATCAACTGCGGTCGATCTATGATCGAACTGCGGAAGAATTGAGGGAAGAATTCAACGTAATCCGTATCGACACGTCATCAGACGACCTTTCGACGCCACAGAAGTCGGCGGAGTACACGTTGGATAAAGTTCTTGATCTTGTCGAGTTGGCTCTGGAAGAGCGGATTCTCGCGCTTCCTACGTCTGAGATTGAAAAACTGTTTGGCTCCTCCAAGGCTGTCAGCGAAGATGGTGCGAAGAGCCTCATAGAACAGTTTGAGTCTAAGGGCGTGTATGGACCACGCCGTGATGTCGAGTCAGATCCGTCACTGGTCCAGGCGCTGCCAGTGGTGGTCGTCCGCAATAGGTCAGGTGACGTGCTTGTTCTGTTGAGGCGAGAGGCGAGCCCGAAGAACGATCTGCACGAGAAGACGGTCATCTGGGCGGGTGGGCATGTGCGACAGGAAGATGGGCCTAATGCGGTCCTGGCAAACTGCGCCATTCGCGAGCTCAATGAGGAGCTGCGATTGAGCATCGAAGAAGATTCGCTCGTCCTCTTAGGGGCGATCTACGATCGATCGGGGGAGCGGTCAGCTCGGCATGTCGCAGTCGTGTATGAGTGGCGGGCTCCGAGCAACGATGTCGCAATCGCACTAAGCGCCGATGAGTTCTTCGAACGGCACGGAACATCCCTAAGCGGTCAGTTTGTATCCATCGATGATCTGGCACGTCGCGTCTCCGACGGGGAGGTATCAGAGAGTTGGTCCGTTTCCGTAGCCGACTTCATGTTCGCTCATGCAGGGGTGAAGAAGCCTGGCGCTCTCCTGTGACTTGCAGGCAAGGCGGTGGGGTAGGCCGTTGCCTGCTGTCGCAGTTGGCCGAACCCCGCAGCGAACCCGCCGGCTACCTCGTCCTCCGCCCCGACGCCCTGTCCGAACTCTTCACCCGCGTCGCGGAACACCTGGACAACGCATTGTCCGCCGTAGTCCAACACGGCCCCGACCCCGACGACGAGTAACCCACCGCCGGCCCGTGCCCTCGCGGGTCGGCCCCCGTAGCCCGGGTAAGCAAAGCGCACCCGGGTTCGACTCCATCATCTCGAGGACCAACGTATGCGCCTATGCCCCGTTCCAGTCATGTGAACGGGATCACAGGCGCATGATGGGCCCCTGGCGGGTTTGCGCCACCTGTTGTTCCTGCAACTGTTGCTGCGCCAGCAATTCGCTACCCAATTGCGCCATCCGCTGCCCCTCGGGCGATTGCGCGAACTCGCTGGCGATTTGAGCAAGTTGATTGCTATCGCCGATCTGCGCAGCGGCATAGGCCCTGTTGAGATAGGGGTCGTTGAAGGGGCCTCGCTCAGGCTCGCGGCTGGCTTGGTGATCTTCCGCTAGTCCATCGACCTCAGGAATGAGCGCCGGGTTGGGCGGAATCGTATTGCCGGGGGGGGGGCTCGACCTTCGGTTGCGCGTCGATGACCTTGCTCATCTGAATCCCGTAGGTCTCCATGGGGCTGTGAACCACCGCGCCGCGCACTCGGGTTCGGCGTCAACATCTCACCGACTTCAACTGACGCCGGGTGCGGCCTCCGGCGTTACCCGGGCTACCTGGCTCCTCAGGGGAAGCGCTGCATCCATATAGCCAGCGTCGCCCGAATAAGCGAAGCGCATCCGGAGTAGCGTAGACAGCGAAAGTATGAGAATGCCCCGCAACGGGGCCTTTTCATTTTCTAGTTCGGATCCATGCGTGAGGCGCGAGCAGTACTACCTGCGTTGCAGCAAGACGAATAAAGGTGAGCCGAGAGCGACTCAGCGCGTGCCAGCTCCTGGGGCGATAGTTCTGCTCTTCCGAACTGCAAGAGCTCGGGCGGGATCATGCCGGGCTGTGCTCGATCCACCGTGCGGTTAAGCGCGTATGCACGGACCGGATCGCGTTCGACAACGAAGCCCGTGTCGTAGACGCCGCTCAGGTGCATCATCGCGTCGATGCTTCCAGATGCGACGAGCTGTTCGAGGTATGCAAGCCCTTTCGCCTTGAATTCCCGTGCCTTCTCAGGACGCTTGACCGCACCGCTTGGGCCGCCGCCAATGATGGCTTCAGCGTCCGACAGATAAACAAGCTGCGCCTCGATTGATCCGGCTGCAGCGGCTTGTTCCAGCCACTTTCCTCGTGCTTCGATCTGCTCCTGGCTGCCAATGCAGTTCCCTTGATCCTTCTCAACGGCTCGCAGGAACTGTTCCTCGCTGATGCCCGCCTTTCTGTAGGCGGCCATTTCATCCTCCGCGATTCCAGACGCAATCACGGCGCGGCAATTCGAGAGTTTGTTGTAGATTTCCAGCGCGGCACGCGCATCCCCAGCCTCGGCCAGCGGCGTGAGTCTGGCGAGCACGTCGGCGGCCTTGCCCTCAGGCACGCCGATTCGTTCGGATTCCGGGATCACGTAGGCGTGCCGCGCCCGCGCAGGCCGATACGTCGGCGCGGCCACCTCTATGCGGGGACCCGACCCGGCTCCGGAAATGAAGGAGCGCTGCGCGCTGGCTGGAACGGGCTCTTCCGTCCCCATCGCAGCTTCTTTGCCGGATTCGGTGAACCCGAAGTAGAGGAGGGCGCCGAGCGCAAGCACCAGCCCGGCTGCGGCCATCGCAAACTCCACTGGACGGCGCCTTGTTCGCTTGACCCTTTCCATCCCGTCCTCTTCGTCATACGGGCGACAGGCCGACCGTATGACGGTGCACAACAGGATGAAATGCGACTTGTGCTAATTGCAGGAGGGGCGATTGCGATTGGGTGACCGCACCAAGCAAAGCGGCCGTTGCTTCATCCCAGTCAGCGCACGCCGCTTGCGACTTTCGGTCATTCCGGCGCTAGTCGCCGGAGCTAGGATTCCTCTGAACCTGCGGATGCCCCGCAGGCATGGCAGGAGCCCAGACATGACGAAGAAGGATATCCACGTCGTTCCGCACAAGGACGGGTGGGCCGTACAGAAGGAAGGCAACGAGCGCGCCAGTTCGGTCCATGAGCGCAAGGCCGAAGCGATGGAGCAAGCCCGGCAGCAGGGCCGTCGCGACAAAGTGGAGGTCGTCGAGCACGGCAGGGACGGGAAGATCCAGGGCAGCAACAGCTACGGGAACGATCCCCATCCGCCGAAGGACACCAAGCCGTAACAGAGCACCCGGTGTCACGCAGACAAGGCCCGCTTCGGCGGGCCTTTTTGTTGCGTGCGCGTACGGCCTGCGAATCTTTCACCCCCGACTCAGAATTTCCGTACCCCTCCACGCGCCTTGCACCGACGGCGCGGGATGTTCCTTGCCGATGACGATCAAGTCGCCCGATCCGGGCGAACCCTTTGGAGTCATTCGTGTCGCAGAACTTGATTTCCCTCACCCTTTCCGATGACAAGCTGGCCGCGGCGGACCAGGCGATGTCCGCGCTGGAGGAGGCGCTCGCCGGCCTCATCGCCTTGGACGTCGATGTGCGCCGGGGCCTCATGCGCATGGGGCCGAAGTCGGAGCAGTTTTGCCGGCAGACGCTCGGCCTCCTGGCGCAGAACCGGCAGGTGGTGCCCTCGAGCATCGGGCTGGACGAGGCGCTGATGGATCTGGAGACGCTCGACCGCCTGCGTCCGCGCCTGCTGCGCCTGCGCAAGCTGCTCGAACGCGCGGACGATTCCGACGTGGCGCTGGGCAGCGACGTGATGTCGTTGGCGCTGGAGGGCTATGCGCTGCTCAGGGTCGCCGGCCGCAGCCAGGGTCTGGAGGCGCTGCGGCGCGAACTGTCCGGGCGTTTCAGCAAGACCTCCGCCGCGCCGCGCCCGGTGCAAGAGGAGAGCTGACCTCCTGCGACGTTTCCCGCGCCACGCGCGCCCCGAAATGCCGCTCCCGAGCGGCTTTTCGCGTCTTCGGCGACGCGTTTGCGACAAGCGCGACGCTTCGAGTGCCGTCGCTGACGAAAAAAGCGTCACCGCCGACGCTTTTCCGCTTGCCCCCTGGCGAAAAAAGCGTCATCACCGACGCTTTTTGTGTCGGGCATGACGCTTCAAGCGTCATCGCTGACGAAAAAAGCGTCACGCGTGAGGCTTTTCGCGAAGGGGGCTGGCGAAAAAAGCGTCACCACTGAGACTTTTTGCGTCGACCGCGACGCTTAAAGTGCCGGCGCCGACGCTTTTTCCGTCATGCACGACACAAATTCCGTCGCCGTCGACACTATTTCCGTCAGCGACGAAGCCGGATGCCTCGAGGGTTGCCAAGCAGCGTAGCCCGAACAAGCGAAGAGTATCCGGGGCATCGCTCCAAGCGACACGCATCGCGGGTCGGCCTTCTGCCTTACTCGGGCGACTCCCTGGGGATGTGGCATGAGCAAGACGCACACCGGTCGTCCTCCACGAGAACGCGCTGCGGACAAGTCTCATTGACGCGTGTGAAAGACGGTAACGAACATCGGACTCGCAGGATGTCCCTGCACATCAGACAAGGAAAGTGGATTTTCGAGTCTTTCCGTTCGTACTTTTCGTCGCGTAACCCCGTTGCCGCGGGCACATGCCCGATGTCGGATTTCTCCGGTGGTTGCACCTGCTGGGTCTGGCAACAAGCAGCACGCGCCCATCGCCAACCGGTGGGCGCGTGTTGCACCTGCAAGAGAGAGGCTCGGTATGAAGCGAATTCTGCTCATGATCTTCCTGCTGCCATGCACGGCTTTGGCTACGGATGACGTCGTCACGCTGGACCGGATACCGGTGCAGGGACTTCGAAACGCGCAGGAGTTCTCGTTCGATTCGAAGATCGACCAGAGATTCGAATCCATCCCGTACCAACAACGGGACAAGTTGCGTGTTGCCTACTATGTCAGTGGAAAGAAGCGGCCCGTTGACTTCGCAACGCTTCGCATGGACGTGGAGCTCGACGGAAGCTATCTGCCAGTGCGCGTCGAACCTACGGGCGAAGCGACCTTTCCGAAGCTCTCCGACGAGCAGTGGCGTTCCGCCAGGATTACTGCGAACGTGGAGAAGGGCACATTGAAGCCCAGCTACAAGGTCAACATCGTACCGATCGAGGCGCCGATGACCTTGGAGTACCTGCGTGATGCCGCAGCACAGGCCAAGCCAGCGTGGAAGCGGACCTACGGCAATGTCCTTTACTCGTCGACCGTGCCAGACTTCACGTGTGCGAAGTTCGAGTTCGTTTCGGCGCAGCCGGTGTCCATCGTCGGCGCCGATGGAGCGGTACTCTGGTCTGCATCGGGTCTGGAAGTGCAGGTGCCGTTGAACGACAACAGGTTACAGGCCCAGTCCGAGATCAAGTTCGATCGAAATGCGGTGACCCGGATCGGCGGCTGCAAGCTGGATCATCGCTGATGGGGTCGCGCGCCTCGAGAGTGCCGGTGATGAGATTGGCGTGGTTGTTCGCGCACGTTCCACGGATGGCCAGGAAGATTGCCAATGTGGTGAATCTGCGTAACACCAACCCGGACGCGTCTGCACGAAGGCGCACCGAGAGCGCGTTGGCCGCCATAGGTATCGACTCGGGAATCGCTGGGCGGATCATCCGACTGCCTGACGCGTTCATGCTCGATGTTATGGAGTTGCGATACGCCGGAATCGACTTCCTGAAGCGGCGCCAGGTTCGTATCAGCGGGGTGTCGCTGGACGAAGTGAGGGCGTGCCACCGCATCGGTTCCGTGGTGCTTGGCTGTTCCAACTTCGGCTGCTTCTACCACGCGCTGCTGGCGTGCAAGGGTGTTTTCGAGGACATCCTGGTCATTATCGGCGGGCCTGTCCCGCCGGGAGAACAGAAGTCAAGAGAAAAGATCGAGGCGATCAGCGGTGCGCGAATCCGCCTGGTGCCCGCCGACAGGCACTCCGGCATCACCATCGCGAGGAACTTGCCGCCGGTGGCGTGCTCGCCACAATGCTGGACACGTACTTGCCGACGACTGACCGCTTGGTGGCGCCGTTCCTAGGGCGTCAGGCTGCCTCACCTGCCGGCATCTACCGCCTGGCGAGTCGATATGGCGCGACGACGATTCCAGTCTTTTGCCTACGGCGGAATGGTTACACGGAGATCGAGATCGGCCCATTGATTCCCGGCGCGGGACACGATCCAACCGAGATTGCCACCGAGGTGAATCGCCGTGTCGGCGAGAAGATTATCGAAGAGCCGCACCAGTGGATGATGTGGCACACGCTGCAAGCCCGGTGGGCGCACGGTCAGCTCCCGTAGCCAAGGTAAGCAAAGCGCACCCGGTTTCGACTTCGCCACCCGGCAGTGCCATGCCCCAGCGCGGCAGTGCTAATGTCTGCTATCGACCCGGGGCGGAAACTCGCGTACGTGTTTTCCGGAGTAACGATGACGCTGAAGAAGTACTTCGAAACGGACGACGGGTCGCTACCCGAGATCGAAATCTCGTTTGGCGATCGGCCCCATCTGGAGCCTGCCTTCCGCCTCTTCTACGATTGCGGAGGCTTCGATGTCTCGTGCGGCTACAGGCAGGTTTTGTCGAAACCGGACCAGTCGGAACGCAACTACGCTGGTCCCGCGGACGCGGCCTTGGTGGCATCGGACGAGCTCGGCCCTTTCCACGTGGTCCTGCGTGGCGTCCGTGGCTCGGAGCATGTCATTCCAGACCTCGGACTCCTCGTACTTCCGTCGGGCCTGATCATCGACTACCGGATGGGCGCGGACTGGGGCAGTCGCGAGATCGAGTCGTTCCTCCTGATCCTGCGGCGATTGCGCCAGTTGGGCGGCTCTGTGGCAGTTCCATGGTGGGGTGCCGAAGGGGAGCGTGACTTTGAAAATGCTCTGCTTGGCACGCAATCGGTTATTACCCGATGACCGCTCCTGGCCGTTAGCGGACATTCCAGCCCCTACGCCGCGCATCGATGCCGACTTCGTGGTGAAAGCCTGATCCGAAGCGGCGTTCGGTGGGCGAGGGCGAGTCGGGGGTTAAGTTCGGATCCCCGTGGACATGCGCTGCCCGAGTCGGCATTCTTATGTCCGCTTACGACTGCGGTTTCAACCGGTCGATGCAACAGCTTGTTGAAATCGTTCGGCCGGTGTTTCATAGCCTAGCGTCTTGCGGGGCCGTCCGTTCAACTCCCTGGCCACCGCGTCGAG